>NZ_CP094466.1 GCF_023347255.1 Faecalibacterium sp. I4-3-84
GGCACCGGCACGCTGGAAGAGATCGCAGAGGTAATGTCCAAGGTCTCGCTGGGCCAGTTGGACGCGCCCTGTATCCTGTATAATCTGAGCGGCTACTACGACAGCCTGAAAGCACTGCTTGCCAAAATGATCGAGAAAGGCCTTTCCACGCCGCAGCGCCAGCAGGGCATCCGATTTGCGGCGAATCTGGAAGAGATCACAACAATTTTGAATAAAGCCTAAAAGGAAACGCTTCCCCGGCCGGGAAGCGTTTCCTTTTTATATCATTTTCCCAGTGCAGTGCGGATATTTGCCAGCACCTTCTGGCTCAGCAGCACAAAAGCCTGCTTGGTGCGTCCGGCAGAAACATTCGCGCAATGCACATTCTCACGGGCAAAGAAGTCTTCACCCACCGGGCCGGCAGCGGCACGGGTGTCACAGAAGAAGTGGGTGCCCGGCAGAGCAAGCCACTGTTCCAGAGCAGCAGAGTCAAAGCCCGGGCCGATGGAGGTGTTGAACAGCACCTTGCCTGCACCCAGCTGTGCAAATTCGTCCTTGCCCAACAGCAGTACGTTCTTGTTCAGGCAGGTGAACACCACCTCGCTCTCGGTCAGCAGCTGTGCCAGCGGCTTATAGGCCATGCCCACAGCTTCGGCATCCGGCTTGCGGGTGCGGCTGTAATAGGCAATGTCGGCACCCATGAACTGCAGCGCGTCGGCGATCATTTTGCCGGACACACCCAGCCCGATGATGCCTGCCTTCAGCCCGGTGATCTCCACCGGCTCGTCCCGCAGCATGGGCATCCCAAAACCGTGCAGGATGCCGGTGAGCTCATGCAGGACGTACTCCACAACGCCGCGGTCGCCGTAGTCCCGGATGCCCAGCACTTTGATGCCGCGGGTGCGGGCGTAGGCGATATCCACATTGGCGCTTTCCTCAGAATACAGGCTGCAGCACATGCCGATGTAACGGATATTCGGGCAGCGCTCGATCACATTTTTGCCCATGCGGGAGGTGTAGCTCAGAAGCACGGCATCGGCATTTCCGATGCGCTGCACGATCTGGTCATCGCTGGCCGGGATATCGCGGTACAGCACCACTTCTTTTGCGTACTGATGCAGCGCTTCCTCGGCGGAAGGAATCAGGCTTACCGGCTCAATGGCCACCAGTTTGTTGAACATCTGCAAAGCCCTCCTTTAATAGAAGCATACGGGGGAGGAGAGGTTGCGCAGCAGGGCAACTACGCTCCAACCGGCAATGGCGCTGGTGGAAGAGCAGATATCCACCACGGCCTTCACGCCCTCGATCTCGGCGGTGATGCAGTGGTCGTCGCCCACCCAGCCGGGTACCGAGTGCATGGTCACGCCGGTGGTCTCCGGGCCGGTGGTGGCCAGCGAGGTGGCAACAGCCACATTCACGCGGCGGGGGAAGGTGGCAATGGCCTGCTTGGCATTGCCGGTGAACACGGTGGTCTTTTCGGTATCGGTCAGCAGGTGGTCGGCCCATACCGGCGTGTTGCGGAAGTCCTTGGCTCCGGTGTGGGTCTCAATGCCTGCCGTCTCGGCCAGCTTCTGCGCCTCAGCCATCAGAGTGACGGTCTGCAGCACATCAAAGCCGCCAATGGCACCGCTTGCCAGATGCACCTTGGCACCGCCCTCCACGGCAGCGGCCTTGACCTGCTCGTAAAAATCAAGGTCTGCAAACGCGCCAATGGAAATAATGACCAGATTCACGCCTTTTTTCAGTACAGGCACAGCCATGGCGCGCACAGCCTCCACCGAAGCAGTCTCCACGATGTATTCCGGCTGCAATGTCAGCAGAGCATCCACATCATCACACACGGCACAGCCCACCGTTTCGGCAGTCTTTTCTGCCGAAGCACGGGTGCGGCTGGTCACGCCCACCAGCTCATAGTCCGGCAGCAGACCGTTCTTCCATGCATCGGCCACAATGTTGCCCAGAAAGCCGCAGCCTACAATGCCAAATTTTGTTTTCATATCCTAAACTCCTTTTTCTGCTTTTTCCAAAGAAAACAGCATATTCCATTAAAGTATATCATATCAAAACAAAAAATGATATAATAAGGTGCAAGAAAGGAGAAAGCTATGTCGAAAACAAAGGAGCTTTTCTGGACGTTTTTCAAAATTGGAGCGTTCACGTTTGGCGGAGGCTACGCCATGGTAGCCCTGCTGCAAAATGAGTTTGTAGAAGAGAAAAAGTGGGTGACAAAAGAAGAATTTCTGGACATGGTGGCAATTGCCGAGTCTACGCCCGGCCCGGTGGCGGTGAACAGTGCCACCTATATCGGCTACAAGATCGAGGGTGCGGCAGGTGCGGCAGCGTCCACGGTGGCGGTATGTCTTCCGTCCTTCGCGGTCATTTATCTGATCTCGCTGTTCTTTGACCAGTTCCTCCGCCTGTCGGTGGTGGCAAGTGCGTTCCACGGCATTCAGGTGTGTGTGATCTATCTGATCCTCTCGGCGGGCCTGAAAATGCTGAAGCAGCTGGAACACAGCGTCTTCAATATTGTCATCCTGACCACGGTTGCGGCAGCGATGGTGGGCTGTTCCATTGCAGCAGTGTCCTTCTCTTCCATTTTTTACATCCTGTTCAGCGGTGCGGCCGGGCTGCTGGTGTATGCAGTACAGCAGCTGCGGAAGGGGGAGAAGAAGCCGTGATCTATGTAGAACTTTTCTGGAATTTTCTCATGATCGGCGCGCTGTCCTTTGGCGGCGGCTACGGGATGATCTCGCTGGTGCGGGAAACGGTCTTAGGACGCGGCTGGCTGACGGAAGGCGAATTCCTCAGCTTCATTGCCGTGTCGGAATCCACACCCGGCCCGCTGGCTATCAATATGGCTACCTTCATCGGCGCTTCACAGGGCGGCTTCTGGGGTGCGCTGTGTGCGACGCTGGGTGTGGTGCTGCCGTCCTTTGTCATTATCCTGCTCGTTGCATCGGTGCTGCAGAACCTGATGAAGTATGCGGGAGTCAACGCAGTTCTTGGCGGCGTTCGTCCCTGTGTGGTGGCGATGATCCTGGCAACTGCTGTCAACATGGCGCTTTCTACGCTGGCCGGATTTGCAGCGGACAAGGCAGGCATTGCACCGGATCTCCGTTCCATTGTGGTGTTCCTGCTGCTGTGGGGGCTGCATGCCCTTTGCCGCCGGAAAAAGGGCAAAGCACCATCGCCCATTGGGATGATCCTGCTCTCTGCAGGACTGGGGATCCTGTTCTGGGGAGCATAAAAAATAACGCGCCGGGTGGTTCTCGTTGAACGATCCGGTGCGTTTTGTTGTAAAAAGCCGGGCACAGGAAAACTCATGGCTCCCTGTGCCCGGCTTCAGCTTTTATTGGAATTTAGGCGCTGTGCGATCAAGCTGCAACAGAAGAAGCAGCTTCGCTGGAAGCAGCCTCACTGGAAGCGGCCTCAGAAGAAGCGGCCTCGCTGGAAGCAGCCTCAGAAGAACCGTTCTCCTCTGCAACAGCGGAAGAAGCGTTCTCCTCGGTCTCAGCAGCAACAGAAGTGCTGGTAGAAGCAGCCTCGGAAGAGGATGCAGCAGTGGAGGAAGCAGAACCGCCGCAGGCGGTCATGCCAACAGCCAGAGCCAGAGCAACAACAGCAACGCAAACATTCTTGAGTTTCATATCTAAAATCTCCTTGCCATACACAAATGTATTTTGCAGAAGGCCCTGCAGGAAGTGCCTTTCTGCAAGTGGATATTCTAGTCTTTTTTGCGAAAAAATCAAGAGCTTTTTTGGCTAAGAAGTGAGATTTCAAGGATAATCTACGTTTTTGTTATAATTTATCGCTAAAAGTAAAAGAGTTTTTGTTAAACTGATCGAAGTACAGGGAAACTCAGGAAAGAATTTTTTACCGCGTTGTAATCTCTTTGTAATTTCTTTCATTGTTTGTTCACTTGAATCAAGACGGGAATGCATGTTTCCTGAAGAGAAATAAAGATGAAGTACTATGTTACATTGACCGGACTCAACTACCGCTTCGGCACTCAGCCGTTTACAGTAGGCCAGAAGGTAAAGCTGGTCAAAGAGCCGGAAAATGACTTTGGCAGCGAAGAAGATGCCATCGCATTCTGACAGAAAAGCCCGTCGCACTGTATTTTGTGTGACGGACTTTTCTGCACCTTTTTGCTTCGGCGCACATACACCGGGCAAAGGGGGAATGCATCGTGAACCAGATCGTTTTCACTGCATGGGTGCTGCTGTTCCCGGCGGCGTGCACTACACTGGGGGCAGCAGGTGTGTTTTTGCTGCGGCGGCAGTCGCGGCCCTGCACGCAGCGCATCCTGTGCGGCATGGCAGCGGGCATTATGCTGGCGGCCAGTGTGTGGAGCCTGCTGCTGCCTGCTATCCAGCGCGGACAGACTTTGCCGCTTCCGGCATGGATCCCATCGGCAGTGGGGCTTGTGCTTGGCGCAGTGGGCCTTTTGCAGGTGGAACAGTTTGCCGGGCAGCTGCTGGAAGGCGGGGCCGGGCACGGCGGACGCATGGTGCTGGCTGTAACATTGCACAACCTGCCCGAGGGTATGGTGGCGGGCCTTGCCGCTGCACTGGCTTTGACCGGGGAGCCGGATGCTATCAGCGGTGCGCTGGCGCTGAGCCTTGGCATCGGTTTGCAGAATATCCCGGAAGGTGCAGCAGTCAGCCTGCCGCTGGCCCATAATGGCCGCACCCGCAGTCAGGCGTTTTTTGCGGGAGCGGCTTCCGGGCTGGTAGAGCCGTTGGGGGCATTGCTTGCCTTTGCTCTGGCCGAATGGGTCAGTGCTGCGCTGCCGTGGCTGCTCAGCGCAGCGGCGGGCTGCATGGTGTGCGTGACCGCACAGGAGATGATCCCGCAGGCCGTGGAGGGCGATGAGCCTGCCGGTGTTGTAAGCATTGTGCTGGGATTTGCGCTGATGATGGCACTGGATGTGGCATTGTAAGAAAAAAGGGGCTGCTGCAAAATCAATGCCGTTAATAAAATAACAGGATAAAAGCAAAGCGCGGTACAAACATAACGCGAAAGCGCAGAGAATGTACTGCGCTTTTTTGGATTTTTGAGAACATCACATTTTCTGACTTTGGGCTATCCTATTTGATCGTTTCATACGTGGGCCGTGAAATGATACCTTCCACCCCTTGCAATCTGCCTGCGTTTATGGTACAATGTTCTGGCATTCAGAAGAATGTGTCGGACAGCGCCTGCTGCGTGGTTCGGCATACGGATGCGGGTCCTGTACGATGGATTCGCTGTGAACCAGGTCAGGTGGGGAACCAAGCAGCCTTAAGCAGTGCGTTCGTGCGTTTCAGTAAGCCTGCATCCGTATGCCGAGTTACGCAAGGCGGGGACAAAACCCCGTCAGCGCTGTCCTTTTTATTTTGCAGGAAAGGGGAGAGAACCATGTACCGTGCCTTGTACCGCAAATGGAGGCCGCAGCGTTTTGAGGATGTGGTAGGCCAGCGGGCCATTGTTACTGCGCTGAAAAACCAGATCACGGCAAACCGTGTGGGCCATGCCTACCTGTTTACCGGCGTGCGCGGCACCGGCAAAACCACCTGCGCCAAGATCTTTGCAAAGGCAGTCAACTGCCTGCATCCGGTCAATGGAGACCCCTGCGGCGAGTGTGAGATCTGCAAGGGCATCGATAACGGCAGCATTCTGGACGTGGTGGAGATGGATGCGGCTTCCAACAACGGTGTGGACGATATCCGCGACCTGCGCGACGAAACAGCTTACACTCCCAGCGCCTGTAAATATAAGGTATACATCATTGATGAGGTGCACATGCTGTCCACAGCAGCATTCAATGCGCTGCTCAAAACGCTGGAAGAACCGCCTGCCCACGTTATCTTTATTCTGGCAACCACTGAGATCCAGAAGGTGCCCGCCACCATTCTTTCCCGCTGCCAGCGGTACGATTTTACCCGCATCGGGCCGGAGGATATCGCCCGCCGGGTGGAATACATTGCAGGTGAGGAAAAGCTGGAGCTTTCGCCGGACGGTGCGGAACTGATCGCCCGTCTGGCCGACGGTGCACTGCGCGATGCATTGTCCATTCTGGATACCTGCGCAGGCGTTACGGCGAAAATCGATGCCGATGTGGTGCGCCGCATGGCAGGTGTGACCGACCGCAGTTATCTGTTCCGCATTTCGGACGCACTGGAAGCGCAGGACGGTGCCACAGCACTGGCCCAGCTGGCACAGCTTCGCCAGCAGTCTGTGGATGTCAAGCGTCTGACAGAGGAATTGATCGCGCATTATCGTGCTTTGATGCTGGCAGCATTGCCGGGCGGGCAGAGCCTTCTGTCCGGCGTTTCGCCGGAGGAGGAGGCTTTGTATCTGGAAAAAGGCCCGCAGCTGGGCCAGCGGGAGGCCATTCGTGCCATCCGTGCGCTGGGCAGTGCGCTGGAACATATGACCCGCGGCAGCGACCAGCGAATCGAGCTGGAACTTGCACTGTTTGGCTTATCCGAACCGCCCCAGCAGCCGCAGGCAGTTCCTGTGCAGGCCGCGCCTGTCCGTGCTGCAGCTCAACCCGCAGCGCCGCAGCCGTTTGCCTCGGCAACTGCTGTGCAGCCCTTTGCAAGCGCTCCGACTCCCCAGCCGCCAATACCGCCCGTTCCTGTGGTGCAGCCTGCAGCGGAACCGAAACCTGTAAAGGCAGAACCTTCCGTGCCGTCGGAAATATCTGTAGAGCAGACTTCACCCGTCCAGACCGAAGAGCTGCCGCCGCTGCCGGAGGAACCGCCCGTGCAGCAGGCCGGAATGCTGCCTTGGGACGAGCCTGCCGCGCAGGCCGCACAGCCAGCTGCACCCGTGCCGGCAGAGTTGGAACCTGTTCCACAGCCAGAACCGCCCAAACCTGCACCCACGCCCGCTGCAAAGCCTGTGCCGGAAAAGCCACAAGATGCCGGGCAGGAAGGGACTGCGCTGTATCCGTACTGGCCGCAGGTGGTACAGCAGCTGCAGGAAAAAGATCCCATGCTCTACACCTATCTGCGCAAGTCCAAGGCTTACTTTGATGGCACCCGCGTGCTGATCGACGGCGGCAAGACCTTCCGCGATTTTATCCGCGCCAACAAGGACAGCCAGCGCCTGATCAAAAAGCTGATCAAGGATGTGTCCGGTACGGCGGTGCCCATTGGTCCCTATGAACCAAAGAGCGCTGGCAAAACGGTTTCCAACGCAGAGCAGTCGCTTCATGCACTGGAAAAGCTGGGGTTGGATGTGTCCATTGAGGATTCCGCAAGGAAAACGAGATCATAAAAATATATTGCATCAATAAGGAGAAACGATTATGAAAGCAAGAATGCCCGCAGGCTTTGGCCGCCCCGATATGAACGCCCTCATGCGTCAGGCACAGAAGATGCAGGAAGATATGAAAGCCAAACAGGCCGAGCTGGAAGCTGCCGAGTACACCGGCAGCGCTGCCGGTGAGATGGTCACTGTTAAGATGAACGGCAAGCACGAAGTGCTGTCCATTACCATCAAGCCCGAGGCTGTGGACCCGGATGATGTTGAAATGCTGGAAGATATGGTGGCTGCTGCCATCAACGCAACCGTCAAGCAGGTGGACGAAACTGCCGAAGCTGAAATGGGCAAGCTGACCGGCGGCATGAACATCCCCGGTCTCTGATCCAGCAGGAGGGAAGAACATGGGCTATACTGCTGCCCCGCTGGAAAAGCTGATCGAAGAATTCAGCAAGTTTCCGGGGATCGGGCGCAAGGGCGCTACCCGCATGGCGTATCAGGTGCTGAGCATGTCGGACGAAGATGCCGCCGCACTGGCGGGAGCCATTCAGGGTGCCCACACCAAGCTCCATCGCTGCCGTATCTGCCAGAATTATACAGAAGCGGATATCTGCCCCATCTGTGCCAGTGCAAAACGCGATCCTTCTGTGATCTGCGTGGTGGAAACGCCCCGCGATGTGCAGGCGTTTGAACGCACAAGGGAGTATCACGGCTTGTACCATGTGCTGCACGGCCTGCTCAGCCCGATGGACGGCATTACTGCCGAACAGCTGTGCGTCAAGGAACTTCTGGCCCGCCTGGGCGACGGCAAGGTGAAAGAGGTCATCATGGCCATGAACCCCACGGTGGAGGGTGAAGCTACCGCCATGTATCTGGCAAAGCTTATCAAGCCTCTGGGCATCAAGACCACACGTCTGGCCTACGGTCTGCCGGTGGGTGCAAGTCTGGAGTACACAGACGAGACCACCTTGTATCGTGCACTTTCTGGCCGTGGTGAGCTGTGAATTGGGAAAAATTTACAGTTTCTTCAAAAACAGCCCTTGCAAAACCATAAAAAAATGGTATACTGATACAACAAACCACAATGGAGAAAGGAGGCGCGCGGAATGGCACCCACTAAGGAGCGTCCGGCAACAAAAACCATTGCCACAAACCGTGAAGCGCGCCATGAATACTTCGTTCTGGAAGCGCTGGAAACCGGCGTTGAACTGAAAGGTACGGAGGTCAAGAGCCTGCGTGCCGGAGGGGTCAACCTGAAAGACAGCTGGGTCGATATTGAGGATGGTGAACTGCTGGTAAAGGGAATGCATATCAGTCCCTACGACCACGGAAACATGTTCAATCAGGATCCGATGCGCGTCCGGCGCCTGCTGGCACACAAAAGTGAGATCCGGCGGCTGCATCAGCAGTGCAAGCTGCAGGGATATACCCTTGTGCCGCTTTCGCTCTATTTCAAACATGGCCGCGTGAAAATGGAAGTGGGCCTTTGCAAAGGCAAAAAGCTCTATGATAAGCGTGCCGATGCCGCCCAGCGCGATGCAAAGCGTTCCATTGACCGTGCCATGAAGTCCAACGGCAAATACTATTGATCTTTTCAGACCGCTTCCTGAAGCGGAACTTTTTCAAAGCTTTCTGCACACCGCAAGGTGTGCTTTATAAGGGGGCGTAAAGGTTTCGACGGGGAGAGCGAGGTCTGGGCAGCGGGTAGCAGTGGGGGAACTGCTCTATAACTCCTCCAAAAAAATTAACTGACAATAACAATTCTCAGTTGCTCGCAGCCTGAGTGCTGCGCGTTCCGCCCACTCTTGTGTCGTGTGGGGCCGGGGCGTCCTTTGGACACAGCACCTGAACGGACTTAAGCTTTGCGGACCGGCAGGAACTCATGAAGCTACCAATGCGCTAGCCTGACGATCGGCGTGGCGCGGCGGGAATGTTGTAGATCGCCTGCACCCGGAGACACCTACACTGAACTCTTTTCGGACATGGGTTCGACTCCCATCGCCTCCACCATGAAAAAAGAACGTCATTTCGTTAGGAATTGGCGTTCTTTTCTTTATCATGGTAACGTTTTTGGTAACACTATTAAGTTTTCAGACTGCTCTCACCAGCGCATTATACAGCATTTCAATGAACTGTACCGCGCTTGGGCACCCAGTCAGCGGATAGCCTGCCAGCTGCTGCACATACTCCGGGTTTGTGAGCCATGCACCTTTAGCTGCCCGACGGACAGCGCTTTGAATCGCTTTTGGCTCACACCTTCTGCGGTCGGCGATAGGGGTATAGATATCTTTCTCCACGGCCTGCAGGCGGTCTTCCTGCTCACAGACCAGCTCAAGACACTGGCACAGGATACTGTAGGCACTCAGGTTACGTGTAATGCCCATCGGGCGCAGCAGATCATTGACTTGAGTGGATAATTCGGAAACAATCATAGTTGACACATCCTTTCTTTGCGTCAACTCTAACCGAAAAACACTTGAAATTTGTTAATTGCGTCGATATACGTCGTAAAGCGTCGAAACACGCCAAACAAAAACAGCCCCGAGGAACTGTCAGGCTCCCCGGGGCTGTTATACTATGATTTTGTTGGCGCTACAGAAACATCACATAGAGGTCTTCTGGCTGCGCACCTGCGCTTCGATCATCGGCTTCAGGTAGCTGTCGAGGTCGCCAAAGGTCTCCTTGATGAACGTGATGGTCTCCTGCGTCAGGGCTTTCTTCGCTGCAGCCAGTGCGCGGCTGTAGGCGATGCGCTGGGCAGCCTCGTCGAACTTGTCCTGTTCCTTCAGGGCATCAACGTAGGTCTGGTTGACGTACTGGACGGCGTTGAACACCGCGTTGGCGGCATTCTGGAGACAGGTCTGCGCAAACTTGTTGTTGATGTAGCCGTTTGCAATGCTGACACCCTTGTTCAGGCCCCAGCCGAAAATGACGGTCATTGCGGGGATGCAGGCAGTAAGAGCGACTTTCAGAAATTCATTCATAAGAGCTTATCCTTTCTGCTCGGTTTCCGAGCGCTGCTTTAAAATGTCCACGGCCTTGGTGATCGCTGCCGGGATCGGCAGTCCCATCAAGCCCGCGTTTTCGATGATGGAAATGGTCTCGTTGCAGATAAAGCCGATCACAACGGCATCCCGCACAAAGGTGGAACCCATCACGGCATCCAGCCTGCAGGCCACCAGCACGATCAGCAGTGTTTCGCCCTTGCGGCACAGGCCCTTCCAGCCTGCGCGGCTTTCCAGCGTGCCGCTTTTGGTCTTGGGGCTTGCATGGAACACTCCTGCCACGATCAGCCCGGTGATGTAGTCGATGGCCATAAAGATGATGAGCGTCTGCAGCGCTGCGTCCCACCCGCCAAACAGGCTGGCAAACGCAGCGCCCAGCGCACCCACCGCCATGCAGAAATAATCTTTCAAAACGTCACCCTCCCCTCACAGTGTCCACCGGCTTTTGTTCGGGCGGGTGTCTACATGCACCCAGCCCTTGGCCCGGCCTGCCTTGACCGGGTAGCGGCCCACGCCGCCCCAGCCGGGCATCAGGCTTTCAGCGTAGGCGGCAACGGCCAGCGGGTCGGTGTCCTGCACCTGAATGTCTGCAGCGCGGCCCAGCAGGTGCTGGCTGGATTTTGAGCCGCCCACCTTGGTGTTGTGGCTGGCCGTGCGGTAGCCGCTGGTGATGGTCACCGGCTTGCCGAAGTGCTCCCGGATGCACTGCAGCAGCACCACAAGGCCCTCGTCAATGAGGATGGTGTCGGTGCCGTCGCGGCAGCGGAACTCACGCACACGGAATGCGGGAGAGAGCTGCTTTGCACCATCATTCTTCAAACTGTACTGTTTGATTGCCATATGTATCACGTCCTTTCACGGGGTCAGGCCCCGATTTTCACGTTCTCTTCCAGCTCCTGATCTGCCTTGTCCTCAGCGTCCTCCTTACTGCGTGATTTCCTCAAAGCCGCTCTTCACCAGAATGGCTTTCACCTTCTCCTTCAGCAGGCGGGGGCAACGCTCGTACAGAGCCTTTGCTTCCTCCACGGTCTCAGCGGACATAATTTCCTGCGCCCATAACATAGCCATCATAAGTACCATCCTTTCGATTTTTTGTGTGATTTTAGGCACCAGCTCCTCTGCCCGTGCGGCAGCAGCCTCGGCACGGGCTGCACAGCGGGATGCAGCGGCACTGTCGGCGCTGGTGCGCTGTGCCGCGGTCTGGACCTGTGCCGCATTGGATGCCGTGCTTGCAGCACTGGCTGCGGCACGCTGCGCGGCGGTGGAAGCGGTACTGGAACTTTCCAGCACACGCGCCACGAACTGCTCATACTGCGAGGGCGGCAGCTCTTCCGCGCCGCCGTCGATGGGTGGGATGGCGTAGGTGTCGTAGCTACCGGGCCGGGTGTAGACGGCGTAGCCGCTGGCATCGATGGCTGCCAGCATCCACTGTCCGCCGGTGCTTCCGGTCAGGCGGCGGTCCACGGTGACGCAGTGCTGTGTGTCCAGTGAGACCGGTGCCAGTAGGGTGCCGTCACTGCGGCGCAGGTAGAGCGCAACGGTGCACCCGGCCCATGCTTCCGGCAGCGTGAAGCACAGCTCGTCCACACCGGCAGCGTTCTGTGCACCGAGGTGCAGGCAGTGCGGCTGGGACAGAAATTCGGTGCCGCCGCACTGCCTTTGAATGATCTTGATGTTCACTTGAAAACCATCCTTTCGATTTTATGCATAGACAATCTCGCTCATTTCAAGCAAGCATTGCTTGAGCATATCGTTGGCGTTCAAAATGGAAAACTCAAATTCCTGTCCACAAATAAACATTTTCTGGCTCCTTTCGTTGCGCCGTGCCCCGGTACTGCCCCGGAGAAACCTGTTTCACGGCATAAAAAATCCCGTTCCGGGACCGGAACGGGAAAGCGGATATCAGGCCTTGACCGCCTTGCCGGGCGCTGCCTGCGTCTGCATGTCGGGGTCGTTCAGGTAATCGTACTCCGACGGGGTGCCAATGCCCTTTACGTCGCAGGCAAAGCCTGCAGCGGCACCGGCGGCACCGCTGGTATCGCTGGTGACGATGAAGGATGCCTGGCCCTTTTCGCCCTTGCCGGTCTTGACACTGAAGTAGACGTAGGGGAAGATCACGCTCTGGCCGGAGCCGAACTTGACCTTGTGGCTCAGCAGGAAATCCTGCGCAGCGTCACCCACGCAGCGGTTGCCGTTCAGGGCAAAGGTGCGCTGAACCTCGCCCTTCTCGGTCACAGTGCCGGCGCGGATATACGAGTTGTCCTCGGTGGTGGCGTTCAGAGCACCGGAGTGCTCCTTGACACGCTCTGCACATACGATCCAGTCACCGACCTTGTTCTGCTCGGTGCTGGTCTGAATGGCAAAAATAAAGTCATCGGCGCGCTCTACGCCGGTGTAGTCGGCTTTCGGCTCGATATCCTTATCGGTCTTGAGCTTAGCCAGAGTTTCAGAAACAGTCATATCAAAACTCCTTTCATCTGGGCTGATAGTAGGTCAGGCGCAGCTGCATCTGCATCCGGCAGCTGCCCGCGCTGCTGGTGACGATGAAGCCGGTGGAGGTGACGGACACGCCGAGGGGCTGGCGGGGCGCTTCCAGTGCAGGCAGGTGGTGGCAGTCGTTCTGGGCCATCACCCAGTCGGTCAGCTGCTCAAAAAAGCCGCTGTTCTGCACGGTGAGCACGTCCGCCTCGCCGCACTCCCGGCGGGACAAAAAGAGGTAGTTCTTCGCCATGTCCCGCCCGGAGAGATACTCGGTCAAAACCGGGTCGCCGGGGCTGTCCTCGATGGAAAAGGCGGTGGCCTCTTCCTCCAGTCCGGCAATGCGGAAGGCCGCGCCGGTGGCTTCCTGTTCCTCGGCGATCAGCGGGCAGGTCTTGAGCCACGCCCGCAGGGCGGCAATGGTGGGTTTGGCTTCACTCATTTTTCACCTCCGAGATACTGTTTTGCGGCATCGTGGGCGAACTTTTCCAGTTCGTCCTTGTGGTCGGCAATGGCCCGCTGGCCCCAGTAGGAGCCGCGCAGGCGGTTGTCACCGTGCAGTCCAGCGCCCTGCTCGTGCAGATAATACTGCCTGCGGGCGTAGGGCGTGTTATAGACCAGCAGACCATTCTTGAAGTCCGATGCCTGATTGACGCTGTTCTTCAGGGTGCCGGTGTCAAAGGGCACATAGGGGTCAACGGTTTTGGCTACCTGCTGGGAAAACGCATACTGCACTTTTGCAAAGCCTGCGTCCATATCCGCCTGCAGGCCGGGCCGTAAGGTGATCTTGAAATCAAAAACCGGTGCGCTCATGGTGTCAGCTCCCTTCCACATGCCAGTGCGGCAGCAGCGGTTCCCGGTCGTCCGAGACAGCCGACACGGTGCAGCACAGGTGTGTTTTTTCGAGTTTGGCATACTCTTCGGCGGTCAAGGCAGACACCGTGCCCTGCACCAGCTTCCAGCCGCGTTTCAGGGTCCAGTGTTTGGCCTTTTCGGCAGCAGGCAGAGCCGCCCATTGAGCGTAGGGCAGATAGCCCATGGTGCACACGCTGGCCGGAATGCGGATGTGCGTAGTGCGCTCCGGGTCCTTGGCAGTGCCGGAGCCGGACGTGGAGCGGCATTCCCGCCAGCTGCAGCCGGGGAACACCCAGCACTCCGGGGTGTCGGTCTCGGTGGCGATGTCGCGGATAAGGTTGACCACGGTGACAGCAGTCTGCATCAGAAGCACCCCCTGTACAGCAGGCCGTGCGGGTCAGCACCGAGGGCCGTGCGGATGATTTCATAGGCTTCCTGCCGGGTGGCTGCGGTCATACTGGCATTGCTGCCAAAGGTGACGCTGTAGCCGTCGTTGGAGACGCTGGCAGCGCCCGGCACAGCGCTCACCGCAGACGCAGCGGCCAACAGTCCGATGATCTGCGTGCAGGCATCTGCCAGCGCTGCCCGGCAGGCCTCACACCCGGCGGCATGGTTCTCCGCCCGGCCAAAGGTGGCGGCATCGATCATGCGGGAAGCCCGGCTGCACAGCACCCCGAAGGCCGCTTCCGGCACCGTGCCGCCCGCCGTGAGGTATTCGTCGTAGGTACAGTACAGCATGGCGGCTCCTTACGCTGCGACGGCAGCGGCGGTCAGGAACGCGAACGGAACCTTGGAGCGGTCGGCATTCAGGCGGGTTGCAGGGTTCGGCAGTGCCCAGCCCATGCGCATGACCACACGCAGGGCCACCATATCCTGCTGGGCGAGGTTGTAAACGATCTCCTTGGTGGAAGGATCCTGAATAACGCCCTGATCCAGCAGCTTCACGGTGACATCCTGACGGATGGAGTACACCAGCTTCTTGAAGTTGCCTGCGATCAGCTGGGCCTTAGAAGCATCAAAGCCGCCGTTCTCCGGGAAGTACATCGGGGCACCGTCCAGCGCGTAGGTGGTTGCACCCTGCATATCGGAACGGAACAGAGGACGGCCCGTGGTATCCACAAGGCCGCGCAGTTCTGCCTTTGCGGTCAGATCGCCGACCACGGCATCCACACCAAAGCCGCCAGCCTCAACCTTGGAGAACAGACCGTCCTTGCCCAGCAGCTTTGCGTAGTCGATGGGGCCGGTGACTTTGTTCTTGGCCGCAAGGGTCAGAACATCGGTCGTCCACTCGGTGGGGCGCTCGCCGCCGAACAGGATGGCGTTGTCGATTTTTGCGTCCATGGCTTCCCGGACGCGGGGCTGTACCTCGCCCATGATGTCAAAGCTGGAATCTGCCAGCACAGCTTCGGGCACGGGCACAATGACGGCCAGCTCTGCGGCGGTCATATAGACATTGTCCCATTCCTGCTTGCTGGTCTTTTTCATGCCGGTGTCACCGTTGACCCAGTAAGCCAGCGGCAGCATGGACAGCACGGGGATCTTGGTCTGGTTAGAGGTCATATTGGCAAGGCGGGTGCCCAGCTGCATGACGGTGGAGCTTTTGGGCACGTCCTGCTGGATGGTGTTCACCAGCTGCTCCCGGATCAGGGCCTCAGCCTTATTGCGAGCGATTGCATCAATAGCCATAAGAATCAACCTTTCTGGCCGAACGCTGCGCGGAATGCAGCATTTGCGGCCTCATGTGTGTTTGCGGGCTGGCCGGGTGCGCCGGTCGCCGATGCGGAAAAACGTGCCATGCCGCCGTCCGGCAGGATAGCACTGGGATCACTCTCTTTGAAAGCCTTGACATAATCATCAAAGCCCAGAATCTCGCCGTCCTTCATGGCAAAATTCTGGGACTTGGCATCTGTCAGAAATGCCTTGCGGGCACTCTCGCTGGAAAATTTCAGGCCGGATGCCTTGCGTTCCAGAGCGTAGCCCTTTTCGAGGGCAGCGATCTGAGCCGCAGCATCGGCCTTGGCCTTCCACTCAGGGTCGTAGCCTTCCAGTTTGCTGTTTGCAGTGGACAGCTGTTCGGTCAGGGTGGTTTTCTCGGCCTTGAGGGTGGTGATCTCGTTCACCTTGGCCGTGATATCCGCGCCATGCAGGTTCATGATGCTGTCCAGCTGGTCCGAGGTGATACCCGGAATGATCTTGCTCACATCTTCGCGTTTCACTTGCGATGTGCTCCTTTCTTTTGTCTGTTGGGTGGATAAGTCCCTGCTGTTTTGTATCGCGGTTCTCATTCCGCACGGGACAAGACGGGGTACGCGCCGCCTTCCGCTGTGGTGCCGCTTGCGGGAGTTGAACCCGCCACCCCCGGATTAAAAGTCCGGTGCTCTGCCAACATGAGCTAAAACGGCATGAAAAACCACTATGAAGCCTTTTTCGGGGCACATAGTGGTTAAAATGGGGTATTTCCGTGAATGAAAGCTTACTTTTTGGGGTGCGGGTGCGGCGTGTATTTGTCGTCCTGCGCCTGCTGCACGGCGGATGCAATCATGAAGAACAGCCGGGCACCGTTCAGCAGAACGATCTCAAGCAGGGCAAGGATCATCAGAACAATAAGAACAGTAGTAACCATAGTGTACCTCCTGAAAAATTGGCAAAAGAAAACCACCGTCCGGGTGGATGGTGGTTAATCCTTATTGGCAAGAGCTTTGAGGTATTCCCCATACAGACGCTTTTGCTCTGCACGCTCGGCATCAATTTCTGGAGTAGAAATAACCCCTCTGCCGGGGACTGTATGTGTACGCCGATATTCAGCAATGAGCGCATTTTCACGCCGGACGCTTTCCTTTGTGAGCTGGTCAATCTGTTCCAGAGTATAAATCATGTTCGCTTCTCCCTGTGATAACACTTCAAGCCAAGTCTGCGGCATGTTTCGTCAATAATGACATGCTGGATATTTTCTTCATAATCATCGAAGCCATACCCTCTGCTTTCCATTACGGCATTTCGCTCCTCGCGAACTTCCTCACACACGGCTTCCCACTGCTCAAACGTGATATTTTCAGGTACAACAAAACGATAGCGGTATTTGTAGTCAACCGCTTCCATGACAGCAGTACCGTCAGCGAATGCGCCGGGGATATCTGCGTCTGTGCTAAAAGAATATTGCGTGGTTTTCGGTGGATGGGTGTGAATGTTGTAACTACCTTCCAGTTTACCACCCAGATACGAACAGTCAACCCCTCTGGGATTGTTGTCGGTCATATAATGGACTTCGCCATCTTTTGTAATGACCATCATATGCTCAACGTCAGATTTTGCATAGCCAGAACAGAACGAATTTTTAAGCGCGTCAACCTGTTTCGTGTTGGTCGTATCGACCTTTCCCAAAACTTTACGCACGGTTTTTCCATTCTGTCCAGATGCGCCGCCGCTACCCCGTGTGCTTTGAACCTTATGCGGCTCCGCCTTCCGCACCTGTGCGCTTGCCCTGCTGGCTTCGCTCCTGCCGAACTTGGGCACGCTGACACGGGCGCTGTCAACACGGCCACCCGTGGCTTGTGCAAACTCTGCAAGGCTCTGGCGGGCCGCTCTCAGGCGCACCGCGCTGTCGGTGGTGTCCAGCCCGGCAGCATCCTCGGCCAGATACCGCTTTTTCCAGCGGCGGACGTTCCGCTCCCGGGCACGCTGCATTTGGGATATCTCATAGGCGGTGTACTTTTTGCCGTTCCACTCGATGTTCCGGGCGTTCAGGGCTTCCAGCTGCTCACGCGTCCACGCGGGCGGGTCGCCCAGCTCCGGGAAGCAGGCAAAGAACTGGTGTCGGCAGTTCCAGCCGCAAAGCCCTGCTCCCGTGCCGTAGCCGGTGGCGGCTTCAAAGTCCGGGTAGTGCTTGCCCTTGTAATCGACCGCGCCGCCCCGGTGGAACTGCCTGCCCTGCCACTCAGCGTGGGAAGGTCGTGCCCCGCCGTGGGCGGTGGTCTCGAAGAACTCCACGCCCATCTCGTCGGCGCGGGCCACCTGCAGCTTGCCAGCTGTCTGGTTGACACCGGTCAGGATGGCACGCCGTGCGGCCACCTCGATGCTGTCGGTGTGGCCGCTGGGATAGGTGACCATGGGCATGTCGTCTGCAAGGCTGTCCACGGCCTGTTTGACGGCGGTTTTGTAGTCGAAGGCACCGGTGCTCACCTTGAGCCATGCAGCGTCCAGCGTGCGCTCAAAGGCCCCTGTGACGGTGTTTGCCGTGGTGGCGGTTAGATTCTGCCATGTGCCGCAGGTCTGCCGCGCACCGGCATCCAGCAAATTGTTCAGGGCGGCGCTCTCTTCAAAGGGGGTCGGCTCCATATCGTAGTGGTAGTAGATCGCATCTTCCCGCTCCATGGCTTCGGTCGCAGCCTGCAAAAGCAGCTTGCGGATGGCCGTTTCGCTCTTGCCGGTGTACTTGGCCAGCAGCTTCACCACATCATTGCGCACCGCTTCGGTCTGCTGGTAGCGCCACAGCTGCCAGTTTGCAGTAGCGGTCACTTTGTCCATCTTGCCGATGCGCCGGGCAACGTCCTGCAGGATCTGCTCTTCGACCTGCTGCCAGAGCTGCACAAAGGCATCCGGCATCTGGTCGAGGGTAGACGGCGGCAGCATCAGGCACCCCCGAAGGTGAGGGCTTCAGGGCTGCGGTTCTCGGCATCCGCTTCGGCGGCAATGGCCTTGGCATCGTCCTCGCTGTAGCCCTCAAACTCCACCAGATACCGCCAGAACGGGAACTTGCCTGCGGTAACGTAGCCCCAATACATCTGCTTGCGCTCTTTGGGGTCGGAGATGATGCTATCGTCAAAGTCAAAGGTCACGTTGCAGTCGCCCGGCGGGGAAACGGCTGCGCCGCTGTTCCACTGGGCATCCAGCAGCTTGCTGATGGAGTATACCAGATCGGTCAGCGCATTGCCCAGCGCCCGCTGCAGATCCTTGACGGTAGTGTAGCTGCGCTGCTTGCTGCTCCTGATCTCCTCGGCGGTCTTGTCCACGTTCTGCGGGTCGGACAGGGTGCCGTAGGCAAGGCCGCACTGGAACTCCACCCGCTTGAGCATGGCATCCATCCCCCGACGATAACTTTCATCGCGCAGGGCAGGGGCAAACACCTCGTAAAGGTTCCGGCCATTGGCCCCGGAGCTGCCGTTCAACCAGTTACGGTAAAGGCGCTGCTCACGCTGCGGCATAACGCTCTCGCCGTTGATGTCGGGCCGCAGGGCGGTCTGGTCAACGTCAAGGGCCAGCTGCCCGCCGTCATACTCCCACAGAAGCCGCCCATACTGTTCATCGGCATCATGGATGGTGTCAACAGCAGCGGCATAGACGCTCACGCCCAGCGGGGAGTGCCGATCAGTGGAATTTCCGCTGGACACTCTGAAATAGCCCCAAAGCGGACGGTCTACATCGGAGAACTCGGTGTGCGGCGAGATCGCGGCCCATTCCGGTACATCGGTCAGCGGCACCTCGATGCCGAGGTCTGTACTGGTCATTGAGCGGAACGCCTTGACCGTGATGCTGTACGTGCTGCCGGAAAACTCGTGATCTTCAAGACGAGTGTAAATGCGGTTGCCGCGCACCAGATGGTCATAAAAAATAGCCCCGGTCATGCGGCCAGAGCTATCAAAGCGGGTAGGGCAGAAGCAATCCCCCTGCACAGCATCGATCTGGATGCGTCCCTCTGCATCGAGGAAGGGCCGGAACAGGATGCCGCCCAGCGCACAGCCGTATTCCACCGGGGTGCGCAGATCTGCAATGAAAGGCTGCAGCATGGTGCTGATGCTGTCGGCGCGGGCACTGCCGGAAACAATGCATTCCATTTCCAGCGTGGTCAGACGGGCCAGCTCCGATGCAACACTCTGGGCCAGCTTCAGGCTGTGCAGGGCGTTCTTGCCGCCGTGGCACCACGGCCCGCCGGTATCGTACATCTGCGCCCACAGGATGATCGCATTCTCCATGCTGTAGGACACGCTGGCGCTGACAGTGGTATTTTCACCGAACAGCAGCCGCGCTTTCTCCCGCAGCCAGAAAAGCAGTCTATCAAACATTATTTTCGTCTCCAGTCTGCCCAGCGGATCAGCGGGGCCAGTATCGTATAGCAGAAATAGCGGATGTCGTCCATGGCGTGGTCGTTCTCCTTCACGACGCGGTCCTCTTTGGCTTTGTCGTCCCACGAGTACAGGCCGAACTCCCGGCGGGATGCCGTGCAGCTTTCGTGGATAGTCACAAGCCCGGCCTGCATCAGGGATGCCACGCAGCGGATGCCGTTAAGCACGTCGTTATCAGCGGGGATCACCAGATACTTTCCGTGCCGCCGGATGGTCTCGATGAATGAAGCGGCGGACGGGTCAACCACCACCGCCTGTATGTAATAGCCCTTGGTCAGGCGTTCCAGCTCGGCATAGTGCTCTTCGTCCGTGCGCTGCACACGCTCGGCACGGCTGTCAAAATAGCTTTCCTTGATGCGCAGGGCCTTGCCATCATGAATGACCCACAGGCCCATGCTGCAGGGGTTGTGGGTGCCGTAGTCGATGGACACATAAAACTGCCCGTCGATATGGGAAGCATCACCGTGAAAGAGGTAGGTGTCCTCTGACAGAGAAAAGAACGGATAGATCAGGCCGGAAGCGTTGCACCATTTGCCCAGTATGAAACGGTCATAGTAGACCGTTCCAGCAAGTTCATGCTTCAGATCATTCACGAACTTTGTCGGCAAAAACGGATTATCGTTGATTGTAGAGGTCTGACAGAAAACGTCCACTTTAGGATCGTCGATGAATTTTTTCAGAAAATGCTGTGGACTGTCTGGGTTTGCTGTACCGTCGAAATGACTGTGTGGGCAACGTAGGCGGGTCTTCAGCATCTGGAACACAGCTTCGTCCCAGGTGGTCATTTCGTCACCGTAGCCGTATTCGATGGTCATGCCCTGAATGCGGGCCACATGCTTTTTGCTGTCTGCACCGAGAATGTGCACCCGACGGCCAAACAGGCGCGCAGTGTTGTCACTGCTGATCGTGCCCACAAGCCCCTCGCCCCAGATTTCGCGCATAGGGTCCAAAACGTTCCGGCTGAGGGTGCCCTGCGTATTTCCCAGCATAACGGCAGCGCCTTCGCCACGCAATGCAAGCAGTCTCTTCGGAATGACCACCGCATAATCCAGCCAGCTTTTTCCGGAACCGGTTGCTCCAACTTTTAGATTCCAACGGTGGTTGCATTGAGACAGGTATTCCAGCTGCTTAGGCGATAACACTGTTGACTCCCTCCAGTATCTCTTGGGCCTTCTTGAGTTGATCGGCAGAATTATCGGATGTTCCGTTGTACATACCTAAATGCTTGCCCAACAGGTCAAGTGCTCGGAGCTTATCTGCAAGTTTGACCTCGTGTTCCAAACCGTCCTCGCCAAAGCTCTTGACCTTGATGGACTGGATTGCGGCCAGATCATCCCGGGAGGCATCCAGTTTGACAGAAGCAGTCTCCGGGTCGATCAGGTCGCTGGCGTTGGCAAATGCAATCTTGGCAAGCTCTCGAACGACACGATCAGCAGATACACCGGTCCGGCGGCTCTGCTCAGCCTGCAGCTGGGCAATGCGATTTTGAATGCTAACATTTGCTAACAGCCGGGGTGCCTGTTCTCTTGCGGTTTTTAGGCTGTATCCGGCGCGGATGGCCGCTTGAGTGGCGTTCAGGTCGATCATATATTCTTCACAGAAACGATCCTGCTTGTCGGTCATCCTCACCACCTCTCTTGCCGTAAAATCAAAAAGCCGCCCGGAAGATCCGAACGGCGGAATATTCAAAAAACGCCCGGCTGGTGCATTCAGGCTGTTGGTCGGGAAAGGTGATCCTCTGTGTCAGCCGGGCAGCACAAAGCCCGCAGGGATGAAGGGAGTAAGTCTTTCCTGCGGGCTTCGGCATTTTAAATTTTAGCAGGGGTTGACAGTATTATCAAGTCCGGTTCGCTCCGGTTCAGTCCGGACTTTTGATCTCCAGTCTTTTTATGGCCGCGCTGTGGCGATGGAACATCTGGCTGCGGGAAATGCGGACGTTGACCGCGATGTCTGGCCAGTCCTCCAGCAGGATGTACCGCCGGAACAGGATCATGAAATCCACCTCATCGTCCAGCTGGTGGAACACCTCCATGATCTCGGCCCGGATGGCATCGCACACGGCAGACTGCGCCTCAGCGGCCCGGCGGGCCTCGTCGATGCGCTCCACGCTGCGGGGCAGAGCCTGTCCGTCGCCGCTGCCGCCCGGCACAGGGGAAAAGCGCTGGGTGGTGTGGGTGGCATCGGTCTGCAGCGTGGCCAGATCGTCCAGTTTGAGCAGCTCGAACCGCTTGGCCGTCCGGTACCTCCAGAGCCATGCCTTTTTCTCTTCGTAGGTCATTACAGTTCCTCCACCCGGACGAACACGCCGCAGGGGTCCGACCAAAATTTTTCTACGATCTCGCTGCACACCTGCGCGTCATCGGCCCAGAAGTGCAGGCGGGTCATTTCGTCCTTGAGGGCTTTTTCCAGATTATCGGTGTCCGGCTTTGTGGTGCGCCAGCTGCCGCTTTTGCGGCCCTCGGCAGGGAAGCACCACTTGACCAGCAGCCGCACCGGACGGCCTGCGGGAATGGGCTGCTGCGGCGCGTGGGGCGCAAGATGGGCGTGGAGCTTGGCGCGGGTCTGTTTCAGTTCCGGGCTGTCGTGGAGCACCGCGTGCGGCTGCCCGCCCTTCATGTAGGCGTGCAGCTGCTTTGCGTTGTGGGTAGTGGTGGGCGGCTGCATGGGAATAAAGAATTGTGTGTACATGGGGTTCACCTCGTTTTTTCTTTTTTTCGGGTTTTAGCGCCAACGTGATGGGGAGGGTTCCCCGAATGGATGGGGGCTGTGGTCGCCCCATCCTTCGGGAGACCCCATCACAATTGCAGTTGCAGTTTTAGCTATTATATATAGGCTATTTTGCACTGCAAAATCTGCAGTCATAGCGGCTATAACTGCAAAATTGCAGTTTTTCCTGTCGTGCAAAATAGCGGCTATTTCTGCATTTTTACAACAAGCTGTAATTGAAGCTATTACAAAATGTTTAACCTGCGCTGCCGGGTTCCTTGCGTCCCACTTTCTCGCCATCGATCCAGAACCGTCCATCGTCCTTCAAACGGGTTTTGATGGTACGGGGCTTCAGGTCCATGTACTCGGCCAGCGCATAGACGGTAACTTCGCCGTCCATCATGCAGGCTTCAAAGGCGGTGTCCAGTTCGGCCTTTTTGTCCTTGGTCACCTTGCCTTTATCGCCCCAGCGCTTGGCGGCACCGCGGCTGCCCAGCGTTTTGAAATCGCTGTCCGGCTGCAGGTCCTCCAGCAGGCCGGTGTCCGGCTTGTGCACGGGGTAGTCGAACCACAGGTTCACCGGGTCGAAGCGGGCAAACTCGCGCAGGGTTCCTTCGATGCGCCATGCGGTCATGCCGTCGGCCTTTTTCTCAGCGGCCGCGACCTCAGCATCGATGGCCCGCAGATCTGCAAGGCCCAGTTTTTCCTTTGCGATGGTCAGCATCCGGTGGCGGCTGAGGGTATCATCCAAGCCGTAGGCATCCGCATGACCGCGTTTGTCCAACATGGCCTTGATCACGCGGCAGGCGGCTTTGTTATGCAGCTGTTCCCGGATGGCATCGGTGGGCACCAGCTCGGTCATGTCCAGCATGGCATCCGGGTCGCGGGCGAACACGCCGGAGCCGGATGCACGGTCCATGCTGCGCTTGCCGCCTTGGGCACCCTTTGAGTGGTGGTGGCAGTAGATCACGGCACAGTCCAGCGCACGGCACACAAGGTCGAACTGGTTGCAAAACTTTGCCATCTGGTCGGCAGAGTTCTCGTCGCCGGTGATGACCTTATAAATGGGGTCGAGAATCACGGCGGTGTAGCCTTTTTTCTGAGCCCGGCGGATGAGCTTTGGGGCCAGCTTGTCCATGGGCACGGACGCGCCGCGCAGGTTCCAGATGTCGATGTTCCGCAGGTTCTGCGGGGGCAGGCCGAGGGCGGTGTACACGTCCTTGAAGCGGTGCAGGCAGGAGGCCCGGTCCAGCTCCAGATTGATGTACAGTACCTTGCCCTGTGCGCAGGAGAACCGGCCCAGCCAGGGCGTGCCTTCGGCGATGGCGATGCACAGCTCGATGAGGGCAAAGCTCTTGCCCGCCTTGCTGGGGCCTGCCAGCAGCATCTTGTGGCCCTTGCGCAGCACCCCGGTGATGAGGGCATCGGCCAGCGGGGGCAGGCTCTCCCAGTCGTCGGCCAGACTCTCGGTCTCGGGTAGCTCGTCGGTCTCCGCTTCCAGCCAGTCGCGCCACTCATCCCAGCAGGATTTCCCGATGTTCGTTTCCAGCAGCACCTGCCGTTTGTCACCGCGCAGGATGCCGGGCATCCGGGAAAGGCGGGAAGGGTTGCGGTTCTGCTGGTCGATGGTCAGGCCGTTTTTCTGGCAGGCGGAATAGAGATAATCCACACGCCTGCGGTACTCGGCGTAGTCCGGGGCATCCACCTTCACGATGGCGTGGACGCTCTTGCCGCCAGAGTAGACCAGCGCCGCACAGGGCAGTTCCAGCTGCTTGATGATAGCCTGCTGCTTGCCCAGCTCCATGTTGTCGCACTCCACGAGGGCGTAGCGATAGGCAGTAATATTGGCATCCTTGCGTCCGGTGCCGTCCACAGGGTTGAAGCAGATCCATGCACCTACTTCAGGATCACAGTCGCCCACCACCTTGCCGAGGTCACCGCCGCAGGCATCCAGCTCGGTGATGAGCTGCCCTGCGGTGCGGGTCCAGCTGCCTTTTGCAGGGCGGCGGCGGTCGGCGGCCATAAAGCTTTCGGTCACATAGGCCACATATTCATCCGGCTCAAACAGGGCTTGCAGGTAGCGCTTGAGCTGGTCGGCGGGGTGCCACTCTTCGGGCAGGGCCAGCTCATGGGCTTCCACCCAGCGTGGGTCTACCAGACAGCCCTCGGTTTGTGCGCCGGTGCCGGCAGAAATATCATCATTCCAGTCCAAAGCGTGGCCTGCGGGGCCGCTCCATCCGTGGGAGTAGGCCAGTTGGAAAATGCTGCTTGCGGTGACGGGGCTGGCCCCGCCGCCGTGAAAGCTTTCCCATTTCTTGACGCACTCGCCCTTGTGATAGCGGCCCGCATCGCGGGTGCTCCACTGTTCCCAGAGGGTAACGGGCAGGCCGGAATCCTTCAGGGCCATGCCCACCATGAGCCATTCGTCATAGGTCAGGGCGGACGGGGATACGAAGTCCAATGCTTCCGTGAGTTCATTTTCATGTTCCATTCGCGTTACCATCCGAAGTCAATGTCTGATGTGGGCGGCTCCTGTGCAGGAGTGTAAGTCTTTGGGTTCACGCCCTTGGGCACGCCGCGCCAGCCCTGCACCGCAATGCGGTCGATCATGTGTTTGGCTGCATCGAAGCTCCACGTGCCCACGCTCTGGAAACCGTAACGTTCCAGCACGCGGATCTGCTTGGGTGTGGTCAAGCCTTCAGCGCGGCGTTTGTTCAACCGGTCCAGCAGCAGGGAAGCCTTACCAGCAGATTCTACAGCGTCCGGCAGGATGCCCATTTTCTCAAGAGCAGCAGTCTGTTCAGCGCTGGGCGGGCCTGCTTCCCAGCCAAAGGCCGGCACATATCCGGCAAGGTCTTCAGCCTGAATGCTCATTTCGTACTGCAGGGGGTCCACGAGACGGGCTTTTTTGCGGCGCTGTTCTTCCAGCTGTTTTGCAAGGGCTTCCTCCCGCTGGGTCACTACGTCCTCGCTGGCCTGTACGGCTGCTTCCTCGATGTCCTGCGGGCAGCCGCTCTCGGCCAGATTTTCGGTCATCTGCCGGGCCACGGCGCGGTCCTCACAGACCAGATCCGCCGGGCGGCAGAGCTCGTGCTTGTCGGTCATCCACAAAAAGTCGAGGAGCAGCAGGTCGGTCTTGTCCGGGGAAAGCCGGGTGCCGCGTCCCACCATCTGGCTGTACAGGCTGCGCACCTTGGTGGGCCGCAGCACCACCACGCAGTCCACAGACGGGCAGTCCCAGCCCTCGGTGAGCAGCATGGAGTTGCACAGCACGTTGTATTTGCCTGCATCGAAATCCGCCAGCGCTTCCTTGCGGTCGGTGCTCTGGCCGTTGACCTCGGCGGCACGGAATCCATGGGAGTTCAGCAGGTCGCGGAACTTCTGGCTGGTCTTGATGAGGGGCAGGAACACCACCGTTTTGCGGCCTTTGCAGCGCTGGGCCATCTCGGCGGCGATCTGTTCCAGATAGGGGTCCAGCGCAGTGCCGAGGTCTCCCACGGCGTAGTCCCCGCCGCTCATGGTGACAGAAGAAATGTCCAGCTTCAGCGGAATGGTCTGGGCCATGATCCTGCACAGATAGCCCTCTTTGATGGCATCGGTCAGCTTATACTCAAAGGCAAGGCTGTCGAACACCTCGCCCAGATTGCGCATGTCGCCGCGATCCGGCGTGGCGGTCACGCCCAGCACCTTGGCGCTGCCGAAGTAGTCGAGGATGCGGTGGTATCCGTCGGTAATGGCGTGGTGGGCCTCGTCGATGATGATAGTGCCAAAGTAATCATGAGGAAAGCGTTCCAGCCGGGCGGTGCGTTGCAGGGTCTGCACGCTGCCCACCACCACACGGAACCATGTATTCAGACAGGTGGCATCTGCCTTTTCCACCGCGCTGACAAGGCCGGTGGAGCGCTGCAGCTTGTCCGCTGCCTGTTCCAGCAGCTCACCGCGATGGGCCAGAATGAGCACCCGGTCACCGGCGCGCACCTGATCGGCAGCTACCGATGCAAACACGATGGTCTTGCCAGTGCCGGTAGGCAGCACCAACAGGGTGCGTATGTGGCCGTTCTCCCACTCGGCGTGGATGCGTTCACGGGCCTGCTGCTGGTAGGGTCTCAGTTCCTGCCCCATCAGAATGCCCCCTGCGTCCAGCCCTGAGTGGGTGCGGCCTTGGGTTCCGGCGGCGGCAGGAAGCGGGTGACTTCGTTGCTCTGGCCGGTCTCACCTGCATGAGGGCCGCTCTGCTTGGTGTACTCACGGATGCCCAGCTTGCACCAGCCCCGGGCACCCACGATCTCGTTTCAGCGGGGGCGGAAGGTCTCGCCCCGCTTGCACTGACCGATGCTCTCAAAGAAAGCGCCCAGCAGGCCCTGCGTTTTGGTGTGGAGATACAGGCGGTGGGTCACGGTAGTGTCGCCCTTGGCCCCGCCGAAGATCTTCAGGGTCAGCTTTGCCATGGAGCAGGGCGGGAGCTTTGCGCTGCCCTCAAAGCGGGCACGCTCCATACCGGTGACCTCAAAGGCATAATCGCCCTCGGGCAGGAGCACGAACTCCTGCTGCTCGTTGGTAAATTCGTCGTCCCAGCTCAGGGCGCGGTCGGTGGTATTCATGTCGTTCATAAGTAATTACTCCTTTATTATAAAACTCCTTCAGTCACGCTTACACGTGCCAGCTCCCTCCGTGAGGGAGCCTGTTAAAACGGGATATCACGGTTGTCCAGCACCATCTGGAACACCTGCGGCCATGCGGCGATCAGACAGCCCTCCACAAAGTCAGCGGGGTAGTCCTTGATGGGCATATCCTCCGGGAAATAGCCCCGTTTGCCCACAACGCCCTGCAGTTCTTCACAGCTGACCTTGTTGGCGCTCATCAGAGCGGCCAGCTTTTCGGGCACGCCCAGACTGAGCAGAACATTTTTCTCGGAGCTTTCCTGCAGCGGTGCGGGCTGCGGCTGAGCCACCGGCTTTGCTTCCTGCTGCTGGCTGGGCAGGATGTCGGCCTCGGCCTTCGGGACGGGAACTCCCTCAGTCTGCTTCGCAGCCAGCTCCCTCTGGGAGGGAGCCTTTTGGGCGCTGCTTCCAGGGATGCAGGCGGCAATGCTGGCATAGTCAAAGGGTACTTCCTCCGGCAGGTCAAAGCGGTTTTTGGCATCCCAGCAGGGGTGATGCGCGGTGTACAGTACACGCCTGCCGCCGCTGGCTTTGCTCTTGGCGTTCTTGCCGTCGCCCACCTTTTCCACAACGGTCTTGTAGTTGGCAAACAGCAGCATATCGCACCACTCGCGCAGCAGCGGGGCCACCTGTTTGGAAGTTTTCATGCTCCAGCGGTCGTAGTTGCCCACGGCATCCGGCTGCTCAAATTTGGTAATAGCGGCATGGGCCAGCACCACCACGTTGTGCCCGGCCTGCAGCACCTCTTCCAGCGCGTCCAGCAGCTTGCCGAACTCTTCCTTAACATAGGTGTAGCCTTTGCCGTAGCCGAAATCTTCGATGCCGTTCACCTTGGCTTTGGCACACACGGCCTGAATGCACAGGCGTTCAGCCCAGTCGGCGGTGTCGATGACCAGCGTGCCGCAGGGGATGCTGCCCTTGCGCACCTCGGCCACCTCGTCCAGCAGCATGGCCCAGCTGGTTGGCTGGGGCAGGCGGGCCACATTCAGCCTTTTGGTGCCGCCCTCGGTGTCGATGAAAACAGGATTCGGGAAATGGGATGCAAAGGTGCTTTTGCCGATGCCCTCCGGGCCGTACAGCACGGTCTTGACCGGGGAATCCTGCACCCCGGCAGTGACTGCATACTTGCTCATTTAGAACGCTCCTTTCGTCCAGCTCTTCTGCTGGGGCTTTTCGGTGACGGGCGGCAGGGTGGGTTCGGCATCCTTCACCATGCCGTCCTCAATGATGATCTGGCATTCACTGCCGGTGGAAACGCGGGTGGCGATGGCCTGCAGGCCTTCGGCTTCCAGCCAGACAGAGAACTCCTGCAAGGTGGTCATGTCCATTTGTTCCAGCTTGTCCAGCAGCACGAAGCCGCAGTCCGGGTTCAGGCGGCGGACGATGGCAGCGGCCACCCGCAGCTGGTCGCTGCCGGACATGTCCCGCCAGTGCTTACCATTATAAGTAAGGGCACCGTCCTCTACGCCAAGGCCCGGCAGGGGCAGGTCGGCACCGTTCAGCAGGGCCATACGGTCGGCACGCTTCTGCGTGATGGCTTCAGTCAGGCGCTTATATTCACTGTCATACTGGGCGGCTTCGTCCTCGGCCCGAGATTTTTCCAGATTGGCCCGCACCTTCTGGTTGATCTCCTCAATATCCCGGATGGATGCTTCCAGTTCGGCAGTGGATTCGTCCTGCAGCTGTTCCGCCGTTTTACTGGCATCCATGGCCTGCGTGAACAGCAGCGTGTGCTTCTTGCTTACTTCTTCCCTCTGTGCAGTCAATTCGGCGATGCGTTCATCCAGACGGTGCATTTCTTCCAGTGTTGCATCCCGCTGGCGGGCCAGCTCATGGAACTGCTGACGCTTGCGCTGATTCTCGCCGTTGCGGGCCAGAATTTCCTGCTGCTGGCGGATGAGGTCGGACGCGCTGACCGGCTTTTCCGGTGCATCCGGGTAGGAGATCAGCTCCTCGGCAAAGTGCTTTTTCTGTGCGGCCAGCTGGCCGGTGAAGGTGCGCTTGTCGTACAGGGCCTTGATCTCCATGTCACGGGTGTGCAGCTCGGTGCCGATGCCGATGATCCGCAGCAGGATATCGGCCTTTTCCTTGTCGGTGGCTTCCATGAAGCGGGGCAAGTCCAGCGCCAGCGGCTCCACAAAGGCGTTCAGCAACTGCTGCCCGCTGCGCCGCCCGGTGGGGTCAGTGACGGTCAGACTGGCATTCTTGCCCTTGCGTTCCACCACCACACCGTTGGAAAGCTTGACCTTCAGATGCGCCGGAGCCACTGCGCCGTCCCGCTGGGCAGCGTCCGGGCGGAAACGGTCGCCGCCGAGGGCCCATGCCAGCGCGTCCAGAACACTGGTTTTGCCCTGATTGTTGTTGCCGCCCACGATAGTCAGGCCAGTGGGCGACGGCGTGAGTGCAACGGCCTTGATGCGTTTGACGTTTTCGGCCTCTAAGGCCATGATCTTTACAGACATGCGGATACCTCCCCTTGAGCGGATGCGAGTGTGTGAACGAACTGGTTGATTGCGGTCTCCCGCTGGTCGTTCGGCAGTTTGCGGAACTGCATTTTAGCGGACTGAACGATGCTGGTAATGGAGCGCCCGGCCAGAATGATGCTGTCGTAGGCATCGCGGGCATCCTGTTCCTGCTGTGCCTTATAGTCCGCAGTCATTCCGGCCGCGATCTCGTAAGCTTTTTCGCCTGCCCGCCGGTCTACCTCTTCCTCATCCACCACGGCAGCGATGGGCTGCTTTTTCAGGGCCGCATTTTCTTCCTGCAGCTTATCCGCCCGGAGCTTTGCCGCTTCGGCCACCTGCCGGGAGCCGGAAAGCTGATTCTCAGCATCCTTGGCCCGGGCTTCAGCCTTGTCGGAACGGTCTTTTTCCTGTGAGACCTTCAAACCCAGCCGGTTGCAATCCTTGGCGGTGCTCAGCTGGTCAGCACGGGCCTTGTCTCGTTCGGTTTCGGCCTTTTGGGCACGTTCGGCCAGCCCGTTGATGTCGGCGTTGGCGGCTTCCAGATGGGCTTCGGCAGCATCGGCGCGCTCTTTTTCGGCCTTGAGCTGGGCCATAAGCTTCTGATACTCTTTATAAGTAGTGATGTCACCGGTAAAAACGGCTTGCTTGACCACCTCCGGGGTGCTGGGCTTGGCCGCAGCATACAGCAGTTTCATAGGCTGAACGTCCAGAATGGACTTGCCTTCCAGCTGGATGTTGCCGAACTGTTCGGCAACTCTCACCATGTTGTCACCGGTGTCCCGGCTGATACCGACAGCGGTGCACCACTTGCCCCAGCTGCCCTGATAGTGGTTTGCGGTCAGATCGTGGGCGTGCTTTGCGGCCATAATGCGGGCCATATTGCCGGTGATGAAGGTCTGCGCATCCTGCAAAAGCAGGGCGTTTGTCTGGTCGTCTGCACCAAAGTCAAAGGTGGGTGCGGCGGGATTACTCAAAGAGCTGCCGGAGGTGGCGGATAGTGCAGCATTCTTTCCGGTTGCATTGCCCGGAGCATCGGAGCTGCTGGCAGCATCTGCCGTCTCCGTCGTAGGGCTTGACCCCTCCGGCGCTGTCGGGGATGCCGCAGTTTGGCTTTCCGCAGCAGTGGCAGCATCCGAACACTGCGCGGATGGGGTAGGGTGTTCTTCCACCGGTTCAATGGGCGCGTTCTTGCAGGGCTTGGCATTTTCCAACGCGTCCAGCATTGCGCAGTCGATTTCATACTCATCCAACGGGGCGAACTCCGCGCCATTGGTCAGGAATGCCTGCGGAGTCAGATTCTTGTCTGCCGCTCTGGCCAGCTCAAATCTATGCGTCATGATGCGGCTTCCTTTCCAAATGCTGCCGTCCCAGCGCCAGAAACGGCCGCGGTAACAGGCATAAACCGTCTCGTTGGAAAGTTTGAAACTGATGGTGTAGTCCGTCATACCCGCACCTCCGTGTCCTTGAGGCGGTCCAGCATCTCGGCCTGCACATCCTTGCTCATGGGCTGGATGTTGTTGCCCTTCCAGCCATAGCAGAGGATAGGGCCGTAGATATGCTGGCCGCGATAGATACGGTTCAAGTCTCTGCCCATGATGCCGTACACCAGCACTGCCGGGGTGCGTGGCAGGACTTTCTGCTCACAGGGGCACCGCAGCAGTGCTTCGATGCCCTGCAGCGTGTCCGGCAGGGTGGTGACCACCGGCTCTTTGCCCGGTTCGACTAAAATACCTTTCATTTGTAAAATCCTTTCTGATGTGATATCATTAAGGGCGATGGGGCTTTCAAATTCCATCATCCCTTGCAGCTCGTCGGTGTTGGCGCACCGGCGGGCTTTTTTCGTATAGTGCGTACCGGCGGCAGGCTGTCCACCTCGCTGCGGTCGATACGTTCCCGCGCAAATGTGTACTTGTAAGTTCGATGGCTGCCGCTGAGCCCATGGCTGACGGCAGACGCAAAGCTGTTCGCGCTCTTGTAGCCCAGCCGCCGGGCACACATCTCGGACGTGCCGGATGCCAGTAGATCGCCGGTCTTTGCGTCCCAGACGGTGTACCACATGACGCGGGCAGGTTTTTCATTATGCGCCCTGTAATCCCTGCAATATTGGTTGTGGCGCTCTCTGCGGCAGGAAGCGCAAAAGCGCAGGTTGCCAGCAACATTTTCCATCACCTTGCCGCAGTCCAAACAAACGCGGGTAAAGTGCTTTCCTTTATTCATGGGTGGTGTCAGCCCGCCTTCCTTCCGCTCTTCACGGTGTTGCGTGGCTGCTGGTGAACCTTGCGGCGGCGTTTCTCACGTGCTTCGGCGGCAAAGCCCAGCCGTATGAAGAAGATCGCCAGCAGGATCAGCACCATGGCCGTGATGAACGCGCCGTCCGAGACGGTGCCCAGTGTCTGGGCAGTGCCCTCAACGCCTATGCCGTACAGCAGGCCCACCACAAAGCAGGCCATTGCCAGCCAGTACCATACGCCGGATTTGATTTTCATTGGTGGGTTTCCTCCATTCTGTCCATAAAATCGGCGGCAGCTGTCATGATGTTGATGATTGTCTCTGCTGGGTCTTTGCTGTCCATACAGATTCCCGCGACCAATGCGGTGCAAAGAGCCGCTTGTTCCATCTGTGTGCCGCAGGCGTAAATTTTGGGGTTGCCATCCGATCCCAGCTGGATTTTCAACTGAGCGTTCGGGTTGATTTTCATGCTCCTACCTCCTGATAGTCAGTTGCGGGGCCGCAGCTGTCCAATGTCCATCCAATGACCGGGTGCCATTCGCCATCTGCAAAAACCTGCAGGCCGGTGTGGTTTTCGTCCTTGACCTGCCCGCCCAGCTGGTAGCAGCCGGATGCCCGGCTTCCATCCCAGCGGAACCATTTGTACCAGAACGTCGGTGCCACGTACGTGCATCCGGTGGGTGCGTCGGCCCGCTCGGATGCAAGGGTGTACTGTTTGCTCATGCGGATTCTCCTTCCTCGACACGCGGGAAGAAATACTCCCCGATTTCATTCTGCCGGATGCCCAGCAGCTCACACATTGCAGTGATCTCCGTGCTGGTCCACGGGTTGTGTCCCTGCATCCTGCCGCTCATGGTGTCCCGGCCAATGCCGATGTACTCGGCCACTTCCTGATCGCGGTAGCCGCAGCTGTGGAACCGTCCCCGCAGCTTCCAGTACGGAATCTGCCGGAAGGTGCCGCGAATGGTTGATGTGTTCAACATTTTATTCCTCCTTCTTTTCGGCGGGCAGCACGGTGCCGATAACTGCGTTCATGATCTCGTCGAAGCCGGGCAGGCCAAAGGCGATGATGCTCAGCTGGTCGATGCGGCTGTCCAGATCGGCTTGTGCCTTGGCCACAAGGCTTTCCACCTGCCGCAGGCTGTCGCAGATCTTGCCGTAATCGGTTTTGGCCTGCATATACCGGGCTTTGTAGTTGTCGCGGTGCTTGATGAAGTCGTTGCGCAGATTGATGACGTCGGCCAGCTCTGCTTTTGCGCTGCCTACTGCCTGAATGGCGGCGTTCAACCGGGTGTTGGTGGCTTCCAACTGCTCAATGTGCTGCTGTGCCTGAAAGCTCTCGTAAGCGCCTGTTTTGCGGATGGCGGGCAGCACCTCGCTGGTGACCCAGCGCTTGAAAGCCTTTGCCTTGGGCATCTTGCTGCTCAGGATCAGGCTGTACAGGCCGCTTTCGTTGATGATGAGCATTTCCTGCTCACCGGAGGGGGTGTCCATTTTAGACATTCCCCTATCCTCGGGGTCTACTTTGTCGCGGACAGCTTTGGTGGGTTCCTTGTACCCCAGCGCCACGGCAACGTCCTTGCCGACGAGCCAAGGTGTGCCGTCGATCTCGACGGTGCGCACCTGCCCGAACTCCGGGTTCTCAAAGATTTGTAAGTCGTTCATAAAATATGTACCTCCTTGTTGTGATCTCCCTTCTGCGGTATACTTGGGCGGAAAGGAGTGTTGAAAATGCTGGATGTAAAAACGCTGAAGGTTCTGGAATTTCTGAATGAGCATCAGGATGAAGCCTTTTCCATCTATCAGATGGGGAAGTGTGGCATGACCGTCAACTTTGAAACGATGCAATGGCTGACGGATAAGAATATGGTCTTTCGATATGAAGATGAGGATGCATTCCGGTATGAATACGAAGAACCGGAATATACCTACCAGATCAATGCCGGTGGACGTCAGGCACTTGCAGAACAACAACACTTTGTGGAAGTGGAAAAGCGTGCTGTCAATGCGGAAACACGGGCAGATGAAAGCCTTCGGATATCAAAGTTCAGCCTGGCCGTTGCTGTCATCGCCATAATAGCAGCATGGCTAAAATGACGGCCAGCAGAGACGCAATACTGAATGCCATCGACTGCCGCAACCGTGAATCTGTTCGCTTTTCGCTTTGGCGGATGCGTTCCCAGTAGGCTTTTTCTTCCGCTTCCATCTTTCGGTCGAGTTTTTCAACTCCACGGCGGAGTTGCTCCCGTTCTTCCGGTGTGCGGGGAGAGTGGTTCATCTTCTTCACCTCCTATTGAATGAGCTTGCGCACAATATGTGCTCATTCTGCGAAAAAAATTTCTTCGACGCTCTGGCCGAAGTACTGAGCGATGCGCTTTTTGATCTGGTCGCGGGGAATGCGTTCGCCACGCTCATACATAAAAAGCGCCGAAGTGCTGATCCCAAGCGCATCAGCAACGGTTTTTGCGTCCATTTCGCCGCGCAACGCGCGCAGCTTGTGGCCGATGGTCTTACCGTCCATCTGATTGGGTCACCTCCTTTCTGTGCACTTATTGTACTCAAAACCGAAAAATAAATCTATTCGCAGAGTGCACAAAATGTGCGCAAAAGAATAGTACACATTTTGTGCTTGAACTTGTGCACGATATGTGCTATTATTTGATTGTAATAATATAGGGAGGTGGCCTGATGGCAACTTTTGCAGAGCGGCTAAAATCGCTGCGCCGTGAAAAAGGCTGGTCACAGCAACGGCTTGCGGATGAGCTAGATTTGTCCAAGAGTAGTGTAAACATGTATGAACGTGGGGAGCGGGAGCCGGGGTTTGAAACTATGGAGGCAATCGCTGACCTGTTTAATGTGGATATGAATTATCTGTACGGACGTACAGATATTAAGATTGCTGACCCGATTGTACTAGCGCCCAAGAAGCCCACTATCCTTCCGGGCTTTGAGCCGATGCCAAAGATGAAGAAGATCCCGCTGATCGGCAGCATTGCCTGCGGGGAACCCATCACGGCAGAGCAGAACATTGAAAAAATGGTGGACGTGCCGGAGAACATTCGGTGCGATTTTTCCCTGACCTGCCACGGTGACAGCATGGTGGATGCCGGCATTCACGATAAAGACGTGGTGTATATCCGCATCCAGCCGGAGGTGGAGAACGGCGAGATCGCAGCGGTGCGCATTGATGGTGAAGCCACCCTCAAGCGGGTATATTACAACCCCGGCACGCTGACCCTGATGCCCGCAAACCCGGCTTATGCGCCCATGATCTACACCGGCCCCCAGCTGGAAGAGGTGCACATTGAGGGCAAGGCTGTAGGCTGGACGCACTGGGTGGGGTAATTTTGGATTATTGGAGTCATTCCAGTCTATATAGCGAAGGAGTGTTATGTATGAAGAAAACTATGAAAAAGACCGCTGCAGCACTGTGCATTGCCGCAACGCTTGTATCTGTGGCAGCGCCGGCAATGGCTGTCAGCCCAGCAGAATATATGAGCACAGCCGCTCTTGAAGAATGCAATACTGCGACGGTAGCGCAGGTGGAAAGCCTGATCAACCAAATCGGAACCGTCACGACTGCCCGCCGCCCGGCAATTGTGGCTGCTGTAAATGCTTATAACGAATTGGACGATGCAAGCAAGGCGCAGGTCAGTAACTTTGCGGTTCTGGCTGAAGCCCAGCAGGTGCTGGGACTGAAAGACGCTCTTGCAAAGCTGAAAATCAGTTATGATAAGGTCGAGGACGCAAGAAGCTATGTGTCACCCACGGAAGACCGACTGAGCAATCAAGGCAAAAGCTATATACTGCCCTTCTTTGTAAATGGCAGCACCAATGATCCGTCAATGTTTTTCATGGTTCTGTGTAGCGGCAACAAATATGTGTACTTGGACACGATCACGATTCGCGCGGGCGAGTATAAATACACCTACACGATCGATTGGACGGATGTGGACTGCGGCTATGATGGAAAGCAGTACTGGGAACTGACATCTTTTATGGGCGATGATGAAGATATCCAGTGGTTTAAGAATATTTTGAGCGCTGATGAAATCATTATCCGATACAGCGGCGATGGTGGCAGCATCGACCACACAGTCACCCCCGAAGAGCGTCAGGCAATTACGGATGTCTTGAACGCATATGATCTGTTCAAGGCAGCAAGCCCGACTGTGCGCGCAAAGGCTTTGAATAACTGATGTAAACTAAACAAAAACGCCCCCGGTGCGCCAACGCAAAGCATGGTGCTTGCGGATCAGCAGCTGGAGGAGAAGGTCATTGAAGGGCTGGCGGTAGGGTGTTGCCGTGGGTTGGTGTGAAAGGATAGAGGATGGAAAATAACTTTCAGTTTTTGATATATCGCTCTGCGGAGGAAGATGTTTCGATCAATGCCGTTGTGAAGGACGAAAGCATCTGGCTGACACAGCAGGGCATGGCCGAATTGTTCGGCGTACAGAAACCTGCTATCAGTAAACATCTTAAAAATATTTTTGAAGAAGGCGAATTGGACGAAAAAGTGGTTGTTTCCAAAATGGAAACAACCACACATCACGGTGCTCTGGACGATAAGACGCAGACCAGAGAAACAAACTTCTACAACCTCGATGCCATTATCTCTGTGGGATACCGTGTCAACTCCCGCCGGGCTACGCAGTTCCGTATCTGGGCTACCGGCATTCTCAAAGAGTATATGACCAAGGGCTTTGTGCTGGATGACGAGCGCTTGAAGCAGGGCAAGGACGCTTTCGGTAAGGATTATTTCCGTGAGTTGTTGGAGCGTGTTCGATCCATCCGCGCCAGTGAGCGCCGGATCTGGCAGCAGGTGACGGATATCTTTGCAGAGTGCAGCATCGACTATGACCGCAACGCGCCGGTGACCAGGGACTTCTATGCCATGGTGCAGAACAAGTTCCACTATGCGATCACCGGCCAGACGGCGGCAGAGATCGTGTACAGCAAGGCCGACCACACCAAGGAGCACATGGGGCTAACCACGTGGAAGTACGCACCAGAGGGGCGTGTGCTCAAATCGGATGTGTCCATTGCAAAAAATTACCTGTCCGAGAAGCAGATCCGGCAGCTGGAACGCACCGTTTCCGGTTACTTTGACTATATCGAGGATCTGATCGAGCGGGAAAATACCTTCACTATGGAACAGTTTGCTGCCAGCATCAACGAGTTTTTGTCCTTCCGGCGGTACGATATTTTGCCGGACAAAGGCAAGATATCTGCCCGTCAGGCAAAGCAGAAAGCGGAAGCCGAGTATGATCTATTCAACCCCACGCAAAAGATCGTGTCGGATTTTGACCGGGCGGTGAAAAATCTGAAAAACTGAGGCAGTATACAAACTTTGCACATTGCTCAATAAAATAAATGCCGCTGCGTCACCAATGCAGCAGTTACGAAAGGAAGAAAATGGAAGAATATAATTTTCAGCTTGTTGAAAAAATCAACCAGCAAGTGCATGTTGTTCAGGTTCCCGATACCTGCTCGTTTTGGATGATCCGGACAAAGTCGGGTGCATACTACAGCGAATACATTCATAGTGGGTATATCGCAATTGGCTGGAATGCAGTTCTTCAAAGTAATATTACACAAGATACAGAAGAAAAATTGCGTCAAGCAGTAGAGCTAAATTACGCTGATAAACGGCCAGGTGCCGCTATAAACAAATGCTATAGTTTTGCGAGCGAAATGCAGGCTGGCGATCTGGTTATGATTTTGGGCGATAAAAGAGTCGCCTTCGGCATAATTGGAGAATACTTTGAAAAACAGGACATTCAGGATCCAATAAAAAAAGAATTAGAGGCAGACGCCCAAATTGCTGCGGGCTTTCATAAGCAAAATAGAATTGAATGTCCTTATGTGAAGCGTCGAAAAGTTCAAATTATAAAAGAAGTCGAAGAGCTCAGACTGACACCAATGCTGGCGCGTGCAATGCTGAACCACCATAGTTTGTCCACAATCAGCGACTATGCTATTCCAGTTTTAAACACTTGTTTTGATTTGTATGTTTACAACGGAGAAACCCATGCCGTTTTTCGCGTGAATACAAAAAGAAAAATAAAAGGTCGTGATTTTGCGACATTTTGTTATTACATAACTGAGATTTTTTCTGTTCTTAATGAAGATGAAGACATTTCAATAACAACGAATTTGAATTCTCCGGGAGACTATGTTGTTGCATTCTCTCAGGGAATGGATTTTATTCAGGAACATTGGTTTGCGTTCTTATTTATCTTTGCGGTGCTTTTTGGCGGTAGCTATGAAGTGTCAGGGCTGAAAATTGATATTCCGTCTGTTAGAGGGTTGATCAAATGGGTATGCAACCGCAAACATGATAACAGCATTAAAAGTTTGGAAGCAGAAAAGTTAAAAAAAGAAATCAGCGGAATTGATCTGGATAATGAATTAAAACGTATTCAGATTGCCAGAGAAAAGGAAGAAAGTGTTCTTCAAAAAATGCCGACAGACCAGGAATTGGAAAAGCTGCAAAATCATAACCCCGCGTGAAAACGCGGGGTTTGCAGAACGGCCCCATAGGGGCCATAATACCAGCCGCGCCTAAAGGCGCACAATGAGCGACATCAACCGCACACTGACGTCGCTTTTACTTTCTTATACTATCTGTAGGCACTTCTGGCGAATCGTCATCATCGAAGTCAGCTACATTCTTGAATGGATCTTCGTATTCCTTGAAGCTCAACTGGTCGCACATCTGATCGTTGAACTCTTGTTCCTGAATGTATTTGCGGATCTTGGCTTCATTTCCACCTACTGTATTTACGTAATATCCTTTCGCCCAGAACACTCTCCTTCCGTATTTGTATTTTAGGTTTGCATGTCGCTCGAATATCATGAGTGTACTCTTCCCTTTGAGATACCCCATGAAATCTGCTACGGCAAGTTTGGGCGGTATCGACACAAGCATATGGATATGGTCTGGCATCGCGTGTGCTTCTATTATCTCTACATGCTTGTAATCGCATAGTCTCCTTAGTATTTTTCCAATATCTTTTCTTAGCTTTCCGTATATCACTTTCCTGCGATATTTCGGTACTAGCACTATGTGATATTTGCAATTCCAGCTCGTATGTGATAAACTTTTCTCGTCCATATGGATGAACCTCCTTTTGCTTTAGTATGCGGTTGGCGTTACCCGCTTCTAATTATAGCAAAAGGAGGTTCTTTTTCTACCGTTTCAACGCTACGGCTCTTTTCTTCCACAAGCATAGCTTGTGGTTTTCTATATGAAAGCAAGTCGAGCTCTTGAACTTCAAGAGCCCGACTCTAAAGTGGTTATTTTTCCTTCGTCCAATGAGGGAAATCATAGGGACGGTAGTTCTTGAGAAGAATCAACGAAAAAATAACAAGTAAAAGTTCAACTGTAAAAGGAATAAAATCGTGAAAAAAGAAAAAAGTGAGAAATTTACAAGGGGCCCCCAAAAGAATAGCAAGAAAAAGCACATAGGAAGTAATACGATATAGAATGTTCAACAGCTTCCACATAGGGCAGTCTCCTTTCTCCATGGTGATTGTATCATAAAGTAGTCACCATTGAAAGACGATTCACGATTTTCGCACACAGAGGGATTGTATGAGCTTTCAAAATAATCTTCGTGAGTTAAGGTCTGAAAAGAGGCTCACTCAACAGCAACTTGGTGAAATCTTTCATGTCAGCCGGACTACAATATCGAATTATGAAACAGGAAAAATGGAACCAAGCATTAAAATGATTCTGGATATTTCAAGATACTTTGAAGTTTCTGCGGATTGGTTGCTTAAATAAAAACCTCCCCCAGCGCGCTAACGCCGAGGGAGTTAAGATAAGCGGCTCACCCTTGCGGGGTCATCGCACACTCGACACTGCGATTATACCTCTTTTGGGCGGGCTTGTCAAAGTGTACCCTTTTGGAGGTGAAAACAATGAAAAAGAGAACAAACACAGCGTTTTGGGTCGAGAAGGAAAAGCGTTGGTGCATTGCGGTGCAGAAGAACGGCACCCGCAAACGGTTTTACAGCAGCACGCCTGGCCGCACCGGCCAGCGGGAAGCCAACGCAAAGGCCGATGCCTGGCTTGACGACAGCATCAGAGACGGAAAAAAGAAGATCAGCGTCCTTTATTCAGAGTGGGTGGAGGAGCTGAAGCTGACTTGCGGGACATCCTATGTGACACAATGCCAGCGTTACGGGGACTGCTATATCCTGCCGACCTGTGGGAATATCCGCATTGACGAGTTAACCGAGGGCGATCTTCAAAAGGCCATTGACGTTTCGTTCCGGAAGCGCTCACAGAAAAAGAACCAGCGCAAGCCCATCTCAAACCAGCCGTTGAGCCGAAAGACGCTTATGACGATCCGGGCTGCGGAAACCGCCTTTGTCAAGTGGTGCCGAAGGAACAAGTACACGACACTCTACCCCGACCTGTCTATCCCGAAGAATGCCAGGATGGGGAAACGCACGATCTTGCAGCCCACCGCCCTGAAGGTTCTGTTTAGCGTAGACACCCGCACCTACTATGGAAAGCTGGTATTTGATGAATATATCTACGCCTACCGTTTTGCAGTTGCGACCGGCCTGCGCCCCGGGGAGCTGATTGGTCTCTGGTATGGTGACATCAAAGGGAACACGGTCAACCTTCGACGAAGCATCAACGTGCACCGGGAACAGACGACCGGAAAAAACGAAAACGCAATCCGCTCTTTTGACATGGGCAAGGAAGCTCGCGAGGCATACGAGGCACAGGTGCAGCTTCTGAAGGCTCAAGGTATACTTCTGAACTACAATACCCCGCTATTTCAGATCCCGTCAGAACACGCGCTCTATCGCCGCTGGGAATCCTATCAGGAAGCAAACGGGCTTGAGCCGAAAGTTTCACTTTACGAGCTGCGGCACACCTTTGTCAGTGTTGAATCCAGCGTCCTGACTGACAGCCAGCTGAAGATGCTCGTGGGCCATAGCAAGAACATGGACACTGCCGGAGTGTATCGGCACGAGCTTGACGGTCAGAGGGAAGATCTTGCTGCCGCTACCACCGCGGCATTCAAAAAGGCACAGGCCTGACTCTGGTAACAGTTTTGGTAACACTCTTTTTTGTAAACGTAGCAAAATACATGGGTTACAAACCAACCCCACTACATTTTTAGCAAGTGTTTAGGCGCGTTACAGATATGTTTTTTGACGTCACTCAATCATTTTTTGTTGTTCGACTCCCATCGCCTCCACCAACAAAAAGCACCTGGATTCATTGAAATCTGGGTGCTTTTCTTTTTGCTGAAACTGGTTTATAAAGCACGCTATATCACAGAACGATTCGCTATTAGGGCGGCTTTTGTCACAATTTGTACGTATTTCCAGCAAAACAGAATGATTGTATAAAATTTATACACCCGCTAAAGTTTGTTTGTTGTCTGCTGCGGCGGCGCGGGGTATACTGTTGCCATAAGGACGGCGCAAGGATGCCGAAAAAAGCAATAAAAAGCAGGGAGGCTTTTCTATGTACTATTCCAGTGGCAACTATGAAGCATTTGCAACTCCTAAAAAGCCGGAGGGTGTCGATCATAAATCTGCATATATCATTGGTTCCGGTCTGGCCGCACTGACGGCTGCATGTTATCTGGTGCGTGACGGCCAGATGAAGGGCGAGCATGTGCATGTGTTTGAGAAAGACCCCATCCCCGGCGGTGCCTGCGACGGCTACAAATACGATATCGGTTACGTGATGCGCGGTGGCCGCGAGATGGATAACCACTTCGAGGTCATGTGGGATCTACTGCGCTCCATTCCGTCTCTGGAGACCGAGGGTGCCAGTGTGCTGGATGAGTACTACTGGCTGAACAAGGAAGACCCCAACTATTCACTGTGCCGTGCTACCGTCAACCGCGGCGAGGATGCCCACACCGATGGCAAGTTCGGCCTGTCTGATAAGGGTGCTATGGAGATCATGAAGCTCTTCTTCACCCCCAACGAGCAGCTGCAGGATAAGAAGATCACCGATTTCTTTGATGATGAAGTGCTGAACTCCAACTTCTGGCTGTACTGGCGCACCATGTTTGCCTTTGAAAACTGGCACAGTGCTCTGGAAATGAAGCTCTATCTTAAGCGCTATATCCACCATATCGGCGGTCTGCCGGATTTCACTGCCCTGCGTTTTACCCGCTACAACCAGTATGAGTCCATCATCCTGCCCATGGTCACTTACCTGAAGGACCACGGCGTGCAGTTCCACTATGAGACCAAGGTCGTGGACGTGAAATTTGATATCAATGGCAAGCGCAAGCAGGCAAGCAGCGTGGTCGTGGAGCATGCGGGGGAGACCAGCACCATCGGCCTGACCGAAAATGATCTGCTGTTCATCACCAACGGCGGCTGCGTGGAAAGCTGCACGATGGGCGCACAGGACAAGGCAGCAGGCTTTGATCCCACCATCAAGCCGGGTAACGGCTGGGACCTGTGGAAGAAGATCGCTGCACAGGATCCCGCTTTCGGCCATCCCGAGAAGTTCTGCTCCGACCCGGAACATTCCAACTGGGAGAGCGCTACCATTACCACCTTGGACGACAAGATCCCGCAGTATATCCAGAAGATTTGCAAGCGTGACCCGTTCAGCGGCCACACCGTCACCGGCGGCATCGTCACGGTTAAGGACTCCAACTGGCTGCTCAGCTGGACGCTGAACCGTCAGCAGCAGTTCCGCGACCAGCCTAAGAACCAGCTGTGCGTCTGGGTCTACGGCCTGTTCAGTGATAAGCCCGGCAACTACGTCAAGAAGGCCATGCGCGACTGCACCGGCAAGGAACTGTGCATGGAATGGCTGTACCACATTGGTGTGCCCGAGGATCAGATCGAAGAGCTAGCCGAGCACAGTGCCAACACCATCCCGGTCATGATGCCGTATATCGATGCATTCTTTATGCCGCGTGCGATGGGCGACCGTCCTGATATCGTGCCGGAGGGAGCTGTCAACTTTGCCTTCCTGGGCCAGTTCGCCGAGACCGGCCGTGACACCATCTTCACCACCGAATACTCCATGCGCACCGGTATGGAAGCTGTATACACCCTGCTGGACATCGACCGCGGTGTGCCCGAGGTCTGGGGCAGCACTTACGACGTACGTGCCCTGATCGATGCAACGGTCAAGCTGCGCGACGGCAAGAAGATCACCGACATGGATCTGCCGCTCATCCCGCGCCTTGCCATGAAGGAAGCTTTGAAAAAGATCGAGGGTACCGACCTTGAGAAATTCCTCAAGGAATACAATGCGATTTGAGCTCGTTGCTCTGATCCATTTTTGAATCCCCTTTGAAAATAGCCCGCTTTTGCAGTCAACGACTGGCTGCAGATGCGGGCTGTTTTTTGCCCTGAAAAGGAATAATGTTGCACAAAAAGTGTGACTTAGCACCGTGAATTATGAACAAATTGTGCGATTCCGGGTTGTTCTTGGGTGTTTTGTGTGTTATGCTTAATATAACAAGCGTCGGGCTGGTTCTGTGCGCCCGATAAAAATAAAAGAGAGTTTTAAGAGGAGGTCGTTTTTCCATGAAACAGCTTATCTCCCGCCGCAGCTTCCTGAAAGCCGCAGGTGTCACCACGGCCGTTGCTGCCGTGAGTCTGGGCGCACCCGCTGCGTCTGCATGTTACCCCGGCAGCTTTAAGGACATTACGATCCTGTACACCAACGATGTTCATACTTACATCGACAAAAAATCGCCGGAACTGACCTATGCTGCCATCGCAGCTTTGAAAAAGAGCTATCAGGATGCAGGCAAAAATGTCCTGCTGGTAGATGCGGGCGACCATATTCAGGGTACCGCATATGGTTCCATGGACGAAGGTGCATCCATCATCCAGCTGATGAACGCCGCTGGCTATGATGCTGCAACTCCCGGCAACCATGAATTCGACTACGGCATGGCCCGTGCAAAAGAGGTAATGGCTGAGGCGGATTTCCCGTACCTCTCCAGCAACTGGGTCAATCTGCCGCTGGGCAACCGCGTTCTGCCGGATGTCAAATACTTCACCATCGGCGGCCGCGTGATCGCATTTGTGGGCATCACCACGCCCGAGACCTTCACCAAGTCTACTCCGGCTTACTTCATGGATAAGAGCCAGAGCCGCTATATCTATGATATTCTGGGCGGTGACGACGGCCAGAAGCTGTACAAGGCTGTGCAGAAGTCCATTGATAAGGCCAAGGTTCTGGCTGACTACGTGATCGGTCTGGGCCATCTGGGCGTTGATCCTTCCTCTTCGCCCTGGACCAGCAAGGAAGTCATCGAGCACACCTCCGGCTTCGATGCATTCATCGACGGCCATTCTCACACCAAGATGGAGTGTGAGTGGGTGAAGGATCTGTCCGGCAAGGCTGTCGCCCTGACCCAGACCGGCTCTTATTTTGCAAATGTTGGCGAAATGACCATCAAGGCTGACGGCTCCATTGCCACCCGTCTGATCTCCTCTTACGAAGGCTCCGACAGTGCCGTTGCCGATATCCAGAACGCATGGGTCGCTTCTGTGGACGACATGCTGGGTGAGAAGATCGCTGTTGCCGATACGAACTTCTACATCTCCGACCCCGAGACTGGCAAGCGCCGCATCCGCATGGCAGAGACGAATCTCGGCGACTTCGTGGCCGACGGCATTTACTCCTACTTCAATGAGGTGGAACAGCTGCATTGTGACATCGCTATCATGAACGGCGGCGGCATCCGCGCCGATGAGAAAGCCGGCTACTGGACCTTCAAGACCTGCAAGCAGGTCAGCCCGTTTGGCAATGTGGCATGTCTGATGTCTGTCACCGGCAAGCAGATCCAGGATGCACTGGAGTTTGCGGCCCGCTTTGCCGGAACGGAAAAGGAGAACGGCGGCTTCCTGCATGTGGCAGGCGCTTCCTACGAGATCCACACCGATATCCCCAACACCGTGCAGACCGACGAGAAGAATGTCTGGATTGGCAGTGCCACCGGCACTCCGCGCGTGCAGAACGTGAAGATCTACAACAAGGCTTCCGGTACTTATGAACCGCTGGACGAGAGCAAGACCTACGCTCTGGCTGGCATGAATTACACTCTGCGCAATCTGGGCGATGGCTTTGCCATGTTTGATGGCGCAGAGCTGATCAAGGACTATGTGTCTGAGGATTACCTCGTGATGTCCACTTACGCAATGAGCTTTGGCGGCGTGGACGGCGAGGGTCTGCCGCATCTGACCACCGCAAACAGCCCGCTGGCCGATTACCCGGGCTATCTGCTGGATTACGAGAATCCCTACGGCGCAGGCCGCATCAGCATTCTGTAATAACTGCATAAAAATGGGCGTACCGTCGCAAAGACGGTACGCTGTTTTTGTATAACAATATAGAACGAAAAAAGCCATCCGGCATAAACCAGATGGCTTTTTGGTTGGGGATGAGAGAATCGAACTCCCACAAGTAGAGTCAGAGTCTACCGCACTACCACTATGCAAATCCCCAATATCCGATTGCGTTTCGCAGCGTGAGCCGCTCAACGTGTGCTATTATACGCGGAAAAGTGATACTTGTCAAGCGTGATTTTGAAAAAATTGCAAACTTTTTTAAAATGCGCGCACCAGCGGAGAAAGTTTCTGCTTTACCATAAACTGGCATATTCTGCACCGGTCTCTTCATATACTAGAATGTACAAACCTTCAAGATGCACAAAGAAGAGGAGGACGGCCTATGCTGGAACGAACCCATGCCCAGAACACCCAAACTTTGCTTTCGAGCCGCATCCCGCGGGATACCGAGCACGAACGCTATCACCCAGAACTGGAAGAAGAGCTGAAGGAATGTCTGTTCTGCCTGCGGCGTAATGAGATGATGTTTGATCTGGAGGTAGATACAGACCTGATCGAGCAGCGCATTTACGAGCGGCAGGCGCTTTTGTGCCGCTACCGGTACTTACTGGCCAGGGCGCGGGAGCTGGGGCTGCACACCGTCCTGACGAAGTATCAGCCTGCTGGACAGGTTTGAACAGGTTAGTAGCATAAAAATCTTGACAGAAAGCCCCTTGCGTGTTATCATAAGCAAAGATAAATGCGTACCGGGCTTTGTCCGGCGCGATGAAATTTTGAGAGCTAGAGAGGTTTTCTATTATGGAACGTATTAAGACCATTGCTACTCGTGACCTGACCAAGAGCGTTAAGACCGGCGGCTGCGGCGAGTGCCAGACTTCCTGCCAGTCCGCTTGCAAGACCTCCTGCGGCGTGGCTAACCAGCAGTGCGAGAACAGCAACAAGTAATTTTTGCAAACCCCATGCCGCCTTTGCCGGGCGGCATTTTTTTGTGTAATTGGAATGGAGAGTAAAATGGTACACCAGTATCAATTGAACGGCTATAATATCGTGCTGGACACCTGCAGCGGCTCGGTGCATGTGGTGGACGATGTTGCATACGATATCATTGCCATGTACCCGGAGCATACTGCTAACGAGATCGTTTCGGCTATGATGGCAAAGTATGGAGACCGCGAGGATGTCACGGAGGAAGATCTGCGTCAGTGCATCGATGACGTGACCAACCTGAAGGAAGCAGGCAAGCTGTGGACCCCGGATACCTATGAGAATATGGCTTTCGACTTTAAAAACCGCAACACCGTGGTCAAGGCCTTGTGCCTGCATGTTGCACACACCTGCAACCTGAACTGCTCCTACTGCTTTGCTTCGCAGGGCCGCTATCAGGGCGACCGTGCGCTGATGAGCTTTGAAGTGGGCAAGCGTGCCATGGACTTCCTGATCGAAAACTCCGGCACCCGCCGCAACCTTGAGGTGGACTTCTTTGGCGGCGAACCGCTGATGAATTTTGACATGGTCAAAAAGCTGGTTGCCTACTGCCGTGAGCAGGAAAAGATCCACAACAAGAACTTCCGCTTTACCATGACCACCAACGGTATGCTGATCGATGACGATGTGATCGATTTCTGCAACAAGGAGTGCCACAACGTCGTTCTGAGTCTGGATGGCCGCAAAGAGGTCAACGACCGCTTCCGCAAGGACTATGCAGGCCATGGAAGCTACGATACCATCGTGCCCAAGTTCCAGGAGTTCGTGAAGAAGCGCGGCGACAAGAACTACTACATGCGCGGCACCTACACCCACTATAACACCGACTTCACCAACGATATCTTCCACATGGCCGACCTTGGCTTTACTGAGCTGAGCATGGAGCCTGTGGTGTCCAAGCCCGGCGACCCCAGTGCCCTGACCGAGGAAGATCTGCCCATCCTGAAGGAACAGTACGAGATCCTTGCCAAGGAAATGATCAAGCGCAACCGCGAGGGCCGCGGCTTTACCTTCTACCACTACATGATCGACCTCACCGGCGGCCCCTGCATCTACAAGCGCATTTCCGGCTGTGGCTCCGGCACTGAGTACATGGCTGTTACTCCTTGGGGCGATCTGTACCCCTGCCACCAGTTTGTGGGCGACCCCAAGTACCTGATGGGCGATATCTGGAAGGGCGTTACGAACACTGCCGTGCGCGATGAGTTCAAGCACTGCAACGCCTATGCCCGCAAGGAGTGCCAGAACTGCTGGGCAAAGCTGTACTGCTCTGGCGGCTGTGCAGCAAACTCCTACCACGCTACCGGCAACATTACCGGTGTGTATGAGTACGGCTGCGAGCTGTTCAAAAAGCGAATGGAATGCGCTATCATGATCAAGGTCGCTGAGAATCAGGAACTTGCCGCCAAGGGCATCGAGGTGCCTATTGAGCTGGGCTCCACCTGTAACGCCTGTGCTGATGGCGAAGCCTGCGAATGAGCACGACCACGCCTATTGTGGATTTTGTGCGCCGTTACGCACAGTCCGGCACCTCGCGGCTGCATATGCCCGGCCACAAGGGCCAGAGCCTTTTGGGCTTTGAGCCGTGGGACATTACCGAAATAAAGGGTGCGGATGAACTGTATGGGGCTGACGGCATCATTGCCCAGAGCGAAGCCAACGCCACCCGGCTGTTCGGCACGGTGCATACCTATTACAGCACAGAGGGCTCGTCCCAGTGCATCCGTGCAATGCTGTGCCTTGCACTTCAGGCTGCGCCCGCAGCCGGACAGCGCCCGGTCCTGCTGGCAGCGCGCAACGCTCACAAAGCGCTGTTGTATGCGGCGGCGCTGCTGGATTTTGATATCCAGTGGCTCTGGCCTGCGCCGCAGGATGCCGGTGCGCTTTGCAGCTGCCCGGTGTCAGCTGCAAAGCTGACAGGTGCTCTGCAGGGTTTTGCACAGCAGGGCAAAAGGCCCTTTGGCATCTACATCACCAGTCCGGATTATCTCGGCGGTGTGCAGGATATTGCAGCGCTGGCCGAAGTGTGCAAGGATTTTGACGTTCCGCTTCTGGTGGATAATGCCCACGGTGCTTACCTGCGTTTTCTGCCGCAGGGCGGTCAGCATCCTATTGCGCTGGGCGCGGCCATGTGCTGCGACTCCGGCCATAAAACGCTGCCCGTTGTCACTGGCGGCGCATACCTGCATCTGGGCAAAAATGCCCCCATTCAAAACGATGCCGCTGTGCGCAATGCACTGGCATTGTTTGGTTCCACCAGTCCGTCTTACCTGATCTTGCAGTCGCTGGATAAATGCAACCAGATCCTGTCGGAGGGTTATCCGCTGCGGCTTTTGCAGTGCTGCGGTCATCTGACCCGCCTGCGCCGGGAGCTGAACGAAGCTGCTGCTGCAAAACACTGCCCGGGGCCGCTGGCACTGGAAAGCGAACCTCTCAAGGTCACGCTGGATGCTGCTGCACTGGGCATGACCGGCACAGAGCTTGCAGAAGCGCTGCGCTGCGCAAAGGTCGAGTGCGAATATGCCGACCCGCGCTATGTTGTGCTGATGTTCACCCCGGAAAATCCGCCGCAGGACTTTGAACGGCTAACTTCTGCCGTTCTCCACATTATGGAAAACCTTACAGGCCCGTTCCCGCTCCCGAAAAAAAACGATCGTGAGCTTTTGGAGCTGGAACACGAATTGCACACCTGCTGCAGCATCCGGCAGGCCGTGTTTGCCCCGCAGGAGCAGGTGCCCACAGAGCAGGCGGTGGGGCGTATCTGCGCTATGCCGACGGTTTCCTGCCCGCCTGCGATCCCCATTGTGGTCAGCGGCGAGAAGATCACATCGGCTGCCGTCCGGCTGATGCAGAAATACCATGTAATGCAGGCGGCTGTCCTGCGCAAAACGATCTGATTGTTTCAAAAGGCCCAAAGGCATCGTGCGTTTTGCACGGTGCCTTTTTTGCGCGCATATCCTGCAAAGCATGTGCATACCTTTCCAGTAGAGACGGACAGGGAAAGGAGCACACTGCATGGAACTGAAGATCTTTCGGGATACGCTGCCGCAGGCAGGCACGAGCTGCACCGTCAAGGCAGAACTTCCGCTGGAAACCGAGATCCTGATTTCAGATTATCTTCCGCCGGTGTTCAAGCTGGTCAAATGCTTTGCAAAACCGGTGGTGCTGCAAAAGCAGCTGCAGCCCGGGCGGATTACATTGGAAGGCTATCTGCGCTGCACTGTGTTTTATCAGGGCGAGGACAGGGCCGGGCTTTGCCAGACCGAGCAGAAGCTGCCGTTTACAAAGCAGCTGGAGGTGCCGGAATTCTCCTTCACCAGCTGGATGGCCATGGTAGAAGGGCAGACTGAATACCTCAACTGCCGGGCGGTAAACCCGCACCGCATCGAGGTGCGCGGAGCCTATGGTCTTGTGGTTACTATCCATACACAGGATAAACAGGAACTGATCACGGCGCTGGCCGATGGCGGCATTGAACAGAAATTGCAGACGCTGAACGGCGTGCGCAGCACCGCGGTGCTGGAAAAGCTGGTCACTGTGGAAGGGGAGCTTGTGTTTGCAAAGCCGCCCGCAGCCATTCTGGATATTACCGGCAGCGCCGCCGTGCGGGAGGTAAAGCTGCTGGCGGGCAAGGCAGTGGTCAAGGGCGAGGTGCGTGCCCAATGCGCCTGGCGCGCGGAAGGCGAAAGCAGCCTGCAAAGTCAGGCGGCATCCCTGCCGTTCAATCAGGTGGTGGATTTGGAAGGCGTAGCAGAGGACTGCAGATGCATGTGCGTGCTGGAGCCGGTGGGCTTTGCCCTTGCGGAGGGCGAACAGGAAGCCAGCGGCCAACTGACAGCCAGCGTGATGATGCATTTGCACGCATGGCGGCCCTGCCAGCTGCAATACGTAGCGGATGCCTTTTCTACGCAGTTTGAAACCGCCGTCACGCCGCAGGAGTTGGCAGCAGAAGATCTTGCCTGTATGCTGAACGAGACAGCATCTTCCACGGCCTCCGGGCCGCTGCCAGATGCGGATGCTCAGCTGCGCGCCTGCTTTGTGTCTTATGGACCGGCGCAGGTAACACCTTACCGCGACGGCTGGGCCTTTACGGTGCGTGCCGTTGCCACCGCCTTTGCCGAGAACAGTCTTGCCGAGCTGGAAAGCTACGAAAAAACACTGGAGCTTGTCTTTCCGCTTGCAGTAGAAGCCCCGCCGGGTGCACAGTTCAGCCCGGAATGCTGGCTGAGCACCGAGAACATCCAGTGCAGCTGCACTGGCGGCACATTGGAAGTGACGGTCACCGCCCGTGCCGAAGGAGCCATCCTCTGCCGGAGCACACATCCGGGCATCGGCAGCATTGAGCTGGGCGAACCGCTGACGACTCCGGACCCGGAGATCGCACTGCGCATCTACTATGCACAGGCAGGAGAGGAGTTGTTCGGCATTGCCAGACGGTTCCATGTGTCACCGGCACAGATCCTGACGGCAAATGGGCTGGAAGCCGGTACGCAGGTCCTGCCGCAGGCGATGCATTTTCTGGTGCCGGGTGCATAAATCGACGAAGAACGCTGCCTTTTCAGGCGGCGTTTTCCTTTTGTGCCGAAAAGAAAGTGAAAAGGCCCTTTCTTCTCTGTGTGCGTGAGAGTATAATAAAAAGCGGTGTTTGAAATAGGAAAGGAGTAAAAAACAAAGATGAATTCCAAAAGTAAGCTCCTTGCCCCGGAGCTTGTCAATGCAGAAAGGCCGGTTTGGGCTTTCAGCAAAAAAATTTTCTGTGAGGGCATGCGGGATGGCGTTCCCATTGCGCTGGGCTATTTTGCTGTTTCCTTCTCGCTGGGCATTGCGGCCCGCCGGGCAGGCTTTACCCCGTTTCAGGGCTTTCTGGTCAGCCTGCTGAACAACGCTTCGGCAGGCGAGTACGCTGCATTTGCCATCATCATGGCCAATGCGACCTATCTGGAAGTGGCCATCATCACACTGATCGCCAATGCGCGCTATCTGCTCATGAGCTGCGCACTGGCCCAGCGCTTTGCGCCAGGCACACCCTTCTGGCACAGGCTGCTCATCGGTTATGATGTGACAGACGAGCTTTTTGGCATCACCATTGCACGGCCCGGCAGCCTGAACCCATATTATACCTACGGTGCCATTCTGCTGGCGGCACCGGCTTGGGCCATCGGTACGGCGTTGGGCATCATTGCGGGCAATCTGCTGCCGCTGCGGGCTGTCAGTGCGCTGAGCGTTGCCCTTTACGGCATGTTCCTTGCCATCATCATTCCTCCGGCGCGTAAGAGCAGGGTGGTAGCTGCACTTGTTGCCATCAGCTTTGCACTGAGCTTTGTGTGCAATTACCTGCCGGGTATCTCCGCTCTTTCGGAGGGCACGCGCACCATTTTGCTCACAGTGCTCATTTCCAGCGCTGCAGCAGTTCTTTTTCCGGTAAATCCAGAAGAGCAGGAGGCAGAGCATGACGCATAATCATTACATTTACATTGCAGTGATGGCGCTGGTATCCTATGCCATCCGCATTCTTCCGCTCACACTGATCCGCAAGCCCATCAAAAATCGCTTCATTCAGTCGTTTCTGTATTATGTGCCCTATGTGACGCTGGCGGTCATGACCTTCCCGGCCATTGTCAACGCGACCCAGAGCCCGGCTGCCGGTGCCATGGCGCTGGTGGTAGGCATTGCAGCTGCTTGGTTCGGCGCAAGCCTGTTTCAGGTATCTGTGGCCTGCTGTGCCGTCGTGTTCGTGCTGGAACTGTTCCTTTAAAATTTCTGTGCCCGGCAGGCTGTCATGCTGCTGGGCACTTTTTCATTGCCCTGCAGGAGGAAATTATCATGAAAAAAATTCTTATCACCGGTGCAGGCGGCTTTGTCGGCTCCCGCATTTTGCAGCAGTGGCTGGGAAAGTACGAGCTTTGCGCCCTTCCAAAAGGCTTTTTCTGTACAGCCGATGAAGCTCTCACCCGTGCACAGGTGGAAGCTTTGCATCCGGATGTGATCCTGCACACCGCCGCTCTTTCCGATACCAGTTACTGTGCGCAGCATCCGGCAGAAGCTTACCGTGCCAATGTGGAGCTGCCAGTCTGGCTGGCACGGGCTGCGCAGCAGACGAAGGCAAAGCTGATGGCATTCAGCTCGGATCAGGTCTATGCCGGTGTGCAGCAGCAGGGGCCGCTGCCGGAAACACTGGCCCTGCATCCCGCAAACATTTACGGCCAATACAAGCTGGAAGCAGAGCAGCGTGTGCTGGAGCTCTGCCCGGACTCGGTCCATCTGCGTGCCAGTTGGATGTATGACCTGCCCGGCTATGGGCTGCCCATCCGGGGCAATCTTCCGCTGAATCTTCTGCGTGCCGCGCTGAAGGGAGAGGCTCTGCGCTTCTCCCGGAACGACCACCGCGGCGTGACCTATGTGCGGCAGGTGATCGAAAATCTGGAGCCTGCCATGGCGCTGCCCGGCGGCGTATACAATTTTGGCAGCGGCAATGCCGAAAACATGGTATGCACCGCCCGGCAGTTTGCCGAAACGCTGGGAATCGCTGTGCAGATCGAGGAAGAAAGCTGGGGCCGGAACCTTGTGATGGACACCACAAAACTGGAACGCTTCGGCATCCGGTTCGACACCACTCAGCAGGGCATCCAGCGCTGTTTAAAAGATTACGGGCTGAGAACGCTGTAAAATTTCCATATCGCACAAAAATCAAATAAAACAAAACAAAAAAGCAGGAGTTCTGCGCGAAATTCTTCCGACCAAAGCGGAAAAAACGCACAAAGCGCCCTGCTTTTTGTGTTTCTCAGCGGGAAACAACCGTTCACGAAAAAGTCATACTTAATTTACAAGGATACGCAGTTTTGCTATAATAAATCCGATTTTTTGGTAAAGCAGTCGAAAAGAATGATTTTTGTCAAGATTTGAGGAGAGTGGAACATTTGAAGGAAGTCAAGCTCGAAGAGTCGGCGTATCAGTTCAACGCAAAAATGTCCCTGAAACAGGCGATCCCGCTGGGCCTGCAGCATGTCTGCGCCATGTTCGTGGGCAACCTGACCCCGCTGCTGATCATCACCAGTGCCTGCGGCATTGCGGGTGGTGAGTTCGCAGATCTGCAGGTCACGCTGCTGCAGAGTGCCATGTTTGTGGCCGGCGTAGTCACGCTGGTACAGCTGTTCACCATCGGCCCCGTGGGCGGTAGCGTGCCCATCATCATGGGCACCAGTTCCGGTTTTATCGGCGTGTTCAACAGTGTTGTCGGCAGCATGGGCGGCGGTGTGCTGGCCTATGGTGCCATTATGGGTGCATCCATCATCGGCGGCATCTTTGAAAGCGTGCTGGGCTTCTTCCTCAAGCCCCTGCGCAAGTTTTTCCCGCCGGTCGTCACCGGTACGGTTGTACTTTCCATCGGTCTTTCGCTGATCTCGGTGGGCATCAATTCCTTTGGCGGCGGCAACAGCGCAAAAGACTTTGGCTCCATGGAAAATCTTCTGCTTGCCCTGTTCGTATTGGTGGTCATTCTGATCTTCAAGCACTGGACCACGGGCTTCCTCAGCTCTTCCGCGATCCTGATCGGCATTCTGGCCGGTTACATTGCGGCCTTTGTTATGGGTCTGGTGCTGCCCACCACCGGTGTCACTGCCGATGGTGTAGAGTTTACCAAGGCATGGGTGCTCAACTGGAATAAGGTGGCACAGGCCTCTTGGTTTGCCATTCCCAAGCTGATGCCGGTCAAGATCGTGTTTGATATGCGCGCTATTATGCCGGTGATGATCATGTTCGTTGTTACCGCTGTTGAGACCGTGGGTGATATCTCCGGTGTCATGGAGGGCGGCATGAATCGTGAGCCCACCGATAAAGAGCTGTCCGGCGGTGTGATCTGTGACGGTCTGGGCTCCTCCTTTGCGGCTCTGTTCGGTGTACTGCCCAACACTTCCTTCAGCCAGAACGTGGGTCTGGTGGCCATGACCAAAGTGGTCAACCGCATGGCTCTGGCCTCCGGTGCCATCTTCCTGATCCTGTGCGGCCTGATCCCCAAGCTCGGCGCACTGATCTCCATTATGCCGCAGGCCGTTCTGGGCGGTGCTGCCGTTATGATGTTCTCTTCCATCGTGGTCAGCGGCATCCAGCTCATCACCAAGGAAAAGATGACCCCGCGTCAGCTTACCATCGTCTCGGTGGCTCTGGGTGTTGGCTACGGCATGGGTGCCAACAGCGGCATTCTGGCACAGGCTCCGCACGCTTTCCAGCTGATCTGCGGCGAGTCCGGCATCGTTCCGGCTGCGTTCGTGGCGATCCTGCTGAATGTGCTGCTGCCGAAGGATGACAAGGCAGAATAAAGCTCAAAGCTTTTGCCGGGCCAGCGCTTCCAATTGCGCAAGTGCTTCGGGCGTGTCGGCGTCGGCCAATTCATTCCGATCCGCAATGTAAACGGTGTGAACATGCGCGGGATATTTCCGAAGCAGAACACTTCCGCCCATGCCCTGCGGCAAGGTGAGCAGTTCCTGAAAAAGTCCTTTTTCAAACAGAACGGGACTTCCAGTAAGGGGAGACGGGTCGTTACGGACCCGGAATCCCAGACGGAAGATCTCCCGTTCTGTTTCTTTTTGCCGTTCCAGCCGAGTTCTTTGATCCCACCCGGAGATGCCTGCCATGGCTTCCACTGTCTCGCGGCACAAAAGCGGCTGGTCTCCCGGCAGGAACATGCAACCAAAAAGCTCCGGAACCTGTTCCAGCAGCGCAGAAAGACCCAGCCGCACCGTATCGTTTCGACCAGGCAGATCGTGCAGCAGCACCGGAACATTGCGGGAGTGGCAAAGCTGCGCAACTTCGTCCGAACGTGTCACCACGATGCGGGCCGAAAGCTTTGGAGTATCGGTCGCTGCAAATGCGCGGCATAGCATCGGTTCCCCGCAGAACGGCGCAAGGAGTTTGTTGGAGCCGAAGCGCTGGCTCAGACCGGATGCCATGATGACACAGCCCACCGGAAGAAGTTCTTTCATATCGTACCACTCTTTCTGAAACGAATTCACAATAGTATTATATCGAAATCTGTGTTAAAATAAAAGAACAGAGAAAAAAAGAGAGAGGAACCTGCATCTATGATGACGATCCGAGAATATAAGCAGGCCGAAAGTCTGGAAGAAGCGTGGCAGCTGAACCAGAAAAAGGCCAACCGTGTGCTGGGCGGCATGATCTGGCTCAAAATGGAGAATATCAATGTCGGTACAGCCATCGACCTGTCCGGTCTGGGACTGGACACCATAGAGGAGACCGAGGGCAGCTTTTCCATTGGTGCCATGGTTACACTGCGCCAGCTGGAAGAGCACGCCGGCCTTGCTGCGTATACCCATGGCGCAGTAAAGGAAGCGCTGCGGCATATCGTGGGCGTGCAGCTGCGCAATCTGGCAACTGTGGGTGGCAGCATCTACAGCCGGTTCGGCTTTTCCGATGTGCTCACGCTGTTTATGGCCATGGACTGTTCGGTAGAGTTGTACAAGGGTGGGATCATATCCCTGCAGGAGTATGCTGAGCGCCCCTATGACCGGGACATCCTTGTGCGGCTGATCGTTAAAAAGGAAGAAGCAGAATTTTTCTATCAGTCCGTGCGCAACAGCCAGACTGATATCCCGGTGCTTACCTGCGCTGCCGCCCGTCTGGAAAACGGCAGCTATCGCATTGCGATCGGTGCGCGGCCGCTCAAGGCTGTGCTGTTTGAGCTGCCGGCAAAGGCGGTTGTTTCTGCGCAGGAACTGGCGCAGAACTTTGCCGATGAAGTAAAGCAAAAAATTGTCACTGGCTCCAATATGCGCGGCAATGCCGAGTACCGCCGCCATCTGGCAGGCGTTCTGACAAAGCGTGCTGTTCTGGAACTGGAAGCACGCACGGCACAGGAGGAAAATTAAATGCAGATCACTCTTACATTGAACGGCATCAAGGTCACAGAGGATGTGGCTGCAGATATGCTGCTGATCGATTTTGTACGTGCCCACGGCTGCAAGAGCGTCAAGCGCGGCTGTGAGACCTCCAACTGCGGTCTGTGCACGGTGTTTCTGGACGAGAAACCGGTGCTGTCCTGTTCGGTACTGGCAGCGCGTGCCAGCGGCCACAGCATTACCACACTGGAAGGCCTGCAGGAAGAAGCAGCGGAGTTCGGCGGCTTTATCGCGGATCAGGGTGCAGAGCAGTGTGGCTTCTGCAACCCGGGCTTTATCATGAACGCGCTGGCCCTCTTCCGCGAGAATCCGTACCCCAGTGAGGAAGAAGTGAAGGAATATCTCTCCGGCAACCTCTGCCGCTGCTCTGGCTATGAGGGCCAGCTGCGCGGCATCATGAACTTTCTGGCATGGAAAAAGCAGAAGGAGGCCGCAGAATGAGTACCATCAACAAGCCTTTCCGTAAAAAGGATGCCATGCAGCTGGTCACCGGCCAGCCCGTCTATATGGACGATGTGATCCCGCAGGACTGCCTGATCGTAAAGCTGCTGCGCTCTCCGCACGCAAATGCCATCGTCAAAACCATCAACACCGCTGTGGCGAAAAAAGTGCCCGGCATCGAGGCAATCTTTACATGGGAGGATGTGCCGCAGGATGCGCCGCGCTACACGCAGGCTGGCCAGACCTATCCGGAAGCCAGTCCGCGTGACCGCCTGCTCATTGACCGCCATGTGCGCTTTGTGGGCGATGTGGTGGCCATTGTGGCCGGTAAGGACGAAAAGTGCGTGGATAAGGCTCTCAAGCTCATCAAGGTGGAATATGAGGTTTTGGAAGCAGTGCTGGACTATCACACTGCCAAGGACAACCCCATTCTGGTGCATCCGGAGGACAACTGGGCCAGTCTGTGCCCGGTGGGAGCCGACAACAAACGCAACCTCTGCGCCCACGATGAGAGTGGTTCCGGCGATATCGATGCTGTATTGGCGGCCAGCGATGTAGTCATTGACCACATTTACCACACCAAGGCCTGCCAGCAGGCCATGATGGAGACCTTCCGCACCTACTGCTCCATTGATACCTATGGGCGGCTGAATGTGCTCAGCTCCACGCAGATCGTGTTCCATGCACGGCGCAATATTGCGAACGCACTGCATATTCCCAAATCCATGGTGCGCGTGGCAAAGCCCCGCATCGGCGGCGGATTTGGTGCCAAGCAGACGGCGGTCAGTGAGGTATATCCGGCTTTTGTGACTTGGAAGACCAAAAAGCCCTCCAAAATCATTTTCAGTCGTGTGGAAAGCCAGATCGCATCCTCGCCGCGTCACGAAATGGAGATCCATGTGCGGCTGGGTGCCACGAAGGACGGCGTTGTGAAGGGCATTGATCTGTACACCCTTTCCAATACCGGTGCTTACGGTGAGCATGGCCCTACGACTGTGGGCCTTTCCGGTCACAAGTCCATCCCGCTGTACGGCAAGGCAGAAGCCTTCCGCTTTATCAGTGATGTGGTGTATACGAACCACATGTCTGCCGGTGCTTACCGCGGTTACGGCGCAACGCAGGGACTGTTTGCCGTAGAATCTGCTGTCAATGAACTGGCTCATAAGCTGAATATGGACCCCTTTGAGCTGCGGCTGAAAAACGCCGTACAGGAGGGCGATGTGATGCCAGCCTACTATGGGGCTGTCAACACCAGCTGCGCGCTGGACCGCTGCCTTGTCAAGGTGCGGGATATGATCGACTGGGAGCACAAATACCCTGCCCGTGATATGGGCAACAGCAAGGTGCGCGCTGTCGGTATGGGCATGGCGATGCAGGGCTCCGGCATTTCCGGCATGGATGTGGGCAGTGCCACCCTGAAACTGAATGACGACGGCTTCTACACCCTGATGATCGGTGCGGCCGACATGGGCACCGGCTGTGACACTACACTGGCGCAGATCGCCGCCGAAGTGCTGGACTGCCCGCTGGACAATATCACGGTCTTCGGAGCTGATACGGATACCTCGCCCTATGACTCCGGCTCCTATGCGTCCAGTACCACTTACGTTACCGGCAAGGCCACCGAAAAGTGTGCCATGAAGCTGCGCGGCCAGATCTGCAAGCTGGGCGCAGAGCTGCTGGAATGCACCGAGGACGAGGTGGAATTTGATGGAAAAGATGTTTTCAAGAGCAAAGATCCCACACAGAAAAAGTCTCTGAGCGAGATCGCGTATGCTTCTCAGTTCGGCCATATGGTGCCGCTGGAAGCCACCGAAACGCATACTTCGCCTTTGTCGCCGCCGCCGTTCATGGTTGGTGCTGCTGAGGTGGAAGTGGATACCGAGACCGGCGAGGTAAAGCTGCTGGAATTTGATGCCTGTGTGGACTGCGGCACGCCCATCAACCCGAACCTGACCCGTGTGCAGACTGAGGGCGGTCTGCTGCAGGGCATCGGCATGACTCTGACCGAAAACATCACCTACGATAAAAATGGCTACCCGGAAGAGAACTCTCTGTTCCAGTACAAAATTCCGGCCCGCACCGATGTAGGCAAGATCAAGGTTGAATTCGAGAGCAGCTATGAACCCAACGGACCCTTTGGCGCAAAGTCCATCGGCGAGGTGGTCATCAACACACCGCTGCCTGCCATTTCCGATGCCATCTATAACGCTATCGGCACCCGGTTCTATGAGCTGCCCATCACACCGGAAAAAATCGCCATGGCAGTTGCAGAAAAGCAGAAATGATCGACGAAAAAATTTTTCCGTTTCTTGCGGAGAAGGGACATGTTATTTCTCTGGTGGGCGGCGGCGGAAAGACCACACTGATGTACAATCTGGCTGCGAACTGCGCCCGCAAGGGCTGGCAGGTATTGGCCGCTACCACCACCCATATTATGCAGCCGCCCGGCGGGGTCTGGGCACAGACGGATGCAGAGCTTTTCCGCCTGTGGAAGTGCGGCAGTTATGCTGTGGCCGGAACCGCTGCACACGGCGGCAAATTAACGGCCCCGCCGCAGGCACAGCTGGAGCGCTGGATGACCCTTGCAGATATCGTGCTCATTGAAGCGGACGGCGCAAAACGGATGCCCTGCAAGGCACCCGCTGCGCACGAGCCGGTGCTTTTACCGCAGTGCGATACGGTTCTGGCCGTAGCAGGGCTTTCTGCGTTGAGGCATCCGCTCCGGGAGGTCTGTTTCCGGGCAGAGCTTGCCGCAGAGCTGCTTTGTGTTCCGCAGGATGCGCAGTTGACACCGGAACTTCTGGCAAAGCTGCTTGCGAGTGAAGCCGGTGGAAGGAAGGCTGTAGGGGATCGCAGCTTTTATGTTGTACTCAATCAGGTCGATACAAAAGAGCAGGCTGCTCTGGCCCGGCAGGTGGCTGATATTCTGAAAAAAATTTATCGGATTTCCTGCGCTACGTCTCATTTCGAGAAAGGAGAACGTGCATGAGCAAAGAAGGCAAGATCGTGTTCTGCACCGGCGGCGGATGTACCGCAAAGCTGGGAGCAGGTGTGCTGAGCCGCATTCTGGAAAAATTGCCGCGCGGGGAAAAAGACCCGAACCTGCTGGTGGGCTACGACAGCCGGGATGATGCCGCCGTGTACCGCATAACAGATGATATTGCGCTGGTGCAGACGGTGGACTTTTTTCCGCCAATGGTGGACGACCCCTATACCTTCGGCCAGATTGCAGCGGCCAACGCCCTGAGCGATGTCTATGCCATGGGCGGCGAGGTGAAGACTGCACTGAACCTTGTCTGCTTCCCGGAGAGCATGGATCTGAACATTCTGGGCGAAATTCTGCGCGGCGGAGCCAAGAAGGTGGCCGAAGCGGGCGGAAGCCTTGCAGGCGGGCATTCCATTGCCGATACAGGTGTGAAATACGGACTTTCGGTGACTGGCCTTGTGGACCCGAAAAAAATGTATACGAATGATTCCGGCAGGCCCGGCGACAAGCTGATTTTAACAAAAGCTCTGGGCGTGGGCCTGATCTGCACGGCAAACCGTGTGGGCGAAGCGGCACCGAAAGATATGGCCGGTGCCATTGCGTCCATGACAACGCTGAACAAAAACGCTGCCGAGATCAGCCGAAAGTATACGGTCCACGCGGCAACCGATGTGACCGGTTTCAGCTTTCTGGGCCATCTGCACGAGATGATGGGCGGAAAGCTTTCCTGTATCATTGATGCACGGATGGTGCCGGTTCTACCGGGAGCCGAAAAAGCGGCAGATGATTTTTTGTATACCGCTGCCGGACAGCGCAACCGCAACCATACCGGCCCATATGTCACTTTTGAAAATGTGCCGTTTGCAATGGAAGAGGTGCTGTTTGACCCACAGACTTCCGGCGGACTATTGCTGGCCGTGTTGCCAGAAGAAGCAAATGCGCTGGAAGCAGAGCTGCAGGCCGCTGGCCTGCCCGCAAAGATCGTGGGTGAGATCATACCCAAAACCGAACAGGAAATCACTGTAAAATACTGATGGAGGCCTACAATTATGATGCTGAAAGTTGATGCCCGTGGTGACGCATGCCCGCTGCCCGTTGTAAAAGCCAAAAAGGCGATCTCTGAACTGAAGGGTGCCGGTGAGGTGGAAGTGCTGGTGGATAATGAGATCGCCGTGCAGAACCTTACCAAAATGGCCCAGCAGAAAGGTTATCAGTACAGCGCCGAAAAGCTGGCCGAGCGGGAATACCGCGTGCTGTTCACGGTCGGCGAAGCGTCCGAAACACCCACTGAAGAAGCACCGGCCTGTGCATTGGACACCCGCACGGACACGGTGGTTGCCATCAGCTCTGATAAAATGGGCATTGGCGCAGATGACCTTGGCAAGTCTCTGCTCAAGGCCTTTGTGTTCGCACTTACCCAGCAGGATCAGCTGCCCAAAACAGTGCTGTTCTATAACGGCGGCGCGTCCCTGACCTGTGAGGGTTCGCCCATGCTGGATGACCTGAAGGCACTGGAAGCACAGGGCGTGGAGATCATGACCTGCGGCACCTGCCTGAATTTCTATGGCCTGACCGAAAAGCTTGCTGTTGGCAGTGTGACCAACATGTACACCATCGTGGAAAAGCTGACGCAGGCAGGCAACGTGGTGAAACCGTGATCTATCTGGATAACGCTGCCACGACCCTGCGCAAGCCGCCGCAGGTAGAGCAGGCTGTGCTGGACGCAATGCGCACGGCAGGCAATCCGGGACGGGGTGCCCATGAGCCCACGCTGCACGCAAGCCGTCTTGTTTATGCTGCGCGGTGCGCAATGGCAAAGCTCCTCCACGCACCAGACCCGTCCTGTATTGCTTTTGCGGCAAATGCAACGGAGGCCTTGAACATTGCATTGGGTGGGCTTTTTGCACCGTGTGATCATATCATCACAACGGTATGTGAGCATAACTCTGTTCTGCGGCCGCTCTACCGGCTGCGGGAACAGGGCTTGCAGTTCAGTTTTGCGGGCGTGGATGAGCGCGGACGGCTGCAATATGATGACTGGAATAAGCTGGTTCAGCCCAATACAAAAGCGCTGGTCGTAACAGGTGCTTCCAATGTGACCGGCAACGGAACGGATCTTGCAAAAGCAGCGGGTTTTGCGCACCGGCACAGCCTGCTGCTGATCGTGGATGCGGCCCAGACGGCGGGTTCACAGCCCATTGACGTACAGGCACTGGGCATTGATGTGCTATGCTTCACCGGGCATAAGGCGCTGCTTGGCCCGCAGGGAACAGGCGGCTTGTATGTACGCCCGGGGCTTTCCATCCAGCCATTGGTAGTGGGAGGCAGCGGCGTACACAGCTTTGATGAACAGCATCCTGCACAGATGCCCACCGCTCTGGAAGCCGGGACGCTCAATGTTCCGGGTCTGGCGGGCCTGTGTGCCGGTGTGGAATGGATTCTGGCTCAGGGTGTGGAAACGCTGTGTGCAAAAGAAACTGCACTGGCGGCGCTCTTTTATAAAAACATTCGAGATCTGCCGAACGTGAAGATCTACGGCGACCCGGAAATGCCGCTGCATGCTCCCATTATCTCGCTCAACATCGGAGACGAAGATTCAGCCCGCATTGCAGATATTCTGTGGGAGGACTACAGCATCTGTGTGCGTGCCGGCGCGCACTGTGCACCGCTGATGCATAAAGCGCTGGGCACGGTGGAGCAGGGCGTGGTACGGTTCAGCTTTTCGCATTTCAATACGGAAGCCGAAGTGCTGCAGGCCGCAGCCGCTGTTCAGGAGCTTGCACAGGAGATCTGATATGCGCATCAAAAAAACTTATATTGTTCTTTCATTCCGCACAACGCTGGATGCCATGGAATGGGAAAAGCAGTGCCTTGCGGAGAAGGTTCCGGGCAGGCTCATCCCACTGCCGCGCGAGATTTCCGCAGGCTGCGGCCTTGCCTGGCGGATGCTGCCGGAAGAATTTGAGCAGTGGCAGAACCGGCTGGACCCGGCACGTTACGATCAGGCCGCAGCAGTAGAACAGTAATAAAGACAAAACAGGAGAATGACGCATGGGTAAAATGCCGCTTTATACAATGCTGCAAAAAGCCCGTTCTATGGGCGGCTGGACGATGGTGGCCCAGTTAGAGGGCGATGCCGCGGGGAGCCAGCTGCTTTTGCTGGAGGGCAGGCCTGTGTGGCAGAGGGGAGACAGCACCGTACTGCTGCAGCACCTGACAGAACTGCAGGGCTGCACAGCAGCTGGTATCCACTCTGTTGCAGGCACAGACATCTTTGCGGAGCGCTTTGGCGCGGTGCCGCAGCTGGTAGTCTGCGGCGGTGGACATGTGGCTGCAGCCGTTGTGCAGCTTGCAAAGCTGCTGGGCCTGACGGTCCTTGCAATGGATGACCGCGAGGAATATGCACAGCAGCTGCGGCTGGCCGGAGCCGATAGAGTGCTCTGCCTGCCGTTTGAAAAAGCGCTTGCGCAGGTACCTGACGGCGCAGAGACTTATTTTGTGGTCGTCACCCGGGCACATGCATTTGATGTGGACTGCCTGAAGGTGATATTAAAAAAGCCTGCAGCCTATGTTGGCATGATGGGCAGCCGCGGGCGTGCCGCACTGGTGCGCCGTCAACTTCTGGAAGCCGGTATCGATGCCGAAAGAGTGGAGGCGTTGTACGCCCCCATCGGACTTTCCATCGACTCACAGACGGCAGAGGAGATCGCACTTTCCATTCTGGCACAGATCGTATCGATCAAGAATGCGCGTCCGCAGACGGAGGGCTTTTCATCTGCCCTTCTGGAAGCCATGGCTCAGACAGATGCCGCCGGGCAGCAGGCGGCGCTTGCCGTGATTGCGGCGCGGCACGGCTCTACGCCGCGGGAAATCGGCGCAAAAATGCTGGTTCGCACAGACGGCTCTATTGTGGGCAGTGTGGGCGGCGGTATTATGGAGCACCGCACCATTCTGGCTGCACAGGAAATGCTGACGGGAGCTGCTCCGGCGTATCAACGGCTGCATTTTTCGGCAGACGGCAAAAATGATGATGCAGCAATTGCTGCCTGCGGTGGGTCTATGGAGATCGTATTGACTCGACTCCAGCCCGGAGAGGAGATCAAATGAAGAAAGATGCACTGATCCTTGTGCGCGGCGGCGGCGACCTTGCTACCGGCACCATTCACCGGCTGTGGAGCGCAGGCCTGCGTGTGCTGGTGCTGGAAGCGGAGCATCCGGCGGCGATCCGGCGGCAGGTTTCTCTGTGCGAAGCCGTTTATGAAGGTGAGACCGCCGTTGAAGGTCTGCGTGCGGTACGAATCGAAACTCTGGCACAGGCAGAAGAAATCTGGAAACAGAATGCCGTTCCTGTTCTGGTAGACCCGCAAGGCAAAAGCATTGCGCCGGCAAAGCCGGATGTCCTTGTGGATGCGATCCTTGCCAAAAAGAATCTTGGCACAACGCGGGATATGGCACCCCTGACCATTGCACTCGGCCCCGGTTTCACGGCCGGGCAGGATGTAGATGTGGTGGTGGAGACCAAACGCGGCCACCGGCTGGGACGCATCATTCGGGAAGGCAGTGCCATCCCCGATACCGGCATTCCCGGAATCATTGGCGGCTACGGCAAAGAGCGCGTGATCCATGCCGGCACGGCCGGTATATTTATGGATCTCCGCAAAATTGGAGATATCGTGGAAGCGGGTGAGACCATTGCGCAGATCCGCACGGCAGATGGTGCCATGATCTCTGTGACCACGCAGATCACGGGCATTCTGCGCGGGCTTCTGCGTAGCAGCTATCCGGTAACGCCCGGTTTTAAGGTGGCCGATATAGACCCCCGCAAAGAGGAACTTTCCAACTGTTTTCTCATTTCGGATAAGGCCCGCTGCATCGCGGGCAGTGTGCTGGAACTTGTCTGCGCTCAACTGTGGAAATAAACCTGTAAAAAGCAAAAACCTCCGCTTCCCGGCGGCAGTACCGACAGGGAAGCGGAGGTTTCTATTTTTCATTTCAGTTGCGGTAGCAGCGGTCCTGACCTACCAGCCAGTCCTCACACAGGCGCTGGGCTTCCTCCAAACTGCGGCTCTCGCAGTCGAAGAATGCACCGTGCATCGAGCGATAGGAGTAGTGAACTCTCGGAATACCGTTGCCATCCTTGAAGCGTTCGCAGCGTTCTTCACCGGGCATCAGAAAAAGTTGTTCCATGGTTCCTTCTCCTTTGATTTCAGCATTCCGGAGCGGCTGGCCGGATGCAAGCCGCACAACGTTTGCTATTGTAGCACGCAGGGGAGAAGTTTGCTATTGCCTTTTTGTCCAAAGATATGTTTTGTTTTTCTCTGTGGTTGTGGCACAAAAGGACTTGACAAGATCATTCGTACAGGATGCGTTCCTGTTCCTGCATTTTCCTTTTTGCTGCCGCTTTGCATGGGCAGCTGCCTTGCCGTATGGAAAAACCGATGGAACGGATGAAAATATTTTGTGCACTTTTCACAGTTTTCTTCTCGAGATTTTGGTGGTACAATAGAAGCATTAAAATATATCCTTTCAGGAGGAGCACATGGCAGAAAAGAATATTGAACTGGATAGTGTAGAGGTCGCCGCAGCTGTTTTTGGCAACTGCGACCGGAACATCCGTCTGCTGGAGAACGAGTTTTCTGTTACGGCGGTCTGCCGGGGCACGCAGCTGCGGCTTTCAGGCGAACCGGCCAATGTTGCCGCGGCCAGCCGCGCTGTGGAGGGAATGCTGCTTCTGATCGAGAATCATACACCGCTGGAAGACCAGACCGTGCGCTACTGCATCAGTCTGGCGCACGATGGAGCAGAAAAGCGGGTCAAGGAACTGACCGAAGATTTTGTTACCGTAACGGTCAAGGGACGGCCGATCCGGCCCAAAACACTGGGCCAGAAGGAATATCTCAATGCCATCCGCACCAATGCCATTACCTTTGGCGTTGGCCCGGCGGGTACCGGCAAGACCTATCTGGCCGTTGCCATGGCGGTAAAGGCTTTTAAAGCCAAGGATGTTTCCCGTATCGTGCTCACCCGCCCGGCAGTGGAAGCGGGTGAAAAGCTGGGCTTTCTGCCTGGTGATCTGCAGCAGAAGGTAGACCCTTATCTGCGCCCGCTGTATGACGGCCTGTTTGATATGCTGGGTGCCGAAACTTACGAGCGCCTTGTGGAAAAGCAGATCATTGAGGTTGCACCGCTTGCCTATATGCGCGGACGCACGCTGGATGATTCCTTTATCATTCTGGACGAGGCACAGAACACCACACCGGAGCAGATGAAAATGTTCCTCACACGTATGGGTGTCGGCTCCAAGGTGGTGGTTACCGGTGATGTGACCCAGATCGATCTGCCGGAACGCACCCGCAGCGGTCTTGTGGATGCACTGCACGTGCTTAAAAATGTAAATGGGATTGCACAGTGCTATTTTACTGAGAAGGATGTTGTGCGCCACCGTCTAGTGCAGGAAATTATCAAGGCTTACGAAAAGGCTGCACACCCTGAAAAATAAAATCACCAGAATTCATATAAAGCCATCAGAAACAGAAAGGAGTGGACTGATTTATGTCCAATAAAGTTTTGATCACCAATTCACAGAAGGCCGTCAAGGTTCCTTCCGGTCTGCGCATTCTCATCCGCCGTGCCTGTAATGCCGTGCTGGAGTATGAGCATTTTGAAGCTCCTGCAGAGATCAGCGTGACCTTTGTGGATAACGCTGCCATTGCTGAGCTGAACAACCAGTACCGCAACAAGCCCATGCCCACCGATGTGCTGAGCTTCCCTCTGGGGGTGGACGGCAAATATGATGTTGACGAGAACAACGGCTGCAAAATGCTGGGTGACATCGTCATCAGTATGGAGCGTGCACAGGAGCAGGCAAACCTCTACGGCCATCCGCTGCAGCGTGAGGTGGCGTTCCTGACGGTGCACTCCATGCTGCACCTGCTGGGCTACGACCACGAAAATGGCGGTCTGGAAGCCATGCGGATGCGTGAGAAAGAGGAAGCTGTTCTGTTGCAGCTGGGCCTGCCGCGCACCGTAAGCTATACCGAGTAATTGATTCACCGTGCGGTTGCCGCACAATACAGACAGGAGCTAGATTTTGAGTAACGCTACACCCATTCAGGGGCATTATGATACTTCTTCCGTTTTTGTGGCTGTCATTGGCCGTCCCAATGTAGGCAAATCCAGTCTGACCAACCTTCTGGTTGGCGAAAAGGTAGCCATCGTCACTTCCAAGCCGCAGACCACCCGTACCCGCATTACCGGCGTGATCACCCGCGGGCCGATGCAGTATGTGCTGCTGGATACACCCGGTGTGCACAAGGCACGCAACAAACTGGGTAAACGGATGGATAAGACTGCCAGCGATTCTATTGCAGATGTGGATGTTTCCATGATGCTGTTTGAGCCTTACGGCGCACTGAATGAATCGGAAATGGTGCTGGTGGATATGCTGCGCAGCAGCGGCGGCCCGGCAATTGCAGTCATCAACAAGACCGACCTTGTCAAGGAGCCTGCTGATCTGGAAGCCCGCAAAGAAGAGCTGAAGGCATTGGGTGTATTCGACGATATCTACACCATCAGCGTCCGTGATAACGACGGCTGCGAAGTGCTGTTCGATGCTTTGAGCCGCTATGCTGTGGAAGGCCCGCATTATTTTGATGATGATGCCTACACGGATATGCCGGAAAAGGAGCTTGTGGCGGAGGTCATCCGTGAAAAGGCCCTGCTGTTCATGCGCGACGAGATCCCCCATGGCATTGCTGTTGTGGTGGAGCGCTTCAAAGAGCGCCCGGGCACCGACCTGATCGATATTGATGTAAATATCTACTGCGAGCGCGAAAGCCACAAGGGCATGGTCATTGGAAAAGGCGGTGCAATGCTGAAAAAAATTGCCAGTGCTGCCCGTGCAGACTGCGAAGAGTTTTTGGGTTGCCGCGTCAATCTGCAGTGCTGGGTAAAGGTAAAATCCGATTGGCGCGATAACGAGTTCCTGCTGAACAACTTTGGCTTCAAGCAGAACACCAATAACCGTTGAAACTTGCCAAAGCAGGACAGAATTCCCTTGGATGAACGGTTAAAATAAACTTGACACTATCCGTAACAGGGAAGAGGTGCTGCAAATGGATGCACAAGCAAGCTGGCAGGCGTTTGCCTGCACGGGAAACATTCTTCGTTATCTCGATTATAAACAACAGCGGCCGGAAGAAACCCCGGCAGAGGACCAAGAAAATGGAAGCCTTTGTAACCACGGGTCTGGTGCTGAAGGAGACCCGCTATAAGGAATCGGACCGCATTCTGACGATCCTGACACCGGAACTGGGCGTGATCTCGGCAGCAGCGCAGAGCAGCCTGCGGCTGAAGAGCAAGCTGTTCAGCGCGTGCGGGCTGTTCTGCTATTCCGAGTTCACACTGGTGCCGGGCCGCAACATGTACACTGTGCGGGAAGCGGAAGTGAAAAATGTCTTTCACGGCATCTCGTCCAGCATTGAGGGCATGAGCCTTGCCATGTATATGGCTGAAATGGCAATGACCCTTTCGCCTACCGGGCAGGAGGCACAGCGGGAGCTTCGGCTGCTGCTCAACTGTTTCTATATGATCAGCGAGAGCAAAACGGACCTGCGGGTGATCAAGGCCGTGTTTGAACTGCGCACCATGAGCGAGTGCGGCTTTATGCCGCAGATCGTGTGCTGCCGCGATTGCAGCGCCTATGACGGTGCTGCGTTCTATCTTGATGTGCAGGAAGGCCACCTGCTCTGTGCAGACTGCGCCGCAAAAGCAGGAAAGACCTGCAACCTTGATCAGGGCGCACTGTATGCGCTGCGGCACATCTGCCTTGTGGACGACAAAAAAATATTTGCATTCAAAATTTCTGTGGGCAGTCTGGAAAAGCTTTCCGCAGTGGCAGAGCGCTATGCACTGACCCACCTGGACAAGCCTTTGAAAAGCTATGACTTTTTAAAGACCCTGCTGCCCTGAGCATAAAGGGAACCTATGGAAACAAGTTACTTAAAAACTCTGGAACTGGATAAGATCATCGCCCGTGCCGCTGAGGGCTGCGTGTGCAAGGAAGCGCGCGAAATGCTGCTTGCCACTCAGCCGCAGTGCGACCCGGACGAGGTGCGCTATGCGCTGGAACAGACCGATGCCATCAACACCCTGCTGATCAAAAACGGCTCCCCGCGCTTTGGCGGCGTGGAGAATGTCAGTCAGCTGGCGGCCCGCGCCGTAAAAGGCGGCGTACTTTCAATGGGCGAGCTGTTGATGGTGGCTGGTGCACTGCGCAATTTTCAGAATCTTTCAAGCTGGTATGGCGCTTCGGAGCACGACGCTCTGCCTACAGACGATCTGTTCTATGCGCTGGCACCGCAGCCGGGCCTGGAACAGCAGATCTCCAGCGCCATTCTGGCACCGGATGCCATGGCAGACACGGCTTCTCATACCTTGAACGATCTGCGCAAAAAGATCCGCGCAACGGAGAACAGCATCCGTGACCGTCTGGAGAGCATGGTCCGCAATATGGATACCTCCAAGTATCTACAGGAAAGCGTGGTTTCCATGCGCAATGGCCGGTATGTTGTGCCGGTCAAGAGCGAATACCGCGGTGAGGTGAGCGGCATTATTCATGATGTTTCGTCTACCGGAGCCACCGTCTTTGTGGAGCCGCAGGCCGTTGTGGAAGCCAATGCCCGCATTTTGCAGTACCGTGCGCAGGAAGCGCAGGAGATCGAGCGCATTCTGGTGGCCTTTACCGCACAGGTGGCTGCCATTGAGCCGCAGTTCCAGTACAGCTACAAGGCTATGCTGGAGATCGATGTTCTGCTGGCAAAGGCACGGCTGGCTTTGGATCTCAAGGCATTCAAGCCTGCTGTCCGCACCGACGATTCCTTCTCGCTGATCCGTGCGCGCCACCCGCTGATCGATCCTAAAAAGTGCGTGCCTGTGGATATTGCTCTGGGCAGGGATTACGATTCGCTGATCATCACCGGACCGAACACCGGTGGCAAAACCGTCACCTTGAAAACAGCGGGCCTGCTGTGCGCCATGGCGCAGTGCGGCTTCCTGATCCCGGCTGACGAGCGCAGTGAGATCTGCGTATTTGACGAATTTCTGGTGGATATCGGCGATGAACAGAGCATTGAGCAGAGCCTTTCCACCTTCTCCGGCCATATGAAAAAGATCACCGGCATTCTGGAGCTTGCCATGCCGCACACACTGGTGCTGCTGGACGAGCTTGGTGCCGGTACCGACCCCGCCGAAGGTGCTGCGCTGGCTGTGGCCATCATTGAAGAGCTGCGCCGCCGCGGCGTGCTGCTGATGGCCACCACTCACTACGCTGAGCTGAAGGTGTTTGCTCTGGAAACCAAGGGCGTTGTCAATGCCAGCTGTGAGTTTGATCTGGAAACGCTGCGCCCGACCTATAAGCTGAGCGTCGGCGTGCCGGGCAAATCCAATGCGTTCCTCATCAGCGAAAAGTTGGGCATCCCGGAGCGCGTGATCGAAGCGGCACAGCAGCATCTTTCCGCAGAGGATAAGCGTCTGGATGCCGTTCTGGGGCAGCTGGATGATCTGAAGCTGCAGCTGAAGGAAAGCCAGAACGAGGTGGAAGAGCTGAAAAATGAAGCTTCCCACCAGCTGGAAGCCGCGCAGAAAAAGCGTGATGAGCTGATCCGTCAGGGTGAAAATGAACTGGAAGCTGCCCGTGCCAAGGCTCGTGCGCTGGCACAGCAGGTGGAAAGTCAGGCTTACGCCCTGACTGATGAACTGCGTCAGCTGCAGAAGGACGAGCGCATGAGCACCCAGCAGAAAGCTCAGCGCGCCCGCGAGATCGCCAAAAAAGAATCGGAAAAGCTGTTTATCGGCTCCGAGGCTGTGCATAACCCCGTCAAGGAATTTGTGCCGCTGAAAGAGGTCAAGGTAGGGCAGGAGGTCTGCATTGCAGAGCTGAACCAGCTGGCCACCGTATTGGCCCTGCCGGATAAAAACGGCGATGTTCTGGTGCGTGCAGGCATCATCAAGACCAAAGTTCCGCTCAAGGGCTTGAAACAGCCGGAAAAGCTGGTCAAGGAAAAGAAACCGCAGACTAAAGCACAGCAGCGTTATTCCCGCCTGACCGGCGATGCCAACCGCCCGAACGGCAGGGTAGAGAGGGTACAGCGTTCCGCCAAGATGGAATGCAATCTGCTGGGCCTGACGGTGGACGAAGCGCTGCCGGAGGTGGATTCCTTTATCGACCGTGCCATCCTGAACGGACAGACAGTGGTTTATCTGATCCACGGCAATGGCACCGGTGCGCTGCGCACAGCTATCCACAAGCATCTGCGCGGCAACCGCATGGTCAAAAGCTTCCGTCTGGGCCGTTATGGCGAGGGTGAAAGCGGCGTGACCGTGGTAGAGCTGAAATAAAGAAAAAGCTATCCGAAGGATTTTTCGGGTAGCTTTTTCTCACATTGAAGGAATTTGCAGAGCAGGATCGTATTCTATAAAGAATACTGATATAAGGATGTAAGCCAAAATGGCAAAACGATATTCCAAAGCCGTGCACTCAAAAAGACGAAAACAGACTTCTCATGTGCTCAAAAATACGGTCATTCTGCTTTTTTGCGCAGTGGGCATCTGGTTTGGCAGCTCACTCTGGCATGCAGCGCTGACTCTGCAGACAGCTCAGCCAGCGGAAAGCATCGCCGGTGAAGAATTTCGTCCGCAGGTAGGTGATCCGCCTTACCGCGTGGTGATCGATGCCGGGCACGGTGGAGCAGACCCGGGTGCAAGGGGAGTGATCGAAGAAAAAGATATGACCGCAGCAACCGCCTCGGAACTGATCCGGCTGCTGCAGCAGGACTCTAATTTTATTCCGCTGCAGACCCGTGACAGCCTTGATGAAACCACTACACCCGCCCAGCGTGCCGCCAGAGCGGACGAACAGGCACCGCAGCTGCTGCTTTCCATCCACGGCAACTCAGCTGCAAATGGCTCCACTGCATCCGGCTTTGAGTGCTATCCGGCAGTGCCGGGCCGGACTTGGCATCAGGAAAGCTTTTACTTTGCGCAGCTGCTTGCCAAAGGAATGCAGGCTGCAGGAGCATCTCTGCGTGGGCGCGGGGGAGTCCGATACATTTATTATCTGGAAAACGATCAGAAGCAACTGGTGGAAAGCACCCACACCGAGGTGCGTGCAGAGCGAAGCTTTACGTTGCTGGAAGATGTAAATTGTCCGGCAGTGCTGGCAGAGCAATGCTTTGTAACGAATGAAGCAGATGTTGCACAGTTCGGCAGCGAAGAAGGTTGTAAAAAAACAGCCCGCGTTTATTACGAAGCGATCTGTGAATACTTTGGCACACAGCCGCAGGCCGAGCAGCTTGCCGGGTTCACTTTAAATTAAAAAGTATCAGCATAGCATCACCAAAGGAGAAGAAGCGATAACATTCTGAACCCAACACCATACAGCCATCAGCATTTTAAGACCGCTGAACTCATAACCAGAAGAGAAGGGCGGTCTTATTTTTTGATTGCATAATTTTCGTATAATGCACGTTATGCGAAATATAGGGAAGTGAAAAATCTCTATTTTCCTGAATCTGGCCTTTTTCCGCGACCTACGGATCTGCAGCCATCTGTAATACCGTATGATTCAACTTTTGCTTTTTTATATTTTTGTGTCTCATTTGTATTTTGGTGCTACAATCTTTTTATGGACTTACAAATTACAAAGCTGCACAGTCTGCCGCTGCCATGCGCCGCTTGCATTTTATTTTTCTGTGAACGACCATTTGCTCGTACGATTTCAAATCGCTGGCCAGATCACAGCTTATCATTCCATTATTTATATTTATATAAATATATCTATAAAAATACCGCCGATGACATGTCCGCACTTTGGACGCGTCACAGACGGCATTGTTCCATTTTATGGGTATTCTTATGTGGTTCAGGAATTTCCGTTTCCAGCGTTCGCATCAGGCTTCATTGCAAGCACGGAAGCATCCAGCCCGATGCCATCCTGAGCCGCACCCTCAAAGGCTTTCATGGGCACAGACGAAAGTTCCTCATCCAGAGCTGAATCCTCTGCTGTCTCCCCTGTTTCCTTTTCTGTTGTATCCAAGATGCGAGAAGATGCTTTGGACTTTTTGACCTTGCCCAGCGGGTTTTCTTCAATAGCCGCGCGCACCTGAAATTCCTGTAGATGCGTATAAATTTGTGTGGTAGACACGTTGCTGTGGCCCAAAAGCTGCTTGAGTGTAAGGATGTCCACATTGCCGGTCTGATACATCAGAGTTGCGGCAGTGTGGCGCAGCTTATGTGTGGAAAAGCCTTTTAATCCGGCTGCTTTCATTGCACCGGTCACTAGCTGTTCTACCCTGCGGTTCGAGATACGCTCTTTGCGCCGTCGGGTAATAAAGACCGCCTTTTCCTGCGGCAGAAGCCCCTCCATCGTATTGCGTTTGCCCAGATACAGCCGCAATGCTTCCATGCAGGCATCATTCAGATAAACCATGCGCTCCTTGTGGCCCTTGCCAAACAGGCGTATCTGGCGGTTTTCCAAATCAATGTCGTCCAGATTCATGCCGACAAGCTCTGCCAGACGCATTCCACAGTTCAAAAACAGCGTCACCATGCAATAATCCCGCTCCGGAAAATCGCTTTGGGTCTGCGTGCTTTCCAATAACTCCATGGACTGCTCCGCCGTCAGATATTTGGGCAGTACCTTATCCTGTTTGGGTGGGTGGATGGCCGCAGTCGGATCTGCATCCAGCCGGTTGACCTGATTGACCAGGTAATCATAAAAGCCGTGCAGGCTTGCCAGCCGCCGGGCCGTTGAGGACTTTTTGTTGCCGCACTCGCGGTTTAAAAAGTACAGATATTCGTAGATATCCTCCTTTGTTACGGAGGCCCAGAATGCGGTGTCCAGCCCTTTGGGGTCGATATCCTTCATCTCGCTGTCTTCGGGCACAAGCCCACGGCGGCGCTTCATAAAACGGCTGAATCCGCGCAGATCACAGTAGTAGCTGAACGCCGTGTTTGCGCTTTTGCCCGCGATCACTTCCAGATAGCGGACGTATTCTACAATGTCCGGCGCAGCATCATCGAAGGGCTTGTGCTTGCCGGGATTTTTCTCGTCCAGATAGATCGACATTGTTTTTCCTCTTATAAGCGGTCAGATTTCAGGGCATTGATCGCATCGGTGATATAAGCCGCGCCGATCAGCTGCATTCCAGGATAATCTGCCGGGCTCAGATGATTCAGGCTGTGCTTCGGGATCACCGCACGTTCAAAGCCGATACGCTCTGCCTCATGCAGGCGCTGTTCCAGATTGGGTACGCTGCGCACTTCACCGCCAAGGCCGACCTCGCCAATGGCGATCAGCTTATCGCTGACGGGCCTGTCCAGCAGCGAGGAGACCATACTCAAGCAGACAGAAAGATCACAGGCAGTATCACGCAGCGCAATGCCGCCCACGATGTTGATATATACATCCAGGTTTCCAAAGAAATACCCTGCACGCTTTTCCAGCACAGCGATCAACAGATTCATGCGGTTGTAGTCGTAGCCGCTGCAGGCACGGCGCGGTGCTGGAAAATTGGTTTTGGTTGCAAGGGCCTGAATTTCGCTCAAAATGGGACGGCTGCCCTCCATGGTACAGGCCACACAGTTGCCGGAAACGCCAAGAGGACGGCCTTCCAGCAGCATCTGTGAAGGGTTTTCGATCTCAGCAAGGCCCTGCCCCGTCATATCAAACATGCCCAGCTCATTGGTGGAGCCATAACGGTTCTTGGCCGCACGCAGGATGCGGTACGGCAGCATTTTATCGCCCTCAAAGTAAAGCACCGTATCCACGATATGCTCCATGACTTTGGGGCCTGCAATGGCACCGTCCTTGTTCACATGGCCCACAATGAACATGGGGATCTCCTGCTTTTTGGCCACGGCCAGCAGGCGGGCCGCACTTTCCTTGACCTGACTTACCGTACCGGCGGAGGACGAGATATCCATGCAGCGCATCGTCTGGATGGAGTCGATGACCACGAGATCCGGCTTTTCTTTTTCGATCAGGCCGCAGATCTCGTCCACATCATTCTCCGCTGCCAGAAAGATGTTATCCTGCGGCACTTTCAGCCGGGCAGCGCGCAGCTTGACCTGCCGCACCGATTCCTCGCCAGTGATATACAAAACGCTGTGCTGGTTGGAAATGGCACCGCACAGCTGCAGAAGCATAGTAGATTTGCCCACACCCGGCTCACCGCTCAAAAGCACAACGCCGCCCAGAACAATGCCGCCGCCAAGTACACGGTCCAGCTCCGAAATGCCGGTCAGAATACGGCTTTTTTCTTCGGTCATGCTGATCTCAGAAAGGCGTTTTGCGGTCAGGGTGGTCACCCCTTCCGGGCGGGCGGCTGCCGCCTGTTTGGCTGCGGCAGTACCTGCTTTGGGGGCTTCCGCTACAACGTCCTCGTTCATCGTGTTCCAGCTGCCGCAACTTGGGCAGCGGCCCATCCAGCGGGGGCTTGTCTCGCCGCAGTTGGAACACACATATACAGTTTTCAGTTTTGGTTCCTTCATCAAAAAAGCTCCTGTTACATTGTCTTGGCTTTATTATTCTCTATTGTAGCATATAACAAGCAAACCCGCAAGAAAAGCCCTCGCTCAAAGCCTTGCTCAAAGCCTGCTTCCAATGCTTGCAAGCGCTGCAGAAATGCCGCACAGCGGCACAAATAACGTCAGCGTCAGCAGATACTGCCGGATGAATCCATGTGGCCGGACGATCTCCCGGTCAGGCCCTGCTGCAAAAAAGGAACAGACGCGGATCTGGCTGCTCACCCGCAGAGAATCTGTGCCGAGCGTGCACAGCCCTGCAGAAGCAGCTGCCGCAGGCAGAAATGCAAGCAGCAGAAGCCACGTTTCTTTTTTCAGTGCCGTGTCGGAAAGCAGCTGCACAAACAGCGTCCCGTTTCCCAGCCCATAGAACATCGTAAACAAAAAGATCAAAACCGGCCCCAGTGCGGAAAAGCCCATCAGGAACAGAAGGGTCGCGGCCGCAGCCAGCGTAAGATATTCCATTCCGAAAAGGCTGGCCGCAGTATGTGCATCTGCAGCGGCAAACAGGCCGCGCCAGCTTTGCAGGTAATATTGCAGCCAGTCCGGCTGCTGTTTTTCGCAGAAAGCCAGAAGCACGCCAGCTGAGCCAGAGCCGATCAGAAAGGCACAGACGAGCAGCCAGCAGGTTTTCTGCCGGGTTTCCGTGTTATGTCTCTGCAGCGGTGAAGGCACTTCCGGTGCGGATCGTTCTGGCGGCAGTGTCTTCTGCGGCTGCGGCAGAAGCGCAGCTTCACCTGTGGGAAGCTGCTGCGCGGCTTCTGGCAAATGCGCTGGCGTTCCTGTTTGCTGATAGACCCACATGATCGAACCTCCTTGTTCTATTTGTTCAGCTGCGGCGCTTTTTCTCCCGGGTCACCATGCCCAGCAATCCGCCAATACTGCCGCACAGGATCAGCACAGCAAACCGCAGCAGCGGCGGCTCTTCCGTAAGCGTACCGGAAGGAACGCTGAGCACCACGAGCAATGCCGCATAAAACAGGCCCTGTACAAGCCCGCACAGCAGGCCGCGTTCCTTTTTGCAAAATGCAGCGATCCAACCGCTGCAAAGGCTCCCTGCACCAACGGCTGCTGTTGCCAGCGGCGGTGCGGCGGCACCAGAATAACCCTGTGCTGTCATCAGCGCTGCCATTGCGGCCAGCCAGCCCGCTGTGACCATAACGCCGACTGCCCCCGCCAGCAGAAGAACCCGGAGTTCCGCCGGGAAAAGTTTTTTCTCAGACATAAAAACGCGCCTCCCTGCCAGTAATCTATGCAGGAAGACGCGTTTGATATGCTCTTAATTGTTTGAAGAAAAAGCTTACTTCTTGTCAGCCTTGTCCATGTTCAGCTTTTCAACAGCGGAAATTGCAGTCTTGGTGAAGCGGATCTTCACACGGTCAGCACCGGTCTCCAGAACAAAGGTATCGTCCTTGATTGCAACAACACGGCCAATGACACCGCCAATGGTGGTGACCTGATCGCCGATCTCTAGGCTGCTGCGCATTGCGGCATCCTTCTTCTCCTGCTTCTTCTGGGGACGATAGATCATGAAGTACAGCAGAACCAGCATCAGAGCCAGTGTGAAGAACAGGCTGATATAGCCTTCGGAAGTGGTAGTCAGAAATTGCATGGGGCAAAATCTCCTCTCAAAATTCAGATAAGCTTATTATACCTTTTTAAACGACCTGTTGCAAGGCTTATTCTCAAATTCGGGTATCCAGAAGCTTTACATATTTATCGTGGAAAGCCGTGAAGGTGCCTGCATCCAGCTCATCCCGGATGCGCTCCATCAGATGGTTATAGAACCACAGGTTGTGCATGACGGCAAGGCGCATTCCCAAAATCTCCTCCGCTTTGAACAGGTGGCGGATATAGGCGCGGGAATAGCTGCGGCAGACCGGACAGCCACAGGCAGGATCAATAGGGCGTTCATCGCGCTCATACTTTGCATTCTTGATGTTGATGATACCGCCCCAGGTGTTCAAGTGGCCGTGGCGTGCATTACGGCTGGGCATCACGCAGTCAAACAGATCCACGCCGCGGGAAACTGCCTCAATGATATTGCCGGGGGTGCCAACGCCCATCAGGTAGCGGATCTTATCCTTGGGCATGTGGGGCTCCACCTGACTGATCATTTCATACATCACCTCGGTGGGCTCGCCCACAGCCAGACCGCCGATGGCGTAACCGTCCAGATCGAGGTCTGCAATCTGCTTCATGTGCTCCACACGCAGATCAGCAAAGGTGCAGCCCTGATTGATGCCAAACAGCAGCTGATCGGGATTCACGGAAATGCCCTCGTGCTTCAGGCGGGCCATTTCAATCTTACAGCGTTTCAACCAGCGGGTCGTGCGTTCACAGCTGGCCTTGGAGTAATCGTGCTGTGCGGGGTTCTCTACGCACTCGTCAAAGGCCATGGCGATGGTAGAGCCAAGGTTTGCCTGGATCTGCATGCTCTCTTCCGGTCCCATAAAGATGCGGTGGCCGTCCAGATGGGAGGCAAAGGTCACGCCCTCTTCGGTGATCTTGCGCAGCTTTGCCAGACTGAATACCTGAAATCCACCGCTGTCGGTCAGAATGGGGCCGTTCCAGCGGGTAAATTTGTGCAGACCGCCCATATCGGCTACCAGCTTGTCGCCAGGGCGCAGATGCAGGTGGTAGGTGTTGCACAGCATGACCTGTGCGCCAATGTCTTTCAGGTCCTGCGCAGACAACCCGCCCTTGATAGCACCGGCGGTAGCCACGTTCTGAAAAGCGGGCGTCTGCACCGTGCCGTGCACGGTCTTGAACTCGCCCCGCCGGGCATCGTGTTCCTGCTTGAGCAGCTTATAGGTCGTCAAAGAAGGCATAGTTTTTGTTCCTTTCTGTGCACGGAAAACAGCCGTGCGATCTTCATGAAAAAGCCCGGGATCAGGCTCATCAACAACAGAATAGCGGGAAAAATAATCAAAGAATCAGCATCGCATCGCCAAAAGAGAAGAATCTATAACGTTCCTCCACAGCCACCTTATAGGCTGCCATGGTCTTTTCGTAGCCATACAGGGCCGACACCAGCATGATTAGGGTGCTTTCCGGCAGGTGGAAGTTGGTGATCAGGCCGTCGATGCAGTTGAACTTCACGCCTGGATACAGGAAGATAGAAGTGTTGCCGCTGCAGGCGCGGATCTCGCCGTACTTTGCGGCAACGGCTTCCAGCGTGCGGCAGCTGGTAGTGCCCACTGCGATCACACGGTGACCGGCAGCCTTGGTATCGCGGATCACCTGCGCCGTTTTTTCGTCGATGCAGTACCATTCGCTGTGCATTTTGTGATCCGTGATCTCGTCCTCCTGTACAGGGCGGAAGGTGCCCAGACCCACATGCAGAGTCACTTCGGCAATGTTCACGCCTTTGGCGCGGATGGTATCCATCAGCTCCGGCGTGAAATGAAGGCCGGCCGTAGGGGCTGCAGCACTGCCAAGCTCCTTTGCGTAAACAGTCTGATACTGGCTCTGATCCTCCAGCTGCTTGGTGATATAGGGCGGCAAAGGCATTTTGCCAAATTCATCCAGCTTTTCATAAAGGGTCTCAGTATCGTAATAGAATGTAACGTACTTGTTGCCGTCCTCCATGGTCTCGTCCACCACGGCGGTCAGACTGCCGTCACCAAAGCTCACCTTCGTGCCGGGCTGCATCCGCTTGCCAGGCTTTGCAAGGCACTCCCACTGGTCGCCCTTGACCTGACGCAGCAAAAGCAGCTCACACACAGCGCCTGTGGGCTGCTTGACACCCACAATGCGGGCGGGCAGAACCTTGGAATTGTTTACCACCAGCAGGTCGCCCGGCTCTAAAAATTCCGGCAGATCGTGGAAGATCTTGTGCTGGATGCTGTCGTCTTTCTGGCTCAGCACCATCAGCCGTGCAGAGTCTCTGGGGTCAGCAGGCTCCTGTGCAATGAGTTCTTTGGGTAAATCATACCAAAAATCTTTTTTTAACATAGCGTGCAATTTGCCTTTCCGATGATTGACACGGACACCGTATCAATGATATCATAAAATCTGTATAAACAGTATCTATTATATTGCATCGCTGTCCGGTTTGCAAGCCGTGAATCTATGTAATAGAAATATTTATTGAGTTCGCTTTCACGAAAGGAAAGGTGCTGGAAATGGAAAAACAGTATAAAGTGGGTATCGTAGGTGCGACTGGTATGGTCGGTCAGCGTTTTGTGACGCTGCTGGAAAATCACCCCTGGTTCAAGCTGACCGTTCTGGCTGCATCCGGCCGCAGCGCCGGCAAGACCTATGAGGAAGCTGTCGGTCCCCGCTGGGCCATGACCTCCCCCATGCCGGAAAGTGTCAAGAAGATGGTAGTTTTGGATGCATCCAAGGTGGAAGAGGTTGCTTCTCAGGTGGATTTTATCTTCTGTGCAGTCAATATGCCCAAGGATGAGATCAAGGCTCTGGAAGAGGCTTATGCAAAGGCTGAGTGCCCGGTGGTGTCCAACAACAGTGCGAACCGCTTTACCCCGGATGTGCCCATGGTGGTGCCCGAGATCAACGCCGACCACATCGAGATCATCCCCGCACAGCGCAAGCGTCTGGGCACCAAGCGCGGCTTTATTGCCGTCAAGTCCAACTGCAGCCTGCAGAGCTATGTTCCCGCCCTGCACCCGTTGATGAAGGATTTTGGTGTCAGCAAGGCTCTGGTGTGCACCTATCAGGCCATTTCCGGTGCAGGTAAGACCTTTGACCGTATGCCCGAGATCGTGGACAACGTGATCCCCTACATCGGCGGCGAGGAAGAAAAGAGCGAGCGCGAGCCGCTCAAGCTGTGGGGCCACATTGAGGGCGACCATATCGTGAACGCCGAAAAGCCGGTGATCACCGCACAGTGCTTCCGCGTGCCTGTCTCCGACGGCCACACCGCTGCCGTGTTTGTAAGCTTTGAGAAGAAACCCACCAAGGAGCAGATTTTGGAGGCATGGGCAAACTTCCGCGGCCCCGCACAGGAGCTTGACCTGCCCAGCGCACCCAAGCAGTTCCTGCATTACTTCACCGAGCCGGATCGTCCGCAGCCCAAGCTGGACCGCAACACCGAGAACGGCATGGCTGTGTGCATCGGTCGCCTGCGCGAGGACACCCTGTTTGATTACAAGTTTGCCTGCATGAGCCACAACACCCTGCGCGGTGCTGCAGGCGGCGGCGTTCTGCTGGCAGAGCTGCTGGCCGCAAAGGGCTATTTCGACTAAGTATATTTTGCGCAAAAGCGCATACAAAGGAGTTTTAGGCTATGAAGAATCCTGTCTTTACCGGCGCGGGTGTTGCCATTATCACCCCGATGTACGAGGACGGAAGCATCAACTTTGACGAGCTGGGCCGCATTATTGAGGATCAGATCGCGCACCATACCGATGCCATCATCATCTGCGGCACCACCGGCGAGTGCTCTACTATGACCGATGAGGAGCAGCTTGCCGCTATCAAGTATACGGTGGATGTTGTCAACCACCGCGTGCCCGTCATTGCCGGTGCCGGCTCCAACGATACCGACCACGGCTGCGCACTGGCCGCAAAGTCTGCCGAATGCGGCGCAGACGCTCTGCTGATGGTGACTCCCTATTACAACAAGACCACGCAGGCTGGTCTTGTTGCTCACTTTACCGCCATGGCTGAGGCCGGAGGCATCCCGGTGATCATGTACAACGTGCCTTCCCGCACCGGCCTGAACATTGCCCCGGAGACTGCTCTGGAACTGAGCAAGCATCCTCTGATCAACGGCATCAAGGAAGCTTCCGGCAACATCTCTCAGGTAGCCAAGATTGCACAGCTGTGCGGCGACGAGCTGAACATTTATTCCGGCAACGACGATCAGGTGGTTCCCCTGCTGGCTCTGGGCGGCAAGGGCGTGATTAGCGTCGTGTCCAATGTCAAGCCGGAGCTGGTGCACAACTGCTGCAAGGCATTCTTTGACGGCGATACCGCAAAGGCCCGTGAGCTGCAGCTGGAAATGCTGCCGCTGGCAGGTGCTTTGTTCTGTGAAGTGAACCCCATTCCGGTGAAGTACGCCATGAATGTGCTGGGCTGGGAAGCTGGCGAGTGCCGTCTGCCTCTGGTAGAGCCGAGCGAGGCACACAAGGAGTATATTGAAAAGGCTCTGCGTGCAGAGGGTCTTATTACAGAATAAGTTTTTGGCTGCAAAATGCCCGGCGGAGCGCTCTGTCCGGGCATTTTGCGATATGCCGATATGCAAAACGGGCAGGAAAGGATAAAAATTATGACGGATATTGTGATTCAGGGCATCGGCGGCCGCATGGGCCATGTGCTGTGTGATATGATCGCACAGCGCGAGGACTGCCGCGTGATTGCAGGCATCGACATAAAGGATGGCGAACAGAACGGCATCCCTGTGTATGACAGCCTGGAAAAGCTGGACGGCAAGGGCGATGTGATTATCGATTTCAGCTCTCCGGCCGCTGTGGAAAAGGCTCTGCCCTACTGTGAAGCTCACAAGCTGCCCATCGTGGTGTGCACCACCGGCCTTTCGGAAGAGCTGCAGCTCAAGGTGGTGCAGCTATCCCGCACGGTGCCGGTGTTCAAGAGCGCTAATATGTCCATGGGCATCAATGTGCTGTCGGAGCTGTGCAAGCGCGCTTCGGCTATTCTGGGTGTGAACTACGATGTTGAGATCGTGGAGCAGCACCACCACAACAAGCTGGATGCACCCAGCGGCACCGCTCTGATGCTGGCCGATGCCATCAATGAGCAAAACAATGGCGAATATCATTATGTTTACGACCGTTCTTCTGTCCGTCAGAAGCGCGACCCGAAGGAAATTGGTATCAGTTCCGTGCGCGGCGGCAGCATCGTGGGTGATCACGAAGTGCTGTTCTGCGGTCCGGATGAAGTGATCACTCTCAAGCACACCGCTTATTCCCGCAATATTTTTGCAAACGGCGCTGTGAATGCAGCAGTTTACCTTGCAAAAAAGGAGCCGGGCCTGTACAATATGGGTGATATGATCGCTGCACTTTAAAAAGCCTGATTGCTCTGCTTTTGGCAGAAACATGGTGGAAGGATGTGGACGCGGATGAACAAACAATCCCCGCAACAGCACCGGCGCAGACCGACTGCAAAACGCCGCGCCAGAAGGCAGGCTTTCTGGACAGCCGGAGCGGTGCTGATCGTATTTCTGTTCTGCCTGCCTTTGCTGCCAAAGTTCTTTCTGCAGGAAAGCATACCGACGGCAGAACCGGTGAGCACGGAAAGCTCTTCTGCAGGTTCTGCCACTGTATCACAGCTGGAAGAAGCAGAGCCTGCGCCAGAGCCGGAACCGCAGCCGCTGGTTCAGACTGTCCGCTTTTCTGCAACAGGAGATAATCTGATCCACGCACCCATTTATAAGCAGGCGCAGCGCCGCGCTTCCGGAGAGGAAGCTTACAGTTTCGATTACTGTTACGAACATATTGCGCCTTTTTATGCACAGCATGATGTGAACTGGATCAATCAGGAAACGCTCTGCACGGATGAATTGGAGCCATCCTCCTACCCATGCTTTTCTACGCCGGGCGATTGCGCCCGTGCGCTTTACCGGGCGGGTGTGCGGGTGTTCAGCCTGTCCAATAACCACACCTACGATAAAGGCGCTTCCGGCATTGCCGCCACCCTGCGCTTCTGGGGCAGTATGCCGGAGGATGTAGTGACCACCGGTTTGTGGAAGGGCAAAGAGGACTACGGTCATATCCCGCTGCAGACTGTCAATGGTGTAACGATCGCATATCTTTCCTATACAGAGCATACCAATGGCATCCCGCAGAACAGCTCCATGCAGGCCAATGTGATCTATACCAGCCAGACCGATGTGATCGAGCAGCAGGTAAAAGCGGCACGTCAGCTTGCAGATTTTGTGGTGGTGGGTGTGCACTGGGGCGTGGAAAACAGTCATACCGTTGTGGATGCGCAGCGTGCATTGGCACAAAGCCTTGCGGATTGGGGTGCAGACTTGATCATTGGCACCCACCCGCATGTGCTGCAAAATGCACAGTGGCTGACTGCAGCAGACGGCAGGCAGGTGTTCACAGCCTATTCTCTGGGCAATTTTATCAGCACGCAGGAAAAGCCCGATCAGCTGATCGGCGCAATTTTATCGGTTCAGCTTGAAAAAACGACCGAACTGGACGGCACCGTCCGTTGCAGCGTGCTCTCCCCCAGACTTCTTCCGACGGTAACCCACTATGATGCAGGCAAATCCAATGTGCGTACCTATCTGTTCCGCGATTATACCGAAGCCCTTACAAAGTCCCACGGAGTACGGCAGGCGTATCCGGATTTCAGCCTGGAAATGATTCAGTCCATTGCCCGGGAAAATATCGACCCGGAGCTTTTGCAGCTTACCTGAATAAATTTTGTATCGTTGAAGCCCGCCTTTCGGGCAGAATGGAGGATCTTTATGTACGGAGTATCGAAGATCAATATTGAGCCGAGTCTCATGATGATCAGTGTGCAGGATGTAGAGTTCAAGGGCAACAGCCTGGCACGTTACCTGCAGATCTTTGCAGATAACGGTGTGGTCGTAGATATGATCAGCCAGAGTGCGCCCCATGGCACCACCATTGATTTCAGCTTTACCGCTTCCAGCAGTGATCTTCCGCTGGTGATGAAGGCTATTTCCGTTGCAAATCTGGACAAGGATGCCAAGGCTTCTCCGCTGATCAGCGTGGGTTATTCCAAGCTGAACCTGTTTGGTGAAGAAATGGTCACCAGCTGCGGCGTAGCTGCCCGTGCACTGAATTCTCTGGCAATGGCCGGCATTGAAGTACTGCTTATCACCACCAGCGATCTGGATATTTCCCTGCTGGTCCACGCAGAGAATGAGGATGCAGCTTACGAAGCATTGAAGAAGGCTTACGAGCTGTAAATTCTGCAATCAAGCGAGCGATCCTCCATCAAGTGAAAAAATGCCGGTGCACTCCAAAACGGAGTACACCGGCATTTTCATGTTCAATATTTTTTACAGAGTGACCTTGTGGTAGATCTTTTTGCCCTTCTTGATCACAATGCCCTTTGCCAGCTGCTCAGCAGTGAAGCTAACGGTGGGAGCGGCTACCTTCTCGCCATCCACCAGAACACCGCCCTGCACGACCAGACGGCGTGCCTCGCCGTTGGATGCTGCCAGACCAGCCTTGACCATCAGGGTCAGGATACCGATGGAGCCATTGGTCAGGTCGGCCTCGGTCAGCTGAGTAGAAGGCATGTGCTCGGTATCCATTGCGCTGCCGCTGAACAGTGCGCGGGCAGCATTCTGAGCCTTTTCGGCCTCTTCCTTGCCATGGACCATGCTGGTCAGCTCGTAAGCCAGAATTTCCTTGGCCTCGTTCAGGCGCTGATCCTTCCATGTGCTCATCTCGTCGATCTGCTCCAGCGGCAGGAAGGTGAGCATACGGATGCACTTCATCACATCGGCATCGCCCACATTGCGCCAGTACTGGTAAAACTCGAATGGACTGGTCTTGTTGGGATCCAGCCAGACAGCATTGCCGGCAGTCTTGCCCATCTTCTTGCCCTGAGAGTCGGTCAGCAGGGTGATGGTCATAGCATAAGCGTCCTTGCCCAGCTTGCGACGGATCAGCTCGGTGCCGCCCAGCATGTTGCTCCACTGGTCATCGCCGCCGAACTGCATGTTGCAGCCGTAGTGCTGGAACATGTAGTAGAAGTCGTAGCTCTGCATGATCATGTAGTTGAACTCGAGGAAGGACAGGCCCTTCTCCATGCGCTGCTCGTAGCACTTGGCGCGCAACATGTTGTTCACGGAGAAGCAGGCACCCACATCACGCAGCAGTTCCACGTAGTTCAGGTTCAGCAGCCAATCTGCATTGTTCAGCATCAGTGCCTTGCCCTCAGAGAAGTCGATGAACTTTTCCATCTGCTTTTTGAAGCATGCGGCATTATGGGCGATATCCTCTTTGGTCAGCATCTTGCGCATGTCGGTGCGGCCGGAGGGGTCGCCGATCATGGTAGTGCCGCCGCCGATCAGGGCAATAGGCTTGTTGCCTGCCATCTGCAGGCGCTTCATCAGGGTCAGAGCCATAAAGTGGCCTGCGGTCAGGCTGTCGGCAGTGCAGTCAAAGCCGATGTAAAAGGTTGCCTTGCCATTGTTGATCAGGTCGATGATCTCTTCATCGGTGATCTGGGCCACCAGGCCGCGGGCCTTGAGTTCTTCGTACAGAGTCATGATTTTTTCCTCCTGTTTGTGGGCAGAGGGAAAAATAAAACACCCCCTGCCAAAAATGAATTTGGCAGAGGGCGAGAAAATTCGCGGTACCACCTCTGTTTGCCGCTTCCTCACAGAAACGACCTCACGAGTGCACACCCCAGAGTAGAGAGACACTCCTGCGTTTGTAACGCTCGCACGCGGCACAGCCTATTAACCTGAACGGCATTCAGCCTGCAGCTCCGGGAGGTATTTCCCCTGCTGCTCTGCGGCCCCTTACACCAACCGGGGTTTCTCTGGGCAGAACACTTCAAGGTACTTGTTCCCTTCATCGCCATTAACAAGAACTACTTTATCACAATGCTTCGGGCTTGTCAACCCCCTTATCTGCAGCGGTTTATTTTGGCTTATTTTGCGCCAAGACCCAGCATTTCGCGGGCATTGGCACGCGAAAGCTCGGTAACGTGGTCGCCGGAGATCAGCCGGGCCAGTGCTTCCACCCTGCCCTCCTCATCCAGCGGATGGATCTCGGTATAGGTGCGGTCATTGGCTACATTTTTCTGAATCAGCAGATGGCAGTCGGCCAGTGCAGCGATCTGGGCTGTATGGGTGATGCACAAGATCTGGTGGCCCTGTGCGCTCTGGCGCAGTACCTCACCAATACGCCCGGCGGCTTTGCCAGAAACACCGCTGTCGATCTCATCATAGATCACGGTAGGCACGGCATCCTTATCGGCCATTGCATTTTTGATGGCCAGCGTGATGCGGCTCAGCTCGCCGCCGGAAGCAATTTTTGCAAGGGGTTTGGGCGCCTCACCGGGGTTTGTGGAAATGTAGAACTCGATGCTGTCCTGCCCATGGCTTGCCAGCGGGCCGCGGGTATGGCGCAGTGTCATGCGCACGCCCGGCATGTTCAGAAAATCCAGCGTGCCGGAAATACGCTTATTCAGCTCTTCAAAAGCGCGCAGGCGCGTCTGGGTCAGTGCTTCTGCCTTTTCACGGGCCAGCGCATAAAGGCGGAGCTTTTCTGCCTGCAGGTGGTCATGCCGCTCCTGTGAGGACTGGATGCGCTCCAGTTCTTCCCTTGCATTCTGTCCAAAAGCGATCACGTCTTCTACCGTATCACCATATTTGCGCTTGAGCTTGTAGATCAGATCCAGACGCTGCTCAATCTCGTCCAGCTCCGCATCGTTGGTATCATAGGAATCCAGCCGACCGATCAGATCTGCGGCAACATCCTTTGCATTGTAATACAGATCCAGCAGCTGACTGGATGCACCGGCAAGTGCATCATCCAGCTGCGCGGCAGCATCCACTGCATTGGATGCCTCGCCCAGCAGATCGACTGCGCCGGAGGCCTCGTCATCGCCCGAAAGCAATGCATAGCTCTGTGCGATCTTATCCCGGATGGCAGATGCATTGGCAAGGATCTTGCGGCGGCTTTCCAGCGTCTGTTCCTCTCCGGCGGTCAGTCCGGCATCCTCGATCTCCTGCACCTGATAGCTCAACAGATCAATCCTGCGCTGCTTTTCGGCTTCGTCGGTGATCATGGCATCCAGCTCCCGCTTGATGCGCACAAGCTCCCGGTACAGGACATAATAGTCCTGAAACTCCGCGCTGTTCTGCGCATAATCATCCAGAATGCCCAGATGTCTTGCCGGGTTCAGAAGGCCCACAGAGTCGTGCTGACCGTTGATATTGATAAGTCCTCCGCACAGCTCCCGCAGAACCGCAGCCGTTGCAGGCATTCCGTTGATGCGGCAGGTGCTTTTGCCCTCGGCTGTGATCTCGCGGCTGAGCATCAGTGCATCCGAGCGCTCGTAGCCCGCCTTCTCAAGGCTGTCCAGCACCGTACCGGGCACCTCCTCAAAGGCTGCACGGATCACCGCCTTGGAGGCCCCTGTGCGCACAAGATCCTTTGAAGTGCGGTTTCCCAGGATCGCATTGATGGAATCAATCAGGATCGACTTGCCGGCACCAGTCTCACCGGTAAGAACATTCAGGCCCGGCTTGAAATGTACTTCAGCCTTCTGGATCACAGCAACATTTTCAATTTGCAGGCTGCTCAGCATATCTTTTCTCCCGCGTTATTTTTATCCAATGTGTCTCGTCAGTTCCGAGCAGATCGTTTTTGCATCACGCTCCGACCGTGCAACGATCAGGAACGTGTCGTCGCCCGAAAGCGTGCCGACCACATTTTTCCACTGCAATGCGTCAAAAACCTCGCATGCGGCGTTGGCCATGCCAGAATAGCACTTTACCAGCACAACATGTCCGGCGTAATCTACCCCCAGCACGGATTCATGAAAGATCGTTTCAAACCTTCCCTGCGTTTTGGGGTTGAAGCTTTCGTTCCGGCTGGAGACATAGCGATACCCCTCTGCCGTGGCAGCTTTTACCAAACACAGCTCCCGGATATCGCGGGAAACGGTGGCTTGTGTTACCTCGAATCCCTCTTTGGAAAGGTGATCCAGCAGAACTTCCTGCCGGCTGATCGGGTGTTCCTGCACAAGCCGGAGAATCACCTGCTGACGTTCTCCCTTGCTTTTTACATCTTCCTTACGGCTGCGCGCCATCGTAAACTCGCCTCCCCTTTATCGTCTGCTGCGAAGCTTCTGGTCAATGGCCTGAAACTGATCTGCTTTTCCGAAGGTGATCAGCTTTACCACCTGATCGGAGAGCCTTACTTCAGCCGTTGCGCCGGCCTTGAGCGGACAGCCAGCTCTGCCATCGCAGCTGATAAACACTTCATCGTCGGCCACCTGTCCCACACAGATATTCAGCTTGCGCTCCTGCGCAAACACCATGGCCGGGCTGGCCAGACTGTGCGGGCAGATAGGCGTTACAACAACGCCCTTCGTCTGGGAATCCAGGATCGGCCCGCCCGCCGCCAGCGAATACGCTGTGGAGCCGGTGGGCGTTGCAACGATCACACCGTCCCCACGGTAGTGCTCTACTAAAATATCATCGCAGTAAATGCTGAAATCGATCGCCTGCTGCAGGCGGCCCTTTGTGACCACCACGTCATTCAGGGCGTGGCCCTCCCAGCCATCGTGGCCAAGAACGCGGACATACAGCAGCATCCGGTTGTCTACGCTGAACTCTCCCCGTGCAACAGCGGAGAGCTTGGCTTCCATCTCGCTGACTTCGCAGGTAGCCAGAAAACCACAGCGTCCCAGATTGATGCCCAAGATCGGCTTTGCGTACCGAAGCGAAAGATTTGCCTCATGCAGAATGGTGCCATCGCCGCCAATGGTCAGGATCACATCTGCCTGCTCAAGGCATTCCTCCAGCGGCAGATAAACCACTCCGGCCGTGCTGCAGCTTGTGCGTGGCTGTTCACACATCAGAACAGCTGCACCATGGTTCATTAGAATCTGCGCCGCGCGCAGTGCGATCTCGTTGGCAGAGGTCTTGCCGGGATTCGGCGAAATATAGATCGTCATGCGGGAAGCTCCTTTTTCTGGTCTGATGGCAGAGCCGCTCAGCGGTCCAGCGTGCTGTGGCTTGCCTCCACCACCTGCTCTGCAACGCTGTCGTCCAGCACAGAAGGTTCACCGCTCTTCTGCACGAACATCAGGTATTCAATGTTGCCCTCAGGTCCCTTTACCGGGCTGAAATCCAATCCGCGTACAGCAAAACCGTTTGCAGCAGCATAGCCCATGGCATTGTGCAGCACTTCACGGTGGGTAGCAGGGTCGCGCACCACACCGTTCTTGCCAACCTTTTCGCGTCCAGCTTCAAACTGCGGCTTGACCAGACAAACGCCCATGGCATCCGGCGTTGTGATTGCCTGTGCCACCGGGAAAATATGGTGCAGCGAGATAAACGAGACATCCACACTGAAAAACTCGATCTGCTCGGCAAGATCCTCCGGTTTGACATTGCGGATGTTCGTGCGCTCCATGTTCACTACGCGCTCATCTGTGCGCAGACTCCATGCAAGCTGTCCATAGCCGACATCCACCGCATAGACCTTGACGGCACCGTTCTGCAGCATACAATCCGTAAAGCCGCCGGTAGATGCTCCAATGTCCATGCAGACCTTGCCATTGGGTGTAAGCGGGAAACACTTCATAGCTTTTTCCAGCTTCAGACCGCCGCGGCTGACATAGCCAATGTCGTGCCCGCGCACTTCCACCTTGGCATCTTCCTTGATCATCTCTCCGGCCTTGTCCACCTTTTGCTCATTGACAAAAACGATGCCGGACATGATCAGCGCCTTTGCGCGCTCACGGCTCTGTGTCAGACCATGCTGAACAAGATATTGGTCCAATCGAATCTTCACAGTAAATTTTCTCCTTTCGTCACGGCCATCTGCACGGCCTGTACAAGATGCGCTGCATCCAGACCGGTTGCCTGTTTGATCTGTGCCACACTGGCATGCGGAAGACACGCGTTCCGCACTGCGCAATGGATAAAGCGCCCATTCCATCCGTTTTGCTGCAAAGCATATTCCAGATGTTCACCAATGCTTCCGTTTGCAATGCATTCTTCCGCAAACAGGATTATTTTATATTTCGACAGATCGGCGATCATTTTGTCTGTAAAGGGATACAGCTTTACAGCTTTTATCACATCACACGCAATGCTTTTCTGCTGTAATTCACGTTCTGCCTGCAAAAGGTCGGCCAGTTCGTCGGCGTAACTCACCAGAACGATTGTTGCATCATCCGCCTTGCGCAGGAAATCATAATCTTCGCCGGTGCAGCCAAATTCCGCCAGAACTGCATCCTGCCCACCGCGGGGATAACGAATTGCCCGTGGGCCATGGAAGCGGTCACTCAACAGCTGCTGCAGCCAGTAATTCAGTTCCTGATAATTGGAAGGCGCATACAGCGGCATTCCAAGCTGGCTCAGGAAAGCGGGATCGTAAATGCCCTGATGCGTTTCGCCATCCGCTGGGACAAAACCGGCGCGGTCGATGGCAAAAACTACATTCTCCCGCAGCAGATTTACGTCGTGGATGATCTGATCATAGGAACGCTGCAGGAAGGTGGAATAAATGCATACCACCGGCAGCATGCCCTGACTTGCAAGCCCGGCAGCAAAGGTCACAGCGTGCTGCTCTGCCATACCGACATCAAAAAAACGCTCCGGGTGGCTGTGCGCAAAAAACTGCAGGCCGGTGCCATACTTCATTGCTGCAGTGATGGCGCAGATATTCGGGTTCCGGTCGCCTTCCGTCACAAGAGCATTGCCAAATACCGTCGAGAACGATTCCTTTGGTGCCACCTCCGGGTCGGGCATTCCATCCGGATCAAATGCCGACACGCCGTGATAGTTGCCGGGGTTTGCCTCGGCCGGCTGATAGCCCTTGCCCTTTTTTGTGATCACGTGCAGAAAATGTGGCCCTTGCCGGTTGCGGATGGTGCGCAGTGTGCGTTCCAGCTCTTCCACGTTGTGGCCATCCACCGGCCCGATGTACTGGAAGCCCATATCCTCGAACATGGTAGAGTGGTACATTGCCCGACGCAAAAGCGTCTTGAACTCGGTGATGTTTTTTTTCAGTGGAGCGCCCACCAGCGGTACTCCATCCAAAAAGCTGCGCACATTATCCTTGGCATCAAAATAGGCCGTGGTCGTGCGCAAATGAGTCAGATAGCGGGCAAGTGCACCGACATTTTTAGAAATGGACATCTTGTTGTCGTTCAGGATCACAAGAAGGTTGTCCAGCTGTTCAATGTTGTTCATGCCCTCGTAGACCATGCCGCCGGTAAAGGCACCATCGCCGATCACCGCGACCACAAGCCCTGCTTCATGATGCAGCTTTTTGGCCCACGCCATGCCGATCGCAAGCGAAAGCGCCGTGTTTCCGTGCCCGGCAATGAATGCATCGTGTTCACTCTCGTTCGGGTTCGGGAAACCGGAGATCCCGTCGAGCTGGCGCAGTTTATCAAACTGTCCGCGCCGACCCGTAAGGATCTTGTGTGTATAGCACTGGTGACCGACGTCAAACACGATTTTGTCCTGTGGTGTATCCAGAACACGGTGCAGCGCAACGGTAAGCTCTACCACGCCAAGGTTTGAGGCAAGGTGGCCGCCCGTCTTGGAAATATTCTCCAGCAGAAACTGGCGGATCTCCGCGCACAGCTGTTTCACCTGCTGTTCATTCAGTTGCTTTAAATCTCTGGGCTGATTGATGCTGTCCAGCAGCAATGCTCCCATAAATCACACGTCCTTCAAATGAAGATTTTCTGTTGCTGTAGTGCGTTCCTGCGTGAAAAAAGAATGCCTCAAGCCAGCGGATACAGGAAGCCGACGGCTGCGCCGACCAGTACGCCTGCCACGACCTGCAGCGGCGTATGGCCGACCATCTCCTTCAGATGCATGTTCTGCAGGAAAGGAGCATTCTTCTCGCTCACTTCGATCCACTGATCGATCATCTGGTTCAGGACCTTGGCCTGCTCGCCAGTCTCATGCCGCACGCCCATGGCATCGTGCATGGTAATGATTGCCACCACGCTTGCCACTGCAAAAATGGCAGAGTCAACACCCACACAGCGTCCGGTTGCAATGACCATGGCACAGACCGTTGCGCTGTGGGCACTGGGCATACCGCCATCACCCCACATGCGTTCCAACTGGAACTTGCCCAGCAGGATAAAATTGATGATGGTTTTAAGCACCTGCGCCACAAACCAGCCGAGCAGTGAAACCGTAAGGATCTGATTGAAAGACAGGATGTTTTGAATAAGCTGCATAATCTTTTTCCTTTATTCTGTATGGATTATTTTTAGTTTTTACGCACAAGAAGCTGCTGCGCAAGCTGTTCCAGAAACGCAGCTTTTTCGCCAAAATTCCGGTGCAGTTCCGTGCAGGTCTCCTGATTCAGGTCATGTGCAAGCTTCATGGCACCTTCCGCACCATAAAGGGTCACAAAGGTAGTCTTTCCATTTTCGCTGTCGCTGCCAATGGGCTTGCCCAGCTGTTCCGGTGTGCTGGTAACATCCAGCACATCGTCCACGATCTGAAAAACAAGGCCCAGACCATAAGCATACTGTTCCAGCGCTCTGCACTGTGCTTCATCTGCTTTGGCCGCAGCCGCACCCATCTGGATGGCTGCATTGATCAGCGCACCCGTTTTATTGCGGTGGATCAGCCGAAGCTGGTCTTCTGTTGCGGCCAACGCTTCGTATTTCAGATCCAGTTCCTGCCCATAGACCATGCCGCGGCTGCCAGCGCCTGCACCCAGTGCCCGCGCTGCCTGTACACAGACAGACGCATCTGCCGGGGCATTGGCGACTGTCTCAAATGCTTCTGTCAGCAGCACGTCACCGGCCAGCATGGCAGTTGCTTCGCTAAACGCCTTGTGGCAGGAAGGACGGCCGCGGCGCAGATCATCATTGTCCATGCAGGGCAGGTCATCGTGAATGAGCGAATAGCAGTGCAGCATTTCTACAGCAGCTGCAAACTGCTGTGCCGCCTGCATACTGCCGCCCAGCATGTCGCAGACGCTGAGAACAAGAACTGCACGGATCCGTTTGCCGCCGCCCATCAGGCTGTAGCGTGCCGCACGGCACACCTCGGATTCTTCCGGCAGAAAACGGCCGCAGGCCGTTTCCAGCGCGGCCATTGCCTGCGCCAGATAATTCTGATACTGCTCCTGATAGTCCATTAGCTTTCCTCCTGCACTGTGCCCGCAAGCTTTACGTCAATCTCGTCGATCTGCAGCGATGTTTTTTCCAGTGCAGCATGGCAGTACTCCATCAGAGAAGCGGCCTCTGCATACAGTTTGACCGAATCTGCAAGGGTCGTATCCTCGCTCTGCATCTGTGCAAGGAGCGTATTCAGCCGTTCCATGCCTTCCTCAAAACTTTTGGGTGTTCTCATTGATCTCCTCCACCGCTTCCACCCTGCACTTTGCACGGCGGGAAGCGCTGCGAACATAGATTGTTTTTTCCGGCTGCAGATCATCTGCATTTAAAATAGTGCCGTTGGCTGCTGTGACCATCGTGTAGCCGCGCGCCAGCACCTTGTATGGATCCAGCGAACCAGTAAGTGCTGCCGCATGACCCAGCTGCAATTCTGCAGAATGCAGGCGTTTCTGAATCTGCTGACGGATGGCATCCTGCACCTGCTGCAGCTGCCCCTGACTTTTTTGCCAGTTTCGGCGTGCAAGGCCCTGCTCCAACACAAAGTTGTATTGTTCCAGACCATTATAGCATAAATCAAAACGTTTTTGCATATTTTTGCGAATATTTTGCTGCAAATCCAGCAATATCCGTTCCTGCTCTGCCCGATCCGGTACAGCCAGCTCTGCTGCAGCCGAAGGTGTGGGGGCACGGCAGTCTGCCACAAAATCCAGAATGGTATAGTCGATCTCGTGGCCGATTGCGCTGATCAGTGGTTTTTTGCAGCGGTATGCAGCCCGGGCGATCATCTCTGCGTTAAAGACCCACAGGTCTTCCCGGCTGCCGCCTCCGCGTGCAACGATGATCTCGTCCACCTCTTTGCGCTGATCCAGCTTTTTGATGGCATCAGCCACCTGCTGCGCGGCTTCAAACCCCTGCACTGTCACCGGACACAGCAGCAGCCGTACCGATGGCCAGCGCCGTGTGAGCACATTGCGGATGTCCTGCAGGGCAGCTCCCGTCTTGCTGGTAACAACACCGATGCATTTAGGAAATTCCGGCAGCGGCTTTTTGTGCTCCGGTGCAAACAGGCCCTCCTGCTCCAGTTTCGCCTTGAGCTGTTCCAACGCCAGCTGTACGGCACCAATGCCATCCGGGAACATATCGTTCACGTACAGCTGAAATGCGCCGTCGCGCTCATAAAGGGTAGCGCGGCAGCGCACGACTACACGCATTCCCTCTTCCGGGCGGAAAGCAAGGCGGCGTGCATCAGTGCGGAACATTACCGCTTTGACGCTGCAGATATCATCCCGCAGAGAAAAATAGCAGTGCCCGCTGCGCGCATTCTGTACAAAATTTGCGATCTCGCCGCGCAGGGCAAGGTCAAACAAAGCATCGTTGGCATCCAGCAGCGTTTTTACATAACGGTTGAGTGCTGAAACGGTAATCACTTCAGCCATAATCCGGCCTCCCGCGCTGCCAGGATCGAAACACCGATGGCATTATCGCTGGAATACTGTCCCGGCACAAAGTAGACCTGCGGCAGACGTTTCTGCACCCATGCACGGATGATATCGCTGCTCATCACTCCGCCAGCACATACCACCGGCAGGCCGGGGTATTCCTTCTGTGCAGCTTTGGTCATTTTTACCACTGTATCCGCCACACAGAGCAGGCAGTACTTGCACACATATTCTGGCGTTTTGCCTGCGGCAAGCAGGGCATTGCACTGGTTTTCCAGCCCGGAAAGGCTGCATTGCATCCCCTTCACGCTGGATTTTGGCTTGATCTCCTCAGTGCACTGTGCAGCCAGACGGGAAACCTCGGCACCCGCCGGGAAGCCAAAGCCAAGCCTGACCCCCACACGGTCCACAGCCTGTCCGGCATAAAGGTCTGTGCTGGTGCCAAGCGTTGTGATCCGGCGCACCTGATCGCAGAGCAGCAGGTCCGTGGTGCCGCCGGAAATATGGAACAGCAGAACTTTTTCAGCAAACAGCTGTTCCTCCTTAGCTGCAAACAGCGCTGCGGCAGCGTGACCCTGCTGATGGGTCGTCAGCACAAGCGGGATCCCTTTTGCATGTGCAAAGGCCGTTGCAGCATTGACACCTGCAAGAAAGCAAGGCATATAGCTGCCTTCTACCGGGCGGGGCTTTTGCGATACGCCCACAGCATCGATCTGCGTCAGATCAAATTCCTGCGCCAGTTCCTGCATCATCTCCGGCAGCGCGACCGTATGATGAAACAATGCATCGCTTTGCCGCAGGCCCAGCTGGCCCGCTTTTACCGGCAAAAAGCGCTTCTTTGCGCAAACAACCTCTCCAGCTGTATCAAACACTGCCAGAGAGGTTGCATAGTTGCTTGTATCAATGCCAAGCGTATAACGGCTCACTGTTCGGCTTGCTCCGCATCCAGACCGTGATCCCGGGCCACTGCGCCAAGCAGACCGTTCACGAACTGGTAATCTTCGTCCGCACCATACTTTTTCGTCAGTTCCACCGCCTCGTTGATGGCAACACCGGGCTTATTCTCGCCGCCAAACAGCATCTCGGCAACTGCCAGACGCAGGATAGTCAGGCTGACACGAGGCAGGCGCTCCATGGTCCAGTTGCGCAGATGTGCACGGATCTCATCATCCACCTCGGCAGAATGATCGTAGTATGCGTTCAGCAGATGCTTGCTGAAACCATCCACAGGGTGCTCTTCATCGTTTTCTTCATGGCTGGTAATGGCCTCTGCCAGCGGGATATCACCAAAGGTCTGCGAAAATGCCAGCAAAAATGCATTCTCGCGTGCTTCTCTACGGGGCAAAATATTTTCCATAATGTTCCTCTCGCAGCACGAAGCCTCTCCGGCCAGAGCACAGAGAGGATCGGCTTCCAATTCTGAATTTTATTTTACTTCTCTGCTGCAGTGGTTTCTGCAAGGCCGGCGATCACCAGATTGACGCGGCTCACAGTGACATTGGTCATGTTCTGCACAGCATTCTTCACGTTTTCCTGCACCTTTTCGGCCACAGCAGGAATGCGTGCGCCAAAGCTCATCATCAGGTTCAGAGTGATGTTTGCGGTACCATCCCGCATTTCCACCACGACCGGAGACTGGATGCTGGATGCTTCCAGCAGATCCTTGAGCTTTTTATTTTGTCTGCCGCAGGAAACCTCGGCAACGCCGTCAATTTCCAATGCTGCGCAGCGTGCGATCTTGCCAATGACTTCGGTGGAGATCTGAAGGCTGCCGCCCCGAAGATCTGTATTCTGAAAATCCATTGTGTTGTCCTCCATTCAAAAGCGGGCACAGCCTGCTTTTTCTTGTTTGAAATGGTCCTGCCTGAAACGATCAATGCCATACGCAGGACAACATCATTCTTTATTGATAGAGTTATTATACCATCAAAGCGGGTGCGATTTCAATACTTGTTTCGGAAAACTCTGCCGCACCTTCTTATTTGACCTCCACCACCGTGATGTTCTGGGCAGTCACAGTGCTTTTGTTCAGCACCACATCCCGGATCTGTGCCACCTGTGCCGCTGTGAGCGGTTCACCGGAGGTCATCACGGTAAGGTCTGCCCGGCCGGACTGCAAAAAGCACAGGCAGTCTGCAAAACCTTTGGCTTTGATCAGCGTTTCGATCTCATTCTCCGCATTCAGATCTTCCAGATTTGCGGTCATCTGGGCGGTATATTCCTTCTTTTCCTCTGCGGAAAGCGACGAGGATTTCATCGTTTTCTTGATGGAATCCATCGCCTCATCGTGGGCCTTCTGTCGCTTAAGCCGAGCCTGCTCAAAAAACTTTGCACCGCTGTCACTGGCAACGCTTACAAGCTGCGCTTCACCATAGTTTTTGTTGGCGCTGGACACCGCTTCGGCCTCTGTGGGCAGCTCATCCAGAACCGTCTGCGTCTGTACCGGGACATTCTCAGCCTCTGCCGCGACCATTGCAGCATTGTCCGGCAGTTCCGTGGGCACATCGCTGCGGGCGTACTGCCAGTTCAAGTATACGGCGATCACCAGTGCGGCAGCCAATGTAACAGCTGTGGCCCTGCGGGTATTTCTGGAAAGTGCTCTCATAAATCGTTCCTCCTTATAAAAGCTGCAGGGTCTCAGCCCTTGCGCTGTTCCACACAAATGCGGTTGGATGGCAGATCCAGCAGTGCGCTTACCAGTTCGGTGATCCGGGCAGCAACGCGGATGTCTCCGCCGCCCTCGCACAGCACGGCCACACCGCACACCTGCGGCAGACATACCGTTTCGGTCAGGGCTGAACCATCTTCCAGCAGGACATGGGTCTGCTGGGACTGCATTTCTCCGGACTGTGTATCCAGCGCATAAATGGCTTCTTCCCCAGTCTCCAGCGTGACCATCACGGTCGTTTTGCCCGCACCGCTCATCTGTGAGATCAGATGTTCCAGCCGGTTCTCCAGCTGTGCCTGATATTCCGTGCTGCTCTGGGCAGACTTTGTGTTTTTTGTGCTGCCCGCTGCCGTGTTCTGCGGAAAAAGTTCCGACAGCAGGATCAGCAGCATTGCCAGAACGCCTACTGCCGCAGCAAGCCTTGCTCTGCCCTGTTTTCCTTTGCATTTCCGGGCAAAATCTTTCACGGAATCTCCGAACGAAATGCCCCCTGCTTCTTTCATTCGGTGTCCTCCTGTACTTCCAGTATCGGTGCCATGCCAAGCTCCTGCTGCAGATATGCCGCGATCCGGCTCTGCTCTGCGGATGTGCACGCCGCCGGGAGGATCACAAGCACCTTTTCTGTCCGAACGGTCTGTTCTGTCCAGGTCAGTGTGATCTCCAGTTTCACCTTTGTACCAAAGCGCCGCTCACACTCTGCGCAAAGATCCGCTTCCAGCCGTTCCTGCGTTCCCTGCAAGAGCGATGTCTCCGTACTCTGGATGCTGACCGCTGCCGGAGCAGCCGCCGCTGCACTTTTCAGTTCCAGCTTCATCTGCGGGGCCAGCCGGAACAGGATCACTAGAATATATAGCCCGGCAACGGCTTTTATGCATCTGCCCGCCCAGCCTGCGCCCGCCAGCAACGTCGTAATCTCCGCACAGATACAGGCAATGCAGAACGCCGATGCCGCCGTCTGAAATGCGTGCATTTCCTATCCGCCTCCCGTCATCATCAGAAGCCCCACGCCTACCGTCAGCAGTTCAAAAAACAGTGCCGTTACTGCTGCCATGCATTTTACCGCTTCGGCCATGCAGTCAAACAGCGCCTGACAGCGCCGGTTCTCCGCGAGGCCGCACAGAAGCCTGCATCCTGCAAGGAATAGCAAATGGAGCAGAAGCTGCAGATACAGTGGCAGAAATTCGGCCCCGATCACGGCAAGTGCCGCAAAACCCAGACTGCTTTTGAGCAGCTGCATTCCGGCAAGAAATACTTCTGCCGTATCGCTCAGAGCCTGCCCGATCACCGGCACGCCGCCGGTAAGCAGCTGGCCCAACCGCAGTGCAGAACGGTCCAGCTGAATCGTTACCGCTCTTTGCAGCCCTAACAGCACTGCAAAAATCCGCCCAGCCCAGACAAGCCCCCTGTGCAGCAACGCGCCCATGACACGGCACGTTTCCGAAAGCCCCTGCTGGGTGCTGATGCAGCACGCCATGCTTACCGCAAGGTAGCTCTGCAGCAGCGGACTGACCACAAGCACCGTACCCTGTGCCAGAAAGCACAGCCCGGTCAGCAGCAGACCGCTTGCCGCTGTGCTGGCATTTACCTCTCCACCGGCAGCGAGCACACCGCTGTACACCGGAAGAAAACCCAGAAGGTAGTTTTTCCACCCCTCCATCCGCTCACAGATCAGCTGTGCAAGGCTGATCAGATCTCCCCACAAAAGAGTGCCGCAGCCCACAGCCGCAGCTAGCTCCAACAAGGCGCTGTCGGCTGCTCCTCCCACCAGAAATGAAAGCACGATCAGCAACAGTAAAAACAGCAGAACATCCGCATAGCAGTGTGCCATCTGCCGGATCATCTCTGCCGGTGATCCCGGCAGGAGCGCGAGCAGAGATTTGAGCGGATCTTTGGCAAAGGACTCTGCGCTTTGCGGAGCTTTTTCCAGATAAGGCTGCCAAAGCTCCTGTCCGGGCAGGCCCTGCAGCTGTGCCGCAGCGGCATCAGGTGCAAAAGCCAGAAAGCATACGGTGCACAATACAAACGCTGCCGCTTTTTGCAGGAATTTTTTTATCATGCGGCAAGCCCCCAGATCTTCTGGCAGATCTCTTCCAGCAGAGGAAATGCTGCCGCCAGAACCAAACATCGGCCCGCAAACCCGGCGCACCATGCCAAAGTGTCCGCACCAGCTTCTTCGCACAGGGTCCGCGCGTAATCGGTCAGCAGCAAAATTCCGGCACAGCGCAGCAGGCAGGCAAATGCAGGCCCGTCCACCCGGCGGCTGAAAGCCAATATATTCCGAAGCAGCTCCTGCACCGCCACTCCAAGCTGCAGCAGCACAAACAATGCTGCGCCAACGGACAGCAGAAACGCATAGGCCGGTGCATCCTTCCGCAGCAGAAGCTGCGCCGCTGCAAAGACGACCACTGCCCCCAGAATGGAAAAAGATGTACTCATAGTGCAAACAGCGACTTGATGGTAACGAACAGTGCGCTGATCTGCTTGACAAGGATGGAAAGCACTACCACAAGACCCGCAAGGGTCGTCATCATGGCCTGATCCTCCCGGCCGGAACGGATCAGCAGCTGGTTCAGGACGGCCACGATAATACCGATCGCTGCAATTTTGAACACAAGGTCGATCTCCAAGTTTTCGTCCTCCTGCCACTACAAAAGAATCAGTGCTGCCACCGCGCCGGCTGCAAGGCCAAGCCTGCACGGTAAGCCCTGCCCGGATGCCGCTTTCTGCTGCGCCTGGTGCAGGAATGCTTCAAAACGGGCAGAGTAATAATCCAGTCGTTCGCATTCCTGTGCCGCTTCGCTTTGGCCAAGGCCGGCAAAGCACTGCTCAAAGCAAAGGCGTTCCGCATCATCAAATCTTTCCGGTGCCGGAATTTCCTGCAGTTTTGGTGCTGCATCGCTTTCCAGCAGCTTTTCCTGCACGAGACACCGCTGCAGCTGTTCCAGATCCAGCCTGCGGTAAGCGATCTCCTGCCGGATGCGCTGCAGCAGCTCCACGGTGCGCTGCAGCTGCAGGATATGCTGCTCTGTTCTGACCTGAAATGCAGAACCGGTCAGCCACCCGCACAGCAGAAGCAGTGCAGCCGCTGCCCAATGAAAAAGCCGCATCATACCGTGCAGACCTGCCGGACTTTTCCCGGCGTTGTGCAGCCGTGCAGCAGTACAAATACACGCAGCATTCCATGCCGCTGCAGCGCCTGTACCTGCGGCCGCCGGGCGGCTTCTTCCACGCTTGCGGCATGGACGCTTGCAACAAAGTCCACCCCGCCGTAAAAGCCCTGTTCCAGCGCTGCAGTTTCGGCAAGCGTGCCCAGCTCGTCCAGCAAAATAACTTGCGGCGAAAGCGTGCGCAGTGCCATCTGCACAGCCCGTTCCTTAGGGATGCCGGACAGCAGATCCAGCGGAGGCATCTTCTCGAAATCACCCGGCGGAAAGATCTCGCAGCGCTCGTCCACCACGCAGGCTCGCCGCTGCATCCCGGCCAGTTCTCGTGCGATCTGACGCAGCAGCGTCGTCTTGCCGCTGTCCGGCTCGCCGACCAAAAGCATCCCAATAAAATGCTTTTTCAGTTGCACCAGAAGTTCGTCCGGCAGCTGTACCAGAACCGCCCTTGCAATGCGCAGGTTCAACCCCTGCACCTGCTGCAGAACCGTCTGGCCGTCGCGATCCACATAGCGTCCTGCCACACCCACCCGGCAGCCGGAGGGTATGGTCAGAAATCCATGCGCAAGCTCCGTCTGGTGTGCATGTACTGCGCCGCCGCACAGGGTGTGAAAGATCTCTTCGATCTGAAGCTGATCCAATACACACTCCCTCAGCTGCAGCGGGCACTCCGGCAGGTCCTGCAGCGGGAGCTGCCGACCCGACAGTGTAACAAAAACACCACAGCCTGTCCGGAACCGAAGTTCATGGATCTGCGCTGCCGTCTGTGCTGGCAGCTGTCCCAATGGCCCGGCCAGCCATGAGGGAAGCAGGCGTATCGCCCGATAATACTCATCCACACTGTCCTCTCCTTTTTCAGGCTCATTGCCTGCTATGAGTATATGCCTGTCCCTGCCGGATAGAACCTGCGGACATAAAAATATCCCCGCAGCACAAAACTGCGGGGATATCCATTGGAACGGTTTTATCAGATGTTTTCGTCGCTGATCATTGCCAGAAATTCTGCCTCGGTCAGCACCGGGATGCCAAGCGCCTGCGCCTTGGTCAGTTTGGAGCCTGCTGCCGTGCCTGCCACGACATAGGCCGTTTTCTTTGAAACAGAACCGCTGGCCTTACCGCCGTTTTTCACGATCAGTGCTTCCGCCTCATTGCGGGAAAGAGTTTCCAGCGTGCCGGTGACCACCAGCGTTTTCCCTGCCAGCTTATCACCTTTCGGTTCGCCCTTCCACTGCATATTCAATCCGGCATCGGCCAGACGATGGACAAGGTCGATCGTTCCCTCTTTTGCAAAGAATTCCACGACGCTCTGCGCCATTACGCCGCCAAACCCATCGATCTCGCTGATCTGCTCTGCACTTGCTTCCCGGACAGCCTGCAGCGTACCGAAATGCTCTGCCAGCAGGGCTGCAGCTTTATCGCCAATGTTGCGGATGCCAAAGCCGAACAGGAGCTTATCCAGATTGTTCTGCTTGGAAGCCTCGATGGCGTTCAGCAGGTTATCGACGCTCTTTTCCTTGAACTTATCCAGCGTCAGCAGCTGTTCCCGTGTCAGCGTGTAGATATCCGCTGCGGAGTGCACCATGTCCTTCTCCACCAGTTGGGTGGCAACTGCTGTGCCAAGGCCCTCGATATCCATTGCATCGCGGGAAGCAAAATGGATGATATTGCGCAGTGCCTGTGCCGGGCACTCGGGGTTAACACAGCGCAGAGCTGCTTCATCCTCCAGATGAACGACTGGCGCACCGCAGGAGGGGCAGACCGTGGGCATCTCATAGGGCTGTGCATCCTCTGCGTGATTGGTAACACCGATCACTTCCGGGATGATATCACCCGCCTTGCGCACCTGAATGGTATCGCCGATGCAAAGGCCGAACTGATGGATAAAATCCTCATTGTGCAGGGTCGCGCGGGCAACGGTAGTACCCGCCAGAAAGACAGGGTCAAAGCAGGCCGTCGGGGTAAGAACACCGGTGCGGCCAACTGCGACCTCAATGCTGCGCAGCGTTGTCTCCTTTACCTCTGGCGGATACTTAAACGCAATTGCCCAGCGTGGAAATTTGTTGGTGGAACCCATCAGATCGCGCTGTGCAAAATCGTTCACCTTGATCACAGCACCATCCATATCAAAATCCAGTTTGGCACGGTTCTGGCCGATCTGCTCGATCTCGGCAATGGCCTGCTCAATGTCATGCACGATATGATAGCGCGGCGAGACCGGCAGGCCAAGGCTCTTGAGGTAATCCAGGCTTTCGGCATGTTTGGTAAGCGTTTTGCCGCGGATCTGCTGCACATTGAAAACAAAGATAGAAAGGCCCCGGCTTCCGGTGATTTTTGCATTCTTCTGGCGCAGCGAACCGGCAGCCGCATTGCGCGGATTTTTAAAGGGCGCTGCGCCCTGCAGCTCCTGCTCTGCACACAGCTTCTGGAACGCGCCATGCGGCATATATACCTCACCGCGCACTTCCAGAAATTCAGGTGCATCCTTCAACTTTTTGGGAATGCTGCGAATGGCGCGGACATTGGCGGTCACGTCCTCGCCCACCACGCCATCACCGCGGGTAGAGGCACGAACCAGCTCACCGTTTTCGTATTCTAGACTGCAGGAAAGGCCATCGATCTTGATCTCCACCACATACTCCGGCTCTATGCCGGCTTCCCGCACGCGGCGGTCAAAATCCCGCAGCTCATCATACGAAAATGCATCCAGCAGGCTTTCCATTTTTACCGCATGGGTCACCTTGGGCAGCTTGCTGCTGGCCGTGCCGCCTACCTTCTGGGTAGGCGACGATGCCGTGACCAGCTGCGGAAACTGCGCTTCCAATTCTTTCAGTTCCCGGGTCAGAGCATCATACTCAAAATCTTCAAGCTCCGGGGCATCCTGGTCATAGTAAAGCCGATTGTTTTTCTCGATCACAGCGCGCAATTCTTCCACGCGCTTTTTTGCCTGTTCCAACTCCAAAAGTTCCACTCTCCCGCTATCCGGTTTCTCCCGCGCTGCCGTCCGGCACTACCGCCTGAAAATGCATCGCAGAAAACTATTTTGATTATAACACATCCAGCCGCGCTCTGCAAAGAGAAAGCGGATACAATTTGTATAAGTGCTTTGGAATCTGCATGTGTAATCGTTTTCGATCATCACTGCAGATTGATTTAAAATCAACACATGGAGATACTCTTTGTTTATTATTTTGATAAAACAACGTCTTATCGTGTGATTTCTCCACATCCATGACGAGTGAATCGTCCTGTAGTATCGTTAAGCCGCCAGCCTAAACACACACAGAAAGGGCAACGCATTCGTCGTGAATGCTTTAGGCCTTGGCCCCCCGGCATCGTCCTCATGATGGTCGTGTTCAGTTCGTCACCACGGCAAAGAAAGCCGGTGTGGATGAGCATGTCATTAAAAAGATTGTCGGCCACTGTATTGATGATGTTGCCGAAAAGTCGTATACTAAAAGAGGTATTGAGTGGATTCGTCATTTCATGCAATGCATCGTACCATCCTAGATTTTGTACTATTATTTTAGGAGAAAAGCTGTTCCGATTTGTGAATTAAGTATCATACCGTTTCAAGAGGAGATCAAGCTGCCATGGATTGGGAAACATTAAGATCAAGCTGTCTTGCCTGCACCCGCTGCGAGCTGTGCAAGACCCGCACCAATGTGGTGTTCGGTCAGGGTGTGGAAGATGCCGAAGTTCTGTTTGTGGGCGAAGGCCCCGGCCAGAATGAGGATGAGCAGGGTCTGCCCTTTGTGGGGCGCAGCGGCCAGCTGCTGGACAAATATCTGTTTGCCATCGACCTTGACCGCACGAAGAACTGCTATATTGCAAACATCGTCAAGTGCCGCCCGCCGCAGAACCGTGACCCCCAGCCTGCTGAGAGCGAAGCCTGTATGCCCTGGCTGCGGGAGCAGTTCCGCCTGCTGAAGCCAAAGATCGTGGTCTGCCTTGGCCGCATTGCCGCCCAGCGGATGATCCGAAAGGATTTCTCCGTGACCAAGGAGCATGGCCAGCTGTACGAAAAGGGCGGCATCCTGTTCATGGGTACCTTCCACCCTGCCGCTCTGCTGCGCAGCCCGCAGAACAAGCCTGCAGCCTTTGCTGATTTTACTGCCCTGCGGGACAACATTGAAACGGTGTGCAAACATACCTATCATAAAGACTGAATCATTCCCGCTGCAAGAACCAAACACCTTCCTTTTGCATACTCTAAAACAAAAAGAGAGGTGTTCGATTATGGAAACTGCACGACATGATTCCATTGATTTCTTTCTGGGTGCCACAACGCCTGCCGGTTTCAAGGGCTATTTTGAACCGCTGCGCCACGAACCCGGTATGCAGATGTACCTGATCAAAAGCGGGCCGGGCTGCGGCAAATCCACCCTGATGAAGCGGCTTGCCCGTGCTGCCGAACAGCGCGGCGAACTGACGCAGCGCATCCACTGTGCCAGCGACCCGGACAGTCTGGACGGCATGATCCTGCCCGGGCAGCACAGGGCCATCGTGGATGCCACTGCGCCCCATGTGGTGGAGCCGGATGCTCCCGGTGCGGACGAAGTGGTAGTGAGTTTGTACCACACCATCGATGCAGAAAAGCTGCACCAGTGCACCGATGAGGTCAAGGCGCTGTTTGCCCGCAACGCCCTGCTGCGCAGCCGCGCTGCACGATATATTGCATCGGCAGGCAGCCTTTTGCTGGACAGCCGCCGCGCCGAAGCCTGCAGCGCCAATTTCGACAAGGTGCGCCGTTATGTCAAACGGCTGTGCACCCGGGTGATGCCGCGCACGGAAGGCATTGGCAGCGAAGAGCTACGCCTGCTTTCCGCCGTCACCCCCAAGGGTGAAGTGTTTTATCAGGGCACTGCACAGGCATTGGCGGATAAGTTTATCGTGTTCCGGGATGACTACGGCGCGGTGTCCCGCCTGCTGCTGGAGCTGATCCGCGCCGAAGCCCTGACGCGGGGCTACCACATTATTACCTGTCCATGCGCCATGCACCCGGAGGATAAGATCGACCATATCCTGATCCCGGAGCTGAAGCTTGCCTTCCTGACGGATAATCGCTGGCATCCGGTGCATCTGCCCAGTGTGCAGGCTGTGCGGTGCACCCGCTTCCTTGACAGGGAAAATCTGGCAGCGTACCGGGCACGGCTGCGTTTTAACGAGCGTGCTGCCGCCGAACTGCTGGAACAGGCCAGTGCCCTGATGGCACAGGCCAAGAGCTGCCACGATGAGTTGGAGACCTATTACCGTGCAGCGGTGGATTTTGGCAAAGTGGATGAAGCGGCAGCAGAATGCATGGAGATGTTCGGCCTGAAATAATCAGTTTACGTCGACGAACCGGGAGTTTCTCTGAAGACCGTCCGCTGGGGTGGGACCCTGTTGCCGTGAGGCAATCGGGCGGGCGATGGAATGGCCCGAATCGTGTCTGAAGAGAAATTACCGGTTCGTCAGTGTATCCCAAAAGCGGAGGTGAAATGCTTTGGCAACGGTTCATCTGCCCATCCGGCAGCTGGTGGAATTTCTGCTGCGGACCGGCAGCATTGACAGCCGGTTTACAGGGTTTGACCGTGCACTGGAAGGTGCCCACATCCACCGCAAATTGCAAAAAGCTGCCGGAGACGGCTACCAGGCTGAGGTATTTCTCTCCGTAGAGCGGCAGGCAGAGGACATCACTTTTACCCTTGAGGGCCGGGCTGACGGCATTTTTACCGATGAGACTGGCACGGTAGTCATTGATGAGATCAAGACCACCGCTGTGCCGCCGGAAGAGATCACTGAGGATATGAACCCCTGCCACTGGGCACAGGGCATGGTGTACGGTGCCATTTATGCCGCACAGCAAAGCCTGCCGGAACTGAACGTCCGGCTGACTTATTATCAGATAGACACCGATCAGATCATCCGCTTTATCCGCCGCTTTACGCAGCAGGAGCTGGATGAATTTCTTGACAAATTATTGTGCCAGTATGCTCCGTGGGCGCAGCGCCGGATAGAGTGGGATGTAAAGCGTACTCAGAGCCTTGCGGCGCTGCAGTTCCCGTTTGCGCAGTACCGGCCCGGACAGCGGGCTATGGCGGGCGAGATCTACCGCGCCTGCCGCGCTGGCAAGACCGCCGACTGCAAGGGTGGTACGCGGCTGTTCTGTCAGGCTCCTACCGGCATTGGCAAGACCATGAGCGCGCTTTTCCCCGCGCTGAAAGCCATGGGCGAAGGCAACGGAGAAAAGCTGTTCTATCTCACGGCCCGCAACACGACCCAGACTGCCGCCGAGGATGCCTTGACCCGGCTGCATACGGCCCAGCCAGAGCTTGCCCTGCGCAGTGTGACGCTGACCGCCAAGGAAAAGGTCTGCCTGCATCCGGACGCAGAGGGACATCCCGCCTGCCTGCCGGAGCTTTGTCCCTACGCCAACGGCTACTACGACCGCATCAAGGATGCACTGACAGCTCTGCTGGACGGTACCGGCAGCTTTGACCGCGCAGCGCTGGCCGGGGCGGCAAAGCGTTTTTCGGTGTGTCCCTTTGAACTGGGGCTAGACCTGAGCGAGTGGTGCGATGTGGTCATTGGGGATTACAATTACCTGTTCGATCCGGTGGTGCACCTGAAACGGTTCTTTGATTCTTCCGGCGACTGGTTGTTTTTGGTCGATGAAGCACATAATCTGCCCGACAGAGCCAGAGCAATGTATTCTGCACGCTTTTGTAAAAGCAGCCTGACCGAGGCAAAACGCGCATTGGGCAAGGGCAAAAGTGCTTTAAAGACCGCTCTGACCAAAGCAGACAAAGCCCTGCTGGAAGCCCGGAAAGCCTGCATACAGCTTGCACCCCGGCACAGCAGCCAGACCGATGCCGCAGACCCGGCACAGACCAGTCTTTTGCCTGAAAACACTGTCCCCGCACTGGAACTGCCCGAACCGCTGTATGCACAGGACAGTACTGTATTTTTGCAGGAGCCGCCCTCTGCCCTGCTCAGTCCGCTGCGGGCCGTACAGGCACCTTTGCAGGACTGGCTGGAAGCGAACCCGGATGCCGAAGCACATGCACAGTTGCTGGAGCTTTATTTTGCTGTACAGGACATCACCCGTGCTGCCGAACGATACGACAGCCACTTTGTCACTCAGCTTACCGCGCGCGGCAGAGAGCTTGAATTGCAGCTGCTGTGTCTGGACCCGGCACCTTTTGTGGATGCCAGCCTTGCCGCAGGGCGCAGCGCAGCGCTGTTCAGTGCAACACTGGCTCCGCCCTCGTTCTACCGCAGTGTTCTGGGCTGCAGCGATGCACGTGCCGTCGCACTGGACAGTCCCTTCCCGGCTGAAAATCTGGGGCTGTATTGCCTGCCGAATATCTCTACCCGCTACCGCGACCGCGAAGCCAGCGTGCAGGCAGTTTCGGATGCACTGGCCCGGCTGGTGCAGGCCAGAACTGGAAACTACTTTGCCTTTTTCCCAAGCTACGCATATCTGCGGCAGGTACACGAAGATTTTGCAGCACGTTACCCGGGCATTCGCACCCTTGTGCAGGAAAGCCGTCTGGATGATGCCGCTCGGGCTGAATTTCTGGCTCAGTTTGTGCCGGACCCGGCCGAAACGCTTCTGGGTTTTGGCGTGATGGGCGGCATCTTTGGTGAGGGAGTTGATCTTGCAGGCAGCCGCCTGATCGGGTGCGCCATTGTGGGTGTGGGCCTGCCGCAGGTAAATCCGCAGCAGGAAATGCTGCGCCGTTATTACGACGCACAGAACGGCTTTGGATTTGATTATGCCTACCGCTATCCCGGCATGAACAAGGTACTGCAGGCCGCAGGGCGCGTGATCCGCACGCCGGAAGACAGAGGTGCGGTGCTTTTGCTGGACGACCGGTTTGCCCAGCAGGAATACATCCGGCTGTTCCCTCCTCACTGGCGGCATATCCGCTATCTGCGCAGCTGCGAAGAGCTGGCCGCTGCCCTGCAGGACTTCTGGAATAAATGAGACCCAAGCAAAAAGGCACTGCCGCACCCAAAAACAGGAGCGGCAGTGCCTTTGCTTCTTTTTTGTTTTATTTTGCTGCTTTCCGGTTCTGCTGCAGGCTATCCCACGATGGCATTTCATTGCGCAGCTTTTCCCACATGGGCATTGCCGTGCCGGTCTGCCTGCGCAGAGCATCGAACGCTTCGTCCAGATACTTCATTTCGGACACTGCGTGCATGGCGTGATCCGAAACGCACAATCTGCCCAGCGGTGTTTTTGTCATGGTAAACACCATCGCTTCCATCTTACGGCGGGCCGATGTGCCGGGCTGGAAATTATCGGTGTTGTTGGCATCGTTCACCGGGATGCCCGCATCCTTGAGCATCAGGCAGGCTTCATAGGCGGCATCCAGAATGGCGCCGCGCTGCTGCTTGGTGGCCCGGTGCAGATCGCCGTTGCAGGCATAGCACACATAGCACGCCGGCAGAACAAATGCAATGTGGCACTTGAGCCATTCATCCATATCGCCATAGAAGGTCAGCTTGTATTTTGCACCGTCAAAGGCGGTCTTGAGCCGGGTTCGGAAGGTGCCAGAAAGCGGAGTTGTGGCACCGCCCACCGTCATGCCAGCACTGGCGTACACACTGACCACATGGTCGTGTTCACGGCGGCCTGCCGTGCCCTGAAAGCCGAATGCGATCTTATCCGCCGGGCGCTGCATGAATTCCAGCACCTGCTTTGCCTGCGGGTTGTTGCCCACAAACACAAAATACTGACTCTTGTTGGCCTTGAGCACAGGAAGCACATCCGGCAGCTGGCCCGCCTGCACGACCACAAAGACGAGATCATAATAATCATCCGGGGCAAGAGTGTCCACGGTTTTGATCCGTTCCGTTGTGGTCTTGCGCTGCACCCAGTGTCGGATGACCAAACCCTTCTGGTCGATCATTTCCTTCCACTCTCCGCGTGCAAGCAGCGTGACAACGTTCTTTTTGTTCTGCATCAGCACATGGGCCAGCTCGCAGCCCAAAACGCCCGCACCGTAAACCAGAATCCTCATCCAGATACGCCTCCCTTATGTGTGTTAAGGTTTGCTTATTTTTTCAAAAACGAGAAAAAGCCTTTTTTCTCGTAAGGTGCACTGCTTACGCCCTTGACCTCATAGCCGGTTGCATTGATGGCATCCCGCAGCTTCTGCTCGTCCAGCGGCTGTTCCGAGTGGATCACCGTCTGGGCTTTTGCCTGCGAGGACGACACCCTTTTCACCTCCGGGAAGGCCTTGCGCACGGCTTCGTTGACATGGCTCTCGCACATGCCGCACATCATACCCTCTACTTTTACGATCGTTTCAATCATTTTATTCCCCTCCAGATCTTCTGCGCGCATCGGCCCGTTGACGCAGAATCTGTTAGGAAGCGCTAACCGCAGTTTCAAACAAAACGCCGTCGGGAACTGCCCGGCAGCGGTGCGGAGCGGTTCCCTGTTCTGTGGTGGGTCTGCTCAGAAAATGCACGCATGATTTCTTGTCTTCATCATATCACACCAGTGGGCTAAATGCAAGATGAAAAATACCCCATCCCGGTTTTTGCGCTTTTCACTCATGCACCCGGCATCCTGCTGTCGTGGTCAGTATTCAATGCCCTGCCGGGCGGAAATTCCCCTCTGGTAAGGGTGGCGGTGGCACTTCATCTCCGTGGCATAGTCGGCGGCATCCAGCATCCACTGCGGCGCAGCATGGGCAGTAAGCACGCATTCCTGCTCTGCCGGGCGTTCCAGCACAGCCTTTTGCAACAGGGCTTTATCCACCATATCCAGTTCCCATGCGCTGCCTGCTTCGTCCAAAATCAGCAGGTCGGCAGGGTCGGCCATGGCAGCTGTGAGGTTCGCATTCTGCAGCTGGCGGGTGGCTTCCTTTTCCGCTTCGTTCATCTGGAACACGAATTTCTGCCCCGCCTTGCCGCGGTACACCTTTGCACCCAGCTGTTCCAGCAGCGGCACCTCGCCGCTTTTGCCGCCTTTGAGGAACTGCAGGATCACCACCCGCTTTCCGCTGCCCATGGCCCGCAAAGCAAGGCCCATGGCAGCGGTGGTCTTGCCCTTGCCATCACCGTAATATAGATGTAACAGCCCTGTACGCTTCATGGTCATTTCTCCTTTTATCTTTGCGTTTATGGTAACACAAACCCAGCAAAAAAGGAAGAGGAAGCACCCGAAGGCGCTTCCTCTTTCAAACAATGCGATATTTACTGATACAGAGGGAAATCCCGGGTCAGCTTCAGCACACGGTCACTGATCTCGTCCTTCTTCTCGTCGTAGTGCCAGATGCAATCGGCGATGCAGTCGGCGATCACCTTCATCTCGGCCACGCCCATGCCGCGGGTGGTAACAGCCGGGGTACCCAGACGCACGCCAGAAGTCACGAACGGGCTGCGGGTCTCGCCGGGGACAGTGTTCTTATTGGCGGTGATGTGCACGCTGTCCAGACGTGCTTCCAGCTCCTTGCCGGTGCACTCCTCGTCACGCAGGTCGATCAGCATGAGGTGGTTATCCGTACCGCCGGACACCAGCTTGACACCGCGTGCCTGCAGCTCTGCTGCCAGAGCCTGTGCATTCTCCACGATCTTGCGGGCATATTCCTTGAACTCCGGCTTCAGTGCTTCACCAAAGCAGACAGCTTTTGCGGCGATCACATGCTCCAGCGGGCCGCCCTGGGTGCCGGGGAACACGGCAGAATTGATGCGCTTTGCAAGAATGGGATTGTTGGTCAGGATCAGACCGCCGCGGGGGCCGCGCAGGGTCTTGTGGGTGGTGGTGGTAACAACATCAGCATACGGCACAGGGCTCTGGTGATAGCCGCCTGCCACCAGACCGGCAATGTGGGCCATATCCACCATCAAATATGCACCATAGCCGTGGGCGATCTCAGCGATCTTTTCAAAGTCGATGGCACGGGGATATGCAGACGCACCAGCCACGATCAGCTTGGGGCGCACCTTCTTAACCTGCTTTTCCAGCTCAGCATAGTCGATCACGCCGTCGGCATTGACACCGTAAGAGACAAAGTTATAGTTCTTGCCGGACATGTTCACCGGAGAACCGTGGGTCAGATGGCCGCCCTGAGACAGATCCATGCCCATGACAGTATCGCCCAGATCCAGCAGAGCAAAATAAACTGCCAGATTGGCCTGTGCACCGGAGTGGGGCTGAACATTGGCATATTTTGCGCCGAACAGCTTGCAGGCACGCTCGATGGCAATGTTCTCCACCTCGTCCACATAGACACAGCCGCCATAGTAGCGCTTGCCGGGCAGGCCCTCGGCGTACTTGTTGGTCAGGATGCTGCCCATTGCGGCCATGACGGCGGGAGAGACGATGTTCTCACTGGCGATCAGTTCAATGTTCTGGCGCTGACGGTTCAGCTCGCGATCCATGGCTGCGGCCAACTCCGGATCAACGGTATTGACCAGACCGATGGTGTCCATCATTTCATTGTACATAATATTCTACCCCTCTCAATTTCCGGAGAAAGCCCCGGATCTCTGGATCTCTTCAAGCCACCCTGCTCCGCGCACGAACCGAATTGCTTTCTTTTATCATAGCAGAAAGCTGTAGAATCTTCAACTTCCATTTTGCCAAAAGGCTTGCTTTTTTCGTCTGAAGTGTTTATTATACTTGTATAAAAATGCAGTGTCGTTTTTGTATATTTTTCAAGTCAGTCAACCTTCAGATGAAGCGAGGTGTTCTCTGGTGACGGTCAGCGAAGCAAAGCAGACCCAGCGCAAAGCGGGCCGTGCCGCACGCAAGGCTCTCGGCCCGGAAGAACGCAAGGCTGCAAATGCCGCTTTGTGCGCATCCCTCTGGCAGCTGGCTGCCGTGCAGAATGCGCAGACCATCCTGCTGTACGCAGCGTTTGGCTTTGAAGCCGACCTTGCTGCCTTTGCCGCCGAAGCAGCAGCTCAGGGCAAAACACTGGCCTATCCGGTGTGCGGCGAGGCGTATTCCCTTACAGCCGCTGTGCCCGGCCCGGACGGCTGGGAGATGGGGCAGTACGGCATCCGCACCCCCATCCTGAGCCGGTCGGAGATTCTGCTGCCGGAAGCGCTGGATCTGGTCCTTGTACCCTGCACGGCTTTTGATGCAGACTGCTTCCGGGTCGGCATGGGCAAGGGTTATTACGACCGGTATCTTCCCCGCTGCAAAAACGCGGTGAAGATCGGCATTGCATTTGAGGCACAGCGGGTGGAACATGCTGCCGTAGACGAGCACGACCAGCGGCTGGATGCCTATGTAACAGAGAGGGGTATTTACAAATGGAAATGACTAAGCTGAGCTGTGAGAAATTTCTCGCAGAGCTGGCCAGCAAAGCCCCCACGCCGGGCGGCGGCGGAACGGCAGCGCTGGTGGGTGCTGCCGGTGTAGCGCTGGGCAATATGGTGGGCAACCTGACCACCGGCAAAAAGAAATATGCCGCCGTGGAAGCAGACATTCAGGCCCTGAACACAAAAGCCGATGCCCTGCGCAAAGAGCTGGAAGCGCTGGTGCAGGCCGATGCCGATGCCTTTGCGCCGCTGGCTGCGGCCTACGGCCTGCCCAAGGACACACCAGAGCAGGCTGCACACAAAGCCGCCGTGCTGGAAAAGGCGCTGGATGCCGCCTGTGCCGTGCCACTTGAGATCATGGAAAAGTGCGCCGAGGGCATTGCTCTGGTGGAAGAATACGCCGCCAAGGGCAGCGTGATGGCCGTCTCGGACGCAGGCTGTGCAGCCGCCCTGTGCAAGGCAGCCTTGCAGGCCGCAAGCCTGAATGTGTTCATCAACACAAAGCTGATGGCAGACCGTGAGCGCGCTGCTGCGTTGGACGCAAAAACAGACAAACTGCTGGATGAATTTGTGTTGCGGGCAGACGCTGTTTTTGCATCCGTGATGAACAAATTGCGAAATAAGTGAGGGAAAGTATTATGGCAACGATTTTGAAGGGCGCACCCGTTGTAGCCGCTATGAACGAACGCAATGCGGCGCTGTGTGAGCAGCTCAAGGCAAAAGGCATCACTCCCACGCTGGCCGTGGTGCGTGTGGGTGAGCGGGAGGACGACCTCTCCTACGAGCGCGGCGTGATCGCCCGCTGTGGCAAGGTGGGTGTGGAGGTAAAGCAGTTTCTTCTGCCCGCCGATGCTTCGCAGGACGATCTGCTGAAGGTGATTGCCGAGGTGAACGCAGAGGATACCATCCACGGATGCCTGCTGTTCCGTCCGCTGCCCAAGCAGTTCAATGACCGCACTGTGCGTGCGGCGCTGGCTCCGGAAAAGGACATTGACGGCATCACGGACGATTCTCTGGCCGGTGTGTTCACGAATACCGATCTCGGCTATGCTCCCTGCACCGCGCAGGCCTGCCTTGAAATCCTGAAGTATTACAACATTCCGCTTTCCGGCAGGCGCGCTGTCGTAGTGGGCCGCAGCCTTGTGGTAGGCAAGCCCGCAGCCATGATGCTGGACCGCGAGAATGCCACCGTGACCATCTGCAATTCCCGCACGCAGAACCTGCCCGCCATCTGCAAGGAAGCAGATGTGGTAGTAGTGGCCATGGGCAAGATGGGTGCCGTGGGCACCGACTGCCTGCGTGAGGGCCAGACCGTGGTAGACGTGGGCATCCATGTGAACGAAAAGGGCAAGCTGTGTGGTGACGTAAAGTTCAGCGAAGCAGAGCCGGTAGTGGATGCCATCACGCCGGTACCCGGCGGTGTGGGCACTGTGACCACCTCGGTGCTGGTGGGCCATGTCGTGCAGGCTGCAGCAAAAAAGGCCGGGCTGTAACGAATGATAGAACTATAAAATAAAAGACGCTTGATACACTGCTGTATGCTTCCCTGCCGGGAAAACATATTCAGACAAGACCAAGCGTCTTTTTTGATTGCTATATTTTAGCCGCGGACAATGAGCAGCAGCAAAGCCGAAGCCACACACTGCATGATCAGCCAGCGGGCCACCACCTGCTCGTCGCTCCAGCCCTTATTCTTGCGGGCATGGTCGTGCAAAGGGGTGCGGGTGTTCTTGAGGATGGAAATGTGCAAAAAGCGCTTCAGGCTGATCTTCAGGATGCCCAGACTGCCATCCACGATGAACACGATGGCTGCCAGCAGGAAGGCAAACGGATGGCCGCACTTAAGGGACAGCATTGCGATAAAGAAGCCCATTGCGCGGCTGCCGGCATCGCCCATCAGCAGGCTGGACGGCTTTGCGTTGGACCACAGATAGGCCAGCAGCGCACCCATGAACACAACGCCTGCGGTGCCGTACTCGGCCAGCTCTGTTTTATAGGCCAGCAGGTAGGTGCCGATGGTCACCACTGCAACACTTGCCGAAAGGCCGTCCACGCCGTCGGTGCAGTTGACCACATTGATGCTGGTCCAGATCAGAATAACGATCAGCAGCAGGTACACAGCATACGGCAGAGTGAAACTCCACTGCAGGAAATTCACACCGCAGCCGTTGAAGTTGAGGTAGGTCACACCTGCAACAATGGCAATGGCAAAATCAATGATACCCTTTTTATACTCGTTCCATGCAGTTTCAGCAGCATCGTCAAAGTAGCCGGACAGCATGGATGCAATGAGCAGGATGGTGTAGATGACGTATTCCACCTTGAACGGCAGGAATGCCAGCGATACCAGTGCGATGCACAGCACGAAGATCAGGCCGGAACCACGGGCCTTACCCTTGGAAAGCGCACCGTTCACCGCAAACTCGCGGCCATGGTCGTGCGGAAGCTTATCGTGAAAAACGGAGTCCATCAAAGCCGTAAGGGCAAACGCCAGCAGGAATGCCAGAGCATCGACACCGCGCTGTCCTACGACCGAAAGCAGTGATTCGATCATATTCAAAGTTCCTCTTTCTTTTATGTTTGTGAGAGAAGTGTATCACGCTATCCATAAAAAATCAATCATTCCCGGAGAAAAATCCACGTTTGATTGACTTTCTGCAGCACCGCACTTATAATAGTATATCAGTCTGTCGAAAAAGTTATTGTTTCTATAAAAGGAGAACTCATGTCCATCTCTCTTGAGCAGCTTTCGGCGCAGATGCGCCGGGGCGAACAGGTGCCGCTGCGGCACACCATGCAGGTGGTGCTCACACTGAGCATCCCATCCATCCTGCAGCAGATCGTGGTAACTGCGGTGGAGTACATCGACGCAGCCATGGTGGGGCATATCGGTGCATCTGCTACGGCATCCATTGGCATCGTCAGTTCCAGCACGTGGCTCATGCATGGAATGCTGGCCGGTCTATATATGTCCTTTGCCATTCAGGTGGCACAGTATCTGGGTGCAGACCGGCAGGACGATGCACGCGGTGTATTGCGCCAATCTATGATCTTCAACCTTGTGGTGGGCCTTGCAGCTGCGGCCTTCGGCATTGGCATCAGCCGCTTTCTGCCCGGATGGCTGGGTGCTGATTCTTCCCTGCAGGCGGATGCTTCGGCCTACTTTGCCATCTGGTCGGCTTCCCTGCCCTTTTTGATGATCATGGGAACCTATTCCTCCATGCTGCGTTCCTCCGGCGATGCCCTGACACCGGGCCTTATCAGCGTGCTGACCTGCGTGCTGGATGTGATCTTTAACTTCTGCCTCATCAATCCCACCCGTGAGATGGTGGTGTTTGGCCGCACAATGACCGTCTGGGGCCTTGGCTGGGGGGTACCGGGCGCAGCACTGGGCACCGCCCTTGCTACCGCTATCAGCGGTGTGCTGACCCTTGCCATCCTGCTGCTGCGGGACGGACCGCTGTGCATCCGCAAGCCCGGCTCCTGGCACATTACCAAAGCCTGCCTGCAGAACCTGTGGAAGGTAGGCGCACCGCTGGCCGCAGAGCGTGCAGTTCTTTCCTCGGCGCAGGTGCTGCTCATCCGCATCGTATCCGGCCTTGGCACCACCGCCATTGCTGCCAACAGTCTGGGTGTGAGCGCCGAAAGCCTGTGCTACATGGCAGGCTATGGCATTCAGGATGCATCCCTTGCACTGGTGGGGCAGGCCGTGGGCGCAAACCGTCGGGATATGGCAAAAAACTTTGCCTGGCTGTGCACCGGCATGGGCATAGGCATCATGGCGCTGACCGGTGTTGGCATGTACATTTTTGCGCCAAACCTGATGGGTATTTTCACCGCAGATGCGGCAGTTATTGCGCTGGGCGCACAGGTGCTGCGCATTGAAGCACTGGCCGAACCGATGTTCGGTGCCAGTATCGTTGCCAGCGGTGCCATGCAGGGTGCCGGAGACAGCACGGGATGCTTTGTGCTGAACCTTGTCAGCATGTGGGGCATCCGGCTCACGCTGGCTTCCCTGCTGGCTCCGCATTTTGGGCTGGTGGGCGTATGGATGGCCATGAGCTTTGAGCTGACCATGCGCGGTGTGCTGTTCCTTGTGCGGCTGGTACGCGGCAGATGGCTGGACAAAGGGGCATTAGCCTGATCGACCGCTGGCGGATATATTTTCCTCTAAATAACAGCTCCCCGGCCGGGAACCGCACTGCGGGACCTGACCGGGGAGTTTTGCTGTGGTTATACGATTTGAGAAGAAGAAAAAATGGAGAACAAGTTACTTTCTGCCGTGCAGGATGGGAGACAGCGGCTTGTAGATCAGCATGCACAGCACTGCATCCAGCAGGCCTTTGACCAGCGTGAAGGGCATATTGAAGATGACAAGGCACTTGATGAGGCTGTCTGCAGAAGGCAGGATGGCCTGATACATGCCGAGGATGGCTTCCAGCGGCATGTGGTAGAACTGCACATAGGCCGGATAGGTGATGAAGTAGTTGGACGGTACGCTGAACACAGCCATGGCTGCAGCGCCTGCAATAGCACCAATGATGGCGGTCTTGCGGCTCTTGTGGTGCTTATAGATAACGCCTGCCACAGCGGAGAAAACCGCACCCAGCATGAAGTTGCACAGCTCACCCACGCATGCAGTGGAAGTGCCCTTGATAACGATGTGCAGCAGGTTCTTCATAAAGCTGATGACCACACCGTACACCGGGCCGAGAGCAAAGGCACCCAGCAGAGCCGGCAGGTCAGAAAAGTCCATCTTGACGAAGGACGGAATGAGCATCGGAATGGGAAACTCAATGAACATCAGGATAAAGGCCACCGCGCTGAGCATGGCGGCAACAGTAAGATTGTGAGTCGTGCTTTTTTTCATGGTAATGATCCTTCCCGGGGTAAGATGCCCCTTGCAAAAATTGTTCCGAAAGCTCTTTTCGTATCTTGTTTTTTGGAACGGGAAGGACAAATAGAAAAGCACCCTGCTGCAACAAAAACACTGCAACAGGGCGCGTAGACAACGATTTGCCTGCCGTTTCTTGCATCCGGACTATACCGTTGGTCCCGGAGTTGCACCGGGTCAGCACCCTTGCGGGTGGTCGCGGACTTTACCGCCAGTGGGGAATCTCACCCCGCCCTGAAACGAACTTTCTGGCACAAAGTATAGCGTGGCAGGCCCAGCTTGTCAAGAGGGCATCTTAAAATTTGTGCAAAAAATGTCAAAGTAATTCTTTCAAGCGCCCTTCTCTGTAAGCTCTTGCCCGGGTGGGTGCGGTATGGTATCATAGATGGGTCGTATAAAATTCAGGAGGTTATCATGATCTTTTCTATTCGTGATCTTTCGTTTGAGCTTGGCTCTGTACTGCTGGAGGGCTGGTTTGCACTGGCTGCGCGCGCAGGGTGCGCACTGCTCATTCTGCTTGCCGCATGGCTGGTACGCCGCTGGCTGAGCAAAAGGGGCATTCCGGCACTGCTGTCCCGCAAGTGGCACTTTAACGGCACTCCCATCCTGCTGCGCAGCTTTGCGGTACCCATCCAGCGCATGTGCACTGCGGTTGGCGTATATCTGGCGGCAGCTTCCCTGCCCTGGGCCATTCCCGGCATTGCCAAGCTGCTGTTGGTCTGCTTCCGCCTTGTCATGACCCTGCTGGTCTGCGAAGGCCTGTATGCGGCATCGGATCTGGCCGACCTGCTGCTGGCTTCCTGCAGCCCGGAGATCCGCTCCAACAAAACACTCTGCTCTTTGCTGGACACCGCCTACAAGGTGCTGGTGATCGTGCTGTGCGTGGCAGCGTTGGCACAAGAAGTGGGCTTTCCCATCGGCAGCATTGTCGCCGGTGCCGGTCTGGTTGGTCTGACCATCTCGCTGGCCGCACAGGAAAGCGCCAGCAACCTGTTTTCCGGCATCGTGATTCTGCTGGACAAGCCCTTCTCGGTGGGCGACTGGATCACTGTGGGCGATGTGGAAGGCGAAGTGATCGACATCAACTTCCGTTCCACCCGCATCCGCTCGCTGGATAAAACCATCAATGTGGTGACGAACAGTAAGATCTGCTCTTCCACCGTGCAGAACGCCGCCCTGCGCACCATGCGGCCCTACAAGTTCAATCTGGGTGTCACCTATGGCACCACCCGCCCGAAGCTGGAACAGCTGATGAAAGACTTGCAGACCATGCTGGACGCAAGCCCTTACACCAACAAGGGTACCAACATCGTACAGCTTGCAAACTTTGGCGATTCCAGCATCAACATTCTGGTCTCCGCCTACCTGCTGACTAACGCCTACGCGGAATTTTTGCAGATGCAGAACGACCTGAACCTGAACATTATGGACATCATGCAGGCCGACGGTGTGGATTTTGCGTTCCCCTCCACCAGCGTGTATATCGAAAAGAACTGAGCAAACCTGTAAAGGGGCTGTTGCAAAATAGCGCCAACGAAAAGCGGAAAGCAAAAATCTCATCTTTTTCCCTCAAAAAGAGTAGAATTTTTCGGAACTGAAAATGCAAAAAGCTGAGCACCTGCTTTTTCACAGATGCTCAGCTTTTCTATACTCATTTTTTGAAATCTGCCTTTGAGGCCTCAACATTCTGCCCGTTTTGTACGGTGAATGCGGCGGCTATTTTCAATCAGTCAGCTCAAGACTGGCAGGCAGTGATCAGGCTCATCTTGTAGACCTCGTCGGCGTTGCAACCACGGGACAGATCGTTGATGGGAGCGTTCAGACCCTGCAGGATGGGGCCGTAAGCTGCATAACCACCCAGACGCTGAGCAATCTTATAGCCGATGTTGCCGGCCTCGATGCAGGGGAAGATGAAGGTGTTGGCCTGACCAGCCACCTTGCTGCCCTTGCACTTGACCTGTGCAACTTCGGGAGCAACGGCAGCGTCAAACTGCAGCTCACCGTCCACAGCCAACTCGGGATCCATTTCCTGAGCCCTGATCACAGCGTCATGGCTCAAAGCAACGGTGCCGCCCTTGCCGGAGCCCTTGGTGGAGAAGCTCAGCACAGCAACCTTCGGATCGATGCCGAACAACTTTGCGGTCTTAGCGGTCTCAATAGCAACCTCAGCAAGCTTTGCAGAAGCGGCGATCTTGACCTCGCCGGTAGCCTTATCAATGGTATCGGTATAGTCGATGTTAACAGCGCAGTCGCCCATGGCAATGCGCTTCAGGCCCTCTTCACCGCAGTCACGGTCCAGAATGAAGCAGGAGCTGACCAGATGTGCGCCCTTCTTGGTCTTGACCAGCTGCAGAGCGGGACGAATGGTGTCGGCAGTGGAGTAAGTAGCGCCGCCCAGCAGGCAATCAGCCTTGCCCATCTTCACCAGCATGGTGCCGAAGTAGTTGGACTTCTTCAGCAGAGCGGTGCACTCCTCAGCGGTCTGCTTGCCCTTGCGCAGCTCCACCATGGTGTTGACCATCTCATCGAAACCGGCATAGTTCTCGGGGTCGATGATTTCGGCAGCGGAAATATCAAAGTTACCGGCGGCAGCAGCAGCCTTGCACTCAGCCTCGTTGCCCACCATGACGACCTTCAGCACGCCCTCGGCCAGCAGCTTTGCAGCGGCCTCCAGAATGCGGGGATCATTGCCCTCGGTGAAAACGATCGTCTTGGGATTTGCCTTCAGCTGTGCTACCAGCGGTGCAAACATATCAGCCATTGTGATTACCTCCGAATTTACTTTCCAATATTCACATCCAGATATCTGTTGGACACAAGGATGCCTTTCTCTTTTATTCTAGCACATACGGCAAAAAGTTCAAGACAAAATTGGCTTTTTGTGCTACAATTTTTGCCTCACACATCATCGTTATTTTCCTGCCAAAGTAGTAAAACACGCCCTGCGTATTCCTCCACAATTTCCCGTAAACCACCTTCCACAAATTTCAATTTTAAGCTATGCACTTTTCATTCACGATTTTTCTTTTTTAAAAATGCAGAAAGTTCCAGTCAGTTCATGTATTTTTTACGTTAAAACGCAAAAAAGAGCCATTCTCCCGATTCTTCGAGAGAACAGCTCCATAGTATTGGCTTTATAAATATCAGATAGAAATGGTGTTTGCCACGTCCAGCAGCACCGGGTCAAGCGTCTTAGTCATTTCAAGAGCTTCATCCACAGGGTAATCCACCAGCTTTTCGCCCTTCATGCCGACGATGCGGTTATACTTGCCCTGCTCCAGCAGGCACACGGCATGGTAGCCCATTGCAGAAGCGTTCACACGGTCACGCAGAGTGGGAGAACCACCGCGCTGGACATGGCCCAGAATGGTGGCGCGGGAGTCGATGCCGGTGCGTGCCTGAATCTCGTTTGCGATTTCCTGTGCATGGCCAACACCCTCGGCAACGATAATAATGAAGTGACGCTTGCCGGTCTTCTGAGTCTCAGCGATCTTATCCAGAATATCACGCTGCATGTCAAATTCCTTCTCCGGCAGTAGAACAGCCATAGCGCCGGAAGCAATTGCAACATTCAGAGCAATATAACCGGCGTTGCGGCCCATGACCTCGACCACACTGCAGCGGTCGTGGCTCTGGGTGGTATCGCGCAGCTTGTCGATCATCTCCAGCGCGGTATTCATGGCGGTATCGTAGCCAATGGTGTAATCGGTGCAGGAAATATCGTTGTCAATCGTGCCGGGCAGACCGATCATCGGAATGCCGCGGTGGGCCAGCTCACGAGCGCCGCGGTAAGAACCGTCGCCGCCAATGACCACCAGCGCATCAATGCCCAGTTCGCGGCACTTCTCTGCACCCTTGTCCTGACCTTCCTTGGTCTTGAATTCCAGACAGCGGGCGGTATACAGAATGGTACCGCCTGCAGAGATGATGTTCGACACACTGCGCAGGTTCATCTCAAAGCATTCGCCGTTCAGCAGGCCATTGTAGCCACGCTGAATGCCGATCATGCGGTAACCCTTATGCAGGCCGGTACGGACTACGGCGCGCACGGCAGCGTTCATGCCAGGAGCATCACCACCGCTCGTCAATACGCCAATCGTTTTGATCTGCTTTTCCATACGAGAGTTTCCCTCCAATTTGTTTCTTCATTTACCCAATGGTATCACAGCGCTCTCCATTTTAACGCTGTCCAAAGCACTTCACTTGCCTTGAATCATTATAACACAAACGCCTTATTTTGGAAACAGCCATCCCGCCGGATTTGCGTTAAGATTCGTGCACGGAAATGTCATTTTGTTGCAATGTTGTCCGTTCCGACCAGCCTTTCCAGCTCTTTGAACAGCAACGGATGGCCGGATGCGTACAGATGGCGCGGCACACGCAGATACTGCTTGGTATCGGTCAGATACAGGAGCACCGGCATGTCCCCATCAAAAATGCCAAGCAGATTGACCACCTTTGCATATTCCCTGCTGCTGCGGGAAGGCACACGGATATACAGCTTCTTTGCTGCCGTTTTCATCGGGTCCGGCCTGCCGTTATCCAGTCGGGCCGGATCGTAATTTTCGATCGGGACGATGCTCTCTGCCAGCAGCTTGGAAGCTTCATCCTCCCGTACCGACAGTCTGCCATCGATCACGACGACTGCATTTTCGTGCAGTGAATCCCGGAAAGCATCCAACACCTTTGGGAATACGATCACTTCCATGGTGCCGGTCAGGTCTTCTACGCTGGTAAAAGCCATCATGCTGTTGGACTTTGTGGTCATCATGCGGCTTTTTACCACCGCGCACACAATGCGCACTTTTTCTCCATCCTTCACATGGGCATCTTCCCCTGTAAGATCCTTGATGGTGTGGGATGCAATGCGTGCCGATTGTTCCCGGTAAGCATCCAGCGGATGACCGGACAGATACAGGCCGCTGACTTCCTTTTCCTGCTGGAGCAGTTCCTTATGGCTGTATTCCGGCAGCTGCTTTATTTCATAGTTATCCTCGGAAGCACCGCTCTGTGCTTCCCCGCTCATCACCGAGAACAGATCCAGCTGTCCATCCAGATTGCGCCGAGAGTCGGTCTCAATGCTCTTCAGAATGCCCTCTACGGCCTCCACATGGCTGTGGCGGTTGTTGCCCAGATGATCGAATGCGCCGGCCTTGATGAGGCACTCCACTGCCCGACGGTTCAGTTCATTGCCATGCATCCGCTTGCAGAAATCGTACAGGCCGGTGTAAGGTTTATTCTGCCGCCCCTTCACCACATTCTCGATCAGGTTGCGGCCCACATTTTTGACTGCATTCAGGCCAAAGCGGATCTGACCGCTTCCATCCGCCGTGAAGCCGCCGTTGGAAACATTCACATCCGGCGGCAGCACCTTGATGCCAAGGCGGGCACACTCGCCGGAATATTCAATGACCTTATCCGTGTTATCCAGCACACTGGTCAGCAAAGCCGCCATGAACTCACTGGGATAATGGCACTTGAGGTAGGCCGTCTGGAATGCCACATAGGCATAGCAGGCCGCATGGCTCTTATTGAACGCATATGAAGCGAAACTGGACATTTCATCGTAGATCTCATTGGCCACTTTCTCAGAGATGCCGTTTGCCACACAGCCGGGGCATTCGTTGCCGGGATCGGTGCAGCCGTACACAAAGTGCTCCCGCTCGGCCTCCATGACGGCATGTTTCTTTTTGCTCATGGCACGGCGGACATTGTCTGCCTGACCAAAAGAAAAACCTGCCAGCTCCCGGAAGATCTGCATGACCTGCTCCTGATAGACGATGCAGCCATTGGTCACATCCAGAATGTGAGCCAGCTGTGGGGTCTTATAGCTGATTTTGTCTGGCTCGTGGCGGTTGCGCAGGTAGGTGGGGATCGAATCCATGGGGCCGGGCCGGTACAGGCTGATCAGAGCGATAATGTCTTCTAGGTTCTGCGGCTGCAGGCCCACAAGCACCTGCTTCATGCCGGAAGATTCCAGCTGGAACACACCCTCGGTGTCTCCCTGCCCCAGCATCCTGTAGGTGTCCGGGTCGTCGTAATCCAGCTTCTGGATGGAGAACTCCGGGTGGTGCTTCTGCACAGCAGTTTCCGCGTCATGAATGACGGACAGCGTGCGCAGGCCCAGAAAGTCCATCTTCAAAAGGCCAAGTTCTTCGATCTCGGTCATGTTGAACTGGGTCACAGGCAGGCCGTCGTTGGTGGCCAACGGCAGATAGTAGTCCGTAGGCTCCGGGGTAATGACGACACCCGCCGCATGGGTGGAAGCATGGCGGGGCATGCCCTCCACCTTCAAGGCCGTGTCGATCAGCTCTGTGACCTGCGGGTCGGTATCGTACATCCGCTTAAGTTCCGGCGATACCTCCAACGCACGCTTCAGCGTCATTTTCAGCTCCATGGGCACCTGTTTTGCCACAACATCTACCTGCTGATACGGAATGCCCATCACGCGGCCCACATCGCGGATGGCGTTGCGGGCGGCCATGGTGCCAAAAGTGACGATCTGAGCCACATGGTCGGCACCATATTTCCGGTTGACGTAATCGATCACTTCCTGACGGCGCTCGTAGCAGAAGTCCACATCAAAATCTGGCATACTGACGCGCTCCGGGTTCAGGAAGCGCTCAAAGATCAGGTTATAACGGATAGGGTCGATATCCGTGATGCCCACGCTGTAAGCCGCAATGCTGCCTGCGCCGGAGCCACGGCCCGGGCCTACCGGAATACCCTGACTCTTGGCGTAGTTCACGTAGTCCCACACGATAAGATAGTAGTTCGTGTAGCCCATCTTTTTGACCACGCCGATCTCGTATTCCAGACGGTCTTTGTTGGCCTGCGGAACATTGGGGCCGTAGCGGCGCTCCAGACCTTCCCAGCAGAGCTTTTCAAAAAACGCCTGATTATCCATACCGTTCGGCGCTTTGTAATATGGAATTTTAGTGTGTCCAAAATCAAAATCAAAGTTACACTGTTCGGCAATTTTGGCGGTATTCTCGCAGGCTTCCGGCACCATGGAGAACAGCTCGTACATTTCGTCTGTCGTTTTGACATAGAACTCGTCGGTCTGGAACTCCATTTTATCCGCATCCTGAATGGTCTTGCCGGTCTGGATGCAGAGCAGGATGCCCTGCATTTTGGCATCCTCCTTGCGCAGATAGTGGGAGTCGTTGGTGGCTGCCATGGGAATTCCGGTCTCCCGTGCAAGCTTGATGAGCTGCGGCAGCACAGTATTATCCTCTTCCAGACCATGGTCCTGAAGCTCGATATAATAGTTTCCCTCGCCGAAGAGGTCTCGATACCACAGCGCTGCTGCTTTGGCGCGCTCATAATCGCCCGCCAGAATAGCCTGTGGAACTTCGCCTGCCAAACAGGCCGACAGGCAGATCAGACCTTCGTGATATTTTTCCAGCAGTTCCTTATCAATGCGGGGCTTGGAATAAAAGCCCTCCACAAAGGCGGCCGACACCATTTTGATCAGGTTTTTGTAGCCGGTCTCATTTTTGCACAGCAGGATCAGGTGGTTGTTGCCGTCGATCTTATTTACCTTGTCAAAGCGGGTGCGGGTGGCCACATACACCTCACAGCCGATGATGGGCTTGATGCCAGCCTTTTTTGCAGCCTTATAAAACTGCACGCAGCCGTACATCACGCCGTGGTCGGTGCAGGCAATGGCGGTCTGTCCGCACTCTTTTACGCGATCCATCAGCTGGTCAATGCGGCAGGCACCATCCAGCAGGCTGTACTCTGTGTGGATGTGCAGATGGACAAAAGGCCGGGTATTGGGTAATGCTTCGCTCATGCTTTTGCCTCCTGTTCCAGATTCTGCCGCAGATTTTCGGCCAATGCCTCCAGCTTCTTCATCCGGTGCGACAGGCCGGATTTGCTCACGGGTGGCTCAAAGCAGCCGCACAGCGCTGTGAGCGAAAGATCTGGGTACTGCATCCGCTTGGCAGCGGCCTCCTGCAATACCTCCGGCAGAGTGCTAAGGGCATCCTGCTCTTCCAGAAAGCGGATGGCCTTCAGCGTCTGCGCATTGGCACGGGCCGTTTTGCCAAGGTTTGCCGTATCACAGTTGGTCTGTCGGTTGGTCTGGTTGCGCACCTGTTTGAAGGCTTTTTGCGCATGCATTTCCTCTGCAGCGTTTCCAGCGCCCATAAAGCTGAGCAGCCGTTCCACATTGGCCCCGGTCTTGACGTAGATCAGGTTCACGCCGTTGCGGCGGGTGCGGTGCGGTGCAAACTCATGCTCTGCCAGCAGCGCTTCAAAGTCCCGTGCCAGATTGGTGCGGGAGGTAAGGAACTCCAGATTATATTCTTTCTGCGGATCAATGACCGTTCCACTGCACAAAAAAGCTGCGCCAATGTATGCACTGACGCAGGTCTGACAGCGGATAAGGCGGGGATCGATCTGCAGGCTGGTCTCGCTGCCCGTGGTGCCGAACAGCTCGTGCACCCGGGCCACCTGCTCCGGTGCGCGGATGTTGAATTCATACAGCACGCCGCTGGGCCGCTGCTTGTGCAGGATCTCGCCCTGCACGCCGCAGCGTGCGAACAGCTGCTGGGCAGCCTGCACCGTCTCCTGCTGCTCGGTCTGCACCACCAGACCCTTTGCATCAAAATATTTGGCAAAGCACGCAATGCCATAAGCTGCCGCACGCACACAGCAATCCTTCTGGATGCTGCGCTGCGCGATCTCCTCCCGCGCGCGGGATGCAAAACTACTCATACTTCCTCGAATTCTGTCAGCGTTTGGCATCGCGGTGCTGCACGCCCGGCTCGTAGCCGAGTTGCGTGCAATACTCCGCGATCTTACGCGCAAATGTAATGGAACGGTGCTTGCCGCCGGTACATCCCACCGCAATGGTCAGCTGGCTTTTGCCCTCCTTGACGTACAGCGGCAGTGCATACTGCAAAAAGTTCTCATACCGCTTGAGCAGTTCCTGCGCTTCCGGGTGGCTCATGACAAAATCCACCACATCCTGATCAAGGCCGGTCTTATGCTTGAGTTCCGGCACGTAGAAGGGGTTGGGCAGGCAGCGCACATCCAGCACAAGGTCTGCCTCCGGCGGGATGCCGAATTTGAATCCAAAGGACATCACGGTCAGGCGCATAGCGCCCTTGGCTCCGCCATTTTTTGCAAAAAGATCGCAGATGCGTTCTTTGTTTTGTGCTGTAGAAAGCAGGGCGGTATTGATGACGTAATCTGCACGCTCCTGCAAAGGCTTCAATATTTTGCGTTCCTTTGCAAAGGCCTCCCGGGTGGAAATGCCCTCGGCAATGCTGATGGGGTGGCGGCGGCGGGTCTCGCTGTAGCGGCGCATGAGTACATCGTCCGGGGCATCCAGAAATAGAATTTTATAATCCACACCCTGCTCATCCAGCTTGTCGAGCGCACGTTCGATTTCTTCGCTGGTGCGGCAGCCGCGCACATCCATGGAAAGAGCCACCCGCTCCAGCTGGCTGTCGCCCGCTTCCGAGAATGCAGTGATGCTGGGCAGCAGTCCGGCCGGAACATTATCTATACAGAAAAAACCGATATCTTCCAGCGCATTCATAGCCACCGACTTGCCTGCACCGGAAAGTCCGCTGACGATCAACAGCTCCATAATCTGATCTACCGCTCCTTTTTTGCTTTTTCCGTTATCGGACGACCCGGATCTCTTTTTCAAGGTCGTAGCCCGTCTTTTCCTTTACGATGGCGCGCACCTCGTCACAGAGTGCCAGTACATCAGCACAGGTAGCGCCGCCAAGGTTTACCACAAAGCCGCAGTGCTTATCGCTGACGGCTGCGCCGCCGTGGCGATAGCCGCGCAGGCCGCACTGGTCGATCAGCGCAGCCGCAAAAGCACCCGCCGGGCGCTTGAAGGTGCTGCCGGCGCTGGGCTTATCCAGCGGCTGCTTGTCCACACGCTTGGCCATCAATTCATCCATTTTTGCACGGATGTCCGCTGCGTTTCCGGGCTGCAGATGGAACTGTGCCGAGAGGATGCAGCCGCTGTTCTCTTCAAAAATGCTGTGGCGATAGCGGAGATCCAGCTCTGCGGCAGGCACTTCTCTGACCTCGCCTTCTGCCGCAAGATACCGCACTGTGGTGAGCACGTCCTTCATCTCGCCGCCGTAGGCACCCGCATTCATATACACTGCACCACCCACCGTGCCGGGGATGCCGTAGGCAAATTCCAGCCCGGACAGGCCATGCTTCAGTGCCGCCTTACACAGTGCCGCAAGGCGGACACCTGCGCCTGCGGTCAGGACTGTATCTTCCACCGCGATCTCTGCGTCCAGTGCCGAAACATCGATCACCACGCCGGAAAAGCCTTCGTCCGCAAACAGGATGTTGCTGCCGTTGCCCAGCAGGTAATAGCGGACAGCCTGCTCTTTACAAAGCGCAACTGCACTGCAGAGCTGCTGCTCGTTTTCCGGCATGACAAACAGCTGTGCCGGGCCTCCGATTTTAAAGGTACAGTGTGCCGCAAGCGGTTCATTCTCCCTGAACGGGATCGCTGCTGCCTGCAGTTTCTGCTTGAATCGTTCCATGATAACTTGCTCCTTTTGCGGTGTGGGATCAATCCATTTTATCGTCCAGACCCAGACGGATCAGCAGTTCACGCGCTGCGTTGTAACCCATCTTCTTCTGGCGGTTGTTGATGGCTGCAGTTTCCAGCACGACAGCCAGATTGCGGCCCGGTGAGACCGGAATGCTGGTGCTGGGAATGCTGACGCCCAGAATGTCGTAGTATTCGTTTTCCAGACCGGTGCGCTGGTAGTTCTTAGTGGGGTCCCATGCTTCCAGCTGAACCACAAGGTCAAGGCTTTCGCTCAGCTTGACCGCGCCCACGCCGTACACACGGGCCACATTGACGATGCCAATGCCGCGCAGCTCAATGAAGTGGCGGATATTCTCCGGGGCAGTACCCATGATCTGGCGGTTGGACACCTTGCGCAGCTCCACCGCATCATCTGCCACAAGGCGGTGGCCGCGCTTGACCAGCTCGATGGCAAGCTCGCTTTTGCCAATGCCGCTGTCGCCCAGGATCAGGATGCCTTCGCCGTACACTTCCACCAGCACACCATGGCGGGTGATACGCGGTGCCAGTTCCAGATTCAGCACACTGATCAGGCTGCCCATCAGAGTGCAGGTGGTCTCGTTGGAGCGCAGCAGTGCAACACCATGCTTCTGGGCCAGCTCCTGCATCTCCGGGAAGGGAGTCAATTCCTCGCTGCGGCAGACGATAACAGCCGGCGGCTGCTGACGGAACAGCTGATCCAGCGCTTCGTAGCGTTTTTCCGGTGAAAGGCCGGACAGAAAGTTCATCTCGGCCAGACCCATGATCTGCAGACGCAGCTTATCAAAATAATCGTAATAGCCCGCCAGAAACAGACCCGGGCGGTTCACTTCGGCGATCTCCACACAGATCTGATCCAGTTCCTTCGGCGTATAGACAACTTCCATGCTGACACGGTCGGTCAGCGTTTTGAGCGAGACATTGAATGTGCCCATTCTTGTTCCTCCTGTGCTCCCTTTTGCTGCACAGCCCTGCCTGCTGTCAGGTACCGTGCAGGATTCCTTCTTATTATTATAATAGAACGATCGGTAAAAAACAATATTGTGCGGGCGGCTTTTTCGCAGCCCGGCAAGAATGCACGCAGCAGCGCAGCCATGTACTGATTTTTTACATTTTTCTTACCTTTACACGGATTTTACATTCCCTCGATTTTGGATTTTACATTGCATCTGTATACTCAAAATCAGGAGAAACACATCAAAAACACGTCAAACCAAAGTGAGGAAATCTTTATGACCATCTTCAATGTCTTTTCCCTGCTTGGAGGTCTTGCCCTGTTCCTGTTCGGCATGGACATCATGGGCAAAGCACTGGAAAAGCAGGCCGGCGGCCAGCTGCAGAAGATCCTGAGCAAGCTGACTGACAACCCCCTTAAAGGCTTTTTCCTTGGCCTGTGCGTCACCGCTGTGATCCAGAGTTCCAGCGCTACCACGGTCATGGTGGTCGGCTTTGTCAACAGCGGCATCATGGAGCTGCATCAGGCCATCGGCGTGATCATGGGCAGCAATGTGGGCACCACTGTCACCAGCTGGATCCTGAGCCTTTCCGGCCTGCAGGGCGACAGCCTCCTCATCAATCTGCTCAAACCCACTTCTTTCAGTCCTTTGCTTGCATTTATCGGCATTTTGCTGTATATGTGTAAGAGTGAGAAGAAAAAAGGCGTGGGCACCATCCTCATCGGCTTTGCCGTGCTGATGACTGGCATGACCACCATGTCTAACGCCGTCCTGCCCCTGCAGAACGAGGCATGGTTCACCAGCCTGTTCACCCGCTTTTCCAACCCCCTTCTGGGCGTTCTGGTGGGTGCCCTTGTTACCGGCATCATCCAGAGCTCCAGCGCCAGCGTGGGTATTCTGCAGGCGCTGAGCGCCACCGGCGTGATCACCTACGGCAGTGCCATTCCCATTATCATGGGTCAGAACATCGGCACCTGCGTTACCGCGTTGATCTCCTCTGTGGGTGCCAACAAGAATGCACGCCGTGCTGCCATGGTCCATCTGTACTTCAACATCATCGGTGTGACCATCTTCCTTGTCGGCTTTTACGGCCTGAATACGGTCTGCCACTTTGCTTTTGTGAACACCACCATCGAGGCATGGGGCATCGCTGTGGTGCACTCGGTGTTCAATATCGTGGCAACGCTGGTGCTGCTGCCCTTTGCAAACCTGCTGGAAAAGCTTGCTATCCTCACCATTCCGGATTCGCCGGAAAAGGAAAGCTTTGCGCTGCTGGATGACCGCCTGCTGAACACCCCTGCCGTGGCCGTGGAGCGTGCACGCTCTGCAACTGCTGAAATGGCAGAGCTTGCCCGTGTGGGCGTGATGCAGGCCATGAGCCTGACTCATGAGTGGAACGACACCCTTGCGCAGAAAGTCCGCGAGGAAGAGACGCAGGTAGACCGTTACGAGGACGCTCTCGGCACCTACCTTGTCAAGCTTTCCAGCCGTGAGCTGAACCATGCCGACAGCCAGAGCGTAAATACTCTGCTGCACACCATCAGCGATTTTGAGCGCATCAGCGACCATTCCGTAAACCTGATGGAATCTGCCGAAGAGATGCACACCAAAGAAATCCAGTTCTCGCAGGATGCCCGCGACGAGCTGCAGGTGCTGGAGGATGCGGTGCAGGATATTCTGAACCGCACCACTGATGCTTTCCGCAAGGGTGATCTGCATCTTGCCAGCAAGGTGGAACCGCTGGAAGCCGTGGTCAACGAGCTGGTACGTGCCATCAAGGCCCACCACATTGCCCGCCTGCAGGCCGGCAGCTGCTCCATTGAATATGGCTTTGTGCTGGACGACCTGCTGACCAACTATGAGCGTGTGTGCGACCACTGCAGCAACGTAGCCGTTGCACAGATCGAGGTTGCACAGGACAGCTTTGATACCCACGCATACCTCAACGAGCTGCGTCACGGCAATGACACCAAGGAAAGTGAGGAATTCCATCGCCGTCTTGACCGTTACCGTGAACGCTATCTCTTCCCTGAAAATCAATCTGCGGAGGATTTTGACAAATGATCTATATTGTTGAAGACGATGCCGCCATCCGGGAGCTGGAACAGTATGCCCTGCAGTCCAGCGGATACGAAGTGACCAGCTTTGAAAGCTCTGAGCTGTTCTGGCAGGCCATGCACGCTGCAGAGCCGGAACTGGTGATCTTAGACGTGATGCTGCCCGGTGAGGACGGTTTTTCCATCCTGAAAAAGCTGCGCAACACCCCTTCCCTGCGCAGGCTGCCCGTCATCATGGTGACTGCAAAATCCAGTGAGCTGGACACCGTGCGCGGGCTGGACTGCGGTGCCGATGATTACATCTCAAAGCCTTTTGGCATCATGGAATTTTTGAGCCGGGTGCGCGCCGCCTTGCGCCGCTCGGCTCCGGAAGCACGTCCCAACGTACTCAGCTTTCACGAGATCCTGCTGGACAATGCCCGTCACAACGTGACTGTGAGCGGAACGCCGGTGGAGCTGACCTACAAGGAGTACAGCCTGCTGCGTTTGCTGCTGGAGAACACCAATCTGGTGGTGACACGCGAGACCATTCTGCAGGTGGTGTGGGGCACCGACATTTCGGTGGAGAGCCGCACTGTGGATATGCATATCCGCACCCTGCGCAAAAAGCTGGGGGATGCCGGCAAATACATCTGCACTGTGCGCAAGGTGGGTTACAAGCTGACCGATGAAGAGGAGGCCGGTGAAGAATGAAGCTGCGCAGCATGGAAGAAAAGATCAGCTACCGCCTGTTCCTGATGGGCTTCCTTGGTCTGCTGTTCACGGCGGCGCTTTGCATCTTTGTTTTTCACAAGGCATTCACGGCTCAGGCATGGACCAGCCTTGAGCGGGAAGCCGATCTGGTAAGCGCCGGTTATGATCTGGTGCAGGACCCGCAGCAGCTTTCGTCCTTCGTTACCAATGATCTGCGCATCACCCTGATCTCGCAGGACGGCAGCGTGCTGTTTGAATCTGCTACCGATCAGCCCATGGAGAACCATCTCTCCCGCCCGGAGATCCGTCAGGCCATGACCGAAGGTGTGGGCCGGGACATCCGCGACTCCCAGACCATGGGCTACGAGACCTATTACTATGCCATATTGCTGCCCAACGGCGAAATTTTGCGCATGGCACAGGATGCAGAAACGGTCTGGTCTATTTATGATTCGACCCTGCCTGCCATCGTGCTGAGCTGCGTTGCACTCATGCTGGCCGCCGCTGTGCTGGCAGCTCTGCTCACCCGTGCATTGGTCTCCCCTGTGCTGAGCATGACCGAAGATCTGGATCATATTCAGGACAATGTTCCCTATAAGGAGCTTGTCCCCTTTGCCGAAAGCATCCACTCTGACCGCATCCTCCGTGAGAACAATGAAAAGATGCGGCAGGAGTTTACTGCCAATGTCAGTCATGAGCTGAAAACCCCGCTGACCAGTATTTCCGGCTATGCGGAGCTGATCGAGACCGGCATTGCAAAGCCTGAGGATGTGCCGGGCTTTGCCCAGAAGATCCATGTGGAGGCCAGCCGTATGATCCAGCTGGTGAACGATATCCTGCAGCTTTCCAGTCTGGACAACGCCAGCGAAGCCGGTTCTGAGCCGGAGATGGAGACAGTGGATCTGCTTACCGTTGCCAAGGACTGCGTAGAGCGCCAGAAGCTGAATGCCCGCCGGGCTTACATCTCGCTGAACTGTCTGGGCGAAAGTGCTCTTGTGCACGGCAACCGTGCCCTGCTGGACGAGCTATGCCAGAACCTGTGCGATAATGCGATCCGTTATAATCGTCCCGGCGGTAAGGTACAGATCACCACAGCCTGCAGCCGCGACGGACACTGCACCCTGACTGTGGCCGATAACGGCATCGGCATCCCGAAAGAAGCACAGTCCAGCGTGTTTGAGCGCTTCTATCGTGTGGATAAGAGCCGCAGCAAGGCTACCGGCGGTACCGGTCTGGGCCTTGCCATCGTCAAGCATATCGCGCGCATCCACAACGCACGCATCAAACTGGAAAGTCAGGTGGATGTGGGCACTACCATTACTGTCACCTTCCCCACTGCCAACTGAATCACATCGGTAAAAATTTCACGTCTGCCTGCAATTGCGGGCAGGCGTTTTTTATTGTGATCTTTTCTCTGCCCACACCGTTCTGCAATGCACTGCGCTGCTGCAGATGCACAAGGTCGATGCCCTGCTGCCAGAAAGACTGCACCGTCTGCGTGCACAGTTCTGCCAGCTGTTCGCACTGTGCGGCGCTGGGCTGCGGCGTATCATAGCTGCGCTGACAGTCCAGCCGCAGACTGGCAGTTTCTTCCTGCAGGGTGACAGACACGCTGCATCGGCGGACCGTTACCGGCTCACCTTCCAGCCAGAACGTATGCACGCCGCCCATTTCCAGCAAAAGCCGCGCTGTTTCCGCCTGCCGGGCCTCCAGCTCAATGCTGTTTTCCACTCGCCAGAGGATGCTTGTATCTGCAAGTGCCACTTCCTGTTTCTCTGCCCGCAGCTGCGGCAGAAGCATTCCGTCCTGATACTGGTAAAGCCTCGGCATCTGGTCTGCGCACTGCTTGAGCTGCTCAAGCAGTTTGTTCGGAAATTCCTGCTTTTCTGCTGGAAGTTCCTCCAAAAATCCATCGTCCATTTCCAGCACAGAAACTTTTGCCGATACCCTGCCCTGCCTGTTTTCCAGCACCGTACGCTCATACGCTGCAAGCAGCTCTGCCGATGCATCCTGATCGATCAGCAGATAATCGCACAGGCGGTAATCCGCCTTTTGCGGCAGTTGCTTTTGAGCCGCCGCCAGCGCTTTTGCCAGCGTGTCCGCCTGCGCCAACTGCAGCTGCACAGCACCAGAAGCCTCGGATGCATCGGCGGCGGCTTCCGGAGCCTGATACAGCAGCCCTACGGTGATGGACTGTTCCTTCTGAGCAAGATACAGCGCACGCACCATGCTTTTTTCGGTGGTCTCGCAGCGCAGAAAAATCAGGCACCACCCGATCAAAAGCACCGCACTGAGAGCGCGCAGTTTCTTCTGCTTCATTTTACCGCTCCTTTCCCGCACTGCACCGCGCGCTGCCACACGGTACGCACTGCCGCGCAGAGAAAGCCGGTGCGGAAGATCGCGCAGGTGAGCCAGATGAGCAAAAGCAGCGCATCCATGCGGGAGAAAACATCTGCGCTCCATGCCCGCAGCAGCTCCTGTGCCGGGTAATCCGCTGCGCCAAATACGAGGCACATCCCGGCAGTAAGACCCGCCTGTACCAGAAAGGTGAGCCATGGCAGCCAGGACATGCTGCGCGGCTCTTCATAACCTGCAAGAAGCGGCCAGAACAAATACTCCGCATACAGCGGAACACGCGGCCAGCGGGTCAGTTGCACAGCATCTGCCGTCAGCAGGTGCGCCCAGTCCATCTGCCCGGCAAGCCCTGTCAGACAGACCAGCCCACCCAGCAGCACGAACCACCACAGCACCCGTGCCGGAGCATCCCAGCCGGAAGGCGGAATACACCACCCTGCCCAGAGCAAAAGCGGCAGCAGGCCGATCAGCGCCATGGAGCGGAACTCCTGCTGGCAGATGTTCTGGGCCTGCATTACGGTTTCAAACAACTCTGCCAGAAACCATGCTCCTGCGGAAAACAGCCAGACCCACTGCATGGCTGCCCGCTGCCAACAGGCAGAGAACACCCCACTGATGCATGTGAGCAAAAGAGTCTGAACCGCTCCATGAATGATCATCCCACGCGGAGAGATACCGGTCTGCATTTCTTCTGCCAGCGCAGCTGTCCACACGCTCAGTGCCAGCACGGGAGCAGAAAAGCCTTTCTGTTTTTGTATCATTTTTCCTCCCGTTTCTGCCAGATATTAAAGTCGTGCGCTGAAAGGCGGCGGTAGTTGCGGCGGATGATGCCATCCTCTTCCATGGGCCGCTGCGGGAACGGATGCGCCGCCAGATATGGCACCTGCAGGCAGGCTGTGCCGGAAAGACTGAGCAGAACTGCAAAAAAAGCTCCCGCAAGGCCCACCGGCCCGGCAAGGCCTGCAGCCAGCACCACGCCCAGACGCAGCAGCGTAGCAGGCTCGTACAAAGAGGGCGTGACGAACACCGCGATGGCCGTGATGCTTGCCACAAAGATCACCGGCGTGCTCATAAGCCCGGTGGCAATGGCAGCATCGCCGATGATCAACGCGGACACCAGACTGACCGAATGCCCCAGCGACTGCGGCATCCGCAGTCCTGCTTCCCGGATGACCTCCAAAATGAGTATGACCAGCAGCATTTCCGCAAACAGCGGCAGCGGTGTGGCCTTCTCCGCCGCTTCGATCTTGTACAGAAGCTGCGGTGGGATCAGCTCCGGCAGGTAGACCGCCAGACAGACGAACACACCCGGCAGAAATACTGTGAGGTAGAACGAAACATATTTGAGGATGCGCAGAAAAGAGGAAAACACGGCGGTGGATGCATAATCGTCCAAGCACTCAAAATTTTCGCAGAAAAGAGCCGGAAGCACCATGGCAGAGGGACTTCCGTTGACCAGCACCACGATCTTGCCCTCACAGATCTTTGCCGCCGCCACGGCAGGCCGCTCGGTGTAGCTTACCGGCGTGAACAGCCGCGCCCTGCCCGGCAGCAGCCACGGCACAAAGTAACTGGAATCCAGCAAAAGCTCCGGCTTTGCAGCGGCAAGCGCTTTGCGCACACGGATCACCATGGCGGAGTCTGCCCTGTTTTTGCAGTAGCAGATGGCGTATTCCGTTTGCATTTCGGTATCGGCCTGCGCCACCTCCTGCACCAGATGTTCGGTACGGATGAGCCGCCGCAGCAGGCTCAGATTGACCCGCAGCAGGTCGGCAAAGCCTTCGCGGGAGCCGCGCAGATTGCCCTCCCCGGAAGGCTCGTCTACCGAGCGGAACTTCAGTCCCTGCACCGAGAAGGCAATGCCCTTTGCGCAGCCGTCCAGCAGTAAGACCGCCATGCCTGCCGTCATTCGTTTGATCAGATCAGCCAGATCTGTTACCGGCTCACTTTCTGCCGGAAAGGCTGAGCCGTGCAGGATCAGCTCAAAGACCTGCGGCCCGGTGCAACGCTGGCCTGCCTGCTGCGGCGGTGCCTGACGGCTGGCCGCATCCAGTAAAAGCTCCCACAAAGAATCCAGGCTTGCCATGCCGTCAAACAGCAGGATGCTTCCCCTGCAATGATAAATCGTGATCTCCTTGGCATAATAATCCGCAGAGGTGCCAAACATTTTGTCCAGCACCGCAAGATTTGCCGCAAGGCTCTGTGATAACTGCCGCATCCAACCACTCCTTTGCACAGCAGTATGCCCGGCTGCAGCGGCATCCATTCCGTCAGAAACGACAGGAGGTCTTGTTACTTGAAGCTTCTGATCTGCCGCACGATCATCATTTATCTGTGCGTCCTGTTTGCCATGCGGCTGATGGGCAAGCGCCAGCTGGGCGAACTGCAGCCCGAAGAACTGGTGTCCACCATTCTCATTTCCAATCTGGCATCCATCTCCATTGAATCGGAAGAGGTGCCCATCACATCCAGCCTGATCCCGCTGTTTCTCATTGCAGCGCTGGAACTGCTTGGCTCCGTGCTGAGCTTCCGCAGCCAGAAATTCTTCAACTTTCTCTCCGGCAGACCAAAGACGGTGATCTTGGACGGGCAGATCGATCAGAAAGCCTTGCGGATGCTGCGGCTGACCACAGCCGACCTGATGGAAGCGCTGCGCGGTAAAAATATTTTTGACCCACGGGAGGTCTCCTACGCGGTGATCGAGACGAACGGTACCCTTTCGGCAGCACTGCGGCCAGAAAAAGAGCCAGCCCGTCTTGCTGACCTGCAGCTGAAGGTGACCCATATCAACGCCACCATTCCCTTTGTGCTGGACGGACAGGTGCTGGAAGACAACCTGCGCTGGTGCGGCAAGGACCGCGCGTGGCTGGAACGCACGGCGCAGGCCAACACCCTGCTGCCGGAAGAAATTTTGCTGCTGATCGGCAACGAGACCGAGGATTATTTTTTGCTAAAAAAAGAGAACCGCCGTGCCGGCGGCTCCCATTGAGGTGAGCGGATGAAGCGGATCTATGCATGTATCGCCATTGTGGCCGTACTGCTGAGCGTGGCCTTTTACAGCAGCTGGAAGGTGCAGAGCTTTGCGGATGTGATCTCGGCAGACCTTGACACCGCCGCCGAAGCCATCCGCAATACCGACTACCCTGCCGCCCGGCAGGCGCTTGCTGATGGTGCCGACCGGTGCGACCAAATGCGCACCAAAATGAACCACCTGCTGCGCACCGCAGATTTTACCGAGCTGGAAGCTGCACTGCGGGCGGCGGACGGACACCTGGAAATGGGTGCCCCAGAGGAGGCCTTTGGTGAGCTGCGCCGCGCACAGGTACAGGTGGAAACACTGGAATGGCTCTCGCACCGGCTGGTATAAACAAAAGCACCGGCCCTGCCCCATTGGGCGAAAGCCGGTGTTCTGATGCAAATTATTTCTGTGGTTCCTTGCGGTCGCCCATCAGCTTTTTCAGCTCATTGAAAAAACTTTCCACGTCTGCAAACTGACGGTAGACCGATGCAAAGCGAACATATGCCACTTCGTCGATCTTTTTCAGTTCCTGCATGGTCAGCTCACCGATGCGCACGCTGGGGATTTCACGGTCGTAGGAGCTGAGCAGCGTCTGCTCAATGCTGCTTACCGCACGCTCCAGCGATTCGTAGCTGACCGGCCGCTTGGCGCAGGCACGCACCATGGCGTTGAGCAGCTTCTGCCGGTCGAACGGCTCACGGGAGCTGTCCTTTTTGATGACCACAAGCGGAACAGTCTCCACGACCTCATAGGTCGTAAAGCGCATATGGCAGCTCAGGCATTCGCGGCGGCGGCGGATGCGCTCACTGTCTTCGGTGGGGCGGGAATCGATTACTTTGGATTCCTCGGCTCCGCAATAGGGACACTTCATGTTCTGTTCCTCCTGTCCGGTCTGACCGGGCTGTGTTTTTAGGCTTTGGTCTTGGGCTTGCGCTCACTCCACAGCACCCACGCAGAGGTGGAAACGCACAGCGAAGTGTACACGCCGCTGATCATGCCCATCATCAGCGGGAACGCAAAGGTAAAGATGCTGTCCAGACCATACAGCTTTGCCACGATGCACATAACGCCCAGCGCCATCACCGTGGTAATGGTGGTGATCAGGGTGCGGCGGGCGGACTGGTTCACCGAGTGGTTCACCAGCTCTTCAAAGGATGCCTTTTTACCCATCAGGGTGCGGTTCTCGCGGATACGGTCGTAGACCACAACGGTATCGTTGATGGAGTAGCCAAGGATGGTAAGCATGGCGGCAATGAAGTTGCCATCCAGCGCGGTGCGCAGCAACACGAAGGTGCCAAACACCACCATCAGGTCGTTCACAAGCGCCAGCACTGCCATCATGCCGCCGGTCAGGCCGCCGATGTTCTTGAAGCGCAGGGCGATGTACAGCAGGATCAGCACCAGTGCAAACACCACGGCAACCAGACTCTTCTGCAGGAACTTGGTGCCCATGGCAGCGCTGACGTTGCTTAGCGACAGTTGTTCAAAATTGTTGTCCGGGCAGCTTTCGTTCAGGCTGTCCAGCAGCTTGGCCACCTGCTCGGTAGTCACTGTTTCGGTACCGGGCATCGAGATTTTCAGGGTCTGGCCACCGGTAGCAACATTCTCACCGGTCTGCAGGGTCAGGCCGTTATTCTCCAATGCAGAGGATGCAACCTTCTGCACATCCGACATGGTAAAGCTGCCCTCGTAGCTCAGGGTGATCATGGCACCGCCGGTGAACTCGGTATCCAGATGGACACCCAAAACCACAGCGCACAGCACGATGGCTGCCATCAGGCAGGAGGAGATCGTCAGGAAGCGCTTGCGCAGGCCCACAAAGTCGATGGGCTTCTTCTCGGTTTTTTCCTTGCCGGGCTTTTCTGCACCGTAGAGCCAAGGGTTGCGCAGTGCCTTGATAGATGCCGCACCGCGGATCATCACACGGGTAGCAAACACGCCAAACACAAAGTTCAGCAGCACGCCGGTGAGCAGCGTGTAACCGAAGGCATAAATAGTGCCTGCGGTGGAGGGGCCAAAGGCAAAGAACACAAAGTGGAGTGCCTTTGCAAACATGCTGTCCGAGGGGCCAAAGGCACCCATCAGCACGATGGCCACGATGACGATGGTCACGTTGCCGTCAACAATGGGGGTCAGGCCGCGGGCAAAACCGCTCTTGAGCGCGCCATCCAGGGACTTGCCGTTTTTCAGCTCTTCCTTGATGCGTTCTGCCGTGATAACATTGGCATCCACGCCCATGCCGATGGCAAGGATGATGCCTGCGATGCCGGGCAGAGTCATGGTAAAGCTTTCAAACACCGGGAAGTAGCCGGAAACGAACGCCAGCGTTGCTGCCACCTGACCAGCCAGTGCAATACATGCAAGGAAGCCCGGCAGACGGTACAGCATCGTCATGAACACCACGATCAGTGCAAAGGCGATCAGGCCGGCCAGAACCATGGCGCTTAGGCTGTTCTCGCCCAGACTGGGGCTGACGGTGGAATAGCTGTCCACCGTCAGTGCAAAGGGCAGTGCGCCGGAGTTGATCTGGCGGGCCATCTTGACGACCTGCTCCTGCGTGAAAGGATTGGAAGCCGAGCTTGTAATGATGGCAGAGCCATCGGTAATAGCGGTGTTGACCGTAGCCGTGCTCACGTTTTCATCGTCCAGCCAGATGCTGATGGTGCCGCCCGATGCAGCCAGCTTTGTGGTAGCATCGCCAAATGCCTTGGCACCGTCCTCTGTAAATTTGAGGGAGACGAAATACTCCGAAGCACCGCCATTGCTGACGGGGCCATACTGAGCTGCGGCGCTCTCGATCATGGAGCCGTCCAGGATCAGCTCACCGTCCGCACTGCTTCCCTCGCGGAAGGTCAGATAGGCGGTGGTGCCGATCTCATCGATCGCAGCTTCCGGGTCAAAATCTGTCTCACCGGACTGCCACGGGAACTCCAGGATCAGGCTGTCGGAATTGTTGTCCACATACAGCTCGTAGTCGGTCACATTCAGCGCCACGAGACGGTTCTCAATGACGAGCTGGGCTGCTTCCAGCTGTTCTTCGGTAGCATCGTAGCCATCCGACGGCACAAAGGTGACGTTGACACCGCCCTTGATATCCACACCGAAGCGGATATCCTTTGCACCTTTGATGTAGGTCGTGGTCGTATCGCCGTACTTGGCATACACACCGAAGAACGCAGTATACACAAATACCACGATCAACAGCACTGTGGCGATCAGATGCCATGCTTTGCCTTTTGTTTTCATAAAATTCAGAGAACCTCCAAAAGCAGCAGTTCTTGCAGCTGCCGCCCGTATTCTAGCGCGGACCGCCTGCTCCGGCGGGCCTTATCATTTCCGCAAGGGGGCCGTCGTGCCGGCTTTCTTGCGACAAAACTCCCCTGACGGCCCAGACGGGCCGCACAGAGGAGATAAAATCAAAAAATGTTAGTCTGCCTTGTCAGCCAGCAGTTTTTCTGCCACAGCCAGACGCACACAGATGCACAGCAGTTCGGAAGCGGTTTCCACCTCGTCCAGACTGGGATAGGTGGGCGCAATGCGCAGGTGAGAATCCTCGGGGTCCTTGTGATAGGGATATGCAGAACCGGCACCGGTCAGGGTCAGGCCCGCATCCTTGCACAGACCCGCCACGCGCTTTGCACAGCCGGGCATCACATACAGGCTGATGAAGTAGCCGCCCTTGGGGTCCGTCCAGTGGGCAATATCCCCGCAGGGGATGAGGTTGTTCTTGAATGCGGTCTTGACGGCATCAAAGCAGGGCACCAGACGACGACGGTGCTTTGCCATGTGGGCCAGCACACCTTCCTTGTTCTTCAGGAAGCGGACGTGGCGCAGCTGGTTCATCTTGTCATAGCTGATGATCATGACCGAGAAGCGCTTGCAGATATACTTCATGCTGCTCTCGCTGCAGGCAATGGCAGAGACACCTGCGCCCGGGAAGGTGATCTTGCTGGTGGAAGTGAACATGAACACACGGTTTTCGTTGCCGTACTTCTTGCTCTCGTTCAGCAGCACCGGAGTCTCGATGATCTCATCGGTCAGGTGATGGACGATATAGGCTTCATCCCAGAAGATCTTGAAATCAGGCGCAGCGGTCTTCATCTTGGCAAAACGCTCGATGGTCTCATCGCTGTAGGTGTAGCCATCGGGGTTGGAATACTGCGGCACACACCAGATGCCCTTGATGTCAGGATCCTCGGCCACCAGCTTTTCCACAATGTCCATATCCGGGCCATTGGGGGTCATAGGCACGCTGACCAGCTCAAAGCCAAACTCCTCGGTAATAGCAAAGTGACGGTCATAGCCGGGCACCGGGCAGAGGAACTTGCGCTTCTCCACCTGAGACCAGGGGCACGGAGACTCCGGGAAACCGAACACATAGCCGATATTGACGAGGTTATACATCAGCTGCAGGCTGGAGTTGCCGCCCACGAACACTTCCTCCGGCTTTACGCCAAAGACATCCGCAAACAGCACGCGGGCCTCCTGCAGGCCTTCCAGCTCGCCATAGTTGCGGGCATCCGTACCGGCATCGGTGGTATAGTCATTCATCTTCAGCAGGTCCATAGCCAGATCCATCTGGTGAGGGCCGGGCTTGCCGCGGGCCATGTTCAGCTTGAGACCCTTGGCCTGAAATTTTTTATACTCTGCTTCGAGCGCTGCCTTTTCGGCAGTGAGTTCATCACGATTCATTGCAAGATAATTTGCCATTAGAAACACACTCCTTTATCGTACTTCCTGTTACCCATAGCGCCAGAGCGGCATTTTGCGGAGCATTCCTGCCAGGGAGCGTTCCCCATGCCATTCCAGACCTTAATATTATAGTACATTTTGCCCTCGGAAACAAGAATAATAAAGCAAAAAGCCCTGCCAAAAGCAAAAAGCTTTTGAAACAGAGCTTGAATGCCGGGTCTTTGCTCCCCTGCTGTACGCTAAAAGCGTCAGCTCAGAGCGACCTGATTTTTATAGCGCTTGCGCACCGCGCCGTATTCCAGATGTGCTTCGCCGCCTTCCACGGTATCTTCATCCACAGTTACGCGGATGATGGTAGCATCGGTGGGCACCTCGTACATGATGGGCAGCAGAATGCTTTCCATCACGCTGCGCAAGCCGCGGGCACCGGTCTTGCGCTCGATCGTCTTGCGGGCAATGGCGTGGAGTGCTTCGTCAGTGAAGTTCAGTTCCACATTATCCATGCTCAGAAGTTCCTTATACTGCTTCACAAGGCTGTTGCGCGGCTCCTTGAGTACGCGAACCAGAGCGTCCTCGTCCAGATCGTCCAGCACGGTAATGACCGGCAGACGGCCGATCAGTTCCGGGATCAGGCCGAACTTGACCAGATCGTGGGGTTCCACCTTGCGCAGCAGAGCCTTCTCCGCTTCGCTGGAATTATCCTTCAGGCTGCTGCCGAAGCCCAGTGCGGACTTATCGGTGCGGCGCAGGATATACTTATCCAAGCCATCAAATGCACCGCCGCAGATGAACAGGATGTTGGTGGTGTCGATCTGGATGAACTCCTGCTGCGGGTGCTTGCGGCCGCCCTGCGGAGGAACATTGCTCACAGTGCCCTCCAAAATCTTCAGCAGGGCCTGCTGCACGCCCTCACCGCCCACATCGCGGGTGATGGAGGGGTTCTCACTCTTGCGGGTGATCTTGTCGATCTCGTCGATATAGATAATACCGATCTGTGCCTTCTGCACATCAAAATCCGCTGCTTGGATCAACTTGAGCAGAATGTTCTCCACATCCTCGCCCACATAACCGGCTTCGGTCAGGGTGGTGGCATCGGCAATGGCGAAGGGAACGCCCAGCATTTTTGCCAGAGTCTGTGCCAGCAGGGTCTTGCCCACGCCGGAAGGACCCAGCAGCAGCACGTTGGACTTCTGCAGCTCCACATCGCTGCCCTTGCCGCTGAGGATGCGCTTGTAGTGGTTGTAGACCGAGACGGCCAGCACACGCTTTGCCTCGTCCTGACCGATCACATACTGATCCAAACCTTCCTTGATCTCGGCCGGGGTCAGGATGTTGATATCCAGATCGTCCGCAGGCTGGATGTGTGCACGGTTTGCACCACGGGCCGGTCGGGCGCTTTTGGGCTGATCCGGCTTGTCGGAAAGCAGGTCGTGGCACAGGCCGATGCATTCGCTGCAGATATTGACACCGGGGCCGATGATCATACGCTCCACTTCGTCCTGATGCTTTCCGCAGAAGCTGCAGACCAGATCCTTTTCGTTTTTGTCTCTGCCGGAATTGTTATTTGCCATAGCTGTTTTTCCTTATCCTGGGTAAATTAAATGTCGGCGGCTCAGCGGTGGGCAATGACCTCATCGATCAGGCCGTATTCCTTTGCCTGCAGTGCGGACATATAGTTGTCGCGCTCGGTATCCAGCTGGATCTTTTCCAGCGGCTGGCCGGTGTACTCGCTGAGCATGCGGTTCATCTTATCGCGGATATACACCATGTGCTCGGCATGGATCTTGATATCGGTGGTCTGGCCGGAAAGGCCGCCGCCCTGCCCGCCGATCAGCGGCTGATGGATCAGAATTTCCGAGTTGGGCAGTGCAAAACGCTTTCCCTTGGTGCCGCTTGCCAGCAGGAAGGCACCCATGGAAGCTGCCATGCCCATGCAGATGGTGGAAACATCGCACTTGATATACTGCATGGTATCGTGGATGGCCATGCCGGCGCTGATGGAGCCGCCGGGGCTGTTGATATACAGGCTGATGTCCTTGTCCGGGTCCTGCCCTTCCAGATACAGCAGCTGTGCCACAACAAGGCTGGCGGAGGTATCGTTGACATCCTCGCTCAGAACGATGATGCGATCGTTCAAAAGACGGGAGAAAATATCATAGGAACGCTCGCCATGGGACGACTGTTCCACAACGTAAGGAACAAAACTCATAAAGTTCGCCTCCTGAAATGGAATATAGTATTTGCAAAATTGACCGATACGGTTTCCCTGCCGGTTCTTCCGTATCGGTCAATTTTTACAACCTTTGATTGAAACCGTGCAGCATACTGCTCGCTTCAAAGGAACACAGGAGCTGATTACTCAGCGTCTGCAGCCTTCTCTTCCTCAGCAGCCTTCTCCACGATGTTTGCGTGGCTCTTGATGAAGTCGATGGCCTTGTTGATGGCCAGATCCTTCTTCAGGTCGTCAACATTGACCAGCTCACGAACCTTGTCCTCTTCCATCTTGTACTGGTCAGCAATGCGCTTGATCTCAGCGGAAACTTCCTCCTCGGAAGCCTCGATGTTCTCAGCAGCAGCAACAGCCTCCAGAGCCAGACGGATCTTGACCTGCTTCTCAGCCTGCGGCATGAAGGAAGCGCGGAACTGCTCCATAGTCTGGCCCATATACTTCAGGTAGTCCTCGAGGCGCAGGCCCTGCTGCTCCACGCGGAATGCAAAGTCGTTGACCATCTCGTCCATGCGGGCATCATACATTGCCTGGGGGATCTCACCCTCCATGCTCTCGATGACCTGATCCACCAGAGCATTCTCAACAGCCAGATCGTCCTGCTTGTCCAGCTGCTCCTGATTGTTCTTGCGGATGGAAGCCTTGAACTCGTCCAGAGTGTCGTACTCAGAGCAATCCTTAGCCAGCTCGTCATCCAGAGCAGGCAGCTCCTTGTACTTCACTTCGTGCAGCTTGATCTTGAACACAGCAGCCTTGCCAGCCAGTTCGGCAGCCTGATACTCGGTGGGGAAGGTAACATTCACGTCGAACTCTTCGCCAGCGGAGTGGCCCACGATCTGATCCTCAAAGCCGGGGATGAAGCTGCCGCTGCCCAGAGTCAGGCTGTAGTGCTCAGCCTTGCCGCCCTCGAAAGCCACGCCATCGACGAAGCCCTCGAAGTCGATATCAGCGATGTCGCCGTTCTCAGCAGCGCCCTCACGGGTCAGCTCACGGGCATTGCGCTCCTGCACACGCTTCAGCTCAGCTTCAACAGCCTCGTCAGAAACAGTATGGACAGTCTTTTCAACTGTCAGACCATTGTAGCTGCCAATCTTGACTTCAGGCTTGACAGCGACCTTGACGGTCAGGGTGACACCGTTGGTCTCATCAGCAGAGTCAACAGTGACCTCCGGACGGCCGACCGGCTCAACGCCAGCTTCCTTGACAGCAGCCTCGAAAGCCTCGGGGAACAGCTCATTGATGGCATCATAGGTAAAGACATCAGCGCCGTACATCTTCTCGATCAGAGCGCGGGGAGCCTTGCCCTTACGGAAGCCGGGAACAGCGTACTTCTTGCCTTCCTTCTTGAAAACATCGGCAACAGCCTTCTTGAAAGCCTCTGCGTCGATGGAGAACTGCAGTTCTGCCATGCTCTTCTCGAGCTTTTCACACTTGATGAAATTCATTTGTTTTTCCTCCACTCAAAAATTCTATTGCGCAGGGCAGGAAGTTTTTGCCCTTTGCAACCGCGCACTGCGTCCTGGATGAACTTGCTTTTGCAATATGCGGGGACGCGCGCGCTCAATTGGGTGCAACAATCGCGTCAAAAACTATTATAGCACGCTCCTGACACAATTGCCAGCCCAAATTGTTAATTTTTATTGGTTTTAACGGTTCAATTGATGCGGTACGGGCAAAAACGCAGCCCATCGGCACTGACCAGCTTGTAGTGGATGCCATCCACATCGCCCTGCACCGCATAGCGGATGGCATTGCCGTGCAGATGGCCATAGTAGCAGGTCCTGATGCTGTATTCCTTTAAGGTGGCTACGATCTCCGGCGCACTGGTGCCGGTATACACCGGCGGATAGTGCAGGAACACCAGCTTTTCCAGCCCGGGTTCGGCGGCATCCAAGCTCATGCGCAGCCGTCCGATCTCGCGGTTCATCACCTTTTCGTCGTGGGCCTCGCCTGCATCAAACAGCCAGCCGCGGGTACCGCACAGTGCATACCCCTCTACACTGTAGGAGTTGTTGTGCAGAATGTGCAGGGTATCAAAGCCTTCTGCTTTGAGGTAGGCATTCATCTTGTTCACGGTAGACCACCAGTAATCGTGGTTGCCCTTCATGATGATCTTCTGCCCGGGCAGGCTCTGCAGAAATTCAAAATCCTTACGGGTATCGGTCAGGCGCATGGCCCAGCTGATATCGCCCGCCAATACAATGGTATCCTCTGGTTTGATGAGCTTGCGCCAGTTTTTCTCAAGGCGCTCCACATAATCATTCCAGCCGGGAAAAATATCCATCGGCTTGGAAGCGCCCAGAGAAAGGTGGGTATCGCCAAGCACAAAAAGTGCCATGTTTTTTCTCCTGTTCTAAATGCAGCAGGATGTGTTATTCCTGATAGCCCAGCGCCACCTCGGCGATCTGCGCAGGATCGATCACGGTGTTAAAGCGCTCCGGCTTCTGGCGCAGCGCGGCAAGGCTTGCCGGTGCGGTATGCGCGGTAGCTGCTTCCAGCTGCTGCATTGCTTCAAAATCATTTTCCGGGGCGGTGCGGCCCAGTGCTTCCAGCACACTGCGCGGGAACTTGAAGGGAGACGCGGTGGACAGCACCACCATGGGCACGCCCGCGCGCTTTTTCTGCGCTGCCACATGGAACGCAACGGCGGTGTGGGTATCACACAGGTAGTTGTCCTTCTCGTAGCGGACACGGATCTCCCCTGCCACTTCTTCCTCACTGCTCCAGCCGCAGGAGAAGTTCTCCTGAATGGCAGCCAGCGTCTCCGGACGCACAGTATAGCTACCAGTCTCGGCAAGGCTCTTCATCAGGCCCGCCACCTCGGCATCACTGCCGGTGACATGGTACAGAAGGCGCTCGAGGTTCGAGGACACCAGAATGTCCATGCTGGGTGAGGTGGTCTTGAAGAACTCCCGCTTTGCGGTGTAGGTGCCGGTGGTGAGGAAATCGGTCAGCACGTTGTTCTCGTTGGAAGCGCAGACCAGCTTGCCCACGGGCAGGCCCATGCGCTTTGCATAGTAGCCTGCCAGAATGTCGCCGAAGTTACCGGTGGGTACGCAGAAGTCCACTTCATCGCCGAAGGTGATCCTGCCCGCCTTGAGCAGCTGGGCATAGGCGGCAAAGTAATAGACGATCTGCGGCACCAGACGGCCCCAGTTGATGGAGTTGGCGCTGGACAGGCGGATGTTCCGCTTGGCAAGCTCTGCTGCAATGGCAGTGTCACCAAAGACCTTCTTCACACCGGTCTGTGCATCATCAAAGTTGCCGCGCACAGCGTACACTGCCACGTTGGCACCCTCCTGCGTTGCCATCTGCAGGCGCTGGATCTCGCTGGTGCCGCCCGTGGGATAGAACACTGCGATCTCCACGCCCGGGATATCATGGTAGCCGTCCAGAGCTGCCTTGCCGGTATCGCCGCTGGTCGCCACAAGGATCAGGGTCTTTTCCGTGCGGCCCAGATTCTTTTTGGCTTCCACCAGAAGCTTCGGCATCAGCTGCAGAGCATAATCCTTGAATGCACAGGTAGGGCCATGCCACAGCTCTAAGGCATAGGTGTCCCCTTCCACCGGGGCAAGATAGCCTGCCTTGCCGCCAAAGGCCTCTCCGTAGGTCTTGTGGGCAGCTTCAGTCAGGAAATCCTGCGAGTAGTCGGTCAGATATTCTTTGATGACGGCAGCTGCCATGGCCGGGTAGTCCAGCTCGCACAGTGCCTTCACATCCACCTGCGGAAAGCTTTCCGGTACAAACAGACCGCCCTCGTTGGACAGGCCCTGTGCGATTGCTTCCGAGGAAGTCACTTTGCGGTTTTGGTCTCTGGTACTAAAAAACTGCATTGTTGTCGCTCCTTTTTCGCCGTAGAACGTGCAAAGCACGCTCTTCTGCTGTGGCAGAGAAGCCCTCTGCCCGTACATTTTCCCACCGGGGCCGTTGCTTTACGTGAGAAAAGCGCCCCTTATAATATGTACCATCCAGCGCCCGCTGTCAAGAGGGAACACTTCTGCCACGTCAAATCGCACCGGTGCATCGCTCAGGCCGTTCTGCTGCAGATAACACTGTGCTGCACGGATCAGGCGGCGCTGTTTGGGCCGGTCCACCGCTTCTGCCGGGCTGGCCAGAGAGCCTTCCGCACGGGTCTTGACCTCACAGATGACAATGGTCCCATCCGGCTCCTGCACCACAACATCCAGCTCACCCATCCGGGTGTGGAAGTTGTGTGCCAGCAGCCTGCAGCCCTGCTTCTGATACCAGCGGGCCGCAGCTGCTTCTCCCCTGCGCCCTGTCTCGGCGCGGTTCACTTTCCGTTCTCCGGCCAGTAGCCCTGCTTTTTGAGGAAGCTGCGGCGGTAGAACGGCTGGATGCCGTACTGGGCGATCAGCTCATAGTGGAGCTTGGTCGGGTAGCCCTTGTGCTTTGCCAGCTGATACTGCGGATACTGTCTGTCCAGTTCCAGCATATAGCGGTCACGGCTGACCTTGGCAAGGACGGATGCTGCGCCGATGCTGGCACTGGTGGCATCGCCCTTGACCACCGGCTGTGCCGGGACCAGCAGCCCTGCCGGGGTGCGGTTTCCATCCACGAGAACAAGGTTCGGCACGATGTCCAGCTCTTCCACAGCCTGCTTCATGCCGCCCATGGTGGCGTTGAGGATGTTGTCCCGGTCAATGATCTCCGGCCCCACAAAAACAATTTTGTAGGCCAACGCCTTTTCAATGATCTCATCAAACAGAGCTTCCCGCTTTTTCTCAGTAAGCTTTTTGGAGTCGTTGATGCCAAAGACCGGATTCTCCGGGTCCAGAATACAGGCCGCTACGCACACCGGGCCGCACAGAGGGCCGCGTCCGGCTTCGTCCACGCCTGCAAAGCAGCCATACTGACTGCGTACAGCGGCATCGTACTCATACAACGGAGCCGAGATCTCCTCGTCGGAACGGCGCTTCATTCGTCATCCTCCTCGGCAAAATCAGCCAGATCATCCCGCTGCGGCGGACGCTCCAGCGAGATGCGGCCCCACTTGCAGGCGCGGAACTCGTCCACCAGCATAATGGCGCAGCGCTCGGTGTTCACCTCGCCGCCGCGCACCAGCAGACCGCGCTTGCGGCCGATGGCTTCCATCAGCTCGTAGGGCGGCAGGGCCAGCGTTTCGGCATCCAGCTTGTAGCGCTGGGCCACAAGGTCGGGGTAGTTGCGGCGCACCTCGTCCAGCAGGTTCATGGCCAGCTCTTCCACATCCAGAATATCATCCTTGATGGAGCCGATAAAGGCCAGATTGGACGCAATGGTCTTGGAGTCAAACTTCTTCCACAGTACGCCGGGCATATCCAGCAGGTCAAATTTGTCGGTGCTGACCCACTGTTTGCCCTTGGTTACGCCCGGGCGGTCTGCCGCCTTGGCGCGGGCAGAGCCTGCAAAGGTGTTGATGAAGGTGGATTTGCCCACATTGGGGATGCCGCACAGCATCACCTGTGTTTTGGCACCGCCCATGCCGCGGTTCTGGCGGCGTTCCAGCAGGCCCGCCAGTTCTTTTTCAATGGCAGCCTTTACCGCATTGGCACCGCCCTTCTGCTTGGCGCTGATGGCCACACAGCCGGCATCTGCCGCACGGAAATACTTGATCCACTCTTCCGTTACAGCCGGGTCTGCCAGATCGGCCTTGTTCAGCGCGTATAGTTTCGGCTTGCGGGCCGTGATGCGCTCGATCTCCGGGTTCAGGCTGGAAAGCGGGATTCGGGCATCCAGCAGCACAAGGCTGGCATCCACGTGCTGGATCTCCTGCTCCATCATGCGCAGAGTCTTGGTCATGTGGCCCGGGAACCACTGAATATTGTACTGGTTTGCAAAGCGGGTATCCATTTCGTTCATTTTACCACCCCAAAATCTGTAAAGGGCATAAAGCACAAAAGCACCCTGCCCAGAATGTCCCGTTCGTCAATGCAGCCCACATAGGTGGAACGGCTGTCCAGTGATTGGTTGCGGTTATCACCCATCACGAACACCGTGCCCTCCGACACTGTGTACGGGAACTGCACATCGTAGCCAAGATAGGTAGGCTCTGCAATGTAGTCCTCCTGCAAGACCTCACCGTTCACCATGACCACACCGGAATCGTAATCAATGCTGATGGTATCTCCGCCCTTGGCGATGACACGCTTGACCAGCGGTTTACCGTAGGAGGTATAGCTGTCCACAATGACCACGTCACCACGCTGCGGGGTATAGCCTGCTCCCCACACGATGAGCTTATCACCGTTCACCAGTGTGGGCACCATGGAGCTGCCGTCCACCTGAATGATGCGGAAGAAAAACGAAAAGATCAGCACCAGCACCAGCGCTGCCGAGATCAATGCCTCGTACCATTCCAGCAGGTTCTGCCCGCGCACGGGCTTTGTCTGTTCCTGTTTTTCCATATCCGGTACACCTCACCTTCTGGTTTTACACTGCTGACCCGATTATACCGCAACCGACAGGCTCTTCGCAAGAACGGTGCCTGCAAAAAGCCGCATTTTTCCGAAATTTTGATAAAGAAAAAAGGGACAACAAGGTTGTCCCTTTTCTCCCGTTTCAAATCGGGGATGATCAAATATCGCTCTTGACCTTGGCAGCCTTGCCCGTACGGCCACGCAGGTAGAACAGCTTTGCGCGGCGGACCTTGCCCTTGCGGACAACGGTGACCTTCTCAACGAAGGGGCTGTTGATGGGGAAGACACGCTCGATGCCAACACCGTAAGCAACGCGGCGAACGGTAAAGGTCTCAGCAACGCCGCCGTGCTTCTTTGCGATCACAGTGCCCTCAAAGGCCTGAATGCGCTCACGGTCGCCTTCCTTGATACGAACATCAACGCGGACGGTATCGCCAACGTTGAACTGGGGCTTTTCAGCCTTGATGCTGCCTTCAGAAATAATCTTCAGTGCGTCCATTTTTGAATCCTCCATTTGTTTTTAGACGTTCATACACGGCACTTTGCCGTCAGAGGACCGCCCGTTTAATGATATTGTCATTAACCCCGCTGTGGTCTCAGCGGACACTAACGCCTAAATAGGATATCACAAAACCTGCGTGAATGCAAGCGTTCTGACCAAAATAAATGCAAAAATTTTCTGTTTTGCCCAACAGACAGTCTTTCACGCTCCGATCAGACAAACAGCTGCTTATCTGCCGTCAAAAACTTTTTGCGCAGGATGTTGGCGCTGACGGCAGGCAGGCCGAATTTTTCTTCCAGAAAGCCGGTGAGCAGCGAGGGGTTCAGGTTCAGCTCCTGCGCAGCGGGCAGGCACAGATCAATGTGCACGCTGTCCCCCTCCGTGGTGTACTCCACCTTGGGCAGATATTCCTTCAGCTCAATGATCTTGTTGCCTTTTTTGCCGTGCTTTTCCACCGGGGCGCTTTCCAGCGCGTTGTACGCATCCAGCGCCGCAGCCGCTGCCGCCGGGTAGGTGATGCGATAGCATGCGTAGGCAATGAGGTCCGCTTTCATCTGCACCGGGCCAACGTGCGTGATCACGATGCCTGCGGGCATGATGGCATTGAGGGCCGCTTTCCACTGTTCAAAATCCGGGGCTTCCGCTTCGGTCTTGACGTCCACGCACTCGCACTCGCTCTCCTGCCCCAGAGAAAGCGGGCAGGCAAAGGTCATATAGATGTGGGGATTGAAACCCAGCGTATGCCACACCGGCAGGCCGCTGCGCTTGAGCACCCGCTGCATCACCCGCTGCAGGTCCAGCAGGGAGATGTAGGAGGCCTCATTCTTTTTCTCAAACGAGATTCTGACTGTAATCAAAGCAGGGACCTCCTAACAGGTGATTTGCACCGCAGCCGTGGCAGGCACGGTTGCAGGGCTGGGTAGTCTGGGCGGCAAGGGCCTTTTTGTACTCCCGTACCAGATATTCGTGGGTAACACCGTAGTCCATATGGGACCAGGGCGTTACCTCGTCCAGACCGATGGGCCGCTGGCAGTAGAACGCCGGGTCGATGCCCAGATCAGCAAAGGTCTGCAGCCAAGTATCGTACTTGAAGCACTCCTCCCAGCCGTCGAAGTAGCAGCCGCGCTTGTAGGCTTCCACAATGACCGGTGCCAGACGGCGGTCGCCCTTGGCGAACACGCCCTCCAAAAAGCTGGTGGTGCTGTCGTGGTAGTTGACCTTGATCTTGCGGCTGCGCACACTTTCCAGCAGGTGCTTCTGCTTGGCGCGCAGCATTTCTTCAGTGTCCATGGGCACGAACTCAAACGGCGTATGGGGCTTGGGCACAAAGCAGGCACAGCTGATGGTCACCTGAACGCCCTTTCCCTTGCCGCGCTTGGGCAGCGAATAATAGAGGTCTACCACCTTCTGCGCCGTCTCTGCGATGCCCTCAATGTCCTCCATGGTCTCAGTGGGCAGGCCCATCATGAAGTAGAGCTTGACCGAGGTGTAGCCCGCGTTGAATGCAATGGTGCAGGTCTTTTCGATCTCATCCCATGTGACATTCTTGTTGATGACGTTGCGCAGGCGCTGGGTGCCGGCTTCGGCGGCGAAGGTCAGGCCGCTCTTGCGCACCTTGGTGGTCTTTTCAATGAGGCTCTGGGAGAAGTTGTCCACGCGCAGCGAAGGCAGCGACAGACTCACATGCTCCTTGGGTGCCCACTCGTTCAGATCGTCCAGCAGCTCTTCCAGCTGCCCGTGGTCAGAGGTGGACAGGCTGGAAAGGCTCAGTTCTTCATAGCCGGTGTTAGCGCACAGCTCCTGCGCCGCCCTGTTCAGAAGGCCCGCGTCACGCTGGCGCATGGGACGGTACAGAAAGCCCGCCTGACAGAAACGGCAGCCACGCACACAGCCGCGCAGCACCTCGATGCTGGCGCGGTCCTGAATGGCACCCACCATGGGCACCACGAAATTCGTAGGCGGGGCAAACTCGTTCAGGTCCTTGATGATCGCCTTGGTGATGCGCGCTGGGATGCCCGGCTCATTGGGGGTGATGGCCTTGACCCGGCCATCTTCGTAATACTCCACATCGTAGAACGCCGGGATATAGACGCCGGGGATCTTTGCAATGCGCAGCAGCAGTTCCTTTTTGGAAACGCCGCCCTCCTTCTTGGCCTTTTCGATCTCGGCGCAGATGCCGGGCAGCTGGTTTTCGCCCTCACCCAGCTGGACCACATCAAAAAAGTCCGCAATGGGTTCCGCGTTGCAGGCGCAGGGGCCGCCCGCCACGATCAGCGGCCAGCTTTCATCGCGATCCTTGGAATAGAACGGGATGCCCGCCAGATCCAGCATAGCCAGAATATTGGTATAGGAAAGCTCGTACTGCAGGGTGAAGCCCACTGCATCAAAAGCGGTGAGCGGGTCCTTGCTCTCCATGGTGTAGAGCGGCAGACCAAGACGCTCCATCTCAGCCTTCATATCCAGCCACGGCATAAAAGCACGCTCGCACCACCAGTTTTCGTGGCGGTTGAGCAGCTCATACAGGATCTTTTCGCCGAGGAAGGACATACCCACCTCATAGGTGTCCGGAAAGCAGAACGCAAAGCGGACATCCACTTTTTCTTTGTCCTTATATACACTGCCGGGTTCTCCGCCGGTATAACGACCAGGCTTCTGTACCCGTCCCAGTGCTTCTTTCAGTTTTGGATCAAACATCGAGTCCTCCAATAAACAGTCCATTTTTACACGTCATTTTATTGTACCCGAAATGAGCTGTTTTTTCAATCATTTCCCTTAAACTTTTTGCCTGCACGCCGCATTTCGCACAGGCAGGATGCCAGCTGCGCCCCATCCAGCGGTGGAACGGGCAGCAGATTGAATCCCCCGGTCAGCAGATTTGCCGCCCAGAAGGCACTGCCGCGGATGGTCAGTTCCTGTTCCAGCCGCAGCGCCCAGATGCCTGCCAGCATGAAATTGACCGCCGGGCCTGCAGCAGCCAGCCAGAAGAGCCGCCCCGGTGAAAGGCCCCGGGCCGGAGCGTCCATCCGCATACAAAAGCCAGTCATGGTCACCTCAATGACCGGAAAGCGGCGCAGAAACACACAATACACCAGAATGTGCCCGCACTCGTGCAGGAACGCCGCCAGCAGCCCCAGCCGCAAAAAGCCGCTTGCATCAAAGTAGAGCAGAAAATACAGTGCGCTACACAAAAGCAGCGGGTCGCGGAACACCAGCGGCCCCAGCTGCCGGAAATCATGCAGCTTCATGAGGAAAGGCCCAGCGCATCCGCCGGGTCACAGGCTGTTCCCTTCCGGTACAGTTCAAAATGCAGGTGTGCTCCCGTAGCGCGCCCGCTGCGCCCTGCTGCGCCCAGCAGCTGCCCTGCTTCCACCACCTCGCCCGGGCGGACATAGGCGTACTGCAAATGGGCGTAAAGTGACTCGCTGCCATCTGTATGGAGAACACGCAGACAGGTGCCATAGCTTGTGCTGCGGTATGCCTGCACCACCGCACCGCCTTCCGCAGCAAGCACTTTTGTTCCCTCTGCACAGGCAAGATCAATGCCCTTATGGAACGTCCTTTCCCCGGTAAAAGGATCCTGCCGCCAGCCGTATCCGTCCGAAACACGGTACTGTGTGGTGTCCAGCGGGAAACAGAGCTTCCCCGTTTTTTTCTGCGCCCGCACCGGAAGCACCACGCACACCAGCAGTCCGGCTAAAACTGCCAGAAAAATCACCCTCCGTCTGGGCTGCTCCCTGCCGTGCCCGGCTCGTCCCCATCGCTTTGCCCGCACCTTCTGCCTCCTGCCTTCCGTTTGCTTTTTATTTATGCAGGCAAACACGCAAAAAGACCCGGCAGAGGGTTTGCTCTGTCGGGTCTTGCAAATATTATCTGCGTAACCTGAAGAAATCCAAAATCCGTTTCAGGCGGCTTCTGGGGGCGGGTGTCTCCACCACCACCGGCTTTATCGGCTTGGCTGCAGGGGCAGGCTGCGGCTCTGTACGCTTTTTATGATTGACCATCTGTTCCAGCTGGTCAAAACGGTCGCCGCTTTCCGGTGCCGCAGCAGATTCCGGGTGAGAAGCTTCTGCCTGTTTTGCAGCGGGAGCTACTTCCGTTTTCGCAGGTTCTGGCTTTTCTGCTTCGGCAGAAGGTTCAGGCTGTTTTTCCTGCGCAGCGGCAGAAAGCCTCCAAGGCTCCGGCTGCGTCCAGTCATTTTTCAACAGCTCATACATGCCCATCTGGCCGTTCACCAGTGCTTCGCCCTCAGCGGGCTTTACCTTCTGGTAGCTGCCGTCCGGGCGCATCTCGCGGGCATTGACGTTATCCCGCAGCTGCAGCTGCAGAATATCGGTAAGCTTCCGCACCAGCACGGGATCCTCCACGCGCACGCCCACCTCCACGCGGCACTCGGTGTTGCGGGTGAGGAAATCGCCGGATGCAATATAGATGCGGGTATGTGCACCATCGAAGAAGCTGTAAATGCGGCCATGCTCCAGATAACGACCCACAAGGCTGCGGATATGCAGGTTCTCCGTCTTGCCGGGCACGCCGGCGCGCACGCAGCAGATGCCGCGCACGATCATATCAATGCGCACACCGGCACAGCTGGCTTCCTGCAGCTTGAGGATGATATCCCGGTCGCTGATGGAATTGTTTTTCAGGATCATGGATGCCGGACGGCCCATGCGGGCGGCGGCAATGACACGATCCATCTCTTCCAGCAATACGCTCTTGAAGCGCAGCGGTGCTACCAGCATCCGGTCGCTCTCCTCCGTCAGCTTCTGCACGGCAAGGTTCTGGAACACATTGGAAGCTTCCTCGCCAATGCCATGGTCTGCCGTAATGAAGGAATAATCCGTGTAAAGCTCACTGGTCTTTTCGTTGTAGTTGCCGGTGCCGATCTGGGTGATATAAGAGTAGCCCTCTTTGCTCTTTTTGGTGATAAGGGTCAGCTTGGAGTGCACTTTGTAATCATCAAAGCCATAAATGACCGTGCAGCCTGCGCTTTCCAGCTGCTTCGACCAGTCGATATTGTTCTGCTCGTCAAAGCGGGCGCGCAGCTCCACCAGCGCCACCACCTCTTTGCCGTTCTCAGCGGCTTCCATCAGCGCCTGCACGATCTGGGACTCCCGCGCCATACGGTACAGCGTCATTTTGATGGAAATGACCTCAGGATCATGGGCAGCCTTTTTGAGCATGGCAATGAAGGGCCGGATGGACTGGTACGGATAGCTGAGCAGCACATCGTGCTTCTGCACCTCAGCGGCAAGGTCGTAGTCCGGCGGCGGCAGCATGGGCCGTGCAGCCGGGTAGAACAGTTCCGGCCGTTCCTCCGCTTCCATGCGGCCGGTGAGCTTGTAGAAAAAGCTCAGATCCAGCGGGCTTTTCTGCTCGAACACCCGTTTATGGGTGAGCAGCAGACGGTTGCACAGCAGGCGTTCTACCTCCGGGGCCGGGGCAGGCGTGATCTGCAGACGCACCGCAGCCAGCTTACGGCGGCGCTTGAGCAGCTCGGTCATGATCTCGCGGTAGTCGATATCATGATCCATCATGCCCTCTTTTACGTCGATATCCGCATTGCGGGTAACACGGAAGAGACATTTTTCCTGAATCGTCTCTTTGCCAAAGATGCTGGCCGCAAAGTGCAGCACCAGCTCTTCGGTAAGTGCAAACTGCGTTTCGCCGTCTTTTTTTACAACGTGCATCCGTTCCATCTGGCTGGAAATGGGAATGATGCCAAGGCTCTGCCCTGCCGGGTGTTTTTCCTTGAGCAGAACGCCAAGGTAAATCTCCTTATTGCGCAGGAATGGGAACGGATGGCGGTTATCCACGATCTGCGGGCTGAGGATGGGGAACAGCTCCGTTTGGAAGTACTTCTTCCAGAAGTGCTCGTCCTCCTTGGACAAGTGGTCAAGATCCACCTTGCGCCAGCCGCACTCCGCCAGTGCTTCCAGCGCCTTTGCGTAGTATTTATCGCACTCCTCCTGCAGCTGTGCCGTTTTGGGCATGATGGCAGTCAGCTGTTCCGCCGCGGACATGTTGGTCTTGTTTTCCCTCTTGACCTTTTTGCCCTGTTCCTGTTCCAGATTGGCGCGCTCCTGCAGAGAACCCACGCGCACCATAAAAAACTCGTCCAGATTGGAGCCGTAGATCGCAAGAAATTTGACCCGCTCTGCAAGCGGAACATTTTTATCCTTTCCCAGCGCAAGAACGCGCCGGTTGAAATCCAGCCAGCTCAGTTCCCGGTTGATAAAAATGGTATCGTCACTCATAATCATTCCCCTTTTTGCTGCGCCGGGCCGCCGGCTGCGGCTCAGCTCACGGTTGCCATTCCTGCCCAGGAATCCACAATGGTCTGTGTCAGGCCCGGAACATCGGCTGCATCTTCTACCCGTTCAAACGGGCCATTCTGCGTCCGGTAATCCAGAATCGTCTGTGCGCGCTTTTCCCCTACGCCCGGCAGTGTGCACAGCGCAGAGAGATCAGCAGTGTTCAGATCCACCAGCACATACTGTTCCAGCCCGGTCGTATCCGGCAGGACCTGCGGTTCGGCAGCCTGCAGCGGCACGGCAAAGCCAAAGGCCAGCACTGTGCACAAAACCACCGCCGCCAGCGACAGCGCAAGAAAGAGTTTTTCCTTCTTTTGCAGGACCAGAAGATGCGTTTCTCTCATTGTACCTGACTTTCCTCCAAAAAGAAAGGCTTCTGCGAAAGAATTTGCAGAAGCCTTGCACAAATTTTACGCCAAATTTTCAGCATCCCGCACCATACGGTACAGCACTTCCACTGCAGAACCTGCCGCAGCATCGGTCAAAGTGACCTTTTGGGCAGCAAGACGCAGCTCAGCCGGGGCATCCGCAGCTGCGGTGCTCTGGCTGGAAGCGCGCACCATGTCCAGCATAGGCAGCCCTCCGGCAAGTACCAGCACATCTTCCGGGTCGATGCCCACCGGCATACACACGGCATCCAGCATTTCACGGCCAGAGACGGTTCTGGGGGTCAGGATCAGCGTATCCGCTGCGGCACGCTCGCCCAGCAGCACCGCTGTGCGGTCGCCCAGAGATTTTTCCAGCAGCGAGATCATGGGCACTACCTTGCTGTCCTGATACAGCAACACCCGCAGCACTTCTTCCCCCTTGATGTCTGCCGCATTTGCCAGCAGATAAGGGGTCCATTCCTGCCGCAGATGACGCTCCAATGCCTCGCTCATGCGCAGCACGCGGGTAGTACCGTCGGTCATCTGCAGGGCAATGCCCACGCCCTCTGCCACCGGCAGGCGGGCGAACAGGTCGGCATCCTGCCCGGCAAAGGTGCACAGCGGCTGGCGGGTGCCATCGGAAAAATGGTAGGCCATGGCACCGCCGCACACCAGCGCAGGAGCACTGAGCCGCACACTGCCCAGAATGGACCGCACTGCCCGCGGCGTGCGCTGGGAAAACACCGTAAAACGTCCGCCACGGCGGACGAACAGCTGCAGCACATCCCGCACCACCTGCGTCAGGTTGCCGTCGGCACCCAAAAGCAGATGGTCCAGATCACACAGTACAAGCGTTGAAGAAAGATGGTTCATACCGTTCCCCTCCTGAGCGTTGCAAGAAAACGAGTGAAGTATTCCGGCAATTCCGAATCGAACCGCAGATGTTCGCCGGTGATCGGGTGCACAAAGCCCAGCGTTTTGGCGTGCAGGCACTGGCCGTGCAGGCTGGTGATGCAATTGTGCGGGCCATACACCGGGTCGCCCGCCACCGGGTGCTGGATGGATGCCATGTGCACGCGGATCTGATGGGTGCGGCCGGTCTTCAGGCGGCATTCCAGCATGGTAAAGTTGTTCAGCCGTTCCAGCACCTGATAGCCGGTATAGGCATATTTGGTGTGCGGCTCACTGGCCGGGTAGACCGCCATCTTTTTGCGGTCGGTCTTGCTGCGGCCCAGATTGCTTTCCACAAAGCCCTCATCTTGTGCAAAGCCGCCGTACACGATGGTGCGATACGCGCGCTCCACACTGTGCACCGCCATCTGCTGGGAAAGGCCGATGTGCGTTGCATCGTCCTTTGCCACCACCAGCAGTCCGCTGGTGTCCTTATCGATGCGGTGCACGATGCCGGGGCGAATCTCGCCGCCGATACCGGACAGGCTTCCCTTGCAGTGCCACAGCAGCGCGTTCACCAGCGTGCCGTCCGGGTTGCCGGGAGCCGGGTGCACCACCATGCCTTTGGGCTTGTTGACCACCAGCAGATGCTCGTCCTCATAGACGATTTCCAGCGGGATGTCCTGCGGCACGGCCTCAATGGGCTTTGCGTCCGGAATTTCCAAAACGATGGTGTCGCCCGCCTTGAGCTTCAGGCTTTTGGCGACCAGCTTGCCGTTGCACAACACATGACCGTCGGCCACCAGCGCCTGCAGAGCAGACCGGGAAAGGCCGGTGTCCTCGCCGCTCAGAAAGCGGTCGATGCGCTGGCCTGCCGTCTCCTGCTCCACCACAAATTCACGCTGTTCCATGGCTCACTGCTCCTTCGGGGACTGCCCGTTCTCAGCGTGCAGCTCTTCCAGAAAAATTACCAGCACCCAGAGGCCCACGCCCACACACACGCAGATATCCGCAAAATTGAACACCGCAAACTGCATGAACAGCAGATTGATGTAGTCCACCACCTCGCCGTTGAGCACACGGTCGATCAGGTTGCCGACACCGCCGGCAAGGATCAGCAGCAGTGCGGCCTGCTGCAGGTATCTGCCGCGGCTGCGGAAGAACAGCCCGTAGGCCACAAGGATCAGCGCTATGCTGGTAGCGATGATAAGGAACAGCTGCTTGCCGCTGAGCAGGCTGAACGCCATGCCCGGGTTGAGCACGAACCGCAGCTCCACCACATGGGGGATCAGCGGCATTGCACCAACGGGCTGCAGCACATTTGTGGCCCACAGCTTGATGACCTGATCGATGCCAATGAGTGCCGCAGCCGCGAGCAGATTAAAAACAACAAATGCCATAGGATACTCCCAAAATCATTCAGTATAAAAAACGGCGCTCCCCGGTATAAGGGAGCGCCGCCCTTTAAAACATTGTTTTATGCGGAACGCTTAGGCTTCCACAACGCTGGCGCAGCGTGCGCACAGGGTGGGATGTGCGGCATGGCTGCCGATGGAAGAAGAATACTTCCAGCAGCGCTCGCACTTTTCGCCGGTAGCATGTGCAGCAGCAACGCCCAGACCCTCGACAGCACTTGCAGCGCCGCCTTCGCCCTTGACCAGCTCTACCTGAGAGACGATCATCAGGTCGGCCAGCTCGTCCATGGGGATGCTGTTGAGCAGGCTGTACACAGTATCATTGCAGTACAGGGTGACGGCAGCCTCCAGAGAAGCACCGATGACCTTTTCGGCACGGGCCTGCTCCAGAACCTTCTTCACCTCATCACGGACGGCGATCAGCTGTGCCCACTTTGCCTTGAAGGCTTCATCGGCGGCATACTGGCCGGCCTTGGGCATCTCCTCAAAGACAACGTACTGGTTCATGCCCTCGGTCTTGGGCATGAAGTCCCAGATCTCCTGACTGGTGAAGCACAGGATGGGCGCAATGATCTTGTCCAGAGCCACAAGGATCTTGTACATGGTGGTCTGAGCAGCCTTGCGGCCTGCGCCGTTGGTGCAGTACAGGCGATCCTTGGTCACATCCAGATAGAAGTTGGACATTGCAACAACGCAGAAGTTGTACACTGCATGATAGACCTTGTTGAAGTCATACACAGCGTAGCCTGCGCTGGTGTTGACCATCAGGTCATCCAGAGCAGCCAGTGCCCAGCGGTCGATCTCCTGCAGCTGATCGTCAGCCACACAGTCGGTGTTGGGATCAAAGCCGTCCAGATTGCCCAGAATGAAGCGGGCGGTGTTGCGGATCTTGCGGTAAGCCTCGCTCAGCTGCTTGAAGATGTTCTTGCCGGCACGCACATCCACGGTGTAGTCGGAAGAAGCCACCCACAGACGGATGATATCAGCGCCGTAGTCCTTGATGATCTCGCTGGGCTCCACGCCGTTGCCGGCGCTCTTGTGCATCTGCTTGCCCTGCTCATCCACGACCCAGCCGTGGCACAGAACAGACTTATAGGGTGCGCAGCCCTTGCTTGCAACGCTGGTCAGCAGGCTGGACTGGAACCAGCCGCGGAACTGGTCGCCGCCTTCCATATACATATCAGCCGGGAAGCGCAGCTCGGGGCGCTCCTCCAGCACAGCAGCGTGGGTGGAGCCGGAGTCGAACCAGACATCCATGATGTCGGTGTCCTTGGTCCACTCGGAAGCACCGCACTTTTCGCACACTTCGCCTGCGGGGATGATCTGCTCGGCTTCGTACTTATACCATGCATCGGAACCTTCTTTGCGGAACAGGTCGCTGACAGCCTTGATGGTGGCATCGGTGATGTGGTAGGTGCCGCACTTCTTGCAATAAAATGCGGGGATGGGCACACCCCAGGTGCGCTGGCGGCTGATGCACCAGTCGTTGCGGTCGCGCACCATGCCCTTCATGCGGTCATGGCCCCAATCCGGCATCCAGGTAACGGTGTCGATGGCCTTGTAGACATCCTCGCGGAACTTTGCGATGGAGCAGAACCACTGTTCCGTTGCACGGAAGATGATGGGGTGATGGCAGCGCCAGCAGTGCGGGTACTGATGCTTGATGTGCACCTGACCCATGACAGCACCGGACTCGGTCAAATCGGCCAGAATGGTCTTGTTGGCAGCCCACACGCGCTGACCTGCATACTTACCGGCCAGCTCGGTCAGATAGCCGCCATCGTCCACGGGGACGGTGATGGGCACCTGCGGATACTTCTGGCAGACGTTGAAGTCGTCCACGCCGTGGCCGCCTGCGGTATGGACACAGCCGGAACCGCTTTCCAGCGTGACGTGATCGCCCAGAATGACCCAGCCCTCCTTGGGCAGGTAGACGTGGTTGTAGCGCATCAGCTCAAACTCGGCACCGGAGACCGGCTCACCCACGATCTCGTAGTTCTCGATGTGGCAGGCATCCATGACGCTCTTGACCAGTTCGGTGGCCATGATGTGGAACTCATCGCCGATCTTGACGAAGGAGTACTCGAACTGGCCGTTCAGACAGATCGCCTCGTTAGCGGGCAGAGTCCAAGTGGTGGTGGTCCAGATGACGAAGTAGGTCTTGTCCATCGGGATGCCGTGCTTTGCCAGCACACCGTTGGGGTCCTGAGAGACGTGGAAACGCACGAAGATGGAATCGCAGTCGTCCTCGCCGTACTCAATCTCGGCCTCTGCCAGAGCCGTGCGGCAGTCCGGGCACCAGTACACGGGCTTCAGGCCCTTGTAGATGTAGCCCTTCTTTGCCATCTCGCCAAAGATCTCGATCTGGCGTGCCTCGAACTCAGGCTTCAGGGTCAGATACGGATGCTCGAAATCGCCGATAACGCCCAGACGCTTGAACTGGTCGCTCATGATATCGATGTGCTCAGTAGCAAACTTTTCGCAGATCTGGCGCAGTTCCAGCTTGGAAATGTCCTTTTTCTTATCACCGACGGAGGACAGAGCCTTCAGCTCGATGGGCAGGCCGTGGGTATCAAAGCCGGGCACATAGGGAGCCTGGAAACCCTCCATGTTCTTATCGCGGATAATGATATCCTTGATGATCTTGTTCAGGGCAGTACCCATGTGGATATTACCGTTTGCGTACGGAGGGCCGTCGTGCAGGATGAACTGCGGCTTGCCCTCGTTGTGCTTCATGAGCTGATTGTACAGGTCGTTGTCGTCCCAATCCTTCAGCATGACCGGCTCCTTCTTGGGCAGGCCGGCACGCATTTCAAACAGGGTCTTGGGCAGGTTCAGAGTACTATCGTACTGCGATTTGTTCTTAGCCAATGGTTTACACTCTCCTCTATATTTCCTTATGGGGTTGCCTTACTCGCTGAACTTGACACCCTGAAAAGCATCGTAGTCTGGCTCGTCCGGCTTAAAATCAGCAGGAGGCGCGGGCGGCGGGTCCAGCTTGAGCTGGCTCTCATCCTTTGCCCAGAAATCCTCGCTGCTGTCAGCTGCCTTGTCGTCGTCATTTTCAACAACGGCAGCAGGTTCTGCATCTTCCTGTGCGGGCTGTGCAGGCTCTGCTTCCGGCTCCTGCACGTCCGCTGCCTGCGGCTGGGCTGCAGCGGCAGGCTCACTTTCCTCTGCAGCAGGCTCTGCCTGTTCGGCATCCTGTGCAGCCGTTTCCTTCTGGAACTCCGGCAGACGGCTCAGAGACTCCACATGGCTGCGGTACAGGTTGAGCACGTCAGACTTGAAGCGGGTCACTTCCAGACGCACGCGGTCATACTCGCGCTCCTCTGCAAGGCGCTTCTCGTTTGCTTCGTTCTCGATCTCGTCTGCACGGTCGTTTGCCTTCTGCAGCAGTTCGTTGGCATCGCGGATGATATCATCACCGCGCAGATTTGCACGATGGATGATCTCTTCTGCTTTCTGGTTTGCTTCGCGGATGACATTTTCGCCCATGCGCTGTGCATTGATCAGCGCACTCTTGAGCATTTCACCATCTGCCTCAAAGCTCTTCAGTTCATCGTGCAGCTTCTGGTTTTCAGCAGTCAGGTCCGCAATCTGCTTGCGAAGCTGTTCCGCCTGCGCATCGTCTTCCCGCAGCTGTTCTTCCACCTTATCCAGAAAACGGTCTACGTCCTCTGTGCGGTAGCCGCGGAGGTTTTTCTCAAATTGCACAGAACGGACATCCTGCGGAGTCAGCATAGTCATTTCCTCCCGTTGCTTTTAATATTGAAAAAATTCGATGATCGACCGATCTTTTCTGCTTTTGCCGGGCAGTGCAGTCAGGTTGAAGCGGCCCTTGCCGCGCACCGTGAACACATCGCCCTCATATACCTGCGCATGAGGTTTATCCGCCGGCAGGTGGTTGATCTCCACCCTGCCCGCCTCGATCAGTTCCGAAGCCTGTCCTCGGCTGCAGTGCAGCATAGCTGCCAGCACAGCGTCCAGCCGCAGGGACGATACCGTTGCACTGTGCATCTCACGCTCCGCCTGCGGAAACTGCGGCACCTCGTCCAGCGTCAGCAGTTCCGTGGTCAGCTCCGTGTGTCCAGCCTGAAACAGTTCCCGGCAGATCAGCTGTGCTGCCGGTTCCAGCGCAAACACATAAGCTGTGCCCGGCTGATCCTCCGGCAGAACGATATCTCCCAGCGCCTCGCGCCGCAGCTCAAGGCCCATCAGACTGCCCAGGTAATCCTTGTGGGCGGGCAGCGCAGCTCCCGCCTGTGCACGGCATTGCAGCCGCACACAGCAGATGGGTGCTTCGCCGCAGCTGTACTCCGGCTCGATACAGAGCACTCTGCGCTCCGCATTCAGCCAGCCGCCCTCAAACCGGAAGCTCTCCTGCACACCGGCACGGCCCAGTGCCGCGCGGGCCAAGTCCTGCTCGCGGTCACTCAGGAAAGCCGAATACCGCGCAATGTCCCGGGAAAAGGCCGTGTGGGCCAAGTCCTCGATATGGCGCATGAGATAGCGTTCTTCATCGGTACGCGCAGGGATGAACCCGCGCGCCGCCTTGGGCTGCGGATCAATAGAACGCGCCATTGTTCTCCAGCTCGTCCAGCAGATCACCCATGATATCCACGTTGTACGGAGTGATGATGAAGGTGCTGTTGGCCACGCGCTTGATCTGGCCATTGTTTGCATATGCAACACCGGACAGGAAGTCCACCAGACGGCGGGACACTTCCTTGTTGGTGGACTCCAGATTGAGCACCACGGTGCGCTTGTTGTTCAGGTGGTCAGCAATGGTACTGGCATCCTCAAAACGCTCAGGCTTGACCAGAACGACCTTGAGCTGAGTGGTGGCATTGATGTTGACCACCTTGCCGTTCTTCTTGGCACCCTCAACAGGCTCTTCATTTTCGTCGTCAGCACCAAGGCCGATGCCATTGTTATTGTTTACCATCTGGGGGCCATCGTCAATGTACTGATCCTCGTAATCGTCTTCCTGGTCAAACAGACCTTTCTTAATGCTGTCAAGCAAAGACATACAATCTGCTCCTTTCATTCGGGCAGCATGGCGCTGCCTGGCGTTCTTTGCAAATAGATGCAAATAATAGCTTTATCTATTATCGGATTTTTTGCCTCAGATGTCAATAACTACAAAAGCTTTCCATCATACAAATTTTGTCCGGAAACGATTATTTCGTCATATAGCCTCACCTTGCTGACCGAGCCCTCGGTCCCTTCGGGCAGAACAAGGATGTAATCGCCGTCCGTGATGAGGGGATGGTCTGCGTCCACCGGGTCGATCCGGCAGAAGCGGGCAATGTTGCCAAGTTTCACGTACACACCGGGAATGTAGTTTTCGCCCTGCGTTTGTGCCTCGGTGCCATCCTCTTTCAAATAGTGCACAGCCGCAGCAGGCACCCGCAGGCCGCTGCGCTCTCCTACCGAGATGCGTGCTGCAGCCCGGTTCAGGCAAAGCACATCGCCGTTGATGGAGTTGCAAGCAAGCACAAAGCGGGCAAGGCCGCTGTCCTGATCGATCTCCACCTCGGTGACGGTGGCCTTGAGGCTGTTCTCCACCTGACCCGGGAAGCTGATCTCCACCGCTGTGCTCAGCGGCTTGCCGTTCTGACCCAGCAGCTTTTCGCCCTGCTTTGCAGTGCACACACCCACATAGCGCCATGTGAACCCTGCCACGATCTTACCGGCGCAGCCGTCCAGTGCCAGCACTGGGTCGGACTGCAGATAGCCCTGCAGCTCCTGTGCATTCAGTGCAAGGATATCATCGGCACTGGCATTGAGCCGTCCGCTGCTGGAAGAGCGCACAAAATAGCCGGTCTGCGGTGCAGTGATCTGCGCCGGGCTGCCCAGCTGCGCCTGCACGCTCTGGGACTGCTGGACCAGCGCAGTGATCTGATCGGTAAAGTTTGCAGCTTCGCCCGTTACCACCCAGAGCTTGTTCTGGGCCAGCAGGTAGGCATTGGCATCATCATCCACCGCTTCATAATCGCTGTCGTCCAGCGTATCCAGCAGGTCATACAGCGCAGAAGAACGTTCTTTTAAAAGGGTATCCAGCTGCAGCGCAGAAGTGTTCTGCGATTTCTGCAGCAGGTCGATCTGATCATTCAGCTGGTTCAGCTGCAGGCGCAGCGAAGCCTGCGAAGCGTTGCTGTACACCTCTGCCACTGCGGTGCCCGCTGAAACGCGCTCGCCGTCGGCAGCAAGATATCCAAGGTTTCCGCTGCCTGCCACATAGCTTTCGTCGAACAGCAGAACTCCGTCGGCTTCCACCGTATCCGAAATGACCGCAGGCAGCGCAGTCTCATAAACATTCTGCGGGAACAGGATATGTGCGGCCTGATACACCACATAAATTGCTGCCAGCAGCAGAAACGCGATCAGCACGCCTGCCAGAGTGGTAAGCACATGCGGCGCATGGCGTTCCTTCTGGGTCTCATCCGGCATATCGATCATCCTTTCGCTAAAAATTCGCTCGTTTTGCGGATGGCAGTCTGCACTGCATCCGGTGCACCGGCATCCAGCCAGACCACACCGTCCATATGGCGGAACCAGGTCAGCTGGCGCTTGGCATAGTTGCGGGACGCCTGCTTGAGCTTTTCCGTGCAGGCTTCCAGTGGAGCCGTCTGCTCAAAATACGGAAAGAACTCCTTGTATCCGATGGCCTGCGCTGCCGTGCGGAAGCTTTCCCGGTTCTGCCAGACATGCTCCGCTTCCTTTATAAGGCCCGCTTCCAGCATTTTGTCCACACGCAGGTCAATGCGGCGGTAAAGTACCGCGCGCTCTGGGAAATCCAGACCGAGGATCAGGCTGCGGTAGGGCCGCTCCGGTGGGAGAGACTCCGCCTTCTGTTCGCTCAGCTTTTTGCCGGTGGCACGATAATGTTCGAGTGCGCGCAGCACCCGCACCTGATTGTTCGGGTGGATAGCCGCAGCAGCTTCCGGGTCGGCCTGCTTCAGTTCTTCGTACATGGCAGCACCGCCTTTTGCAGCCAGTTCCGCCGCCAGCTGCTCCCGCAGACCGGCAGGTGCTTTTTCCTCTGTAAAGCGCACCCCATACAGAAAGCTCTGAACATACAGCCCTGTGCCGCCCACAAGGATGGGCAGCTTCTTCCGGGCAGAGATCTCTTCTTCCAGCTTTCCGGCCATGGCGGTAAAGTCTGCCACGCTGAAAGCCTTGTCCGGCGTAAGGATATCCACGCCGTGATGCGGGATACCGCAGGTCTCCTCCGGTGTCACCTTTGCCGTGCCTATGTCCAGACCTTTATAGATCTGCATGGAATCACAGCTGATGACCTCGCCGGAAAAATGTTTTGCAAGCTCTACGCCCAACGCCGTCTTTCCGGTTGCGGTAGGGCCGACGACGGCCACCACGGGATGTTTATACGATGCGTCCAAACTGCTTTTCCAGCTCCTTCCGGGTCAATTTGAGTACGCAGGGGCGGCCATGCGGGCAGAACGGCGGCACCTCGCCGGAAAGGATCTTTTCGGCCAGCGCCAGCAGTTCCTGCGGCGAGGACTTGTCCCCCGCCTTGATGGCTGCACGGCAGGAGATAGAATGCAGCACCCACTCGGTGTGCTCGTTCAGCGCATCATGGCCGCCCTTGAGCAGCTTATTTGCGATCTCCACCAGCAGGCTTTCGGCATTCTGCGGCTCCACATCTGCGGGCACCGCGCGCAGCACCACGGTATTGCCGCCAAAGTCCGCGATTTCAAGGCCCGCATTTTCCAGCAGAGGAATGTTATCCAGCAGGGCCTGCTTTTCCTCCGCAGCAAGGTCGATGGCAGCAGGCTCCAGCAGCATCTGGCTGGGCACATTGCCATAGTTCGCGGCCAGTTTTTCGTACAGCTGGCGCTCGTGGGCAGCGTGTTTATCGATCAGGCACAGCTCGTCGCCGCGTTCTGCAAGGATATATGTTCTGAACACCTCGCCCACATAGCGCAGCGGCTCCGGCTGATCCGCCGTCGGATCAAAGTTCATCTGCTCCGGCTCGGCCAGTACAGTTTCCTGTTCTGCCGCTTCCGGCGCATCCGGTTCTGTTTCTACATAAGGTGCACTCTCAGGTTCTTCCTTTGGTGCTTCCTGCGCAGGGTTCCACGCTGCCATATGGTCCTGAGGCGAATGCAGTTTTGTTTCACCAAATTCCGGTTCCACATCCAGCTGTGTTTCACTTGCCGCCGCACGGAACGGCTCTGGTGCCTTTGTCGTTTCCAGCTTCGGGCTGTGAAGGGTCACGAACGGATCAAGCATATCCTCGTTCTGAGCACTGCCTTTCCAGCGCGGCACACTGGGTGCTGTCGGTATTTGCATTGCAGCAGACGGGGCAGGCTGCTGCGGTGCTGCGGCGGGTTTTGCCGGTTCCCAGTGCTGCTGTGGCAGAACGCCCGGGTCTGCCTGCCCCCGAATGATCGCGGAAAGACCTGTAAAGTTATTGTTCTTTACATCATTTTTGATTATATCAGTGTCTTTTTTTAAATTTTCAGCTTTTTCTTCTTTGTCTGCTTCAAAAGTAAAAAGCCGTTCACCGGTGCCGGGCTGAGCCAATGCCAGCTTGACGGCATGATACACCACATCAAAAACATCATTTTCGCGGGCAAAGCGGGCTTCGATCTTGGCCGGATGCACATTGACATCCACAAGGTCGGCCGGCATTTCCAGCAGCAGAATGCCGCCCGGGAACTTGCCCTGCATCATGGTACCCTTGAACGCCATCTCCATACCGGCCATCATGGTGCGGTTGCGCACATAGCGGCCATTGATGTAAAAATGCTGCATGCTTCGGCTGGCGCGGCAGCTTTTGGGCGGGGTGACCAGACCGGTGATGCGGTACACGCCCTCCTGATTTTTCAGCTCAATGAGGTCCCGGCTGAACTCCCGGCCCAGCACCGCATAGGCTGCACCGCGCAGCTGGCCGTCGCCGGGCGTGACATACTGCAGCTTGCCCTCACGGATGAATTTGACGCTGACTTCCGGGTGGCTGAGCGCTACATGGGTAACTGTATCCGACACAAAGGTGCCCTCGGAGGAGTCCTTTTTGAGGAACTTCATGCGGGCAGGCGTGTTGTAAAACAGATCCTTTACCCGGATGGTGGTGCCCACAGCTCTGGCACCCGGCTCACGGGAGACCTCTTCCCCGCCCTCAATGCGGTAGACCGTGGCAAACTCGTCCACCTCGGTTCGGGTGGTCAGCTCTACACGGGCCACGCTGGCAATGGATGCCAGTGCTTCACCGCGGAAGCCAAGCGTATGGATGTTGGTCAGATCGTCCGGTGTTTCAATTTTGCTGGTGGCGTGGCGGATAAACGCCGTGGAGATATATTCTGCCTCGATGCCGGTGCCGTTATCGCTGATTTCGATCAGCTTAACGCCGCCGGATTCAATGCTGACGGTCACCTGCGTGGCACCGGCATCAATGGAGTTTTCCAGCAGCTCCTTAACAACGGATGCCGGACGCTCGACCACCTCACCGGCTGCGATCAGCTCGGCTGTGTGCTTATCCAGAACATGGATCACTGCCATGGTGTTTTCCCTCCTTGTATGGTCTGGGTCAGGTAGAGCAGTTTCATCTGTTCAGGCTGCCCTTCAGGGTCTTTTTCAGCTCGTAGAGGAAGTTCAAAGCCTCAATGGGGGTGAGTGTTTCCACATCCAGAGCTTCCAGCTTGTCCATCATCTCGCTGGGCACAGCCGGAGAGTTATACTCCTGCAGGGCATCAAAATCCATCTGCTCTACTTTATTTTTAGGTGCAGTTGCTTCCAGCGCGCGCAGCACCTCATGGGCGCGGCGGGTCACACTGCCGGGCAGGCCTGCCAGCTTTGCCACCTCGATGCCGTAGCTGTCATCCGCCGGGCCGCGCACGATGCGGCGCAGGAAGGTGATGTCCTCGCCGCGTTTTTTTACTGCAATATTGTAGTTTTTTACGCCGTCCACGCCGCCTTCCAGCTCGGTCAGCTCGTGGTAGTGGGTGGCAAACAGAGTCTTGCAGCCAAGGCCCTTGGCGGGGTCTGCAATGTGCTCCACTACGGCGCGGGCAATGCTCATACCGTCAAAGGTGGAAGTGCCGCGGCCGATCTCGTCCAGCACCACAAGGCTTTTGGCGGTGGCATTTTTCAGGATCTCCGCTACCTCGGTCATCTCCACCATAAAGGTGGACTGACCGGCAGACAGATCGTCCGACGCACCGATGCGAGTGAAAATGGCATCCACCACACCCACATGGCAGCTGGAAGCCGGTACAAAGGAGCCGATCTGCGCCATCAGCGCAATCAGTGCATTCTGGCGCATGTACGTAGATTTACCTGCCATGTTGGGGCCGGTGATGATCAGGCAGCGGTCTGCACCGCAGTTCAGGGTGGTATCATTGGGTACAAACAGGCTGCCTTTCAGCATCTGCTCCACCACAGGGTGACGGCCCTCGGTGATGGTCAGCTCGTCACTGTCGTCCACGATGGGACGGCAGTAGTTGTTTTCCGCTGCCACCTGCGCCAGCGCCGTGAGCACATCCAGCTGGGCCACCGCATTGGCCGTGCGCTGGATGCGGTCCAGCTGAGCGCTGATGCTTTCCAGCAGTTCGCTGAACAGGCGGTGCTCCAGCGTGATGAGCCGTTCGTGGGCACCTAAGATCTTGCTTTCCAGCTCTTTCAGTTCCTGCGTGATGTAGCGTTCGCCGGAAGTCAGGGTCTGCTTGCGGATGTAGGTCTCCGGCACCATGCTCTTATAGGAGTTGCTTACCTCGATGAAGTAGCCAAACACGTGGTTATAGCCGATCTTCAGCTTGGGGATGCCGGTCTCCTGCCGCAGGCGGGCTTCCAGCTGCGCCAGAACGCCCTTGGTATTGTCGCGGATGGAGCGCAGCTCGTCCACCTCGGCATGGTAGCCTTTGGCAATGACACCGCCATCCTTGAGGGTAGAGGGCGCTTCCGGGTCCACCGCCGCATAAATACGGGCCTTGATGTCCTCCAACGGATCGATCTGTACTGCCAGTTCAGCAAGCTCCGGGCAGCCGCAGGCCTCAGCCTGCCTGCGCAGGCCGGGCAGCCGGTCGCAGGTCTGGGCCAGCGTATAGATCTCCTTGGGTGTGGCAGAGCCGTAAACCGTGCGGGTCATCAGGCGTTCCATATCCGCAATGTAACCCAGCTCTTCGGTCAGGTCGCCGCGGGCCATGGTCTGCTTGACAAGGCTCTCCACAGCGTTCAGGCGGTGGTTGATGAGTGCACTGGAAATAAGCGGCTGCTCGATCCAGCTGCGCAGCATACGCTTGCCCATAGATGTACTGGTCTTATCCAGCACCCAAAGCAGCGTGCCCCGCTTTTCGCGGCCGCGCAGCGTCTCGGTCAGCTCCAGATTGGCGCGGGTCACGGGCGAAAGACGCATGAACTGGGCCTTATTATAGGTTATGACCGTTTTCAGACGTTCCACGCCCTTGATCTGGGTATCGTGCAGATATTCCAGCAGTGCCGCCATGGCAAAGCGCACAAGGCCGTCCGCTGCAATGCCGGTGGTCTGCGCCCAGTCGCGGCCAAACTGGTTTTCCAGCGATGCCGCCACAAGGCCCGGTGCATAGCGTTCCTCTTCGATCAGCTCCACCGAACAAGTCATATTCTTTTTGATGTACGCTGTCACCTCGCGGCAGTCCAGCAGACCCGGATTCATCAGCACTTCGCTGGGATGGTAGCGGCACAGCTCCGTAATGACCGCCGGGGCGATCTTGTCTGCATCCAGCTCTGTGATATGGGCCGTGCCGGTAGAGACATCCGCAAAGCACAAACCTGCTTTCTTTCCTTTGAGGAAGATACTGGCAATGTAGTTATTGCGGTCATCCTGCAGCATACTGCTCTCAATGACCGTGCCGGGTGTGACCACGCGGATGATGTCCCGCTTGACAAGGCCCTTGGCCTTGGCCGGGTCTTCCACCTGCTCACAGATGGCTACTTTGTAGCCCTTGGCGATCAGCCGCGCCACATAGCCCTCGTAGCTGTGGAAGGGCACGCCGCACATGGGCGCTCGCTCTTCCATGCCGCACTGCTTGCCGGTCAGAGTCAGGTCCAGTTCCTTGGATGCCGTCAGGGCATCGTCAAAGAACATCTCGTAAAAATCGCCGATGCGGTAAAACAGAATTTCGTCCTTATGTTGTTTTTTGATCTCAAGATATTGCTGCATCATGGGCGACAGCTCTGCCATGGTTTACCCTCTCTCCCGTTCTATGGTTCTGTGCACAAGTTTGCGGCTTGTAACCGCTTTTGCAAACAAAACGCGGTCTGTTTTGCACAGCCGCGTTTTGTTTTTGCCGGTTTTAGTGGCAGCCGCCGCAGGTGGAGCAGCTGCCGGTGCAGGAAGCAGAAGGCTCCTGTACCGTCATGGGGTCGCCGCCATTCATGGCAGTGTTGATGATGGCATCAATATAGTTCACAAGGTTCTCGCAGTCACGCTTGGCCTCGTTGTAAGCCACCATGCCTTCGTTGCCCATGATCTGGCCGTACAGGCTGTTCACCTTTTCGTTCAGTTCGGCGATGCGGGCATCGTTGCGCTCACTCTTGCCGATCTCGTTGTTCAGATCCATGCGGGCGAGGTTGAACTCGCCGATCAGGTTCTGCAGCTCTTCGTCCTTATCGTTTGCCTTGCGGGTCTGATCCAGAACGAGGTAGCGGCTATCGGTCTGCAACGCAACGGCTGCGCGCTTGAAAAGATCAATGCAATCCATTTGAATGGTCTCCTTCTTATTTATATGTTCAGGGGCACTGCCCCGGAATCACTCAGGCAAGCTCACCCAGCAGCACAGTCGCCCGTGCGCCCGTGAGATGTACGTTGGCATAGCTGCCCATCAGGGAAGCGTCTGCCGTGAACTCCACCGTCAGGTTGTTGTCCAGACGGCCGGAGAGGGTGCCCTCACTGCGTCCAAAGCCCTCTACCAGCACCTTCACGGTTTGGCCCACCTGCGCCTTGACCAGTGCCATGGCGATCTCGTCCTGCAGCTTGAGCAGGCGGGTCATGCGGTCGGTCTTTTCCTTGCGGGGGGTGGGATCGGGCATTTCGGCAGCCTTGGTGCCGGTGCGCTTGGAATAGATAAAGGTGAACAGCTGCATATAGCCCACCTTCTGCACCAGTTCCAGCGTCTTTACAAAGTCCGCTTCGGTCTCGCCGGGGAAGCCAACGATGATGTCACTGGAAAAGGTGATGCCGGGCACCGTTTTGCGGGCGTATTCAACGAGTTCAAGATACTGTTCCACGGTGTAGTGGCGGTTCATCTTCTTCAGCAGTTCATCGGAGCCGCACTGCACCGGCAGGTGCAGGTGCTTGCACAGCTTCGGCTGGGCGGCAATGGTGTCGATCAGCTTGTGACTGGCATCCTTGGGGTGGCTGGTCATAAAGCGGATGTGGTAATCGCCAGGCACCGTGCACAGCAGGTTGAGCAGATCAGAAAAGTCCACCTTTTCTTCCAGACCCTTGCCGTAGCTGTTGACGTTCTGTCCCAGCAATGTGATCTCCTTATAGCCTGCCTCCACAAGACCACGGAACTCAGCAAGGATATCTCCGGGCTTGCGGCTCTTTTCGCGGCCGCGCACATAGGGCACGATGCAGTAGGTGCAGAAGTTGTCGCAGCCGTACATGATGGGCAGCCATGCGCGGAACTCACTCTCACGCCGGATGGGGATATTCTCCACGATGACCGGGCGCTGGGCGGGCTCCATCAGCACACGCTTATGCTTCTGCAGCTTCTGGGCAATGAGCTGCGGCAGGGTGTCGATGCCATCCACGCCAAACACAAGGTCTACATAGGGGTAACTCTTGCGCAGCTTTTCTACCACGTGCTTCTGGTTGGCCATGCATCCGCACAGGCCGATGATGAGATCATGCTTTTTTTCCTTGAGTCCCTTCAGGGCACCTACGTTGCCGAACACACGCTGCTCGGCATGCTCACGCACGGCGCAGGTGTTGAAGAGGATCAGGTCTGCATCCTCGGGCTTATCGCACAGGCCATAGCCGATGTCCATCAGCACGCCCTTGATCCGCTCGCCGTCGTTCACGTTCTGCTGACAGCCATAGCTGTGCACAAAGGCCAGCGGCGGCGTATCATAGGCCTGCTTTACCAGCTCAGCGGCAATGTTATTATGTTCAAAACTAATGTATTCCAATCAAACCATCCTTCTCCGCCGGACCGAAGTGCCCTGTGCGGCGAAAATCTACTTGCACTTTCTGAAAAGAGCCTTCTCTATAGTATACCCTGTTTATACGCTCCGGGCAAGAGGTTCCGTGCAAATTTTATGGTTCAGTGGGCGTTTTCCTGCGCCTGCTTCTCGCAGCAGGCCTCGCATACGCCGATCAGCACAACAGCGCAGTCCTGCACATGGCCCTTCTGGTTTTTCACCAGTTTCATTACCTGCTTTTCGTCCACCTCGGCATCGGTCACGCTGCCGCACACGGTGCAGTACAGATGGCTGTGCCAGGGCAGCGTGTGGTCAAAGCGGTCAGCTTTGCCTGGAATGGACACCCGGCGCACCCGGCCCGCATCCACCAGACTATTCAGGTTACGGTATACGGTGCCAAGGCTCAGGCCCGGGCATTCCTTGACCGCAGCATCATAAATTTCCTCGGCGGTGGGGTGGTCGCACAGGTTCTGCACCGTCTGCATGACCAGCTCGCGCTGTTTGGAATATCGCATAACTTCTCCTTTGCTTTCTCCTCATACAAAAGGTCTTGTTCAGACGTTCTCTTCGCCCTTGATCTTTGCCCAGTAGGCACGGGCCGCCTGCTCATTTTTGTTATCGCCAAAGGTGTAATATTTCACGTCCTTGATGGCATCTGGCAGGTACTGCTGCTCCACCCAGTGGTGGGCGTAATCATGGGCATATTTGTAATTCTGTCCCTTTACCAGCGCATCCTCACCGTCGTAGTGCTTGTTCTGCAGCTGGCGCGGGATCGGCCCGGTACGGCCCGCCTGCACATCCGCAATGGCCGCGTTGATGGCATCATGGGCACTGTTGGACTTGGGACTGGTGGCCACCAGAATGACGGCATCTGCCAGCGGGAGCCGTGCTTCCGGCAGGCCCACCATGTTGGCGGCATCAATTGCCGCCTTCACAATGGGGATGATCTGTGGATAGGCAAGGCCCACATCCTCGCAGGCACATACCATCAGGCGACGGCAGGCCGAGGGCAGATCTCCTGCTTCCAGCAGACGGGCCAGATAATGCAGCGCCGCATCCGGGTCGGAGCCGCGCATGGACTTCTGGTAGGCTGACACGATGTCGTAGTGGTCATCGCCCTCCCGGTCATACCGCATGGCAGTGCGGCGGGTGACCTGCTGGATCATTTCCAGCGTAATGTGCTTTTCCCCATCCTCAATGGGAGCTGCCGTCACCGCAAAATCAAGACAGCCCAGCGCCTTGCGCAGGTCGCCGCCTGCGCTCTCGGCAAGGTAGGCACAGGCATCCTCGTCCATGCAGACCTTTGTGCTCTCCCCTTCCGAAAGCTTTTTCAGTGCATTGTGCACCCCACGCTCCACATCTGCCGCCGAAAGCGATTTGAACTCAAACACCATGCAGCGGGACAGCAGCGCATTATAAATGTAGAAGTACGGATTTTCGGTGGTGGATGCAATGAGCGTGACCGAGCCGTCTTCAATGCATTCCAGCAGGCTCTGCTGCTGTTTTTTGTTCAGGTACTGGATCTCGTCCAGATACAGCAGGATGCCTCCCGCACCTGCCAGCGTGCCGATATCCTTGAGCACCGCCTTGATGTCCCCGGTGCCGCAGGAAGTGCCATTGAGCTTATGCAGCGTCATACCGCTGTTTTCTGCAATGATACGTGCCACCGTCGTTTTTCCGGTACCGGACGGGCCGTAGAAGATCATGTTCGGGATGCGTCCGCTCTCGATGGTACGGCGGAACACCCTGCCCGGTGCCAGCAGATGCTGCTGACCGCAGACATCTGCCAGTGTTTTGGGCCGCAGACGCTGTGCCAGTGGTTCGTTCATCGTGTTTCCCTCCTCCCGTACCGAGGCGCGATTCCCCCAGCATTTTTTATAGTATATCGCATTTTGGCAGTAAGAGCAAGGTTTTATCTGAAAATCATTCTCAGATAATTTTTGCCCGCAGTTTACAAAAAACGCAAAACATGGTATTATCGTATCAGCTTTTGTTGATGGGAGTGGATGAAATGCCTGTTCGCAAAAAAGCACCAGAAGACCTTACTGCAAAAAAGGCGCTGGCGCTGGAAGTGATCGACCGGTTAAAAAAAGAATACCCAGATGCCGGCTGTACATTGGATTATGACCACGCCTGGCAGCTTCTGGTCAGCGTGCGTCTGGCAGCCCAGTGCACCGATGCCCGCGTGAACATTGTGGTGGAAGACCTGTTTGCCAAATATCCCAATGTTGCTGCGCTGGCTGCTGCGGAACCCGAAGACATTGAAGCCATCGTCAAGCCCTGCGGGTTGGGACACTCCAAAGCGCGGGATATCTCCGCCTGTATGCGGGTGCTGCGCGATAAATACGGTTGTCAGGTGCCCACCACCTTTGAAGAGCTGCTCGCCCTGCCCGGCGTAGGCCGCAAGAGCGCAAACCTTATCATGGGCGATGTGTTTGGCAAGCCTGCTATCGTAACAGACACCCACTGCATCCGGCTGTGCAACAAGATCGGCCTTGTGGACGGCATCAAGGAACCGCAGAAGGTGGAAATGGCCCTGTGGAAGATCGTTCCTCCGGAAGAAGGCAGCGACCTGTGCCACCGCTTTGTGATGCATGGTCGGGCAGTGTGCAATGCGCGCAAACCAGAATGCGAAAAATGTTGTTTGAAGGATATTTGCCGCTTTGCCCGGGAAACCGCCGGGCAGAGCGCAGAGCTTTAAAATTCAGGAGGTCGAGTATTATGTTTGGTTTTATTTTCAGTCTACTGATCGGCGCTCTGGCTGGTTACATCGCTGGCCGCATTATGGGCAGCGAAACTTCCACCGTGCGCAATATCGTGCTGGGCATTCTGGGCGGTTTTGTAGGCAGTATCGTGTTCGGCCTGATCGGTCTGAGCGCTACCGGCATCGTGGGTGAGATCCTCGTTTCCGTTGTGGGTGCCTGCATCTGCATCTGGATCGGCCGTAAGCTGTTCAACTGATTATTCTTGTGTGCAAGGCTGCTCTTCGAGTTTTTCTCGGAGGGCAGTTATATTTTTGCATCACAGACGATTTGCACCTGTTCTGCCGCAAAATCAAATCTTGACAGCGCACAGGAAGTATGATAGAATATTTCTCGTTGCAGAACATGCAAGAAAATTTTATCTGCTACTGTGGCTCAGCTGGTAGAGCAGCTCACTCGTAATGAGCAGGTCGCCTGTTCGAATCAGGTCAGTAGCTCCAGAAATCCTACGAATTTACGTTTAAAATCGTAATTCCGTAGGATTTTTTTATTTAGTCTCGCAAGTTTTCGCAAAACCGCAGCATAAACCGCAACATCGCCCACAAAACAAGACAAAATAAAACGCCCCGCAACACCATTTCATAGGGCGTTATGCGCATTTTTATGCTTTCTTTTGGACAGGCTCCTTGAGTTCACAATGCAGGTTTGTCAATGATGTGTTTCTGTGATGTTTGGTGTAGCAATTTAACTGTACCACAGAACGACTCATTCGTCTTTTTCACTTTGTAACACATCTATTGTAATCCCATACAGTTTTTATGGATCAATCCATGAAATTTTATTGATAATCCTTCATGGGAGTGGTAAAATATTTTTATATCTCTGTCATTCTGTGCCCCTTCGCGGTAGAGGGAGAGCGCAAAACAGAAAAGACGCAAAAATTGCGGCATCCTTTCCGTGGGTGGGTTTTACAGCGCACACTCTTGCGGGCGGTGATGTATGATCAGTAAGCCAAAGCAGCCAGCCGCAAAACGATGGCTGCCCAAGAAGTGTGAGGAGAAGGATCGGATGAAAACAAAAACATTGCGCCGCCTATTTTCCATGCTTGCGGCACTGGTGATGGGGCTATCCCTGCTCACCGGATGCAGCGGAAAAGATGCGGAACGAACACAGAAGCTGGAAGACGCTCAGACCATTCAGGTGTATCTGTGGAGCACCAGCCTGTACGAAAACTATGCGCCCTATGTTCAGGCGCAGCTGCCGGACGTGAACATTGAATTCATCGTAGGCAACAACGATCTGGATTTTTACAAGTTTTTGCAGCAGAACGGCGGTCTGCCGGATATCATCACCTGCTGCCGCTTCTCGCTGCACGATGCGGCACCGTTGAAGGACAGCCTGATGAACCTTGCCATGACCAATGAGGCGGGCGCTGTGTACAACACCTACCTCAACAGCTTCAAAAACGAGGATGGCAGTGTGAACTGGCTGCCGGTGTGCGCGGATGCCCACGGCTTTGTGGTCAACCGCAGCCTTTTTGAGCAGTACGATATTCCCCTGCCCACCGATTACGCAAGCTTTGCAGCGGCCTGTCAGGCTTTTGAAAAGATCGGCATCCGCGGCTTTACCGCCGATTACGCCTACGACTACACCTGCATGGAAACGCTGCAGGGGCTTTCCGCTGCCGAGCTTACCACCACCGCGGGACGCAAGTGGCGTACTGCCTACAGCGACCCCGCCAACACCGCACGGGTCGGTCTGGACGACACCGTGTGGCCGGGGGCATTTGAGCGGATGGAGCAGTTCATTCAGGATACCCACCTTACGGCAGACGATCTTGCGTTGAATTACGACGATGTGACCGGGATGTTCCGGAACGGAGAAGTTGCCATGTACTTTGGCAGCTCTGCCGGCGTGAAGATGTTTCAGGATGAGGGCATCGACACCACCTTTTTGCCCTTCTTCAGCCAGAACGGCGAACAGTGGATCATGACCACCCCCTATTTCCAAGTTGCCCTGAACCGGGATCTGGAGCAGGACACTGCGCGCCGCGAAAAAGCCATGAAGGTGCTGAACGTCATGCTCTCCGAACAGGCGCAGAACCGCATCGTCTCGGAGGGGCAGGACGTACTGAGCTACAGCCAGAACGTCCCCCTGCGCCTGACCGAGTATCTGAAAGACGTGCGCAGCGTAGTGGAAGAAAACCACATGTATATCCGCATCGCCTCCAACGATTTCTTTGCCGTTTCCAAGGATGTGGTCTCCAAAATGATCGCAGGCGAGCTTACCGCTGCGCAGGCGTATCAGGCCTTCAATGCCAAGCTCCTTGCCGAAGAGGAGCCTGCCGACAACGAGACCGTGCTGACCTCCGGGAAGGCCTATTCCAACGTATTCCACGCAAACGGCGGCAGCGCTGCCTTCTCCGTGATGGCAAACACGCTGCGCGGCGTGTATGGCACCGATGTGCTGCTTGCCACCGCAAACAGCTTTACCGGCAGTGTGCTGCAGGCGGATTATAACCAGAAAATGGCAGCTTCCATGATCATGCCGAACGGTCTGATGTCCCGCCAGCGCACCATGACCGGTGCGGAGCTGAAAGAGACCGTCCGCGCCTTTGTGGAAGGCTGCGAGGGCGGGTTTGTGCCCTTCAACCGCGGCTCTCTGCCGGTGGTCAGCGGCATTGCCGTGGAGGTAAAAGAGGCAAACGGCAGCTATACCCTGACCGGCATCACCCGGAACGGTCAGCCGCTGGGGGATGGCGACACCGTTACCGTGACCTGCCTTGCAACGGAAAAGCAGATGGAAGCGCTGCTCGCGAGCGATAGCGGCACGTCTGCGGGCGAAGATGCGTGGGTAAAATCCACATGGACAGATTACGTTTCCGGCGGCAAGGCAGTGCTTGCAGAGCCTGAAAACTACATGACACTGAGGTGAGCGGGATGGCAGACGAAAAGCACGAATCCAAACGCAGCTGCTATTCCCGGCACAAGTGGCTGCTTGCCGCCGCTGCCATCCTTCTTTTGGTCTTTCTGGCAGCCGGTTTCAGCGTCCGGTACATCTCGTTTGTGTCGCAGACCATCTATCAGGAAAGCACCTCGCATCTGGAAGAGGTACTGTATAAATCCAATAGTATGCTGAAAGAGATGGTGCGCAAAAACCTGACCTATCTGCATCTGTACAACGGCTTTCTGAAAAGCACCTCGAATGAGGATGAAATTCAGGCATATATCGAGGAAGCACAGCAGGCAACCGGATTTGTTGACTTCTACTTTCTTTCCTATGACGGCAACTACACGACCGTGACCGGGGAAACCGGCTACCTTGGCCTGCAGACCAATCTGGACGAAAAGCTCTCCGATGGCGAGGATATCGTCGTGAATACGGCGCTGCCCGGCAAAGCCCCGATGCTTGCGTTCATCTGCCCCGAAACGCAGGGCAGCTACCGGGGCTTTGCCTACGATGCTGTTGCCATCACCTATTATAATGATGCTGTGCTGCGATTGCTGGACAACTCTGCTTTTCAGGGCAATGCCAGCAACTATGTGATCTACCCGGATGGGCGGGTGGTCATCGACAATTCCGTAAACCGCAAGGAAATCATTTACAACTTCATTGCGATGCTGCGCGACCATTCCGACCTTTCTGAGGAACAGATTCTTGCCCTTTCGGATGATTTTGCGCAGGGCCGCAGCGGAAACCTGAGGGTCAAACTTGGCGACATCAGTTATTATCTGGTCTACGAGAATACCGCGGTCCAGAACTGGACGATGGTGGGGCTTGTGCCGGTCAGCATCGTCAATGCCAGTCTGGATAAGCTGTGGTTCCACACGGTGCAGATCGTGGCGAGCATCGCCTTTGGCCTTGCTGTGCTGATCATCCTGCTGATCCTGCGCAGAAGCCATACGACCCTGCGCCGGAAGGACACTGAGATCCTGTACCGGGATGAGCTGTTCCAAAAGCTTTCGCTGAACGTGGACGACGTTTTCCTGATGCTGGACGCAAAAACCTCCAAGGTGGATTATGTCAGCCCCAACGTCGAACGGCTGCTGGGCATCCCGTGGAAAGAAGTGCGGCAGGATGTCCATGTTCTGGCGAACCTGCACCCGAAAGACGACCCGGACCGTGACAAGAACTTTCTGGAGAGGCTTCACCGCGGGGAACAGCGCGAGTGGGATGCGGCGTATATGCATCAGGAGACAAAAGAGCTGCGCTGGTTCCACATCGTTGCCATGGGCAGCGATGTGGCAGGCAGGACAAAATATATCCTTGTCATGTCCGACCGCACCGCCGACAAACAGATAAACCAGGCGCTTTCGGATGCCGTTGCAGCTGCCGAAACGGCCAACCGCGCCAAGAGCACCTTCCTTTCCAATATGTCCCACGACATCCGCACCCCCATGAACGCCATCATCGGCTTTACCACGCTGGCACTCAGCAACATTGACGATAAAGACCGGGTGAAGGATTATCTTGCCAAGACCCTCGCTTCCAGCAATCATCTGCTTTCCCTCATCAACGATGTGCTGGATATGAGCCGTATCGAAAGCGGAAAGATCCATCTGGAAGAAGTGGAAGTCAACCTTTCGGATGTGCTGCACGACCTGAAAACCATCGTCAGCGGGCAGATCTACGCAAAGCAGCTGGAGCTTTATATGGATGCCATGGATGTGACCGATGAGGACGTCTACTGCGATAAGACCCGGCTGAATCAGGTACTGCTGAACCTGCTGTCCAACGCCATCAAGTTCACCCCGGCGGGCGGCACGGTCTCGGTGCGGGTGCGGCAGCTTGCCGGAGCGGTGCGCGGCTGCGGGCAGTACGAGTTCCGCGTCAAGGACAACGGCATCGGCATGAGCCAGGAGTTCGCCAAAAAGATCTTTGAGCCGTTTGAGCGGGAGCGCACCTCCACGGTAAGCCGGATCCAGGGCACCGGCCTTGGCATGGCTATTACCAAAAACATCGTGGATATGATGGGCGGCACCATCGAGGTGCAGACGGCGCAGGGCAAGGGCAGCGAGTTTATCATTCGTGTGCCGATGCGTGCGCAGGCCGAGCACCGTCCGGTGGAAAAGATCACCGAACTGGAAGGCCTGAAGGCACTGGTGGTTGATGACGATTTCAACACCTGCGACAGCGTGACAAAGATGCTGGTCAAGGTGGGAATGCGTGCCGAGTGGACCCTTTCCGGCAAGGAAGCGGTGCTGCGTGCACGGCAGTCCATCGAGATGAGCGATGCTTACCATGCCTATATCATCGACTGGCGCTTGCCGGACATGAACGGCATCGAGGTCACCCGCCAGATCCGCAGCCTGAACGATGATACGCCCATCATTATCCTGACCGCCTACGACTGGTCCGACATTGAGGTGGAGGCAAAGGCTGCCGGTGTGACCGCCTTCTGCTCCAAGCCCATGTTCATATCCGACCTGCGCGAGACCCTGATGAACGCCATCGGACAGACACAGACGGATGCGGCGCAGGAGCTTCTGCCGGAAAAGAACACCAACTTCAAGGGCAGGCACATCCTGCTGGTAGAGGACAACGAGCTGAACCGTGAGATCGCGCAGGAGATCCTGTGCGAGTACGGCTTCCGGGTCGATACGGCGGAAAACGGTGCCGTGGCGGTGGAAAAGGTAAGCACTGCCGCACCGGGCAGCTATGATCTGGTGCTGATGGATGTGCAGATGCCGGTGATGGACGGCTATACCGCCACCCGGCAGATCCGCGCACTGGATGACCCTGCACTGGCAAAGATCCCGATCCTTGCCATGACTGCCAACGCATTCGATGAAGACCGCCGCAATGCCTTGGAAAGCGGCATGACCGGCTTTTTGTCCAAACCCATCGTGATCGGCGACCTTGTGCAGGAGCTGCGCAAAATTTTGTAACAAGCCGCCTGTCAGGCATAAAAAAAAATAAAGCACCCGCAGCAATTTGCTCACCGGAGATTCAAAACCTCTGTGGCGTTTGCTGTGGGTGCTTTTGCTTTTGGGTGCTGTTTATTTCAGTACATCTGCAAGGACCTGCAGCAGGTGCGGAATATCCAGCGGCTTTGCAATATGGCCGTTCATACCGGCCTGCAGTGCGTTCTGACGGTCTTCCTCAAAGGCATTTGCCGTCATTGCAAAGATGGGGATGCCAGCCTTTGCGGCATCCGGCAGCGCACGAATCTGCCGCGTTGCCTCGTAGCCGTCCATGTTGGGCATCTGGATGTCCATGAGGATCAGGTCATACTGTCCGTCTGCCGCCTGCTTCATCTTCCGGACGGCGATCTCGCCATCCTCGGCAGATTCCACCTCAAAGCCCGCTTCCTTCAGGATCTCCACTGCGATCTCACGGTTCAGCTCGTTGTCCTCCACCAGCAGGATCTTTTTCCCTTTGAAGGCCTCCGCGTTCCGCTGCACCGGCCTGCAGTCAGGCTCTGCACCGAACGGCTCTGCCAGCACTCTGCGCAGCTCCGAGAGGAACAGCGGCTTTTCGCAGAAGGCGGTAACACCGGCAGCGCGAGCTTCCTCTTCAATATCGGCCCAGTCGTAGGCGGTCAGGATGATGATGGGGCAGCTTTTCCCAATCACCTTGCGGATCTGCCGCACGATCTCGATGCCGTTCATATCGGGGATCAGCCAGTCGATGATGTAAACGCTGAATTCATCCCCCTGCTCCATGGCATACCGGGTGCGGATCACCGCTTCCCTGCCGGAGATCGTCCACTCCGGCCGCATCCCGATCTTGGACAGCATGGTGCTGACGCTCAGGCAGGTGTCGGTATCGTCGTCCGCCACCAGTGCCCGCAGCCCTTCCAGCTGCGGGAGCTGCCTGAGCTCCACCTTTTGTCCGCTGAGCGCAAAGCAGAGATTCACGATGAACTCGCTGCCCTTGCCTGGCTCGCTCTCAATGGCGATGGTGCCGCCCATCAGGTCCACAATGTTCTTGGTGATGGACATGCCGAGGCCGGTGCCCTGAATGCCGCTGACGGTGGAGTTTTCCTCACGGGTGAACTCCTCAAAGATGTGCTTCTGGAATTCCTCGCTCATGCCGATGCCGTTGTCCTTGATGCGGAACTCATAGCAGGCCCGGCCCGCAGGCGCACCGTTTTTCTCAGCAATGCGAATGCTGATCATGCCGCCTGTGGGAGTGAACTTGATGGCATTGGACAAAATGTTCAGCAGGATCTGGTTCAGCCGCAGCGGGTCGGTGATGATATCCTCGTTCTCCACATCCATGGTATCAATAAAAAGCGACAGCCGCTTTGCCGAAACATTGGGCTGAATGATGGAGCGCACATCGTGGACGAGGTCCGGCAGATGCACCGCTTTTTCCTCGATCTTTACCTTTCCGCTCTCGATGCGGCTCATATCCAGCACATCATTGATGAGGGAAAGCAGATGCTGGCTGGAGGTGGAGATCTTTTTGAGGTAGTCCAGCACCTGTTCCCTATTGTCGATATGGGTCGCAGCCAGCGAGGTGAAGCCGATGATGGCGTTCATGGGGGTGCGGATATCGTGGCTCATATTGAACAGGAACTCCCGTTTGGCGCGGTTTGCCGCCCCCTCGTGCTGAAGCGCGATCTCCAGCTTGCGGTTCTGTTCCTCCAGCTGGGTCTGGTACTTCCTCTCCTGCTCTTTTTTCTGCAGCTCCATCTCCTGCACGGAGCGGCGGCGCAGCAGCTGAAGGATCATTACAAGCAGGATGTAGCCGACCAGAACCGTCAGGATCAGCAAAAGCGACTCCCGGAAGATTATTTTTTCATCCGTGTACGCATAGAGATCGAAGGATCTGCCATGGCAGAACATCCCGAAATAGCAGCCGGAGCCGTTCCAGTCCCGGGTATGGGTCAGCTTCTCTGCGGCCCCGGCTTTGCGAATTCCCTGCGCCAGCGGACTGCCTGCAACATCCTGCCCAATCAGCTCCGGGCGGTTTGCGGCAACGACCTGATTGTTCTGCACGATGAACAGCGTGCCGCTGGTTTCTGCCGGGTAGCCATCCAGTATGCTCTGGATGGACAGCGCCGTTTCCTCCACAAATTCCGCCGGGGTGTACCGGTAGGCAAGCAGGAGCAGCTCTGTGCTTTCTGCCCGGTGCGCCGCAACATCCACAGCAGAGCCATCTTCCAGCAGGACGCGCTTCACATAGGTCTTTCGCGGGTAAGATAAAACGTCCAGAACAGCGTCATTTTTCAGCCGGTCGCCAAACCGGTCATAGCCGATGCCGTTGGTCGTGGACTCGCACCGGAGCGTGCCATCCGGTCCCAGAACCGAAACGCCGGTGAGCCAGAGCTTTTCTGCCTGCCTGTTCAGGCACTGTGGGTCGGAGAGATCGAGGGCAGTGTCCTCTGCCAGCTGATGGACTGCGACCGCCGTGCGGCGGAGTGCCTTTGCCGTGATGGTATCGTTGTGCTTTTCAAAGCTGGTGGACTGGGATTTGACAAACTCAAGGGTCTGGCAAAAGCGTTCCTCTGCTGTGCGCATTGCCCGCCAGCTGGAGAAAAAAGCAACACCGGCCATCAAGAGCACGCCGATGATCAGATAGGCTGTCCATATCCTTTTATCCGGGGTGGTTCTGTTTTTACGCGCCAACGGTGTCCACCTCCAGATACTGCGAAGCATTTTCAAGGTATCGGCCAACGATCCGCTCCAGCGTGCCATCCGCGCGCATCTGCGCAAGGGTATCGGTCAGCTGGCTGTCCAGCCCGCGGGTGTCGTTCTTGGCAAAGGCGACGCCCAGCCCGGTGACCAGCAGCGGTTCCTCCAAAATGCGGAACTCCACATCATTGTCCTTCATGTATTGCAGGATGGCCATCTCATGGGCGGCGATGGCATCCACATAGCCGCAGGCCAGCATTGCATACTGCACGCTGCGGTTTTCGATGCTGAGCACCTCCACCGTCTGCGGGATGCGCGGGTCGGAGCCGCTGAGAAAGATCTCCTCCGGCTTGCCGGTGCTCTGCACGGCGATGGTCTTGCCGGTAAGGTCGCTGAGGAATCGGATGCTGCTGTCGGCATCCACCGCAACCACCTGACGGCTCACCATGTAAGGCCCCGCCCAGCGGTATACCTCTTCGCGTCCATCCATGGAAAAGCAGCCCCAGATGCAGTCGATGGCGCCGCTTTCCACAAGATTTGTTTTTTGTTCCCAATCGATCGTTTCAAACCGGGGAGCATACCCCATGCGGCGGAACGCCTCGGTGGCGATCTCCACATCGATCCCGGTGGGAACACCGTCATTGTTCAGATAGATATAAGGTGGATAGGTGTCACTTCCCACAACGATTTGTGCAAGACCGCTGTCTTTCGCTTCCTTTTCTCCGCAGGAAGTCAGACTGCTTACGGCAGCAGCTGCCGCCAGCAGCGTGCATCCGTTCAGGAATGCACGGCGTGAGATTCTGTGTTTCATTCGGGCTTTTTATACTCCTGTTTTGATTGCATCCGCAGCTCAGTTGTGCTGCTGTAATTCTTCTTTCAGGGCAGCTTGGATATCCGTCAGGCATTGCAGCAGAAGCGGGTTGAATGCTCCGCACTCACCGTTCAGGATCATCTGCACGGCTTTTTCGTGGGAGAAGGCTTTTTTATAGCAGCGTTCGCTGGTCAGCGCATCGTATACATCGGCCAGCGAAACCAGTTGTGCGCTGATGGGAATTTCATCGTCCTTCAGCCCATCCGGGTAGCCGCGCCCATCCCAGCGTTCGTGGTGCCAGCGGGCGATCTCGTAGGCGGTTTGCAGCAACGGCTGCTCGGCAAATTCATCCAGATCATGCAGCATCCCGGCTCCAAGCATACTGTGGGTCTTAATGATTTCAAATTCCTCCGGGGCCAGTTTTCCGGGTTTATTAAGAATTTTTTCGTCAATGCCAATTTTTCCGATGTCATGCAAGGCGGAGGCCAGCGGGATCATATCCTGCTGTTCCGCAGAGATCGAGTACCTGTTGCTGACCCCCAATAGGCAGTGGAGCAGCATTTCTGTGATGATACGAATGTGCCGCACATGGGCACCGCTTTCGCCGTTGCGGAATTCTACGATATGGCTCAGTACACCCACCAGCATATCCGTATTATTCTCACGGGCGCGGATCTGGTCAGAGACCATCTGCACCAGCCGCCGCTGCTTGGCGTACAGCTTGATGGTGTTGGTCACGCGGCGGTATACGATGCGTGCATCGAAGGGGCGGTTGACATAATCACTTGCGCCCAGTTCGTAGGACTTCCGAATTGCAGCGTCGGAGTCCTCGCTGGAGATCATAATGACTGGGGTATCCTCGATGGTGTGGTTGACATTCATGGCTTTCAGCACTTCAAAGCCGTTCATGACCGGCATATTGATGTCCAGCAGCACCAGTGCAATGTTTCCGGCTTCTGCCTGCAATTTTTCCATGCATTCCTGCCCGTTTTCTGCTTCCAGAATATGGTAGCTATCTCCTAAGATCTCTGCCAGTATCATGCGGTTCATTGCAGAGTCGTCCACAAGCAGGATCTGGGATTTTTCCTGCAAAAGCGTTTCCCGTGTGGTCAGGCTATGCCCCGGAACCTCCACCATGACGGCATTTTTGCGGCACTTTGCCTGATACATCAGCCAATCTGCACGACGAACGATGTTTTTCATAGGGTCGGCGAGGGACTGTATCGTTCCGCCAATGCTCAGCGAGATGCGGAAATGCGAACAGCCGGGTACGGATGCCATCTGCACGGCAGTGCGGATCTGTTCCAGTTTGGTTTGCAGGAAGTCTCCCGGAATGCCGGGCAGGACCAATAGAAACTCATCCCCGCCGTAGCGGATGAGCAGGTCCGACTCCCGGATGCAGGACTGAATGGCGTTTGCTGCCGTTTTCAGTGCCATGTCCCCGGCGTAATGCCCATAGGTGTCGTTACAGATCTTGAAATTGTCCACATCCAGCAGTGCGACACCCGCCGGGCCGATGGTCTTGCGGACGACCTCTTCGTAATAGCGGCGGTTGTAAGCACCTGTCAGAGAATCCCGATAGAGTTCTTCTTTGAATGCCCGCTCCCGTGCAGCACGCTGCTTGGTGGTTTCGTCCATCAGTGTTTTCTGATTTTCGGTCAATTGTTTCAGCGTTTGCTCCGCTGCGGCAAGAGCGGCTTCCTGTTGATGAAGTTTTTCCAACAGCTGCTGCTCACGCGCTTTGTAATATTCCTCGATCTCGGAAAGTGTATTCACGTTCTAATCTTCTCCTGCATCATTTACATCGTTTGTGTGCTTCCTCTGCGGAAACGCGCTTGTCCATGCCGGCTTCCCTGCTCTTCTGCATATCCTCAAGGAAGGCATTGGCGGTCATGGCAAGGGTGGGAATGATCCTGCTCAGCGGGTCAACAATGTTCTTGGTGATGGCCATACCAAGGCCGGTGCCCTGCACCTTGTTGGTGCCGGAGCGCTCCTCGCGGGTAAAGGGGTCAAAAAGGGTCTTCTGGTAGGCCTCGCTCATGCCAATGCCGTCATCCTGCACCACAAAGCGGTATCGGGCGTAGTGCTCGTTTCGGGGCAGCTCGTCCACCTCAAACCGGATATGCCCGCCGGTGGGCGTATACTTGACTGCGTTGGAGAGGATATTCATCAGCACCTGATTCAGACGGTTGGGGTCTGCCAGCACGTTTTCGTGCTGCAGATGGGTGTTTACCGTAAAGGTCTGGCGGCGCTGGCCTGCCTGCTGGCGGATGATGCGGTCAAGCCGCTCCTTTGCCTCCGCAAAGGAAGAACCGTGCAAATAGGACATCCGGGAGTCGTCCGCAGTCAGCGAGCTGGAAACATAGACCGTAAGGGTGCATACATCCGGTAGGTCGCCCGCCGTAAACATATTCTGTAGGCAGGTAGTGGGGTGTTATCGCCGCTGTACGGCACGATCTCAACATTCACTTCCGGGTAAACGCTGTGAACCTGCTCGATAAAGGCTCCTACCTCCATATACGGTGCCATAAAGGTAACGGCTTCGTGCGCATCGTCTTCTTTAGCCGTTTCGGTCTTACCGCCGCCGTGGCTGTCAGCACACCGGCGGCCTGTCCGCATGGGCTTTGCGCCGAGCTTCCATAAAATAACATTATTATTGTACCATTGCAACAAAAGTGTTTCAAGTTGTTTTTGAAGGCTTTTACATACGAAAGAACTTTTTATATATGATTCTGCCTTTTGCATGGCATAAAATGCAAAGCGACCTATTGAGGAAATAATCGTAGATGGTTAGCATGAATGGAAAAATGTGCAGGTTCATCATCAACACTAAACCACCCAGTGTGAAGAAGAACTTTTCACATCCGGCGGCTGCGTGGATCAGCTGCTGCCAAAGGCCCTTTTTCTGCATAAACAAGATCCAGCCCATGAAGGCAATATAGGCCATGCCGACACCGAGATGACTGAGTATTATCTCCATGTTCAGGAATCCATTCGGCAGAGTGCGATTCAGTTGTTCAGTGAGGCGTTTTCGGCCTGAAAATTGGACGGAACGACACGAATTGGACCAGATAAAATCGTTGGCATTGTGGTCAAAATTGTGGTCAAAACCAAATGAGGTCGGCCCACAAACAAAAAAATCCAACGATTTCTAACGTGAAATCGTTGGATTTATGGTCCAGCAGAGCTGGACAAATCCGAACTATCTCCTTCTACCCCATCAGCCGTCAAAGTGTCCTCAAACCGGACAGTTTGGGTGCCATCCTTGTAGTTGAACGTAATCAGCATCCGGTCATCGTACAGAAAAATGGCATTTACAAAAATTTCGATCAGCGCTTTTCTCTGCTTTTTCTGCGAAATATCGAACTTTCTAAATTTCATCAGCCAGAATCGGATGAAATCCTCATTGAAGCTGGGCTTCTTCAATTTTTCATCTGCAATTTTTGCAGTCAGCTCATCTTTCTGGTTCTCCAGTGCTTCCAGATGCTCTTTCGTTGTCCGGGTGTACAAGCCGTCCTCGATAGCCTTCATCAGGTTGTCCAGCTTTTTGTTGACCTCTCGCAGTTGCTTTTCCAGCAGCGGGATCGTGGTATTCTCCTGATTCTGGACATCCATGATCAATTGAACGATCTTGTCGATCACCGCATCGTCCTGAATCAGCTTCATGGTTTCCCGGACGACCAGATCTTCCAGCCAGTCCTTCTGCACGGTCTTTTTGTTGCAGCCCTTGCGCCGTTTGACGTTGGCGCATTTATAATAATAGTAGGTGCGTCCGGTGGCGCTGGTTCCGCTTTCGCCGAACATCAGTGCACCGCACTTACCGCAGAACAGCTTGGTGGTCAGCAGATATTCCTCGTCTGCCTTGCCACAGGCAGGGGCACGCTTGTTCTTATCCAGACGCTTCTGCACCCGGTCAAACAGGTCTTTCGGAACAATAACCGGAATTGCATCCGGCACAACGATATCCCGGAAAGACAGTTCGCCAATGTACCGGCGGTTCTTCAGCATGGTGTTCACGCTACTGTGGGTCATTTTGCCGCCCAACATATTGCGGACACCCTTGTCGTTGAGGAAGTTTACGATCTCCACCATTTTATCGCCGTTGTCATACCGCTGAAAGGCTTCCAGCACCAGCGGAGCAGTCAGCGGGTCAAGATGATAAAACTTGTCCTCGTCGATTTTATAGCCAATGGTTCCCGTACCGCCAGTGCACTTACCCTTCAAAGCGTTCTCGGTCTGACCACGAATCACCTTTTCGGACAACTCTGCCGAATAGTATTCTGCCATGCCTTCCAGCAGCGTTTCCACCAGAATGCCCTGTGAGCCCTCGGCAATGGGTTCCATAACGGAGATCAGGTGGACATCGTTCTTTTTCAGGATCATCTTGTAATTTGCGCTATCAAAACGATTCCGGGCAAAGCGGTCAAATTTCCAGACGAGAACAACATCAAACAGCTTCTTGCCGCTGTCTTTGATCATCTGCTGGAACTCCGGGCGATTGTCTGTTTTGGCGGAGAATGCACGATCAATGTAGTGTTTGATGACCGTGATACCGTTTTTTTCCGCATAGGCCGTGCATTCCCGAATCTGCCCTTTGATGGATTCTTCACGCTGGTTGTCCGATGAATAGCGGGCATAGATCACGGCGGTCATGCAAACACCCCTTTCACTTCATTCTCCGCAGGCGGCGCACAAGGTCAGATGCACTGTACAGCACACGAGCCACCGACACGGTATCCTCGCCCACGATGTAGAACACCGAGTAGTTGTCCACCAGCATCTGCCGCAGCCCTTGGGTGCGCTCCGGTTCGCTTTCCACCAGCGCACAACGTTCCGGCAGGATGTTCAGCGACTGGATGGCTTCTGCAATACGGTTATACTGCCCCATAGCCGTGTCAGGCTCCAGCAGACGGTCTGCAATGTAGCTGTAAATCTGCTCCATATCGCTGAGGGCTGCATGAGAAATTTTCACGTCATACTGCTTCATCTGTGCTGTTCCCTGAATTGTGCGAATGCGCTTGCGGCATCCACGGTATCACCGTTCTGAATCTCCTTGATGCCTACCTGCAAGGCTGCATGGAGCTGATCATCAGTCATGGTATCAGCGTTCAGAGCCGTAGGAGCTTTCGGCAGGGACAGCGAGAAGGGAATGCCGCCAGTCATGGTAATCTGGCGCAGGTACATATCAATGGCAGTTGCCATCGGGATACCAAGCTGCTTCAGCACATCCTCGGCCTGCTGTTTCACGGTGGGGTTGACACGGAGATTGAGTGTCATCGTTTTTTCCATGGTTATCACCTCAGCTTTATTGTAACGCATTTTACGTCACTTTTCAATAGGGCTTATTGATTTCTGCGGGCTGCACAAAATTTGCCGAAAAATTTTGGTACTTGCCCAGATGGACATCGTTCACCCCCAACTAATTTTAAACCTGCGATTCTCGTCCTTCTATAGCAGTTTGCGTTTTTAATGCACAAGCAACATCCGCAAACTGCATATCGCAAATATACCGTGTTGATGGGCACTATTTTTGAAAATTGCGATAATAATTGCTTATTCCTCCCTTCCATTCCGTAAAAAAGCGCAAAGGCGGCCATCTGCACCCATGCAGACAGCCGCCTTTGGTTTTTATGCTGTATTCTATTTCTCAGTCTCTGAAAATCTTATCCAATTCCCTTTCCATGGTGCCCGCCTTGGCAAATTCCAGCGTATCCGCCTGACGGATATGGTGGGCGGTGATGCCGTGATCCTTTGCAAAGCCCAGAATGTAGCTGATGGCAATGCGGTAGATGATCTCAGTCGGCGCAAGCCCATAGACCTGTTTGGCAAAGATATGCTCCAGCCGGGCGTTGTCGTCCGGAAAAGCCTGCCGCATCTTCTCGCTGCGGTAGAGCCGCTTGACGATCTCCGTAATGTACAGACCAGACTTCATGTAGGGGTCGAGAAAGGTCTTGCCGGGGTCATCGAAGCAGCCGGGGTTTTCCTGCTCCAGCAAATCCACCATCTTTTTCACCACCCATCCTCTAACATTTTCTGATTCCACGCTTTCGGTGTAGAGCCCGCATTGAACAAAAACCGTGCCGGGTGAATCAATTCTACTTTATCTGCCACTTTATAGGTTTCATCCATAAAGAGATTATAGACCGGTGGCGCATACGTTCCATTATCGCCAAGGGTTTCATCCTGATACGGCGGGTTTCCGATGACATAATCAAACTTCATGCTGGTACTCCTTTCCTGAATGGTTTCAAAGTTCTGGGTCGTTCCATGGCCACCCTTGCGCCAGTTTTTCACTTTGCAGGATACCGTGGGCGGCTGCTCCTCTGCCGCCTCGAACATGGAGAACAGGTCAAGCTGTTCCGCCTCCGGCTGGGGCTTGCCGCCGGGCACGGAGAGGTGCAAACCGTCCATCTGCCACAGGTTCCAACTGATGTTTTTGGCGATGGTTTGCAGCTCCTCTTTTGTTGGCTTGCGCTGCCAGCGGGCTTGCAGATGCTCCGCAAAGGTCAGCAGCAGGTTGACCCGTGCCAGCAACAAATTATCGCCCTGATACTCGTAGCCGTAGGTGGACTGCACCGCATGGGTGGCATATTTGCGCCACTCGTCCTCGGTGGCGGCGTTCTCGCTTACCACACGCAGCTTGCGGTCCAGAATGCCAATGCGCCGGGCTACCGGGATCATCTCGCCGGTGGCGGCATCGTACCGGGACGCCAGAAAGGGGGCTTCGCCGCAGGTCACCTCCAAGCGGCGGCTCTGCACATACTGCACCCATGCCGGGGCTCTGCCCCCGCAAGCCGGGAACTGCACCGGCGTTTCCACCGTCTGCCAGCCTTGGGGCAGTTCCACCGTGAACTGTCCAGCGGTCTGCTCTGCCCCCAGCGCACCGAACCAGTCGGCATCCAGTGCGTTGTTCATCTTGTTGCAGACCCATGCCGGGCTGAACACCTCGCCTTTTTTGCGGGTGCGCTGCTGCTGAGTGTCGGTCTGTTTCATCATCCGGGGCAGCACCACCTCGTAGTGGGTCAGCCCGAGCTGCTGGGTGGTGATCTGGGATCTATCCGTGACAGGTTCGTACATCACCGTTTGCAGTTCCTCCGGCGGGTCGGTTGCCCAGATGATGTTTTTACCGGTGGAGCGATCTTTTAGAAGTGTATCCAGCACCGCCTGCACTTCCGGTGCGTGAAAGTCGATCAGTTGTTCCAACGGGGATTCCCTCGCTTTGCCTTAGCGTTGTGGCGGAAGTGATAATATTCTTAGCATTTCCAGCCTATACTAATAAGTGTCTTATCACTTTCAAGGCAAATTAACAAGATTCTCGGCGCTTTTTGCCAAAAGTGATAAGAAGTATCTATACTTATGGCAAAGAAAGGCGGGAAAAGGATGATTGGAGCACGATTAGCTGACCTACGAGATTGGAATAACCAAACACAGGAAGAACTCGCCAAAGCCCTTAATGTTGCAACTTCTACCATCCGTAGTTGGGAGCATGAAAAGAGTTCCCCAAACCACGAGATGCTGATTGCCATCTGCAAGCTCTACGGCACCTCCGCCGACTACCTTCTGGGCTTGACCGACATCGACCCCTCGGACGAAGCCCGCAAGCAGCGCCAACGCCTGACCGAAGAAGAACAGAACGAGATGCACCGCTACGAGGAATATTTGCTCTGGAAACGCAAAAAATAAGCCGCCCAGCAAGACCGTAAGGTCGCTGGGCGGCTGTTGTTATATGTATCAATGATTTTTTAAGGCTTTTCGTATTTTCCCCATATTATTTTTCAAATCACGCCGAATATCTTCATCCTGCCCATATTCTTCTTCGGCGTGTTCAATATAAGTAAAATAATTTCCTCGTTTGCTCTTTGCACCATGTTCAGAATAAAGCGTATACAGACCAGAAAGATTGATATGATTTCCTTTTCCAGTATACCCTCCTGTTTTTGCAATATTTTTTGCCTTTCTGTACATCCGATAATAGTATTTAGCCGTTGTTTTAGAACGGATAAACACTTTCTTTCCATCGAACGAAAATCCCAAGAAATTGATAAACTTTTTACTATCGTCTGCATCTTTAGAAACCGCTTTTCCGATATTCTCAACTTCTTTTTCTACATAACGGAAATATTGCGTTTTGCTTGGCTCTAGTATCAATCTTGGCGCACTGGCGATAAACTCTCGCACTTCTGAAAAAACATTCAAAACTTGACCTTCCGGTCTATCTGGCAACACTACTATAAAATCATCGCTATACCTCATATAGAATCCTTTATATTGTTCTATAAGGTCATGGATTTTCCTATCAACTTCTAACATATAGAGGTTTGCCAGCATTCCGCTGATTGGCGATCCCTGTGGAATTCCGTAATGATTTCTATTCGATTGTATATGAGAACGATTGTTTTTATATTGCTCTGCTGTCAATACCCTTGATTGCTTATTGAGCGCACGATGGCCTGCTTTGTTATCTTTCAGCGCATTTATTTTCAACAAGTCCGTCAATTCCCATTGACTAAACAATGTGATGTTCTTAAAAACATTATAATGGTCCTTCGGCAGTCTTTCACATCCCAGTAAAGAGCACCATTGTTTTTTCAAATAAGCATGATCTAAGTTATCAAAGAAATGCGTAAAATCGCCAATCATCACATAGCAGTTCTCTGTTTTACGGATAAAATCGTAGGCAGCTTTGGAGAATTGAATATTGCTCTTTCCTAAATTAGTACGATAAGCAACAGCAACATCAGAAATCCTATCACTAATTGTTCTCTCATTATACAATTCATTTAAAATGTGACTGTAATACTGATAAATACACCGATCAATATGCGCTGCATAACAAATATCACGGGTTTTAGGAACCAGTCCTTTTTCTTTATTAAATTTGCTCATATCCATTTCATAGTGGATAAAGGGGTAGAAGCCGTGCATTGCAACAGATTGCGGATTCGAAACGTAATCTGTTACATGACCAATATCAGTTTTTACATCAAAATGTGCATAATACCGTTTGATTTTCCGAATAGTTTCTTTATCACTCAACCAAGCATCCATCTTCAATTCCCCTAAAATGCAATATCCACCGGCACGAGGAATAGCGTCTCTAAGCCGGTGGATATACGTTTGACGTGGTTACCCCTATTACCATAAAGGGTTTTCAGAGTTTCCAGCTATTCTGTTAGCGCAATCATCAATTATGGTATAATCGACGAGGAGGCGATTGTCTTGATTCTTGGAATCACTCTGATTATAGCTTCAACTACATCAGCATCAACAACCGTGTCAACTGTGCTGCTAAATGTTCTCGAGAACATTCTAGCAGGATGGTTGACAACAATCTCCTTCCCTCATACCTTTTGTATGAGGCATTTTAATTATAGCACTTTTTACCAAGTAATCAATGCTGTTCATAATAAATTAACCTGCCGTTGTGCATAGTCCGACTTATTATATTAACTTCATTAAGATGTTTTAGTAGCCCATCCTTAATTTCAAAGTTATGCCGCAATTTTCTGGCTCGCAGCACCTTAATTCCGATTCAATAGTCCTACCCTTTTCACTTTACTGCCATAAATTTTTCAAATTTCTCTTGACGAATTCCACATACAGTGGTATTTTTCTTGTAAATCCCACCGATTTTGTTGAGTAGCCTGAATCTCTCCACAAGATGTGGTCGTGTTCATTTTGAATACAGCCTCTCCGTGGATTATCCCTAAAAGATTTACCGCCCCGCAACACACCCGATCATTTTGCCGCCGTTTCACCCCGACAAAATCCTTCGCCTGTACTGCGTGGGCGGTATTTTTCTTTTCCGGGAAGCACCGTACCTTGATAATTTCATTAGCCGTCCGAACGCGATACCGGCTTTTCAGTCAACGCTGCTGCAAAACAGGGGCAGGAACTTCGTTCGGAACAACCGGTGACCCCCTTACATGAGCAGCACCACCTCTACTTATTTTTTGCGTCTTAACAATTCGGAAACATTTGTCGAAAGTTGATTTTGAGCGCAGCGGTAGAGGGCAAGAACCGTCCCATGGCCACAAATTTTCAATTCTTGAAAATCTTGTGTTCCACCGGGACTTCACATCTGCAACTCTTGTGAGTTTTGATGTGATCTTGTTGGGGCGTGCCTGCCCCAAACCCTGCTCATGGTTCGCACCTGACGGTGCGAACAGCAACGGCGTGTCGTGCTTACATAACTTCACCGAGGAGTTATCGAACAGACAGGAGGTACAATGACCAAAACGAATGTTCAACCGATTCCTAGCAATTCTCAGCACCACGACACGCCGAACAACAAAACGCACATCATCAAGTTCCGTGTGACAGCGGAGGAAAAAGCGTCACTGGAACTCACTTGCAAACTCCTAAATCTCTCCCTCTCCACTTTTATCCACCGCGCCATCCACAACGTCAAGATCGAGAAAACGGTCATCGTTGCCGGCGGTGGCGAAGAAACCCTGACTGCCGTTTCCACTCTGCTTGCCCAGTGCAGCAGGGTGGGCACCAACCTCAACCAGCTTGCAAGGCACTTCAATTCTGGCGGTGCGGACACCGAGCAGATCCGGGCGAAACTCCTTGACGAACTTAATGTGCGAGTTTTTCTGAAAATTGTAGAGCAACTAGAACTAAAGAAAGTGACCTTTATTAGCATCAGAGAAAATCTTGATACTTCTACATCTATCGGAAAGTTCGCTGTATCTATTTTGACCGAATTAAAACAGCTCGAGCATGAAAATCTTCTTGAACGTCAGCGTATTGGAATTGAGCAAGCTAAGGCTGAGGGAAAGCACAAAGGTAGAAAACCGATTGAAATAGACGAGACACAATTTGAAAGATTGTATAACGACTGGCAAAATGGAAAAACAACACCTAAAATTATGATGAATGAACTCCATCTGAAACCTGCAACATTCTGGCGCAAGGTTAAAGATTATCGTAACCGCAACAAAATAACAGATGCTCCGACCATGAGACGGTGGCACAGCGACTCGGCGGAAGCAAATAATAAAGAGGAACTTTGAATTGGGTAATAATCTACTAAAATACCTTGTAAAGTTTGTAACTGAAGAAGCATATGCAAATGACTTGCTCGACGGAAAACTATTTATGCGTCCGGCTCGATATTTTAGAAGCCTTGAATCAGAAAACTTGGATCATAGTCGAGGTGACCAGACAGAGGGAGCAATTTTTGCAGATACCAGAGGAACAGCAGTTAACTATCTTGGGTTTTTTCAAAATGATGACCTGCCAATTTTTTGTACATATACTGTTTACGAGAATGACATAGCAGATAATAGAATTGCAATTTCAAAGAAAGTTATAGAAGAATTCAACTGCGAGCAAGGATTTGCTGTACTCATAGACTATCTTGGATTCAAACAGGATTTGGAAAAAACAAAAGCAGCGCAAGGCATAAATTATTGTGAGCATACGGTGTTGTATCAACCGCCCTCAAGAGATAAGTCAAAAGAAATGTTCGTAAATGGAACGGTTGAAAACCTTTTTTATAAATCTCCCCGATATCAATACCAAAGAGAGCATCGTGTTGTAATGGGAGAAATCATAGACGGAGTTCAGATTATTGACGGAAAAAGAGTTCCTAACTACTTTTTTGATGGATGGAAAAAGCTCGAATCTAAAACATATAAAATTCAAGAAAAAATCCACTATAATCCAATAAAAATATCATTGGCTTCATCAGAGCAATCTTCGGATTTTTATATGCTGAAGTTACCATAGAATATCCAAATACAGTTAGTTGGGGCGGCGCAACCTCACCCCGGAGCAGAAGAAGTTCCTCATTGGAAAGCAGTACAGTGTGGAGCATCGAAAGCCCGGTGAAAACGGCAACAACCAGCACACGACTGCTTCCAAGAAAACCATACAGGAGGAATTGTGTCAAATTGACACAATTCCTCCCACCTCTGCGGAAGCAAGCATCCGCAAGCAGATTGCAGAGCGGAACAATGTCAGTGAATCCTATGTTGTCCGCTCGGAAAAGTTCATGCGGGGCGTGGAGATCATGGAGCAGATGATGCCCGGTACGAAAGAGAAGGTCCTGTCCAGGCAGTTCAAAGTCCGTGATGCCGATATGCACCGCCTCGCCAGAGCCGATTTTCCGAACCTCAAGCAAATCGTGCACGAAATTCTGCACCCGGAGGCCCGCCCTGCTCCGCAGAAACGAATCTACGGGATCAACTATTCTGCACTGGAAGCTGCCGTCCGGCGAATCCAGCAGGATGTTGATTTCCTGATGAAGTATCTCCCCCAGGTGCCTGATGATGCCTATGTGAAAATGGAATCCATGAAGATCCTAAAACAGCACAAGGCGTATATGGCACAGTTTGAAGAACTGCTGAACGATAAAAAAGTCGCATAACAACAGGCCCTTGTAAGCCATCAACGAGCCACCAGCCGCAAGAGCAGGGTGGAAAATATCTGCGCCCTTGCGCCTGATAAAAACTGGAACTTTGATTTTCTCGCCCGGCTTTGCCACGGTGGGACGATCAAAGGAGCGTGCGTTTGAACAAAAAGAAAAAGTCCACAAACACTTCCCCCTACCCCGATGAAGTCATTGACCGTCTGGCACGGGCATTCTACCCGGCCATCCTTGCCTGCTGGAACAGCGAGGAAGGTCAACGGTCACTTGTCGGGGCAAGGCCCCTCCATCTGCTTCACAGACCGTTCGGTTGCTCAAAAGCCCCACTGGGGCTTTTGTTGCTGCGCAAACGCAAGCTTGTCTTTGGCAGGCGGAGCAGGCTCATATCTCTGGCAAAGAAAAACAGGAAGTTCCCGTTGGGGGAACTCCCTGCCTTACTTAAAGGTCGTAAAAAGTACGGTCAGCATCGGCAGTCCGAAATCCAAAGACAGTATCCGGGATATTCCGGTGCCGCTGAATGTCCGCTCGTGTGCCATCAAGCTGCGGGATACCAACGACCAGTTCATCTGGGAAAGCCCCAAGACCGGCTTGCCCTGCAATCCCACCCATTTCCGGGATGTGTTCCGCAAATCTCTGGAAGAAGCGGGCGATGTCCGCTTGCTCACGCCGCACAGCTGCCGCCACACCTATGTGTCGCAGATGCAGGCGTTGGGCGTGGATATCCAGACCATCCAGAGCATCGTAGGCCACGCCGACACCGAGATGACTGAGCATTATCTCCATGTTCAGGAATCCATTCGGCAGAGTGCAATCCAGTTGTTCAGTGAGGCGTTTTCAGCCTGAAAATTGGACGGAACGGCACTAATTAGACCAGATAAAATCTTTGGCATTGTGGTCAAAATTGTGGTCAAAACCAAATGAGGTCAGCCCACAAACAAAAAAATCCAACGATTTCTAACGTGAAATCGTTGGATTTTTGGTCCGAGTGGCGAGAATCGAACTCACGGCCTCTTGAACCCCATTCAAGCGCGCTACCAAAACTGCGCTACACCCGGATATCGACCGCCGCTTCCCTACCGAAGCGTGGCGACATGAAATATTATACTCAGATGCAGCAGTTTTGTCAACCGATTTTTGCAATTTTCTTTGCTTTTTTCTCAAAAAGTCTGATTTTTGCGAAAGTACGCGCTTTATTTATTTTGCTCTTTTTCTTGCAGGAGCTTGTCTTTTTCCAAAAGCGGTTTCAGATATTGACCGGTAAAGCTGCCTGGCACCTCTGCCACCTGTTCAGGCGTGCCTTCGGCCACGATCTCACCGCCTGCACTGCCGCCTTCAGGGCCAAGGTCAATGATATGGTCGGCGCACTTGATAAGATCCAGATTGTGCTCGATGACAATAACCGTGTTGCCCGCATCTACCAGCTTCTGCAGCACCTCGATCAGGCGGTGCACATCTGCAATATGCAGGCCGGTAGTAGGCTCGTCCAGAATATACACGGTCTTACCAGTGCTGCGGCGGGCCAACTCATTGGCCAGCTTCACGCGCTGTGCTTCGCCGCCGGAAAGGGTGGTGGCGCTCTGGCCCAGTGTTACATAACCAAGACCCACGTCCAACAGGGTCTGCAGTTTGCGGGCGATCTTGGGCTGGTTGGAAAAGAATACCACTGCTTCCTCCACGGTCATGTTCAGCACATCGGAGATGGTCTTTTCCTTATACTTCACTTCCAGCGTTTCGCGGTTGTAACGCGCCCCCTTGCATACCTCGCAGGGCACGTACACATCCGGCAGAAAGTGCATCTCGATCTGCAGAATACCGTTGCCCTCACAGGCTTCGCAGCGGCCGCCCTTGACATTAAAACTGAAACGCCCCGGGCCGTAACCGCGCATTTTGGCATCCTGCGTCTGGGAGAATACCGTGCGGATATCATTGAACACACCGGTATAAGTGGCCGGATTGGAGCGCGGCGTACGGCCAATGGGCTGCTGGTCGATACCGATGACCTTATCCACAAATTCCAGCCCTTCTACCCCATCGCATTTGCCTGCGCGGGAACGCGCACCGTTCAGCTCGCAGGCAAGCGTCTTATACAGAATTTCGTTGATGAGGCTGGACTTGCCGGAGCCGGAAATTCCGGTAACGCAAATAAACTCTCCCAGCGGGAATTTCACGTCGATATTGCGCAGGTTATTTTCCCGTGCACCCCGTACAGTAAGGTAATTGCCGTTGCCGGTGCGGCGGGTCTGCGGCACGGCAATGCGTTTGCGGCCGGAGAGATAATCGCCGGTGATGCTGCGCTTTGCCTTGCAGATGTCCTTCACGCTGCCAGCAGCTACGATCTCACCGCCATGCACGCCTGCGCCCGGGCCTACATCCACGATATAATCCGCGCTGCGCATGGTATCTTCATCGTGCTCTACCACGATCACCGTATTGCCGAGGTCGCGGAGATTTTTCAGGGTGGCAATGAGCTTGTCGTTATCGCGCTGATGCAAGCCGATGGACGGCTCGTCCAGCACATAGAGCACGCCGGAAAGCGCACTGCCGATTTGAGTGGTCAGGCGGATGCGCTGGCTCTCACCGCCGGAAAGAGTGCCTGCTGAGCGGGCCAGCGTGAGATAATCCAGACCCACGCTCTGCAAAAACTGCAGGCGGTTCCGGATCTCCTTCATGATCTGCCCGCCGATCTGCTTCTGCTTTTCGGTCAGGTTCGGCTCGTTCTCGGCAATGAATTTCAGCTCGTCCCGGATGGACATTTCGCAGAAATCGCTGATGTTCTTATCCCCGATGGTCACAGCCAGCACCACGGGTTTCAGGCGCTTGCCGTGGCAGTCCGGGCACTCCACGCCGGACATGAAGCTGCCGATTTCTTCCTTCATCCACTCGCTGTTGGTCTCGCGGAAGCGGCGCTCAAGGTTCTCCACGATGCCCTCGAAGGTATTATAATACACACCGCTGCCGAACTCATTCGTGCGGTGCATCTCAATTTTTTCGCCATTAGTTCCGTACAGCAACGCATTGACAGCTTCGGTGCTCATCTCTTTGATGGGCGTATCCAGCGTAAATCCGTACTTTTTTCCAAGACCCAGATAATACATTTCGGATACAGACCCCTCGGCATAGTACCAGCCGCTGGCCTTGATGGCACCCTCACGGATGGAAAGGTTCCGGTTGGGCAGGATGCGTTCCTCGTCCACCCGCATAAAAGTGCCAAGGCCGGTACACTTTTCGCAGGCTCCCAGCGGGTTATTGAAGGAGAAGAGCCGCGGCGACAGGTCGCTGATGGAAATGCCGTGCTCCGGGCAGGCAAAGTTCTGACTGAAGGTCATGCACTCGCCGCCGATCACATCCACCTCGGCGATGCCGCCGGTAAGCGCCAGCGCGGTTTCCAGCGAATCTGCCAGACGGCCCCGGATGCCCTTGCGCATGGCAAGGCGGTCCACCACGATCTCCACCGTATGCTTGATGTTCTTTTCCAGCTTGATCTCTTCGTCCAGATCATACAGGTTGCCGTCGATCTTCACACGAGCATAGCCACCGCGGCGGGCAGCATCCAGCTCTTTCTGCTGGGTGCCTTTGCGCTGGCGCACCACAGGAGCCAGCACCTGAAACTTCGTACCTTCGTCCAGTTTGAGCACCGCGTCCACCATTTCGTCCACGGTCTGCTGGCTGATCACCCGCCCGCACACCGGGCAGTGGGGCACACCCACGCGGGCGTACAGAAGTCGCAGATAATCGTAGATCTCCGTCACGGTGCCCACGGTGGAACGCGGGTTGTGGCTGGTGGTTTTCTGGTCGATGGAAATTGCCGGTGACAGGCCGGTAATCTCGTCCACATCGGGCTTGTCCATGCGGCCCAAAAACATGCGTGCGTAGCTGGAAAGGCTTTCCACATAGCGGCGCTGGCCGTCGGCATAGATGGTGTCGAACGCAAGGCTCGACTTGCCCGAACCGGAAAGGCCGGTCATGACGATCAGCTTTTCCCTCGGGAGGGTCAGGTTAACATTTTTCAGGTTGTGCTCGCGGGCACCTTTGATGACGATCTTATCGTTTGCCAAGGTATTTTCTCCCTTTTCGTTGTGTCTGTGAATGGTTCTGTTTGCGCTCCGTTTCTGCCGCAGAGTCCACCGTCGGGTTCTCGCCCCGGCGCAGTCGGTCGATCTGGTCACGCAGGAAGGCCGCGTGCTCAAACTCCAGCAGCTTCGCCGCCTCCTTCATCTCGCGGGTCAGGCGCTCGATGGCGGCCTCCCGCTCCATCCTGCCCATGCGGCGGGTGTTCAGCTTAGCGTTCTCCGCTTTATCGCTGATCTCGATGCTGTCTGCAATGGCCTTGACGATGGTTTTTGGCACGATGCCATGTTCTTTATTGTAGGCCATCTGGATGGCGCGGCGGCGCTCGGTCTCGGTGATGGCGCGGTCCATGCTGTCGGTGACGACATCCGCGTACATGATGACAAGGCCCTCGGCATTGCGGGCCGCGCGGCCAATGGTCTGGATCAGGCTGGTCTCGCTGCGCAGAAAGCCCTCTTTGTCGGCATCCAGAATGGCCACAAGGCTCACCTCGGGCAGGTCAAGACCCTCGCGCAGCAGGTTGATGCCCACCACAACATCAATGGAGCCAAGGCGCAGGTCCTTGATGATCTCCATGCGCTCAAAGGTGTCCACCTCGTGGTGCATATACTTGACCTTGATGCCCTGTTCGGTAAGGTAGTCGGTCAGGTCTTCGGCCATTTTCTTGGTCAGCGTGGTCACGAGAACGCGCTCGTGCCGCTGGATGCGGGTATTGATCTCGCCCAACAGATCCACCACCTGCCCTTCCACCGGGCGCACCGAAATGAGCGGGTCCAAAAGGCCGGTGGGCCGGATGACCTGCTGCGCCACCTGCGTGCTGTTCTGCCGCTCGTAGTCGCCGGGCGTAGCCGAAACGAAGATCATCTGGTTCAGCTTGGACTCCACTTCCTCGAACTTGAGCGGGCGGTTATCGAAGGCGGACGGCAGGCGGAAGCCGTACTCCACCAGCGTTTTTTTGCGGGCATAGTCGCCGCCGTACATGGCGCGCACCTGCGGCAGGGTAACATGGCTCTCGTCCACAAACAGCAGAAAATCATCCGGGAAATAATCCAGCAGAGTGGTGGGCATACTGCCCGGCGCACGGCCCGAAAGCACCGCCGAATAGTTCTCGATGCCTTTGCACATGCCCACCTCGTTGAGCATCTCAATGTCGTAATTGGTGCGCTGGGCAATGCGCTGCGCCTCGATCAGCTTGCCCTCGGCGGTGAACTGCTTCACCTGCGCGTCGCACTCGGCGCGGATCTTTTCCAGTGCTGCGGCCTTCTTCTCGGCGCTGACGATATAGTGGCTGGCCGGGAAGATGGCTACATGCTTGACCACATTCTGCTTGGCCCCGGTGAGAGGGTTGAACTCCGTGATGCGGTCGATCTCGTCCCCAAAAAATTCCACACGGATGGCAAGCTCGCTCATATAGGCAAGGTAGATGTCCACGATATCGCCGTGCACACGGAACTTGTTGCGCACAAAATTCACGTCGTTGCGCTCATATTGCAGAGTGACCAGCTTCTGGCACAGCTCGTCCCGCTCCATCTGCATGCCGGGGCGCAGGCTGATGACCATGCTGCGGTAGTCGATGGGGTCGCCCAGCGAGTAGATGCAGGAAACCGATGCTACAATAATCACATCCCGCCGCTCCGAAAGCGCCGCCGTGGCCGAATGGCGCAGGCGGTCGATCTCGTCGTTGATGGCGCTGTCCTTTTCAATATAGGTATCCGTGCTGGGGATATAGGCTTCCGGCTGGTAGTAATCGTAGTAGGAGACGAAATACTCCACCGCGTTGTTGGGGAAAAACGACCGGAACTCGGTGCACAGCTGGGCCGCCAGCGTTTTGTTGTGGGCCAGAACCAGCGTGGGCCGGTTGCATTTTGCAATAACATTTGCCATGGTAAAGGTCTTGCCGCTGCCGGTAACACCCAGCAGGGTCTGGCAGCGGTCGCCCCGCTCCACGCCTTTCACCAGTGTTTCAATAGCCTGCGGCTGGTCGCCGGTGGGCTGGTAAGAGGATACCAGTTCAAATTTTTCGTCTGTCATCTTCCCTCTCCTCTCCGGCCCTCACGCAAAGAACCACAATCAGTTGTATTTTACGGTTTGATTATAGCACACCAGTTTTATAATGTAAACACTTTTTTGTTGTTTCACGAATCAAGGCCAGAAAAGCGTACCTGTTTTAAAGTCATAGATCGGCAGGCGGTTTGCGTCCCGCATGGAGAAATACTCCGTATCGGTCAGGATGAAGTGATCCAGCAGATGGATGTTCACAAGGCCCAATGCCCGGGCAATATTGCCAGTGGCCTCCAGATCCTCCATGGAGGGCAAGGCCGCACCGTTGGGGTGGTTGTGGCTGAGCACCACCGTGTCGGTGCCGCCCTTGATGGCCGCAGACACCACATCCTTGATGTCCAGACTTACCCGGTCGGTGGTGCCTTCCCGCAGCCAGACCGCCGCGCGCACCCGCTTACGGCTGTCCAGACTGACCAGCATTGCACGCTCGTAATCCGACCACGCAAACTTCGCCATCAAATAGCTGCCCATCTGCTCCGTAGTTCTGATGCAGCGGGTGGTGCTGGTACGGCTGCGGCCATAGTAGCGGCTGATCTCCGGCAGCAGATGCAGCATCCGGGCTGTGGCCGGGCCTACGCCCTCCACAGTGCACAGCTCTTCCTCGCTGGCTTCCAGCACAGCGGCAAAATCGCCAAAGCGGTCGATCAGGTCATGAGCGATGCCGTTGGTGTCCTTCTGGGCGTTGGTGAGGTACAGCACATATTCCAGCGCTTCGTGCTCGGCCAGACTGTCCAGACCGTAGTTCTGCACCCGTTCGCGCATCCGCTGACGGTGTCCCTGATGCCGTTTGTGTTCTGCCATTGCGGTACTCTCCTTCTGATTCATTCCTTATAATAGTACCCATTTTGCGCCCGGAACTCAAGGCTTTGCGGTAAAATAGTTTTGATCCGGGGCGTTTCCGCGTTGACTTGCAGCCAAGGCTGTATTACTATAAAGGTATCTCTTGAAAATTGAGGAACATTTATGAAACAATATACCGCAACCGCCAACGACGACGGCGTTCGTCTTTCCCGCTTTGTGCAGAGCGTGACCCGCGATTTTCCCACCAGCCTTTTGTACAAGAGCTTCCGCAATAAGCGCGTGAAGGTAAACGGAAAAAAGGCCGTGCCGGAGTACCGCATTCAGGCAGGCGACCTGATCGAGCTGTACATCAACGACGAGTTTTTCCCGCCGGAAGGCGCAAAAACCGTGCAGAAGGCCGCGCCGAAAAAAAAGCAGAATCAGCCCAAGGTCAATGTCATTTATGAGGACGAAAACATTGCTGTGCTGTACAAACCCACCCACCTTTTGTGCCATAGCGACCGCACCGGCGATGCAAACCTTGTGGACGCTTTTACCCAGTATCTGGCCGAAAAAGGCGAATACGACCCCCACGGCGAGAACCGGTTCAAGCCCGGCATTTGCAACCGGCTGGACCGCGGCACCGAGGGCCTTGTGATCGCCGCCAAGAGCTACACCGCCCTGCGGGACATGAACGAGATCATCCGCACTGATCTACTCAAAAAGGAGTACTACACCATCACGGTGGGTATCCCGCAGTCCGGGCGGTTCACCGCATGGTGGGAGCACGACGAGAAGAACAACAAGGTAAGCATCCACGCACACCAGTCGCAGGACGAGCGCCGCAAGCAGATCATTACGGACGTGGACGTACTGCGCACCGCCGGGCCGTTCGCCCTGTGCAAGATCGGCCTTGTCACCGGCCGCACCCACCAGATCCGTGCACATCTGGCCTATCTGGGCCGTCCGGTTCTGGGCGATATCAAGTACGGCAACCGCAAGATGAACGAGCGCACCGGCACCAAAACGCAGGCCCTGTGCGCTGTGCGGGTCACTTTCCTTGATATTCCCGAGGAAAACACCCTGCATTATCTCTCCGGCAAGGTCGTCAAGCTGAAGGACCCGCAGATCGTAAAGCAGTTCGATGCACTGGATAAAAGCAAGGCGGATGGAGAAAACAACCATGCATAAAATCGACATGAACACGTGGCCGCGGGCAGAGCTGTTCCGGTTCTTTTCCGGAGTGTCGCAGCCATTTTACAGTGTCACCTTCCGGGTGGACGTGACGAATCTCCACGCCTACACCAAAGCCCGCGGCATTTCCTTTTATTATGCCCTCGGCTATCTCGTGACCGATGCCGTGAACAGCGTGGTGAATTTCCGCTATACCATCCGGGACGGCGAGGTCTGGCTTCTGGATAAGCGCATCCCCAGCCTGACCGATCTGAAGCCCGGCAGTGAGCAGTTCCACATCGTCACACTGCCCAAGACCGGCACGCTGGACGAGTTCTGCTGCGCCGCAAAAGCTAAGAGCGCTGCACAGCAGAGCTTTCTGGATCAGGACTGCGAGACGGACGCGCTGATCTACATTTCCACCACGCCGTGGTTTGATCTGACCAGTTGTACCAACGAGCGGGATTTTGACAAAGACGACGCCATCCCCCGCATCACATGGGGCAAGTTTGTACCGGAAAACGGCCGCGAAACGCTGGGCATGAGCCTTGAGGTGAGCCACCGGTTCATCGATGGGTATCACCTGGGACAGTTTTATCAAAAGCTTCAAAAAAGCATTGATGAATTGTAAAAAACGGCTGCTGTACTTTACCGTACAGCAGCCGTTTTTCTCTTTGTTCTTTACTTTTTGTCGGAGTCCTGCTCCGCTTTTTCCTGCGATTCCTGTTCACGGCGCAGCTCTTTGATGCGCTTTTTCTCGCTCTGGACATGGGGCCATGGCCAGCTGAAGCCCTCATTTTCGCGGCACCATTTGACCAGCGGATAGAACGCGAAGGCCAGACCGAAGAGGTACAGCAGAGCGTACAGCAGGGCATCCAGCGTGATGAGTGCATCCAGTGCACCGATCACCGCCACCACGCAGCCTGCCTTCAAAAAGAACAGGCCGTTCTGGCGGCAGTATTCCTCAAAGTGTTCCGCTTTGACGGCACGGCGGCCCTGATCTCCCCAGACACGGGGATTTTTCATGACCGAATAGCCGTAGAATACCATCATCAGGCCAAGGGTGAGCTGAAAGCCAAAAAACATTTATGATACCTCTTAATCTTCAAACAGTGGCTTCATCAGGGGCAGGAAATCCAGCGTTGCAAAGTAATCGCGCGGAGTCTCGGCACGGCGGATCAGACGGTGGGTGCCATCCTCGCACAGCAGCACTTCGGCGCTGCGCAGCTTGCCGTTGTAGTTGTAGCCCATGGCAGAGCCGTGTGCACCGGTGTCGTGGATATAAACGATGTCGCCAATGTCGATCTTGGGCAGCATCCGGTCAATGGCAAACTTGTCGTTGTTCTCGCACAGACCGCCCACCACATCGTACATATGGTCGCAAGGCTCATTTTCCTTGCCCAGCACGGTGATGTGGTGGTAAGCGCCGTACATGGCCGGGCGCATCAGGTTGGCTGCGCAGGCATCCAGACCGATGTATTCCTTATAGATGTGCTTTTCGTGGATGGCAGTTGCCACCAGTGCGCCGTAGGGGCCGGTGGTAAAGCGGCCCATCTCAGTAAAGATGGCCACATCGCCCATGCCTGCGGGCACCAGAATTTCCTCAAACTTCTTGCGCACACCCTCGCCGATGGCCATGATATCGTTCTCGGTCTGCTCCGGGCGGTACGGGATGCCCACACCGCCGGACAGGTTGATGTAACCGATGTGCACACCGGTGGCCTTCTGCACCCGGACAGCCAGCTGGAACAGGATACCTGCCAGCTCCGGGTAATACTCATCGGAAATGGTATTGGAAGCAAGGAAAGCGTGGATGCCGAAGTTCTTGGCACCCTTGGCGGCCAGCTTCTTGTAGCTTTCGATCATCTGCTCCTCGGTCATGCCGTACTTGGCATCGCCGGGCTTGTCCATGACCTGAAAGCCCTCTTCGCTCTCGCCCAGACTGAAGGTGCCGCCCGGGTTATAGCGGCAGAAGATGTTCTCCGGCACACCGGCGACACGCTCCAGAAATTCCACCATGGTGGCATCGTCCAGATTGATATAGGCACCCAACTCGTAGGCCTTCTTCATATCCTCCACGGGAGTCTGGTTGGAGGAGAACATGATTTCACTGCCGGAGAAACCGCACACCTCGCTGAGCATCAGCTCCGTCAGGGACGAGCAGTCCACGCCGCAGCCCTCCTCCTTGAGGATCTGCAGGATGACAGGGTTTGGCAGAGCCTTAACGGCAAAATACTCCTTGAAGCCTTTGTTCCAGCTGAATGCCTTGTTGATGCGGCGGGCATTTTCACGGATGCCCTTCTCATCGTAGACATGGAACGGCGTGGGCACATCCTGAATGATCTCCTGTGCCATCGCCTCGGTCAGAAACGGTTTCTTTTCCATAGTAACATCCCTCTCATTTTATATGCACGCGGCCGATCGCCGCAGTGGCATCAGTAGAAACTCCTTTCGTCATCGCTGATGCGATGCCACCCATTCCCTTTTTGTCGCTGGCGCGACATCTGTTCCTCTCTTTGTCACCTGCGGTGACATTTCTCCCCGGCGCGGGGAGAATCTGTCCCGGCCGGGGGAAGTCTTTCTCAAAGAGGGAGGCTTTGCCGCACGGACAGGCTCCCTCTTTGAGGGGGCTGTCTGCGCAGCAGACTAGGGGAGTTTACAGCTTCAGATTCTGGCGGGTGGGGGTGAAGGTCGGGATCATCTTTGCCAGCTGCTGCACCACACCCTCGTCGTTGTGCTCTGCCGCAGCGGCAAGCTCCTGCAGCTGCCCGTAGAACTCGGCCAGATCGATGCTGCGCGGCGAAGCCACAAAAATTTTATTGTGCTGGGTGCGGCGCATCTTATCCTGCTCCTCGTCCATCATCAGCTCTTCGTAGAGCTTCTCGCCCGGGCGCAGACCCACGATCTTGATCTCCATATTCACGCCCGGCTCATAGCCGTAAAAGCGGATGAGCTGCTTGGCAAGATCCATGATCTTGACCGGCTCGCCCATGTCCAGCACATAGATATTGCCGCTTTCGGCCAGCGCACCGGCCTGCAGCACCAGCTGGGCCGCTTCCGGAATGGTCATAAAGTAGCGCTCAATGTTGGGATCCGTCAGGGTGACAGGCCCGCCTTTTTTGATCTGAGCCTCAAACAGCGGAATGACGCTGCCGTGGCTGCCCAGCACATTGCCAAAACGCACAGCCACACACTTCATATCCGTGTTGCCCGCAAAGGTCTGGATGAGCATTTCGCAGATGCGCTTGGTACAGCCCATCACACTGGTGGGATTCACAGCCTTATCGGTGGAAAGCTGCACGAACCGCTCCACGTCGTGTTCGCTGGCGCTCACCAGCAGATTTTTGGTGCCCAGAACATTGTTCTTGACCGCTTCTGCAGGGCTGACCTCCATCAGCGGCACATGCTTGTGTGCTGCCGCATGGAACACCACAGTGGGATGATATGTTTCAAAAACCTCATCCAGACGCTTTTTATCGCGGATGGAGCCAATGAGCACCGTTACCGGGATATCCCGGCCGTACTTCTGCTGCAGCTCCATGAGCAGCTCGTAGGCGCAGTTCTCGTAGATATCAAAAATAAGCAGCTTGCCGGGCTTGAAGCGCATCACTTGACGGCACAGTTCGCTGCCGATGGAGCCGCCGCCGCCCGTGACCAGAACGGTCTTGCCGGTGAGGTAGCCGGAGATCTGATTGGTATCCAGAGTCACCTCATCGCGGGAAAGGAAGTCCGCCGGGTTCAACTCGCGGAAGGCTCCCTGCTGCGGTGTACCGCTGCCCACCAGCTGCGGGTCACTAAGCAGCTGCACCGCACAATGGGTGCTGACGCACAGGTCGATGACATGGTTCAGCTTGCTGCCCTTCAGGGTAGGAATGGCGATGATGATGCTGTGGATGCCGTAGCGCTTGCACAGGTCCGGGATCTCTTCCAGCGTGCCCTTCACCGGCACCCCGTGGATGGTCTGGTTGAGTTTTGTGGGATCATCGTCCACCGCCACCACCGCGTGGCCGTATTCCTTATTGGACTTGCACACGTTGATGGCCCATGCACCGGCCTCCCCTGCACCCACGATCATCACGGGCCGGTTGGGGTCCTTGCTTGCAGCGCCGCGCAGCCTTTCGCCCAGCGGATGGTTCAAAAACAGCCGCCATGCCAGACGGCTGCCGCCCACCAGCAGGAAGATGAGCACCGCCGCCATACAGTTGGCGGAGTTGAACAGCACTCCGTGGATGCACAGCCGGTTGACAAAGTACACAATGACGGTTGGTACGCCGATCATTCCGGCAAGGCGGATCAGATCGCGCTCACCGGCGTACTTCCACAGAACGGAGTACAACCCGCCTGCCAGAAAGCAGATAATATATACCGCCACGATCCACGGCAGGTTTGCGTACAGAATGGCACGGTTGTGGGGCCACCATGTGGCTTCCACTGCACCGTCTGCACGCAGCAGCAGCGCAAAATAAAAGCTGAATGCAACAATGGCTGCATCCAGCAGCACAAGCAACGCCCGGCGCGCAAGCACCTGCGGCGTGTTCTTTTTATCTTTCACAAAAAAGTCCTCTTTTACATACGGCACAAGAGCCGCAGTTTTGGCCGGAAAAGCTTCCGGCGTTCCGTCCTGCCCGGCGCACCGGACAGCCCTATCTTTATATTATACTCAGAACACTGCAGAATGTCCAGAAAATTTGAATCCGCTGCCAAACTCCCTCTATTTTTTCGGTCTGCCGGGCCGGTGCGCAGCCCAGAGCGCGGCTGCTTCCTCTCCAAGGCCCAGCGGCCATGCCGCCAGCAGGAACACTCCTGTGGTAGCGCAGCCGCCTACGCCCAACGCGGCCAGCTGCAAAGGCAGCCGAGCCGCAAACCCATCCGCAAGCAGCTTCCGCAACGCCATGCCAGCCGCCGCGGCCAGCACAGCTGCCAGTGCCGGTGCACCCAGCCAGCGGCGGAATGCATGCTGCGTGCCGCTGGAAAACAGCAGATGCCCGGTGTTGGCCGCACAGGTGTACAGGCTGGAAAGCAGGATCACTGCCAAAAAGCCCTTCATGCCAAAGCGCGGCAGCAGCGCCACCACCCCGCCAATGCGCAGGATGGAATCCCACACGCTGTAGCGGAAGGCCGCCTTCTGCTCCCCTACCCCTTTCATGGCACCGTCCACCATGCTTTCCAGATACATCAGCGGCATGGCAGGAGCCAGCGTTTCCAGATAAAACCCGGCATCCGCACTTTGGTACAAAAGCTGTGCCAGCGGCCGTCCCCACACCCAGAACAGCACCCCTGCCAGCGCGGAAAAATAACCGGTGAGCCGCAGCATCCGGTTCAAAAGTGCGTTGAGCCGTTCGGTCTGGCCCAGAATATGAGCCTGCGTGATCTCCGGCATCAGCAGCACCGAAAGACTGCCCAGCAGGCCAAATGGGAACGTAAGCAGCGGCAGAGCCATGCCTTTCAGTTCTCCGTACTGCTCCAGCGCGGCGGTGCGCCCGCCCGCGTTGATCAGATAGACCGCAAGGCAGGCGGGCACCAGCATATTCTCCGCCGTGTGCAGGGCGCTTGCCAATACCCGCCCGCCCTCCACCGGCCACAGGATCTCCCACAGACGGCGGGCAGGGTCTGCCGGGCGGACGGCTTTTTGCCCCGCAAAGGCACTGCGGGCATCCCGCCGGTAAAAGGCCAGCATGCACAGCGCCGACACCGCTTCGCTGACGGCGGTAGCTCCCAGCACCAGCATACAGCGCACGCCCACCGCAAGGCCCTCGGTGCGGGTAAGCGCCAGTGCCACCAGCGCGATGCGCACCGTCTGCTCCGTAAGCTGGCTGAACACATTGGGGGCCACATGCCGCCGGGCGATGAAAAAACCGCGCAGCACCGCAGACACTGCCATCCATGGCATTCCCAGCGCTGAAACGCGCAAAGCACCGACGGCGCGGACATCGCCAAGCCACAACCGGGCCGCAAGATCCGCTGTTGCCAGCTGCAGTGCAGCGGCAAATAGCCCCAGCACAAGTCCTGCCGCCAGCAGACGGCGCAGCATGCCGCGGGCTGCACCACGGGCGGAAGCCGGGCCGCTGAGTTCCTCGGTCATGAGCCGGGTAGCCGCCACCGAAACGCCCGCCGTTGCCAGCGTGACGAACAGTGAATACACCGCCAGCACCAGCTGGTAAAGGCCCATTCCCTCGCCGCCCAGCTCGTTTGCCAGCCAGATGCGCAGGCCCATGCCGGCCAGCCGCAGCACCACGTCTGAGCCGGTGAGCAGCGCCGCATTTTTCAAATAGCTCTGCCGCATGGCGCACCTCCTGCCGGAATGTTCCGGTTCCAGCATATGAAGCGGCGGAACAGGATATGCAAAAGCAGAGCGGCGCGGCGGGTTGTTTCCTGAGCGCTTTTATGGTATAGTAAAGGGGCGGCTTTTATATGGCCGTATTCTGTTTAAGGAGGAAGCACACGGCCAATGCCTCTGAGCCAGCCGTGCGCAAAAAGAGAATGAGCGAAGAATGTACCCATGACTGCTCCAGCTGTGGAGCAGCATGTTCTTCCCGCGATGCAGCGCCCAAGCACGATGCCCCCAACCCCAACAGCAGCGTCAAAAAAGTCATCGGCGTTGTGTCCGGCAAGGGCGGCGTTGGCAAGAGCATGACCAGCGCCCTGCTGGCCTGCGCCATGGCACGCCGCGGCTACCACTGCGGCATTCTGGATGCCGACATCACCGGCCCGTCCATTCCCAAGCTGTTCGGCATCCATGGCCGTGCCATGGCCGACGACAAGGGCTGCTGGCCCATCCAGAGCCGCATGGGCATTGATGTCATGAGCATCAATCTGCTGGTGGAAAACGAGGAGGATCCCGTTGTGTGGCGCGGCCCGGTGATCGCCGGTGCTGTCAAGCAGTTCTGGACCGACGTGGTCTGGAAGGACGTGGACTTTCTGTTCGTGGACATGCCTCCGGGAACCGGTGATGTGCCCCTGACCGTGTTCCAGAGCCTGCCGGTGGACGGCATTGTTGTGGTGGCAAGCCCGCAGGAGCTGGTGAGCATGATCGTGGCCAAGGCCGTGAACATGGCTGAGATGATGAAGGTGCCCATGCTGGGCATTGTGGAGAACATGAGCTACATCGTCTGCCCCGACTGCGGCAAGCACATCAATGTGTTCGGCAACAGCCATGTGGATGAGGTGGCTGCAAAGCACGGCCTGCCCGTGCTGGCCAAGTGCCCCATCGATCCCCAGCTGGCTGCGCTTTCCGATGCCGGCATGATCGAAACCTACGGCGGCGAGTATCTGGAAGGTGCCGCAGACGCCTGCGAAAAGCTGCTGAAGAAGTAAAAATCGTTTCTCTGCCCTGTGCCGTTTGCGTGGTGCAGGGCTTTTTGGTTGCAGAAAATATAGCTTTCTGCGCCTGCAGAATGCAGCAAAATGGAGAAAAGACGTTCTTTTCCGTATTTCTTTTGTTCTGCCAGCGCTTTAAAAAACAAGGTTCTGTGCCGTTTTTTTCTTTTATTTTTCGTTTTGTGAAGCGGTCTCAACTTTTCATCTGTTTTTTTGAAGCATTTTCTGCTTTCTCGCTATTGTCAAACCCACAGAAATGCTTTATAATAATAAAGCGGTCTGCAGCCATAAGCAGGCCGGTGTGTAAGAACGGAAATCCGGGATCGTCCCAAAGCGTTTTAGCAGCGCGTCCGCTGTGCGGCGGGCCGGGCGGTTTCGTCTTTTTCAAATTTTATAGAGTAATTGGGAAAAGGAGTATTCTACTATGCTGACAAATGAATACCTGAAGCGCGTTTACGAAGGTCTGGAAAAGCGCAATGCCAACGAACCTGAGTTCCTGCAGGCTGTGCGCGAGGTTCTGGAGAGCATCCAGCCCGTTGTTGAGAAGCACCCCGAGTACGAGAAGGCCGCTCTGATCGAGCGTCTGGTCGAGCCGGAGCGCATCATCACCTTCCGTGTGCCCTGGGTTGACGATCAGGGCAAGGTTCAGGTGAACCGCGGCTACCGTGTGCAGTTCAACAGCGCCATCGGCCCCTACAAGGGCGGCCTGCGCTTCCATCCCTCTGTCAATCAGGGCATCCTGAAGTTCCTCGGCTTTGAGCAGACCTTCAAGAACAGCCTGACCACCCTGCCCATGGGCGGCGGCAAGGGCGGCTCTGACTTTGATCCCCACGGCAAGAGCGACATGGAAGTGATGCGCTTCTGCCAGAGCTTCATGACCGAGCTGTACCGCCACATCGGCCAGTTCGTGGACTGCCCCGCCGGTGATATCGGTGTCGGCGGCCGTGAGGTCGGCTATATGTTCGGCCAGTACAAGCGCCTGACCAACAGCTTCCAGGGCGGCATGCTCACCGGCAAGGGTCTGACCTTCGGCGGTTCTCTGGCCCGTACCGAGGCTACCGGCTATGGCCTGTGCTACTTCACCGCTGAAGCTCTGAAGTGCATGCGCAACGACAGCTTTGAGGGCAAGACCGTGGTCATCTCCGGTTCCGGCAACGTTGCGATCTACGCCTGCGAGAAGGCCACCCAGCTGGGTGCTAAGGTCGTGACCATGTCCGACTCCAACGGCTACGTCTACGATCCCAACGGCATTGATCTGGCCTACGTCAAGGATCTGAAGGAAGTGCGCCGCGGCCGCATCAAGGAGTACGCCGAGACCCACGAGGGTGTAACCTATGTTGCAGATTGCACCAAGGTCTGGACTGTCCCCTGCGACATCGCCCTGCCCTGCGCAACCCAGAACGAGATCAACAAGGAGTCCGCTGAGGCTCTGGTGAAGGGCGGCTGCACCGTCGTGTGCGAGGGCGCCAACATGCCCAGCACCCCGGAGGCCATCGAGGTCTACCTGTCCAACGGCATCCTGTACGGACCTGCAAAGGCTTCCAACGCAGGCGGCGTGGCCACCTCCGGTCTGGAGATGAGCCAGAACTCCGAGCGCCTGAGCTGGAGCTTTGAGGAAGTGGATGCAAAGCTGAAGGGCATTATGGAGGGCATCTTCCATGCTTCCTACGATGCATCTGTGGCTGCCGGTTCCGAGGGCAACCTGATGGTCGGTGCAAACTGCGCCGGCTTCCTGAAGGTTGCAACCGCCATGATGGCACAGGGCATCACCTACTAAGTCATACCGCGTCGTCTAAGAGCCGCGCCCGCAGGGGTGCGGCTCTTTTTGGGTATAACCCCGCCCCGCTCTGCCCACACTGGCAGTATCTTATGGCAGAAAGGGAGTTTTGTATGGACGAGCAGATGTTTTGTTTTCAGTGTGAGCAGGCGGCGGGCTGCACCGCCTGCACCGGCGCAGCGGGGGTGTGCGGCAAGTCGGCCGAGACAGCCGCCGCACAGGACCGGCTCACCGGGGCGCTCATCGCGTTTGCCGGGCAGCTCATCGCGGCGGGGCGCGGCCCGACCCCGGAACAGGCCCGGCTGCTGATGCAGGGGCTGTTCACCACCATTACCAACGTGAACTTTGACCCCGCCGCCGTGGACGCGCTGACCCGCCGGGTGCACGACGCCAGCCCCGGCACCGGCCCGGACTACGACATGCAGGCCCTCTGGCGGGAACCGGACGCCGACCGGCGCAGCCTGAAATGCTTTGTGCTGTTCAGCCTGCGGGGCATGGCCGCCTACAACTACCACGCCCGGGTGCTGGGCCGCATCGACCCGGAGCTGGACCGGTTCTTCTGTACCGCCCTGCAGGCCGTGGGCGACCCCGGCCAGACCACCGACGCCCTGTGGCAGCTGGTGCAGGCCACAGGAGAAGCCAGCTACCGCTGCATGGAGCTGCTGGACGCGGCCAACACCGGCGCGTTTGGCGATCCGGAACCGGTGCAGGTGCCCCTGACCATTGAAAAGGGGCCGTTCATCGTGATTTCCGGCCACGACCTCTACGACGCACAGCAGCTGCTGGAACAGACCGCAGGCCGGGGCGTCAACGTCTACACCCACTCGGAGATGCTGCCCGCCCACGGCTACCCGGAGCTGAAGCGCCGCTACCCCCACCTCAAGGGCAACTTTGGCACCGCATGGCAGAACCAGCAGCGGGAGTTCGAGGACATCCCCGCGCCCATCCTGTTCACCACCAACTGCATCATGCCCCTGCGCGCCAGCTACGCCGACCGGGTGTTCACCACCTCGGTGGTGGCTTACCCCGGCGTGCCCCACATCGACGAAGGGCGCGACTTTTCCCCGGTGATCGAAAAGGCGCTGGAGCTGGGCGGCTACGCGCAGGACACCCTGCTGCCCGGCCTGAACGGCGGCTCCACGGTGACCACCGGTTTTGCCCGCACCGCCGTGCTGCAGCACGCGGACGAGATCGTGCAGGCGGTGCGGGACGGTAAGCTGCGGCACTTCTTTCTGGTGGGCGGCTGCGACGGCACCCGGCCCAGCCGCCGCTACTACACCGAGTTTGCCCGCCTTACCCCGCCCGACACCATCCTGCTGACCCTGGCCTGCGGCAAGTTCCGCCTGAACGACCTGCCCCTTGGCACCGTGCCGGGCACCAGCCTGCCCCGCATCCTAGACGTGGGCCAGTGCAACGACGCCTACAGCGCCATCCGCATCGCATTGGCGCTGGCCGACGCCTTTGGCTGCGGCGTCAACGACCTGCCCCTCTCGCTGGTGCTGTGCTGGTTTGAACAGAAGGCCGTGTGCATCCTCATCGCGCTGCTGGCGCTGGGCATCCGGAACATCCGGCTGGGGCCTACCCTGCCCCCGTTCCTCTCGCCGGTCGTTGTGGCTGCCCTGCAGCAAAAGTACGATTTAAAAGCCGTAACAACGCCGGAAAATGACCTGCAGGCCATTCTGGGCAGACATTGAGCCTGCACTGTTCTCATTATAGCTACAACTGACCGCCATACGCGGCGTTTCGCACAAGAAGTGGTGTAAAGCAGTTGTCATATTTGGTGCAGCTGTCACTTGAAGATTTTTCAGCGTTCAGTATAATAATAGTTACCGGAACAAAGGCGTTCTGCAAGGGTAAAGTATGCCCTTGCGGGGCGCTTTTCTTTTTTGTCAAAATGCGGAGGGTGCCGCACCGGTGAGGATTTTAGATAAGGATGGGAAAGTCTATGGAAAACTTTACAGAGCAGAAAAACACCCTTGGTCTGTACGATCCACAGTTTGAGCACGATGCCTGCGGCATTGGCGCTGTGGTGGATATCAAGGGCCGCAAAAGCCACCAGACCGTGGACGACGCGCTGGCCATTGTGGAACGGCTGGAGCACCGTGCCGGCAAGGATGCCGAGGGCAAGACCGGCGACGGTGTGGGCATTTTGCTGCAGATCAGCCACAAGTTCTTCTCCAAGGTGGCCGAAGAACTGAACATCAGCCTTGGCAACGAGCGCGAGTACGGTGTTGGCATGTTCTTCTTCCCCCAGAGCGAGCACCTGCGTGCGCAGGCCATGAAGCTGTTCGAGGTGGTCACCCGCAAGGAAGGCCTCGAATTTCTGGCATGGCGCAAGGTTCCCGTGAACCCGGATGCCGTGGGCCAGAAAGCCCGCGACTGTATGCCTGCTATCTGGCAGTGCTTCATCAAAAAGCCCGCCAAGGTGAGCAAGGGCATCGATTTTGACCGCAAGCTGTACATTGTGCGCCGCGTGTTCGAGCAGGCCAGCAACGGCACTTATGTGCCCAGCCTGTCCAGCCGCACCATCGTGTACAAGGGCATGTTCCTTGTGCACGACCTGCGCCTGTTCTATACCGACCTGCAGGACGAGGATTATGAATCCGCTATCGGCATGGTGCACAGCCGCTTCTCCACCAACACCAACCCCAGCTGGATGCGCGCACACCCCAACCGCTTCATCCTGCACAACGGCGAGATCAACACCATCAAGGGCAACACGGATGCCATGCTGGCCCGTGAAGAGAGCATCTCCAGCTCCATCATGCAGGACGACATGAACAAGATCCTGCCCATCATCAACACTTCCGGCTCCGACTCCGCCATGCTGGATAACGCGCTGGAATTCATGGTGATGAACGGCATGGATCTGCCTCTGGCCGTGATGATCACCATTCCCGAGCCGTGGGAGAACAACAAGAACATCAGCCAGAAAAAGCGCGATTTCTACCAGTATTATGCCACCATGCTGGAGCCTTGGGATGGCCCCGCTGCCATCCTCTTCTCGGACGGCGACGTGATGGGCGCTGTGCTGGACCGCAACGGTCTGCGCCCCAGCCGCTATTACATCACCAAGGACGGCCGCATGATCCTGTCCTCCGAGGTGGGTGTGCTGGAATGCGAGCCGGATAATATTTTGGTCAAGGATCGTCTGCGCCCCGGCAAAATGCTGCTGGTGGACACCGTGAAGGGCGAAGTGGTGGACGACGAAAAGCTCAAGGAGTTCTACGCCAGCCGTGAGCCTTACGGCGAGTGGATCGACCGCAACCTTGTGGAGCTGGCCAGACTGAAAATTCCCAACGTGAAGGTGGAAAGCTACACCGGCGATCAGCTCACCCGCCTGCAGAAGGTGTTCGGCTACAAGTATGAGGATGTGAACACCATGATCCTCTCCATGGCACGGGCAGGCGCAGAGCCTTCCGGCGCTATGGGCACCGACACCCCGCTTGCTGTGCTGAGCAACCAGCATCCGCCGCTGTTCAATTACTTCAAGCAGCGCTTTGCGCAGGTCACCAACCCGCCCATTGATGCCATCCGCGAAAAGGTGGTCACTTCCACCAGCGTGTATATTGGCGCACACGGCAACCTGCTGGAGGACAAGCCCGAGAACTGCAAGGTGCTCAAGGTGCACAACCCCATCCTGACCAGCACCGACCTGCTCAAGATCAAATACATGAACGTGCCCGGCTTCAAGGTAGCCACGGTGTCCATCAACTACTATAAGAACACCAGTCTGGAAAAGGCCATCGACCGTGTATTTCTGGAGGTCGACCGCGCCTACAAGGATGGTGCAAACATCATCATCCTTTCTGACCGTGATGTGGATGAATACCACGTGACCATTCCCAGCCTGCTGGCAGTTTCCGCGGTTTCGCAGTACCTGATCCGCACCAAGAAGAGCACCGCACTGGCCCTGATCCTGGAAAGTGCAGAGCCGCGCGAGGTGCACCACTTTGCCACCCTGCTGGGCTACGGTGCATGCGCCATCAACCCCTATCTGGCACATGAGACCATCGGCCAGCTCATCGACGAGGGCCTGCTGGATAAGGATTACTACGCAGCCGTGGAGGACTACGACAACGCCATCCTCAGCGGCATTGTGAAGATTGCCTCCAAGATGGGCATTTCCACCATCCAGAGCTACCAGAGCAGCCAGATCTTTGAGGCTGTGGGCATCTCCAAGGATGTCATCGACAAATACTTCACCGGCACGGTGAGCCGTGTGGGCGGCATTACCCTTTCGGACATTCAGGCCGATGTGGAAGCCCAGCACAACGCAGCCTTCGACCCGCTGGGTCTGGACATCAACATGGAGCTGGCCGACAGCGGCGCACACAAGTTCCGCAGCGGCAAGGAAGAACACCTGTTCAACCCCCAGACCATCCACCTGTTCCAGAAAGCCTGCTGGACGAACGACTACTCGGCTTTCAAGCAGTTCACCAGCACCGTGGACAATATGGGTGCTGACGGCGTGCATCTGCGCAGCCTGTTGGACTTCAACTACGCTCCTGACGGCGGCATCCCGCTGGAAGAGGTGGAGCCGGTGTCCAGCATCGTCAAGCGGTTCAAGGGCGCAGCCATGAGCTACGGTGCACTGAGCAGCGAAGCCCATGAGACCATTGCCATTGCCCTGAACCGTCTGGGCGGCCGCAGCAACACCGGCGAGGGCGGCGAACCCGAAGAGCGCTACCACAGCGAGAGCAATTCCAAGATCAAGCAGGTGGCTTCCGCACGCTTTGGTGTAACGAGCAAATACCTCGTTTCTGCGGAAGAGATCCAGATCAAGCTGGCACAGGGTGCAAAGCCTGGTGAGGGCGGCAACCTGCCCGGTGCCAAGGTATATCCGTGGATTGCAAAGACCCGCCACAGCACCACCGGTGTGGGCCTGATCTCTCCCCCGCCGCACCACGATATCTACTCCATCGAAGACCTTGCAGAGCTGATCTACGACCTGAAGAACGCCAACCGCAGCGCCAACATCAATGTCAAGCTGGTCAGTGAGGCCGGCGTTGGCACCATTGCGGCCGGTGTTGCCAAGGGCGGCGCACAGGTCATTCTGGTGTCCGGCTACGACGGCGGCACCGGTGCAGCACCGCGTACTTCCATCAAGCACGCTGGCCTGCCGTGGGAGCTGGGCATCGCCGAGACCCATCAGACCCTGATCCTGAACGGCCTGCGCACCCGCGTGCGCATCGAAAGCGACTCCAAGCTGCTCTCCGGCCGCGATGTTGCCATCAGCTGTATGCTGGGCGCAGAGGAGTTCGGCTTCGGCACTACCCTGCTGATGGCCGAGGGCTGCGTGATGATGCGTGTGTGCAATCTGGATACCTGCCCCATGGGCATCTGCACCCAGAACCCGGAGCTGCGCAAGAACTTCAAGGGCAAGCCGGAATACATCATCAACTACCTCACCTTTGTGGCCGAGGAGCTGCGCGAGTACATGGCAAAGCTGGGCGTGCGCACCATCGATGAACTGGTGGGCCGCACCGACCTGCTCAAGGTCAAGCCTGCCGCACCCGGCAGCCGCGCTTCCAAGATGGATCTCGACTGCATCCTGCACAACCCTGCCATCGAGAACAGCAATGTTCACTTCGTGAAGGAGGACACCTACGACTTCCATCTGGAAAACACCCTCGATATGAAGGTGCTGATGAAGAAGTTCAAGCTCAGCAGCAAGAATGCCCAGAGCGTGACGCTGGATGTCTCCAACACCGACCGCGCCTTTGGTGCCATCTTTGGCAGCGAGATCACCCGCAAATACGGCAACAGCCTGCCGGATGATGTTTACACCGCCCACTGTGTGGGTGCAGGCGGCCAGAGCTTTGGTGCGTTCATCCCGGGCGGCCTGACGCTGGACCTTGTGGGCGACTGCAACGACTACATGGGCAAAGGCCTTTCCGGCGGCAAGATCGTCGTGCGCCCGCCCAAAGGCATCACCTTTAAGCCCGAGGAGAACATTATCACCGGCAACGTGGCCCTGTACGGTGCTACCAGCGGCAAGGCGTTCATTTCCGGCGTGGCCGGTGAGCGCTTCGCCGTGCGCAACAGCGGTGCCACCGCCGTTGTGGAGGGCGTTGGCGACCACGGCTGCGAGTACATGACCGGCGGCACGGTGGTGGTTCTGGGCCAGACCGGCAAGAACTTTGCAGCCGGTATGACCGGCGGCATCGCCTACGTGCTGGACGAGAACTGGGACTTCTACCAGCGCGTGAACAAGGAGACCGTCAGCCTGGAGCCTGTGGAGCACAAGTACGATGTTGCCACCCTGAAAGAGCTGATCCGCGAACATGTGGAGGCCACCGGCTCTCCCCGCGGTAAAGAGATCCTTGACAACTTCAGCGAATTCCTGCCCAAGTTCAAGAAAGTTCTGCCCTACGATTATGACCGTATGCTGCGTGTGATCGCATCCGTTGAGGAGCGCGGTCTGGACGGCGAGCAGGCACAGATCGAAGCATTCTACACGGTGCAGAAGAAGAAGTAAGGAGGGCAGCGTTATGGGTAAGACAACTGGATTTATCGACTATACGCGCAAAACCAGCACGGATGTTCCGCCGCTGGAACGCATTGAAAACTTTAACGAATTTCACGTCTGGCTCTCACGCGAGGAGCAGCAGACGCAGGCAGCACGCTGCATGGACTGCGGTGTTCCCTTCTGTCAGGCCGGCATGATGATCGGCGGCATGGCTTCCGGCTGCCCGCTGAACAATCTCATCCCGGAGTGGAACGACCTTGTTTATCATGGCAAGTGGGAGCTGGCCATGCACCGTCTGATGGCCACCAACCGTTTTCCTGAGTTCACCAGCCGGGTGTGCCCTGCCCTGTGTGAAGCGGCCTGCACCTGCGGCGATGTGACCGGCAGCAGCGTGACCGTGCGTGAGAACGAGCACGCCATTATCGAAACGGCTTACGCCAAGGGCTGGCTGCACGCCGCACCGCCGCCCTCCCGCACCGGCAAGAGCGTAGCCGTGGTGGGCAGCGGCCCCTCCGGCCTTTCGGTGGCTGAATACCTGAACAAGCGCGGCCACGCCGTGACTGTGTTCGAGCGTGCAGACCGCGTGGGCGGCCTGCTGATGTACGGCATTCCCAACATGAAGCTGGACAAATCCGTCATCGAGCGCCGCATCAAGATCATGCAGGCCGAGGGCGTGGAGTTCCGCACCAACATGGATGTGGGCGGGACTGTTGCCGCCGAAGAGCTGCTGAACGGCTACGATGCCGTGGTGCTGTGCTGCGGTGCCAAGAAGGCCCGCGACCTGAATGTGCCCGGCCGCGATGCAAACGGCGTGCACTTTGCCGTGGACTACCTGACCAGCGTGACCAGAAGTCTGCTGGACAGCCAGTTCGCGGACGGCAAGGCCATCGATGCCAAGGGCAAGAATGTTCTGGTGATCGGCGGCGGCGACACCGGCAACGACTGTCAGGGCACGGCCCTGCGGCAGGGCTGCACCGATCTGGTGGCACTGGAAATGATGCCGCAGCCGCCCAAGGAGCGTGCAGCCTCCAACCCGTGGCCGGAGTGGCCCCGTGTGCTGAAGGTGGACTACGGCCAGACCGAGTGCCTTGCAAAGTTTGGCAAGGACCCGCGCGTGTACCAGACCACCGTGAAGGAATTTTTGAAGGATGATGCGGGCAATCTGACCGGTGCTATCATCTCCTACCTGAAGCCGGAGCGGAACCCCGAGACCGGCCGTACCAGCATGGTGCCCACCGGTGAAGAATTTACCTACAACTGCCAGCTGGCGTTCATCGCCGCAGGCTTTACCGGCTGCGAAAGCTACGTGGCCGATGCATTTGGTGTGGAGCTGACCGCCCGCGGCAACGTGGCAGACCACAGCTTCAAGACCAACGTGGAAAAGGTGTTCGTTTGCGGCGATATGCGCCGCGGCCAGAGCCTTGTGGTGTGGGGCCTGCGCGAAGGCCGCGACTGCGCCGCCGAGGTAGACCGCTACCTGATGGGCTACACCAACCTCTAACTAAGCCATTCTCTTTCCTATCCTAAACAAGCAGAAGCGGGGGCCTTTGCAAGGCTCCCGCTTCTGCTTTTGTTTTTTAGTCTGTATTGTATTCCGGTTCCGTGGGGGTAGGATCTGTTGTTTCCGGAGGGGCCGGCTCTGTCGTGGTGGGTTCGGTAGCGGCGGGTTCCTCCGGTGTGACAGTGATCTGCACACTGGGGTCTGCCGCAATATATACCGTAATGACTGTGCCCACTTCCACCTTGGTGCCCGGCTCCTCGCTGGTACGCACCACGCAGCCGGATGCATAGGAGCCATCGTTCACCACCATAAAGCAGCTGGCCACAAGGCCCCGGGCTTCCAGTTCCTTTACCGCGCCATCCTGCGTAAAGCCGATGATATTGGGCATCTCGGCCATCTGCGGGCCTTTGCTCACCACCAGCCGTATGGTCTCCCCTGCCTTGAGCACAGTGTCCGCGCTCGGCTCCTGCTGGATGATCTGGCCCGCCGGGGCGGTATCGCTGTATTCCTCGGTGACGTAGAACAGATACATGCTGGTATATTCCCGGTTGTTCTGCACCTGCGTGTAGTCCATGCCAATAAAGTTCGGCACAAGGTTCTGCGGCACCATCACCTCGCTGCTGGCCGGTTCCGACTCCGCAGCCGACGCGGCAGGCTGGTGGATGTGCTGGCTCAGCACGCTCCACAGCGTGAGCAGAATGAGGATGGACAGCAGGATCACGATGCCTGCCAGCAGCGCTTTTAAGCTGAGCAGATGCTCCTTGCGTTCCGGCTCCGGCTGGGCTGTGCGCACCGGAGTCTCCGGCTTCATGGTGCGGGTCAGCTCGGCGGTGTATTCCTTGGAAGAAAGGGCCTGATACAGCTGCGGCACGGTCTGGATGCGCTCCATGGGCCGCAGGCGCAGGCCCAGCTGCAGCACCTGCGAGACGTACAGCGGCAGGCTGCCGTTCACCGATTTTGCGCGTGGGTTGGAGTCTGCCACCATGCGCTGCGCTGCAGGCACCGGGGCCTGCCCGCACACCATGCGGTAGAACACGGCCGCAAGGCTGTATTCATCGGTATAGCGGCCCTCGAACTCTGCGGTGGAATACTGCTCCGGGGCGGAATAGCCTTCGTACAGCTGTTCGCGCAGGCCGCTGCCCGCCGTGCGCAGGCCCACCGTGGCATAGCCCGCCAGACGGCAGCGGTCGTTTTCCATCACGCGGATGTTCTCCGGACAGATACCGCGGTGCACCAGACCGATCTTGTGCATGGCGGCTACGCCTTCAAACACCGGCTGCAGCATGGTGCAGGCATCGTCCGGGCGGATGGTGCCGGGGTGGTTTTCCAGCCACTGATCCAGCGGGGTGCCGCCCAGATTTTCCAGAATGGCGTAAACGCTGTTATTGGCTTCCACCACATCCAGCACGGCTTCCAGGCCATTGGCCGGAGTGATGCGCTGGATGGAGCGGTACAGGTCCGCAAAATCCATGCGGGTGGTCTTGAACAGCACCTCACTGCCGGTCTTGGGCCGCAGGGTGCTTTCTGCCGTGCGCTCCGCCGTGAGGGTAATGGGCAGATATTCCTTGATGGTCACCCGGAAACGGCCCAGATTCTCTGCGCCGCGGTAGAGGATGCCCTCGCCGTCGATGCTCAGCATTTCCCCTACGGTGTAGCGCCCGGCCAGCACGGTGCCCACCGGCAGGGTGCCGCCGGGGTTGCGCCCGGCAAAGCTTTTGCCGCAGTGCGGGCAGCTTTGTGCTGCTCCGGGCAGCGGCTGCAGGCAGTATGGACACAGGCGTGTTGCTTCCATTGTGGTCTCCTTATACCGTTTTGCGCCGCAGCAGGCTCATGGGCGGCAGCTCCGGCGTGGGAATGGTGTATTTTTCCATGGCATGCGGGGTGCTCTCCACCCGCTCACCGGCTTCGTTTTCGATCCACTCAGGGTTCAGCGGAATGCTGCGGCCATCCGGGCAGAGGGCTTCCAGAGTGTCGCCCAGGCTCCACTTGCCGCGCTGCTGGCAGGAGGCAACGCCGTTCTCCCAGCCGTCCACCGTGCCCACAAACTCCCACTCGCGGATGTAAGTAGCGCTGTCGGTGGCCTGTCTGGCCTGCTCGCGGCCAAAGTAGAAGCCCGGCGAGTAATGGCGGTGGCTGGTACGGGTAAGCTCCTCGTACACTTCAGCAGGCAGCTCAAAGTTGTCGTTGAGCGGGTCGGCCAGATAAGCGTCCAGCGCCCTGCGGTAGGCGGCGGTAACGCTTGCCACATAGTAGAAGGTCTTGGCACGGCCCTCGATTTTCAGGCTGTCCACCCCTGCCTTGCAGATCAGGTCAAGGAAAGGTGCGGTGCACATATCATTGGCGTTGAGGATGTAGCTGCCGTTCTCGTTCTCGCCGATCTCGTACAGTTGTCCCGGACGGGTCTCCTCGCTGAGATAGTATTTCCAGCGGCAGGGCTGGGCACACTGGCCACGGTTCGCGTCGCGGCCCGCCATGTAGTTGGAAAGCAGGCATCGGCCCGAAACGCTCATGCACATCGCACCGTGCACAAAGGCTTCGATCTCCAGCTCCGGTGGTGTTTTATCGCGCAGGATCGCAATATCCTGCAGGGTCATCTCACGGGCCAGCACCACGCGCTTTGCGCCCATATTGTAGGCGGCGCGGGCCGCAGCCCAGTTGGTGATGCCTGTCTGGGTGGACATGTGCACATCGATGTCCGGTGCAAAGGTCTTGCAGGCATCCAGCACACCAAGGTCTGCCACGATAAAGGCATCCACACCGGCCTTGGCTGCTTCCTTAATGGCCTCGGGCAGGCGGTCGGCTTCCTCGTTGGTGGGCAGGGTGTTCATGGTCAGGTAGACCTTGCGGCCGCGGGCGTGAGCGTAGATGACACCCTCGGCCAGCTGTTCCGGCGTAAAGTTGGCCGGAGCAGACCGCATTCCAAATTCAGGCAGGCCGCAGTAAACGGCATCGGCACCGTAGTTGATGGCATAGCGCAGGCGTTCCAGATCGCCTGCCGGGGCCAGCAGTTCCGGGATTTGCAGCATAGTTCAAATTCCTCTCATTTTTCCGTATTCACAGTTTTGTTCACTTGTGCTGCCTTCTGGCAGTTTGCGTTGTGTTCGCTCAGGGTGCGGGCATAATAATAGCTGCCCTTGAGGTCGGTCACAAAAAAATAGGCATCCTTGGCTTCCTCATTGGGCTGTGGGGCCAGCGCTGCCTTGATGGCCGCAATGCCGGGGTTCGAGATCGGCCCAGCAGGCAGACCCTTGCAGCTGTAGGTATCATACGCAGCCACGATATTTCCCGGGATATTATCCCAGCCTCCATAGTAGGGTGCGACCCAGTTCCAGAGGTAATTGTTGTCACTGTCGCTCTGGATATAGCTGGAGGTGTTGCTCTGCAGGCGCGGATAGGGCGAATCCGCAGCCAGACGGTTGCGGAACACCTGTGCCACGTTCGAGTCCTGACTGTTGCCCGCTTCCTCCTGCACAAAGGATGCCAGTGTGATCAGCTGGGGCAGGGTCATATCCTGCTTTTTTAGTTCTGCATACATCTCATCGGTGATCTGTGCATCGAACTGGGCATAGTAGGTGGCTACATAGTTGTGCACGGTGTCGTCCTTTAAAAATTCGTAGGTCTCCGGGAAGAGATAGCCCTCGCACTTCATAAAGCGGTCCGGCGCGTCGGCATCGTCCGGCACGTACTGCCAGAAGGTGTATTCGCTGAAATCACCCTCGTTGGCTTCCTTCAGGAAATCCTTGGCGTTGCACAGCCCGGCGGCTTCCATCTTCTGGGCAATGGCAATGGCCGTGGTTCCCTCTGGGATGGTCACGCGCACCGTTTCGGCCTTGGCGTAGGTGGACAGGACCGCAATAATGGCATCGTAAGAACAGGCACTCTTCTGCAGGGTAAAATCGCCATACTGCAGCTTTGATGCCGCGCCCTTTTGCCCCACATACCAGCGGAACAGATAGGCCGAGCGGATCACACCCGCATCCTTGAGCTTTTGCGCAATAACGGAAACGCCGCTGCCCTGTGGGATGCTCACCGTTACCTCCGTGCCGGGTCTGCCATTGCCGCTGATCTCGTTGTGCGCAAACAGCAGCGCCCCGCCAACGGCCAGTGCCAGCAGTACCACCAGCACCTGCAGGATCTTCCCTACACCGCCTTTTTTGCGGGTGTTTTTTTCGTGTGCCATAAGCACCTTCCTTTTATCTTAGTTTTCCAGCATCAGGCGCATGTAGCTTTCGGCTACATCAAAGGGTTCGGCATCAAAGCGGATCATGCCGTAGTCCTGCCGGGTGCCCTCGCCGAGGAACAGCGGCTGGGATGCGCCCACTGTAATGACCGCCTTTTCCACGATGACTTCCTTTTCGCGGGCGGCTTCCATCAGTACTTCGGCGGCGCGGTCATTGTCGGCCTGCAGCTCCACAAAGTAAAGCGTATCCTCCTTGCGGAAATAAATACCATAGCCGTGGGCGCTGGAAACGATGGTGGCACCGGAGGAGTACAGATCTCCCAACACCACGGCCATGCGCTCCGGGGTCAGCTGCACGGTATCGGGCCAGAAGCGCTCCCGCAGCTCACACAGCTTTTTGGCGGTGACGGAATCAAATTCCGCCTGACTCCACAGGTTGCGCTCCACCTCGCGGGGAAGACAGCGCAGGGCGAAGGCCCATGCAAAGCCCTTATCCTGCAGCAGTGCGGCCTGCTCCGGGCTGGTGGGCACCGCCACCGTAAACCCTGCGCCGCGCAGCTTTTGCTGGGCACACAGATAGTCCACAAGGCCCGCCAGGATCAGGCTGCCCTCGCCGCACAGACCGTACAGGTAGGTGCCGCTGCGGCCCTGCAGCGTGACCGGCACAGCCAGCGCCACCGCGGCGATCTCGTCATTTTCCTCGGCCACATAGACGTTCTGCTCGCCTGCAAACTGCTCAATGGCCTTTTTGGCAAATTCTTCCGATTCATTGCGCTGGCTCTGCCATAAAGCCAGCACTGCCGGTTTATCTTCCGGCTGCATCAAACGATACATCTGTCAGGATGCCCCCTCTTATCGAAAATTATGTCAGCTGCTTCAACACGATCTCCTGCACTTCAGCCTGAATGTCTTCGATGCTGCGCATGTTGTCCCCGCTGGTGCAATGCACGACGGCCCAGCCAAGGTGCGCGGCACAATACTCGGCGGCGCAGCGGCTGCGGGCAAGATACTCGGTATCCTTCTCGTGCACATCCTTCCTGCTCTCGTCGCCGTGGTAACGCTGGGTCATAAGCTTCTGGCTCACGGCGGGGTCTACCTGTAAGTAGATCACCTCATCCGGCGCAGGCAGGCCCAGCAGATGGAACTCAAAATCAAACAGCCAGCCGAGAAAACTCTCCCACTGCTCCGGCGGAAGCTTGGAGCACTGGTGCACCGCGTTGGAGGTGGTGTAGCGGTCGGCAATGACGATGCCGCCATTCTCGTAAAAACTGCCCCAGTCCTTTTTGTAGCTGGCATAGCGGTCCACCGCATAAAAGCTGGAGGCTGCATAGGCGTTTACATCGTCCGGGTGCTGGCCGAACTGCCCTGCCAGATACATTTTTACAAGGGCGCTGGAGTCACTGCCGTAGTCCGGGAAGCTCACCTCGCGCACCGCAAGGCCCTGTGCAGCCAGATACCCGGCCAGCAGCTTTGCCTGCGTGGCCTTGCCGCTGCCGTCCAGTCCTTCAATGGCGATCAGTTTTCCCTTGCTCATACGCCTGCAGCCTCCTTGATGGATGCATATTTTGCGCGCACCTCAGCGGTTTTCCCGCAGCACATTTTTCCCTCCGGGCAGGGGCCGGATACACAGGCCGGGCCGGACTTTGCAAAGATATGCGGTGCCACCGGATACACCAGCTCAAACATTTTTTCGGCCAGCTCCCGGATCTCCCACTGGGCGCGACTGCAGCAGCGCAGGTGGAAAAAGTTCTGCAGGCTGCGGGCATTCATGGTGACCACCATCTTAGTCTCGCAAGCGTTGGGCAGTACAAAGCGGGCATCCTCGTTGGCCTGCTTGCTGGCCTTGGCGCGGGCCTGCTTTTCCGGCATTCCTTCAGCCATCAGGCGGGCGGTGTGGCCTTCTTCCAGCTTGTGGGCAAGGTCGAGGTAGCGCTTTGCGTCCTCTTCCATGCTGGCAAGGAAAGCTTCCTTTGCTTCCGGGATGGCTTCGATCTCGGGCGGTACCACATAACGGAAATCGTCCAGCCGTACATAGCGCTGGCTCTGCACACTGAAGGATGCAATGCGGTGGCGGGTGATCTGCGCCAGCAAAGTGCGGCTGACCCCCTCGATGCCAAAGGTGAAGCTGGCATGTTCAATGGGGCTGGCATGGCCCAGATCGCTGAGCATGGTCAGGAACTTCGCGGTCTTTTCCTCGGTCAGGCCGTCCAGCAGGTCGGTGATGTGCGCATCGGAATAGCAGAGCTTTGCCGCTGCAGCCACCACCTTTTCCGGTTCAGGGGTATGTGCGATCAAACGAACAGTCATCATAAGTGTGTTATTCCTCCGCAGTGATTTTGGTCAGGGGCGCAAAATTGGCCATGGTCTTTTTGATGCCCACCTTTTCAAAGTTGATCTCCACGATCTGATCTCCGGCGGCAGGCTTCACAGCCACCACCTGACCGCGTCCGAACACCTTGTGCTCCACAAGATCGCCCGGCTCATAGTGTTTTGCGCCTTTTGCAGCGGTTTTTGCTGCCGGCGTGCCTGTAAAGGAGATTTGCTTTGCAGATTTTTTCTGCGTTGTTCCGTCAGAATATGCAGAACTGTAACCAGAACCATATCCAGTACCTGCGCCGCTGCGGCCATAGCCGGAACCGTATCCGCTCTGGCTCTGGCCCCGGTTTGCATAGGCCGAGCCAAAGCCGCGGCCCTCGCCCGCGTTGTATTCGCGGTTCAGGTAGCCGCTGCGATTGCTATAGCCGCTTCCGTAGCCGCCCGTACCGTACCCACTGGCGCTGCGGCCCCATCCGGACGGCCCGGAGTAACCGGATGCACCACCGGGCACCGTATCACGATAGCTGTCGCCCCAGCCGCCAAAGCGGGAGCGCTGTTCCAGTACCGGGCTGCGGGTCTCCTCGATATACTCCGGCTCGATCTCCCGCAAAAAGCGGCTCGGCTCGTTGCGCTGGGTGCGGCCATACAGCATCCGGGAAACGCTGTTGGAGATGTACAGCTCCTTCTTGGCGCGGGTGATGCCCACGTAGGCAAGGCGGCGCTCCTCTTCCAGATCAGCTTCGGAATACTTGCTCATCTCGCTGGGGAACACGCCCTCCTCCATGCCAATCAGGAACACATACGGAAATTCCAGACCCTTGGCGGAGTGGATGGTCATGAGCACCACCTGATCGGCGCTCTCGTTATAGCTGTCGATATCGCTGATGAGGGCGATATCTTCCAGATAGCCTTCCAGCGTGGCTTCCTCACCGTGCTGGTCGCAGTAGTTCTTGACGTTGTTGACCAGCTGACCAAGGTTCTGCAGGCGGTCAGCCGCATCCTCGTGGCCCTTGGCTGCATCGGCTTCCAGCATGGCCTTATAGCCGGTCAGCTCGATCACATCGGCTGCAAACTCGTCCAGCGTGCGGGTCTCCAAAGAATCCTGCAGGCGCTGATAGATCTGCCAGAACTTGAGCAGCGGCATTACGGCGCGGCTGAGCTTTGCATATTGGTCGGCATGGCCGATGATGTCCAGCATGCTCACGCCCTCCTGCGCGGCCAGATCGGCAATGACCTCCACGGTGGTGGCACCGATCTTGCGGGCAGGCTCGTTGATGATGCGGCGCAGGCGCACATCATCGCGGGGGTTCGCCACGATGGACATGTAGGAATGGATATCCTTGACCTCTTTGCGGTCGTTGAAGCGCTGGCCGCCCACGATCTTGTGTGGGATGCCTGCACGGGTAAAGTAGCTTTCGATGGGGGCCGATTGGGCGTTCATGCGGTAGAGGATGGCGTGGTCGGCCAGATGTCCGCCCTCTTTCAGGTGCTGGCCGATCACATCCGCGATGTGGCTGGCCTCGTCCTGCTCGTTCTCGGCGGTGTACACCTGCACCTTATCGCCCTCGCCATTGCTGGTCCACAGGGTCTTGCCCTTGCGCTCGGTGTTGTGCTGAATGACACAGTTCGCCGCGTTCAGGATATTGGACGTAGAGCGGTAGTTTTGTTCCAGACGGATGGTCTTGGTGCCCGGGTAAACGCGCTCGAAATTAAGGATGTTCTCAATGGTAGCGCCGCGAAAGCGGTAGATGCTCTGGTCATCATCGCCCACCACGCAGATGTTCTTTTCCGGGCCGGTGAGGAGGCTCACCAGACGGAACTGCGCCACACTGGTGTCCTGATACTCGTCCACCAGCAGATAGCGGTATTTGTTCTGGTAGAAATCCCGCACATCCTTGTGCTCGGCCAGCAGCTGCACAGTCTGGTAGATCAGATCGTCAAAGTCGAATGCTCCGGCTTCTTTGAGCTTTTTCTCATAAGCGGCATATGCTCTGGCCGAAATTTCGCATTTATATCGATCGTACTTGCCCTCAATTCCCAATGTTGGATCTTTTAACGCATCGGTGGGGCTAACCATTTGATCTTTTCGTGCGCTCATCATATTGATTGCCGTCTTAATTGCTACAGATTTCTCATCTAAGCCAAGCTCTTTATACACGGCCTTCATCACGCGCTGGGAATCATCGGTATCGTAGATAGTAAAGCTGCGCGGATAGCCGATCTCCTCCGCCCAGCGGCGCAGGATGCGCACACAGGCCGAGTGGAAGGTGGAAGCGAACACTTCGTCGCCTTCTTCACCGCCCAGCATCCGGCGCAAACGTTCCTTCAGCTCCCCTGCCGCCTTGTTGGTAAAGGTGATGGCCATCACGTTCCAGCTGCGCACAGCGTTCTGGCGCAGCATCCCGTCCAGCCAGCTGGGGGCGGCAGTGCCGGTCATGATGGCGTTGCGCAGAGCCTTGATATCGTCCTCCGTGGCCGGGCGCGGTGTCTGTTTGGAGCCGTGGGCCGAGCCGAACCGGATGAGGTTTGCAATGCGGTTTACCAGCACGGTGGTCTTGCCGCTGCCTGCACCAGCAAGGATGAGCAGCGGGCCATCGGTGGTGAACACTGCCTGCCGCTGCATATCGTTCAGGCGGCCAAACTGTTTTTCGATATAGGTATCGCGCAGAGCGCAGAATTCCTGTGTGAGATCTGTTGCCATGGTTTCCCCTGTTCCTTTTATGTTTATACTATCAAAATACAGTATACCACATTTCAAAACGATTGAGAATAGCCGCCGCGTTCGCTCTGGCTATTTTCAGCGGAAAAAATATTTTTATAATTTGTAACTCCGAAAAGCCTGCGGGCTTTTCGGAGTTACTTTTTCACGAAAGAGGTCGTAGAGAAAAATTGCATCTGATAAAACAGCAGCCGTTTTTCGTTACGGCCTTTTTGTGAAAATGTGTTTGGAGCAGCCCGCAGGCTGCGACAAACACGAAATAAATAATATAATTTCCTTATTTTATGCCCAAAGCAAACGCGGCGGGCATTTCAAATCGTAAAACAAAAACCGCCCGGCAGCTCTTGCGAACCGACGGGCGGAAAAATGCTTTTCAGAAAGCGCTTAGCTGAAAATGTTGATCAGGATACCAGCAGCAACGGCGGAGCCGATAACACCGGCCACGTTGGGGCCCATTGCGTGCATCAGCAGGAAGTTGGAGGGATTCTCGCTCTGGCCAACCTTCTGGGAAACGCGAGCGGCCATAGGCACAGCGGAAACGCCTGCGGAACCGATCAGCGGGTTCACCTGACCACCGGTCAGCTTGTACATCACCTTGCCGCACAGCACACCGGCAGCAGTGCCGAAGGAGAATGCGATCAGGCCCAGCACGATGATGAACAGGGTGCGGGTGTTCAGGAAGGTGTTTGCAGAGGTGGTGCAGCCAACGGACAGTGCCAGGAAGATGGTGATAATGTTCATCAGCTCATTGCCGGCAGTCTTCTGGATGCGATCCACAACGCCGCACTCCTTCATCAGGTTGCCCAGCATCAGCATACCCACCAGAACAGCGGCATCGGGCACGATCAGAGAGACAATGATGGTGACCATGATCGGGAAGATGATCCTCTCGGTCTTGGAGACGGTGCGCAGCTGCTTCATCACGACGGTACGTTCCTTCTTGGTGGTCAGTGCCTTCATGATGGGCGGCTGGATAACAGGCACCAGAGCCATGTAACTGTAGGCCGCCACAGCGATGGAGCCCAGCAGCTCAGGTGCCAGACGGGAGGTAACGAAGATAGCGGTAGGACCGTCTGCACCGCCGATGATGGCGATAGCAGCAGACTGCTTCTGGGTGAAGTCCACCAGACCGGTAGCGGTCAGCAGACGAGCGCCCATGTAAGTACCGAAGATGCCGAACTGAGCGGCAGCGCCCAGCAGCAGGCTCTTGGGGTTGGAGATCAGGGGTGCGAAGTCGGTCATGGTGCCGATGCCCAGGAAAATCAGCGGCGGGTAGATGCCCAACTTAACGCCCATGTAGAGCATATCGGCCAGACCACCGTTGTTCAGGATCTCCACCCACATGGGGTGTTCCAGACCGTCACCGACGAAATATTGCATGTGGATAACGCCGCTGCCGGGCAGGTTTGCCAGGATCATGCCGAATGCCATGGGCAGCAGGATCAGCGGCTCAAACTCTTTGACGATGGCCAGGTACAGCAAAAAACAGCCCACGCAGATCATAACTGCGTACAGGTAGCCGCCCGGCTCGCCAAACTTCGCAAAGCCGGAGCTTTGGAAAATACCGACCAGAGTATCAATAAACTGTGTCATGCTCTTCCTCCTCTGTTAAAACGGTGCGGTGGTGTCGTTTACACCCGCATTGCCCCAGCCGTTCTTGCTGCGGCGCACAGCCTTGAGGGTGTACTTGCCGTTGCCCATTGCATGGATTGCTGCCATAATGGCGGCGATCACATCACCGGGAATGCCCTCTTCCACCTGAGGAGCGGGAGCAGCTGCGGCCTGCTGCACGGGTGCAGCGGGCTGTGCAGCGGGAGCCTTGGCGGCTTCCTTGGCAGCCTTCTTCTTTGCGTTCATCGAATCGAAGATCTTGCCTTCCAGCGTGATAATCGCCATCAGCAGGATAAGGATCAAGAACACCAGTACGATGCCGGTAATGGTAACGACCACGTCAAAACCTAAATCCATGGTTTTCCTCCTGTTTCTTGTATACTGCGTCCGATACAAGATCGTCAGCAGAAAATCAATTTGGGTACATTATACCTTATTTTCCAATTTATTTCAACAAAAATAGATATTTTTTCTTTTTGGCGCTTTTGTTCAGATTCATGGATAAATGGTGCAGCTTTGATTATCTGCGGCCAATGCGGGGCGTTGCATCCAAAAAGCCGGTTTCCAGCTTGTCGTTCAGGCCAAGGCTCATGGCAGTGCCCAGTGCCACACAGTTGACGGGATCGGGCGAAACTGTCACCTCCACCTTCAGCTCTTCGCTCAGGTATTCGGTAAGGCCGTGCAGCTGTGCACCGCCGCCGGTCAGCATGACACCATTGCGGAAGATATCGCCTGCCAGTTCCGGAGGGGTCTTTTCCAGCACCTGATGGGCTGCGGTGCCGATCTGCTCGCTGAGCATCATGACCGGGTCGTACAGGTCGTCAGTGGAAACATTCACACGCACCGGCAGGCCGGTGAGCAGGCTGCGGCCCTTGATCTCCATGGTCTCGTGGAAATCAGTCTTCTGGGGGCAGCAGGCCACATTCTTTTTCAGCTCTTCGGCGGTGCGCTGGCCAATGGCAACGCTGTACTTGTTGCGCACGAACTTGAGGATCTCTTCGTCGTAGTGGTTGCCGGCCACGCGTACGCTGGTGGCCTTGACCTTGCCGCCCAGAGAAAGCACTGCAATATCGGTGGTGCCGCCGCCGATATCAATGATCATGCGGCCCTCCGGCTGGGTGATGTCGATGCCGGAGCCAAGGGCAGCGGCAATGGGTTCGTCGATCAGGTACACCTGACGGGCACCAGCGGCCACCACAGCCTCCACCACGGCATCGCTTTCAATGCCGGTAATGGCGGCGGGCACACAGACGGCCACGCGGGGCTTGACCATGTGGGAGCTGTACACCTGCTTGACAAAACGGCAGATCAGCTCACGGGTCATGGTATGGTCACTGATCACACCGTCCTTCAGCGGGAAGATGGCAGAAATATAGTTCGGGGTGCGGCCCACCATAGCAAGGGCCTTATCGCCTGCTTCCAGCACGGTCTTCTTGCGGGTATCCATTGCCACAACGCTGGGCTGGTTGAGCACAACACCCTTGCCCTCCTGCGCAATGATAATAGTAGTGGTACCAAGATCGATACCGATATCGTTCTGTGCCATAAGTTCTCTTTTTCCTTTCTCTGGTTCCTCTATCGAAACAACGGCCTGTTGATGCAGGCCGGAAATCATACCAGCTTACAGTATAGCATAGTTGCCGCAAAATGTATACCGGTTTTGACGCAATGCAGTATTGTCACCGTTCACTCCGTCCCGCCTGCGCTCGCCAGACCACCAGCGTGAGAAGTCCTCGCACTTCCCGTCGGGCTTTTCTGTCGATTTTAGTCGCAGCCTACACTTTAGACATGGCTTCGCGCATCTTGCCGGAGCGAACGGTGCCGATGCCATCAGGACGGCAGATAGTTTCTCCAGCGAATGACCGGGAAGTGGGGCCCCGATACGAAGTATTGGGGCGGAACCGTGGGTTCCGGGCTGTTCGCGGAGAAAGCTATCTGCTGGCCTGCCCTATTCTGTTTCCGTCTGTTCCGGCGGCAGCTCTGCCTGCAAAAGATAGGCAAGGCCGCTGTAGCGCAGGTTCTGGCGGATGTTGCCCATCATGCGGTTCACAACGTCCCTGCGGCCCGCCACGATGCACAGCTTCCGTGCACGGGTAACGCCGGTGTAGAACAGGTTGCGGTAGCACAGCCGCGGCGGCACCTGCGCCACCGGCAGGATCACCGCCGGGAACTCGCTGCCCTGACTTTTGTGTACCGTGATGGCATAGGCGATCTCCAGCTCGCCCAGGTTCTCTGCCGGGTAGACCAGCCGCTTGTCATCCATGCGCACCACCATGGAGCGATCCCGCGTGTTGATGCTCTCCACAATGCCGATGTCGCCATTGTAGGCACCCACGCCCTGCTCCCCGCCAATGCGGTTCCAGATGATCTCGTAATTATTGCGCACCTGCATCACCTTATCGCCCACGCGGAACACCCGGGATGCGCTTTGCAGCTGGGGCTTGCCCGTCTGCTCCGGGTTGAGCAGGTTCTGCAGCTCCACGTTCAGTGCCTGTGTGCCGGTAGGGCCAAGCTTGGTGGGGCACAGCACCTGAATGTCCCGGATCGGATCGAAGCCGTAGCTGCGCGGCAGGCGGGTGGTGACCAGATCACACACCAACCGCTGGGCCGCATCGCCGTCCGATTCCAAAAAGAAGAAGTCGTCGGTCTTACCGCCCTTCTGCAGCGGTTCACCTGAGATGATGTGGTGGGCGTTCTCCACGATCAGGCTGCGCTTTGCCTGCCGGAAGATCTCGTTCAGGCACACGGTGGGCACCAGCCCGGAGCGGATGATCTCGCCCAGAATATTGCCGGGGCCGACGCTGGGCAGCTGGTCGGCATCACCTACCATGATAATGCGGCAGCTGTAGCGCAGCGCTGCGATCAGGGCCTGAAACAGCTTCACATCCACCATGCTCATTTCGTCCAGAATGACCACATCGCACTTGAGCAGATTCTTGTCGTTGTGGATAAAGCTGACCACGCCGCCGGTGTAGTCCACCTCCAAAAGACGGTGGATGGTGCTGGCCTTGCGGCCGGTCAGCTCACTCAGCCGTTTAGCCGCGCGGCCGGTGGGCGCACACAGGGCCACCCGTTCCGCCTGATCTTCCAGCAGCTGCAGAATGGCGTTGACGGTGGTGGTCTTGCCGGTGCCGGGGCCACCGGTAAGCACAAGGCAGTTCTCGGTCATGGCTTTGCGGATGGCTTCCTTCTGCAGGGGCGCATAGGCAAAGCCCTGCGTCAGTTCCAGAATTTGAATGTTTTTATCCAGCCCGTGGGCGGTATTCTTGCCCCGTTTTGTCAGCATGGCAAGCCGGGCGGCAATGTCCTCCTCGGCTTCCAGCAGGTCTGGCAGATAAATATACGGTGTGCCGTCAAACAGCTTCACCCGCAGTTCTTCGGTGCGGATGCACTCGTCCAACGCAGTAGCCAGCTTTTCCGGCGGCTGATGGATAAAATTGGATGCTGTTTCCAGCAGCTGGGTGCGCGGCAGGCAGGTGTGGCCGTTGCCCGCGTTGTGGCGCAGGGTGCGCAGCAGGGCCGCTTCCAGCCGCTGGGCGCAGTCGCCTTCCATGTGGTAATACTGGGCAATGCTATCCGCGTGGCGGAAATCCAGCTGCAGCGGTTCGCCGCAGAGCAGATAGGGATTTGCCGCAATGGCCTGCATGGCCCCGGGGCCGAAGGTGCGGAACACCTCCATCGCGCGGCGCGGGCTGATCTCGAACTGCGCCAGATAGGCGATCAGCTCCCGCATCCCAAACATCCGCTTGAATTCCTGCTGGATGCGGTCGGCCTTGTCCGCCGAGATGCCGGGCACCTGCGTGAGCCGGGCCGGGTCGTTGGCGATCACCTCAAGCGCCTCGGCACCGAACAGGTCGATGATCTTATCCGCCGTCTTGGCCCCGATGTACGGCAGTGACCGGCTGGCAAGGAACGCGTACACCGCTTCCAGATCCTTGGGCATGTCGGTCTCGCACTCCTGTGCGTGGAACTGGCGGCCATAGGTGGCGTGGTTCTCGTAGCGGCCGCGGCAGACCACGCTTTCGCCCGCGTGCAGTTCACCTACAATGCCGCACACCACTGTGACCACACCGCCGCCGGACACCTCGAACACCATATAGCCGTTGTCGGTGTTCTCGTAGATGATGTCCTCCACGGTGCCCTCGATCTGTTCCAGCTGCTGCTCTGCCATGCGCTCACCTCCTGCCAAATTACACAATTATAAGTAGTATAACGCTTTTGGCGGGATTTGTAAATCATCCGGGCAGACTGCAGTGCAGCCCTACCGTGGAGAAACACATGATACAGTGAGAAATATATAACTTACTTATGTTTCTTTTTGCCAGTGTATCAGGTTGATACACTGGCCTGCCCTGATACACTGACTCACTGTATCAATCAAGGGGCACTGTATCAGCTTGATACACTGTATTTTTCATCGCATCAGCGTTAATAATCCGTCACTGTATCAGATAAAACTCCCACAGTAGCACCTGATAAAGTTCCCTGAAACCGTAGGCTGCCCTACAGCCCGAACAGCAAAAAAGCTCCCCTTTGCAGGAGAGCTTGCGAACATTCTTTAAGCGTTTGCGGTGCGGGCATCGTGTTCCTTCTCGATGTCCTTTTCCTTCTGCAGGCGTTTGCGCACCACAAAATAGGCCGGAATGAGGAAGAAGCAGGCAAAGAACCATGCCACTGGGTTTGCGATGCAGGCCGCAAAGTAGCCCCACAGCGGCACGAACCAGAAGCCCACCATGGCGCGGGCCACCATCTCGGCCACACCGGCAAACATGGCAAGGCCGGAGAAGCCCAGACCCTGAATGGTGTAGCGGTAGATAATGAGCACCGCCAGCGGGATATAGAATACGCTGTTCCAGAAGATGAAGCTCTGGGCGTTGGCCATGATGGCGGTCTCGCTGGCATCCAGGAACAGGCCGATGAGCAGCTTATCCGTCACGCGCAGGATGAGGAAGGACGCAATGCTGTATACGCAGCCGATGCCGAGGGCGGTGTTCACGCCGCGGTCCACGCGGTCCAGATCCTTCGCGCCCATATTCTGGCTGGTGTAGGTGGTCATGGCGGTGCCGATGCTTTCCAGCGGCACACTCAGGAACTGCGCAGCCTTGCCGCCGGCGGTCTGCGCGGCCACGATGTCGCTGCCCAGACCGTTCACCGCGCCCTGCAGCACCACGCTGCCAATGGCGGTAATGCTGCACTGCAGGCCCATGGGAAGGCCCATGCTGCACAGCTTTGCGCAGTGGGTCAGGCTGAAACAGCCCTCTTCCCTGCTCCAGCGCAGTTCCGGGTAGTGGCGCATGATGTAAATAAGGCTGCCGATGCCCGCCACAGCCTGACTGACCACAGTGGCAAATGCCGCACCGAATGCCCCCATCTGGAACACGATGATGCACACCAGATCCAGCCCGATGTTCAAAAAGCTTGCCACCAGCAGGAAATACAGCGGGCGCTTGCTGTCGCCCAGTGCACGCATCAGGGCGCTGGTCACATTATAAAGCAGAGTGAAGGGGATGCCTGCAAAAATGGTGCGGATATAGATATCCGCAAGGTCGATGATATCGGCCGGGGTGTTCGTCCACACCAGCACCAGCCGGGTCATAGCCACCGTAACGATGGTGAGCACCGTGGCAAAAGCGATGGACAGCCACACGGTATTGGCAGTGTAGCGGCGCATCTCCTTGTAGTCCTTTGCGCCGAAAGTCCACGAGATGGGGATGGAAAAACCGCAGGCGATGCCGTTCACAAAGCCCAGCACCAGATAGTTCAAACCGCCCACGCTGCCCACAGCGGCCAGCGCTTCCACGCCCACAAAGCGGCCCACGATGATGGTATCGGCCAGATTGTAGAACTGCTGGAACAGGCTGCCCAGCATCAGCGGCACCGCAAACGCAAGGATCAGCTTGAGCGGACTGCCTTGGGTCATATCCTTTGTCATAGTATAAAATCCTCCTGCCACACTGGGAACCGGCTTGATGTCGTGATTTTTGCCGTGAAAAACGCCCTGCCGGAAAGGGGCAGGACGTCGTGTACATTCATGAATGATATTATAGTGGAGTGACGCAGGATTTACAAGATTTGCATTGCATCAACATTTCCAAATTTTTGCCGCAAGAATTGGTGATTTTGCTTATTCCGAGTAATGCGCAAGGAACTGTTTGGTGCGCTCCTCCTGTGGGTGCTCAATGAGCTGCTTGGCAGGGCCTTCCTCCACCACCACGCCGCCATCCATGAACATGATGCGGTCGGCCACGTCACGGGCAAAGTGCATCTCGTGGGTGACGATGATCATGGTGGTCTTGCGGTCGGCAAGGTCGCGCAGGACGCGCAGCACCTCGCCGGTCAGCTCCGGGTCGAGGGCCGAGGTCGGCTCGTCGAAGCAGAGAATGTCCGGGTGCAGAGCCAGTGCGCGGGCAATGGCCACGCGCTGCTGCTGACCGCCGGAAAGCTGGTGCGGGTAGTGGCCTGCCCGGGCAGAAAGGCCCATCTGGGCCAGAAGTTCCTGTGCCTGCTGTTCCAGCTCGGCATGGATGGCCTTTTTGTTGGCCTTGTAGTCCGGGCGCTCCTTCGCCAGCAGTTCACCCGCCAGCATTACGTTCTGCAGGGCGGTGTACTGCGGGAAGAGGTTGAAGTTCTGGAATACCAGACCAAAGTGCAGCCGCTTTTTGCGGATCTCGCTCTCGCGCTGGGTGGCGGGGTCGGCAGCGTCCCACATGGTCTCGCCGTTCACCTTGATGATGCCAGTGTCCGGCCGTTCCAGAAAGTTCAGGCAGCGCAGCAGAGTGGTCTTACCGGAGCCGGACGAGCCGATGATCGCCAGCGCTTCGCCCTGTTCCAGCGTGAGTGAGATATCCTTGAGTACTTTGGTATCGCCAAAGTTTTTGCCGATGCCGGAGGCTTCAAGCAGTGCCATGATCTAATTTCCTCCCTTTCATCAGCGGAAATAATCCAGTTTCTTTTCGGCCCAGCCAAACAGCAGGGTGAGTGCGCCCACGAACACCAGGAAGAAGATGGCAGTGGAGAACAGCGGCCAGATCAAGCCCTTTGCGCTGTACTCCTTGGCCATCATGATGATTTCCTTGTTGGCAATGGTGTTTGCCAGCGAGGTATCCTTGACGAGGGTGATCACCTCATTGCCCATGGGGGCCAGAATGCGCTTGACCACCTGCAGCAGCGTCACCTTGAAAAAGATCTGGGTCTTGGTCATGCCCAGCACCTGACCGGCCTCGGTCTGGCCCTTGGGAACGGCTTCGATGCCGCCGCGGTAGATCTCGGAGAAGTAGCAGGCGTAATTGATGGCAAAGGCCACCACCGCCGCCACCATGCGTCCGCCGGAGCCGGAGGGCCAAGGGTTATTCATGCCCAGCAGGCCGGGGCCAAGGTAGATCACGATGATCTGCAGCATCAGCGGCGTGCCGCGGATGACCCACACAAAGGTCTTTACCGCGCCGGAAAGCGGCTTACACCGGCTCATGGAGCCGAAAGCCACCACCAGACCCAGCGGCAGCGCAAACAGCAGGGTCAGAGCGAACAGCTCACAGTTGAGCAGAAACGCGCCGGAAAGGCGACTCAGAATCACAGACACAAGAACACACCCATCAATCCGTTTTTTGAACTCCTTCCATCACCTTCGGTGACAGCTCCCTCAATGAGGGAGCCTCACGCACATCAGTAACAAAAAGCCTCCCTCACCGAGGGAGGTGGCATCGCGCAGCGATGACGGAAGGAGTAATTACATTCTTATAGAACTCAGTCGGCCAGAGCCAGATCGTACTTGTCGGCCAGAGCCTGCATGGTGCCGTCAGCCTTCAGCTCATCAAAGGCGGCATCCACAGCTGCGGCGGCATCGCTGCCCTTGCGGAAGGCCACGCCGTACTCTTCAGCGTTCAGCTCGTCCACGATCTTCAGGCTTGCATAGTCGGTGCCCTCACCGATCATGGCGTTGGCCAGAGTCAGATCCAGCACAGCGGCATCAGCAGTGCCTGCGGCAACTTCCATCAGGCAGTCGGTCTGCACGCTCTTGGAGACGTAATCGGCCTGTACAAGGTTCTCGTCGCCCTCAATGGCGGCTTCACCGGCAGAGCCAGCCTCGGCAACCACGGTCTTGCCCACCAGATCCGCAGTGGAGCTGTAGTCGGTGCCGTCCTTCACGACCACGACCTGTGCGTTCTTGGCGTAGGCCTTGGTGGTGGCGGTGTTGGCCATGATGTCATCGGTCAGGGTCATACCGTTCCAGATGCAGTCGATGCTCTTGGCATCCAGCTCCACCACCTTGGTATCCCAGTTGATCTCCACGAACTCCGGCTCGACTCCCAGCTTTTCGCACACGGCAGTTGCCAGCTCGGTATCAAAACCGGTAAAGTTGCCGTCGGCATCGGTGTAGTTCATCGGCTCATAGACGGTGTAGCCAATGACCATCTTGCCCTTTTCCTTGATGTAGTCCAGATCGCTGGCTGCGGTCTCGGAGGCGGCTGCGCTCCCGGAGGCAGAGGCAGAAGATGCCACGGTGGAAGTGGATGCGGCACCGCCGCAGGCGGCAAGGCTCAGTGCCATGGCACCAGCCAGAAAAGCAGAGACAAGACGTTTCATAAAAGGCTCCTCCCTTTTTTGTTTCCCAAATGTGTTCCCTCTCGGTTTAGCATTTTATCATGCTAAAGTGTTAAACTGTGACTATAGAATAGCGCGTTTGCAGCCATTTGGCAAGAGGAAATGCAAAAGTTAGTGCAGTTCGTCTTTTTTAAGGCTTTTCTGCGCCAATTCTTTGGTCCGATTGCACAAAGAAAAGAGGAAAAGCTTTGCGCCTTTCCTCTTTTCTCCGCTTTACTCTTCCGCAAACGCCGCCAGCGCAGCCTTCTGCAGCTCCGTCACCGAGATGGTGCACAGTGCCGCAAGGTCGGCATCCGAACCATCGTCCGGGATGCCTGCGATCTCAGTACGGGTCTTGCCCTTCAGGTAATCGCACCAGCCCTCGCTGTGCTCGTACCATTCCTTGTCCAGACTGGATGCCCCGCGCATCCCGTAGCTGTCGCCCAGTTCCACCTTGGTTTTGACCATCTCCGGTGCCGACACCGTACCATCCGCGCCCACGGTAAGGGCAGGCTCTGCCACATCCGCCACTGCACCGGTCACACGGCCGTCAGCATCCAGCGTCAGGGCTGCCACTGTGATGTCCACCTGCGCGGTCACATCGTGGTCATCGTCGGCGGTCAGTTCCTTGGTGTCATTGCGCACTGACACGCCCAGCACAGCGCGGTCGCCGCGGGCCGAGCCGACTGCCTTTGCATTCTCGCAGGCGCGCACCACAGCATCCCGATAGCCGTCCACCGCAATGGTGCAGGTGGAGAGCAGGTCAGCATCCTTCGGCTTGCCGTCATCGTCGGTGGCAATCTTCTTCACCTCATCCGGGGTTTTGCCGGTAAGATAATTGCCAAAGGCATCCGCCTGCTCTGCCCAGCCCTTTTTCAGCGAGGACACCGCCGCCAGCGGGTAATCGTCGCCCTTCTGGCGCTTGGTGCGATCGTCGGTGGGCATCGTCACCTTGCCGGTGCTGTCCCCCGTGACCGAGATCTCCACCTCGTCCAGCATCACATCTGCCACCCTGCCCTCGGCATCCAGCAGAACGGCAGCTGCGATGGTATCGATCTTGCCCGCGCGTTCCTGATCAGACGCTTCGGTCAGGATGCCAAGGCCGGTGCGGTATGCAGCGTTCTGGTCCGCCTGCCCCGTCTGCGATGAACTGCCGCCCATGTTCGTGCTCATGCTGCCGGAGGAACCGGAATCGCTTCGACTGCAGGCGGTCAGGGCCAGAGCTGCCGCCAGCGTGCAGCCCAGGATCATGCGAGGTATCTTTTTCATTATAATAAAACGCTCCCTTTCCTGCCCCCATCGTAAAGGGGCTTTTGGGCTAGTTTACCCGGAAAGGGAGTTTTTATCACATCAAGGGGCTCAGCAGCCGCAGCACACTGTCCAGCACCGTGCCGGGCAGGCTGGTGCGGCATTCCGTCACCTGTATCTCGCGGCACTGCGGCAGCGTGGCCCGTACATCGTCCCGCAGAACTGCCACCTGACTGTTCTTTTGCAGCAGTACACCGCACTCAAAGTGTAGGAACAGGCTGCGGTAGTCCATGTTGATGCTGCCCACTACGGCAGTTACATCGTCGCTTACCCAGCACTTGGCATGCAGAAAGCCGGGCGTATATTCGTAAATGCGTACACCTGCCCTCAAAAGCGGCAGATAGTACGACCGGCTCAGCCGGAACACCAGCTTTTTGTCCGGGATTCCCGGCAGCACCAGCCGGATGTCCACCCCGCGCTTGGCCGCGTTTTTCAGTGCGTCCAGCATTTCCTCGCCCACGGCAAGGTAGGGCGTGTAGATATAAACATACCGCTGTGCCTGCGCAAGGATGTTCAGGTACACCGTCTCGGCCATCGGTTCCTCGTCCAGTGGGCTGTCCGCGTAGGGCTGCACGATGCCGTCCGATACCGGCGGCACCAGCGGCATGGGACGAAATGCATCATAATCCGTCTCGCTGGAGCGGAAGGCGTTCCAGAAGTTGAGGAACATCACCGTAAAATTCCACGCGGCATCGCCTTCCACACGCAGGGCTGCATCCTTCCAGTAGCCAAAGCGCTGCTCCGCATTGATATACTCATCTGCCAGATTCACGCCGCCGGTGTAGGCCACCGTACCGTCAATGACTACGATCTTGCGGTGGTCGCGGTGGTTCATCACCAGCGAGAGCAGCGGCACCACCGGGTTGAACGGGATGCAGCGGATGTGCGCCCGCTCCATGCGCACGATGAAATCGGCGGGCAGACCCAGCAGACTACCAAAATCATCGTAGATCAGGCGCACATCCACGCCCTGCGCAGCCTTGCGGCGCAGGATTTTTTCAATGCCGTTCCACATGCAGCCGTGGCTCACGATGAAAAATTCCAGAAAGATGCTCTTTTCAGCCTTTTCCAGATCGGCCAGCAGCTGCGGATACATGGCTTCACCGCAGGCAAAATACTGCGTGCGAGTGTTCTGCCACGCCGGATAGGGGCCGTACTTTGCCACATATCGGCTCTGCCCCTGCTCGCGGGCATCCAGACCTTCCAGCACACCCGGCTCCTGTACAAGGTCTTTTTTGTGGGCATCCTCCACCGCCTGCATTTTCAGGCGCAGACGCTTGGCCGGGCGTTTGTTGCCAAAGGCCAGATACAGCGCACCGCCCAACAGCGGCAGAATGCCGATCAGCGCGATCCAGCCCACCTTGTAGGCGCTGTTCTCATCCTTGCGCACAAGGTACAGGACGATGAGCAGGCTCAGTGCGTTGAGCAGGCCGTTCACCCACACGCGGCCCGTGCCGGTGGTGATGGCAAACGCCACCCAGCACAGCCACAGCAGCTGCAATGCCACCAACACAACCGTGATGGTGATGCGGTTCAGAATGCGGCTGAAAAAGCGCACGATCGGTGAACGAAAAAGCATGGGCCTGCCCTCCTTTCCCATTTATAATTATGTGTAAGTATAGCGCGGTTTTACAACTTTTTCAAGTTTTGCGTTGTTCAAAAAAAGCAAGCCAGACCCGCAGGCCCGGCTTGCTTGCAATATCAAAAACTCTTTTACTCTGTTTTTCCGTCCTCATAGCCCACCATCAGGCCACCCTGCTCAGCGTAGTAGCTGCACAGGCCGCCGCACTCGGTCACATCCACCTGCGCTCCTGCAAACACCGCATGGATCATCAGCTTCAGGCGCTTGGCAGCTTCTGGGTTATCACAGTGGGCAATGTGCACTTTGCCATCGGTAAAGCCGTGATCCTTCAATTCCAGCACGATGCGCTCCAGTGCACCGTGCTCGCCGCGGGTCTTACACAGCACCTCCAGCTCGCCGCTCTCACTGGCCTGACCAATGACCCGGATGCCCAGCATCCGTGCCACAGCGGCAACGGCAGGCTTCACACGGCCATTGCGGGCCAGATTGGCCAGCGATTCCAACGAAAACAGCAGATGTGTGTGCTTGTGGTAAGCCAGGATCGCCTCGCAGATCTCGTCAAACTCCATCCCGATCCGGACGAGATCCCGCAGACGCTCTGCCAGCAGACGCAGCTCCGGCCCGGCGGACAGGCTGTCCAGAACAAAAACACGGGCCTCCGGGTGCGTTTCCTTGTATTCTTCCGCTGCCAGCAGTGCAGCATTGTAGCTGCCGGACAGTGTGCCCGTGATGGTGGCAACAAAGATCTGCTCCGCACCCTCATAAGCAGCCAGCCAGTCTGCCACATTGGGGCAGGAGGTGCTGGTCTTGCCCTTGTAAGTACGCAGAGACCGGGCCATATCCACAGCATCCAGAGTACCGTCATCCAGATATTCCTGTTCATCCGTGACGATCTTCAACGGCACACAGGCAAAATCCACGCCCGGCAGGGCATACAGGCTGGACGAAGAATCCACAACGATCTTGGTTTTCATAAAATGCACGCTCCAAATCTATTTTGTGATAGCAGGTCATTTTTTATTTTCCGTGCCTTACACGCACTTCCGCCTGCATGGTTTTCGGTTCACTGCAGACATCATAGCAGTTTTTCAAAAACCTGTCAAGGGATTTTATGCATTCTTTAAAAAGTTTTAAAAATCCGTTGACCAGAGAACCGATTTGCGCTATAATACCGCCAGAAAACCATTTTCTGTATCCCGCGCAGCCCAGCTGCGCCAACCTTAGAAAACTGCTTACGATATGAAAACTGAAACCAAATGCCGCGTTGCGGCCTGCGCCGCCGGATTTGCCCTGCCCCGGTACGCCGATCTCCCGCAGATGGGGCTTTATCTTGACCAGACCGTGCAGTACGTCAACAGCTATTTCCGCACCTTCTGCGGCGTGGAGCTCACCTCTTCCATGGTAAGCAACTACGTTAAAAAGGGCATTTTGTCCCACCCGGTGCGCAAGAAGTACGCCCGCGATCAGATCGCATCCCTGATGTACATTGCAGTCTCCAAAACGGTGCTCTCAATGGAAAACATCGATGCCCTGTTTAAAATGCAGCGGGCGCACTGTTCCGCCGGGGCAGCTTACGACTACTTCTGCGACGAGATGGAGAACTGCCTGCCGTTCGTATTCGGCTGCACCAGGGAGATCCGCGACCTTGCCGTGGATGCCGCAGATGAAAAGCTGCTTCTCCGCAGCACGATCCTTGCAGCGGCAAACAAAATGTACTTGGACTGCTGCTTCAACGCCCTGCGGCAGGAGGAAAATCTCTGGGATACCATTCTGCCCGATCTGGCGTAAGAACACAAAAAAGGCCGTGCCTCCATAAAAGGAAGCACGGCCTTTGCATTTTATACGTTCAAGATTAGGTATCCTGCAGCTCCCCGCGGCTTGCAGCCTTGAGGTATGCGAAGATGAAACCGTCCAGATCGCCGTCCATCACGGCATCCACATTGCCGGTCTCGTAGTTGGTGCGGTGATCCTTGACCATGGTGTAGGGCATGAACACATAGCTGCGGATCTGGTGACCCCATGCGATCTCGTTCTGCACGCCCTTGATGTCGTCGATCTTATCCATGTGCTGCTGCTTTGCGATCTGATACAGCTTTGCCTTCAGCATTTCCATGGCGTAGTCACGGTTCTGGAACTGGCTGCGCTGGGTCTGGCAGCTGACCACGACGCCGGTGGGCTTGTGGATCAGACGGACAGCGGAAGAGGTCTTATTGATGTGCTGGCCGCCTGCACCGGAGGAACGGTACACCTGCATCTCAATGTCCTCGGGGCGGATATCCACCTGAATGGTGTTATCCAGCTCAGGCATCACTTCCAGCGAAGCAAAGCTGGTCTGGCGGCGGGCGTTGGCGTCAAAGGGCGACACGCGCACCAGACGGTGCACACCGTTCTCGCTCTTGAGCAGGCCGTAGGCGTTGGCACCCTTCACCATCATGGAGGCGCTCTTCATGCCGGCTTCATCACCGTCCTGATAATCCAGAACCTCCACGGTCATGCCGTGGTTGGAAGCCCACTTGTTGTACATGCGGTACAGCATTTCGGCCCAGTCCTGTGCCTCAGTGCCGCCGGTACCGGCATGGAAGGTCAGGATGGCGTTGCTGTGGTCGTACTCACCGTTCAGCATGGTCATCAGCTGCAGCTCGTCCACAGCCTTGCCCACAGCGTTCACAGACTCCTCTGCTTCGGGGATCATGGCGGGGTCGTATTCTTCATCCAGCATTTCCAACATGGTCTCGGCATCATCGTACAGGCCCTGCAGCTTTTCAAAGCGGCTCAGCTTGCCCTTCAGGTCGCCCACTTCGTCAAAGACCTTCTTGCTCAGGTCTGCATCATCATAAAAGCCGGGGCGGCTCATGGTGTGCTCCAGCTCCTGCACGCGCTTGCGGGAGGCATCAATGGCAAGAGCTTCTTCCAGGTCCTTGACCGCCTTGCCGTAATCGGCAAGCTGCACCTTCAGTTCGTCAATCGTGATCATTCTCTAAATCCCTCTCGAAATGATAAATAAGGTAAAGTCCTTTGTACTTGCCAAAAGACACAGTTTATACACAGATACTTCATTAGTATACCGAGAATCTATGCTAAAGTAAAGGGGTAAATGGATTATCCTGCTGGAATTTTGAAGATTTTCACCTTTTCTTTTCTCTTTCAGGGGAGTATAATACCAGTATGAACCATACAACAGGAGGAAATCATGCCGAAATATTATGGCTGTCCCTGCGAAGGCTGCGGCAGACCGCTGGCGCTGACCGATGATATCGTGGTCTGCCCGGACTGCGGCGCGCCCTATCACCGCGAGTGCTACGAAAAGCTTGGCCGCTGCATCCACACCCCCGCCCATGGCGCGGGCTATGAATGGACGTTCCCGTACAAAGACGATGCTCTGCGCACCTGCCCCAGCTGCGGTGAGCGCACCCTGCGCACCGAAGAGCGCTGCCGCTGCTGCGGTGCCGTTCTTCCGCCGGAGAGCCAGTGCCCGGAGCCACCCACCCAGAGCCAGCCCGGCACCGACGCAGACGGACGCTTTGACTACAACGACCTTTACCGCCAGTATCAGCAGACGGTGGAAGAACCCACCCGCCGCAACGTGCAGGCGGCCTTTGGCAAGGAAGAGCTGATCGACGGCATCCCTTACAGCGACTGGAACGATTATATTGGCAAGGCTGCGCCCGTCTACCTGAACGATTACAGCCGGATGCAGCTGCAGCACACCAAAATTTCCATGTGCTTCTCGGCGCTGGTGTTCGGCCCGTTCTATTTCTTCTACCGCAAGGCGTGGAAGCCCGCCTTTGGTTTTCTGGCCGCAGAGCTGGTGGTGGCCCTGCCCACCCTGCTGAGCATGATGCAGGCCACCGGCAGTCCGCTCACTGCGGGCATCAGCAGCACTGCCATCGTCATGCTTTCCCGCATTATGACGGTGTTCAGCTTTGCGCTGGTGATGCTGCGCACCCTGTACGCCAAGTGGCTGTACCGCAAAAGCGCAGCCGAGCGCATCCGCCGCATCCGTGCCGAGTTCCCGGACGCTGCCCAGCGCCGTGCGGTCCTGTCTGCGCAGGGCGGCGTGAGCATCGCCGGTGTGATCGGTGCCTGTGTACTGCTGATGGTGCTGGGTGCCTGCGCTACCGTGCTGATGGGTCCGAATCTGGACGCTTTGACCGGGATGCTCTGATCTGCAATGCCGCCTGCAAAGGCTGGCATTGCGGATTTCAAAATAGTAATAGGAGAATATGAATCATGATGAAGAAAGTCACAAAAGCTGTCATCCCTGCTGCTGGCCTTGGCACCCGCGTGCTGCCCGCCACCAAAGCTATGCCCAAGGGTATGCTGCCCATCGTGGACAAGCCTGCCATCCAGTATCTGGTGGAAGAAGCTGTGCGTTCCGGCATCACCGATATCCTCATCATTCTGGGCCGCAACCAGAGCATCATTGAGGATCACTTCGACCGCAGCCCTGAGCTGGAAGAAAAGCTGGCAAAGCCCGGCAAGGAAAAGGCGCTGGAAGAGTGCCTTAGCATCGCCAACATGGCAAACATCTTCTTTGTGCGCCAGAAGCAGACGTTGGGTCTGGGCCATGCTGTGAACACCGCCAAGGCCTTCACCGGCGATGATCCCTTTGTTGTCATCTACGGCGATGACGTGATCTGGGGCGAGGACCCGGTCTGTGCTCAGCTGATCCGCGCCTACGAGGAGTTCGGCCGCCCGGCGGCAGGCGTTTCCGCAGTGCCATGGGAAGATGTGAGCCGGTACTGCAGCCTGAAGACCACCCCCATCCACGACAACTATTTCTTTGTGGACGACATGATCGAGAAGCCCAAGAAGGGACAGGAGTTCAGCAACTACTCCATTCTGGGCCGTGTGCTGCTGACCCCGGAGATCTACGATATCCTTGCCCACACCAAGCCCGGCGCAGGCGGCGAGATCCAGCTGACCGATGCCATGGCCGAGTATGCCCGCACCCGCGGCGGCATGACGGCCGTAGAGTTCACCGGCAAGCACTACGACATGGGCAACAAGCTCAAGGTGGTGGAAGCTCAGGTGGAGCTGGCCCTGCAGCATCCGGAGATCGGCGAAGAATTCCGCGCTTACCTGAAGGAGTTCTGCAAGACACTGTAACTTATCCTGAAAATAAAAGATCCTCCGGCAGACCTGTCGGAGGATCTTTTTTATTGTTTACCCATTTACCTGACTGGGGTGCTTCTGCGGCGGCATCTTGGTAAAGAGCGCCTTCAGCACCAGCGGAGTTGCCACGCTGGACACCACGATCAGCAGGATCACAGCGGTAAAGTAGACCGAGTCCACCACACCGACATCCAGGCCCTTCTGGGCCACGATCAGTGCCACCTCGCCGCGGGTCATCATGCCAACGCCGACCTTGAGGGAGTCGCCCCAGCTGAAGCGGCAGATCTTGGCCGCAAGGCCGCAGCCGATGATCTTGGTGATAAGTGCTACAATGACGAAGCAGACACAGAACAGGAAGATTTCCGGCGTCAGGCCGCTGATGTCGGTCTTCAAGCCGATGGATGCAAAGAAGATGGGCGCAAAAATGATATAATTGCTGATATCCACGCGGCGCTCCACGTAGGAGGCATCGTCCATGGTGCACAGAACGATACCGGCGATATAGGCACCGGTGATATCTGCAATACCGAAGTATTCCTCGGCGATGTAGGCCATGGCAAAGCAGAACGCCATGCTCACGATGGTGATGCGCTGGGTGTGGGGATTGCGCTTGTCCAGCCATGTCATAGCAAAGTGAGCCACAACGCCCACGCCCACGGCAGTGGCAAAGAACAGCACCGTATTGATGAGCACCTTGCCCAGACCCGTGCCGGTGCCGGAGCTTGCGCCCAGCACGCAGGTGAGGACTACGATGCCGATGACATCATCAATGACGGCGGCACTGACGATGGTGGTACCGAGAAAGCTCTTCAGGTGGCCCATCTCCTGCAGGGTTGCCACCGTAATGGACACGCTGGTGGCGGTCATGATGGTGCCGATGAACAGGGCACGGTAGAACTCAGGGCTGCCCACGGCAGAGAAGCCGTAGAACGCACTGTACAGCAGGGTGCCGCCCACCAGCGGAACGGCTACGCCCACGCAGGCGATCAGGGTGGCGATGGGGCCGGCTTTGATCAGTTCCTTCAGATTGGTGCCAAGGCCCGTGGTGAACATCAGCATGACCACGCCGATCTCCGCAAAGGTGGAGATGGCGTCACTGGTCTGCACGAGGTTCAGGATGCACGGACCGATGATCAAACCGGCAAGGATCTCACCCACCACCTGCGGGGCCTTGCACTTGCGGGCCACCAGGCCAAAGAACTTTGCGCTGAGGATGATGATTGCCAGGTTACGGAAAACCGAATACACAAAGAATCCTTCCTTTACTATAAAATTCCCAGAACCATATATACATTCCTTTCGAAGACGGATAACAGAGAGCAGAGAGACGGCCGATCCCCGGCTGCTTTGCCGTTCATCCATTGAAAGCGACTATATTATAGTCCTCTTTCACAAAAAAATCAAAATATTTTTTATTATATCTTTTTTCGGAAAAAGCTTGACAGAATCCACATAGCTTGCTATAATAAGTTGCTGTCTGAACAGACACGCCGCACACAAGACGCGATGCCGCGTTTTGTGTGTACCCTTGGTCCTGTGATTGCAGGATCCTTAAGTCCAAAAGGAGGTGCTACAAAATGGCAAAGTACGAAACCATGCTGATTACCAGCGCCGCTCTCGACGAGGAGGCTACCGCCGCTCTGGTTGGTAAGTTCAAGTCCCTGATCGAGGCTAACGGTACGATCGATTCCATCGACGAGTGGGGCAAGCGCCGTCTGGCCTACCCCATCAACGACGAGGAGGAAGGCGTTTACACCGTGATCGACTTCACCAGCGAGCCCAGCTTCCCCGCTGAGCTGGACCGTGTGTACAAGATCACTGAAGGCGTTATGCGCAGCCTGATCATTGCTCACGAGGAGTAATTCTTCTGTGACAGAAAGGGAGACCGTAAAATGTTGAATGTTGTTGCCATCATGGGCCGTCTTGTGGCGGATCCCGAACTGCGCACCACCCCGCAGGGTACCAATGTGTGCAGCTTCCGCATTGCCTGTGACCGCAATTTTGCGCGTCAGGGCGAGCAGCGTCAGGCCGATTTTATCGATATCGTTGCATGGCGTCAGCAGGCCGAGTTTGTTTGCAAGTATTTCCAGAAGGGCAGTCTGATCGCCATTGAAGGCAGTCTTCAGACCCGCCAGTATCAGGATAAGAACGGCAACAACCGCACCGCTGTGGAAGTGGTAGCCAACAATATCAACTTTGCAGGCTCCAAAAACAGCAATGCAGGCGGCGGAGCAAATTATCAGAATAATTCTGCTCCCGCCTACCAGAACGCAGCGCCTGCCCGCCCGGCCGCTGTGGAGGCAGCTCCCAGCTACTCTGCCGGCAGTGCAGACGACTTCGCCGTCATCGACGACAGCGACGACCTGCCGTTCTGACACGAAACGGTCAATCCGTTAAAAATCCAATAGGAGGTAATAAGCAATGGCTTTTGAAAGAACCGAAGGCTCTCGCCCCGCACGCCCCATGCGTCGCGGCCGCAAGAAGGTTTGCAGCTTCTGTGTCGATCGCATCGACACCATCGATTACAAGGACGTGCCCCGTCTGCGTAAGTACGTCTCTGAGCGTGCAAAGATCATTCCCCGCCGTGTGACCGGCACCTGCGCTTATCATCAGCGCGCACTGACCATCGCCATCAAGCGTGCTCGTCACGTTGCTCTGATGCCCTACGTCAGCGACTAATCAAAATAATCAAACCCGATCAGAATAATCAGCAATCAGCAAAGCGCTCTCACCGATGACAAGGTGAAAGCGCTTTTTTGTCTTTTCCTTCCGGCCCGGATGTGCTATACTGAGTTCAGGGCGCGCTTTATTTTTTCTGAGGAGGTTTTCTGTCATGAAAAAACGGTATCTTAGACTTGCGGCGCTGACGGCCGGTGTGCTGCTGGCCGCACAGACCGGTCTTTCCGCTGCTGCGCTTTCTACCTTTGATGCAGCATACTACGCTGCACAGTATCCGGATGTTGCAGCCGTATGCGGCAATGACGAAGATGCGCTGCTGCGTCATTATCTGGACCACGGCATTGACGAAGGCCGCAAACCTTCTGCGGACGGCATTGCCGGTGATGACGAGCTTTCTTTGACCGAAGCGCAGTTTTCTTCCATCTGGTCGCCGGTAGCCATCAACAAGCTGGCCCACTACAAGTCTCTCAAGCGCAAATGCACCGATGAGGAGTTTGCGCAGGCATATCAGGAAGCGCTGAAGGTGGTCACACCGCTGGCGCTCATGAGCCGGGAAGATCAGCTTTACGGCATTGCCTCTGCCCTGCGTGCGGTGGTGGATGATGGCTCCATGGCTTACTCTATGGAAGCCAACCATTACAACGACCCCTACGGTTATTTTGTACTGCGCACAGCATCCTGTGCCGGGTGTGCCCGGGCCACCGCTCTGTGTCTGGACATTCTGGGCATCCCCTATGAGCATGTGAACGAGAACCAGTACAGCCACCAGTGGTGCCGCGTGCCCATGGAGGACGGCAGCTACTGGATCTGTGATGCGTTTGGCCTGTACTGCGGCCCGGAACCCGAACCCTATCAGCACCCGTATTTTTGAAAAAGCGGATAAACCATTTCAAAACCATGCAATGCCCGGCAGGCTGTGTTATCTGCCGGGCATTGTTTTTTCCTTTCTCCTTTTATAAAACCACTGCTCTATGTCGAAAAGTTACAAATCGGTACGGTTTTACCGGTTGTTTCTGATTTGTACCGGGAATTTGCGGAACTGTCGGCACATTTTGATTTGTACGCAATTCAATCTGCACAAAAGCAGCTCAGAATGCTATGCAATTTTCACGAAAACACTTTTGGGTTATTGATTTTTTATACAAATTATGCCATACTATAGTCACTGAAAACGTTCCCGACAACGTTCCCGAATCTATTACCGAAAGTGAGGTACTCCGACAAAATGCCGAATCTGACCATTAAGGACATTGCCCGGATCAGCGGCTGCTCGGTAAGCACCATTTCTCGTGTCATCAACGACCGGCCTGATGTCCGGCCCGAGACCAAGGAGCATGTACTCAAGGTAATGCGGGAGGCCGGGTTCGTGCCCAACACCAATGCACGGCAGCTGAAGATCCAGCAGTCCCGCAGTCTGGTGTTCGTGGTCAAAGGCACCCGCAATCTCTTCTTCTCGGACTTCTTAGTCCAACTGCAGCGGGCCGCCACCTTGTATGGCTACAATGGCATCGTTTCCTATTTGGATGAAAACGCCAACGAGATCGATGCCGCCGAAAAGATCCTGCGGGAGATCAAGCCCAAAGGTATGATCTTTCTGGGCGGCAGCGTAGCCAACTTCAAAAAAGGCTTTGCCAACATCACAGTCCCCTCGGTGCTGACCACCCTGGTCTCCGACGAGCTGGACTTTCCCAATCTTTCCATGGTGGGCGTGGATGACCGCGCTGCAGCCTACGCTGCTGTGGACTACCTCATCCAGCAAGGGCATCGTAAGATCGCAGTGCTGGGCGGTCCGGTCACCAGTTATCCCAGCGTGATGCGCCGCGAGGGTGCACAGCAGGCGATGCGGGAGGCAGGTATCCTGTTCAGCGACAAGCTGTACGGCCTGTCCAACTACGATTTTGAGTCTGCCTATCATGCCGTGAACAGCCTGCTGGCCCGCCGGGCCGACTTCACCGCCCTGTTCGCCATGAGCGATGTGATCGCCTTAGGTGCCATCCGCGCGCTGGTGAGCGCCGGGCTGCGGGTGCCGGAGGATGTTTCGGTGATCGGCTTTGACGGCATCACGATGTCCCGTTACTGTGTGCCTGTTCTGACTACCGTTGTGCAGCCCAGTGAACAGATCTCGCTGCAGAGCATTGAGTTGCTGGTGCGGCAGATCGAGCACGGTGCCCCGGCCCAGACCATCACCTTGCAGCCGGAGTTGCAGCAGGGCGAAAGCGTAAGAGCCATCTGAAAAACTCCTTCCACCGCTGACGCGGTCCCCCTCCCTCACGGAGGGAGGCTTTGGCAGTACGGTAGGTTTCACCTCTTCGCCAGAGGCTCCCTCTTTGAGGGAGCTGGCACGACGCAAGTCGTGACTGAAGGAGTTTCCTAATTTGTTTTCCCTCCGTCAGGGGACGGAGATTTTGAAATAGTTTATTTTTAATAAGAAGGAGAACTTATTATGAAGAAAATGATCACTCGTCGTAACTTCCTGAAGGCCGCTGGCGTTTCCGCCGCTGCTCTGGGTCTGGCTGCCTGCGGCGGCTCCTCCAGCAGCACCGCTTCCTCTGCTGCCAGTTCTACCGCTGCTTCCAGCACCGCTGCAAAGGCAGACGGCAAGGTCTACTACCTGAACTTCAAGCCCGAGCAGGATCAGGATTGGCAGGATCTGGCCGCTGAGTACACCAAGGAGACCGGCGTGCCTGTGACCGTTGTCACCGCCGCTTCTGGCCAGTACGAGACCACCCTGATGAGCGAGATGGAGAAGAGCGAGGCTCCCACCCTGTTCCAGGTGAACGGCCCTGTTGGTCTGGCAAACTGGAAGGATTACTGCTATGATCTGTCCGGCAGCCAGCTGTACGGTGAGCTGACCAGCGACTCTTTCGCACTGAAGGATGGCGACGCTGTGGCTGCCATCGCCTACGTCCTCGAGACCTACGGCATCATCTACAACAAGGAACTGCTGACCGCCGCTGGCTATACCCAGGACGACATCAAGGGCTTTGCCGATCTGAAGAAGGTCGCTGACGATATTCAGGCACGCAAGGCTGAGCTGGGCGTGGACGGTGCTTTCACTTCTGCCGGCATGGACAGTTCTTCTGACTGGCGCTTCAAGACCCATCTGGCAAACCTGCCCATCTACTACGAGTACAAGGCAGACGGCATCAGCTCTACCGACGCCATCAAGGGCACCTATCTGGACAACTACAAGCAGATCTGGGATCTGTACATCACCGATTCCACCTGTGACCCCACCCTGCTGGCTTCCAAGACCGGCAACGACGCTGTGGCTGAGTTTGTGGGCAAGAAGGCTGTGTTCTACCAGAACGGCACTTGGGCTTACAATGACGTGAAGGATCTGGGCGACGACAACCTGGGTATGCTGCCCATCTACATCGGCGTGGATGGCGAGGAGAATCAGGGCCTGTGCACCGGTTCCGAGAACTTCTGGTGCGTGAACAACAACTCTTCTGATGCCGATATTCAGGCTACTCTGGACTTCCTGTACTGGTGCGTCACCTCTGAGGCCGGCACCAGCGCGATGGCTGACAAGATGGGCTTCGTCATCCCCTTCAAGAAGGCTAAGGACTCCACCAACCCCCTGATCACCATTGCAAACCAGTATGTGGCCGACGGCAAGACCAGTGTGGACTGGTGCTTCTCCACCATGCCTTCCGAGGAGTGGAAGAACGGCGTGGGCAGCGCTCTGACCGCTTACGCAGCAGGCACCGGCGACTGGGACGGCGTTGTGACCGCCTTCGTTGATGGCTGGGCTAAGGAATACAAGCTGGCAAACGGCTAAGCTCCTGATCGGTCTATAAAAAAGAACTGAACAGGGAGGCGGGCGAAGAAGTTCGCCCCGCCTCCCCTTTTTTGTTAACCACTCCGCATATAGGAGGTACATCATGCAAAAAGCCATCAGCAAATATTGGCCGGTGTTCGTGCTGCCCACGCTGCTCGCGTTCATCATCGGCTTTATCTGGCCCTTCATCTGGGGCATTTACCTTTCGTTCCAGCGGTTCACTACTGTTAGCAAGACCACCTTTGTGGGCATCCAGAACTACATCAACGTATTTCAGGATTCCACCTTCCTGCATGCCTTCGGCTTTACCGCAGCGTTCACTGTAGTATCCACCGTGCTCATCAACGTCTGCGCCTTTGCCATTGCGCTGGTGCTCACCCGCGGCATCCGCGGCACCAACATCTTCCGTACCGTCTACTTCATGCCCAACCTGATCGGCGGCATCCTGCTGGGCTACATCTGGCAGATCCTGCTCAACGGTGTGCTGGCCAACCTGCAGAAACCTCTGCTGGCGCTGGATGCCAAGGCCGGTTTCGTCGGTTTGGTCATCCTGATGTGCTGGCAGCAGATCGGCTACATGATGATCATTTACGTTGCCGGCCTGCAGAGCGTGCCCGGCGACCTGATCGAAGCCGCCAAGATCGACGGTGCCAACGACCGCGAGATCCTGTTCAAGATCAAAATTCCCATGGTTATGCCCAGCGTGACCATCTGCACCTTCCTGACCCTGACCAACAGCTTCAAGCTGTTCGACCAGAACGTTGCCCTGACCGCAGGCGAACCCGCCAACGCCAGTGAAATGCTGGCCCTGAACATCTACAACACCTTCTATGGCCGTTCCGGTGCCCAGTGGAAGGGCATTGGTCAGGCGAAGGCTGTGGTGTTCTTCCTGATCGTCGTGGTCATTTCTCTGATCCAGCTCCACTTTACCCGTTCCAAGGAGGTGCAGCAGTAATGCCTAAACAGAAAAAAATGTGGGATAACATCCTCACCGTCATCATGACGCTGCTGAGTCTGCTGTGGATCTACCCCATCGTGCTGATCCTGCTGAACAGCTTGAAGGTCGAGGGCAGCTTTACCACCTCCACCGTGTTCAAGCTGCCCACCGCCGAGACCTTTGCGGGCCTGAGCAACTACGTTTACGGTGTCACCAAGATGGGCTTCCTTTCCAGCCTTGGCTACAGCCTTGTCATCACCGTTACCAGTGTGGCGCTGATCCTGCTGTGCTGCTCCATGACCGGTTGGTACCTCACCCGCGTGAACAATAAGCTGAGCAAGTTCATGAACCTGCTGATCGTGTTCTCCATGGTCGTGCCCTTCCAGATGGTCATGTTCACCCTGTCCAAGACCGCTGACCAGCTCAAGCTGAACACCCCGTGGGACATCTGCATCATCTATCTGGGCTTCGGTGCCGGTCTGGCCGTGTTCATGTTCACCGGCTTCATGAAGAGCGTGCCCATGGAAATTGAGGAAGCGGCCATGATCGACGGCTGCAACCCCATTCAGATCTTCTTCAAGGTCGTATTCCCCATCCTCAAGCCCACCATGATCTCCACCGCCATCCTCGAGACCATGTGGGTGTGGAACGACTACCTGCTGCCCACTCTGGTGCTGGACATCAAGAAATACCGCACCATTCCCATGGCCATCCAGTACTTCCGCGGCGGCTACGGCCGTGTGGAGCTGGCTCCCATGATGGCCTGCATCATCATTGCCATTATCCCCATCATCATCCTGTACATGACCTGCCAGAAGTACATCATCGAGGGCGTGGTTGCAGGTGCCGTGAAGGGCTAAGGAGGTGCGCACACTATGCGTGCAAGCGGCATTCTGATGCCCGTTTTCAGTCTGCCGGGGCCTTTTGGCATCGGTACGCTGGGAAAAGAGGCCTTTGCATTCGTGGATTTTCTGGCCGATGCAAAGCAGACCTACTGGCAGATCCTGCCCATCGGCCCCACCGGCTACGGCGACAGCCCTTACCAGAGCTTCTCCGCCTTTGCCGGAAATCCCTATTTTATCGATTACCGCCTGCTGGCTGCGGACGATTTGCTGACCGCCGACGAGATCCCCGCTGAAAAGCCGGTCGGTTCTGTCGACTACGGTGCCCTTTACAACGAGCGGCCTGTGATCCTGAAAAAGGCAGCCGACCGCCTGCTGGCAGCCCCCTCCCCCTCCTATGAAGCCTTCTGCGAGGCGCAGAGCTTCTGGCTGGAGGATTACGCCCTGTTTATGGCTGTCAAGGCCGAACAGGGGCAGGCCGGCCTTGCCGACTGGCCGGATGACCTGCGCTGCCGCAAACCGGAAGCCATTGCTGCCGCAAAACAGCGTCTCGCCGGTGCGGTGGATTACTACAAGGCGGTGCAATTCTTCTTCTACACCCAGTGGAACGCCCTGAAGGCTTACGCCAACGGCAAGGGCGTCCGTCTGGTGGGCGATATTCCCATCTATGTCAGCCCGGATTCCAGCGATCTGTGGACCCACCCGGAGCTGTTCCAGACCGACGGAGAAATGCATCTGACCCAGGTGGCCGGATGCCCGCCGGACGCCTTTGCAGCAGACGGCCAGCTGTGGGGCAACCCCCTGTATGACTGGCCCACGCACAAAGCCACCGGCTTTGCGTGGTGGAAGCAGCGCATGAAGCACGCCACCTCCATTTACGATGTGGTGCGCATCGACCACTTCCGCGGCTTCGAGAGCTATTACTCCATTCCCGCCGGGAACAAAACGGCGACGGGCGGTCACTGGGAAAAAGGCCCTGACCGCGATTTTATCAACGCCATGCATGAAAACCTTGGCGAGGGCGGCATCATTGCCGAGGATCTTGGCTACCTGACCCCGGAGGTCAAGGCCATGCTTTCTGCCAGCGGCTACCCGGGCATGAAGATCATGCAGTTTGCCTTTGACAGCCGGGAATCCGGCAATTACCTGCCCCACACCTACCACCGCAACAGCGTGGTGTACACCGGCACCCACGACAATGTGACCACCGAAGGCTGGCGTACCAACGCCAGTGCCGAGGATGTGGCCTATGCCTGCCGCTACCTGCGCTGCCAGCCGGAAGAGCTGACCGAGGCCATGATCTGTGCCTGCCTTGCCAGTGTATCGGATACCGCTGTGATCCCTCTGGCGGACTGGCTGCATCTGGGCAGTGAGGCCCGCATCAACACTCCCAGCACCCAAGGCTCCAACTGGCAGTGGCGGCTCACCTGTCCCTTGCCGGAAGCACTGGCCGGACACATTGCGCAGCTGACCGTGCTCTACGAACGGGCACAGTAATTCCCCGATCATTTTCTCCTCGTAAAAGCGTCTGCACCCGGAATGTGCAGGCGCTTTTGTTTTTTCTACAGAACATTTTTTCAGGACCAGATTATGGACATATTGCGCATTTTTGGGCTGACATCCGTGATTTTGCCGCCTTTCTGTAACAGTTTATTCACAAATGTATCATGATTTTGCGCATCTCTGCTCTTGTTATTTGGACACAGTTATGTTACAATTCAGATAGTATTATTGTCTGCCTTTGTGCAGATTCCACTACGGAAAGGAGTTCTTCCACCATGGATCATCCCAATCAGAATACCATGCTTTTACCGGCTTCCTATGCCGTTATCTCCGAAGAGGAAATGACCTATCTGGATGGCGGTCAGTCCATCTACCTTGGCTCAGCCTTTAATCACGATATTTATTTCAACACCGATCAGTTTGCTACATTCTGCCAGAATGCAGCGATCAACCTGTTCGTGCTGATGACCAACTATTCCTTCCGGTACATCGCAGGCCGTGTGCAGTCCGGTCTGTCGAATGGTCTGAGCCTGTCCGGCACCTTCTATCACACTTGGGATAAGATGAACACCTGGAGCCGTATCGCTTCTGTGGGCGTTGCCGGTCTGGCCGGTGTCTATGTCTATTCGCAGGTCATGAACGTCATTCGTACCGTTACAAGCATCTACGATCAGATCGTGAACCCCATGCCGAGCTTTGATGCCGCTCAGGCCGAGGAAACCGCTGCCGCCTGAGTTTGATTCCATTCCCGGAACGATCTTGTCAGAAAGGAGCTTTCTCCATGAAAAACCTTCAGATGCCGCATTCATACATTTCTGTTTCCGAAGAAGAGCTGCGCAGCATTTCCGGCGGCGGGCCGCTGGGCGATGCGTTGGATCTTTTCTTCAGCAATCTGCGTCTGGACGATCTTTTCTTTAGCGGCGGATTGATCTCACTTTCTTTCACCTTTGTGCCCATGCTGCTGTTCAATGTGGTAAAGACAGGCTTCAACTTCGTGGTGAGCGCCTACGATACCATCGCAGACCTGTTCCATTTTTCCCACGAGGAGCGGGACATGGTGCAGTATATCTCGGATCAGCAGCGCCGGGAAGAAGAGAAAGAGCAGGCTCAGTCCGCTCCCGGCCCGAAACCGGTTTTCTGAACCTTCCCAGCAGTATAAAGCATAGCAAAAAACGCATCTGCAAAATCTTGCAGATGCGTTTTTGTTTTCAGATCGCTTTCACTGCCCCCTGCTCCCGCAGACGCAGAATGTAGCAGCTGCCCTTGCCGAATACCCGCTCGATCTCGCTGTGATAGCGTTCCAGCAGGCTCTGGGGAACATACGCCTGAATGGTGCCTGCAAAGCCGCCGCCCTGCATCCGCCAGGCTCCCGTGCTGCCCTGCAGGATACTCTGGCTCAGCGCCAGTGCCACCGAAAGCCCCTGATGCCGCACATCGGTGCTGCAGTAGACATTCTGGCATAGCGCAAAGGATGCGCGTCCGCTTTCCAGCACCAGCGCTGCAAAGGCAGCAAACTGTCCGGCCTGCAGCGCATCCCTCTGGGCAAGGGTGCGAGCGTTCTCTTCAAAATAGTGGATGGCGCGCAGCACCGCGCGGTCGCCGCAGGCTTTGCGCAGTGCAGGCAGTGCTGCCCAGAATGCGCTCTCCGTCACCTGTCCCAGCACCTTTTTGCCAAGAAACGCTGCGATCTGCTCCATCTCCTGCCGGATGGCTGCAAACTCACCGGTCAATTCGCTGTGGCTGCCGCGCGTATCGGTAACGCACAGGCTCATGCCCGGCGGCAGCAGGCCGTCGGCGTGGATCTTTTCCAGAACCGGCTGCTGGGGATCTGCAAAATCCGCAAAGATAATGCCGCCCACTGCGCTGGTCAGCTGATCCAGCAGGCCGCTGGGCTTGCCAAAATAGGTATTCTCCGCATACTGACAGATCTTTGCCAGCTCCGCCGGGGCCAGACCGCAGCCATATTCTCCGTTCCAGATGGCAGCCATGCCCATTTCAAAGGCAGCAGAGCTGGAAAGGCCGCTGCCGCGCAGCACATCACTGGCCGTGTATGCATCAAAGCCGCCCACCGCTTTGCCTGCCGCGCGGAAGCCCTCGGCAATGCCGCGGATCAGGCTGGCCGAGTGGGTGCTCTCCCCTTCCTGCGGCCCCTCCACGGTCAGGTCGATCACATCCAGCTTGTTGAACCCGCGGGATTTGACCCGCACGTAGCCGTCTGTATTGTGCGCAGCCACGGCCACAAGATCCAGCGTGACAGCCGCCGCAAGGCCATAACCGTGCTGGTGGTCGGTGTGGTTACCGCCCAGCTCTGCGCGGCCCGGTGCCGAATAAACCTGCACCTGCCTGCCCGGCCCAAAGTATAGCTCAAACTGTTCCAGCGCAGCACAGTAGCGTGCCCGCTGCCGACAGATCTCCTGCGCCGCATCGCCATACAGTGCCCGGAGCTTATCGTCCCATTTGCCCGCCGCGATCTCATTTCGGAGCTGCGCACTGTCTGCCATAACGATTCCTCCCTGAATATGCTGCTTTGGGATAGATGGGTTGTTACGTCTATTGTAATGCATCCAGCCGCTTTTTTCAATTTCCAACGTAGAAAAAGCGCGAATTTTGGCACCCAGTTCAAAGAATAAGATGTACTTTTGTTGAATTTGCGGGCAGGTGTGTGGTATACTATACCAAAGATCGGGCACAAAGCTGCCCGCAACGTGACAGAGCGGAGGAAACGCGGCTATGGCAGATGTATATAAGCAATCCTTCAAACAAAATTATACCAATAATATTGAGCTTTCCATCTTCAATTGCGGCATCGAACGCTGTGCTCCGGGCCAAACATGGGGGCCGGGTATCCGCGACCATTACCTGATCCATCTGGTACTTTCCGGCAAGGGCGTATTCGAGGTGGGCGGACGCACCTGGGAAGTGAGCCAGGGTCAGCTGTTTTTTGCCCGGCCAAGCCAGCTGATCCGGTATACTGCCGATGAGCAGCAGCCTTGGGAGTACAGCTGGGTAGGCTTCAACGGTGCGTGTGCCCACAAACTGGCCGCACAGCTCCCTTTCACCGACGACTCGCCGGTGCATCACACCCACGACCCCGATGGGATGCGTGCCGCTCTGGCCAACATTTATTCATCCCGCGGGCTGCAGCCGCAGGATGAAGCCGCCATGGTGGGCTACCTTTATCTCTTCATCGCCTCTCTGATGAAGGAGACCAGCGCTGGCAAGCCGCACACGGCTTCCTCTTCCAGCCAGTATGTGCTCAACGCCATCAAGTACATCCAGTTCAATTATTCACACGATATTTCCATTGATGATGTGGCAAAAAGCGTAGGTGTCTCCCGCAGCCACCTGTACCGCGTGTTCATGCTGAACGTAGGCAAAAGCCCCATCGATTACCTTACCGAATACCGCATCAACGAAGCCTGCAAGCTGCTGCGCGCAGGCAACCTTTCCATTGCCGAGGTCGCGGTGTCGGTAGGCTTCTTTGACCAGTTCTATTTCTCGCGGGTATTCAAGCGCGCCAAGGGCGTGCCGCCCAGCAAGTATTTTGCGGCGCAGGCTGATGCTCCCGCCGACGGCCCCGACCACCAGTAAAGGAGACCCTTCATGCCCTTACAGAAAAATCAAGTTCTCACCCTGCGCGTAGAGCGTCTTTCCAGCGATGGCAGCGGCGTAGCACACAGCCCCGACGGTGAGACCGTGTTTATTCCCGGTGCCGCCCCCGGCGACGAAGCCCGGGTGCGTATCGTTAAGGACTGCAAGCGCTACGCCTTCGGTATTCTGGACGAGGTGCTCACTCCTTCGCCGGACCGTATCCCGGTGGATTGTGCCGTGGCAGGCCCCTGCGGCGGCTGCAGCCTGCGGCATCTGGACTATGCTGCCGAGCTGCGCGCCAAGCAGGAGAATGTTGCAGATGCCTTTGCCCGCATCGGAGGATTGGATGTGCCTGTGCTGCCCATTGTGGGTTCGCCGGAAGTGAACCGCTACCGCAATAAGGTGCAGTTCCCGGTGGGCGTGGACAAAAGCGGTAAGCCCTGTATCGGCTTCTACGCCGGGCGCACCCACCGTATCGTCCCCTGCCCGGACTGCCGCCTGCAGCCCGGTGTGCTGAATGAGATCGGCAACGCATTGTGTGCTTTTTTTGCAGAAAAGGGCATCCAGCCGTACAGCGAGGAGACCGGCAGGGGCCTTGTGCGTCATATCTTTCTGCGTCGCGGCACTCACAGCGGCCAGATCATGGTCTGCCTTGTCTGCACCTGTGCCAAGCTGCCCTGCGCCGAGGAGCTTTGTACCCGGCTGAAAGCTCAATTTGCAGAGATCACCACGATCCTGCTGAACGTAAATGCAAAAAACACCAACGTGATCCTTGGCACCGAGACCCACACTCTGTACGGCCCGGGCTATATTGAGGACACCCTGTGCGGCGTTCCGGTGCAGCTTGGCCCGCTTTCCTTCTATCAGGTCAATACCCTTGCTGCCGAGCAGCTTTACGGCATTGCCGCCCAGTATGCTCAGCTTACCCCGGACGACCTGCTGCTGGACCTCTACTGCGGCATGGGCACCATTGGTCTTTCCATGGCAGCGCACTGCCGTGAGCTGATCGGTGTGGAGATCGTACCGGAAGCCATTGAAAGTGCCAAGGCTAACGCTGCCCGCATGGGTGCAGATGTGGCCGCAAAGAGCCGATTTTTCTGCGCAGATGCCGGTCAGGCCGCCACCCGCCTTGCCGCTGAGGGCCTTCACCCGGACATCGTAATGCTGGATCCACCCCGCAAGGGCTGCGACGAAGCCACCCTTTCCGCCGTGGTGCGCATGGCTCCCCGCCGGGTGGTCTACGTCAGCTGCAACCCCGCCACCGCCGCAAGAGATGCTGCATGGCTGGAACAAAATGGATATCACGCAGAGAAGGTGCAGCCGGTGGATCTGTTTCCAAGAACACGGCATTGCGAGGTTGTGAGTTGTTATACCAAAATGATGTAACAAACGCAACCCTCAAGCCATTGCGAATGTGTGCTGAGCCTTTCCAACTTTCCAAGGCGTGAGGTTTGAAAAAATGGCTATTCCAAAATATAATGAACTTTACTCGCTGTTCCTCTTTGCGATTCAGGACGGTGCCCCGCATTCTTCAAAAGATGTAAAGAAAATCATCTCCCAAAAACTCCAATTAACCGCCTTGCTCTTGAATTGGTAAACATACATAAAAAGCGCCCGTCCCGGTTTTCCGGGACAGGCGCTTTGCATTTTAACCTTGTAATTTATCAGGACAGAATCATGCGGTCATTTGCAAACTCGCCGCCGCTGGCGATCTGGAACTTTGCCAGCAGGTCGGAGACGTGCAGGTTCTTCTTTTCCTCACCGGAAACATCATAGATGATATGGCCTTCGTACATCATGATCAGGCGGTTGCCATACTTAATGGCATCCTTCATGTTGTGGGTGATCATCATGGTGGTGAGGTGGTTTTCCTCCACGATTTTAGCCGAGAGGGTCAGCACCTTGAGCGCGGTCTTGGGGTCCAGCGCAGCGGTATGCTCGTCCAGCAGCAGGAGCTTTGGCTTGTTCATGGTAGCCATCAGCAGGGTCAGTGCCTGACGCTGGCCGCCGGAAAGCAGGCCCACACGGGCCGTCAGGCGGTCTTCCAGACCCAGATCCAGCGTCTTGAGCAGTTCACGGTACTGCTCGCGCTCTGCCTTGGTAATGCCAATGCGCAGGGTGCGGGGCTTGCCGCGGCGTGCAGCCAGGGCAAGGTTCTCTTCGATCTGCATGGTGGCAGCAGTGCCGGTCATGGGGTCCTGAAACACGCGGCCGATGTAAGCGGCACGCTGATGCTCGCTCAGGCGGGTCACATCCACACCGTCAATAATGATCTTGCCTTCGTCAACCGGCCATACACCGGCAACTGCGTTCAGCATGGTGGATTTGCCTGCACCGTTGCCGCCGATCACGGTAACGAAATCGCCCTCGTTCAGCTTCAGGTTCAGGCCGTTCAGGGCAGTTTTCTGGTTGACCGTGCCAGCGTTAAAGGTCTTGGAAACATTCTGGATCTCAAGCATTTTTTGCATCCTCCTTTGCCTTCTTCACCGGCTTCGAGAAGTACTTGCCCTTCCAGTACGGCACGGCAAGGAAAACAGCCACCACAGAAGCGCTCAGCAGCTTGAGCAGGTTGGCATCGAAACCCAGAGTCAGCACCAGCTGGATGACAATGTAGTAGATGATGGCACCCAGAGAGACAGAAACCATCTTGAGTGCAAAGTTGTGGAAGATGCGGCTGAACAGAGCCTCGCCAATGATGACAGCAGCCAGACCAATGACGATCGCGCCACGGCCCATGCCGACATCTGCAAAGCCCTGATACTGGCTCAGCAGAGCGCCAGACAGCGCCACCAGACCGTTGGACACAGCCAGACCCAGCACGATATTGAAGTTGGTGTTGATGCCCTGCGCACGGGACATGGCGGGGTTAGAGCCGGTGGCACGGATGGCACAGCCCAGCTCGGTGCCGAAGAACCAGTACAGAACGCCGATCAGCACCGCTGTGACAATGATGATCATAACGATAGGGTTGTGGAGAGCGAACTCCTTGACCCAGCGCAGGGAGATCAGCAGGTTGTACTTGTCCACATTGATGGCCTGATTGGCCTTGCCCATGATTTTGAGGTTAATGGAATACAGCGAAAGCTGGGTCAGGATGCCGGCAAGGATGGCCGGAATGCCCATAAATGTGTGCAGGACACCGGTGACGAGGCCGGACAGCAGGCCTGCCAGCAGCGCCATGAGCAGGGAGACCCAGACGTTCTGGCCGGACAGCAGGCACATGACGCACACTGCACCGCCGGTGCCAAAGGAGCCGTCCACGGTCAGATCGGCCACATCCAGAATACGGTAGGTCAGGTACACGCCAATGGCCATGATACCCCAGATAAGGCCCTGTGCACAGGCACCCGGCAAAGCGCCCGGCAGGTTTGCCAGTCTTGCAATGATTTCCAAAACAATTCCTCCTAAACGTTACACTTTTTTTCTTCCCGTTTGATACGGGAAAGCGGAGAAGAGCACTTTTTACCCTTCTCCGCTGATTTTCTGTTTGGTTTCCCGGAGTATTTTAGCCCTCGATCTCCTCGTAGCCGTCGGGAACGGTCAGGCCCAGATCGTCGCAGATCGTCTTGTTGTACTTCTTGGTCACATCGGTGTACTCGATGGGCATGGTGGAGATATCAGCCTCGCCGTTCAGGATCTTCACTGCCATCTCACCAGTGGTGTAGCCCAGATCGTAGTAGCTGATGGAAAGGGTAGCCACGCCGCAGCCGGCGCAGATACCCTCTTCGCCAGCGAACACAGGCTTCTTGGCCGGGCGGCAGATGCCGTCCACAATGCCGGTGTTTGCAGCAACAGTGTTATCGGTGGGCACATACAGTGCGTCGTTCTCGTCGGCAGCCTTCTGGCAGACAGAGGACAGGTCGTTGGAATCAGAGAAAGCGTACTGGGTAGCGGTGACACCCTTTTCCTCCAGATACTTCTGGACCTCATCCACCTGATACTGGCTGTTTGCTTCAGCAGAGCAGTACAGCAGGCCAACCTTCTTGGCCTCCGGCATCCACTCCACGATCATCTCAGCCTGCTGATCCAGCGGGGCCAAATCAGAGGTGCCGGAAATGTTGCCGCCCACGGTGCCGTCGAAATCGGTCAGGCCCAGAGCCACACCGTACTCGGTAACAGAGGTGCCCAGCACCGGAATGCTGTCGGTAGCAGACTGTGCAGCCTGCAGAGCGGGCGTAGCATTGGCCATGATCAGATCCACACCAGAGGAAACGAAGCCGTTGGTGATGGTAGCGCAGGTAGCGGAATCACCCTGTGCATTCTGGAAATCGAAGGTGACGTTCTCGCCGAAGGAAGCAGTCAGAGCATCCTCAAAGCCCTGCGTAGCGGCATCCAGAGCGGCATGCTGCACCAACTGGCAGATGCCGATCGTGAACTTCTGGCCATCGGCTGCAGCAGAAGCAGCAGCGGAGGATGCAGGCGCAGCGGAAGAAGCAGCTGCAGAAGATGCAGAAGAACCGCCGCAGGCAGTCAGGGCAGCAGCTGCGCCGCAGGCAGCGGCAGCAGCCAGAAACGAACGACGAGTGATTTTACGCATAATGTTTATCTCCTCTATCTCTTTGCGTGTGCGGCCTACAGGTACCGCACCGGAAAGCTATGTTTTGTATGCAAGGCTCGTACAGTCTCGCTTTACACTCGTGAAGTATATCACACATTTCACGGTAAAACAACTCACTTTTGCCCTAAAACGGCCTTTATTATCGATTGCATCAAATATATCGATCGATTATTTTGATGTGTTATTCCGTTTTTGCTGATATTCCGTCAGTTTTGCAAATTCAGCATCCAGCCAGTGCAGGTTTTTCTCCAGCTGCGGCAAGAACGATGCGGCATAGTCGTAGCCAAAATACAGCGCCTGCCAGAGCTTGTCCTGCATCCGGCGCACCAGCACCGGGCTGAGCTGCGCACCCAGCTGTTCCACCGTGTCTTCCAGTGTCATGCAGGTCTGCGCCCAGCGCACATCGGTCTGTTCCCGGGCCGGGACATCGTAACGAGCAAGATAGTCCTCCACCCTTGCCTCGATCACCTGCCCGCCGCAGCCGGTGGGCTGCAGAAAATAGCTCACCTGTCCTTTCCTGCTGATCTCCTGCGCCAGCGGGTACAGAGCACACACCAGCGGTTCGGCATCGTGGATGGCGCAGCGGTCTCCCGTAAGGAAGGGACAGTTGTTCCGGTTCTCCTTCACCGGGGCCAGACGCAGCACCGGCAAATGGCTCACCGTGCCAATGCTGGCCCGGCAATATCCCCGCGCCACGATCTGCGGCGGCAGGCGCAGCCGGGCTGCAATGCGCCACAGATCAAAGCCTGAAAGTACAATGTCCTCTCTGCCACGGCAGCAGTCGCCGCAGCCATTGCACGCAAAGCTGAAATGTGCATCCTGCGCCAGCAGGGGCATTGCCTCGGTACGGGTAAAATCGATCTGGCCGCACAGGTCGATATGGTCGTCACGCATGGATGATCTTCCTTCTTCCTGAATGATATTGATTTTTATTGTATCACATTGCCGTCAAAAGCAAAAGGGAGCGTTTCCGCTCCCCTTGCGCTATCCTGTCATTGATACTTCTTTGCCGGGATGACGATTGCGCCAAACAGCGATGCAATGTATCCGATAAGCACTGCACGCCACACCTGCCATCCGGTGGCCTGTTCAAACACGACCGCCGCTGCCGTGCAGAGCGGTGTCAGGAGCATACTTACCACGCACCACACCCGCATTGCTTTGAGCACATGGAGCCAGTTGCGGTTGTTGTAGTACACACCCGGAATATGCATGTGGAACGCGCCCTGTGCAAAATTGCAGACATGGTTTTCGTCATAATAGCGCGGCAATGTTTCCGGCATCCAGAACAAGGTGTAGGCCCCATATACGATGCCGAAGATCACGTTTATAATCAGCAGCATCATTGCGCCCTCGGTCCCGGCCAGCCCCACGGCCCAGACAGCTGCGGTCTCTACAAGGCCAAGCACCACGCTGACCCCATACAGCGGCAGAAACTTCTGCGTGCGGGCCTGGCGGCGTTCCGGCGGTTCTGCCGAAAAAGTCAGTGCCTTGCGGATCAGTTCCTCTGTTTCCTCGCGGGTAAAGCGCTGCTCCTCCTCCACGCGGCAGCCATGTAACAGCTCGGCCACGGTCACATTCAGCTGTTCGGCCAGCGGCACCAGCAGGGAGATATCCGGCACGCTCAAGCCGCGCTCCCATTTGCTGACGGCTTTATCCGAAACATACAGGCAGGCGGCAAGCTCCTTCTGGGTCATGCCCTTCTCCCTGCGCAGCTGTGCCAGAAAACTCCCAAAAGCGATCTTGTTCAGTTCGTACATCGTTTTGTCCTCCTTGTGAGCCAGCAGTTCTGTTTGTGGCTCCATTGTACCGGACCGGACATTCCCGCACAACCGACTGGCGGTAGAATTGGCGCAAAACAGTCATTTTTCTTTTCCAGTCTGCGGTACACCTGCACAGCATCCATGATGTTGGTCTGCTCCGTCGCGTGGTTTCCGGGTGCCCCCAGCGTGACCAGAATGTACTCCTTTTCGTTCACCACGGCAAGGCTGGCAAGGCACAGACCGGCCGCAATAAAGTACATCGGGCTTCTGGAATCGCCCAGCCCGCGGAAGATCGATGCCATGATATTATACGCCGTGATGCATGGAACGCCGATAAAGCAGATGATCAGGTAGGTACGAGTGCCCGCCACGGCCTGCTCCGGTGTGGAGACAATGCGTACGATCGGATCCACAAGCCCTACTAGCACAGCTGCCAGTACCACAGATCCTGCCATAAACAGTGTGACTGTGTTGCCAATGAGCCGCGCCGCACGAGGTTTGTTCTCTGCGCCCACGGCCCGGCCAATAGTGACCGTTGCTCCCATGGCAAGGCCCACGATCATCACAGTGATCATATGCATCACCTGACTGCCAATGGACACCGCCGTTGTGCTGGCCACACCTTCAAACTGCCCGATGATGAACAGATCCGCCATGCCGTACAGCGTCTGCAAAAAGTACGAAAGCAGATAGGGCAGTGAAAAAAACAAAATGCTTTTCAACACACTGCCGCTGGTCAGATTTTTTTCCATAATGTTTTCTGCCCGGCTTCCCTCTTCTCTGCCGAATGTACAGAGCTTACACTGCCAGACCGGGCAGCTCCTTTCCGTTATAGATAGTAAACCCTACAACGACTGAAGAGTCAAGGTTTTATTACAATAAAGCGGCCCGGTCGTGCCAAAAGGTCAGCACAGCCGAGCCACCATGAATTTATTTTCTGTTTCATCTTCAATGCTCACATCATTTTCAAAGCATCCCTGCCTTTCTGTTTTCTCCTAAAACGGTTTCAAGACAAAAGAAAAACGCCTCAGAATTCCTTCTGAAGCGTTTTTTGTTCAAGTCGGCGACTACCTATTTTCACGCGCCGTTTCCAGCGAACTATCTTCGGCACAAGTGAGCTTAACTTCTGTGTTCGGAATGGGAACAGGTGGAACCTCACCGTCATCGACACCGACCGATCTGACTGAACCAGTATAACATGTTTGTTGTACTTTGTCCAGTGTTTCTTAGAAGGACGTGCCTTCAAAACTGAATAATCACTGCTCACATTTTTTCGTTGACTCTCAGAGTCTCAAGCGAATTGTGGTCAAGCCCTCGACCTATTAGTACACGCTTGCTGAATGGATCGCTCCACTTACACATCGTGCCTATCAACCTTGTAGTCTTCAAGGGGTCTTACTTGTTTGAAACAATGGGATATCTTATCTTTGGGTCGGCTTCACGCTTAGATGCTTTCAGCGTTTATCCGATCCGTACATAGTTGCCCAGCTATGCTCTTGGCAGAACAACTGGTGCGCCAGAGGTACGTCCGCTCCGGTCCTCTCGTACTAGGAACAGCTCCCATCAAATATCCTGCGCCCACGACAGATAGGGACCGAACTGTCTCACGACGTTCTGAACCCAGCTCGCGTACCGCTTTAATTGGCGAACAGCCAAACCCTTGGGACCGAATACAGCCCCAGGATGCGATGAGCCGACATCGAGGTGCCAAACCTCCCCGTCGATGTGGACTCTTGGGGGAGATCAGCCTGTTATCCCCAGGGTAACTTTTATCCGTTGAGCGATGGCATTTCCACTCACATACCACCGGATCACTAACTCCAACTTTCGTTACTGCTCGACCCGTCAGTCTCGCAGTTAGGCTCGCTTCTGCGTTTGCACTCTTTTGCTTGATTTCCGTTCAAGCTGAGCGAACCTTTGAACGCCTCCGTTACTCTTTAGGAGGCGACCGCCCCAGTCAAACTGCCCACCTAACAATGTCCCCCGCCTTGATTCAAAGGCGCAGGTTAGAATTCCAATATCGCAAGGATGGTATCCCAACGGCCACTCCACAAACGCCAAAGCACCTGCTTCCTAGTGTCCCATCTATCCTGTGCATGCAACATCGAAACCCAATATTAGGCTACAGTAAAGCTCCATGGGGTCTTTCCGTCTTGTCGCGGGTAACCGGCATCTTCACCGGTACTACAATTTCGCCGGGCGGGCTGTTGAGACAGTGCCCAAATCATTACGCCTTTCATGCGGGTCAGAACTTACCTGACAAGGAATTTCGCTACCTTAGGACCGTTATAGTTACGGCCGCCGTTCACTGGGGCTTCGATTCAATGCTTGCACATCTCCTCTTAACCTTCCAGCACCGGGCAGGCGTCAGCTCGTATACGTCATCTTTCGATTTAGCACAAACCTGTGTTTTTGGTAAACAGTTGCTTGGGCCGATTCTCTGCGGCTGCATTGCTGCAGCACCCCTTCTCCCGAAGTTACGGGGTCAATTTGCCGAGTTCCTTAACAACCCTTCTCCCGTTGGCCTTAGAATCTTCTTCCTACCTACCTGTGTCGGTTTGCGGTACGGGCACCGCAGAAATTCACACAGCTTTTCTCGCCATCTTCCATCCCGGACTTCGGTACTAATTTCCCTCGATCGCTACCGGAACCAACACCCGGCTCCGAGACTTCATATGTGTCCCTGTGTTTAACTCTTTTGGTGGTGACGGAATCTCTACCGTCTGTGCATCGGCTACGCCGTTAGGCCTCACCTTAGCTCCCGACTGACCTGGAGCGGACGAACCTTCCTCCAGAAACCTGAGGCTTTCGGCCATGCAGATTCTCACTGCATTCGCGCTACTCATTCCGGCATTCTCACTTCTATACACTCCACAGCCGCTTGCGCTACTGTTTCACCGCGTATACAACGCTCCCCTACCCAGCATGTAAACATGCTGCCTAAGCTTCGGTGTCAGGTTTAGCCCCGTTAAATTCTCCGCGCAAAGACGCTCGACCAGTGAGCTATTACGCACTCTTTGAATGAGTGGCTGCTTCTGAGCCAACATCCTGGTTGTCTGCGTATCTTCACATCGTTTTCCACTTAACCTGACTTTGGGACCTTAGCTGTAGATCTGGGCTGTTTCCCTTTTGACAATGACATTTATCTGACACTGTCTGACTCCCAAGCATCAATACTCTGGCATTCTGAGTTTGATAAGCTTCGCTAACCTCTCGGCCGCTAGGCTATTCAGTGCTTTACCTCCAGGTATCTAACTTGAGGCTAGTCCTAAAACTATTTCGGGGAGAACCAGCTATCTCCGGGTTCGATTGGAATTTCTCCGCTACCCACAGTTCATCCGCCGCCTTTTCAACGGAGGTCGGTTCGGTCCTCCATGGAATTTTACTTCCACTTCAACCTGACCATGGGTAGGTCACCCGGTTTCGGGCCCATTATATGCAACTTAACGCCCTTTTCAAACTCGCTTTCGCTTCGGCTCCAGACCTTAAGTCCTTAACCTTGCTGCATACAATCGCTCGCCGGACCGTTCTACAAAAAGTACCCTATCACGCATTGACGCGCTCTAGGTGCTTGTAGGCACAGGGTTTCAGGTTCTTTTTCACTCCCCTCCCGGGGTGCTTTTCACCTTTCCTTCACAGTACTATACGCTATCGGTCACTGGGTAGTATTTAGGGTTGGAGGGTGGTCCCCCCGTATTCCGACCAGGTTTCACGTGTCTGGCCGTACTCTGGAATTCGCTCGGCTCTTGTCGTTTTCACCTACGTGGTTCTCACACTCTCTGACCGGCCTTCCCATGCCGTTCGGTTAACAACTTAAGTCCTAAATGCGCTCCGTACCCCGAAAGTATTTCTACTCTCGGTTTGCCCTCTTCCGCGTTCGCTCGCCACTACTTACGGAATCTCGTTTGATGTCTCTTCCTCGCCCTACTTAGATGTTTCAGTTCAGGCGGTTCCCTCGATATACCTATTTTGAAGTTCAGTATAACGTACCTGAGTATGAACCCAGGTGAGTTTCCTCATTCAGAAATCTCCGGATCAATGCTTATTTGCAGCTCCCCGAAGCTTATCGCAGCTTATCACGTCTTTCATCGGCTCCCAGTGCCAAGGCATTCGCCCTGCGCCCTTGTTCGCTTGACCATTCAAACTATTCTCTTTCGAGAATGGCTTGTATTTCCTCTTGATTCTCTCTTGCCAACGAAGATTATTGTTACCCTTCCTTTTGAAATTGTAATATTTCTTAAAAAAGAACTTACTATAATCTTTGTTTCGCAGTTATTATTCAGTTTTCAAGGTACGTCTTTGAGTTCCCTTTTCAGGGCCCTCAAAATCGAACAATATCTACTCTGCTTGTTTGTTACCTGTCCAAGGACTGTCCATCTTTTGATGCCCTGTCCTTGCCTGACTCCTTAGAAAGGAGGTGATCCAGCCGCAGGTTCTCCTACGGCTACCTTGTTACGACTTCACCCCAATCACCAGTTTTACCTTCGGCGGCGTCCTCCTTGCGGTTAGACTACCGACTTCGGGTCCCCCCGGCTCTCATGGTGTGACGGGCGGTGTGTACAAGGCCCGGGAACGTATTCACCGTGGCATGCTGATCCACGATTACTAGCAATTCCGACTTCGTGCAGGCGAGTTGCAGCCTGCAGTCCGAACTGGGACGTTGTTTCTGAGTTTTGCTCCACCTCGCGGTCTTGCTTCTCTTTGTTTAACGCCATTGTAGTACGTGTGTAGCCCAAGTCATAAAGGGCATGATGATTTGACGTCATCCCCACCTTCCTCCGTTTTGTCAACGGCAGTCTGGCCAGAGTCCTCTTGCGTAGTAACTGACCATAAGGGTTGCGCTCGTTGCGGGACTTAACCCAACATCTCACGACACGAGCTGACGACAACCATGCACCACCTGTCTCCTTGCTCCGAAGAGAATACATATTTCTATGTCTGTCAAGGGATGTCAAGACTTGGTAAGGTTCTTCGCGTTGCGTCGAATTAAACCACATACTCCACTGCTTGTGCGGGCCCCCGTCAATTCCTTTGAGTTTCAACCTTGCGGTCGTACTCCCCAGGTGGATTACTTATTGTGTTAACTGCGGCACTGAAGGGGTCAATCCTCCAACACCTAGTAATCATCGTTTACGGTGTGGACTACCAGGGTATCTAATCCTGTTTGCTACCCACACTTTCGAGCCTCAGCGTCAGTTGGTGCCCAGTAGGCCGCCTTCGCCACTGGTGTTCCTCCCGATATCTACGCATTCCACCGCTACACCGGGAATTCCGCCTACCTCTGCACTACTCAAGAAAAACAGTTTTGAAAGCAGTTTATGGGTTGAGCCCATAGATTTCACTTCCAACTTGTCTTCCCGCCTGCGCTCCCTTTACACCCAGTAATTCCGGACAACGCTTGTGACCTACGTTTTACCGCGGCTGCTGGCACGTAGTTAGCCGTCACTTCCTTGTTGGGTACCGTCATTATCTTCCCCAACAACAGGAGTTTACAATCCGAAGACCTTCTTCCTCCACGCGGCGTCGCTGCATCAGGGTTTCCCCCATTGTGCAATATTCCCCACTGCTGCCTCCCGTAGGAGTCTGGGCCGTGTCTCAGTCCCAATGTGGCCGTTCAACCTCTCAGTCCGGCTACCGATCGTTGCCTTGGTGGGCCATTACCTCACCAACTAGCTAATCGGACGCGAGGCCATCTCAAAGCGGATTGCTCCTTTTCCCTCTGCTCGATGCCGAGCCGTGGGCTTATGCGGTATTAGCAGTCGTTTCCAACTGTTGTCCCCCTCTTTGAGGCAGGTTCCTCACGCGTTACTCACCCGTTCGCCACTCGCTCGAGAAAGCAAGCTCTCTCTCGCTCGTTCGACTTGCATGTGTTAGGCGCGCCGCCAGCGTTCGTCCTGAGCCAGGATCAAACTCTTTATAAATGATATTTATCACTTAAAAGTGTTAAATCTTGTTCGCTCAGCACGCAATCGCTTGCGTCCTGTGTGAATTACTTTTGGAATTGTTTTTAGTGTTTTTCCAAACACTTAAAAGGTTCCTTACAAGTTTTTCGATATTGTTCAATTTTCAAGGTCCTGTGCGCCTCAGCCTTGTAGCTGACGACCTGTTTATTTTACCACCGAAGCGGTTTTTTGTCAAGCCTTATTTTTAGAAGCTTTTGAACTTTCTGAACTTGGACGCTCAAGAAGTTTCTCAGAACAAACTGGAACTTTTCAGCGTCTATTGGTTCTTTTCAAGGGCTTCCTGCTGAGGCTTTGGAAGTCATTCTTTTGCCTCAGCGCTTGGCGCTCAAGTATAATACCACACCCCCGCCTCCTTGTCAACACTTTTTGACAGATTTTTTCATCTTTTTTCTTGCGCTGCTGAAAAACGTTCATTTTCTTGTATTCAACGTTCTCTTTTTACGCAAAAAAGCCGCCTGCACATTCCTGCACAGACGGCCTTATATTACTTCTATAATAGAGTTAGCGGATCTCGATGCCCAGCTTGAACTTCAGGTTGCCGAGGATCTTCTTGACCACGCGCTCCACTTCTTCCGCAGAGACTTCCTTCTTCGGGTCGGACAGAGACAGGGTGAATGCCATGCTCTTTTTGCCCTCGCCGAGATTTGCGCCGCGGTAGATATCGAACAGCTTGATCTCACCCACCAGAGGGCTGGCCTTCTTGATGGTCTCCTCGATCTCGCCGCAGGTGGTCTTTTCGTCGCAGACCAATGCCAGGTCACGCTTGACAGCAGCGTAGGGACTGAGCGGCTGATAGCGCAGCTCACCGTCCACGCAGGACATCAGAGCCTCGTAGTCCAGCTCACCCAGATAGATATTCTGGTTGTCCTTCTGATCCTTTGCAATTTCCAGCTCGCCGTTGATCTCGTTGGACAGCTTGCCGAACACGCCCAGACGCTTGTCACCGCAGTAAACAGCAGCGCTGATGCCGGGGTGCAGCCACGGGGTTGTCTCGCGCTTATAATCAAAGCTCAGGCCAAAGCCGGCTGCCAGTGCTTCCAGTGCACCCTTGACCGTGAAGAAATCTTCTTCGGGGCCGAATGCACCAATGCAGAGGGTCTGGCGCTCGTGCGGATGCTCGTTGATGGGCAGTTCCTTGGCAAGATACACCGGTGCCATCTCGAACAGACGGCCTTCCGTGTTGCCCTTCTTGAGGTTGTCCACGATGACGTTCAGCATGGAGGGAGCCAGCAGGGTGCGCATGATGGACAAATTCTCGCTGATGGGGTTCAGGATGCGGATGGCCTTGCGGGCTTCATCATCCGCCGGGATGTGCAGCATATCCAGTTCTGCGTTGGAGTAGAAGGCCAGCGTGGAGGCCTCATAGAAGCCCTGTGCAGCCAGCAAACGCTTGGTCTTGAGCTGCTGCTTCTGGTCATAGTTCAGACCGCCGTTTGTAACGGAGGCAGTGTTCAGGAAGGTGGGCACAATGTGGTCGTAGCCGTACTCACGGATGACCTCCTCGGCCAGATCCGGGAAGCTCTCCACGTCCTCGCGGTACAGGGGTGCGGACACGTCCCAGCTGCCATCGGCCTGTACATCCACCGTGAACTCCAGACGCTGCAGAATGTCGATCATGGTCTGATCCGGCACGGTGATACCCAGCACGCCGCAGATCTTAGCCGGAGTGGTAACGATGTGCTTGCGCTCCATCGGGCGGCCATCGGTCAGGTCATATTCCAGTGTGGTGATGTCGCCGCAGTCCAGCTCCTGGATCAGGTGCAGGGCACGGGCAAGGCCCAGTTCAGGAGAGTGACGGTCCACGCCCTTCTCGTAGCGGGCAGAAGAGTCGCTGTTCTGGCCCAATGCGCGGCTGGTCTTACGCACGCAGTCGCGGGCGAAGGTGGCACACTCAAACAGCAGGCTGGTGGTGTTCTCATCCATGCCGGAGTTTGCGCCGCCCATGATGCCGGCAAGTGCCACCGGCTTTTCGGCATCGCAGATGACCAGATTGTTGGGGTTCAGAGTGAACTCCTTCTCATCCAGCGTGACGATCTTTTCGCCCGCATGGGCGCGGCGCACATCGATGGTGCGGCCGGCGACCTTGTTCAGGTCAAAGGCGTGCATGGGCTGACCCATTTCCAGCAGGGTGTGGTTGGTAATATCCACCACATTGCTGATGGAGCGCAGGCCGCACAGAGCCAGATGGCGCTTCATCCAGCGGGGAGACTCGCCCATGCGGATGTTGCGCACATAGTGTGCCATATAGCGGGGGCACAGGTCCGGAGCCTCCACCTTGACGGTGATGGGCGCATCCGGCTCGCAGACAGTCTTGTAGTCCATGGCGGGCATGTGCAGGGGCTTGCCCAGAACGGCAGCCACCTCGCGGGCGATGCCCAGAACAGACTGGCAGTCCGGGCGGTTTGCGGTGATGGAGATATCAAAGATATAGTCGTCCAGACCCACCACGGGAGCAATGTCGGTGCCGGGGACAGAGTTCTCGGGCAGAATGAGCAGGCCGTAGACCTCAGAGCCCGGGAACAGGTCGTCGTTCAGGCCCAGCTCTTCGCCGGAGCACAGCATACCGTTGGACTCCACGCCCTGCATCTTGCGGGCCTTGATCTTGATGCCGCCGGGCAGGGTGGAGCCATCCAGAGCAGCGGGCACGCAGTCGCCCAGCTTCATGTTGGCGGCACCGGTGCTGATGCGGATGTCGTGGCCGTAGTCGCCGCAGTCCACCACACACTTGGTCAGGTGGGTGCCCTCCTGCTTTTCCATCTCCACGATCTTGCCGACGACCACCTTGCTGATGCCTGCATCCAGCGGGATCAGCTCTTCGACCTCAAAGCCGCAGGAGAAGAGCTTTTCCTCCAGTTCCTGCGCAGTAACGTCGATATCTACAAATTCTTTTAACCAGCTGAAAGGTACTTTCATTGTCTCTTCTCTCCCCTCTTATTCGTGGAACTGCTTGAGGAACTGCAGGTTGTTCTCGAACATCAGGCCGATGTTGTTGATGCCATACTTCAGCATGGCGATACGCTCGATGCCGATGCCGAAGGCGAAGCCGGAATACTCGTCCGGGTCGATATTGCAGTTCTCCAGCACCTTGCGGTTGACGACACCGCCGCCCAGCACCTCGATCCAGCCGGTGTGCTTGCACAGCGGGCAGCCCTTGCCGTGGCACTCAAAGCAGCTCACGTCCACCTCCACGCTGGGCTCGGTGAACGGGAAGTAGGAGGGACGCAGGCGGGTGCGGGTGTCAGCGCCGAACAGCTTCTGCACGAAGGTATTCAGTGCGCCCTGCAGGTCGCCCAGCGTGATGCCCTTATCCACCACCAGACCTTCCATCTGGTGGAACATGGGGCTGTGGGTAGCGTCCGAGTCGGAGCGGAACACACGGCCGGGCATCAGGATCTTGATGGGCGGCTTCTGAACGTCCATGGTGCGGATCTGGCCGCCGGAAGTCTGGGTACGCAGCAGGAACTCCTCCGACAGGTAGAAGGTGTCCTGCATGTCGCGTGCTGGGTGATCCTTGGGCACGTTCAGGCGGGTAAAGTTGTGGTCATCGTCCTCGATCTCCGGGAAGGTACCCACCGAAAAGCCCATGCCGGAGAACACGTCGATGATCTGGTTGGTGATCAGGGTCAGCGGGTGCAGACCGCCCACAGAGCGGGTCTTGGCGGGCAGGGTGATATCCACCGTCTCCGCAGCATTGCGGGCAGCAAGCTCTGCCTGCTTCACCTGTTCTGCAGCAGCGTCGTAATCTGCCTGAACCTTTGCCTTGAGTTCATTGATGATCTTGCCCATAGCGGGGCGCTCTTCCGGCGCAACGGTGCGCAGGTTCTTCATCAGGGCAGGGATCTTGCCGTTTTTGCTGAGGTACTCCTGCCAGAAGGAGGCCAGCGTTTCCTTGCCGGACACCTGACCAAGGCTTTCAGCGGCCTGTTTTGCCAGCTCGTCGATCATTGCTTGCATGGATGTTCTCTCCTTTATTCTTCGTGTTGATGAGCGGAGTGCAACAAAAAAGCTCCGTCCCCTGCCCGATTTCTCAGGCAAAAGGGACGAAGCTGTAATTTTTCTGCTCCGCGGTACCACCCGGTTTCCACCCGTGCACAGATGCCGGGCGGCTCTCAGAACGCCGTAACGGGGCGTGGCCGTTCTGTACTACTGCTGTTTCGCACAGACCGCTCAGGAGCGAACTTCAGCACAGATACACCCGGAAGCCCTCTCAGCCGGTGAAGCTTCTCTCTTTGCCGTGTACGCCATGCCTACTCTCTCCGTCGCTGCGTTTGGGAGTATTCAGGTTTTATAACCAAGAGCTATGTTACCACATTTCGGGACAGTTTGCAAGGGCTGTGCAGTCACTTTCCGCAAAAGTCGCGTTCGGTGGAGGTTTTTTCACAAAGCCGCAGCCATTATGAATCGTTTATGTCATCCATTATGAGCTGAAACAATTCTCCCAGGTCGATTAGTGGCGCAAACTCTTTATCAACTTTGTAATCATCTGAAATTTTTACCACGACCACACCGTCGATCTGCTGGATATATCCTTCCTGCGGATAGACTGGCATCTGTTCCAGCTCTGTTCTGCTGTACAGTTCCCCGTACTGTTCCACCGAGCAATGCTTGAGTTTTGCCGGAGTAATATCCCTGAAAACCGCTTTCCAAGACGCTCTGGCCGAGTAATCGTTCAGCCAGAAGCGGCCCATCTGCGCATACGGATTTGCATAGAGGTAATACTCCCTCTTCATAAAACTGGAGTTCGAGCTGGGTCTGCCCACAAACAGTACCGGCAGCTGCTCGTTATCGTCAAAATATCCGCTGCTCATCAGGTCGTCCGCAATGTGATCCGACATGCTCTTGAGTGTTTTTCTTCCCTCATACATAGCTTCCTGATCGATCACGGCAGAGCAGACATTGCCATAGACGACCAAAACCGCAAGTACTACAGCCCCTGTCCGGGCAGCACGTACATACTTTTTTACCATAGGCTGATTTGTGCGCGTCCCTTCAAGCAGCAGCAGACATACCGGCACGAACAGATTCAATCCTTCGCCCATCTGCAAAAGCCAGACCGCCTCGCTTGTGATCAGCATGATAGCATTGCACATGATGGGCAAAACGATCAGCGCTGCCACTCCCAGAAGGATATATTCCCAATTTTTCCGGTGAAGCATTTTTCTGAAGCGGTTCAGCAGTCCGATGCTCAGCGCCAGAAATACCAAAACGAAAAAGCCCACCGGCTGCAGAATGTTATGCCGATAGTAATTCTGAAAAAAGTAAGCTCCAAACAGTTGGTAGGTCTCTGCAATGGCATTGGGCAGATTTTTCAGTATAGAAAGTACCGAAACATCCGCTCCTCCATTATAACTTGCCATCTGCCATCCACATGCCCATACGATCAGCTTTGTGAGCAGGAAATACAAAACCATTCCTGCAGCTGCGCTGCAAAGACTTCTTCCAATGTAGGCATGGACCTTTTCTCTGTCCACATTGCGGAACAGAAGCAGCAGAAGATATGTCAGCAGGAGCAGACAAAAGTTATCAAGGCTCGTCTGATAGCACGCAAGGCTCATGACCAGAAGCAGTGCTCCCTGTACGACCGCTTTTCTAAAATCTGCGGCACGAACCACACGCTCTGCCGCCAGAACAGAAAATAAAAATGAGCAGCCAAACACCGGCGACTGAAACCGATATGACAGCTGTATTCCAGTGACCGTGCTGGCCAGAACAGCCATACCCGCCAGATAGGTCACGACAGAATCCTTCTCTGTAAAAAACTTCCGAAGCAGGGTAACAGCCAGCGCCGACATGGAAAGCGTCAGCAATGAATTGAAAGGTTCCGTCTGGATGCCAAACCGCAGCACATCGATCACCGGCCAGAGCCATCGGCCCGTGACTACCTGCCAATAGCCGCCGAAGAACCATGTATTGTTCCACAATCCGTCAAATGTATTGGTCAGCCGCTGGCTGATCAGCAGGAAAAACACTACCGCCGAAAACAGCAGCATCACCAGAAAATATCTTAGATCCGATATATCCAGCCCAAGGTCGTCCGGTTTCTGTACATCGATTTTTTCTTTCATCGTTATTTTCTCCATCTGTCCTGTTTTATGTTCTCAGGCTCATTTGTTATTCATCGATCAGATAATCCTCTGAAATTTTGATCACATATACGCCGTCCATTTCCTGCATGGAGCCTTTCTCAGGGAATGTCGGCATTCGTTTGATTTCTTCTGTCCGGATCAGTTCGTCATATACCTCATCACTGCACAGCTCCAGCTGCATCGGTGTGAGGTCACGAAACACCGCATTCCATGAGTAGCGCATTGTGGCGGCATTTTCTTTTTCGAAAAGGCCCACCTGTGCGTAGTCGTTCGCATCCCAATAGATGATGTGTGTCCGGAACAGTGGGCTTGCACTGGGGCGGCCTACCAGCATCACTGGCAGTTTTTCCGGCAAATCATAATAGCCCTCTGCCACCAGCTCACCGGCCACAAGGTCCGCGATTTGTTTTGTTGCCTTGCGTCCCTCATACATCGCCTGCTGATCGACCGCCGACATGAATACGCTCCCGTAAACGACAGCAGCCGCCGTAAGCAGGATCAGTGCTTTTTCTGCTTTATTCCAGCATTTGCGGAACGCATCACAGGCTGTTTTTCCCTCCCGGCTGCTGTCCAATAGCCAGAAACAGACCGGCAGGAACAAGGCCAGACCTCCGGACATGGGAATATAAAACAACGCCTGCGAGGTTGCCACCATAAATACCGTGCACATCATGGGCAGCACCAGCAGCGCTGCTGTGCCATAGAAAGTGTTTTCCCAATCTTTCCGGCGTATGAGCCGAACCAGTCTGCACGCAAGCGCGGCACCCACCACACAAAAAATCAAAGCAAATACAACTGCAGTTTCCTGCAGCATATTGTGTTTTACAAGGGTACCAAAGAAATACCGATAAAAAAGCTCATAGCACTTTTCAACGCTGGAAGGAAGATTTTTCAGAATTCCAGACACTGAAATATCTGCACCACCCTGGTAATCGGCCATCGCCGTTCCCGTCGCCCACAGTGTAATCTTTAAGATCAGCAGATACAGCACTGCGCCGGATGCAGCACTTGCCAGGCTTTTGCAAATATATTCCCGAATCTTTTGTTTTTCTCCATTCTGGAAAAGTAGTAGGAGAAAATAGGCCAGCAGCACCAGACAGAAACAGGCAAGGTTCGTCTGGTACAGGCCAAGGCTCAGTGCCAAAAGCACCGCTGCCGGCACAATGCTGCTTACGGCTGATTTTCCCCGGATCACGTGCTCTGTAGCCAGCATTGCAAAGAAAAACGAAAATCCGTACTCCGGTGCAATGAAGTGAAACGAAAGATAGCACCCGACCACAACATTGGAAACATAGCATAAACCTGCGAGCCAGTCAATGCAGGATGTTCTCATCCATGCCGGTTTGAAGAGCATATGAAGCCTGGTGACTCCAAGAGAAACCAGCACCAAGCATACCACCGCATTGATGGGTTCTAGCTGCAGACTGAAACGCAGAAAACTGGTCACCAGCCAGAACCATCGCCCATTGGAAAGCTCCCATGCTCCCGCCATGTACTCAGCCGTTGTCCACAGACCATCCACTGTGTTCGTCAGCTTCAAGCTGATCAGCGGAAAATAGACCATCACCGCAAAGCCCAGCATCACAAAGAAATATTTCTTATCCAACTCCCGCAGCCAGTGTCTGATATCCGCTTTTATTTCTACAGACATGATATTCCTCCATCCATAAACTTCTGCTTTTCAGTATATCAAACTCTTCCACATGGTTCAATAAAAAAATCCCCTGCCGGGCAGTCGGCAGAGGATCTTGCGTATTTTTCCAGAGTGCTTTATTTTGCCACGATTTCTGCAGCCAGTGCATCCATCTGCGCTTCGGCAGCAGCATTGGCAGCACTGCGGATGGTGACCACATTCTCACAGACCGTGATGTTCTTCATGCTTTCCAGCTCGGCGCGCATGAGCTTTGCGGCCATGGGTGCCCATGTGCCATTCTCCATCAGACCCACCGTGCGGTTCTGGAAGCTCTTGGTCTTGAGGTGGGTCAGCAGATTTTCCATCGGCGGGAAGAGGAAGCCGTCGTAGGTGGCGCAGGCCAGCACGATCTTTCCGCAGCGGAAGGCTTCGGTGACGGCATAGGACACATCGGTGCGGGTCAGGTCCATCTCCACTACCTTTGCGCCCTTTGCACGCAGCTTTTCTGCCATGAGGTGGGCTGCTGCACGGGTGTGGCCGTGGATGGAAGCACTTGCCACAAGGATCTTTTCCGGCTCCTCGGGCTTGTAGCTGGACCAGATGTCGTAGTAGTTCAGGTACTTGCCCAGATCTCCGGTCAGCACCGGGCCGTGCAGCGGGCAAATGGTCTGGATGTCCAGAGCCGCGGCCTTTTTCAGCAGTGCCTGCACCTGCGGGCCGTATTTCCCCACGATGTTCAGGTAGTAGCGGCGGGCTTCGCTGGCCCAGTCGGCCTTTTCGTCAAACTTTGCCACAGCGCCAAAGCGACCGAAGCCATCCGCGGAGAACAGCACCTTTTCGGTGGATTCATAGCTGACCATGACCTCCGGCCAGTGCACCATGGGGGCAAACACAAAGGTCAGGGTATGTGCACCGAGAGAAAGGCTCTCGCCGTCCTTCACCACTACACGGCGCTCCTTGGCAATTGCATCAGCACCAAAGAACTGATCCATATACAGGAAAGTCTTGGCGTTGCCCACCACCTGCATCTCAGGGTAGAGTGCCGCCAGCTTTGCAATGTTGGCACCGTGGTCCGGCTCCATGTGGGAGACCACCAGATAATCCGGCTTACGGCCTGCCAGAGCTTCGGTCAGGTTTTCCAGCCACGGCTCGGTGGCGCGGGCATCCACCGTGTCCAGAACGGCGGTCTTTTCGTCCAGAATGACATAGGAATTATAGCTCACGCCGGTGGGCACCGGATACTGGCTCTCGAACAGGTCGATGGTGGTATCGTCCACGCCAACGCCCAAAATGGCTTCACTGATCTTGTTTACGCTCATAATGCTCGGTCTCCTTATTTATATTTTTATGCAGTGCCGCGTTTCTGCGGCGGTTGTTTCTGAGAGCAGTTCCTATCATACCACATCGTCAGAAAAATCGCAAGGGATAACGTGGGAATATTCTGCACATCAGAGCTCTTCCCCATTCTCCGGCAGACGTGCCGCCACCGGTTTGCCCGGCTCAGCATCCAGTTCCAGCAGAGCGGCAGCAGCGCTTTCGTCCATGGTCTGCACCGCGCGCAGTTTGCGGCTGATGGCACGGCTGCGCACGCCAATGAGATTATCCAGCTCTTCGTCGGTCTGGCGCAGGCGCTGCTGCATCTTGGAAAGCCCCTGCCCGAACTTGTCAAATTCGGTCTTCACCGCACCCAGCAGCTGCCATACCTCACCGGAACGCTTCTGGATGGCAAGGGTCTTGAAGCCCATCTGCAGGCTGTTGAGCAGCGCCGCCATGGTGCTGGGGCCCGCGATGTTCACCTGATAGTCCCGCTGCAGCACTTCCAGCAGGCCCGCGTTCACCACCTCGGCATACAAACCCTCGAAGGGCAGGAACAGGATGCCGAAGGCCGTGGTATAGGGCGGCTCCACATATTTTTCCCGGATGTCCTTGGCCTCGGCCCGCAGCACCAGCTCCAATGCGTGGCGGGCGTTCTCCACGGCCTGTGCGTCGCCGGATGCCTGCGCATCCTGTAAATGGGCATAGGTGTCGCCGGGGAACTTGGAGTCGATGGGCAGCCACACCGTGCCGCCGTCCGCGCCGGGCATCCGGATGGCGTACTCCACCCGCTGGGTGCTGCCCGGAATGGTGGCTACGTTGGTGTCGTACTGTTCCGGGGCAAGAATCTCTTCCAGAATGGCTCCCAGCTGGATCTCACCCAGGATGCCGCGGGTCTTCACACCGGAAAGCACCTGTTTCAGCCCGCCCACATCAGCGGCAAGGTTCTGCATTTCGCCAAGACCCTTGTACACCTGTTCCAGCTGGTCGTTCACCGCCTTGAAGCTTTCGGTCACCCGCTTCTGCAATGCATCCTGCAGCTGTTCGTCCACCGTATGGCGGATCTCGTCCAGCTTCTGGGCGTTCTGGGCCTGCAGGGCAGTCATGCCCTCGGCAAGGGTGCGGCGCATCTCTTCCAGCTTGCGGGCGTTGGAGGCTTCCAGCCCCTGCAGGCGCTGTTCCATGGTCTGCTGCTGGGTACCCTGCCCTGCGGCAAGGGCGGTGCTCATGCTCTGCACCGAAGCCTGCAGTGTTTCACTGATGTGGCCCATAGCGGCAAGGTTCTGCTGCGCCATCTCTGCCAGCTTCGCGTCCATCTGGCGGTTCTGCGCTTCCAGCTGCTGACGCAGCCATTCCTTCCGTTCTGCATCGTCCCGGTTTGCGGCAGGCTTTGCCGAGCGGTACAGCAGCAGGGCCATCATCAGGCAGATGGCCACCAGAAGCACCGTGTAAAGAAACGCTAAAAATTCCATAATGTCTCCTATTGCAAAATCCGGGCTTTGCAGCTGCACAGCCCGGATCTGCGTACTTTATATTATTTTGTCTGTTCTTCCCAGAAGGCAGCGGCTTCGTCCAGCCAGCCATCCGCAGCCGTGCCGCGGCCAAGGCCGATGCCATGGGCTGCGTGGTCATATACCACTTCTTTGTAAGGTACGCCATGCGCGGCCAGTGCCTTGCTGAGGGCCGGCCCCTGCAGCGGCCAGCACAGCAGGTTCAAGGTCAGGTCATCCCTGCCATACCAGAAGTACACCGGCGGATAGTCCTCTGTGATCAGGTCGGCAAGGCTGTATTCATAGTAGAACCGGCCGCACACAAAGGGGTCGATGCCCACACGGTAGATCGGTGTGATCTCGGAAAACTGCACGATGGGATACGCCAGGATCACTGCGCCGGGCTTGGGCAGGCCATAGTTTTTATAGCCCAGAGCGTCCGATGCAAACAGGCCCGCCAGATGTCCGCCGGAAGAATAGCCGATCAGGGCGTAGCTTTCCGTCTGCACGCCGAACTGCTGTGCGTGGCCGATGATGTACTTCACCGCCCGTGCAATGTCCTCCATGGGGCCGTTGTTGTCGTTATCCGGGTAGGCGCGGTAGCGCATCACGAACACCGCATAGCCTTTCTGGTGCAGCTGGTAAGCTGTGGAGATGCACTCCTTTAACTCCGCCGTGCGGTTGAAGATGTTGCCGGAGAGCACCAGCGCATACTTTGCATCCGGCGTGCTGGCCGGGTAGTAATAGAACTCCCCATTGTTGCGGGAGCTGTCCTCGGCGATCTCCTGCTCCGAGTAGAGCTTATAGGTAATCTGCACGCCCGCATTGTAATTGCGGATGAGCAGGTTCAGACCATCGGCACAATCCTGTGCCACATGGCTGCTCACATATTTTTCCAGCGTCTGGTCATTGCACCAGTCCTCGGTGCCGGGCAGGTTCTGCTCCTTGGAATAGGTCCAAACGCCTGCGCCAAGGATGCTGGGGTTCGAGCGGATCTCGCCCATGGTGGTCTGTGGCGTGATATCCGGCTCGCCATACTCTGCTGCAAATGCGGGCAGCGCCATCATCAGCAGCAGACAGATACAGGCTGCTGCGGTGCATATCCTGTGTTTCAACTCAACATCTCCTTTTCAGCCGACCTGTTCCTCCCAGAAGGCAGCGGCTTCATCCAGCCAGCCCTCCGCATCGGTGCCCTTGCCTGCGGCCACTGCATGGGGAGCATCATCATACACATGGTAGATATGCGTCACATGGTTGCGGGCCAGTGCCTTTTCCAGCACAGGCCCCTGCGCCGACCAGCACATGGTCATAAGGGTCATGTCGTTTTTGCCGTACCAGTGATAGGTAGGCGGGTAATCCGGTGTGATGTAATCAGACAATGTCATTTTATAATACCGCTGCTTGCACACGCCGGGGTCCAGCAGGATATTATAGACCGGTTTGAACTCCAGAAAGGTGTTTACCGGGTAGCCCAGCAGCATGGCACCGGGCTTTGGCAGGCCGTAATTTTTGTAGCCCACCGCGTCGGTGCCGAACAGTCCGGCGATCTGCCCGCCTGAGGAATAGCTTACAATGGCATAATCCTCCGCCTGCACGCCAAACTGTCCTGCATGTTCCGTGATGTATTGCACCGCGCGGACCACATCCTGCAGCGGCGCATTGTTGGAAGCCTTCATGCCGATGCGGTAGCGCAGCACGAACACCGGATAGCCCATTTCGTGCAGGTTCCATGCAGTGGAAATGCCCTCGCGGATCTCCGCACTGACCACAATCGCATTACCGCCGATCACCAGCGCATATTTCTGGTTCGCCTGCGCCCCTTCTGCCGGCAGATAATACAGTTCCACACCGTCCCGGCTGGTATCCTGCGCGATCTCCTCCGCCGTATAAAGCGGGAAGGTCACCCGCTGCCCAGCGTTATAGGTGCGGATCAGATAGTTCAGTCCATCCGCCGCATCCTGTGCCGTCCAGTGATTGGAAAGGCAGCTCAGCGGCTGCGCGTCCCAGTACATCCGGTCCAGCACACGGTCCTGATCCAGCGAGTAGGTGTAGATGCCCGCACCCACAACGCTGGGGTTGGAGCGGATCTCTGCCATTTTGGTGCGCGGTGTGATGTTGGCCTGACCAAGCTCCTCCGCAAACGCCGGCTGTGCCAGCAGGATCATCAGGCCAATACCAAACATCACCGTGCGCAATCGATTTCTCACAGCAATCCCCCGTTTATCTCTTTATTTGCACTGTTTTTCCCAGAATGCCGTTGCCTGCCGGATCCAGCCGTCCGCATCGGTGTGGCGGCCCGGGCCAATGGCGTGGGGTGCGTTCTCGTACACATGGCACTCATAAACAGCCCCGCTCTCCCGGAGCTTGCGCTCCAGCAGCGGCCCCTGCTGGGAGTAGCACATGCGCTGCATATAAAGATCATTTTTGCCGTAGAAGAAATAGGTAGGGGTAAAGTTTTCGTTCACCACATCCGAAATATCGGTCCAGTAGTAACGCCAGCCAAGCACCAGCGGGTCAATGGCCAGCTGATATAGCGGCTTCACCTCAAAGAAATCGTTGATGGGGTAACCCAGCAGCAGCGCTGCAGGCTGTGGGAGGCCAAATGCCTTATAGCCGAACTTTTCGTTGTCTGAGCCGATCAGGCCCACGATGTGTCCGCCGGAAGAAAAGCCCATCAGCGCATAGTTTTCGCGCTGAACGCCAAACTGATCTGCATTTTCGGTCAGGTACTTTACGGCATTGGCAATATCGTACAGTGGCGCATTGTCGGATGCATTCAGGAAAGAGCGGTACCGCAGCACAAAAGCCGCATAGCCCAGCTCGTGCAGCTGGTTGGCAATGGATGCACCCTCGTTCAGCTCTGCGGTGGTGTTGCCGCCGTTGCCGGGCACCACGATGGCGTACTTTGCGTTGGCTGTTTTAGCCGGGAAATAATACAGCTGCACCATGCCCAGAGAAGAATTTTCCGCAATTTCTTCCGGGGTATACACCTGCCAGGTGATCTGTACGCCCCTGTTGTAGTTTTCGATCACAAGGTTCATGCCTTCGGCGGCATCCTCGGCAGCCGCGTAGCTTACATAGCCCTCAATGGGCGTATCATCGTACTGCGTGCTGCCCTCGATCCATTCGTTGCAGTAGGTATAGTAGCCGGAGCCTTTGATGCTGGGGTTCTCCCGCAGCTCTTTCATGGTCGTCTTTGTTGTGATGTTCGGCTCGCCGTACTCTGCAGCAAATGCCGAAAGCGATACGCACGCCAGCATTCCCAGCGCGCACACCACCGTTCTGATCCACTTCATTTTGGGACATCCTCCGTTCTGCAGCGGCGTATCCTGCCGCGCTTTTCTTTGTTATGATTTATTGTATCACAAACCTTCCGCTTGTCAAAGAAATTTCTGTGCAGTACGGCGCTTGTACCGCACCGCAAATTCTGCTATACTGGAGCCGGATATTTTTTGAGAGTTGAGGGCGCGGAAAGCTATGCACTTTCTGCCGGGATCGAAATATGAGCAAAATCGAGATCCGGCCCATGGAGCCGGAAGACTGGAGCGCTGTTTCCAGAATCTATTTAGAGGGCATTGCTACAGAACATGCCACTTTTCAGACCACTTGTCCGCCGTATTCTGCGTGGGATGCCTCCCACGCAAAAGAATGCCGACTGATACTGCTGGCCGACGGCGTGATTGCCGGGTGGACGGCGTTGCGCCGGGTGGACCCGCGCTGGTGCTACCGCGGCGTTGCCGAGGTGAGTATTTACGTGGGTGAGCAGTTCCGGGGCCATGGCCTTGGCTATCACCTGCTGACCGAGCTGTGCCATCAGGCAGAAAAGGCCGGCTACTGGACACTGCAGTCCACCGTGCTGCAGGACAACGCTGCCAGCCGCGCCCTGCACACAAAATGCGGCTTTCGCTTAGTGGGCCGCCGGGAACGCATTGCCCGCGACTGTCACGGCCGCTGGCTGGACACATTCTTAATGGAATACCGCGCTGCCGCCAATGAACCGGAAGGCTATAAAAAGCTGTAAGATACAAAAGAACTCCGCGCCCTGTGAGGTGCGGAGTTCTTTTTTGTCCATTGATAAAATGATAAAGGTAAAAACAGGCTTACCACTCTTCGCCGTCGATGTCCACGCTGCCGTCCACCACGGCACCGGCGCGGGAACGCTGGAACATGCTTTCTACCACAGCGCAGTACTTATCGGCCAGACAGACGATGACTGCTTCGCGGCAGGTGGGCACATGACGGAAGGTCAGCGGCCACATGTGGCTTGCAATGATGCTCTGTTCCTTTGTGGTAATGCTGAACACCCGCTTTGCATTGACGCAGGCATAACCCGGATGGGAGAAGCCGTGCATCTCAAACAGGCGGCGCAGGCCGTGAAAGGTACCGGTGGTGTGCCAGTCGTACAGATAAAAATCATGCAGCAGGGCACCCACTGCCAGCGAGGTCTCGTCAGCGTGCAGATGCAGACGGCGGTTGAGCCAGAAGCTCACCAGCGCCACATTCTTGCAATGCTGGTAGGTGGTGACAGAGCCGTGCTGGATGTACTCCCGCATCCGCTGCACATCCGGGTGATGATCATATTTTTCTACGATGGCATAAAGCTGTTCGCGCTCGATCTCAGAAAGCTGCATGCTGCAAAATTTCCTTTCGCTTTAAGGTGATGTTTTCAGGAGCGGAGCTGGACCGGATTGGAATTACCGAAGTTCTCTGCACTGGAAGGGTTCTCCCGCTTGAGGGAAAAATCTACCAGATACTGCTTGCCGTCGCCCAGTTCTTCCAGCTGGGCCAGTTTTGCCTTTGCGGCGGCTTCATCTGGGTACCACTGGATCAGGAAGAAATTTTCTTCCTCTACACCGTAGTACAGCCACTGGCCGTCGGCACGCAGCCAGTCGTCCAAATGATCCACTTCTTCGCCGTCCGGCAGGCCAAGGCCTTCTTCGGCATAAAGGTTTTCCGGTTCCACCTGCAGCATTTCGATCACCTGAATGGAACTTTGCAGGTATTCGTCCTGCGAAACTGTCTTGTCCGAAAGCTCCCATCCGGTGAGAAAAGCCTGCATCATCAGGTCGCGCACAGAGATGCGCGGCAGGGTCGGGTCCATAACCATAGGTATTTCCTTCTTCCTTTAGTTTGTCCCTGCTGACCAGTATACGTCAAAGGCTTATGCAAGTCAACAGTTTAATTGTGAATTTTTTGTAGGTTCGTTCAAATATATCCAGACTTAACAGACGGAAAAGGCAAAAGTGTCTCCCAGCCATTCCACTGCTAGTTCCACCCAGTGATGCCGGTGGCGGCTGGGCTGGTCCACCTCTGCCGTGCTGATGCTGGTACCGTGCACCCCCTTTTCAAACAGATGCGCCTCGCATGGCACACCCGCCCGGTGCAGAGCGTTCACCAGCATCAGGGTGTTCTCCACCGGAACGGCGGCATCCTCCATGGTGGTCCATACGAACACCGGCGGCATCTGCGGCGTGATCTTATCCTCCAGCCCGAACACCTGCTGTGCCGCCGGGTCAGTGCTGCCCGCCAGCTGCACAAAGCTGCCGCAGTGGGCATACTGCCCTGCCGTGACCACCGGATAGCCCAGAATGACCGCATTGGGCCGGGGCTGGGCCGCTTCGCCGGGAATGTCCAGCACAGCACCGGAAAGGGCCAGGTGGCCGCCCGCTGAAAAGCCGCACACGGCAATTTTTTCCGGCAGGATATGCCACTGGGCCGCGTGCTGCCGCACAAGACCGATAGCCTCGGCCAGCTGGCGCAGCGGCATGTAGTCCTTTGCCTTTTCGCAGATGGCGTAGTCCAGCACAGCGGTGTGGTACCCCGCCGCCGCAAACTGCAGCGCCACCGGGTCGCCCTCACGGGCACTCACATGGGTATAGCCGCCGCCGGGCACCACCAGCACCAATGGCCGGTCAAGCACATTCGGCATCCGCTCACAGCAATCACGCAGATAAACGGTCAGCGTCCCACTGCCGGCCAGTTCCAGCTGTTTCAGCTGCATGATATTTCCTCCTTTTACAGCATCCTTTGCGGTTCATTATAGCACAAAACGAACCATTTTTTAAACTTTTTATGAAAGCTCTTGATTTTTGCTTTTTGTCGGTGTATATTAGCACTCGAAAGTTACGAGTGCTAAGCATTCAAAAGTAATATCCTACTCCGAGTGCTTGGTGCCGAATACAGATAAAAAGAGGTTTTGCATTATGGCTAAGAAAGAATTTCAGGCTGAAAGCAAAAAGCTGATGGATATGATGATCAACTCCATCTACACCAATAAGGAAATTTTCCTGCGCGAGCTGATCTCCAACGCATCGGATGCCATCGATAAGCTCTATTATAAGAGCCTGACCGATCCTTCTGTGGGCATGAACAAGGGCGATTTCCGCATCCTCATCACCCGCGATCAGGAGAACCGCATCCTGACCATTGAGGATAACGGCATCGGCATGACCAAAGAGGAACTTGAGCAGAATCTGGGCACCATTGCTCACTCCGGTTCTCTGGATTTCAAGAAGGATAACAAGGACGAGAACATCGATATCATCGGCCAGTTTGGTGTCGGCTTCTACTCTTCCTTCATGGTAGCCGATAAAGTCACCGTCATTTCCAAGGCTTATGGCTCGGATGAAGCATGGCAGTGGGAGTCCTCCGGTGTGGACGGCTACGAAATGACCCCCGCCCAGAAGGACACCGCAGGCACCCAGATCATCCTGCACATCAAGCCGGATACTGAGACGGACCACTACGACAACTTCCTCGATGAGTACGGCATCGTGGCCATCGTGAAGAAGTACAGCGACTATGTGCGCTACCCCATCCAGATGGAGCGCCAGCACGAGCGCCAGAAGCCGGAACCCGATCCTAAGCCGGAGGACTATAAGCCCGAATGGGAGACTTACACCGAGCTGGAAACCCTGAACAGCATGGTGCCCATCTGGAAAAAGCAGAAGAGCGAAGTGACCGACGAGGAGTACGCGAACTTCTATAAGGAAAAGTTTGGCGATTATACCGACCCCGCCCGCGTCATCGTCAGCCGCACCGAGGGCACTGCAAATTATAATGCCCTGCTGTTCGTGCCCAGCCACCGTCCCTACGACTTCTACACCAAGGATTATGAAAAGGGTCTGGCCCTGTACGCATCCGGCGTGCTCATTATGGAGAAGTGCGCCGACCTGCTGCCCGATTACTTCAGCTTCGTCAAGGGCATTGTGGACAGTCAGGATCTGAGCCTGAACATCAGCCGCGAGATGCTGCAGAAGGACAACCAGCTCAAGCTGATCCACAACGCTCTGGAAAAAAAGATCAAGAACGAGCTGCACGCCATGCTGGCCAATGACCGCGAGAAGTACGAGGAATTCTGGAAAGAGTTCGGCCGTCAGATCAAGTTCGGTGCTTACTCCGACTACGGCATGCACGCCGAGCTGCTTCGCGACCTGCTGCTGTTCTGGTCTGCCAAGGAGCAGAAGATGGTCACTCTGCAGGAGTATGTGGACAAGATGCCCGCTGAGCAGAAGTATATCTACTTTGCTGCCGGTGATTCTACCGACCGTCTGGCAAAGCTGCCCGCCGCTGAGCTGGTCATGGATAAGGGCTATGACGTCCTGCTGCTGACCGAGGATGTGGATGAGTTCTGCCTGCAGATCCTGCGCACCTATCCCCGCAAGGATGCCGAAGGCAAGGACGGCACCGTGGAGTTCAAGAATGTCAACAGCGGTGATCTGGGCCTTGAGACCGAGGAAGAGAAGAAGGCCGCCGAGGATGCTACCGCTGAGAACAAGAACCTGTTCGATGCCATGAAGGACGCTCTGGACGGCAAGGTGAAAGAGGTCAAGGTCTCTACCCGCCTGAAGGATCACCCTGTGTGCCTGAGTGCTGACGGCCCGCTGTCCATTGAGATGGAAAAGGTGCTGTCCAAGCAGCCCGGCAGCGAAGGCGTAAAGAGCGATAAGGTTCTGGAACTGAATGTCAACCACCCCGTGTTTGCCGTGCTCAAGGCCGCACAGGAGGCCGGTGACACCGACAAGCTCAAGAAGTACAGTGCTCTGCTGTACGCACAGGCTCAGCTGATCGAAGGCCTGCCGGTGGATGATCCCGCCGCCTACGCCGAGGCCGTCTGCAGCCTGATGAAGTAACTTTTTCCGGCAGGCAGCATACTTACTCCCCTGTTGCTTCCACGCACATCAATATTTCCCCCTTAACAAAAAGGCCGTGCTCCGCTATAATAGAGTGGAACGCGGTCTTTTTCTGTTCTTTTGCCGGACAGTCAGGATAAATTGAGAGGTTTTTGCTCATGCAGCCCAAAAAACATTATTTTGCCCACATTCCCACCATTGCCATCTTTATTGTGTTTGCCATGTCGGCACCGCTGGGCGTGCTGCTGTTCATCTTAAAAAGCATCGATAAAAACGCCGAAAAAGAGGAAAAGGCTGCTGCACAGGCGCAGGCAGACTATCGTTCCGACCTCGGCCCCGCATCTGCGCAGACGGCCCCCCAGCAGGAAAACGAGCCAGCCTACGGCCACGATGTTCCCACCAAAGAGCAGAAGGACGCTCAAAACTGGCACAAGACCATTGCCGTGATCTGCACCATTCTGGGTGCTATCTTCCTGTTTACCGGTGCGGAGGAACTGATCGACTGCCTGTTCGACTTTCCGGACTTCGACGATCTGCTCCCTGCATTGGCCACGACCATTGGCGGAGCCGGCGCACTGTGGACCGGCCTGCGCATGGATCGTACCCGCAAGCTGGAACGCCTGTTGGACAAGATCGCAGGCGACCGCGACAATATTCCGCTGGACGAGCTGTTTGCTGCCGCGGGCATCGACGCTGCAAAGGGCCGCACCGTGGTGGAAAGTGCTATTTCCCACGGTTACTTCGGTGCAGATGCTTACATTGATAACCGCACCAATACTCTGGTAGTGCGCGGCGCGGCTCCCCAGCCGCTCCGGAAACCGAAGCCTGCGCCCGCCCCAGAACCTGCACCAGCGGACCAATATACCGCAATTCTGCAACAGCTGCGGCAGGTCAACGATGCCATCCCGGACCCCGTGATGACCACCAAGATCAGCCGTCTGGAAGCGGTCAGTGCCCGCATCTTTGAGCTGGCAAAGCAGGACCCCGGCAAAAAGGCTCAGCTGCAGAAATTCATGGACTACTATCTGCCCACCGCCCTCAAGCTGCTGAACACTTACGCCAGCCTTTCTGCGCAGGATGTGCAGGGGGAAAACATCGCCGATGCCAAAAAGAACATCGAGCGCAGCATGGACCTGCTGGTGACTGCCTTTGAAAATCAGCTGGACAAGCTGTTCCAGTCCGACGCACTGGACGTTTCGGCAGATGTGGCCGCGCTGGAAGGGATGCTGAACATGGACGGCCTGACCGGAAACGAGTTTACAAAATAATATTTTGGGGAACAGGGAAAAGGCCCATGAGCTTTTTCCCTGTTTTTTCAAAGCGCAAATCTCCATGTTGTGCAGGCCTCGTCCGTCCCACGCAAAGCCGCGGATTTGCAGGCATTTTTGCCAATGGTTTTTCCGTTTTATATCTAATTTTATTTCAACCGTCAAATTCCACTCTGTGCGCCAATTTCAGTCTTTTTGCAACTTTTCATCCAGATGCAACAATAACACATGGTTTTTTCTGTCCGGATTTTATATGATAAGGACAGAAGTGTGCAGAGCATCCTGTATGCGGCTCTGCACTGCAGTTCCAACCCGCTCAAAAGGAGGATTATCCTATGATGAAATCTGTTTCCGCATGGAAGCAGGAGCTTTCCAGCGGCGCTCACGCTGCCCGGCTGGCAGCACTTTACTGCTGTGCGCCCGACGAAACTCCTGCACAGGCTGCCCGCTACGAAGCTGTTCTGAATGGTCTGGATGCCACCTTTGGCCCCCATGCTGAAGCTGGTCTTTACAGTGCCCCCGGCCGCACCGAGATCGGCGGCAACCACACCGACCACCAGCATGGCCGCGTGCTGGCCGGCAGCGTGAATATTGATATGATTGCTGCCGCCGCGCCCAACACCCTGAACCAGCTGCGCGTGCAGAGCGAAGGCTACGACCTGTGTGTGATCGGCCTTGATGACCTTGCTGCCCGCAAGGAAGAGGAAAACACTACCCTCTCTCTGCTGCGCGGCGAATGCGAAGCCTTCCGTCAGCGCGGCGCAAAGCTGGCCGGTCTGGATGTGTACATTTCCTCCAACGTGCCCAAGGGCAGCGGCGTTTCTTCCTCCGCCGCCTTTGAAGTGCTGATCGGCGTGATCCTGAATGACTGCTTCATGACCGATAAAGTCTCCCCCATCGAGATCGCGCAGATCGGCCAGTGGGCAGAGAACGTCTACTTTGGCAAGCCCTGCGGCCTGATGGATCAGATGGCTTCCAGCGTTGGCAACATTATTACCATTGATTTTGCGGACCCTGCCCACCCGGATGTGGAGCCGGTGGCCGTGGATTTCTCCAAGGCAGGCCTTGCCCTGTGCATTCTGGATTCCTGCGCAGATCATGCCGACCTGACCGACGAATATGCCGCTGTGCCCGCCGAGTGCCGCGCTGTGGCTGCTGTGTGCGGCGGCGAAGTGCTGCGGGATGTGCCGTTCGAGACCTTCCTTGCAAAGCTTCCGGAGTGCCGCAAGCAGTGTGGCGACCGTGCCGTGCTGCGCGCCTTCCATATCTATGCCGATAACGACCGCGTGGCAAAACAGGTAGCTGCCCTGCGCGAGGGCGATTTTGACACTTTCCTGCGTCTGGTCAACGAGTCCGGCCACAGCAGCTGGGAATACCTGCAGAACGTGATCCCCGCCGGTTACAAGGAGCATCAGGAGATGGGCGTGACCATTGCAGCTGCCAAGCATTATCTGAACGGCAAGGGCGCTGTGCGCGTGCACGGCGGCGGCTTTGCCGGTACGGCTCAGGCCTTTGTGCCGGTGGAAATGCTGGCCGACTTCAAGGCCCACATGGAAGCCATCCTTGGTGAGGGCCGCTGCCATGTGCTGAGCATCCGCCCGGAAGGAGGCGCAGTGCTGTGATCTCCACCGCCATTCAGCAGCTCGTGAATTACGGGCTGGACACCGGCCTTATCCTGCCCGATGATGAAATTTACATCCGCAACCAGCTGCTTATGACCATGCAGCTGGACGACTTTACCGCGCCGGAGGGCGAGGTGTGCTATACCGATCTGGAAAGCATCCTCAAAACGCTGGTAGATGATGCCGTTGCCCGCGGTGTGTGCGAGGACAACTCCACCGCCCGCGACCTGTTCGACACAAAGCTCATGGGCGTATTGACCCCGCGGCCCAGCATCGTGCGCGCCAATTTCGAAGAACGCTACGAAAGCGAAGGTCCGCAGGCCGCGACCGACTGGTTCTATAAATTCAGTCAGGACACCGATTATATCCGCCGCTACCGCATCAAACGTGACCTGAAATGGGTCACCAAGACCCCCTACGGCGATCTGGATATCACCATCAACCTCTCGAAGCCCGAAAAAGACCCCAAGGCCATTGCCGCCGCCAAACTGGCTCCCCAGAGCGCCTACCCCAAGTGCCAGCTCTGCGCCGAGAACGAAGGCTATGCAGGCCGCATGAACCACCCCGCCCGCGAGAATCACCGCATCATCCCTCTCACCATCAACGACAGCGCTTGGAACCTGCAGTACAGCCCCTACGTCTACTACAACGAGCACTGCATCGTGTTCAACAACCAGCACACTCCCATGAAGATCGAGCGTGCTACCTTCCGCAAGCTGCTGGATTTCGTGGGCCTGTTCCCCCACTATTTCGTGGGCAGCAACGCCGACCTGCCCATCGTGGGCGGTAGCATTCTCAGCCACGACCATTTCCAGGGCGGCCACTATGAATTCGCTATGGCAAAGGCTCCCGTCGAGAAGAAGTGGGTTTTCCCCGGTTTTGAGGATGTGGATGCCGGTATCGTGCACTGGCCCATGAGCTGCATCCGCCTGACCAGCGCGGATGATGCCCGTCTTGTGGAGCTGGCCGATAAAATTCTGACCGCATGGCGCGGCTACTCGGACGAAAAATGCTTCATCTTTGCCGAGACCGACGGCGAGCCACATAACACCATCACCCCCATTGCCCGGATGCGGGACGGCAAGTATCAGCTGGATCTGGTGCTGCGCAACAACATCACCACCCCGGAGCATCCGCTGGGCGTGTTCCATCCCCATGCAAAGCTGCATCACATCAAAAAGGAAAACATCGGCCTGATCGAGGTCATGGGCCTTGCCGTGCTGCCCAGCCGCCTGAAAAAGGAGCTGTTTGAGCTGGCCGATGCACTGGTGGCCCGCACCCCGGTGAGCCAGTATCCGGAAGAACTGCAGAAGCACGCCGAGTGGGCCGAGGATATTCTTGCCCGCCACCCGGAACTGAACGGCGACACCGTGCACCTCATCCTGCAGGACGAGGTGGGCCATGTGTTCGCTCAGGTATTGGCCGATGCCGGTGTCTATAAAATGGACGAGGCTGGCCGCGCAGGCTTTGTGCGGTTCCTTGCAAGCGTGCAATAATCTATTAAAAAACGCTCTCCCCCTTTCCCCCGCCGGTATGCCTTGCCGACGGGGGATTTTTATTGTTCAGTGGAGGTCCCAAGCCGTTTTCAGTCCCGTAACACAGCACAAAAAAGCCGCCTTTCGTGCCAATTAGCACAAAAAGCGGCTTTTTATCGTCTTATTTCAGGAGAAAAGAGCCTTGCGGAAGGTTATTCCGGCAGATCCTCTTCGTTCTCCAGGCTGTGCCAGACGTTCTGGACATCATCATTGTCTTCCAGCGCATCCAGCAGCTTGCCCATCAGCTTCAGCTGGTCGGGGTCGGTCAGGCGGGTGGTGGTCATGGGCACCATGGCCAGATCGTCGGAGAGGATCTCGTAGCCCTTCTCCTCCATGGCCTTGACCACAGCAGAATAGTTCTCGGGATCGGTGGTGATCTCGGCTGCATCCTCGCTGGCATCGAAGTCCTCGGCACCAGCATCCAGAGCATCCATCATAGCCTCGTCGGCATCCTTATCTTCCAGAGAGATGTCAATGACACCCTTCTGGCTGAACAGGAAGCCCACGCAGCCCATAGCACCCAGATTGCCGCCGTTCTTGTCGAAGTAGTGGCGCAGGTCGGCAGCGGTACGGTTGCGGTTGTCGGTCAGGGTCTCCACCATGACAGCAACGCCGCCGGGGCCGTAGCCTTCGTAGGTGATTGCCTCGTACTCGGTCTTATCGCCGCCCTCAGCCTTCTTGATGATGCGCTGGATGTTATCGTTGGGCACGCTCATGCGCTTTGCCTTGGCGATCAGGTCAGCCAGCTTGCTGTTGGAAGCAGGGTTCGGGCCGCCGGTACGCACGGCAACGCTGATCTCGCGGCCGATCTTGGTAAAGACCTTTGCCTTTGCGCCATCGGTCTTTTCCTTCTTGCGCTTAATATTGTTCCATTTGCTATGTCCAGACATGGGAAAGAGCCTCCTGTATATTCTCAAATCTCCGCCTGCGGGCAGACGGGCTGTGGTCGCCCGCATTGTGGCAGCACACAAAATCTAACTCTATTATTGTAGCACAACCGGGCAGAGCGTTCAAGCCTTATCCGCCCGGTTTTCAGCATTCTGCGCGGAAAAATGCGCTTTTTCTGCCCGTTCACAGCAGCCGCAGCGCCTTGGGATAATGGTTTTTCACCCGCCCGCCGGACACCTTGCCGCCGCCCAGCGGCCAGCCGTCCACCGTCACGCAGCACCAGCCGTCAGCAGCGATGCGGGCTTCCACCTCACGGCCGGAAAGATACTCCACGCAGCGCGGGTCATCAAGGGTGAGTTCTTCGCGGTTTACACACTGTGCGCCAAATGCCGTGAACAGATGGTGCTCCGGCACAAAGCGGCCTTTCTGCACGCTGCCCACAAATACGCCCGCCCGCAGCACATGCAGGTTCGTCTGCGGGAACGGCACCGGCAGCAGCACACCGCCGCCGTGCACCACAGCCGGGCGGTCAACCAGCGCCGGGAAATACTGCCCGGCAAACGCGTGCCATGCTGCAAGGCTCTGGGCAGGACTTGTCTCCCCTGCCTGTGCTTCGCGGCTGCGCTTGTCACCCTGCACCGCTTCCCGGCAGGCACGGGCATTCTCGCGGCGGGCACTGCGGGCATCCGGGGTCTTGGCAGGCTTGCCGCCCTTCCCCTTGGCCTTTTTGCCCGCAGCTTCCGCTGCTGCCAGCCAGAGCTGTTCTTCGGCAGTGTACTCGCCCTCTGCGGGCAGAACGCGCGGAGTGCCAGCTTTGACGAGCCGGGCCATAAAGTGGCCCTCGCCGCCCTGACAGGGCCAGATACGGCGCACCTTGCTCACATCCAGCGGCAGGCCGCCGGTGCGGTTGGCTTCGCCCTCACTGCCAAAGGTGTAGTCCACATTTCCCAAGGCATCCGCAAGGGTGAACTCCGGGTGGCGCTGCAGGAATGCCGCCACCTGTCCCTCGTCCTCCTCGGGTGCAAAGGTGCAGGTGGAATACACCAGCTGCCCGCCCGGGGCCAGCACAGCGGCTGCACAGTCCAGAATTTCTGCACCCAGCTCAGCACACTGCTTCACCAGCGCTTCACAGTGCTGCTGACGAGCCACCGGCTCCTTGCGGAACATTCCCTCGCCGGAACAGGGCGCGTCCACCAGCACCCGGTCAAAAAACTCCGGCAGAGCGTCCGCAATGCGGGCGGGCGACTCATTGAGCGCCACCGCATTGGACACGCCCATGCGTTCCAGATTGCTTTTCAGGATATCCGCACGGGCCGCAACATATTCGTTGCTCACCAGCACACCCCGGCCCTGCAGCGCCGCCGCCAGCTGGCTGCTTTTGCCGCCGGGCGCGGCGCACATGTCCAGCACACGCATCCCGGGCTGCACGCCCAGCAGCGGTGCCGCCGAGGACGCAGACGGCTCCTGCGAGTAAAACACACCCGCATGGTAGTACGGATGCCGCCCGGGCTTAAAGTCCGGCTGATGCACCACGAATGCCGCCTTGCAAAAGGGCGATGCTTCCAGTGGGAAATCGGCTTTTGCGGCAAACCGCTCCGGTGAGCTGCGCAGGGCCGACACCGTTACGCCGCGCTCCGCCGTTTCCTGCGGGGCTGCATACAGGACATCGAACCGGTCTCCCAGCAGAGCGCGCTCCCGCTGTTCAAAATATTCCATGGGCATTCTGCATTCCTCCTGTGGGATGTATAAAGCCGCCGTCTGCGGCCAAACTAGGTCTTGTGAGGGGCACACCGCCCCGCACGGAAAACCGAAAGGAGATCATTCACTATGGCAACCGAAAACCGCAGCAATAACTGCAAGAATCAGACCTCGAACCGCACGTCCAACCAGACCACCAACAGCGCCACCAACGAGCACAAGCACCCCAACCAGTACACCAAGGGTGCCGACGATGAGAGCGCCAAGAACTCCACGAGCAACCGTTCCAGCAACGCCAAAAACAGCCGCTGACGCTGCCCTTCGCGCCTGATGGACCATGGGCGCGAACCTCTGATCTTTCTCAAATCGCAAAGCCCGCTGCCCTCCGGCACTGTTTTCCAGTGCGGAAAGCAGCGGGCTTTCGCGTCAGAAGTTGTTTTTATAGTCAGGGTGCGCCGAATGGGCGCGGCTTTTTGCCGCCAGACAAGGCGGTTTTCCGCAGCAATCCTGATGGATTGCAAGGAAGAGCAACGCAGTATGGCAGCAAAAAGACCGTTCAGGCGGTGTGCAATGATTATGAAAGCAACTTCTCAGGTTTCGTTGGGGTCGAACTGCTGCCACAGTGTTTCAAACAGCTCGTGCACACGGCCCAGCTGACCGTTCAGATACAGCCAGCCCAGCAGGCACTCGAAGCCGGTGGAAGCACGGTATTCCTCCGGGGAAGCGTGCTTTGCCACGCTGGCCTTGCTGGCGTTGCGGCCCCGCTTGAACACGGCCAGTTCGTCCTCAGTGAACAGCGGCTCCAGCAGCTGTTCCTCCCGGAACTGTGCCCGGGCCGAGACGTATTTGACCTTTTCTGCGTTGAGCTTTCCGGCAGACAGGCGGTGGTGCTCCACCAGACGCTGTCGCACCAGCAGTTCCAGCACGCTGTCGCCCACAAAGGCCAGCGCCAAGGGGCTAAGCTCCCGCGGGTCGATCTTTTCAGGTTCGTTCATAGTGACCTCTTAGAAGATATAATCGAACTGGTAATCGCCAATGAGAATGGTGTCGTTCTCCTGCACGCCCTTTGCCACCAGAGCGTCCAGAATGCCGCTCTCACCCAACTGACGCTGGAAGAACTGCAGGCTTTCGTAGTCGTCCACATTGCTGCCGGCCAGAATGTATTCCAGCCACGGGGCTTCCACGCTCCATACATGGGCTTCCATGCGCTTGATCTCAAACGCACGGTCGTTGGCCTTGGGTTCGGGCTTCTTGTACTCGGGAGCAAACACCGGCACCGGCGGGATATCCTTCAGGCGGTTATACACGAGGCCCGGCAGTTCCTTCACGCCCTGCATCGTAGCGGCAGAGATGGGCACAAAGGTCAAGCCCTTGCCTTCCACATACTTGCGGAAAGCTTCGATCTGCTCCTCGGTGGCCAGATCGCACTTGTTGCCAATGACGATCTGCGGGCGCTCAGCCAGCACAGGGCTGAACTTTGCCAGCTCCTCGTTGATCTTTTCAAAATCCTCAATGGGTTCACGGCACTCGCTGCCAGAAACATCCACCACATGCAGCAGCAGGCGGCAGCGCTCCACATGGCGCAGGAAGTCATGTCCCAGACCGATGCCCTCGCTGGCACCCTCGATCAGGCCGGGGATGTCGGCGCAGACAAAGCTTGCGCCCTCCGCCACGGATACAACGCCCAGCGTGGGCACCAGCGTGGTGAAGTGGTAGTTTGCGATCTTAGGCTTGGCTGCGCTGATGGTGGAAATGAGGGTAGACTTACCCACATTGGGGAAGCCAATCAGACCCACATCGGCGATCAGCTTCAGCTCCAGCGTCACCTGAATGTCTTCGCCGGGCATACCGGGCTTTGCAAACTTGGGGATCTGTCGGGTGGGAGTGGCAAAATGCGCATTGCCGTAGCCGCCGCGGCCACCCTTTGCAATGGTGACTGGGGTGTGGTCGGACAGGTCCGCAATGACAAGGCCGCTCTCGGCGTCCTTGATGACGGTGCCCAGCGGCACCTTGATAACAAGGTTCTCCGCGTTTTTGCCGTGGCACAGGCTTGCACCGCCCTTGCCACCCTCCGGGGCCACATACTTGCGCTTATAGCGGAAATCCATCAGGGTGGTCAGGTGATCGTCCACCACAAAGATGATATCGCCGCCGCGGCCGCCGTCGCCGCCGTCCGGGCCGCCAGCGGCCACGAATTTTTCACGGTGAAAGCTCACCGCACCGTCGCCGCCCTTGCCCGCGTGGAGCCATATCGTGGCGATGTCGATAAAGTTGGTTTGTGCTGCCATACAGCCCCTCCTTAGTTTTATATGTTCGTTTATTCCCCTTCCCTTGCCGGGAACTCCTTCCGGCATCGCTGCACGATGCCACCTCCCTCAAGGAGGGAGGCTTTAAGGCCCCCTCCCCGAGGGGACTGTCGCCACAGGCGACTGGGGGAGTTTCTGCCAGACAGTCAAAAAGAGAATTCTTCATCAAAAAGAGCCGGGCCACGAGGGTCCGGCTCTCTACGTTTTGCAGTTATCCGAAAGAAGTTACTGCTTGACGCTGCACTTCTTGCCGTCTTTACCCACGCGCTCGAAACGGACGGTACCGTCCACCAGAGCAAACAGGGTGTCATCGCTGCCCTTGCCAACGTTTTCACCCGGCATGATGTGGGTGCCACGCTGACGAACCAGGATGTTGCCGGCCAGAACGAACTGACCGTCTGCACGCTTGGTGCCCAGACGCTGTGCTGCGGAATCGCGGCCGTTCTTGGTGCTGCCTACGCCCTTTTTATGTGCCATTGTAATTTACCTCCTTAGCCGTTGATCGCAGTGATCTCAACCTTGGTGAAGGGCTGACGATGGCCCATACGGCGAGCACTGTGCTTCTTTGCGCGATAGGTGATGATGTTCAGCTTCTTGCCCTTGCCATTCTTGATGACCTTGGCAGTAACGGTAGCACCCTCAACAACGGGAGCGCCAACCTTCACAGAACCCTCCTCGCCAATAGCGAGAACCTGATCAAACTTCACTTCGGAGTCGGCCTCAACGTCCAGCTTTTCGATGTAGACGATGTCGCCCTGCTCCACGCGGTACTGCTTACCGCCGGTAACAATGATTGCGTACATTTTGTTCATTCCTTTTCGTTGTACTCGCTGGTCGTAAAGGCAGGCCCTTACACTGGGCCATTTCAGGCGCCCACACCACGCGGCTAGAATAGTATAGCAAAAAAACGATGGAAATGCAAGAGGAATTTTCCTCTTTCCGAAAGATTTTTTATTGTTTCGCCTTCCCGCTTTCCGCGATGGTGCGTTTTACTTCCGCGTTGTAGGCTTCGGTGCGCTCCACGAACAGCTTACGCGGGCTGGAGGCCAGCAGTTCAGTATCTGCATCCGTCATCAGACCGATAACAGCTTTTTCTTTGCTCAGCTTATTGACTGCAGCTTCGTTGTCCGCCGTCATTGCCAGCTTTACCATCAGGGGCTTGTCCTTGAACTTGTGGGTAAAGTAAATTTCCGCAGCCATACCGACTACCACAGCGATACCTGCCACCAGCTGGGATGCCCGCAGACCAATGGAGGGCACCAGCATCAGACTGTCGGTGCGCAGGGCTTCGATCCAGAAGCGGCCCGCGCCGTACCAGATCATATACCGCAGGGCAATGTCACCGTTGAACTTGCGCTTTTTAATGTAACGGAACAGCAGGAGAAAGCCCACAAAGCACCAGATGCTTTCGTACAGGAAGGTGGGATGCACCGGCAGATTCGGGTCAATGGTCACGCCGCTCTGGGCCGTGACTGTGCTGCCCATCAGGTAAGCGCGGGTCGTTTCGCTGAACATGCCCCACGGCAGGGTGGTGTTGCAACCAAAGGCCTCCTGATTGAAGAAGTTGCCCCAGCGGCCGCAGCCCTGTCCCAGCAGAAAGCCCATAGCGGTCAGGTCGAACATGGGCAGCACCGGCACGCCCCGCCGTTTGCAGGCCAAGCCACCGAACAGAAAGCCGCCGATGATGCCACCGTAGATGGCAAGGCCGCCATCCCGAATGGCGATCATCTCCCAGATGCTTTCGTATTTAAAGGGTGCCATGGCCACATAGTAAGCGCGGGCGCTGACAATGCCCAGCACGATGCCGATCAGGATCACGTCCACCATGCTGTCCGGGTCCACGCCGAACTCGATGCTGTGGCGGAACGCAAATACCAGCGCCAGACAGATGCCAAAGGCAATGCACACGCCATACCAGTAAATATTGAACCCGCCAATGGAAAGGGCCACGCGGTTGATCTCAAAGCTCAGGCCCAGCCCCGGGAACTGCACCAGATTTGTCATTCTGCTTCCTCCTCGTTCTCGGCCAGCGGCGCAGTGCCATCTGGCAGAATATCCATCACAGCCATGCGGTCGGTGCTGAGGATGTGCTGCAGCGCAGCGTCCGCATCCTCGGCAGTCAGCCCTGCCAGCATGGTGATCTGCTGCGCCACCGTCTGGCCGGATAGGGCAAAATCTGCCATCTGGCTGGCCGAGTCCTCCACATTTTCCAGATTTTCGATCAGCTGGCCGTACTTTTCGTTCTTGCACAGGGTAAAGATCTCCCGGTCCACGCCTTCTGCGCGGATGCGGGCGATCTCGTCCAGAAGCATCTGCTTCACGGCATCGGGTGCATCGCTCTCGCCGGTGAACAGGATGCAGCAGCAGCCGTCCACCCGCAGCACTTCCCCGCCAAAGCCGGGGTTCACAAGGCCTCCGTCGTACAGGCGGCGGTACAGCGGCGACATGCCGCCTGTGATGCAGCTCAGGATCAGATCATACAGCGCTTCAGTGCGCAGATCGTTCGGGGGCAACGGCTTCTCCTTGAAGCCCACGCCGAAGCAGGGTTTGGACACCGGCATTTTCAGGGTCTTATGGGCTGCCGCCAGCGTCATGGGTTCCGGCTTCCACAGCCGCTGCACTCTTTCGGTGCTGCGCGGTCTCATCAGGCCGTGGCGCTCACAGGCAGCCAGGATCTGCTCCATGGTAGTGTTGCCGGCAGCCGCCAGCACCATATTGCCCGGTGCATAGAAGGCTTTGCAGCTGTCGTAAAGCATCTCCGGCGTGATCTCAGCAATGCTCTCCACCGTACCCGCGATATCGCTGCGGATGGGATGCTCGTGGTACAAGCACTCGAACAGGCCGGTGATGAGCCGCCAGTCCGGGCTGTCATCGTACATTTTGATCTCCTGCCCGATGATGCCCTGCTCCTTGGCGATGGTCTGCTCGGTAAAGTACGGATGAGTCACCATGCCCAGCAGCACATCCAAGCTTTCGTCCAGCTGCTGGGTCGCAGTGAACAGGTAGCAGGTGCGGTCAAAGCTGGTAAATGCGTTGGCATTGGCACCGGTCTTGGCATACTTTGCAAAGGCATCGCCGTCCTGATCTTCAAACATCTTGTGCTCGAGGAAGTGTGCCACGCCTGCAGGCAGATGCACCTCTTTGCCGTCCAGCCGGAAATCCCGGTCAATGGAGCCAAAGCGGGTAGCAAAAATGACATGAGTGCTGGAATAACCCGGCATGGGCCGCACGATAACGGTCAGTCCGGATGGCAGGGTCTGCCACTGGTCAGCCACGGTCTTTTCCAGCAGGGTCTGGTTATTCTGCGGCATGAGCGGCCACCTCCTTTGTGAGCAGATAGCTGACCGAGAGGGTCAGTTTGCGCAGGATGGCGCGCACGTCGTCCTTGGTCACGGCCTGCAGAGCGGCGCGGGCTTCGGCGGGTGTCTGCACCTTGGCCGGGTCGCCGCCGCGCAGCACTTCAATGTAATACCATGTCTCGATGCCGCCCAAGGTATCCTCTACCCCCTGCATCCCGCTCAGCAGACCCCGACGGCAGTCCTCAAATTCATCGTCGGTGATGGGGCCATCGCACAGGTCGGCCAGTTCCTTCAAGATGGCCTGCTCTGCCCGGGCTGCGTCGGCGTGCTCCACGCCGCTGTTCACAGCCATGCTTCCGGTAAAGCTCTGGAACGAGGACGAGCAGTAGTAGCACAGGTGGTCACGTTCGCGCACATTCAGGAACAGGCGGCTGGTCACACTGCCGCCGTACAGCGCCATGGCAAGGCGCACAGCAGCCAGCTGTTCGGTGCGCATGGGTTCGCCCAGCGTGAACAGCATACAGAGCTTCGCCTGCACCATATCATAGGTTTCGGTTTTGTGCACCGGCTCCCGGCGGGGCATGGCAATGTTTTCCGCCAGCGGCAGCGGTGCGCGGTCAATTGCCGCAAGCTCTGCCAGCAGTGCATCCTTTACCGCAGCGGTCTGCTCTGCCGTGCAGCCCAGCACAAGCAGTTCAATGTTGGCGGTGCGCAGCATCTCGTAATAGGCTGCGGTAAGCTGTTCCGGTGTCAGGCCTTCCACCTCTTCCAGATAGCCCTCCTGCCGCACACCCGCCGGGCTGTCGCCAAAGAATTCCCGGTTGGCCTGATGCAGGCAGTAAAGGCGCTTATCGTTGATCTCATCTTCCAGCGCCTTTTTCAGCATCTGCTTTTCAATGCCCACGGCTTCCGGATCAAAAGTGCCGCCCACAAAATACGGGTGAAAGGCCGCACCCAGTGCAATGGATGCATATTCCCTTGTAAGGGGCTCCCCTTCCAGCGCAAACTGGTCCTTGATACCGGTAACACTAACACACAGGTTGTGGCTGCAGCCCATGGGCCGGGCATCCACTGTGAGGTCTGCACCGTAGAGCTTGGCCAGCTTTTTGGTCAGGCGGGTCATATCCGGGCAGTCGGCATAGCCGCGCTCCAGCACCAGCGGCAGCAGCGCATGTGCTGTGGCCGTTTCCCGCTTTGCCGGAAAGGCAAAGTGGACGCTGATGCGGCAGCGGTTGAATTTTTCCGCCGGGTCACAGGAAAGATGCACACCCGGCGCAATGAGAGTACGTTCCAATTTGTTCCTCCGCCCTGCTTTCACAGGGAGCTTTTATTTTTATGATGCCTTCTGCAAGGCAAGAAATTCTTCCAGACTCAAGCCGCTGGCACGGATGGCAAGGGCATTTTCAACGCCCACATACCGCCAGTGCCACGGCTCAAACACCACGCCGGTAGCAGCCTGCCTGTCCTGCGGATAGCGCAGGATAAAGCCGTATTCGGCGGCGTAGGCGGTGAGCCACTCGTAGGCGCGGGTCGTATCAAAGCCGGTATCACGGGTCGGGTAGTCCGTACTGAGGATATCCGCCGCATAGCCGGTGCCGTGATCATTGCATTCCGCAGGCGGCTGGATATCTGCCGCAAGGCTGGCGGCTTCTTCCTCGGTTTTGCCCTTTTCCAGATACTGCTGCTTCTGCGTCTCATAGGCCGCGCTGCGGGCATCTGCGTCCTGATAGCCTGCCGTCAGCACCAGTGCAACGCCGTCCTCGGCCGCAGCCGCAGCCATTTTCTGGTAGGCTGCAGCTGCTTCGGCTTCCAGTTGGATACCGCTGGCTTCATCGGCATCGGCAAGGGCCGGAGAGGGTTCCTCGGCAAAAGGCAGATTGGTGTTCACCAGCACAAAACGCTCATCGTCAGCATCAAAGCTGTAGCCGGTGCCATCGTAGCTGGCCGCATCAAAGCTCTGCGGCCCTGCAAGCATGGCGTTCACCTTTGGCAGTAGCCAGAGGATGCCTTTGGTCATAAGCGCCACAATGGCGGCGCAGACGAGAATGAGAATGGCCCAGTTGCGGACCAGACGCAGCCGCTTGCGGCGCTTCCACTGAGCGCGGGTCAGGCGGGGCTTTGCAGCATTTCTATCAGTCGGTTCCATGGTGCGTTGCAGCTCCTTTTGCAGAATTTGCAGCGCACTGCGCCGCACAGATACAGTGTATATTATACACCCCTTTGCATTTTGTGTAAACGCCGGAAGTGTAAAATAAGTATGACCGTCCTCGTCAGCGGCCTTGCCCTCTCCGTCCGCTCACACTGTTCGCGTCCACCTCTCCCAAAGTGAGAGGCCTTGGCAGAACCAGAAAGTTTTTCTCTTCGCCAGAGGCTCTCCCTTTGGGAGAGCTGTCGCGTAAGCGACTGAGAGGGCGAGGCCGTCAACAAAAAGAGCGCCGTACAGCTTCCAAAGAAACTGTACAGCGCACAAAATTCATTTTTTTACAGATCAGTCAAACAGCATATCGTGGATCGCAGAAACAGCCTTGTCGGCATCGTCGCGGTTGATGATGCAGGAGATCTTGATCTCGCTGGTGGAGATCATCTTGATGTTGATGTTGTTGTTGGACAGTGCCTCAAACATCTTGGAAGCAACGCCGCTGTGGCTCTGCATACCGGCACCCACAATGGAGACCTTGGCGCAGGTGGTGTCCACGCTCACATCGTTGAAGTGTGCACTCTCCTTCAGCACGCGCATGGCCAGATCGGCTTCGCCCTCAGAGCAGGTAAAGCTGATATCCTTCTTGCCGTCACGGCCGGTGGACTGCAGGATGATGTCCACGTTGATGTTCTTCTGGGCCAGCAGACCGAAGATCTTGAAGCTCATGCCCGGCTCATCGGGAACGTTCAGAATCGTGATAACAGCAACATCAGTGTCTTTTGCGACACCCTTGATCAGCATACCTTCCATGTCTTTTGTAACCTCCTTGACCACCGTACCGGGCACGGGATTCAGGCTGGAGAGCACCTCCAGCTCCACATTATACTTTTTGGCCAGCTCCACGCTGCGGTTGTTCAGCACCTGTGCACCCAGAGATGCCAGCTCCAGCATCTCGTCAAAGGTGATCTCATCCAGCTTGCGGGTGTTGCGCACCTTGCGCGGGTCGGCCGTGTAAACGCCTTCCACATCGGTAAAGATCTGGCAGCGGTCTGCGTGCAGGGCTGCTGCAATGGCAACAGCGCTGGTGTCGGAGCCGCCGCGGCCCAGAGTGGTGATGTCATCCATCTTGTTCAGGCCCTGGAAGCCCGCCACAACGACCACACGGTTGCGCTCCAGCTCAGAAGAGATGCGCTCTGTCTCCAAGCGGGTGATGCGCGCCTTGGTATAGGCGCGGTCGGTGCGGAAGCCAGCCTGCCAGCCGGTCAGGCTGATGGCATGGCAGCCCAGCTCATTCAGTGCCATGGCCAGCAGCGAAATGCTGATCTGCTCGCCGCTAGCCAGCAGCATATCCATTTCACGGGCCGAAGGGTTGTGGGTGATCTCCCCAGCCTTGGCGATCAGGTCATCGGTGGTATCGCCTTGAGCGGACACCACCACAACTACGTCATTGCCCGCGTTGTGGGTGTTTGCCACAATGCGTGCCACGTTGAAGATACGGTCACGGTCCTTCACCGAAGAACCGCCGAACTTCTGTACGATCAACGCCATATCTTGTCACTCTCCTCTTTTTGTCCCTTTGTCAAAAGGGGGTACACCGGGCGGAAGCGGTCAGCAGCGCCTTGCACTTTCCTTACCCATTTATCATTCCACCGTTGCGCCGGTGTTATCGGCATCCAAACGCAGCAATGTAAATGCTTCACATCCGTCCAGACCTTCCAGCAGCTCCAGACCCTTTTCCAGCTTGGAATAGAACTTTTCGGCCTCCGCCTTTTCCGCTACGGCCATCACGGTGCTGCCCGCACCGGAAACGTAAACAGCCTTTGCACCACACAGGCGTGCCATATCGAACACTTCCTTGGAGCCGGGCATCAGCGGCATACGGTAGGGCTGGTGCAGCTTATCCTCGGTGGCAATGGCCAGCAGATCATGTCTGCCCTCGCAGAAGGCGGCGGGCACCAGCGCAGCGCGCGAAAGATTATATACCGCGTCCTTGTGGGAGACCTCTTTGGGCAGGGCCGCACGAGCGGCTTCCGTCAGCAGCTTGTAGTCCGGCACGATGGCGGCAAAGCACAGCGTTTCATCCACATTGCGCTTGACCGAGTACACCTTGCCATCCTCGAACACGCTGCTGGTCAGGCCGCCCAGAAGAGCCGGGGCCACGTTATCGGGGTGGCCCTCAATGGAGGTGGCCAGCGTGAGCAGCTCCTGCGTGTTGAGCACATTGCCCAGCATCCGGTTTGCACCCAGCAGTCCCGCAATGATGCAGGCCGAGGAAGAACCAAGGCCGCGCGCCATGGGGATGGGATTCGTCTGGGTGATCTTGAGGGGCGGGATCTGCTTGCCCACCTTCTCAAACAGCCCCTTTGCCGAACGGTACACGAGGTTCGATTCACCGCGCGGGATGCGGGTACCGTCCGCAGACGAGATATCCAGCACTTCGCTCTCTTCAAAGGTGACCGTATTATACAGCGTCACCGCCAGACCCAGCGCATCAAAGCCGGAGCCGATGTTTGCACTGGTGGCCGGGACAGAAACCTTGATCTTCATAGCCGCCGCACCTTTCCTTATTCCGTTATCAGTTTTCTTCCGGCAGACGCTTAAGCACCAGCTTCACGCTGCCGCCCACGGCTTCCACCTTGCGGGCTGCTTCGGCCAGTGCCTTTTCGTCGGCTCGCTCCACAAAGTAAGCGCAGCCTTCGTAGCGTTCGTCCACCACCCTGCCATAGCCGTAGATGGCTTCCACCACCGCCGGAGCAATGCCTGCTACACGCACATAATATGCAGCAGGAGCCGGGTCGGTGAGCATTCCCTCCACCGGCTCAGCAGGCTGCCAGAACAGGCTGTCGTGCACCTTGGAGCCATGCTTCAGGGCATCCACAACGTCGGCCACCACGGCGCTGGCGGTGGGCAGCTTGCCTGCGCCCTTGCCGTAGAACACCACGTCGCCCAGCATATCGCCCTTGACCAGCACTGCATTGAACACATCGTCCACGCTGGCCAGCTGGTTTGCCTTGGGCACCAGACACGGCTCCACACCGGCAGCCACGCTGCCGTCCTTGCCGCGCTTCATCCATGCGATCAGCTTGATCACACAGCCCAGCTTTTCCGCCGCTTCCACATCTGCCGTGGTAATGGCACGGATGCCGCGGGTGGGAATGTTCTGGGGGTAGATCTGATGGCCGCACACCAACGAGGACAGAATGGCGATCTTGCGGCAGGCATCACGGCCGTCCACATCGTCGCTGGGGTCCTTCGTCTCGGCGTAGCCCAGCTCCTGCGCGATCTTCAGCGCATCGTCAAAGCCCAGATTTTCGCGCACCATCTTGGTGAGCATGAAGTTGGTGGTGCCATTCACGATGCCCTCCACCTCGGTGATGACGTTTGCCGCCAGACACTGGTGCATCGGGGTGATGATGGGCGTACCGCCGCCCACAGAAGCCTCGAACAGGAAGGCACAGCCGTGCTCTTTGGCAAGGCCCAGCAGCTCTGCGCCGTAGGTGGCCACCATCTCCTTGTTGGAGGTGCATACGCTGCGGCCGCTCTCAAGGCAGGCCTTTACATACGGATACGCAAAGCGGGTGCCGCCGATGGTCTCCACCACCACCTTGATCTCCGGGTCTTCCAGAATGGTATCGAAGTTCTTTATAAACAGGTGTGCATCCGGATGGTTTGAAAAATCCTTCGGGTCAAGGATGTACTTGACCTCCACCGGCTCACCTGCACGGCGGGAGACACCCGCAGCGTTGCGGCACAGTACCTCGTACACGCCGCTGCCCACCGTGCCAAAGCCCAGAATTGCAATTTTAGCCATTGTTGTTCTCCCTCGTTTTCTGAAGACTGCTTACAGATTGTACCCGCAGTGCACGCCTACCACCATACGCTGACGCGAAAGTTTTTCGGTCAGCTCTTCGGGAGTCATCTGCATGGTATCGGTGCGGATGGTGACTGCCACCAGTGCGGCACCGTTTTCCGGTGTGGACTGGTTGATGGTCACAATGCTTGCACCTGCGGCGCTGATGCCGGCCAGCAGGCTCTGCAGTGCACCGGTCTCGTCCCGCAGAGTAGCCATGACGGTGATCACCTCACGGCCATTCTCGGAGTCAAAAATGCAATCCTTATACTTATAAAAAGCGCTGCGCGAAAGATCGACTGCGCGGGTGGCTGCGGAAATGCTGCGTGCCTCCCCGCTGGCCAGAAGTTCCTTGGCACGCACCACCTTGAGAAAAACCTCAGGCAGCACCTGCGCATCTACCAGATAAAAGCGGCGTTCCAACTTGTTCACCTCACAAACACAAGTGTTCTTGCAGTGAATATAATAGCATCCGGCCCCCTGCAATGCAAGAGGTCGGATGCGTTTTTGTCAGATTATCCAGTTTTGCTGCGGCAAGCGCGGTATTTCCTTGCCGGATTCACTCCGCGCCGGTGCCGATAGTACGCCTTTTGTCCTTCATATGGCTACAGATCAGTCTGTATCCTGATTACCTGTATCCGCAGGAATGACAGCCTGCTCCGGTGCCGCAGTCTCCGCAGGTGCAGCCGCTGCAGGAGCTGCTGCATGGGAGTAGTTGCAGGTACCAGGCAGATCATCGGCGCGGTAGTAGCCCACGGCGGTGCTGGGGCAGGAGCCGCCTGCCAGCAGGCCGCTCTGGGTGCAGTAGCGGCGCTCTACCACACCGGCAGAGGTCGGGAATGCCTTATACGGCAGGTCTGCCTGCACCTGTTCCATCAGCGCCTTCCACGCCATAACACAGGTACGGGTCTTGGCCTGCTGCTTACCCAGCGTCTTGGTCATATCATAGGGTGCATCGTAGCCCCACCACACGGCGGTAACGTAGTACGGCGTGCCGCCCACGAACCACAGATCCTTTTCGTCGCTGGCGGTACCGGTCTTGCCAAAGGCTTCCATGCCATTGGAGTTGGGATAGCGGCCGCCGGCGGTGCCCACGCTGGAGTACAGCACGTTCTTCAGCAGGCGGTTCATCACATAAGCGGTATCCGGGGTCAGGGCCTGATAGCTGGTGGAGTTGTTCTCCAGATAGATATTGCCGTCACGGTCCAGCACGCGGGTATACAGGTGCGGGGTGGTGTACTGGCCATCGTAGAAGATCTGGAACGCAGCTGCCAGCGCCGTGGGCGTAACGCCATGGGTCTGACTGCCCATGACCATCTGCGCCAGACCCACATCGTTTACCGGGTCCAGCGTGTTCAGCTGCAGGGTGTTGTACACAAAATTGAAGATGTTGCTTGCGCCCACCAGATCACCCACACGCACCGCAATGGTGTTCAGCGAGCGGGCCAGACCGTTCCACAGCGGCACATCACTGTTGTCGCCGTAGTTGCCGCCATAGTTGCGGGGCCAGCTGCGCCATGCGTTGGGATAAGCGCGCAGCTGCTTGTCGGAAAGGCCCATCAGGCCGTTCTTGCGGCAGTAATCCTCATCGCGGATCACCATATCCTGCTTCTGATACAAGGGCGAGTTGTTGAGCATGGTGGACCAGTTCACCAGACCATACTCTACACCCAGTGCATACGCACCGATAGGCTTGATGGTAGAACCCGTCTGACGAGTGACACTGTAGGCACGGTTCAGCGAGAGGCTCTTGTTCTTTTCGCCCAGACCACCCACAATGGCGATCACATTGCCGTCATAGTCCAGCGTGACCATGGCTGCCTGAGTACGCACATTGCGGTAATAGTAAACGGTACCGTCGTCGCCGGTGCGGGTCTTGGGCGTACCGTCCTCGTTCATCACCTGTACATCGTCGTCCGAGATAGAGGTCACCTCTTCCTCATGCCAGCCGGCCGGGAAGTAGGCATCGTCCGTGTTGAGCATCAGGTTTTCCATGGCGGACTGCACCTTGGTGTTCACAGTCGACTCAACGGTAAAGCCGCCGGTGTACAGCAGCTTCTGTGCCTCGGATTCCGAAATGTTTTCCTTGTCCATGATGTCCTGCACCAGCTCGGTGAACAGTGCATCGGTAAAGTAAGAGGTAACGGAAGAATTCTTCTTAGTATCCTCTTCCTCGGCCAGTACCAGCGGCTGGGCCGCTGCGTTGCGGTAGTCCTCTTCGCTGATCACACCCTGCTGCCACATGTTGTACATGAGGAAGTTACGGCGGTTGATCAGGTTTTCGGGGTTGGTGTAGGGGTTATAGTTGGTGGGGTTTTTGGTGATGGACGCAATGGTCGCACACTCCCACAGGGTCAGCTGGCTGACATCCTTATTAAAGTATTCGTTGGCCGCAGTCTGCACGCCCTGAATGGTGCCGGTAAAGCTGATGGTGTTCAGGTACGCTTCCAGAATGGTCTCCTTGGAATAGCTGCGGCTCAGACAGAGGGCGCGGTAGATCTCGCGCAGCTTGCGCAGTGCACCTTCAATGCCGCTGGCGCTCTTGTCGTCGGTCAGGTTCTTGATCAGCTGCTGCTCCAGCGTGGATGCACCCTGCTTGGAGCTGTAGATGGGCAGCAGGTATTCGTTGACCATTGCGCCGATGGTGCGCTTGAAGTTGACGCCGGGCTCGTTGTAAAAGTCCTTATCCTCGGTGCAGATGAACGCATACTGCAGGTTCGTGGGGATCTGCTCCAGATCCGCCCACACGCGGTGGCTGTTGGAAGAGCGCAGCGTGGCATACTCCACCTGTGCACCGGTGTCCGGGTCGGTAGCCATCACCACACTGGACTGGCTCAGCTCAATGTTGTCCAGATCCAGCAGGTCGCCGTCGTTGGCGGTAGCCTGCACCACGTAATACACAGCACCCACTGCCACCAGACTGCCTGCCATGATGCCCAGACAAATCAGTGTAGCAATGGTTCGGCCAATGAAGCGCAGAATGGGATGTCTGCCCTTTTCACGGGGTTCCTTTGGTTCTTTGGGTTCCCGGCCGTGTTTGGGTTCCGGCTGGGACTCCCGGCGGCTGTTGCTCACATTTACCTTCCGCCCCGCCGGTGCCGGGGAATGCCCCTCACCGGCACGGTTGATCTTTCTCATATCGGAGATAGAAATCGCCTCCTAACATTCAGGCTGCTTTTTCAGCGCCATGCGCTGGTACTTTTCCATCAAAGCGCACAGAACTGCACGCAATACCATATTATAGCACGTGCACAGAACGCGGGCAAGAACCAATCTTCGGCCCTGATAGGTCTAATCATCTGTAGTATAACACAATCTGCCGGACAAAGTACAGCATTCCCGTGTGAAAATTGACTGCGCCCCCCTGTTTTGGGGCATACTTCAGCCGGAAAGGAGCGTGTTTCTCCATGCGCAAACTGTGCACCTGCCTGTTCTACGGGCTGTGCGTATTCACCATCGTGTTCAGCCTGTTCTGGATGGCCCTGCCCAAGCTCAGCCTTCCGGTGCCCGACCCCGGCAGCGAAGCACCGCCTTCCTCCGCAGCAGACCTTGCTGCACAGACCATGCCGGAGCTTGCTGCCCAGAGCTACCGCCTGTGCGACAAAGGCGGGCGCGTAGCCGTTTACCGCTGTGGCACCAATGGCCAGCCGGATGTGCTTGTCACCGTCACCGGCATCTACACCAATCTTCTGCCGGAGAACGATGCCGTGCGCATCAAGCGCGGTGTGACCGTGTACAGCGAACGGGAACTGGACCTGCTGCTGGAAGATCTGGGCGGTTGAGTGCAGAATGCTCAATTTTTATCTACTTTTACAAATTATTTTTATTGACATTACGATATAGAAATTATATAATGACAATAGAAGTAAAGTTTCTTAACCGCCTGCAGCGATCATAAAAGGAAGTGCGTCCTCATGTCAGAACAGATCACCCTCCATTACCAGTGCCGTCTTTGCGGCAAGCAGCTGGACCGCGGTATCCACCTCGGCCCGCCCAGCCCCGGCACCTGCAGCAAAGCCGCCAAGGTGGACGGCTTTCACGGGCCGCACCGCTGGGTCATTGTCTCTTTGCCCAAAAGTGCCTGATTTTTAACGCAAAAAAGACCTCCGGGAAAAGTGCCCCGGAGGTCTTTCTTAGTTTCAGGCTTCCATTTCTTCCAGCGGAACAAGGTAGGCCTTGCGGCACTCCTCGTATTCCAGCATGTAGTCCTTGGTGGGGTTGTGGTGCATGATGCTCTTGAGGGTGTGGGAGTCGTAGTCCTCGCCGGCATCCATGCCGATCAGGCGGGCAGCAACGTTGGAGCAGTGATCCGAGATGCGCTCTGCATTGTTCAGCACATCCAGGAACACGACACCCGTATCAATGGAGCACACGCCGTCCTTCAGGCGCAGGATGTGCTGGTCGCGCAGGCGCTCCGCCATCACATCGATCACTTCCTCCAGCGGTTCCACCTGAGCCGCCAGGCGCATATCGCTGTTTTCAAAGGCATCGTTGGTCAGGTTCAGGATGCGGTTCAGTGCATTCTCCAGCAGCTGCAGCTCCTTGGTGGCGCTTTCACTGAAGGACGCTTCCTTTTCCTGCAGTTCTTCTGCCTTTTCCATAATGTTCACCGCATAGTCGCCGATGCGCTCGAACTCGGTAACAAAATTCAGCAGTTCGGTCACAGTGTGGCTCTCATCGTCGCCCAGCTCCTGATCGGTCATCTTGATCAGATAGTTGGAGATTGCCACCTCCATGCGGTCGATCAGGTTTTCACGCACCCGGATGGCGCTGACGGCATCCTCGTCCATCTTCAGCAGCAGCGGTGCAGCCAGATTCACATTGCGGGCAGCACGGCGGGACATCTTGACCACAGCGCTCTTAGCCTGCTGCAGGGCCACAGCCGGGCTTTTGAACAGACGTTCATCCAGCACCGGCATGCTCAGCTCCTGTGCTTCCTCGGCGTTATCCGGCACAGTGAGCATTGCCAGCTTGGAAAGCACGCCGCTGCACGGCAGGAACAGCAGCATTGCGCACACACTGGAAAAGGTGTGGATGTTTGCAATGGAGCTTTTGTTCATCACATCGTTCCACATGGGGATGCCAACGGCAAACTGCACCGCATACACCAGCGCCAGCAGGATCACGCTGCCAATGATGTTGAAGTACAGATGGATCAGTGCAGCGCGCTTGCCGTCCTTGGATGAGCCGCCAATGGTGAGCAGCGGCGTAAAGGCCGTGCCGATGTGTGCGCCCAGAATAATGGGGATGGCAGAGCTGAAGGTGACCAGACCCGTGCTGGACAGTGCCTGCAGGATACCCACCGATGCCGAGGAAGACTGGATGATCACCGTGACCACCACGCCCACCAGAATGCCCAGAACGGGATTCGTCATGGTAACGAACAGATTCTGGAACACGGCGCTCTCACGCAGAGGAGCCACACCGGTGTCCATCAGGCTCATGCCGGTAAACAGGATGCCGAAGCCCAGCATGATCTGGCCGATGTTCTTCTTTTTAGCGCTGCGCAGGAACACATAAAAAATGCAGCCGATAAACGCCACCACGGGCGCAAAGGTCTTGGGCTGGATCAGTGTCAGCCAGAGACTGTCACCGGAGATATCCGCCATGCGGATCAGCTGGCCGGTAACAGTGGTACCAATGTTTGCACCCATAATGACACCTACCGACTGCGTAAGGGTCATGATGCCGGAGTTTACCAGACCGACACAAATAACGACCGTGCCGGCCGAGGACTGGATGACACCCGTGATGAGGGTGCCGAAAATAACGCCCTTGAGCGTTGAGGAGGTCAGCTTTTGCAGCACGCCCTGCATTTTGCCGCCGGCCAGCTTTTCCAGACCAGCGCCCATAATGGACATGCCGTACAGAAACAGCGCAATTCCACCCAACAGAGAGGTAATGTGTGTGATATCCATAACGATACTCCTAAAAATGATCTTCCTTTTGATCCTTGTACATCTGCCCTGCCCGCACACCGGGCCTGCTTGATCCGGCAGATGCTGCGGCCTGCCGCTCTGCTGCACAGAACGGCGCACAATGACCGCGCTTGGATTTATTATATCATTTTTTATCCTGTCACAACAAGGTTTATTTTACAAGAAAATCACTTTTTCTACACATTTTTCCGTCTCTTAATGAATTCGTGCTCTTTCTTTTTCAATTATTTTACATCAATTTTACATTTGCGCCGAAGTCCCTGTCTGTTTGCGGGCGCTTACTCTGCCAGTTCTTCCATTGCTTCCCGCACCGTATCGGCCGAAAACAGGAACACTCCGCTGCCGGTGTATACTTCCACATGGCTTCCGACATAACGCAGTTCAAAATCTTTCATCCGTGTTCCCTCCTGTATCTCGTTTTTTGCAGCTTTTCAGAACGTTTTTGTTCCATGGCTGTATTATCGCACACAGCAGGTACCATAAATCGGATTTTCAACGCATTTTACAGACAAAAAGCCGCCCGGCTTCAGATGCGGAACCGGGCGGCTGGCCACCTATTTATATCGTTCAATGCACAGCGGCATATTCCGGGATGCGCTGCTCATGGGCCTGCTGCTCTGTGCGGGCCTTCTCATAGCAGTAACGGATGATCGCCTGCCTGCGCACGATGCCAATGAAGATGCCGCGGTCATCCACAACCGGCACAAAGTTCTGGTTCATGGCCGCTTCGATCAGCTGATCCATGCTGGTGGTCACGGTGACAGCCTTGTAGTCGCGCTTGTGCGGGAAGGCCGAAATGGGGACATCCTCAGCCGCTTCCAGATCCAGACCATGGAACTTTTTCAGCCCCCAGAGAATGTCGCCCTCGGTCAGGGTGCCCACATATTTTCCCTGCCGGTTGAGCACCGGAATGGACGCGTAGCGGTTATTCTCCCACTTTTCCAGCGTCTGCCGAAGGGTGAAATCGTCGTAAACATACATCAGATCCTGCTTGGGTGAAAGGAAAAACAGAATATTCATGACAACAGCTCCTAAACATTGTTCCACGCGCCGTGCGCAAGAAATAACGCAGTTCATCCGCACAAGCGGGACCCTGCGCCGCAGTCCCTATCCTTGTTTCTATTTTAGCACTTTTTCATAGTCGGATAAAGAGTTATCACCCACCTTTTATATTTTTTTAACAGATTGTTTGCTTTCTTTCGTCATACTTTCGGTTTTGATAAAAAGCAACCAGCGTCCGTTATGCTATCACCTTCCCGGTGCGAAGCCGCCCGAACCATGCCGTCAATGCAGAAACCTGCGCAAAAAGTTGATATACCAGCATTTTGCGCTGTACAAGCGCGCCCCAAAGTTGTATAATAATGTGGGTGTTTCTCGGCGCAGTATGTGTATCTGTCCGCCGCTGCGCCCCAGACCTTGAATGTGTTTTATGAAAATAACATAAAGGAGCAGAGCGACTATGATCACTTCCCGTTTCCCTCTGGGGGATGTCAGCTTTACGTCCGGGTATTTTGCTACTCTGGTAGGTGAAGCAGCTAAACAGTGTTACGGTGTTGCCGCAATGGCACCCCGTGATATGACCGATGCCGTCAGAAGCATGGTGCACGGTTCTGATTACCCGGAAAAGGGTGTCCGTGTCACGCAGGAGGATGGTCGTCTGGTGATCGAACTGCACATTGCAGTGAGCTATGGCCTGAACATTTCTACCGCCGCACGCAGCATCTCTCACCGCGTCAAGGACGAGGTGGAGCAGGCTACCGGCCTGAAGGTTGCCCGCGTTGTGGTTTCGGTAGACGATGTGATCGCCTGATTTTTGTTGGTTCATCCGAATGCGCCGGGCTTTTCCGGCAAGTACAAGGAGTAAAAAAGAATGATTTCTGGTAAGATTTTGCGTGACGCCATTATCTCTGGCGCCAACAACATCAACAATCAGCGCTCCCGCGTGGACGAGCTGAACGTTTTCCCTGTTCCTGATGGCGACACTGGCACCAACATGGGCATGACCGTGGGTGCTTCTGTGCGCGAGCTGGAAGCATTGGACGACAGCTGCACCGTGGGTGAGGCTTCCAAGACCGCTGCTTCCGCCATGCTGCGCGGCGCACGCGGCAACTCCGGTGTTATCACCAGCCTGCTGTTCCGCGGCTTCTCCAAGGCGCTGGAAGGCAAGAAGGAAGCCACCGCTGCCGACATTGTCGAGGCTCTGAAGAAGGGTGTCGAGGGCGCTTATAAGGCCGTTATGAAGCCCACCGAGGGCACCATCCTCACGGTTGCACGCATTGCCTCTGAGGAAGCTGCTGCCTGCGGTGCCGAGGATGTGCCCGCTCTGTGGGATGTGGTGATGACCGCCGGCCAGAAGGCTCTGGAGGACACCCCCAACCTGCTGCCTGTTCTGAAGAAGGCCGGCGTTGTGGATGCCGGCGGTCAGGGCATCATGATTATCTTTGAGGGCATGGGCAAGGTGTTCCATGGCGAAGGCATCGTGGCAGGCGGCGAGGCTGCTCCCAACAAGGCAAAGCTCTCCACCGAGAACGCCGGCAAGGGCGTGTTCACCGACGACCTGATGAAGGTGGAGGACATCAAGAACGGCTACTGCACCCAGTTCCTGATCAACAAGTATGAGGGTGCAAGCGCCGCAAAGATGCGTGCCTTTGCAGAATCCAACGGCGACAGTGTGGTGTGCATCGAGGATGACGATGTGATCAACCTGCATGTGCACACCGCTGATCCCGGCAAGATCCTGAGCGAAGCCATCAAGTATGGCTACCTGACCAACTTCAAGATCGAGAACATGCACGAGCAGTTCCTGGCCCGTCAGAAGCAGGGCAAGAGCCTGGAAAAGCAGGCTTCTGCTGAGAAGGCCCCTTCTCAGTCCAGCGAGTTCGTCTACGCTGCTGTGGACCCCAGCCGTGACTATGGCTTTGTTGCCGTTGCCGCCGGTGAAGGCCTGAAGGCCGTGTTCACCGATCTGGCTGCAGACGCAGTGGTCTCCGGTGGTCAGACCATGAACCCAGCCACCGAGGATATCCTCGCTGCCATCCAGAGCGTGCCCGCAAAGACCGTGTTCGTGCTGCCCAACAACAAGAACATCATCATGGCTGCTGAGCAGGCCCAGAAGCTGGCCGACCGTCAGGTGGTCGTTCTGCCCACCCGCACCGTGCCCATGGGCATCACCGCCATGCTGAACTTTGATCCCTCTGTGAACGCCGAGACCAACACCATCAACATGATGGCTGCTGCCGACAAGGTGTCCACCGGTCTGATCACCTATGCTGCCCGCGACAGTGAGTACGACGGCAAGCGCATCAGGAAGGGCGAGATCATGGCTCTGGAGAACGGCAAGATCGTTTCCACCTCCAACGATATCACCAAAGCTACCTACCGTCTGGCACGCGGCATGTGCAAGAAGGATTCCAGCTTCGTCACCATCATCTCCGGCTGCGACGTGAGCGATGAGGATGCCGAGAAGGTCACCGAGATCGTAAAGGCAAAGTGCCCGAACCACGTTGAGGTCAGCCACATCCGCGGCGGCCAGCCCGTTTACTATTATATGATCAGCGTGGAGTAAACACTCCCCCGTTCTGCTGAATTTTTAAGCACCTGCGATTTTTGCCGCGGGTGCTTTTTTAAAGCAAAAGTGCCTGCACAGCTAAAGCCGTGCAGGCACTTTTGCTTTCAGAATCCTCAGAAGAAGCTCACCTGACTGCTCTCCGGCAGGTCGCCCAGAGCGCCCACCTGACGCAAACGGTCCAGAATGCTGCTGCCGACACCGGAAGCCTGCTGCAACTCTTCCACCGAGATATATTCTTCGCCGTGGATGGTCACCTTTTCCAGTGCATCGGCGGCAGCACCGCCAAGACCCTTCAGCGAAGAGAAAGGCAGACGTACCTTGCCGTCCTCCACCACATACTTGGAGCCGCGGCTCTTGCCCAGCTCAATGGGTAAAAACTCGTAGCCGCGCACCAGCATCTCGTTGACGAGCTGCAGGCTGACCAGCACATCTTCGTCCTTGGCGTTCTTCTCTTCCTTCAGGCGGCGCTTGACTTCTTCCATGTGGGCGCGGGCCACTGCCGCACCGCCCACAGCGGCCTCGTAGTCGATATCGTCGCCGCGTACGGTAAAGTACACGGCATAGAACTCCGGCGGACGGTAGATCTTGAACCACATCAGACGAATGGCCGACATCAGGTAGGCCACGGCATGGGCCTTGGGGAACATATACTTGATCTTGCGGCAGCTCTCGATGTACCAGTCCGGCACCTCGTGCTCCCGCATGGCTTCCTCCCAGCCATCCTTGAAGCCGCCCTTGGCCACCTTGCCCTTACGCACGGCCTCCATGATATCAAAGGCCATCTTGGGTTCCAGACCCTTGCGCAACAGGTACAGCATGATGCTGTCACGGCAGCCAATGACCTCCGCAATGGTGCAGGTGCCGCTGCGGATCAGCTCGTCCGCGTTGCCGGTCCACACGTCCGTTCCGTGGGACAGGCCCGAGATCTGGATCAGCTCGGAGAAGTTCTTGGGCCGTGCCTCCACCAGCATACCGCGCACGAAGTTGGTGCCCATTTCCGGGATGCCGAAGGTTCCGGTCTGACTGTCGATCTGCTCCGGGGTCACGCCCAGCGCTTCGGGGCTGGTCAGCAGGCTGTACACCTTGGGGTCGTTCATGGGGATGCTGTCGATGGGGATACCGGTGTACTCCTCAAAATACTTGTAGAAGGTGGGCATATCGTGGCCCAGTTCGTCCAGCTTGAGCAGGGTATCGTGCAGGTACTTGAACTCGAAGTGGGTGGTCAGCAGGCCGCCTGCCACATCGTCCGCCGGGTGCTGGATGGGGCAGAAATCGTAGATCTCGTAGGTGTCCGGCACAACGACCATGCCGCCGGGGTGCTGACCCGTGGTGCGCTTGACGCCGGTGCAGCCCAGAGTCAGGCGGTTCTCCTCCGCATGGTTCACCGTGCGGCCGCGCTCATCCAGATATTTTTTGACATAGCCGTAGGCGGTCTTGTCCTGAATACCGGACACGGTGCCCGCCTTGAACACGTTGGCTTTGCCGAACAGCTCCTCGGTATAGCGGTGCACATTGGACTGATATTCGCCGGAAAAGTTCAGGTCGATATCCGGCTCTTTATCGCCGTAGAAGCCGAGGAAGGTCTCGAAGGGAATATCGTGGCCGTCCACCAGCATCCGGGTGCCGCAGTTGGGGCAGTTTTTATCCGGCAGGTCAAAGCCGTCGTCCACGCTGCCGTCGGTGATGAACTCGCTGTGCTTGCACTTGGGGCAGCGATAGTGGGGCGGCAGGCTGTTCACCTCCGAGATGCCGGAGAAGTGGGCCACGGCCGATGAGCCGACCGAACCACGGCTGCCCACCTGATAGCCGCCCGCGTTGGAATAGGCCACCAGTTTGACCGCAATGACGTACAGCACGGCGTAGCCATGACCGCAGATGGAGTCCAACTCCTTCTGCAGCCGCTTTTCCACAATTTCGGGCAGCGGGTCACCGTAATCGCGCTTGGCGTGTTCCCACGTAGCATCGCGCAATTGCTGCTCTGCACCCTCGATGCTGGGCGGGTAGGTGCCGCGCGGGATGGCACGAACATTGTTGTCGATCATCGCCGCGATCTTGCGGGGGTTCTTCACCACTACCTCGTAGGCTTTTTCCTTGGGCAGATAGTAGAACTGCGCCAGCATATCCTGCGTGGTGCGGAAGAACAGCGGCGGCTGGTTGTCGGCATCTTTAAAGCCGTTGCCCGCCTGCAGCACAGCGCGGTACGCCGCATCCTCCGGCTCGGTAAAGTGCACATCGCCGGTGGCAATGACCGGCTTGTGCAGGTCCTCGCCCAGCTTGATGACCGTGCGGTTGAAGTTTTTGATGTCCTCTTCGCTGTCCACCTTGCCGTCCCGCACCATGTAGGCGTTGTTGCCCAGCGGCTGGATCTCAAGAATATCGTAGTAGGACGCGATCTTTTTCAGTTCTTCATAGCTGGTGCCATCCACGATGGCCCGGTACAGCTCGCCGGCTTCGCAGGCGGAAGTGAGCAGCAGGCCGTCCCGGTATTTGTTCAAAAGGCTCCGGGGCACCCGGGGCTTTTTGAAAAAGTAGTTCACATGGGCTTCGCTGACGATCTTGTACAGATTTTTCAGGCCCATCTGGTTCTTGACCAGAATGATGAGGTGGTAATACTTCTTTTTCAGCACCTCGCGGTTGCCGCCAAGGCCGGTGTTGATCTCACTGACCTTTGCTACCTGCTTTTCTTTCAGGTCGTTCAGCATGACCCCGAAGATGCGGCCCAGCGCGGCAGAATCCTCACAGGCACGGTGGGCCTCGTAGGCAGGCAGCTCCAGATGCTTGTTGATGGTGCCCTGCTTGTAGTTGTGCAGGCCGGGGTACATGGCCTGCGCCATGGTCAGGGTGTCGATATAGGTCGGCTCCAGCTTGATGCCGCTGCGCTTGGCGGCGGCGCGCAGGAAACGCATATCAAAGGCGTGGACGTTGTGGCCCACAAGGATGCGGTCTCCCGCAAATTTGAGGAAGGCTTCCAGTGCTTCCTTTTCGCCGGGAGCATCCGCCACCATTTCGTTGGTGATGCCGGTCAGCTCGGTGATCCTGGGGGTGATGGGCTTGCCGGGCTTGACAAAGGTATCAAATTCCTCCACCACTTCGCCGTTTTTCACGATGACGGCACCGATCTCGGTCATATACTCCACGCCGGGGTCAAGGCCTGTGGTCTCGGTATCAAACACGCAGAACTCCCCGTCCAGCGGCTGATCCTTCACACCGTATACACAGGGGATCATGTCGTCCACAAAGTAGGCTTCGCAGCCGTAGATCAACTTGAAGTCCGGGTCTGATTTATGGATATCGTCCGCTGCCAGCATGGCTTCCGGGTAACCCTGACACACACCGTGGTCCGTGATGGCAACGGCCGGATGCCCCATGCGGTGGGCCAGCTTGACGATGCCGCCGGGGTCACAGAAGCCGTCCATGCTGGAAAGCTTGGTGTGCAGATGCAGCTCCACACGCTTGACCGGTGCGGTATCCTCCCGCTTTTTGCGCTCCACGATGAGCACATCGTAGGGGTAGACGATATAATCGTGTTCGTACTTGTCGTAGGAGCAGTCGCCGCGCACGATGAGGGTGGTGCCTTTGCCAAGGCTCTCCCACTTGGAGCAGTCCTCACCTTCCTGCGCGCGGATCTTCAGGTTGATGGAGCCCTGATAATCGGTGATGGATACGGTATAAATTTTGCGGAAGTTTCCCTTGACCTCCGAGAAGAACACATCGCCCCAGATCGTGCACTTGCCGCCCTCGCCGCCAAGGTCTTTCAGCGGGGTGAGGTTCTTGGGGGTGAACATCCTGCCGTGGAAAATGGTGACGGGCTTATCGGTCAGGTCCAGACCATCCACCTTGATGGACGGTGCTGTGTTCTTTTTCTCAAACTTGACCACCGGTGGCGCAATCTTGCGCTCCAGCTTTTCTTCCATCTGGTGCTGCTCGGCTTCGCTTACAGCGCTTTGCAGCGTTACCTGCGGCGTTACCCCGGTGTGGGCCGCAATGCGCTCTGCCAGCAGCTTTTCAAAGTGCATCTCCTGCAAAAACTTGGTGCCATGGCATACGCCGATGGTGATCTTCTGTCCGATGATGTTGATCTTGCACCGGTCCAGAAAGCCATTGATGGGCACGCCGTCCCGCTTCATCTCTTCCATCAGATCGCGCAGGGCCGCTTCGTCCAGCATGGCATAGCCAAACAGGTTCTGGATGCGCAGCTCAAAGCCCTCATAATCCGGCTGCAGGGATGCCAGCAGCCGGGCACAGAGATTTTTGTCCAGTGGCGCACCGCTGCGCAGGGTAAAGATGACCTGCCGCTCCTGCCGCAGCATCTGCGCATGCTCCACAATGACCTGCCCGAAGCAGTCTGCAAATGCCGGGTCCACCATGAACTGCGGCCACAGGTTGGATACGAGTGGTGTCACAAATGGTACTCCTTTTTATACAGCACAAACTGCCGCACCCGTTTTTGCAGGTGTGGCAGCAAAAATGTGGTTTTATTTCTTTGCAAGTTCCTCTGTTCTGAAAATCTGGTAGCCCTCATAATGATAGCTTGCATCAATCCCCTTCATATACACCTGACGGTCATTGATCTGTTCCGTCAGTGCTTTATGCAGCAGCACCTTGATTTCCAGATCTTTCACCGGGCTGCGCTCCATGGCCATCAGATAGTCGCTTTTATCCACGCGGCTCCAATCCACCACCTGATGCAGTTCTTTTTTCAGGATGCTGTCCAGCCAGATACGGGTACTGCGGCCATTGCCTTCCCGGAAAGGGTGCGCCACATTCATCTCCACATATTTTTCAATAATTTCATCAAACGTGGACTGCGGCATCTGGTCAATGCTTTCCAGTGCCGGGTGCAGATACATGACCGGTGCAAAGCGGAAATTTCCCTTTGCGATGTTTACGATGCGCATCTGACCGGCAAATTCATAGATATCTTCAAACAGATATTTATGGATCATTGCAAGGCCTGCAAATGTTCCCACCGGAAAAGTATTCAGCAAACCCGTATCATACAGCTCCAGCGCCTTTTGTTTGCTGATCCTTTCCTCTTCACGGGCAAGCTCCAGTTCATCTGTCAGGCCCAGTTTGTTTTGCAGTGCCATAGCATTCTCCCATTTTACAGTTTATAGATCTCATCCATGAACTGATCCAGGATGTTGTCTCCGGTCAGCTTTTTGATGGGCTTGCCGTGGATGAACAGCACCGCCTCGCCCTTGCCGCCGGCAATGCCGATGTCTGCTTCACGGGCTTCACCGGGGCCGTTGACCACGCAGCCCATCACGGCCACCTTGATGGATTTTTTGCAGCCCTGCAGCCGCTTTTCCACCTCATTGGCGATCTCGGTGCAGGGATACTGGGTGCGGCCGCAGGTGGGGCAGGTGATGACCTCCGGGCCTGCTACCGGGAAGCCCACGGCGCGCAGGATGTTGTAGCCCGCTTCCACTTCCTTTTCTGGCTCTGCGGCCAGCGAGACGCGGATGGTATCGCCAATGCCTTCCAGCAGCATTCCGCCGATGCCCATGCCGCTTTTCAGCAGACCCATCTGGTAGGTACCCGCCTCGGTAACACCCACATGGAGCGGGTAATCCGTGACAGCGCTGAGCTGGCGGTAGGCCTCCATCATGCGGGGCACATTGGAGTTCTTGATGGAAATGACGATGTTGTTGAAATCGAATTTTTCCAGCAGGCGCACATGGTACAGTGCACTCTCCACCATGGCCTCCGGCGTGGGTGCGCCGTATTTTGCAAGGATGTGCTTTTCCAGACTGCCGCCATTCACGCCGATGCGGATGGGAATGTTCTTGCGCTGACAGGCATCCACCACAGCCTTCACCCGGTCATCGTCGCCAATGTTGCCGGGGTTGATGCGGATCTTATCCACGCCCACATCTGCGCAGGCCAGAGCCGCCTTGTAGTCAAAATGGATGTCTGCCACAATGGGGATGTTCACCGCATTCTTGACGGCTTCGATGCACTTTGCATCCGCCGGGCTGGGGCAGGTCACGCGCAAGATCTGACAGCCAGCAGCTTCGCACCGCTTTGCCTGCGCCACATTACCCTCAATATCCTCCACCGGCACGTTGAGCATCGTCTGCACCGCAATAGGATTCTTGCCGCCGATGGTCACATTGCCGATCTTCACTTCCCGTTTTAACTGCCTCATAAAGCTCCCCTTTCTGTTTTTGCTCACATTGCACCGGTCACAAGCCGGATGATATCATTATAGGTTGCAAAGAGCATCAGGCCAAACAGCAGTGCAAAGGCCGCAATGGTCAGTGTGCCCTGCAGCTTTTCCGGCACTGCATGGCCGGTAACGCCCTCAATGATCAAAAATACCACCTTGCCGCCATCCAGTGCCGGGAAGGGCAGCAGATTGAACACGCCCAGATTGATGGTGATGAGGGCCAGCAGCTCCAGCAGATCCTGCCAGCCGTAGCTTGCCGCCTGACCGATCGCTGTCACGATACCCACCGGGCCGGACAGATTGTTGATGCTCTCGCGTCCGCGCACAAGGTCTTCCAGCGAGGTAAACACGATGCGTCCGTAGTACAGGGTGCTGTTCCACGCTTCTTTTAACACATTGAGCGGTGTTTTTTTGATGCCGTACACCGTAAAGCCAAGGGTCATATGGGTCTGGCCGTCCTCGTCCTGCCAGGTGTTGAACTGCACGTCCGACAGTTCCACCTTCTGGCCGTCCCGCTTGACCGTAAAATCGGCGCGATAGGCTTCGGTGCGCACCAGCTCATAAAGGATGTCGTTGGCCACAAAGCAGCGCCTGCCGTTCACGGCAACGATCTCGTCCCCCGCCTGCAGGCCGGTCTGGCCGCAGAGGGCATCGTTCTCAATGGAATAGATGGTCTTGCTGGTGATGGCTCCTTCCTGTGCTGCCACAAGAATGACCAGCACCACAAAGCCCAGCACGAAATTCATGAAGGCACCTGCCACCATCACAAGCACACGCTGCCATACCGATGCCTCGTTCAAAGGGATGCCGGTGCGCTGCTCCGGCGGGACAGGGTTTTCGTTCTCTGCTTCCCGTTCGTCGCGGGCCGCTTCGGCCTGCTGGCTCTCGGGGCTTTCCTCGCCCTCCAGCGCCACATAGCCGCCTACCGGCAATGCACGCAGGCTGTACTGGGTGCCCTTGTAAATTTTCTTCCACAAAGCCGGCCCCATGCCGATGGAAAACTCGTTGACCTGAATGCCGCAGAGCTTTGCCACGGTAAAGTGCCCGAATTCATGAATGGCGATCACAGCGCTGAACACGATCAATGCGGCGATCAGGGTGATAAAAATTGACATTGCGTCTCCTAAAGATCAAAGATGTGCGCGCACGAACTCTCGTGCCATGCGGTCGCACTCGTACACATCGCTGAGGGTATACTCGCCGCCAAAGCTGTCGCTGTCCACGACTGCTTCCACCAGACGGCCAATATCGAGGAAGCCAATTTTGTCCTCAAGGAAGAGCTTGACAGCTTCCTCATTGGCACCGTTGGCGGCGCATGGGCCGAGACCTCCCTTTTTGATGGCCTTTTTGCAGGCGGCAAGGCAGCGGAAGGTCTCGTCGTCTGCCACATCGAAGGTGAGCACCTTGAGTGCGGCAAAGTCCAGCTCCGGCACAACGCCGGGTACGCGCTTTGGGTAGGTGAGCGCATACTGGATGGGAATGCGCATATCCGGCACACCCAGCTGAGCAATGACCGAATGATCGCTGAACTGCACCGCCGAATGCACGATGCTCTGGCGCTGCACCACGATCTGGATCTTCTCCGGCGGCAGGCCGAACAGCCACACTGCCTCGATCAGCTCCAGACCCTTGTTCATCAGGGTGGCAGAGTCAATGGTGATCTTTGCGCCCATGTTCCAGTTGGGGTGCTTGAGGGCATCCGCCTTGGTCTTACCGCGCAGCTCCTCGGTCTTCATCCCGAAGAAGGGGCCGCCGGATGCCGTGAGCAGGATCTTGGTCAGGCTGGGGGCACTCTCCTTATCCTGCAGGCACTGGAAGATGGCCGAGTGTTCACTGTCCACCGGCAGCAGCTTTACACCATGCTTTGCCACGGCCTGTGTGACCAGATGGCCGCCAGTGACAAGACTCTCCTTGTTGGCAAGGGCCAGATCATGCCCGCTTTCGATCGCGCACAGGCTGGCACCAAGGCCTGCAATGCCCACCACGCTGTTCAGCACCACATCGGTGCCGTCCAGCGCGGCCAGCTGCTTGAGTCCTTCCGGCCCTACCAGCAGCCGGGGCGCATCTGCACGACCGGAAAGCTTCGCATCCAGCCTGCGGGCCGCATCCGGGTCGGTCATGCAGACATAGCGCGGATGAAACTCTTCGATCTGCTGCAGGATCTTGTCTACATGGCTGTGGGCAGAAAGACCGAACACCTCATAGCCCTGTGCACGGATCACATCCAGACTCTGGGTGCCGATGGAACCGGTAGAACCCAGCAGAGTGATTTTTTTCGACATCACACGTTCCCCCTTTTAATAGTAGAACACCGCCGTAATGACCATGGTCACAAAGGGCGCAATGAACATCACACTGTCAAAACGGTCCAGAATGCCGCCGTGCCCCGGGAAGATGGTGCCGTAATCCTTGATGCCGCACTGGCGCTTGACCACGCTGGCAAACAGATCGCCATAAATGCCCAGCACCGCCGCCACGCAGCCCAGCAGCGCAATGATCACGTACATGGAAACGCCGATATTGGTGCGGGTGAAGGCTTCCATCCGGTTTGCTGCCACCGAGTACACCAGTGTGATGATCACACCGAACACCATGGTGCCCAGAACACCGCCAATGGCACCTTCCACGGTCTTTTTGGGGCTGACCACCGGGCAGAGCTTGTGCTTGCCAAAGGCACGGCCTGCAAAGTAGGCACAGGTATCGCCGCCCCAGGCAAAGCAGAGGATGAGCAGGATAAAGAACACCGCATCGTAGCCGTACTGCTCCACCGGCAGCAGCTCCTTGAGCCGGATAAAGGAATAGAAGCAGAAGATCACGATACCGGAGAACATCAGCAGGCCGCTGGCCTTCTGATAGCTGATGGTGCCATTGCGCACCACCAGATAGATGGCATAAAAGGTGACCAGCAGAAAGGACATCGGCATCACCAGCCGCCGCATGACCTGATAGTTGCTCGTCATGACCAGCAGTGTATACGGCACCAGAACCGCATACATCAGCCAGTCCTTCTTTTCAAAGCCGAGGGCACTGTAGATCTCGTGAACGGCGATCAGCGTAATGGCCGCGATGACCAGATTAAAGATCAGAGTGTTGAAGGTGAACATCACGCCGATCAGTACGATGATGCCCACGATCGCAGTAATAACACGTGTTTTCATAGATTGGATCTCCTTTTCACCGGTCGGGTGCCGCGCCCCTCTGGATTAAGTTTGGCTCCGGCAAAGCCGCCGGGCCGTCCGGTCCCTGCACCGTGTGCAGGAGGTCTTGGGTTTTACAGTCCGCCAAACCGGCGGGAACGATGATTGAACTCCTCAATGGCAGCGTCCAGATCGCTGCGGGTGAAATCCGGCCACAGAACGTCCATTTCTACCAGTTCCGAGTAAGCTGCCTGCCAGAGCATGAAGTTGGACAGCCGCTTTTCTCCGCTGGGACGCAGGATAAAATCCGGGTCCTTCTGGCCAGCGGTGTACATGGTATCGCTGAGCAGCTGTTCCGTGATCTCTTCGGGCTTTATCTCCCCTGCCGCCGCCTTTGCCGCCAGCTGCTGCGCCGCCCGCACGATCTCCGGGCGGCCGCCGTAGTTGATGGCAATGTTCAGGGTCATGCCGGTCTTGACCGAAGAATCTACTTCCAGCTTGTTCATCAGTTGCTGCAGCTTTTCATCCAGCACTGTGCGGTCGCCCATGAACTTGATGCGGATATTGCGGTTCTTGTAGTCAAAGCCCTTCAGCAGATATTCGCCGAACAGCCGCATGATGGCGTTGACCTCTTCCAGTGGACGCTTCCAGTTCTCGGTGGAAAACGCATAGAAGTACACCGACGAAACGCCCAGCTCATCGCAGTAATCTGCAATATCGCTGAACACCTCTGCGCCTTTTTTGTGCCCGGCAGTGCGGGGCAGGCCGCGGTTCTTTGCCCAACGGCCGTTGCCGTCCATGATGATGCCGATGGAAAGGCCCTCGGCAAATTCTTTAGGATGCGCCATTGTTTCCTCCCGGCAGCAACGCCGCCTTCAACAAAAGTGCCGCGCACTCTTCTTCAGCGCACGGCACCTCCAGTTTATTGCATCTGCGCAAATCAGACAGACATGATCTCCTTCTGCTTTTCTTCCACCGCAGCATCGATGTTCTTGATATACTTGTCGGTCAGCTTCTGGACATCCTCTTCCATGGTCTTCTGGCTGTCCTCGGTCAGCTCGCCGGCCTTCTTCATGGCCTTGGCCTTATCCATAGCCTCGCGGCGGATGTTGCGCACTGCCACCTTAGCCTCCTCGCCCAGCTTGGAAACTTCCTTTGCCAGCTGCTTGCGGCGCTCCTCGGTGGGAGCCGGGAAGTTCAGGCGGATGGTAGAGCCGTCATCAATGGGAGTGATACCCACATCGCTGGCCATGATCGCCTTGCTGATGGGGCGCAGCAGGGTGCGGTCCCACGGGGTAATGGTCAGGGTGCGTGCTTCGGCCACAGCCACGGATGCCACCTGCTGGATGGGAGTGGGGGCACCATAATAATCCACGCTGACCTTATCCAGCACAGCGGGATTTGCGCGGCCTGCGCGCACAGCGCCCAGTTCGCGGCCCAGATGTTCGACCGAGCTCTTCATCTTGTCTTCGTAAACCTTGGTGTTGCTGCTCATTGCGGTAGTCTCCTGTTCCTTTTTATCTTGGGGCTGCGCTGCAATGCGTCTGCCCTATAATGTATGTCGGCTGCAGGCGTTTCAGCCCTCGTAAACCAGTGTGCCCACATTCTCGCCCTGCACGGCACGGGCAATGTTGTCCGGGTCGGCCAGATCGAACACGAGGATGGGCAGCTTGTTGTCGCGGCACAGAGTGGCAGCAGTGCCATCCATAACAGCCAGCTGGTCTTCCAGCACCTTGGTAAAGGTGAGGGTATCATACTTCTTTGCGTCGGCGTACTTGTGGGGATCCTTATCGTAAACGCCATCCACCATAGTAGCCTTGAACATCACATCGGCGCTCACTTCCACAGCGCGCAGAGCGGTTGCCGTATCCGTGGAGAAGAACGGGTTGCCGGTGCCGCCGCCGAACACGGCGATTTTGCCCTCATCCATGGCGCGCAGGGCATCCTTGCGGGTAAAGGGCTGTGCCACCTGTGGCATGGTGATGGAGGTGAACACCTCAGTGGGCACACCCAGCTGTTCCAGCTTATCGGAGACAGCCAGTGCGTTCATCACGGTTGCCAGCATGCCGATCTTATCGGCCAGAGTGCGCTCCATTTTGCCGCTGGAACGGCCGCGCCAGAAGTTGCCGCCGCCAACCACGATGCCGATCTGCACACCCAGCTCGTGCGCTTTCTTCACGCCGCCGCAGATCGCGTCCATGGTGGGCTCATCAAAACCCGTGCCTTTTTCGCCGCCCAGTGCTTCGCCGCTGATCTTCAGAAGGATACGCTGATATTTCAATGCCATAATCCAAACACCACCTGTTTTTATCTTCCGTCAGGGCATAGGCATACCCTGACATTTTTTACTATAGCTTATTTTACAATAAAACATCCATAAAGTAAACAGGAAATCTGCGCGGAAATCCGGAAGCTTTTATGAACGGCTGCGCAGACCGCGCAGCAGCTGCTTCATTCCGGGCGGAATGCGGCGGCTTTCCACCGCTTTCTGGATGGCTTTGTTGTGGGTCCACAGATCCAGCCGCTTTTCTGTGAGCCACGGCAGCGCGGCATCCGGCTGCTTTGCCAGTGCTGTGGCAAAATACCATGCCCGCATCATATTGATATAGTATTCCGTGCTGCGCACATCGGCCACCCATTCCAGATATTCCGGCCGGAATACATCATCCAGATAATAGCGCATCAGCATCTCCATGCCATAGCGCACGGTGTACACCTCGCCCGAATCCAGCCAGCGGCGAATGGGCACCAGCAGTTCCTTCTTGTGCTTTGCAAACACTTTGGGGCAAAAGCAGTCACAGGTGGCCCAGTTGTTGATGTAGGGCAGGAACGCTTCCGTTTCAGCCAGTGCCCTGTCGTAGTCCCGGATAAGTTCGATCAGAAACGCGTGGAGGTTGTTCTCTTCGTAGTATCCATGCGGCAGGGCCTGTAAAAACACCTCTGCCTGCGCTGTGCCCGCGAGCTGTTTTGCCAGCCTGCGCAGAGCCGGAACGCGCACGCCGATCACCGTTTCCGGCGGCACGGTGGGCATCAACGCACTGTGAAAGGTGCGGTATGCTTCATCCTGCAAGGCAAACAGCTGCGCACGAATGATCTCTGCTTCCGGCTCCATCCTCTCTCCCTCCGTTCTTTTCTATTGTAGCAGAGCCGTATGGAAAAGCAAGGCCGTTCCGGCATTCTTTTCCGGTGCTTTAAGGAACACACAAAAATTGGGCTGGACATTTGTGCCGGAACATGCTATAATATCGTTCGTAAATGCGGGCATCGTACATCGGCTAGTATATCAGCCTTCCAAGCTGAGGAGGTGGGTTCGATTCCCATTGCCCGCTCCATGCAAAAAAGCGCCGTGGCCTTTTGGGTCACGGTGCTTTTGTTTTGCTTTATCGGTCCCACTTATCGCACAGGGCATTGATCTGGTCGGCAAACCTGGCAAGGTCTTTGTTTGCGCCGCCCTCGTTGTGCTCGATGACCCGCAGCAGGCGCTTGCCGGCGCTGACCAGCCGCTGGAACACACTGGCGGCACGGCTCTGGCCTTCATTCGCCTTGTGCTCAATGCGGGCTCTCGTGCCCTCCTGCAGGCAGACGGCCCCTTCGGCTCCGATGGCCCACTGTGCGCCGTTGTAGGGTGCGCAGGCAGTGAAGCCCTGTTCCGTCAAGGTCTGCACAAAGTGGTCCTCGGTCTCATCTTCGCCGTGCATCACGAACACACGCTTTGGTTTCTGCTCAAAGGAGTTCACCCACCGCAGCAGACCTTCTCTGTCCGCATGGCCGGACATGCCGGTGAGCTGGCACAGCTCTGCCTGCACCTCAATGGGTTCACCGAACAGCTTTACCGTCGTGGCACCTTCCAGCAGGGTGCGGCCCAGCGTGCCCACCGCCTGATAGCCCACGAACAGAATGGTGCACTCCGGCCGCCACAGATTATGCTTGAGGTGGTGACGGATGCGGCCCGCTTCGCACATGCCGCTGGCCGAGAGGATGACCTTTGGCACGCGGTCTGCATTGATCATGCGGGATTCATCGCTGGTCACCGTGACGCGCAGACCCGGGAAGGTGATCGGATCAATGCCGTTTTCCAGCAGAGCGCGGGTGTCCGCATCAAAGCAGTCCGGGTCGGTATCTTTAAAGATGCGGGTCGCCTCGATGGCAAGCGGGCTGTCAATGTATACCGGGAAGTTGCCGTGCCCCTTCACAAGGCCCTTTTCCTTGATCTCACGGATAAAGTAGAGCATCTCCTGCGTGCGGCCCACCGCAAAGCTGGGAATGACCACATTGCCGCCCCGGTCAAAGGTGCGCTGCAGGATCTTCGTCAGCTCGCTCACATAGTCCGGCTTCGGGCCGTGGCTACGGTCGCCGTAGGTAGATTCCATAAAGGCGTAGTCCGCCTCTTTGATGTAAGCAGGATCCTTGATGATGGGCTGATCCAGATTGCCGATATCACCGGAGAATACCAGCTTGGTCGTGGTCTCACCCTCGGTGATCCAAAGCTCTATGCTGGCCGAGCCAAGCAGATGGCCCACATCCACAAAGCGGGCTTCAATGCCCGGTGCAAGCTGGAAGCGCTGCTCATAGGCCTTGCCCACAAACAGCTTCATGGCTGCTTCAGCATCCTGCACAGTATACATCGGTTCCACCGGTTCTGCGCCGGAGCGCTGGCCCTTGCGGTTTTTCCACTCCGCTTCAAATTCCTGAATATGGGCCGAGTCCCGCAGCATGATGCCGCACAGCTCCACCGTGGGGTTCGTGGCATAGATCTTGCCGCGGAAGCCGTTGCGCACCAGCAGCGGCAGCATACCGGTATGGTCGATGTGTGCATGGGTGGCCAGCACCCAGTCGATCTCGCCGGGTGCCACCGGGATGGGCTGGTTCTCGTATACGTCCTTACCCTGCTCCATGCCGCAGTCGATCAAAAAGCGCTGCCCAGCCGCTTCGATCAAAGTGCAGCTGCCGGTGACCTCATGGTTCGCGCCCAGAAATGTGATCTTCATAAAAACACCTCCGGCTTTATTTCTTCTGTACCCTTAGTATAGCATATTTTAAAGGTACACGCCGCACAAATCGCATGGCTTTTCTCAGGCATTCTGCCGAAAGCTTGAAAAAATTTTTATACAATCTTGACAAACCACCCCTTCCTGTTATAAACTTAAACTTGTATGACGTTCGTTCGTATTTTATGAGTTTTAATAATAGAGAGGTTGAATTTTATGGTTCGTAACGATTTGCGCAACGTTGCCATTATCGCTCACGTTGACCACGGCAAGACTACCCTGGTGGATGCAATGCTGCGTCAGAGCGGCGCATTCCGCGATAATCAGGTCGTGGCTGAGCGCGTCATGGACAGCGGCGATATCGAGCGTGAGCGCGGCATTACCATTCTGGCCAAGAACTGCTCCTGCACCTACAAGGGTGTCAAGATCAATATTGTCGATACTCCGGGCCATGCCGACTTTGGCGGCGAGGTGGAGCGCGTTTTGAAAATGGTCAACGGCGTTCTGCTGCTGGTGGATGCCGCCGAGGGCTGCATGCCCCAGACCCGTTTTGTGCTGCAGAAGGCTCTGCAGCAGAACCTGAGCCTGGTGGTGGCCATCAACAAGATCGACCGCCCCGATGCCCGCATCAAGGAAGTCATCGACGAAGTTCTGTACCTGCTGATGGATCTGGGTGCTACCGATGAGCAGCTGGACTGCCCCATGCTGTTCTGCTGTGGCCGTGATGGCACCGCAAGCCTGGACCCCGATGTGCCCGGCACCGACCTGATCCCTCTGTTCGATACTCTGCTGAGCACCATCAAGCCGCCTGAGGGCGACCCCGAGGCTCCCTTCCAGATGCTGGTGTCCTCTGTGGACTACAACGACTTCGTGGGCCGCATCGGCATTGGCCGCATCCAGAACGGCGTTGCCAAGGTGGGCGAGGAAGTTGTCGTCTGTGACTGGCACAATCAGGATCTGAAGATGCGCGGCCGTCTGACCAAGCTGTACGACTTTCAGGCCAATGGCCGTCAGCCGTGCGATAACATCACCGCCGGCGATATCGTGGCATTCTCCGGCCTGCCCGACGTGACCATCGGCAATACCCTGTGCAGCCCCTCCAATGTGGAGCCGCTGCCCTTTGTGAAGATCAACGACCCCACCGTGGAAATGACCTTCTCCGTCAACGACAGCCCGCTGGCCGGCCGCGAGGGCAAGTACGTCACCAGCCGTCAGATCCGTGACCGTCTGCAGAAGGAGCTGCTGAAGGACGTTGCTCTGAAGGTGGAGGATTCTGCCACTACCGATTCCTTCCGCGTTATGGGTCGTGGTGAGATGCACCTGTCCATCCTGATCGAGACCATGCGCCGTGAAGGTTATGAGCTGCAGGTCTCTCCCCCGCACGTTCTGACTAAGGTCATCGACGGCAAGACCTATGAGCCTATGGAGCATGTCGTCATCGATGTGCCCACCCAGTATCAGGGCGCTGTCATGACCGGTCTGGGCCAGCGCAAGGCTATCCTGCAGCAGATGGAATCTCTGGGCACCGACCGTGTGCGTCTGGAGTTCCGTATGCCCAGCCGCGGCCTGTTCGGCTACCGCAACCAGTTCCTGACCGATACCCATGGCGAGGGTGTTATCAACCAGATCTTCGACGGTTACGATGTCTGGGCTGGCATGATTGCCAACCGCTCCACCGGTTCTCTGGTCAGCTTTGAGACCGGCGAGGCTGTCACCTACGGTCTGTTCAATGCTCAGCAGCGCGGCACCCTTCTGGTGGGCGCTGGTGAGAAGGTCTACGAGGGCATGGTCATTGGCTACACTGCTTCCGGCGAGGACGTGGATGTCAACGTCTGCAAGACCAAGCACCTGACCAATACCCGTGCATCCGGCTCCGATGATGCTCTGCGCCTGATCCCCATTAGCAAGCTCAGTCTGGAAGGCTGCCTGGAATTCCTTGCACAGGACGAGCTGCTGGAGGTCACCCCCGAGAATCTGCGCATCCGCAAGCAGATCCTGAACCACGAGCAGCGCATGAAGGCCAAGAGCAAGCTGAAATAAGCCTTTCCTTCTTTTATAATATGTACTTTACCGTCCTGCAGCGTTTCAAAACGCTGCAGGACGGTTTTATTTTGCCAAAAATGATTCATTTTTTAAAAAAGGCTTGCAAAAGGCATTCTTATGCGGTATAATATCTCTCGCAGTCACAAATGTGATCTGCCTCTTTAGCTCAGTCGGTTAGAGCACCTGACTGTTAATCAGGGTGTCGCCTGTTCGAGTCAGGCAAGAGGCGCCAGAAGAAAAGGCAATGTTCCACAGAACATTGCCTTTTTTGTTTGTCCCATACTACACCCTTTTTCTGTACAGCCATGCAGTCGTGTTTCTCCTCTGTTTTTGGGCTTCTCTGTCCCAAAAGCACAGCATTCATGCGAAAAAAGCATCAAGGATAATGATTTCTTAAAATTTGACTACTTGAAGAAGATGTCACATTGTGGTATACTGCTTATAAGCTTTGGGAATTTGTATCTGTTTTTCCAAAGTCCGGCACACAGATCAAAGGGTAGGCGCTCCCTTCTTTTGATAGCAGCCGACCGGTGTTTTGTCATGGTTCTCCGCAGGACAGGACAAAGCACCGGTTTCTGTGCTGCTGTTTCAGGCTCCGGCTCTTTTCACGTTGTCAGATCTGCGGCAAGCCGCTTCTTCAAAACGCCTGCCGCTGTTTGAATAAATTTGTATATGATCAAAGGAAGCATCTATGCGTTATACCTATGTCCGGCAGCACGACACCACTGACTGTGCGGCTGCCTGCCTCGCAATGGTGTGCCTCCATTACAAAAAGGAAGTTACCATCACCCGCCTGCGCGATATGATGGGTACCGACCTGAAAGGCACGAACCTTGTTGGTTTGCAGAAAGCCGCTAATGAGTTGGGTTTCACCACTGCAGCGGTTCGCGTAGACCGTGAAAATTTCCTCAGCGATTTCTCGCTGCCCTGCATTGCGCAGGTCATCACCGATCAGGGTCTGGCCCACTTTGTGGTCGTCTTTAAAAAGACCACCATCAAAGATGACGGTGAGCGTCGTCGGCACATGCTGAAAGAAGCCGAAGCCGCCAAGGAAGATGAGAAGAACGGCAAAAAACACAAGTGCAAGGATTACGTCGTGATCGGCGACCCCGGCAGTGAGCTGAAAAAGATCTCTCTGGATGAGTTCTACAAGAACTTTACCGGTGTTCTGCTGCTGATGAACCCCACCTCGGAGTTCAAGGGCGGTAAGATCGAAAAGGGCGGCATGTTCAAGCGTTACGTCGACCTGTTGCTGCCCCAGAAAAAGCTCTTTGCCTATGCGATCCTGAGTTCTCTGATCGTTACGATCCTGGGCATTGCCTCCTCCATGTTCAACAAGATCCTGATGGACGAGGTCTTGCCATATGGCCTAGACAATCTGCTGGTCACGCTGATCCTTGTATTCAGCATGGTCAGCATCACCAATACGCTGGTGGGCTTTGTCCGGCAGTGGGTTCTGATCCACCTATCCATCAAGATCGATATTCCGCTGATGCTGGGCTACTTCGGGCATATCTTCCATCTGCCCATGAAGTTCTTTGCCACCCGCAAGACTGGTGATATCACCACCCGTTATTCGGATGCAAACACCATCAAATCCATCTTTACCAGCATTGCGCTGAGCTTGATCATGGATATCTCGATGGCCATGATCACCGGTATCATCCTGTTCCGCATGAATGCGATGCTCTTCTCGATCTCGCTGTTCATGGCTCTGGTCAGCATTCTGCTGGTGCTGATCTACAAGCAGCCTTACAAAAAGATCAACGAAGAAACCATGGTGCAGTCCGCTGCACTGAACAGCCAGATGATCGAAAGCCTGCGCGGCATTGAGACGGTCAAGTGCAACGCCAACGAGGATACCGAAATGGAGAACCTCGAGCGTGAGTACATCAAGAGCCTGAAGATCAGCCTGCGCTCCAGCAAGATCAGTACCACGCAGGGCCTGATTTCCTCCTTCATTTCCACCGGTTTCAGCATGCTGACCACCTATGTGGGTATCAGTCAGGTTCTGAAGGGTGAGATGACACTGGGCGGATTCATGGCCTTCAGCACACTGTCCTCTTACTTTACTTCCCCGCTGAGCAACCTGATCGGTCTGCAGATGCAGATTCAGGAGGCCAGCATTTCCATGAAGCGTCTGGGCGAGATCATGGATTATCCCTCCGAGACGGTCGGCGACGAAGACCGCACCGATCTGGACAAGGTGGAGGGCGATATCGAGTTCAAGGATGTCACTTTCCGTTATGGCAACCGTGCCCCTGCACTGGATCACATCAGCTTTACCATTCCGGCCGGTAAAAAGGTCGCACTGGTGGGCAGCAGCGGCAGCGGCAAATCCACGATCACCAAGCTTCTGCTCAAGTATTATGAGCCGGAAGATGGCGAGATCGACTTGAACGGTGTGAATCTGGCTGAATACACCAATGACTCTGTCCGCCGCGCAATTTCTTATGTGCCGCAGAACGTTGAGCTGTTCAGCAAGACCATTTATGATAACATCCGCGTTTCCCGTATGGACGCTACGATGGACGAAGTTAAGGAAGCTGCCAAGAAGGCAGATGCTCACGACTTTATCCGTCATCTGCCCCTGCAGTATAACACTTATCTGGAAGAAGCAGGCAACGGCCTGTCCGGCGGTGAAAAGCAGCGCATTGCGCTGGCACGCGCTTTCCTGAAAGATTCCAACCTCTACATTCTGGATGAATCCACCAGTAATCTGGACTTTGCTACGGAAAATCTGATCTTCAACATGATCTACGATCAGCTTGCAGATCGTTCCATGCTGATCGTAGCTCACCGCCTGTCCACCGTTCGTGACTGTGATCTGATCCTTGTGATGGATCACGGCAAGATCGTGGAACGCGGCACGCACGATGAGCTGCTTGCCAAGGAAGGCAAGTACTACGAGCTGTGGAACATGCAGCAGGGTATCTACCGCAGCAAAAAGGCAGAGCCCAAGCAGTCTGTCATGCAGGCCGTGGTGGAAGAGGATGACGACGGTGAGTCGATCACCTATTGATGTGTTGCAGCCGGGTGCGCACCCGGTTACATATGAAAGGGAGTAATTCTTGATGGATAGCTTGGTTTGACATAGTTTTGCTGTGTCAGATAAAAAAGAGCTAGAAAGACTTTCTGTTTAGTAGAAGTAGATGGTGTTATCCTGAACAGGCCCTGCCTGCTCAGGTGACTATGCCTCACTATGGTGTGCCCGGAGGCAAAACGCCTCCGGGCACATTTTATTCGCAAGATCCCTATTACTTTTATAAGTAGTAGGCGATCGGGAGCGGAGAGGAAGCTACTCTCTGCAGCGGTTTTCTCCCCTTTCTCGATTGCCTATTACTGCCTCTTCTGAGGTAAATCTGAAAAGGAACCGAGGTATTCAACATGAAAGAGATCAAAGTAGCCGAGAACAAGACCCTGAAGCTCACCAATGTGCTCTCCCGTGAGATTCATCCGGAAGAGATGGCCAGTCTGCCCGTGGTGCTGACCCAGATGCACAACTTTATCAAGAGCAACAACGCACAGCCCATTGGCCCCATTGTGCAGGCCATGGTGGTTGGTGAGGATCGTCAGATGCACCTGTACATGATGCAGCAGGCTACCCAGTTCATCGGCCAGATGGAGCAGGACTACCATATGGATGCTATTCTGCGCGTGAAGAACTGCCTGTATGCCCACTACACCGGCCCCATGCCCGAAAGCCAGCTGGCTTCCTACAAGCTGCAGGTCCACGCTTTTGAGAATGAGCAGAAACTGACCGGCACCTCCTATACCATCTATGTCAATCAGGACGAGGATGATGCCGTGGTCGATGTCTTTATGGAGACCAAGTAATTATGACGATTAAAGTTCAGAACCTTTCGGATCTGCAGGACCGCCGCATCATGATGGAAAAAAAGCTGCCGCCTTATGGCTACGCTTTTGTCATTCTGGTGGGCATCTTCATGCTGTTTCTGGTGGTGTGGAGCACCCATACCAACCGCATTTATGTCAGCCAGAACGCAGGCACCGTGCAGGCCAGCAATAAAACCTATATCATGTCCAGTTATTCCGGCTCCATTACCGAGATGTATATTTCGGAGGGCAGCTATGTGAACGAGGGCGACCTCGTGGCCCACATCAAGAGCACGGATATCGACATGCAGCAGGATAACCTGGAAAGCCAGCTCAAGATCTACCAGACCCAGCTGGACCAGTACAACAAGCTGCTGCAGTGCGTGCAGGATGATACCAACTACTTCAGCGAGACAAACCCCGAAGATCAGCCCTACTACTATCAGTACGAGACCTACAAGAGCCAGGTCTCCCAGAAGACCTTTGATGCCACGGCCTATCAGGCTGCCGGTTACTCCGATGCTCAGATCAAGACCATGATGGAGCAGAGCCAGAGCGAAGTAGAAGCTCTGTACTACTCCACCATGCAGTCCATCTCCCAGAGCATTACCAGCGCACAGAGCAACGTGGACAATATTCAGGCTCAGCTCGATGCCTTGAACACCGGTGCCAACGATTACTACATCTACGCCCCCACCTCCGGTGTGATCCACATGGATACTCCTTACAAAGAGGGCATGGTGCTGAGCGCAGGCTCCCCGCTGGCCACTGTTGCCAGCGAGAACGACGATCTGGAGATCGTTGCCATGGTCACCGTGAATGACCGCCCGCTGCTTCATGTGGGTGACCCGTGCAAGATCGCCATTACCGGCCTTTCGGAGTATTCCTATGGCACCCTGACCGGCACTGTAACGGCCATTGACAGTGACGTGACGGCCAGCTCCAACGCTTCCTACTATAAGATGACCATTAAGCCCGATGCCACTTATGTGGTGAGCCGCAGCGGCGACAAGGTGGATCTTTCCAACGGCATGAGCGTTACTGCCCGTGTGGAGTACGATCAGGTCACCTATTTCGAGTACGCAATGGAAGCCCTGGGCGTTCTGTTCCGCTAAACCGGAGCTGTGCTGACTGCCAGCCGCCGTTATATCACCCAAAGAGGTACACTTACTATGAAATCAACCGCAAAAAAACTGGCCGTCTGTGCGGCAGCGCTCTGCCTGCTGGCCTGCGGCACAGCTGTGTCTGCGGCCGCAGCAAGCCCCGTCTCCGGCCTTGCCCTGAGCGGCGTTGCCATGCCGTGGGATCAGGACGTGCCTGCCGAAAGCATTGAGGCCGGCAGCTATACCGCCAACATGCTGCTGGGTTCCTCTCAGCAGCTGTCTCCTGTGGTGCGTCCGCGCAACTCTACCGACTCGGTTGTCTTTATCTCGGACGATACTTCCATCCTGACCGTGAGCAACTCCGGTGTCGTGCAGGCTGTGGGCGTAGGCACCACCCGCATCACCGCTGCCGCAGGCAACCAGATCTGTGCCTATACCATCGTTGTCTCCATGGATTCTTCCATGATCGTTACCGAGATGGACCTTTCCCTTTCCTCCAACACCATCTATGTTGGCAACTCGGTCTCGGCACAGCTGCAGGTGCGGCCTACTTCGGCTTCCAACTATGCCACCGTCACCCTGACCTCTTCCAATGAGAAGGTCGCCACGGTGAACAATTTCGGCCGTGTTACCGGCATTGCCCCCGGCACCGCCACCATTACCGCTACCTGCGGTTCGGTGACTGCTACCACCAATGTCACGGTCATGAGTATTCCCAACTCCGGTACCGGCACCGGCACCGCCAGCACTGGTTCTTCCAACAGCGGTCAGGTCGTCACGGTGAATCCTTCCTACGTTGTGCTCAAGCCCGGTGCCACCCGCACCCTGACCGCCAGTGTCAAGCCTTCTTCCGCTTCCCAGAAGTTCACCTATAAGTCCGCCAACAGCAACATTGCCACGGTCAGCCCCAGCGGCGTGATCACGGCTGTGGGCACCGGCGCTACTTCCATTACCGTTTCCAATGGCACTGCATCCGCCATGGTCACGGTCATCGTCAACCGTTCGGCTGCATCTTCTTCCGATAATTCTTCGGACAGCAGCTCCACCGAACCGGATAACGATACTCCCATCGAGATCGATCCCGTTGTGCAGGCCATTCAGGACAGTGAGGACAACGAGATCGTTTTCACACAGGCCGAGGTGCCTACCGTGACCGGTGATATCCTCAATGCGCTGCGCACTACCGGCAAGACCCTGTGCGTGGTGGGCGATGGCTACACCATGCAGATTGCAGGCAGCGGCGTCAAGAGCACCACCAGTGAGCTGGACACCATGCTCATCCTGACTGAGTCCGATCAGGGCATCGAGTTCGAGCTGGACAAGGGCAAGGCTCTTCCCTGCTCGGTGCGCATCGATCTGGATGTGAGCACCTATACCCGCCTGTATCTGTACAACGCCGTCTCCAACAAGTGGCAGTACCTGAACAGCTACACCGACGGCATCATCACTGCCGATACTGCAGGCCGTTATCTGCTGACCAACCAGAACCTGAAATTTGCCAATATCAACTGGACCTTCTTCATTGCCGGTGGTGTTGTAGTGGTTCTGATCGGCATTGCATATGTTGTGCTGAAAAAGCGCTACTGGTTCTGGTAATTTTCAAAACCACTCTTTCATGAAACAGCAAGACCCTCTCTGAGTGTGATATGCTCCCCCTAGAGTAGACAGAGTAAAACAAAAACTCTGCGTACTCTGGGGGGTATTTTTATGTCAGGAAAGAACCATCACTTTTGCACAAAAAAATTCGCCGTCTCCTTGTGGAAACGGCGAACAAAAACTGATATTATTTCTCTGCCTACTTAACGGAGCGCACTTCAATGGAACGCCTGGGCTTTGTTTGCATTATGATGTCTGCCTTCGTTACTTTTCAATGGGCTGCGAGGGCTTCCAGTCCTTGTAGTTCTCGTAGCGGCTCTCGCGGATCTTGGTGTGGGACCAGATCTCGTCCGCCGTGGGCTGCCAGTTGGCCGCATAGTTCTTGCACTTCTCGCACAGGTGCTCCACGCTCTCCGGCGACTGCAGGTCGGTGCTGTGGGCACCGGTCTCGTGCACCATCTTCTGCAGCAGTTCGGGGTTTTCCAGCATCGGGCAGGGACGCAGATGGTTCTTGTTGAAGGGCTGGCCGTTGTGATAAGCCATGAACAGCGGGCTGTGCAGAATTTCCAGAATGCTCTGGTCGTGGATATTGGCATTGGAGTAGTGGATGAACACGCACGGCTCTGCGTCACCGGCCGAGTTGATGTGGAAGTAGTTGCGTCCGCCGGCAATACAGCCGCCCACAAACTCACCGTCGTTCTGGAAATCCATCGGGTAGAACGGGATATCGCACTCTTCCGAGCGCAGATAGCGGATGCGGTCGATCATATATTTGCGCTGCTCCGGGGTAGGCATCAGTTCCGGTGCTGCCTCGTTGCCCACGGGCATGTAGTGGAAGTAGAAGCCGAAGTGTGCGCCCTTCTCACACAGGAAACGCATGAACTCATCGTTGGTAACAGCTTCGATATTATCGCGGGTGTAGCAGATGGACGTGCCGAACACGATGCCGTGCTCCTTGAGCAGATCCATAGCATGCATAACAGCGGCATAGTGCCCCTCACCGCGGCGGGCATCGTTGGTCTCCGGGGTGCCCTCGATGGACAGCATGAAGGCAATGTTGCCCAGACGCACCACCTCTTTGCAGAACGGCTCATCGATGAGGGTGGAGTTGGTGTAGATGGCAAACTGCACATCATTGTGCTTCTCGGCCAGCTTGAGGATATCAGCCTTACGCACCAGCGGCTCGCCGCCGGTCAGCATGTACAGGTACACGCCCAGCTCCTTGCCCTCGGTAACGATCTTGTCCATATCCTCAAAGCTGAGGTTATTCTTGTGACCGTATTCACCGGCCCAGCAGCCCACGCAGTGCATATTGCAGGCGGAAGTGGGGTCGAACAGGATCAGCCAGGGGATGTTGCACTGATACTTCACACGGTTCTCGCGGATGGTCTTGGTGCCGCGGAAGAAAGCCTCGTAGCCCAGATTCAGCGCCATGGTGCGGGCCACGTTGGGGTCGGTCTGATCCAGCACACAGTTGATGAGCTTGGACCACTTGCTGTCGGGGTCGGTCAGGGTCTGTCTGGCGTGTTCGTAGGCTTCAGCGCTGAACGAACTGCCATAGAACTGCTTTGCGACATCCACCAGCTGTCCCACGGTTTTCTGACGGTCTTTATCGGCATGAGAAAGCACCACGTCCACCATTTTACCAACGGCAGCACGCTGCATTTTATGAGTCAGGCTCTCAACAGAAGTATTCATTATCCTTTTCCTCCAAACGGTATTTTTCGGAAATCTCTTTTTCTATTTCTATGCCATTACTCTACCATTCTATCCCACAAATTGCCATAAACAGAAAAAGCGCCGTGATAGAAAACCCATCACGGCGCGGATTATGATAAAATTTTGTCGTTCTTCCGGTTCAACCGTCCTGTTCCAGATGGATCTTATTGCTGGCAAGGCGGCATAACGCGCGGCGCAGATCGCCCTGCAGCATCCGTCCCATACGTTCTACCATCACAGCGGGCTCGGTCTTCATATCCCGGCGGATCCATTCCAGCACCACGCCCACCAGCGCATATTTGTAAAAATCCACCACAAACTGCTTGTCATCGTCCTGCACGGTGATGTCGCGGCATTCGCGATCCGCAAATTCCTTCAGCATAGGGTCCAGAAGCTTGTACAGATACTGCTCCACCTGTTCACGACCTACAGAGCGGTATACGTTCAGCACCAGTGCTTTGTTATCCCGGATCTGGTGCAGAATGTCCAGAAACGCTTCGGTCCATGTATCAAAGCTCTGGCAGCCTTCCATCGCCTTGGTTGCATCTTCCGTCAGGATCCAGTCCACCAGATCGTAAATATCCTTAAAGTGGTAGTAGAAGGTCATGCGGTTCACGCCGCAGTCCTCGGTGATATCGTTGATTGTGATCTTATTGAGGGGCTTTTCCAGCAGCAGCTTTTTCAGCGATGCTTCCAGTGCCCGCTTCGTTGTTTGTGACACAAAAACCTTCCTTTCCCAACCGTAGAAATTTTTCCCGCTGCGTACGGCGATTGGCAGCTTCGTACATTATAATACCGCAAAAGCCGTTCCGATTGCAAGCATTGATTCTGTCCATTTTGTAAACAAAGAATCTTCCTGCGTTTTCACTCCGGCAGTTTCTCGCTTCAAAAGCCGTTTCTCAGCCCCCTAAACCCCTTCCGGCGGTGCGCAATGCCTGCAAAAGCGGCTTCTTCCGGCAAAAAAGCGGAAAAGGCCCTTGATTTTATATTCCTCTACGCTTAGAATGGGAGCAGACGGCTGTGATTGAAGTGCCGTTTTGAGGGAGGGTACAAACTATGATGGATACCATTGGTTTTCTGGGCTGCGGCAACATGGGTGGAGCCATCGCCCGTGCCGTTTGCAAAGCTGTTGACCCTAAGAAAGTTTTTCTGGCAAACCGCACTGCAGCCAAGGCACAGGCACTGGCCAAAGAACTGGGCTGCAAAACAGCCACCAATGCCGAGGTGGCCGGTGACTGCGACCTGATTTTTCTGGCGGTAAAGCCCCAGATGATGGAAGCTCTGCTCCAGCCGCTCAAGTTCACCTTTGACGAGCGCCCCAGCCGTTTTGTGCTGTGCAGCATGGCAGCGGGCCTTTCGATCGCCCGTATTCAGGAGCTGGCCGGTGAGGACTTTCCTGTGATCCGCATCATGCCCAACACCCCGGCTTCGGTGGGTGAGGGTATGATCCAGTACTGTTCCAGTAATGTCACCGCTGAGGAAGAAGAAGCCTTCCTCAAGATCATGGCTCCTGCGGGCCGTCTGGATGCCGTGCCGGAAAGTCTGATCGATGCCGCCAGCTGCGTTTCCGGCTGCGGCCCGGCATGGGTGTACCAGTTTATTGAGGCTCTGGCCGACGGCGGCGTGGCCTGCGGCCTGCCCCGCGCCAAAGCGCAGGAATATGCCGCGCAGATGGTTCTGGGCAGCGCAAAGCTGGTGCTGGAAAGCGGAAAGCATCCCGGCGAACTCAAGGATGCTGTGTGCAGCCCCGGCGGCAGCACCATTCAGGGCGTGCGCGTGCTGGAAGAGCACGGCCTGCGCGGTGCGGTGATGGATGCCGTGATCGCCTCGTACAATAAGACAAAGGAAATGGGAAAGGTTTAAGGATATCATGCGCATCGTTGTAAAAGTAGGCACTTCTACTCTGGCATACACCACCGGACGGCTGAACATCCGCCACACGGAACAGCTGGTCAAGGTGCTCAGCGACCTGAAAAACGAGGGCCATGAGGTCATTCTGGTGTCCTCCGGTGCCATTGGCATGGGCGTGGGCAAGCTCTCACTGCCAACCCGCCCAAAGGACACCACCACCAAGCAGGCCTGCGCCGCTGTGGGCCAGTGTGAGCTGATGTACACCTACGACCGACTGTTCAACGCCTACAATCACACCGTGGCGCAGATCTTGCTCACCGGCGTGGACGTGGAGCACACCGAACGCCGCGTGAACTTTCAGAACACCCTGTCCCGCCTGCTGGAGCTGGGTGCCCTGCCCATCATCAACGAAAACGACACCGTTTCCACCGATGAGATCACCTCCATTGGCGACAACGACACGCTAGCGGCCATCGTGGCCTGCTGCGCCAAGGCTGACCTGTTGGTGCTTCTGAGTGACATCGACGGCCTGTACACCGCCAATCCCCACACCCACACGGATGCAAAGCTCATCCCGCTGGTGGAGGAGATCACCCCCGAGGTGATGGCTCTGGCCGATGGTGCCGGTTCGGCCCTTGGCACCGGCGGCATGACCACCAAGCTGCGCGCCGCCCGCATGGTAACGGGCAGCGGTGCCGATATGGTCATTGCCAACGGCGCACACCCGGAGCTTTTGTACGACATTGCCGCAGGCAAGCCCGCAGGCACCCGCTTTGCGGCCTGCAAGGAGGACTGAACACATGACCACACAGGAAATTCTGGAAGCCGCCCGCAGCGCCAAAAGTGCCCTTGCGCTGGCCGATAACACCGCCCGCAACGCGGCCCTGCTGGGCATGGCGTCTGCGCTGTGCAGCGCAGACGATCAGGCGGCCATCCTTGCCGCCAACGCTGAGGACATGGCTGCTGCCAAAGGGCACATCAGCGATGTGATGCTGGACCGTCTGGCCCTGACCGCACCGCGCATTGAAGCCATGGCGCAGGGCATCCGCGAGGTTGCCGCTCTGCCCGACCCGGTGGGCCGGGTGCTGAACCGGGTGGAGCGCCCCAACGGGCTTGTCATTGAAAAGACGGCTGTGCCCATGGGCGTGATCGCCATTATCTACGAGAGCCGCCCCAATGTGACCAGCGATGCCGCTGCCCTTGCCATCAAAAGCGGCAACGCCTGCATCCTGCGCTGCGGCAAGGAGGCCTGGCGCAGTGCCAACGCCATCGTCACCGTTCTGCGGCAGGGCCTGAAAAAGGCCGGTCTGCCCGAGACAGCGGTCTGCCTGATCGAGGACACCACCCACGCTTCTGCCAACGCTCTGATGACCGCTGTAGGCTATGTGGATCTGCTGATCCCGCGCGGCGGTGCCGGGCTGATCCGTGCCTGCGTTCAGAACGCCAAGGTCCCCTGCATCCAGACCGGCACCGGCATCTGCCATGTGTACGTAGACGACACCGCCGATCTGGACAAAGCTCTGGACATCATCGAGAACGCCAAGGCCAGCCGCCCCAGCGTGTGCAACGCCGAGGAGGTGTGCCTTGTGCACTCTGCCATTGCCGGGGAGTTTCTTCCCCGTCTGGCCCAACGCCTTGGCCCGGACCGCGCGGCAAAGGGCCTGCACCCGGTGGAGCTGCGGCTGGATAAGCGCGCAGCCGCCATCATCTCCGGCACCCCTGCCGGAGAAAAGGACTTTAACACCGAATTTCTGGACTACATCCTCGCGGTCAAGGTCGTGGACAGCGTAGAGGAGGCCATCGGGCATATTGCTGAGCACTCCACCGGCCACAGCGAGGCCATCCTGACCCAGACACAGGCCCATGCCGACCTGTTCACTGCCGCAGTGGACAGCGCCGCCGTGTATGTGAACTGTTCCACTCGCTTTACGGATGGCGGTGAATTCGGCCTTGGGTGTGAAATGGGCATTTCCACCCAGAAACTCCACGCCCGCGGCCCCATGGGACTGGCCGAGCTGTGCAGCTACAAGTATATCATCCACGGCAATGGTCAGATCCGCTAAAGCCCGCTGAACCCACCTTTCCAGTGCGGAAATCGGGAGTGAGCGTTTTCTCCATAATATTCATAATTTAGAAACGAAACTGAAAAGCTTTTCCCGAAACAGGCTGGTGCGATTTGCGCCAGCCTGTATTTTTGTTCTATTCCCATGAAATGTTCTTTCAGTAAAGACAAAAGCTGAATTATGTTTTCAATCCGCCTTTCCTGTTCGCTCACTGATATGGATGATTGTATCCCAGTTTTCTGCACTTCTCACAAAGATATAGTCTTACTTTCTCCATTTTGTTTTGTAAAAAGTACAAGAACCCCCTTGACAACCCCTATTTCGATGCGGTAAAACTATATTGAAAAACTTGATAACGATTTCACTTCATTTCACTTTCCAATGAGAAAGTTGTTCGTCACACACAACACTATACTTGGAACAAAGGAGAGAGCAATATGACGATCGCCATTCTTGCACACGATTCCCGCAAAGAGCTTGCACTGCAGTTTTGCACTGCTTACAGCGCCATTTTGTCCAAAAACACAGTCATTGCTACCGGCACCACCGGACGGATGCTGGCGCAGACTACCGGCCTGCCCGTGCACTGTTATCTCTCCGGGCGCTTGGGCGGTGTGCAGCAGATCACTTCCCGCATTGCGTGCGACGAAGTGGATCTTGTGTTGTTCTTCCGTGACCCGCTGAAAGCGGATGCCGCCAGCATCACCGAGCAGAATCTGCTCCGCCTGTGCGATATGCACAGCGTACCCATTGCCACCAACATTGCCACCGCCGAGGTCTTGCTGCGCGGTATGGATCAGGGCGACCTGGACTACCGCGAGGGGATGCATCCCGCTCTTGTGGAGCCAATGCCCACCGTGCAGCGCCACGCCGTGTGATGAATCGTGTATAGAGTATCGGGAAAGAGACAGCGCCGCAGGAAACTTCCTGCGGCGCTGTTGTTTTTTGTTTTGCTTTTATTTCAGTAAAGCCTGCAGCTTTTCCAGCCGGCGGACGGCTTCGTCCAGCACATCGGTGCCGCGGGCAAAGTGCATCCGGATCAGGTGGTTCACCGGCTCCCGGAAGAAGCTGGAGCCAGGCACAGCGGCCACGCCCACTTCCCGGATCATCCACTCACAGAACTGCAGGTCGGTCCAGCCCTTGAACTGGGGCAGCGCCAGAAAATCGGAAATATCGATCATCACAAAATAGGTGCCCTGCGGAACATTGTGCTTCAGCCCCACACGGTCCAGCCCGGCCAGAAAATGATCGCGCTTTTCGGTGTAAAGGGCCTGCAGCTTTTCGTAATAGCTGGCGGGCATCTCCAAACCGGCCACAGCAGCCTCCTGCAGGGGTGCAGCCGCACCCACAGTGAGGAAGTCGTGCACCTTGCGCGCGCCCTCAATGACCTCTGCGGGTCCGATCAGATAGCCCAGACGCCAGCCCGTGATGGAGTAAGTCTTGGAGAGCGAGTTGCAGGTGATGGTGTGCTCAAACATGCCGGGCAGGCTTGCCATGCAGATATGCTCTGCGGGTGCATAGATGATATGCTCGTACACCTCATCCGTCACCACAAAGGCATCGTACTGGATGGCCAGCTTTGCAATGGCTTCCAGCTCGTCGCGGCGGAACACCTTGCCGCAGGGATTGGAGGGGTTGCACAGGATCAGCGCCTTGGCACCCTCGGCAAAGCCCTTTTCGATCAGGCTGATGTCAAACTCATAGGTGGGCGGCACCAGCGGGATATAGATGGGTTCCGCGCCCGAAAGAATGGCATCGGCACCGTAGTTCTCGTAGAACGGTGAGAAGATCATCACCTTGTCGCCGGGGTTGCAGATGGTCATCATGGCGGCCATCATGGCCTCAGTGCCGCCGCAGGTCACGCAGATCTCGGTGTTGGGGTCTACTTCGTGGTGCAGGGCAGGGCTGGTCTTTTTTGCCAGCGCCTCGCGGAAATTTTGCGCGCCAAAGGTCACAGCGTACTGGTGCGGGCCTTTGTAAGCTGTTTCGGCCAGAGCGTCCAGCAACTGCTTCGGCGGGTCAAAATCCGGGAAGCCCTGCGAGAGGTTGATGGAGTCGTACTGATTGTTGATGCGGGTCATGCGGCGGATGACAGAATCCGTGAAGGTACCCACACGGTCACTTAAAACAGGCATGTACTCTCCTCTTTTTAGTCCTTAAAATAAGCCTTCTGGATGGCCAGCAGCACGCCTGCACGGCTGGCAGCAAAGTTCAGACCGCCCTGCAGGTAGCAGGTGTACGGCTCACGCAGCGGGCCGTCGCAGGAAAGCTCGATGGTGCTGCCCTGTGTAAAGCTGCCGCTTGCCATGACCACCTCATCAGTATAGCCCGGCTCCGGAGAAGGTTCCGGGGCGGCATAGCTGTCCACGGGGCTTGCAGCCTGAATGCCCTGACAGAAGCCGATGAGCGCATCCGCAGTGCCTGCATCAAAGCAGGTGACGATGTCGTTATGGTCGTCGCAGTAGCGCGGCACTGGATTCTTGCCCAGCAGCTCCAGCATACACTGGGCGTAAATGGCGGTCTTAATGGCCTCGCACACCACGCCGGGCGCATAGTAGAAGCCCAGATACATATCACGGGGCGTTTCCAGCGTGCAGCCCAGATCCTTGCCGAGACCGGGCGCATTCAGGCGGTAAGCGCACAGCTCCACAAGGTCTTTGCGGCCCGCAATGTAGCCGCCGGTGGGAGCGATGCCGCCGCCGGGGTTCTTGATCAGGCTGCCCACCACAAGGTCTGCGCCCATCTGGCAGGGTTCCTGCGTCTGGGTGAACTCGCCGTAGCAGTTATCCACAAAAATAATGATATCCGGGTTTGCGGCGCGGGCGGTATCCGCAATTTTTCGGATCGTTTCCAGATCAAAGGCATTGCGCTGCAGATAGCCGCGGCTGCGCTGGATGTGGCACACCTTTGCACCGGGGGCCTTTTGGGCGATCAGGTCATAATCCGGGGTGAAGTCGGCTTTCAGCGGAGCTTCATCGTACCGGATGCCGTAATCCATCAGGGTGCCGGTGCCCCTGCCCTTGCCGTCCAGACCGATCACGCCTTCCAGCGTATCGTAGGGACGGCCGGTGGCAGCCAGCAGGGTGTCCCCTGCCCGCAGCAGGCCGAACAGCGCCACAGCCAGCGTGTGGGTACCGCTCTGGAACTGGCTGCGCACGAGGGCATCCTCTGCGCCCATCACCTCGGCAAAGATCTGCTCCAGCTTTGCGCGGCCGGTATCCCACAGGCCGTAGCCGGTGGTGCCCAGCATATCGGTGGAGGACATCTGGGTATCCGCAAAGGCTTTCAGCATTTTGAGCTGGTTAAAATCGCGGATCTCCTCCATATGGCGGAAATAGGGCTGGCACAGCTCCATAGCCTTTTCGTCCAGCGCCAGAACTTCGGGTTTGTAATTGAAAAAGTGGTTCAGCATTGACATTATAACGGTTCCTTAATTTATGATTTGGGATAAAGCTTACATGAATTGACGCGTCGGCAGCTTTCTCCTCGGACACGATTCGGGCCATTCCATCGCCCGCCCTATTGCCCTGCGGGCAACAGGGTCCCACCCCAGCGGACGGTCCTCAGAGAAACTTCCGACGTGTCAGCCGACAAACTACGATGGCACATAACGAATATACTCCGCAAGCTTTTCAAAGCCAAGCCGGGTATAAAAGTGCACCCGCTCCGGGCTGCAGAGAAACACCGGGTGCTCCCCCTTGGCAGCAAGCTCGTTCGCCATCTGCACAATGAGCCGCCCGCCGATGCCCTTGCCCCGCAAAGGCTGGGCTGTCTGCCCGCAGGCCATGTAGGCCTGCCTGTTCGCAAGGGCATAAGCCCCTACCGTGCAGATCGTTTCACTTCCCTGCCGCAGTGCCCACACAAGAGCTTTGCTGCGGGTGCGCTTTGTGCAAAGCTCGGAGTAAAAGTCCTCCTGCTTTGCCGTATCCGCCGGGTAGAGCGCCCGTGCCACATCCATGGCAGAGGGTTCCCGGTCAAGGTCCAGCTGTGCCCAGAGGGCTTCGTCTGCGGCAGGCAGCGGCAGAGCCTTGCCGGGTGCAAGGCCGAATACGGTCAGCGTTTCAGCTTTGCACCACCCGTCAGGTGGTGGGCATTCGTTTTCGTCTAAAATGATGCTCTCACACCCGCAGAAAGCCAGAAAGCTGGCCAGCTCTTCCGGGTTTGCGTGCCCTGCTGCCCATACGGTGCTGCCGCTGAGTTCCAGCGCCAGTGTAGGTCCTGCGTAGAATCGCCACGGCTGGCTTTTGCTAAAAAGGGCAAGATCCAGCGGCAGGGTCGCCCCCAGCACCCATTTCCCCCGGCAGGCATTTAAAAAGCGGGCGCGGTGGGCTTTTGTGCTGACCTGCGCGATCACTTCAGCTCGTTGACGATCTTCTTGAACTCGCGGCCGCGCACCTCAAAGTTGGGGTACAGATCAAACGATGCGCTGGCCGGGGACAGGATGATGATGTCACCGGGCTTTGCGCAGGCACGGGCCAGCTCCACAGCGTGCTGCATGTTGTCGGCGTGCTGGATGGGCAGCTCTGCTTCGTTGAAGTTCGGGTCCTCGCGCACAGCCTTTTCGATGCGGGGGCCGGTGGCACCCATCAGCACAAGATTCTTCACGTGGGCCACCACTTCCGGTGCCAGCGGCTCATAGGGAATGTGCTTGTCGTAGCCGCCAGCGATCAGAATGACCTTCTGGTTAAAGCTGCGCAGACCGGCAATGGTGCGCGTCGGGCTGGTGCCGATGGAGTCGTTGTAGTACAGCACGCCGTCCAGCGTGCGCACCGGCTCAATGCGGTGCTCCACACCGGTAAAGGTGCTGCCCACCTTCTGGATGGCTTCCACGGGCACCTCGCCCCACACGGCAGCGGCAGCAGCCAGCAGGTTTTCAATGTTGTGCAGGCCGCGCAGCTTCACGTCCTTCTGGGCCAGGAAGGGGGTCACAACGCCATCCTCGGCCATACAGAGCATGTTGTCCTCCTTGCGCAGGAAGGCACCGTTGTCGGTATCGTGCAGGCGGGTGAACCACACCTGCTTGCCCTTGCAGTCGGACTGCATGGAACGGCTGATCTCGTTCTCATAGCCCAGCACAGCGCGGCAGGGCTGCTTCTGGTACAGCAGGATGTTGCGCTTGGCATCAATGTACTCCTGCATGTCCTTGTGGTGGTCCAGATGGTTGGGGGTGACATTGGTCACCACGGCAATGTTGGGGCTGGAATGCATGCTGATGAGCTGGAAGCTGGAAAGCTCCACCACAGCCACATCATCGGGAGCCACCTCGGGCAGCATGGGCAGCAGAGCTGCGCCGATGTTGCCGCCCAGATGCACCTTGCGGCCTGCGGCCTCGTAGAACTTGGAGATCAGGGTGGTGGTGGTGGTCTTGCCGTCGGAGCCGGTCACGGCTACGATCTCGCAGGGGCAGAAGTCGAAGAACAACTCCACCTCACTGGTGACCATGGTGCCTGCGGCCATGGCATCCTGCAGGGGCTTTTCAAAGTAGCCCACAAAGCCCGGGGTGCGCATGATGATATCCTGACCCTTGAAGCCATCCAGATAGTTTTCGCCCAGGCTCAGGTCGATGCCCAGCTCCTTGATGGTTGCAGCGTAATCGCCAAAGTCCTCCACGCTCTTTTTCTGGTCGCACAGGGTCACATGGGCACCCAGCTCCACAAACTCCTTGATCAGGGTCTTGTGGCTGACACCGGCACCAATAAAGGCCACTTTTTTGCCTTTGATGAGTTCAATCAGTTTCTGCTGATCCTTCTGCATAAAAACAGTTCCTCCTCCATAATATCGTATTCAGAACGCACCTCAAAACGGGTGCAGAGATGTTTCGCTGTACCATTATAGTCCATTTAGCCGCAATTGGCAACGGAAAAACGCCCTTTTTGCCCCAAAAAGCAAGGTAAATTCACAATTCTGCAATTGTATTTTGCCGCTGTTTCTGCTACACTTGTCGAAGTAGAGTGTTTTTTGTATACAAGAAGCCTTTTTTCGCAAATACCATAGAATGAGGTCATCCCCTTGAAACAGTTCTTCCGTATTACCGCAGCATTGCTTGCTGCTGCGTTCCTGCTTGCGCTCACCGGCTGCGGCAGCAGTTCCAGTGCGCCAAGCTTTACATGGTTCGTGGATACCATTCCCGCAAACCTCGACCCGCAGGTGGCTTCTGCTGCCCCGGACGTGATCGCCTGTGAGAACCTTTACAGCGGGCTTGTCCGCAAAAAAGCGGATGGCGAGATCGTGCCCGATCTATCCGAGAGCTGGACGATCTCCTCCGATGGCAAGACCTACACCTTCCAGATCAAGGACGGCCTGACCTACAAGGCCGTCAAGGGCGCTTCCACGGATCACACCATCACTGCCGAGGACTTTGTGTTTGCATTTCGGCGCATATTCCAGCCGCAGACAAATTCCCCTTATGCCGTGGAGTTTGCCGCCCTTGAGAACAGTGCTGCCGTGCTGGCTGGCACAGCCGATGCCAGCACGCTGGGCGTTTCGGCCGCCGGCCCGCTGACGCTGGTGTTCCGCCTGAGTGAAAAGGACGACAACTTCCTTGCCAAGCTCACCCTGCCCGGTGCCATGCCCTGCGATGAAGCATTTTTTGAGAGCACCCGCGGCACCTACGGCCTGACCGCCAAGACCACCCTTTCCAGCGGCAGCTTCTATCTTTACAACTGGACGGCCAGCGGCCTGTTCCTGCACCGGGATGTCTCCTTCCCCATGATCGGCAGCCTGCGTCTGGTGCAGAACACCGGCAGCACCGGAAAGAGCGCCGCCCAACTCATTGCAGACGAAAAATGCTCCGCCGCGCTGGACGACACCGGCGAGGATACCTCGCTGCAGTCGGTGGATTACTCCGACACCACCTGGGCACTGCTGTTCAACAGCGCCGAAGATTCTGTGTTTGCCGATCAGGAACTGCGGCAGGCGCTTGCCGGCATCGCCCGGGAGAATGTGGATGTGCCCTCTTCCGGTCTGTACACCGCTGCCGATGGTCTTGTGCCCACCGGCCTTTCCGTGGACGGCACCGATTACCGCAAGTCTGCCAGGAACCCGCTGCCCACCATCACCGACCCCCGTACATTGTACCTGAATGCACGGCAGGGCATGGCCAGCTCGGATTTTTCCGGCGTGACCATCCTGCTGCCGAAGGAAGCCGGCCTGACCGAACTGGCCGAACAGATCAACGGCGCATGGCAGAAGGACTGCTCCCTTTTCTTCTCGGTGGAAGAGGTTCCGCAGGAGGAGTTCGACAAACGCCTTGCAGCGGGCAGCTACACCATTGCGCTGGCTCCCATCCGCGCCGAAGGCGGCAGCGTATACCAGATGCTGCAGCAGTTCACAGCCGAGGGCGGCGGCCTGACCGGCTGGTCCGACCCCATCTACTCTCAGCGTCTGGCCGAGAGTGCCCAGCAGACCGGCAGCGCCCGCTGTGCCCTGCTGGCCGATTGTGAGCGCCAGCTGCTGGAAGGCTGCGCCGTGGTGCCGCTGCTGGGCCAGAACAGGCGTCTGCTGGTGGCGGACGGCATCACCGGCCTTGTATTCGACCCCTTCACGCCGGTGCTGGACCTGACCGATGCCCAGAAAAACTGACATTCTCCGGCCCTTGACAATCCCGTCCCTCTTTGCTACAATAAATGAGCAACTTGCAGGGTTAGCTCATCCGGTAGAGCGGCTGCTTCCCAAGCAGCAGGCGGCGGGTTCGGGTCCCGTACCCTGCTCCAAAAACAAACGGCAAACCGTGGAATATCGGTTTGCCGTTTTTGCTTACAGCCGCTCCCTGCAAAATACGAAAGGACTCTGCCATGATCTTTGTTCCCCTGCTGCATTACTTCAAATGCAAAAATTCCTACAGCGGCAACGAATACGGCCTGCGATACCGGATGATTCCCGGCAAGCGCACCGTGCCGGATCCGGACGGCGGCGAGGGTGCCGCAAAGGAGGAAAGCATCCTCACCGTGGACTACTGGCCGGACCCCTGGACCATTGAAAAGACCGACCCTGCCCTGCGGGTGCAGAAGGTGTTTCCGCTCACCGACGAGGGCCGGGAGGCCACAGCCGCTTTTTTGCAGGACGCGTTCAATGCTGATCCTGACCGCTGGAAAAACTGCCCCAGCATGATGGACAGCGACCCGTGGGAGCCGCCTGCTGCCGAAGCCGAGCCGGACAAGCCGAAGGAATAAAACATGATCTATCGTTTAAAAGAACTCAAGGGCGATACCATTGCAGTACCGCAGCTGGTGTTTTCCAAACTGGGCATCGCCGAAGAATACAATGTGCGCGTGGCTCTGTATGTGCTGGCGACCGGCATCACCGACCCGGACAAGATCTGTGCCGACCTCAAGTTGCGCAGCCGCATCAGTGCCGAGAGCGCCCTCTCCTTCTGGGCAGGCGCTGGCCTGCTGGAGCGGTACGAAGAGAACGCCGCACCGGGCGAGGAACCCAGCGCCCCCGCACCCATGACCTGGGCCGAGATCGCTGCGGCCAGCCGCACCGACCCCATGATCTCCAGCCTGATCGACTGCGCACAGACCGGCTTTGCCCGTCCGCTGACCCACAGGGAGATGGAAAAGCTGGTCAACCTTTATATGCAGGAGGGCTTTGCGCCGGAGACCGTGATGCTGTGCACCGCCTACGTTGCCAGCACCGGCCGCAGCACCATGGCCGCCGTAGTGCATGAGCTGAAGGTGTGGCGCACCGAGGGCGTGGAGACCGGTGAGCAGGCCGATGCCCACCTCAAACTGCTGGCACTGCGCCAGAGCCGCGAGCAGTATGTCAGCGGCCTTCTGAACATCCCGGAAAGCGAGCTGACCCTTGGCGGGCGCAAGGCCATTGCACGCTGGTACGAGGTTTACGGCTACGACGATGCCATGGTGCAGGAAGCTGCCGTGCAGGCCGGGGCCAAGCGCGACCTGTGGTACTGGAACAGTATCCTCAAAACATGGAACGCCAAGGGCCTGCGCACCGTGCACGATGTGCGCAGCCCGGTGGCCATTGCGGGTGCCAGCCGGAACCTCCGGGTAGACCGCGAAGCCCCCAGCGGCAACGATTTCCTCAAGAACGCTGCCCGCCGCCGTCCGTTGAAAAAGAAGCCGGAATAAGGAGGAGCCATGCGTACCAAAAACGAACTGTATCAGGAAGCCATGCGCACCGTGGCCGCCCGGCGGCAGGTGGCCAGAGCCAGAGCCGAGGATGCCCGCGCCGAAGCCGAAGCCGCCATTCCCGCCCTGCGCCATGCAGAAGAAGAGGTGCGGGTGCGGGGCATCCGCTGCGCACTGGCCGGTGCTGCGGGCAAGGACCGCACCGAGGCTGCCGCCGCCCTTGCCGATGCAAAGCAGAAGCTGACCGCCCTGCTGGCACAAAGCGGACGGCCCGCTGATGCACTGGAGCCGCGCTTTGTCTGCCCCAAATGTCAGGACACCGGCAGCGTGAATGGCCGCACCTGTGAGTGCGTGCACAAGGTGATGCAGCAGCTGCGCCGCAAGGAGATCGAGGCGCTGTCCAGCCTGTCCATTGCAAGCTTTGACACCATGGAGCTGCGCTATTACCCGAACCGTGCCGATGAAAAGGTGGGCGGTGCCATCCGCCCTTACATGGCCGATATGCTGGCAGACCTGCGCAGCTACGCGGAAGAGTTTGACCACCACAGCGAGAGCCTGATGCTGTTTGGCAATGCGGGCCTTGGCAAGACCCATGCGGCCCTTGCCATTGCGGGCATCGTGCTGGAAAAGGGCTACGATGTGATCTATGTTTCCAGCCCGGACTTTTTCTCCAAGCTGGAAGGGCTGCACTTTGGTGCAGACCCGGCAGGCGAGGAGGAAACGCTGATGCAGACCGCTGCCGGGGCCGACCTGCTCATTCTGGATGATCTTGGCTCGGAGTTCAACTCCGCCTTCCTCATCAGCAGCCTGTACAGTCTGCTCAACAACCGGCTGGGTGCAAAGCTGCCCACCATCGTCACCACCAACATCACTGACGGTGCTCTGCTGGAAAAGCTGTATACCGAAAAAATTTCCAGCCGCCTTTCTGCCTTTGTCCCCTGCCTTTTTGCAGGCGATGACATCCGCACACAGAAAGCAGCTGAATAAAACAAACGGCAATGCATTTGCATTGCCGTTTGTTTTATTCAAAACTCTAATACCGGACTCATTTCGTTGCGGCGCTGTGCCTGCACGATGCAGTCCTTCTCCGGCACAACGCCCGCCGCGCCCAGCGTGTTGAACACGGTCTGCAGGGCAAGCGCAGGCGTGTTGTTCTCCTGCGAAAGATGGCACAGCGCAAACTTTTTGCACCCTTCCTGAATGAGTTCCAGCAGCTTTGCCGAGCACTCGTCATTGGAAAGGTGGCCCCGGGTGCTTTCAATGCGTGCCCGTAAGTAATAGGGGTACGGCCCGCTGCGCAGCATGTGCAGGTCGTAGTTGCTCTCCAGTGCCACAAGGTCGCAGCCGGAAAGCGCCTCGTGCACCGGCGGCGTGAGCATACCAAGGTCGGTTGCAATGGTCATGGTCTTGCCGTCCGGGGTGTGGATGCGGTAGCCCACACAGGGCACATCGTGGCTGGTGGGAAAGCTCTGCACGCCAAACGCGCCCACGTCCTCTTCCCTGCCTTCCAGCTCGTGCAGCTCACAGCTGGCCGGTACGATGCCGTTGTTGTCCAGAAAATCCAGCGTTGCCGCTGCACCGTACACCGGCAGCGTGTTCTTTTTGAGGAAGGTGGAAAGCCCCTTCACATGGTCGCTGTGCTCGTGGGTGACAAGGATGCCGTCGCAGTCACTGACGGAAAGGCCCAGCGCCTTGAGCGCCGCCGAGGTAGTGCGCACGCCCTTGCCCATATCCACAATGAGATACCGCTGCCCGCAGCGCACCACACTGCTGTTGCCGGAGGAACCCGAATATAACGAGATGAATTCTGCCATGAAAAACCTCTGATACACTCAAAAACAGCCCGCCGCATATGCAGCAGGCTGTTTGCTTTTTATAAGTTACAGTGCCTGATCCAGTGCAGCGGGCATACGCTCCACCTTGCTGATGTCTGCACCCAGACCGCGCAGCTTTTCCACGATATTCTCGTAGCCGCGCTCGATGTGGCCGATTTCCTCGATCTCACTGGTGCCGTCTGCCATCAGCGCAGCCACCACCATGGCAGCGCCTGCACGCAGATCCAGTGCGCGCAGCGGTGCAGGGGTGAGCTTATCCACGCCCTCAAACACAGCCACCTGACCGTCCACCTGCACGTTGGCACCCATCTTGCGCAGCTCGTCCACATAGCGGAAGCGGTTGTCCCACACGCTCTCGGTCACGGTGCTGGTGCCCTTGGCCACGCTCAGCAGCACGCCCATCAGGGGCTGCATGTCGGTGGGAAAGCCGGGATGCGGCATCGTGTTGATCTTCAGCGGCAGAATATCGCCGGTGCGGCGCACACGCACAGCATCGTCAAATTCTTCCACCTCCACGCCTGCACGGCGCAGCTTTTCGGTAATGGGTTCCAGATGCTTGGGGGTGACGTTCTTCACCAGAACATCGCCGCCGGTGGCAGCAGCAGCCACCATGTAGCTGCCAGCCTCGATCTGATCCGGGATGATGCTGTAGGTGCAGCCGTGCATCTTTTCCACGCCGCGCACCTTGATCACATCGGTGCCTGCGCCGCGGATGTTCGCACCGCACATATTCAGGAAGTTTGCCAGATCCACCACATGGGGTTCCTTGGCACAGTTTTCCAGAATGGTCTGGCCCTTGGCCATTACAGCGGAGAGCATACCGTTCATGGTAGCGCCCACGCTGACCTTATCAAAGAAGATGTGTGCACCGTTCATCTCCTTGGCGCGCACGGTGATCATGCCGTAGTCCACGCTGTCCTCTGCGCCCAGAGCACTGAACACCTTCAGGTGCTGGTCAATGGGGCGGGGGCCGAGGTTGCAGCCGCCGGGCATGGCCACCTGAGCCTTGCCAAAACGGGACAGCAGTGCGCCCAGAAAGTAGTAGCTGGCGCGCATCTGGCGGGACAGGTCGTCCGGGACGTTGGTGCCGTTCAGATGAGTGGTGTCGATCTCGTAGGTGTTGCGGTTGATCATTTTGATCTGTGCGCCCAGAACGCTGAGGATCTTCAGGCTCACCGCCACATCACTGATATCCGGCAGATTCTCGATCACACAGACATCCGCAGCCAGAATGGTTGCAGGCAGGACGCCCACCGCCGCATTTTTGGCACCCGAAATGGTAACTTCGCCGTGCAGGGGCTTGCCGCCCGTAATAACAAATTTCTCCAATTTTATGATCTCCTTGTCGGAGGCCCGCAGCCGCAGGCCTGTTAAGGTTCCTGAAAGCATTTTCCATAAAAGCTGCCTGATGTGCATGGGCCATAAGGCCGTACACGTACAGCTATCTTATTATACACAACTTTCACAAAAAAGCAAAGCCCCGCTTGGTGTTGTTTTATTATTTTCTGTTTTGCCCATTTTCGCGCAGGATATTCCAAAATTTTGATTTCTTTTTCAGGTATTTTACAAAAAACAGATCCATTGCTGTTGCGCTTTCTTTACCAGATGTGGTCTTCGCACCGAGTCTCAGTGATCCAGCCCAGCTGGTAGGCAGCCACCAGCTGCTTGAGGTCGTGCACACGCTCCCGCAGCACCTCGCCCTCGTCGGTGTCCTCCACGAGAATGCGATGATTTTCGGTCTCCAGAATGTTTTTCTGGGAAATGATATCCAGATTATCCTTCACCGCTTTCTCAGCACTTTCAAAGGGCTGATGGGTGCGCAGGGACATGGTGCGGCTGGAATACACCAGCGTGTAGCCCGCAATGCCGGTCTTTTCGTGGTAGGCACGGCAGAAACCGCCGTCGATCACCACCAGCCGTCCGCCGCCCTTGATGGGGCTTTCGCCGTTCTTTTCCCGCACCGGCACGTGGCCGTTGACGATGTGGCTGGCACCGGGCAGGCCAAACTCGGCCAGAATGCGGCGGCAGACGGCCTCATCGTTATACCATGTATAATAGGGGTCCTTCACCTCGGTGTGGGTGGAAGCGTCCTCTACATAGAGCCGCTCGAAGGTGGTCATGGCACTGCGGCCAAACAGCGGCGAAAGCTTGCCGCACCACAGATACCACAAAAAATCCTGTCCGCTCTGGCGGGCAGCGCTGCCTTCCGGTGCATAGTAGCCCCGGCGGGCGCGGGCATCACAGTAGTCCATCAGTGCGCGGCCGGAGTAGCGGTGGCCCTCAAAGCGCTCCATGGCAAAGGTGCCGCGGCTGGTCATGGGCACAGCGCCATGGTAGAGCAGGTTGCCGTTCTCAATGTGGTACACGCTGCCCTTTGCATAGAGAAATTCCACATGCTGCTGCAGTTTTTCGCTCTGGCGGAAGGACTGCACCAGCTTGCGCAGCACCAGCTGTTCATCCGGGTGCAGTGCGGCCGGGTCGGCGGGGTCCACCGTGGGGAACGAGGTATCCCGCAGAGGATACTCCTTTTCGCCGATCTTTACCGTGTGCTTTTCCCAGTCGATGCGGCGCAGATAATCTCGCTCCTGCATCTGGAAGTCCGGGTTGCGGTCGATGACATGGCACTCCAGCTTGAACATCAGAATGCTGATGGCCTTGTGCATCACGGCACAGCGGTGCAGCATTCCCCTGGTGTAGGGGCCGCGGGCCGCATCGGTATGAGGCATCCAGATGGAAAGATCATCATTGCCGTAGAACTGCTCGGCCATGCGCTGCAGATGGCGCAGGTTGATGCCGTAGCAGTCCTCCAGCATTCCGTGGTTATGATAAGCCAGCGTGGTCTTGAGCACCGTGCAGATGCAGATGGGGCTGCCCGCAGCGGCACCCATCCATACTACATCGTGGTTGCCCCACTGGATATCCACATTGTGGTGGCGCATGAGCAGATCGAGGATGATATCCGGGCGTGGGCCGCGGTCGAACAGGTCGCCCACGATGTGCAGCTTGTCCACTGCCAGATGCTTGATCAGCTCGCACAGCCGCACGATAAAGCGGTCGGCGCGGCCATTTTCAATGATGCTGCCCACGATCTGGCCGTAGTACAGATCCTTGTCATGATCCTCAAAATGGGCGTGGAGCAGCTCGTCCAGAATGTAGCCGCAGCTGGCAGGCAGGCATCTGCGCACATGGTCGCGGGTATGCTTGGAGGACACCAGACGGCAGATATCAATGAGCCTCAGCAGCGTTTCGGTGTACCACTGATCCAGTGCTTCCTCGCTAGTACAGCGTGCCTTGAGCTGGGGCAGCTTTTCGTTGGGGTAATAGATCAGCGTTGCCAGCTCGGCGCGGGTATGCTTCGGCACGGTATCGCCCAGCACCTGATCCACTTTTTCGCGAATGACACCGGAGGCGGAATTCAGAATATGCACAAAAGCTTCATTCTCGCCGTGCAGGTCGCTCATGAAGTGCTCGGTACCCTTGGGCAGCTTGAGCAGTGCCTGCGTGCTGATGATCTCGCTGGCTGCCGCCGCCTGCGAAGGATAATCCCGCGAGAGCAGGGTCAGGTACTTGAGATTATCGCGGATCTCATCGGTTTCGGTGCGCATGGTCTCCTCCATCACAACGTTCTCTCTGCCGCAGTCCGCCACACGGACCTTGCAAAGATGTTGCTTTCCATATGTATTATTTTTTCCTTATCTTATAGTATAGCACGTCCGGGGCGAAAAGTGGTATACTGGGGCTGACAAACTTTCAGCAAAGGACTTTGGATATTATGCCGAAAAGCGATTTCGTCTCCGTTCCCTCTTCCTGCACCCTCTGCCCGCGCCGGTGTGGGGCCGACCGTGCTGCCGGGCGCACCGGTTTCTGCGGCGCGGGCGGCACCTTAAAAGCAGCCCGCGCTGCCCTGCACTACTGGGAGGAGCCATGCATCAGCGGCACAAAGGGCAGCGGCACGGTGTTCTTTTCCGGCTGCACCCTCAAATGCTGCTTCTGCCAGAACTATCCCATCAGCGCCGAGGGCCTTGGCAAGGAGATCAGCGTGGAACATCTGGCAGAGATTTTCCTGAATCTGCAGGAGCAGGGTGCCAACAACATCAATCTGGTCACGCCCGGCCAGTGGCGGCCCTGGATCATTGCCGCGCTGGATATTGCCCGGGCTAAGGGCCTGCATCTGCCCATCGTATGCAACACCGGCGGCTACGAAACGGTGGAAAGCGTGGAAGCATGGCGCGGATACATCGACATCTGGCTGGCCGACCTGAAATACGTCTCCTCCGCCCTCTCGGCAGAGCTTTCCTCTGCACCGGACTATTTTGCGCAGGCAAAGCCCGCCATTGAAGCCATGATGGCACAGGCCGGGCACCCGGTGTTCAATGCAGAGGGCATCCTGCAAAAGGGGGTCATTCTGCGGCACCTTGCCCTGCCCGGCCATGTTGACGACAGCTTTGCGGTGCTTGACCAGATGGCCGCGTGGAACGATGCAGACCCCGGATGCTTCATCCCCAGCGTCATGAGCCAGTACACACCGTTTTACAAAGCCGCAGAGCACGGCATCGGACGGCGCATTACCACCTATGAATACCGCCGGGTGGTCAACTATGCCATGGACAAGGGACTGGCGCAGGGCTACATGCAGCAGAAGAGCAGCGCAAAGGAAGAGTATACGCCTTCTTTCGATTTGACAGGGGTATGAATTCGTCAAATCTCCCAAAAAAGGCTGATTATTTTCTCTTGCATCCCTGCGGAAGTGCTTGCAATCCCATCCGGGCCGGATTATAATGGATACAACGATGTGTTAACAGAACTCTGATGAGCTGTAAATATCAGGAGGAGCGTTATGGAACATTTCAACCCGATCCTTGGCAACGATACCCCCGGCCAGAAATTCATCACCTGCGGTGAGATCATGCTGCGCCTGACCCCGCCGAACTACGAGAAGATCCGTATGGCATCCGGCTTTGAGGCCAGCTACGGCGGCAGCGAGGCCAACATTGCACTGGCACTGGCTAACCTTGGTGTGGACAGTACCTTCTTCAGCGTGGTGCCCAACAACAGTCTGGGCAAGAGCGCCGTGCGCTGGCTGCGTTCCAACGACGTGCACTGCACCCCTATGATCCTGACCGAGCCGAACGAGACTCCTTCCAACCGTCTGGGTACTTATTATCTGGAGACCGGCTACGGCATCCGCCCGTCCAAGGTCATCTACGACCGCAAGCACAGTGCCATTACTGAGTACGATTTCTCGCAGGTGGATCTGGATGCTTTGCTGGACGGCTACGACTGGCTGCACCTGAGCGGCATCACCCCGGCACTGGCACCCAACTGCCGTGCCCTCATTCTGGATATGCTCAAGGTCGCCAAAAACAAGGGCCTGACCGTCAGCTTCGACGGCAATTTCCGCTCCACCCTGTGGAGCTGGGAAGAAGCCCGCGATTTCTGCACCGAGTGCCTGCCCTATGTGGATGTGCTGCTTGGCATTGAGCCGTACCACCTGTGGAAGGATGAGAGCGACCACTCCAAGGGCGACTGGAAGGACGGCGTTCCTCTGCAGCCCAGCTATGAGCAGCAGGACGAGATTTTCCAGCACTTCATCGAGCGGTATCCCAACCTCAAGTGCATTGCCCGCCATGTGCGTTATGCGCACAGCGGCAGCGAGAACAGCCTGAAGGCCTTCATGTGGTACGACGGCCACACCTTCGAGAGCAAGCTGTTCACCTTTAATATCCTTGACCGCGTGGGCGGCGGTGATGCCTTTGCCAGCGGCCTGATCTACGCCATGCTGCACAACTACAGAGCCATGGATATGATCAACTTTGCGGTGGCAAGCAGTGCCATCAAGCACACCATCCACGGCGATGCCAACATCACCGATGATGTGAGCACTATCCGCAACCTGATGAACATGAACTACGATATCAAGCGGTAATCGCTTTTTCCCGGTCTGGTTTCCTGCTTTTGTGCAGGAGACCAGATTTTTTTGTGGGCAAACACTTTTCCTGCCGGTTTTTTCTGTTATACTACAGGTATGTCATTTTGTACTTTATTTCAGGAGGTTTTTCATGCATTCGACCCGTTTCCAGCGCCTGCACCGGAGGTTCGGTGCCGCACTGATGCCATCCAGGATCGCCTTTCTGGCCGTTCTTCTCTATCTGATCTCATTGATCCCGATTTTCCTGTTTTCATCTTACTGTCACCCTCTGGCAGACGATTTTACATACGGACTGCTTGTGCATCGGGCTGTTGTTTCCGGCGGCGGGATCCCGGAGATTCTGTCCGCTGCAGCGGAAACGGTGCGCGACTACTATTTCACTTGGCAGGGGACGTTTTCAGCAATTTTTCTATTTGCATTACAGCCGGGGGCTTTTTCAGAGTCTGCCTATTTTCTCACCCCATTCATCATTATCGGCTGCCTGAGCCTTTCCACCTTCGTCCTGATGCATTTTGTCTATTGCAGGCTTCTGGGCGGAAAAAGCAGTCAGGCCGTGATCCTCTCCGCGCTGACGCTTCTGCTCTCAGTTCAGATGGTGACCAATCAGGCGCAGGCGTTTTACTGGTTCAACGGCGCTTCCTATTATGCGGTCTTTTATTCGTTTTCGCTTCTCTTTTTTGCCGGGATCGGTACCCTGCTGCTGGACGCCGGCAAAAAAGTGCATCCGGTGCTGACTGGGTGCTGTGCATTGCTTGCGGTTCTGATCGGCGGCGGAAATTACAGCACCGCCCTGACCACCAGCTTCATCGCCTCTGTTCTCTGCGCCGCATGGTTATTTTTCAAAAAGCCCGGCCGGTTCCGCCTTGCTGTGATTCTTCTGATCCTGCTGGTTTCCTTTGCAATCAGCGTTCTTGCGCCCGGAAACGCTGTCCGGGCTGCCCGCGAGGCATCCATTTCCCCCGTGCTGGCCATTCTTCTTTCTCTGTCCAACGCTGTTATCTGGGTGATGAGCTGGGTCAATCTACCTCAGATCGTCCTGTTTGCGATCGCCGGGGTGTTTTTCTACTGCCTGCCGGATCGCCGCATCCTTCCGTTCCAGCATCCGGTGCTGGCAAGTACTCTGATCTTTGGCCTTTACGCTTCGCAGTACACCCCGCCGCTGTATGCTATGGGCTACATCGGCTCCGGGCGTCAGATCAACATTTACTGCTACAGCTCCTACTGGTGCATTTTTGCAATCCTCTATTACTGGATCAACTGGTTCAAACACACCCGTTCCGAGCCATCAGGGCTGCCCGCTTTTCTTGCTGTACCATCCCACCGGGCAGCTTTCTTTCTGGCAGGCATCCTCATGCTGGCCGTCGGTCTGGTGGGACCGGAGGATCCTCTGCCCTCTCTCCAGCGGCTTACCTCCGGCAAGGCAATCACTGCCATTGTCGATGGCTCTGCAGACCGGCATGAACAGGCTTATCAGGAACGTCTGGAGCTTCTTCTGACACCTTCTGATGTCTGTGTTCTTCCGGGGCTTCTGCCGCCCTGCCCGCCGTTTGAGGATGATCTTCTTGCCGCATCCGAAGATGACGGTGAATACTGGCAGAACGAAGCTCTGGCGGAATACTTCAATCATAAAAAGGTCGTTCTGGACGCTGCAGGCTGATGCCTGCTTTCTCACAGAGCAAAAAAGGGGCTGTTGCAAAATAAAAATGCGCTAGCATCGTGCAAAAGTAGGAACCCGGAACCTGTTCCGAGCCAAGCGGCTCAAGAAGGTTCCGGGTTCCTGTTTTTGTGCTATTTGCTTTTTTAGCGCTTCTTTTTTAAATAGTATCCAATGCCAATGGCATCTGCCAGCGCCCAGCCAATGGGCACGCTGAGCCAGATGCCGGTAACGCCCAGCGGCGTGGCCGAAAGCAGATAGGCCAGCGCCACGCGGGTGCCCAGCGATGCAATGGTGAGCACCACCGACATCTGCGGCTGGTTGACGGCGCGGTAATAGCCGTACAGCAAAAACAGAATGCCGATGCCAATGTAGCACGCGCCCTCAATACGCAGGTAGTGCACACCGGCGGCAATAATAGCCCCTTCGCCCGGGTCGATGAAGATGCTCATGAGCGGCGAAGCAAAGGCGCACACCAGCACACTGATGCACACGCAGAACACTGCGCTGCACAGGCCCGCACTGCGGATGCCCTTTTTGATGCGGTCGGTCTGGCCCGCGCCGTAGTTCTGGGCCACATAGGTGGAAAACGCATTGCCGAAGTCCTGCACCGGCATGTAGGCAAAGGAATCGATCTTGACCGCCGCCGCAAACGCCGCCATGATCACGGTGCCAAAGCTGTTCACAAGACCTTGCACCATCAGGATGCCAAAGTTCATGATGGACTGCTGGACACTGGTCATGACGGACAGATTGAGGATGATATCCAGATTCTTTTTGTCCCAGCGGCAGTCGGCCTTTTTGGGGCACAACTGCGGGAATTTTTTGAGAGTGTACAACCCGATGCCAATGCCGGACACGAACTGCGAGAACACTGTTGCGCCCGCCGCGCCCTTCACTCCCCAGTTCAGCACCAGCACGCACACAAGGTCCAGAATGACGTTCAGCACCGCCGAAACCGCCAGAAACAGCAGCGGCACCACCGAGTTGCCAATGGCGCGCAGCAGGTTTGCAAAGTAGTTATACAAAAAAGTAGCCGTAATGCCCAAAAAGATGATGAGCAGGTATTCCTTCATCAGTGGGCGCAGCTCCTCCGGCACCCGCAGCACCCACAGGATTCCGTCCAGTCCCAGATACACCAGCACGTTCAGCACCAGCGAGATGCCTGCAATGAGGACGAACGAAAGGAACACGCTCTGCCGCATCCGGTCCTGCTCGCCGCTGCCATACTGCATGGAAATGGCCGCACCGCTGCCCATGCACAGGCCCAGCAAAATAGAGGTGAGGAAGGTCATGAGGGTATAGGACGAGCCCACTGCCGCCAGCGCGTCTGCGCCGAGAAAGCGGCCCACTACCCATGTATCCGCAATGTTGTACATCTGCTGCAGCAGATTGCCCAGCATCAGCGGCAGAGCAAACAGCAAAATGCTGCCGGTGATGGGGCCTTTGGTCAAACTATGCTGCATTGTTTCCGATTCTCCTTTTTATAACGCTGTTTCAGCCGGTGCACTGGCTCTGCCGCCGTCCCGCCTTGAAAGAGACTGCTCTCTTCCTGCAAACTTCTGACGGTACTCTCTGGGCGTGCAGTGCTTGATCTCCCGGAAGGTCTTTGTAAAGTAGCTGGTATCCGAAAAGCCGCAGTCGGCACCGATCTCGCCGATCTTCATGCTGGTGGAAAGCAGCAGCTCGGCGGCCTTTTCAATGCGGTACTGCTTGACATACTGGATGGGTGTGATCCCCAGCAGCTGCCGGAAGCTGCGCAGGCAGGCGCTCTCACTCAGGGCCACGCAGTCGGAAATGCGCTCCACGTTCAGTTCCTCAGCATAATGCTCTTCCACAAAACGCAGCATCTGTTTCATGCGCTGGGCCGCGATCTGCTCCTGCTGAGAGACCTTTGTTTTTCCACCCTCGCACTGCATTCCCAGCAGATGCACCGCCGCCGAAAGATGGTACCGCGCCTGATTCTCATAGTCAAAGACCTCTTGGGCCACTGCGTCCCAGACTTTCCGCAAATGGCAGAGCACGGCCTTCTGCCCGTCGTCTGCCTCGTTCAGCAGAAAGAACGCCGGTGCTCCCGGCTGAAGCAGCGGGTGTACGAGCTTTTGCCAGAAGATGGTATCCATGCCGCCGATCAGGCGCGGATGGAATACCCCGGAATGCAGCAGAGCATCCCCGGTCTCAGCCTGCTCCACCGCATGGAACACTCCGGAATTGACAAATACGCCCTGCCCGGTCTGCAAAATCAGACGGGCTTTGTTCACGTCCACCGCCAGCGGGCCTTTTACGGCAAGGATGTATTCAAACTCTTCATGCCAGTGCCATGCTACCGAATAGCTTTTGAGGTCTTCTTCATAGCAGGCAATGGGAAACAGTGCGCTGCCGTGCTGCACCAGCTCCCTGCCCTCGCTATCCGCCACAATATCCGGCGGGCAGTTGAGCCCGCCCGCTGCTGCACAGCTGGTCTGAAATGCCACGATCAGCCATCTCCTTTCCGTCAAGGTGCACATCCGCATCCGCGCCGGTTTTGTTGTACCAATCGGGCGTTTTTATCCTAATATTCCGCTCCGATGTGTGATATTATTACATCAGCAAAGCACAAGATGCATTGCAAGTATAACACCCTTCCCGGAGGAACTCAAGGTTTATGGTACAGCTTCTGCTTCCGATCATTTACATCTCGTTCATCAGTCTGGGCCTGCCGGATTCCCTGCTGGGGTCGGCGTGGCCCTCCATGTATCCGGCGCTCGGTGTGCCGGTGTCCTATGCGGGGCTGATCTCCATGATCATCTCCTTTGGCACCATCGTTTCCAGCCTGAACAGCGACCGGCTCACCCGTGCGCTGGGCACTGGAAAAGTGACCGTCCTCAGTGTGGCCATGACAGCTGCCGCGCTGTTCGGCTTTTCGATCTCCACACAGTTCTGGATGCTCTGCCTGTGGGCCGTGCCCTATGGGCTGGGTGCAGGCAGCGTGGACGCGGCCCTGAACAACTATGTTGCCTTACATTATAAAAGCCGCCACATGAGCTGGCTGCACTGCATGTGGGGCATCGGCACCATGATCAGCCCCATGGTCATGGGCCGGGTGCTGGCAGGCGGCGGGCCGTGGACATCCGGCTACCGGTACATTGCCCTGTTCCAGATCCTGCTGAGCGCAGTGCTCTTTTTCAGTTTGCCGCTATGGCAGGGCCGTACTGCAGGCACTGAAGCCGAAGCTGCTTCGCCGCAGGCGCTGAGCCTTGGACAGGTATTCTGCCTGCCGGGTGCCAGAGAGGTGATGCTGTGCTTCTTCTGCTACTGTGCATTGGAGACCACGGCCGGTCTGTGGGCCAGCAGCTACCTCACACTGACGAAAGGCGTTGCCGCCGGCACTGCCGCCAGCTTTGCCAGCCTGTTCTACATCGGCATCACTGCCGGGCGCGCCGCCTGCGGCTTTTTGACCCTGAAATTCAACGATACGCAGATGATCCGCATGGGTCAGTGCATTCTGGCCGCAGGGGTGCTGGCTCTGCTGCTGCCCGGACCGCAGATCCTTGCCCTGAGCGGTCTTGTTCTTGTGGGGCTTGGCTGTGCGCCCATCTATCCCAGCATCATCCACTCCACGCCGGAACACTTCGGTGCGGACAGATCGCAGGCGGTCATCGGCATCCAGATGGCAAGCGCCTATTTGGGCAATCTGGCCATGCCGCCGCTGTTCGGCCTGCTGGCAAACAACATCACTCCGGCACTGTTCCCTTTTTACCTGCTGGCACTGCTGGTGCTCATGGTATTCATGCACGAACAGCTGGTGCGCAAAACAAGCCGCTGCTAATTCTGCCATTCTCCTATTCTCCTATTTCATATACAGCAAAAGGCTCCCTGTCCGGTCTCGGGCGGGGAGCCTGCTGTTTTAAAGGAGTTATTTACAGGATGCACCGGCTGATGGCGTTGGCGACCGCAAACAGTTCCTGCTGGCCGATAAAGCCAAACTTTGCCTCGTGTCCGTCCGCAAAGCAGACGGTCAGCTGCGATGCCTGCACCGGGTCGCCAAAGCCTGCCGTCTGGATCCCGAAGTGCAGCACCTTGCGGTACGGCAGCACAAAGATCTGCTGCCGGGTTCCGGTAACGCCCTGCATATCCACCATGATGATGCGGTGGGTGGTAAAGATCACCTGATCGCGCACCGTCTTGTAGGCCCCCACGATGCTCTCACCGTCCAGCAGCAGCGCGCGGGCATTTTTGCAGATGTCCTTTTCCTGAAGGCGGATGAGGTTTTCCATTGGCTTATCACGGAATTCCATGTTTTTTGTCCCCTTTCCTGCGTGGTTTTCTGCCCTTATTGTAGCATTCCTGCAGGCGGTTTACAAGATGTGCTCTCGCCTTTTGGGCCGGGCTGTGCTATACTGTATGCCAAAGAGATTCTTATAAAAACGAGGTAACTCCCATGGAGATCATCATTCATCAGGCCATTCTGCACGTGCTGGACACCACCATGGATGCGCCTGTACTCAGCGGCAGCGGCATGGAAATGACCGCCGAAAAGACCGCCTATTTCCAGTACCACATCGAAAAGCTGCTTGCCAGCGACGATATCCGCCAGTGCCGCCCGCTGCCGGATTCCGCCTTTAAAAACGAGCTGGAGCACAACCACGATTTTGTGGACCTCTCCTGCCGCATCGCGGGCGTTCTGTTCGACTACATGCACGCGCACACCACCATTCCGGGGGCAGACCTTGCCGTGGTGGATTTTACCCGCGATGGTGAGCCGTGGCTGGGCATCCTGAAGTTGAACTACAAAAACGGCTACACCCACTACACCGAGAATGTGGAGGGTGCCCCGGTGAACTCCATCATCCAGCAGCGGGCCTGCCTGCCCAGCCAGAGCGGCAAGGTGGAGGAAGGTGCCCTTGTCAATCTGACCGACTACTCCATGAAGCTGCTGGAAAAAAAGTTCGACATCGACGGCCACAAGGATTTTTACCTTTCCACGGTAGTGTTCCAGTACACCACCGCCCAGCCGGAAAAGAAAAAGCTGCAGGCCATTCAGGAAGCCGCCGTGCAGGCCGTGCAGGAAAACTACGCAGATCAGCCCCACGTAGAGGCTCAGATCGCGATGCTGATTGCCAATCAAGCCGCAGACAACGACAATCAGGTATCCATCCAGCAGGTGCGTCAGCAGTTGGAAGAGGAATATCCCCTTGCCGCCGTGCCCTTTGATGATTATGTGGAAAAGAGTGATGTGCTGGAAGCGCCTGAACAGCCCGTGACCGTGACCCCTGCGCGCATCCGCCGCATGGAGAGCCGCAGCATCCACACCGCCAACGGCATTGAGGTGAAGATTCCCACCGAACTGCTCAACTCGGACAACGAGGTGGAATTTCTGCACAGCGACGACGGCAGCATTTCGCTGCTCATTAAAAATGTGATCCTGTAAGAAACGATTTAAAATTGTCTCCGCGCACGGATTGCGCTCCGACAATATCAGCGGAATCATTATTTTCATATTTGCAAAAGCCGAAAAATCTGCGGATTTTCCGGCTTTTCTTTTTTCACAGGAAGGAGCCGTAACGGGAAACAACAAAAAAGCCATCGTTTTTGCATTTCTGCATCAACGATGGCTTCGTATTGGAGCGGCCGACGAGGCTCGAACTCGCTACCTCCACCTTGGCAAGGTGGCGCTCTACCAGATGAGCTACGGCCGCACATTGGAAACCCTGCTGGATTTCCTTAGCTGGTGCCTCCGATCGGAATCGAACCAATGACACGGGGATTTTCAGTCCCCTGCTCTACCGACTGAGCTACAGAGGCATAAGCGGTGCAATTATCCCTGCACCCTCCCACTCGTATTTCAAGCGGGGCCCCCGCAAAAATTTGCGAAGCAAAGTTTTGTGGGGAAGAGGAGGAATTTCAGAGTTTGTTACGGCGGTCTTACTTGTAAGACTGCCAGACAAACGACTGACATTCCGACGAAGCGACCCGGATCGGGCTCGAACCGACGACCCCCAGCGTGACAGGCTGGTGCTCTAACCAACTGAGCTACCGGGCCAAATGGTGGAAGTTAACGGGCTCGAACCGCTGACCCTCTGCTTGTAAGGCAGATGCTCTCCCAGCTGAGCTAAACTTCCACAAAATGGAGCGGCCGACGAGGCTCGAACTCGCTACCTCCACCTTGGCAAGGTGGCGCTCTACCAGATGAGCTACGGCCGCACATTCCATGTGTCTGTGCCGGGCTGTTTACCGGCGACGCTGATTATTATACCGTACCGCCCGGCAATTGTCAACCACAAATTTGCATTTTCTGCAAAAAAGTTGGAAACCCACCTGTCTGTGTTCAAAAGGCTTCACTTTTGCGGGCTTCACCTGTGTCATCATTCAAGTTTGCCAGGACATACACGAAGAAAATTGATTTGCTTTCCCTTTTGTAAACTATTATAATGGAGAGTGTCATTTTGTCGCCTGTAAGAGCTGCGTCTGTTATGCCGCCGAGGGCATACAGGCGCGTTTTCGTGCGCAGAAATAGGAAAAGCCAGCATAAAGGAGCAAACACAATGTATAAGATCACTGAAAAAGTCGCGCTGAATCCCACCGTGACGAAGATGGTCATTGAAGCCCCGCTGATCGCCAAAAAGGCAAAGCCGGGCCAGTTTATCATTGTGCGCCCGTTTGAGGACAGCGAGCGCATCCCCCTGACCGTGGCCGGTTACGACCGCGAAAAGGGCACTGTGGATATCATTTTTCAGATCGTGGGCGGTACCACGATGGAACTGAACAGCCTGCAGGTGGGCCAGAGTGTCCACGACTTTGTAGGCCCGCTGGGCCGCGCCACCGAGGTGGAAGGCCTGAAGAAGGTATGTGTCGTGGGCGGCGGCGTAGGCTGCGCCATCGCTCTGCCCATTGCCCGTGAGCTGCACGAGCAGGGCTGTGTGGTGCACAGCGTGGTGGGCTTCCGCAATAAGGACCTGCTGATCCTTGAGGACGAGTTCAAAGCCTGCAGCGACGAGCTGCGCATTATGACCGACGACGGCAGCTATGGCACCAAGGGTGTTGTTACCGCTGCACTGGACGAGCTGGTGGCCGCCGGCAACCAGTACGATCTGGTCATCACCATCGGCCCGCTGATCATGATGAAGTTCGTGGTCAAGACCTGCCAGAAGCATGGCCTGAAGAGCATCGTTTCCATGAACCCCATCATGATCGACGGCACCGGCATGTGCGGCGGCTGCCGCCTGACCGTTGGCGGCGAGACCAAGTTCGCCTGCGTGGACGGCCCCGACTTTGACGGCGATCTGGTGGATTTTGATGAGGCAATGGCCCGCGGCACCATGTACCGCCCGTTTGAGGCACACGCCCGTGAAGCGGCATGCAATCTGCTCAATCAGGAGGTAAAATAAGATGGCTTTCAATATGGACCCGAAGAAGTGCCCCATGCCCACGCAGGACCCCAATGTACGCAACAAGAACTTTAAGGAAGTTGCACTTGGCTACACCGAAGAAATGGCCGTGAACGAAGCAAAGCGCTGCGTGCACTGCAAGAACAAACCCTGCCAGACCGGCTGCCCTGTGGGCATCGATATCCCCGAGTTCATCGGCCATGTGGCCGAGGGCGACTTTGAAGCCGCTTATCAGGTGATCAACCGTTCCTCTTCCCTGCCCGCTGTCTGCGGCCGTGTATGCCCGCAGGAGAGCCAGTGCGAGGGCAAGTGCACCCGCGGCATCAAGAACGAGCCGGTGGGCATCGGCCGCCTGGAGCGCTTTGTTGCCGACTGGCACCGTGAGAATGTGCACACCGCCCCCGTCGTGCCCGAATGGAACGGCCACAAGGTGGCCATTATCGGCGCAGGCCCTGCCGGCCTGACCGCCGCAGGCGATCTGGCAAAGCTTGGCTACAAGGTCACCGTTTACGAGGCCCTGCATGTGGCCGGCGGCGTGCTGATGTACGGCATCCCTGAGTTCCGTCTGCCCAAGGCCATCGTGCAGCAGGAGATCGACGGCCTGAAGAAGATGGGCGTTGATTTTGAGTGCAATATGGTCATTGGCAAGGTGCTCACCATCGACGAGCTGATGGACGAGTACGGCTACGAGGCCGTGTTCGTAGGCTCCGGTGCCGGTCTGCCCCGCTTCATGGGCATCCCCGGCGAGAGCCTGAAGGGCGTCTACTCTGCCAACGAATTCCTGACCCGCTCCAACCTGATGAAGGCTTATCTGCCCACCAGCAAGACCCCCATCCGCACCGGCAAAAAGGTCGCCGTTGTGGGCGGCGGCAACGTGGCTATGGACGCTGCCCGCAGCGCCCTGCGTCTGGGTGCCGAGACCGTGTACATCGTCTACCGCCGCGGCATGGCTGAGCTGCCCGCCCGTAAGGAAGAGGTGGAGCACGCCGAGGAAGAGGGCATCATCTTCAAGACCCTGTGCAACCCTGTGGAGATCCACGCCAACGACGAGGGCTTTGTCAAGTCCATCACCTGCATTGAGATGGAGCTGGGCGAGCCGGATGCTTCCGGCCGCCGCCGCCCCATCGAAAAGAAGGGCAGCGAGTTCGAGCTGGATGTGGACACGGTCATTATGAGTCTGGGCACCAGCCCCAACCCGCTGATCCGCTCCACCACCCCGGGTCTGGAAACCAACAAGCACGGCTGCATCGTTACCGACGGCGACGACGGCAAAACCAGCCGCGATGGTGTGTACGCCGGCGGCGATGCCGTGACCGGCGCGGCCACCGTCATCAAGGCCATGGGTGCAGGCAAGGCTGCTGCAAAGGCCATTGACGAGTACATTCAGAGCAAGTAATCCCCTGTGAAGGTGGGCACCGCCCACTGAATACCGGATATGAAAAATCCCCTGTGCCAGTGCACAGGGGATTTTTTGCATCTTATTCTGCGGTCTCCGTTGTGAGCGCCGGGTAGCCCGTCCGCACGCACCGCACAGCGCACCGGGCGCTGCCGCCGGTGGTGCAGGTAAAGAGGGTCAGATCCCATTCATCGGACTCCTCCGTCTTTTCGGTCATTTCCTCAATTTGCGTGGGCTGCAGGTTTTCCACATAGGAGACCTCGTAGGTCCAGCGCATACCGTCCATATCCGTAAAATAGACCTGCGCGCCCTCGGTCAGCCACTTGATGGGGCTGAAATGCTTTGCATAGTTGTGGGCGCAGACCACCATGTTATCCGCATAGGTGGAACCGGAGTAACGGCCCGGTGCGATTTTCAGGCCCGCATAGCTCCACTGGCTCATCACCGGCAGTTCCAGCCCGATGGATGGAATGGACAGATAGCCGATGTAATCCCAGCCGTTCAGTTCGGTCACGGTCATTTCCTGCGTGGGGTCCAGCTCCGGCTGCAGCGCCACGGTATCCGATTTTGCCTTTTCCTCAATGGAAGCGTTCAGGGTCTGCTCCAGCTCGCCCAGCACCTCCTGCGAGGCCTTGTCTGCACGGGATGCATCCCACTTGTTATAGGCCAGCAGGGCTGCTGCCGCAAGGATCAGCAGCGCGCCCAGCACCATACACACTCTTCCGATTTTCTGTCGCATAGCAATGTTTCCTTTTTGTTTCGCGGTAGGTTTCATCCCTTTCAGTATATGCGCAATTGGTATGTTTGTCCAGTAAAAACTTACCGCACTGCCCGGTCCGGCACAAGGCGGCACACAAACCGCACCATCAGCGGGGTCAGCGGCAGCCACACCAGCGTGCACACCACATTGAACAAGGTGTGCGCATTAGCGATCTGCCGGGCGATCACGGCAAGCTCCGGCCCTTTGGGCGAAAGTGCAGCCGTCAGCCGCACATACAACGGCAGACCGGCGCAGAACACCGCCGCGCCGGTCAGATTGAACACTGCATGGGCCACAGCCACCCGCTTTGCGTCCCGGCTTGCGCTCAAGGATGCCAGCACTGCCGTGATGGTGGTGCCGATGTTATCGCCCAACAGCACCGGCAGCGCACCCGCAAGACCCAACAGACTGCTGCCGTCCAGCCCGGGGCGGGCTGCAAAGTTCTGCAGCAGGGCAATGGTAGCCGAGCTGCTCTGCACTGTCAGGGTCATGCCAAGCCCCGCCAGCAGCCCCAGCCATGGGTGCTGCCGCACCCGACCCAGCCAGTGCACAAACACCGGGCTTTGCGCCAGCGGTTCCATGGCAGTGCCCATATCGGCAATGCCCTCGAACAGCAGGCCAAAGGCGAACACCGCCCGGCCAATGGCCCGGGCCTTCTGCCCTGCACAGGCAAAGCAGAGCAGCAGCCCGGCCAGCAGCACAAGGCCGCGCACATCTTCCAGCCGGAAGGCCAGCAGCTGTGCGGTAATGGTGGTTCCGATGTTGCAGCCAAAGATCACCGGGACCGCCTGCCGCAGGGTCAGCAGGCCCGCACTTACAAAGCCCAGCACCATCACCGTGACTGCCGAACTGCTTTGCAGCACCGCCGTGACCGCAGCCCCCGCCAGCACGCCCCGCACCGGGCTGCCGGTCACAGCGGCCAGCAGGCTTTTCAGGCGGCTGCCTGCCGCTGTTTCCAGACTGTGGCTGAGCGCATCCATGCCGTATAAAAACAGTGCCAAGCCGCCAAAAAGTGTAAAAATTCTTGTCAGGTTCTGTTCCACTGCCGCCGCCCCTCCCGCAGAAACATTTCTTATTCTATTTATGCAGCTGCCGGGCGGTTCAGGCTTTCTGCCGCCCTCCCCTTTTTGTGAACTTTTTTAAAATTATCCTAAACTGCCCTTGCATTCTGGGTGCGGGAGGAATATTATTGTCAGGCGTTAATAGTTAACAGCTGTTAAGCATTTTGCAATGAGGAGGGATAAAATGTTGAACGAGACCGAAGCCGCCGCGAGCTTTCACGGCCTGTGCCATTTTTTCGGACGGCTGAGCAAGGCATCCCGGGCCGGCATGAAGGCGGCTCTGCGGGGCTGTCCCAAGTGCCACTTTCCCATGCTGGAGGGTCTGGCTCACACGATCAGTACCCATGGGCAGAACGGAGCGGTGTATGTTTCCGATTTTGCCCGGGAGGCACACCAGCCGCTGCCAGCCATCAGTCGCAGCCTGCGCCAGCTGGAACAGGACGGCCTTGTTCTGCGCGAAGCGGACCCGGCTGACCGGCGCAAAACGCTGGTGCGCATCACGCCGGAGGGCTACGCCGCCTGTGCCCGGTGTGAAGATGCCCTCAGCGATTATTTTGCCTGCGTGATGGCCCGGCTGACACCGGAGCAGGTGCAGCAGATGAATACTTTGCGCGGCGCACTGATGGATGCCATCCTTGCGGAAAACGCTTCCCGTGAAGCAAAAAACAACGAAGGGAGAACCGAACTATGACGAAAATTTTCAAGCAGCTGGCCCGGCACTGGGCCGTCTGTCTTGTGGTGTTCGCGCTGCTGTTCGTGCAGGCGTACTGCGATCTTTCGCTGCCGGACTACACCAGCAGGATCGTGGACACCGGCATCCAGCAGGGCGGCATTGAAAGCCCCCTGCCGGAAACGATACGCCAGAGCACGCTGGATGCCCTCACGCTTTTGATGAGCGAAGAGGACGCTGATGCGCTCCAGAACGCCTACGGGTATTATCTTCAGGACGACGGCGTGCTGAAGCTGCGCACCGACCTGACCGATGACGAGCGCACCGCGCTGGAGGATGCCGTCACCACGCCGGACATCGTGCTGTATATGGCCGCCGCGCAGGCAGCGAGCGCCCCCGCCGGGCAGGACACCATGGGCATGACCGGCCTTGCTGACATGCAGGCGGCATCCTCTGAGAGCACCACCACGGATAGCGAGACCGTCACCCCCACTGCCGAAGATCTGGACACCGTATGCGCCCAGTTTGCCGCTATGAGCCAGATGCCCGGCTTCACCCGCGAAGCTGTCCAACAGCAGCTGGCCGGTGCTTTTGCCAGTCTGGATGATACCCTGATGGAGAACCTCAAAAGCCAGTCCATGCTGCTGGTGCAGCTGGAATACGAGGCACAGGGCATTGCCCACGATGTGCAGATGCGCTACCTTTACCGCGTAGGCGGCCAGATGCTGGGCCTGACTTTGCTGATGGTGGCTGTGTCCATTGCGGTGGGCTTCCTCGCCTCCCGTGTGTCCGCCGCCATTGGCCGCGACCTGCGCCGTGAGACCTTTGCCAGCGTCATCGGGTTCTCCAATGCAGAGATTGAGAATTTTTCCACCGCATCTCTCATCACCCGCACCACCAACGACATCCAGCAGGTGCAGTTCGTCTGCGTCATGCTGCTGCGCATGGTGGCCTATGCGCCCATTCTGGGCATTGGCGGCGTGCTGCATGTGCTGAACAGCAGCACCGGCCTTTCCTGGATCATCGTGCTGGATGTGGCCGTTCTGCTGCTGCTCATCCTCTTCCTGATGAGTGTGGCCATGCCCAAGTTCAAGATCATGCAGAAGCTGGTGGACCGGTTGAACCTCGTCAGCCGCGAGATTCTGACCGGCATCATGCCGGTGCGTGCCTTCAGCCGTGAAAAGTTTGAGGAGGAGCGCTTCGACAAGGCCAACAAAGACCTGATGAGCACCCAGCTGTTCACCAACCATGCCATGGTTGCCATGATGCCCTTTATGACCCTCATCATGAACGGCACCAGCCTGCTGATCGTCTGGTTCGGCGGCAAGGCCATGGACAACGGCACCATGCAGGTGGGCGAGATGATTGCATTCATCACCTACACCATGCAGATCGTCATGTCCTTCCTGATGCTGGCCATGGTGGCCGTCATGCTGCCCCGCGCCGGTGTGGCTGCGGAGCGCATCGACGAGGTGATCCGCACCAAAGCCACCATCAACGACCCGGACGAAGCTGCTGCAAAGCCCGCGCAGGAGCACGAAAACTGGCAGGGTGAGGTAGAGTTCCACGATGTGAGCTTCCGCTTCCCGGGTGCGGACAGCGATGCGCTGGAGCACATCAGCTTTACCGCAAAGCCCGGCGAGACCACCGCCATCATCGGCTCTACCGGCTGCGGCAAATCCACCCTGCTCGACCTCATCCCCCGCTTTTATGATGTCACCGGCGGCAGCGTGACCGTGGACGGCATCGATGTGCGCAATATGCCGCAGGCACAGCTGCACGACCTGCTGGGCTATGTACCCCAGAAGGGCGTGCTGTTCAGCGGCACCATCGACTCGAACCTGAAGTTCGGCGGGGAGCACATCACCGATGCCGATGTGAAAAAGGCCGCTGCCATTGCGCAGGCCACCGAGTTCATCGACGCAAAACCGCAGGGCTACCAAAGCCCCATTGCACAGGGCGGCTCCAATGTGTCCGGCGGCCAGAAGCAGCGCCTTTCCATTGCACGCGCCATTGCCAAGGACCCCAAAATTTATCTGTTCGACGACAGCTTTTCTGCCCTCGACTTTAAGACCGATGTTGCCCTGCGCCGTGCACTGAAAGCCCAGACCGATAACGCTACCGTTATCATTGTGGCACAGCGCATCTCCACTGTGCTGCACGCAAACCAGATCCTGGTGCTGGACGAAGGCCGCCTGGTGGGCAAGGGCACCCATGCCCAGCTGATGGCTTCCTGCCCGGAGTATCAGGAGATCGCCCGCAGCCAGCTGAGCCAGAAGGAGCTGGACCTCAAATCTCTGAATACCGAAAAGGAGGGTGAGTGATATGCCAAGACCCGGACGCATGACGACCGAACGCGCCAAGGACTTCAAGGGCACCCTGCTGCAGCTTGTGCGCACCCTTGGCCGCTACCGCCTTTCGCTCGTTACCGCCATTGTATTTGCCATTCTTTCTACCATCTTCAATATTGCAGGCCCTAAGGTGCTGGCAAAGGCCACCACGGCTCTTGCCACCGGCTGGATCGCCAAGCTGCGCGGCACCGGCAGCATCGACTTTGTGTATATCGGCCGCATCCTGCTGTTTTTGCTGGGCATGTACCTGCTGAGCAGCGCCTTCAGCTTTATTCAGGGCTGGCTCATGACCGGCCTTTCCCAGAAAGTCTGCTACGACTTCCGCAAGCAGATCAGCGAAAAGATCAACCGCCTGCCCCTTGCCTACTTTGAAAAGCGCACCGTGGGCGAGGTGCTGTCCCGCATCACCAACGATGTGGACACGCTGGGCCAGAGCCTGAACCAGAGCATCACCCAGCTCATCACTAGTGTGACCACCATGATCGGCGTGCTGGTCATGATGCTGTCCATCAGCCCGAAGATGACCCTGATCGCCCTACTGATCCTGCCGGTCTCGCTGGCGCTGGTGCTCATCGTGGTCAAGTTCAGCCAGAAATACTTCAAGGCACAGCAGGCCATTCTGGGCGTTGTGAACGGTCAGGTGGAAGAAGTCTACTCCGGCCACAACGTGGTCAAAGCCTTCAACCGCGAGGCCGTGGTGCTGAACGACTTCAACGCCGCCAACGATAAGCTGTACGAATCCGCATGGAAGAGCCAGTTTCTCTCCGGCCTGATGATGCCCATTATGAACTTTGTGGGCAATCTGGGCTACGTGGCGGTGGCCATCGTGGGCAGCATTTTTGCGGCAAACGGCACCATTACCATCGGTGACATTCAGGCCTTCATCCAGTACGTCAAGAACTTCACCCAGCCCATCCAGCAGCTTTCTCAGGTGTCCAACATGCTGCAGAGCATGGCCGCTGCCGCTGAGCGGGTGTTCGAGTTTCTGAACGAGCCGGAAGAGGATCAGCAGGCAGACCCGGCCCGCCGGGCCGACCCCGGCTGCATCAACGGTCAGGTGACATTCAGCCATGTCCGCTTCGGCTATACGCCCGAAAAGACCGTCATCCACGATTTCAGCTGTGAGGTCAAGCCCGGCCAGAAGGTGGCTATCGTCGGCCCTACCGGCGCGGGCAAAACTACCATGGTCAAGCTGCTCATGCGCTTCTATGATGTTGATTCCGGTTCCATCACCCTGAATGGCCACGATGTGCGTGACTTTGACCGCAGCGCCCTGCGCGAGGGCTTCGGCATGGTGCTGCAGGACACATGGCTGTTCAAGGGCACCATCATGGAGAACATCCGCTATGGCCGTCTGGATGCTACCGACGAAGAAGTGATCGCCGCCGCCAAGGCTGCCAACGCCGACCACTTCATCCGCACCCTGCCCGGCGGCTACCAGATGGAGCTGAACGAAGACGCTTCCAACGTGAGTCAGGGCCAGAAGCAGCTGCTCACCATCGCCCGCACCATTCTGGCAGATAACCGCATCCTAATTTTGGACGAGGCCACCAGCAGCGTGGATACCCGTACCGAGCAGCGCATCCAAACCGCCATGGACCGCCTGATGGAGGGCCGCACCAGCTTTGTGATCGCACACCGTCTTTCCACCATCCGGGATGCCGACCTCATCCTTGTGATGCGAGATGGCGACATTGTGGAGCAGGGCACCCACGACCAGCTGATCGAAGCAGGCGGCTTCTACGCCGACCTGTACAACAGCCAGTTCGAGGACGTGGTGGAGTAAAGAACTTTTCCCTTTTTGAATGATTCCCTTATCAACACCGCCCGGCAGTTCTCCGAACTGAGAACCGCCGGGCGGTGTTTCTTTTTTATTCCTGAATCGCTTCCAGCTTCAGGCCGAACAGCTTTTCCGAGAAGGACGGCAGCTGCTGCTGCAACGCGCGGGCATAGGCCATTACCACCGGATCTTCGCGTTTTTGCCCCAGCACGATGCCAAAGCGGTGTCCCCTGCCCCAGTCCAGCACCCGCACAAAGCTGAGATCCGGTCTGCGGTAATAGACCGCCGGGACCATCTTGAGCGCCGGGTCCCCATAAGGCGCACTGCGGATGCCGCCCACCGGCGTAAACTCCACCCCGCGTTCCATCCCCTCCTGCAGCAGACTTGTCTCATAGACAGTCTGGTACATCTCCTTGATGGGCAGCCAGCGGTATTGCAGCGCCTGCTCCAAGGTCAGCCTGCCCACCGGCATATCGGCAGGCGGGTGGATGGGGATGCAAAGCTCCGGCACATAGAACAGCGGCACAAAGGTAAGCCCCTGCGCGTAGAACTCTGCACTTTCCAGCTGAAAGGAAAGATCCATCTCCCCTTTTTTCAGGCTGCGCCAGATTTCGCTGCGGTTGGCGCACTTCCCCAGAATGGGCGTGTATTGCAGGCACAGGTCACTGGTGAGGGAAAACACATCATACACGAACATCCGCATCGCCTCGTGACAACCGGCGATCTGCAGATGCCTTTCCGGTGGGTTTGCCTGCTGCTGCACCGCACGGGCATGGCGCACTGCCTCCTGATACAGGGCCGTCAACTGCTTTGCCTTGGGGTAAAAGTCCCGGCCTGCCGGGGTAAGGATCACCCGACGCGGCACATGCTGAAACAGTTCAAATTGCAGCTGTCCTTCCAATGTGCGGATCTGCTGCGAAAGTGCCGACTGCGAAAGATACAGCGCCTCTGCCGCTGCCGAAAAGCTGTCCATCTCTACGATCTTCACAAATCCTTCCAGTGCACTCTGGTTCATCTGTGCGTCCTCACCTTCTCACATTAGGGTTTTCTAAATTATAATATAACAAATTTGAATTGTAAAGTGTGCCGCTCTACGATACAATTGTTAAAGATTCAGCAAAGTAGTTTTTACCCTGCTGCACGATAAGAAGGAACACAACAAAGAACAAAAAGAAAGAGAGCATCCCTATGAACAAGATCTCCCGCAAAGGCTTTCTGAAGATCGCTGCTGCCGCCGCCATGAGCGGTGTCACTGCCGGCGCACTGGCTGCCTGCAATTCCGCCTCCAGCTCCACTGCCTCCGGTGCTGCCGGTCAGTACATCCCCGGCACCTACGAGGGCACTGCCGAGGGCATCTCCTCCACCGTCAAGGTCACCATGACCTTCTCCGACAGTGCTGTCACCGACGTGGTGGTGGACACCTCCGGTGAGACCGCTTCCTTCGGCGCTGCCGCTGCCGATGAGCTGCGTGAGCAGCTGCTTTCTGCCGGTTCTGCCGAAATCGACGGCGTTTCCGGCTCTACCATCACCTCCGATGCTGTGATGAAGGCTGCCAAGAGCTGCTATGCACAGGCAAAGGGTGAGGCTGTGGTGTCCAGCGTGCAGCTGCCCACAGGCGACACAAACGACTGGCTGGGCAAAGAACCCGATATCGACGAGGCTGCCATCACCGAGACCGTAGACACCGACATTCTCATTGTGGGTGCAGGCAACGGCGGTATGTTTGCTGCCGCCTATGCTGCCAAGAATGGCTTAAACTTCCGTGTCATTGAGCAGAATGCCAACGTACAGGACACCCGCCACTGGTACGGCGCGATCGACTCCGCTGCTGCCAAGGCCGCCGGTGAGCAGCCCGCCGACCGCGCCAAGCTGCTGAGCGAGATCTCCCGCTATGCCTCCGGCAAGTGCGACCAGCGCGTCGTCAAGACCTGGATCAACGAGTCTGCCGCTATGCACGATTTCATGCGCAGCATTCTGGAAGACAAGTACGGCTGGGTGTGCGATTTCACCTCTGGCAGCGAGGCTGCATGGCCCGCAGAGAACGCGGAGCACAACACCGACTACCTCTTCCCTGTGCAGGAGCACAACTACATGGCAAGCGAACGCGAGTCTGGTCTGGCTCGTAATGAGCTGCTGCTGCAGTACATTCAGGAGCTGGGCTACGATGTAGACTTCAAGACCAGTCTGGCCAAGCTGGAAAAGAACAGCGAGGGCCGCATTACCGGCATCATCGCCCAGAGCACCGAGGATGACCACTTCATCCGCTACAACGCCAACAAGGGCGTTCTGCTGGCCTGCGGCGGCTTCCCCGGCAACCCCTACATGATGGAACAGCTGGACCCGCTGGGCACCAGCGTCACCACCGCCTGCTCCTACTCTCCTGCCGACAAGGGCTACGGCATCCGCGCTGCCGTGTGGGCCGGTGCCAATCTGGACAAGGAAGCTGCTCCCATGCTGTTTGACCGCGGCATCGTGGCTCCCGGCGTGGATGCAGGCTACGTGGACAGTGACTCCGCCTTTGGCGGCAAGGCCTTCCCCGGCAAGATCCGCCAGTACAACCCCGGTACCCAGCCCTTCCTGAAGGTGAACCGCAACGGCGAGCGCTTTGCCAACGAGAGCTGCCCCTACAACGATATCGTCTACGCTGCTGCCCACCAGCCGGGCCGCGTCTACGCACAGATCTGCGATGCCAACATTCTGGAGGACGCAAAACGTTTCCACACCATCGGCTGCTCTGCCCAGACCCGCAACGGCGGCGAGAAGTACATTCAGGGTAAGATGGACGAGGCTATTGAGGCCGGAGCATTGTTCAAGTGCGATACGCTGGACGAGCTGGCTGACAAGATGGGCTTTACCGGTGCTGCCAAGGACACCTTCCTTGCTACCGTGGAACGTTACAATGAGCTGTACGATAAACAGAACGATGAGGATTTCGGCAAGCCTGCTTACCGCCTGAGTGCCATCCGCACTGCGCCCTTCTATGGCTGCTGGCTGGGTGCCTCTCTGCTGACCACCGAGCAGGGCATTGCCATCAACGAAAAGGGTCAGGCGCTGGACAACAACAACCAGCCCATGGAGGGCCTGTATATCACCGGTGATATGTCCGGCAGCTTCTTTGCCAACAACTACCCCTGCCTGATGGCTGGTGTGGCCATGGGCCGCACCCTGACCTTCGCCATGAAGGCCGTCAAGCAGATGGCCGGTCTGGATAACGCCTGATCCAGCGCGGTTTTCCGGCACAACTTAAGCGTTTTTCCATTTCTTCTTTCTTCATGAAGAGAGGCGGTCCCTGTTTGGGGCCGCCTCTCTTTGCCATTTTTTCGCCACCCGCCCCCTACACAAATCCCCACGATTGTGCTATGATAAAGCTGAACAGCCGGTTTGTGCCAGACAACCGGCAAAATCGAGGTGTTTGTACAAATGTCTGATCTCCTTGAAACTCTGCAGAAGGAAGGGGTAGACCCCGCTCTGCTGGAAGCAGTCCAACAGTACCGCGCTGCCCATGCCCTGCCGGACGCACTGCGACCACGCATTCCCTCCCCTGCCTTTACTTATTATGGAAAGGATGTGTGGGAGCAGGCGCTGGCGGCGCTGCTCTGCGGCGAAAACCTGCTGCTGGCAGGCGGAAAAGCCACCGGCAAAAACGTGCTGGCCGAGAATCTTGCCGCCGCCTTTGGCCGTCCTGCGTGGGACATCTCCTTCCATGTGAACATGGATGCAGCATCCCTCATCGGTATGGACACTTTTGCGGACGGTCAGGTGGTGTTCCGGCCCGGCCCGGTATACCGCTGCGCCCAGTGCGGCGGCTTTGGTGTGCTGGATGAGATCAACATGGCCAAAAACGAAGCGCTGGCCGTGCTGCACGCGGTGCTGGACTTCCGCCGTGCCATCGATGTGCCCGGCTACGACCGCATCCCGTTGGCGGAGGAGACCCGCTTTATTGCCACCATGAACTACGGTTATGCCGGCACTCGTGAGCTGAACGAGGCCCTCACCTCCCGTTTCGTGGTCATCCAGATGCCCACCATTACGCAGGACGATCTGGAAAAGCTGCTGCGTACGCAGTTCCCCGATCTTGCTTCCAAGTATGTGCGCCAGTTTGCACTGTTGTTCCTTGACCTGCAGAAAAAGTGCGACAGTGCGGAAATTTCCACCAAGGCGCTGGACCTGCGCGGCATGCTGGATGCCCTGCGGCTGATCCGGCGCGGCATCCCGGCAGGCGCGGCACTGGATATGGGCATCACCAACAAGGCCTTTGACTCCTACGAGCAGGGCCTGATCCGTGATGTGATCGCAGCGCGCATTCCGGCCAAGCTGGATGCCGCCAAGCTCTTTGGCTGATGGACGCCCAGAGTTACACCGCGCAGGAGCGGCGTGCGGCCAATCAGGTCTGGGCTGCTGCAGGAGCCTATGGCTTTGAGCCGCTGTTTCTGGCCCGCTATACCGACGGCACCACCGATTTTTACATGAACACGGTCGTGGGCCTCATCCACAAATATTACGGTGACGCGCTGATTCGCAGCGTCTTTGACGCATGGGACGGTGATCTGCGGCAGACCATGCTGGACGACATGACATGGCTGTATCTGGAAAACGCCGCCTATCGGCTGGAGCTGCCCCGCCGCCCGGTTCTGGAAGCGCTGCGCCATGCCCATGCAGATTACTTTTTTGCGATTCAATACAAGCTCTCCCGTCAGGAGTGGATGGCAAAAAATCAGCTGGTGTACACCATGCAGGCTGCACGCTGGCGGCGTGTGCTGGGCCGTGCCGACCCGGTGATGACCCCTTACGAGTCCGGCCTTGCCGCCGCGCTGGCCCCGGAGCATGTGCCGGAGCCGGAACAGCTGAAAGCCGAAATTTTATCGATCTACGCAAAATTCAACCTGTTCGACGGCACTGTGCACCAGAGAGCAGCTTTGCATCTGCATCTGGACGGCCTGCTGGCAAAGCTTGCCACCAAAGCCATGCCCACCCAGATGATCAAAACGGACCGCGTGACCGTGGAGCACTCAAGCTCCGTGGATGCTGTGGGCGGCGGGCTGGCGGTGGACAAGCGCCGGGCCCACATCACCCTGAAGCAGAATGCCGCGCAGGACAAGGCCTACATCGAAAGCTGCTTCGGCCGCTCTCTCTACCCGCCGGAACGGCTGCGCAAGGCTGAGCAGGAGCTTTGCGTGGGCGACCATCTGGGGTGCCATTTGTGGTTCAGTGCCGGTGTGCCCAGCCCGGAGCAGGCTCCCACACCGGAAGCAAAGCATCTGGCTGAGCAGGCTGAACTTCAGGCTGACCGCAACCGCGCTTATTACGCCAAAAATCGGGAACTGCACCGCAGTGTGGTGCTGCGGCTCACCGAGCAGATCCGCAACTGCATCCTTGTGCACCAGCAGCCCAACGCCCGTGTTGCCCGCAGTGGCAATCTGAACGCTGGGCGCATCTGGCGCGCACCACTTTTGAACGATGACCGGGTGTTTTTGTGTGCCGAGGAAGAGAACCAGCCCTCCTTCACGGTGGATCTTCTGCTGGATGCATCTGCGTCCCGCCTGCACTGTCAGGAAGTGATCGCGGCGCAAGGATCCATTTTGGCCCAGAGCCTTGCAGCCTGCGGTATCCCGGTGCGGGTGTCCAGCTTCAGCAGCCTGCGGGGCTACACCGTACTGCGTGTGCTCAAAGGCTTTGCAGACAAAAACCTGCAGAACATCAACCGATATTTTGCTTCCGGCTGGAACCGTGACGGCCTTGCCCTGCGGGCCGCAGGCGACCTTTTGCGGTTTGCGCCCGGTCCTGCGCCGCGGCATCTGCTCATCGTGCTGACGGACGCTTCGCCCAACGACAGCCGCCGCATCCCGCCCAGTGCAGAAAACCCGCTGGGCTGCGGTTACGAGGACGCTGCCGGTGTGGCTGACACTGCCGCGCAGGTGCGTGCGCTGCAGCGCATGGGCATCCGGGTGTCGGCTGTGTTCATGGGTGAGGACAGCTCTGCCGGTGCCGCTGCACAGATCTACGGCAAAAACATGGCCCGTATCCGCGGCATGGACCAACTGGCCCGCGCGGCCGGGCGGCTGATCCAAAACGAGATCCGTGAACTGGGCGATTGAACCATATTTTACCAGAACAGCCCACAGATGGGAGGCTTTTGCCTTGCCGTCTGTGGGCTGTTTTTGATACAGAACACAACTGATTCACTCTTGCAACAACCATGTTTCGGGTCACTGTTGCAGGATGCGCGGAAATATTTTGTTTTTCTGCAAACTTATAGTTGTTTTTTGTTGCAAAGTATGCTATACTATGTTCAGTCAATAAAACATTCCTGCGTAAGCCGCCTGCTGTGCACCGGGTCGTTTGGCGCAGTGCCCATCCGTTATACAACGAACTGCTGTGTTATAGTTTCAGGAGGGAACCGATCATGGATGCCAACCGTTATTTTGATGCCATGCACAACGCTATGTCAGCTCAGCACCCCGGTGCGCAGCTGCTGTTAACGGTAAAGCTGCAGGACACCTGCGGCAACGATGCCTGCCTGGAGCTGAAGCAGCTGCCCGGTGAGAGCACCTCCATTCTGTGCTACTCCACCATGGGTCGCCGCTGCCTGAACTTCCAGCTGTTCCGCAAGGGCTGGCAGCTGTGCCACAACGCCGATGGCCAGCTGGTGGGCCGCTTTCCTTCCAGCGCCGACGGTCTGATCGACGAGACCGATTTCCGCGCCTACTGCCGTGAGGACAGGCTGGATATGGCCCGCACCCAGCGCATCACCGCCGAGCTTCGCCAGTGCGCCGGTATCAATTATCAGGGCAGCATCCCGCAGAACGCCCGCACCGGCGCTGTGATCACGGTAGAAAGCCATGTAGGGGCCGGTGCCCGCTGGACCTACTGGAGTCAGGATGTTCTGCCCAGCCTGCCGCTGGGTGCCATCCTCTACTGGCTGGCGGATCATCTGGCCGGTGCCGAGCGCCGCACCCTGCAGGCCGACCTGCAGGCAGCCCGCCTTGCCGCCCAGTGGCTGGCCGGTGATACAGCCGTATTCTTCCATCCGTCGGTGCCGATGACCGCCATGAATACGGTCTCTTCCGGCTCTGCACCCGCACGCCGCCGCACCACTGTGCCCGCTGCCCGCAACAAGAGCTGGCAAAGCATCATGGCCGTGATGGCAGGCATGTGAACGAAAAAGCAAGGAAAGACCGATCGTCTCTCCTTGCTTTTTCAGTATTATTCGAGGTACGGGTCCAGCAGGGCATCCACCGTTTTGTTCCGCTTGGGGTTCGGCTTTTTGATCACATGGCCGCGGCAGACCACCAGTTCCAGATGCTGCAGCGCACGCAGGTCTTCCAGCGGGTTGTGCTTTGTCACAATAAAATCTGCGCTCTTGCCCGGCTCAATGGAACCGGTCACGTCTCCTACTCCGGCCAGCTGAGCATTGCGCAGGGTGGCCGTGTACAGGGCGAACTGGTTGCTCACACCGCAATACTTATGGAAATAGCACAGCTCCCGCCAGAAATCGTACTGGGTGATGTAGGGGCAGCCCACGTCATTGCCCAAGCCCACCGGAATGCCGTTGGCAAGGGCGGTCTTTGCGCTTTCCACCACACCGTCAAACACGATCTTGCCGTTATACTGGTCCTTTTCCGATGCACCGGAAACCGTTGTATCGAACAGCGCATAGGGCAGTGCCGGGGAGATGGTCGTGCACAGGAAGGCTCCCCGCTCCTTGTAAAGCCGGATGGTCTCATCGTCCATCTTTGCTCCGTGCTCAATGGAATCCACGCCGTTTTCCAGTGCCACCTTTACGCCCTCTGGCGACTCGGTGTGTGCCGCCACGGTATAGCCCAGCTTGTGGGCCTCGTCGCAGACGGCTTTGACCATTTCCGGCTTCATCTTCAGCTCGCCGGGGGTTCCCTTTTCGGTGGCATCCAGCACGCCGCCGGTGATCATCAGCTTGACAAGATCCACCTTCTGTCCGCTGGCCTTTTTGAGCTGAGCAAGTGCTTCGGCATTGCTATGGGCCGCAACTGCCACCGAGCCTGCCATATGTCCCCCGGGCACCGAAATGCCTTCGTTGGCGGCAAGAATGCGCGGTGCCAGCAGCTTGCCAGCTGCAGCATCATCACGGCAGCGGGTGTCAAAATCTGCAATGCCGCCCACGGTGCGGATGGTAGTCACGCCACCCAGCAGTTCCAGCTTCGCGTAGCTGCATACCAGCCTGTAGGCCACCGCACGGGTCAGGCCATTGCTCAGAATTTTGCGCACCAGCGCGGCATTGTCCCGCGGCTTTGCGCTGGGCTTTCCGTTGCCTGCCAGATGCACATGCAGGTTGATCAGGCCCGGGCACAGATAGCCTCCGTGCAGATCGATCACCTCACAACCGTCCAGATCCACGCCCTCATCGACAATGGCAATGATCTTATCATCCTCGGTCAGCAGGATCTTGTGCTCTACCGGCTGCATCTGCTCGGTGCCATCCAGCAGGATCCCGTTCGTATAGGCACGCTTCATTGGGAACATCCTCTCTTTTTCAAGTTTTTTCGGACAGGAGTTGTTTTGTTCCAGTATAGCACGTTCCGGCAGATGGTGCAATGCAAAAACGGGCAGGAAAGGTTCAGCACTCTCCTGCCCGCTCGATGTTATTTATTTACTGTGCGGCTGCGCTGGAAGCTGCTTCGGAAGCAGCAGCCTCAGAAGCTGCTGCCTCGCTGGCAGCGGTCTCGCCGCCCTCGACCACCAGCTCGTCCTCGAAGTCGGTGCCGTAGGTATCCACCAGAGTCTCCTCATAGTCCTTGTGGAAGAAGTTCTCCTCGCCCAGAGTCTTGATCTCCTCGTTCAGCCAATCTAGAACGGTGGTGTTGCCCTGGCTCACAGCGGGAGCAATGGTGTCCTGACTGCCCAGAGAGGGAATGCCGACCGTGTAGCCGGTGTTCTGCTTTGCAAATGCAATGACCTCGGTGTTATCGTTGGCCCATGCCACGCCGTTGCCGTTCTCCAGTGCATTCTTGGCCGTTGCATAGGAATCGTACTTCTGCAGCGGAATATTGGGGTACTCCTTGGTCAGGTAGGTCTCAGCAGTGGTGCCGGAAATGACGATCATCTGATCGTCAGCGTTCCAGTTGTCCAGAGTGGTGATAACGTTGCTGTCCGGAGAAATGACGCCCAGTGCAACGTTCATGTACGGCAGAGCGAAATCCACTTCCTCTGCGCGCTCGGGGGTCACGGTGAAGTTTGCCAAGATCACATCCACCTTGCCGGTCTGCAGATACTCGATACGGTTGGCAGCCTCGGTAGAAACAAAGTTGATCTCTACGCCCAGATCCTCGCCCAGACGGCGGGCAAAGTAGACATCATAGCCCTGATACTCGCCGTTCTCATCCACGTAGCCGAACGGGTTCTTGTCGGAGAAGACACCGATGTTGATGGTGCCGGACTCCTTGATCTGATCCAGCGTGCGGTAGACCACGCTGCTGCCGGATGCTGCGCTGCCAGATGCTGCAGTTGCGGTGGAAGCAGAAGAAGAGCCGCCGCATGCGGTCAGAACGGCAGCAGCGGATGCTGCGCCCAGACCCAGCAGGAAGGAACGACGAGAAATTTTAGACCGTTTCATAATGGATTCTCCTTTACAAAATCTTTCCCATTGGCTGCGGAACCCCCGCAGTCTTTATCTTGATCTGTGACTCATTTCACAGCATCAAACGTGAAGGTGCGCAGGAAGCGCTGCGCGCGCTCGGTCTTGGGCCGGTCAAAGAACTCGGCCGGTGCAGCTTCTTCCACGATCTTGCCGCCATCCAGAAAGATGACGCGGTTGGCAATGGCGCGGGCAAACTGCATTTCGTGGGTGACGATGATCATGGTCTTGCCCTGCTTGGCAAGGTCCAGCATAACGTCCAGCACCTCGCGCACCATTTCCGGATCAAGGGCAGCGGTCACTTCATCAAACAGAAGGATCTCCGGGTGCATACACAGTGCGCGCACGATGGCAACGCGCTGCTTCTGTCCGCCGGAAAGCTCACGCGGGTAGCTGTTTTTCTTGGCAAGCAGTCCCACGCGGTCCAGCAGAGCTTCGGCCTCCTGCTGCACTTCCGCTTTGGGGCGCTTCTGCACCTTGGTGGGTGCCAGAAGCACATTGTCCAGCACCGTCATGTGCGGGAACAGCTCGTAGCTCTGGAACACCATGCCGATGCGCTGGCGCAGCTGGGTCAGATTTTTACCGCCGTAGGCAACGGTCTCATTGCCCAGCCGCACCCGGCCGCTCTGGGTGGGCTCCAGGCCGTTCAGGCAGCGCAGCAGCGTGCTTTTGCCGCAGCCCGAAGGGCCGACTACCACGATGACCTCACCGGGCTTGACAGCAAAGCTGATATCATCCAGCACGGGGGTCTCGCCATAGGCCTTGATCAGATGTTCAACAGTCAAAATAGGTTCTGCCATGTACGGTCACTTCCATTTCTTTTCGAGATAGGATGCCAGCAGACTGATAGGCCAGCATACGAAGAAATATAACACGAAAACCGTGAGATAAATGCCAAACGCTGCGTTGGGGCTGGCGGTGCGGTTGGCCTCGATGATCTGCTGTGCTACCTTGATCACTTCCACAACACCGATCATCAGCACAAGGCTGGTGGTCTTGATCATGCGGGTAATCAGGTTGATGGACAGCGGGATCAGGCGGCGCACCGTCTGCGGAATGATGATGTACCAATAAGTCTGCGCCCGGCTCATGCCAAGGGCCTCGGCACTCTCATACTGGTGCTTCGGAATGGCGATCAGCGCACCGCGCACAAGGTCGCTCATTTCTGCGGTGCCCCACAGCACAAACACGATGATGGATGCCATCTCGCCGGAAAGGTTCCACCCAAAGGCACGGGTGGTGCCGAAGTAAACGAGGAACAGCAGCACCATCTGCGGCATGATGCGGACGAACTCCAGATAAAGCCGCAGAACCGCCTTGATAACGGGGTTGCGGGAGGTCATGAGCACGCCCAGCAGGATGCCCAGCGGCAGGCTGATGATCACCGAGACGGCACTGATCTTGAGTGCAACGCCAAGGCCGCCCAGCAGGCGGGCCATGTTTTTGCCCTTGAACAGGACATCAAGACCCAAATCCAGCATAGCGCAGCCTCCTTTCGATCAGGCTGCCCACAATGGACACCGGCAGCAGAATGATAAGGTAGAACACCACCAGCAGGAACAGACATTCGATGGTCTTGGAATACATGCCGATGAGATCCTTGGCCGTGAACATCAGGTCCATCAGGCTGATGGCGCTGAACACGCTGGTCTCCTTGAGCAGGAAGATCACATTTGCCATGAAAGCCGGCATACTGGTGGACATGGCCTGCGGCAGAATGATGTAGCGCATGGTCTGCCAGCGATCCATGCCAAGGCTGTAGGCGCTTTCCGTCTGAATCGGCTCAATGGCTTCCAGACCGCTGCGGAACGCTTCGGCCATGTAGCTGCCGCCCAGAAACGCCAGACCGGCAATGCCGCAGATCTCGGCATTGGTGCGGATGCCCACCTTGGGCAGGCCATAATAAATGAAGAACAGCTGCACCAGCAGCGGTGTGTTGCGGGACAGCTGGATGTAGACACCCACGATCTGCCGCAGAACGGGCACCTTGTCATACTGGATCACTGCGCAGGCAAGGCCAATGATGATGGCAAAAATGATGCCTGCAACGCCCAGCCGCACGGTAAGTACAGCGGCTTTCTGGTAGAGCGGCAAATATTGCTGGATCGCATTCCAGTCCATTGCCGGATTCCTCCCTTGTATCCTGATTTGCGGGTCAAAACAAAACGCCCGGAAGCTCCCTCTTCAAGTAAGCTCCCAGGCGATCAGCGACAGATCCTTCTGCGTGTTCCCACACAGAATATGCAGATATGCTCACACGGCATACCATACTGCAGGGCGGCCGGTCCGGGAAGCGTTTGCGGTACAACAACACATTGCGCAACAACACATCATAGCCGTTTCCTCCCTGAATGATCTCAATTTTCAGATTTGCTCGACCCGATGCACGTAGTTTACACCCCATTACCCATTATGTCAATATGATTATGGGGCTTCTTTCGATTCTTTGCTCATTCAGCCTAAAAACATCTCATTCTATGTGCAAATTTTATTCATTTTTCAACTTGACCGTATGCGTCGTGCGGACAGCAAAAAGCCCTCCCGTCGGGGGAGGGCCGGGCCGGATTCAGTTTTTCCTGACCGCGATCAGCACGCGGATCTTGCTGCCTGCTGCGCGGCCGTCGTTATCAAACCAGCCAATGAGGGTGTAGTCCTCGCCGTTCACCTGCGAAAGGGTGGTGGGATAGTAGGTGCCCTTATACCACAGATACACCTGCATATCGTCGGCAGTCTCGTACTTCTTGCCGCCGCTCATCACCGAGGCCGCGCCCACCTTGTCGATCACGGCAGGCATCAGCTGCCGCATGGACTTGACCTTGCCGGAAGTGCTGATGCCCACAGCAATGCCGCCCGCCAGCACCGGGTACTTGGTGCTGGTCTTGTAGGTCGTCTGCTTGCCGTTCACGTAGCACACGTAATCTGCACCGCTTCCCAGATAGTTGAGCACAGTGCTCAGACCGCCGCTGGTGTTAGCTGCGCCCAACTTGAGCAGATAGCTTGCCAGCTTGTCGGTGCTGCCGGTCACGCTTTCCCACACACTGCTGCCGATGCTTCCGTCCACAAGGCCCCACAAAAGGTCGCCGATGCTGGGCAGCACGATCTCGGCCACATCGCCTGCGATGGAAGCTGCATCGGTGCTGGAAGAGGTGCTTGTGGTGGTACCGGTCGTCGTGCCGGTGGATGTGGTGCTGCTGGAAGAGGTGACATTGTTGATGAGGTTTTTCACGTCGTCCAGCACGCCGTAAGTCCACAGATCACCCGTGACATCGTTCAGGATCAGTCGATCGATCTGACCGTTCTCATTGGTGGTATAGTAGCGCACATCGGCATCCGAAAGTGTTACCCCCGATAGGCGGCTGGGACTTACCGTCCCAGCCACACCCTCCGAAGTCGTATCCAGAATTTCCACGCCGTCCGCAAGGGCTGTTTCGCCCAGAGCGGTACCGTCTGCATTGATCGTACCGGAAGTGCCCTTTTTACCAATGGCATCCACCTGCTCGCCGTCGGCGTTCACGGTGATTTTCACCATCCAGCCGGCCGGGTAGTTCAGGTCCTTGGCCACGCTCACTGTGCGGGTGATGCCGTCGGTGCACTTCACTTCCACCTTCTGCTGCACGTCCGCGCCGTTTTCTTCCACAAGGCTGCGGGTGGCCGTTTGCACTACGCCGTAGAACACTTCGTCTGCGGCATCACCGGTCAGCACGGCAACGGCTTCGTTGTTCATGCCCAGCAGCAGGGTGACTACCTGACCCACGCCGCCGCCGTTCAGGCTGGACAGCTGGGCTGCTGCCGAGGAGCTTGCAATGGTGTAGCTGGTGCCAGCCACGGTAACAGATGTGGGTGCGCTGGCGCTGGGCGACACCGCCGTGATGCGGCCTGCCGCCTTGCGGGTGTAGACCCACACGGTCTTTGCGCTGGCATTATAATAGTACACATCATAAGCGGACAGCTGGGCGTTGGTGCTCACGCTGTCGTTGCAGTAAACGGCCTCCGGCTCAAAGGGCAGGCTTTCGCCTTCCGATGCCACAAAGGGGCCTTCCAGATTGCTGAGCAGGATGGACGAAACATCCACCTGACCATTTGTCACCGTAAAGCCAAGGGTGGTACCGTACACACTGCCGCTGGCCGTGTTTGCGGTGAGGGCGTTGTACAGCAGGATGGCTCCGTCTTCCATGGTCATGGCCTGACCCTGGGTGCGGCTCAGATTTGCACGCAGTCCGATGGCGTTTGCCTTGTTCAGCTGTGCTGCGGGGAAGCCGCCGGTCAGGGTCGTCACATCATAGCCCAGCAGGGTCAGAGCGGCGGTGCAGGCTTCTTCCAGCGTCACGGTCTGATTCGGGCGGAAGGAGCCATCGGTATAGCCGCTCATCCAGCCCTGCTGCACTGCAATGCGGATATAGGGCGCATAAGCGCTGCTGCCGTTCACATCAGTATACAGAGTGCCGATGCTGCCCTGCGTATTGGCGTTATCGTGGTAGGCGGAAAAGGCCACCAGCAGCTTTGCCAGCTGCCCACGGGTGAGCGGCGTGCTCAGCCCGGCAGCTTCCTCGGTGGAGAAAGCGCCCAGCGTTACCGCCGTCTGCACCGCCGTGTTGGAGCCAGCTGCCGATGCGGGCAGCACCAGCATGGACACGCCGATGCACACCGACAGCAGCAGTGCGAGGAATCGTTTTTTCATAGTTGCCTCCTTAATCGTAACGCAGCGCTTCGATGGGGTTGAGCCGTGCCGCGCGCTTTGCGGGCAGGTAGCCGAACAGCACGCCGATGCCCACCGAGATGCCAAAGGCCACGGCCACCGAGCTGAGAGACGGTGCCACGGTCATTTCCATATCGGACATGACCAGCGGCAGGATCTTGTTTGCCAGTGCCGAGAGCAGATAGCCCAGACCGATGCCCAGTATGCCGCCCAGCGCCGAGGTGGTGGCAGCTTCGGTGACGAACAGGCCCAGAATGACCCGTTCCTTGGCACCCAGCGCCTTGCGAATGCCGATCTCGCGGGTGCGCTCGGTGACGGACACCATCATGATGTTCATGATGCCGATGCCGCCCACCAGCAGCGAGATGGCCGCAATGGCTGTGAGGATAGTGACGACCATGTTCACCATGGAGGTCATCATATCCAGCATTTCGCTCATGCTGGTGACCATGTAGCCCTTATCGGAGCTGAGCAGCTCCTGCAGGCCGTTTTCCAGTGCGGTCTTCGCTTCGGAAATGTTGTCCTCACTGGTCACAGTGACGGCGTAGGAGCTGGCGGTGCTGGTTTGTGAAACACGCAGCGCCGTGGTGTAGGGCAGCAGAACGATATCATCGCTGCTGCCCTCCTGATCCGAGGTGTCTGTCACCTTGGCTTCCAGTACACCCACAATGGTATATTTCTCCGCTCCGATTTTGATGGTCTGGCCCACGGCATTGCCGCCATAGGCCACACGGCTGATGTAATCGCCCACTACGCAGATCTTCTTGTTGTCAGTCAGATCCACGTAGTTGATGCCGCGCCCGACGCGGACGGTGCAGCCGCTCATTCCAAGATAGCTCTCGCTCACGCCCTTGACGCTGGTGTTGCTGTAGCTGGTGGTACCCACCTTCACGGTCCCGTTGATGCTGGCCGTAGGCGACACCGCCTCGAACAGGTCCGGGTGGGCATCCACGAGGCTGTAAACATCCTCCACTTTCACAGAGCGGGAACCGTAACCCATGACCTGCACGCTGATGATGTTGGTGCCGAGATCTGAAAAGCTGGACTGGATGCTCTGGGTCATGCCGTTGCCAAGGCCCACGATAACGATGACCGCCGTCACGCCGATGATAATGCCCAGCATGGTGAGGAAGGTGCGGAACTTATTGCTCCAGATGTTCTGGATGGCTTCACGGAAGGTCTCATAGATCATGATGCACTCCCCTCCTGTTCTGCCTTGGGTGCATAATTGGGCTGCACCACGGCTTCGGGTGCGTGGGCATCGCCGTCGTACACCACATGGCCGTCCTCCAGCCGGATGATGCGCTGGGCCTGCACGGCAATGGAGTTGTCGTGGGTGATAAGCACCACGGTGTTGCCCTGCCGGTGCAGGTCCTGCAGCATGCCCAGCACTTCACGGCCGGTGTGGCTGTCCAGTGCGCCGGTAGGCTCGTCGGCCAGAATGACAGCCGGACGGCCTGCCAGTGCCCGCGCGATGGAAACACGCTGCTGCTGACCGCCGGAAAGCTGGTTGGGCTTGTTCCGGAGCTTATCGCCAAGGCCCACCCGCTCCAGTGCGGCGGCGGCACGGCGGCGGCGCTCCCCACGCGGCACTCCGGCATACACCAGCGGGACCCCCACGTTTTCGATCAGGCTGAGCTTGGGCAGCAGGTTGTACTGCTGAAAGATGAATCCCAGCAGCTCGTTGCGGATCTCGGCCAACTCGTCGCGGCTCATTCTGCCCACATCCCGGCCATTGAGTTTATAGGTGCCCGCCGTGGGCACATCCAGACAGCCGATGATGTTCATGCAGGTGGATTTGCCGGAGCCGGACTGGCCCACGATGGCCACGAACTCGCCCTTGTTGATCTGCATCGAAATGTGATCTGCAGCCTTTACAAGGGTATCGCCCATCTGGTAATACTTGCACACATGATCAAATTCAATAAGGGCACTCATCAGAAGCCACCTCCCGGGCCTCCGCCGCCGGGGCCTCCGTTCCCTCCGCCGTGCCCGCCGCTGCCGCTGGCGTTCTGTTTTTCAGCAGCGTCGGCATCGTAGGCGATGGTGCCGCCCGGGCCCACCATGAATTCCATGCTGTCGCTGGCGTTCTGCTTTTCAGCAGCATTGGCATCGTAGGCGATGGTGTCGCCCTCCTGCAGGCCGCCGGTCACTTCGATCGAATCGTTGTCGCTGGTGCCGGTGGTGATCTTTACGTACACATAGCCGTCCGGTGCGGTCATATCCTGCACGGCATTGGCAGCACTGGGCGAATCCTTGGTGACCAGCACATAATTGCCGCGCACCACGGAACCGTTGGGAACGGCAAGGGCGTTGGACGCACTGCTCACCTCGATCTCGGCCGTGGCGTTCATGCCGGGCAGCAGGTCGCCGGTGTCATCGATGCGGATGGTCACCGGGTAGGTCGTGGTGCCGCCGGTGGTGGTTCCTGCAGCGGAAACACTGGTGACCACGCCGGTAAAGGTACGGTCAGAAATGGCATCTGCCGTAATGGTGACGGTCTGACCCTCCTTGATGGAGAGGATTTCCAGTTCGTCCACATTCAGCGTCATTTCCAGATAGCTCAGGTCGTAGATGGTGCACAGCGTCTCGCTGGCTGTAGTATCGGTGCCCACAGTGTCACCAGCCTTGACATTCTTCTGGATCACGGTGCCGCTGATGGGCGAGGGAATGGTGTAGTTTTCCATCTGCTTTTGGGTATCGCTCATGGAAAGCTGCGCGTTGAGCAGGCTGTCGGCAGCGGACTGTACCTGCCTGCTCAGCTCGGTGCCGGAAAGCTGCACGATGGCCGTGTTGGCCTCAATGGCAGTGCCTTCCTTGACGCACACAGCAGCCACCGTGCCGCTGGTGGTGGCTGTGACGGTCTGCTGGTGCTGATAATCGAACCGGGCCGAAGCCAGCGCGCTGACACCGTTGATGGTGGCGGATGCGGCCTGTGCGGTGGTCAGGCTGCCATTATTCTTCACGGCAATGGTCACGGTGCGCACCAGCAGATTGCCGCTGCTGATGGTATCGGTGCCGGCCACGGCCTGCACCGTGCCGGAAAGGGTCTCAAAGGTACCGTTGAGTATGACCTCCGCAGCCTGACCCACGGCAAACCCCGAAGCATCCGCTGCCGGGAATTCCAGCGTGAGCAGCAGGCTGGAATCGTCCCGCACGGTGGCGATCTCCTGCCCGGCGGTCACGTAGTCACCGGCCTTGACTTTGATGGAAGCCACTGTGCCGCCAATGACGCTGCGGATGTACTGGGCATCGGCTGTATCGTCGTAGCTGCGCTGTGCCTGCTCCAGCGCAAGCTGGGCCTTTTCCACACTGGTGGCAACGTCTGAACTGTCGATGGTGTACAGCACGGTACCCTTCTCGATGGTATCGCCCACCTCAAAATCTGCGGTGAGCACAGTGCCCTTCACCAGCGACTTGACCGTATAGGTGTTAGCTGCGGAAATGGTTCCGGAACCGCTGAAGGTGTTGGTGATGTCCCGCCGTTCCAGTGCGGCCTCCATGTACTGGGTGCTGGCCTGCACAGCCTTTTTGCTGTTTTTGGGCAGCAGCACCGCAGCGGCCACCGCCGCCACGCAGACCACCGCAGTGATCTTTTTCCAGTTGCGCTTCAAAAACTGTTTCGGGTCTTTTTTGCCCGGCTGCACCGCCGGGTTCTCAAAGTCCAGCAGTTCCTGCTGGGCATCCGGCTGCTGTGCCGGTTCGCTGTTTTTCTTTCGCAGCATCGTATCGCCCCTCCTGTATTGCATGCGGCGGGATCTTCTCCGCCAATATCTGGAAGTATACAGGATGATTCTTAGGATTTTGGGCAAAAAAGTCTTAAGATGACTTAAGAGAAGGCAACAATGTGTGAAAAAGCAGAGAAGGCCTCCCTCAGCGGGAAGCCTTCTCTGCTTTTTTATTCTTTGACGGTCTGGAACAGCAGTGTCATGCGGAAAATGCCTTCAGGCTGTTCAATACGGCAGATGCCCTGCATCTTTTCCATCATTGTTTCAATGCTGGGCAGTCCCACCTTGGTGCTCTCCGAGGAGGCGGGCACCGGCAGGACGCGGTTCTCAAAGCACAGGCCCGCCCTGTCTTCTTCCTGCACAAAGCGCACAAGGATATCACTGCAGGGGTCGGCATACTTGACCAGATTCGAGGTGATGTTATCCAGAATGCGGCGCACGTACTGCCCGCTGACCAAGAGCAGCACGTCCTCCTCGCCCAGTTCCAGTGCGCAGGCAAACCCGCGCTGCTGCAGCGTTTCCACCATTTCCGTGAGTGGCTCTTCAAACACAGTGGAAAAATGTGCCGGCGGGTCCAGCACGGCCACCGTATCCCGCGTGACAAGGGCATATTCAAACAGGTTATCCGAAAGCTGCTTGATCTGCCGGGCCTTCGCGTCGATCTTGTTCAGGTAATTGTCGGCCTGTTCCGGTGTCTCGTACTTATGATACTGCAAGATCTCTGTATACAGCAGCAGAGTGGTCAGCGGCGTGCGCAGATCGTGCGACATCTCGGTGATGAGATTCTTTACCTTGGCAGCGGCCTGTGCTTCCTCTTCCTGCTGCTGGCGCAAAGTCACCCGCATGGAGTCCAGACAGGAGGCCAGCGTGGTGATCTCATCGCTGCCGCGGATGGTAATGGGGTGGTCGAGGTCGCCGCCCTCCATGGCCTGGATCTCCTCACTGAGCTGCACCACGTACCGCACGATCTTACGGCTGTTCAGAAGGAAAAAGCCCGGAAACCACCATAAAATGCACAGGAAAAGCAAAATTTTGCACCCGGTGCCGTAATAGGTATTGAAGCCGTTGTAGTAGAGCATCGCGCTCACCTCACCGTCTGCAAAGGTGAGCGTGTAGCAGGGCAGCCAATCGTAAACGCCGGTCTTATCCACCAGGACCCCCGGGTTCTGATCCGATGTGCCGTTCTGCGGCAAAAACGAGATCATCCCGTCTTTGGGTGCAAACGAAGAGTAGATCATCGTCTGGCCCCGGTAGAGTTCCAGCAGGGTATAACGCCGCTTATGGCTCCAATCCGTCAGTTCCTTTACATCCGTGCTGGCAAGATGATGTTCCGTCACATAGCTCTGCAGCTCCTGCACCTGTTTCTGGGTGGCATGCTGCTGCACCTCCGTGCGGCTGAACCAGAAGCGCAGTCCCTTGGCAAGCACCACCTGCGATACTGTCAGCAGCAGCACGCTTTCCAGCGCCGCCAGTGCGATCATGCCCATAAACTGCTTTGCAAGGCCGTTCTGCTTTTTCATAGACCGCCTTCCTCTCCGGAAACAAAGCGGTAGCCCTTGCCCCACACAGTGCAGATGCGGGTGGGCTTCTGCGGGTCGTCCTCCACCTTCATACGCAGGTTGCGGATATGCACCATCACTGTGCCGTTGGAAACATAGTAGTACGGCTCGTTCCACACCGTCTCATAAATGACCTGAATGGAAAAGATGCGCTGCGGGTTCTGCATGAGCAGCCGCAGAATTTTGTATTCCGTCTCGGTCAGATCCACTTCCCGCTCGTCCACCCACACACGGTTGCAGTCCAGTGCAAGGCGCACACCGTGCAGCTCCAGCGTGGTGTTGTGCGGCTTGTGATGCACCTGATCCTTGCCCTGATACACGCAGTACCGGCGCAGCAGCGCCTTGACCCGCGCGCTCAGCTCCGCAAAGGAGAACGGCTTTGCCAGATAGTCGTCGCCTCCCGCCGTCAGGCCCAGCAGCTTGTCCGACTCCTGCGATTTTGCGGTAAGGAACAAAATGGGCACCGCCGAGGTCTTGCGCAGCTCTTCGCACACGCGCAGACCGCTCATGCCCGGCATCATGATATCCAGAATGACCAGATCCACCTCCGGGTCGAACAGCTCCAATGCCCGCAGGCCGTTCTCTGCCTCCAGAATGTGGTAGCCCTCGCCTGCCAGCAGGATGCGCACACCGTCCCGGATATCCGGGTCGTCCTCCACGATCAGGATCGTCTGTTCTGCCATATTCACACTTCCCCCTTGTACTGTCATTCGATTTTAGTATACCAGCAGAACGTTTTAGTTTCTACAAAAGATTTCTTAGGAAAGTTTAAGAAACAGCCGGTTTTGCTTTCTGCTGCCATATGCTCCCCTGCTGCCTTTTCTTTTATCAATAAGTATAATGATTTCCCGGGAAAAGTGCAACCAAAAGGCACCGGCTTGTGCAAAAAAGCCGGTGCCTTGGGGCAGGAATATTTTACAGGTTCAGCAGCACATTGGCCCGGAAAACGTTGCCGCCCGTTTCCACCGTCAGATTGCCGTGATACCTGTGCACGGCAGTTTCGACGGAAACAAGGCCGATGCCCTGTCCGTCATGCTTGGTGGAGCGCAGAACGCCGCCCTGCTTTTTCAGCACGCCATCGTAGCGGTTCTCCACCATCAGGCCCATCATGGCCGGGCTGAGCATCCGGGCCAGCACCTTGATCTGCCGTTCTTCCGGCGGCAGCTTCTGGCTGGCATGGAGCGCATTTTCCAGCAGGTTGCCAAGAATGGTGCACAGGTCGGCCTCCGGCAGGGGCAGGAGCTTGGGCAGTTCCAGCTTCCATTCGATCTGGATGCCCTGTCTCCGGGCCTCGTAGTCGTAGTGGCCGGCAAGCGCATCCACCGCAGCGTTGGCGCACAGGGTGGGTCTGGTATCGCTGAGTTCGCTCTCGTACTGGCTCAGGTAGCTTTTCAGTTCATCCAGCTGCCCGGCCTCGGTCAGGCCGGAGATCACATGCAGGTGCTGGCGGAAATCGTGCCGCAGGTGGCGGGTCTGTTCCAGATAGCTGCGCAGCTCCATATAGCGGCGGGACTCCACGGCCAGCAGCTGGTTTTCGCGGTCCAGCTGGGAGCTGCGGGCATACTCCTTTGCCACGCGGTACATCTCGTACAGCAGCAGAAAAACGCCCAGCAGTGAGATGCTCACTGCCAGCACCGCGATGATGCGGATGCGGTTCATCAGGATGATGCCGATCTCCTTCGGCATACAGAACACCAGAAACGCCGCGTACAGTGCCGGCAGCGGCCATGCCGACTCCCAGAAGGCTTCTCCGTGGTACTCCTGCAGCAGCCACCGGCTCCAGCGCACTGCCGTAAAGCGGAAGATGGTGCTGAGTATCACCGCGAGGGTCAGGCAGATGACCGAGGTGCTGGGCAGAAACACCGGCTGTGCATTGTCCAGCTCAGCTTCCGCGTTCAGCACAACGGCAAGCAGGGTGCACACAGACATCATCACTGCCGACACCGAGAACAGAAACATGGTCTGGCTGATCGATACTTCCCGGTCGGTGCGCCAGCGCAGCAGCCAGAAGCTGATGATGAGCAGCGGGATGAGCAGGAAGTTCGTTTCCATGTCCAGCATGCAGCACACCGCTGCGCCAGCCAGACCCATCAGTGTGATCGCCGACGCACCGATGGCATAGGTTTTACGCGGTGCACGCAAGTGCTCCTGCAGCGAGGCAAGGCAGAGGTATTCTGCCGGATACATCATTGCAAATTCCAGAAAAAAACGTCCAAACAATGCAAAATTCACAAGCGTTCTCCTTTCCAGATCAGAATTCCCGCTGCATCCCACGGAACTGGTACTGCGTAAATTGGGCGAGCAGGCTGTTTTTGTCCTTCTGCCGCACCGGCAGATGGGTCCCATCCAGCATTTCAATGCAGTCGCCCTCAAACCGCAGCACCTTGGACATGTTGATGATCACGCCGCGGTTGCACACCAGAAATTCCGGCTGGGTCTGAAGCTGTTCCTGCACCTGTGCAAAATTTGCCGTGGCCCGGCACTCGCCGTCATCCGTGACCACACGCACATAATGGTTCTGTGCCGTAGCATAGTAGATCTTGGTCAGCGGCAGCCGCACGATCTGCCGGGCAATGCGCACCTCCAGCTCTGGCTGCTGGCGGCACAGCACCCGCCGCAGCTCCCCTGCCAGCTGCTCAAACTTTTCTTCCTTATAAGGCTTGAGCAGATAATCGAATGGATGTACCGGAAAGGCATCCCACACGTACTCCGGCGAGGATGTCACAAACACGATCAGCAGGTCCGGGTCGGCCGCACGCAGCCGCCGCGCCGTCTCAATGCCATTGGTGCCCTCCATGCAGATGTCCAGAAACACTACCTGATACCCTTCGCGCCAGTCGGCCCGCAAAAATTCATCTCCGCTGGCAAAACAGCTGCAGGATATGTTCTCATTTTCAAATGCCTTTTTCAGCAGCTGTTCCAACCGTTCGGCATCCGGCTTGCGGTCTTCCACGATCGCCGTCCGCAGTTTCATCGCTGCATCCCCCGTTCCTTCTGCTTCCCTATTTTTTATTCTATTATAGCACAAGTTCCGCCTTCCGTGGTCTGCCATTCGCGCACAAAACAGCCCGTTTCGCGCAGGCTGCGGCAGTGGGCAGAAATTTTTTGTGTGTTTTCGTGGCTGCTATGATCGTAATGCTGGCAAAGTGGTGGAACTGGAGAACGAAGTGACAGCTGTTCGCATTGACTTCATTGCACAATATGGATATAATATAATTAGAATTTTACTATTATAGATCGTTCAGGAGCAGGAGGTGCTTTTATGAATATCCGTCCATCTGCAGCGATTCGTCAGAACTACAACGAGATCGCCGATTTGTGCAGAGAAACCGCCGAGCCGATTTTTCTCACCAAGAACGGCGAGGGTGACTTGGTCGTCATGGACATCGAAACCTACAACCGCCGTGAAAAAATGCTGAAGCTCCGTGAAGAGCTGCTTTCCGTGGAAGAGGACCGGATGCGTGGAAGCGAGGGCTATTCGATTGACGAGGTCACTTCCATGATGCGCAGTGCGGTCAAGGAGGCCACAGGGCATGGCACAGCAAAATAAATACCACGTGATCGTGTCAGCACGGGCTGCTCAGATGCTGGTGTCCCACGCCGCATTTCTGGCACATGTCAGCCCTGCAGCAGCTGAACGGCTTACAGTCGAATTTGAAAAGGCTGCAAAGTCTTTGGAGCAGATGCCGCAGCGCTGCCCATGGCTCAAAGGCGAATACATTCCTAAAAATGCTTACCGATTCATCTTGTTTGAAAAACGCTATATGCTTATCTTCCAGATTGTAGATCATACGGTTTATGCGGATCATGTGGTAGATTGCAGACAGGATTACGGCTGGCTCATCCGATGATCATCAAAGGCGGTGGCTTTCCCTTTTGTGGGAAGCTCCCGCCTTTTTCTGCGTCTGTATAAAAAGAAAAGCACCATACTTCAAACGAAGTACAGTGCTTTTTTGGTGGAGAATAGCGGGATCGAACCGCTGACCTCTTGCATGCCATGCAAGCGCTCTCCCGAACGGTATCGAAACACACCCCCACACGAAAGCGTGGGGGCGGGCTTAATTTCGCGTTGTTACGTTCTATCCACCGAAAAGGTTCACAGCTGCATCCTGCTTCCAGGAATCATGCTCCGCCTACAAGGCAATTTTACCACCCAATTTTTAAGTGTGTCAATGGGTTTTGCTCAGAGAGAAGGTCATTTACGAGAAAAGTTTTTTCTGACAGCTTACTTAGCGCAATTTTGATTTTACACATCAAAGTTGCGCTTTTTATTTTCCCCAAAAGTATTGACAAGGAGGTTTTCTCAACGATGCCGATATATTATCGCTGTTTTTTATCTGTGAACCAACCGCATGACCCTTGACTACTTCTACGGACAGGCCGGAGAGCTTTTCTCCTTCTACCGCATTCCCAAGGCACTTTTTCAAGAAACACGGTTTCAAGACCTGTCAACCGATGCCAAAACACTCTATGGCATCCTGCTCGACCGCATGAGCCTGTCTGCTAGAAATGGCTGGCTGGACGAGCAAGGCCGAGTGTTCATCATCTTTACGATTGAGGATGTCAAGAGGGCATTGTGTTGCGCAGACAACAAAGCGACTAAGCTGCTGCGATAACTTGAAGAATTTGGTTTGATTGAACGAAAACGCAGAGGTTTGGGCAAGCCAAGTTTGGTGTATGTGAAAAACTTTTCGGCAGAATCGTCAAAATCAATATTCCAGAATCGTGATTTTCACGATTCTGGAGGCTTCAAAACCACAAGTCAAGACCCTGCAAAATCACGATGTAATAAGACTGATGAGAATAATACTGAAATGAGTGAACCTTATCCCTTCTATTCGGAAGAAGATGATGCGATGAGCAAACGCGAACAGTTGGAAGGATATTTTTCACAGTCTTTGGAGGTTGACACTCTGCTCCGGCTCTGCCCGGACGATGAGGACACCATCTATCAGATTGTGGACTTGCTTGTGGACACCTGCGCCACCAACCGCAAGACGCTGCACATTGCCGAGGACGATAAACCCGCCGAGGTGGTGCGTAGTCGTTTCATGAAGCTGAATGCTGACCACATCCGCTTTGTGCTGATGTGCCTTGCAGAGAACAGCAGCCCAATCCGAAACATGAAACAATACCTGCTCGCTTCTCTGTACAACGCACCCACCACGATGCAGCTTTATTACCAGAACAAGACGAACCATGAATTTACGCATGGCTCACCGAGGGGGTGATTTTATCGCAAAGAAATGTACTACGATTCTACAGCCGGAGATGTTGTGCTGTTTAGATGAGTTTGAGTTTTTTCTGCGGAGTGGATCACCTGATAATAGTCCTGCATGAGCTTTTGGTACTCCTGCTTCACAGTTTCCACACTGCGCAGGGCGGCATTGTCCGGCGCGTGGTCCATCGTCCATTGGACGACGCGTTGGAATGCGCTGGACTCCAAAATCTGTGCAACAAAGAGGTCACAGCTTTCGGATTCGGCAAGTCGCTTTTGGTCACAGTTGAAAGGAGAAATAATGGCGTTGCAGTGTGAAAAACTGCTGTACATGACACCGACCGGAAGCCTGGATACACACAGATTGGGATAATCGGCAAGTCCGGAAATCGCCCGGCGGCGGGGAGAATGTTCTTCGTCGTCAAAAATAGTGCGCGAGATTAGTGTCCGTTCGCCGAGGGATTTCAAAAGGAGTTCTCTGGTCTCCGCATCCACCTGCAGACCAACAGGAAAAAGCGAAATCTGGTAGAGGAAGAGGCCGTTTGCTCTTCGGATAAACGCTTTGTGACAGTTGGAAGCTGCGCGAATCAAGCGCTCATCCAACGGAAGGATAATTTTTTGGAGGTCTGGGGCTTTTTCAGCAGCTGCGGTCAGCTTTTTGCAGACATCATCAATGCGGTCATAGTCCAGACCATCAACGGTCTTAAACATGGAGCCGTGGACAAAAAAGAGATTATCGTCAAAGGGGAGGATGCTGCCAAGCCTGACCTGCTGGATCTTGAAGGAATCGTTTACATACTGCAGTACAAAACAGTTTCCGTCAGAGTTTTCAAATGATCTGTTTTGATTTCGGCTTTTTGCCTTGGCAGGCAGGCAAGCCAGAAATGGAACAAGTTGAACTGCTTACTTTGCAAAAGAGCGATGTCCTGTTTGTCAGTACCATTCAGACGTGCGAGAACGGCCTCGATGTAGCAATCGTGGAGTTCGAGCATCAGGTCACTCAGAATACGGTTTCCTTCTTTTGTCAGTTCAGAGCGGTTCAGCCGCAGACAGCTCTTGGTATCAAAACCATAAATGTCGATCACGGCACCTAGGCACTGCTCGTGGAAGAGGAGATTGTCCTTTACCCGGACGCCCTTAAAACGCACCTCCGAGAGACTTCTGGATTCCGGATGGAGAGACAACTCCGCGTAGACGGCGTTCGTTTCGTTCCAGAGCTTTGCGGTGGAGCAATCGTTTTCAAACTGGACTAGGTAATTGTCACGGCGTTCCCATTTGTCTGCTGCAAAATTCTCGCAGATGGGAATCAGATGTGTGATCGTCTGGCTCCCCACCGAAGGATTATTGCTTGAAACATGGACCGTGAAAAGCGATGTTCCGTAGTTATTGCTGACTTCGTCCAAAATCTGAAGTTCTCCCAGACAGTTTTGTGCTTCCATAGGGTCGTACTGGAAGTACCAGTAGTAAAAGGACTTGCCAGCAAACGTAAACGAAGGAGCAATGGGGACCTTGAGTGCGATGCGAATCGTTGTACCCCGGAAAGGTCTGCTGCCCTCTTTTTTGATTTGCAGGTAGCCGCCGTTTTGGTTGGAGTGTGCGATTGCAGTGAGAACTTCGGTGCCGTTGTTCGTCACAATCTCAAAGCGGTCGGCCACGAGGAAAATCGACTGAAGTCCGATGCCAAAACCTGCGGTAGGCCGCAGCCATTTTGGCATACACTGAATCTCCTTTTTCAGTTCGTCGGAGCCAGAAGGGCTGGCACCGACATTGCACATACGCTTGAAGGTATCAAGGGTGATGCCAGTACCCCGGTCTTCGATTTCGATTTGTGTCACCTGATCCTCGTCGGTGCTCAAATGAATCTTGATGGGGTAGCTATGATAAATCTCTGCCTGCAGGCTGTAAGGTTGCAGGGCTTGCAGCTTCTTGCTGTCCTTTTCACCGATCCACGCCTGATAGGTGCCGGCACAAAGATCCCGCCAGAGCTGAATTTTGGAAGCATCCATGGCGTTCTGCAGCAGTTCACGGATGAACACCAACTTGTTTTCGTAAATGTTGGAGCCTTCAATGATCTCAAATGCCTTTTTCTGTGAGATCTCAAAGTGGAGCCCGGCCAGCCCTTCTGCATCGGGTACGCCCTTGATACACAGCTTAGGCTTTTCAAAGCGCGGTGCAAATCCCCCAAAGCCTTTTGGAACAAGAATGACCCAATTCATGGTCAAAAAACGGATCTCAGCTTCCAGCCAGTTCACAAAGCGGCGGGCTTCCAGGTAGGAAGGCTCGTCGGGACCGTCGCTTGCAAATTCGATCTGCTCAGGCGTGATCAAAAGATGCTTGGTGGCTTCATGCTTTTCCTTGTGTGCAACGGAACTTTCCGGCAGCCCGCCGATCACCTCTTCGGCAGCGGCGTTAAAGCGTCCGTTATCCACATCCAGCAGATCACCCAGCCGGAGCAGCATGGCAACAAAGCGGGGATGCGCATAGTCAGAGCCAAAACCGTTGGTCTCATACGGAAGCTCCAACACCTGGTCTTCCGGGGCGGTGTGACAGGCGCAGATCTCGCCCAGCAGTTGCAGCAGGCGGCTGCGCACCAAGCCGCTGTGTCCAAGGTCGATCTGCAACCCTTGGGCGATGCGCTCAATGTAGCTTTTGGACATGGCGGCATGTTGGCTGCGGAAATAGGCAGCGTCGATGAGCTGGACGCTGCGGACGATATGGAGGGGCCACAGTGCATCATCCTTCTTGCCTGCCTCCATTTTGCGCAGCCACTGTACTGCATTGCGCAGATCTTTGTCTTCGCCCTCGGCAAGCGAAGTGAGATAGTTTTGAAACGCCAGGTCAGACCAGGCTTTTTGTAAATCGCGCCACTGCACCACCATGCCAAGGTCGTGTGCGTAGGCGGCGTGAAGCACCAGCCATGTGTCCGTAGGGGACAGCTGGCTCACGCGGCTGCCCAGAAGCATTTCGATTTTCGATAAAATGGCTTCGGCATGGCTGGCATCATGCAGGCTGTAATGCGGGTAGCGCAGAAGAACCGTTTTCAGCATTTCAGAGCAGCTTTTCCGGTTCAGGCTCCATGTCGCATACAGATTCTGATATTCCTCGTGGGCATCGCAGTAGGATTTAAGGTGTCGGTCTAAACTGTATTCTTCCATAGTTCCCTCCTTGTTGTGGTATTAAAACAAAAAGGGCATTGCAGACTTCTGTACAATGCTCTTGCTTGGGCAGAGAATACCGGGACATTCCAAATTACGGTGAACGATTGCAATCCATGCACAGCGTACTCCCGATCGAACTGATTTCCTCACGCATTTATACATTGATGAGAAAAGACGATGCTAATATTGTTTGTGCATCATAAGCATTTTTAACAAGTTCAAGTACAACCGTACATATCGAAAATCAGATGACCCAAATCGGGACAACGTAGTTATCCCGGTCCACGACCCCAACCTTGGGCTTCATGCAGACGATAGCACCTTTCCCACGCGGGACAGAAGCTTTATCCAGCAAAGAGAATACCTTCGTCAGCTCAGTGCCGGGGTTCGAGGTCTTTTTGATTTCGATGGGATTTAGAACACCATCTTGCTCCAAAATAATATCGATTTCTTTTGCATCTTTGTCGCGGTAATAGTACAGAAACGGCTCTCTGCCGGTATTCAAATAGGTTTTCGCAATTTCAGAAACAACATAGTTTTCGAGGATTGCACCGTTCATTGCACCATACTCCAGAACCTCTGCACTGCTCCACTTGGTCAGATAGCAGACCAACCCGGTATCATAAAAATAGAGTTTTGGGGTCTTTACCAACCGCTTCAGCAGATTATTGGAATAGGGGTGCAGATAGAAGATGATGCCCAGCGTTTCCAGAATGTGCAGCCAATCTTTTGCCTGCTTCTGATTGATGTCCGCATCCTGTGCAATTTCGGCAATATTTAGCATCTGTGAGCAGCGAGCCGCAACCGCTGTCATGAAACGCAGAAATTTCAGCGCATCGATGGCATCTGAAAGCTCTTTTACGTCACGTTCAATATAGGTGGAAAGGTAGCTACTGTAAAAAATCTGACTATTAGTATTTTTTTCGCTTGCAATAGCGGGCATGGAACCCCTATAGATACGCTCAAAGATACCTTTGGTATCTGCGGGCACAGCTTTTTCCTCACGTTTCAGCAGAGCATCCAAATCCACACGGAAGGGTTCGGTATCTGCACCGTTTATTTCTGACTGCGAAAGAGAAGTCATTGACAGTACTGCAACACGTCCGGCGAGCGACTCCTGTACCCCACGCATCAGCTTGAACACCTGTGAACCAGTCAGCCAAAAAGCACCCGGTTCGTGGTGAGTATCTGCATAGACTTTGATATAGGTAAATAGTTCCGGTGCATACTGAACCTCGTCAATCAGAACCGGTGGCTTATGCAGCTGTAAAAACAGTTCCGGGTCATTTTTGGCGAGTGCACGCTCATTCAGGTCATCCAGCGAGACGTACCCACGGGAACTTCCCTCCATGAGCTTTTGCAGCATGGTCGTCTTTCCCACCTGCCGGGGGCCAGTCACAAGCACAACTGGATATTCCTGCGTAACTTGCTGAACTACCTTTTCAAGACTTCTTGTGATGTAACTCATATCGGTCACCTGCTTTCGGCTGATTTTTCTTATAATTCCATTATAGCCGAAAAAATTGCTTTTTCAAGTACATTCGGACGAATCTTTTACAGATAGATATTTCTTCACAACACATAAAAAGGGGCTGTTGCAAAATAGCGCCAACGAAAAAAATGAGATAGACTTCCCCGAAAGGGGTTGCCTATCTCATTTTTTGTTGGAAGCTGAGGTTGTGAAAAAACAGATACAACAAGAACAGTATACAGGAAAGGGCGGCATATATCAACAGCTGACCCTTCCAATAAGCGAAAATGCACGGTCAGAATTGATGCCGGATTTGCAGATTGTCCCGCAGGAACAGTTTGAAAACGCACAGCGCATTCGGAATGAACGTTCTGTACGCTCAACTGCGGAAGCCGAAAATCGCCTTCCTTTGAACATCCATGGGAAGTCGCTGCTTGCCGGCAACGCTTACTGCGGACACTGCGGTGCAAAGCTGGAACTGACCAGCAGCCGTAAATGGCGAAAAATGGCAGATGGTTCGTTAGACGATACGCTGCGTATTCGCTATACCTGTTACGGAAAGCTCCGCAAGCAGACCAACTGCACCGGGCAGACGGGTTATACGGTACATATTTTGGATGAGATCATTGATAAGTCAGTCCGTCAGATCTTTTCCAAAATGAGAGGCATCCCGAAAGAGCAGATCATTACAAGGCGTTACGAGCGGGAAGTTGTCGAACGCAAGAATCATCTGCAAACTATTCAGGTAGAGCGGGATAAAGCCCAAAAAGACTTGATTTCCCTGAAAGCCGAGATTCTTGCCTGTATCAAAGGCGAGAGTGTCTTTCCCAAAGAAACCCTTGTCGAGATGATTACAGCGCAGGAGGAAAAACTTCGGGAATTGGATGCTCTTTATGAATCTTCCTATGCAGAAACAGAAAAAACTGCCGAACTGATGGACAACGTATCAAAACTGTACGAAGAACTGATTTCTTTTTCTGATCTCTACGACAGTGCCAGCTTTGAAGCAAAAAAGATGATCGTCAGCCAGCTTATCCGCAGGGTAGACGTTTATCGCGGATACCAAATCCATGTGGACTTCAACTTTGATCTTGCACAGTATTTGGAGAATAGCGATGAACTTGCTTGCTGACAAACACAAAAACACCGTTGACTTCGATTTGAAATCAACGGTGTTCTTAACTCTCATTTGAGCTAATGGTGGAGAATACCGGGATCGAACCGGTGACCTCTTGCATGCCATGCAAGCGCTCTCCCGAACGGTATCGAAACACACCCCCACACGAAAGTGTGGGGACAGGCTTAATATCGCGTTGATACGTTCTATCTGCCAAAAAGGTTCACAGCTGCATCCTGCTTCCAGGGATCATGCTCCGCCTACAAGGCAATTTCACCACCCAATTTTTAAGTGTGTCAATAGGTTTTGCTCAGAGAGAAGGTCATTTACGAGAAAAGTTTTTTTCTGACAGCTTACTTAGCGCAATTTTGATTTTACACATCAAAGTTGCGCTTTTTATTTTCTCCAAAAGTATTGACAAGGAGGTTTTCTCAACGATGCCGATGTATTTTTGCTGTTTTTTATCCATGAACCAACCGCATGACCCTTGACTACTTCTACGGACAGACTGGAGAGCTTTTCTCCTTCTACCGCATTCCAAAGGCTCTTTTTCAGGAGCAGCGGTTCCAGAGCCTGTCCACGGATGCCAAGACGCTCTACGGCATCCTGCTGGATCGGATGAGCCTGTCAGCCAAAAACGGCTGGCTGGACAAGCAGGACCGGGTGTTCATCCTCTTCACGATCGAGGATGTCAAGAGGACATTGTGTTGCGCAGACAACAAAGCGACCAAGCTGCTCCGGGAACTTGAAAAGTTTGGTCTGATTGAACGAAAACGCCGAGGGCAAGGAAAGCCAAGTTTGGTGTATGTGAAAAACTTTTCAGCAGAATCTTCAAAAGAGAGTGTCAAGAATCGTGATAATGACGATTCTTGTGGCTTCAAAATCGCGTGTCAAGACCCTGCAAAATCACGATATAATAAGACTAAAGACCTGCTAATAAAAGTCAAGTCCCAAAACAAGAAAATTCGCTAACCGACCGCTGCCCATGACAAACAGTATTCAAATGCTGGTCAAAACACAGCGAGGGCGACGGAGGGGATAGCAAAGCAAGCCCAGCCAGCCCTCGCAAAATCAGGATAGCATTTGAATGCTTCGGTTTGTCAAGGGTTCGCTGCGCCAGCTAAGCGGTTCTTTGAATTCAGCTCAGGCTCAAGAGGAAATTACGACCAAAAACAAATATCCATGCTTATTTTGAGTGTTTGGAGTCCATTACAGCTTTCACTCTAGCATAATAGATTCGCAAGAACTTGTTGGCTGAAGCCATCATGTAAACTTTGTAGGGTTTTCCCTCAGAGCGCTTTTTGTTCATGAATTGAAAAACCGGCTCATCCTGAGGTTGTGTCTTCAAGATGACAGTCATAATCAGAAAGAGCGTCCTACGTAGAACAGCCGAACCCACTTTACTAATTCCGCTATCGTTGCCCACAATCTTGCCAGAATCATTTGGCTGCGGTTCAATTCCTGCAAATGCAATGAGTGATTTCTTGGATGAGAAACGACGGACATCTCCGATCTCAGCCATCAGTTGAGGACCGAGAGAAGGGCCGACGCCGTACATTTCCATCACAGTATCAAATTCCGGAAGCTGTTGAGAAAGGCGAAGCATCTCCTGCTGGAATGCAGCCACGGACTGAGATACGGCTTTCAGCTGAGCGACCTGTTGCTGAATAAGGAGTTTTGAGGTTGGGGATTTTGGAAGAGAAGCAGCATTGACTGCACAGGCATAGATCGTATCCGATTTTGAGCGAGTGAAATTATATCCGTGCTTCTGACACCACTTTAAATACTTTTTAGCAAAGGCATCAGAGGAAAGGCTTGAAACACACTCACTGTGCCAGAAGTCTCCAATGAAATCGACCCATTTTTCGCACCCGTTGCTCTTTGCGGGGCTTGAAAATAGCTTGTTTGCATCTGGAAAGGTCAGGTCAAGAGATGAGATCAGATTATTCTTCAGCATAGTACGAACTGCCACGGCTTGCTGGTACTGACGATAACAATTCTTCAAAGCCAGCCGGGTATCATCTTCGGGAAGATACTGTCGTAGCCGTGTCCACTTGTCGAGCGTATAGTTGGCGATTTTAACAGCGTCTTTTCTATCCGTTTTGACACGTCTTAAACTGTTGTTGTCATAGTCATGAATCAGAACAGGATTGACTACGGAAACGAATAAGCCCGCATCGTGTAAAACGAAAGCAACTGGTTTGTGGTAATTCCCGGTGGCTTCCATGACGACACGGGTCTCTCCGTCCAAAGCTTTGAGCTTCCCAGCCAGATCGTTCAGGCTTTGGGCGGTGTGTAAAACTTCAAAGGGTTCGAGTACTACTTCTCCAAAGGGGCGCATGACGCAAACCATGCTCTTTCCTTTGGAAACGTCAATGCCTACAGCGTTCATAACGGTTCCTCCATTACTTTGTATTTGCAACCGGAATCCATCTTTTACTCGTTGCCGATTCAATCTATTGGGTGACACGAACGCTCCGCTTGGCGGGTGGCTCAACCTGCTTAAAACGAATGCTACAACAAGAGAGATGGTCAACTGTCTTTAGAACGGGCGTAGAAGCCCAGAGAATGATGCGTTAGCCGATTACTCTCTTATTGTAGCTTAGGTACGAGTTGGAATGGAATATGGCTGGCTGCCATATCCGGTTCCATGTTTATTGTAATAGAGAATGATACTGAAATGAGTGAGATCGATTCCTTCTATTCCGAAGAATCGGATGGGATGAGTAAACGCGCCCAACTGGAAGAATATTTTTCGCAGTCTTTGGAGGTAGACCTTCTGCTCTGGCTTTGCCCGGATGACGAGGACATCATCTACCAGATCGTTGATTTGCTGGTGGACACCTGTGCTACCAACCGCAAGCTGCTGCACATCGCCGGGGATGATAAGCCCGCCGAGGTGGTACGCAGCCGGTTTATGAAGCTGAACGCCGACCACATCAAATTTGTGTTGAAGTGCCTTGCAGAGAACAGCAGCCCAATCAGGAACATGAAGCAATACCTGCTCGCTTCTCTGTACAACGCACCGACCACCATACAGCTTTACTATCAGAATCAGACCAACCACGATTTAGCGAAACGGGGGTGATAAAAATTTCCAAAAAAGCAACCACGATTGCCATTGTCAACCAAAAGGGAGGCACTGGCAAAACAACAACCTGTGAAAACTTGGGTGTCGGTCTTGCCGCCGAGGGTAAGAAGGTCCTACTTGTAGACGCTGACCCGCAGGGTTCACTCACCATTAGTATGGGCTGGCAGAAGCCGGACGAACTGCCCGTTACCCTTTCGACCCTGATGCAGAAAGCCATGAATGATCAGTGCATTCCACCCGGTGAAGGTGTGCTACACCATGCAGAGGGCGTAGACCTCATCCCAGCCAACATAGAGTTGGCTGGGATGGAAGTTGCCCTTGTCAATACCATGAGCCGCGAAAAGATGTTGAAACAGGTCTTGGACAGTGCAAAGCAGGACTATGACTATATCCTGCTGGACTGCACTCCTTCCCTTGGGATGCTGACCATCAACGCATTGGCGGCGGCAGACACTGCCCTGATTCCTGTGCAGGCACAGTATCTTTCCGCGAAAGGTCTGGAACAGCTTTTGCAGACCATCAACAAGGTGCATCGGCAGATCAACCCAAAGCTGAAAATTGAGGGCATCCTGCTCACCATGACGGACAGCCGCACCAACTATGGCCGACAGATCGACACGCTGATTCGGCAGGCATACGGTAAACACATCAAAGTGTTTGAGCAGACGATTCCCCACTCCGTCCGTGCTGCGGAAATCAGCGCAGCGGGCAAAAGCATTTTTCAGTATAACCCGAAGGGTAAAGTGGCAGAAGCCTACAAATCTCTGACAAAGGAGGTGTTGGCCAATGCCGAAAAGCAGCGTAAACGTCAGTCTGAACAGTTACGATGATATTTTTTCAACCGAAGAATCCCGGCAGGAAGAACAGCATGAGCAGGTGCAGCAGATTCCGATTAGAGAGTTGTTTCCGTTCAAAAATCACCCATTCAAGGTCTTAGATGACGAAGCGATGCAGCGGACGGTGGAAAGTGTGGCGCAGTATGGTGTGCTTGCACCGCTGCTTGCCCGCCCCAGACCAGAGGGCGGTTATGAGATCATCTCCGGGCACCGCCGTCAACACGCCGCAGAACTGGCCGGGCTGGAAACGCTGCCGGTCATTGTTCGAGAGATGTCGGACGATGCGGCTGTGATCCTTATGGTGGACAGCAATTTGCAGCGTGAGCATATTCTGCCCAGTGAACGCGCATTTGCCTACAAAATGAAGCTGGAGGCGATAAAAAAGCAAGGTGCTAGGTCGGATTTAACTTCTGGACAAGTTGTCCAGAAGTCAAAACTGTCCATTGAACAGGTCGCTGAGGGTACTGGTGAAGGCTATAAGACAGTCCAGCGGTTTATCCGTCTGACAAATCTTGTTCCCGAATTGCTCGACATGGTGGATGAAAAGAAAATTGCATTCAATCCCGCTGTGGAACTGTCCTATCTGGACGAAGCCCAACAGCGGGATTTTTTAGAAGCAATGAACGATACACAGAACTTTCCCTCTCTTTCGCAGGCACAGCGGCTCAAGAAGATGGCGCAGAATGGGCAGTTTTCGTATGATGTGGCTTTTGCCATCATGGGAGAAGCCAAGAAGGACGAGCTGGATAAGGTCGTCATCAAAAATGACACCCTGAAAAAGTATTTTCCGCGCAGCTACACGCCCAAACAGATGGAAGATACCATCATCAAGCTGCTGGAACAGTGGCAGAAAAAGCGTCAGCGCAGTGAAGAACGCTGACAGGATATGAATTTGAAAAGACCCGGTTGGGTCTTTTTCTTTAGGAAAAAGGAGAAAATGCCTATGAAGAATGATTCCAATCCCATTATTCGTTCCGAGGAAATCACCATTGATATGCATATCTGTGCAGCATTGTCGGAGAGCGGTGGCAGCGGCGAGACCTACTTTGCCGCCATCGCCCCGGACATGGAGCTGACGGTCATCACGTTGGACGAAGCTCCCGACATCCTGCCCTGCTTTGACGAGGATGATGCGTACCTGAACATCCCCGACAGCTCGCTGCTGCTCAGCTACAACCCGGCTCAGGTTCTGAAACTGGCAGGCAAGCACTATCTGACCGGCCCGGTCATTCTGGTGCGCACCAACATGGATGGCGAGTTCATCTCGCTGACGATTGATCAGGTCTACCTCTTTCAGAAGTACCTGATGCGCCACAGCGTCACCCTGATGGCTGACGGCCAGAAGCTGCCCTGCATCTGCATGGAGTGAGGTGCCTTTTATGTCAACCAGAGAAAAAAGAGAACAGCGGAAAGCCCAGAAAGCGAGGTTTGTTGCAATGTATCCGGGCTTGTCGCACGATGAGATTATCGAGGAGTGTCTCAAGGAACTGAAGCACCATTTCGAGGTTGGGCCGGAAGTTGCCCTTATCAGTGCCGAAAAAGGTGTTCAGTGTGTGCCGTTTGATGAATCCCTTCAAAAGAAGTTTCCTTACTTTGAGGGGACTTACGAAGTCTTTGACGTTCCGCATACGGATTTTCAGATTCGCTACCAGCCAGAGCAGATTCTCGCCGCAAGCGGAAGAAAAATCCTGACCGGCACGGCATTTCTTTGCCGCAGGGAAAATGAGCGTTGTCTTATGCTTCCGAGCCGATATGAAAAGGTCGATGTGGAAGATTTTATTCGGGAGCATCTGTTTTTCTATGACGATGCTGAGATGCGCCATGTTGGTGTTGCGCTTTCGGAGGTTGCGTAATGGAGTTCGTGAAAGACTTTCTGATCTATGAAGCCGGTGCGCTCTGTGGGTTCTTTATCGCAGCCCTGATGAATGCGGCGCGCGCCGGACAGGAAATCACCATTAAATTTGAGGAGGATAAGCATGGAACAGGAAAAGAACACCCTGACGGTGCTGAAAATTGCACCGGGACAGTACCCGAAGCAGGTCGAGATCAATCCTGACCTGAAAGCCTTGCAGCAGGCAGTCGGTGGAAACATCGGTGCCAGCTATCCGTTCAGTGACCCGGTCGCCATCGTCTATAACGATGACGGCAAGCTCATGGGACTGCCGTTGAACCGTGCCTTATGGGACGAGGACGGGCTGATGTACGATGTTATTGCCGGGACCTTTTTGGTGGTAGGTCTGGGTGAGGAGGATTTTGTATCGCTCTCCCCGGAGCTGGCGCAGAAGTATGAAGAAGAATTTCATCAACCCGAAGCTTTTCTCCCTCTGGGGCGTCGCCTGATGGTCATTCCGGTTCCGGATGAATCGGTTCAGAATGACGCAGAGAAGGCCGTAAACAAGCCCCCGGTGGAACATGACCGCTAAGACGATTTTCTGCACAGGAGGTGGTAACGATGCAGGAAGAAATCGAGCATAAGACGGTCAACCTTGCCATCTCGACCACAAAACTGTCCGCCCGCACCCTGCTGCGCGGGATGCAGTTTCTGTTGCGGCAGTACGACAAGCACGCTTCGCAGGGCAAGCAGTCCATGAAGCGGCTGGTACGACAGAACCGTGGTGTGACAAATGTGGAGATTCAGAAAACCGGTATCAAGGATTTTGACCGCTATGCCAAGCGGTATCACATCGACTACTCCATCCAGAAAGACCTGTCCTGCAAGCCGCCCCGGTATCTAATCTACTTCAAGGCACAGGACACGGATGCCTTGAATGCAGCTTTCAAGGAATATTCGGCATCGGTGCTGGATAAAACCAAGCGTCCTTCCGTGCTGGCAAAGCTACATGATCTGGCGCAGTCCGTTGCAAATCTGCCGGACAAAGTGCGGCACAAGCAGGAGGAGCGCGGCCTATGAGCAAAAAGAAGCTTTCCAAGCTGCTGGCGCTCTATCTGCCCTATGTGGTGATTGGGCTTGTAGCTACCAATCTGGGCGAGGCATGGCGGCTGGCTGCGGGTAAGGAACTTGGCGACAAAATCGTATCGCTGATGGATACGCTCCCGGCTGCATTTTCAAATCCGCTGCCCAGTCTGCACCTATTTGACTTGTTCATTGGTCTGTGCTGCGGTGCTGGAATGCGGCTGGCGGTGTACCTGAAAGGCAAAAACGCCAAAAAGTACCGGCATGGCATGGAGTACGGCTCTGCCCGGTGGGGAACTCCGAAGGACATTGAGCCGTTCATGGCACCAAAGTTCGCCGACAACATCATCCTAACCAAAACGGAACGGTTGATGATGAGCAATCGCCCACCGGACCCCAAGAATGCCCGGAATAAAAATGTGCTGGTGGTGGGCGGTTCCGGCAGCGGTAAGACAAGGTTCTTTATCAAGCCGAATCTGCTGCAATGTGATTCCAAGAATTTTCCGGTATCATTCGTGGTTACAGATCCGAAAGGTAGTATCGGCGTGGAATGTGGAGAAGCCCTGTTAAAGCACGGCTACAAGCTAAAATTCTTCAACACGATCAACTTTTCCAAGAGTATGCGCTATAACCCTATGGCGTACATCCATAGTGAAAAGGATGTGCTGAAACTCGTGACTGCACTGATGACCAACACCAAAGGTGAAGGTCAGGGCGGCGACCCATTCTGGGACAAAGCGGAACGGCTTTTGCTGGTTTCATTGATTGCCTATCTGCATTATGAAGCCCCGGTTGAGGAGCAAAACTTCGCAACACTGCTGGAAATGTTGAATACTATGCAGGTTTCGGAAGATGATGAAACTTATCAAAATCCGGTAGACCTGTTGTTTGAGGATCTGGGCAAGAAGAAGCCAAAATCCTTTGCAGTGCGGCAGTACAAACTTTATAAACTGGCTGCCGGCAAAACGGCTAAGTCCATCCTTATTTCCTGCGGTGCCCGGCTCGCACCCTTTGATATTCAGGAAGTCCGGGATGCCACCATGTACGATGAGCTGGAACTGGACAAGCTGGGTGACCGGAAAACGGCGCTGTTCCTTATCATGAGCGATACGGACAGTACATTTAACTTCCTGATCTCCATGATCTACACCCAGCTTTTCAATCTGCTCTGTGATAAGGCAGATGACCAATACGGCGGCAAACTGCCAGTCCATGTGCGGTGCCTGATCGATGAGTGTGCTAACATCGGTCAGATTCCGCAGCTGGAAAAGCTGGTGGCTACCATCCGCAGCCGTGAGATCTCGGCGTGTCTGGTCTTGCAGACCCGCAGCCAGTTGAAAGCCATCTACAAAGATAATGCGGATACCATCGTGGGCAATATGGACAGCCAGATTTTCCTCGGCGGCAGTGAGCCTACCACCCTGAAAGATCTTGCCGAAGCACTCGGCAAGGAAACCATCGACAGCTACAACAATTCAGATACCCGTGGCAATAGCCCAAGCTATGGCACCAACTATCAAAAACTCGGCCACGAACTTATGAGCCGGGATGAACTGGCGGTGCTGGATGGCGGCAAGTGCATCCTGCAATTGCGGGGTGTGCGCCCGTTTATGAGCGACAAGTACGACCTGACCCAGCACCCGAACTACAAGTACACCTCCGACTATGACCCCAAGAACGCACTCGATATCGAGAAGTTCTTGAACCGAAAAGAAAAAATCCACCCAGACGATACCTTTGTCATGGTGGATGCTGATTCACTCCCGCCCGCCTGATAAGACGAGCGGTTATTTTTTACCCATTGACCCAACAGGTACACCGGAAAATCAGCCTTCGCCGTGGTTTTCGGCTTTTTGCAAACGGATTTCAGGTGTGTGCAGAGTCACTTTTTCAAAACAAAGGAGATTTTTCTATGGAATTCTTTAACAGCGCAGTGGACGTTCTGAAGACTCTGGTCGTGGCATTGGGTGCCGGTCTGGGCGTGTGGGGTGCCGTCAACCTGATGGAGGGTTACGGCGGCGATAACCCCTCCGCAAATGCTCATGTACGGTAGAGAAGCACAAAGCAAAACAAGGATAGCCAGCCCTGCCACTATTCCGAAGTCAGGGGAACGCAATAGAAAAATTCATAGCTGTATGCTATACTTAATTAGCATTTGAACATATCAAGCTGACACAGCAATCTCTTTACTTGCCGTTAATGCGCGTCTACCAATAGTCCGCACAAAGCAAGAGTAGCGTAAAGGTATAAAAATTTCAAACTTCTTTGTAACGAAATTCCGATTTCTCCGTCTAACCTATGAAGCTGAAGGAGGTGATGACAAGTATGGACTATGAAAAGCTCTATAAAGCCTACTATTTACAGGTATACTCGTATACTATTTCTCTTGCCAAAAATCGTGAGATAGCAGAGGAAATCACGCAGAACACATTCTATAAGGCTGTTTCTACAACATCACAATTCAAAGGTAAGTCAGATGAATTGACATGGCTCTGCTCCATAGCAAAAAACCTTTACCATGATGAAATGCGAAGCCGTCAGCGAGTAGCTGATGTGAGTGAAATCAATGACTTGCCATCAAATGAAAATGTTGAGAACTCAGTTGCAGATTCTGACATGGCGTTCCGCATACACCTCGTTCTTCACCGTTTGGAAGAACCATACAAAGAAGTCTTTCAGCTTCGCGTATTCGGGGAACTATCTTTTTCACAAATCGCTGCAATTTTTGGAAAAACAGAATCATGGGCGAGAGTTACTTATCATCGTGCAAAGCTAAAAATTCAAGAAAGGATGGATGAAAAGCATGAGTAAACAATGCGATATTGTTCGAGATATTCTTCCGCTGTATGTTGACGGTGCTTGCAGCGAAGCAAGCGCAGAGATGGTAAAAGAGCATTTGAACGCCTGTGCTGACTGTAACGCAATTTATCAGAAATTGCTTTCTCACACGAGCGAAGATGTTCTTCACGAAGAAAGCGAAAGCGTTATTATGCGCCATGAGGCAAAAGAAAAGCAGAGAGGCAGAAAAAAGATAACGATTGCTGTTCTCGTTTCCATCGCTCTTTGTATCATTGCAATTTTTACAGCTCTCTTTCTGTTACCTATAAACATTGCTTATGAGCCTGTCAAAATCGACTTCCCATTTGAGGTTGAAGATGTCGAAAACGTTGAAATGTACCACTATGACGGAGTGCCTGCATCAGCAGAAAAGAAAGTAGTTGTTGCTGAAAATGATATAAAGACCCTATATGATAAGTTCAAGGGCTTATCCCTAAAAGACAAAACGACTGAGGAAACTGCCGGAGCAGATGTGACCAGCTTTAGATTTAACCTCTCAGATGGAACAAGCTACGATTTGATTTACGCCTGCTATGGGGTTAAAAACGGCGAATTGAAGTCAGCAGCAGGCGGTTTTAAGTATTTCACAAGTGCGGATATCGGCTCTTATTGGAACAATTTGAATACGGAACTTGAGGCAATTCCTATCAATGAGAGTGAATTGCCGTGAGCAGATAGCAAACCCAGCCGAGCCTGTCAACGGTCAAGATGAACGGCGCAAATGCGCCGCCGTTGACAGCCCCGCCCGTCTTTGCTGTTCGGTAATCAAGAGGGCGACAGCACAAGATGCTGCCGCCCTCTGCCATTATTCAGAAAGGGGGATTTTCCATGACCGAACACGAAAAGTATCAAGAACATATCCGGCATACACACGATGCCTTTTGCAAGACTGTTATTCGCCACGCTGCCATAGACGCAGCCCGGAGCATACGGAGCCGCCGCAAGCGGGAAATCTCGCTTGAATATCTGATAGAAGAAAAACACTATCCATTCAGTACCACAGATAAATACTTTGCGGAGCAATCCGGCATGACCAGCTATCCGCTTTTCGTCTGTGGTCAGATGGTGCTTTTGGAAAGTCCAGAGCTTGCCGCAGCCCTGTCCGCACTATCACAGATGGAACAGGAAATCATTTTCTTGTACTACTTCCAACGATTGACGCATAGGGAGATTGGACGGAGATATGGACGGGCTGGCAACACAACCGGGCGGCGTATTCAGATGATTTTACGGCGGCTACGGGCAGAGTTGGAGGGTTTGTCCTATGAGCCAGCTACTTCCCTATGAGACAATCGTTAAGGCAAGCGAGGGCGACCCGGAAGCTGTTGCCGCCGTCCTATCCCATTATGCGGGATATGTCCGCTCTTGTGCGAAAATGGACGGACAGATTAACACGGATATGCAGGAGCATATTGTCAGGCAACTGATAGAAAGCCTGTTGAAGTTCCGCTTTGACCGCTAAACAGAAAAGTTGTATAATTAGAGCCTGACAAATTAAACTTCAATGAGGGTAGAGCAAATGGAACAGATTATCAATTATAGAGACATACCCACAGATAAAAGGATTGACATATTAAATGCTCTTGAGCGAATAGGTTTTTTTCCGGCATACGGCGGCGTGAGAACAATGCAGCAAATTATGGAAAAGTCAGTTCCAGGTTCAGGCCCACAATTCTATTTCGTTTTCCGTGAAAATGAGTTGATAGGGTACAATTTTCTCATTGGGGACACTAAGAAATATAAAGCGTTCCCATGGCTTGCTATTAGCAATATGGATGAGCAGAAGTTGACTGTTTGTGAAGAACTGATGAAAATACAAATTGCCTTTTTTGAAGAACTCGGAATGCAAAAGATAGCAGATCATTGCGTTAGGATTATGGAAGATTACAGAAAAGGAATTGGAAAGCGGAAAGAAAGCGATTGCAGATAAATTCCATTTGAAAAACGGCTGACAATTTAATACCGCCGCCCATCACAGCGGCAGATAAGCAGTAAATCTTGAAAAGGTTTACTGCTTTTTTTGCGCCCATTTTCAAAAATCTTTGGCAAACCACACCGCCGGATTGTTGTAGGGAGCAGACAGGTAAAACAAAAAAATTTCCGCTGCGTTTGCCAAAACGCCCCCTTTTCACCGTTGTAGTGGTGAACAGCGGGCAGAACACGCCGCCGCAATCGCTATATTGGTGGAGCAAGCCAGTATATCCGCAAACCAGAGCCGCCGAGGAAAGCGGTAGTTTTTTAGAGCAAGATTCTACCGCAGTACCAAAATTCGCTTTTCGCTCATTTTGCCCCTGCGGGAATCTTGTTGGGGAGTGCCTTCCCCAAACCCTGCTAATGCGGCTTACGCCGCTTAAAAATCCCTCAAAATATTTTTTCGGATTTTTCAAAAACAGTTCCGCTTCACACCCTGTTTTTCTCCTATTAGTGAGAGGACACCACGCACAGCCGAAAGGAGGTTTTTACCATGCGAAAACGATATAACACGCCGCACCGCAGCCGGGTAGTCAAGACCCGCATGACCGAGGAAGAATACGCCGAGTTTGCGGAAAGGCTTTCTGCCTACAACATGAGCCAAGCCGAGTTTATCCGGCAAGCCATAACCGGGGCAGCCATACGCCCCATCATAACTGTTTCCCCCGTCAACGACGAGCTGCTTGCCGCTGTCGGGAAGCTGACCGCCGAATACGGCAGGATCGGCGGCAACTTAAACCAGATAGCCCGGACACTGAACGAGTGGCACAGCCCCTACCCGCAACTTGCCGGGGAGGTGCGGGCGGCGGTTTCCGACCTTGCTGCCCTAAAGTTTGAAGTCTTGCAGAAAGTGGGTGACGCTGTTGGCAACATTCAAACATATCAGCTCTAAAAATGCCGACTATGGCGCAGCGGAAGCCTACCTCACATTTGAGCATGACGAGTTTACCATGAAGCCCACCCTTGATGAAAACGGGCGGCTGATACCGAGGGAGGATTACCGCATTTCTTCCCTTAACTGCGGGGGCGAGGATTTCGCCGTTGCCTGTATGCGAGCCAATCTCCGCTATGAGAAAAACCAAAAACGGGAAGATGTGAAAAGCCACCACTATATCATCAGCTTTGACCCACGGGACGGGACAGACAACGGCTTGACCGTAGACCGGGCACAGGAGCTGGGCGAGCAGTTCTGCAAAGAGCATTTCCCCGGACACCAAGCCCTTGTATGCACCCACCCGGACGGGCATAACCACAGCGGCAATATCCATGTGCATATCGTCATCAACTCCCTGCGGATTTATGAAGTCCCGCTTCTGCCCTACATGGACAGACCAGCCGATACACGGGAGGGCTGCAAGCACCGCTGCACCAATGCCGCTATGGAATATTTCAAGAGTGAAGTCATGGAGATGTGCCACCGGGAGGGGCTTTACCAAATCGACCTCTTGAACGGCAGCAAGGAACGGATAACCGAACGGGAATACTGGGCGGCAAAGAAAGGGCAGCTTGCCCTTGATAAAGAGAACGCCGCCAGAGAAGCCGCAGGACAGCCGACCAAGCCCACCAAGTTTGAAACGGACAAGGCGAAGCTGCGCCGGACGATACGGCAGGCACTTTCCCAAGCTGCCAGCTTTGACGAGTTTTCTTCCCTTTTGCTGCAGGAGGGTGTGACCGTCAAGGAGAGCCGGGGGCGGCTTTCCTACCTCACGCCGGACAGGACGAAGCCTATCACAGCCCGGAAGCTGGGGGACGATTTTGACAAGGCTGCTGTCCTTGCCCTGCTTACGCAGAACGCCCACAGAGCCGCCGAACAGACCAAAACCATACCGGAATACCCACACACCCAAAAGGGACGCTTGCAGGAGGAAAAAGCCGCAAAAACCACCCCGGCAGACAACATCTTGCAGCGCATGGTTGACCGGGAAGCCAAGCGAGCCGAGGGCAAGGGCGTGGGTTATGACCGCTGGGCGGCAAAGCACAACCTAAAGCAGATGGCGGCTACCGTTACTGCCTACCAGCAGTACGGCTTTTCTTCCCCGGAGGAACTGGACGAAGCCTGTTCTGCCGCCTATGCCGCCATGCAGGAAAGCCTTGCAGAGCTGAAGCAGGTGGAAAAGACGCTGAACGGGAAAAAGGAGCTGCAACGACAGGTGCTTGCCTATTCCAAGACCCGCCCTGTCCGGGACGGGCTGAAACAGCAGAAAAACGCCAAAGCAAAAGCAGCCTACCGTCAGAAGTACGAAAGCGACTTTATCATAGCAGACGCAGCCGCCCGCTATTTCAGGGAGAACGGCATTTCCAAGCTGCCGAGCTATAAAGCCCTGCAAGCAGAGATTGAAACCCTTATCCAAGAGAAAAACAGCGGCTACAACGATTACCGGGCAAAACGGGAGGAATACCGCCGCTTACAGACTGTCAAGGGCAATATCGACCAGATTTTACACCGGGAGCGCAAGCCTGTGAAAAGGCAGGAACAGGAACGATAAAAACCGCCCCAAAATGTACCCGAACCTATACAGAACAAGGGGGCTGCCCCGTACCCTATCCGCAAATACCAAAGGATTTTTTAACGGGCTTATAGGGCAGAAAAACCCCGAAAATGATACCGAGATGATACAGAATTACCGCCGATACCGCCACACCAGCGGAAACGGCAGAAAGGAGCGCACCCATGCCAAGAATGAGCAAGAAACGGCGGCTGGAATGGTCTTTTTTCCTGCGGCAAGTGAAAGTCGGGAATTCCACCTGCGACCGTATCACATACAATGACCTCTGCCGGGGCTGTACCCATAGCTGCAAGCAGAGCTTCCGGGCGATTATCATACTCTGCCCCCACTACTACTCCAAACGCCGGAAAAAGGAGGACAGGGACAATGGCAGATAACCGCAAATATTATTACCTCAAGCTGAAAGAGAACTTTTTTGACAGCGACTCCATTGTGCTGCTGGAAGATATGAAAGACGGGATTTTATACTCCAATATCCTCTTGAAGCTGTACTTAAAATCGCTGAAAAACGGCGGGAAATTGCAGCTTGACGAGCATATCCCCTACACAGCGCAGATGATAGCGACACTGACCCGCCACCAGATAGGAACGGTTGAGAGGGCTTTGGAGATTTTCCGGCAGTTGGGGCTTGTGGAGCAGCTTGACAGCGGGGCTTTCTATATGACCGACATTGAGTTGATGATAGGACAGTCCTCTACCGAAGCCGAGCGAAAACGGGCTGCAAGGCTGGAAAACAAGGCACTTTTACCGCCCCGGACAAAAGGCGGACATTTGTCCGACATTCGTCCACCAGAGAAAGAGATAGAGTTAGAGAAAGAGATAGAGATAGAAAAAGAGAGAGAGGGAGAAACGGGACACCCCGCCCCCGCCGCTTATGGCAGATACAACAATGTGATACTGACCGATACAGAGCTTTCCGGGCTGAAAACAGAGCTGCCCGACAAGTGGGAGTATTATATTGACCGGCTTTCCTGCCATATCGCTTCCACTGGGAAGCAGTACCACAGCCATGCAGCCACCATTTACAAGTGGGCGCAGGAAGACGCTGCCAAAGGCAAGGCTGCCCCGAAACAGGGTATACCCGATTATTCATGCAAGGAGGGCGAGAGCTTATGAAAAACGAGATTGAAGCTATGATTACGGACATTACAGCCACTACCGCCGAAGCGGAGGACTACACAGGCGAGGACGGGCTTTTATACTGCGGCAAGTGCCATACGCCCAAAGAAGCCTACTTTGCAGAGGGAAAGACCTGTTTCGGGCGTGACCGCCACCCGACAGACTGCGACTGCCAGCGGGCAGCCCGTGAAAAGCAGCAAGCCGCCGAAAGCCGACAGAAGCACCTTGAAAAAGTGGAGGACTTGAAACGCCGGGGCTTTACCGACCCTGCTATGCGGAACTGGACATTTGAGCATGACAACGGCAGAAACCCGCAGACCGAAACCGCCCGCTTTTATGTGGAGAGCTGGGAAACCATGCAGGCTGAAAATATCGGCTACCTGTTTTGGGGCGGCGTGGGGACAGGAAAAAGCTACCTTGCCGCCTGTATCGCCAACGCCCTTATGGAGAAAGAGGTTGCCGTCTGTATGACAAACTTTGCAACCATACTCAATGACCTTGCTGCCAGCTTTGATGGCAGGAACGAATATATTTCCCGCCTTTGCAGCTACCCCCTGCTGATACTTGATGATTTTGGTATGGAGCGAGGAACAGAATACGGGCTGGAACAGGTTTACAGCGTGATTGACAGCCGTTACCGAAGCGACAAGCCGCTGATCGCCACGACCAACCTCACGCTGGAGGAATTGCAGCACCCGCAGGACACGCCCCACGCCCGTATCTATGACAGGCTGACTTCCATGTGCGCCCCCGTCCGCTTCACGGGCAGCAACTTCCGAAAGGAAACCGCACAGGAAAAGCTGGAACGCTTAAAGCAACTGATGAAGCAGCGAAAGGAGAGCCTATGACAGAAACGAAACAGACAAGCACCACCAAAACAGACCGCCGCCCGGACTGTGTAACGGAAATCCGCATGGGCAACTCCGTCCTTACCGTTTCCGGCTTCTTCAAGCAGGGCGCAACCGATACCGCAGCCGACAAGATGATGAAAGTGCTGGAAGCGGAAGCTGCTACACAAAAAACGGCGATTTGACCGACCATAAAGAAGCAGATTTGACGCTTTTGCCGCTATACAGACCGCCGCCCCATGTGGTACAATCAAGGTACGGAATAGTGGGGCTGGCTGTCGGAAACGGAGGATTTTATGTTAAGACAGACCAACCAACAACCAATTACCGCCCTTTACCCAAGACTTTCCCATGAGGACGAGCTGCAAGGCGAGAGCAATTCCATTTCCAACCAGAAGCGTATTCTTGAAACCTATGCAAAGCAGAACGGTTTTTCCAATCTGCGCTGGTACACGGACGACGGTTATTCTGGTGCGAACTTTCAAAGACCCGGTTTTCAAGCCATGCTTGCGGACATTGAAGCCGGAAAAGTCGGGACAGTTATCGTAAAGGATATGTCGAGGTTAGGGCGAAACTACCTGCAAGTGGGAATGTACACGGAAATGATTTTCCCACAGAAAGGTGTCCGCTTTATCGCTATCAATGACGGAGTGGACAGCGCACAAGGCGACAATGACTTTGCCCCGCTGCGGAATATCTTTAACGAATGGCTGGTGAGAGATACGAGCAAGAAAATCAAAGCAGTAAAACGCTCAAAAGGCATGAGTGGCAAGCCCATCACAAGCAAGCCTGTGTATGGCTACCTCATGGACGAGGACGAAAATTTCATTATTGACGAGGAAGCTGCACCCGTAGTCAAGCAGATATACAACCTCTGCCTTGCCGGGAACGGTCCGACTAAGATAGCCCGTATGCTCACAGAGCAGCAAATCCTCACGCCGGGGACGCTGGAATACCGTAGGACGGGCAGCACCCGCCGCTACCACCCCGGCTATGAGTGCAAGTGGGCGACCAATACCGTTGTGCATATCCTTGAAAACCGGGAATACACAGGCTGTCTGGTAAACTTCAAGACAGAAAAGCTCTCTTACAAAGTCAAGCACAGTGTAGAAAATCCCCTGGAAAAGCAAGTGATTTTCGAGAACCACCACGAGCCTATCATAGACACCCAGACATGGGAACGGGTGCAGGAACTTCGCAAGCAGCGCAAACGCCCCAACCGCTATGATGAAGTGGGCTTGTTCTCCGGCATACTGTTCTGTGCGGACTGCGGTAGTGTCATGTATCAGCAGCGATACCAGACGGACAAGCGCAAGCAGGACTGTTATATCTGCGGCAACTACAAGAAACGCACCCATGACTGTACGGCGCACTTTATCCGCACCGACCTCTTGACCGCTGGCGTACTCTCCAATCTGCGGAAAGTGACAAGCTATGCGGCAAAGCATGAAGCCCGGTTTATGAAGCTCTTGATTGAGCAGAACGAGGACGGGGGCAAGCGCAGGAACGCCGCCAAGAAAAAGGAACTGGAAGCCGCCGAGAAACGCATAGCCGAGTTATCCGCTATTTTCAAGCGGCTGTATGAGGACAGCGTGACCGGGCGCATATCAGACGAGCGTTTCACAGAGCTGTCGGCAGACTATGAAGCAGAACAACGGGAGCTGAAAGAAAGAGCCGCTGCTATCCAAGCGGAGCTTTCCAAAGCACAGGAAGCCACCGTGAACGCAGAAAAGTTTATGAATGTTGTTCGGCGGCATACCAGCTTTGAAGAACTTACCCCTACTCTGTTGCGGGAGTTTGTAGAGAAAATCGTTGTGCATGAGTGCAGCTATGACGAGAACAAGACCCGTAGGCAGGACATTGAGATTTATTATTCTTTTGTTGGCAAGGTGGACTTGCCCGAATAACCGCCCGACCTATCCGACATACCTCATGTGCCGGATAGGAACGGCAAAATTTTTTACACTTCTATTACTTCTTTATCACACATCAGTAAAAAGTCAGGGTATGAAGCAGCTCATGGCTGGCGGCGGTGTTGCCCTGATTGGCATCACCCTGATCCCCCTGCTGAGCGGTCTGTTCGGCTAATCTTTTCCGGGCGGCGTCTGCCGCCCCGTACATATTTACTTGCAAGTGTTTCCAGCCCCTCCGTGGCAAACGGATTCTTATCACAAGAGGAAACGCATTGCAAATCGAATATTCACCTTTATACTGAAAGGACGGTGCTATTATGCAGATTCTGACTCACCTTATTTTTCTGCTCAACCTGCTCAAGACCCTTATCAACCATTTTTCTTGATAGGTGGTGGCGCTGAGTGGAAACAGTTCTCAAAGCGATCTCAGATTGGATCAAGTCGCTGCTGACAGCGGCGATCATGTCCAATCTTTCCGGCTTGTTTGATGATGTGAATACCCAAGTGGGCAACATCGCACAACAGGTCGGCACCAAACCATCCAGTTTTGAACCGAGAGTTTTTGCCATGATTGAAGCCCTCTCTCGAAATGTGGTGCTGCCCATTGCAGGCGTGATTTTGACCTTCATTGCCTGTTATGAATTGATTGAGATGATCACCCAGCATAACAACATGGCACAATTTGAACCTGCGCTGCTGATGAAATGGATCTTCAAAACTGCCATTTCGGTCTGGATGATCTCCAACACTTTCGACATCATCATGGCGGTGTTCGATGTGACGCAGCAGGTGGTGGCAAATTCCAGCGGCATCATCAGCGGCAACACACGGGTGAACGACATCGGGCTTTCCATGTTGCAATCCAGCATGATGCAGATGGACGTAGGACCCTTGTTCGGACTGTTCTTGCAGTCCTTCTTCATCGGTATCACCATGCGCATCCTGTCCATCGTGATTTTCGTCATCGTCTACGGAAGAATGATTGAAATCTACATGATGGTCAGTCTGGCTCCAGTGCCCATGGCAACATGGGGCAACCACGAGCAATCCCATGTTGGACAGAACTATCTCCGTTCTCTGTTTGCGCTGGGATTTCAGGGCTTCCTGATCCTGATCTGCGTGGCGATCTATGCCGTTCTGCTTCAGAATGTTGCCATATCCGGGGATGCCATCAACTCGATCTGGAGCATCGTGGGGTACACGGTGCTGCTATGCTTTACGCTGTTCAAGACTGGTTCCGTCGCCCGAAGCATTCTGGGCGCACACTAAGGAGGTGGAATTTTGGCAGCTTATATTTCCGTGCCGCGCGATTTCAGCAAGGTGAAGTCCAAAGTAGCCTTCAACCTGACCGCCCGGCAGCTTATCTGTTTTGGTGCAGCGGCAGTCGTAGGGGTGCCGCTGTTTTTTGTTCTGCGGGACACCGCTGGCAATTCCGGTGCTACCCTCGGCATGATGGCGGTCATGCTGCCCATGTTCTTTCTGGCCATGTATCAGAAGAACGGTCAGCCGGCTGAAAAGATCCTGCGGTACTACTTTCAGGCGCGCTTTGTTCGCCCGAAGGTGCGTCCGTACCAGACCCGCAATTACTATGCACTGCTTGTGAAGGGAGATGACGCCCATGATTCCGTTTCTGAAAAAGAATAAGGACGGCAGGAAGCCGCCCAAGTCCACGGTGCCCCGCACGGCACAGGAGAGCATTCCGTTCCAGCGGATGTTTGAGGACGGTACCTGCCGTGTCCGTCCCGGCTACTACACCCGCACCATCCAGTATCAGGATATCAACTATCAGTTGGCGCAGCAGGAGGACAAGACCGCCATCTTTGAGGAATGGTGCTCTTTTCTCAACTTTTTCGACAGCTCTATCCACTTTGAACTGTCTTTCGTGAATACCGCTACCGATTCGGCAGACTTCGAGAAGTCCATCCGCATCCCGTACCAGCAGGATGGCTTTGATGATGTGCGAGCCGAGTACAGCCAGATGTTGCGGCAGCAGCTTTCCAAGGGCAACAACGGCCTGACCAAGACCAAATTCCTGACCTATGGCATCGAGGGCGACAGCATGGCGCAGGTCAAACCTCGGTTAGAGCACATCCAGAACGACCTGATGAACAACTTTCACAGGTTGGGCGTTCTGGCAAAGCCGCTGGACGGTACGGAGCGTCTGCGGCTGATGCACGGGATGCTGAACATGGATGGAGCCAACAAGTTCCACTTCAACTGGAAAGACCTTGTGCCCAGTGGTCTGTCCGTAAAGGATGCCATTGCCCCCACTGCGCTGGCGTTTAAGAACAGCCGTACCTTTCAGGTGGGCGGCATCTTCGGGGCGGTCAGCTTCCTGAATATTACGGCTTCTGACCTGAGCGATCAGCTTTTGAAGGATTTCCTTGATATGGATTCCAGCCAGATCGTTACCATGCACATCCAGTCCGTTGACCAGAACAAGGCCATCAAAACCATCAAGCACACCATCACGGAACTGGACCGCAGCAAAATCGAAGAGCAGAAGAAAGCCGTCCGCGCAGGATACGATATGGACGTTTTGCCGTCCGATTTGGCAACCTACGGCAGAGATGCCAAGGCACTTTTGAAGGAATTGCAGAGCCAGAACGAGCGGATGTTCCTTGTCACTTTTCTGGTGTTGAACACCGGCAAGACCGAGCAGGAACTGGAAACCAACGTGTTTCAGGCAGTCAGTATTGCCCAGAAGCACAACTGCGAATTATGCCGCCTTGATTTTCAGCAGGAGCAGGGGCTTATGTCCTCGCTGCCGCTGGCAGACTGCCAGATCGAAATTCAGCGGGGACTGACCACCAGCAGCACGGCAATTTTTGTGCCGTTTACTACGCAGGAGCTGTTCGACAACGGTAAGGAAAGCCTGTACTACGGTTTGAACGCCCTGTCCAATAACCTGATTATGGTGGACCGCAAAAAGCTGAAAAACCCCAACGGTCTGATTCTGGGCACTCCCGGCTCTGGCAAGTCGTTCAGCGCAAAGCGAGAAATTTGCAATGCTTTTCTCGTCACGGATGACGATATTCTTGTGTGCGATCCTGAGTCGGAGTATGCTCCACTGGTGGAACGTCTGCATGGGCAGGTCATCCATATCAGCCCTTCCAGCACCCAGTATATCAACCCCATGGACATCAACACAAACTATTCCGAGGAAGATAATCCGCTGGCTTTGAAAGCCGATTTTATTCTTTCCCTTTGCGAACTTGTAGTCGGCGGCAAAGAGGGGTTGAAGCCTGTGGAGAAAACGGTCATTGACCGCTGCGTCCACAAAATCTATGCTCCTTACTTTGAGCACCCCTGTCCCGAAACCGTGCCGATGCTGGAAGATCTCTACAATGCTCTGCTGACGCAGGATGAGCCGGAAGCCCATCATGTTGCAGCTGCTCTGGAAATCTACGTCAAGGGCAGTCTGAATATCTTCAACCACCGCACCAACGTGGATATCGACAACCGCATCGTCTGCTATGACATCAAGCAGTTGGGAAAGCAGCTGAAAAAGCTGGGTATGCTCATCGTGCAGGATCAGGTCTGGGGCCGTGTGACCGCCAATCGCTCCGTTGGCAAATCGACCCGATACTACGCCGATGAGTTCCACCTTTTGCTGAAAGACGAGCAGACAGCCGCCTATTCCGTGGAGATTTGGAAACGTTTCCGTAAGTGGGGCGGCATCCCGACAGCCTTAACACAGAATGTGAAGGATCTGTTGGCAAGTCCCGAAGTATCGAATATTTTTGAAAATTCGGACTTCGTTTATATGCTGAATCAGGCCAACGGCGACCGGCAGATTCTTGCGAAACAGCTTAATATTTCGCCCCATCAGCTTTCCTATGTGACCCACTCCGGCGAGGGCGAAGGGCTGCTGTTTTTCGGCAACGTGATCCTGCCCTTCGTTGACCACTTTCCGAAAGACCTTGAACTCTACCGCATCCTGACCACCCGCCTGTCGGAAGTTGTGGAGGCAAAGCATGAATAAGAAACAGCCGAAGCTGAAATTTGAGGAGGACAAGGAACGCACTGCAACACGCTCCCCTCCGAAAAAGGAAAAGGTGGAGCAGACGCAGCCCCGAAAGAAACTGAAACTGGATGCCGACAAAGCTGCCGAAAAAGCACAACATCTACGCTTTGGCAAAGCCGAGATCACCCCGGACGAAGCATCCCGCATGACAAAAGCCCAGAAACGAGAGATGTACGCTTCGGCCATTGCCCGGTCTGCGGCTCACCGGGAAGTTGACCAGTATGAGGATGATAATGTCGGCACGCAGGCTCTCAACGAGGGACTGAAAACAGAAGAATCTGCTGCGGATTTTTCCAAAAGCCGCTATTCTCGTAAGCTCAAGAAGAAAGCCAAGCTCCAAGCAAAAAAGAAGCTCAGAGCTACAAAATCTTCTGCCCATGAGCCGGACAAGGTACAAAATGCAGGAGAGGCCAACGTCATTCATAGTGACAGCGGCGAGGGTGGTTCCAACTGGCTTTCCCGGTGGCGGCAGAAACAGGACGTTCGCAAAAGCTACTATGCTGCTGCCCGGTCGGGCGGCACCGCAGCACAGACCGCTGGCGGGCAAAAGATCACATCCAGCGGTGCATCTGTCACTAAGTCCGGTGTAGAGCAGGTCATTGATAAGGGCAAGTCGGCTGTCAGCACTGCCGTCAACGGCATTGCCAATTTTGCAAAGAGCAACGCACACGTTTTGGTGATCGTGGGCGTTTTTCTTTTGCTCCTGATGCTGGTCATGTCGGCATTTTCGTCCTGTTCCATTCTGTTCTCCGGCACCACGCAGGTATCCGGGCAGACCATGTACTCCGCTGAGGACAGGGACATCCGGGGCGCAGAACAGGACTATAAGAAGCTGGAAAAGGAACTGGATAAAAAAATCAAGCGCACCCCCACCGACCACCCCGGCTACAACGAGTACCAGTACCATCTGGATGCTATTGAGCACGACCCGTGGCAGTTGACGTCGTTCCTGACCACTTTGTATGACGATTACACCCGGTCGGAGGTGCAGAGCAAATTGAAGGAGACCTTCAAAAAACAGTACAAGCTGACCACATGGGTGGAGGTGCAGATACGGTATAAGACGGTCTGGGTCATCAGCCCGGCAGGAATCCCGGTCCCCACGCAGGTGCCCTACGAGTACAAAATCTTCCACACCAAATTGGTGAACAAAGGGCTGGAAGTCGTTATCCGGGAGGAACTGGACAACGACCAGTGGAAACGGTACGAGATCTTTCAGGACACGCTGGGCGGTCGGCCTTATCTGTTCAACGGTGGTCTGCCGCCCGGTGGCTCCGATGGTTCCGGCACACCGGGCATCGACTATCAGATTCCGGCAGAAGCCCTGACGGATGAGGAGTTCGCCGCCATCTACAAGGAAGCCCAAAAGTATGTGGGCACACCCTACGTCTGGGGTGGCTCCACCCCGGAAACAGGCTTCGATTGCAGCGGCTATGTTTGCTGGGTTTATAACCAGAACGGCTACGATGTGGGGCGCACCACCGCCAACGGCCTGTGGAACAAGAGCCAGCACATCAGCGAGGCAGAAGCAAAGCCCGGTGACCTTGTTTTCTTCGAGGGAACGTATGATACCCCCGGAAAAAGTCATGTGGGCATCGTGCGTCCAGTAAGGACGATAGTAGAAGTAGAGAAAGGAGGCTGTGGTTAAGGTACTACCCCGCAAAGCAACGCGGGAATCCACCTGCTTTACCGAAAATCGAAAGATGTACGGGAAAAGAGCACGGCAGGAAAGCGGCAAGTTGCCTAAAGACAATCGGGCACGACTGAACCGCGAGGATAAGTGAATACAAGGATAAAACTGAATTGTTTAAGGTGAGTTCCAAGCCCTTGTTACGTGTGGGCAAAGGAAAATTGTCTGAAACCTTTGGTACAGGGACCGTAGGAAATAGAGTCCTTCCTATGGGTTGCTAATCCCCTGTGCGGCACGTCGGAGAACCGATAGTAACGGAACAAAAGCATATCCGATAATTCACATTGACCTACTACTATCGTCAACTGGAGATTGTCTAAACCGGAACGCTTGAAAAAGCTATGTGTAATGCAGCAATGTGATAAATTTCAAAGCTATGCTAGAAAGATGACACTGAAAATCCGGCATGACAACGGAGCTTCTGTAGTAGTCCGAGAATCCTGAATTAACAGGAAAAGCCGTAAAATCGGATGCGGGAAAGCCGCTCACATGGCGAAGAGAAGCAGTTTTTTGTGCATTAAAATCAGAAATTGATTAGAGAGGAAAGCCTCAATGAAATCAACAATGGAGATTTTAACAAAATTACAAGAGAATTCCCAAAAGAACCAAGATGAAGTGTTTACACGACTGTACCGCTATCTTTTGAGGCCAGATATTTACTTCATCGCCTATCAGCATCTTTACTCCAATAAGGGTGCAGGAACGAAGGGTGTGAATGATGATACGGCTGATGGATTTAGCGAGCAGTATGTGACAGCCATCATTGAAGCATTGAGAACAGGGTCATATGAACCCAAGCCGGTACGCAGAACCTATATTCAAAAGAAGAACGGCAAGCTGCGCCCGCTGGGACTTCCTGTATTCGCTGACAAGCTGGTGCAAGAAGCTATCCGTATGATTCTGGAAGCCATCTACGAGCCAATTTTCTCTATCTATTCCCACGGCTTTCGACCGGGCAGAAGCTGCCACACGGCACTTGCCATGATCAAGCATGAGTTTACCGGAGCAAAGTGGTTCATTGAGGGCGACATCAAGGGATGTTTTGATAACATCGACCATTCCACGCTGATTGGTGTGCTGAACCGAAAAATCAAGGATGCTCGTTTTCTGAACCTGATTCGTATGTTTCTGAAAGCCGGCTATATGGAAGACTGGAATTTCCATGAAACCTATAGCGGATGCCCGCAGGGTGGAATCATCTCCCCGATTCTTGCAAACATTTATCTGAACGAACTGGACAGGTATATTACGCAGCTGAAGAAGGAATTTGACCACGGATACAATCCGAGAAACTTTACGGAAGAATACAACACGATAAGACACAAACGAGATGCACTGCATGAGAAAATCAAGAAAGCTGAAGGAACAATGCGGGAGCAACTGATTGCTCAGCACAAGCAACTGACAAAGCAGTTATTTCGGACACCTGCAAAAGCATGTACCGATAAGCGATTGAAATATGTTCGCTATGCAGATGACTTTCTGATTGCAGTCAATGGGACAAGAGAGGAATGCGAAGCGATTAAGGCAAAACTCACGGATTTTGTCCGGGACACTCTGGAAATGGAGTTGAGTCAAGAAAAGACCCTCATTACGCACAGCAATACTCCTGCCCGATTTCTTGGTTTTGATGTTCGGGTGCGCAGGGATGCCAGTGTCAAACGCTCTGGAAAACGAAAAATGCGCACTATGAACAACAAAGTGGAACTCAATATTCCACTGAAAGATAAGGTGGAGACCTATTTACTGTCCCATAGCATCGCTAAAAGGGATGGAAAGAGGTTGATTCCTATTCATCGCCCCATTCTGCTGAACCGCACGGATTTGGAAATCGTAATGATTTATAATGCGGAACTCCGAGGGCTCTGTAACTATTATGCCATTGCAAGCAACTTCAACAAGCTCGTTTACTTTGGCTATCTGATGGAATACAGCTGTCTGAAAACACTCGCAAACAAGCATCGCTCCCGAATTTCTAAGGTTCGTTATGAATACAGAGATGGGACTGGCGCATGGGGGTGTTCCGTATGAAACCAAAAAGGGAAAACGCCGTATGATGTTCGCTAAGTACAGCGATTGCAAAGGCAAAGATTTGACGGAAAAAATGCCCGATTTGGCGTATCGCTATTCGCACAACACAACATCCTTCGAGGAACGTCTGAAGGCCAAAGTCTGTGAAGTCTGCGGCTGTACAGACAGCGATAGCTATGAAATCCACCATGTAAACAAGGTCAAAAACCTGAAAGGTAAAGCTGATTGGGAGAAAGTCATGCTGGCAAAGAGGCGCAAGACAATCGTTGTGTGCCACAAATGCCACATGAGAATTCATCATGGAACTAAAACGGAATAACTTTTGAAATGGAGCAAAAAATGGGGAGCCGTGTGCGTTGAGAGGCGCAAGCACGGTTCTGGGAGAGGTCTGTGCAAACCTGTCGTAGAAATACGATAAGGCGGCACTTTCCTACTCTACTACCTCGGCAACGGTATGATGGTCAGTGCCGGAGACCCCATCAAGTACGCAAATATTCACTCGTCCTACTGGGAGAAGCATCTCGCCGGGTTTGGACGGCTTTCAAAATGATTGGAGGAGTTTTATGAGCGAAAAATCGGATAAGCTGCGAGCGATGCTGGAAAAAGAGAAGGAGCGCCGCATCAAGTTGAACAATCGCATCGAGATTCTGGAGCGGCGCATTCAGGAGGAAGATTCCGCCGAGGTCAACGAGATGGTGCGGACTGCCAAGGTCACGCCGGAACAGCTTGCCGCCCTGCTGCGGCAGTCTGCTGCCACCACCCCGAACCCGGCTGCGCTGTCTGCCGTTGGTGCAACTTTTGAGGAGGTTGATACGGATGAAGATTAAGAAACTGGGTGCGCTGCTGGTATCGGCAGCACTGTGCGCTGGTATGGCGGCTCCCGCCTTCGCCTTTGAGGGCGAAGCTGCCCCGGTGGAACAGCCGGTTCTGCCGGAAGTCGTGGAGGAGGATATTGTCACCGTCACGGACGAAACCTCTGGTGCCCTGACCCCGGAGGGCAATCTGACGCTGGTGGACGATTACCACACCGACTATTCCGATGGCAGCGGACAGCAGTTTATTACGCTGGTCAGCAAATCGGGCAATACCTTCTATCTGGTCATCGACAGGAACAGCAAAGGGGCGCAGACCGTCCACTTTATGAACCTTGTGGACGAAGCAGACCTGTTGGCACTGATGGAAGAGGATGCCGCCGATGCCTACACCGCCGAAAAAGAAGCGGCGTCGCAGGCAGAACAGGACAGGCTGAAAGCCGAGGAAGAAGCCAAGAAAGCCGCCGAAGAAGCGGCGGCATCTGGTACGGAACAGCCCAAGGAAAACAAGGTCACAAAGATCGCGTCCGGCTTTCTGGGGGTGGTCGTGCTGATTGCGCTGGTGGCAGGCGGCGGCTTCTACGCCTTTACGAAGCAAAAGCTGAAAAAGCAGGCCGAAAAAGAAGCCCTTGACCCCGATGCAGGTTATACCGAGGACAAGGGCGATTTTGAGATTCCCACCGAGGATGAGCCGGAGGACACCGGCGAGGAAGATACCGAACCCATCTGATTTTAAGGCGGCGTTTTGCCGCCTACATATTGCAATCCGAAACAGAATGGAGGGATATTTATCGCACAATTGATCGTAGCGGAAAAGCCGTCCGTTGCCATGGCTTACGCTAAAGTCCTCGGTGCCACCAGCCGTCAGGACGGCTACCTTGAGGGCAACGGCTATCTCGTCAGTTGGTGTATTGGTCATCTGGTGGAACTGGCTCCGCCCAATGTTTACGATGCCAAATACGTCAAGTGGAGCATCGCCGATTTGCCCATCCTGCCGCAAAAGTGGCAGTATCTGGTGTCTGCGAGCACGAAAAAACAGTTCGGTATCCTGAAAAAACTCATGCACCGGGCAGACGTTGATACTGTGGTGAACAGTTGCGATTCCGGTAGAGAGGGCGAACTGATCTTCCGCTTGGTGTACCAACAAGCGGGCTGTAAAAAGCCTGTTTTCCGCCTGTGGCTGTCCAGCATGGAGGAATCTGCCATCCGGGAGGGCTTTGCCCATCTGAAACCGTCAACTGAATACGATGCGCTGTACAATGCAGCACTCTGCCGGGAACGCGCCGACTGGATGGTCGGTATCAATGCGTCCCGGCTTTTTTCGTGCCTGTACGGTCAGCCGCTGGCGGTGGGGCGTGTTATGACCCCGGTGCTTGCCATGACGGTAGTGCGGGAAGCTGCCATTGCCGCCTTTACCCCGGAGAAATTCTACACGGTTGCCCTGACCCTTGCAGACGGCGGCACCGCATCCAGCAAACGGTTTGCACAGAAAGCGGATGCTGAACTGTTGCTTTCCAAATGCCGAAAGGAGGGACGTGTCACGGTGCAGGAGATGGAACGCAAGGAAAAGTCCGAAAGCCCGCCGCAGCTCTATGACCTTACTGCATTGCAGCGGGATGCCAACCGTCTGCTGGGATTTACGGCACAGCAGACCTTGGACTATGCCCAAAGTCTTTACGAAAAACGGCTCATCACCTACCCTCGCACGGATAGCCGGTTTTTGACGGAGGACATGGCGGCATCCCTTCCGGGGCTGGTGACGGACACGGGCAGAGCGTTTGCCGTAAAGGAGCCTCTTCCCATCCATGCGCAGCAGGTCATCAACGGCAGCAAGGTCACCGACCACCATGCGCTGTTGCCCACGAAAAGCATGGCAAACGCAGACCTCACCGCCCTCCCTGCCGGGGAGCGGAATGTCCTGCGGCTGATTGCCGCACGGCTGCTCTGCGCCGTAGGTGAACCGCACCGCTATGCAGAAACCATACTCACCACCATCTGCGCCGGGGAAGAGTTCTCCGCAAAAAGCAAGGTGGTGCTGTCCGATGGATGGAAAGCCCTGGAGCGAAAAATGCTGGGGGAACTTCTGGGAAAGCAGAAAGAACCGGCTGTTCTGCCGGATGTGCAGGAGCAGAGCCAGTGCAGCGTTGCCGATGCCGAATTGAAAGAGGGGCAGACCTCCCCACCGAAGCATTTTACTGAGGATCTTCTACTTCATGCGATGGAAACTGCCAGTGCGGATAGTATGCCGGAGGGTGTGGAACGTCAGGGCATCGGCACCCCGGCTACCAGAGCCGCCACCATCGAAAAACTGGTACAGAAGGGCTTTCTGGAACGCAAAGGCACCAAGAAAACCAAGGTTCTGCTGCCCACGGATAAGGGAAAAGCCCTCATCACTGTGATGCCCGAAGAAATCCAATCCCCGGAAATGACCGCCGATTGGGAAACAAAGCTGCTGCAAATCGAACGTGGCGAAATGGAGCCGAGAGAATTTATGACCGAGATCAATACGATGATTACCGAACTGGTAAAGAACACGGAAATGAAAAAAGGAGCGAATGCGCTTATGAAAAACAAGATTATTGGTATCTGCCCGAACTGCGGTGCAAATGTTGTGGAGCGTGAAAAGGGCTGGTTCTGCGAGAACCGAGAGTGCCGTTTTGTCCTGTGGAAGGACAATGCGTTCTTCAAGCGTCTGGGCAAGCGTCTGGATGCTCATGTGGCAGACAAGCTGCTGCGGGATGGCCGGGTCCGCCTGAAAGACTGCAAGAGTGCCAAGGGCAAGACCTACAATGCCACCGTGCTGCTGTCCTGTGAAGCCGATGGCCGCAGCAAGTTTTCGCTGGAATTTGAAGGTGGGTGCTGATGGAGCAGATAAAAGAAGCGGTCTACCTTATCAACGATGAACGCTATCTGCATCTCCGGGAAAACGGTGCAGGGGTCGGCTTTGCCACCTACAACAAGGTAACTGGTGAGCCGCTGGAAAGCGGGCAGATCTCGGAAAAGAACCTGCCGCCCGATGGCAGGAACGCCATTTCTGCCGCCCGGAACTGGTATCTGTTTGAACTTTCGGACGATGACCGCAAGGTCATCCAACAGGAAAGCGTAAAGATCCTCGAAAACATCCCGCAAGCTGGTATCGGCAGACGGCGCATCTGGGAGCCGGAAACGCTGCCGAAGGATATTCGTCTCATCAACAGCCACTATGATGACCTCTATCGCATTCCCGATGGCGGCGTAATTCAGGTGGATTACCCGGATAGGCGCAGTTTTACGGCACGGGTGGAACATCTGGATGATTATCACTTTGACATGGGCGGTCTGGGCAATGTGTTCCACATCTGCCAGTTTGCCGAGGTCATGGAACGGAACCATGCCGACTTCTACCCGGAGATTCAGACACAGGACGAGCAGGCTGCATGGGAACTGGGCGGCAAAGGCTATCTTGCCATCCAGTCCTGTGAGGATGGATGGGATTACACCCTCTACCACAGCGATTATTCTGTGATGGACGGTGGGCAGCTGGATGCCCCGGAACTGACCATTCAGGAAGCCCGTGAACAGATTCTGGAAGCACACCACATGGAAAAGGGCCGGCGGCTACTGCAGGACTACGATGCAGTCATGGATAAAGTTGCGGAAGCCGAGGAACTGAGTGCAGACCATCGCCCTTCCACACTGGAAAAGCTGGCAGAACTGGCAAGTGATACGTCTGCGCCAAAATCCTCTGCACGTTCTGCACCGGAACTGTGAGGTGGACGATGCAGCAAAAATGGAACCAGAATTTTGACGGTGAACCCATGACGGACATCCCGCAGAAGTTTCTAAACGCAGGGTGCGATGTTTATATGGTGATGCAGCTGCGGCATGACGAAAAAATCTTCGATGAAAGATTTGCTTCTATGCGGGAGTTGAACCATCGAGGCAAAACGCCCGACCGGGATCATTACGAGGTCACCTACTATGCTGATCTGCCCGCCATGTGGCAGGATGTGCCGAACAACGAGATTTTGGAAGAACTATTTCAGATGTCCAACCTCTCCCGTCCGCAGGATTTTGAGGGACACAGCCTGTCGGTCAGCGATGTGATCGCACTCAAACGCAATGGCGAGGTATCCGTGCATTATGTGGACAGCATCGGCTTCAAGGAACTGCCGGGGTTTCTGGATAAAAAGCCGGAACGCACATCGGTTTTGCAAACGCTCAAAGAGAAGTGCGATGCCCCGGAGTGCAATCCCACCGTCTGCCGGAAAGCGAGGGATGCCCATGAACTTTAACCATGAGGAACTCATGCTGATGATGCTCTACAACACCGGCACCCGGCTGGGGCTTATCCACGAACTGCGGCTCATGCAGTGTTACCTGATGCCGGATGAAACCGCCCTGCAGGAGTTGTCGGAGGGCGTTATCGAAAAGCTGAAACTGCTGACTGATGCGGAGTTTGCCGAACTGGAATTTCCCCCGGACTGACTTTCGCCGCCTGCGGGCGGCGTACATAGGCTCTTTTACAATGGGATTCGGTGTGGTATACTGAACTCGACAAATCGGGATTTGTCTTGACTTTATAAATTTCCCCGCCTGATTTGCCCCGTTCATTGTCCAGATAGTACATATAGCAGTGGTCACAGCCCTCACTGTATTTGCGGCAGCCATGCCAGGGATTCCAAATATCACTGCTCATACCGATTCCTTTCCAGTTCGCAAATCAGACTGTGAGGCATTCTTCGTGGCCCACGTACCGCACCAATCCCATAGGCTTTCAGCTTCTCAAACGGGAGAAAAGACGGGTTGTACTGATCCAGCTTTTTCAATCTCATCACATGGTTCATATGTACGTTGCCATCATCATAATGGTAAGGAATATTGACTTCTGTAGCTTCGCACCGATATAGAACAGCGGAAACCGGGGCCGTAACATATAGACAGACAACATCGCCAACGGCTACTTCCTCCTGTTTATAGCCTTGGTCAGTAGTTTGATACTATGTACGAACTTTCTGCGTACTTGCTTTCGTTTTTGGATACCGTACAATATTTATACAATGAATCGTCAAGAGAGGAGGCAACAAGGTGACTTCTTTAACCATAGAACAAAAAAGAGTGGACATATACCCAAGCGCAAAGCCGGGCAGCCCAGTTATCTATCTCAACACCTTTTCCAATGCCGTTAACAGTGTGTATAAAAACCTGATGGCGCTCGGCTGCCCAGATTTCTGTCTGGTGGCGGTCAGTCAGCTGAAATGGGATCATGACATGACACCGTGGTATATGGGGCCGATCTCTAAACACGATACGCCCTGCACCGGGGGTGCGGATGATTACCTGAAACTGCTTCTGGATGAAATTATGCCGGAAGCGGAAGCACTCCTTCCCGGTGCGCCCGCCTGGCGGGGCCTCGCCGGTTACTCGCTGGCCGGGCTGTTCGCCCTCTACGCTCTCTACCAAACGGATGTGTTTGCCCGCGCAGCGAGTATGTCAGGTTCCTTCTGGTTTGAGGGCATCATGGAATATGTGTGCTCCCATGAGATGAAGCGCAAACCTGACTGTCTGTATTTTTCTCTCGGAGACAAGGAGAGCTCCACCGATAATCCGATTTTGAACGTTGTGCAGCAGAATACGCAGGAGATAGAAACACTGTGCCACGGGAAAGGCATCGAAACCACCTTCGTACTGAACAGTGGCAGCCACTATCAGGCGTGCAACAAGCGCACAGCGGCTGGCATTCACTGGATATTAAATAGATAAACCGACAAGGAGATAAAACGATGGATACGATCTATTCGCTTTTTCAGAAGGTAGTTAAAGAACATGAAAATGCCCCGGCTATCATTGAAAACGACCGCACCATGACTTTTGGAGAGCTGTCCAACATGGTGGATATGATCACGTGCAGCTTTCCGCAGGAAGTACACAGCATCGGCATCGTCATGCGTCACCGAACCGAGATGATTGCCTCGATTCTGGCGGTACTCAAATGCGGCGGCCGATATGTCCCAGCCGAGCCGGATTTTCCCACCGGGCGCATCCATGACATGATGACCGAGGCACAGGTGGATTTTGTGCTGACGGAACACGCCTTTGCGCCCAAACTGAGCAGTTTCCCCATCCGCTATACAGATTGTGAGATCTGCGGCGTGGAGACGCCCTCCTGGAAGCGCAACGCCATCGAAGACCCGGAACGCCCCGCCTATGTGCTGTATACGTCAGGTACCACCGGGCGGCCCAAAGGTGTCTGTGTCACCAACCGCAATGTTTGCCATTATGTCCGTGCCTTTGCCAACGAGTTCCATCCCGGCCCCGGTGATGTCATGCTGCAATATTCCGTCTGTTCTTTTGACATCTTTGTGGAGGAAGTGTTCACCAGTCTGCTGAATGGTGCCGCTCTGGCCATCCCCGCTGACGAGGATAAGGCCGACATCCATGCATTGATGGCTTTTGTGGAACGCCACCATGTGACTATGATCAGCGGCTTTCCGTATCTGCTGGCAGAAATGAACCACCTGTCTGTCATTCCGTCCTCTCTGCGGCTGCTTATCAGCGGCGGCGATGTGTTGCGGGGCGTTTATGTGGATCACCTGCTGAACAAAGCAGAGGTTTACAACACCTACGGCCCCTCCGAGACAACGGTCTGCGCCTCCTATTACCGTTGTAATAGTGGAACTGTGCTGGAGGACGGTACCTATCCCATCGGTCATCCTGTACTAGGTGCGCAAATCAGGATTCTGGATCAGTCTGGCAACGAGGTTGCCAAAGGGCAGACGGGTGAGATTTGCATTTATGGCGGCGGTGTATCTCTGGGCTACATTGGCGACCATGCCGAGGAAAACAGAGCTTTTGAGCGGCAGCCGGACGGTAGCACCATGTACCGCAGCGGCGATTTGGGCTATATCCTGCCGGATGGCAACATTGCATTCCTGCACCGCAAGGACGACCAGATCATGATTTACGGCAAGCGGGTGGAACTTGCCGAGGTGGAGTCCCGGCTCTATCGGTGCAAGGATGTGCAGCAGGCTATTGTCCGGGCTTTTACAGACGAGGATGGACTGTCCTATATGACCGCCTATGTGGTGCCTTCCGACAATAAGCTGAAAGTCTCGGAAGTAAAAAAAGAACTGTCTGAAAATTTGACTTCCTTTATGATCCCAGAGTTCTTTGTGAAGATGAAGCAGATTCCTTTGAATGTCAACGGTAAGCCGGATGTGTCGAAACTGCCGGTGGTAATGAAAGCGGGGGCATTATAATGGAGATTCAGATCCGGCAGGCCACGATCCAGGACCTGAATGTATTGATGCAATGGCGAATGGAAGTCTTGCATGAGGTATTCTCCATCCCCTCGGAGCGGTCTGTAACAGAGCTGGAATCGGAAAATCGCCGCTACTATCAAACAGAACTGCCGCAGGGCGGACATATTGCCTGCTTTGCCTACGTAGGGGAGGAAATCGTCGGCTGCGGCGGGATATGCCTCTATCATGAGATGCCCTCACCGGACAATCTAAACGGGAAATGTGCCTACCTGATGAACATTTATACCCGGCCGCAGTTTCGCGGACACGGCATAGGGAACAGAATCGTCAGGTGGCTTGTAGAGCAGGCTCGTCAGCGGCATATTTCAAAAATTTATCTTGAAACCTCAAACAAAGGCAGGCCGCTGTATCAAACAATCGGTTTTGCCGATATGAAGGATATGATGAAACTGTCCCGTGAAAAATAAGCAAAATCAAAGGAGCATACATACAATGGAGCCAATCATCTGAAACGTTGAAGTAAAAAGCGTCCTCACAAAATCCAATTTGCCTGTGAGTGATTATTCGGTCAATCCTTATGTGGGCTGTGGCCACGGCTGCAAATATTGCTACGCATCTTTTATGAAGCGTTTTACCAATCACCCGGAGCCCTGGGGAGAGTTCATAGACGTTAAATTTTGGCCGGAAATCAAACACCCGGAGCGGTATGCAGGGAAAGAACTGTTTCTCTGTTACGTGACCGACCCATATCAGCCGCTGGAGGAAACCGTCTGCCGCACCCGCGCCATTTTGGAGCAGATGCAGGGCAGCGAATGTAGCCTCAGTATTGCTACCAAGTCTGACCTGGTGCTGCGTGACCTTGACCTCATTAAAACATTCCCCAATGCGCGGGTATCCTGGTCGATCAAACACACTGGACGAAGATTTTCGCGCTGATATGGACAATGCAGTGAGCATTGAGCGGCGGCTGGCCGCTATGAAAGCATTTCATGATGCTGGTGTGCGCACCACCTGCTTTATCTCGCCGATTTTCCCCGGCCTCACCGACCTGCCCTCCATCATCCACCGGGCGAAGAATCAATGTAATTTGGTCTGGCTGGAAAACCTAAACTTGCGGGGCGGTTATAAGAAAACGATTTTTGACTATATAACGGAAAAACATCCAGACCTGCTGCCGCTGTACGATACCATTTACAATAAAAAGGAACGCAGCTACTGGTCAATGCTGGATGCGCAGATGCGGCAGTTTTGCCAAGAGGAAGGGCTACTGTATGTCCGGGATGATGATTCCATCAAACGCCCGTTCAACGATCCGCCTATCGTGGTCAATTATTTTTTCAACGAAGAGATTATCCCTCGGCCAAAATGCAGAAGAACAGGTAATCAAAACTATATAGTAACATGCAGAAAGCTAGAAGTTGTAGAGGTGAGGTTATGAAACGCGCAGAATTAGAATCAGACATATAACGCCGAGACAGATTATCCGTGGCTCAAATATCCGAATTTTGAGGTGTTCCGGCATTGTAATAATCGGAAGTGGTTTGCTCTGATTATGGATGTACCAAAGAACAAGCTGGGGCTGCAAGGCGAAGAAATGCTGGAAGTGGTCGATTTCAAATGTGACCCAATTCTGATTGGCACACTACGAGAGGAACCCGGCTTCTTCCCGGCGTATCACATGAGCAAGGATAGCTGGATTACTGTTGCACTGGATGTGCAGCGTATCAGATGACAAAACCAAAATGTTGCTTGATATGAGTTATGAAGCAACGATACCCAAAACATGCAAAAAGAGATACTGACAAATTCCAGTTTGAGAGGATAAGGGCAATGGAATTTAAGTTGATTTCCATAGCAAGCATAATAGCTTTTTATGGTTGCTATTTTGTGAAAATGTTCCATCAAAAAAAGCAGGGAATACAGACAGACCAAATCGGAAAGAACAAAGTTGGTTTTGTGAAATTCGTGGAAATTACCATGAAGATTGCGGCTATTCTTGTTTTTATAGCGGGGCTTTCCAGTATTTTTTTTGAAACGGAGCATAGCCCTGTTTCCGTTCGGATTTTTGGAGCGATACTGAGTGTTGCGGGAACGGCTATATTTATCGTTGCGGTATGGACGATGCGTGACAGTTGGCGAGCAGGAGTGTCCAAAACCGATAAAACGGAGCTTGTGACAAACGGCATTTATCAAATCAGCCGCAATCCCGCCTTCCTGGGATTTGACCTTTTATATATTGGCACACTATTGATGTTTTTTAACTGGATTTTGTGCTTCCTAACGGTATTTGCGGTCATCATGTACCATTTGCAGATTGTCAATGTCGAAGAAGATTTTTTATTTGCCACATTTGGAAATGAGTATCTGCAATATAAGAAGAAAGTTTGTCGCTATATTGGCAGAAAGCGATAACTTCCAGTTTGTGGGGAAGGAACACCTATATGTCAAAACCCAAAATCGCCTTTATCTGTGTCCATAATTCCTGCCGCAGTCAGATTGCCGAAGCCTTTGGCAAGGTACTGGCCGCAGATGTGTTTGAAAGCTACTCGGCTGGAACCGAAACCAAACCGCAGATCAATCAGGATGCTGTGCGCCTGATGAAAGAACTATATGGCATCGACATGGAAAAGGCACAGTATTCCAAGCTGATTTCTGCAATTCCAAAGCCGGATATCGCTATTTCCATGGGCTGCAATGTCAGCTGCCCGTTCATTGGCAGACCTTTTGATGAGAATTGGGGTCTGGATGACCCCACCGGAAAAAGCGATAATGAATTCAAAGCAGTCATAGAGCAGATTCGTCAGAATGTTCTTGCGTTAAAATCGAAACTTTACGATGGTTCCAGTTTTTGAAACCCTCAAAAGTGAGGTCTTGATAGAACGCTTCGATTCATGCTGTACTAAAACCAGTTTTAATTCCATAAGCGAGTGACCTGAAAAGGCCGCTCGCTTTTTTGTTTTCCACGAAACATGAAGGGAGGAACGCAATGCCAAATAAAACGCAAGAATATCTTAATCTCGCCCAGCAAACGGCAAAGGAACTGACCCGGTATTGGGAAAACTGGACGGACTATCTGACCACTGCATCCCGGTTGTATAAATACAGCTATGCAGACCAGCTCATGATCTACGCCCAGCGTCCTGATGCTACCGCCTGTGCCAGTTTCGACCTCTGGAACAACCGCATGAACCGATACGTCAGGCATGGCTCCAAGGGCATCGCCCTGTTAGACCAGTCCAGCAGTGTCCCACGTCTGCACTATGTCTTTGATGTGAGCGATACCGGGGTGCGCTGCAATTCTCGTGACCCTGAGGTGTGGCAGCTCGGCCCTGATCTGGTTCAGCCTGTGTCAGAAATGCTTGCCAGAGAATACGGTGTCCGGCATGAACGAATCACCCAGCAGATCGCGGACATTTGCGGCAAGCTGGTGGATTGCTATTGGGATAACAACAGCGGTGACATTCTCGACATCGTTGACGGCTCGTTCCTGATGGATTATGATGAAGCCGGACAGGAGTTCCAGTTCAAAAGTGCCGCTGCAATCAGCATCACCTATGCTGTCCTTGAACGATGCGGTTTTGAGCCGGAAGGACATTTTGACCGGGACGATTTTCAGGCCATCTTCTCCTTTTCCACTCCTGCCGCCGTGTATGCGTTGGGCACCGCAGTCAGCGAGTGCAGCCGGGATGTGCTGCGCAACATCGAAAGAACCGTAAAGACGACAATCCGCCGCCGCAATGTAGAAAGGAGCCAGTATGAATATGAACAGCAGGAACGTGACCTACTCGACCATCGGGGATTATCAGCTCCCGAACCTGACCCTGCCCCGGCAGGAGAAAACACTGGGCAAGTACGGGCGACTGCGCCGGACTTACCTGATGAAGCATCGCCCGGTGCTGTACAACTCGATGCTTCTGTCGGGAACTCTGCATCCGCACCTGTTGGAGGTGGAGCAAACCGCAGAGAGCCGGATGCGGCAGACCATGCAGGAGTTGCTGAAACAGAACCCGGCTCCGAACAAGGAGCAGTATCAGATGGAGTGGGTGCAGCACATGAACAGCCTGAAAGCACAGGCCGAGGAACTGGTGATGAACGAGCTGATTTACAGCTAAGTTTCTTCGATGCACACATTCCCACCGAAGCTGAACAAATTGAATCCATCGACCAAGCGGAGAGCGAAAAATCGCCCTCCGCTTTCTCTTTGTCACAGGCTGAGATCGAAAACGCGCTGCGGAGAGGTTCTAACTTTGAAAACAGCAAACTTCGCATCTGGAAAATTTATCAGCTCCAGCCTGACCGAAAACTCCGGGCAAAAGCTCTTGCGAAAGAATATGCCCCAAACGGACCCGGCGGCTCCTCGCACACCTATCTGGACGGAAGCAATGGTTGGCTCGATCATGACAGCAAGGGGCTGACGTTTGAACACTATCCAGACCATCAGAAAGTGCTTTTCCGCTGGAATCAGGTCGAAAAATATATCGACCTGATGATTCAGTCTGACCGCTATCTGTCGGATAAAGAGAAAAGAACCATTGACTTCCCCCTTGAGCTGAACGCCGCCAGTGCTGCCGAATACACGGCATTAAAGGAACAGTACCCGGACACTCTCGTTGGATTTGAAGCAGGTGGCAATTTTATGTTCTATGGAGAAGATGCCGCTAAAGTTGCCAAAATCATCAACAGTGCTTTGTTCACGAGAGACACCGCGCTGGGCGAAGTTCAGGTCACAGGCTTTTCTCCTCGCTTATGGGCAAGAAAGTCAAAAGAATTATGGTCTGCGGGCAATGATGTCTATCTTGCCGGGTTAAACGAAGATGGCACTCACCATCAGACCAAGCATCTGCGCAAAGAGGACTATCTTCCCATTGGCTCCATTATCAATATGGATAGCCGTGAATTTCGGATTGATAGGGTGGACTTTAATAAGGGCAAAGTTTCTTTGCAGGATATGGCACTGGCCGATATGCGGGTGCCGATTTTTCGGGAAGAACCGCTGTCTGTTGTCCGGGAATTGTACGAACAGCAAGACGAAGCTCTTGACACCGCTCCCGAAAAAGCAGTCGATTATAAGGTCGGGGATGATGCCGTTGTTGAACTGCCTACCCGAACCATCGAGGGAAAGGTCGGCTATGTTGGTGAAACCGATGTGCGCATCGACACCAGTGCGCAGGGCTATTCGTGGAGCAACGAGGTGTTGAACAAACAGCAGTTCGAGGACAGTCTGCGACGGAATGAGCCTACGTCTGATGAATCACTGGACAAGCTGCCTATTTCTGTAGAGGTCAACGGCGAATGGCAGACCTTCCCGGATGCCGCTGCCTTGGATGAAGCCCTGAATGCCGAACCTGCGCCGGAGCCTGCCGGGAACTTCCACATCACGGACGACCATCTGGGCGAGGGCGGCGCAAAGCAGAAGTATGCCCGGAATATTGCAGCTATCCGCACCCTGTTTCAGTTGGAACAGGAACACCGTGGAGCCACCGCCGAGGAACAGGAAGTGCTTTCGCAGTATGTGGGCTGGGGTGATCTGCCGGATGCCTTTGACCCGGATAAGAGCAACTGGTCAAAAGAGTACACGGAACTGAAAGGGCTGCTCTCCGAGGACGAGTATGCCGCAGCCCGCAGCTCCGTGCTGAATGCCCACTACACCAGCCCCACCGTGATCCGTGGTATCTACGATGCGGTGGAGCGTATGGGTTTCCGCAGCGGTAACATTCTGGAACCTAGTATGGGCGTGGGCAACTTCTTTGGAATGCTGCCGGACACCATGCAGGACAGCCGCTTGTACGGTGTGGAATTGGATTCCATCACCGGGCGCATTGCGAAAAAACTGTATCCGCAGGCTGACATTACTGTTGCTGGCTTTGAGACCACCGACAGGCGTGACTTTTATGATCTAGCCGTGGGCAACGTACCTTTTGGTCAGTATAAAGTCAACGACAAGGCGTACAACAAGCTGGGATTCTCCATCCACAATTATTTCTTTGCGAAAGCCATCGACCAAGTGCGTCCGGGCGGCATTGTGGCGTTTGTGACTTCTCGTTATACCATGGACAGCAAGGACAGCACCGCCCGCAAACACATGGCAGAGCGTGCCGATTTGCTGGGTGCTATCCGTCTGCCGAATAATGCGTTTCGCGCCAATGCTGGCACAGATGTTGTCAGCGACATTATTTTCCTGCAAAAGCGCGACCGTCCCATTGACCATGAGCCGGACTGGGTGCAGTTGGGCAAAACAGAAGATGGCTTTGCCATCAACCAGTATTTCGCAGACCACCCGGAGATGGTTCTGGGCGTACTCTCCACCGAAAGCACCCAGTATGGACGAGAGGAACTGACGGTTGCGCCCCTTGAGGGCACCAGCCTTGCCGACCAACTTGCAGAAGCAGTACAGCATATTGAGGGGCAATACGCCGAAGTTGAGGTGGAAACACCAGATATTGCGGATGCCGAAAATGAGAAGCACATTCTCCCGGCTGACCCGGAGGTCAAAAACTTCTCCTATACCGTAGTGGACGGCGAAGTTTTCTACCGGGAAAATTCCGTGATGACGCAGGTAGAACTTTCCGACACCGCCAAGGGGCGCGTCACCGGCATGGTGGAACTGCGCCAGATCGTCAACGACCTGATCGACCAGCAGTTGAACGACTACCCGGACGAGGACATCAAGGCAACACAGGAGCGTTTGAACGCCGCCTACGATGCCTTTACCGCCAAATATGGCTTGCTGAACGACCGCAAAAACGGGCGGCTGTTTGAGCAGGATTCCTCGTATTATCTGCTGTGCTCACTGGAAAATCTGGACGAGCAGGGGCAGCTCAAGAGCAAGGCTGCAATGTTCACCAAGCGCACTATCCGCCCGGAACGCACCGTCACCAGCGTGGATACCCCCAGCGAAGCGTTGGCGGTGTCCATCGGAGAACACGGCAAGGTGGATTTACCCTATATGGCAGAACTGCTGGGTACGCCCGGCGAGTACGGGCGCATTACCACCGAACTTTCCGGTGTGATCTTCAAAGACCCTGCCGCCGACCCCACCGACCCTGAAGCAGGCTGGCAGATGGCAGACGAGTACCTGTCCGGCGATGTCCGGGCAAAGCTGCGAATGGCGCAGTTCGCCGCCGAAACGAACCCGGAGTTTGTGGTCAATGTGGATGCGCTAACTAAGGCGCAGCCCAGAGAACTGGAAGCCTCAGAAATTGATGTGCGGTTGGGCGCAACATGGCTGAACCCGGACATTATTCAGAAGTTTATGACCGAGACGTTCCAGATCCCCTACTATCTGCGCCATGCAGTCAAAGTGAGGTATTCTCCTTATACCGCAGAGTGGCGCGTGGAGGGCAAGACCGCCACCGGGCGGAGCGATATTATCTCCTCCGAGACCTACGGCACATCCCGTGCCAATGCCTACAAGATTCTGGAGGAGACCCTGAACCTGAAAGATGTCCGCATCTATGACACGATCGAGGATGCCGAGGGCAAGCCCAAACGGGTGCTGAACAAGCGGGAAACCATGCTGGCGCAGCAGAAGCAACAGGTCATCAAGGATGCTTTCGCCAACTGGGTCTGGCAAGACCCTCAGCGGCGCATTGCGCTGGTGAAGCAGTATAACGAGCTGTTCAACTCCACCCGCCCCCGTGAGTATGATGGCTCCCACATCCATTTTGTCGGCATGAACCCGGAGATCACCCTCCGGGAACACCAGCGAAATGCCATCGCCCATGTGCTTTATGGCGGTAACACGCTGCTTGCACACGAAGTTGGTGCGGGCAAGACCTACGAAATGGCGGCATCTGCCATGGAAGCAAAACGGCTGGGGCTGTGCCAGAAATCCCTCTTTGTGGTGCCCAACCATTTGACAGAGCAGTGGGCTTCGGAGTTTTTGAACCTCTACCCTAACGCAAAACTTTTGGTAGCACGGCGCAAGGACTTTGAAACTGCCAATCGCAAAAAATTCTGTGCCCGCATCGCCACCGGGGACTATGATGCCGTCATCATTGGCCATTCGCAGTTTGAGCGCATTCCGCTGTCTTTTGAGCGGCAGGAGCGCATTATTCAGGAGCAGATTTACGAGACCCTTGCCGCCATCAACGAACTGAAAGCCCATGCAGGCGAGAATTTCTCTATCAAGCAGATGGAAAAGACCCGGAAAACGCTGGAAACCAAGCTGGAAAAACTGCGCTCCGATGAGCGCAAGGACGATGTAATCACCTTTGAGCAACTAGGCGTTGACAGGCTTTTTGTGGACGAGAGCCATTTTTACAAGAACCTCTTTTTGACCACAAAAATGCGGAATGTCGCAGGATTATCCACCAGCGAAGCCCAGAAATCCAGCGATATGTTCGGCAAGTGCCGCTATCTGGACGAGATCACCGGCGGGCGTGGCGTGGTGTTCGCTACCGGCACCCCGGTGAGCAACTCCATGACCGAGTTGTACACGGTCATGCGGTACTTGCAATACAGCACCTTGCAGCAGAAAAAGCTGACCCACTTCGACTGCTGGGCATCTACCTTTGGAGAGACCACCACTGCAATCGAACTAGCCCCGGAAGGTACAGGCTATCGGGCGAGAACGAGATTTGCAAAGTTCTTCAATCTCCCGGAGTTAATGTCGATGTTCAAGGAGGTTGCGGACATTAAAACTAGCGACCAGCTTCATCTGCCGGTGCCGGTTGCAAAGTTTGAAACCGTGGTGGCAAAGCCCTCGGAAATTCAGAAGGAAATGGTGCAGGAACTGAGCAAGCGTGCGGCAGAAATCCACTCCGGTGCAGTAGATGCCTCCGTGGACAATATGCTCTGCGTCACAAACGACGGCAGAAAGATTGGCTTGGATGTTCGCCTGATGAACCCCATGCTGCCGGACGACCCCAACAGCAAGCTGAACGTCTGTGTGCGGAACGTGCTGAAGATCTGGGATGAGGGCAAAGATCAGAAGCTGACCCAGCTTTTGTTCTGCGACCTCTCCACTCCGAAAAATGACGGCAACTTCAACGTCTACGATGACATTCGCAAAAAGCTGATCGCTGCCGGTGTGCCGGAAAACGAGATCGAGTTCATCCACAACGCCGACACCGAAGCGAAAAAGGCGGCATTGTTCTCCAAAGTGCGCTCTGGCGATGTGCGAGTTTTGCTCGGAAGCACTGCAAAAATGGGAGCGGGCACCAACGTCCAGTCCCGGCTTGTGGCAGTGCATCATCTGGATGTTGGCTGGAAGCCCAGCGACATGACCCAGCGCAACGGGCGAATCATCCGGCAGGGCAACATGAATAAGGAAGTCAAGGTGTTCAATTACGTCACGGAAGGGACATTTGACTCGTACTTGTTTCAGACCCTTGAGAATAAACAGCGATTCATCAGCCAAATCATGACTTCCAAATCTCCGGTGCGCTCCTGCGAGGACGTGGACGAGCAGGCACTTTCCTATGCGGAGATCAAGGCACTGTGCGCCGGAAATCCGCTCATCAAGGAAAAGATGGACTTGGACGTTCAGGTCGCCAAGCTGAAGGTGCTGAAAGCCGACCACCAGAGCCAAAAGTTCCGTCTGCAAGACAAGCTGCTGACCAAATTCCCGGCTGACATTCGGGAAACGAACGCCTATATTGCTGGGGTGAAAGCGGACGCACAGCTTGCCGCCGCCCACCCGCAGGGCAAGGAGGAGTTTTGCGGCATGACCATCAAGGGCGTGACCTACGATGAGAAAAAGACCGCCGGTGAGCGTCTGGTGCTTGCTTGTTCTGAACTGCCAAACGCCGAAGAAAAAGTCATCGGCAGCTACCGGGGCTTTGAGTTGTCTCTGCGGTTCGATACCTTCCGCAGCGAATATCAGGCGATTCTGAAGGGTCAGCGGAGGTACCCGGTAGCACTGGGCACCGACCCGCTGGGCAACATTATCCGTCTGGATAATTCGCTGAACAACTTCCCGGAGCGCATTAACTCTGCTGAGAATGAACTAGCCACTCTGCATCAGCAGCAGGCGGCGGCGCAAATCGAAGTGGAAAAGCCCTTCCCACAGGAGGAAGAACTGACAGAGAAGTCCGCACGGCTTGCGGAACTGAACGCTCAGTTGGATGTGGACGAAAAGAGCCATGAGCCGGAACAGGACGAGGAAGAACAGGAGAATGTCTCTCGCCGCCCCTCGGTGCTGGCGGCACTGGAAGAAAAATCCGATAAGCCGGAGCCGGTGAAGCCCTTCCGCAGCTATTATGATAAGGATGGTGATGCCCGATGAAAGAAAAGCGGGACGAGATCATCATCCTGAGAACCACAAAAACTGAGAAGAACCGCATTTATGAAAAGATGCTGGGCATGGGCATCCGCAGCCTGAGTGCCTATATCCGCAAAATGGCACTGGACGGATACTGCCTGAACCTTGACTTGCCGCAACTGCGGCGCATGGCGTATCTCTTGCAGATGTGCAGCAACAACCTGAATCAGTACGCCAAAGCCGCTAATGAAAATGGTCGGGTCTATGCCGCCGACATGGAGGACCTGCGGCAGCGGCTGGATGAACTGATTGAGATTGGTCGGCAGATCCTTTCCCGGCTGGCTGATCTCTAAATTTCTCCTCGCAGTTGGAGGGCTGCGGGGCTACATATAGGTTGACATCCTTGCAAGGGGTGTGGAGATGCCTTTATAATAAAGTCGAAAGGCGGTGCTTGCTATGAGGTTCGTTTTTAAGATGATCGTTTTCCCGTTTTGGCTGCTTACAGCTTACCTTGCGCTGATGCTGAAATGGACGCTGAACCTGTCGGCGTTTGTGCTGGCGCTGCCCATGCTGTATATTTTCGGCTGCGGTCTTTATACGCTGTACTGCCGGGAGTGGATGCAGTTCTTGATTTTGCTGGTGGCAGAGTTTGGCTGCTTCCTGCTCATCACCGCCGGAACGGTCATTGTGGAAGCCGTAGAATGGCTCAGCGGTTGGATTGCAGAATTATAAAATTTTTATGCCGCCATTGTGCGGCATTTTCTTTTTGCCGGGAGGTGGTAGAACTGGCTGCAACACGCTTGATTGCGCTGCACAAAAACAAAGGCAAGTCGGTTGCGGCCTGCCTGAAAAGCCGAACAGATTACGCCCAGAACCCGGACAAGACACAGCAGGGCGAACTGGTCAGCAGTTACGAATGCAGTCCCCTGACCGTGGATGAAGAATTTATGCTTTCCAAACGCCAGTATGAGTTGATGACTGGGCGCAGGCAGAAAAGCGATGTGATTGCCTATCAAATTCGACAGTCTTTCAAACCCGGTGAGATCACCGCCGAAGAAGCCAACAAGGTGGGCTACGAACTGGCAATGCGTTTCACCAAAGGCAAGTATGCGTTTATTGTCGCAACGCATACCGACCGAGAACACATTCATAATCACATTATCTACAACTCCACTGCATTGGACAGCACCCGAAAATTCCGGGATTTTTTGTTGTCCGGGCTGGCGGTGCAACGGTTGAGCGATTTGATTTGTCTGGAACATCAACTGTCTGTCATTGAAATCAAGCCGTACCGAGAGCGACAGAAGCGCACCCTTTATCCACCCAGAGAAAGTAATCGAGATAAGTTGTGTGCCGTAATTGACAACATCCTGCTGAACGAGAAAACTGCAAGTTTCGAGGGCTTCCTTCAAAAGCTGGAACAGCAGGGCTACGAAATCAAACGGGGAAAGTACACTTCGGTCAAAGGAACACGGCAGAAACGCTTTATCCGTTTTCGGACACTGGGCGCAGGATACAGTGAAGATGAAATCAAGGCGGTCATTGCCGGAGAAGCCGAACACCGCCCACATCAGAAGCAGCCACCGAAAGAGCAGCCGTTCCACCTGTTGGTGGACATTCAGGCAAAGCTCTCCGAGGGCAAAAGCGAAGGCTATGCACGGTGGGCGAAACGCTACAATTTGAAAGAGATGTCCAAGACCTTGATTTTTTTGCAGGAAAATAAAATCGGCAGCATCGAAGAAATGCAGGAGCGTGTGGACGCTGCCACTGCCCGTTATCATGAACTTGGTGATTCCATTAAAGCCTCTGAAAATCGGCTGGCAGAAATTGCGGTGCTGAAAGCGCATATCACCAACTACGCCAAAACGCGACCGGTCTACGATGCCTACCGTAAGACCGGATACAGCAAGCGCTTTCTGGAAACGCACCGCACGGAGATCACGTTGCACAAGGCAGCGAAAGCGGCGTTTGATGAAGCCAACTTGAAAAAACTCCCCAAGGTCAAGGAGTTGGATGTGGAATATTCCAAGCTGCTGACAGAAAAGAAAGTACGCTACCCGGACTACCGCAAAGCGAAAGAAGAAATGCAGGAGCTTCTTCGTGCAAAGAGAAACGTAGAAATGTTCTTTGCAGAGGAAAAGAGCATTGCCGAAAAAATGAAGTCCCGATAAATGAAGATAGCCTAGGATTCTTCCCTCATGGAAGAACCCTAGGCTATCTTTTTTGTTATAAAAGTGTTTAGAACAAACGCGCAGCCTGCATCGGCACGATGCAGAACAAATGGGGTTTGGGCACAGCCCAACAAGCATTTTGCAAAGCAAAATAGCATTTGTATAGACGAATGCCCTGCTTGCCGCAACTATGCGTCATTTTGTTATGAGGTAAAGTGTGGAAAATATACCTCCCTCAAGGGTGCACAACAGAAATGGTTTGTTCGATTCCGTATTTTGGATGCAGTGTACAATGAATACGAATTGAAAGTCGATATTGTCGGAAAAGCCGAACATCACTCCACCAGAAACAGTCGCCTAAAGAGCAGCTCCTTAATCTGCTGATAGATGCTCAGTTAAATTTGACCGAGAGCAAAAGCACGGGCTATGCTCGCTGGGCAAAAAGATAGTTCACGAAACATAATGTTTGTCAATGGTTTATTATCGTTAAGCGATAATAAACCATTGACAAACATTTATATCGGTGGTAACATAGGGATGTAGCGTAAGGAGGTGCTTATAATGTTTCGAGGAACGATACCACAGACTTCAACAATAAAAAGTTTAAAAACAAGATGTGACACTATCACACCAGTTATTAATATTGCATTTATTTTTACATCGTTATTTTTGATTGCTCAAATTATCTATTGGATTGTTCTTTTTACAAAACCATCTTGTGCCTTCTCTTGTGATGTATTTAAATCAGGAGAAGATATAGTTGCAATTTCTCGATATGCAAAACAAGGCACTATGATTATAGTAAATCAAAAAATTTCTGAATCTGTGGTTACATCTCCAAAAGCCTTTTATATTCTAAATTATTTTAGAAAAGTATTATGCCAAGGACTTGTAGCGGTTCTTTTATATTACACAAAAGAACTTTTTGGCACAGTGGCTAGGTACTGTACTCCGTTTCAAGAAAGCGTCGTTCAATATTTCTATAGTTCTGGTTGGATAACTATTTTATGGGGAGTCATAATTAATGTTTTCTATCCAATAATTGCAGAATTCTTGGGATTTGGTAAATATAGTATAACCTTTTTTGATTTCCGAACAATTATGCTCGGTGGGATTCTCCTGTCCTTTTCTTACATTTTTGGGTATGGAATGACATTACAAATCGAATCAGATGGAACACTATAAATACTTAGGGGATGATTATTATTGCAATAATTCTTCGATTGGATCGTGTGATGGCTGATAGGAAGGTGACACTCAAATGGCTTTCGGAGCAAGTCGGTGTTACAAATGTAAACCTGTCAAAAATTAAAACGGGAAAAATAAACGCTATTCGCTTTTCTACCCTAAATGCATTATGTAAAGCTCTTAAGTGTCAACCTGGCGATTTATTAGAATACTGCGAAGATAACGTATGAGATTCGGATAATTGCAATATTAGGATGATAGAATTACGTACATATCATTTTGTTAAAAAAGTAAGCTATAACAAAAATCTCTCTGCGTAGGCTAATAGAACTACACAGAGAGATTTTTGTTATGATTCAGAAATACATTCAAACTCAAGAGAGTGTTCTCCACTTGTCAATGATTCACAATCTATTTGACAGAAGCATCGTTGCTTACGGAACTGAAACCAACTAGACGATCAATCTTGTAAATGTAATCACCCCTTCCATTGGCTGCAATAATTATAGTCTTTGACAGAAAAAGCTTTTTATCAACTAAATGAGAGCATTTTCATCTACATTACCTGTCTTACCACTCTAACGAGCCGTGCCCATAAAGCATATCTTCTAAGATGATAAGTTCTTTGTCATCTCACCTTACTTGAACCTTATAGATAAAACATTTTTGCACCCTCCGTTATGCTAGCGACTTTGAATTGTTCAAGCTAACCTATAAAAAACTGCCCACACACAAATCCTCGTGAGTGGACAGAAAAGTTAGTTGATAGTGTTATATACTATTTCTAGATACTTTTTAAGTTATCACATACAGGGTTGAAGTGTGATGATCTTATCAAAATATGGAATTAAAGTGTCATCATGAGTAATAACAATAATCAAATGGTTTCGCTTGACGGATTTAAGATATTTCATTAAATTTAATCTTGCTTTAGCATCAAGTGCTGAAGTTGGTTCATCAAAAATCATTACATGTCGATTTCGTATCAGTGTTCGAATGAGTGCAATTTTTTGCTTTTCACCGCTCGATATATTAGAAAGACTAGAGTCAACGATAGTATTTAGACATAAATGCGCATTTTCTTCTTGGTCAAACAAGCCTAATATATCAGTGAATTTTTTTATGTCGGTTGATGAATAAGTTTCCCCTAGGGTTATGTTGTATTCGATAGTTTCATTTAGCAGAATCGGTTCGCTTTCACAATAAGAGATATTTTTTTCTCTTAATTTAGAAAAACATATGCGAGTTGATGAAATGCCATTAATGAAGAGATTTGATGCGTTATAAATTCCCATTAAAATATATGCAAGTGTTGTTTTTCCACTTCCATTTTCACCCAAAACACCATAAATATATCCCTCATAAAAAGAGTAATTCAAATTTTTAAAAACCACCTTTGAACGGTATTGGAAATTCAGCCCAGTTAGATTTATACTATGTATCTCAACAAGCTTATATGTACCGTCTTTAGGAACAGAAGCGCAAACAATTTTACTTATTCTATCAAACGATGCTTTGGTTTCTTGCAAATTTTTACCCATAGAGAAGAAATATTTGATGCCTCTCATAGATGTTCTACTTAAAGATAAAAGTATTGAAAATTCTCCGATCGACATTTTTTGATGAAAAATATACACGCCAGAAACAATAAAAAATAAAACTTGTATAACAATTTCAAAAAAGCTATCAAGCATCGAAAAAGAAAAACTTGTATTTTGATATACAATCGCTTTTTTATATAGTATGGAAAAGGCTGAATCTAATTGATTGAGCATTTTTGAACTTGCTTCAAAAGCTTTAATAAATGGAAGAAAATCCAGTTGTTCATATAGTTTTCCGAAAAACAATCCTTGTGCTTCTTTATATGATAAACTAGATATATAAACTTTTTTTCGTAGCAAACTATACAGTAATGCATATGCACTTATTGATCCTATTAAGATAAGCGCAATCCCTAAATTGTAATAAAAGGTATAGCATATTGCAAATAACCCCATAATCAAATTTATTACGGAATTAGAGAAAAATTCCAAGAAAAAAGAAGATACTTGATATGAATCATTATTGATTTTTTGAGTCAAAGATGCAGCATTCTCTGATCGTACATCCAATAGAGATATTGTATGTATTTTTTGAAGAACATCTCTGTTGATCTTGTACATAATTTGGTTGTTGGCTTTTGCTGTTAAGAGATTTCCGAGAAAGCTAAAAACGATACTTCCTATAAAAGTAACGGTGTACAAAACGCAAAACTTAACAAGTAAATCGATTTCTTTTCCACTATATAGAGTATCAAAAATGGCACCAGTAACAAACATTATGACTAGCGACAGAAAGTTAGAAATTAAAATGCAAAAAAAAGACGAGATAAGAACTGCTTTACAATCGATAGCCTTTTTCCAAACAAATTTAATCATTGTAAACATTTTGTGCCTCAGTACGACGTGAGTTTAAAATTTGAGCTAGGGAAACGTAATTATACCTTACTGTGGCACAATTCATAATATTGGAAGAGATATTGTGGTATGGACATCCACCTAAGCAAACCGGAAGAAATGCACATTCTTTGCATTCTGAATAATATGTAAAATTATAACATGTCCATTTTTTCATATTCGGCGTATCAAATCCGGTTTTGACGTTACCGGAGGATTTTTCTTTAATTCCAATCTCATCCCAACATTTGTATAAATCACCCAATGGATCAATGACGAAACTGTTAGATGCTACGGCTCCACAAAGTTGTCCGTTGAACCGTGGAAGGCCAACAAACGTGTACCCTCTGTTTAAATTTCTCATATAGAAGGCCGATTCATACTCGGAGAAATCGCGGCTATTCAAGCAGCCGGAGTGGTAGCAATTCCCAATATTGTTAATATCGTCAACTGCAGCGATATAAACATTCACCTTTCCTCTAAGATTGTACTGATCAAAGTAATCAAGCAGTTCATCAACTCGTTCCATATTCTTTCTGTCAATGTTAATGCGAATACTAATATTCAAAAATTCACATGCTTCAGAAATATTTGACAAGATCCTGTAAAATGTATCCGAATGATTTGGCAGACATCTCCGTTCATTGTGTATATCCGGTGGGCCATCAACTGTAACCTGTGCAGCGACAACGTTAAGTTCTTTTAAATATTTTGCCATATCTGAGGTTAGGTAATACCCATTTGTAACTATTGATGAATGAAGATCCACATTTTTGTGTAATTCAATTGCCCTAGTAATCTGTTCAATGATTTTAGGCTGTAATAGCGGCTCCCCGCCATACCAAGAAATAGAAACGTGATGCTTACCATCAATTAGCTGAGTAGCTTCGATTCTTTCGTGAATAAAATGAATTACATCGCTAACTATAGAAGGCGTCATGGTATTATACTTTCTACCTGTTTCATAGCAATAGGGGCATCTGAAATTGCAAGACAATGTAGGTGCAATCGTAAGTGAAAGAATTCGGTTGCTTTTCATAGAATCTTGCATAATATTCGTTAAACGAGCAAATTCATCGATTTCATCTGCAACATAGAATCCTCCTTTTTCCATGTTGGAAAAATAATTGGCAATATCGGCTTTTTTATCATTTGAAACATATTGAGAATAGTATTCATCATTGAGTAAAACGGTCGCACCTGTAACGGTATTATACAATAAATGTTTGTCGCCAAAATTCGACAATATGTTGTACCTCGATTTTTTCACAATAAAACCTCCAAAAGAGCAGCAGAAGTAATATGAATCTTCTACTGCTCTTTGATAAAAACATGTAATCAACCAAAATGACGACAGGTCATCACGTATTGATCAGGCATTTAAAACAAACATTTACGGGACAGAAATCTGGATCATCCTTTCGAGCAACGCAAATTCGCATTACACATACAGCACTTAATGACAGATCGTCTTGATTCTGCGGACTCTGTAACCATTCCATAAAATACACCTTCACTCATGATAAAAAATTATAAGCATTCATCGGTAGAAAGTACATGGATAAAACAAATCATCATACCACGGCAGGTATCACTTGAAGTATATACCGGGCATACGCCATAAGCAGAACAACGTCCAAGACATTTTGCTCCTTGGCATGGACAGGAAGAAGATAACTCCGCGATATCTAAGGGATTTTGTAGCCAATCCATTTTTATTCCTCCATTCTTCTTGATTGATCATTATTATCTGCATGAGATTCATCTCGCCATTATCGATTGTTTTGGCAGCAATGACAACTCGAAAAATTATTATTTGTTTTTTATTTGGGTTCCTTTGATATTTTGGAGGTCGGTTTTATCATATAGTTCAAGGGGCCTCTCGGGCTGATAGAGAATACTAGTACACGTCGGAGGCCAACCAAACCGCTCCAAGTCGATCATATATTCCAGAAGGTTCTTTGCAATCAAATCAATGCTCATCATAAAATTCCTTTCTTTTTATATTTTCAATTTGGAGCAGCACGACGGTAGAAAGCACACTCCAAAATGTACAACTTAATACAATTGGACATTCGCAAAAAATCATATTAAAAAACCAAATTATATAGACGACAACTTTTTTCTTTTGATTATTTGCATTTTTTTCATTTTCTCCGAAATGTACATACTGAGGATATAATGGTGAACAGTGAAGAAGGTTTGCAAATAATACAGCATTCAAAATCAATGTGATAATTGGCGGTACTCGTTCAACAAATGGCTCCAAGAACACTGTTATTAGTAAAAGCATTACACTGCTTAAAGTAAGGCATTTCCAAGGTGAAGATGCATGCCATCCCCCAATGTGTCTCCGAATTGAGCAGAAGATAATTAAAAACAAAACAGTCTCTAAAGGTCTTTTAATGTAGAGAGAAAAAATCAATGCAGTCATTCCAAAGATAAGCCGAATGGTTTTCTTCTCTATAACATATTGGCACCAACTCTTGTTTTTTCTTTCTACAATTCCAATTTTAATGAAATAGTCAGATAGATACTTTGAAAATTTCTTTATCATTTCCTTTTCACCTGTTGGTACTATACTACAAATCTTTGACTGATTGTCGCTTTTGCGGTGAATGCCATATTTTTTGCAGTGAAATTGGCATTGCAAGGTTGATTTCCCACCAACCAAAATAATGGTTGGCGGGAATCACATAGTCTTCTAGTAAGCAGTACCAAAAAGCTATCAAGGTGCTACTTATTTAGAACAATTCCTTTATATGGCGTTATAATATCCTGCGGCAATAGTTTCCCAGTCGTCATAGTCCGTTGTTGAAAATCCTGCCGCTGCAAAACTTCCCATATGTAAAGTTGTTAAGTCAAAAAAAGAGCCGGTATATCCGTAGTTGAAGTTCCCCAAAATTTCACTTGTAATATGATGAAATTCTCCGTCATAATACGAACAGAATACTCGATTGTACGGCTCATAAGGAGCAAAAAAATTAAAAATGCAGCACAAGCCATAGATCGTGCGGTGAAACGGGCATTGTCAATTGTAGGATGTTAAAACTAATGGTTTGAGTGAGCCTTAGAAATGTATTTTATTAGTAAAACCTCTGCCTGCTTAACTCGTGGTTTCAAATCTCTCAAGCTAACAAAAAAATCCCACCTGTCCGATGCTTTAGGCAAATAACAGGCGGGATTTGACAATTTAACTAACGACTGATTGGGAGTTGTGCAGAAAAAGAGAAAAGTTGCTTCTGTGAACTATAATCAAAAACATAGAGAGCCCCTATATTATCTAAAATAGCTGTGACATTTTTCAAACCGTAACCATGTTCAATTGATGTGGTTTTAGAAATCACTATTTTGTTATCAAGAATTTCTACATTATGCGCTGTACGATTTTCAAGATATAAGAATCCTGCAGCTTCTTTCGTTCTCATCTTCAACAGTATTCTTCTTTCTTCAAAATTCGAAATATCCATACAGGCATTTAAAGCGTTGTCTAAAAGGTTAGAAAGGACAACTATTAATTCTTCATCTGATAATGGAAAAGTAGTGAGATCCCCAAGCTGTAGTTGAAATGAAATTTGATTTTTGACAGCAATAGAATATTTTTGAGTCAACAAAATATCTACTACATTGCGTCCTGTCTTGGTAATCAATGTTGGAAGCATTTCTTTTTTTAGTAATGGCCTTACATATTTTAGAACTTGACTATCTGGTGATTCTTGTTGTGCCAATCCATAAATTATAGCTAATTGATTTTGAAAATCATGCGTCTTTTTTCGCTGGTCAGAATAGGCCTCCACTAATGCCTCCATGCTCTCTTTTTCCTGCTTGATACTACGTTTTAAGATGATATTATCCTGCAATGCAGCTTGTTGTTGATCCATATAATCGAGTACCCATATTGCCATTACATCAAAGAATAAAAGAACGATTTCGCAAAGGAGCAACTCTGTTCCAGCATTGGATTCAATTTCATAAATTTGAAAAAGCATTACAGAACAGAAGGTTGTAGTTAGTGGAAATAGCATTGCTCGAAGCCAATCATGCCAAATAGTGTTTTTGAATTGAAATCGCTTTTTTGCGAGTAACCCGATTATAGCAACAATTAAAAGTTCCACGCATTTTACTCCATAACATATTAAGTAATACTCTACTGGATTTTCCATGTATGAGGAAAATTCTCTCTTGGATAGAAATGAAATAGCTAAAAGGACTAGAACATCCCATATGCTTACAAATGAATAAAATCCAACGGCGATTCCGATACTTTGTATGATGGTGTCTATATAAGAAATTTTCAACCATATAGCATCCACTATGATTAATACAAATGCTTTGAGCCAAAAATACTTATCAAGTAGTGCAAGGGCAGCAATATTAAAAACCGCCAACAAAATAATTGAAATCAGGAACTTTACTGTTGATAGATTTTTCTTGAAAAAAACTGAAGCAAAAAAAGTTAGCACAATCACTTCAAGTAGTACCAATAATGTATTGCTCAACAACAGAAGAAGTCTATTCATAGGTTTGTTCCCTTCCAAAGCAAGAATTTTCTACAGATTTCTTTATAATTTTTTTCTGAAACTCTAATCGTTGTACTATTTCGAAGCTGCGCACTGTAGCTAGCTATCTTATCAATATAATGCATATTCACCAAGAAGCTTTTTTGCAACCGAATAAAGCCTTGGTCGGAAAGGAAATTATCATAGTCTTCTAATTTTCCAAGACATTCTATGGTTTCACCATTCAACAGAAAGACCTGTACTCTTCGCTGAGAAGTTCCCTCAAAGTAGAGAATATTTTTTATAGCTAAAGGCAGGATTCGGTCCCTTTGTCGAATTTGAATAGTGCGGTTATTATCATATAGTTTTTCTTGCAGATCATCCATACAATCAGAAAGTTCTTCATCTAATTGTGTTTTGAGAAGATATCGAAAAGCGTTCACCTTATATCCTGAAGGTGCATACTTAATAAAGGATGTCACAAATACTAATATCATCTCTGGATATCGTTGATGGAGTACCTTTGCAACATCTAGTCCGTTAATTTCCGGCATATCAATGTCAAGAAAGGCCACCTGTATAGATGATAAATCATCTTCAAGTAGATTTTTGCTAGAGGAAAAAATTTGGCAATCATATAAAAGATCTTTTCTAGCGCAGTACTCCTTTATTTTCTTGTCTAGTATTTTAGAAAATTCCAACTCATCGTCAAGAATTACAATCTTCACGGCACAATCGAACCTCCGTATCTTTCTCTTATATTGATTAACCATACCGCGAAAACCTCCATATTGTCAACATTATTTTTGCAATTCGCATCTTTAGCACAATTATCAAGCATTCATGTGTTAAAGTCAAGAAAAATGCTGATTATTAGCATAAAGTGGGATTGGTGCATGAAGATATATGATTATGCCGGCAAGAAGAACATTAGTGGGGAACGGATACGAGAAGCACGAACACGGCTCCATCTGACACAAACAAATCTTGCTGTTCAGCTTAAACTTGTAGGCGTTGACGTGGAACGCGATTCTATAAGCCGTATCGAAATTGGAACACGATTTGTTACCGATTACGAAATTCGCGAATTATCAAAAATTTTGAAAGTTACTCCCACATGGCTTCTTGGGATGGAGTAACCAAACGAAAAGTGTAGCGGTTTGTGACTGCTGCACTTTTTTCGTATTATAGCAATTTTCAAAATTAAAGCGAGTAGTTGCAAGAACGAAACCATCCGGCACAGTCGGATTGCGAAATATGCGCAAAAGCAGTCTGGAAGACATCCGGCAGAGCATCGGCTGTCCGTGCTTTGAGTTTGCGGAGGATAGCTTTGACCTTCGACCAGAGTTTCTCAATCGGGTTCAAATCAGGGCTGTACGGTGGCAGGTAAAGACAGTGTATGCCGGATTTATCCAGAAGTTCTTTGACTGCCTTTGCATGGTGAGATTTCATGTTATCCATGACCAGAACCGAAGTTTTGCTCAAATATGGAATCAAATCGTTTTCAAGATAATCCTTAAAACGGGCAACGGTAGTTCCACTGGGAAATGTGGTATAGTGGTAGATTCTGTTTGCCTGAATTGAAGAAAGAATCGTTGTATTCTTCGGCTTGCACAGTGGTGCAGAATCGACTGCTCTGTTTCCGCCCAAAGCATAGGCGTAGTGTCTGGTCATGTCCGTGTTGCAACCGCTTTCATCCAGAAAGACAAGATCATTGCTTTTGTACCCAGATAATAAGGCCGTTCCAGTCTTTCCGCTTCTTCGCCACATCGGGGACGCTCCTGTTCGGCAGCGTGAAGGGATTTCTTTTTGCGGCGGCAGCCCTGCTTTTGTAAAAACCTCCAGACAGTATCAATGCTGGCTGGAAGATTCAACGTCTGAATGATTTCCAGACAGGTGATATCCAGCTGGGCATTCAGAAGATTCAGGATGTTCTGACCCTCTGTTTCTGTAATTTTGGGCTTACATCCACGGAGATTTGTCTGCGTTTCATAGCTGCCGGTTTCTCTTCTGCGCTTCAGCAATCGGTAGATCGAACTGGTGTTTACAGAAAAGCATTCTGCCAGTTCTTTTACACTGATACCTCTATCGTATGTCTCCAGAATCAACTTTCTTGCTTCATTACGTAGCATAACATCCACCTTCTTTGCTTTTGTTATGCCACTTTTTGCGAAAAGGTAAAGTACCGTGCACTATATTTGAAAATCGCTATAATACTCCTAAGACCAAGTAGAGGGTCTTAAAATTATTAAACTTTTTCGATTCTTGTATCCAGCTGATATGAATAGCCATCTCACCGCAGAAACTATGGCTTTTACGGCAAATCTCTCAATTTTGTCTCCTTGTGTGTTATAGTACAGTTATACATTTTAATGGATTGAGGTGACACCAATGCAGAAAGGTAAGAAGATGTAGACACTCAAATATTTGATTTTTCATAATTTAGAGGTAAGAAAATGAAACGTTTTGTTGCTTTGGTTCTTTCCACGTTTGTTTTATTTGCTGCAGGATTGGTTTCATTTGCTGCTCCTGTACATAGCAATTCTCCTGCGCAGTGGCATGCGACGGCAGTACTAACCAATACTGATACTGGTGAAAAATCCTTCGTGCCTATTAATTTGGCAGAAAGCTCCATAAAAAAAACTAGCGATTCCTCACAATGTTTTACTGAAAAAGCAACAGTATACTTTAAGATTTCTAATAGCGAGATTCAACCTTGTTATTCGGATACATCTATTTCCGAAACAGATGTTAAGGCAACCATTAAAATCACTTATAATCGTTCTAGTGATAAAATACAAGTGACCAATGTTAGCGGTTCATGGATACCCGATAATTCTCAAATTCAAATAAGTAACCGATCTGTTGATTATGGTGATGGTGGTCCTCTCAGCAGTGGTCATAGTGCGCATCAAAAACCAACATCAAATTCTTTTTCCTACACAACCGGCTGGCCATGGGTGACATGGTATCCTGCTTCGTCTGATGCAATGAGTGGCGCAAGAGCGTACTCGACTGCGACAGTATCTGTAACTGGTATGAGTTCGCATACTATTGAGGTGTTTGTGACAGCCACAAAATAATTAATCGAGGGAGCAAAGTATTTTGTTGTTTGAATTCAAAAAAATATCCTCTTCGTTGAATTATGAAAGGGCAAACAGAATCGGGGAACTGTTGTCTAAGAATAAAATTGCTTATCAATTAAAGCCTCGTGTTATGTCGGTCTATAATATTTTTGACTCTGCACATTTAGGAAATATGAGTAATCAAAAACCGAAGATAACTTATTCTGTTTATGTGAAAAAATCCGATATACAGTCGGCGATCGAGCTCATGAAAAAGATTTGAGGTTAAACATTTTAGTTCTTCAACTTTCAACTTGCAAAATCGATAAACAAGGAAAAGTAAATAACGATAACAACATTTAACTTCCAAGTTTTAAAGTGCGGATTCAGCAAATATTTTCTTGGTCTTCACAATTACGGGGCTGTTGCAAAATAGCTCTTTGGAAAAATAACGCTCAAAACCCGGAACTCTTTCGGATCCAAAACGGTTCAAAAAGAGTTCCGGGTTTCTTGTTTTGCACTATTTCTTTGTACAAGGAGCTATTATATTTTGCAACAGTCTCATGAAGCCATCAGCAATATCGTTTATCCGCATGAGTTGTTTTTGCTTCTTGCAGGAGAAGGTGCCAATTGATACTTACAATGGTTTGATATGACAATATCCATCTCACTGCAAAAAATATGGCATTCACTGCATTTTGGGCAGCTGTAAAATTTTTGTGATATAGTAAGAATCGAAGTAAGTGTGTACTTCATAAAACAATCGTATGATGTAGCTTTGTTCAGCTCTTGCGGTTGCATGATTGATACCAGCACAGCATAGGGATTCACCGTACAGAGCGAGTGAAGCCCTGATGCTGTGCTTTTTTATTTGATACGAGGTGAGATTTTATGCGTCAGTCTGATCATGAGTACGAAGAACGGAGCTTTGGAGATATTCAACGTGCAATTGATTTTGATAACAGTATGAACGACCTAGAATCGCAATTGTATTACCGGCGTCTTTCCCCGAAAGAAGTTGCCCAGCAGGTGCTGAAAGCTACCTGTCAATTCTACGATGCTGACTGGTGTGGGTTGATTCAGGTTGATCTTGATCTGAACTTGTGGACACCTTTCTGGTGGTTCAACACGGGTGCAACGGACAAAACAATGCTTTTGACCGAAGAATATGAATCCGCTGAATTTCTGGATCGGTGGGTACAGGCTGTCCGTAAGGGTATTCCGATGGTCGTTCCGGATGCCGAGGCGACAAAAGAAACCTATCCTGCGGAGTACGACCTGTACCAGCGGCTTGGCATACGGTCTGTCATTGCCGTTTCTCTGGAACCGCGCCCGGTCGCGCTGCTCGCCGTCCGCAATCCCAAACGGTACATCCAGCAGACCAGTATGCTGCGGATTCTGGCCTATGTGCTGCTTGCATCGTACAACGAACAGAAAATGCTGAATCGGCTCCAAATGGCGTATATTCCTACTTCGATTCAAAGCAGCAAGGACATCTATGTCAGTCTGTTTGGCGAACTGAGCATCAGTACGTCCAAAGGCGTTCTGAAAGAAGCCGATTTTAATTCTCCGAGAATCAGCCGACTGATTTCGTATCTGCTGATCTCCCGCAAAAATGCTATTTCTCCGCAGGAGATCACGCAAACACTCTGGCCGGATGATTCAGACAATCCCGCCAAGAACGTCAAAGGGCTGGTTTACCGTTTACGCCAGAAGTTCAGTATTATTTCGGATGAACCATTGGTTTTATCCTCCGCATCCGGATATCAGCTTAACCCGGAACTCCATATTATGACGGATTATCAGCGTTTTGATGAACTTGTATCTTCCGCTGTCAGAGCGTCCTCCGTAATCAACAAAGTGGACATCCTTAAAAATGCTCTTGACCTCTACCATGGAAGGGTCTTGTCCTCCGCAGACGGAGAACATTGGCTCATTCAGTTTGCCACAAAATACCATCTTTCCTATATGAGTGCTGTCAGTGAACTGCTGAAGCAGCTGGATTCGCTGCGTTCTTATGACCTGCTCAATCAGTACGCCATGAAGTCTCTGGCCATCGCTCCGGATAATCCGAAAGCATACTGCTGGCTGATTCGCTCCCTGAAAGCGCAGGGAATGAATGAACTTGCAACCAATGAACTGGCCGCAGCAAAGGAACATCTTACCACGGAAGAATACGAAGAAATCCTTGCATTTGGAGTCAATCGGTGAGAATAATTCCTATAACACTTTCGTAACACCTTCATGTGACTTTCATAACACCTAAAATTCTTCAGAAAGGGGCAAAAACGGCTCCATAACACTTTCATAACACCGCCAGATGACTTTCATAACACCGTCGTGTGATATGCTTACAGGGCACGAATCGATGCCCTGCAAAAGCTGATCGCACGGCGGTTTTCTTTTTACGGGCTTCGATGCGCCAGAACAAAAACATATCGAAGCCTGAGATGCATTAAAGGCCGAGGATACTTATACTGCTTTCCATTTTCGGATGGAAAGGTATCGGTACCCTTTTCTTTAGTGCATCTCTTTTTTGTTGCCTAGAAAAGCCCGCAAACTGTCCCGCAGTGAAGTGTCCTCATCCTCCGCATCCAGCGGAAAGGACACTTCATGTTTCTTTTTGCCCTCTTTTCGTGGCTGGAACTGGCCGCAAAGTATCCCTAGAATCTCCAAATTTCGACTTTTTACGCTTTATCGAAAATTTGGAGGTTTACATGAAATTCAATAATGGCTCGGAGCGTGTACGTCTGGAAAACAGGTGGAAGAAACTGCGTATCCAGTACCGGGAAGCAGGAATGTCAGAGGAAGCAATTCAAGAGATGTACAACTTTGATGTTCAAGTGGTCAACTCCGAACAGCGGTACTATCGACATTCAAAATACCTCGCCTTTAATGATGCAGACACGGAGGACACCCATAGTAACGACCGCTATGAAGAAGCTATTTTGATGGCCGACACATACAGGGAGACCAAAAGTCGTTTTACATGGATCGGCGAAATTGAAGATGAACGCTTGCTCTCTGCCCTTGAGAAATTGAAAGAGGAGGATTTGAAAATTCTGACCTTATATGCCTATGACGGCTACACTGTTACTGAAATTTCTAAAGTTTTACGCTGCTCCCAGCCTACAATTAGCATCAAAATCAAACGAATTACTAAATTTTTGAAAAACTTTGAATTTGATGCTATGGATTGAGCTTTCTCGTGAGCTAGTAAGTGAGGGGACAATTTCCCGGACGGCTACCGCCGCTGGTTATATGTCCACACTCACGAACCTTGAAAGCTGAATAGTTCAGTCGTCTGGTACTCAGAACAATGATACTTCCGTAATTCGCGGCCCGGTCAGAAAGTAGACGGGGTGGCTGAGATGCCAATGGAACGGTACAAGCCCGTCGCCAGATGATTCCCCACTCTCAGGGAGCCGAGGGCGAATATGAGAGAACTTTATTCATATTTTCATCGCACTGCCAAATCGGCAGAGCAGTGATCTGCAATCCCAACACGATTCCCCAACGAATAACACGTTGGTTTGCAATAAAGCAGGAGCAGTCGGATGCCGTTTTCGGTCTCCGACAACTCCTGTTACTTTTACTTATCCATATCTATCCGCAAAACAACTACCCGACATAGGAGGACATCTCTATGGATGAATTGAATCCTACCGTGCGGGAGCAGGAGATCTACGAGGAAATGGAGCTGACCCCGGAAATGGTCAAATCCATCCGAACCCTCTGCGCGACCTGCCTCCGGCACTTCGTGGAAGCTAAGGCTTTCAAAATTGCGCTCGTGCCCAGCCCTGACAAGAGCATGGACACCTGCACGGTCTGCCAGACCAACCGTGGGCATGACTATGTTGTTATGCACCGGTAAGTCCGGCACTGCACTTTGTCAACGGGGAGGTGATAACACACCCCATTAAAATGAATGCCGCCATAAATTGAACGAAGCCCGCTGCCAAGAAAAAGCAGCGGGCTTTGTACATAACAAAACATGGAGGTGAACATTTGCAGCAAAACTGGAAGTTCCGGCGCGGAGACATTTACTACGTCCAATTCGGAAACACAAGTACCGGCTCGGAACAGCACGGCGACCGCCCTGCGGTCATCATTCAGAATGATGTGGGCAATACCTACGCACCGACCCTCATCGTTGTCCCTCTGACAAGCAATACGGAAAAGAAAGTAAATCAGCCGACACACTGCTTATTGGAAAACGAAGGGCTGTCTATGTCCTCTATGGCTCTGGCAGAACAGATCTTCACCATCGACAAAAGCCGCATTTTGAAATACTTAGGGCATCTCGCCCCGGAAGATATGCAGCGGCTCGATTATGCCTTGAAGAACAGTCTTGCCTTGAACCCACTGGGCAGCATTCGGAAGCTCAAGCCCATCATCCGCTCCACGGCAGCGTATGCGCCGCCGGAAGTAGTGGATGGCAAGCCGCCTGTCTATCCATACACACCCATTCAATCGTCCTTTGAGGACGCAGGGAGCGTGGAGGAAATGATGCTGTACACCGAGCTGCAATCCGCTGTTCATGCCATGATACAGCGGCTCGAATACAGCTTTACCTTTAATCCCAGCCTGCTCACCATCCCGAAGCGTAAGCAGCAGGTCAGTGAGATTTTAGCAGAAGCTGAAAAATACATCTGGAGAATCCGGGAGGAAATGCAATGCGAATGAGCAACACCAACAACTTTTCCGCATCTTTCAATGTGGCCACTCCTTATCAGATGGTGGTCATTCACAGCAGCAAGCTAATCTACCCGCGCGAGCTTTATCAGCGGGGCATCCAGCGTAAGCGCGTTGAGCTGATTGCAAGAGACTTCAATGAATATACGGCGAACGAACCGAAAATCAGCTTCCGCAATGGCCGGTATTATGTGACGGACGGCCAGCACACCATTGAAGCGCGTATCCTGCGCAACGGTGGCAAAGACCTCCCGATTCTCTGCAAGGTGTATACGGGTCTGACGATGCAGCAGGAAGCCCTGTTCTTCGCAGAGCAGAACGGTCACGCTGCACCGCTGACGGCGGGCATCAAGCTCCGTGCCAAGGTCGTGGGCGAGGATGCTCTTTCCATGGCATTCCTCGCAGCCACCAACCGGGTGGGTCTGGACTTCAATTATGACAGCTTGCAGTTGAGCGACTACCGCATCAGCTGCGTAGGCACTGCACTCAAGCTGTACAACCAGATGGGCGAGAAAATCTACTGCGAGGCTCTGCGGCTGATTGTGGACGCATGGGAGGGCAAACCTGATTCCTTCCGTGCCGCAGTCCTGAAGGGTGTGATGTACTTCGTGGAAGTGTATCACGGTGAGTTCAGCGAGGAACGGCTAATCCGTGCCCTGCGCAGCGTCCATCCCATGGAAATCTACCGCACCGGGATGGACAACCCGGCAAAGCTGCCCGGATGGAAGAAATACGTTTTCCCCATCTATGCGACGTACAACGGCAAATCCCGTAAGGATGCGCTACCGATGAAGTTCTGACATTTACAGGAATCTCTCCTTAAAGACAATGGGCATCCGCACAACGCAGATGCCCATTGTTACATATTAAGACAACAGTACTTATTCATAATAGGAGTTACAATCTTATGATCGATAAATTTTCACAGGTCGCAAAGAACCTTCCTGCGGCTGACCGTGATGCCGACCGGCAATATCATGTAATCAACGGTTATCCTGTCGTTTTTAGCTTTTCCAAGGAACCCAACCCGGAAGCGTTTGAGCGCATTCGGAACATCCTGCTTGCCACCAGCTATACGAAGAAGGTAGGTTGACATCATGGACGAATGCAGAATCAAACGCTATACTGAGTGCGGTAACGGGCGGTATTACAAACCGAGCTATTGCCGGACGTTCTTTGACAACGAAATAAAGCCTATCCCCACTTTTATGATGAAAGTGAGGAATTTACAATGACAAAAAACAACAATCGCGTGTGCTGCTTGTACCGCGTTTCCACCGATAAGCAGGTGGATTTCAACTCCAACCATGAAGCAGACCTGCCCATGCAGCGAAAGGCTTGCCATAAATTCGCTGCATCGAAGGGCTGGGTCATCGTCCATGAAGAACAGGAAGAAGGCGTGTCCGGCCACAAAGTCCGGGCCGCCGCCCGCGACAAGCTACAGATCATCAAGGACTATGCCCGAAGGGGCAAGTTCGATATCCTGCTGGTATTCATGTTCGACCGTATCGGTCGTATCGCAGATGAAACGCCCTTTGTTGTGGAATGGTTTGTACGGAACGGCATCCGGGTATGGAGTACCCAAGAGGGTGAGCAGCGTTTCGACAACCACACTGACAAACTGCTGAACTACATCCGCTTCTGGCAGGCGGACGGCGAGAGCGAAAAGACTTCCGTCCGTACCCGTACCAGTCTGCGCCAGCTTGTGGAAGAAGGTCACTTCAAGGGCGGAAATGCGCCTTATGGCTATGACCTTGTACGGAGTGGGCGTATCAACAAACGCAAACACGAACTCTACGAACTGCACATCAACGAACAGGAAGCTGCCGTAGTGCGGATCGTCTTTGACAAGTATGTTTATGAGGGCTATGGTCCGCAGCACATTGCTACCTATCTGAATAATTCTGGCTATCGTGCAAGGTCTGGAAAGTGCTGGCACCCATCCAGTATTCGGGGGATGGTACAAAACCTGACCTACACCGGCGTTCTCCGTTGCGGGGATGCACGGTCAGAATTGATGCCCGATTTGCAGATTGTCCCGCAGGAACAGTTTGAAAACGCACAACGCATTCGGAATGAACGTTCTGTACGCTCAACTGCGGAAGCCGAAAATCGCCTTCCTTTGAACATCCATGGGAAGTCGCTGCTTGCCGGCAACGCTTACTGCGGACACTGCGGTGCAAAGCTGGAACTGACCAGCAGCCGTAAATGGCGAAAAATGGCAGATGGTTCGTTAGACAATACGCTGCGTATTCGCTATACCTGTTACGGAAAGCTCCGCAAGCAGACCAACTGCACTGGGCAGACAGGGTACACTGTCCACATTCTGGATGAGATCATCGATAAGGCGGTCCGCCAGATTTTCTCCAAGATGAGGGGTATCCCAAAAGAGCAGATTGTTACAAAACGCTATGAAAAAGAAAACACGGAACGCAAGAATCATCTGCAAGACCTTCAGACACAGCGGAACAAGGCAGAAAAAGACCTGTTGGCACTGAAAGCCGAGGTTTTAGCTTGCATCAAAGGTGAAAGCGTGTTACCGAGAGAAACCCTTGCCGAAATGATTACAGTGCAGGAAGAGAAACTCACGGAGCTGGAAAACCTTTGCGAAGCGGCCAGTGAAGAACTGGAGAAAACGGCAGAGCTGATGGATAAAGTGTCGCGGCTGTATGATGAACTGATTTCTTATGCTGACCTGTACGACAGTGCAAATTTTGAAGCGAAGAAGATGATCGTCAGCCAGCTCATCCGCAGGGTAGACGTATATCGCGGCTATCAGATCAACATCTCGTTCAACTTCGATCTAACTCCTTACATTGAGGGGGAGTGATACGTCTGCCTGCAAAACAGTCGGGCATCGAACAAGCATTTTCAAAAACAACGAAACAGCAAGAATTGGGGGTTGCCGTCCATGTGCCTGCAAAATCAGGCATTTGGATGATTTTCAGTGCGACCTCCAAGAAAGCAAAAAGAAAAGCACCGTACTTCAAACGAAGTACAGTGCTTTTTGGTGGAGAATAGCGGGATCGAACCGCTGACCTCTTGCATGCCATGCAAGCGCTCTCCCAGCTGAGCTAATCCCCCATAAAATCCAAGAAGCGAACCTCTTGGATGGAGTTTTTTGTTGGGAATTTAATTGTCGCAGGACTATCTGACTGGGGGTGTGTTTTGATACCAACCGGGCTCCCAGCTGAGCTAATCCCCCAGATGTTCGTGCCGTGCCTGACGACGTGGTTTATTATATCAGCACATCCGGGAGTTGTCAACTATTTTTTGAAAAATTTTTCGGCAGTTTGTCTGCCAATGGAGATTTTTTGAGATTGTCCGATCCTGCTCCATCCCTGCGCCGTTTTCCCACAGCCTGCTCAGTTTTTGCGCAAACAAAGACCCCGCACAAAACGATCGCTCGTCTTGTGCGGGGTCTCTAGCTCTTTTTATCTGACACAGCAAACGCTATGTCAAATCAAACTATCTATCTTATTCAGATAAATTAGGCGTCGAGACTGCCGTCTGCCTTGTACTTGTTGAAGGTCAGGTTCTGGCCCTTGGTCTCCAGGCCGATGGGGCTGCTGCCCAAGGTGTAGATAGCGGACAGGCCGCCCAGGATGCTCATGCCAGCGTTCAGAACGCCCAGGCCCATAGCCCACTCACCAGCCAGAGCGGAAGCGCCCTTCTTGTAAGCAGATGCTACAGAGCCGACCAGGCCGCCAACAATGTCGCCGGGAACATAGTAGCCATCAAACAGGGTGTTGAAAGCCTTGCCAGCATTGTTAGCGATGAAAGCGTTGCCAACGATCTTGATCACGTTGGTAGAGACGTTCTGCCAGTTGGCAGTGGTCATAGCAGGAGCCAGGACATCAACCAGGCTACCACCAACAACATAGGTCATCTCGTTTTCTGCAACAGCAGAGAAGTTTGCAGGCATCATCATAATGAATTTCTCCCTTCAAATTTAGAAAGATATTTGCAAGCCATTTGTTTGGCTTACGTCCCTTACTAGGATGGCAATAATATACCACACTTTCCAGAAATGTTCAAGTACTTTTTTGAAAAAAATGTGAAAAATGTGATAGACTGTGAAAATCCGGTCTCAAAATTCTTACAGAAGCCGCTTTTTTGCACACAGCGACATGGTTTTTTGCAAAATTGGAAGATACTGGAATTTGAAAGGGATCGTGTATGAAAACCGTGATCTATCTGGACGAACTGCTGCTGACGAACTTTCTGGCCGCAGCAGCGCTGCTTTTGGGCGCAGGGCTTTTGTGTGCGCGGCAGTGCAGCGGCCTGCGGCTGATGGCGGGCAGTGCGGCAGCGGCAGCAGCTTCGCTGGGCATTCTGCTGCCGGAGCTGCCCGAGCCTGCAGCTTTCCTTTATAAGGTATTCACCTGCTGTGCTGCTGTAGCTGCGGCTTACGGCGTGCCGGGCCTGCGCAATTTTGTGCAGCTGTGTGCGTGGTATCTGCTGCTGAACCTGCTGCTGTGCGGAGCCGTACTGCTGCCCGGGGTGCAAAGCGCAAATCTCTGCGTCTATCTGCCGCTGTCTCCGGGCCGGCTGCTACTGTGCTGCGGTGCAGTGCTTGCCGTGCTGCGCGGCGTACTGTTCTGCTTTGGCCGTGCAGGCACCCGCTGCTTTGCCGCTGTGCTGGAGCTGGAAGGTGCAGCCCTCTCCGTACAGGCTTTCTGCGACACCGGCTTCTCGGTGCAGGACCCGCTGACCGGGCAGGCAGTGGTTCTGGTCGATTATCCCGCCGTGCGCAGCGCCCTGCCGCAGGAGCTGCGCACATTTCTGGACCGTTATTTTGCCTGCGGCACGGCACCGCCGCCGGAGCTGCGGGTGCGGCTGGTGCCCTGCACCACCATTGCCGGGCACTGCGTGCTGCCTGCCGTTCCGGCCAAGGCCCTGCGCACCAGCAAAGGCAGTGCAGCGGGCATTCTGGCCGCATTCTGCCGCCCGGAAGCGCAGCAGCCATGGACAGCTCTGCTGGGCAGCGAACTGGCCGTACAGCTGGGCATCCGTTGAGAAGCGCTTGATGCGACCGATACTTATAGATGTACAGGAGGGGTATTCATGTTTCATGTTCTGCACCGGTTCTGGCGTTGGCTCCTTGCACGGCTGGGCTATTGCGGCGGCGCACATTTTCTGGCGGGCGCGCCCAGCCTGCCCCCGCCCCTGACCCCGGAACAGGAAAAAGTCCTGCTGGCCCGTATGGCTGCAGGCGATGCCGCTGCCCGGGACGACCTGATCACCCACAACCTGCGGCTGGTGGTGTATCTTGCCAAAAAGTACGAAAGCAGCGGTGTGCCTGCCGAGGACATGATCAGCATTGGCACCATCGGGCTGATCAAGGCGGTGAACACCTTCACGCCGGAGCGCAGCATCAAGCTGGCCACCTACGCCAGCCGCTGCATCGGCAATGAAATTCTGATGTACTTACGCAAAAGCTCCAACCGCCGTCAGGAAGCCAGCATCGACGAACCGCTGAACGTGGATGGCGACGGCAACGAGCTGCTGCTTTCTGATATTCTGGGCAGTGATGAGAACCAGATCAGCCAGCGGCTGGAGCAGGATGCGGAGCGCGCCGTGCTGCGCCGGGCCGTGGACAGCCTGTCCCCGCGGGAACGGCAGATCATGGAGCTGCGCTTTGGTCTGGCGGACGGCATTGAACGCACCCAGAAGGAAGCCGCCGACGCACTGGGCATCAGCCAAAGCTACATTTCCCGGCTGGAAAAACGGATCATCCATACCTTAAAAGTACAATTGGAAAACGAATAACGGCTCCCAGTTTTTCCCGTGCATAGTGCTTTGCCCGCAGGGCCATACTCCCGGTGAAGATCAAAACAGACCGGGGGCGTTTGGATGTACAACAAAGTGGAGCTGTGCGGCATGAACACTGCAAAGCTGCCTGTGCTGACCGAAGCCGAAAAGCGGGAACTGCTGGCCCGCGCCCACGCCGGTGATGCAGCAGCCCGGGAACAAATGGTGGAAGGCAACCTGCGGCTGGTGCTCAGCGTGGTGCAGCGGTTCGCCCAGCGCGGCGAAAATCTGGACGACCTGTTTCAGGTGGGGTGCATCGGCCTGATCAAGGCCATCGATAACTTTGATCCTGCCCAGCCGGTGCGCTTTTCCACCTACGGCGTGCCCATGATCATTGGGGAGATCCGGCGCTTTCTGCGGGACAACAACGCCCTGCGGGTGAGCCGCAGCCTGCGGGATACCGCCTACCGTGCCATGCAGAGCCGCGAAGCGCTGGAAAAGCAGCTGGGCCGCGAGCCGACCATGGACGAGATCGCACAGGCGGCGGGCCTTGCCCGGCGCGAAGTGGCCGCTGCGCTGGAATCGGTGATGGAGCCGATCAGTCTGGAAGAGCCGGTGTACACCGATGGCGGCGATGCGATGTATGTGATCGATCAGGTGCGGGACCCGGACGGCGAGGACAGCTGGATCAGCGGGCTGCAGTTCCGGCAGACCGTGGCCGGGCTGACCCCGCGGGAAAAGCGGATCATGGAGCTGCGCTACCTGCAGGGCAAGACCCAGATGGAGGTGGCGCAGGAGATCGGCATCAGTCAGGCACAGGTCAGCCGGTTGGAAAAAGGCGCACTGAGCCAGTTCCGCACCCGGGACTGAACCTAAAAAAGGCGGCACAGCTTCCGTTTTGTTCGGAAGTGTGCCGTCTTTTATCTGCGGCTGTATTTGCGCCGGGTGGCCGCACCGCCGCGCAGATGCCGCTCTGCCTTATTGCAGGCCAGAACCGCCCGCACCTGCCGGAACAGCTCCGGCTGCAGCGTCCGCAGCCGTACCGCAACATCCTTGTGCACGGTGGACTTGCTGCACCCGAACACCGCTGCCGCCGCACGCACTGTGGCCCGGTTGGCCGCGATATATTCGCCCAGCTGTACCGCCCTCTGTTCGGGGTCTCCCTTCATATCCAGACTCCTCCCATTGTGAACTTATAGTACAGCCTATGCACAGGCCGGGGCAGATATGTTCCGCCGGGGCTTGACTTTTGCGCCGGATGCGCTATACTTTTGCTTGGACATAAAAACAGGGGCGCCGAAAGGCTGAGATCCGCGTTTTGCGGAGTACCCTTTTACTAGACCGGACAATGCCGGCGTGGGAGTTTGCAGAACTGTCCGTTCTTTCACAAACCCCGTGCGCCTGCTGAAAAGCGGGCGCACTTTGTTTTTGTGTACTATTGTTCTGAGAAGAGGAATCCCTATGACCAAAACCTATTCCAAGACCCGCATTCTGGTGGAGGGTGCGCTGATGATCGCCCTGTCCACCGTTTTGAGCATGATCCAGATCCCGCTCATGCCCCACGGCGGTTCCATCACCCTGTTCAGCATGGTGCCCATTCTGGTAATGAGCTACCGCCACGGCGCAAAGTGGGGCATCATGACCGCTTTCGTCAACAGCCTGATCCAGCTTGTGCAGGGCCTTGGCAATCTGGCATACTGCCAGACCCTCACGGCACAGGTGGGCTGCGTGCTGCTGGACTACCTTCTGGCCTTCACGGTGCTGGGCTTTGCCTGCCTGATCGCAAAGCCTTTCCGCAGCCGCACCGTGGGTGTCGGTGTCAGCGCCTTTGTGGTGTGCCTGCTGCGCTTTTTGTGCAGCTTTCTGTCCGGTTACATCGTCTGGAAGGACTACGACTACGCTTTCAGCTGGATGACCGAGATCGGCTTTCCCGGCATCTCCAACATGAGCGTGGACGGTCTGTGCTGGCTGTACAGTGCCGTGTACAACGCCACCTACATGCTGCCCGAAGCCATTCTGACCACGGTCCTTGTGGTGATCCTGATCCGTGTCGCCCCGCAGATCTTCGACCCGCAGAACGCAAGAGCGTAAGTTTTTTCGCAGTCATTTTTCCCGCCGGGAAGGGCATTTCCCCGGCGGGAATTTTTTTTGCAGAAAATCCCCAAAAAGCTGTTGACAATCCGGCAAAGCGCTGGTATAATTACTCCTGTCGTCAGGCACGGCACGAACATCTGGGGGATTAGCTCAGCTGGGAGCCCGGTTGGTATCAAAACACACCCCCAGTCAGATAGTCCTGCGACAATCAAATTCCCAACAAAAAACTCCATCCAAGAGGTTCGCTTCTTGGATTTTATGGGGGATTAGCTCAGCTGGGAGAGCGCTTGCATGGCATGCAAGAGGTCACCGGTTCGATCCCGGTATTCTCCACCAAAAAAGCACTGTACTTCGTTTGAAGTACGGTGCTTTTCTTTTTGCTTTCTTGGAGGTCGCACTGAAAATCATCCAAATGCCTGATTTTGCAGGCACATGGACGGCAACCCCCAATTCTTGCTGTTTCGTTGTTTCTGAAAATGCTTGTTCGATGCCCGACTGTTTTGCAGGCGGACGTATCACTCCCCCTCAATGTAAGGAGTGAGATCGAAGTTAAACGAGATGTTGATCTGATAGCCACGATAAACGTCTACCCTGCGGATCAGCTGGTTGACAACCATCCGTCTTTTTAAAGCCGGGGATGGCACTGGTGTAGTTCTTTGCGTAGGCGAATTTCCAGATGCCGTCCAGCTTCATCGCCAAAGAAGAGGAGCCTGTCCGATATTCTTCGCGGGAAGCGTAAGTACGGAAACTTGCATGAGCATTCAGCACGTTGCCCGCAATATCGCCTGAACCATAGCCGACTTTATTATACCACTTCAGATAACGCTTCTCAGTCATTGTGCTTTCTCCCATCTTGCTTGTTTTGTGTGGGCGCGACCAATTGCTGCGCACTTCAGACTGGAATTCTCATTACGCAAGTTGCCCGAATCTCTTGCGTTTCATCTGAAAATATTATAGAATCCAAATAACATCAGAGAGCCAACGGCTCCAAAGGAGAAGCTATGAGTTACGCAATCGTATTCAGCAGTAAAACAGGCAACACGGAATTACTGGCAGACACATTGCACAGCTGTCTGCCGCAGGCGGATTGCTGTTATTTTGGCAACCCGAACCCTGCCGCCATGGAAGCGGACACCCTTTATGTGGGCTTCTGGACGGATAAGGGAAAAGCAGATGAGAGTTCTTCGGACTTTTTGAAGCAGCTGCGGGGAAAGCAGGTGTTTTTGTTTGGTACCGCTGGTTTTGGCGGCAGCGAAGAATATTTTAACAAGATCCTGAAAACCGTGCAAAAAGATCTGCACAGCAGCAACACGGTGATCGGCAGCTTCATGTGTCAGGGGAAGATGCCGATGTCGGTACGTCAGCGATATGAGAACACGAAAAAGCAGCCGCTTCATCTGCCCAATCTGGACGCAATGATCGAGAATTTCGACAAAGCCCTTTCTCACCCGGATGCGGATGATCTGGAGCGGCTGAAACAGGCTGTAAGATAACAAAAACCGGTGACTTTCCGCAATGGAGAAAGTCACCGGTTTTCTGTTTCAGCTTATCGGAGCAGCCAACCGTAATCCTGTCTGCAATCTACCGTTCGGTATAAACCGGTACGTTCATCGTGACCCTGTCATAAGCCCGGAGTTCCCCTGCGAACAAAACATTCCGATATGAAAAAGGACGCTGCCGCCTCTGGGCGAGAGGCTGCAGCGTCCTTTTGGTATCAGAGGGCGAATCGTCTGTCAGACCGAACGGCTCCCAATGAATTGGATGCTTTTAGCTTGCGTTTTCCGGTTCGTCAAGAATGCGCCAGCCGTCCATCAGGTCTGAATTTTCCAGAATAAAGGTGTGGGCAGTATCCTGTCCCCACGAGTTGTCGTATTTCAGCATCAGATAATCGCTCAACTCGGTCCGATTTTTGAACTTCAATAAGCGATACGGCTCCTGAAAAGCGACCTTTTCGACGAAATATACCGCATCCGATGTGGGAAGCATAACGCCGACATGACCGATCATAAGAGAATTGTCCGTTTCAGAGAACTGATCATGCAGGACCACAGAGACGAGACGGATCTTATCATCTTCTACGAAGGAGAGGCCGCGTTTCTTCCATTCCTGCTGAATCGTTTTCAAATGGGTAGGAATATCGGTCGTATTGGTAGTTTTGACCGGGGCGAACAGCGCATCAAACTTTTGCCGTTCATCGCCGCAAAGGGATTCCGGGTCAGAATCCAGTGTTTCATAGTCCATAAACAGGGTGTCCTCGGCTGAGTCAAGGTCTGCCTTGCCCGTGACGGTGATAAAATCACCGAACAGCCCACAAGCGGTGATCCGACAGTTCCAGCCGGGGAAGGTATCGTATTTTTCTGTCCATGCGTCCTGCATGGAGTAAGGATCGTATTTCAGATCCAAAGGCTTGGCGTTTTCAAAACCTGTGGTGAGCCATGCCGGGTCCACAGCATTGTTGAACTTCTGCACATGATCAAAGAAGGTCCGTATCCGCAGGTCGGATACGCCGGCATTCTGCAAAAGATTGGAAAGAAGAGCCTGTGTATCCGAATCTGCCAAATTGGAGTATTCGATTTGCTGAAGGACAGGCTGAGAAGTTTTTTGAGTGCAGCCCCCTGCCAGAAGTGCACCGCAAAAAAGTGCAGCGGTGCAGACAAGAAAAGTTCGACGTTTCAAAAATGGTCACCTCGCTGTGTTTTTCGGAAAGCTGTAGTCTCCACCATAGGCGAAGAGAGCAATGCAATTGGACTCATAACGAATGGTATCACAGATAAACAAAGAAAATCAATGACTTCTGTCGTATTTGACCATATATAATGTTGCAGCATCCATATCCCATACAGCTAACGTCCATGTGGGGAAAGACGATGCGGCAGCTTTCCGAACGGTTTTCTTCATGTCGGACACAACAGGAGTATACCCAAGTCGGAATGAAAATTTTCCGTTTTTTCCGAACGGAAGGTCCAAATCGCTTTCTGAATACAGTGTCATAATGCGCTGCTTGCCGCCCATATCGTATTAACGCCAAATGATACCCATTCACACACGATTTTCTGGGGGTGTGTTTCGATACCGTTCGGGAGAGCGCTTGCATGGCATGCAAGAGGTCACCGGTTCGATCCCGGTATTCTCCACCAGAAGGAAAAGCACCGCACGGAAACGTGTGGTGTTTTTTGTTGTTACCGACCAAAGGAGAGATTATGAGCTACGCGATCGTATTCAGCAGTAAAACAGGCAACACAAAATTATTGGCAGACACGCTGCACGCCTGTCTGCCACAGGAAAACTGCTGCTATTTTGGCACCCCGGACCCTGCTGCCATGGAAGCGGACGACCTCTATGTGGGCTTCTGGACAGACAAGGGAAACGCTGACGAAAGCACTTTGGACTTTTTGAAGCAGCTGCACGGCAAAAATATCTTCCTTTTTGGCACCGCCGGCTTTGGCGGCAGTGAGGAGTATTTCAACAAGATCCTGAAAAAGGTGGAGGGTTCGCTGGACAGGAGCAACACAGTCTTCGGCCGTTATATGTGTCAGGGCAAGATGCCGCTTTCGGTACGCCAGCGGTATGAGGGCATGAAAAAGCAGCCGATCCATCTGCCCAATCTGGATGCGCTGATCGAGAATTTTGACAACGCCCTTTCTCACCCGGATGCAGAAGATCTGGAACGATTAAAGCAGGCGGTAAAATGATAAAAAGGCAGCGGTTTTCCTCAAACAGAGGAAGCCGTTGCCTTTTTTGCTTAGCGGATGATCCTACGCTCCTGCCTGCGGCTCCGCGGTTCTCATCCCACGCTTCTTTTATAAAAGAACAGGTACTGCTGCACGATGCCTGCTTCCAGCCCGAACTGCGGGAACGGGTCCTGCCCGGCAAACTCGTCCCGGATGAGCCGTTCGATCCAGACATCCACCGGCACACGGCCCACACGGCCATAGCCGAACAGACACACGCAGTTTGCCACCTTTTTGCCCACACCGTCCAGTTCCATCAAACGGGCAAAAAGTGCTTCATCGGGCAGGGAAGCCAGCTTCTTCAGGTCCAGTGTGCCCTCTGCCGCCTGCTGCGCCGCATGCAGCACGTAGCGGGTGCGGTAGCCAAGACCGCACTCCTGCAGCGCCTGCTCCCCGGCACAGCAGAGCGCTTCTGCTGTCGGGAACGTATACACCGGCCCTTCGCTATCGCTGCCCAGCCGCTCGCCAAACCGCTCCGAAAGCAGCTCTACCGCCCTGCGGATAGCCGGGATGCTCTTTCGCTGCGAGATGATGAAGCTGACCAGCATCTCCCACTCATCCTGACGCAGCACCCGGATGCCCCGGCCATATTCCATGGCACGCTGCAGAAAGTCGTCCCGGCTGTCCAGCTTTCCGCGCAGGGCGGCATAGCTGCGGCCAAGGTCGAAGTAACCGTGCCAGAAGGTTTCCCATGCGCCCGGCTCACACCGCACCGTGTAGGTTCCGCTGCGCAGTGGTCTGAGGTAAAGCAGCTGTCTCCCGGAAACAAACCGATACCAGCCCTCCGCCTGCTTCCGGGGGCGAAAGCACTGGCCGCTTTCCAGAATTTTGTCCGGGTCGAAATCATCCCGGATCTGAACCGTTTTCTCTTCCAGCTCCATTGCCCCCATCACAGCTCCAGCTCCCGGTACACTTCGCCTTCCAGCGTTTTCCAAAGGAAAGTCTCCCCTTCCAGTGTCATATAGCTATGTGCGCTCCCCTCCTTCGGGATGCTCACAGAACCGGGGTTCAGGTAGAGATTGCCTTCGCCGAACTCTGTCCACGCCGGAATGTGGGTGTGGCCATGCAGCAGGACATCCCCCGGAGCCAGCGGCGGCAGTTTTTTCAGGTTGTGTACATGACCGTGGGTAGCGTAAACGAGCCGCCTGCCCACCGGCAGCACCGCATAGTCGGCCAGAATGGGAAAATCCAGCACCATCTGATCCACCTCAGCGTCACAGTTGCCCCGCACGCACAAAAGCGCCGGCTTCAGCCCGTTCAGGAGCGGGATGACCTCCTTCGGGGCATAGCCCTCCGGCAGGTCGTTGCGGGGGCCGTGATACAAAAGATCCCCCAGCAAAAGCAGCCGGTCTGCTCTCTCCCGCTCAAACGCTTTGATCATTTTTTTGCAATAAAACGCCGACCCGTGCAGGTCGGATGCGATCATCCATTTCATGGCAGGATTCTCCTTATTTTATAAAGTATCTATTTTTATTTTAGCCTCCCGGTGAAAAATGGTCAAGTCTATAAAAGTCATACTTTATCCGTTTGACCTCTTGACATCTGCCGGAAGCCGTGTTATCCTACAGTTAATAAAATTCGTGTGGATTTTTACAGCAGTATGCTACTTTTCGCCACACAATGACTTCAAAAAAGCCATTGTGTGGCTTTTTTGCGTCTGCGTTTGTTTTCGAGCAGTCTCGCCCTGACGATTCCGCGGCTGCAGTAATTCATTTCTTTTCTCTACAGGAGCAATGCAAACACTATGAACGAGACCTTTATGAAAGAAAAACCGGTGCTGCCGCTGCTGGTATCCATGGCACTGCCGAACGTTATCTCCATGCTGGTGAACAGCCTGTACAACATCGTGGACAGCCTGTTCGTGGCTCGCATCAGTGAGGATGCCATGACTGCCCTCAGTCTGGTGTATCCCATCCAGAACTTTGCCAACGCCATTGCCATTGGCTTTGGCATTGGCATCAATGCCATGATCGCACTGTACCTTGGCGCAGGCGACCACAAAAAGGCCGAGACTGCCGCCACCCACGGTATGGCGCTGAGCCTGATGCACGGCATTCTCATCACCATTGTCAGCATCGCCATCATGCCGGGCTTTTTGCGCCGGTTCACCAGCGACGCAGGCCTGATCGCATCCGGCATCACCTACTCCACCATCGTATTCCTGTTTGCCACCATCAACATGGCGGCACTGGCCTTTGAAAAGATGTTTCAGGCCGTGGGCCGCATGAAGGTGACTATGGCGGCGCTGATCTTCGGCTGTGTGTGCAACATCATTCTGGACCCCATCCTGATCTTCGGCCTTGGCCCGGTGCCTGCCATGGGCATTGCGGGTGCGGCCCTTGCCACCGGCATCGGCCAGCTGCTGAGCCTGTGCGTTTACCTCTTCGTTTACGTCCGTACTGAGCTGCCTGTCCGACTGCGCCGCAGCTGCCTGCGCCCGGATGCCGCACTAGACGGCAGACTGTATGCCGCACTAGACGGCAGACTGTATGCCATCGGCGTGCCGGCCATCCTCAATCTGGCCCTGCCCTCTCTGCTGGTCACCTTCCTGAACGGCCTGCTGGCGGGCTTTTCCCAGAGCTACGTGGTGGTGCTGGGCATTTACTACAAGCTGCAGACCTTCCTGTATCTGCCCGCCAACGGCATCGTGCAGGGTATGCGCCCGCTCATTGGCTACAATTACGGTGCCAAGCAGCACGCCCGCGTGAAAAAGCTCTATGAACTCACCCTCATCATGAGTGCTGTCATCATGGCTGCGGGCACGGTCATCTGCCTGTTCGCTTCCCGCCCGCTGATGCAGCTGTTCACCTCCAACCCCGAAACCGTCGCCATCGGCCAGACTGCCCTGCGCATCATCTGTCTGGGCTTTGTGGTTTCTGCCGTATCCACCACCTCTTCTGGTGCACTGGAAGGCCTTGGCAAGGGCGCAGAATCGCTGGTCATCTCGCTGTGCCGCTACATCGTATTCATCATGCCGCTGGCCGCTGTGCTGTGCCATTTCCATGGTGCCAACGGCGTGTGGCATGCATTCTGGATCACCGAAGTGCTGTCCGCCATCGTGGCTTACCCGGTGTACCGCAAGGCAGTTGGAAAGTGCTGAGCCTTCTTGAAAGCGCTGGACGGCGAAGACCAAGTAAAATAAAATAGTTTCAAGCAGTTGAGGGAGAGTTTGCCAAAAACCCTCCCTCTTTTTTGTGCATTTTATTTGACAGTACGCAAAAACTGCGGTAGAATAAGATGTTTGTTTTCCGGCATTTCGGCTGGAAAAGCGCAATTTAACAGAGGATGTGGGAAAAATATGATCGAGACGATCACGGCCGTCAATCAGGCGGTCAACCAATTCATCTGGGGCGTGCCCGCCATGGTGTGCATCATCGGCGTAGGCCTGCTCCTGAGCGTTCGCACGGGCTTTTTGCAGATCCGCAAATTTCCCTACGCCATCAAGACCACCATTGGACGCATGTTCCGCAAAAAAGACGCTTCCGATGGTGCCATGACCCCCTTTCAGGCGGTGTGCACCGCGCTGGCCGGCACCGTGGGCACCGGCAACATTGCCGGTGTGGCAGGCGCGATCGCCATTGGCGGACCGGGTGCCGTGTTCTGGATGTGGTGTTCTGCCCTGCTGGGCATGTGCACCAAGTTTGCCGAGGTCACGCTGGCGGTGCACTACCGTGAGCGCAGCGAGGCGGGCGAATGGGTAGGCGGCCCCATGTACTACATTAAAAACGGCCTGAGCAAGCATTGGCAGTTTCTTGCTGTGCTGTATTCCCTGTTTGGCGTGCTGACCGTGTTTGGCACCGGCAATGCCACACAGGTAAATACCATCGTTGCCGCCATCGATACCGCTCTGCTGGAGTACGGCGTGGTGGGCGGCGGTGCGCTTTCTACCCTGAACCTCGTGGTTGGCATCGCAGTGGCCATGCTGGTGGCCATGGTGCTGCTGGGCGGCATCAAGCGCATTGGCAGCGTGAGCGAAAAGCTGGTGCCCTTTATGGCTCTGTTCTACATCGTGCTGTCCGTGGGCGTTATGGTGCTGAACTTTGAGCGCCTGCCCTATGTGTTCGAGTCCATCATTGCGGGTGCGTTCAACCCGGCAGCGTTCACCGGCGGCACCATCGGCAGCCTGTTCGTCAGTATGCAGAAGGGTGTGTCCCGCGGCATTTTCTCCAACGAGGCCGGCCTTGGCACCGGTTCCATTGCTCACGCCTGCGCCGACACCAAAAAGCCGGCCAAGCAGGGCATGTTCGGCATCTTTGAAGTGTTTGCCGATACCATCGTCATCTGCACCCTGACTGCCATGGTCATTCTGTGCAGCGGCACCACCGTGAACTACGGCACCGCCGCCGGTGCAGAGCTGACCATCAGCGGCTTTACCACTACCTACGGCGGCTGGGCTTCCATCTTTACCGCCGTGGCCCTGTGCTGCTTTGCTTTTTCCACCATCATCGGCTGGGGCCTGTACGGTTCCCGGTTCCTCGTGTTCCTGTGCCGCAGCGATAAGGTGGCAAAGCCCTTCTTTCTGGTCTACTCCTTTGTGTCCATTCTGGGCGCAACGATGGATCTGGGCCTGCTGTGGAGCATCGCCGATACCTTCAACGGCCTGATGAGCATTCCGAACCTGCTCGCGTTGCTGCTGCTTTCCGGCACAGTGGTCAGGCTGACCAAAGAATTTTTTGCATCGGAGGGCTGATTGCCCACAACAAAAAGAGGCTGTTGCACTTTCGGCTAAAACGATGTGCAGCAGCCTCTTTTGTTATTCGGGCAGGTGTACCGGTACCCGCGCCACACAGTGCACCCAGCAATCGCCGTCCTTGCGGGTAAAGCAGAACACCTTGCGGAACAAGATATCCCCCGGCACAAGGTTCAGCTGCCGGGCGCGCTCCATTCTGGACACCGCCATTGGTGTGATCGTTGCGCTGCTGGTAAACTATTTCCTGCCGCGGGAGCGGGTGGTGCGCCTGTGGGAGGGCTTCAAAAAGCGTCTCGGCCTTTGCCGATAAAAAGCATTCAAAAAATACTGTACGATACCCGGAACTTTTTCAGGGCCAAAACGGCTCTAAAAAGGTTCCGGGTCTTTGATTTTTCGCAATTTCCCTGCGCAGGCTGCTACCGCACTTTTTCAATTCCCTTATTCTGCCTGTGTCCGGCTCTTTTCAACCCGGACAGTTCATGTTACAATATACATTAGAAATAAAAAATGAATCGAGGGAATGAACCTTGGATTTTTATGGTACCATCGGCCCGGCCTGCGCACAGCCGGCGATCTTGCAGCACATGGTGGAAGTCGGCATGACCGGCATCCGCATGAATCTTTCCCACGGACCGCTGGCGGCGCACACCGACTGGCTGGCCATGATCCGCGCAGCCGGCATCCGTCAGCTGCTGATCGACCTGCAGGGGCCGGAACTGCGCATCGGCACGCTGGCAGAGCCTGTTGCTCTGGTTGAGGGCAGCTCTGTACGCCTTGGCGCAGACGGCGTACCTTGCCCGGCAGCTCTGGTACAGGCGGCTGCGCCCGGACAGCAGCTTCTGCTGGACGACGGCAAGCTTCTGGTGCAGGTCACACAGGCATTGCCGGAAGTCCTTGTGTGCACCGTGGTGCGCGGCGGCACCCTGCAGAGCCGCAAAAGCATTGCTGCACCGGGCCTTGCGGTGCCCTCGCCTACCCTGACGGAGGAAGACCTGCAGAACCTGAAAATTGCAAAGCAGTGCGGTGTTACCGGTGTGATGCTGCCTTTTGTGCGCGGCAAAGCAGATATTCTGGCCCTGCGCCATGCGCTGGAAGAAGCCGGGGCTGCGGATATCCGTATCTTTGCCAAAATTGAAAACATGACCGGTGTGCGTGCCCTGCCGGAATTCATCCACCTTGTGGATGAGGTGGTGATCGCCCGCGGAGACCTTGGCAATGCCATGCCGCTGTGGGAGCTGCCCCGCTGCCAGAAGCAGCTTTCCGCCGCCTGCCGGGCTGCAGGCGTGCCCTTTATGGTAGTGACCCAGATGCTGGACAGCATGTGCACCCGCGCGGTGCCCACCCGGGCCGAGGTGAGCGACATCTACAACGCCGTATTGGACGGTGCTGCCAGCGTCATGCTGACCGGTGAGACTGCTGCCGGACAGTACCCGATGCAAGCCATGGAATATCTGGTGCGCACAGCGCAGACAGCCCTTGCCTGACCTTTGCGGAGTTTTTGCGCAAAAGGGATGGCGCATTGTGTCAGAATACGGTATAATAAACGTAAATATTTCTTGTTCAGAAAGGTTTTTTGCTATGGGAATCGTTGTGCTCGGTGCTGTTTTTGTGGATATCAAAGGCTATCCCCTTTCCGCCTATATTCCGGGCGGGCGCAATGCCGGCCGCATTGAGCAGGTACACGGCGGAGTGAGCCGCAACGTGGTGGAGGATATCGCCAATGTAGAGCTGCGCCCTACCTTTGTCAGTCTGGTGGACGACACCGGCATGGGACAGGATGTGATCAACAAGCTGGAGAACCACAAGGTGAACACCAAGTACATCCAGCGCGTGCCGGACGGCATGGGCACCTGGCTGGCCATCTTTGACAACGACGGCGATGTGCATGCAGCCATTTCCAAGCGGCCGGACACCACTCCCCTCACCGGCCTTTTAAAGGAAAAGGGCGACGAGATCTTTGCCGACTGCGATGCCATTGCGCTGGAGCTGGATCTGGAAAAAGATACTGTAAAACAGGTGCTGCACTACGCCAAAAAGTACAACAAAAAGGTTTTTGCGGCCATTTCCAACATGAGTATTGCCATGGAGCGCCGGGATTTCCTGCAGCAGATCGATTGCTTTGTGTGCAACCAGCAGGAAGCCGGGCTGCTGTTCTCCGATGATTACGGCCATCTGGCCCCGGACGAAATGTGCAGGGTTCTGGCCGCCAATGTGCACAGCGCCAACATTCCCAGTATGGTGATCACCATGGGCGGTCAGGGTGCCGTATATGCCCGCGCCAACGGCGAGTGCGGCGTGGTGCCTGCCAAGAAGGTGGATGTGATTGACACCACCGGCGCAGGCGATGCCTTCTTTGCCGGCACCACCATCGGCCTGACCTACGGCAAAACGCTGGCCGAGTCCTGCGAGATCGGCAGCCGACTGGCCGCATCGGTCATCTGCATCACCGAGAACGTCTGCCCCCGCTTCCGCCCGCTGGAATTCGGGCTGAACATTCCGGTGGTGGATTAAAGTAATATCAGAAAGCCGGGCAGACTGCGGTCTGCCCGGCTTTCTTTTTAGGATTCGGGGAAGAGGTTTATATCATGCTTCCAGCACCTTTTTGCCGGTAACTGGATCAGGGATATCAAGCAATGCCAGAATGATGGCCATGCGGATATACACGCCATTGTGCACTTGATCAAAGTAGGCGGCACGCGGGTCGTCATCCACATCCTTTTTGATCTCGTCGATGCGGGGCAGCGGATGCAGCACCGGCATATCCTGCGGTGCCTTCTGCAGCAGCGCTTCGTCCAGCTGGTAGCAGCCTTTCAAGCGCAGGTATTCTTCCTCGTTGAAAAAGCGCTCCTGCTGGATACGAGTCATGTACAACACATCCAGATGCGGCAGCTCGGCTTCAAGGTCAGCCGTTTCCTTATAGATCTGATGGGTCGGCTCCAGCGATTCATTTTTCACATACTGCGGCAGGCGCAGATCTTCCGGCGAGATGAACACGAATCGGTTGCCCTCAAACTGGCTCAGCGCAGCGGTCAGGGAGTGGACCGTGCGGCCAAACTTAAGGTCGCCGCAGAAGCCGATAGTCAAATGATCCAGCCGCCCCTTGCGCTGGCGGATCGTCATGAGGTCGATCATGGTCTGGCTGGGATGCGCGTGCCCACCGTCGCCTGCATTGATCACCGGCACACGTGCAGAAAGGGATGCCCGCAGCGGTGCGCCCTCTTTGGGGTGGCGCATGGCGATCACATCGGCGTAGTTGCTCACCACGCGGGCGGTGTCCTCCACCGTCTCGCCCTTGCTGGCGGAAGAAAGCTGTGCCCCTGCAAAGCCCAGTGTCTTGCCGCCCAGCCGCAGCATGGCCGATTCAAACGAAAGGCGGGTGCGGGTGGAAGGCTCGTAGAACAGGGTGGCCAGAATGCGCCCATCGCACAGGTGGGCATAGGGTGCCGGGTCGGCCTCCATCCGGTCGGCAAGATCCAGAAGGGCCAGCTGCTCTTCCAGAGAAAAGCTGTTGGGCTCAATAAAGTGTCTCACAGCCATTCTCCTTTCAGCACGAACTTCTCGCGCTCGGCTCCGGTGGAGACGAACTGGATCTCATGGCCCAGCTGCTTTTCCAGAAATTCCACGTAAGCCTTGGCCTCTTTGGGCAGCTCATCCCAGCTCTTGCAGCCGGAGATATCCTTGTTCCAGCCGGGCAGCATAGTGACCACCGGCTCTACACGGTCAAGGTCGGACAGCGGGTCGAAGCTGGGGACTTGCACGCCATCCAATGTGTAACCGGTGATCACCGGGATCTCTTTCATGCTGCTGAGCACATCCAGCTTCGTCAGGGCGATCTTGTCTGCGCCCTGACAGGTAAGGCCGTAGCGGCTGGCCACACAGTCGAAGGGGCCGACACGGCGCGGACGGCCGGTGGCCGCACCATACTCGCCGCCTGCCTTGCGCAGCTGTTCATTCCAATCCTCGCTCATGGCGTTCTCGGCGGCAAAGGGGCCTGCACCCACGCAGGTGGAGTAGGCTTTCAGCACACCCACCACATGGTCAAGACGGCAGTTCGGAATGCCTGCGCCCAGCGGCGCATAGGCTGCCAGCGTGTTGGAGCTGGAAGTGAACGGGAAGATACCGTAATCGATATCGCGCATGGCACCCAGCTGGGCTTCCAGCACGATGCGCTTGCCGCTGTCGTGAGCCTGCTGTAAAAATGCACCCACATCACAGATATACGGTGCAAACTGTCCGGCCTGCATCCGGCACCATTCCAGCAGAGCATCGTAGCTCATGGGTTCCTGATGATAGCAGCCACCCAGCTCCAGATTCTTGGATTCCAGGATCATGTGCAGGCGTTCCTGCACGCGCTTTTCGTCCAGATGCAGCAGATCGCCCAGACGCAGGGTCTTTTTGCGGTATTTGTCGCTGTAGGCGTAGGCAATGCCGCGGCGGGTAGAACCAAAGGCCGCACCCTTCTGGGCAAGGCGGTCCTCTTCCAAACCGTCCTGCACCTTGTGCCACGGCATGGAGATGGTGGCCTTATCTGAAAGTTTCAGGTTTTCTGAGCCTACCTTTACGCCACGCTCCTCAATGGCATCCATTTCTCCGGCCAGATGGTCGAGGTCGATCACCATGCCCGCACCCAGTACACAGACAACGTCCGGGTGCAGGATGCCGGAGGGCAGCAGGTTCAGGATGAACTTGCCCTGCTCCGTTACAACGGTGTGGCCGGCATTGTTGCCGCCCTGATAGCGGGCAACAACATCGGCATGTTCGGCTAACAGATCGATGACGCGGCCCTTGCCCTCATCGCCCCAATTGATACCAGTAACTGCGGTAAGCATAACTTCTTATTTACCTTCTTTTTCGTTATTTACAATAGCCTGTACCTTGGTGGGCAGACCATAGATGCTGATAAAACCGGTAGCATCACTCTGCTTGTAGTCGCCGCCGGCGGCAAAAGTTGCAATGTCCTCACGGTAGAGGGAATACGGAGACCAAACACCGGCATTGATCATGTTGCCCTTGTACAACTCCAGACGCACCTTACCGGTAACGTTTTCCTGCGTGGATGTGACGAAGGCACTCAGAGCTTTGCGCAGGGGGCTGAACCACTGGCCGTCATAGACCAGCTCACCAAATGTGATGGCCAGCTCGCGCTTTTTGTGGGCAGTGAGCTTATCCAGCGTCAAAGTTTCCAGCACCTCATGAGCCTTATAGAGGATGGTACCGCCGGGCGTCTCGTACACACCGCGGCTCTTCATGCCCACCAGACGGTTCTCCACCACATCGTACAGGCCGATGCCATTGCGGCCGCCGATCTCATTCAGCTTGGCAATGAGGACGGCGGGCTTCATCTTTTCGCCGTTCAGGCTCACCGGCACGCCCTTTTCAAATGCCAGCTCCACGAACTCGGACTTGTCCGGTGCGGTCTTGGGGCTGACACCCAGCTCCAAAAAGCCCGGCTTATCGTACTGCGGCTCGTTGCCCGGATCCTCAAGGTCAAGGCCCTCATGGCTCAGGTGCCACAGGTTCTTATCCTTGGAGTAGTTGGTCTCGCGGTTGATCTTCAGCGGGATGTGATGTGCCTCGGCATAGTCGATCTCTTCGTCACGGCTCTGGATATCCCACTCACGCCACGGAGTGATGATCTTCAGGTCCGGTGCAAAGTGCATGATGGCCAGTTCAAAGCGCACCTGATCGTTGCCCTTGCCGGTGCTGCCGTGGCACACGGCATCTGCACCCTCGGCGCGGGCGATCTCCACCACACGCTTTGCCAGAATGGGCCGTGCAAAGCTGGTGCCCAGCAGATAGCCCTCGTAATCGGCCCCGGCCTGCATGGTGGGGATGACGTAATCCTCCACAAATTCATCGGTCAGATCTTCTACGTACAGCTTGGAAGCACCGCTTGCCTTGGCGCGCTCTTCCAGACCTTCCAGCTCGCCCTTCTGGCCCACATTGCCGCACACTGCAATGACCTCGCAGTTGTTGTAATGCTCTTTCAGCCATGGGATGATAATGGAAGTATCCAGACCGCCGGAATAGGCCAGCACGACCTTTTTGATCTCAGACATAAGAACCGCCTCCGTTCAAACCACTTTATACTTTTGAATTCCCTCTTGCAATTTTTGATTGCGGTGTTATTATACTAGCAAGCAGAGAATGTGTAAAAAGTATCCTGCACATGGTCACGATACAAAATTGACATGAAAGAGGGCACGCCGCTATGTATGTGGACTGGGAATATTACAAAATCTTTTATTATGTCGCGAAATATCAGAATTTCACCAAAGCCGCGCGGGTGCTGGGCAACAACCAGCCCAACATCACCCACTCGATGAACCGGCTGGAAAGCCAGCTGAATTGCGTACTGTTCATCCGCTCCAACCGCGGCGTTACCCTTACCCCGGAGGGTGAACTGCTTTACTCCCGCATTGCATCTGCGGCGGTGCAGATCCAGGATGCAGAAGAAGAGCTGAGCGCCAGCGCCACGCTGGAACACGGTGCGATCAGCATCAGCGCTACCGAAACTGCGCTGAACATCTACCTTGCAGAAAAGCTGCACGCCTTCCACACGGACTATCCCGGCATCCGCCTGCGCATCTCCAACCACTCCACGCCGCAGGCTTTGCAGGCCGTGAAAAACGGCGAGGTGGATTTTGCCGTCATCACCACCCCTGCCGAGGTGGAAAGCGGCCTGAAAATGGTGGAGCTGAAGCCCTTTTATGAGGTGCTTGTGGGCGGCAGGACCTTTACTGCCCTTGCCAGCCAGAACCTTTCGCTGAAGGAGCTGAACAATTATCCGCTGATCTCCCTGAGCGACGAAAGCATGACCCGCGCCTTTTACCGGCAGTTCTTTCTGGATCACGGTGCGGTGCTGAAGCCGGATACCGAGGCTGCCACCACCGACCAGATGCTGACACTTGTCAAAAGTGAGCTGGGCATTGCGTTCCTGCCCCAGTCCATGGCACAGGATGCACTGGCCCGCGGTGAGATCGTACAGCTGCATCTGCAGGAGATCATCCCTCAGCGCTCCATCTGCCTTGTGTACGACCATCACCGCCCGCTGAACACGGCAGCCCGCAAGTTCCAGCAGATGCTGACCAAGGCGGCCCCCAAAACGCCCGGAACACAGATAACTGCCGGGCCTTTCCCTGCAAACTGATCTATACGGGACTGTTGCAAAATAGCTCTCTGAAAAAACAATGCACAAAACCCGGAACCTTTTCACAGCCAAATCGGCTTAAAAAAGGCTCCGGGTTTTTGATTTTGTGCTATTTCTTTGTGCAAGTTTCTATCGCATTTTTATTTTGCAACAGTCCCCTGTTTTATTTTTACTTTTCCTGGATCTGTTTGCCGGTGAGGTGCTCAATGGTGATCTCGTAAAGCTGCACGGCCTTGATGCCCAGCGCAATTTCCTTTTCCACCTCTTCCTTGCCGGGGTAATACTTCATGCCAAGCTCCCGCACGCGGGCCTCGGTAGCAGCGGCATCGTCGATCAGATGGCAGCGGCCAAACACTACGGTGCTCTGCACATAAGGTGCCCAGTCGCCCGGCTCAAAGTGTTCGTTACCGTAAACGGTAAAGCATACCTTATCATTCTGTTTCAGCGCGTCCACCTTCTGGCCGGACTTTGCACCGTGGAAGTAGATTTTGTCGTGCTCCTGATCGTAGTAATAATTTACCGGGATCGCAAAGGGATAGCCGTTGTCGCCGTTCACTGCCAGCACGCCCCGCCGGGACTGCTGCAGCAGGTGCTTTGCAGCTTCTTCCGGGATGGCGCGGCTGGCTCTTCTCATGGGTCTGAACATTTTTGTTTCCTCCATGTATCGCAGGTTTGCGGTGCGCACTCATACACCCTTGATAATGCGGATGAGGGTCTTATCCAGCTGGATGGTGCGGTTCCACGGGTTCAGGATGATGCCGCTGATCTCCGGCACGGCAAGCGCTGCATCAAACAGCTTTTCCATATCCACAAGAAAGGTGGACTGCACCGGCTCGGCTCCCTTCATTTCCTCGTCAAAGCTGGTGAATGCATACCACCAGCTTGCGCCATCGGCCGTCCGGATGGCCCGCAGCTGCATCTGTTCACTGCCCAGATTGGGCTCCACCGCCACGACAAGCTGGCCATGCTCCTTTATGCGCCGCCGGATCACGGTAAGGGTGTGGGCCAGCTGTTCCTGTGTGGGCTCCTGCTGCAGGGCGGCTACCGCCTGCTCGATCTTTTCGTTGCCGTTCAGGCCCTTGTCTCTGGGTTGATTCATTGAGATTGGTTCCTTTCTATTGTATTTTGGCAGAGGGAATAAGCGCAGCTCATCACAGCAGCAGATCGAACAGGCCGATCATTACCGGCATAGACACAATGGAAAGCAGAGTGGTCAGCACATACAGCGCGCTGGAATGCGCCGCATCGCGGTCATAGAGCTGAGCCATGGAGGTAACAGTAGCACAGGCAGGGGTGATGGCGGCAAGGTAGACCGTCATCAGGATGTTCTTGCCGTCGGCCACCCAGCTGGATGCATGGCAGACCCACAGCAGCACCAGAACCACCAGCGGGCATACCACCAGACGCAGCACTGTGGGCAGATAGTTGCGGCGGGTGCAGAACACCTCCCGCAGCGGCTTTTCTGCAATGGCCATACCGGCCAGCAGCATGCCCATCGGTCCCATCATGTTGCCCACTGTGCTCATGGTATTCTGCAGCGGTGCAGGCAGCACCACACGGAACCAGTACAGCAGTGCACCGGCTGCAATGGCGATCATGTTGATATTGGTGAGCACCTTTTTCCAGTCCAGCGCACTGCTGCCCTGCAAAAGGGAACTGGCGTGGGTCCACAGCAGCACCAGCTGCACAATGATGAATGCGCAGGAGTAAATGACATACGCATCGCCCATCAGAGCCTTGACCAACGGGATCACCAGTGCAGCGGCGTTGCTGTAGATCACATTCACCTGCTCCACGGCATCCAGCTTGAGCGGGCGGCTCAACAGGGCGCTGAGCACCAGCAGCACTACATGGATAGCCGCCGCAATCGCCATGGAGTACAAAAGTCCCTTGCGGATCTCCGGCGTATCGTCGATCTGGAATGCGTTGATGATCACGCAGGGCGTGACCAGATACACCATGACCACCGAGAGCACCCGGCTGTCGCTGGCCTTCAGCAGCCCTGCTTTGACCACAGCATAGCCCATGATCAGGATCAGGAACAGCTGTGCGATTTGCTGGGCCAAAAGAATGCTGATCTGCATTGTTCTTCCTCTTTTCCGTCTTGTGTTGTAAAAGCCCAAAAGGAGAGCCGCCTTCCGCAAGGCAGCTCTCCCCTTTTTCTGATTTTATTTGCCGCTCGTCAGCCGCGCCACATGCAGCGCCAGATAAGCGGTTTCCTCGTTGGGCAAAAACACGCCGTACTTGCGCAGCACAAAGGTGCGTATTTTTTCCGCGCAGGTCACCGCTGCCGGATAATTCTGCTGCATCTGCTGGAACAAAAAGTCGTCCTCGCTGTCCATCAGTTTGCCGGAGAAGAACCGCTCGGCAAAATACTGCAGGTGGCTCACGAACCGCGCATAGTGGATGCTCTCGGTGCTCACCGGGCAGTGCATACTGTAGGTGACAATGTTGGACAGCTCACCGATCAGCTGCGCTGCCCGCATGGCATCGTAGCCGGCCTGCGGGTCCTGCCGGGCGTTGACGATATGGAAGGCGATGTTGCCTGCCTCTTCGTCCGGCAGCTCGATGCCAAGCTTTGCCTTTACCTTCTGCAGGCCGCGCTGGCCCACCGCGTACTCCTTGGGATAAAAATGCTTGATTTCCCAGAAGATGCGGTTGGTCACCACAAGGCCCTTTTGCTGGCGCTCCACTGCAAAATGCAGGTGGTCGGTCAGCAGCAGATAGATGTGCGCCGAAAGCTTGACTCCCAGCGACTGCTCTGCGTCGTCCACAATGTCCTGCGTCAGTTCCAGATAGGATGCCGGAATGCTGGAAAACAGCTCCAGCATAGGCTGTGCGTCCGGGTTGGACAATGGAAGGAACACGCGGTCTGAGGGCTGCCGTTCAATGGGCTCGCCCGCCTTGCGGCCATAGCCGATGCCCTTGCCCAGCAGGATGGATTCCTCGCCGCTGTCATCCTGCACCAGCACAACACTGCTGTTCAGCACCTTCTGAATGTGCATCGGTTCCTCCTCCTTCCGTTGAAACCTTAAGACTGCCGCTTAGTCCAGATCTTCGCCGTTGGAAGCAATGACCTTCTTGTACCAGTAGAAACTGTCCTTACGGCTGCGGGCCAGAGTACCGTTGCCCAGATCATCCTGATCCACATAGATAAAGCCATAGCGTTTGGACATCTGGTTGGTGGATGCAGAGATCAGGTCGATGGGTGCCCATGTGGTGTAGCCCCACATCTCAACACCCTCGTCGATGGCCTTGCCCATTTCGCTGATGTGCTGGCGGAAGTACTCTACACGGTAGGGGTCGTGGATGGAGCCGTCGGCCTCCACCACGTCCTTGGCACCCATGCCGTTCTCCACCACCATCAGCGGCTTGCGGTAACGGTCGTACAGCTCGATCAGGCTGTAGCGCAGGCCCTTGGGGTCGATCTGCCAGCCCCAGTCGGTGGAGGGCAGATACGGGTTCTTGACACCCAGCACGGTGTTGCCAGGAGTACGCTCTGCGTTCGGGTCCACAGACTCGGTCATGGTCATATAGTAGCTGCAGGAAACAAAGTCCACACAGCCTGCCTTCAGGGTGGCGGCATCCTCGGGCAGCATTTCCACATGGATGCCCTTGCGCTCGAACATCTTGAGGATCAGGCGGGGGTACTCGCCCCAGACATGCACATCGGCATAGAACAGGTTTTCCAGATTCTTTGCCTGAGTAGCCAGCTCATCATCGGGTGCGCAGGTGCGGGCATAGGTGGTGAGCTTGGTCAGCATGCAGCCCACCTTGCTGCCGGGGATGATCTCGTGGCAGTCCTTTACTACCATAGCGCTGGCCACCAGCTGGTGGTGCAGGGCCTGATAGCAGGTCTCCAGCATCTTATCCTCGGGCACGCGGCTGGGGATGATGCCGGCGGTGGTGAACGGGTGACGGATCACGCTGTCCACCTCGTTGAAGGTGAGCCAGTACTTGACCTGATCCTTGTAGCGCTCAAAGCACGCATGGCAGAACTTTGCAAAGCAGTCGATCACGCGGCGATCCACCCAGCCATTGTACTTGGTGGCCAGTGCCAGCGGCATTTCGTAGTGGCTCAGCGTGACCAGCGGCTCGATGCCGTTCTTGTGCATCTCAGCGAACAGGTCGCTGTAGAACTGCAGGCCCTTTTCGTTCGGCTCTGCTTCCTCGCCGGTGGGGAAGATGCGGGTCCATGCAATGGAAACGCGCAGCATGGTAAAGCCCATCTCGGCAAACAGCTTCAGGTCTTCTTTGTAATGATGGTAGAAGTCGATGCCGCGGCGCTTGGGATAATAGGTATCATCCGGGTCGGCCATGGCGGCAGCAATGTGTGCGTCGTCCATGGCAACATGGGACTTGTAATCCTTCACGTCGGTGTTGGGCTTGTAGGTGGCAACATCGGCCACGCTGGGGCCTTTGCCATCCACGTTCCATGCGCCCTCTACCTGGTTCGCGGCAACAGCGCCGCCCCAGAAAAAGCCTTTGGGGAAACTCATTTATTTGCCTCCAGTTTCAGCAGTGCGGCACCGGGCACCACAGCGCCCTCGGCCACAGTCTTGATGGTGAACTCATCGGCGTTGGTCACGACGATGGGGGTAGTTACATCATAACCGTCTGCTTTGATTCCGTCAAGGTCAAACTTCATCAGCAGCTGGCCCTTCTTGACAGTCTCGCCGTCCTTGACCTGCGGATCAAAGCCCTTGCCATCGCGCTTGACGGTGTCCATGCCGATGTGCATGAGCAGTTCAGCACCGGCAGCGGTCTTCATGGAGATGGCGTGCTTGGTGCCGAACACGGACTCGATCACGCCGTCTGCAGGGGCATACAGCTCGCCCTTTTCGGGCACCACAGCGATGCCGTCGCCCAGGATCTTCTGGGAGAAAACTTCATCCTTGACCTCTTCCAGAGCAATGGCCTTGCCCTGCAGGGGGCTGCTGATGGTGGAATCCGCAGTTGCTGCGTCTGCAGCAGTCTCGGGAGCGGGTGCAGCGGTCTCATCCTCTGCGGGGGTCTCGTCCTTATACAGGAAGAAGGACAATGCGAAGGAGGCCACAACGGAGATCACCAGACCAACTGCAGCCCACAGGATGTTCTTGCCGTTATCCGGGTCAACGAACATGGCCATGCCAGCCAGACCGGGGCCCATGGCAACGAATGCCTTGACCTTCATCAGGCCAACGAACAGACCGCCGATGAAGCTGGAGGCCACAACGGACATCATGACCTTCTTGTGCTGCAGGGTAACACCGTACAGAGCAGGCTCGGTGATGCCGAACAGGCCGGAGATGCCAGCGGAGATCGCGGTAGCGCGCAGGTTTTCGTCCTTAGTTTTCAGAGCAACACCCAGGCAGGCACCGCCCTCAGAGATGTTGTGTGCCAGAGAAGCAGGCATGTACAGCATTTCAAAGCCGGGGTCAGAAATAGAAGCAACTGCGTAGGGGACCAGAGCCTTGTGCATGCCCATGGAGATCATGAACGGCAGCACGGCAGCCAGCAGAGCAACGGCCAGCCAGCCCAGCGTGTTGTACAGAGCCAGGATCACGGTGGTCAGCAGAGCACCGATGTTGTAGCCCAGAGGTCCGAGGACGACCAGTGCCACAGGGAAGCCGATGCCGAAGCACAGCATGGGCACAAAGAACACGCGGATGGCCTTGGGGCACCACTTGTTGGCCCACTTTTCAATAAAGGACATGAAAATGACGGTCAGGATAGCCGGGAATACCTGTCCGCCGTAAGCGATGTTCTGCAGCTTGATGCCGAGGAAGTAAGCACCGCCCTCAGTAGCCAGCAGAGCGGAAACGCTGGGGTGGATCATGGCAGCAGCCAGAGCCACCGACACCAGCTTGTTGCAGTTGAACTTGGTTGCAGTGGTGAAGGCGACCATGACGGGCAGGTAGTACAGAGCTGCATCTGCCACGCCGACAAACACCTTATAGGCGATATCTCCGCTGCTCATCAGGCCCAGAGTGCTCAGCAGCACCATCAGAGCCTTCAGAACGCCTGCACCTGCAATGGCGGGGACCAGCGGCTGGAAGATGCCGACCATGTAGTCCAGAATAATGCCGCCGATCTCTTTTTTGCCCTTGGGGGCAGCAGGAGCTGCAGCCTGACCTGCGTTGAAGGTGCCCAGCTTGAGCAGCTCATCGTACACTTCGATGACATCGTTGCCGATGACCACCTGACACTGCGGGCCGCTGGAAATAACGCCCATAACACCGGCAGTCTTTTTCAGGGCTGCAGCATCCACCTTGGAGGTGTCTGCCAGAGTGAAGCGCAGGCGGGTGGAGCAGTGCTCGACCTGCACAACGTTCTTCTCGCCGCCAACCAGACGCAGTACGTCGGAGGCAGTCTGCTTGTAGTTCTTCATTTTGTTCTCCTTTATCTTGTGTGTGGTGGCATTTCCCTGCCGCCCGGCCGAAGCGGACAAAAGAAAAAAGACCCAACAGAATGACCCCGTGTACAATTTCTCCCGGAATCATAGTATCTGGCTACAATTCACCCAAAAGAAAAGGTATTCGTCATTCCATCAGATCCTGCCTGCATTACCAGTAACATGTCCAACTGGATATTGTGGTATTAGTATATCAATCATCTTTTCGTTTTTCAATATGACTTTTTCACAAAATAAATCTTAAAAATTATGAAGTTCGTATATTCATTTGTTTTTTCACATAGCTGTCGGTGTGTGCTCGTGTACTCCTTTCACCGCCTGCACTGATGCCGGCCGCACATCTTGCGCACCGCGCCGCCGCTTGTTATAATAAGTGTAACGATCTGTTTATTACTTTTTACATACAGGAGGTACAATCCATGCGCATTGCTTACGAGACGATGCTGGCCGAATTTGAGCGGGTCCTGACCAAATACGGTTTCAGCCCAAAGCGTGCCCATGAAGCGGCCGAGATCTTTGCCCAGAACAGTCTGGCCGGCGTGTTCAGCCACGGGCTGAACCGCTTCCCCCGCGTGGTGGAATACCTGCGCAAGGGCGAGATTGATCCCGCCGCTGAGGCCGAGTGCATTGCCAGCTTTGGTGCCATGGAGCGCTGGGACGGCAAGCGCGGCTTTGGCCCTCTGAACGCCAAGCACGCCATGGACCGTGCCGTAGAGCTGGCACATCAGTTCGGCATTGGCATGGTGGCGCTGGGCAACAACAACCACTGGATGCGCGGCGGCACCTACGGCTGGCAGGCCGCAGACGCGGGCTGCATTGGCATCTGCTGGTCCAACACCTGCCCCAACATGCCTGCATGGGGCGCAAAGGACAACCATATCGGCAACAACCCGCTCATTCTGGCCGTGCCGCGCTCGAACGGGGAGCACATCATGGTGGATTGTGCCCTGAGCCAGTTCAGCTACGGCAAGCTGGAAACGATGCGTCTGGCCGGCAAACAGCTGCCTGTGGTAGGCGGCTACGATGCAGACGGCAGCCTGACCACCGACCCCGCTGCCATTGAAGAGACCCGCCGCATGATCCCCATTGGCTACTGGAAGGGCAGCGGTCTTTCCATCCTGCTGGATATGATCGGTACTATCCTGACGGGCGCAAACTCGGTGGCAACGATCGGCACCTTTGGCGATGAAGTAGGCCTGACCCAGATCATGATCGCCATTGATCCGGCAAAGTTCCAGTCCGCCGACCTCACCGATGCCGTCATTGATGCCATTGCCGCCGATGTGGCATCCAGTGAGCCTGCAGAGCCGGGCCGTGAGGTGCGCTGCCCCGGCATGGGCGAGCACCGCAGCCGCAAGGAGAACATGGAGCTTGGCATCCCGGTAGCCGAGGAAAAGTGGGCCGAAGTGCTAGCGATGTGATGTAATGTTAAAAGGGGTGTCTCTCCGGCAGACAGAGAGACACCCCTTTTCTTTTTATCTGTGGTTTTCCGCAAATATCCGGCCCAGCTGGGACAAGATATCATGCGGCAGCATTCCGTACTCGCCAAGCGCAGCAGCGGCACGGTCGGCAGCGGCACCGTGCAGATACACCGCGCAGGCCGCAGCTTCGTATGCAGGCAGGCCGCAGGCCAGCAGGGCCGCCGTCATACCGGCCAGTACATCTCCGCTGCCGCCCCGGGCAAGACCTGGGTTTCCGGTAGGGTTTGTACACACGCGGCCATCTGGTGCAGCCACCACGGTACAGCAGCCCTTGAGTACCACCACAGCGTTCCATTTTTTCGCATACTGCCGGGCGATTTCTTCCCGGTCTGCGTTGATCTCAGCCGCCGAAAGCCCGGTAAGTCGGGCCATCTCGCCGGGGTGCGGGGTCACGATCAGCTCTCCCGCCGGGTGTGGCAGCGTTTTGCCCTCGGCCAGCAGCTGCGCGGCGGCGTTCAGGCCGTCCGCATCCAGCACCGCGCTGCCTGCAAAGCCGGGCAGCAGCTTCTGCACCAGCGTGCGTGTTTCAGCCGCGCGGCCTGTGCTCTGGGCTGTACTGCCAAGGCCCGGGCCCAGCAGCAGCACCGTCGCCTTCTGGCGCTGGAGCTGTGGAATGCTCTCCGGCGAGATGCCGCCTTCGGCCCCCGCCACGCAGGGACACAGGCAGCATTCCGGCAGGCGGGCCACCGCAGCTGCCAATACCGGCTCCACGCTGGCCAGCGTTACAATTCCCGCACCGGTGCGCAGCGCACCCTCGGTAGCCAGCAGGGCCGCACCTCGGTAATATGCGCTGCCTGCCACAGCCAACACGGTGCCAAAGCTACCCTTGTGGCTGTCGCGCGGGCGCGGCGGGATGCTGTGCCAGACAAATTCGGATGTGATCTCGGTTGACATTTTATGCTTCCCCCTGCACCAGTTTGCGGATCTGCTTTTCCACATTCTGCACTTCCTCATGGAACATGCGGGCGGAGACACGCAGCGCGCCGTGGCCCAGAATGATGATCTGCTCCATGCCGTCGGAAGTAGCCACACGCACCCGCCGCCCCTTGCCGATCTCATGAGTAACGTGCTCGATGAACATATCGGCGGTTTCGGCTTCCTTGGTGTAGACCACATGGATATTATGGTACTGCTCAATGCTGCCGGGGCTGCCCGGCACACGATAGGCATCGAATACAAGAATAAGATTGCACTTCTGGTAGCCCTGATAGTTGCACAGAATATCCATCAGCTTGTGGCGGGCCGCTTCCAGACTGTCCTTTGCAAGGGCGTTCAGCTCATCCCACGCAAAGATGATATTGTAGCCGTCCACCAGCAGATATTCGGGCAGGATTTCCCACTGCTGGGCATCAAAATCCGGGTGTTCCCGCTTTTGCACCGGGCGGAATGCCGCCAGCGGGTCCCGTTTGATGGGGCCATAGGTGCGCTCGAAGATTTTGAGCAGCTCGGCATCCTCTTCCAGTGTTGCGCGGTAAGCCGCTGTCCGGCGCTGGGGCACGGCCTGCGTCTCCTGCTCCGGGCTTTTGCTTTTTCCCCAGCCGCTGTCCACATGCATGTGGCTGCGCACCTGATCCCAAGGCACCACAAAGCCCGCGCCATGGGCACAGAACACTGAATCTGCCGGGTTGTCAAGGTCGTGCTCCGGCTCGTAGCCCACGGCTTTAATGATCTCCGCCGCATTGTGGCAGGGCCGGTAGCCGTCCAGCGTCAGGGTCAGGTGTCCCCGGCCCCGGGTATAGCCCACCACCTCCATGGGGTAGCTGCGCATGGTGGCCACCGGTGCAAAACCGGTGAGCACAGCAGCCTCTTCCCCGCTTTCTGGCGGGTCAAAGCTGCCCTCCATGCGCTGGATATCGGTCATGGCACGGCCAAGGTTCTCCACCGGCACTTCCAGCCGAAAGGCATACCATGGCTCCAGCAGCTGGCTTTTGGCCAGCATCAGGCCCTGCCGCACCGCGCGATAGGTGGCCTGCCGGAAATCTCCGCCCTCCGTGTGTTTAAGATGGGCGCGGCCCGCAATGAGGGTGATTTTCACGTCCGTCAGCGGCGCACCGGTCAGCACGCCAAGGTGCTGCTTTTCTTCCAGATGGGTCAGCACAAGGCGCTGCCAGTTCTTGTCCAGCACTTCTTCCCGGCAGTCGGCGGCAAACTGCATCCCGCTGCCGCGGGGCAGGGGCTCCAGCTTGACATGCACCTCCGCATAGTGGCGCAGCGGCTCGTAGTGGCCCACGCCCTCCATAGGCTCCGTGATGGTCTCCTTGTACAGAATGCCGCCGGGGCCGAACTCCACGTTCAGGCCAAAACGCTCTGCCAGCAAACTGCGCAGCACTTCCAGCTGCACCTCGCCCATGAGCTGCACATGGATCTCGCCCAAAGTCTCGTTCCATACCACATGGAGCTGCGGCTCCTCTTCTTCCAGCCGGTGCAGCTTGCCCAGTGCCGCGTGCACATCAGCCCCCTCCGGCAGCAGCACCTGATAGCTCAGCACCGGTTCCAGAACCGGCACATCGCTGTCGCGTTCCGCGCCAAGGCCCTCGCCCGGGCGCGCCTTGGTCAGGCCGGTGACGGCGCACACCTGCCCCGGGCCGATGGCTTCCGCCAGCGTATACTTTACGCCGGAGTACAGCCGCAGCTGGTTTGCCTTTTCCTCCCACGGCTCACCATCTGCTTCGCCGGAGAGCTGGGCCTTTACCTTCAGTTCGCCGCCAGTCACGCGCAGCCATGTCAGGCGCGTGCCCTGCTCATCCTGCGACACCTTAAACACCTTGGCACCAAAGGCATCCAGCGCGGGAGCCGGACGGGTATAGCGGTCGATGCCGTCCATCAGAGCGTCCACGCTTTCCAGTGCATCATTTTCGGTACGCCGCAGCGCCGAACCGAACCAGCACGGGAACACATGCCGGCGTGCAACGGCCGGGATGAGGTCCGCATCGGTCAACTGCCCGGCATCCAGCATCCGGTCCATCAGGTTTTCGTCACACAGGGCCAGTGCTTCGTCCCGGTCGGCCTGCGGCGCATCAAAGGCCACAAAGCCCTCGCCCAGACGGTGGTTCAGCTGGGCGAGCAGCTCTTCCCTGCTCTTGCCGGGCAGGTCCATCTTGTTCACGAACACAAAGGTGGGCACATGGTAGCGCCGCAGCAGCCGCCAGAGCGTCTCGGTGTGGCTCTGCACGCCGTCGGTGCCGCTTACCACCAGCACAGCATAGTCCAGCACCTGCAGGGTGCGCTCTGTCTCGGTGGAAAAATCCACATGGCCGGGGGTATCCAGCAATGTGATATCCGTATCGCCCACCGTCAACAGGGCCTGCTTGGAAAAGATGGTGATGCCGCGCGCTTTTTCAAGCGTGTCGGTATCCAGAAAGGCATCCTTGTGATCCACGCGGCCCAGCTTGCGGATCGTACCGGAGCGGTAGAGCATGGCTTCCGAAAGGGTGGTCTTGCCGGAGTCCACATGGGCAAGGATGCCCAGAACGATTTGTTTATGCGTTGTTTCCATCCGCTTCTCCTACAATCAAAAATTCATTTTTATTGTAGCACGGATGGGGAAAAAAGAAAAGTTTTTGATTTAGAATGGGGTCGAAGCCCAAAAACGCAGTTTATCTTATCGGCTTTTCACGTGAAAAAACAGCTCTGGAAAATCCGCAGATTTTCCAGAGCTGTAAATATAAGAATAACAATTCCGCTATTCATAGCCAAAGCGAACGCGTCGGCTATTTTAATGGTCAGTTACTCCACGATGATGCTCTTGCCGGTCATTTCAGCAGGCACGGGCAGACCGATATACGGCAGCATGGTGGGAGCGATATCAGCAAGGCAGCCGCCCTCACGCAGCTTCACATCGCCGCAGCCAACAGCCACAAAGGGCACCACGTTGGTGGTGTGTGCGGTGAAGGGGGTGCCGTCCGGGTTCATCATCTTCTCAGCGTTGCCGTGGTCGGCGGTGATGAAGGCGCAGCCGCCGGCCTTCAGCACAGCGGACACCACCTGATCCACAGCGGTATCCACGGCCTCAACGGCCTTGACCGCAGCATCGAACACGCCGGTGTGGCCGACCATATCACAGTTTGCGAAGTTCAGGATCACCACATCGTACTTGCCGCTCTCGATGCGCTTGACGCACTCGGCAGCAACCTCGGGGGCGCTCATCTCGGGCTTCAGGTCATAGGTGGCGACCTTCGGGCTGGGGATCACGCAGCGGTCCTCGCCCTCGTAGGGAGCCTCCACGCCGCCGTTGAAGAAGAAGGTGACATGAGCGTACTTCTCGGTCTCGGCAATGCGCAGCTGAGTCTTGCCATTCTCGGACAGGTACTGGCCCAGAACGTTCTTCAGCTCCACAGGCGGATAGGCGACCTCGCAGTTGGGCATGGTGGCATCGTATTCAGCCATGCAGACATAGTTCACCTGCTTGCGGCCGCCGCGGCGCTCAAAGCCGGTGAACGCATCGTCGCAGAAGATACGGGTCATCTGGCGGGCACGGTCGGGACGGAAGTTCATGAAGATCACAGTGTCGCCGTCCTGCACGCGGCCACCCTCACATGTGACGCAGGGCAGAACGAACTCATCAGTCTTGTCTGCTGCATAGGATGCCTCGATGGCCTCGGCAGCGTTGGCGGCATGATTGCCCTCGCCGTAGACAAAGGCAGCATATGCCTTTTCTTCACGATCCCAGTTGTTATCGCGATCCATGGCGTAGTAACGGCCGGAGACGCTGGCGATCTTGCCGATGCCCAGCTCGTCCAGCTTGGCCTGCAGGTCGGCCAGGAAGCCCTTGCCGGAGTGCGGGTCGGTATCACGGCCATCGGTGATGCAGTGCAGGTAAACGTTCTTTGCACCCAGATGTTTTGCCATTTCCAGCACGCCGAACCAGTGGTCTGCGTGGCTGTGCACACCGCCGGTGCCCACCAGACCCATCAGATGGATGGCCTTGCCGGCATCGATGGCAGTCTTCATGTTCTTGACCAGAACCGGGTTCTGGAGCATCTCGCCGTCCTTGATGGACTTGGTAATGAGGGTGAGCTGCTGGTACACGATTCGGCCAGCGCCCATGTTGGTGTGGCCAACCTCAGAGTTGCCCATCTGGCCCTCGGGCAGACCGACGGCCATACCGGAAGCGTCGATGGTGGTCATGGGATATTTTGCCATCAGAGCATCGAGGTGGGGTTTCTTTGCGGCGACCACGGCGTTGCCGAAGGTCTCCTCCGGCACCCAGCCGAAGCCATCCATGATGCACAGAAGAACAGGTTTCTTTGCCATAAAATTGAATCTCCTTTGAATTTAACAAATCAGCGCCCGGCACAGCGCTGGAAATGCGGCGCAGCCGGGCGCTGAAACAGCTGATTTAAACCGTCGATCAGCCCTTGGTGGCTGCATTGACGATCACTGCAAAGTCGGGAGCCTTCAGGGATGCGCCGCCGATCAGGCCGCCGTCCACATCCTTTTTGCTCAGCAGTTCCTCGCAGTTCTTGGCATTCATGCTGCCGCCGTACTGGACAGTAGTAGCCTCGGCAACTGCCTCGCCGTACACCTCGCCGATCACCTTGCGGATCTGGCCGCAGACTTCCTCAGCCTGATCGGCGGTAGCGGTCTTGCCGGTGCCGATGGCCCAGATGGGCTCGTAAGCGATCACGACATTTGCCATCTGCTCAGCGGTCACATCACGCAGAGCGATCTTGGTCTGCATACGCACCAGCTCTTCGGTCACGCCCTCTTCGCGCTGCTGCAGGCTCTCGCCCACGCAGATGATGACCTTCAGACCGGCATTCAGAGCAGCCAGAGCGCGCTTGTTCACGGTCTGGTCGGTCTCGGCGAAGTACTGGCGGCGCTCAGAGTGGCCCACAATGACGTACTCCACGCCCAGATCCACCAGCATGTCAGCGCTGATCTCGCCGGTAAAAGCGCCGGACTTCTCGAAGTGAACATTCTCAGCACCCACATGGATGTTGGTGCCCTTGGTCTTTTCCACAGCGGTGACCAGATCGGTATACGGGGTGCAGATGACTACCTCGCAGCCTGCGTCCTGCACGGCGGGGACCAGCTCGTCCACCAGAACAGCAGCCTCGGAGGCAGTCTTGTTCATCTTCCAGTTGCCTGCAATGATAGCCTTACGCTTTGCCTTATCCATGATACTCTATCTCCTTTATTTACCTTCTATCGTGCAGAAAGCTCTGCACAAACAAAAAGATGCGGCGGCGCTAAAGCCGCCGCACCCATTATGATGCCGGGATCAGATTATGCGTTCTGAATAACTGCGATGCCGGGCAACTCCTTGCCCTCCAGATACTCCAGAGAAGCGCCGCCGCCGGTGGAGATGTGGGTCATCTTGTCGCCCAGACCCATCTGCTGCACAGCTGCTGCGCTGTCGCCGCCGCCGATCACGGTGGTAGCATCGCTCTCAGCCATAGCCTTTGCAACTGCCAGAGTGCCGGCTGCCAGAGTGGGGTTCTCGAACACACCCATGGGGCCGTTCCAGACAACGGTCTTGGATGCCTTGACGGCGTCAGCAAACAGCTTCATGGTCTCAGGGCCGATGTCGCAGCCTTCCATGTCAGCCGGGATCGCGGTGACAGGAACAACCGTGGTCTCGACGGGAGCGTCGATGGGATCAGGGAAGTCCTTGATGCAGACAGCATCAACGGGCAGCAGCAGCTTCACGCCCTTCTCCTGAGCCTTGGCCATCATTTCCTTGCAGTAATCCAGCTTGGAATCGTCGCACAGGCTCTTGCCGACCTCGTAGCCCTGAGCCTTGACGAAGGTGTAAGCCATGCCACCGCCGATGATCAGGGTATCGACCTTCTCCAGCAGATTGGAGATAACATTCAGCTTGTCTGCGACCTTTGCGCCGCCCAGAATAGCGGTGAAGGGACGAACGGGATCGTTCACAGCGTTGCCCAGATACTTGATCTCCTTCTCCATCAGATAGCCGACAGCGGTATCCTTGATGAAGTCGGTGACACCTGCAGTGGAGCAGTGTGCACGGTGGCAGCTGCCGAATGCATCGTCAACATATGCATCAGCCAGAGAAGCCAGCTCTTCGCTGAACTCGGGCATGTTCTTGGTCTCTTCCTTGCGGAAACGGGTGTTCTGCAGCAGAACGACATCGCCGTTGTTCATGGCAGCAACAGCAGCCTTTGCGTTCTCGCCGACAACATTGTCGTCATCTGCAAACACAACGGTCTTGCCCAGCTTTGCGCTCAGAGCCACAGCAACGGGTGCCAGGCTGAACTTTGCCTCGGGGCCGTTCTTGGGCTTGCCCAGATGGCTGCACAGGATGACCTTTGCGCCATCGTTGACCAGCTTCTGGATGGTGGGCAGAGCTGCATTGATGCGGTTCTCGTTGGTGATCACGCCGTCCTTCATCGGGACGTTGAAATCGCAACGGACAAGCACCTTCTTGCCGCAGTAGTTCTGATCGTCGATCGTCTTCTTACCTAAACCCATGGTAATAAACTCCTCTCAAGTTTTAATTTCTGAACTAGAGTTTCGCTCGCATTCGGGGGTCTTGCCCCGTTACTCTACTATTATAAACAAAAACCGTGCACATTGCAAGGTCGCAAGATAGATAATAGTTTAACAAACATTTGCCGCTGATGCACGGAAATGTGTGTATTTTGACCGAAAGCCGCAGCTTTACCGTGTTTTCCGGCAGAACATTCCGCAAATGCGGTCATACATTCCCCCTATGAACTTCTGGTTCCGCCGATCCCGCTCAAAAATTGCTTCTACACCAGCACAGCCGCTCGCCTTATACTTCCTGAAAATTTTATTTCTCAGTCTGGTATCGTACATAGGAATTTCATTTCCCTGATTGCTTTTTACGATTTGCTTGCCAACGTCAAGAAGTTCCTTTTTTACTGTAGCCTCCTACATATAACCCCCAGGATTTTCCGCTTCTTGCAGTTTTTCAACAAATAAAACATTTGAAGGACAACTCAAGCCGTCAAAACCCTTTAGTTATCGTAGGTTTTCTTGGTTGACCCTATTATATCTCTAGCCCCAGTTCCAGCCACTGCAATTTTGTATTTTTTCATATTTTTCTCCTCACTTTTCTCTTTATAAAACAGCAATAAGCCTACGGCGGGTCGCACAAAGGCAATCCACCGTAGGCTTGAACTCTCCTTCAATCTTTATTTGTTGCTCCTTTTTGTGGGTCAAAACAGAGCTTCCAAAAGCCACCTACATATAGCCCTCAGGATTTCACGCTTCTTGCAGTTTTTCAACAAATAAAACATTTGAAGGACAACTCAAGCCGTCAAAACCCTTTAGTTATCGTGGTATTTCTTGGTTGACCCTATGCGGTTGTCAAGTAAGGAACAAAAAAATTTACAAAAAAATAAGCCCTACAAGGGTTTCAGTCGGTTCCGAACCGATCTGAGCCTTGTAGGGCTTACTTGCGCTCTATACGTTCTTTTCTTGATTGTGATTATGCTCCATGGGCATCCATTCTGTTACGCGGCGGATTAACTCTTCTAAATTTAACCGCCCGCTCAGGTGTGGTTTCAGGGCAATCCGCATCAAACGTGATTGGCATTTTCTTTGCCGCTTCCAGTTCTGCGAGTTCTTCTTTTGTAAATGCAAGTTCCTGTTTCAGTTCCATAGACATTTCACTCGTTTTTACCATAATAAAGCCCCCTTTCAAATTCGGTAGCCATTCGTGCCGAAATCAATCTTGTCACATCTGTTTTTGTACCGCTTTCTTCAATTCTTACTCGTTCAGTATATACAACAAATAGTATTTCATTCACCTTTCCGATGAACTGGTCTATATTGCCAATCAATGCACTCTCTGCTTTTTGAGAAATCCGTCCAGCAGAAGTATCGCCTATGGTGTTATATCGATCTTCGTCATAACTATGATCCTCATCATAAAACTCGATTCGGTCATAGTCAAAGAAGATACGCGCCGCACTCTTAAATGAAATTCCGTGTTTTTTAATATTTATCTGATTTTTATTATCATCGTATTCAAAGGCCATTCCTCCCAGTGAGAAACTAACCATCCTGTTATCTTCCATCGGCCTCGTCGCCTCTCTCCGAGCTTCATAATCTCCCTATTATGCTTTCATCTTACCATAAAACGCCTTGCATATCAAGCTGGCAGATGTAAACTTTTCAACATAGATTTGTCCATATTGCTCTTTCTTGGCATCATGTCGTCCTTTAAATCGATGACTTTTTTCTGCTGGCAATCCCTTTGCCTCTCATTGTCTTCACTTCTTCTTCAAGGTAATAGTCACCATGATAGAATTTAGAAACATCCATATCAAGAGCTTCAATTACTCGACACGCCAAGCCAAAAGAAGAAGTCAAAATGTTTCTTTCCCCAGATTCCAGCCTTTGATATTGACGTAATGTTATTTTTGCGCGATCAGCAACCTCTTGTTGCGTCAGCCTTAATATTTGTCGTTTTTCCGATAAGACAGCCGCTGCCGTTGGAATTATCGTTTGAAAGCCATCTAAAATTCCGGCACTCATAGTATTAGCTCCCTTCATCACGTCCATTTGGACGTATTATACGACCAAATGGACGTGATGTCAAGTTGTACACTTTTGAGGCGAGAGGGCACCTTGTTCATCTTTTTCAAGCGAAATGATAACTGCATTTTTCTCGGCATCATACCGTCCTTTAAACTGATGGTCTTTTCCTGCCGCCAGACCATTTGCTTCCAGCAACACCTGAATGAACTGTATTCCGTTAATCATCATCCGACACTGCCCATCGGTCAGCAGCCTGTCCGGGACCTTAAAGGACATGGGATGCTCCGCAGCACACGGCGTGATTGCAATAGACTTCCGATCTTTCCTCTGCAAAACGCAGATATAGGCCGGACTTCCAAGAATACGGATAACATCTTTCCCAACATTCATTCTCCGGCTTTCCGCCGGAATTGTCACTCGCAGGTTCATAACTCGCCCAGAATTCAAGTCGGCATTCCTCTCTTAGCAATCTCATTGCCCGATTGTTGTACGTTTTCAAGCTGTCCCGGTAAATCTGGCAAAGGTATATTTTCAGATTCTTCACGTTGCGGAATCGGTATTGAAGTAGTGCCTGCTTCCCGTTCGGGCTCATCCAATACAGTAGAACTCTGATACCCAATGAAGTCTTCAAACATGTTCATCTGATGGTCTGCAATATAGTCATTATAAGATTTTCCGATACGGTTCTTATAGGCATCCGGGAAGAATTTCATCTGCTTTTTCTTCATTTCACCAGTAAGCGGATCTGTATATTCCTGTGGCTTCGGGGTGAACATGATTGCTTCTTCCAAATCAAACAACATACAAAGACCCTGATCTGAATTAGCCACCCGTCCAAGCACTTTATAACGGCATTCCCGATTCCAGTTCATGAGCCTGAAGATATTTTCCACAAATTCCAATGATGTAATATCCTTATTCACCCAGTTTTCGTCCTTCTGTCTTGCCCATTCAACAGATGCACTGTCCTCTTCCGGGCACATAATCAACGCAAGCCTCTTCTTATTGGGGTGCAAAATCGGAAGGACATACTTGATTCCTTCAAAAAGCCGAATTCAGATTGAAGTGCCGTTCCCAGTGTTGCCCCAGCCCTCATCTCTGCTATATCGTTCAGTTTCATCACCTCTTCCGGCAGATAGGTGCTCAGGCAAAGGCTGCGGATGCTTTCAACACTGATGCCGCTCCAATTCGGATGGATGCCAACAAAGCCTTTCAATGTTCCCTGCTGGATCACCACAATATCCTGCACACCGCACTTCTTCCTGCTGGATGCCACCAGATGTGCAGCCCGTGCAATTTCCGGCGAAACGATTGCTTCATGGTGTTCCGGAACATAGGCAGAGCAGCGATTCCCATTATTCTTTGTAACCTTGCCCAGCTTGTAGTCCACCACGATGCTCTTCCGGGCTTCCAGATCACCCCAGCGGCGTTCATTTTTCATGATGTTTGCCACCATCATGCCATTCCACTCCTGCTTGCCACGCAGGGTGCTACGCTTCTTCTGCGTCAGCACTGCCGCAATTTGATCGCAGTTATAACCATAGATAAACGCCAGAAAGATAAAGCGCACCGTCTTTGCTTCTTCCGGCTCAATTACCAACTGTCCATCTTTGGTATGCCGATACCCCATCAGGTCGGCCACCGGGTACTGGCCTGTCATAATGCGCTGGTCATACGAAAGGATCATGCGGCGGCTCTTATTGCCCGATTCCCAGTCCGCCAGAAGCGCCTGAATGTCAAGGCTGTATTGGCTACTTGGATTCAGCGTGTAGATATTCTCTGTTTCAAAGTACACACCGATGGGATGTGCAGGATAAGCCGCAGACGCACCCTCGAATCATCTTGGGTGCTGTCTGTGGTTTATGCGAGCAGTTATTATGTTAGCTTATTCTCTTACTATCAAGCAGGCATATTGTTACTACGTTCACTCCGCTTCATTCCCATAAAAGGAGGAACAGAAGCACGGCTCAGTCCTTTCTCATGGGCTTTCATCAGCTGGTACTCGTGCGTAGCCACTGCATCAATAAATTCACGCTGCTTCGGTGTTGCATGGTAATAATCTGTTTTAAAGCGTTTGCATACGCCAAATAAAACATTCAAATATTCCATTGTATCATTGCTCATAGGAGCAACCTGCAGTTCAAGTTCTTGATCTTTCATACTGAACCCTCCAATCTTTAAGATAAGTAGGTACTGAAAATTTCTTGTGCGCCTTCATCAGCTAGCATAAGCAGCTTTGGGCCTCCCGAATGTGGCTGAAAAATCGGAACTGCATGAAAATCTTTGATGTAGTGATCATACAGTTCATCTGTTTTTGCTTCAAAGGTAACAATGCCGCCATGCCCACTATCAATTGACAATTGAATACCATAAGCAATCATCATTCGGCCAATGCCTGCGTATTTCCGCACTGTGCTAATTGTCGGATTACTCTCAGGATGTGCTTCAATATTAGCGATAAAAACCGATATCCCATGATCATCTTCTCGATATGCACCCAATGCTACAATTTCGCCAGCATCTGTTTTCGCCGCATACTTCTCTAGCTTTGGGTCGCGGATAAATTCACTCGTCCAATCAGATTGCCACTTTTCCTTTGTAGAGGTCAGGTCTTCGTTAGTTGCCGATTCAATATCGATTTCAATTTGTTTTCCGGTCGTATTTTCTACTACATAGTACTGGAGAACCATTTCCTCCACACTCCCTTCTATAGTTATTGTAGCATGAACCTTTCAAAAACGCAAATATCATTTCTCACCCTGTTTCGTAACTTTTTAGCACATCTTCAAATGTAAAATGAATTTTCACGCGCTTATCGTTGAAAACCTCAATGCGGTCAATAAAGGTTTCCACCACATTCTGTGACAGGTGCATCACATCGCCTGCTTCTCCCACAGTATTCATCACGGCTTGCAAATTATCCGTATCCTTCTTCACAGGCTGGAAAGCTTGATTTTTCTCGGTACGCAGCCTTTGAATCTACTCCATCTTTTCACCTTCCTGCACTCTGTAGGCATCTCTCTGCCGGATGAATTCTTCCTTACTCATATTCCCGTCGGCGTATTGCTCATACAGTGCAACGCGCTGTTTTACGATCTCTGCCTTTTCTGCGCTAAGCTTTTCTTCCTGCCGTTCCAGTGCAGAGAAGCGGATCAAGGCTTTGCGTTCCCGTTCGAGCAGGACTTCCAGTATATGCTCCGCCTGTTTTATCTGCGCTGTCAGTGCATTTCGGACGATATGTTCCAGAATCTCCTCAGAGATCGGGATTCGCTTGCAGGGACTGTCCACCGCTGCGGCTGAGAATCTGCAGTTAAACGAGGGTCCAAGTTTCTTGAGAACACGGTATTTCATCAGTTTCTGGCAATAACCGCAATAGACCTTGCCTTTCAGCGGATACTGGTGTTTTGTGTATTTCCCGGCCTGATGATTCCCATGCTGCAGCATAATAACCTTTTGTGCCTGTTCAAATTCCTCCGGGGTCACAATGGCGGCATGGCTGTCCTCAATACGTACCTGCTGTTCCAAAGGAGCGCGCAGAACCCGATGCTTACAGGGAACCGGCATATAGAAATTTATTTATAATCCTGCAAGCCTTTGCTCAGAACAATGACCTCGTCCGCATATTTCACAGCATTTTTTTCGCCTTGGTGAATAAACTTAGAACCAAGTCCCGATTGCCATTTCTCGCGCTGCCAGTCGATGCCGGCCGATGTCAAGTCTTGGACAACATTTTTCACAAATAAAATTGAAAAAACGGAAAAAAAATAAGCCCTACAAGGCTTTCAGTCGGTATCGAACCGATCTGAGCCTTGTAGGGCTTAACAGTTTACTTTATATGTTTTTCTTAGACCGCCTGCAGCGGGGTGTTTTCCATCACTTTCTTAAATTCCTCTACTGTCATTCCAGCATCTTCCGCTGCTTCTTCAATTGTCACACGGCCTTTTCTCACCTGTTTAACCAGCATCCGCATCTCACCAATGTTGATACCTTCGGCCTTTACGCCCTGACTAAGGTTGCACATAACAAGCACCTCCCTTTCCAGTTCTTCGTTCATTGCAACGCCAAATTCTTCTTCAAGAATTTTCTTTTTCTCAGTAGCTGCTCTGGAAGAAGAGAGCAACACATCCATAAATTTCACAATACCTGTATAGTTCTCCGTACCCGGTTCTCCAAGACAAATCGTTACAACACTCATCAAATCGTAGTTTTCCGATTTTTCAACAGCGTTTCCAATCAACTGCTCTGGTCGGATAGAATAACGAATCAGAGTGTTTTGGAACTCCTTGGTTGGGTGTGTACAAACCCAGATAGAGTACACTTTTCGGATTTTCCCATACTCCGAGTTCGTGAATATCGGACCATGCTGTGCGGAGATCATCCTGCTGCAATAATAGATTGCCCGCTTTGTCAAAGGGTATCCCGGATTAAAAGCAGTCTGCGCCTCCACATTAATAATAAGACGTATCACATCTTTCTGTGCAGTAGAACCTTCTGACGCTGGTGCGATTGCATCGAACCGAACATCATAATTGATGGTTCCCTCCGTCAGCGTAGAATCCTCATTATTGCTTCCGGTAATTACGCCAGCCGTTTTCTTGGGTCTGTTTGTATCATCAACATGAACGCCAACCGTGCCCACTTCCGGCGTTCCTTCGATATACTTCTCTGCAATTTCGTCTACGGAACAGGCACTGTACTCATTCACACAGTTCTTCATAATCTGTGCCAGAATCTGTTTGTTGGCAAGCAGCTTCTTGGCAGCCTTATCATAGCTCGAATCATATTCCGTCTGCGTTATCGCATGAGCAAGCTGATTTTCCATCGGCATTCACTTCCTTACAGCAGATTCAAGAGGAGAGTATACTTCCCCCATTGTGCTTTCATCTTACCATAAAACACTTTGCATATCAAGCTGGCAGATGTAAACTTTTCAGCATAGATTTGTCCATATTGCCCGCTCTGGTTTAAATTCAAGTCAGCATAATATTTCAATAGAGCAACACCTATATTCAAGATTCTTCCCGCCTTGACTACCATTCCCGTTCATCTTTTTCAAGTGAAATGATAACTGCGTTTTTCTCAGCTTCATATCTCCCCTTAAACTGATGATCCTTTCCTACAGCTAGTTCATTTGCCTCCAGCAACGCCTGAATGAACTGTATTCCGTTAATCATCATTCGGCACTGTCCATCGGTCAACAGCCTGTCTGGAACCTTAAAGGACATGGGATGTTCAGCGGTGCACGGAGTAATCGCAATAGACTTCCGATCTTTCCTCTGCAAAACACAAATATAGGTCGGACTCCCAAGAACACGAATAACATCCTTTCCCACATTCATTCTTCGGCTTTCTGCCGGAATCGTCACCAGCAGATTCATAATTCGTCCAGAACTCATGTCAGCATTCCTTTCTCAACAACCTCACTGCCCGGTCGTTGTACATTTTCAGGCTGTTCCTGCAAATCTGGTAAAGGTATATTTTCAGGTTCTTCACATTGCAGTATCGGTACTGAAATAGTATCTGTTTTCTGTTCAGGCTCATCCAATACAGCAGAGCCCTGATACCCGATAAAATCCTCGAATAAGTTCATCTGATGACCAGCGATGTAATCATTATAAGATTTCCCAATCCGATCCTTATAGACATCCGGGAAGAACTTTATCTGTTTTTTCTTCATTTCGCCAGTAAGCGGGTCCGTATATTCCTGTGGCTTCGGTGTGAACATGATTGCTTCTTCCAAATCGAACAACATACAAAGGCCCTGATCTGAATTAGCCACCCGTCCAAGCACTTTATAACGACATTCTCGATTCCAGTTCATGAGTTTGAAGATATTTTCCACAAATTCCAAAGAGGTAATATCCTTATTTACCCAGTTTTCATCCTTCTGCCGTGCCCATTCAACAGATGCGCTGTCCTCTTCCGGGCACATAATCAGCGCAAGCCGCTTCTTGTTTGGGTGCAGAATCGGAAGAACATACTTGATTCCTTCAAAAAGCCGAATGCAGGCCATATTAAATTTCATAACGCCATACTTTATGCTCACTGCTGGCTTATTCAGCATGGAAAATTGTGTACGCGGCGGCAGCTCATAACCATCAAATTTTTCGTACTCCAGTTCTCTTTTATGTTCTTTTCGTATCTGCGTCAACTCACGAATCAAGGAGATTTCCCGAACGCTCAGTTCCTGCTCCCTACCTTTTTCTTCCATTTCACAAATCCTCCTACATCGACATTAAAAGGTCATCCAGTTCACGTTGAACTTCATTTCTGCTTGGAATTGCACCAATCATGGGGTTTTCTACGACTTGGCCGGATTCCATCACATCACTAACTGTAATGCTCTGAACCCACTTGCTCCGATACAGCCGACATTTCAGATTCATCGAACGATCCTCAATCTGTTCATACTTATTTTTTCTAATCAAAATCCGGGACTCATCCAATTCAAAAATTAGGAACTTTGCATTTTCCTCTCCACGGCAGATACCACGACACTGGTAACGACAACTCCACTTCCAGTTCATTGCTTCAAATATCACCCCTGAAAATGCCTTGGATGAAAAGCTGCTGCAAATCTTATCCTTATTTTCCCAATGTATCGCTGTTGAAGCATCACGATTACTTTTTCGCAGGATTACGACTTGCAGAATCGGATGATAGAGCAGTTCCACATGCTCGCAGTCGTCCAAGCGGGTATGACACGCTTTGCTGAAACGGATTCCATTTTTTGAGATTGTTATGACCGGGCTGCTTTGATTGATAAAGCAAGTGCCTGAAATCGTCAGATATTCCGATCGAAGGGGCTTTTCCAGCTTTGTTCCAGCCCTCATCTCTGCTATATCATTCAGTTTCGCCACCTCTTCCGGAAGATAGGCCCTCAGACAAAGACTGTGAATACTATCAACACTGATGCCACTCCAGTTCGGATGGATGCCCACGAATCCTTTCAATGCTCCCTGCTGGATTACTACAATATCCTGCACCCCGCACTTCTTTTTGCTGGATGCCACAAGATGTGCAGCCCGTGCAATTCCCGGTGAAACAATCGCTTCGTGATGTTCTGGAACGTAGGCAGAGCAGCGATTTCCGTTATTCTTTGTGACCTTGCCCAACTTGTAGTCCACCACAATGCTCTTCCGAGCTTCCAGATCACCCCAGCGACGTTCGTTTTTCATGATGTTAGCCACCATCATGCCATTCCACTCCTGCCTGCCGCGCAGGGTGCTACGCTTCTTCTGTGTCAGGATCATTGCAATCTGTTCGTAATCATAGCCCTGAATAAATGCCAGAAAGATAAAACGTACCGTCTTTGCTTCTTCCGGCTCAACCACAAGCTGTCCATCCTTCGTATGCCGATACCCCATCAGGTCAGCCACCGGGTACTGACCTGTCATAATACGCTGGTCATACGAAAGGATCATGCGGCGACTCTTATTGCCCGATTCCCAGTCTGCCAAAAGAGCCTGAATGTCAAGACTGTATTGACTGCTTGGATTCAGCGTATAGATATTCTCTGTTTCAAAGTACACACCGATGGGATGTGCAGGATGCATGGTTTTCAAAGCTGCAATCTGTGTCATGCAATCCGAAAAGTTCCGGGCAAAACGCGAAATGCTGGCACAGATAGGCTTCCCCCAACGCAGACAATCTCTCGTTGAGGTCAGTCAGAAAATCCGTATCATCCAGCAAGCCCGCCAGCCTGTCCGTCAATTCCGGGAAACCACCTCTGAAGATTTCTGCATCCTGAAACACTGCTTCGGCAACGCCATCGGCCAAATCACGTTCCATATAAGCCAACGTCTGCGCGTGTTCCTGTAAGGCGTTCTGCCGCGCAGCGTCCAGAACCGCCTGCGGCGCATACTCGCCCTGCCGGAGCAGTTCATGGATACGATTGCTCACATCCTCCCAGGATAAAAACGCATTGGCAATCGTGCCACCCTTTGCCGTGCTGCCTACTGCAATACGCAGCCCTAAATCATCGAACCAGACTGCATATTTTGCGCCATCAATTTCAAAGCCTTTGCCGCCCGTACCATATTCGTTTTTCACGAACTCCGTGTATTCTTCCGGGGTTTTCTCGACCATGAAATTGTAGATCAGACGCAGCTGACCCTTGCTACGGTTGCTGCCCGTGCGCAGAATTTCATCGACCACTTCGGGATCAAGCGCAATCTCGTCCGCATACCGCGCCCGGATCGGTTCTTCGATGGCGCGGATCTGCTGTTCCACGGTCGGCAAATCAAGCAAAGAAAAAGCAGAGGCAATTTCTTCCTCTGCTTCGCTCAAATCTTGTTCCGTTGTCGGTTCAGTTAATTGTACACCAATTCCTTCAAGACGATCTCTTCTGCCATCGCCGTCAGGCTGTTCTGATGTGCCGCCCATGCCAGCGGGTCCTTCTCCTTGCTCGGTGCCGGAAACTTCTCGTTCAGGCTGTCCAGCAGGGTTTCCACCCGACTCTCCGCTGCTTCCTCGATCTGCGCCAGATGCTGGTTCAGTCTGCCGCTCATCAGCATACTCTGATACCAGTTCTTGCGGTTCTCTTTCAGGTACGTCCTGCGCAGCATCCCGTACTTCCCGATGATCTGCGGCTCGTCCTTCACGGCCAGATTCGGGAACAGGTAATCTCCCTTGCGATGATACGTCAACTCCATTTTCTTGTCCTCCTTTGGTCGTGGTATCTGCGGTTTCACGCTTTAATGTGTTAAAGTTTGCATTTGTATTATACAAGCTGTCAACAGATTTTTCAAGCTGCTGCGTGATTTCTTTTTTGTAAATTTTCCGCATCTCACGGCCAATGTCAAAAAGAACCGCTTCGCACTGTTCGGAAACCGCGTTGCCAAGGAACGACAGCACCGGCAGCTTGTTGAAATCCACGATGCGGATAAAGTCATCATCGTCCAGTATATCCATAGGCTCCTGCCCGCAGCGGCGGGAAAGCGTATAGAAGATACTGTTGGTCATCAGTTCCCGGAAACGGACGCGGATGTTATCTTCGTCCAGTTCTTCCAGAAAAGTATCTGCCACCTCATAGGCCAAACCATCCATCGCTTCATCCAGATTGTCGGCGGTCAACTGCTGTGCCAGTTCCAGCAGAGCAGCGTTCATGCTGTCTGTCTGGGATAAACCATAGGTATCTGCCAGATGGTCTAAAATAGCCTGCTCATGCTCGTGGCTGTCCAGATTCCATAAGAGCGGTGTTCTGCCGCCGCGCACCAGATGGGTGTCAGCAATATCGAACACATACCGTAGCTTGGTACGCGGTCCGGTATCATCCAGAAGCGCGATGCCCTTTGCGCCACGGTTGACCCATCGGCTCATTTTCTGATTCCAGAGTTCCAGTTCTGCGCAGGCGGTTGCATCGGGCCGCTGCGCGTGGATCAGGAGCGCATCGGTAAACGAATAGCGGTACAGCCGCGCCGCCACATCCAGATAACTCATCCAGTCCTGTGGCGAGTTACTGACATACCGGGCGTTCTGCTGCGCCAATTCTCGAATATCGTTAATCTGTGGCAAGGGTCAAACCTCCTTTACGTTTTCGTTTTCATCGGTGTTTTGGGAAATTCCAGACTGTACTGTGCGCGACCCTCTTCGACGCGCATCACAAGGTCAGCGGCGAATGTCTTATCTTTTTTCGCGGAATAAAAGTCTTTTACATGGGTGCGGCCTTTCTTCAAAAGGTCTACCGCCATCTTCTTGTCCAGCGTTTTTCTCATGTTGGACAAGTATCTGCTTTCTTTCCAGAGAGCAAATTTGCAGCTGCGGTCTGCACAACAAAAGCTGAGTTTGCTTTCATGCACAGGGTTTCCGCAGACCGGGCAGCTTCCCACGCTTACCTTATTATAATAGGGAACCGCCGCCACAGTAGGAATCTGCCGCAGGTCAGCCAGCATCTTATCGAGCAGTCCGTGGATGCCCCGCATAAAATCATGGGGCTTGATCTCGCCGCGTTCCATCCGCAGCAGGTCATTTTCCCACTCGGCTGTCATGCTGGCAGATTTCAGGTAGTCCGGGATATTGTAGATCGCGGCCACACCGTCCTCCGTGGGAATCATCTGCTTGCCCTTGCGCTGTACATAGCCGGAAGATACCAGCTTTTCCAGAATCGCAGCGCGCGTTGCAGGGGTTCCCAGCCCCTTTTTCTCGGTGTCTTTTTCAAATTCTTTGTTGCCTGCCGTTTCCATTGCGGACAGCAGGGTATCCTCTGATACGCTTTGTCAAGGGTGTTTAAGAAATTTTTTCGCTTTGTTCAAACTCTTTTGCACAATCATTCAAAATAAGCCGCTTAATCTTATCGGTCATCGTTTCCTTGCTCGTTTCGCTGAAATGCAGCTTGACACGATAGGTTGTCTTTCCAATCCTCTTTACCATAACGGGCTGCTGTGTACCTTGTGCGGTCAGAGGGGAAGCGGTAGGGGTGGCGGTGCGGGTGTTGGTTTCGTTGCTCATAGGCTCTCCTTTCAAAGATAAAGCCCCATGCGGTCAGCACATGGGGCGGTGGTCGGTATAGTGAAAGTGCGAAAGTGCAAAGTGCAAAGGGTCTGCGTTTTGCACTTTCAGCTTGCGGGTTCGGGTGGCTTCTTCTTGATGAAGTTGTACCATTGACCGCCGACACGCCTTGCGCCTAAAATGCCGCCCATGTTGCGCTTGGCGTTCTGTACCGTCCTTTCGGATATTCCGGCTTCGGCTGCGGCTTTTACAATGTCCTCGCTGGCAAGCTCTTTCCCGTCTGCCAACAGGTCAAGTATCAGCCGTTCAGCCTGTTCGGTCTTGGTGGCGGTGTTCCCACCCGCGCCGGACAGCAGCTCGTCGGCGGTGATGTCGTATTCGCCTATCCACGAAAAGCCCGTTTCCGGGTCAAGGCAAAAGGCTATGGGCTTGCCCTCCGGCGCAAGGGAAGATTTGTCATGGACGATAACGCGCACATTCGGTTCTCGCTTCACGCGCCCGATCAGCAGGACGCTCCTTGCTGCGGCGCGGAAGTCGATAGAACCTAATCCCCGGTATGCGCTCTGCCCTCCGGCAGCTTTGTTGAGATGTCCGATAAGGATAACGGCGCACCCGGTACGCTCGGCAACATCGGCAAGGCGGCGGAACATGGGGCGCACTTCGTTTGCCCGGTTCATGTCGGTTTTTTCGCCCATGTACGCCTGTATGGGGTCAAGGATAATCAGCCGCGCCCCGTTCTGTACGATTGCTTTCTCTATGCGCTCGTCAGATAGGGTAAGTTCCCGCTTGGCTTCATCAATCACAAGCACCCGGTCAAGGTCTGCGGCGGCTTCTATCAAGCGGGGCTTGACGGTATCGCCCAAACCGTCCTCGGCGGTCTGGTAAATCACTTGGAATGGCGGCAAGGGCTTCATTCCCGGCAGCGTTCCCCCGGTGGTGCAGGCGGCGGCAAGGCGTAGGGCAAAAGTGGTCTTGCCCTCGCCGGGATTGCCTTGCACAATGGTTACTTTCCCAAAGGGGATATACGGCTCCCATAGCCATTCAACGGTCTGGGTGTCAACCTCGCTCATGCGGATAATCTCAACGGTTTCTTCCTGGGTTGGCTCTTTCAAGCCGTAGACTGCTTCCCGCAAATACTTCCCGTCTGTGATTTCCGCCCGGTGCTGCAATACCTCGTTCCAGTCCTTGTAAAGCGGCACAAGGCGGTGGACGGTCAAGCCCTCCGGCATAAGCTCTGCAAGGCGGCTGCAAGCATCGTTTCCGGCGTTGTCGCTGTCAAGGCAGAGGTAAACGGTCTTGATGTTCGGACGGTCAGAGAGAAAGCGGAGCAGGGCTTTCTCGCCCACGCCGCCCAACGCCAGATAGCTTTGCTTTTGCCAATCCTTTTTGAACAGACAGAGGAAAGATAAGAGGTCTATCGGGGCTTCAAAGACAAACAATCTTTCGCCCTCGCCCCGGTAACAGAAGTTAAAGGCTTTGTCGCTGCCTTTCACATCAAGCCGGAAGCTCCCGGTTGTGCCGCGCTGGTGGGCGTATCGCGGTACGCCGCTTTCATCTCTGCCGACGAATACGGCGTTATGGTGGGCGGCTTCCTCGTAAATATCCCCGGTGGAAAAGAAAAAGCCCGTCACATCTTCATCAATGCGGCGGGCTGCTGTGAGATAGTTCCTCGCTGTGCGGTTGTCGGGGCTGCGGGGCGGCAGTCGGAAGTCAGAAAAGGACGCGGGGCAAGGTCTGTCCGGCGGCGGTGCGGCTCCTTTCTCGCCTGTGAGAAGTTCAACGGCTTCGGTAAAGCTCTTTCCGTAAAACTCCATGACAAAATCAATGGGTGCGCCGCCCTTGCTCTGGCTGTGCCTGTACCATTTGTTTCCCCGGACGGTCAGGCTGTCGTGCCGCTTCCAGCGGTATTCATTTCCGGCGCGGGTAAGCTGCTCTCCCTGTGATTGCAGGAAAGAAACAAGGTCGGCTTGGTTGGCGCGGTCTATCTGTTCTTGGGTGTAGTACATGACTGATACCTCGCTTTCTGTGGTTGAATTGTTCATGGTTTTTAAGTATAATGAAAACAACAATGTTGAATTTGTAGGAGGTCAAGCAATGCTATTAAATATATATAATTACTTTCGGATGGAAATGAATAGCGGAACCATTCTTGGCTACTTTCTGCAAGCCCTCCCGATAGCTTGTATTGTAGGCATTGCATTTTTCGCAATTCGTTTTGCCTTTTTGAAGAAAAGGAAGCTTCAAATTAAGTGGAAGCTGGAGATATTACAAGTTATTTTTGCTTGCTATTTGACCGGACTTATAAGCCTTGTTGTCCTACCTGCAAACTTCTGGTTAGAATTCTACGACGGAATATTTTTTGGTTGGTGGAGTGAAATGGGGCAAGTATTCCAACTTGGCGGTGTGAATCTTGTTCCTTCCGTTATAATATGTTTGACCGGAGAACTCTCATTGGGAAGTTGGGTCAAAACAATGCTGATTGGCAATATTGCGATGTTTGTTCCATTTGGTTTTTTTCTTCCGCTCATTACAGAATTAAAGAGCAGAAAAAGGATTGTCTTGGCTGCTATTATAGTACCGATTTGTTTTGAAGTAGCACAACTGTTTTTTGGCAGAAGCTTTGATGTGGATGATTTGATTTGTAACTTTATCGGCATAATTATCGGTGCGATGGTTGCGTATCTTATATTGAAAACAAAATCTACCGATGTGCCAAAAGGCAGATAAAATACATTTCTCAAACAAGACATAGGACGGACAGGCAAAACCGCTTGTCCGTCCTTTTCCTTATCGCTCCTGTTCATGCCGCTTGGTGCGGCTCTGCGTCTGCTCCGGTTGGTCGGCGTGGAGTGCAATATCCACGCACCTGCGGATTTTTTGAAGCTCGGCAACCTCGGCGCGGGTCTTTTTCAGCGTGTCATATTCCGCTTCCCGCTGTGCTTTAAGGGCGGTATATTCTTTCTCCCACGCGGAGATCGGCAGGGTTTTCATGCCCTCCGGCAAATGGGCATGGAGATAGCGGTTTGCCGCGTCCCATAGGGTAAGCTCGGCGCGGCGGGCTTCCGCAAACTTTTCCTGTTTTCCTTTCCAGCGGATTTGCCGATACTCGTCCTGTATGGGCTTGTAGGTTTGATAATTTCTGCCGTACTCCATGAGTTTTTGCAGCTTCTTCATGCGTTCCTCGGCGGTTTTCATTCCCTCCCGGATTGAATAGGCTTTATCGCTGACAGAGGAAAGAGAAGCGTCCAGCTCGTCAAGATTAGAGATACCATGCTCGGAAAGATAGTTGACCGCTGCCGCTATGGTTTTCAGTTCATCGGCTGTGTGCTGTTGTTGCCAACGCTGCGAATACTTCCGGCTCTTTTCTCTCTGAACGCTCAAATACTTCATCAACAGATTTGCAAGGTTGGGAGATTGCGGCGGCTGTTTTGGGGCGGTTTCCCGCGCTTTGAACAGGTCGGCAATCCATTCCTTGAGTTTCCCAATCTGCGCCCGGATTTCCCGGATAAGGCGGTTTGCCTTTTGGATATTTCGGTTCAGTTCGCCTTTCTCGGTGGCGATGCCTTTCTTCTCCATCTGGCAAGCCGCCACGCCCATGTGGACGGTGGGTATCTCGTCTATGCCGCGCTCGGCGTTGCTGCGGTGGTCGATACGCTCCGGGCTTCCGTTCCTCTCCAAAAAGTCGTTGGTATAGTCAGCCCACGCCTTGCGCCACAAGAGGGTGTTGTCCTTGTCGTTCCAGCCTGTAAGGTCAATTTTGTGCGTCTTGTATCTGCCGCTTGGCAAGCGAATACGCTCGCCGTTTTTATCAAGGTCATATTCCTTTTTGGATTTCGCCGCCCATGTGCCGCGCTCGTCAAGGGGGCGCATAGTCAGCATGATATGACAATGGGGATTGCCGCTGTCGGTGTCGTGAATGGCAAAATCCACGCACATTCCTCTGGAAACAAATTGAGAGGAACAGTATTCCCGGACAAGCCGGATCTGTTCCTCTCTGGATAATTCTATGGGGAGTGCCGCGTCAATCTCTCTGGCAAGCTGGGCGTTCCCGGCTTTCTCGTAAAGTTCCACGCTGTTCCACAAGGTTGAACGGTCAGAGAATGAGGGTGGCGCGTGGGGCGGCAGCATGATTTCGGTATGGACAACGCCGCCTTTGCGGGTGTAGTCGTGGGTCATTCCGTCCCACTCGTTTGTCAGCTTTTCGCCGCTTCGGTAGGCGGCTGCGGCAACGGCTGATTTGCCTTTTCCTCGGCTCACAATGCCGATGTTCCAATGGTAAATGGCTATGGGTATCACCTCCCGGATAGGATAATAAAACCCGCAAAAATGGTACAGACGCCAACGGCGGGTGTACTGTTTTTGTGGGTGTGCAGGGATAGCCGCAAAGCGGCGCAAGGGGTGCAGCCCCCTTGTTGCGGCAAAGCCGCCAATATCGGAGCGCGGGGAAACTTCCCTGTGCGGAGATAAAGCCCTCGGCAGAGCGCACACGCCCGTTAGGGTGTATAAGTGCGCCCTTAGTTCCTAAGGGATTTTTAGCTTGTCGCTCCCTCGGCTCGTTTTCTCAAAAACTCCCGCGCTGGCTCGCTCGTCAAGGCAAGCCGGAGAAGCGCGGCGGCTTCTTCGTCGGTCATGTCCTTTGCTTCCGGCACAATGCTTTCAAAGACCGCGCCCCGGACGATAAGGCGGTGGCTGCGCGTCCGGCGTTCCTCGCGGGATAGCTTTTGCCGCAACATCTTTTCCCTGTTTTCATACTGCCGGATTTTCTTCTTTCCGTCCTCAAGCTCGGCGGTCAGCTCGTCATAGGTTTTCTCTCTCGGTTTTGTCATGGGTGGTCGCTCCTTTCTGTCCGTAGACATAGAAAAAGGACAGTCGATTTGCTCGGCTGTCCTTTCGATATGAGATAGATTATTCAGTTTGCGGCGGGGTCTTGTTCTGATACTTCTTCATCAGAAGTCTGGCTGTCAGGAAGCGGGTCATATCCGTCTGGGTTTCCGTCAAGCTTCATACCTGTTTCGTCACTAAAAGAAGTTAAGTCCAAATTCCCGTTTTCTGTCAGCTTCTGGATAACTTCTGCCAACTGATTTTTTATTGTTTCGCTATCATCTTTCATGCCGCCATTTTCCAGATATACCTTGCAATCGCCAATCTCAAAGGTCGCATAGTAAATAGCATTTTGCTCGCCTCGGCTGTTCGGGTCTGTTACAAAATATCCTGCGACTATGGTTATACCGTTGATTTCGGAGACTTTCTCCGTTCCAACAATTACAGTATCAAGCAACTGCACATCTGATGTTGAAATGATTACTTTCACATTTCCGACTTGTCCCTCAAATCCAATCAGTTCTTGTGAACCGCCTGCGTCTATATCGCTATTTAGAAAAATTGCATTGGCTGTAACAGGTAAATCCGAAAATAAAGCTAAGGTTTCATCTTCTGTAAGTGGCTTTGTAGTTACATCTACATCTAAAGCCAAAGAACCGCCAACATTATCAGACTTCACAAAAACAATTTTTTCCCCGTTATTCAATGTGGCTATATCGGTATGACTGCCAAATAATCCACTTTGAAACAATCCCACACCTAAGACGGTTACAGCTACAAAACAGGCTGCAATAGCTCCCCATTTAGCCCAAACTGGCTTTTTTGCTTTCTTCTTGTAGCTGATAGCTTCATCAACATACTTGCTGTCAAGCTCGCTCATGGCTTCGGAAAACTTCTTTGAGTTCATACGAATACCTCTCTTTCTGCTAAATAGCTTTTCATTTTTTGTCGGATACGGGTCAGCCGGACGGAGATATTTTTCTCCGAAAGCCCTACAAACTCGGCTATGTCTTTACAGCTATCGGAAAACCAATAGCGGCGCATGAAGATAACGCGGTTCTCGACGGTCAGCGTGTCCAGAAAACTTTCAATGATACGGGCTAACTCTCTGGCTTCAATCTCGGCTTCCACTGTGTTCGGGTCTGCTATACAGGCTTCGATTTCCTCCATAGCAATCGTGTAAGTGCTGTTTCGCTTGGCTGCTTCCTTTCTGTAATAGATTTTCAGTGAAATGTTCCGAACGATTTTACAGATATAGGTCAGAAGCGGGTGGGGGTTCGCCGGGGGGATTGCGTTCCATGCTCCTAAGTAAGCGTCGTTGACACATTCCTCCGCGTCCTGCCTGCTGTTAACAATGTTATACGATAACTTGTGGCAGACTTTACCGTATTTTATATCTAGCTCCCGTATGCCTTGCTCTGAACGCTCAAAAAACATTTCAATGATTTTCTCATCTTCTATCATCACACCGCCTCCTTTCCGGCTTCACCTATATACTACGGTTTCAGCGGCGAATACTACATCTAATCCGAAACTTTTTCAAAAAAATTATAGCACATCTTTTTGAATAGGGTGTGTCAAGTTGCCGGAATGTTTCTTTGCCGCTTTGCTGGCGGCGTTCCTCCGTTCCTCACTGTATGGGGCGGTCAGACGGAAAGAGAAACGCCCCTTTGCAATATCAAACTCCATGCAGCCCGTTTCGGGGTCTGCGTCGGTCTGGCAGCACTGGTCGGGGTACTGTCCGGCGTAGGCGGCAAGCCGCTTCTTTAAGTCGGTGTTGTGGGTGCGGATATGGATAAGGGGGTCTTTCTCGTCAAACCAAATATCGGTGGTCTTTTCCTGCTTCGTAAGCCCTGTTCTCATAAACTCTCCTTTCTGCGCCCCTGTTACGCAATAGGGGCATTTTTCGGGTGTTTTTCCCGGCTCTTGGCTTGGGAAAAACGGCGATTTTCCAATAGAAAACGCTCCGGCGATACATTCCTCGTCCAGGGCGTTTCTATCGTGAAATATGGGATTTTTCCGGCCCTTGACGCTCATACATAGATAAGCTCAAACTTGACGATTTCTTCCGCTTGCGCCTTGCAGGTGTTCATCAGCCCCACCCATTGCATGGGGTCTGCGGCTTTCAGTTCCTCGGTTGCGCCCGCACCCTCGGCAAGCTGCGGGATAATGAGGTCAAGGCGGCGACGGACGGCGGCTTCAATCTCGGCGCAATGCTCATAGAGGGTTTCGCTTGCGACAAGGGCGGTGTAGAGGTCGGGGCGGTAGCCCTCAAGGTAGGCTTTCCGCAAGTGTCCGTAATGCCCGATAGGGGGCTTTTTCTTGGCGGGTGCGTCGCCGTTGTCAATCAATCTTCTCATGCGCTCAATGCTCCTTTCTCGTCCTGCACAAGAGGAAGCTCGATAGGCTCTTGCGGCTCCTGTGCCTGTTCTTGCTGCTCTTTCCATTGTTTGCGTTTTTTCTGCATATAGCGGCGGTTGTACTCGGCTTTCTTTGCCCGTCGGCGTTCCTGTTCGGCTATCGCGGCGATTTCTTCCTCCGTCAGTTCCACTTCCTCGTGTGGGATTTCCACCTTGCCCACGAAGTTAAAGAAAATCTCAATTTCCTGTGTGCGGCTTGCCCCTTTGCCCTCCGCTTGGTGGACAAGGATTTTTTCAATAAACTCATTTATCATGGCGGGGGTAAGCTCGGAAAAATCTGTGTACCGCTTCACAAGAGCGATAAACTTTTCCGCATTGACGCTCTCGCTGCTGATACGGTCAAGCTCCTGTTGGTCTTGGGTAATGCTTGTGTTCAGCCCGTCCAATTCAAGTTCAAAATCGTGTAGCATTTGCTCAAAGAGCTTATCAGAAAGTTTCCCATTGACATTATCCTCATAGAGCTTTCGTATCAAGCGGCTCAATTCATCGGCGCGTTTCTCGCCGCGCTGTTTCCTCTGCCGTATGGTCTTGATAGCCTTTTTCTGCCGTTCCCCGGAAGCGGAGCAGACTTGTTCAATAAAGGCGGCTTCATTGTTCTGCGCATAGTTGCATACTTCCTTTATCGCTTCAAGTAGCAGTTCATTTACAACAACGGTGCGGATAAGGTGGGTGGTGCAGTAGGTGTCATATCGCTGATTTCCTAAATCGTATCGGGAGCAGTTGTATTCGTCGCGGTCTGGACGCCTTTTCCCGTTTGGTCGCCCCGCCCAATCCCGCGCCTTTCCCGCTTTCCCTCGATGGTTATACATCTTCGCCCCACAATCGGCACAAAACATTAAGCCGGTTAAGGGGTTGGCTTCTCCGATGGTGTCAGTTCTGCGGATTGTTTTTCTCAATGACTGTACGCGCTCCCATGTTTCTTTGTCAATGATGGCTTCCTGTGTGTCCTCGAAGATAACTAAATCCTCTTTGGGTGTTGCTTTGGAGCGTTTGTCCTTGTAGCTTTCCTTGTAAGTCCGAAAGTTTACTGTATGCCCCATGTATTCCGGCTTTGACAGAATATCGGAAATTGTATTGCCGCGCCATGCGTAAGGCTCGGTTGAATTGTAGTTTGACTTGTGATTTCCCATGCCGCGCTGTGCAAGATAGTATGACGGTCTTTCTATCTTTTCCAACGCAAGAATACGGGCGGTTTCATACGGGCCTTTGCCCTCTATCGCCATTCGGTAAATCCGGCGTACTACCTCGGCGGCTTCCTCGTCAATAATCCAATGGTTTTTATCATTCGGGTCTTTCTTGTAGCCGTATATGCAATGGTTTGTCAAATGTGCGCCGGACATTCCCTTTGCCCGTAAAACAGTTGTGATTTTGCGGCTGGAGTCACGAACATACCACTCGTTCATAATGTTCAAAAACGGCGCAAACTCGCTGCTCTCCCGTTTGTCGCTGTCTACACCGTTGGCAATGGCGATAAAGCGCACGCCGTTTTCTCTGAACATCACTTCGGTATAAAATCCCACTTGCAAGTAATCCCTACCGACGCGACTTAAATCTTTTACAAGGACATGGGAAACCTCGCCGCTTTCAATGCTTTCAATCATGCGCTTCCAATTCGGACGGTCAAAATTAGCCCCAGACCACCCATCGTCGGTAAAGTGGGCGCAGTTAGTAAAGCCATGCGATTTTGCATAATCTTCAAGCAGCTTCTTTTGATTGATAATCGAATTGCTGTCGCCTGTCAGTTCGTCGTCGCGGCTCAACCTCTCATAAAGGGCTGTGATTTTTCCGCTTCCTGTTTGCTTTGTTTTCATGGGTCAATTCTCCTTTCTATGGGCGATTTCTTATCCCCCTTTCATAGCATATAACATCGGTGTAGACTTTCGGCGGCGAAGTAAAGCCCTGCTTTTTCTCCGCCCGTACCACAGGAAGAACGACTCCCTGCTCCATCTTTTTCGGAAGCGGCACATCCTTGTCCTTTTCCGGCTCCACAAACGGAACAGGCTTTGCCGTATATCCGGGCTGCAAAATATCCTTATATTTTGCCGTGAAGTTCCTGCCCTGGCAGCATACCGTCACCAAAACATCCTCATAGATGAACGGCGGCTGTACAGCCTGCACCAGCTTCCAGATAACGAGCGAAAGGATCTTTTGCTTGGTTTCGGACAGTTTCTCCTTGCTGCATTTTACGCTCTGCATAGTCGGCAAAATCGCGTGGTGGTCTGTTACTTTGCTGTTATTGATAACACAGCTCACATCTGCCGCTGTGCCATCCAAGGCCAGCACCAGCAATTCCACCGTCTTGCGCATATCCTCAGTCACAAACTGGCTGTCCGTTCTGGGATATGTCACCAGTTTTTCCTCGTACAATTCCTGCGCAGCCTGTAAGGTCTGGCTGGCGGTCAGGCCGTAATAGCGATTTGCTTCTCGCTGTAAGGTCGTCAGGTCATACAGCTTCGGGGGCTTCTTCTCCACTCGCTTGCGCTCGATACTCTAAGTTGGGAACATCGGGGGATTACACATACCGTTATGGGAAACATTCCATACGATGAGATTATGAAAATTGCAAAAGGCATCCGATAAGAAAGCCGGGCACTTGTGAGAGTTCACAAATGTCCGGTTTTCTTTTTGTCTGAACTTACAAAGATGGAAAATTTGAAAAAATTTCTCCTGAAAATTGAAACGAAGCGGATGCGAATTACGTTGATTATACAAAGGCTCTTGATAGGAGCGAAAAAACGGAGGTGTATGTCTATGTCGAAAAAGCGTTTGTTGTCCATTGTTATTTCAGCGGTGATTCTCTTGAGTTTTGCTTGCACCGCAATGGCCGTTGAAAAGTCTGAGCGGTATGTAGGCGATAGTACGGTCAACGGATCTATTTACCAAACATACTATCAAGTTGATGCCCAGACACGAACTGGAGTAAAGAAAATCAGCGTTTCAGGCGTTCTCTATGAAAAGGGAACAATTGGAACATGGCAAAAAGTAAGCAGCTGCTCAAACAGCAGCACGACCTCAACCTGCGTGGGGAGCGGTAACTTTAACACTAAGCCTGGAAAATCTTACAGGCTGGAGTATTCTGCAACCTTTAGCTATTCCGATGGGCGGAGTGAAACCATTACTGGAAGTACCAGTAGATAAGTGAAGCTTGTTATATATTTCAGCAAGTTAGAAAGGTGTGAGGTAATTATAAAGGCGAGATCAACGCACGTTATCCGATACCTAGCTATAGTCGCACTGTGCTTGCTTTTGGGCTTTATGCTTGGAAGAAAAAGCAAATATGAAAAACGAGATTATTTGAAACAATTCAAAATTGGAAAAGCAACATACTCTGAATCGTTGATATATGAGGCTTATGGCGGATTGCAAAATGATGGGATAATGTTAGCGGTATACTACGATGTGGATGCAACCAAGATTGTTCATCAACTCGATTCATGGGAGAAAATTAATGATTCCCCAACTATATCTTCTATATTAAAAAATGTGTCGTCATATTTTGGATTGGATTTTAAGATTCCTGAAATTGCAAGTGGAAATTTTTTTCTTTATGATAATAGTCAACATAAGGAACTATGCTCGGAAGCCGAAATGAATACATTGCTTTTACATTCTGAAGATGTGAATTTTAGTCTCGTTGTCTGGGACGATGAGAAGCACACAATTTATATAGTAGAGTACAGAATTTAAGGAGGTTCGTTATGAAGAGGTGTAATGGCTTGCCGGATAAATTCGGACTGGCTCATACCATAAGGGGCAAGCCGGGCGGTAAAATCGGCGTATTCTTCATCGGTCAGCCGGGTCTTGACTACCCTGCTGCGGTGGGGCGTGTTATATCGTTTCATAGGTGGTTGACCTCCTTTCTGTGCGTGGTGTCCTCTCACTAATAGGAGAAAAACGGGGTGTGTAGCGGAACTGTTTTTGAAATAATCCGAAAAGAATTTGCGGGAATTTTTCAAGCGGCTTTAGCCGCCATAGCAGGGTTTGGGGAAGGCACTCCCCAACAAGATTCCCGCAAGGACAAAATGAGCGATAAGCGAAATTTGGTACTGCGGTAGAATCTTGCTCTAAGAAACTGCCGGTCTGCCGCTCACTTCCTACTGCCACTTTTTCGGGAAATCGCAACCAGTTTTTTCATAAAAGGCTGCGGGCTGGCGTTCTCCCTCTCTTTCTGGCAAAGACTTTTCCGGCGGCTTGGTCTTTCCCAACAATAAGGCGTTTCAGAAGCTGTGTTTTGCCCGCTGCTTGATAGAAAACGGGAATTTCCCCCTGCTCACTTATCAGTACCGATACTTTCTCGATTTGCCAAAAATGGGCGCAAAAAAAGCAGCAAATCTTTTTCAGACTTACTGCTTCATGTGCCGCTATGGGGCAGCGGTTATTCAGTTGTAAAATAAAAGAGGGCGGTAGCACTTTGGGCTATCGTCCTCTTGGCTACACATTTGCAAAGACAGGCGGGGCTGTCAACGGTGGGCGAAGCCCATTTACTTGCCGTTGACTGGCTCGGCTGGATTTGCTACTTTCGATCTGATGTTTTCTTGTGAAGAATACACTGTATTGACTTTACCTTGATTTTCCTCCTGTGTTACTGTAATATTAAAGTCGTGAATTTCAGAATTTGTACTAGAGATTTCCAAATTCAAAGAAATAGAAATTACGTTTTTATCAAGTTGTAATCCATCTTCTTTGCAATATGTCGCTGAATAACCACTTGCAAGAACTACCTGACCTACCCCATTTTCATCAAGCACAAATAATGTAGCTGATGAACCAGTTTCTTTATTTCGGGCTATCGCAACCAGTTGTATTGGGGCATTTTCAGCGGAACCAAAAACATATTCTAATAATTCAAATGAAGGATAGTCTTGTGGAAAATTTTCAATAAATTTCTCGCCCCGGCTTTCAATAGAACCGGCACTTTCAAGCTCTGGCAGTACTTCTTTTGTGTTGTCATCAGGTGGAGAATTATTAGAACAAGCACTCAACAAAAGTACAAAAGCTAATAGTAATATAAACAATTTGTTTTTCATTGTGCTTTATATACTCCTGTTGGCGTGTATACCGTCATTCCCTTTGGAACTTTTATGGCTGAGTAGCTAGAAGTTGTTACTTTATAATGGACAGAATTTTTTTGTGGTGCATAAGATTCTGTTAATGTTTTATATTCATAAAAAACATTTTCAGGATAGCCGTCCATATAAACCTTGTATTTTAAACGACCAGCTGTTCTAACAGCAGGAATATAAACATTTAACACTTCAAATTTCCCCGGTGCAATACTATATGAGACACCCGCTGATGTTCCTTTTGTCCAACTACGTGAACCGGTAACTTCAACTCCTACTTCCGCCTGCATTTTTGCAAAAACAACATTTGCTTCTGTTGTGCCATTGGCATAACCCGCAATAGATGCGGTGGTTGTTCCGCTTTGTTCATATTGATATGTAATTTGCATAGGACTTGAGCCTTGAGTATTATCGCCTGAAACAGAACCTAATAATTTATGAGTATAATCAATGGTTTTCAGCTGGCTCTGCGACTGCAGGATGATGGATGCCGAGATCTCACGGCTGCGGATGGTGGCGATCAGCTTATCGAACTTCGGGATCAGACCGATGTTTGCAAACTCATCGAGCAGCAGCCGTACATGATACTTTAGCTGACCTCCGCATTGATCGTCTGCACGGTCACAAAGCAGATTGAAAAGCTGGGTGTACATAATGGACACCACGAAATTGAACGTATCGTCCGTGTCGGAAATGATAACGAACAAGGCCGTGCGGCGATCCCCCAGCAAATCCAGTTCCATTTCATCGTAGGCCATAAGGTCACGCAGCTCCGCAATGTCAAATGGGGCTAATCTGGCACCACAGGAAATAAGAATCGACTTAGCCGTCTTGCCAGAGACAAATTGTCAAGGACTTTTTCATCAAATTCACAAAAAATCTACAAAAAAGGTGCCAGAAGCATTGTATGGCTCCTGACACCTCGTTTGATAGATTACATTTTTCCGTTCAGCAGGTCTTTGCAGAGATACGCGTAGTCTGGTAGCTGGTTGATATATGGCTCCCAGCGCCGCTTGATTTCGGCCAATTCCAGCGGGTCGGCTGCTTCCAGTGCATGATCGTTGCCCGTCATATACAAAACATCCGTAGCAACATCGTCCAAACACCTGCCGCAGAGATCGGCGGCTGATTCTATCCTGATGCCAGTATCCACATAAAGCGGATTTACACCAATCGTCAGCCAGACATAGCCCACCTTGTCCGACCAGAGCAGTTCAAAATCAGGGCTTTGCCGCAGATGTTCCGCAAAGACTTCCTTTACTCGCTCAATTTCATGTTTCTCTTTTTCTGTGTAAAGCATTTTTGTGTCCTCCTTGACAAAAATTTTGGTGTGTACCATCATCAGTTTAGCACAAGGCGGCTTCGTTTATCAGTCTGTCACATCTGCTGAATTTCATTTTTGAGCATAAAGGAATCCGTATCACTGGAGCCGCCTGCAATAACCAGTTTTTTATCTGTCTTGACATTCTTGAAGGCCTCAACCAGATATCGAATGCCCTTTTCCGGCACCAGACGACCAAGGAATAATATGTAGGAATCTTTTTTCAGCCCGAACTTATCTGTAATCAGATTTGCTTCCCGAGTCTGCGGTCTATTCACTCCATTGGGGATAAAGTGTGTCTTTCTGCCATAGATTTCCTTGAAATAATCCTGCAAGCCTTTGCTCAGAACAATGACCTCGTCCGCATATTTCACAGCATTTTTTTCGCCTTGGTGAATAAACTTAGAACCAAGTCCCGATTGCCATTTCTCGCGCTGCCAGTCGATGCCGGCCGATGTCAAGTCTTGGACAACATTTTTCACAAATAAATTTGAAAAAAGCAAAAAAAAATAAGCCCTACAAGGTTTTCAGTCAGTATCGAACCGATCTGAGCCTTGTAGGGCTTTACAGTTTACTCTATATGCTTTTTATCTTAGACCGCCTGCAGCGGGGTCTTTTCCATCACTTTCTTAAATTCCTCTACTGTCATTCCAGCATCTTCCGCTGCTTCTTCAATCGTCACACGGCCTTTTCTTACCTGTTTAACCAGCATCCGCATCTCACCAATGTTGATACCTTCTTCTCTGCCTTCGGCCTTTACGCCCTGACTAAGGTTGCACATAACAAGCACCTCTCTTTCCAGTTCTTCGTTCATTGCAACACCAAATTCTTCTTCAAGAATTTTCTTTTTCTCTGTAGCTGCTCTGGATGAAGAGAGCAACACGTCCATAAATTTCACAATACCTATATAGTTTTCTGTGCCCGGTTCTCCCAGACAAATCGTTACAACACTCATCAAATCGTAGTTTTCCGATTTTTCAACAGCGTTTCCAATCAACTGCTCTGGTCGGATAGAATAACGAATCAGAGTGTTTTGGAACTCCTTGGTTGGGTGTGTACAAACCCAGATAGAGTACACTTTTCGGATTTTCCCATACTCCGAGTTCGTGAATATCGGACCATGCTGTGCGGAGATCATCCTGCTGCAATAATAGATTGCCCGCTTTGTCAAAGGGTATCCCGGATTAAAAGCAGTCTGCGCTTCCACATTAATAATAAGACGTATCACATCTTTCTGTGCAGTAGAACCTTCTGACGCTGGTGCGATTGCATCGAACCGAACATCATAATTGATGGTTCCCTCCGTCAGCGTAGAATCCTCATTATTGCTTCCGGTAATTACGCCAGCCGTTTTCTTTGGTCTGTTTGTATCATCAACATGAACGCCAACCGTGCCCACTTCCGGCGTTCCTTCGATATACTTCTCTGCAATTTCGTCTACGGAACAGGCACTGTACTCATTCACGCAGTTCTTCATAATCTGTGCCAGAATCTGTTTGTTGGCAAGCAGCTTCTTGGCAGCCTTATCATAACTCGAATCGTATTCCGTCTGCGTTATCGCATGAGCAAGCTGATTTTCCATCGGCATTCACTTCCTTACAGCAGGTTCAACGGGAGCGTATACTACCCCTATTGTGCTTTCATCTTACCATAAAACACTTTGCATATCAAGCTGGCATATGTAAACTTTTCAGCATAGATTTGTCCATATTGCCCACTCTGGTTTAAATTCAAGTCAGCATAATATTTCAATAGAGCAACACCTATATTCAAGATTCTTCCCGCCTTGACTACCATTCCCGTTCATCTTTTTCAAGTGAAATGATAACTGCGTTTTTCTCAGCTTCATATCTCCCCTTAAACTGATGATCCTTTCCTACGGCTAGTTCATTTGCCTCCAGCAACGCCTGAATGAACTGTATTCCGTTAATCATCATTCGGCACTGCCCATCGGTCAACAGCCTGTCTGGAACCTTAAAGGACATGGGATGTTCAGCGGTGCACGGAGTAATCGCAATAGACTTCCGATCTTTCCTCTGCAAAATGCAAATATAGGCCGGACTTCCAAGAATACGGATAACATCTTTCCCCACATTCATTCTCCGACTTTCCGCCGGAATCGTCACCAGCAAATTCATAATTCGCTCAGAACTCATGTTGGCATTCCTCTCTCAGCAATCTCACCGCTCTGCTGTTCTATACTTTCAGACTGTTTTGCTAAATCCGGCAGTAATATATTTTCAGAGATTTCGCTTTCTTGGGACATCGACTCTTTTGAAAATGAATCTTCCTCCCGTACTGGCTCATCCAATACTGCTGACCCCTGATATCCAATAAAATCCTCAAACATGTTCATCTGATGATCTGCAATGTAGTCATTATAAGATTTTCCGATGCGATTCCTATAAGTATCCGGGAAGAATTTCATCTGTTTTTTCTTCATTTCGCCAGTAAGCGGGTCCGCATATTCCTGTGGCTTCGGTGTGAACATGATTGCTTCTTCCAGATCGAACAACATACAAAGGCCCTGATCTGAATTAGCCACTCGTCCAAGCACTTTATAACGGCATTCCCGATTCCAGTTCATGAGCCTGAAGATATTTTCTACAAATTCCAATGATGTAATATCCTTATTCACCCAGTTTTCGCCTTTCTGTCGTGCCCATTCAACAGACGCGCTGTCCTCTTCCGGGCACATAATCAACGCAAGCCGCTTCTTATTAGGGTGCAAAATCGGAAGGACATACTTGATTCCTTCAAAAAGCCGAATGCATGCCATATTAAATTTCATAACACCATATTTTATGCTCACTGCAGGTTTATTCAGCATGGAAAACTGGGTGCGCGGCGGAAGTTCATAGCCATCGAACTTTTCGTACTCCAGTTCTCTTTTATGTTCTTTCCGTATCTGTGCAAGTTCACGAATCAAGGAGATTTCCCGAACGCTCAGTTCCTGTGCCCTGCTTTTTTCTTCCATTCTATAAGTTCCTCCTACATCGACATCAAAAGATCATCCAGTTCACGTTGAACTTCATTTTTGCTTGGAATTGCACCAATCATGGGATTTTCTACGACTTGGCCAGATTCCATCACATCATTAACTGTAATGCTCTGAACCCATTTACTCCGATATAACCGGCATTTCAGATTCATCGAACAATTTTCTTGTTCATACTGATTTTTCCCAGTCAAAATCCGGGACTCATCTAATTCAAAAATCAGAAATTTTGCATTTTCCTGACCCCGGCAGATACCACGGCACTGGTAGCGGTAATTCATTTTCCAGTTCAACGTTTGAAAGACAAGCCCAGAAAATGCTCTGGCTGAAAAAACACTATGAACGTCATTGTCATCTCTCCAGTGCATCGCTGTTGAAAAGCCGTGATTGCTCTTTCGCAAAATCACGACCTGCAGAATCGGATGATAGAGCAGTTCCACATACTCGCAGTCGTCCAACCGGCTATGGCAGGCCTTGCTGAAACGGATTCCATTTTTAGAAATCGTCATAACCGGGCTACTCTGGTTGATAAAGCAAGTACCTGAAACCGTCATATATTCAGATTGAAGTGCCTTTCCCAGTGTTGCCCCAGCCCTCATCTCTGCTATATCGTTCAGTTTCATCACCTCTTCCGGCAGATAGGTGCTCAGGCAAAGGCTGCGGATACTTTCAGCATTGATGCCACTCCAGTTCGGATGGATGCCCACAAAGCCTTTCAATGCTCCCTGCCGGATTACCACAATATCCTGCACCCCGCACTTTTTGCTGCTGGATGCCACAAGATGTGCAGCTCGTGCGATTTCTGGGGAAACAATCGCTTCGTGATGTTCCGGGACATAGGCAGAGCAGCGATTGCCGTTATTCTTCGTGACCTTGCCCAGTTTGTAATCTACCACAATGCTCTTCCTAGCTTCCAGATCACCCCAGCGGCGTTCATTTTTCATGATGTTTGCCACCATCATGCCGTTCCACTCCTGCCTACCGCGCAGGGTGCTGCGCTTTTTCTGTGTCAGCACTGCCGCGATCTGATCGTAGTTATAGCCCTGGATAAACGCCAGAAAAATAAACCGCACCGTCTTTGCTTCTTCCGGCTCAATTACCAACCGTCCATCCTTCGTATGCCGATATCCCATCAGGTCGGCCACCGGGTACTGGCCTGTCATAATACGCTGGTCATACGAAAGGATCATCCGGCGACTCTTGTTGCCCGATTCCCAATCTGCCAGAAGTGCTTGAATGTCCAAACTATATTGGCTGCTTGGATTCAGCGTGTAGATGTTTTCAGTTTCAAAGTACACGCCAATGGGATGTGCCGGGTGCATGGTTTTCAATGCTGCAATCTGCGTCATACAATCCGAAAAATTTCGCGCAAACCGCGAAATGCTGGCACAGATAATCAAGTCCATCTTCTGGTCTTTGGCATCTCGCATCATGCGCTTAAACGCATCCCGTTTCCGCAGTGAAGTACCCGATTTTCCTTCATCGCTGTAAATATCCTGCAAATTCCAGTTTTCCGTTTCTGCAATCTTTTTGGTGTAATATAGAGTCTGGTTTTCAATGGAAGAAATCTGTTCTTCGCTGGAAGTGCTGACACGGGCATAAACCGCCACACGCTTCAGGTCGCTGTCGTAAATCGACGGTGTCGGTTTCGCCGGACGAAAGTAATCTTTTGCCGTTTTCTGCCCCTGTTCTGTCTGCTTATGGATTCTGTCACGAATCTCTGCTTTTCGCCTTTCAGATTCCAGATGTCGGCTCTGCCAGTCTGCCCCACTCGGCAGCACTTCAAGGTTTTCTACCGGAATACACTCTACATCTTTTGGATTATACTGTCCTTCCACGTTCATTTTTTTCAGCCTTTGTCATTTCATGTTCCAGTCGGATTCTCCACTCAAGATAATCTTTCCTTCGGATCGATGTATATTTTTCAGCCAAATCTTTCAGGCTCTGCCGCTGGTTATCAACGTCAAGAATGGTGTCGATTCTCTGGTCATCATCGTCTGTAACAATATCCACTCGCATCGGCAAGTCAAACAGATATTTCAGCAAAAAACAGAAATCACAGGTATTTGCTGCAAAATAGGCCCTTGTCTGCGAGAAAATCAGATTTATGGAACCATTTTTGCAATCTTTGAGCAGATGCACCATTTCCGGGCGTTTGTAGATTTCCTTATTCCCCGTAATGTCGATGTAAACGCCCACCAGCTTTTTATCAGCATCATCCCTGAACTTTTCAGCATAGTAGGAGCTATGATAGGCTACTGCTGCGTCTTTGGAACGCTCCCACAGCTTTGCAAGTTTCACATAGCCGCCAACTTTATGCCTGTGGTCCATTTACAGCACCTTCTTCCGGCTGAACACTCCAATACCATCTCCGCTTCTTCTGGTAGCAGTGGATTCCCATTTCCGTTTTTACCATCCGTGCTACTCGCTTGCTGATACCCTCATTGTCCAGACGACAATAAATTTCATTTGCGCTCATATCGCCTTTTTCAAGGAAATGCTTGATCCAGTAGGCAGCTTTCTGTTGCTCTGTATCAAATTTAGGTTCGGCGTCCGGCTGTTGTTTTTCAAAAAGCTGTGGCCTGCATTCCAGCCATCGAAAGCCCTTGTCGGCAGAAATGGAAAAGCGGATGTCTTCTGCCGTAGGCGCAAGACTGTTTTTGATTTGATGTACGATTCTTATATCACGGTTCTCGGCATCCCGTTCCACCTGCAGGACACTTCGTGCTGCTGCCACAACATCAATGCTTCCCAGGCTGCGGTACAGCCCTTTGGAGCCTTCTTTTTTGTTGAGGTGTCCAATCAGAACGATAGCGCAGTCGTAACCAGCAGCCCACATTCCAAGGCGGCGCATGAGTTTCCGCGCTCTGCCTGCGATTTGCAAATCCGAATCGCTGCCAAGATAAGCCTGAATCGGATCGATCACGACCAATCGAGGCCGGAATTCAATGATTGCCTGACGGATGCGCTCATCGTCCAATGTAAGGCCGTTATAGACTTCTTCATTGATGAAAGCGATCTTCCCGCAGTCTGCTCCGCAGCGTTCCAGCCGGGGCTTTATCGTGTCTGAAACGCCATCCTCTGAGCACTGATAAATCACTTTTTGCGGCGCACCAATTTTGCATCCGTCCGGAGTCTTACCTCCTGTTGAAAGTTCCGCAATCAGATTCATCATCATGGTAGATTTTCCATCGCCGGGATCACCCTGCAGAAGTGTGATTTTTCCGATTGCAATAAAGGGATACCACAGCCACCGTACATCCGTTGACTGAACTTCGCTATACAGTGTCAGCAGCCGTTCCATTTCGTTTTCCCCACTTTATTTTCGCAGCTTGATTTCATGCTTTTATTATACTCTTTTCAGATGATTTTTTCTGTAAACCACCTGTTTACACGTGCTCCAGAATGTAAACAGGTGGTTTACATTTTGCTTTCAGAATACACGATTGATGAGGGTGAACACTTATGTACTCTGAACTCATTATTCTCTTCTTGTTATTACGACTAAAAGCGTAAATAATGGTAATGTCTTATGCGGGCGTAAGAAAGGAATGTTTTCTATGTCCGTTAATCGCATTGCTTTAGGTAAACGAATCAGTTTTTATCGTTTAAAGTTCAGCATGACTCAGGAAAAGCTTGCCGATTTGACCAACTGTAGTCGTGAATATATTGCCTATCTTGAAAACGGAGTCAAGACCCCCAGTTTGCCAATCTTGGTTGATCTCGCCAATGCTCTACATATTTCTGTCGATGCGTTACTGGTTGACAGCCTCGATTATTCTCTTTCTTCCTCTGATTCCGATTTACATCGCCTCTTATTAGACTGCAACGAAACTGAGCAGGAAATCATTATCCGCACGGCGAGGGAGTTAAAGGCCACTCTTGTCAGCTTTGGAATTTAACATCCATCCGTATTAAAATCACAAAATAAAAAAAGCCCGCATAAGCTGCAGACGCACCCTCGAATCCTCCTGGGTGCTGTCTGTGGTTTATGTGAGCCTTCGTTTGTGGTAGCTGAAACTCGATATCCACCTTAGATCAAGAAGTCGCTGCAACCACTTTTCTGCATAGCTGCTCGGTAGCTAGTTAGACCTTTTCAATCTGTAACCTTCCCATTCCTACGGAATGAAACACCCGCCTAGTCGAGAAGATTTACATTCTCTCACCTAGACGGGTGTTACCTTTTGTTTACTTTTCCATCAGCGTACAGCTTTAATAATAAAGCCAGCGCATACCATCCCAATATGGCTGAACTTCTCCTCTGGATTCATGTTGCTCATCAAAAAGGTCAAATGCAATTAGCCTAGCCGTATGAAAATCATCAATTCTACGATTATTATATCGAAACACACTTTGTCCTCCATAGAGAACACCCCAACCTGCTCCAAACTTACTTTTCATAATCGTTATATTTTCGCCCTTATACCGTAGCACATATTTTCCTTGCGCGCGTTCCTGCCATTCTCTGCGCATAAAATTTTTCTTGCGATTCAAGCGATTTTTTAGTTCTCTCTCAGACTTTTGAGGGTTGATATAATCGTCCGTCATGTGTTCTGCGCATACGCATCCCACACGCAGTTCGCCATTAAAATCAGAATGCTGTAAAATGTGAACGTAGCGTATTTTCTCTTGTCCACACATTTCGCACTGTTCGTATTCTACGTCATCGCCAAATTCTAAATCCTCACCCAAATCTTCTATTCCTATTTCTTTCCATCCTTTATGCGGAATCCCTTCTCGTTCCCATCTTGCCAATTTTGCTCACCATCCTATTGTTATTCTCCAAGCATTTATTCATGCAGTTCCAATGGCAGACCATCTGGATCAAAGAAAAATGTCATCTTCTTTTGGGTGTAGCTGTCAAATCGAATCGGTTCACATCCTATCCCCATCTGTTCCAGTTCTGCTACAGTGGCTTCCACATCATCCACCCGGAACGCCAAATGCCGCAGTCCGCAGGCTTCCGGTCGATTCACGCGCTTAGGTGGGTTCGGCTCTGCGAAGATCTCCAGCTCAATCGCATCAGCACCCTCACCAACACGCAAATCCAGTTTCCAGTCATTCCGTTCTTCACGGAAGTTTTCTCGTACAATCTCAAATCCCAGCTTATTCACATAGAAGTCTTTCGATTTCTCATAATCTGAAACGATGATTGCCACATGATGAATCGCTGCTAATTTCATTTTCTAGGTTTCACCTCTCCTTATATGTACCATACTTGCCGAATCGTTGCTGTTGCCAGTTCCAAAAATACCACCACACTGCCGACCACCTGCGGAATCATAAAAATCACAAATCCACCGATCAGCATTTGAAGTGCTTCTATCCCCTGCGATTGTTTCATCAGGAACGAAAGCACTGCTGTTGCCAGCAGCACACTGCCCAGCAGATAGAATATCCATGCCGAACAGCAATGAAGGAACGTCACGAACCATTTCAGTAGCCATACTACGACGAGTAGCGGCAGGGTCAATAAGGTCAATATCAGTTTTGCCAGCTTTCGGGTTATACTCATTTCGTCCTTCTCCTTCCGGTTGGTCTGTTGCCCATATTATAACATACTCTTTGATGTTGTATCATGGGCAACTTCGCCTTTTTGAAATTCATTCTGTGTGTAATGCTCTCACGGCATCCTGTATACTCTGCTCATATTTAAACCGTACTACGATACGCCCACCCTCATGCACATAAACATTTTCAATGAAGGCTGACACCATGCTTGCCGTAAGTCTCGTGCCGTGCAGAAAATTTCCTGCCTGTTCTGCTGCTGCCCGCACCGTCCCTGGAACAACGCTCTTGACAGATTCTTCCGCTTTGAATTGTTCGATTTTGTCCTGCACTTCTGCAATCTTCCTATCGCATTCCTGTTTTTTGTTCTTATAATTGTCCAGAGAGAGCGTTCTTGCCGCGTATTCCTCATACATCCGCATCTTCTCACCTTTCAGATTTTTCAGTTCCTGCTCCATCAAAGTTTTTCGACGGCTCGCCTTTCTACTGGCTTCTTTTAAACTCTGTTCTTCCTTTTTAATATCACCATAGAGAGAGTCCAATAGAGAAAGTTCTTTTTTTAATGCCTGAAACACTGCATTTTCAATATCACTGGCCTGATATATCTCTGATGAACATTGGGTCTGACCAATAAGTTCCATTCCCTCTCTGCACCAAAATATGGGAGAAGCCTGTTTGTAGTCATATCCCAGGACTCGTCTGCAATTACCGCATCGAATTTTTCCCTTAAGGGGAAAATCCACGCTTCCCATCACTACTCTATGCCCGTTGTTTCTTATGACAAGCTGCGCTTTTTCAAATTCTTCCCGGCTGACGATAGCTTCATGGGTTCCTTCCGTAATGTATTGTTGCCCTTTGGGAACAATGCGAATGATTTTCTTGCCGGAAATTAACCTTTGACTTTTTCCCAGAACCATCGCTCCGGTGTACACATACGCCGTGAGGATTTTCCAAACGCGAGAACTATCCCAAAGAATCACAGGTGCAATCGTGTAAGTCGTTTCTTTTCCATACGCCTTATGCTCCCGGTTATAAACACTCGGCACAGGAGCATTTTCATCATTCAATGCCATCGCTATTTCTCGCGTTCCCAATCCCAGAATCGCAAGGTCAAAAATACGACGGACAATTTTTGCCGCTGGAGGGTCAATGATATATGATCCTTTTCTATTCGGGTCAAACTGATAACCAAACGGTGCAGCAGACGCTGTAGAAATGCCCTTGCGCCACTTCACTCGATTGGCTGTCCGAAGTTTCTTTCCTGCATCTCGGCAGTACATGGTGTTTACCAGGTTGCTGACAACCAAATCCATCCCCAAGGTTGTACCATTATAATTGCTACTGTCATAGTTGTCATTGATGGAGATGAGCCTGACACCCAGTAGTGGAAAAATCTGCTCCATGTACTCGCCCACACCAATGTAATCGCGTCCAAAACGAGACAGGTCTTCTTGTGTCAAGTAGGGACTAAAAAAATTTTGAGAATTTACAAGCCGTTCATAGGTGGACAACCACCCGTGAACGGCTTGCGTTTTCTCTATGCTCTTGTGCCGTTCTTTGTGCGACGCTTCTTATACGCCGCCGCAAATGCCTCCATCATCGGAGTGACTGGAAGCTCGTTGTCAGGCTTGGACAGATACTCGAACCGGATGCCGTTCTCCCGGAACTTTCGCTCAAACCTCATGAAAGAGGAAGTGTCCCGGCTGATTCGCGAGGTGTCGCGGGTGAGGATCGTACCGATGTCCTGACGCTTGGCTTCGTTCAGCAGGAAGTTCATGATACCTTCCGTATGGACGCCGGAGATGCCGTCTGCCGCCACAGCAGCAGCCACCTCATAGCCTTTGTCCTTCGCATAGTGTTCCAGCTCTTCCCGCTGGTTTGCTGCCGCAAGCTGATCCGCACAGGCAACGCGGATATAAAGAAATACTTTCATTTGGCTTCTCCTTCTGATGTAGTGAGGAAGTCCTTGAACTTCCAGATGATTTCTATGTTGTCAAGATCGTAAATGTAGACCGCAGAAATGAATGCGTGGGTCAGCTCATAGGTCAGAGCTTTGCAGTCGGCGTACTGTTCGCAGACCGCATCCAGCTTTTCATCTGAACAGGCGGTCTCGGAGTCAAGCTCCTCCATCCGCTCATGACTGCGCTGAATTGTTTCATCGTTTTCAGCGATCTTCGCATCCGTTGCCGCCTTCTGCTGAATATATGCTTCCTTCGTGATGCTTCCGGCTGCATACTTCTCGTAGAGCCTCAGCTTCGACGCCTTGTGCTGCTCATTCTGCTTTTGCAGAGTGCGGATTTTATCAGCGCATTCCTTGATGGCAGATTTCCGAAGATCACCGACTTCGCGGTTTTGGACTGCTTTCTTCTGTGCCAAAGCGAGAAACTGAGTAAGGGTATGGAAGACAACCTTCTCAATATCCATCTCCGGAAAGCTCCTGCCAACCGGACAGTCTGTGTTTCCGTTGTTGACCGAGTGAATGCACTGGAAGTACCGAATACCAGCCTTGTTCTTTCGGCGCGTCATAGCACGTTTACAGTTTCCGCAGCGGACAAGTCCCTTGAGCGGATATTCATGCTGCTTGCGCGTGGGATTCCGTCCTCCACCTCGAATGACCTTCTGAGCAAGCTCAAAGTCTTCCTTGCTGACAATGGCTTCATGGGTTCCTTCCACGATGATCGGCTCATTGACAACACGCTTTTTTGAGCCGACACCGCAGGACTTCATTTTGCGACTGACCAGCGTTCCGGTGTAAACAAGGTTTTTGAGGATGTTATAGACCATCACGGTTTCCCAACTGATTTTCTCGCTCATGTTACTGAACTTCTTCTTGTCGGGATGCTTGCTCTTGAAGTATTGCCCCGGCGTCGGGATGCCGTCATCATTCAGGCTGCGGGCGATTTGAGAGGTGTTGCTGCCTTCCAGAGCCTCATGGAAAATACGACGGATCACATCAGCCGGCTCCGGGTCTACGGTAAGTTTGTTCCGAATGGTGGGATGCAGGACGTAGCCGTATGGAGCGTAGCCACCGACATACTTGCCCTGCTTCATCATCTGGATTTTTGCCGATGTGGTCTTTACGGAAAGGTCTTTGCTGTATGCGGCGTAGATGATGCTGCGCATAACCACTTCCAGACCGCCCGTTGTGCCTTTGTAATCGTCGCTGTCATAGCCGTCGTTGATGGAAATAAAGCGGACGCCCATGAATGGAAAAGTGCATTCCAGATAGTTTCCCGTTTCAATGTAGTCACGAGAAAAGCGGGAAAAGTCTTTGACGCAGATCAGATCGATTTCGCCGCGCTTGACCTTCTCCATCATCTGCGTGAATTGAGGACGGTGAAAGTTCGTGCCGGTATAACCGTCATCCGCAAACTCAGACCGCTGACAGCGAGACAGCTCCGGATGATTGTCAAGAAAGCGATTGATGAGCATACGTTGGTTGCCGATGCTGTCACTTTCCGCCTTGCTGCCATAGCCAGTATCTTCATCAGCCATTGAGAGGCGGATGTAGATGCCGATGTTGAATTCCTTGCTCATTTACATCGCCTCCTGTACTTCCTTGATACTCTGAACGGTCAGAGCGTAAATATCGCCGTATTTCATGACCAGCTCGATTGAGCCGTCCTCATGGACTTTCACAAGCTCTACGGACTCGTCAACCAACTCCTGAGAGAGCATCGTTGCACCGCTGACGGATTTCATCAGCGTGAGCCACTTGTTGTCCTCGGACATTGCCTCGGCAAACTTTACCTTCCGCTGAACCGCTTCATCCAACCGCCGTGAAAGATCGACATACTGCTCATCGTAGGCTTTCTTGGCAAAGGCGTATTCCTCTTCATCGAGAACGCCTTCCGTGAAGTCCTCGTAGAGCCGGGTGCGTTTCTTGGAGATGCCGCTGAGTTTCAGATTCAGGCTTGTGATGAGCGCATTCTGTTGATCGCGGATGCTGCGTTCGCCTTCGCTGTTTCTCAGTTTGGCAAGCAGCTTGTCGTAATTGAGAGCCGCCTTGACTTGAAGCTGGATCGCCGCAAGCACATCTGCTTCGAGTTTGTCCTGCCGCGTATAGTGCGGCGTACAGAGATTGCCGCGCTTGACGGATGAGCTGCACTCATAGAAGGCGTACCATGCGCCGTCCTTACGCTTGTCAACACGCTTGCGATGGAAATAGAGCTTCCTGCCGCAGTCTGCGCAGACGATTTTGTCTTCAAAGAGATTGATCAGTGTAGCACGGATTTCTTCCGTGCGTTCCATCTTTTCAACTCTCGTCCTTGCAGCGGCGTCCCGCATCTCACGAACCTTCTGAAAGTCCTCACGAGAGATAATCGCCTCGTGAGTATTGGGAAAAACAATCCATTCCTCGCGGTCGATATGTTGATTCTTGACGCCCTTGTAGATGGCGTTCAGCGTCCGTCCGAGAACGGTATCTCCGACGTAATGGGGATTATCCAGAATGGTAGTCAGTGAAGACTTGTTCCAAATCTTCTTTGCCGTAGCATTGCCTGTGCGGACGCCGACCTGATACTTCTGAAACTCCGGATTGGGCGCGTTCATTGCATCAAGCCGGTCTGCAATCGCAGGAAGGGACAGTCCTTCAATTTTCCATTGGAAAATCTTCCGGACAATCGGTGCGGTTTCTTCATCGAAAACCATATTGCTGTGTTCTTCATCCCAGCGATAACCATACGGGAGATTGCGCTTCTTGAACTCTCCACTTTCCATCTGTGCTTTGAGCGCAGTAGAAACCTTGCGGGAGATGTCCTTCGAGTAAAGGGTGTTGATCATGTTTTGCAGAGGGATGATGAGGCTTTCGCCGGAGCCGTCCGTATCAAAGTTGTCGTAGTTCTCTTTGATGGCGATAAACCGAAGCCCGATCTGCGGAAAGACCCGTTCCAGATAGATTCCAGCCTCGATGTAGTCACGCCCGAACCGGCTGAGATCACGAACTACAAGGCACTTGATCTTGCCGGTGCGGATGTCGTTCATCAGCCGGTTGAACTCCGGTCTATCAAAAACCGTTCCTGTTCGTCCGTTGTCCACATAGGTATCTATCAGATTCAGGTAGGGACGCTCTGCAATGTAGGACTTGCAAATCTCAATCTGATTTGCGATGACATCCACCTTTTCGGACTTGCCGCTGTTTTCAACGGAAAGACGGGCATAGATGGCTGTTGAGAAGACCTCGGAAGAAACAGACTCGATAACCGGCTCTTCAACTGCAATTTGCTTTCTGCTTTTTCTTGCCATTTGCTCATCCCCCCTTTATACGGCAATATCCAGTTCATCGGCATAGCCGAGAACGTATTCAATCGTCTGCTGGTATTCATCCCTATATTTGAAGACGATTTCGATTGCATGGTTTTCGTGAATCAGAATGCGGTCAACAAGGGACATCAGCACACGGCGGTTCAGTTCTTCGACGTTTTCATACTGCTTGAAAAGCGTTACCCAGTTCCGTTCAGTCGTGCCGGTTGTCACCGTCTGCTTCATTTCTTTTTTGACCCGCAGAAGCGCGTCCTGCTTGCCCTCAATGATTTTGGTGTAGCTGCTGCGGAACTCGAAGTATTCCGATTTATCAATGACGCCGCCGATGAAGTTCTCGTAAAGCCCCAGCTTGAGCTTTTGGTACCGTTCAATCTCTTCCTCGATTTTGGCGATCTGAGCTTCGTAATTGAAAGCCTTACGGCTCTGAGACGGAAGCCGTTCTATCATCGCAAGCGCGTGTTCCAGATTGATGACAAGCTCGATCTGGTCATGAATGGCACGGAAGACCTTCTCTTCAACCTCTTTTGCGGCGATGCTGTGCGGGCTGCACGTCCGGCTGTGCTTATTGGTGGAGCAGACGTAGTAGATATACTTTTTTGTCTTCGACGGGACGTTCTTGCGGATCATTGGCTGCTGACAGTCTCCGCAGAACAGGAAGCCGGAAAACAGATGCGCCTCGTCCTGATCGGGTGAACAGCGCATATCTCTCTGCATCATGACCTTGACTGCCATGAAGTCCTCGTAGGACACAAGAGCTTCATGCGCATTTTCAACCTTGACCCATTCGGATTCATCCTTGCTTTTCACGACGCGGACTTTGTAGTTGGGAGTGCCGCGCTTGCCCTGAGCCAGAACGCCGATATAAACCTCGTTGGTGAGAATACGCTGGACGGCTTTGTATGTCCATTTTGCGGTATCGCCGGTTTTGAAGACGGTATCAAACTTCACACCGGCAGAATGCTTGTATTCCATTGGGGACAGGACGCCCATCTGGTTCAGACGCTTTGCAATACGTCCGATGGAGAAGCCGTCCTTGTACATGGAAAAGATCATCTGCACATATTCGCTGACCGCTTCATCCACGATGAGCTGGTTTTTATTCTCCGGTGATTTCATGTAGCCGTAAGGCGCGAACGAGCCGACGAACTCACCGCTCTTCTGCTTGACTTCCAAACTGCTTCGGATTTTCATGGAGATGTCCTTGCAGTAAGAATCGTTAATCAGGTTTTTGAACGGGATAACAAAGGAGTCGGACTGCGGATCACCGGTCAGACTGTCATACGCATCATTGATTGCGATGAAGCGTATGCCGAGCTGCGGGAATATCTTCTCAATGTAACGTCCGCCGTCGATGTAGTTTCTTGAGAATCGGCTGAGATCCTTGACCACAATGCAGTCAAGCGCACCCTTGCGGATTGCCTCTTCCAGCTTTTTGAACTGAGGACGATTGAAGGAAACGCCGCTGTAACCGTCATCCACAAACGGCTCACAGACAAGCTCCAAATCCTCATGTCTTGCGATATAGTCCTCGCAGATGGCTCTCTGGCTGGCGATGGAGTTGCTTTCAACTTTGTCTCCATCCTCACGGGACAGGCGGCAGTAGATCGCCGTGCGGTAAACCTTGTCTGGCATAAAAATAACCTCCGTTTTTCTGTTTGGTGTGGTACATCAAATCAGAAAGACGAAGGCTTGCTTCAACTCTTATGAAGAGGAACACGAAAACGCCACATGACCATCAGGGCAAGCGGCTTAATCCGTATTCTTCTTTTTTTGACCGATTTCATTATACCACAGGCTCAATCGCTTGTCCATAGAACCGGGTGAAAAGATTCAGACTGTTCATAAATCAAAGCCCTCTCAGATAGTGTTCCAGACACTCTTCCATCGTCGTGTCCGTCTCGGCGAAGCTGATCTTCACCACTGTCTTCCCGTCCAGATAACAATAAGGATTTCTGATCTGCTTGATGAACTCCCTCAGCCTGTCCTCTCGCGGTGCCGCAGGATCAAGCCGGACGCTGCTTCTCTGAACGAGTGTGCTTCGGTCAACCGTTTTCGGGCTGACGTTTTTCATTGTTTCAATGCCCATCATATTCTAAGCACCTCCTGTTTCGTAGAACTATTCAGGACAAAAGGATATGGCAGAGCATCTTGTGAAGACACTCTGCCACATAGTTTTCATCCTGAAACTATATAGTAAGTTTCTTTTGGGTTTGTTTCGTTGTCCGGCATATTTGCAGCTCGCGCCCCTGCCAGAAGAACTTTGCAGTTCCGGGAATGCTGCGGACTACCAACGGTTAATCGGTATCATGGGACTCTCACCCCTCCGAGGATCGCTCCGAGCCGCCCATTCCTCCGAGCCGCCCATTCAAAGAAAAGACGGAAGTATCATTATACCCGGCATCTGCATCGTCGCAAGCAGCCGCACCACACGGCTGTTATAGCTCTCCGGAGGTCGCTCACTCCCTTTCGGGAGGTCTTGGCGTCGGAAGCTGTGTTGCTTCGCAGAAGCGGAAAGATCCGCAGCACTGAACTATTCAGTTTTCAAGGAGCAGTGAAGTGGTCTGATTGACCCTTTCACTTTACAACGGACATCTTTTTGCCGTTTGTTGAGTACCGCTCAAAAAATTCTTTGAAATTTTTTCTGCACCGCTGCTTTGAGGTCAAATGCAGCTCTGATGCCGATGCCTTTCCTTCGGGCAAACTCTCGAAGAGTCAGTCCTTCACGGGTCATCGCAAGATACAATTCGCGCTGCTTCTCTGTCAGAATGGAAAGAAGCTCCTTCTCTTTGAGGGCGGTGATCAGTTCCTCCATGCAGTCGCGGGAGTCTGCCAGCCATGCAGCGGACTTCACATCGTCCTCCGGCATAGCGTCAAGGGACAGCACGGTATCAGAAATTTTCTCTGCGCCGTCTTCATCCTCAGAGGTGTTGTCAGAGCCATACGAGCGTCTGATCCGCTTTTCCTCTGCGCGAAGGATTCTCATAACCTTGCGGTCAACCTCGGAAACTTCGCCGGTTCGTTTCACGCGCACCATGCACTTGCCGTCCTCCGTAGTCCATAGGTCGTAATCGAACGCGATAGGGGTCTTAGGGATTTTCATTGTTCATCCTTTCCGCTGCGCGGGAGCAGCGGGAAGGGTGAAGACAGAAAAAGAGCCGCATGACGGTGAGGTTTGAATCCCATGCCGATAAAACAGAGCAATTAAACTCTGTCTCATGCGGCATTAGGATGACTTCACCTATCAGGCGGCTCCACAGCTCAGCTATGACATATATTTTATTTTAGAACAGAGGCTTGTCCTCCGGTTCTTACTTGGTACGCGGTCGCAGTCTTCTCATATTCAGCACATCAAAGACTGTGATCCGCCCGCATTTCTTGCACTTGGATTCTACATGACCCCTCGTGTCCTCGTAGACAGCAATGGCATTATGCTGACAATAGGGACATTTCAGGTATCGGGGCTTCTGCTGGGAAATGGCAACTCTTGCCCTGCGGATTTTTTCGATCAGCTCCGGCGTCGGTTCCTGAACCCGAATGGATGCTCTCTTCATTACCACACCTCCAGTGGGTCAACATACTCACTGAATGGACGATCTACCATGTAGCCGAGCTGACGAAGGCGGATAGACGCCGTTGTCTTGGAGACACCGAACAACCGGCAGAAAAGGCGCAGCGTTAAGTGATCACCATACGAATACCTCCCCTCGTAATTGATCAGCGGCGTTTCTACAAACCGACGCATTGCCAGGTCAACCTCTTTTTGAGGAAGCAGGATCGCCGCGCCCAAGACATTTGCTTGCCACTCGTTCCAGTCCTCGCGGGTTTTCAGCTCTCGCGGCGTATAGGCTGTCCGTGCGGAATATTTCATTTCGCAGGACGCCTTTACCTCTTCCGATTCCAGTTGGAAGAGAATCTGATGGGCGCACTCGTGGGCAAGGGTAAATCTGCGCTTGGCGCAGAGCCGCTGCACGTTGCCGGATCGAATGAAGCTCTCGTCCAAGATGACCTGATTACGCTTCAAAGCCAGTGTGCGCGTAATACCAAGTTCCGTGATCTTGTACTCAGTGTCGGCATAGGCAGTGACACCGCAGATGCTTCCGTCCGGCGAGAGACGGGCGAATGATACGCGAAGACCGAGATAGTTCTTTGCAAACTGATCAATGGGTGTTGGCAAAGCTGATCGGTCGGGCTTGTCCGCCTCATCCCCGAAAAAGAACCGGTTGAAGTCCTTTGTTGTTGAGGCTGCAATTTCTTCAAGTTGTCGCTGGGATAAAATCATGAGCAGTTGTCCTCCTTTGCTTCGACAAACCACTTGTCTCCTTCGTGGAAAAGAAACGATTCCTTTCCGCGAATCTGAACTGTGTAACGGATGCCTCCGCCCCCAACCTTTTTGGATGTGGCGCGGCATTTGTAAAGAATCTGGTCGATTTGAAAGATTACACCGTTGTCCCACCAGATAAGGCGAGGGAGGATTGCCCCTTCCTTGTCCACATCCAGCGTAACCGGAACGTATGCCTTTCTGTACTGTGTAGCCATTTGCGTTTCTCACTCCTGTTCCCTCATACCGGTGTATGCCGGTACGGATGATCTTCGGCAGCGTAAATGCCTGTCCATTTGAACTGCTCAAAAGATGTAACTTTTTCGTGTACAACTACTCATGCCCCTTGACAGGATGAGCAATTCAGGATATACTATGAGTAGTTGGATTGCTCAGTCATTATTATACGCACTTCAAGTGCCTTTGTCAATAGACTTGCGCAATTTGATGTCGCAAACTTTTTGTGAACAGGAGTGATTACCAAAATGACGTTTGGAGAGAAATTCAAGGCTGAACGGGAGAAGCGGAAGCTGACCCAGCAGGAAGTAGCCGATGCACTGGGGATCAACAGGCGTATGATTACCCGGTACGAGAACGGCATTTCCTTTCCCCGTACCAAGGACGCTTACAGAAAAATCGCGGAATACTTCAAGGTGGATGTGAACTATCTGCTGACCGAGGACGAAGAGTTTGTGGTTCAGGCATCCGAGCAGTACGGCTCCCGTGGCATGAAACAGGCAAAGGACCTGATTGAAGGGATGTCCGGCTTGTTTGCGGGCGGTACGCTGTCTGAGCAGGACAAGGATGCGGTGATGAAGGCGTTGCAGGATATATATTGGGAATCCAAAGCCCGGAATGTTGAGAAATACACGCCGAAGAAATACAAGAAGACCGGTACGGACGCAGAGGAATAACTGTCTGCGTCTCGGTTTCTTGACGGATTTACTTTGACTGTTTTCAACATGAAAGGGGTGAAGGTCCCGTGATAATTCGCTCCGAGGAAATATACAAAAAGGCGAACAGCATTGTCAAAAGCTGTGGAACAAGAGATACCTTGAAGATTGCCCGTGAGCTGGGCATTCATCTCCATTTCCTTGACAATCTGAACGATCTGCTCGGAATGTACACCTACCGCCATAAAGAGCGGCATATTCTTCTGAACTCCAACATGGAGTATCTGATCATGCAAATGGTTTGCGGTCACGAGATCGGGCATGATACCTTTCATCGCGATCTTGCCAAAGGGAACGAACCGCTCCCGGAGTTCGTGCTGTTCGATATGCGCACAAAACACGAATATGAGGCGAATGCGTTTGCCTCTCACCTGATCATTGACGATGATGAGCTGATTGACCTGATGAAGCAGGACTACGATGTGGTGCAGCTTTCTGCTGCAATGGGAACAAACATCAACCTAATGCCGTGACCGAGAAGCAAGACAGAACCATGACGCAGACCGCAAGGACGGTCAGAAAACGAAATTTCTTACGCATTGTCGATTACCTCCGTATTTTCAGCGGGCTTGGTGCCGCCCTTCATGGAAGACAGGAACGCCATGATCTGATCCTTGTCCATCACCATAGAGCGCACGGTGTTGATGATTTCAAGGTTTTCCAGCTCTGTCTTCTTGTCGTACAGTTCCTTGAGCTGACCTTCGATTTCGGACTTCTTCTTTTCAGCCTTCTCAATGTCGGAGAGGACTTTCTGATACTTGGGATTCATGCAAAACTCCTTTCTTTTAATAGGCGGGTCTTCCGAAGGCGTAGAAATGCTGCTGCCAGTAGGAAGAATTGATGGATGTGTACTGAATGGGGTCGCCGCAGTGGATCATGACCCCATCACCGACGTAAATGCCGACGTGGGACACACCGGGGGTGTCATACGTCCCGACGAAAAAGATGAGATCACCGGGCTGTGCATTCGCCTTTGAAACCGGCGCACAGACGTTGTAAAGTCCTTGTGCGCCCAGCCGCCCGGTATTCACAAGTCCGCTGTTTGTGAGAACGTAGCTGACGAAGCCGGAGCAGTCGAAGGACGTGTCGGGATTGGAGCCGCCCCACACATACGGATAGCCGAGATACTTTTCCGCCTCAGTGATCAGTGTCGCAAACTTCTCGTCGTTCAAGTATTCCGGGTTGACATCGTAGTCGGCGGGAGGATTTGTAATGTACTTGTCCACATAGGGAGAGTCACCGAACAGATCCTCACGGTTGCCCAGCACCGACATATACGTTGCGTACATGGAAAGCTGTTCCTGAGACATGATGTAGACCGGGACATGGGAGAGATTGAAGTTTTCGAGCTTCACGTTGCAGATGTAGTAGTCATACGGGATGCGATAGGTTTCCGTATGCGTGTTGCCGTCTGCGTCCGTCCATGTGTCGGTCTCCGTGCGGTATCTGGTTTCGACGATGACCTCTTCGGTGAGGATGTACTGCTTTTCAAACAGCATTTGGAGCGTACCCTGCACCTCATCCAGCGTGAACTCACCCTCATGGAGAGCCGAGAGAATGGAGATCAGCACATAGGGGTCATGCTCAATATCGTCCAGATCGAAGTGGTATTCGTCATAGTCATGGGTGCTTTCATAGTTATCCAAATAGCTTTGCAGCTCTTGCTCCATCCGGCAATACTGCGCCTCCGCGCCGAGCATCGCGTCATCCTCGCTGAGATAAGAGGAAGCGATAACCGACGAGCCGGTAGAGGTGAGCATCGAACACGAGCTGATTCCGGCACCGAGCAAAACGAGAAGGGCAACTCCGACGCCGATCCAGATGAAGACCTTCTTGTTCTTCTCAAAGAACTCCTTGATCTTGTCGGACACCTTTTCACCGAGCTTCTTGCCGGTATTCTTTGTGGCAGTCCCGGCAGTCTGAGAACCGGCATTTCGAGCGGCGGCATATTCCTTCTTGATGTTCTGCTTCTGATAGTGCTTGTTCATGTTCTGCTTCTTCATCTCAGGATGCTCCTGCTGATTTCTCTCATATTGGAGCTTCGCATCAGCAGCATCCGCCTTGTGTTCCAGCTTAGAAACCTTCTCATAGGGCTTGTTGACGCTTTTTTCTCTGTGATGACTGAAATGCCTTGCGGCGGTCTCTGCGACAATCTCTGTTTTGTGCGCCCCCTCGACCGCCGAGTTTTCCTGCTCGACCTCATGGATTTTGCCGTGAATGCCGGAGGCGAGAGTGTCACCGACCTTGCGGACGGTTTTGTCTGCCTCGAATTGCAGCTTGCCCTTGCCCTTCGGCTTTTTCAGCTCATCCTCAAAATGAAGGCGGGTTTTGCCCTTGCCGGTTTCCTCATCAAAGACACGCTCTTTCTTGAGAACCTTGTGCGTGGGCAGCTTCTGGCGGGCAGCGTCCAGACGCTCATGCGCCTTTTCGGACTTCCTTTCGAGCTTCTGAATCCGCTTCGTGGGCGGGACGGCATCGTCCGAGACCGGCTTTGCGGAGGAAGTCTCTGCCGCTTGGGAGAGAACGGCATCCGCGTCAACGGCTTCAACCGCAGAGGTCTTGCGTAGCTTGTGCGTGACAACCGTTTCGGCAATCACCGTGCCGGTATGAGAAGAAACACCGTGCTGCTCCAAAACAGGAGGCTTGAACGGCGTTTCCGAAGGCAGCGGTTCGGGTACATTCTGGGGTAGAGTTTCTGTCCTTTTCTCTTCTGTGACAGACGTTTCCGAGGGCGGCTGTGTGTCGTTATCCTCGGCGTGTTCCGCCTGAAACTGACGCTGCTGACGGCGCATCTGCACCTTTTTCTGTTCCTCCGCAGAAAGAGCTTCGGAAGGCTCGACTGTCTCAACCGGCTTGACCAGCTCCGCATCTTCCAGCCGCTTTGACACACGCTGCTCGGTGCCAGCCGTCAGGTTTTCCTCGACCGCGCCCTCCCGCGTCATCCGCACGACTACCTTGTCACGGGCTTTAAGTTCCGGTTCCTTGGGCATCAGATTTCACCTCCAATCCGCTTGTAGGCAAGCTCGGTGTATTCAGGGTTCAGCTCGATGCCGACGAAATGACGCCCCATCTGTGAGGCAACCATGCCGGTTGTGCCGCTTCCCATAAAGGGGTCAAGCACAATGCCGCCTTCGGGACAACCGGCAAGAAGACAGGTCTCAACCAGCTTCGGAGGGTAGGCGGCGTAGTGACCGCCCTTGAAGGGAACAGTGTTGATCTTCCAGACATCGCGCTTGTTGCGGAGCGGATTGATGTCTGCGTCCTTGATCTCGCCATGCTCACGGGGGCGGTTGATGGACTGCGGCTGAGGCTGACCGGGAACGGGCTTTCCGTATTTGTTACCGCCCTTCATGCCGCGCTTGAGGCGTTCTGCCGTTGCAGGGGCAATCGGTTCGGAGATTGCCTTGTAGTCAAAGAAATACTTCTTGGACTTGGAGAACAGGAAAATATGCTCATAGCAGCGGGCGCAGCGGTCTTTCACGCTCTCCGGCATGGGGTTATCCTTCATCCAGATGATGTCGTTGCGCAGATACCAGCCGGTATCACGGAGGGCAAACGCCAGCATCCACGGAATGCCGATCATATCCTTCGGCTTGCAGCCCTCAACCTTGTTGTTGAGAGCCACAGCCTGACCGGTTCTGCCGTTGGGGTTCTTCGGGTCAATAAATTCGCCCTGATTGCCCTTCCCGGCGTAGGTGTCCGAGATGTTCAGCCAGAGCGTTCCATCCGGACGCAAAACGCGCCTGACTTCGGTAAACACTTCCGTCAGGCGCGAGATATATTCCTTCGGCGTTGTCTCTCTGCCGATCTGAGCCTCCATGCCGTAATCGCGGAGTGCGTAATACGGAGGGGACGTCACACAGCAATGAACGCTGTCATCGGGCAGAGTTTTCAGGATTTCAAGACAATCGCCGGTATGAATGATGTCAAGCTCTATAAAAACCAGCTCCTTTCTTCGGATTTGAGCGCATATCAGTCGGAGTAATACTCGTCCGGCTCGTAGTCCTCATCTTCCATGAAGTCCTTGTCGAGATCGTCAATCTCGTCCGCCCAACGGTCGAAGATTTCCTCGGCTTCCTTCGCCGCCTCACGATAGAGGCTCAGCCGGTTCTTCTCAAAGGCGGCAAAGGCGGGGATGAACTTGCCGAACTCGCGGATTGCCTTCACATCCTGCGTGCGCATATCTGCGACGCACTGGATGATTTCGGACATCGTGAGCAGATCGTCGATCATCAGTTCATACTTGTCCTTGGGGATAGAAACGGTTTCATCATCACCTGCGTCAGCGAAAGGGGTATTCTCGTCGCTGTTGCTGCTTTCGGGAACATCAACCTTGAAGTAGAAACCGATCATATCCACAGATACCTTGGTCATAATCTGACGTGCCTCCTTGACCTTTTCGTCGATGTCCTCCCTCACTTGGAGGTAGGCGCGGTGATGCTTCTTGAGGTCGCTTTCCAGTCGGATCAGATCGGTCAGCTCCCACAGAGCCTTAAACAGCGCGGAGGTGTTCTCTCCGTATTCGATAGCGTCCGCATAGGGAATGGTAATCATCTTGTTGTTCATATTCAAAAATCCTCCTTAGTTCTGTACGGTTTCTTCTAAACGGGTGGTCATGATGCGGTAAAGCTGGGTGTCCTTCGGGAAATCGTCCTTGAAGGGAACGATGGTCGAGCCATAGAAGATCAGCCCCTCACCGGCGTTGGAGTTGGTGATGTAGTTCTGCTGGCTGGGCGAGATGTTCAGCGCCTTCGAGAGAATCTGCCGGTCGCCGGACGCCTGATTCAGAAGGTAGACGAAATCCGAGTTTTCAAAAATGTTCTCTACCTCGCGGGACGCAAGCAGATCCTTGACGTTCTGCGTGATTCCGGTCGGGATGCCGCCCCATTTTCTGAAACGCTTCCAGATTTCCACGCTGTACGCGGCGGTCTGTTCCTCTTTCAGCAAAAGGTGGAACTCGTCCATGTAGTAGCGCGTTGCCTTGTGCTGGGCGCGGTTGATGGTAACTCTGTTCCACACCTGATCCTGCACAATCAGCATTCCGAGCTTCTTGAGCTGTTTGCCGAGTTCGCGGATGTCATAGCAGACGAAGCGGTTGTTGACATCCACATTCGTTCTGTGATTGAAGACGTTCAGAGAGCCGTGAACATAGATTTCGAGGGCGGTTGCGATGCGCTGTGCCTCCGGCTCCTTCTGATTTCTCAGAATGTTGTAGAGGTCTTCGAGGATCGGCATTTTCTCCGGCTTGGGGTCTGCAAGGAACTCCTGATAAACCATGCGGACACTGCGGTCAATGATGGTCTTCTCAACCGGCTGCAAGCCGTCCTTGCCGCCGACAATCAGCTCACACATGGAGAGGATGAAGTCGGATTTCAGCGTCAGCGGGTTTTCCTCTTCGGAGTAGTTCGTGTTGATGTCCAACGGATTGATGTAATCCGTGCTGACCGGTGAGATGCGAATGACCTGACCGCCGAGCTTCTGCACGAGGGGGAAATACTCGGCTTCGGGGTCGCAGACGATGATGTCATCCTCCGTGATGAGGAAGGCGTTCGTCATTTCGCGCTTGGCGGAGAAGGACTTACCGGAACCGGGTGTACCCAAGATCAGCCCGTTGGGGTTCTTGAGCTGCTTGCGGTCAACCATGATCATGTTGTTGGACAGCGCGTTCAGCCCGTAGTAGAGAGCTTCGCCGCCCTGAAAAAGCTCCTGCGTGGTGAACGGCACGAAAACCGCTGTGCTGGAAGTGGTCAGTCCGCGTTCGATTTCCACTTGATTGACGCCGATAGGCAGAGAGGACATCAGCCCTTCTTCCTGCTGGAAGTCGAGACGCTTGAGCGCACAGTTATACTTTTGGGCAATGGCTGCGGTCTGGAACACCGCGTTTTCGAGCTTCTGGCGGTTAGTTGCTGTGTTCATGATGAGGATGGTCACGAGGAACAGTCTCTCATTGCGGGTCTGGAGATCCTGCAACAGACGCTTCGCCTCACCGCCGAAGGTAGCGAGATCGGACGGGATGATGTCCATGTCGTAGCCGGAGCGGACTGCCTTTTTCTGCTCTTCAATCTTCATCTTGTCGAGGTCGGTGATCTTCGACTTGATGCTCTTGATTGCCTTCGCCTGGTCAATCGTCCGGATATGAAAATTGACCGTGATGTTGCTGTCCATCTCAAGGAAGTCGGCAAGCATACGGTCATTGAGTTCCGGCGCGAGGATTTGCAGGAAACTCGCCGCGCCGATGGTTTTGCCCATCTTGAAGCACTTGCCTTCACGGAAGTCAAAGGAAGTGGGCGCGATGAAGTCCTTCGTGCTGAGTCCTGTTCGGGCTACCATGTCAAAGGAAAAGCGGAACGGCTCATTGGTGTCCATGTTGAATACATCATGAAGCACTTTCAGCCGCTCATAGCCGGACAGCGGCTCGGTTCTCACACCGAGGGTTTTGAAGTTGTTGAGAATGTCGGTTTCAATGCGTTCGAGCTTCGGCTTTGCCGTGCGGAGGGAGTCCGCCTCAATGCCGAAGGTGATGTACTTTTTCTTGACCAGTCCGTTGTTGCCCTTGGTGAGCTGGCTTTGCAGCATACCGGAATACTCGGAGCGGATGTCGTTGAAGGCGTCCTCCTGTGCCGGAATGTTGATGCGCTTGCGGAACTCATTGAGACTTGCCTTCTGATTGATGAAGGAGAGCTGGACGAAAATCGAACTGTCGAAGTAGTTCAGAAAGTCGCACCAGTTCTCAAAGATGGCAGTTTTGTCCTCGTTCTGCGCAAGCTGGTAGTTGATGTCCTCAAAGGCGATGGACTTCGTGTAGAGGCGGCTGTTCACCTTGCAGATACCGTCACGGCACATCTCCACATAGGGGATGGTCTGCTGGGCGGACTTGCGGACTTTCTTTGCCTTCCTGTCCTTTTTCTTCTGCATGACGATCCGCTTCTTTTCCTGAGCGGAAAGGGCATCGCCGTAAACGACGCCGTTTTTGACCGTCATCTTAGGCTTTGCCTTTGCTGTGCTGTTGTTCAAGCTGCAATTCCTCCTGTTCTTTGATTTTCTGCTGAATTTCAGCGTAGAGATTGTTTGTGCGATAGGGACGCACCTTGTCCCGGATGAACATGGACTGTACGATGTGGTACAGATACTTTTCGGCGGGCTGACCGTCCTTCTCGTAAAGCGCGAAGAAGATAAACGGGAGCATGATAACCACCATCAGCATTGCCGCCGTAGACAAGTCGAGATGTGCCTTCGCCAGAAAGAAAATCGGGACACCGACTGCCGCAGCGATGGAAAAACAAATGAGCTGCCGCTTGGTCAGGTTGAACATGACCTTCGTTTTGACGCGGTTAAGATCCTTCGGGACCGGAACAAATGCCATTGACTGTTTCCTCCTTTCTAAGCTGCTTTTCATAGCGCAGCTTCATTTGTGCGGGATATTGATCCTCCTTCGGCTGACGCTTGCCTGTCCAGCGAAGCCCACCCGCTTTGCCTTGACAGATCCAGCCGGAAGCACGAAGGCTTGCACCGTTTTCGCTTTCCAGCGTGTAGGTGATGATGCGCTTATAGCCCATAGCCGCAGCAGCTCTTGCCGCCGCGCCGTAGAGAAAGCTGCAAGCGTTCTTCGCCCCGTTGGTGCATAGCCTTGTAACCTCCAATGTGAAGCCGTCATCCAGATACCGGCTGACGGGACGCCCGACGATGATTACACCGACCAGCTCACCGTCTGCTTCACAGCCGATGGAAAACTTGTGACCGGCAACCGGCTTATGATGCCGGTGATACTTCCGGACATACTCGTTGGCGTCTCGAAGAGAGATAGGTCTTAGCCGCAGCATGGTGTTTCCTCCATTGGAAGATGTGCCGTGCATTCGACCTCGTTGCCCCAAACGTCCCAGCCTTCGGGAGACTGACGGGCAAAAAGCTCTACGCGGGGAAGGTCTCCCATGAGCCGAACAATGCGTTCCCGCGCCTCATCCGGCTTTTTGGAATGCTCTTCGATGTGGCTGAGGATGACCTGACGCACACCGGCGTCAACTCGCTTCGGATGTCCCTTCGTGGCAAGGATGCAGATTTCCGCGTTTGCCCTTGTCCAATACCCCATGCCGGTGAAGAGGTCATCGTTCTTGCGGTTTTGCTTCACCCATACAAAAGCCACGGTCTTATAAGAAAAGCCCCATGCCGTCAGCACTTCGAGTGCTTCACAGAGGCATGGGAACGTGATCCAGAGGAACAGAGCGCAGTCCTTCGCAGCCAGTTCGCCAACCGGAAGTGCCTTGATGTCTTCAATGCACATTGTCGGGTAGTGGCTTTCTGCCGACCGTCCCTGTCCCTTTTTGGAGTAAGTCCGATACGCCCAAGGGGGATCGGCGTAGATGATGCTGTACTTCTTCATGCTGCCGACCTCCTTAGTGCGCATGGAAAATGGATTTTGCGAGGCTTCCGGTCTTGAACAGCGAGAAACACAGAATGACCGTGTACGCCGCCACAGAGAACAGAGCCGAGTGAATGTTGTCTGCAATAATCATGCCGTTGATCAGCACCGCATAGATGCCGACGCAGACCATGATGAGAAAGCCCTGAAATGCCAAAGCGAACAAGCCTTTCAGATAGTTCGTGCCGATGCTGCCCCATTCGCGGTTGCTCATGGTTGCGATGGGAATAGGCGCGATGCTCACGGTGCAGTAAATCTCAATCATGCGCCCGTAGAGGATAACCGTAATGAGGATCGCCATGATTTTGAGGCATAGACTGATCAGAAGCGTTTCTATCGACAGTCCGAGCAGTTCTCCGACGCCCATGTTCTCCATGCCGGTACGCATCTGCGCAATCGTCGCGTCAATGTCAATGCTGGTGTTGCCGTGGATTACTCCGGCTGCACCGGAAACTACGTTCTGCCCGATGTCGAATACTGCCATCACGATGTCAAACGTGTGTGTCACGAGATAGATCGCCACAGCCGCCTTGAAAAACCACTTGAAGAACATCCAAGTGTCCATGTCGTGAAGGTTGTTTTTCTCGGTGATCATGGAAATCAGCTCGTAGCACAAAACAAAGGTGATGATGATACCAGCGATGGGGACTATCACGTTTTCGGATAGTCCCCGGATCATCTGGTACACGCCGCCGTTCCAGCCGGACGGTGTTTGCCCAACTTCGGCGGCAATCGTTCCTACCTTCTCGTTGACATCGGTGAACATATTGGTCAGGTTGCTCTCGATCCATCCGATCAGCATATCCTTGAGAGCCTGTTCGATCTTTTCTAAAATGCTGCCCAATATTTCACCACCCTTCGGTTAAGCTGGGCTTGCCGTGGATTAGCCGAACAAACCGGAGAGCAGGGGGATGAGTGTCGTGCCGATCAGCACCACACCACCGCCAGCCATGAGCTGTTTTATCCCCAATTAGGTGTAAAACTCTGCTCGATGGCGGGCGGCGGCGTACAAAAAATCTATATGGTGTTTTTAAGAGAACCGTCCCGGCGGGACAGGTCAGGCAGTGACCTGTTCCACCTCCGGGATGGGTTTGAGATTAAAATGAATTTCGATAGAAATGTGTCTTGTTTTATCTTCGTCAATGCGCTCATGCACGACGATTTCTTTGATTAAGCGGTTGAGGGTGGCTGCGTCCAGTTCTGTAATGTTGGCGTATTCCTGAATGGCTTCCACCCATTGTTTTGCGTCATTGGCAAGCTGGACTTCATCGGACAGCCGCTTTCTGCCCTCGGACACTTTTGTTTTAAGTTCCGTCTGCTCGGTCTGTGTCTTTTCCAGCATGGTGTTGAAGTTCTGCTCACTGATACGCCCTGCAATCATATCTTCATAAAGCCGCATTACCATTTTGTCCAGAACCTCAATCCGTTCCTCGTCCCTTGTAAGGGAGCGTTCCATTGCTTCCCGCTGTTCCCGCTGCTCGGCTTCACAGGTATTGGTCAGGCGGTCAGCAATCGCTTTCCCGTCCATCAGGGCAGCTCTGGCACATTCCCGGATTTTCCGCAGCACATGACTGTAAAGGGTGTCATAATCAATCCGGTGCTGGGTGCAGTGGTTCTTTCCAAAGGCATTGTAGGTCTTGCAGGAGTAAATCTGCTGGGGATGTTTTGCGTTTGTGTAGCGTACCGTCAGAGACTTCCCACACTCGCCGCATTTTATCAGTCCGGCAAACAGGCTGATTTCATTGGTCTGCCCCGGACGCTGGCGGGATTTCAGCTTGTTCTGCACAATGTCAAAGCTCATGCGGTCAATCAGCGGTTCATGCTGTCCTTCCACTACAATCCAGTTCTCCGGCTTCTTTTCCCCAATCGTGCCGATTTTGAAACGGTAGTCCTTTTTCTGGGAAGCAATCGCCCCAGTGTAAACGGGATTCATCAAAAGGTCTTTGATAACGGAAAAGTCCCACATATACCGCCCGTTTTCCGGGTCTTTCTTTTCCCATTTGGTGCGGGTATTGCGAAGCCCCCGTTCCCGGTTCCACCATGTGGGGCAGGGGATTTTTTCTTCCTCCAGCCGTCTGCGGATATAGTTCGGACCATGACCGTTTAGGGCATATCCGAAAATCAGCCGCACAATCGGGGCGGTTTCCTCGTCAATGAGCAGATGGTTTTTGTCCTCCGGGTCTTTCCGATACCCAAACGGGGCAAGACACCCGGTAAACTGTCCTTTCTGCGCTTTCAGAAGATAAGAGGAATGGACTTTCTTGGAAATATCCTTGCTGTACATCTCGTTCAGGATATTCTTGAACGGGGCGATGTCGTTGTTATCCCGCAGGGTGTCGATACCGTCATTCATGGCGATATAGCGGACACCGTTTCTTGGGAAAAAGTCCTCAATCAAATGCCCTGTTTGCAAATAGTTACGCCCCAGTCGGCTGAGGTCTTTCGTGATGACAAGGTTGATTTGCCTGCGCTCAATGGCTCTCAACATTCTCTGTAAATCAGGACGCTCCATATTAAGACCTGTGAAGCCATCGTCCTGATAGACTGCCACAACCTCCCATCCCTGCTTTTCGCAGTATTTTTCCAGCATATCACGCTGGTTTGCGATACTGGCACTTTCGCCTTGCAGGTCATCGTCCTTTGACAGCCTGCAATAGACCGCCGCACGATAGCCCCCGGCAAGTGCTGAACCGATTGTTCTGTATTCCATTTCGTTCATCATAGCCATTTACCCACACAATCCAGACGGTATCTGGCTCTGTTGAACCTCATCTTCATTATACTTCAAATCTTTCTTTTTAGCAAGATATTCTTTTGTATTTGTTTTGCCGTATTTCTGGGAAATCAGGCTGACGAACACATCGGTGGCGTCCAGTTCCCCGTCAAATACGGTTGTCACTTCAATCTTGGTCTTATTTTTCGCCATAGGCAGTTATCCTCCATACATGAAAATAGCCAGACAGAGAACGGTCGGCAACGAAGTCCGGCAACGGGCTTCAAAAGACCTTGCAAACAATCTCAATCTGGCGTTGATTACTATTTATACTTTTCTTTTATTTTTCTGTTGTTTTGGTTGTCAGAGAGGGAAAAAGCCCGGAAATAAGGGATTTTCCCCGGCAACCGGCTCGGCAACGGGATAGCAACGAAGTCGGCAACGGGCTGTCATTTTCAGAATGGAAGCTCCATCTGCTCTGTGACCTCCACAAAACCGTCCATAGATTTTTCGGGCGGGTTGTCGGTGTCCGTTGCCGGGATTTCACGCTCCCAGCCCTTTTGTCTGCCGTATTCCGCAAACATCCTCGGATTGGAAAAGTAGTTCCACCCGGTAATGCACTGGTTCATTATCTCGTTGATTTCCCGGATTTCCCATTGCTTCGGCTCATCAAAGGTGTGGTTTAAGGCTTCCTTGTAGAGCTGCTTGGAGCAGACCGTTTCCCCGGTGTACTTATCAAGGTAAGCCTGTATCATCCCGGCTTTGGTGTCCTCCGGCATAAAATCCCGCTGGTGTTCTTTGAGATACCGCTGCATGGCTGGGCTGAATGACAGCTTGAACATGCCGCTTCGGTAAATCTCCATTGCTTCCGCCCACATCTGGCTGATATAGGCTCTGGAAGCGGCTTCGTCCTCCAAAATGTGAACCTCGGCTTGCTCCGGGTACACCATGACCGGGATAAATCGGCGGTTGCCGGAACGGTCAAGGGGGAGAAAGTCAAGGGCGTTGGAAGTGCCGCCGAACACGCATTGACGGGGGCGGTCTGCCGGGTGAGTTTCATAGGGAATTTTGTAAACCTCTTTCTGGCGGCTTAGAAAGGACTTGATTTCCTCAATGCTCTTGGCATTGGCGGTTGCCATCATTTCCGACATTTCAATTATCCAGTGACCTTGCAGCTTGCGGTACACGTTATCATCGTCCAGCTTCCGCAAATCATCGGAAAACCACTCGTCCCGGACTGCCAGCAGCCGGAAGAAGGTGGATTTGCCAGCCCCCTGACCGCCTACCAGACACAGCATGATTTCAAACTTGCTTCCGGGCTTAAATGCCCTTGTAATCGCCCCCAGCATGAACAGCTTCAAGGCTTCATAGGTGTAATCGTCCACATCAGCTCCCAGAAAGTGCCGCAGACAGAAGCGGATGCGCTCAGTCCCGTCCCATGCAAGGCTGTTCAGAAAATCCCGGATGGGGTGGTACTTATTCTCATTCGCCACAATCCCGATGGCGGTTTCAATCTTTTTCTCACTGGTAAGCCCGTAGGTTTCCTCCAGATAGAGAAGCAGATACTTCATGTCCGTATCGGTCAGGGCTGTGCTTTCTCTGTGAAAACCGATGGGCTTTATGATGTCCTTGCGGTCGGTCAGGATGTTGTAGGCGATTGCCCCGGCAAGCACAGGGTCACGCTGGAATACGGTCAGGCAGTTCCGTATGCTCTGGCGGACGCCGCCTTTCTCGGTGGTTTCCAGAGTTGCCTTTACTTCCTCAACGCTCTGGGGCGGCTGCATGGCGTTCATGGTGTTTTTTAGTTCTTGCTGCGTCTGCGGCTGCAAGCTCTGCCATTCGCTGTTCAAGCTGTATCACATCCTTTCCGTAGTCCATAATCAAAACCGCTTTTTCCTCTGTCTCCCCGAACAGCAGCACATCCAGCAGATATTCCACATGGGCTTGCTTCTGCAAGGCTTCCACGAACCGGGGATGAAACGCTTCCTCCGGGGAGTGCGGGGCATAGTCGGTTTTCCATACCCGTAAGAGGTGTAGATAATCGGCAAGGACACGGAAGCAATGTGCCTTTGCTTCCCGGAACTGTTCTTCCGGGGATTTCTGCCGGGGCTTGGGCTTCCTTGCCCTGCCCGGTGGCTTCCAGTCCTCATAGGCAAGCCCGAAGTCACTCGCCAACTGTGCGGCGGCTTCCTTTTTCCCCAGCCCGTACAGGGCAGCTACAAAATCAATCACATCCCCATCTGCACCACATCCGAAGCAGTGGAAACGCTTGTCCAGCTTCATGCTGGGGGTCTTATCGTTGTGGAACGGGCAGCAAGCCATCCCGTTTCTGTTTACCCGGATTCCGTAATGCTCCGCAGCCTGTCTTGTCGTAACGGACTGCTTCACAGCTTCAAATACATTCAAATCAATTCCTCCTTGTAAAAAAGAAAAGGCACTTATCATTCTCAATCTGAAAATGGCAAGTGCCTGTTAAAGTTCCATATCCTGTTGTTTGTGTTTCGTCTGCGCCGGGGCGTTTTTCTGTGCTTTCTTCTCGTCAGCCTTATCCTGCAAGACTTCTTTGAGGGGCTGCTTCTTGGGCGGCTCTTTGCTTTCCTCTGTGCCGGGTGTGGCTTTCCGTACCCAGTAGCGGATGTCCCGCAGCTTCTTCAAATCTTCCTGCACCTCGGTCAACGGTACTTTCAAGTCTGCGATTTCGCCCACAAGCTTCGCCTGTTCCTGCAAAAGCTCCTTTTTCGTGCTGTCCTTATCATCCGGGTGCTTGGCAAGGTAGGCACTGGCTTTCTCAAACCGGGCAACCTCCGGGTGTTCCAGCTTGAATTTTTCCTTAGTTTTCTTGAAAAATATCTTCTGGTATTTCTCATAAACGGGCTTACATTCCTTACAGTCCGTCCGGGCGGCAAGGATAGCGTCAATCACGTTGCTGCGGGTTTCCTTTGGCTTCATCTGCTTTCGGTAGTCGGCGGCAGATTTCCCGGACGTTTCTATAAAGTTTTCCAAATCCTCCACGGTGGAAAGTCCCTTTCTCTGAAGATAGGACAGGGCTTCGCTGACTGCCTTTAAGTCTTTGGAAGTTCCACGGTTTTGTCCCGCCCGTGTCCAGTCGCTCCGTTCTGCCTTTCGTACCTCCATGTACTTCATCAACAGATTGGGAAGAAATACCGCTTCCTCCGCAGCTTTTTCCGCAAGCAGTTCTTTTCGTTTTTCACTAAGCTCGATAATCCAGCCTTTGAGATTTTTAATAAGCTGCCGGATAGACTTCATCAGGCTGTTGGCGGCTTTGATTTCCCGGTTCAGATTTCCGATGTTGGTCTGAATCCCTCGCTTTTCCATCTGCCGGACAGCAGCACCCTCATGGACGGTAGGGATAATATCAAGCCCCTGTCTTTCATAAGAACGGAGATCCACCCGCTCCGGGCGGTTGTTGGCTTCCAGATAGCGGTTCTGGATGATCTCCCATTCATGCCGCCAGATTTCACAATACTTGCGGTCGTTCCAGTCAACCGTATCTTCCTTGTGACTTTTCCATCTGCCGGACGGAAGTTTTATCCGTTCCCCGTTCTCGTCAAGGTCATAAACCTTGCGGCTCTTGGGAAGCCATTTCCCATGTTCATCCATTGCCCGCATAGTCAGCATGACATGAGCGTGAGGGTTTCCGTCCCCTTTGTCATGGATGGCAAAATCCACGCACATTCCTTTGGAAACAAACTGCTGATTGCAGAAATCCCGGACAAGGGCGGCGTACTGGTCGGGCGGTATCTCTCTGGGAATGGAAAACACCCACCGCCTTGCAAGCTGGGAGTTCCATTGCTTCTCAACAGCTTCGGCGGCGTTCCATAAGGTATTGCGGTCTGCATACTCTGGCGGGGCATTTGCCGGGAGCAGGATTTCATTATGGACGATACCACGCTTTTCTGGGTAGTGCTTCACTTGCTGGTCGTATTCACAGAACAGCTTTTCGCCGCTTTGGTAAGCAGCGGCGGCAACAGCAGACTGGCGGTTGCTACGCTGGACGATGGAGATTTGATTGTGTGGACAGGGCATTTAGTGTTCCTCCTTTCCGATTTTAGGTATAAAAAAAGCAGGAGACCTTTTTCAGATTTCCTGCTTGGTGTGCCGCTGGGGGCGGCGGGTATTTAGTTAAAATTCAAGATTACTTAACTTTATAATAGTTTTCTATTGCCTGTGCAAAGAAATCAGAAGCCCCTTCACCGTATTTTTCGTCTATCATTGGTTTGATTTGTTCATTGCGGTAATACTGCGTCTGTGCCATCATAAAGCCTTTTTCTTCTTTTATCTGGGCAAGCTGTTTCATAACAAAGCCATATTCTCCAACAAGCTCTTTTACTTCAAAAGAATCTATGTCACAATTCTGTTTTGCAATCAGTTTTTGCAAAATCGCTTCTATCCGTTTGTTATAGCTTTCTGCAACTTCTTTGCTGACGGGAGTTCGGGCAACAGACAGAAACTTGTCCTTTCCACCATACCATTCAACTACCTTTGCATAGCCTTTCTGCATTTCTTCCGAAGATACGACTTCCATATAATGCTTTTTCCATTGTTCAATGCTACCAAATTCTTTAATTGCAATGTTTCTCATATTCTCCGGCATATGCTCAAGCATGGTTTGGAACATTTCTTCTACTTCTGTTTTGGTAAAAATTGTAAAATCCATTTTGTTCTCTCCTTTCAGAATGTCATCAATGCTGGCAATCAGACGTTCCATTCGTTCTTTCTTTGTTACCAACATTTTTCGCTGTACTTGTAGAATCTGATTTCTTTCAAGAGCCGGATTGTCCAAAACAGCTTTGATTTCTTTCAAGGAGATATCAAACTCACGGAAAAATAAAATCTGTTGTAATGTTTCCAGTGCCTTATCGTCATAAAGCCGGTATCCCGCATCACTTTTTTCTGTTGGCTTTAACAACCCGATTTCATCATAATAGTGAAGCGTGCGAACGCTGATACCTGTTAAATCTGATATTTCTTTTACTGTCCTCATAGCTGCTGACCTCCTGTTCCTGATAAGGTAACTTTAATCTATGACGTTCCGTGAGAGTCAATAGGCATTTTCATTTTTTAGTATAACATTTTTCATTTCTTCTCAAAAGACAGAAAACTGATTCTGTAAAACTTGTCGGCTGGGAACAGCTTGCAACGCAAGGTGTCCCCAGATGGCAAGTCCACAAAAGGGTAGCTGGCGAAAGCCAGCGCAGGGGAAGTGTAGCGTCCCCTGTTTGATTTGGAGCAGTCCGTGGCTGCGGAAAATCACAGCCCTCCGGCGAGGAGCCTTCGGAGAACGCAATGCACCAACCTTTGGGTGGTGTATAATTGCGCCCTTAGTAAACTAAGGGGTTTCCAGCTTCTCCCGTTCCAGCAGTTTTTTCAATAGTTCCTGCGTGTCCTGCCTGTGAAAAATGAGTTTCAACAGCAGCATGACATCATCATCTGTCAGGCGTTCCGGCTCTTGCTGAAAACTTTCCAGCATACCGCCACGAGTACAGAGCCGATGCGTCCGTTCCTTTCGGGTAAGCTGCTTCAACTGGTGCTGCAATGCCTTTTCATCATTGATGGCTTTCCGCAGTTTCTTTTCGCTTTTTTCCAACTCCCGGTTGAGCTTTTCCAGTTTTGAGGTATCAGGCAAGGGCAGCGTCCTCCTTTCCCGGTATCAGCACATAAATCCTGTTTGGTTCTCCAATGCCCTGACGCACCCGCATGATAAGTCCGGCGGTTTCCAGTTCATTCAGAGAACGCTTGACCGTCATGGGGCTGCGGGACAGGACTGCGGCAATGGCTGTGATGGGGAAGCAGACAAACAGGATTCCGTTCTCGTCCTCCTTCCCTTTGGATAGCATAGCGTCCAGCATCCGGCAGTACATGACCTTTGCGGTGCTGCTGACTGGAAATCCTGTCAACGCTCTGGGAAATGGCATACAGGGCGGTAATGGTGTGTCTATCGTCATAAATTCAAAATTCATTCGGTGTGTTCCTCCTTTTTCTTTGCTCGTTTGGATAAATAACAGGGGCAGTCAATCACAACCGCCCGGAAGCTCTGCTTGCACCCATGCTGGCATTTCCGGCATAATTCGTTGTAAGTGACACGCCCCCGGTCATTGAGGTAAAAGGAAAGCTCATGCTTCCTCTTTTTGCTCATTCTCGGCATATTGTGTTTCCTCCCGTTTTAGTGTATGGTCTCGGGGCGATTTTCGGCAAAATTACAGCCATAGAGCCGCTTAAAATCTCCCGAAGTATCAGCGATAGGGTAGACTATCCCCCTATCAGATTGTCGTGTTTCGGTATCATTTCGGTGTCAGTTCGCCAGTTCTCCCCGGTGTCGTTCCTCCCCTGAATCTCACAGCGGCGTATCGCTCCCTTTGGTACGCTCGTTTCGGTCAGGGTTCCTCCATATCCCTGCCAAAATTCATGGCGCTACATCGCCGGGGAAGCATATCCCACACAGGCTGGTCATTCGATTGGAATAATCCATCGATGAACTACCTGTATCATAGAACATTTTTGTGCCCTGTGCCGTATGTCCACAAAGTAGGAATTAAGGGTAAAAATCAGAAATTTCCACGATTACGGAAAGTGTGATATAATCCAGATAAGCGGCAGCAATGAAACCGTTGGAAAGGAGCGTGTGCCCATGAAAGGAGCAACAAGCATACAGGAACGCCTTTGGGAACTCCGCAAGGACAAAGGCTTAAATCTGGAAGAACTATCAAAACTAACGGGTATTTCTAAATCAGCCCTTGGCAGTTATGAAAAAGAAGATTTTAAGGAAATCAATCATGGCAACCTTATCACGCTGGCAGACTTCTATGGGGTTTCCGTCGATTATCTGCTGTGCCGGACAGAGAACAGGGAGCAGATCAACACGCCACTGACGGAGCTGCATTTGAACGATGAAATGGTTGCACTTCTGAAAAGCGGACGGATCAACAACCGTCTGCTCTGCGAACTTGCCACCCATAAGGACTTTATCAAGTTTCTTGCGGACATTGAGATTTATGTGGATGGGATTGCCACCATGCAGATTCAAAACCTCAACACCCTTGTCGATACTGTCCGGCATGAAATCATAGAACGGTATCGCCCTGGCGAAGATGACCCACATTTGAAAGTGCTGCAAGCCGCCCATATCAGTGATGATGAATATTTCAGCCACATGGTTCTGGATGACCTAAACCTGATTATCCGGGATATTCGGGAAACCCATAAAAAGGATAGTGAGAGTGCGCCCCAGACCACTGTTGCCAATGAACTGAAAGAAAATCTGGAAGCGGTCGAAAATTTCAAGGGCAGCCGTTTGGAAAAACTGGCAGTGCTTTACTGCAAGCAGCTCGGTATCAACTATAAAAATCTGTCAGATGAAGAATTTCGCTGGCTTATTCGGATTCTCCAAAAATCAAAGAAAACGGGAACGCCTATCAACCAGAGGAAAAAACGGTAAAGGAAAACCGCTGTTGCATGGTTTGTTGGATTCCATGTAGCAGCGGTTTGTGCTGTGGTTATTACTTCATTCGTTTTCTTAATATTCGGCGATAATTTGTTTCTCCCTTTGGTGCGTCCTGTATAATTTCCAACACACCATCTTCAAGCATTTTATCAATGCGATTGGAAATCCATACATCACTAATTCCAAGTTGATATTTTCCTAAAACATTACCTATGACAATAGCCATTTTGAATTGCTCTGGCTGTTCCGCAATTTCACGAAGAATGAAACTATCATATATATCTTCTGAAACGCTTTGCAATTTACCATTTAACATTGCACGCAAAGGTGCATTTTCATTTTGAAGTTGATTCCATTTCATAGCACAAGCTGAAAGAAATACAGGATTAGCTTTCTCTTGTAGAGTTATATAGTTTCCCCATTCGCCAGGAGAGACCTCGCCCCATGCTATTTTGGATGTCATAGTATTTTCTTTTCCATATTCCCATGTAGGTAACTTAACCAAATAAATTGTTGTCTGGCAGTTTAAGGGTTGAAGTTGTTTCATAAGCCAATACATACCACAAAGCTCATCTGGATTATAGCTATACCAAATGCGAATTTCTTCCCCAGCTACATATCGTTCAATCACTGAGGTCAATGTAGTTTTAATTTTCTGTATTTTTTCTTCAACCTGATAATCTAAATCCTCTACAAAGCAGACAGACAGCATTTTCTTGAAAACATTTTTCCGCTGTTCGCCAATTCCATTATCAGAAATATCTCCCACACTAAGAGCCATATCAAAACAATAAACATCACAGCTCTTGCCTCCCAATGGAATAGCATTCTCCCAAGCAATGCGTTCTTGTTCCTGTGCTTGAAGCTGTGCTTTTTTCATTTCATCTGAAGATGGAACACTCCCGTCTTCATGCCTCATAAATATTGAAACAGCACTTCCTCTATACTTTCCCTTGCCGTAAGTTTGGGCAATTTTCAAACTTCCACAGGCACTTTCACCAAATACAATTTCAATCATCTTATATACCTCCGATTTAATTGCTCCCGTTATGAATAAATCATCTCATGCAAAACAATTTCTTCTGCCCGGTTATGAATGTTATTGCAACGCTGCACCCATTCCATTTGGTGGGTACGCTTCAATTCCTCGGTTACGCCCTCGGCAGTTTTCATCTGCTCCATGATGGTGTCTAACCGTTCCTGTGCCTGTTCGTTCAGGTCTGCAAGATATGTCCACAATTCCCCGGTCAGTATCAATGTATTCAATCTGGCTGGGTGGACTTCCCTTAAATATTCCCGGTGCATCCGTCCGTACTTTCCGATAGGGCGGTGTTCCTCCGGCAGTTTCAAGTCCGGGATGTAATAATCTCCGACAAGGATATAATCAATTCCGTTTTCCGTTATTCTTGGTTTCAATTCGCTCATGTTCCTTACCTCCTGTGGAAGCAGGCTCGTCTGGTACTAACTCAATCACATCGGTAATCTCACAATTCAGCGTTTCGCAGATACGGGCTAATGTATCCATGCTGATGTGCTTTCCCTCTTTGCTCATGTTGGCAATCATATTTGTTGTCATACCAGCGGCAAGCCTTAAATCCTCTTTTCTCATATCACGCTCTAACAGTGTGTGCCAGAGTGGTTTATAGCTGATGTGCATATTGTTTTCCTGCCTTTCTATCCATACCACCGGGGCGGCTGCCCCGGCAGGAACTTTTCTCTTATTATAGCACCAATCTTGTGAAATCACAATTTATTCTTGTAGCCTGCCGCTGATACCGTCTGGATTGTGCTCTTCCTTTCGTTTTTTGTTCCAACTAATTAGCCATGAACTGCTTCATGCCCTGGCTTTTGGCGCCGGGGTTGTCGTTGCCGTAGCCTTCCATGAGGTTGACAACACCCCACACCGCGAGACCGGCACCGAGGGCGATAACGAGCGTCTGAAGAACCGTGACAGCCTGATTGATGAAAGCCATAGATTTTCCTCCTTGATTTGAAAAAGATTGGTTGTGTATTTTTGAAAATGGGCATAAAAAAAGAAGCCCCGTCGCTGTTCTGCTTTGGGAGCCATCAGGCTTTACCCACTGCGCAGTGCAGCGACGGGGCTTTAATCCGCTTCGACCTCGCCCATGTCATAGAGGTCGAATGTGTCATCGGGCTTGACTACCAGCTTGTGCTGCCGGTATTTCTCAATGTCAAAGGCGTTCCGCTTATCATAGTCGGAGAGCTGCCGGTATTTGGGATGCTTCGTAATGTCGTATTTGTTACTGAGAAAAGGTCTCACGCCTCGAAGCTGCAAAATACACTTTGCTCCGTCCATGACGGCGATCTCATCCTGAGACATCAGTTCCTTGCCGGTCTTCTGATAATTCAAGCCGTAGGAATTGTTGTTGGAACGGGTTTCTGAGGTGTTGTAAAGGTCGATTGTCTCCTTGCCCAGCACCTCGCTGATTTCCTTGAGGGTCGATTTTTCCTTGCCGCCGAGGAAAAGTGTGCAGTCGCAGTTGCCTGTGATGGTGTCAGCCGCATCCTTGTAGATGGTCTTGAGCTGAGACTGGGACTGCAAGATGATTGACGCCGAGATTTCCCGGCTGCGGATGGTGGCGATGAGCTTATCAAACTTGGGGATTTGACCGATGTTCGCAAACTCATCCAGCAGACAGCGCACATGAACGGGAAGCCGTCCGTTGTAAACGTCATCTGCCTTGTCGCAGAGAAGGTTGAAGAGCTGGGAATACATGATCGCCACAACGAAATTGAAGGTATCATCGGTATCGGAAATGATGACGAACAGCGCCGTCTTTCGGTCTCCGATGGTGTCCAGCTCCATCTCATCGTAGCTCATCAGCTCCCGCAGCTCTGCGATGTCGAAGGGCGCAAGCCTTGCACCGCAGGAAATCAGGATCGACTTCGCGGTTTTGCCAGAGACAAATTGTCAAGGACTTTTTAATCAAATTCACAGAAAACTCACAAAAGGTGCCAGAAGCACTGTATGGCTCCTGACACCTCATTTAACAGATTACATTTTTCCGTTCAGCAGGTCTTTGCAGAGATACGCATAGTCTGGCAGCTGGTTGATATATGGCTCCCAGAGCCGCTTGATTTCGGCTAACTCCAGCGGGTCGGCTGCTTCCAGTGCATGATCGTTGCCAGTCATATATAAAACATCCGTAGCAACATCATCCAAACACTTGCCGCAGAGATCGGCGGCAGATTCTATCCTGATACCGGTATCCACATAGACTGGATTTACGCCAATCGTCAGCCAGACATAGCCCACCTTGTCCGACCAGAGCAATTCAAAATCAGGGCTTTGCCGCAGATGTTCCGCAAAGACTTCCTTTACTCGCTCAATTTCATGTTTCTCTTTTTCTGTGTAAAGCATTTTCATGTCCTCCTTGACAAAAATTTTGGTGCGTACCATCATCAGTTTAGCACAAGGCGGCTTAGTTTATCAGTCTGTCACATCTGCTGAATTTCATTTTTGAGCATACGCTTGATTTTATCGCTCATGGTTTCTGTGCTGGTATTGCTGAAATGGACATGAACCTTGTAGGTCGTCTTGCCGATTTTCTTTACCATCGCTGGCGTGTTTTCCGGCGCTCTGGCCGCAGCAGCGGCGTCTGCCATCTGCATAGTACGGGGTTCTTTGTTCATAGCGCTCCTTTCTCCGAACGGGTCTGTGCCGCCCGGTAAAAAATCAATCGTGCTTACTGTTTACAATGTCTTTTGCTGCCTGTCGGGTGACACCGGCATTTTCTTCCCGGAAATTCTTCCCGTCAAAGAGGATCGGCGCACACCGTTCCAAAATACGGTCATAGATACGGGCGTGGGCCAGATCAGGCGGATTTTTCAGCTCGGACAGTTTCAAGTTTGTTGTGATAATCATGGGTCTTCGGCTGCGATAGCGGCTGTCGATGACGAAAAACATCTGCTCCATAGCATATTCGGTACTGCGCTCTACACCCAGATCGTCAATGATAAGCAGGTCATATTCGTCAAAGCTGGCAATAAACTCTGACCTGTCCTCAGAGAACATCCCTGTCAGGCGGTTCAGAATGGTGGGGAAGTTCGTCATCAGCACCGGCACATCCTGGTCAAGTAGAGCGTTGGCAATACATCCGGCGAAAAAAGACTTGCCGGTTCCCACATCTCCAAACAGTAAAAGCCCGATATTGCTCTTATATGCCTCTTTCCAGTTCTCCACATAGGCATGAGCCTTGTCCATCAATGGGTTTTGCCTGTTATCATTGGAAAATGTGTAGTCGTACAGATAACGGTCTTGCAGGCCCTGTGCCTTTCGGCGTTTGATACGCTCCATGCGGCGCTGCCGTTCTTCAGCAGCCTTGCGCTGCTCCTCAGCCTCCCGCTGGCACTGGCAGATGCAGTGCGGCATAAAGTAGCCGGATTTCCCGAAGCATGGCACAACGGTCTGCCTCTGGCCGCCGCATTTCTTACAGTGAATGAGCCCGTCTGACGGGTCTATATACTCGTCCTCAGCCAATTCCACACCGGCAGCTGCCTTGTCGATGAATGCCCGGATTTCTGCGGTAATCTCAATCATACAGTTTCATCCTCCTTTACGCTGTAATCCCGGTTGCGTGAGGGTGTGACCGTTTTTTTAGCGTCCTCACCGGCCCAACGCCGGATGGTCGCTGCATGGCTCTGATAACGCTTGCCAGTAGAAGCCATGTACTCGGACAGCTTTTCGATGTACTGTTCCCATACAGCAGGAAAGCTGACCTGCAAGTCTGCCAGTTCTTCATCCGTCAGGAAAACATTCTGGTAACGGCCATAGGTGTGGGAAGGGTGCCCCGTTTCAGGGCGTACCTTCTCTATCTCTCTCTTTATCTCTATCTCTTTCTCTAACTCTATCTCTATCTCTGGTGGACGAATGTCGGACAAATGTCCGCCACTTGTCCGGAGCGCAGAAAGAGCCTTATTTTGAAGCCTTGCAGCCCGCTTTCGCTCGGCCTCGGTAGAGGACTGGCCTATTAAAAGTTCGATGTTGCTCATGTAGAATGTGCCGCTGTCCAGCACTTCCACAAGACCCAGCTTCAAAAAGATCTGCAAGGCTCTCTCCACAGTGCCGATCTGCTGGCGGGTAATGGTAGCGATCATCTGCGCTGTGTAAGGGATGTCCTCGTCAAGCTGGAGCCGCCCGCCATGTTTCAGCGATTTCAGGTACAGCTTGAGCAGAATGTTGGAATACAGCACACCGTCCTGCATACTTTCCAGCAGCACGATGGAATCATCATCAAAATAGTTTTCTTTGAGTTTCAGGTAATAATATTTTCGATTGTCTGACATAGGGTTCCTCCTTAGGGTTTCTCTTGGGATTCTGTACGCATTTTAAGGCTATTTTAGGGGTCAGAGGATAAATCTATCAGACTGCCTTTGACACCCTCAAAAAAAGCCTTGATTTACAAGGGTTTTTCAGCCCCTAAAGCGTGACATTTCTCCCGTTGTTTCCGCTTGCGCTTTGCGGCGTTAATCCGCTTCATGCGTGCGGCACATTCCGGGCAGTATTTAGCCCGGTTAGAACCGGGGGTAAACAGCGCCCCGCATACGGCGCATTTCTTAGCATTCAGCCGGTGGAACAGCGCCGTTTCCAGTTCCTTATCCTGCGGCAATACCGCCGCCCGAAACCACCTGCACAACAGGGAGTAGGAAATGGACTGGACACAGATACATTCCTCCCCATCGTCCAGGGCGATACAGTTTCCGGCAATGTAGTTGCAGCACTCATGCACCAGTTTCCGCGCTCTGCGGTACTGGCGGTAATCCATGACAGGGATAGGTTCAGTCTTGTTGTTCTTCATAAATGATTTCTTTCATAAAGCAGGTAACCTCCTTGAATGAATTTATTGTTAAATATTCGTGCAAAGTATTGTTTTCTTCGTGCAAATGGCATATACTATAATTGCCAGCAGAAAGGGGTTGATCGTATGGCTGGAAATACCACAAACATCAGTATCCGCATGGACGCAGATTTGAAAGCGCAGGCGGACGCACTGTTTACGGAACTTGGCATGAACCTGACTACGGCGTTTAACATCTTTGTGCGCCAGTCGCTTCGTGAAGGCGGCATTCCCTTTGAAGTAAGGCTGGAACAGCCGAACAAAGAAACGGTTGCTGCCATGCTGGAAGCGGAAAGGATTGCAAAAGACCCGTCTGTAAAGGGCTACAATGACCTTGACGAGTTATTTGCTGACCTGAAAAGATGAAAGAAACCAAATATACCGTCAAGTACACGACCAGTTTCAAAAAGGACTACAAACGAGCCATCAAGCGTGGCTTGAAGATTGAGCTGCTGGAGCAGGTCGTAGCATTGCTGGCAATGGGCGAACCGCTGCCGGATAAGAACCGTGACCATGACCTGTCCGGCGATTGGGCAGGTCATCGGGAATGTCATATTCTCCCGGACTGGCTGCTTGTCTATCGCATAGAGGATGATGTTCTGGTGCTGACGCTGGCCCGCACCGGCACACACAGCGACTTGTTCGGCAAATAAACAGTCTGCCGCCGTATGGGGAAACCTGTACGACGGTTTTTCTGTATGCAAAAGTATGTCGTGAAACGCGACGCACTTGACAGGGGTACGCCAAAACGCGGTAGCCTTTACCGCTCCGGCCCACGGTCGTGAGACTTGTCCCTTTCCTGTCGGGACAGCTGCTCGGCGGTTTTGCGGAGCCGTTCCACTGCTTTCAACTCCTCCCGCATGGATTTCATGGCAAGCGTGTCCGTCTGCTTTCCGGCGGCCAGCTGGTCGATTTCCCGCTGCCATGCCTTCGGGGTGATCCCCTCGCCGCTGTCTTTCAGTTCTTTCAGATACCGGTCTGCTGCATCATACAGGATCAGTTCCCGGCTGTGGCGCTGCTCAAACTGTTCCCGTTTTTCCGGTTTTACTTTGGCAAGCTGCTTGTGGATGGACTTGTACTGGTTGTACTGTTCCCACATCTCCCCGCGTTCGGTAAGAATGGCGATCCGGCGCTCAGCCTTGACGATCTTTCCCCGCAGGTCATAGTAGCGGGTGTTCATATCTGCTATTTTTTCATGGAGCTGCTGCATGGACTGGATGCCGTTTGCCTGCAAAAAGCTGAACAGGGCGGCGCTCTCCTGCAAAGCTCGGATTTTGCCGGTGCGGGTGCGGGTAGCGTTCAACTGCTGCTGGGCTTCCCACAAGGCGATCAAGTTGCTTTGCTGCGTTTGTGGTTTTTCCGCTTCGTCTTTCGACCAGAGATAAAGACGGGTAATGCGGGCTTTGATTTCTTTCAGCAGCTTGTTGTCGGCGGCGATCTGCCGGTTTACTTCGCCCTTGTCGGTGCGGATACCGCGCTTTTCCATTTGGCTGGCAGCTGGCCCCAGATGGACAGAGGGAATTTTATCAATGCCCTGCCGCTTGTAGCTGCGGTGGTCAATGCGCTCCGGTCTACCGGCAGATTCCAGCGCCCGGTTGGTGTAGGCTGCCCATGCCGCCCGCCAAATCTCCACATTCCCTTTGTCGTTCCAGTCGGTGGTGTCCTCCCGGTGGTTCTTCCAGCCGCCTTTCCCATCCGGGATACGCTGTCCGTTCTCGTCCAGATCGTATGCCTTACGGCACTTTGCGCCCCACTGTCCATTTTCTTTCAGAGGCCGGACGGTCAGCATGATATGAGCATGGGGGTTGCCGGTTCCCTTGTCATGGATGGCAAAGTCGGCGCACATCCCCTTGTCCACAAAGTTGTCCTTCACATAGGACCGGACAAGGGCAAGCTGCTGTTCTATGGACAGTTCGCGGGGCAGAGCTGCCTCAATCTCGCGGGCAAGCTGGCTGTCCCTTGCTTTCTCGATTTGCTCCACGCTGTTCCAGAGGATAGATCGGTCTGCAAATTCCGGCGGGGCGTGGGCAGGCAGCATGATCTCCACATGGACAATGCCGCCTTTCCGGGTGTAATCATGGGTCAGGCCGTCCCATTCATTCGTCAGTTTGGTTCCGCTTCGGTAGGCGGCTGCGGCAACAGCGGAACGGCCCGCGCTGCGCTTGATAATACTGACGGGGATATGACAGAAATCTATGGGGAACACCTCCTTTCAGTGAGGGGATAACAGGCTCTGTGGAGCCGGACAAACGCAAAGCGGGTGTTTGGCTGCGCAGAGCGCACAAGGGGTTTGGGGAGTGTAGCGCCCCATCGCGGACGAAGTACGCAACAGCCCCCGGCAGGGCGCACGACACCGGCAACGGTGTATAAGTGCGCCCTTGTAAACAAGGGACTTACGGCTTGTCCCCGGATTTCGGCAGTTTTGCGGCCAGTTCTGCCGCCCCCGGAAGATGGGACAGGGCAATCAGGAACGCTTTGACCTCCGCGCCGGAAAGGTCGGGAGCCAGCGGGAAAATCCCCTCCAAAACGGCTCCGCGCTCAATCAGGCGGCGGGTGCGAACCCTGCGTTCTTCGTTCCGCTGCTTGTTCTCCAAAATCTTCTTTCGGTTTTTAAGCTGCCGGATCTCATTCAGGACTTTCTCCCGTTCTTCTTTTTGGGGGTGGGCTGTAATTTTTTCGTTCATGTCAGGCACCTCTTTTCTTTGAAAATACTCATAGATTGACCGTCCATTTCTGACGCGCAAAGTACCGGCGCAGCCTCCGCAGTGCGGCATGGATGGATTTTCCCGCCTGTGATGGCGTGATACCCTCCATTGCGGCAATATCTTTCACTTTCATACCCAGCATATAGCGGGCGTGAACACGGCGAGCCTGCATAGGCGGCAGGGAGGAAATGGCTTCATACAATCGCCGTATCAGTTCTTCGTATTCGGCTAATTCTTCTTTTTCTATCAAGTAGTCCTCAGGCGATGGCTGCGCCCAGCCGATTGCAGCATTTTCGATTCCATCGTTACAATCGAGGGAATAAAACGCCTTATACCGGAACATCTTGCGATCTCTGGCGGCCTCGGCTCTCTTGTCCAGAAGAAACGCTTCGACGATCTCATCGGACACCTCCACAAAAATGTCCTCTTTGCAAAATGGATAATATTGTTTGAGATTGATGGTCTGCATAGGCATGCCCTCACTCTGTTTGGAAAAGGTCATCATAGCAGCGGCGCATATTCCGCAGACCTCGACGGATGGCAACGCTGACCTTGCTGCTGTGGATGCCCTCTCTCCGGGAGATTTCCGGCTGCTTGATACCAGCAATGTAGTAGGCGTGAACACGGCGGGCCTGTGTCGGAGTGGCATGAGCCAGAGCCACCGGCAGAGCTGCAATCAGGTATAGGCGGGTGGTCATTTCTTCTCGTTCCAGCAAAATATCTTCCGGCGATCTGCTGTGTTCCAGTGCGTAATTTTCCAGCCAGCTGTATGCGTCCAGAGAGTAGTAGGCGCGGTGGTAGACTTTCCGACGCTCATAGTTCTCCATCTCCCGCTTGGCCTGATACATCGCTGCCCACACCTCGTCCGTAACATCCACAAACTCGTCATGCCGGTAGTAGGGATACATCCACCGCAGATTGATTGTTTTCATAGGCTTACCTCCTGAAAATCGGAGAGGCGGACAGCTCGTCCGCTGTCCGCCCCTCGCTGAGATAAGGGAAATGATCCCTTTCACTTGGTAGCCAGAAAACAGGTCATTCGTTAAGCCTGTTCTCAAAGAAATTTATAAATTTTTTTCTGACCGCCTCCACACTTTGATAAACAGCCACTTTGGAGCAGCCGCACAGCACACCGATCTCTGCAAGGCTCAGCCCGTCAAGCGCATAGAGCAGGAACCGGCGGCGCTGGGCCTCGGTACAGGTGTCCAGAACAGCCATCAGCTCATGCAGCGTTTCCATGCGGCAAAGGTATTCCTCCGGCGTTTCGCTGCAGACCCCTACACCCTCGGTGGTAATGATGTACTCGTCAAACTCCCGGCCATCCCAATGCCGCCGCTGTTCATGGAACAGGTTCTCCGTTTTATGATCGGCCCGGTCAAGAAATTCATAGACTTCCAGCGTGACCTCCACGGCAACAGCTTGTCCGTTATAATTGATGGTAACTTCCATCTACCTTTCCTCCATTCAGATTTTTTGGGTAAATCTGAATAAGGCGGCGGGGAGCGGCACCGAGGATAAAGTTCGGGCCATGTTGACCCGATGTTCCGGCTCCATAGGGACAAAAAAACGCCCGAACGGCATAATGCCATACGAGCGTCATGGAATACTTTTTGTTGTTTACTTACATGGTATAGTACATACTTCTGACCGCATTGCTCCGCTGCTGGGAACAGGCTTTTTTTAGCTGGTGCAGTTCATGTGTACTGTGAAAAAAGGCAAAAATAGACACGGCGGCAATCCTCCTATGTGCCGCCGTGGATTTACACGGTGTTAGGTCGTCGTTGGTTTAGGATAGACGAAAAGAAACGGCGGCTCTGAAAATCAAAGCCGCCGTTTCAAATGGGCGTGTCAAATTGTCTGCTCTACGACGGCTTTTTTCTTTTGCCGTCGTCCGGCAGAGTATTAGAAATATTGTGTTTGTTTTATTTTCTTGTCCATCCCTTTCAAAATGAGCGATGATAAAGTATCACTCACCTGAATAATGGCTCAATCACAAGGTCTTTGCCGAAAGCCAGCGTATAGCATATTTCCAGCTACTTCTTTAGCTCACAATATAACTGTATGAGTGCCTGAGCCTTTGCCAGAAACTTCTCTGTCAAATACAGCTCTCAAATGTATGCGTGTGCGCCTTGCCGAAATACCCACATGTGCTCCGCATGACAAAATTGGGAAGCCAGAATCAGAATAGGCGTTGCCTTGGATTTTCGGATGGTAACTGAAAGCTGGTGAGAGTCCTGCTTTCCGATATGTACTATGATGCTACATACTTAAATTGATTTACGCGCTGTTACTATTTTTGCAACACTAAATATACCTGACCTGCAAAGTAGATTATCAATTGATTTTCATCAACATCAACACAAAACTCCGCACTGATGTCATCCTGTGTTACACAGATAGTATCTGTGTAACTGAAATGATAAGAAGCATTACCATGATATAAACCTGCTTCAGGAATGTCATTGTACAGTATTAGAGTGTCACTGTCTTGAACTGTAATTACATTTTCTGAATTGCTGTTTTTCCATGTGCCGATAATATTTTTTTCGTTTTGAGAAAGTTTAATTTTCTTGGCGCATACTACAACCAGAACAATCAAAATAACAGCCAAAAATAATATCATAAATACTTTCAACTTGCCATGAGTAATATGTTTTTTGTTCATTTCATTTCTTTCCTTTCATTTTACGAGATGTGCCTAATTCCCGATTGTCTTGAACTACATGCTCCCAGTTTTCAATTCTTTCACAATTTCAACCTTTTCAATACTTCGCAAAGAAAACAGCATTGCCGTTACTACTACAAGTGCAACCATAATAACAGCGATTCCGTATGCTCCCCAATTGATATAAAACACAAATGGGGTCATTCCTTTCGAAATCATGGAATACATGACATAATGAATGATTAAGCTGATCGGTATTGCAAATATCAGCGACTTCATGCCATATAATACAGATTCCAAAAGTAACATTTTCTTTAAATCACCAGATGTCATGCCAACAGATCGCAATACTGCAAACTCACTTCTACGGACATCTATGGTATTTGAAATCGTATTGCATACATTTAGTCCAATAATCATTGTCATTAAGACCGTGAAGATGCAAACCATCATTTTGAGAAGCATATATGTCTGGCGGGAATTTTCCGTTGTACTTGCCACATCAACCACTTGAAAAAATCCCGTATCCGCTAAACACTCCGCAACTTCTTCGTGCTGTGCTGTGTTAATGGTAAGTTCAATAGCGGTATCATCATTCAGCAGCCACTGAAAAAAAGACATTGGAACAATCAAGACAGCTCTATCTTGAACAAATTGTGATTGAATACTCGCATTATTTCCATTCACAATATCTTGAACAATGACCGTTTTATTTGTATCGTCGCCGTATTCCAGTTCGATTTTACACCCATTTTCAAGCACAAACGGAGAACCAACTACAACACGATTTGGAGACGTACCATAATTCCCAGTTGCATGATTGAATAGTATTCCGTGATTTGGCTTGCCATCATATCCTGTATAATTCAAATCATTTTCTTTACAAATAGCGCGAAAATGTTCTTCATCAATACCCACAACATATAATTCTGCAAAGTTGCCATTTATAAAGTATCCCGCCATATCTGAATTGATATTTTCTTCCTCAAATGCAGCTGTCATGTATCGGGAAATACGATAGGATATGTCTGCTGAAATACCCTCATCAGAAATTGCTTTCGCAGCAGTTGCTAAATCTTTATACGGAACAGCAGCTTGAACATCTGTATAACTTGAACCATCTTCTTTCATATCCATAGATGTTTGAAAAAGCATAAAATCCGAAAAACTATACAAGGATAACCCAAGAACCACAGCTAAAAAAATAGAAAGCGTTATCGCACGAAAGCGTTTCGGATTCCGATGGATATTTTTTGAAGCCAACGATCCGTAGATTCCAAAAAATATTGACATTAGTTTTCCATGTGTTATCCATTTTTGCTTTACTTGATAAATGTTGGTTTGCTTCAATGTATCGATTACTGTAACTTTTGAAGCGATTTTTCCCGGAGTTTTACAAGCAAAAAACAAAGAACCAATACCTGAAATTGCTCCCAGGAGAAAAGGGAGCCAATAAATATATGTTTTTAGCTCAATCATTCCAAAAGTAAAAGTGTCTTTAAAGGAAATCCGTATCATTGCCAGAACAACAACCGTTAAACCCAAACCAAATAACAGGCCCAATGGAATACCAATTATGCCAAGTAGAAAGGCTTCTATGGTAACGCTGGCTTTCTTCTGTTTACTTGTTGCACCGATACTCGCAAGCATACCAAGCTGCTTAATACGTTCCTGCAGAGAAATCGAAAGGACATTGCTAATCATGGCAGAGCAAGCAGCCATTAGCAATAGAATAACTACAGCAACAGCCGCAATCATCTTTACAGCTCCCTTACCCGCAGTCACACCATGATAAATGAGCAAATCAGAATGGAATGCTGACACAATACCACCAACTGCTTTTGCATTTTCTTCCGCTTCGGCGTATATAGACTTAGAAATATCCTTGCACTTTACAAATGCCGATAAATTAGTTTCATTATTGCTAATTCCGATATAAGCGTTAAAGTCACTGGCTACTTTAGACCCATTCATTTCAGATACAATACCAACAATGGTATATGTCCGCTCCGCAGTATCTGGATGAAAACTTTCCCTATCACCCAGATAATTTACTAATCCATATAACTCTGTGTCGATTTCGTCCCACACTCGCGTACCAAGTAAAAGTTGTATCGTATCCCCAACAGAGAATGTAAGCCCATTATCGTCAATAAAATCTTGCGTTAAGACAATTTCATTTTCATTGAACGGGTAACGGCCTTCCAGTAAATATTGTTCCAGATAAAAATTTTCGACAAATGCATCGTTGATTTCTGCAATGGCAAGCAAATTTTTATTAGATGGTTCTCCGTAAAAACTACTTCCAGCGAAACGTAGCAACGACACATTCTCTATATTCTTTCCTTGCATAAGAGTTTCCGCTTGCTGCTGCGAGGTGAGTTCAATACGATACGCATAATCTCCACCGTATACGGCTTCTTTCTCTTGCAAAAAGCGAAGCATGGACCAGCCGCCACACAAGACAGCAGTCATCATACCTACCGAAAGAATGATCGTGAAAATCGTAAGAAATGCACGCTTTTTGTTTTGTTGCAGTGTCCTTAATGTAAGGGTAAATATTGTTTCCATCAGCGAATCACCTCATCCCTGACAAGCTGACCATCCTGTATTTCCAAAATCCGATCTGCTTGTAAAGCGATTTCCCGGTCATGGGTAATCAGGACAATCGTTTGATGATAGGATTTATTAGAAGCTTTCAAAAGTTGCATGATTTCTTGTGTGTTTTGTGTATCCAGGTTTCCCGTAGGTTCATCAGCTAAGAGAATTGCAGGAGCGTTAATAAGCGCACGACCAATGGACACACGTTGTTGCTGCCCACCTGAAAGCTGACTTGGCAAATGCTTTCTACGCTTTGTTAAGCCAAGTACCTCTAACAATTCTGCTAAACGCTTCTTATTTATTTTTCGCCCATCCAGCCTAATAGGCAGGGTAATATTTTCCTCTACATTCAAGACCGGAATCAAGTTATAGAACTGGTAAATCAGTCCTACTTGGCGTCTGCGAAACACGGCAAGTTGATCTTCCGTTTGTTCATACACACTTTGACCATCTACAATTACTTCGCCTGATGTGGGACGATCAATACCGCCGAGAATATGGAGCAAAGTGGATTTACCAGAGCCAGATGCGCCAATTATTGCAACAAATTCTCCTTTTTGCACTGAAAATGAAATATCGGTCAAGGCATTCACTGTGGTTTCACCTGTGTGGTATGTTTTGCAAACATTTTCAACTCTTAATATTTCCATTGTTGTTTCCTCCTGCTGAAAGTAATTCCGTACAATGATGAAATCATAGCAAATTTAAATAACTCTATTATTACGCTTTCATTACAAAAATGTCACTTTGCAAAAAAGGGATTGCATTATGCAACCCCTCTGTCAAAGAAAATTGTAAATTTTGCCCCACATGGCATTATGTTTTCAGCGATAATCCTTCCGTTCTGCTGCGTGATAATTGCTTTTGCTAAGGCCAAGCCAATCCCTGCCCCGTTTTTGCCGGAGTTCTTACCTCGATAGAAACGCTCAAATAAGTGTGGAATATCTTCCTCCGCTATGCCTGTTCCGCTATCGATAACACACAATTTCACATACATGGCATTTTCTTCAGCGCTGATTTTTACTTGTCCTCCATCGGGAGTAGATTCAATACAATTTTTTACAACATTAGACAAAGCTTCTGCAAGCCACTTGATATCCCCGTATAGTTGAATTTCCTCTATATCTGAAATATCCATTTTAATATTTTTAATATCCAGCATGATATCAAATGGCGCTGTTGCCTGCTGGACTAATTTTTCCACAGGAAAGGACTTATTTTCGAATTTGATTGTCCCTGCATCAAGACGCGACAGCTTTAATAAAACGTCAATCAGCCATTCCATACGTGACAACAGTAATAACTGTTCATGCAATAGTGAAGATTGCTGTTCGAAATCAATACCTTCTTGTGAAAGCGCAGCATTCAATATTTCAAGAGAAGTCAGCGGTGTCTTTAATTGGTGGGAAATATCCGCCAAAGAATCCGCTAAATATTTTTTATCTTTTTGCAGCTGTCCCGATTGCACTAAAAGCCGTAATGTCATTTTTGAAATCTCATTTTCCAGAACAGCTAACTCTCCCTCACCATAATCGTCAAAACGAATACTTTCTTCACCATGTAATAGTCTATCAATATCCTGACTTAAAGAAGAAATCTTCATATAGCGGCGATATGTGAATATAAGGGAAATAGCGGTGATGGCGCAGCCAGTTAAAAATGTAACCCAATAGAACTTCATGCAAAAGAAATAGCTTAAAACACTCCCAATCACCGTCACACCAATACAGAGCATTATTTGCAATCGAACTTCCTTGTTTCGTAAAAAATCCATGTTATTCACCAGCCTTATACCCAAGCCCGCGAACAGTCAAAAGAATTTCCGGCTCTTGTGGATTTGTTTCAATTTTATCTCGCAATCTTTTCATATAGACAGTCAATGTGTTGTCACTAATAAAATCACCTGTAACATCCCAAATCATTTCAAGTAGTTTTTTCCTTGAAAATACAACACCCGGATTCTGCAAAAACACCAACAGCAAACGGTATTCTAATGCCGAAAGGAATAGCTCTGTATTTCCTTTTCGGACAACCGCCTTTTGAACATCAACTGTAATATCTTTACAAGACAGAAATTCACTTTTTCCATTTTTTCTGCGCAACACAGTGTTGATTCTTGCCAATAATTCTCTTGGGCGGAACGGCTTGCAAATATAATCATCTGCACCCAATTCCAGACCGCTAACAACACTAAATTCATCATCATCTGCGGTCAGAAAGATAATGGGAATGTCTTTTTGGCTCTTAATTGCTGAGCAAGTGCTAAAACCATTTCCATCATTCAACGAAATATCTAAAAGGATAATGTCGTATTGTTCCTGAGCTATTTTCTGTAAAGCAGTTTGTTGTCCATTTGCACTGTCAACCAGATAGCCTTCATTTTTCATAAATAAAGTAAGGGAGGACACTATATTGGGGTCATCTTCAACCAGCAGTATTTTTTTCATGCTTATCTCCCTTTCTTCTTTTTGTCCGACCATCAATCGGCTTTTCCGCAGTTTTCGGAATCAGCCAAATCGTCGCCATTTTTACAGCACCGGGGATGCGACCCGCAGTGCAGTAATAGTTTATCCATCGTGGGGTCACGCCCCATTTTTCGGCGGCCTCTTTTAGTGTCATATAATCCATTCTGCACCTCCACAGAGTACATTATAGTTCTCTTTCTCGAACAATGCAACAAATAGAATATGAATTATAAACTTCAACTAACCTTCATATAGCAACATTCCGCGGGCAAAGTATGAATTATACAATGTAACCGGGTGATGTTATATGGCGAAAGTTGAAGATTGTCCCGGTTTTGAAACCTTCGGTGCGGATGTCAAAGCCGCACGAGAGGCAAAGCGTCTGGCACGAAAAACATTGGCAGAAATGGTTGGGATTGAATGGCGGTATCTTGCCAACATTGAGAATCAAGGTGCGATTCCGAGCCTGCCTGTGATGATCCAGTTGATTAAGGTCTGCGGACTTCCCGTAGAGCGATATTTTAACCCGGAGATCATGCGGGAAGAAAGCGCACAGCGGCAGCGGGTCAGCCATAAGCTGAAGCTTTGCCCTGAAGAATACCTGCCGATTATCGAAGGTGCCATAGACGGGGCGCTCAAAATGGAACAGACTGCGAAGCAGAAGGAGGACGCATAATCGCGGCCTCCTTCTGGCGTTTCTATATCAAGTTTCCCGGCACTTTTCCCAAAGTTCCCGGCACCTCTGCTGGATTTCTCCGGTTTCTGTCACAGTCAGATCGCGGTCATTTCCGGTAATCTTATCTTCCAGAAAGTTGGCGTATGTATCCAGCAAGGCGTTTCGCAAATCCTCCGGAGTTTTCTGTATTTCGGCGCTGTACCAGTCATTCCGGTGAGGTTCCCATGCCATCAATGTATAACCGTGGCTGGTCTGCACCACCTCATACAGAGGATCATCATCCAGATATGCCTGAAACACTTCCAGAACCTTTTCAAAGGTCAGCATTTCCCACACCTCCCATTCAACTGCAAATCAGTTCCCTGATTAAAATTTCCTCAATCTGTGCCGTTAATGTGTTCATCAGTCCTACCCAGCGCATAGGATCACAGGCTTTCAGTTCCTCAGTGACACCCGCAGCCTCCATCATGTGAGGCAACATGGTGTCCACGCGCTCCTGCGCTGTCCAATCAATCTCTAACAGGTGCGGATACAGTTTCTCGCTCATCAGCAGTTGGTTGTAGAGAATAGGACGGTGTTCCTTCAGGTAGGACTTTCGCATCCTGCCGTACTTGCCGATAGAAGTTTCCGGCTGTTCAGAAAGTTTTAGGTTGGGTATATCATAATCTCCACAACGAATGTAAGTCAACTTACTCATATTCATGCTCCTTTGCTCCGTGATGATTAGACTGCTGCGCTGGCTGCTATGCTGCCTTTGCGCGGTTCTTCTTTTGGTAGCTGCCCGATAGTAGAAAAAACACCTTTTTTCATATCCTCAGCCCGGATCAGGGCTTTCTTAGCGTCCATTTCCGCTTTTTTCTTCGCCTTGATTTTGTCCTCATACCGTTTCTGTGCGCCGCTGGCTTTCCGCTTCAAATAGTTCTGATGGAGCCTGTCCTTGCGTTCTTCTCTTTTCCGCAATTCTTCCTGTTCCTCTGGGGTTAAAGGAACCGGCTGTAAGGATGGTGGAATATAGCGTCCTAAAAAATTAAAGTAGATTTCAATTTCCTGCGTGGTATCCTGACTGCCTTTTCGGGAGCGTTCATGGACAAGGATTTTCTCTACAAACTCGTTGAGCATGGTATTTGTCAGCGTGTCAAAATTCTCGTACTTATCAATCAGGGCTATAAATTTCTCTGCTGATTTCTGGCTCTGCTCATAGCCGGTAACAGCCTTTTCCAACTCCGCAATTTCAATCTCAAGTGCGTCCTGCTCTTTGGCATACTGTGCATCAAGCGCCTTATATCGTGTATCCGGCAGCTTGCCGAGGGCGTTATCCTCATAGATTTTGCAAATCAGTTTTTCCAGTTCTCCGGCTCTCTTTTGGGCAGTAGCCAGATGCCTGCGCTTTTTCGATATATCGGCACTCTGTTGAGCAACCTGCGTCTCCTGAACAGTGTGAATAAATTCCGTCCGGTCATTTCTCGAATATTCAGCGATAGCCCGGAGTGTGTCGGAAACCAATGTCAGAACAGCACTCTCATTGATACGGTGTTGTGTAAGGCATAGTGTCCCACACGGAACTTTGGTATAATTGGAACAGGTATATTGAGAAATCCGCTTGCCATTGTTGGTGCGGTGGACATACATCTTGCCGCCACAATCGGCACAATAGAGTAAGCCTGTGAGGGGAGCTGCTTCGCCCCAGCCGTTTGGATAACGCCGTACATTGCTGCGGATTTTCTGCACCAGATCAAAGGTCTGCTGGTCGATAATGGCTTCATGGGTATTCTCAAAGATCGTCCACTCGTCCTCAGAAACATAGTGGCTTTTCTTGTCCTTAAAGTGCTTGCGGGTCTTGAAATTGATGGTGTGCCCCAAATACTCTCGTTTTTTCAAAATGTTCACGATGGTAGATGATCCCCATCCATAGGGGTCTTTGACCGGCTTTGAACGGTTCACACCCTCGTTGAAGCGGGCAAGGTGTACGACGGGAATTTCAATCCGATCTGCGGATAATTTGCAGGCAATCTGATAAGGCCCATATCCCTCCAGCGTGAGGGAGAAGATACGGCGTACCACTTCGGCGGCTTCCTCATCTACCAGCCAATGCTCCCGTTTTTCGTCCCATAAGTAGCCGTAAATCACAGTGCCGGTCAGGTGCTTGCCGCTCATACCTTTTGCCTTAAACACAGAACGGATTTTCCTGCTGGTATCACGGGCGTAAAATTCATTCATGATGTTGCGGAATGGGGTAAAATCGTCATCGCCTTTCAGACTGTCCACACCGTCGTTGATGGCGATCAGACGAACACCGCGTTGCCGCAAAACCTCCATGACCTGACCGACCTTCAGATAGTCGCGCCCCAACCGGCTCATGTCCTTGATGACGATTGCCTCTACACGCCCTGCCTCCACTTCCTCCATCATCGCCAAAAATCCGGGGCGGTCAAAACGGGTGCCTGAGATACCATCATCTGTAAAGTGCGTAGGGTTTGGCAGCCCATTCCGGCGGGCAAAATCCTCTAACATCTGTTTTTGGTTGGATATGGAATTGCTCTCGCCCTGTAACTCGTCGTCCCGGCTCAGGCGCTCGTACAGTGGGGTAATTTTTTCATTTCTCATGGCTGTACCTCCTGAAACAAAAATGCTCTAAGTGATTGCTTCACTAACCATGACAAAATCATGATTAAGAAGTCACTTAGAGCATATATCACCAGCCGCCAACTTATATTTGCGGTATTGCTTGACTGCGAAGTGGTCAGGCTCACGGGCTTCCAGCTCGTCGAACATGACATCCACGGGATTTTTGAAGGTCTCATCATCCTCTCTGGCTTCCGAGGCATTGATCATCTCAAGAAGCGTGGTAAAGTTTTTCTCCTGTTCCGGTGCCTCGTACCAGATGTAACCGATGAGGGCTGTGTAGTAGAGCTTTTCCGCCTTGACCCAAAAATCTTCGCCGGACTTATCGCCATCTCCCTTGGTATTGACGATGATGGTATTGACCAATTTGAGGATGTCCTTCTCACTTCGGATGTACGCGAACGGGTTGTAGTGCATGGATTTCCGGAAGTTGATGGTGTTCAGCGACTTGATGACGTAGCCGCCCTTTTCGAGCATTTTGCCGCATTCCACCAGCACCGTACCCTTCGGGTCGGTGACAACATAGCTGCTGTGCATCTGCATCAAATTGGGTTTGACAAAAAATCGTGTTTTACCTGAGCCGGAACCGCCGATGACAAGGATATTTTTGTTGCGGGCGTATTTCGGCTGCTTCGGGCGGCTGTTCATGGTCAGAAACTCCGTCTGTGTCAAAATGACGTTGTTAGCGAACTCCGGGTCCATGTACGGCTTGATGTCCTCCGGCTTGCCCCATCGTGCAGATCCGTATTCTTCGCCCTGCCGGAACTTCTTGCGGTTTTTGCCCTTGACGTAGACCGCCAGCTTGAGCAACACGCCAGCCGACAGACCGATGAGCAGATCAACGGGATGAAAGCTGGGCAGCGGATTTGCGAAGGCAGTGCCGAACACGGCAAAGCCGTTTGTCAGCTTGTCGATGAACTCCGTGCCGGGCGCAAGTCGGAACACGGCGGCAATCTTATCCGCAAAGTAGAAGGCGAAGACATATGGAAGGTTCAGAAGAATGAGCTTCTTCACATCGGGCTTGTTCACAGCTCCACACCCCGATCCTTGGTCTTGACCTTGACTTTCTCCTTGTGCTGTGCCTTGCTCTGGGCTTTCTCCTGATCCAGCTTGTGCCGGATGGACGGCTGTTCCTTCTGCTTGACCGTTTTGGCAGAGAACTCCTTGAAGGCGGCGGTCATGACATCAACGTCCCGTCCCTTGAAGAAGACAAGGTAGCTGGGCGGTTCTACGGAAACGTCCTTCTTGAGCGCAAAGTCCAGACCGTATTTGCTGGCAGTCCGCTCAAAGGACTTGATGTTGCCGTCCGTTACTTCGATGTTGGAGATGGCGGCGTTCTGGCTCATCAGATGCTTTATGGACTGCTTGCCGCGATAGGTTTTGGGCTGCTGCATCTGCTTCTGCGCCTTCTCGATCTCCTGCACGAACTTGTCCAGTGCTTTTTTCAGCACCTCGGCTGAGATTTTTCCGCCCTTGATCATAATTGCAACAACTTTGGTGTTGACTTCATCCTGCATTGCAGTGATACCTCCTTTCCTTGGAATGATTAAAGTGATGTTGCCTCAGCTAAGGCGGCACACCCGGCAGATGAATGAATATGACCATGTAAAGCCCTCCTTTCAGGCATAAAAATAGCCGCCAGCGTTTCGCTTGCGGTTTACCAGCCGTTGAAATCATGATTGACCTTTGCGGAGTAGAAATTGTCCATCGTTGCCGGAGCGTTATAGAGTGTGGTCAGGAGATATGCCCTGATGTTCCGAATGTTGGACGGACATTCCTTCATTGCGTGGAAAACATACTCGATGTGGCTGCTGTCCAGCTTGAGAAAGCGGGACTTGACCACTTGCTGCGGCATATCTTCGCCATTGATGCGGATGGTAGGAGCAGTTGAGCAAACGGCATCCAGCATGATCTCGACAATTTCACCGAGGCGGTCTCCGTCAGGGCGGTCTTTCATAATCTCGTATTCGATGTTCTCTTCGATGATTTCTCTATATCGCTCTCGCTCATCCATCCAATCAATCCCATCATTTCTGCGTCCTGTGCCTGAGTGATTGATAGATGGAGTATTGTTCAAGTGAGTATTTTCTTGGTGTGTAATTACTTGGTTCGTATTTATTTGCATTGGGTTTCCCGATGTCGGGACATCCGTTGCCGGTTTTACCGGTATCGGCTTTTCCGATGACGGTGAATCCAACGCCGGTTTTGACAACTCCGGTATTTCAAAGACAAGATACTCGCTTTGCGCCATTCTGCCGTTTTTGTCCCTACGCTGACGCCTGATGATATAACCGGCATCCTCCAATTCCTGCACAGCAGAGCGAACGCCGTCAATGCCATCCGTATTGAGCTTGGCAAGCCCCTTGAGGGAGTAGTCCCATTCATCCGGAAGGCTGAGGATTTTCGACATCAGCCCAACAGCCTTGAGGGAGAGCTTCTTGTTGCGAAGATGGTGATTGCTCATCATCGTGAAGTTCTCGATCTTGGGGACTCTGAAAACTGCCATAAAATCACCTTGCCATCTTGGGAAGCAGCTCTTCGCCGCACTTTTTCTGGAACTTCATTCGGATGACATCCTTGCCCTTCGGCGTGAAGTAGGTCTGAGAACCGGTGTAGCAGTACGTCACAAAATCGCGGACGATGAACAGTCCGGCATTGCTGTCCTTGTTGTAGGGAAGAAGCTGACCGGAGGGAGAGCGGAACAGGTACTTTTCTCTAAGAAGGAACTGGACGAACTTGCGCTCCGGGATTTTCAGTTCCTTCGCCGTCGTTCGGATATTGGTGCAGTCATCCGGATTGATGAAGGCGTCGTAGTAATCGGCTTTGGGCTTTGCCGTGTTCAGCTCACACTCAAGAGCCTTCACGCGATTCTTTTCCAGAATCAACGCCTGAGCAAACTCCACAATGACCGCAGGTTCCTTCTGAATGCGTTCCAGAAGGGAGTCCGTCATGTAGCCGCCGGTCTTGCGGATGGTGGGGACAACTTCATCGAACAGCCAGTGTTCAAACTTCTCAGCAGCAGGGAGTTTGCTGTGAACAATCAGTCGGTAAACATCGCCCTCCGGTATATAGGAAAGGGACTGCATACCACCGCTTGTAAGGGTGTCCCGTTTTAGGACACCCTTGCAGTGATCAATAATTGCCTTTCCGGGTCGGGCATATCCAAGCGCTTTCGCAATATCTGAACCGCAGAACAGGAGTGTTTCCCCTTCGAGGATCGTTCGCACCTCACCGAACTGTTCATTCTTGAAGACTTCGATTTTGTTATTCATGACTGACTTCCTTTCCGGCAGCAGATGTGCCATTTTGATTTTTGAGAGTAGAAACGGGTTTGCAGCAGTAGGGACACTCTGCAAACACGCAGGACTGATATTTCCAGAAGGGACGATGAAATCGACAGCTTCGGCACTCAGGGAGAATGCCATCCGCGCCGCTGTCAAAATGCTCAAAGCCGGGTGTGGTCTGCATCAGCAATTCGAGTGCTTGCAGATCACCGGCTGTCATGCGTTTCATGCTTAAAAACTCCTTTCCTTCGCCGCATCGCCAGCAAATATTCCGGCTTTTGGGCAACAAAAAAAGAGGGTTTGCTTCTTACTCCAAATTGGAGAAGAAACAAACCCTCTTCGTTTACGATGTAGTTCAGATGATTTCTCGGATGGTATGAATGATACCGAGCAGCAGCCCGATGAAGAAGGCGAGTCCTCCGATGAGACCGCCTATGATTAAGTTCAATGCGAAGATGCCGACTGAGCCGGAGATACCGTAACCGCTGGGAACGAGCCAGAGGCACATCCTCCGGATGCCGAATGGCAAGCCGACGCAGATCCACATAAGGAAGTAGTCACATACGCCGTCAGGCATATAGATCGGCTTGAGAAATGACGCGAGGCAGAACGCAAGCGCGATTGGAAGCACAACCTCCTTCAAGAAGACTTTGATAGCACCCACTATATCCTCCTTCTGCCGGAAGTGTGCAGCAGCACCCTCCGGCTTGCTTGATTATTGTGAAAGTCCTTTGTTTTCGGTCAAAAAAAGAAGGGACTAAGCCAGAATGCCTTGATTTTCAAGGTCTTTCTGATTTAGTCCTATTATCGCACAATAATCTTTTACGATAATGGTATCAATCTCGCCACTGCGCACACCATCCATCATCTTCTGAAAGCCCGGTCTGTCGAAATTGCTGCCTGTGTAACCATCATCCACAAAATCCATCACAGGCAGATTTTGCAGATTCTCCTTGCAGGAAATATACCGTTGGATCAGTTCTTTCTGGTTTTCGATGCTGTTGCTCTTGTCTTTTCCGTCCTTACCCAAATCACCGTCTGCCCTTGAAATGCGCTGATACGCTGCAATCATTTTCCCGCACTCTCCTTTCCAAGGTCTGCAAACACATCTTGAAACCCAAATACAATGCGAACCCGTTTATCTGCACCTACTTCGATTCTCTGCACAAGGGATTTTACCAGCTGAGCATCAAATACAAAGTCATCCAGATGCTCTTCCAGGTTGGATGTCATATTCAGATATTCTCTAATCTGTTGTTCTACTTCCTTCTTTTTGGCTTCTGCTCTCTGCAGTGCTGCCCGCAGGCTGTCATACTGTTTGGAATAATCTTCCCGAATCAGCTGGTAATCTTCGGAATCCACCACGCCTGCCACATAATCCGCATAAAGCTGTTCTCTTTTCTTTGCCATCTGACCAACTTTATCCGTCAGGCTCATAATCTCACTTTTTGCACGGTAGACAGGATTCTGCATATCTTCGATTTTTCTCAGTTCTTCCAGAACCTTACGCTTATCACTGAGCCGAACGATGAAAAAATGCAGCTGATCCATTACCAGAGCTTTTAGCAGTTTTTCCGTAATCAAGTGTCCGATGCACTTATCATCCGCCTGCCTTGCTCTGCAAATATAGTAGCAAACCTTTTTACTTTCTTCTGCTCCATGTGGAAGCCTATCAAAATCCATCGGTCTGCCGCAATCTGCACAGAACACCATTCCGGCAAGATCATTCTGATACTCCGTGCGAATCTGTTCTGATTCTGCTCTTATTTCTTTGTATACTTTCTGATTCTTCGCCAGAATATCCTGCACCTTTTCAAAATCATCCCTTGCAATGATGGCTGGATGTGTATTTCTTGTCACATGCCACTGTTCTTTTGACAAGTTACGTTTGTCCTGCCCTGCAAAAAACTTCCGTGTACTTTTATTGTTGACGGTATCTCCCACATAGGTTTGATTTGCCAACATATGCCGTACCGAGGTTTCGCCCCATTTTTTATAAGTAACGACATCCTTTCCCTCAACAATTTTCCGATGCCACTCCCGTGGGGTTGGAACCTGCAGCAAGGTCAACCGTCTGGCGATTTCAAAAATCGCTACACCCATCAGCACCCACTGGAATATCAACTGTACATAAAAGGCTGTTTCCGGGTCAATCTCATTTCGTTTTGTCACGGGATTCCGAATATATCCAAACGGAGCATCACTTCCGACTGCATAGCCTGCTTCTTTTTTACGCTGCAGGGAAGTCCACACCTTTTTGGAAATGTCTTTCGCATACATGGTGTTGACCATATTCCGAATCGGGAGAGCCAGGCTTTCCATATCCTCTTTGCGCGTACTATCAAAATGATCGGTGACAGCAATCAAGCGAACACCTAGAAATGGAAATACGGTTTCAATATAGTATCCCGCTTCCAGATAGTTACGGCCAAAACGCGATAGGTCTTTTACAACGATACACTTGATTTTTTTCTGCCGCACATCGTTCATCAAACGGGTAAAGGCCGGGCGCTTGAAATTTGTTCCTGTAAATCCATTGTCAAAATACGTATCTACATAATTTAATTCACTGCTACGGTTAATAAAATCCTGCACTAGTGCAATCTGTGTTTCCATGCTTTCGTTATCTTCATCATCTTCCACCGAAAGCCGTCCATAGATTGCAGTTGGTATCTTTTCTTCATCCAATTCTGGGAACTGCACTGAAACCGTTGCCTGTTCCGGTTGGAGCAAATTCTTTCTACTTTTTCGTGCCATCGTCTGTACCCTCCAATTCTATCCGTTCAAGCATCTGCTTCCATTCCTCTGTTTTCATCGTTAGACCGATTTCTGCCTGTCTATCGCCTAAAAATGTAACCACGACCTGTTCAATGTACTTTTTCACAAAATTACGATCCAGTGCCTCTGGGGTCTTATATTGTTCCATCTGCTGAATCCACGGATTTCGCAAACTCAATGCCCGTTCCCATACCGTCGTATTTTCCATGATTGCCGTAAGCTGTTCATTCAACTCTCGATGAGCTTCTTCATAATCCAGCACTTCAGCACGATACTGTTCTTCCGTGATTTCATCGGCCATATAGCTTTCATATAACGGTACACGGCGAAACTGTTCCATATTAAGTTCAGCCAGAATGGTCTTCATCTGCATCGAACTATCAGCTCTTACTTCTTCAATTGCTTTTCTGCCAGCTCCCTGCTGAATTGCGGAGTACATCTTTTCTTCTTTCCGATGTTCTCTCTCCATAGCATCTATCACCTTTTTATATACAGATGCAGCCGGAGCTTTCAATTCCTTTCCATTCTCCTTGTGAGCACGGCAGTAGCTGCAATAGAATAGTTCTTCTCCCGTTTTCTTATCCTTATGCCAATAAAGTGGACGTCCACAGGTACAAATGATGCGCTTTGCAAGAGGATTCGGTTTTTTATATTTTTTCCGAGTTGATATTTTGTTTTCACTCTGCTGCATATTGCAAGGAAGCGCATAAAACCGTTCTTTTGTCATGTACGGCTCATGGCAGTTCTCCGCAATAATCTGACGGCTTCCGTTTGCCGTTGCACCCGTGTATGTTGGATTTCTGAACAATCCCCTCAGATTATCCGATGTCCACAGATCAGATTCTCCCTCATATGGTTTTCCCTGAATTCTTTTTTTGTGCCTCATCGGTGGTTCGACATTCTGTTCATTCAACCATTTTGCAATATCACGCATCTTCTGTCCCGATGCATATCTGGAAAAAGCTTCGCTCAGATACGGAGCAACCTCTTCATCCTTTACCATGTTGCTTTCACCGTTCCTGCGGATATAACCATACGGAACGGAATTGGTCAGCCGGAATCCTGCGCCCTGCTTCTTCCTCCATGCAAACATGATTTCTGCGTGCATCTCGCAGCGTTTCTCCTCAAAATAGTCCTCAACCTCTTTTCGACTGGCAGTTCTGGTATCCAGTCCTTCTTCCAGAACGATCAGATCCACGCCTGTCTCATAGAGAGTTTCCTTGATTGACTGACGCGCCGCCGGGAAGCCAGGCCCACAGTAATACATAGATGCTACAATGATGCAGTCAAATTTTCGCCCCACTCCATCATCAATCATTTTGTCAAATGCCGCACTTGCGTTTTCTGCACCCTTACGGTCAGAATACTTTTTCTGTAAATCGAACTCTTTATGTTCAGCCAGGTATTCTGCAATACGCTGATTCTGGTCGGCAATCGTCAGTTCACCTGTATGGTTTTTCCAAGGCATCGTCCGAGTATAGCTTACACATTTCATACTGTACTCCCCTCCGTTTCTGTTGTCGGAATGCTGTTGCAATATTCCAGTACATTGCGGATTTCCTGGTCGAAGCGATATTGGATGTGAATGTGCTCTTTATCATAGACTGTAATGCTTTCCACCAGTTCTACCAGAACACGGCGATTCAAACTCGTTAAGTTTTGATAGGATTTAAAATCTTCGATCCACGGCAAATGTTCCACATCCAGATTGTTCAGGCTATCCAGCTGACGGTTCATTTCCGCTTTTGCCTTACGGATATTTTCGACTTTTTCATTAAAGGAACGGCTGAACTCTTTATACTCATCCTTACTGACAATGCCGTTGCTCATATCTTCATAAAGCTGACGGCGCAGGGTCTGGTATTTCTGTTCTTCCTGTTCCAGCATTTTCATGTGCTCTTCTACCGATTTTAACCTGCGTTGATTTTTGGGAATCTCGTTGATTTCATCCAGCCGCTGTTCCAATCCACTGATCTGCTGAATTTTTCCCTGCAATGCAGCCAGCACCACTTCTGCTAATTTACTTTCACTGATAAGGTGTGAAGAACAGCCCAGGCCGTTATGATTTGTGATGCAGTGCAGATAAACATACTTCTTTCCATTTTTTGATACAGTGCGCCGCACCATATTCTGTCCGCAGCCCCCGCACCGAACCATACCTGAAAAGAGATTGACTGTCTGCTGTCCTTTCGATGCACAGGTGTCCAGCTTCAAAACTTCCTGTACGGTGTCAAACAATTTCTGTGGAATGATGGCCTCGTGCATATTGGGAACTTTAATCCAGCCGGATTCTTCTACGTCACGGATTTTCTTAATCTTGTAATTGATTTTCTGCCGTTTACCCTGCACCATCGTTCCGGTGTAAACTTCATTTTTCAAAATCCGAAGCACCTGAATCGCCTGCCACTTTGCATGAGTTCCGGCCTTGAAGCCGCTGTGATAATTCAATCCGCACAGACGTTTGTACTCACTGGGAGCCAGAACCCCCTCGCTGTTCAGCTGTTCCGCAATAACCTTTGCGCTCATGCCTTCCAATTTTCTGCGGTAGATAGAACGAACAATTTCTGCTGCGTACTCATCCACCACCAACCGGCTTTTGTTCCGTTCATCTTTGCAGTAACCGTACATTGCATATCCGCCGATGAACTCCCCTTTGCGCCGCTTAATGTCCAACTGGCTCCGAACCTTAATGGAAATGTCCCTGCAGTAGGAATCGTTCAGCAGATTCTTAAAGGGAACAACGATGCTGTCTGAATCACTGCTCTCGGTGTTCGCATTATCGTAATTATCATTGATGGCGATGAACCGAATTCCCATCATAGGAAAAATCTGTTCCAGATACTTTCCCATCTCAATGTAGTTACGGCCAAGTCGAGACAAGTCCTTGACTATGATGCAGTTGATCTTACCGGATTTGATGTCCTCCATCATCTGCGTAAAGCCTGGTCGCTCAAAATTGGTTCCCGTGTAACCATCATCTGCATATTCTCCTACCAAATGCAGTTCTGGTCGTTCTGCAACGAAATCCCGAATCAGTTCTCTCTGGTTTCCGATGCTGTTGCTTTCAGCCTTATCTCCGTCCTCGATGGACAATCTCAGATAGGCCGCTGCCCGTATGTCTTTATTCTTTTCCTTGTAAAAAAACAAAGCCATTAAACCTCCTGTCTCCACGCAATTTGCATGGTAAAATCCAGAAAGTCAATGGCTTTTGATTGCACATATTCACTTAACCCATCTGTATTTTACCAAGCTGTGACGCGAAAATCAAGCTGTAGCGCACAATTTTAAAAAATCTTTTTTTCAGTGTTTCCCCATACTCTGCAAGAGGCAGTCCCACAGTTCACTGCCTTCTGGTCGGAACGATTCATACACGGTGATGCCCTTGATAATGATTTTTCTGTGATAGTCTGGCTCCGTATGCTCCTGCTTTGGCTTTTCGTCAAATCGTTCTTTCTGCTTCATGGAAATCAATCCCCCTTTACTAATATGAATTCAGAAAGGCATCGGGGGATACAGTGTTTGAAAAAATTACAGAAAAATTTGAAAAGTGTATCCTGCATCGGGGCTTCGGATTCATATTTATAGAAGCATCTTTTTTGATGGGCCTGCGGAATACGGCAAAACGCTGGGGCTTTTCTCTCTTAGCGCAAGATTCGCCCATAGTAACTCAAAACTCACTTTCGTGATTTTTCGTTCCCGGCAATCTTGATGGGGATTCCGTTCCCCATTCCCACGGTACGCACAAAATCTTGGATTTTGGCTATCTGGCTCCACATAAATGTGTTCGCAGCCGAACGCCTACGGCTTATCGGGAGTTGCTTCGCAACTATAAAAACGCAGGAGGATCACACTATGGCACGACCCAAAAAGGAAGAAAGCATCAGACGCACCAGCAATGTAATGGTTCGTTTCAGCAGCATTGAATATGAACTGGTGGCCGGATATGCAAAAGATGCTGGTTATCCCATCTCCACTTTTGTGCGCAAGCAGGCTCTATCTGAAAAAGTGACTGTCAACTACAACATCGTTGCCGATATTGGTGAAATTCAGAAGTTGACTGCTCAGGCCGCTGGCATCGGGAATAACCTCAACCAGATTGCCCGCTATTTCCACGGCGGCGGTCTGGCTTCGCACGGAATGTTGGAAGAACTGAAAAAGTGTATTGCGGAAATCCGTGAACTGCGGCAGGAAATCGTTCAGCTTGGAGGTGCATATCGTGGCAATTCTAAAACACATCGCAAGTAAAAATGCCAATTACGGGAGTGCCATCGACTATCTGAAATACCAGCACGATGAGTTTCATCTGGTTCCCGTTCTGGATGAAAACGGGAATATGATGCTCCGGGATGAATTTTACCTTGAAGGATTGAACTGCAATCCTGAAACATTCGACCTTGAGTGCGAACTGTTGAATCAGGAGTATAACAAGAACAACACTTACGATGAAATCAAAAGCCACCATTACATCATCAGCCACGATCCGAAAGACAACACTGACCACAACCTGACTGGTGAGTGGGCGCAGGCCATCGGCATGGAATATGCTAAGGCCAATTTTCCGGGACATCAGGCTTTGGTCTGTACCCACACCGATGGTAAAAATGGCACAGGCAACATTCACACCCATATCATAATCAACAGCCTGCGCAAATTTGATGTTGACCCGCAGCCATTCACCGAGCGTCCTATCGACTGCAGGGCTGGCTACAAGCACCACCTTACCAAAAATTATTTGAAGCACCTTCAGAAATCCTTGATGGATATTTGCCGACGGGAGGGACTGCATCAGGTCGATCTGCTCTCCCCTGCCCCTGACAGAATTTCGCCGCAGGAGTATTACGCCAAACAGCGCGGTCAGCAAAATCTGGACATTGCCAACATGGAGCTTATGATTGAGGGCATCACTCCCATGCACACCACTTTTGAAACGGGCAAAGAAAAAATTCGCAACGCCATTTCGGACATTGCGAAACGTGTCACATCTTTTGAAGAATTTCAAAGACTGCTGAAAGCAGAATACGGGATTTCAGTAAAAGACCATCGTGGACGATTCAGCTATCTTCCTGCTGACCGGCAGAAGTATATCTCTGCCCGTGCGCTGGGTTCCAATTATGACCGCGACAAACTTCTCCGAATTTTTGCAGAAAATGCAAGGACTGCAGAGCAGAACAATCCTCATTGGGCAGTAGACGATCCTATGGCTATCCTGTTCATCAAGTCTGATCTGCGCCTTGTGGTTGACTTGCAGACCTGTGTAAAAGCCCAGCAGAGCCGCGCTTATGCACAGAAAGTAAAAATTTCCAATCTGCAGCAGATGGCCCGGACCGTTGCCTATGTGCAGGAGCATGGATATGATTCTCGTGAGAAGCTTTCCGAAACTGCGGATGCCATCTATACCAAAATGGCAAAAGCGCGCGGCGATGCAAAGCTCACTGAAAGCAAACTGCGAAAAACAAACGAGCAGATTCATTACCTTGGTCAGTATCTCTCCACAAAATCCATTTACGGAGAATTTCTAAAAGCTCCGAATAAGAAGATTTTCCGTCAAGCCCACTCGGACGAACTTGCCCAATATGAGGAAGCACTTCAAATTCTGAAGCAGCACTCGCCTGATGGGAAGTTTCCTACCATGAAAGACCTTCGAGCAGAAAAAGAGCAGCTTACGATTCAGAAGGACGCCCAATACGATACTTACCATTATTTCAAGGATTATCACAAAGAACTCCAGACCGTGTGTGCCAATGTAGACAGCATCCTCGGCACAGAACAAGAAGTGCAGCAGCACGAACAGCAGCACACGCGAAAATATGAGCCATCCCTCTAATCAGTTTTCAAAGTCACCTAAAAACAAAAATAGCCAGCGTATCATGTGGTTCATTCCACACAATACGCTGGCTATTTAGCTGTGCCTGAAAATTTTCAGATAATTCTTCGCTTCTGATTTTCCAATTGGTAGTTATACAAGGGTATCGGCAATCAGAACAATCTTAGCAACTGAATATACTTCACTTGATCTTTATCGGAGTATCTTTCTCCAAAAACTCTAAAGCGATTCTGTTCATTCTCATAGAACGTCAATAACTGCGGCCTTTCTTCGCATTCCAAATAAACCACACCACCACCAATTTCCCGCTGGACAGCAACCAAAATGTTCATTGTCATGTCCATCAGTTCATTGCCAGTAATTTTTTCTGTGTATTGAGCATTCTTTCCAAACTGCGCAATCAGAAACGCTGACAACATATATGTATTGGACTGCTCGTCCAATTTAGCATGACGCTCTATCTTTTTGCGCATTGAGCCAGACAAGCCTTCATTTGTAAGCTGGACTGCCTTGTGTGTCAAAGCGAAAATAGCTGCCAACTGACCTTCTTCATCAATTACCAGATATGTAATAGACATTTTTCGCTTTGCAAATTCCAATGCGTTTTGTTTTACAAAACTTTCAATTTCAAAATTCTTAGGACATGAAAAATCGGAAAGGATGTTTTTCACGGCATCCTCTCCGATTGCATTTAACATATCCAGAATGTTTACTGCCTCATAATGATTCACTTTGCCGAAACCCTCTTTGCCATCAGTTTACGGATTGCCTCAATATCAGTCAGCGGCGGCTTAACTGGCGTTGTCGGCTTCCACGCAGGGTCATGGCTGGATGTTTCAAGCGCGTCAATAAACTTTTCTGCTTTCTTCGGATCATTGATAACAATGTTCGTAAAGATACTCGACGTAGCCATTTATAACACCTCCTATCGTATTATCCGGCATCTCTTTGTTCATCCACTTTCTCATTTATATTATATCCACATCCTTTCAAAAAATCAATATTCTTCAGCCCACACAGTAAAGATTTAACTTTTATGACATATTTACGCCAGTTTAATTCTTACGGCTTCTTTCCTGCTGTCGTTGCTGTTGGGGCTGACTTTTCTGTTTTCGCTCTTCCAGTTTGATGTGCAGGCGGTCAAGGACTGAAATCCGATTTCCGATGATACGCGGTTTCTTCGGATTATTGTTGACACAGCCATCAATCATGTTGTAATTCTGCTCTGTGCCGGATTCTTTGGCCCGTTCTGCGGTGCCATTCTCCAAAAATTTCTGGTGATGCAGCAGTTCCGACTTTTGTTCTCGAAGAAACTTTTCGATTTTCTTCATAACCGAACTGTCAAATCCGTAAATCGTCTGCGCCACCAAAACTCCGCTGTCGTGAAGAACAATGTCCGGTTTTTGCTTTTTTGTCTGTTCACAGACAAGCTGTACAAATCTTTGCTCCTGCACATTCTTTTCGTCAATGACTTTCCATGTATCTGTTTGGCCTTCTATCTGATAGCCGCCCTCATTCAAAATCAAGTAGCTGCCCTCAGCTTTTGGTGCCAGAAAGCCATTGAACTTTACCAGTGCTTCTTTGTCCACATAGTAAAATGCGGTCTTTCCTGCCGCTGTGATTGCGATAACGTCACTGACACCAAATTTTCTGATTTTGAATTTGTCGGGATTCAGGCTTTCCATGTTTTCACGAATTTTCGCCGGGAACAGACCTTGCGATGCTTTAGCGCAATAGCTGATTTCATAATTGTCCGTTGTTATCATAAAGCCGTGTTCGATCTGATACGCATAACTGCGGCAGCGGTATTCCCGATTTTTCTCAGCATCATTGATCTGGTAGATCATAAACATATCTGTTGCCATTATTTCTCTGCCACCCCTGTTTTCTTGTTTGGTTCTTCCGGCCTATACCATTCCAGCTCCAGCCCCTTGAACTGTGGCTCAGTCAACCGCTGCATCTTCGGGATGGTCTGCTGGACAAGCGCAGCCATCTCTGCATCCTCTGCCACAAGCGGCTGAACCTCTGTCAACACCTGAATCGTATCTTTGAGTGTCGGCTGTTCAAACATCGCCATCAGCATCAATTCCAGTTCATCAAAGCGTACATTGCTCATAACTCCATTCCTTTCGTTTTTGCTTTCTTCGGCTTGTCCTGTTCCTGTGCAGGCTGCTCCTGCTTTTTGGCTTTCAGACTGCGCAGGGCATCCAGAACAGACTTTTTCGTGTTGCTGCGTTCCTGCTCCTTACTCTGCTGCCGTGCCGCCATCAGCTTTTCCATATCAGAGATAGCCTGCTGCACCAGCTTATCATCCCTGAAGTAGTTGATGGAGTTGATGTTCTCGCGCTGCACTTTATCGTTCACGACCAACTCATACATTCCAACAAAACCGCCATCTTCCTCGATGCAGAATCCAATGCACTTGTCAGCGTTCATCCGTTCGGACGGAATCTTGTCGTAGACTTCCAACGCTTCCTCCATTGTCAGATGGTCGTGGAACTCTCCTGCAAATGTGAACTCCAAACACTCCGCAACATAAAAGCTGAGCGTTTCCTCCGGCGCAGGTCTTTCTGCAGCGAGCTTTTCTTTCAAAACTTCTGCCTGCTGTTCAGCCACCGTATCGGCCTGTTCCCGCAGCTCTGCCGCGTCCATGACTTTACCCTCTGCCGCATCGCAGCTAAACGCTGCCAGCAACTCCGTCATAGCCTCCTGCACAGACTTATCTCCGTCCGTTTCAAGGACACCGCCATCCCGTTCCGTGAAGTCCTTATTATATAAGGTATAGTCGAAGCCATCGTCACAGGTCTGGATATGGAAATAGGCATCTGGCAATTCATAGGCCAGCTCCACATCCTGCACAGCTAAGGCCCCCTGTAACGGCTGGACAACATGATTCTGGATATACGGGTTATCCCAGCCCGGAACCGTTTTATAGTCCTCTACGATGGTGTCAATGCCGTTCCTGCACTGCAAAACATCCAGTGAACCCGGCAGAGGATCAGGATTCTTCTCCACGCCCAAGGCTTTCATGTAATGGTTCGGAAGGGCCTGATACTGCGACATTGCATCGTCCAGATTGCCGAACCGCTCAATTTTCAAAGGCGCGGCCTGCAAATTCTCGACCACATAGAACTGCTTCACGAAAGGCTGCTCCTGTTCCCGTTTTTTCTGCGCATCCAGTTCATCCCGGTACATCGTCACAAAGCCATCCAAAACAGCCGGATGACTGTCAACCACCCAATCCGTGCGGAACGTCATACGCTCTACGTTATGCTCCGGGGTGCTGACCTGCTCTGCCCATTCCTTGTTGCTGTGAGAAAAGCGGCCATCATAACTTTTGTGGTGCAAGGTGTTTGCCAGGATGTAGCCCACACGTTCCATGCCGTACTGCCGCACCACCTGATCGACTACACCATCGCCAAGGTACATTCCATCATAATTGTCCGCAATCGCTTCATGGATTGCCTGCTTGCACTCGCTGTTCAGCCGATAGGATGTACGGTATAAATCCACCTCGTCATTTTCTTTGGCATAGCTGAACGGCTCATAGTAGACAGGCACATCCGAATAGTCCTGTGCGCTGTTGTCCGGCACAGGCGCAGCCTTTTCAATGATCTCCGATACCACATCTTCTTTTTTCGGCATATTCCATTTTTCAGAGAAATATTTCTGCACAGCCTCCTGAAAATCTTCATCGAAGCCGTTCCACAAATCCTCTGCCACCAGCTTGCCCTGCTCATTGACTGCAACACAGGCCGCCATATCGCCGTGTTCCTCATGCTCCAGCAGGAAGAACTTTTCGCCGCCGACTTCTGTTTCATCAACGGAATACCATGTACCGATATGCCCCTCGACTGTGATGTGGTCGGAATCGCCGTGAATCAGACCCTTCCTTTTCTGCTGCTGTTCCTCTATGAACTCTCGCACGGTCAACTCTGCGCCTGTGAAGTTCAGCCCTTCCTCGCCAAGTTCCAGCCGCCCCTCTGCGCCAAGGTCAAGTTCTTCGGCCATCAAAACAGATGCCGCATGGTTCACCACCACAGTTTTCTCCACCGTAATAGGCTGGCCGGGGTCATAGTCTGAGCCGCGCAGATCATAGCGATATAAGCCCTCCGGCACATCTTCATCCCGCAGTCGCCCATTACTGAAAAGGCCCGGCTTATCAAAGATTTCGATTTCCTGCAATTTTTCCTTCAAAAGGTTCTCTTTCTGCAAATCCATATTCCTTTCCTTGAAAAAATCCGGCAGTTCCGCAAAACCGATGCTGTCCACATAGTAGGCTTTGACTGTACCGCCATCATTGAGTACCACCACGTCACTGACCGACAGCGAATGTCCGGTAAAATCCGCTGGACGCTGGATATTGAAGCGTTCGTAAATAGCTTCCAGCGTATCATTTTCCGTAAGTGGTGCGGTATAGACCAGTTCATAGTCTGCACAGTTTACTTCCATCCCGTGCCGCTTTACAAAATCCAGATTCATAAAGCGGTAGTCGTGTTCCGGGTCACGGGCAGTGATCTGGTAGATGCCAAACTGCTTTTCGCTGCCGGAAAGCAGCTTCTGCTCCTTAACTACTGCATCCATACGAGTTATCAGTTCTGCCGCCTTTTCTGCGGACTCTCCCTCTGATTCCTCCACTGCGGCTTGCAGCCATTCCCTGATCGTCTGAACATCCCCAGCCTGAATCTGTTCTTTCAGTGCTTCAACTGCCTGCTCCCGATCCTCTACGCTGTCCTTATAGTGGTAAAAATCGAAGTTAAAGGCATAATCGTCAAGGTCTACTGCCAGCTTTTCAACGGGTGCTTTCTCGCCGTTTTCCATTGTTTTCTGCTTGTCCTTTTCCAAATCTTCCTTAGCAATCTGGAAATAGTCACTTCCACGTTCGATTTCTTCACGCCCTGTGACAAGAACTGGCCACGGGCTGATACGGATAAGATAAATCTGCTTGCCCTCATCAAACAGCCGCAGAGCCTGTTCACGGTTTATCACTGTCAGCGGAAAGTCCGGGTGCGCATACTCGTCCTCTGCATAATCTCCCCGTTGTTCCAGCAGAATCGCATCCCATGCGTCTGCCTTAATGCCGAAAATACCATCGTGCTGCTCGATTCCCTCTTGACTTGCATAATCACCTGCCGTTCCATCACGGAACAGCGGATAAATTCTCTCACCCAGCCGATGCCATTCCCGTGCGCCCTCTTTCGTCAGCGGCAGTACATCATCGTGCAGATAGCCATAATCGTGCATTTCCGAAAGGCCAATCATCCCATCCGGGAGATTTTCGATTTTCTCCTGTGCATCATACATCAGGCGGTTGGCTTCTTCTTTGTCATCCTCGGCCAGTGCAGCCGCCAGACCGTTCACCAGTTCTTCCGTTGCTGCCCGATCATCCAGCTTGAAAGCAAAATTCACGATGAGATTTCGCTGCTCATCATCAAAAATCGTTTTTTCCTGCTCCTTATTGGCAATCAACTTTTCCGCATACTGCATCGCGGTCATGCGCTCTGCGCTCCTTTCTGCGACTGCCGCTTCCAGTTTTTCCAGAAAGTCGGCTGCGGTCAATCGAATCGTATCCATCGAATCTTTCAGTTCCTTCATCTCCTTGCCGCTGGCCCAGCTTGCCACATACGGGAAAGAATAGTCGGACGTATCAATTCCAAGTGCCGAGCAGACCGTAAACGCAATACTCTCGGCTTCGGTTTCTTTCGTGAGCCTGTTTTTTTCTTCGCCGCGCTGCTTCATCGAATCGCTGTTATGCAGCATCGCATGTGCGACTTCGTGGATCATCGTCTTTATGGTCTGGCTCTCGCCCATGCCGACCTGAATGCAGATTTCTTTGTCGGCATCACTATAATAGCCTTTAGCTTCCCCTTCGATTTCATCAAATCGCATCGGCACAGGCGATACCTGCTCGATTGCCGCCGTAAGCAGCGCATAGTCTTTGACGCTAGCCGTCAATTCGTTCACTTCCAGCGACGGAATCGGTTCCCCATCGGTCTGTGAAACATCAAAAACTGTCGTCAATCGAAACCTCGGAATAACATACTCCACACGTTCCATTTCCGGCTCACCGTTTTCGTTCAGCACAGCCAAACCCGTATCCTTGTCGATTTTCTCCCGTTCTTCCACTTCCTTGATGGGAGCCGGAGCAATGATCTGGATGCCCTTTTCGCCTTTTTTGACGTAACGGTTAAATTTATTCTTCCATGCGTTAAACCCTGCCACCAGTGTGGCATCAGGCCGCTGCATCGCAATCAGCAGCGTATTGTTGAAGCTGTAATTGTGGAATTTTGCCATCGTGCGCAGGTACGTCGTGTACATTTCCGATGTAAAAATATCCTTTACGCCCTGCTCCAGCCGTTCCGTGATTTCTTTCATCTGCTGTTTGCGGTCAACTGCCATGCAAGCCCTCCTTTTTCTTGACCCATCGTGTTTTCATCTGGCGCGGATACTGGTTGGCCTGTTTCGGTGCTTTTGCGCCGTTCCATTCCAATCCTCCAGCTCTGCCCTCACAGGTGTACCCGGCAGCTTTCAGGGATGCACCATTTTCCGTATCCAGAATGTAGGTGATCACTTTGTTGTAGCCCATTGCCCGTGCTGCGCGGTATGCCGCCGCGTACAGGATGCTGCAAGCGTTCGGTGTTCCATCCGTACACAAGCGGTTGACTTCCAGCGTATAGCCATCATCCAGCCGCCGCGCCACTGGCCTGCCGCAGATAGCAACGCCCACCAGCGCACCATTATCCGATACGCCGATGGAGAACTTATGCCCCCGCGTCGGTTTATGGTGGCGGTGATGCTGCTGCACAAATGCGTTTGCCGTTTTCAAATTGATCGGTGTTAATGTCAGCAAATGCCCTCCTTCAAAAAAATGCCCCGCCAGACAAAACTGACGGGGCGGCTCTCATTTACAGTTCCATATCGTGACTTTTCCGCTTCTGGGATTTCTGCGGTTCTGCGCTGCGCTCTGCCTGCTTTGCATGAAGCTGTGCCAGCACAGAAGGTTTCCGCGCATTGTCCGCAGTGCGCTCTGCAACGCGGCCTGCATAGTTCACGGGCTGGCGCGGCCTGTCTGCCACTTCCGTTTCGGCTGCATCCTCGTCCACGCCCAGTGCATCCTCACTGCCCTTTTCATCCATGTTGAGCAGAGAGTTCAGTTCCGCAAGGCGCGCAGATTTTTCAGCCAATTCCGCTTCCTGTGCAAAAGGACGTTTGGCTTCTTCCATTGCCTGCGCCAACTGCTGTTCCAAAGTTTCCAGCCTGCGTTCCACCTGCGGCAGCGTTCTTTCAATGCCTGCCAGCGCATTGGTAACGCGCAGAATGTTACCCTGCGGGTCTTTGCCGACTTCCATCGAGTAGTTCCATGCACCCTTGATGGACAGGCGGAACACCTTATCGAAGTTGTCAAACCGGGAATGCAGTTCAAACGCACCGTAGCTGCCGATTCTGCCCTCGGTGCCTGCTGCTTTCAAAGCCTTGCAAGCCTCGATAATGGATGCACCTGCTTCCTTGCGTTCGCTGTACACCTTACCGCTGATTTCCATAGAGAAGTGGTCTTTGTCCTGCGCCAGAAGCAGTTTTGCCGCTTCCATATCGGTTTTCAGTGCTTCAATCTGACCCTGTGCCACAGCGATTTCTCGCGGATAGCGGCGCGCAATATCCGATTCCAAGCTATAAATCTGGCTGGTGTGATTGGCTTTCAGCAATTTCAGCTTACTGACCTGAATATCCAGATCCATCTTTTCCTTAATGTAGGGATTACCCGTTGCCAGTGCCTTGATTTCGGCATAAGACAGTGCGGTGTCATCTACATCATCACAGGCACGGACAGGCGATTTGGAAGTCATGATCTGAGAAATGAACTTCTGCTTATTTTCCAGAATCTGCCACATATACGAATCAAACGTATTTTCAGTGACATAACGATAGATTTTTACCTGCTTATTCCGGTTTCCCTGCCGAAGAATACGCCCCTCCTGCTGTTCCAGATCAGACGGCTTCCACGGGCAATCCAGATGATGCAGGGCAATCAGCCGATCCTGAATATTGGTTCCTGCGCCAAGTTTCGGCGTAGACCCCATCAGAATACGCACCTGTCCGGCGCGCACCTTTGCAAACAGGTCTGCCTTTTTCGTTTCTGTGTTGTACTCGTGGATGAACGCCACCTCTTCACGGGGAACACCTCTCGCCACCAGCTTCTCCCGCACATCATCGTAGACGTTGAATGTGCCATCGGCTTTTGGTGTCGATAAATCGCAGAAGATCAACTGTGTTCCTCTATCTGCCGCAGATTCTTCCCAGACCTTGAACGCATTGTCCACACAGCGATTCACCTTACTCTCCGGCTCGTCCGGCAGCATCTCGTTCATAAGACGCTGGTCGAGTGCCAGTTTTCTGCCATCGTTGGTGATCTTGAGCATATTATCGAACTTCGGATTCACGCTGCCGTTGCGTACAGCCTCGGCACGGTCTGCAAAGGAACTGACCATTTCTTCCTGCGTTTCGCTCGGTTTCAGCACTTCGTTAATGTACTCTGCTTGCGGCACAGGCAGGTTCAGCATATCTGCTGTCTGTACATCTGCGGATTCCTTGAACAGAGAAATCAGCTCCGGCAGATTAAAGAACCTGGCAAAACGTGTTTTGGCACGGTAGCCGGTTCCTTCCGGGGAAAGCTCAATTGCCGTGACGGTTTCACCAAAGGATGCCGCCCAATCATCGAAGTGGCTCAATCCCATCTTCTGCAGGGTGTCATACTGGAGATAACGCATAATGGTGTACAGCTCCACCATCGAGTTGCTGACCGGGGTTCCGGTTGCAAAGGTCACGCCCTTGCCGCCTGTCAGTTCGTCCAGATACTGACACTTTGCAAACATATCGCTGGATTTCTGTGCATCGGTCTGTGCAATACCTGCGATATTCCGCATTTTTGTGTAGAGGAACATATTTTTATAGAAATGTGACTCGTCCACAAACAGACGGTCAACACCCAGTTCCTCAAATGTAACTACATCATCCTTTCTCGTCTGGTCGTTCAGCTTTTGCAGCTTTGCTTCCAGCATTTTCTTTGTTTTTTCCATCTGCTTGACCGTAAAACTGCGACTATCCTCACTCCGGGCATCGGCCAGAGCCAGCGTAATATCGTCGATCTGACGCTCTACAATGGCTTTCTGCCGTTCCGGGGAAAGCGGCACACGCTCAAACTGCGAATGACCGATCACGATGGCATCGTAATCGCCGGTTGCGATACGGGAGCAGAACTGCTTTCGATTGCTGGGTTCAAAATCCTTCTTCGTTGCCACCAACACATTCGCATTGGGATAGAGCCGCAGGAAATCTGCGCCCCACTGCTCTGTGAGGTGGTTCGGCACCACATAGAGGTTTTTCTGCGACAGGCCCAGTCTGCGGCTCTCCATGCCGGCAGCAATCATCTGGAAGGTCTTGCCTGCGCCCACGCAATGCGCCAGCAGCGTATTGTTGCCGTACAGAATGTGCGCTACCGCATTTTTCTGGTGCGGCATCAGAGAGATTTCCGGGGTCATGCCCTCGAAGCGGATGTGACTGCCATCGTACTCACGGGGCCGAATCGCATTGAAAATCCGATTATAGGTCGCACACAAATCCTCACGGCGATCTAAATCTTTGAAAATCCACTGCTTAAACGCTTCCCGAATGGATTCCTGCGCTTGCTGTGCAAGCATGGTTTCCTGCTTATTCAGCACACGATGGTCGCCATCCGCATCGTGAATCGTATCGTAGATTTTGGTATCGCGGAGATTCAGCGCATCTTCCAGCAGCTTATAGCCGTTGACGCGCAGGGTTCCGTAAGTGTTGGTGACAAGCGGATTGCCGCGATCCAGCGACTTGCCCGAAATGTTCCATGCACCAGAAATTTCGGAATAGGTTGCCTTAATGTCAATCCCGGCATAGTAGTTCGGTGTTTTGAACACTTCTTTCATAAACTGCGTGATGTACTCCGGCTTTACCCAGTTTGCACCAAGCCGCACTTCAATTTCCGAAGCATCCAAATCCTTGGGCTGTACCCGTTTCAGGTAATCCACATTGATTTGATATTCAGCATGGTTTGCCACAAAGGTTTCTGCTGTGGCCAGTTTTTCACGAACATTGCCGGACAGGTATTCATCCGAGGTTTCCCACTGCTGTGTCACAGGGTTTCGGAAAATCGCACCTGCCAGTTCATCCGTGATCTCCTGTTCCGGTTTACCGCAGAGCTGCACCATAAACGGCACATCCACCTTTGCTTTTTCTCCAATGGAAAGTGCCAGGGCTTCGCTTGGCGTGTCCACTGAGGTAACAGGCTCCGGCTTACGGATGGTACGTTTGGTAAAAATATCGGCCAGCCGTTTGAGATTCTTCTCCTCGTCCAGAATTTCCAGTGATGCCAGCAGACAATAGCTGCTGTCCTGTCGGAATGCCCGCTTGTTGGCCGTGCTGTTGATAAGGCCATACTGCGCCTTAAATGCAGTGTACTGCTGTTTCAGTTCATTCTGTAAAAGCTGTACTTCCGCATCCGAACCATCATGCAGCTGACAATCCAACAGCTTCCGGGTGGTTTCCCGCAGAGCGATCATGCCCAGCACCCGCTCTGCAGTTACGGCAGGCAGTTCTACCTTGTTCATAAAGGAGTTTTCACGGTAGTAAATCTGCCCATCCACGTTCGTGAAGCTGAAATTCTTCACGCTGGGGTCTGCTGGAATAGGTTCTTCCTGCACTTCCAGCTCATCATCGGAGATTTCCGGCTCCGTGATGGTAGCCTGGATGTTGCCGACTGCCTCTTTTAACTGCTTAGCAAGGTCTGCTCCCTCGATGGGCTTGACCGTAATTTCCTGCTTACCGTACTGGGTGCTTTCGGTGGTGATCTCGCCCAGCACCATTTCAGGATGCTGCGCAAAATACTGGTTGATGGAATATCCCTCCGACGTTTCACCGAGATCCACCCAGTCAGCCCGTTCCACCGCTGCACGGTCACGCTTCTGCAGGAACAGAATGTCAGCCACCACGCCCGTGTTGGCATTGCGCTGGAACGCATTGTTCGGCAGACGAATCGCGCCTACCAGATCGGCACGGTTGGCAAGGTACTCACGGACAGAGGAATCCTTCTTATCCATCGTACCGCTGGACGTTACCACTGCTACCACACCGCCCGGACGCACAAGGTCAAGGCTCTTGGCGATAAAATAATCGTGGATGAGGAAATTGTGGCGATCATACCGCTTGTCCGGTACTTTGTAATTGCCGAACGGTACGTTGCCCACAACACAGTCAAAAAAGCTGTCCGGGAACTGCATCGTTTCAAAGCCCTGCACCGCAATCTTGTTTTTCTGGTACAACTGCTGTGCAATGCGGCCTGAAATGCTGTCCAGCTCCACACCGTACATCCGAATCTTTTCCATGCTGACCGGCACCAGACCCATGAAATTGCCGACACCGCAGGACGGTTCCAGCACATTGCCTTTGGACAATCCCATATTGCCCAGAGCTTCATACATTGCCTTGATGACCGTAGGGGAAGTGTAAAACGCATTCAGGGTACTGGCGCGGGCTTCCTTATACTCATCTGCCGTGAGCAGGGACTGCAGTTCGGCATACTCTTTCAACCATTCCGCGTTGTTTTCATCGAACGCCTGCGGAATGCCGCCCCAGCCCACATACCGAGAAAGGATTTCCTGTTCCTCCGCTGTGGCCTGCCGCTGCTCTGCATCCAGCGTTTGCAGCACCCGAATGGCTTCCACATTGGCTTTATACTTTGTTTTCGGCCCTCCTGCGCCGAGATCATCGTCCGTAATACGGAAGTTCATAGGTTCCTGTTTGGGCTGTACAGGCTGTTCTGTTTCTGCTTCACTGTCCAGTGGAAGGTTGTGCTGCCGCCTTGCATGGTTGACCTCTGCCGGGGTCATAGGTTGCTTGGTCAGTGGTTCAAGGACTTCCTCTGCCGCCGCACGGCTGATGGCATCCGTTCTGTTCTGCACATCTGCGATCAGCTGCATCTGTTCCGGCGGAAAGTCAGGGTTAAGCAGTTCTTCCAACTCGCCACCCGATTCTGCCACCGAATAGATCACATCCATCTGCTCCGGGGAAAAATCTTCGTAGGCTACACCTGCATTGTGCAGAGCCGTAAAGACCGTAATTTCCACCGCTTCTTCCATCGGCACATCAGCCTGTTCGTACAAATGCCGAATGTACTCCAGCGGTTCCGTTCGGAAGATTGGATACCGGGCTTCTTTCGCAAGGGTCATGTCCTGCAAACTGACCGTTCCCTGCTCAAAGTTGACCGAATCCACACGGAACTCTCTATCGTCCAGTTCAACGATGGTATTGACTGGCAGATATTCCTCTCTGCGGAAATACTTTGTCTGCGCATGGGTTCCATCTTCCTGCTGGCCGGACAGATAGATACTCTCCCCCTGTTTCCAGAGCTTCATTGCCTGCGAAACCCACTGTTCACGCGGAAAACCAGATACCTTAACCTTGCCGAGTGCGGTTTCCTTTTCCAACAGCTTGCTGCTAAGAAGTTCTGAAACGCGCTTTGCATCCTCGCCGTAGAACTCAAAGTTTCCGTACTGCTCATAGCCGACCAGAGCATCCGGGTAGCGCTCTTTCAGAGTGTTATACTCGTTGGCAGCATCCAGTGGCAGGGGCTGCAGCGTCTGCTCCGAAGACTTTTCATCTGCAATGGACACATCTTTTGGGGGTTCCTCAACCGCTGCGGCGGTTGACTGCTCTTTCGCTTGCGGCTCCTGCTCCATGAAGTCAAACATGGACATCTGTCCCTGTTCAGGAACCGCAATCTCAACAGCCCTCTTCTTTTCCGGGAAAATCGTGTACGTTCCCTCGACATATTGGTGCAGGATAGAGAGGGATTCTGCCTTACGCTCATATTCTCCCGAATCCAGCGGCACGGACAGCAGTGCATTGTCCATCTGCTCCAGCAGTTCCACCGCCTGTTCAGGGGCTTCCAGCTTTTCAACGAGAGCCTTTCGTCCTTCTTCATGGTAAAGGTCTTGCGGATAAGGCCGCTCCACGTCGTTCGGCAGATGGTGATAGAATCCCATCACCCGCATTGCCATCCGCTCGCGCTCATAAGCAGGCATCCGGGAGTAGTCTGCCGGCTTCAAATACTCACTGTCACGGATAAGCTGGTCGATTCGGCCTGCGGCCTGATTCCAGTTCAGATGAACGCTTGCATCCGGGTTCCCGTATGAGCCACGCTCCAAAGAAATGCCCCTGCCATCGTGATCTTCGTGAGAATCGTCTGCCCCGCAGAGTGCATGGCTGCTGCCGCCGATCCCGTAATGCTCTTTCAGGAAGTCAGCCCGTTCTTTTTTGTCCTCATGATTCAGAAAGAACGAATAGATTGCCAGCCGACTATCCGAGTAATTGCTTCCCCGCGTGAAATATCCATTGATTTCATCTTCCGTGATGAATCGTTTGTACTCATTCCAGTGAAAGCCATCCCGCGCCGAGTAGTTTTGATAAGGCTTTGCAAACTGCTGAAACAGAGCTGCCACTTTATCCGGCTTATAAAAGTGCATCCGCATCAGATCTTTATCTTCGGCATAGGCTTCCCCCAGCGCAGACAATCTCTCGTTGAGGTCAGTCAGAAAATCTGTATCATCCAGCAAGCCTGCCAGCCTGTCCGTCAGTTCCGGGAAACCGCCCCGGAAGATTTCTGTATCCTGAAACACTGCTTCAGCAACACCGTCTGCCAAATCACGTTCCATATAAGCCAACGTCTGCGCGTGTTCCTGTAAGGCGTTCTGCCGTGCAGCATCCAGAACCGCCTGCGGCGCATACTCGCCCTGCCGGAGCAGTTCATGGATACGATTGCTGATATCCTCCCACGAAAGAAACGCATTGACAACCGTGCCGCCCTTGGCCGTGCTGCCTGCTGCAATACGCAGCCCTAAATCATCGAACCAGACCGCATACTTTGCACCACCAATTTCAAAGCCTTTGCCGCCCGTACCATATTCGTTTTTCACGAACTCCGTGTATTCTTCCGGGGTTTTCTCGACCATAAAATTGTAGATCAGGCGCAGCTGGCCTTTGCTGCGGTTGCTGCCCGTGCGCAGGATTTCATCGACTACTTCGGAATCAAGTGCAATTTCATCCGCATACCGCGCTTGGATTGGTGCTTCAATGGCGCGGATCTGCTGTTCCACGGTCGGCAAATCAGGAAAAGAAAAAGCAGAGGCAATTTCTTCCTCTGCTTCGCTCAAATCCTGTTCTGTTGTCGGTTCGGTTAATTGTATACCAATTCCTTCAAGACGATTTCTTCTGCCATCGCCGTCAGGCTGTTCTGATGTGCCGCCCATGCCAGCGGGTCTTTCTCCTTGTTCGGTGCCGGAAACTTCTCGTTCAGACTGTCCAGCAGGGTTTCCACCCGACTCTCCGCTGCTTCCTCGATCTGCGCCAGATGCTGGTTCAGCCTGCCGCTCATCAGCATACTCTGATACCAGTTCCTTCGGTTCTCTTTCAGGTACGTCCTGCGCAGCATCCCGTACTTCCCGATAATCTGCGGCTCGTCCTTCACGGCCAGATTCGGGAACAGATAATCTCCCTTGCGGTAATACGTCAACTCCATTTTCTTGTCCTCCTTTGGTCGTGGTATCTTCGGTTTCACGCTTTAACGCGTTAAAGTCCGTATTTGTATTATACAAGCTATCAACGGATTTTTCAAGCTGCTGCGTGATTTCTTTTTTGTAAATTTTCCGCATCTCTCGGCCAATGTCAAAAAGAACCGCTTCGCACTGTTCGGAAACCGCGTTGCCAAGGAACGACAGCACAGGCAGCTTGTTGAAATCCACGATGCGGATAAAGTCATCATCGTCCAGTACATCCAAAGGCTCCTGCCCGCAGCGGCGGGAAAGCGTATAGAAGATACTGTTGGTCATCAGTTCCCGGAAACGGACACGGATGTTATCTTCGTCCAGTTCCTCCAGAAAAGTGTCTTTCACCTCATAGGCCAGACCGTCCATCGCTTCATCCAGATTGTCGGCAGTCAACTGCTGTGCCAGTTCCAGCAGGGCAGTATTCATGCTGTCTGTCTGCGACAGGCCGTAGGTATCTGCCAGATGGTCTAAGATAGCCTGCTCATGCTCGTGGCTGTCCAGATTCCATAAGAGCGGTGTTCTGCCGCCGCGCACCAGATGGGTGTCAGCAATATCGAACACATACCGCAGTTTGGTACGCGGTCCGGTATCATCCAGAAGCGCGATGCCTTTTGCGCCACGGTTGACCCATCGGCTCATTTTCTGATTCCAGAGTTCCAGTTCTGCGCAGGCGGTTGCATCAGGTCGCTGCGCGTGGATCAGGAGCGCATCGGTAAACGAATAGCGGTACAGCCGCGCCGCCACATCCAGATAACTCATCCAGTCCTGTGGCGAGTTACTGACATACCGGGCGTTCTGCTGCGCCAATTCTCGAATATCGTTAATCTGTGGCAAGGGTCAAACCTCCTTTACGTTTTCATTTTCATCGGTGTTTTGGGAAATTCCAGACTGTACTGTGCGCGGCCCTCTTCGACGCGCATCACAAGGTCAGCGGCGAATGTCTTATCTTTTTTCGCGGAATAAAAGTCTTTTACATGGGTGCGGCCTTTCTTCAAAAGGTCTACCGCCATCTTCTTGTCCAGCGTTTTTCTCATGTTGGACAAGTATCTGCTTTCTTTCCAAAGGGCGAATTTGCAGCTGCGGTCTGCACAACAAAAGCTGAGCTTACTCTCATGTACAGGATTTCCGCAGACCGGGCAGCTTCCTACGCTTACCTTATTATGATGGGGAGCTGCCGCGACGGTAGGAATCTGCCGGAGGTCAGCCAGCATCTTGTCGATCAGTCCATGGATGCCCTGCATAAAATCATGGGGCTTGATCTCACCGCGCTCCATCCGCAGCAGGTCATTTTCCCATTCGGCTGTCATGCTGGCAGATTTCAGGTAGTCCGGGATATTGTGAATCGCTGCCACACCGTCCTCCGTTGGAATCATCTGCCTGCCCTTGCGCTGCACATAGCCGGAGGATACCAGCTTTTCCAAAATTGCGGCGCGCGTTGCAGGGGTTCCCAGGCCTTTCTTCTCCGTGTCCTTATCAAATTCTTTGTTGCCTGCCGTTTCCATGGCCGACAACAGGGTATCTTCGGTGTAGACTTTCGGCGGCGAAGTAAAGCCCTGCTTTTTCTCTGCCCGTACCACAGGAAGAACGGTTCCCTGCTCCAGCTTTTTCGGAAGCGGCACATCCTTGTTCTTCTCCGGCTCCACAAGCGGAACAGGTTTTGCAGTATAACCAGGCTGCAGAACATCCTTATATTTTGCCGTGAAGTTCCTGCCCTGGCAGCACACTGTTACCAGCACATCCTCATAGATGAACGGCGGCTGCACAGCCTGCACCAGTTTCCAGATGATAAGCGAAAGAATCTTCTGTTTGGTTTCGGACAACTTTTCCTTATTACACTTTGCGCCCTGCATCGTCGGCAGGATCGCGTGGTGGTCTGTGACTTTGCTGTTATTGATAACGCAGCTCACATCCACAGTCTGGCCATCCAGAGCCAGTACCAGAGATTCCACTGTCTTGCGCATATCCTCGGTCACAAACTGGCTGTCCGTTCTGGGATATGTCACCAGCTTTTCTTCATACAGTTCCTGCAATGCCTGCAAGGTCTGGCTTGCAGGCAGACCATAATAGCGGTTTGCTTCTCGCTGCAAGGTCGTCAGGTCATACAGCTTCGGGGGCTTCTTTTCTACCCTCTTGCGTTCGATGCTGCCGACCACCGCGCACTGCCCATCACAAGCAACCTGCATAGCATCTGCGTCCTGCTCCTGCGCCATCTGTTCCGATACCGCTACGACACCTGCGCCGGACAGTTCCACTTTATAATAGGGTTCCTTTACAAAGTTCTGGATTTTAGCCTGCCGTTCGGCCAGCATCGCCAGCGTCGGGGTCTGCACCCGGCCAATGGTCTGTTTTCTGCCGTACTTTTTCGTAAAAGCACGGGTTCCGTTCATGCCGATCAGCCAGTCCGCTTTTGCCCTGCACTCGGACGCTGCAAACAGATTATCATACGCCGCACCATCTTTCAGGTTTTCAAAGCCCTGCTGGATAGCGGCATCCTCCATGCTGCTGATCCATAGCCGCTTGATGGGGAGGTTGCTTCCGGCAAGAGCATACACACGCCGGAAAATTGCTTCGCCCTCGCGCCCGGCGTCGCAGGCGTTCACCACATAATCGAATTTCTTGCTGCGGAGCAGTTTACGCAGGACATTGAACTGCGGCTTCTTGGTGCTATGCACCAGCAGTTTCCACTCGACAGGGAGAATCGGCAAATCCTCAAAACGCCAGCTTTCATAGCGTTCATCATAGTGTTCCGGGGCTGCATACTCTGCCAGATGCCCCAGACACCAGCTGACCACGCAATCCCCACCCTCCAGATACCCGTCCTCCTGCCGATATGCACCGATCACTTTTGCAATGGATTTCGATACACTCGGTTTTTCTGCAATCACCAGATATTTCAACGCTTTCTCCTTTTTGAAAAAAGCAGGGATAGCCTTTCGACTACCCCTGCATCCTTATGTTACGGTTTTCTTATGTGTCATTTTCGTTGTCCGGCTGATTATCTTCGTTCACAGTCGCAAGGCTCTGGTCGGTTTCCAGATTTTCACTCTGCGGCGTTTCTTCTTTCGGCTTCGGCTTATAAATGTAGAAGTAGAAGAAAGCACCTGCACCGCCCAGTGCCGCCACGAATACCAGCAGCAGAATCTTATTCATGCCACCGCTCGATTCCTCTTTCGGTTCTTCGATTTCCACATCCGGGGTAGGTTCGGGTTTGGTTTCGGGCAGAACTACCGCAGGCGTTTCTTCTTCCTGCTTGCCGTTCCGCTCTTCATCGTCCAGAAACTCCTGCAAATCGTACTCGTCGATCATCGAGAGCATATAGACGTTCTCACTGTTCCGCGCCCGGTCGATCACCAGAAAGAACGTGTTGCCTCCCTTGGTCTTTACTGTGAAGAACTCCTTGCTGGGGTCATCTACGATGTTGTCCTCCACCTCGCCGTTGCCTGCGATGGTGAACGGGATCTTTTCTTCCTCCGTTGGCTCGGCTTCCTCGACCACTTGCACAGGTTCCTCCGCCACCGCAGTGGTATCCACATAAGCAAAGACCGGTGTCGAAAAGCCCACTGCCATCAGCAGGGTCAGAATTGTGCTGGGGATAACAACTCCCAGCCGTTTAAGCATCTTTTTCAATCGCTTCCTCCGTTTCTGCTTCCTCCGAAGCGTTGTTTACAGCGGTCAGGAACGTCACGTTGCCCGCCTGAATGTTGTCCAGCAGAGCCAGCAGTTCGCGCCCGCCCATCTTGGTGCTGCGGATGGCACGAATGATCTCGCTGTCCTCTTCCTTTTTCTGTGCTGCCCGGATGGTTCTCAGCCGTTCTTCCAGTTCCGCGATCTGCTGTTCCGTCTTTTCGGCTTCATCCAGATATTTCTGTAATTTTTTGCCCATCGGCCCTCCTTTCAGTTGATGCGGCCAAAGCCTAAAAAGTGGCTCTGCCAGTAGGTCGAATTGATGCTGGTATAGGAAATGGGGTCGCCGCAGTGGATCATCATGCCATTGCCGACGTAGATTCCAACGTGCGACGCGCCAACGGTGTTATAGGTTTTCTCAAAGAAAATCAAGTCACCAGGCTGTGCATCCGCAGGAGAGACATAGCTGCATTTTCCTCGCAGACCGTTGGCCGTTGTACGCCCAACGCTCCACCCATTGCCGCTGTTATTGATGACCCAGCAGACGAAGCCGGAGCAGTCAAAACTGGTGCTTGGGGAACTGCCGCCCCACACATACGGCATACCTAGATACTTTTCGGCTTCCTCAATCATCCTTGCGAACTTTTCATCCGAAAGGGCTTCCGATGGAATATCATACTTGAAACCACCGCCGGAGCCACCAGCACCGCCTGTGCCGATACTGCCCGTTGTGCCGCCGCTGTATGTCGGGGAGCCTGCGCCGAACAGTTCGGGGCGGTTGCCGTAGGTCAGGTTATAGGCATCGTACCGTCCGGTTTGCTTCCGGTTCATGTTCTTCCGCGCGATGGTATCGAAGCCCTTATTTTTCAGCAGGACATTGAGGATTTTATACTCGTACTCCACTTCTTCCTGATAGGTATAGGTTTCCATACTGACATTTCCAAAAGCGTCAATCGTTGGCCGAATCCCTACTCTGGTTTCCATGCGAGTGCGAATCTCAATGGTTTCCCACACTTTCAGGAGATACTGTTGCTTGAACAGTTCTTTGATAACAGGCTTGACCTGTCCTCTGGTGAACTGCTCATAAACCGCAGTCAGATGGGAAATAAGCTGATACGGGTCATGCCCGATCTCATCCAGCTGATAACGGTATTCATCATAGCCCGGATGGGTGGATTCCATCTGCCGAATCTGCTTATCCAGTTCTTTTTCCAGTTCCAGATAATCCTCTTCTGCACCTTTCATGTCGGCATCTTTGCTGGGGTAGGTCGTTCCCACAAAGGTACTGCCCGTTCCCTGAATTGCCGCACCACAGCTTGAAAAGGCTCCCAACATGACCATCACCAGCAGGATGCCAACACCAATACTGACCCACAGGGTTTTATTCTGCACGACGATCTCCTGCACCGCCGCTTTCGCTTTCTCCGTAATGGTGTTTGTTGCCGCTGCTGCCTGCTTGCTGGCGGCAGTTCCGACTTTCTGGCCGCGCTTGGCGGCTGCATAGGCATCCTTATACTGCTTTTTCTGGTAAAACTTCGCACCGACTGTTTTTGCTTCACCTCCTGCGGCAGTCGGTGGCGGCTGGGGCCGTTTCTTTTTCAGCGACGGTTCTGCTACATTTTCTGCCGTGCCGCCCTCGCCCTCGGTGAATTTCAGGCGGCTGGACTTCTGATCCTCGCCACCTCTTTTCTCTGCTCTGGCAGATTTGTCTTTGGGCTTTTTTCTATCTTTGACAAAGTGGTGCAGGCGTTCGGCGGTTTCTTCCGACTTGTGAGCAGCTTCCACGCCGGAGTTGTCCTTTTCTACCTGATGTACTTTCTGATGGGCGAACCCGATGGCGGTATCCACTCCTTTCTTGGCCACCTTCTTAACACCCATTCCTACGCCACGGACAATGCCGCCTTTTTCATCTTCAAAAGAGAGCCGGCTTTTCTTGGTCTGCGGCTCTGTATCCGGTTCAGCAGATTCATCCTTCGGCTTGCCATCCTCCTGATGAGCTTTGTAATAGTCTGCACTCTGTTTGGCAGTGCTGCGATGCCGGGGCGCATCCTCCTCTCCCTCCTCGGCATCCATGCACCGTTCTTCTTCCACGATAGGTTCTTCGTCAGCTTCCTTTTCTGCAGTTTCTTTTGCCGAATCTTCCTGCTCCGGCTTTTCTGCTGCGGTTGCGGACTTCTGTTCCCCGGTGCGGAGGTTTTCATCTACCAGACCACCCTTGGTCATTTTCTGGACGATTTTATCTCTGCCCCGAAACTTTTTGTCTGCTATGGAAATCACCTCCTTCCGGCTGGAACCGTCATGCGATCAGGGCTGCGTGGGTTTCCCACTTGTCAAGCACCTGTTCCAGCTTCCGGGCAAAGGCGATCAGACGGGCGTTCACTTCCTCACGGTCAAGATAACCGCGGGCTTCCATGTGAAAGCTGTCAGTCAGTTCATCGGCCAGTGTGCCAACGGCATAGAAATCTTCCAGCACCGTATGCACCACCGATTCTTCATCGTGGAAGTTGAGCGGCTCCACCTCACCAAAGGGCGGGCCGGAATCACTTTCGTGCGGCTCCATGTCAGAGTGATGATGAATCTTACGGCTCAGTCGGTCAAAAATGTTCGGTGTGTTCATGCTTCTTTTTTCTCCTTGTATTTTCCCATCTCATTGGGCTTCGTTGTCATCAGACTGTACAGTTTCAGCGAAGTGTCGAACTTATCCTTGAACGGGATAATCGTATTGCCGTAGAACAGCAGCCCCTCGCCCTCGTTGCTGTTCGTCACATACGACAGCTGGAACGGTGAAATATTCAGCTGCTTTGCAAGGATTTGTCGGTCGCCCGATGCCTGGTTGAGCATATAAATAAAATCGCTGTTCTCAAAGATGTTCTCGATTTCCCGGCTTGCGAGCAAATCCTTGATGTTCTGGGTGATGCCTGTGGGTACGCCGCCCCATTTTCGGAACCGCTTCCAGATCTCGACGCTGTATGCTGCGGTCTGTTCCTCTTTCAGCAGGAGGTGGAACTCGTCTATATAGTACCGGGTGTTCTTTTTGCTGTTGCGGTTGATGGTAACGCGGTTCCAGACCTGATCCTGGACGATGAGCATACCCAGTTTTTTCAGCTGTTTGCCCAACTCTTTGATATCGAAACAGATAATTCTGTTATCCAGTTGCACATTGGTCTGGTGATTGAACACTCGCAGCGAACCATTGACGTAGATTTCCAATGCCGTGGCGATACGCTGCGCCTGCCGCTCTTTCTGCTCCCGCAGGCAGTCGTACAGATCACCGAGCGTTGGCATATTTTCCGGCTTCGGGTCGTTCAGATACTTCTGGTAGACCAGCGGCAGGCAGCGGTCTATAACCGACTTTTCTTCTGGCTCCATGCCATCCCGTGCGCCCATGATAAGTTCGCACAGGGAAAGAATAAAGTCCGATTTCATGCCCAGTGGGTTATCATCGTCCGCGTAGTTGAGGTTAATGTCCATCGGGTTGATGTAGTCCTTACTGGTGGACGAAATATGGATAACCTGACCGCCCAACGCTTCCACCAGCGGATAATACTCGCCTTCCGGGTCTGCAACGATAATATCGTCCGTTGTGGTAAAGAATACGTTCGTGATTTCACGCTTTGCACTGAACGACTTACCGCTTCCCGGTGTGCCGAGGATCAGACCGTTCGGGTTTTTCAGCTGCTTCCGGTCTGCCATAATCATGTTGTTGGACACTGCGTTCAAACCGTAATAGAGGGAATCGCCCTCCATAAAAAGCTCCTGCGTGGTGAAGGGAACGAAGATGGCTGTGGAAGTGGTGGTCAGTGCGCGCTTGATGGGAACGAGATTATTTGCCAGCGGCAGGCTGCTCATAAGGCCCTGTTCCTGCAAATAATCCAGACGGTTCAGAGTGCAGTTGAACTTCTGCGCGATACCAGCAGTCTGAAACACAGCACTATCCAATTCCTGCTTGGTCTTGGCTGTATTAAGGAACAGCACCGTAACAAGGAACATACGCTCATTGCGGCTCTGCAGATCATCCAGAATCTTCTTGGCCTCGCCACCATAAGTTGCAAGGTCGCTCGGAATAATTTCCATATCATAACCAGACCTCACAGCTTTCTTCTGTTCCTCGATTTTCATACGGTCCAGGTCGGTAATTTTGCCCTTGATCAGTTTGATGGCTTTCAACTGGTCTACCGACTGCACATGAATACTGACCACCAGATTTTTGTCCATATCCAGGAACTCTGCCAGAATTTTATCCGTCAGTTCCGGGGCAAGGATGTTCAGATAGGATGCAGCACCATAGGTATCGCCCATCATAAAGTCCTTGCCGCTTTTGAACAGGAAACTGGTCGGGGCAATGAAGTCTTTGGTCGTCATGCCGCTCTGCAGGATGCGGTCATAGCTGAAATCGAACTTCTGCTGTTCCTCCTGATGAAAGGTTTCGTACATGATCTGAAGCCGTTCCACGCCGTTCAGCGGGTAGGCTTTCACGCCCAGCACCTTGAAATTGTTGAGAATATCGGTTTCAATACGCTCCAGCCGGGGCTTTGCTTCCCGGACGCTTTTTGCTTCAATGCTGAACGTGATGTACTTCGTCCGAACCAGACCGTTGTTACCCTTGGCAAGCTGCTGTTTCAGCATCTGCGCATATTCCATATGCCACTCGCAGTTTTCAAAGTATTCTTCCTTGATCACTTCGCCCTTTCCCTTTGATGCACCGTAGGCATAGTCTCCACAGCAGTCATGGATATGGAACACGGTGTTTCGCTTTCCTGTAGAAAACCAAACATAGCCGCTGTGATAAAGCGTCAGGTGACTGTCGTGCTCAAATTCTTTACGCAGAAGAATCCGCCCATCTTCCAAAAGCACCTTTGGAGAGGGTACGCGCTTGGTATGTACCGGTGCTTTTACCATTTCCTTGACCTTTTTCAATGTAAGCATTTTGTCCACCTTTCTGCCTTTCGGCTTCGGGTGAACTGAAAAAAGCAGCAAAAATCGTCTCAGATTCACCCGTTTTTTTTGAACGGGAATCTAAGATTCCTCTTGCTGCTTTCTATTATTTTTTTAAGTCCCTATACTAACATGAATCCGTAGAGCCACCTGGGAATACAGATTTTCAAGAAAATTAAAAAAGAAAAAGCCGGAACAGGATGAACTACTTACAGGCGCACTACTGCGCTGTATTCGCTCATTCTGTCCCGGCCTATATCACATATTGCTACGGTATCGCTCTAAACAAACAGATATTATATTGTAGACCCAAAAGGACGTCTGGTGGAGCTGGTCGGCTAACCAGGTGCCGCCTAAGATTCCACCTCTGCGCTTTCAGTGTCCGATGATGCTCTCTGCTTCAGGCTTCTTTCCGATGACTCTCTGCTGTGAAAAATTCGATACTCTTCACAGGAAGGCCGTGAATGCACTCCACCAGAGATTCAGCAGAAATATAATCTTCACAGCCACCACGCTTGATCTGAAGCATATTCTTTCCATCAACGACACTGCGATTCCCGATCCGCAGCCCCTTTGGGGTGCGGATTTCATGTTCTCCGTTGCTCATCTTCTCACGGCCTCCTTTGTGTTGGTTTAAGTTTCTTCTTTTCTTCTATTCAATTTCACCTTTTGAACTTCCGCTCTTTTTTCACCTTTTTCGGCTTGCATATTCACAATTTTTACGGTATAATAATCCAAAAGATGATAGAATATAGCATATATTATAAGCAAGTCATGTCGCCGTGTCAAGAGGAAAATGTGAAAATTCGTTGCATCTTTCAGCTTGAATATTTACAAATTCCTTGCACATTGTTACCGCACGATAACTACTCCATAGAAAGGTTGCAAACATGAAATTTGGAGAGAAAGTTCGCGATCTACGAAAGAAACATTCTTTAACACAGGACGAATTGGCACAATGTCTGGGTATCAACAAAAGAACGATCATCGGATGGGAACGTGATGGCCGCTATCCTCGCAGTATTGAAATGCTTGAAAAGATGGCCGATATATTCCATGTACCTCTGACCTATTTACAGCCGGATCAGTCTTTATTTATCGAACGTGCCGCCGAAGCCTACGGAAAAAAGGGTAAAATAGAAGCCCAGCATCTCGCATTTGAGCTTACTGAGCTATTTGCTAGCGGAGAGTTGACCCCGCAGGATATGGACGGCATTATGTATGAAATGCACAAAGCCTATTTTAAGTATCGAGAACAAAAACGAGAAAAGGAACGAATAATGAACCTGTAAATCACTGTTCTATTCACTATGCCATCCCCGAAAGGAGATCACATTATGGATTCTGCGTTTATTCACCAAGCTGCCAACGAGCTTGTCCAAACTGCCGGAACTCGCAACATTAAACAGATCGCGCGCAGTTGTAGTCTGGACATCAGTGAAACATCTCGCATTAAAGATATGTTGGGTTTACTTTCACTCTATTTTGATAAGCCACTGATCCTTATCAATCGTCAGCTTGACAAACAGACAAAGCAGATGGTGTGCGGCTACGCACTCGGACATTATCTGGAGCATCAGCTGCTTATGGACCTGCATACCATGAACAAGTTTCTGACCATTAAGGATAAGCACATCCGTCTTTACGAGCATAACGCTTTCACATCCCACCTGATGCTGGACAGTGATGAAGTCTATCAAATGACGAAGCGCGGGCTGGATGCTGCTCAGATTGCCGCTGCTAAGGGAATCCACCTGAACCTGGTGCTGGTGAAGCTGCTTGAACTGCATCATCTGGGGTACGATCTGCGTCACTACCACGCCCAGCACCATGCGTTTATCAAACAGTTCAACCTTCCGGCACATTTTCAATTTGATGTTACCGCCGGATGAACTTATGTTCTTATAACCCTAAAACCCGTAATGAACGGCGCGTTACGCCTGTCCATCACGGGTTTTTCGTGTTATTTCAGTTTTTCGAGGATTTCATCAGCACTCATGCCTTCAGCAAGCAGCTTTTTCAGAACAGATTCTGCCTCTGCTTTCTTTGCTTCCTCTGCAGCCTTAGCATCTGCCTTTGCTTTCTTTTCTTCCAGAGTGGCCACTTCTTTTTCGGCCTTCCTCAAAGCAGCCTTTTTTGCTTTCAAATCAGCCTTCAAAGTGTCAATGTTGGCGGTGATGGATGCAATCTCGGCTGTGAGTGCTTCCTTCGCGGACTGCTTTTCCGCAATCTGCGTTGCAAAATCAGCAGTCACAGTTTTGGGCTTATTCTTGCTACCTTTGGTTCTGGGCATAGGTGATAACCTCTTTCCTGTTATGATGGTTTAATTATATCACTGTGGGATAATAAATGAAATATATAATATCGTCCATAATGATAGCACCTATTTGTTTTTCTACATTTATTCGTTATCACATCTCTGCCGATCACAGATCGTTGCCTGCTGCTCACCACGAAGAGGTGTGTGATTATCCGAGCAGCATCGGGAGCCAACGCTCCCAATATTCCACATAATTCTATTCTTTTACAGACGCTTTTTTTCCTTCGTAATTCCGTAGTACATTAAACCGCCAATCATTCCACCGACTGTGTTATAGAACAAATCAGACAGTTGGAATGTACCGATCCTTAAAAACAGCTGTAGCACCTCAATGCTTATCGAAAAAATGAACGCTATCTTTCCGCTATACCACAGTATCTTCTTCCAGCTACTGCCCACTTTCTCTTGAAATGTCCATATAACCATGCTGGTGAACGGCACCATCATGATCACGTTCTCAATGCACTCAGTTGTAAGTTTCTGCTCACCGTTCACGGTCTCCCAGATGCCCCAGCCACCCATGACATTTGACAAAGGATTTAGCCACAGGTTCCGATTCAGCAGCGTTCGGAACAAGATCATCGATGTCACGAAAACCAGTAAGAACATCTTCCGAAAGAACACGCTCTCTTTAAATTTCTGATACCAAGTCACTATTGCGCTCTTCCATCCTTTGCCGGCTTCGGTAGGTTCATAAGCATAAAGATAGAAAAACATAGCTAGGAAGGAAAGCAGGAGTGAAAATCCAAATGGCTCATAGAGAGCAGTCAGGATGTTTGTGATGATCTTTCCGAGTAAATCAATCGTTTCTTTCATCGTCGTTTACAGATCACTGAACAGGTCGGCCTTATACACGCCGTTCTCCAACATCTTCTTGAAGCTGTCCTTTACAGCTGCAACATCCTCATGGTAGGTCATACCATACCAGGTGTCGTTGGTCTTCAGAACTTTTACGGACATCTTTCCCTGCTCCAGCAGTTCGCCGATGAAGATAGGGATCAGATACTCTGCTTTCAGCGGATTGCCCGGAACTTCTTTCTCAAAGAACTCTTTGAAGCCTTCCTCCAGTACATCCAGGAACTCCGGAGTCAATCCCCACATGTTCATGGAAACCAGAGAATTTACATCCACAGCCACGCCGTCTGCTTCCGCTCCAGTTGCGGTCTTTACAATGTTCTTGGTCTCCACAACTTCCGTCAGATTGTTCTGCTCATCCATCTTGCAGATACCACGAGTCACACCACCGTTATCGGACAGAGTATTCTTCAGAACAAAGCCTGCCATGCAGGAATTGCCACCATTCACCAGATACTCATGTACGGCTTTGAAACCTTCCTTGCCATAGTAATCGTCTGCATTGATCACAATGAATGGAGTATCAATCACATTTTTAGCAGCAAGCACGGCCTGACCGGTTCCCCACGGCTTCGTGCGACCTTCCGGCAGAGTTCCCGGGATATCGTTAATATCCTGGAAAGCATAGTCCACAGTTACATTATGAGAAGAGCAAATGGAGGCAATGCGATCACCGATGACCTCTTTGAACTCCCTCTCAATATCCTTGCGGATGATAAATACTACATGGTTGAAGCCAGCCTCGATTGCATCATGAATCGAATAGTCCATGATAATATGTCCAGCATCATCCACCGGCTCTAACTGTTTGATTCCTGTTCCGAAACGGCTACCGATACCGGCGGCCATGATAAGTAATGTTGTGTTCATATTCTTTCTCCTTTACTGTACTCGTGCTGCTTTTATAGGACATACTTTAATACATTGGTAGCACCGCACGCATTTACTTTCATCAATTTGTGGATACTCAAAGCCCTCTTCGTCCTCTACCATAGAAATGGCTTCTTTCGGACAAATGGCATAACAGGCCGTACACCCACAGCAATCTTCTTTTCTTTTATATAATACTGGTATTTTTCTTTCCACCTTTACTCACCAACTTTTTGATTTTTCTCTTTATTTTTCTCAATAGTGATTTTGCATCATTCTTTAATCCAATGCCCCCATATTTCTTGGCAACATACTCAAACGACCGATTTTGGAAATCGTGCCAAAACTGTTCTCTATTGTGGGGCTTTGAAAATGGGGCTTTAAGAGGCGGCTGTAAACTGTCTTCCAACTTTGTCTGCTTCCAGATCAACCTCTCTTTTACTTTTTCAAAAGCCCTTTCACCAGCTTCATTGTTTATCAGCACCAATGAAACGCCCTTGTTATCATCAAACTCAGGAGCTGCTTTTTCGATACCCCAGTAGTCTGCAATTGTAATATCACCCGGATGCATCACAGACTTATAAGGGCATTCGTAGCAACTGGGCCGCAACACCGTATGCCCATAAAAAAGTTCTTTGAACACCCGGCTGCTCGTAGACCTGCCATTTTCAAAACAAAGTGTTTCCACATGGTCATGCCAACCAAAATCCTTCTTATTTCGGAAATCCACCATTGCAACTTCAGAGTGATTTTTCTGCTCTTGCCAACGCAGATATGCGTTCCATACTTTTTTACTTGGCACACCGTGACAGACAATGTCCACACAGAATAGGTTATCATACTCTTTTCCAAGGTATTTTTTCAGTCCAGATACCTGACAGGAAGTTCCAGAAAAAAGTACATCTCTCCTCACATCAAGATCTTCTTTCACATTTCTGAATGTATCACCCAACTTGCTCTGGATGTATTTTGAGCCTCGCATTCGATTACGCTCTTCTGCATTATCAGCGCGAATATGTACGGCATCAAATTCATCCGTCAAAACACACCCATAGACCACACCACCGTTGGATAAAACCTGATCCGAAAGAGCTGTAAAAATACCACCCGATCTGGAAGCTGCTCTTGTTGCTTCATCCTTATGTCTTACTGCATATACTTTAGGCTGCTTCCAATTCATTATGCCGCCCTCCTTTCGGAGTAATCAGCATAATCGAGGTTATTTAGTTCGTACCCCCCCCTCAAAATTTTGATGAGTTTATTCTTTACTTTTGTCTTCATTGGAACTGTTCCATATTTCTTCATCACGAAATCAATTCCTTTCTTTTGATAATCGTTCCAGAATGCATCTCTTTGTTCAGACTTTTGAGTCGGCGCTTCAAGATTCGCCTGCCAACATTGTGTTGTATTGCTTAATCTATAATCCAAATTATCTCGAATCTTTTCAAACAATTCTTCACCCCGGTCAGTATGAATCAAGAACAGAGAATTACCATTAGGGTCATAAAAATCTGGAATAGTCTCTTCAATATGCCAGAAATCCCCAATGGTCATATCTGTTTTTCGTTCTGTGGTCGCATAAGGGCATTCATAGCAAGACGGCCGTAACGCACACCGATTATAAAACACCTTAACATAATCTTTAAGCGGTCTCTCTGACCCGTTGACTTTCACGTAAGCTGTAGGCGATTTCCAACCATTGCGCTTGTCTTTGAAGGTAAGATAAGTTATCCTTCCATCCTTCTTTTGTATTGATTCTGCATATTCTCTCCACAGTTTCGGACTTGGAGAGCCGTGGCAGATAATGTCTACGATATACACCCTATCACGAATTCCTTTTATTTCACTGAACTTCCGAAATCCATCTGATTGACATCCCATGCCAACAAAGAGCAATTCTTTCTTTGGATTATCCATTAACCAATGATACGCTTTCTGGTAAATATCACCGGGCTTGCTCTGCATATATTTTGAGCCTTTTGCTCTTTCACGCTGCTTCTCATCCAGAATCATCTGGAATTCCACAGTATGATTCTCATAATTATAGACTGCAGCCACCACAGCATCTCCGCTTTTCAGAAAAGCATCCGAAAGTGCAGTAAATGCGCCACCAGAAGAACTGCTCATCAAGGCAGATTTGTCTTTTAACCTTCCTGCATATACTATTGTATCTATCAAATCCACCATAGGCTGTTCCTCCTGCGTATTATTTGTTTTTAATTACAGTTTTGACCTTGTGTAAACCAACAAGAAATATAATCGTTGCACAAAAAGCACATTTGTCGCAATATATCTATAAATCGATTAACCTCCGAGCTTATCTACTACTCTCTAAAAAGCAGTAATAAGAATCGAATGAAAAATATAAAATCATGTGGAATACTCTCTTTAATCACAGCCAAAACCTATTTTCCAAAGCGACTTTTTACTAATTTCATGCCAGATTTCAACATATCAACATTCGTCAGCACTGCATAGATTGCTGTGATACAAAGTGCGATGAGCTGAATCATCTTATTTTCACAATAGTATGTTCCTATCAGCATAGTACCAATTAGAATGCTTCCAATAATAATTGGCTTCCGAATTCGCATATGCACAGTCTTATTAACATCAATATAGCGAATGATAAACATTGAAAAGAATGCAACCAGTGTAGATATTGACGCTGCAAAAATCTTAATTTTATTTATTAAAATCAAATTCACTGTAATATTGATTATAGCTGCAGAAATAGAAGTATAAGCAATCTTTTTTGCATTTTTCTGAGCTACATATATGCAACTATATAATCCGACGAGCACTCTAAAAAGCATTGCATACATCAAAATCAAGATTTGATCATATCCAGCGACATACTTCTCATTAATCAAAATCGGGAATACAAATGGCATACACGCAACAATGCCAAAGCATGCAGCTGCAAACAGTTTAAAAAGAGATGTCATTGTTTCCGTTAGAAATTCATCGCGATCCTCATCATCAAAATGTAATGATACTGTCTCCGTCCAGGACAAATTCAAGATATTATAAAAATTGATAAACACATTAGGAAACTTATTTGCTATAGAATAAATACCATTGGCAGCGGTTCCTAAAAAATGTGCAATTATAGTTCTATCCGACGCATTTACAACCCACCAAGCCAGATTATTGGGAATTAAAGGAATAGAATAAGCACCAACCCGTTTGAATACCGTCGGCCGAATACTCTTAACAGAAAAATACTCCCACGCTCTGGATGTAAACACCAAATACAACAACGTCAAAAACTGAGCTATCAGAGTGGACAAGAACAATCCTTGCAGCCCCATTTTCAAAATAGCCAGCGCAATGACATTTAAAACTGTTGTTGCCGAAGCGGATATAAACGATGCAATTGTATATTTAACACTATCTCCCAATCCTCTAACAAATTGAAGAAACAATGCCGTGTAGACATGCAACACCACATACAGCAACAAAAAATATGCATTTTGAATTTTCAAAAAAGGTTCTACACAAACAAAAAGAATAATGTAAATAATACTTTGTATTGTACTAGATAGTAACAGCGTAGAAAAGAGTTTTCCTTGTTCTTCTTTGTTTCCACGATAATCAAGCATAAATCGGAACAGTCCCTGATCCAACTGCCAGTTTACGAGTGGAAGTAATAATGTTGAATATGTGACCAATAAATCAAACGTGCCATACTCTTCCGTTGACAAAATTGCCGTATATAAAGGAAGAAGGAAAAAACTAATACATTGTGTGCATAGTTTTCCCACTGTAAGTATAGCCGTATTTTTTGCTAATTCTGTTTTACGACTCATTAATATTATCCCTCATATAATTAAGTATTTTTTGACTGTGTAGAATTTTTCAGTTCTCAATATCTCAGTGAATGAGCCAAAGCTATAGGCACTTCACTGCGTCAGATACTAAAATGGCAACAGAAGGCTACTCGAAATTAACCTTCATTGATGTTCGTTTAACCATTCCTAGCGTATCTCCATTTCTCTATGGAAAAATATCTTCCATATCCATCAAGAATATCATTGTCTCCAGAAATCCTAACTGCCTTTACCTATAACTATAGTGGCTATCAAGCGGGTGTCCTCCCCCATGGATACTATTCCTATCGACTCATTCCTTGAATTGTTGATTACTGACTCACTTTCCGTTTCAGACTTCACATGATTTAAGAGCGTCTATATATCTCTTTTGTGATTCCTGCCTTTTTCTTTCGATTATAGTCTCGAATAATTCATAACTATGTTGTTTGGTAATCAGGCTCTCAAATTCATCATATGTAGCTGTCAATGACAACATTGTCTCTTCTTTATGTGTCCACTCAAGTAAATCTTTCAATTTTTTTGAACAACTATAGATAGCGCACTTCTTATGATTCAACAATGTGAAAATCGTCCCATGGAATGTCGTTGTATAAACACACTCAGAAAAACGAATATATGAACTAAACTCCATCGGGTGACAGTTAATATTCAAATCACACCAGGACTGATACAAACATATCGATACAAGTTTTAAATTATTCTTTCTTGCATATCTTTTTATATATGCCTGATGTTCTTTAGGAACGCTATATGAATAAACAATCATATATTTATCTTTAATCTTACGTTCGTGCGGAAAATCAAATTCATTAATAGGCAGTAACATCGTAGGATCACAAACAATTTCTACTTGCTTTGCAACAAGTTTTCCAACAATATTCCTAGTATTTTCATCTCTTACACCCACATACGTCATTTTTTCCAAGCACTCTCTAACCCATGGAAAATCATTATAATCCTTGAGTGCTGCCTGTCCTGCACTAGGTGCATATGCTATACAGCTTTTTTGCTCCACACCACCATAAAAAATCGGATTTTGAAATTGTGAAACCTTTATGTTCCAAATTTCATCACTACCTACTACTATACAATCTAAATCATCAGTATTTTTCTGAATATCAAATTCCTTTAATGCCTGAGTCATGCGCTTATAACGTGCACATAAAAAGGGATATCGTTGAATACACCTAATCAATTCCTTTATGGTCTTGGGTTTAGAAAAAAATTCCTTTTTTCGCTGCTTTTCATTTCTCCACTGTATAAAACACACATTATGGTTATTCTTTTCTAAAAAACATTTATTAGCATATGCTTGCAAATAAGCACCGCAGTTCGCCGAATCATACGGAGTTACTATTCCTATTTTCATAATTTACTCTAATTCACTCCCATCATCATTATTAGCATAATTAACACTTATTGCGCATGCAATAAAATACGGCACAAACATTTCACGATCATACAAAGGATTTCCTGTGAAGCCATATAATAAAAAAAATATTTGCATTGCCAACGAAAAATTCATCAAGCAATAATCTTTATTCATATAATCTTGTGGATTTACACGCATTTTTGAATACGTCGACCATGTCCTTACTAGATGAAACAGAAACCATCCACAATAGATTATAAATCCTATTATACCGGTTTCAACAAGTAACTGAATATATATGTTATGAATATTCCAGAACCAGCCACCTTGGTTAACATACTGTCCCCAACCTATACCAACAAGACTATGCTTGCCGAACATAGAAAACGCCTTTAACCATACATCAACTCTACCTACTGACATATCCCCAGTCTCTGCAGTATCAATAAAACGAAAAACAACAGTTGCAAGTGCCGGCACGCAATAACTTGCTACAGCAAATACAGTTAATGCTCCCAATAAAACGCCTATGCATTTTACGAGTCGACTTTTTTTAGCATTTGAATTATATGCAAAATAGCAGAGGTACAACGCAGTAAGTCCAAAAACAGTATGTGCTCTTTTTCCTGATAAAAGCAATGCAGCAACCGATATCAAAAACAATAAATAGTCAGAACGTCTTTTTTCAGTCAATGCATAGCTTCCAAATATCATCGTCCCAACAGCAAGAAGCATTCCATTTGTTGAATAGTGCTTTGTTAACCCTGGGATTCCCGCATTATGATACTGATTAAGAATTGTACTCGCAGCATCCGGGAACAAATTACATACAAAATTTATCGCTGAACTATCTAAAAACATATAAATGGTAAATGCAATATAAATAAAGTAAAGATATCGCCAAGAGCTTACCATTTTTATCATCCAACACCGATCATTGAAACCTCCCGATGCTGAAAATAATATACAGCAGACAAAAAGCAATAAAACCTGGATATACGTTAGACTATAGAATTTAATATTGGGATTATTTCGTACATAAAAGAATATCATTAATGGTATCCACAATAATCCAATATTTTTTTTTATACCTTTAGTGCCAAATATAAAAACAACTTGTCCCGCCAAAATAACTGCAGCACTGAACGGAACTACGCTTGGCAAAAGCGAACCAAGAGACGCTAGCGTAGCAAAAGTCAAAATTGGTATACATTGGAGTAAAAGTCGTAGTTCATGTTTCTTAACTTTTAATTGCATCTATATCCCTCCATCTAGCAAATAGATTTTTCATACAAAATACATTCTCTCTGCAGCACGTTTTTTCAAGATAATCATTTTGAAACACACCTCATAAATTTATACAAAAGAATGCAATATTTTATAGATAAAACACCAAACACTTGTTTTTTGTCCATATATGAAAGCACTGATTTAAAACTAGTAGATTTAATTTTATCAATAACTAGCTGATACTCCTTTTTGTATTGATCTCTGAAAGGATACATCCTACGTAGAACAGTGTAGTATGCAATCAATAATTGATATCTTGCAAAGACTTCCAAATTATTACGGCCTTTAAGTTCTTCATATATTCTATCCGCAAAGTACAGTGAATCGAACCATCTTTCAGAGAAGGATTGATTAGTCACCGAATTTTCCCTGCAATAATAATAATACAATTTTTCAGCACAATAGACTATTTTTTTACTTTTCAGCAGAGATCTAAATACAAAATATTTATCTTCATTTATCTTCTTACCTTCTTCAAAATGAACATCCTCGATCGTAGAAGCTTTAAACAACTTATTCCATGCGCCCGACTCAATTTTTTGGCCCAACAACAGCCATTCTATCGCCTGATCAACAGTAATTTCCTCATAATTGCAATGATACTTTTGCTTCTCCTCTTGCTTTTTTTCAAAAATCCTATCAACTCCACACACAGATATATCTGAATCAGTTTTCCTTGCTTGAGTATATAAAATCTCAAGCATTCTGCAATCAAGTTCATCGTCAGCATCTATAAAAATAATATAGTCACCTGTTGCATTTTGCTTTCCTACATTACGAGCTTTTGATACGCCTTGATTATCTTGATTTATTATGATAATGCGCTTATCAATCTCTTGTAATCTATAGCATTCAGCAAGAGATTGATCATTAGATCCGTCATTTACGACAATAACTTCTATATCTTTCAATGTTTGTTGCAAAACTGAATTTAAAGTATCAACTATATAATTTCCTGCGTTATAGACAGGGATAATAACACTAATATGTGGCATTGGTGTCCTCCCATAGAATCATTCTATTCAAAAATCTTACACTCTCCATCTTCAAATATGTGTGTGAATAAATCGAAGCAATCCAATTACTTATTCTCAACAACCTCAACTTTTTTTCCTTTATTTAAATGGCGTGCAACAGTTATTAGGCCTGTTTTGAATAGAAATCTTTTAGATTTTTCAATTATTTTATCCTTTAATGTAATTGGATCAATTTTATTCAAAGCCTTATCAATTGGATAATGTTCAGCCAGCTGGTAAAATTCAGCCCGCCTAGGATGTGGTTTTGCACTATTGCAAACCATAACACCATTTTCCGTCACAAGACTATTTACATCTTCTTCTTGTATTTCAATATGTGATTTTATGGCCTCTAAAATCTTTCCACCTTTTTCAGTATGCACAAATATTGATGAATACCCTCTATTATCATCTTTTCTTCCGGTGATTTTTGAATATTCATAACAATCAAAGACAGTGATATCGCTTGGTCTTTCTATTCCTTTAAAAGCACATGCTGCGCAAGATGGTCTTGATGAGATTTCTCTTACAAACGCCTTCATGTATGGATCGACTCTACCAGACCCATAGTAGGTTTTTCCATTTGCAAAATCTATTTTCATCGTGCTCGTGTGATACCCATATGTTTTATGTTTAAAACGGGCTCCAACTATTTTCGAGCTGTATTTGTTTTCCATATACTTCACATAGTTATCCCACAAGCCAGGCGATGGTACACCTCGGCAAACAAAATCCACACATAAAAGGTTATCTGGTTTTTTCCTTAAAAAGCTTAGCAGCCCTGCCACTTGACAAGGTGTCCCAGAAAACAAAATAGTCGTGCCTTCTTTTAATTCTTTTTTAATATCTTGAAAAATGTTTCCAAGATCACTTTGAACAAATTTAGAGCCTCGCATCTCCTGCAACTGTTGCTTTGTAGTAGCCCTTTTACACACTACTCTCATGTTATTGTCGTATCCAGCTCCATAAACTATACCATTCTGCTCAAGGATATAATCAGCTAGAGCTGTGAATGCACCACCAGAGGTACTCTCATAGAGAATTTTGTTATCTTTAATTCTAATAATATAGCCTTCTGTTTTTTCAGATATTACCGTTTTTTTATTAAGAATCGGGCATGCTCTTTCGCATGCTCCACATTCAATACAACGTCTCATATCAATTTTAGGATACAGAAAACCTTCTTCGTCAGGAACCATCGTAATTGCACTTTTAGGACAAGAACTTGCACAGGCAGTGCAGCCACAACAATCCAATTTGCTCTTTATTTGAATCATATATCCTCCTGAATCCAAATCATTCAGAAGCAATAACAGATTCTCATTTCTTGTTCTTCAGAAACTTATACACACCCATCCGATAAAAGATTCCTTTAGATTTCTCTATTAAATAATCCCTTATTCTGATTGGTACAAACTTTTGTATATGTGCTCTTAGGGTTTCTTTATCCAAATTCAGATAGTATTCATCTCGTCTTGGATGAGGCTCTGCTGAATGGCAAATCATCGTGCCATCCAATTCTATAGCCTTTTCCAAATTTGTTGCATAAAGCTCATACCTGTCTGCAATTCTATCCAGAATCCTTTCTCCCTTTGAAGACTGCACGATCAGATTAGTAAAGCCTTTATCATCATCAACAAGACCTTCCACTAAGTTATTTGCATGCCAGCAATCATAAATAGTGAAATCACTACATCGTTCCACTGATTTAAAGTGACATTGATAGCAACTTGGTCTTGACGAAATTTCAGCAAAGAAACTCTTAAGCATTGGATCCACACGGGCGCTTCCATAATAAACAAACTGATTTTTGAATCTTATACGCATGGTGCCACTGTGATATCCATATGTTTTATTTCTGAAAACAATATCATCTATTTCTGAATGATATTTGTCTTTTTGTTCGTCTAAATATTTTTTCCAAAGTTTCGGCGACGGTGTACCATGGCAAACCAAATCTACGGTTACCAGATTATCGTATTCTTTTCTCAGATATGATTTTAATCCATACACCTGACACGGCGTTCCAATAAAGCACACTTTCGTTTCTTGCATCAAGTGTTTTTTTATTTCAGAAAAGCAATCGCCTAAATCGCTCTGCACGTATTTTGAACCTCGAAATTCTTCTGCCCCCCGGAAATTTTATGAATTACCTTATATTCTTCATTATAAGTTGCGCCACAAATAACACCTCCCTGATTTAGGATCCATTCGCCTAACGGTGTTACAAATCCTCCAGAGGTACTTGTAGAAACAATTTCTACGTCCTTTGCTCTGAGTACGTATGCTTTTCTATCAAACATTTTAGACTCGATTTTATTTTCAATAGGACAAGCAGAATCGCACAATTTGCAATCTATACACTTTGAAATTTCCACGAATGGATATAAAAAGCCCTCTTGATCCTGCTGCATACTTATAGCTTTTTTCGGGCATACACTATAGCATGCCGTACATCCACAGCAATCTGCTTTATTCTTCACTACAATCATTAAGCACTTTCTCCTTCCATCCTTTATAGTTTTTCAGCAACATTCAAATACAGTTGTGCAAGTGTATCTGCTGTCTGCTGAATATCATAACCTGCCTGCTCCAATATTTTTCTTTCACTTTTCCTTTGCACATTCATATACTTCAAAACATGTTCCGCCCACACATCAGGTTTTTCTTGAAGAGAAAGGAATTCTGTATTTGAAGTTAAGCCTACTTCTTTTGTTATTGCATCTGAGAAAACACATGGCAATCCGCTCGCCTGTGCCTCAACCCCCGTGACCGGAAGACCTTCATGTAAAGATGGCATTACAAAAACATCCATTGCCTGCCACATTTTATTCATTTCATTTGAAGCTCCATAAAAAATTACAGCGTCTTCAATTCCTAATGTCCTAGCCTTATTTTTCATCGCTTCTTGTAGTTCACCAACGCCAAATAAAAGTAACACAGTATTTGGATTTTTTCGGTGTACTGCTTGAAAGATGTCCAGCAAAAAGCTGTGATTTTTTTGATCAGAAAACCGTCCAGCGTGTCCTACAACATACTTACCTTCCAGATTCAGCTTTTTTCGTATTTCTCGACGAATAGCTTCATTATAATCATATTTCTCCAAATCAATTCCATTCGGAAGTACTGAATACCTACCAGATTCAATAATCGACCTCGGAAATAGAAATCTTGCAGCTAGTTCTGAACAGCCATAAAAGTTATCGCAAAAGAGTGGAATTAATGGCTTTAAGATTTTGCTCATAAATCGAATTCCATTACCTGCTGCTCCAAAGCCAGCATTGTGACTATGTATTGTAATATATTGAACCCCACCCAATTTTGCGCCAATAATATTTGTCATATCTGCTGCACAATCCGCATTATAATGTAGGATTTTAATATGATTTCTCTTGCAGACTTTCCGAATTTCATTAATTCTCCAAATTCTTCTAAAAGGTCTAAATTTCACATTATCCGCTGAGGCAACATACTTTTTACTTCCCAATGAAAGAACTTTGTCTTCCATAGGTTCGTGCCTATCATGAAAAACAAGATAGTCAAAATTTATTTTAGATCTGTCCAGGTGTTCCTGGATATGAATCATCATATTAGTTACACCTCCAACACCAAGCGGAGATGTCACCAATACTCTAACTACTTCATTATTCATATAATATTTATCCTTTCGCGGCGACAATCTCATGCATTATTTCATATTCCTATTTCGGCACGATTACACACGCTTTCTAATTTCTTTCAATACAGTCTTTAAATATTGATCTGTTACCATCTTAAGGTTTTTATACTTTTCCCCTACAGCTTTATAGTCAATATCATCTTTTACAACGTCTGATAAGTCCATTCCATTTTTATAGCGCCGACTTTCTAGACCAAAATTCACACACAGGGTATCAATACGAGAATTTTTTGAAAAGCTGGAATTTTCAGCATATCTGTTAAATACCACAAACTGCTTTTCATTAAGAATAGAAAATGCTGTTCCGTGGAAAGAATCCGTGCAGACATACTCTGCATTTCGCAGAAGATTTAGAAATCTTTCTGGACTCACATCATACGGAGCAAAGTCTCCAAAGTTTTCATCTTCTTCTACATACTGATCCATGTGTCGTAACGCAACGACTTTCATGCCCTTGTCATGAGCTAATTTCTTTACTGCATTGCGATATTCCTGTGTGGCACCAAGGAAGTATGCAAAAATATATGGCTCATTGATTTCTCTCTTATTAGGAATTCTCTCCAGCCATTCTTTTTTACTCAAAAAGAAAACAGGATCTAAAATCGTAGGAACATCTCGACCAGTCAGTTCCTTGACAATCTCACTTCCTCGATTTTCACGCATACTAATGTATTCGATGCGGTTCAAATACTGTACCGTTCTTTTCCTTTGATACCACGGAATTTCCTTTACTCCAAAACTAGAAGCAATTGAAATTTTTAGCGTGTCATCCGGAACAAACATCAAATTGTAATAATTCGTCGGCAATCCTGCCGGACTCCAAAGCTGATCGCTTCCTGTTATAACCGCCGAATATTTCTTTCCACCCTCGCATAATGCCGCATAGCCGATATACTCATCGGAGAAATCCTTAAAAGCCCATTTTTTGAAACTCGCAAATGCTTTCATACGAACTTCATTGTTTTTTGCATACTCAGGATGCTTTTTCAGACTAAGCTTTCTCTGAATTCCCTCATACCTGCTATTAAACCAAACTGCATTAAAAAGACGCGGCACGTCTTTCAGTGCTTCTGTCATAGTCTTCTTTCTAGTATATCGAACCAGCTCATACTCAATATTCTGATTTTCCAAATAACTAACAGTTGCATATGCTTGCAATATGCCTCCGTAATTTTCATGCATATATTTTATGCATACTCCAACCATTTTAACCTCTCCTCTATGCTGCACATCTTACTCTTTCAGCAGTTCCTCATATATTGCCTGATACTTCTCGTTTTTTTTCTGCCAGGTATACTTTTCTGCTTTCTTTCGTGCGTTTTTTCCACGCCTTGTTACTTCATCAGGATAAGCAATACATTCAAGAATTGCCTTTTTTAAATTCTCAATGTATTCCTCTTTCGAGTTTCCTCCATAAAGCCAACCGGTGTTTTCATCAAAAAGAGTTGCTCCGCCAAACTTATTAATGGTGATAACCGGAATACCTTTTGACATTGCCTCCAGTAAGACCGTGCCTGTCGTCTCTCGAATGCTCGGCATAATAAATACATCCGCACCTGCATATTCCTTTTCCATTTCCATATAGGGAATAGAACCCATGCAGTGCACATGCTCAGACAAGTTCAGGTCTTCCTTACCGCGTTTACGTAGATGCTCAAGTTCCGGGCCATCGCCTACAACTCTAACCTGATATCTAGTCTCCTGCGGAATTCTCATCAATGCATCAAAAAGAAAATCCAAGCCCTTTCGATATATCATTCTTCCAGCAACCAGAAAGACGCATTCTTCATTTCTGCCCTTTTCATTGCAATTATCTTTAATATCATTTATATCTACCGCAACCTCAGTCACTGGCTCATCACTTACATTGTAATTCTTCATTCACTTTTTCCTTTTCTGTCCAGTTCACCAATTCGTCCGGTCTTAATCCGTTATCAAAGACTAATTCATACGGACAGTTTAGTTCTGCCCCCTCTACGAGGAATTCTTGAGTCTCTTTATTTGCAAACATAATATAGTCGCAGCGATTTAGTTTGCCAGTGATTCTCAGTTTAAAACGATACCAGCGATTTATCCCTGAGCGAACGACTTCAATGATTTCATGCCCCTTTGCGTAATCTTTTAATCCATTAGGCAAAGACTCTCCTCCGCCAAGTGGTCCGCAGACGAATTTGATATTTGCTATCTTTCCATAGTCTCCAATTGCACGGAATTCAATTGGCGTAATCTGATGAATAACGTCAATTTTTTGATCCGCACAGATTTTTTTTGCGAGAGGAAGTACCCGTCTATTCCACACATTAAGTCTTCCAGAATACATAAATCCCTTGAAGATTTTTTTGTAAAAATTAGGGATGTCAACATAATAAAACTTTATATTTTCAAGTGGGTGACTCTGCAAATATTTTTCGACTGGTTCACGTTGTTCTTCTTTTGTAATTACATAAACTTTATTTGTTTTTGAACTTTCATAAGGAACGCACCAACCGATTTTATCTTCACTTCCAGCAAAAGGGTTACATGAATAAGCTATATACAGGATATTCATCACTTCGTCTCCATCTGCTGTGCAATATCAGCATCCACGATTTCCTCGCCAGTCTTATGCTTCAGCTGCTCCTTGGATGCTTCACTCAGACCGTTGTTGATCACGCAGTTCATATCGCAGGTACTGCACTTATCCAGTTCCTCTTTGGTAACTTTTCCATCACGGTAGTCACGGCAGATTTTCAGCTCATACATGCTGTACGGATGCTTTGTGAACAGAGCCTTGAACTTATGAACCAGAACCCAGGTAGCAGGCTTCCAGATGTACTTGTGCATAGCCGGGGAAACAGAACCGATCATCCAGCAATCGCGGTCACAGCAACGAACCTTCGCACGAACCTTCTCTGCTTCAGGGCTGTTCCACAGCTCATCCCAGGTCTGATTGTTCAAGTTACCCATGACCTCTTTATCCTTGGTGCCGTTGCAAGGCATAACATCGCCATACGGATCAATGAAGAAGGTATCAAAGCTCATGTCGCAAGGCAGCAGACGCTTCTGGCCGTAGATGTAGTTGATCAGGCCGTGGTTGAAGTAAGCACGGAACCACTTCTTCGGGCTATTGCTGCGGAGTAGTTCATTGACCAAATTCTCGAAGTTCTTTGCAACCATCGGACGATCGTGGATGATGTTCTTCGCCTCAACGAAGTAGAAGCTGTTATGCAGAGAAGCAGTTGCAAACTCCATGCCCATCTCGTCAGAGATCTTGTACAGCGGAACCAGGTCAGGAGCGTTCTTGTCCTGAACGGTCATACCGAAGCCAACGTCCTTCATGCCCATTTCACGCAGCTTCTTCAGTGTGCCGTAACCACGCTGGTAGCCGTTCTGCAGGCCACGAATCTCATTATTGGTCTGCTCCAGACCCTCGATAGAGATACGAATACCGATCTGAGGGAACTCCTTACACAAATCAACGATACGATCTGTGAAGAAACCGTTCGTGGAAATAACGATACGGTCAGACTTCTTGTACAGTTCACGCACGATATCTTTCAGGTCAGTACGGATGAACGGCTCGCCGCCGGTGATGTTTGTGAAGTACATCTTCGGTAGCTTCTTGATGGTCTCGATGCTGATTTCCTCTTCCGGCTTGGAAGGTGCCTTATAACGGTTGCACATAGAGCAACGAGCATTGCAACGATAAGTGACGATGACCGTACCATTTAACTTCTTTTCTTCAGACATGATTAACTCTCCTAACTCTTTCTTTTAAGAATGTTTCGATTTTATTTAAGAACCACTTGGCACATACCGAGAACACAACCGAACCGCAGATAACTGCAACAGCTGTAAAGATATATGCCAGCAGACCGTTTCCAAATAGATGAACAAGGTGTAACTTTTCAAACACACGATAAATTACCATGTGGCACAGGTAAATCTCGAAGCTGATACCGCCGAGGAACTTGACAATTGGATTGACCAATACCCCCCTCCGATTGCAGCCAATGGTATAAATCAATGCTGCCACACAGAAAAGCAACATCATGAGCGTATAGCCACCTACGGCAAAATAGACAACCGTGGCAATCAGCAGAATCGCTCCGGCGATAACCTTGTGCTTCGATGCGAACTCAGCCAGCTCTTTCCGATAGAGGAAGATCAATCCACCAGCGATAAAGTAAATCGCATCATAAACAATATTGCCTCTTCCTGCGCTGAAATAGGAAGAACACAGCCAGTTAAACATCAGTGCCGCAACTGCTACGCCCCACGCCCTCTTCTTATTTCCAATCAGGAAGCAGAAAAACGGGAACAGCATGTAGAACACAAAAATAACCGCCAGTGTCCAACTCACACCAATGACCGTAATATTCGCATTTGGCAGAAGTCCCTGACATAAAGTCAAGTTTGCGAAAACTTCAAACAAGGATTCCTTGCTTGGTGAAATCACAAAGTCTAACCCACAGAGCAATGCAAAGTACGGCCAGATTTTGATGTACCGTTTCTTGTAGAAATCCTCTACGCTGATCTTCTGGTCAATAATTTTCTGGTAATAGCCACAGCACATGCCAAAACCGCTGACCATCATAAAAAGGAAAACGAGGTTTGTGAATGATGGTATTAGCCGTTCAAACACAAATCCTCCTATCCCATATTCTCCATTTGCGAGGACGTGCATCAGTGCAATGCCAATGATGGCATATGCCTTCAAACCGTCAATTCCCTCGTATCGTTCCGCTTTTGTAGCCACAAATTCTCTCCTCACATACCAGTCTTACTGATACACCTTCATAATTTTCTCGTAATACTCATCAATGGTATCGAAGCTAATATCCTTACAGTTCGCACTGTACTCCGCACACAGCTTCTTATCACCCCAGAGCTTCTCGATCTTCTTCTTCAGATCTTCAGCATTACCACTCTCGAACAGCTCGCCGGTCTTGCCAACCTGAATCAGTTCCGGGATGCCGCCGATGTTTGCACCCAGCACCGGCGTGCCGTACATCTGGGATTCCATCACAGAGAACGGGCAGTTCTCATACCACTCAGACGGGTAGATGGAGAACCGTGCCTCACGGATGAGCTTTTCCAGTGCCTCGCCTTTCTGGAAGCCAACGTTCTTGATATTCTTAATACCATTTACCGTCTCTTCCAGAGGACCGGTGCCAGCGAAGATGAACTGTACATCCGGCAGATCCTTGCAGACCTTGATGAGTGTGCCGATGCCTTTCTCCTCGGAGAAGCGGCCAAAGTAAAGGACGTAGTCTTTTTTCTCCGTCTCTTTCCACTCCACCTTGTCGATGAAGTTGTGCATTGCCACAGTCTTCGTTGCAAACAGCGGGTTGCTGTCCATTTTGCTCTTCATGAACTCCGAGCAGCAGATCATGGTGTCAATGTACTTATAGGTACCTTTCCACTTCCAGAACTCGGCTTCCATCATGCCGATGGCAGATTTTGCCGTGGAACCGTGGATGCACTTGCCTTTCATGCAGTTCACGAAATGGCCGCCGAGGCACTTCTCACAGTTCTGGTGGGTGTTTGGATTGTTCAGCATGTGGTTCGGGCAGACCAGCTGGTAGTCATGTGCCGTGAAGATGATCTTGCAATCTCTTCCGGTCTCCTTACGCCACTTCACAATTTCCAGGATGATGGAAGGTGTCAGCTGGTAGTTGAAGTTGTTCAGGTGACAGACATCCGGCTTGAAGTCGTCCAGAACTTTCCGCAGCTGCACTCTTGCTTCCTTGCTGTAGATGGTCTTGATCGGGTAGGTCAGCTTGCTCAGTTTGCTGCCACCGTGGAAGTCCATATCAGATGTATAAGCATTGACCCGGTTGCCCACGCAGCGGCCTTCATGCTCCATACCGAAGTACTGAACCTCATGTCCGTGCTGCTCTAGCGCCTCACCCAGCTTAAATATGTAGGTTTCTGATCCACCGTTTGGATATAGAAATTTATTTATTATCAATACTCTCATCTATTATTTTCTCCTGTACAGTTTCATCGTTTCCTTTACAACTTTATCCCAGTTGTATTTCTCGCAGATAAAGTCAGCTGCCTGATTCTTCATTCTTATAACCATTTCTGGATGGTCACAGGCATCTTGCAATTTTTCTCGCAAGTCCTCTACATCTGACTTTTTGAAAATCAATGCCTTATCTTCCACAACCTCTGCACATTCTGGAATATCGGATACCAGACAGCAATTGCCGTAGCTCATCGCCTCCAGCAGACTTAATGGCATTCCTTCCAGATCGGACGGCAACGTGTAAATGTAAGCGTTGCTGTACAGTTCATCCAGCATTGCTCCCTGCACAAACCCAGTAAAGAGAATCCGATCGTCACCCTTCGCCAGTTCTTTCAATTCCTCCATAAAGGAATCCGTATCACTAGAGCCACCTGCGATGACCAGTTTTTTATCTGTCTTGACATTCTTGAATGCCTCAACCAGATATCGAATCCCCTTCTCCGGCACCAGACGACCGAGGAACAGTATGTAGGAATCCTTTTCCAGTCCAAAATGATCCGTGATCAGCTTTGCCTCCCGAACCTCTGGCCGATTGACACCATTAGGGATAAAATGTGTCTCCCTTCCGTAGGTCTCCATGAAATATTTCTGAACGCCTTTGCTTAGAACAATGATTTCATCTGCATATTTCACAGCATTTTTTTCACCCTGCCGGATAAATTTTGATCCAACGCCAAATTTCCATTTTTCGCGGGCCCAGTCCAAACCGTGAATAGTGCTGATTACACGCTTGCCAAAAAGTTTTGGTATCCAACAGAAAAAAGCAGGACCTTCCGCATGGATATGCACCACATCATATCTTCCAAATGCACTACAAAGTGCTGCGAAAAAGGAAGAGCTTACCGCTGCAAGTCCCTTCTTCTCAATGGTCGGAACAACCTTTTGACGGATGCCATCATATTCAATTGTTTTATCATACTCTGCACCGCTCACATGATGGCCTGCTCTATTGTAGCAAGTTATATCACAACCATTCTGTGCCATTCGGGTGCATAACTCTTTTACAACAATCTCTATCCCGCCTTCACGAGAAAGACGTTTCTGTCCGAAAACCGCAAGTCTGATTTTTTCTTCCATTACTTCTCTCCAACCGTCATTCCATAGTTTCTATTCTTGTCCTAGGCTTATACACAATCCCAGCAGTTCTTTTCCTTAAATTGTCATGCTCGTCTTTCACTATTCACCTTTCCTACTTCATAGCACAACAACAAGCCTGTATACAGATTGCAGCAACAATCTATACGCAGGCTTGTCCTCATACCTCCTCATTCTGTTTTCTGCTCTATCAGCTTTCGCTGTGGTGGGTTAAGTATAGAGCGCAACCAGAAGCCATCAACCCCTGAAAACACGCTGGCCATAACGCACCATGACAAGCAGAAACAAGTTGAGGTGAAAAGGTCAAGCCGCGCAAACCCGCATGAAATCAGGCTTTTCTCTGGTTGTCCATATTATTTCACACTCCCCATGGATGGTAACCACCACCCTTTTACCGAACATTTTGGGCAGCCATGAGAAGAAGGCCGGTCCCTCTGCGTGGATATGCACTACATCGTATTTTCCAAACGCACTATAAAGAGCCGCGAAGAATGAAGAACTTACCGCCGCGAGTCCGCGCCGTTCAATAGTCGGAACAGACTTCTGACGGATTCCCTCGTACTCCGTTTTACCAGCATCGTCATATTCTGCACCACTCACATGATGGCCTGCTCTATTGTAGCAGGTCACGTCACAACCCTTCTGTGCCATTCGGGTGCAGAGCTCTTTGACAACGATCTCTATTCCGCCTTCTCTCGATAATCGCTTCTGTCCGAACATCGCAATTGCAAGTTTCTTACTCATAAATCTTTCCCACAATCCCACTCAATTTCTTCATCAATATCTCAGCCAACACAAAGAGCGGATAGGCTAGCTCGCCTGTCCGCTGGCTGTCACCCCACCCTCATGGTCGAGATTTCTTCCTGTGCGGCATTTCTGCCACACAAAAAGATCATTCGTTCATTCTTCGGGTAAGAAAATATGAACTTCGAGTCGCGGAGCCTTTCATTCTCTGCCGTACCCTTGTCCCTATTATGACAGCCGCATATTCCGCACCGCTCACATGATGTCCCGATCTGTTGTAGCATGTCACCTGACAGCCCTGCTGCGCCATCCGTGTGCACAGCTCTTTTACCACGATCTCCACGCCGCCCTCTCTCGACCACCTTTTGTGGCCAAAAACAGCAAGCCTCAATTTCTCTTTCATTTTCCCTTTCCCGTCGCTTTCCCCATTTAGGGATCTCATCCCCATACCGTGCCAAACTCCGGCCCGGTTTCCTTTACATCACAAAAAGCCCGGACGCATTTACGCCCAGGTTTTTGACTGATTTACGCCGCAATTCATTGACATTTTATTTCCAGAATCATCAATATCAATTTCATAAATGTATTTATCGACACTAAAAATATTTTACCATTTTTTCCTTTGGGATACAATACTTTTCAGCTGTATCATTGCCTGCTTCATGGCTAAGATTTCCGTACTTTATTCCGTCTTTTTGTTGCAACATATTCATTTTGGAAAGAAACTCGTTCCATTGCTTTTTTCAGCAAAAAAACACCCTTCCCCTCACGGAAACCCGCAAAAGGAAGGGTGTTGAACTCAATATCCTGTTGTCATGCCAATCACAGCATGTTCGTACCGGCAAAGCCGGTATCAACTGTTATTCAGCACGGCACCTCAAGCGCTTTTGAGCGTAGAGCTATGATTAGCAGTTCTCAGCGAAGTACTTAATGGTACGGACCATCTGAGAGGTGTAGGAGTTCTCGTTGTCGTACCAAGACACGACCTGAACCTGATAGGTGTCGTCGTCGATCTTAGCGACCATGGTCTGGGTAGCATCGAACAGAGAGCCGTAACGCATGCCGATGACATCGGAAGAAACGATCTGATCCTCGTTGTAGCCGAAGGACTCAGAAGTAGCAGCCTTCATAGCAGCATTGATGGACTCCTTGGTGACATCCTTGCCCTTGACGACAGCAACCAGAATGGTGGTAGAGCCGGTGGGAACAGGCACACGCTGAGCAGAACCGATCAGCTTGCCGTTCAGCTCGGGGATGACCAGGCCGATAGCCTTAGCAGCGCCGGTGGTGTTGGGAACGATGTTCTGTGCGCCAGCACGAGCACGGCGCAGATCGCCCTTGCGCTGAGGACCATCCAGGATCATCTGGTCGCCGGTGTAAGCATGAACAGTGGTCATGATACCGGAGACGATGGGGTAGGTCTTGTTCAGGGTGTTAGCCATGGGAGCCAGGCAGTTGGTGGTGCAGGAAGCAGCAGAAATGACCTGATCCTCAGCGGTCAGGGTCTTCTCGTTGACGGAGAAGACAATGGTCTTCAGATCGTTGCCTGCGGGAGCAGAGATAACGACCTTCTTTGCGCCAGCCTGAATGTGAGCCATGCTCTTCTCCTTGCTGGTGTAGAAGCCGGTGCACTCCAGAACGACATCAACGTTCAGTTCGCCCCAGGGAGCGTCCTTTGCGTCCTTAACAGCGTAGATCTTGATCTCCTTGCCGTCAACAATGATGGAGTCCTCGGTAGCCTCGACGGTGTGCTTGCCCTCGCCGATCTTGCCGCAGAAAGAACCCTGAGCAGTATCGTACTTCAGCAGGTGAGCCAGCATCTTGGGGCTGGTCAGGTCGTTGATTGCGACGACCTCGTAACCCTCAGCATCAAACATCTGACGGAAAGCCAGACGACCAATACGACCGAAACCATTGATAGCAACTCTAACAGCCATGTTAATAGTACCTCCTAATTATTTTACCCATAATCGGATAAATCACGGTATCTTTATTTTAGACCAAAACGCAGAAAGTTTCAAGTATCTGCCAAAAAATTAACAAGAGATTCACTGCATTTTTTGCTTTTGTACGATTTTAATTCCTTTCATTCCCTGCTTTTCGGCAATTGCGCCAACAGAGTGCCAACATTTTTGTCAGCTCTCCCCGTTCAAGCAGGCTGCAGCGCACGCTCCGCCAATGCCGCCCACGCAGCAAAGGCCCAGTCCGGCAAAGATCTCCGGCCAGACAGCCGGTGTGGCCCAGCTCAGGCCGCTCATCAAAACCAGTACGTAGGGCAGCTGCCAGCACAGGCAAAGTGCAAATGCGGCAAGCCCGGCTGCGCACAGTGTTTTGCCATTGCCCGGCTGCGGGACATGCAGCGCCCGGGCCAGCGCTGCCAAAAACACCAGTGCCGCAAGCGCCTGCCACACCGCCGCTGTAGGGGTCACGCGGTGCCAGCTGGAGCTGTTCTCCATAAAGCGCAGCAGCACGTTCCAGTAGAACAGCAGACTGCCCGCCACGGCCAGATACAGCCCGCCAAAGGGCTTTTTCCACTCGTTGGGGCTGAGCCAGCAGCGGCCCATGGTGCTGAGCCACGCGGAGCACAGGCATTCCAGAATGCACCGCACAAAGCCGCCCAGACCGGAAGCTGCGCCCAGCGCGATCTGTGCACCCGCTGCGGCCAGAAAACATACTGCACCGACAAAAGCCAGAATACCGGCCAGCGGCCTGCGGCTACGCACCGCTTCCGAGCGGGAAGGCTGTGTACGGCCCACAAGCACTGCAGCCAGCACCACGATACCCAGTGCCAGATAGCGCCACCACACCGAGCCGACCACGCACAAACCGGTGACGGCATCGGTGCCAAAGGCAAGGTCTGCCGCGCGCAGCACGCCCAGCAGAATGCTCAGGATAAAAACGAACAAAACAGAAGGATTCATCAGCGTTCCTCAATCGGCTTATATTTCTGGCGCACGCCCAGATACTTGTAAGCGGGACGAATGATACGGTTGGCGAATACCACCTCTTCCACGCGGTGTGCACACCAGCCGGGCACACGGGCAATGGCGAACAGCGGGGTGTAGATATCCTCAGAGATGCCCAGCATGTTGTAGATCAGGCCGCTGAACAGGTCCACGTTGGCGCACACCGGCTTGGTGCTGCCCTTTTCCTCGGCAAAGATGCCGGGGGCCAGCCGTTCGATGCTGCACAGCATATTATACTCTTCCTCAAAGCCTTTGTCGTAGGCCAGATGGCGGGCGCGCTGCTTCAGGACCACTTCACGGGGGTCGCTGATGGTGTACACCGCGTGGCCCATGCCGTAGATCAGGCCGGAGCCATCGCCCGCCTGCTTGCGCAGGATGCGGCGCAGATACTCGCGCACCTCATCGTCGTCCTCGGGGTTTTCCACATGCTTGAGGATATCCTTCAGCTGACGGTTCACCATCAGGTTGGCACCGCCGTGCTTGGGGCCCTTCAGTGCACCGATGGCCGCCGCGATTGCGGAGTAGGTATCGGTGCCGGAGGAGGACAGCACACGGGTGGTAAAGGTGGAGCAGTTGCCGCCGCCGTGGTCGGCGTGCACCAGCAGGCACATATCCAGCAGCTTTGCTTCCTCGTGGGTGAACTTCTGGTCCGGACGGTAGGTGCTGAGGATGTGCTCTGCCGTGCTCTGGCCGGGCTTGGGCAGGTGGAAGAACATGCTCTGCTTATCGTAGTAGCGGCGTTTCATCTGGTAAGCGTTCACCATCATGGTGGGCATGCTGGCGATCAGATTGATGCTCTGGCTCAGGATGTTCTCCAGACTCAGATCCTCGGCGTGCTCATCGTAAGAGTAAAGGCCCAGCACGCAGCGCTGCAGCTTATTCATGATATTGGGCGAGGGGGCGTTCATGGTGTCCATGAAGCCTTCCGGCAGGGCGCGGTGCTCTGCCAGGATCTCACAGAAATCGTCCAGCTGCTCCCGGTTGGGCAGACTGCCGAACAGCAGCAGCCAGATCACCTCTTCAAACACAAAGCGGTCATTGCGGTAGGCCTCGTCCACGATCTCGTTGATGTTCACGCCGCGGTAGATCAGCTTGCCGGGAGTGGGGATCACATGGCCTTCCTGATCCTTTTTATAGCCTACAACGTCGCAGACGTTGGTCAGGCCGGCCAGCACACCGGTGCCATCCGGGTTGCGCAGGCCGCGCTTGACCCCCAGACGTTCGCTCGTCTCCGGATCGATGTAGTTGTTGGCAACATATTCCTCACACAAAGTCCGCATTGTGTTCGGGTCCAGCGTTGCCACCTCCGAATGTGCAAAATTCATAAGGGGAATTCTCCTTTCATCCTATTTATATACTTTCCCGCCCACCCTCAATGATGGGTATAATTCTATATTATCGCTTTTGACGAGTAAATTCAAGCATCAACTGCACCGTTCAGCGCACAAAAAGCCGGTTTGGTGCTTTTTTGCGCTTGCACCACAAAAGGCTTTTTCCCTGTTTCGCATCTTTTTTCAGGGTATATCCGGTATTCTGATTAAAAAAACACCGCTGTCGGAGGGTTTGGGACTATGAAAAAGTTTTTTCTGCCAATCTTTGCGGTCCTGCTGGTGCTGGGCAGCATTCTGCCGCTGGCTGCCTACCGGATCACACGCGCCGTGCTCAGTGGGGCAGAGCCCGCATCTTCTGCCGTATCTTCGCCTGCAGCATCTGCGCAGCCGCCAAGTGCCGTGCCTTCTGCGGATGCCGAGACCTTTCTGGTGGAGGATCAGGCCACCGGACAGGTGTTGGAGCTTTCCCGTCAGGAATACGTTCTGGGTGCTGTCGCCGCCGAGATGCCGGTGAGCTGGCCGGACGAAGCGCTCAAGGCACAGGCCGTTGCCGCCCACAGCTATGCGCTCTACTGCCGGGATCACACCACCCTGCAAAGCGGCGCCTGGCTCACTGCCGACCCAGCCCGGCGGCAGGGCTGCCTGACCGAGCCGGTGCTGCGCAGCTACTGGGGCACCGCCTACGAGCAGAATTACGCCCGCCTCGCCGCCCTTGTGGACGAGGTCTTGGATGAGATACTTTATTATGAGAATGTTCCTGCCTGCGCCAGCTACTTTGCCATTTCCAATGGGCAGACCGAGGCCAGCGAAAATGTATGGGGTTCCGCCCTGCCCTACCTCATTTCAGTGGACAGCAGCACCGACCGTTCCGCTGACAACTACGAATACACCGTCACCTTTTCCGCAGAGCAGGTGCAGCAGGCCCTTGCAGGCCTTGGCATTTCTGCCGATCTCGTCGCGCCGGAGGTCTGGTTCGGCCCGGCAGAGCTGACCAGCGCCGGATACACAAAAACCGTCACGGTCTGCGGGCAGACCGTTTCCGGCACGACCCTGCGCCGGGCGCTGGGCCTGCGCAGCACATGCTTTACGGTACAGTACCAGAGCGGGAATTTCAGCTTTGTCACCCGGGGTTACGGCCACGGTGTGGGCCTGAGCCAGTGGGGCACAAAGGCCATGGCGGAGCAGGGCAAGAGCTATGCCGATATTCTGGCACACTACTACCCCGGCACGCAGCTGCAAGAATGAAAAAGCGGCCCGCACCGCAAAGGCACAGGCCGCTTTTCTATTCACTCTTTTTCTTATACCCGCACCATATCCGGGGTGATCTCGGCCAGAGAATGCGCACCGCACATCTGCATGGTGTCAGCCAGCTCACCGGCCAGCTTATCAATGTAGCACTTCACGCCTTCCTCGCCGCCGCCATACACAGCCGTGACGAACGGGCGGCAGATCAGCACGCCGTCTGCACCCAGTGCCAGTGCCTTGAACACATCCACACCGGTGCGGATGCCGCCGTCCACCAGGATCTTCACGCCGGTGCCCTTGAGGGCTGCTGCGATCTCCGGCAGCACCTCGGCAGTGGCCGGGCACTGATCCAGCACGCGGCCGCCGTGGTTGGACACCACGATAGCAGCCGCGCCGGCTTCCTTTGCCTTCAGTGCGCCCTTAACGGTCATAACGCCCTTGACGATGAAGGGGCGCTCGGCCAGCTTGACGATCTCGGCAAGCTCTGCCACGCTCTTGCTGCCTGCGGGCGGAGTCATGTTCTTCAGGAAGGGCAGACCGGCTGCATCCACATCCATGGCCACGGCAAAGCAGCCGCTGGCCTTGGCCTCGGCCATCTTTTCCTTAATTGTATCAATGTTCCAGGGCTTGATGGTGGGCACGCCGCAGCCGTTTGCTGCGCCAATGGCCTTGGTGGCCATCTCCATAACGGTGGGGTTGGTGCCGTCGCCGGTAAAGGCAGCGATGCCGTTCTCTGCACAGGCGCGCACCAGCACATCATTATAGGTCATATCGGTATAGGCTTCGGAGTAGTGCAGGTTCACAGCACCCACCGGGCCTGCAAAGAACGGGTACTTGAAGCTCTTGCCAAACAGCTCAATATGGGTGTCCGGGGTGCCGCCCTCGCACAGGGTGTCCATGTTCACGCGGATCTCGGCCCACTTATTATAATTGCGGATGGCCGTATCGCCCACGCCCTTGGCACCGGGGCCGGGGATCTGGTTTTTGCAGGCCACGCCGTTGCACACCGGGCAGGCCTTGCAGTATTTTCCGATGCACTCACGCGCATTCGCCAGCACTTCAGGATAAGTCATAATAAAATATCCTCCTTTTATTCCTTTTCTGCAGGGCAAACTCTCTCCGCAGCACTCTCTGCCCCCCATCATAGCCCGGTTTTCAGTCGTCGTCAAGGGTTTTGCACGGTTTTCAGTGCAAAGTTCGGAGGCCAGAAACGCAGGCACGTGCTTTTTGAAAAAATACAATTTTTTTCAAAAAAATCCTTGACAAAAGTGCTTCTTTCAGGTATTATAGTGGAGCGCTGAGGGCCACGGCCCAAAACGCAGAACCGAATATGGAAAGATGGCTGAGTTGGTCTAAGGCGCACGACTGGAAATCGTGTAACGTGTCAAAAGCGTTCTGGGGTTCGAATCCCCATCTTTCCGCCAGAGATCCGAAACCTTACGGTTTCGGATTTTTTGTTTTTTTCAGCGCTTCTCTGTTCCTCCTTGACTTTTGTCCGCCGTTCCGCTATGCTGAATAAAACATCTGAGGGAGGATTTTTTATGGCATCTTCCAAACGAAAAAAGCACGGCGCGGGCTATGTGGTCCTGATCGCAGTGCTCATTCTTGTACTGCTTGCAGCCGTGGCCGCTGCAACCGGGTACAGTCTGGTAGCCCGCCGGGTGAAAGCGCTGCAGGCAGGCGCGGCCTTTACCTTTGATTATGAGATCACATCCACAGCCGATTCCCCTGCCCTTTACACCATCCTGCAAAAGACAGGCTCCACCAAGGGCACCGTCAACGGCCTGTATGCACCGGACGCACTGCAGCTGAGCATCTCGGCCCCGGATGCCGTTATCCCGGCAGGCCCGCTCACCCGGGTGTATATCAGCAGCAGCGAGACCTTATACGATGTCGGGCAGCTGTACAAAAATATCCGCTCTTCCATCACCGGCAGCTACCCGCTGGCGAGCCTTCTGCTGCCGGACTGGAGCCTTGGCAGTTATATCTCGCAGGCCCAGCTGGCAAGCCTACTGGGTGTGGACACCACAGCCACCAGCCTGCAGGACATGACCGAGTTTGAGCTGCCGCAGAAAAAGCTGCAGCGCGTACAGCCGGAAAACGCAAAGGATGGCTACCTTTATTTTCAGCTGGATACCGGTGATGCCAGCGCCAATGCACCGGTACTTGTTATCGGGCTGGAAAAGAGCAGATTCTTTGCGGATGCCATCCCGGTGCACATCCTGCTCACCATCCCGGAACACGGGGTCAGCATCCAGCTCACTGGCACCGTGAGTGCCCAGACCGTGGTACTCACTGCGCCCACATCCCGCATGAAGGACGAAGACATCCAGACGCTGGTGCAGATCCGCGATACCATCCAGAGCGTGCTGCAGTTCGTGCAGACCGCTGCCAACAGCGTACAGAACGCGGGCTGATCTTTCCGCAAACATCAAAAGCCAGAAACGGCAGCAGTCGTTTCTGGCTTTTGTTCTGTCATTTTACCGGTCGAGGATGCGGCCATCGGTGGAGAAGGTGACTACATTCCACGGGATGAACTTGCCGCTGTTCTTCAGAGCAGTGATGGCAGCGTGCTCCAGCCCGCCGCAGCAGGGCACCTCCATGCGCAGCACGGTCACGCTCTTGATATCATTGCTGCGGATGATCTCGGTCAGCTTTTCGCTGTAATCCACAGCATCCAGCTTTGGGCAGCCGATGATGGTCACATGGCCCCTCATGAACTCCTCGTGGATATTGGCGTAGGCATAGGCGGTGCAGTCGGCGGCGATCAGCAGCTTGGCACCGTCAAAGTAGGGCGCGTTCACCGGCACCAGCTTGATCTGGCAAGGCCACTGTGCCAGCTGGGACTGCATGGGCACTGCGGCTGCGGCAGGTGCGGTCTGCTCACGGTGGAACTGTTTCATCATGCTGCCCGGGCAGCCATGGAACGCCGGTGCGGCGGGCTGTGCCTGCTGCTGGGCGGCAGCGGCCTTTTTCTGCTTGTTTTCCAGCACAGCCTGCTCGTCATAAGCGGCGGCTTCGCGCTCGGTAAAGGTGATGGCACCGGTGGGGCATCCGGGCAGGCAGTCGCCAAAGCCGTCGCAGTAGTCGTCCCGCATCAGCTTGGCCTTGCCGTTCACAAGGCCGATGGCACCCTCGTGGCAGGCGGTGACGCAGGCACCGCAGCCGTTGCATTTTTCTTCGTCTATATGAATGATTTTGCGGATCATGGAAAAATCCTCCTTGCTTTGATGTTCTGAGTATACTATAATCAGACCGTGCTTTCGGTTGTTATAACCACAGAAAGAGGATTTTTATGAAAAAGATCGCGTCGCCCCTATTTCAGGATCTTTCAGAAGCCGAGCTGGATACCCTTGCCGCTGCCGGGCACCTGCGCACCCGGCAGTTTGCAAAGCACGAGGTCATCTTCCACGCCGGAGGCTTCGTGCGGGAGATCGGCATTGTGCTGCGTGGTTCCGTGCACATTGAAAATCTGGATCTCTGGGGCACCAAAAGCATCCTGAGCAGCGCAGGTGCCGGGCAGGCCTTTGCCGAGACCTACGCCTTTTGCGGCGAGGCCTTGATGGTGGATGCTGTTGCGGCCGAACATTGCGAAATACTGTTCCTGCACACTGCCGCCTTTACCGATGCGCGGATCGAGCCAGCGCTGCAGGACAAGCTGCTGCGCCGCCTGCTGGCGGTGTCCATGCGCAAGAACCTCAGCCTTTCGCAGCGCATCTTCTGCACAACGCCCAAGACTGTGCGCGGACGGCTGCTGACCTATTTTTCCGCACAGGCAGCACGCTGCGGCAGGATGGCGTTCGAGGTGCCCTTCAACCGCCAGCAGATGGCCGACTACCTCAATCTGGACCGCAGCGCCCTCTCCAAAGAGCTGTGCAAAATGCGGGACGAAGGTTTGCTGGAATTTGATAAAAACCGCTTTGTTTTAAAGCGGCTTCCAGAATAACCAAAAACGCCCGCCGGGCAGGGCTGGACCTCCGGCGGGCGCTTTCATTTTAACAAATCAACAGAACGAGATCAGACCGTCTCCTTCTTCTTGCGGGGTGCGCACTTGCGCTTGGGCTTCTCCGCAGCGGGCTTTTCCTCTGCAGGTACTTCTGCCTTTGCAGGCTCTGCTTTTTCGGCAGCCTTGGCGGCGGTCTTTTTTGCGGCGGTCTTACGGGCAGGCTTTGCGGGCTTTTCTGCCGGTGCTGCGGTCTCTGCCTTCCCCTCTTCTGCAGCTTCTGCCTTGGCGGCAACCGCCTTTTTGGTGGTGCGGGGCTTGCGGGCCGCACTCTTCTTGGCCGGTGCCTTTTCTGCAGCGGGTGCAGCTTCAGCGGCAGCCTCCACAGCAGGTTCCTCGGCCTTCTTTGCGGCACGCTTTGCGCGCTCCTTCACCTCGGCAATGGTCCACAGCTGGTCATCTGCGCCGGACACCTCCTGCCAGATCTGCAGCACGGTGCCAACCGCAGCGCCCATGCCAACGGTGTCCACGCACTTGCCGCCAGCCCAGGAAGAGCGCAGGCGCACAGTTCCTTCCGGGGTGGGCTGAACGGTCCACATCTGAGAGGTACCGCCCACATCCTCCCACAGGTGCAGCCAGGTGCCGTTGGCGGTGCCGGTCATGGTCAGGTCCAGCAGCTTGCCGGATGCGCGGTTGCGGATGCGGTAAACGCCGTCACCCACGCGGATAAAGCTCCACTCCTGCTCAGGCTTATGCTCGTACTTGCCCAGACGGACGGTACCGGCTTCCTTGGTGCCCTCCACGGCCTGAATGACGTTGCCGGTGTGCGCGGCAATGGTGTAAAAGTGATCGGCTTCGATCACGGTCTGTGCAACAGTTTTCATGGTTTGTTCCTCCTATGGATCGCAGCCGCCCGGCTCTGCCTGCGGCTGCCGCTTATATTTTGTATGCAGCCTGTACAGATGCACAGGCTCTTTTGTTTCCCTTATGGTAAATGATACCACATATCGTGATTTTCTACAAGCAATTCGACCAGCCTTTAGCAAAACAGACAAAAACAGTCAAGCTTTCCGTCCGTTTTTCTCCCGCTCCATGGGCATTTCAGGCACCATTCTGTGCCGGTTCGGCTCTCGACTTTTTGCCGCAGCTGCGTTATACTATGGAACGTGCATCCCGTGCACACATTCAAATTATCCGCCGCTCTGCTGCTGGGCGGCTTTTCTTGACCTATTCCTTATGATAAAAGGAGGTTCTTTCATGTCAGCAGACGAGCTCAACATTCAGCAATACAAAAAAATGACCGAAACCCCCATTCCAAAGCTGATCCTCGGTCTTGCCGCCCCTACCATTTTAAGTATGCTCATTACCAGCATCTACAACTTGGCCGATACCTTTTTTGTGGGCCAGATCTCCACCAGCGCTTCCGGTGCGGTGGGCATTGTTTCCAGCCTGATGGCCATTATTCAGGCGCTTGGCTTTACACTGGGCCACGGCTCCGGCACCATCATCAGCCGCAGCCTTGGCAGCCGGAACACTGATGCCGCCACCCGCTTTGCTTCCACCAGCTTTTTTACTGCTCTGGCCGCTGGCGTGGTGCTGGCCGTTGTGGGCCTTGCCACTCTGCCCAGCTTCATGATGCTGCTGGGCAGCACCGAGACCATTCTGCCCCACGCCTGCGCTTATGCACGGCCCATCCTCATTGCAGCCCCGCTTATGATCTCCAGCCTTGTGATGAACAACATCCTGCGCTATGAGGGCAAGGCGAACTTTGCCATGATCGGCCTTGTGACCGGCGGCGTGCTGAACATTGTGCTGGACCCCATCTTTATGTTCGGCTTGGGCCTTGGCACCGCCGGTGCAGGCATTGCTACGGCTCTCAGCCAAAGCATCAGCTTCTGCATCCTGCTGTCCATGTTCCTGCGGGGCAAAACCGTCAGTCAGTTCCGTATTGCTGCCGTCACCCGTGAAGCGCGGGAGTTCGGCATGATCCTGGTGGGCGGCGCGCCCAGCTTTGGCCGCCAGGGCCTGCAGAGCATCGGCGGCATGCTGCTGAACATTGCCGCCCGCAGCTACGGCGATGCCGCTGTGGCCGGCATGAGCATCGTTTCCCGCATTTTCATGTTCATCATCTCGGTAGCCATTGGCGTTGGGCAGGGTCTGCAGCCGGTGGCCGCGTTCAACTACGGTGCGCGCAAATTCCGCCGGGTGCAAAAAGCCGCAGTTTTTACCATGGGTGCAGCCTTTTGTATGCTGGTGGTGCTGGTGAGCCTGTGCTGGGTCAACAGCGATGCCCTCATCCGCCTGTTCCGTGATGACCCGGATGTTACCGCCGTGGCGCTGCCCGCCTTCCACTATCAGTGCCTTGCCATTCTGCTGCAGCCGGTCATTGTGGTGGCAAACATGACCTTCCAGAGCGTGGGCAAAGCCGGGCGCGCCACCTTTCTGGCCTGTTGCCGTCAGGGCGTGTTCTTCATTCCGCTCATCCTCATTCTGCCCCGCACTTTCGGCCTTGTGGGCGTAGAGATCTGCCAGCCCATTGCGGATGCGCTCACCTTTATTGTTTCCCTGCCGTTCCTGCTGGCCTTCCTTAAGCAGCTGGACCGGATGGACGATGCTGAAAAAGCCAAAGTACAGTCCTGAAAGTCTGTCATAAAACTGTAATCAACAGCCGCGTTTTCCTGCAATGGAATGCGCGGCTGTTTCGTATTATAATTGAACTGGAAAACCTTTCCGGCTTTCTTTTAAACTTTGTTTCTTTCCATACTGTAAGGAGTGATCTTTATGAAGCGTAACGTTTGCCGCATAGGCAGCGCTGCTGTATGCGCTGCCCTGTGCCTTGCCCTTGGCTGCAGCTGCAGCGTGCTGCCGCCCGCTTCCGGCAAGCCTGCTGCTCCTGCTTCCTCAGTGCCCACCGATGCACATGGGGATCCGCTTTACGACAGCTCCCGGCTGGACGACGGAAAGCTGCGGATTCTTTACGGTTACGACAATTCCGGCGGTGCCTGCACCGTTCTGTGCGGCAGCAAGGTGCTGTACCAGTCCTTCCGCAGCGAGAACGTGAACCTTCTGCAGGACACCGTGACCGGTGAGACCAACTACTGGTTCCGCACCTGGGCCGACCCGGACGCTTATTGCGGACGGCGCAGCGGCCTGTTTGACAAAGACGGCAATGAAGTCATGACCTTTGAGGGGGAGCAGAACGCCTCCATGCAGAACGGTCTGCTGGTGCTGCAGGAAGCCCACGCCGTGAACGGCAGCTACGAAAACGGCTACGACGATTACGGCACCTGTCAGGTGATCGACCTTTCCACCGGCGAACGTCTGCCCGTGCCGGATGGCGCATACCGCTGCATCGTGTGCGGGGACAGGCTGGTGTTCACCTGCTATGCCCGCCCAGCAGACCTTGCCGAGGACGCATGGGACGATGAACCCGCCCTGCACAGCTGGATCATTATACAGACGAAGGACGGTACACAGACTTACGGCGCAGATGCCACTACTGCTCTGAGCCTTTCCTATGCACCGGACGTTCTGAACGACTGGGTGGAGCTGGACACCTGCCACGCCAGCGGCGAACCAACGGACGAAACGCTCTATAACCCCGCCACCGGCGAAGGCTTCACCGGCTTCCGACAGGTATGCGGCAGCGGCACCGCCTGCTTCGAGACCAGCGATGGCCGCTACGAGCTGCGGGATCTCGCCACCGTGGACCGCACCCTCATTGGCACCTTCGACGACCAGCCCAGCAGCTATTTCCCGGGCTATGTGGTCACATGGCGCACGAGCGGCGGCTTCGGCTATGATCTGCACGACCTTGTTACCGGTGAGGTGACACCGCTGTACGCTTCCAGCGTCATGAGCGACACCATCGCCCTTTACTATGAGGACGGACGGTTGAAGGTGTTCAACACCGAAACCGGCGATTTGATCACTGATACCACCGTGGAGCCAGTGGAGGGCCAGCAAAGCGTGATGATGGATAACAAAGGTGACGGCTACGTCTGGCTGGAGCTGCGGGATAACGATAACTTTGAGACCACCGCCACCCGCGTGTACGGCCCCGAAGGCCTTGTCTCCGACCTGACCCATCTGCAGGACAAGTATTATGCCCTGAACTATCTCATCACCACACCGGAGGGCAGGCCGCTGTACTGTGGCAACGCCAATGCGCCCAGCAGCAACGGCTCAATGTGTGACGTGCTGGATGAAAACGGCAACATTGTGTTCTATGGCCTTGGCAGCTGCTACAGCTACTACGACAACAGCCTGAACCAGCTGCCAGAACACGTGTTCGTTGCAAAACGCGGCTTTTACTACGGCTGGATGGATACGAACGGCAAATGGCTTTACTGCCAAAGCATCTTCTCTTCCATCAACGCCGACGATGAAATGGGCTATTGAGCCAGACTTTGGAGGAACGCCTTATGAAAAATGCTAAAATTTCCCGCCGCAGCTTTCTGCTTGGCCTTGCCGCCTGCTCTGCCGCAGGCATTCTCACTGCCTGTAAGGGGGATGACACCCCCGCCAGCAGCGCTTCCACCTCGCCGGAAGCACCCGCTTCTTCCGTGAGCGAGCTTGAACCCATCGGGCTGTTTACCGTGGAAGATTTTCCCAAGCTGGATGGCAGCACTGCCTGCATCCCGCTGATGGCCCAGATGATGGCCGATACCACCGGCATCGATCTGGAAGTAGCCCAGAGCGGCATTTCGGTCAGCACCACGGCCTATGCGTGGGAAAACTTCGGCCTGTACCCGGATGAGGAATACACTGCCAGGATGCTGGTGGTCTACGAAGCGCCGGACTACGTAAAGGAAGAGCTGAAAGAAGCAAACGCCCAGCTGGAACAGAAACCCATTGGCCGGGACGCACTGGTGTTCATCGTGAACGAGAACAATCCGGTCAAGAGCCTGACCCGGCAGCAGCTGAAGGACATCTATGCCGGTAAGATCACCAACTGGAAGGAAGTGGGCGGCGAGGATCTTGCCATCGTGCCCTTCCAGCGGGGCGAAGACTCCGGCAGCCAGACCCTGTTCCGCAAGCTGCTCATTCAGGGCGGCGAACTGATGGACCCGCCCACCGAGCTGGCTCCCGCTGCCATGGGTGAGCTGGTGGACAGCATCGCCGCCTACAACAACAGCGCCAATGCCATCGGCTTCTCGGTCTACTACTACATCGACCAGATGTACTCCCAGCCCGGCCTGCGTCTGCTGGCCGTGGACGGCGTGACCCCTTCCAACGACACCATCGCCAGCGAAAGCTACCCGCTGTGCAACGAGTTCTATGCCGTTCTCCATGCGGACGCTGCCGCCGACAGCCCGGAACGCCAGCTTTACGACTGGCTGGATACCGCCGCCGGACAGGACTGCATCAAAAAATCCGGCTATGTAGCGGTGGCACCCGCCACCGGAACCACGGTAGATTAACCCTGCTGAATTGACACCTTTCTGCGTTTCTGCTACAATAAAGAAAAACTTCTGTCAAAAGTTTTGCAGCAGTTTACCGAAAGGAAGACCATTGTATGGAACACCCTGCAGAGCACTCTTCTACCGTAAACCATGTGGAAAGCCACTGGCGCACCCAGCTGCGCAACCGCATCATTCAGGCATCCAGCCTGCTGGAGATCCTGCTGTCCGGCCTTGTACTCATTGGTCTGCTGTTCAGCGCCGTGCCTCTCATCAAATGGATGCCGGGCCTTTTGTTCTACGGCAACGAGGTGGAGATCCGCAGCTTTCTGGAACGCAGCCTTGATATCGTGATCGGCATTGAGTTCATCAAAATGCTGGCCAAGCACAGCCCCGGCAGCAGTCTGGAGGTTTTGCTGTATGCCATTGCCCGCCATCTGGTAGTGGGCCACGACTCCGCACTGGAAAACCTGCTCAGCGTGGGAGCCATCGCCCTGATCTTTATTGTGCGCAAGTTCTTCTTTGTGCCAGCCTTTGGTGCCCACCTGCCGGACGGCCATCCGGCACCGGATCTTTCTCCAAAGCAGAGCGGCATCCCGGCAGAGGAGTTTATCTCCCGTCTGAAAGACCGCGCCAAGGCCGAGGCGGCCGAGGCCATTCCTTCCGAAGAAGAGACTTTTGACGAGTACGATTTTGAGCAGGCCGCCCCGGAACCAAAATAACATAAACAAAAATGCCCCGCAGCACTGCCGGAAAACCAGCAGGCTGCGGGGCATTTTATAATGCTTTTATTTTTTATTGTGCTTTCCGAAGCGGTACTCTTTACCCTCACGGATGCGCTGGATATTGGCGCGGTGCATATAGATCACCATGCCGGACATAAAGCCGGAGCCAATGGCGCACACCAGCATATCACCGGCGGCATAGCCCTGCAGGGAACCGTAAATGATGGTCAGCACCGGGTAGAGTGCTGCCATGGCCACGCTGCCCAGCGACACCATGCCGGTGGGGATCAGGCACACCAGAAAGATAATGGCCAGAAACGGCAGCAGCACCGGCTGGATGGCCAGAATGGCACCAGCTGCCACCAGCACGCCCTTGCCGCCTTTGAACCCGAAGTACAGCGGGTACAGATGGCCCAGCACTGCAAAGATAGCGGCCAGATAGACACCCAGATACGGCGAAACGCCGGTATCGGCGGGCAGCATGTGGAACAGCCACCGGCCGATGCACACGGCCAGCACGCCCTTGAGCACATCGCCTGTCGCGGTCATGGCGGCAGCCTTCTTGCCAAAGGTGCGCAGCATGTTGGTCATGCCGGCCGCACCGCTGCCATGATTGCGCACATCGTCATGATATACGAATTTGCTGACGAGGATGCCGGTATCCACACTGCCCAGCAGGTACGCCTGCAGGATGGTAGCTGCGGCGATCAGGATCGCTTTCATCATAGAAACGGATGCCTCCTTTGCGGGCGCTTACACGTCCTTTGCGCCCACTTCGCCGGAGCCGCGCTCGCGGATCACCAGACGGATGGGAGTGTGTTCCAGACCAAAGTTCTCGCGGATCTGGTTGATCAGATACCGCTGGTAGCTGAAATGGAACAACTGCTTCGAATTCACAAAGGCCACGAACGTGGGCGGGCGGGTGGATGCCTGAGTCAGATAGAAGATCTTCAGGCGGCGGCCCTTGTCGCTGGGCGGCTGCATCCGGGCTGTGGCGCGGGCCAGCATCTCGTTCAGCACGCCGGTGGGCACGCGGGCACCGTTCTGGCTGTCCACATCGCGGATCAGCTGCATGAGCTTGTTCACGTTGTAGCCGGTCTGAGCCGAGATGAAGATGATAGGAGCATAGCCCATAAAGCTGAAGCACTCGGCATAATCGCGGCGCTGCAGCTCCATGGTGTTGGTCTCCTTGCCTTCCACCGCGTCCCACTTGTTGACGACGATGATGCACGCCTTGCCCTGATCGTGGGCGTAACCGGCCACCTTGCTGTCCTGCTCGGTAAAGCCGACGGTGGCATCCACAAGGATCAGCGCCACGCGGCTGCGCTCCACAGCGGCCAGTGCGCGCACTACCATATAACGCTCCAGACCGTCGGTGATGTTGCTGCGCTTGCGCAGACCGGCGGTATCGGTAAAGATGAACTTGCCGTAAGCGTTGTCCACCGGGGTGTCAATGGCATCACGGGTGGTGCCCGCCTCGTTTGCCACGATCATGCGGTTCTCGCCCAGAATGCGGTTGGTCAGGCTGGACTTGCCCACGTTGGGGCGGCCGATGATGGCAACCGGGATGCGGTCCTCTTCCACCACCGTCTCGCTGAAGTCCAGATGGGCGCACACAGCGTCCAGCAGGTCGCCGGTGCCGTGGCCGTGCACGGACGAAATGGGCATCACCTCGTCAAAGCCGAGGTTGTAGAACTCGTACATCTCCATGGGGGCATCGCCCACCTTGTCGCACTTGTTCACGGCCAGAATGATGGGCTTGTGGCTGCGGCGCAGCATGTGGGCCACATCCTCGTCCGCGGCGGTCAGGCCGTCGCGCACGTCCACCACCATGATGATGCAGTCTGCAGTGTCAATGGCGATCTGGGCCTGCTCCCGCATGTGGGCCAGAATGCCCTCGGTAGCCTTGGGCTCAATACCGCCGGTGTCCACCAGCAGGAAGTCGTGGCCGTTCCACTCGCAGTTGGCAAAAATGCGGTCACGGGTAATGCCCGGCGTGTCCTCCACAATGGCAAGGCGCTGACCGCACAGCTTGTTGAACAGGGTGGATTTGCCCACGTTGGGGCGGCCCACCACTGCTACGATCGGTTTGCTCATAGGGGTTCCTCCTTTCTATAACAAAAGGTTTTATGCTCTTCTTCTCCTTGCAATGTGCAGGCCGCTGCGCAGCAGGGCGCGGGCTTCGTCGCCGCCAGAGGTCGGCAGCACCTCCACCTTCACGCCAAGGCGCTGGGCCAGCTGGTCAGTGGTGATGTCGTCCAGAAAGGTGTCTTTTTCCTCCCGCAGCATCACGGCGGGCACGCCCAGCGTGCCGCTGGTCAGCTTGCCCTCGCACTGAGCAATGATATCGGTCGCCGTTACAAGCCCGGCCACACCCACATTGCCGCCGAAGAATTTGTTCTTGATGGTGTGCACCGTCACCTCGACCATGGGGTACTGGCGGTGCAGCTCGGCCATCATCTGGTGGATGAGCGGCGAAGCCATTTCGCCCGTGACCACGTCCATCTTTTTGGTGCCGTAGATGCGGTGGGGCTTTTCCAGCTCCGCCAGAAATTCCGAAGCGTACAGGCGCATCATGCCCACGCCGTTTTCCAGCTGGTCGAAGTCCTCGTAGAACTCTTCCGGCGGGATGGGCCTGCCTGCCTTGAGGTACCATTCATCGCTGGGATAAATGATGCGCTTGCCGTGGCGGCGCTTGCACTCATCGCCGAATTCTTCCATGATGTCGATGACCTCGGCACTTGTTTTTGCATCATACGGTGTCTGCTTGAACAGCTTCTCGCGGTAGTCCGTCACACCGCAGGGCACCGCAGCGATGCTCTGCACCATAGGGGTCAGCTCCAAAAGGTCGGAGAGGGTACGGCGCAGCTCGTCGCCGTCGTTGATGCCGCGGCACAGCACCAGCTGACAGTTGACGGCGATGCCGCCCTCCACCAGACGGGGCAGATACTTGAGCACCTCGCCGCCGCGCTTGTTGGCCAGCATCCGCACACGGAGCTGTGGGTTCGTGGTGTGTACTGAAATGTTGATGGGCGAAATGTGCATCTTGATGATGCGGTCGATCTCGTGGTCCTGCATGTTCGTCATGGTGATATAGTTGCCGAACAAAAAGGAAAGCCGCTCGTCGTCGTCCTTGAAGTAAAGGCTCTCGCGCATACCGGGGGGCAGCTGGTCGATGAAGCAGAACATGCAGTGGTTGGAGCAGGAGTGCTTCTGATCGCCCAGATAGGTCTGGAAATCGCAGCCAAAGGGGCCGCGCTCCGTGCGCTGCACATCCCACTCGCGGATGCCGTCTGCCACCCTTGCTTTCAGGTGGAAGCTTTTGCTGTCGGTGTAGAAATCGTAGTCCAGACTGTCGTTCAGCTCGTTTTCGTCCACGCTCAAAAGCTCGTCACCCGGGCCAAGGCCCAGCACTTCCGCTTCGCTGCCGGGTTCCACCCGTGCGATCTTCATTGCCACCGCATCCACCTCCTTTCAGACAGAACAAGAAGGGGAAGGCATGCGCCCTCCCCTTCTGTACATAACACCATTATGCCACCAATTACGCGCAAATTAGGCCTTCTTGATGACTTCCTCGCCCTTGTAGTAACCGCAGTTGCCACATGCCTGGTGGGGGAGCTTCAGAGAGCCGCAGTTGCTGCACTTGACCAGTGCGGGGGCCTCCAGCTTCCAAACATTGCTGCGACGCTTGTCGCGGCGGGCCTTGGAAAGATGTCTCTTAGGTACTGCCATATTTTTGCACCTCCTTGATGGGTTTATCAGTTCAGCAGTGATTTAAGGATTGCGAGCCTTGTGTCTACGGGAGCTTCGGCATGCTCTGCCGGCTGGCAGGTGCATTCCGCCTTCTTTTTGCCGCACACGGGGCAAAGCCCGGCGCAGTCGGCACTGCAAAGCAGCACCGTGGGGATCTGGAACATAAACTCCTGATTGAGCCATTCATCTACATCCAGATGTCCTTTTTCGTCCAGCGGAAGGTCAAAATCCGGGTCATCCAGATCCCGTTCCTTTACCGTCCACTCCGTATCGACCGTCTCCTCCCGAATGACCGGGTCCAGACAGCGGGCGCACTCTCCGTGCACCGATGCGTTTGCCCGCAGTGTCATCCGGACCTCGTCGCCGTCCGTCTCCGCTTCAAAAACAGCGGTGACCGGCTGCGGGATCCTTGCCCCGGCATAATCATGTGCAGATAAATCACACTGAAACTCTGCATGATAGGGTTGTCTGCCGGTGGCGATAAACTTTCTCAGGTCAAATTGCATAGTACACCTCTAAAAGGCTGCTTTGTTAGTATAGCGCCAACGCAGCCCTTTGTCAACACCAAAACAGGCAGAAAACCGAAAAAATTTAAATTTCCCGGTTCTCTGCCTGTTCAAAGTAGTTCAGATCCCGATTTTCCGGAATTACAGGTACTTCTTCACATCGTGGGGCAGTGCAGCCTCGTCAGCGCTGACGGTAACGGTCACCTTCACGCTGTCGCCTGCAATGGCTGCCATCTCGTCCAGCACAACGCCCAGACGGTTGATGTCATGATCCAGCACCTTCAGGATGCCGTCAATGTACAGGTCGGTGATATCGTAGTTGCTTGCCATCAGGCCGGCAACAAAGCCGTACAGCATTTCGCCGCCGGAGATCTTGTACTCGTCCAAGTCGATCAGACGTGCAGCAGGAGCGATGTCGTAGGTGAGCTTCATGCCCTTTTCAACGACGACCACGTTGCCCTTGGAGGTCTTGACCGCATCATTGATCTGGTCGATCATAGCCTTGGTCTTGCCGGAGCCCTTGGTACCAACAATCAGTTTAATCATAGTTCAGTCCTCCTGTATTTTCCACGCCTTGCGGCGGGAGATCATTTTTATTTACTTCAGCTTTGCTTCCAGCTCGGCGGTCAGGCCTTCGTAGCCCGGCTTGCCCAGCAGAGCAAACATATTCTTTTTATAGCTCTCAACGCCCGGCTGGTTGAAGGGATTGACGCTGAGCAGATAACCGCTGCAGGCACATGCACGCCAGAAGAAGTAGATCAGGTAGCCCACATTGTAAGCGGTCAGGTCGTCCACCTCGATCAGCACTTCGGGCACGCCGCCGTCGGTGTGTGCCAAAATGGTACCCTCCATGGCCTTGCGGTTGACAACGCTCATGTTCTGGTTTGCCAGGAAGTTCAGGCCGTCAAAATTGCCTTCCAGCGGGTCGATGAACAGATCCTGTGCAGGCTTCTTCACGTCCACGATGGTCTCGAACATGGTGCGGGAGCCTTCCTGAATGAACTGACCCATAGAGTGCAGATCGGTGGAGAAGATGCAGCTTGCGGGGAACAGGCCCTTGTTGTCCTTGCCCTCGCTCTCGCCGAACAGCTGCTTGTACCACTCGTTCATCAGGGCGAAGTCCGGCTCGTAGCACTCCAGAATTTCAACGCTCTTGCCCTTGCGGTACAGGATGTTGCGGATGGCAGCATACTTGTAAGCGTCGTTGTCCTTGCTCAGAACGGAGAAGCGCTCCATGGAATCGGCAGCGCCCTTCATCAGGTCGTCGATGCTGATACCGGCAGCAGCAATGGGCAGCAGGCCCACAGCGCTCAGCACGGAGTAGCGGCCGCCCACGTCGTCGGGGACCACGAAGGTGGGCCAGCCCTGTGCGTCGGCCAGCTGCTTCAGGGTGCCCTTGGCACGGTCGGTGGTGGCGTAGATGCGCTTGTTGGCTTCTTCCACGCCCATTTCCTTTTCCAGCAGTTCACGCAGCACGCGGAATGCCAGAGAAGTCTCGGTGGTAGTGCCGGACTTGGAAATGACGTTGATGGAGAAGCGCTTGCCCTTGCACAGGCTGATGATGTTGTTCAGGTAGGTGGGGCTGATGCTGTTGCCGCAGAAGTAGATCTTGGGGCCATTTTCCAGCTCGTTGTGGAACTGGCCCTTGACGGCCTCGATGACAGCGCGTGCGCCCAGATAGCTGCCGCCGATGCCGGCCACCACCAGCACATCGGAATCCTCGCGGATCTTTGCGGCGGCTTCCTTGATGCGGGCGAACTCTTCCTTATCGTAATCACGGGGCAGATACATCCAGCCGAGGAAATCATTGCCCGGGCCGGACTTTGCTTCCAGCTGGTTATGGGCAGCTTCCACCTGCGGATAGATGGCTGCATATTCCTCTTCGCTGATAAAGCTGGAGAGGTGTTTGGTGTTCAGTGCGACACTCATTTTATTATAACCTCCAAACGATTTGCCGGGCCTTTGCCCTGCGAGGAAATATCTTGGTATAAGTGTACCGTTCCCTCCGGGCAAAGTCAAGGTCAAAATCCTTGGATTTCATACAATTTTAATAGTGTTTTTTTGTTTCTTCATCCAGAATTGTTCACACAGACAGTTCCACGCAGCTTACCGCAGCGCACTTTTGTACGCTGAAGCGTGCATTCAGTTTTCGCAGCCGGTCAAAGCGTTCCACAACAGGCCGAAAGCGGTGCCAAAGTCCATTTTTTCAGCATCGGCAGCGGCGCGCACCTCGTACTCGCCCAGTTGAGTCTCCCCGCTCAGGATGCGCACCGTGCCAACGGTCTGGCCCAGCTGCACCGGTGCTTCCAGCTCCTGCGGCAGATCCAGCTGCGCGGTGAGGGCGGCGGCGTTTTCCTTGGGCATCAGCAGCGTTTCGGGCAGAGCGGTGTAGTCCAGCGGTACGCTTTCCTCTGCACTGCCCTTTACTTTTATAAGAAGAGGCCGGTCCTCCATGGCGGGCAGCGGCACGGCGGCGTAGGCCGCAAAGCCGTAGTCCAGCAGGGTAGTGGCCGCTGTGAACCGCTCCGAGCTGGAGAGCGACCCCAGCACCACGGCGATCAGGTCCAGCCCGTCGCGGGTGGCGCTGGCGCTGATGCACACGCCCGCGCCGCTGGTGGTGCCGGTTTTCAGGCCGGTGATGCCGTTGTAGCGCTTGAGCAGCTTATTGGTGTTCACCAGCTGGGTGGCACCGCCGCGCAGGGTGTCCGTCCAGATGCCGGTATAGTGCAGCACCTCCGGGCAGGTGTTCAAAATCTCGCGGCTCATGATGGCAACATCGTGGGCGGTGGAAAGATGCCCTTCGGTGTCCAGCCCGCAGGCATTGTGGAAGGTGGTGTTCACCATGCCCAGTTCTGCTGCGCGGGCGTTCATCATCTGCACAAAGCCCGGCTCGCTGCCGCCCACCAGCTCTGCCACAGCCACAGCGGCATCATTGGCAGAGGACACACAAATGGCTTTGATCATCTCGTCCAGTGTGAACTGCTCCCCCGGCTCCAGCCAGATCTGACTGCCGCCCATGTGGTAGGCGTGTTCACTTACCGGCACCAGCGTGTCCATGGCAATGCGGCCGTCGTGCACGGCTTCAAAGGTGAGCAGCAGGGTCATTACCTTGGTAATGGATGCAATGGGCATCTGCTGGTCGGCGTTCTTTTCATATAATATAGTGCCCGTCTGCTGGTCGATCAGGCAGGCGGCGCGGCAGGGCAGCTCCAAGGCAGGCTGTGCCGCCGCGGGCTGCACCGGCTGGGTCTGGTCTGCAGCCGCCTGCACCGCCGGGTTTTGCTGCCGCAGCCCATTGCCCTGCGCCGTGCCAAAGGCCAGCGCAAACAGCCAGAAGCACACCACCCCTGCACACAAAAGCGCCAAGTTTTTCCGCTCCATTTCGGTCCCTCCCTGCGCAATGTCTCTTGCTGAGAGAGTATGCAGGGGCCTTTTTGTTTAGAATATCCTGCGCCCGCACCGCAGCCTGCATTTTTTATTTTGTCTTTTTCTACAAAAGGGCTTGACTTTTGCCCACCTTATAGTGTAAATTGGAGATGGCCCAAAAAGGCTGTATTGCTTCATTTGTGGAATTATTTTTTAGGAGGATACTATTATGATTCTGTCTCGTCGTTCTTTCCTGAAGATGGCTGGTCTGACCGTTGTTGCTGCTGCAGGTGCTTCCATGTTCACCGGCTGTGGTGCTTTCTCCACCACTCCTATCAAGGTAGTCGCCGCTAAGGATTCTACCAAGGAGTTCCAGGCTGCTGTTGCAGAGCTGAACAAAAAGAAGCTGGTCGTATGGCCTGCTGATGCAAACGGCGCTTATCTGAACAGCTTCCTGATGACCAATCTGACCGCTAATGGTCTCTCCGGCTTCGCTGTGGAAAAGGCCGAGTATAAGACCGCTAAGGACGCAGAGACTGGTAAAGAGTACAAGTATCTGGAAGTCACCGTCAAGTCCACTGCTAAATAATTTTTCTAAAGTTCTCTTTGAGAGACGGGCGTTTGCCCGTCTCTTTTTGTTTTGCCCGCTTTCCAGCAAAAAAGTGCCTGCTGCTGTGCATCCGGTCTTGCGCCGCACCGCCGCTGTGATATATAATAAAGAGCAATGCAAACACCACCCCGTTTTTTGTCGAAAGGATACCCCCTCATGCGAGTTTGTTTTTATACCCTTGGCTGCAAGGTCAACCTGAATGAGACCGGCGCGCTGGAACAGATGTTCCGCGCCAACGGCTTTACCATTGCGCAGGAGAACGAGCCTGCGGATGTTTTTGTGGTGAACAGCTGCACCGTGACCAACTTTGGCGACCAGAAAAGCCGCAAGTGGCTGCGCCGCAAAAAGCGCGAGAACCCCGGCGCGGTCACGGTGCTTACCGGCTGCTACCCGCAGGCTTTCCCGGAGGAAGCCGCCCAGTTCACCGAGGCCGACCTTGTGTGCGGCAACGGCGACCGCAAGGCCATTTTAGATAACGTTCTCAAGCTGCTGGACGGCCATGAGCGCATTGTGGCCATCACGCCCCACCAGCGCGGCGAAAAATTTGAAGAGCTGCCCGTGGAGCGGTTCGAGACCCACACCCGTGCCTTTATCAAGGTAGAGGACGGCTGCAACCGTCAGTGCGCCTACTGTGTCATCCCCCGGGCCCGCGGCCCGGTGCGCAGCCGCGACGAAGCCAGCATCCTTGCCGAGCTGCGCCAGCTGGCGGCTTCCGGCTACCGCGAGGTGGTGCTCAGTGCCATCTCCCTGCCCAGCTATGGTCTGGATACCGGCACCAACCTTGTGGAGCTGGTGGAGCACTGCGCTCAAGTGGAGGGCATCCAGCGCATCCGTCTGGGCAGTCTGGACCCGGATATGCTCACGCCGGAGTTCATCACCCGCCTTGCCGCCGTGGAAAAGCTCTGCCCGCAGTTCCACCTGAGCCTGCAGAGCGGCTGCACTGCCACCCTGCGCCGGATGCGCCGCGTTTACACTGCCGAGCAGTATGCACAGGTGGTGGACCAGCTGCGCGCCGCCTACGGGGAGCGCCCGGTCAGCTTTACCACCGACTGCATCTGCGGCTTTCCCGGCGAGACGCAGGCCGATTTTGAAGAGAGCTGCGAATTCCTCAAGAAAATCGGCTTTCTCAAGGTACATGTGTTCCCCTACTCCCGCCGCAGCGGCACCCCGGCCTACGACTTTCCGGAGCAGGTGCACGAGCGGGAAAAGCAGGAGCGCAGCCGCGTGATGAATGGCATTGCCGAGGAGGTGCGCCGCGAAGTGCTGGCCGCCTATGTGGGCACCGAGGACGATGTGCTGCTGGAGACCCCGCTTTCCGGCACGCTGTTCACCGGCTACACCCGGCTGTACATTCCGGTGGTGGTGTCCGCCCCCGGCCACGAAAGCGGGCAGATCGTGCACGTAACGCTTGGCGAGTACGACGGCGAGCGCGTCCGTGCAGCACTTTGCTAAGTTTACGCGCTTAAAACTGTTGATTCTGTACACGAGGACGAATACAACAAATTTTTAACAAATTTTGCGTTTTATCCCTTTTCATCCGGCACGCTTTATGCTAAAATGAAAGTGGATCATCCCGGGCACAGCGCTGTTTGCAGCAGTGCGTTACCAATGTGCCCTGTAACGCGCCCGCCCTGCGCGGCAGAACGCTGTCGGCAGCCGGGTGCAGCCCGTTTGTTTTTAGCAAAGCAAGGAGAGAATTGGAATGAGTTTCAGAGGAATCAATACCACGGTCATCCAGATCCGCCGTCAGGTGTTCACCGAGGTGGCACGCATGGCTTACGCCAACGTCAAGGGCGAGCAGGCCAACCACCTGATGCGCAAGATCCCCTACACCATCATCCCCGGCGAGGAAGGCAAGCTGCGCAAGGACATCTTCCTGGAGCGCGCCATCGTTGAGGAGCGCGTGCGTCTGGCCATGGGCCTGCCCACCCGCCGCATGGACGAGCACAACAGCGTCGTCTCCGGTCTGGAGGATGCTTCCATCGCCGATAAGTATTATGATCCCCCGCTGGTGAACGTGATCAAGTTTGCCTGCAACCGCTGCCCGGAAAAGCTGGTCAAGGTCTCCGACCTGTGTCAGGGCTGCCTTGCCCACCCCTGTATGGAAGTGTGCCCCAAGAAGGCCATCACATGGGAGAGCGGCCGTTCCATCATCGATCAGGACAAGTGCATCAAGTGCGGCCGCTGCGTCGGCGTGTGCCCCTACAACGCCATCGTCAAGACCGAGCGTCCCTGCGCTGCAGCCTGCGGCATGGGTGCTATCCACTCCGATGAGCTGGGCCGTGCCGAGATCGATTACAGCAAGTGCGTTTCCTGCGGCCAGTGTCTGGTCAACTGTCCCTTCGGTGCCATTGCGGACAAGGGCCAGATCTATCAGCTGATCCAGGGCTTCAACCGCGGCGACCGCATCTACGCGCTGGTGGCTCCCGCCTTCATCAACCAGTTCCCGGGTCTGGCTTCCACCGGCAAGCTCAAGGCCGCCCTGAAGGCCGTCGGCTTCTACGATGTGGTGGAGGTTGCCATTGGTGCCGACCTGTGCACCGTGGACGAAGCACACGACTTCCTGGAGGAAGTGCCCGGGAAGCTCAACTTCATGGCAACTTCCTGCTGCCCGGCATGGAGCATGATGGCAAAGACCGCTTTCCCGGATCTTGCCAAGAATATCTCCATGACCATGACCCCCATGGTGTTCACCGCCCGCATGATGAAGCAGAAGGACCCCAAGGCCCGTATGTGCTTCATTGGACCCTGCGCCGCAAAGAAGCTGGAAGCTTCCCGCCGCACCGTCCGCTCCGATGTGGACTTCGTGCTCACCTTTGAAGAGCTGGCCGGTATCATCGAGGCCAAGGATGTGGACACCAGCCTGCTGGAAGTGGACGAGGCCGAAGCTCTGCACGCTGCATCCGCAGCAGGCCGCGGCTTTGCACAGTCCGGCGGCGTTGCCAAGGCTGTTGCTGATAAGATCAAGGAATGGCACCCGGATATGGATGTCAAGATCGCATCCGCACAGGGCCTTGCCGAATGCAAGAAGCTGCTCATGCTGGCCAAGGCCGGCAAGTACAACGGCTACCTGCTGGAAGGCATGGGCTGCCCAGGCGGCTGCATCGGCGGCGCAGGCACCATTGCCGACCCCGCACGCACGGCCATCCAGCTGAACAAGTACGTCAAGGAAGCTCCCTTCGCCGACCCGGAGCAGAGCCCCTTTATGAGCGAGATCCATGTGCTGAAGGACGACCCCGACTTTGAACTTTAAGCGCTGATTTTTCAAGAACCGCTTCTCCTGCCGGAGGGGCGGTTTTTTGTCATCTTCGCCCACCATATTTTATCAATGTGCAACATTTCTGTGAAAGCTTCACGAAGCGGATTGACAATTTTGCACAGCCATGCTATTTTAGCATTGACAAACCGGTATTATCGCAATTGTTCAACGCCGCCTCTGTGGCAGGAAAGGCAGATCATTCATGACGAACACTTATAAGCGCGTAAGCGCCGCCCTGCTCTCAGTGCTGCTGCTGTGCATGTTCACCTTTGGTGCAAGCGCTGCTTCCAGCCTGAACGTAGGCATTAAATTCTGGAAAGAAAGATCCGATAAGGAATCCATGGCCAACACCGGCATCGATGCCAGCCGTGATGTCACCCTCACCCGCCAGTCCAACGGCACCTACACGCTCACCCTGCCCATCCAGCAGGTAAGCAAGATGGGTGTCACCGGCTATCTGTCCGGCCTGACCATTGGTGATGTGACCTACACCGGCACCGTCTCCGGCGATGTTGCCAAGGGCACCGGCGTGCTCACCATCAAGAACATGCCCGCCTCGGTGCTGACCGGCAGCGATGTGAACAAGGCACTCACCGTTACCTGCAACATTCAGATGGATCTGAGCGTGCTGGGCGAGATCAACACCTCGGCCCGCATGTGTATCTGGAACAAGTAAGTTTTTTTTCAAGCAAAGAACGGCGTTCCCCACCGGAACGCCGTTCTTTGCTTTTATCACTCCATGTGCTTTTCCACAAAGTCGCCAACCATTTTGTCCAGCTGCAGCACAGCGTTCTCGGCACCCTTCATCACCTTGCGGGTGGTGCGGCGCAGCTGGCGCTGGTTCTGGGTGGCGGCCATCACGCCCACGGCACCCAGTGCCGCCCCCGCGGCCATGCCAAGCAGCATCCCGGAAGAACTGGTGGATTCATGTTTCATAGTAAAACTCCTTTCGGTGAAAAAGATCCGGTCTCCGGTGTTATTATTTCCTGTAAACTATCTGGTATCCGCTTTTTTTATGCAGAAATTTGTGGTATACTGTTCTACGATGTTTTAATGGGCGGGTGTGCCCGGCTAAAAAGCGCACTGCTCATTCCGCATACTGGTAAGGAGGTTCCTTATTTGATACACCCTGTTGAACCCAAAAAAGTCCTTTGCATCCACGATCTTTCCGGCATGGGCCGCTGCAGCCTTGCAGTGATCCTGCCGGTGCTGTCGGTCATGGGCGTGCAGCCGGTAGCCCTGCCCACGGTGGTGCTTTCCACCCACACAGGCGGGCTTGGCACACCTGCACGGCTGGACGGCTGCGCCTACGGCGAACAGGCGCTGGAGCATTACCATGCGCTCGGCGTGGAGTTTGACTGCATCTATACCGGCTATCTGGGCGGTGAGGATCAGGTGGCACTGGCTGAAAAAGCCTTTGCCCTCTGGCCCGCAGCCAAAAAGATCGTTGACCCGGTCATGGGCGACAACGGCAAGGCTTACTCCACCGTAACGCCTGCTTTGATCGACCGCATCCGTGCACTGTGCGGTGCTGCCGATCTGATCCTGCCCAACTACACCGAGGCACAGATCCTGCTGCAGCGCCAGCCGCAGACCGAGCTGCTCACCGATAAATCCGCACAGGCTCTGGCTGACGAGCTGACCGCTCTGGCCCCCGGGGCTGTCGTCACCGGCCTGCCGCTGGGCAAATACATCGGCTGTGCAGGCAGCGGAAAAGACCGCTTCCTCATCAAAAAGCTGCACATCAGCCGCAGCTTTCCCGGCACCGGCGACCTGTACGGCGCGGTGCTCATCGGCTCGCTGCTGCAGGGCAACGCCCTGAGTGCCGCCGCCGACAACGCTGCCGAGTTCGTGGCGCTTTCTATCCAGAACACGCCCGCCGCGCAGGATACCCGCTACGGGGTCTGGTTCGAGCCGCTTCTGCCGCGCCTGTGCCCGGCAAGCTCGGCAGAATAAGGGGAGGTACACCGATGAACGAAAAGCCAACCTTGAACATCGTTCTGGTGGAGCCGCGCATCCCGCAGAACACCGGCAATGTGGCCCGCACCTGTGCCTGCACTGCCTGTCGGCTGCATCTGGTAGGCCCCATGGGCTTTGCCATCGATGATAAAAAGCTCAAGCATGCGGGTCTGGATTACTGGCACTACCTCGACATCAGCTATTACGACAGTCTGGACGAGTTCTTTGCCAAAAACAGCGGCCCCTATTACTATTTTACCACCAAGGCACCGCAGCGCTACACCGATGTGAGCTACCCGGACGGTGCATACCTCGTGTTCGGTCGCGAGGATGCCGGCCTGCCCGAAGCCTTGCTTGCCGCCAATCAGGAGCACTGCATCCGAATGCCCATGCGCGACACCTGCCGCAGCCTGAACCTTTCCAACAGCGTGGCCGTGGGCGTGTATGAAGTGCTGCGCCAGTGGGACTTTCCGGAGCTTTTGGACCACGGACACTTACGAGACTACGAATGGAAATGAGGGACATTATGAGCAAGATTGCGATCCTGACCGATTCCTCCTGCGATATCCCGCAGGAGATGGCCGAAAAATACGGCATCGACATCATGAGCTTCCACATCCTGCTGGACGATGTGGACTACGTGGAGCGTGAAAGCTGCACCAACACCGAATTTTACGATAAGATGCGTGCCGCTAAGGGCGTGCCCTCCACTGCCGCCATCACCCCCATCCAGTTCTGCGAAAAATACTGCCAGTACGTGGACGAGGGCTATACTGATGTCATTCATGTACCCATCAACAAATCCGGCTCTTCCACCTACAATAACGCCCTCATGGCACAGGGGATGCTGCGGGAAGAGCGCCCGGAGCACCACTTGAAGATTCATCTGCTGGACCCCCACACCTATTCCATGGTGTTCGGCTGGTATCTGTGCGAAATGGCCCGCAAGCTGAAGAACGGCGCAGAGATCAGCCATGTGATCCGGGAGTTTGAAAAGCAGATGGACTGCATGGAGATCGTTCTGGGCCCCTACAGCCTGAAGCAGATGAAAAAGAGCGGACGCATCTCTGCCGCTGCTGCTGTTATGGGCGAGCTGATGGGCATTCGTCCCATCATCACCCTGATCGACGGCAAGACCAAGGTGGAAGCCAAGGTACGCGGCGATGACAAGGTGGTGCCCGCCATGGTGGAGCTGTGCAAACAGCGCAGCGAAGGCGTGGAGAACTTTGATTATATGATCGGCCACACCAACATCCCGCAGACCGCCGATCTGGAAAAGGCCTGCCGCAAGGCCTTTGGCAAGCCGCCGCTGCTGGTGTTTGAGCTGGGCGGCGTCGTTTCCGCAAACACCGGCCCCGACACGGTGGCTCTGGTGTATACCGGACACCCCAGAGGGTAACACACGATTTTAATAGCCTCCGCTTTCGCTCTGGCTATTTCAGCGGTAATTTTATTTTTATTTTGAGGTTCCGAAAAGCCTGCGGGCTTTTCGGAACCTCTTTTTCACCGGAAGGGTCCAAACCAAAAACTGCATCTGTACCTGATTCTGCGAAAATTCGTTGCAATCTGCCAAAAATTATGCTATACTGCCTCTTGCTGTGCTTTTTGTGCGGCATCCTTTCAGAGCAACTTAGGATTTTAGGCTCCCCGGCGTGTCTCGAACCATGCCGGGCCAAACCCACAGGGGCTGGCGGCCCTGTGCGGTCAAAATCATCCCGCTGGAGTATTATCATGAATCAGAATCCTTCCGTCCGTAAACTGGTGCGCTGCGGCGTGGTCGCAGCCATTTATGTTGTTCTCTGCATGGCTCTGCAGCCGCTCTCCTATGGTGCGGTACAGGTGCGTGTGGCTGAGGCGCTCTGCCTGCTGCCGGTGTTCGGTGCCGAGTACATTGCCGGTGTGGTACTGGGCTGCTTTTTGGCAAACCTGCTGGGCTCTACCATCGTGGATGTCATCTTTGGCACCCTTGCCACCCTGCTGGCCTGCCTTGTCACCTACAAGCTGCGGAACATCCGCATCAAGGGTCTGGCTGTGGCGGCTTCCCTGCCGCCGGTGCTGTTCAATGCCGTGATCATCGGCATTGAGATCGCCGTCATGTTCCCGGACCCCACCTCCAGCGCTCCCATCTGGCTGGCCTGCATCACCAACGGCATCTCCGTAGGTATCGGCGAGCTCATCAGCTGCACCGTTCTGGGTGTGCTGCTGGTGAAGATCATCGAGAGCAGCAAGGCCCTGCGCAAAATTTTTGCAGCTTAATGACCGCAAGGAGGTTTCCATGCAGGCAAACGGAATGATCTTCTGGGACTGGAACGGCACCTTGATGGATGATGTTGATTTCACCCACAGCTGTCTCAACTGGATGCTGGAGACCCACGGTTATCCGCAGCGGTACGATCTGAACGCCTACCGGGAAATTTTCGGTTTCCCCATTGAGGAATACTACATCCGCGCCGGTTTCGACTTTGCAAAGCACCCTTATGCAGAGCTGGCCGAGCGCTTTATGGAACATTATAATGCAGGCGTGGATACCTGTCCCCCCTCTGCACACGCTGCCGAAACGCTGGCCGAACTTTCGCGCCGGGGCTGGCGGCAGAGCGTGCTTTCCGCCTCCCGCCGGGACTACCTGATCGAGCAGGTAGCCGCACGGGGCCTGCAGGGCTATTTTACTGAGTTGCTCGGCCTTGCAGACATCTATGGCGTAAGCAAAGTGCAGGTGGGCAAACAGTGGCTTGCACAAAGCGGCATCGCCCCTGCTGCCTGCGTGATGGTGGGCGACACCCAGCACGATGCCGAAGTTGCAAAGGCCCTTGGCACAAAATGCGTGCTCTACACCGGCGGCCACCAGTCCCGCGCGCGGCTCGAGGCTGTGTGCCCGAATGTCATCAACGATCTGGCACAGCTGCCGCAGCTGCTGGAAACGCTATAAATCAAAATGGACCACCTGCTGATGAAGCGGGTGGTCTTTTCCTTTTATGAACCCCCTTCCAGCGCAAATTTACAGAAAATTCATTCAAAAGTCGGCTAAAATAACCTTGCAGGTTTGACGCATCTGCCGCTTTGGTGTATCATATATGTGTGTATTTATGTCTATCTCCGGGAAGCATTTTCCCGAATTTGATCTATGAGGTGTTACCAATGTCCCTTGTTGAAAAACTCTTTGGCAGCTTCTCGGACCGGGAGCTGAAAAAGATCAACCCCATTGCCAAGCAGGTGCTGGCTCTGGAAGAAAAATATGCCGCCATGCCGGATGCCGACCTGCAGGCACAGACCGCTGTGTTCAAGCAGCAGCTGGCCGACGGCAAGACCACCGATGATATCCTGCCCGATGCCTTTGCCGTCTGCCGCGAGGCCGCATGGCGCGTGCTGGGCATGAAGCACTTCCCTGTGCAGGTCATCGGCGGCATTGCCCTGCACCGCGGCGATATTTCCGAGATGCAGACCGGTGAAGGCAAGACTCTTGTGGCTACCCTGCCCGCCTACCTGAATGCCCTCACCGGTGAGGGCGTGCATGTTGTCACCGTCAACGATTACCTTGCCAAGCGCGACAGCGAGTGGATGGGCAAGCTCTACCGCTGGCTGGGCCTTTCTGTCGGCCTGATCGCACAGGGCATGGACGGTGATGCACGCCGCGCCGCCTATGCTGCCGACATCACCTACGGTACCAACAACGAGTTCGGCTTCGACTACCTGCGCGACAACATGGTGACTTATAAGGCCAACATGGTGCAGCGCGGCCACGCCTATGCCATCGTCGATGAAGTGGACTCCATCCTGATTGATGAAGCCCGCACGCCCCTGATCATTTCCGGCCGCGGCGAGGATTCTTCCAGCCTGTACACACAGGTGGACCGCTTTGTGCGCACCCTGCGCAAGAGCGTGGTGGTAGAGCTGGAGGATAAAGTCTCTACCGACGAGCAGACCGACGGTGATTACGTCGTGGACGAAAAGCACAAGACCTGTACCCTGACTGCCAGCGGCATCAAGAAAGCGGAAGCCTACTTCAAGGTCGAGAACCTTGCCGCCGCCGAGAACATGACCCTTGCCCATCACATCGATCAGGCCATCAAGGCTTACGGCGTGATGCAGCGGGACATCGATTACGTGGTCAAGGATGGTCAGGTCATCATCGTGGACGAGTTCACCGGCCGTCTGATGATCGGCCGCCGCTACAACGAAGGCCTGCATCAGGCCATCGAAGCCAAGGAGGGCGTGAAGATCGCCGCCGAGAGCAAAACGCTGGCTACCATCACCTTCCAGAACTACTTCCGCATGTACAAAAAGCTGTCCGGTATGACCGGTACCGCCAAGACAGAAGCCACCGAGTTCACCGAGATCTACGGCCTGAACATCGTTACGGTGCCCACCAACCGCCCCCGTCAGCGCATCGATTATCCGGATGCCATCTACAAGACGGTCAACGGCAAATACAATGCCGTTATCCAGCAGGTGCTGGAATGCCACCAGAAGGGCCAGCCCGTGCTGGTGGGTACGGTCAGCGTGGAAAAGAGTGAGACCCTTGCCAAGATGCTGCAGAAATACACCCGCGACTTCAACGTGCTGAACGCAAAGAACCACGAGCATGAAGCCGAGATCGTGGCGCAGGCCGGCAAAAAGGGTGCCATTACCATTGCCACCAACATGGCAGGCCGTGGTACCGATATCATGCTGGGCGGCAACGCCGAGTTCATGGCCAAGGCCCAGATGCGCAAGGAACACTTCTGCGAAAACCTGCTGAACCCGGAAAAGCCCGAGGATGCCGACCCGGCTGCAGTGGAAATGCTGCTGACCGAAGCCAACGGCCACGGCGATACCGAGGATGCCAACATCCTTGCTGCCCGCAAGCGCTTCGATGAGCTGTACGCCCAGTGCAAGCCCCAGATCGATGCCGAAGCTGAGCAGGTGCGCGCTGCAGGCGGCCTGTTCATCATCGGCACCGAACGCCACGAGAGCCGCCGCATCGACAACCAGCTGCGCGGCCGTGCCGGCCGTCAGGGCGACCCGGGTGCTTCCCGCTTCTACCTGAGTCTGGAAGATGACCTGATGCGCCTGTTCGGCGGCGACCGCGTTTCCAGCCTGATGGATACCCTCAAGATCGATGAGGACACTCCCATCGAGAACCGCATGATTACCAACACGCTGGAAAGCGCCCAGAAAAAGCTGGAAGGCCGCAACTTCGAGATCCGCAAGAACGTGCTGAAGTACGACGACGTGATGAACCAGCAGCGCGAGATCATCTATGGTCAGCGCCGCAAGGTGCTGGATGGCGAGGATATCAGCACCGAAATGCACAAGATGCTGCGCGAGAACATCGATTCCAGCTGCGACCAGTTCCTGGCCGGTGATGTGAAGGACGACTGGGACTTTGGTGCCCTGCGCCGCCACTATCTGGGCTGGCTGACCACCGAGGAAGACCTCCACTACACCGTGGCCGACTTTGACGATATCTCCCGCAAGGGCATTGCCGACCAGCTCTATGACCGCGGCATGAAGATCCTCGCCGACAAGGAGCAGCGCTACGGTGCTCCCATCATGCGTGAGCTGGAGCGCATCTGCCTGCTCAAGTGCGTGGACCGCATGTGGATGGACCACATCGACAACATGGACCAGCTGCGTCAGGGCATTGCGCTGCGCGGCTACGGCCAGAAGGACCCCGTTGTGGAGTACCGCATCGAGGGCTTTGACATGTTCGACCAGATGGTGGATTCCATCCGTGAGTCCAGTGTGAAGATGCTGCTGACCATCGAGATCCGTCAGGCCGGTGCTGCCCCCAAGCGTGAGCAGGTGGCAAAGCCCACCGGCGAAGGCTTTGTGCCCGGCAACGGTGCACCCGGTGCCAAGGGTGCACCCCACGGCCAGCCTGTGCGTGTCATCAAAATTGGCCGCAACGACCCCTGCCCCTGCGGCAGCGGCCTGAAGTGGAAAAAGTGCACCTGCGCCAAGTACCACCCGGAAGGCACATCGACGAACGAAAACTAAGTAAAAAACCTCTCAGGCTCTGCCATAAGGCAGGGTCTGGGAGGTTTTTGATAAAATAGAGGGAGTTGATTTTGGAATGTTCACACCAGAAAAACTGCTCGAATCCGCAAAGGAGCTGGAAACCCAGCTGCGCACATGGCGGCGCACCCTGCACCGCCACCCGGAGGTAGGCTTTGACCTGCCCGAGACAAAAGCGCTGGTCAAAAAAGCCCTGACCGAGATGGGCTACACCCCGCAGGACTGCGGCAAGTGCGGCGTACTCGCGCTAGCGGGCGGCAAGCGCCCCGGCAAGACCATCCTGCTGCGCGGTGACATGGATGCTTTGCCCCTTCAGGAGGAATCCGGCGAAGAATTTGCTTCCGAGGTGCCGGGCAAGATGCACGGCTGCGGCCACGATATGCACACCGCCATGATGCTGGGTGCGGCAAAGCTGCTCAAAGAACACGAGGACGAGATCGAGGGCACCATCAAGCTGGAATTCCAGCCTGCAGAGGAGATCTTTCAGGGTTCGCTGGACATGCTGAAAAACGGCCTGCTGGAAAACCCGAAGGTGGATGCCGCGGTCATGTTCCATGTTCTGGCCGGGATCCCCCTGCCCGTGGGCACCGTGCTGGTGCCGGGCGGCGGCATCACCATGGCAAGCTGTGAGCAGTACCACATCACCGTACACGGCAAGGGCGGCCATGGCTCCATGCCCAACGCCTGCATCGACCCCATCACCGCAGCGGCCCACATCCACATTGCCCTGCAGGAGATCAACAGCCGTGAGCTGGACCCCGCCAAGTTTGGCGTGTTCACTACGGGCCGGTTTGAAGCTGGCAAGGCATCCAACGTCATCCCGGATTCTGCCGATATGTGGGGCACTATCCGCACGGTGGACCCCGAAGGTGCCGTGAGCGAGCAGATCCACCAGCGCATGACCGAGATCGCGCAGGGCGTGGCGGCAGCCTATCGCTGCACTGCTGATGTGGAGTTCAGCGACCACTGCCCCTGCATGGTGGTGGATACGCCTCTTGCCAAGAATGCCCTGACCTATATGACCGAACTGCTGGGCCGTGGTGCCATGGATATGACCGTCCTCACCGGCGGCAAGCCCGGCGGCGGCAGCGAGGACTTTGCCTTTGTCAGTCATGAAGTGCCTACCGTGAGCATGTTCCTCTCCGCCGGAAATGCCAAGGAGGGCTATGTTTACGGCCAGCACCACCCCAAGGTGCGCTTTGACGACAGCGTGCTGTACGAGGGCGCAGCAGCCTATGCCTATATGGGCCTGCGCTGGCTGAGCGACCACAAGGCATAACCATTCGGAAAATTTATCATTTATTTGAACCTCCGAAAAATCTGCGGATTTTCCGGTGGTTCTTTTTCACGGATGGGTTCGGAGCAGCACGCTGCATCTCTTAAAAATCGCCTTTATAAACAAAAAAATCCCGGAAGGTTCACACCCTCCGGGGTCTTTTTTATATCAGCTTTGCCCCCGCATGGGGCAGGCTGTCGGCTCCAAGGCTTTGCAGCTGCTGCGGCAGGGCGGCAAGGTCGCCGCCGGTGTAATACCACGCAGCGGCAAACGCGGCCAGTGCCAGAATCAGCAGAAAAATCAGGGCATTCCGCACCCTGTGCCGTTTGCGCGGCGCTGCTGTCGGTGCATCCGGCTCCGGCTTGTCCGGCAGGCGCTGCGCCGTCAGAGCATCTGCCGGGATGGCCCTGCCATACTTCTGCCAGATCGTTCCCGCCGCCTGCGGCAGACCGGAAGCCGCTCGGCGGATCATATCCAGCAGCCACAAAGCAGGCGTATCTGCATTGGCCACCGTGCGCACCCAGCAGCCTTTCCGGCTGCCCAGAAACAGCACCGTGTCCTCGGCGCGCTCCAGACACCCGGCTGCAAAGTCTGCACCCACAAGGCGCTGCGCTGCCCGCACACGGGTAAGCTTTGCCGGCACCGGCCCGCCCTTGACCCGGCAGACCTTCGCGCTCAGCTTTTCCCGCACCTTTGCATCGGCATAGCTCATGGCTCCAAAATCAAACACTTTTTCTGCGCCGGCCACCGTTTCCATCCGGGCTTCCAGCAGAGTGCCTGCATCGGCATCGCAGCACACCAGCAGCCTGCGGTGCGTTTCCAGCGCCTGCACCGCTGCATGAACAAGGGTCATCTCCCCTTCTCCGTACAGCTCTGCCGCAAAGCGGTCTGCCAGCGCTTTCCGTGCCTTGCTCAATGCCGCGGGCGTTTCTGCCTGCAGCGCAGCCAGTGTTTCTGCACCGCGGCTGCGGCACTGGGCAGCAAGTCCTGTCTGCTGCACTGCCTGTTGTACTTCCCACAGCGGTGCGCCAAACAACCGCAGCACACAGGTGGTCTGCGTTTTTTCTTCGTGTATCAACTGCTTCACCCCCGCGGCCCGGGGCCGCTCGTATTAACCCTTGAGGAAGGTGCTGTCCAGTGCCGTCAGAGCCGCAGCATCATGCCGGGCGCTTTTTGCCAGTGCCTGTGTATCTGTAGGAACTTTGCCCTGAGCCAGACGCAGCGCCAGTTCCAGTGCCGCCTGTGCCGCGCGGGCACGCACCAGCGCACGGTCGGGGCGGGAGACGAAGAGCTTTTTTACATAGACGGTCTCACCGCAGGCCGCACCCAGATACACCGTGCCCACCGGGCGGACGGCATCGCCGCCGTTGGGGCCTGCCAGACCGGTGACGCTGACAGCGATATCGGCCCCGGCAGCTTCGGCTGCGCCCAGTGCCATCTGTGCTGCCACCGGTGCGGACACCACATTGTACTTTGCGATCGCCGCCGGGTCTACGCCGATCATCTTTGCCTTGGCCTGCTCCCAGTAGGTAACAAAGCCGAAGCCGAACACCTCACTTGCACCGGACACATTGGTCAGCCGCTGGGCGATCATGCCGCCTGTGCAGCTTTCTGCCGTGGCAATGGTGAGTCCCTTTTCCTTCAAGGTGTGCACCAGAGTCTCTTCCAGACCGGTCACATCCTCATCATACACCGCATCACCCAGCAGATCATAGAACTTTGTGGCGTATGCGCGGCACATTTTTTCGGCTGAACTGTCGGTTTCTGCCCGGGCCGTGATGCGGATCTCGCACTCGCCGGTCTTGCAGTAGATTGCGGCGGTGGGATTTGCGTTTTCCAGCAGATGCCGCACACGGTATTCGATATCGCTTTCGCCGCCCAGCACCCGCAGCGTGATGGAATGCAGGGTGCAGTTCTGGCGGGCCAGCAGCAGCGGGCGCACACTCTCTGTCCACATGGCCTTCATTTCGTGAGGCACGCCGGGCATGAGCACAGCACAGTGGCCATCCTGCTCGAACCATGCCCCGGGGGCCGTGCCGTGGTTGTTGATGACCTTGTGGCCGTTCACCGGCACCATGGCCTGCTTGCGATTGTTTGGGGTCGTCTTGCGCCCGGTACGAGTGAAGAAATCCACGATCTTCTGCCATTCTTCCGGGTCAAAAGCCAGCGTATCACCGTAGCATCCAGCAACCGTCTCCTTGGTCAGGTCGTCCGCCGTGGGGCCAAGGCCGCCGGTGAACACCAGCAGATCGCACCGCTGTTTTGCCTCGTTGACGAAATCCGCCAAACGGCCGTGGTTGTCGCCAATGGTGCTCTCGCGCTGGACGGTGATGCCCAGAGCCGCCAGCTCCCGGCTGAGGTACTGGGCGTTGGTGTTGAGAATGTTGCCGAGCAGCAGCTCGGTGCCCACACTGATGATCTCTGCTGTCATGGCTTTCACCCCTCAAATTCGACCTGATCGGTGATACGGATGCGGATGCGCTCGGCGCTCTCTGCGGCTTCGGCTTCCAGCGCGGCAAGGCCGGGCATGGCGGCTTCGGCTTCCAGAATTTCTTCCAGCTCCGGGCGGATCTTCGGGTGCGGCGGGGTGAAGATGGTGCAGCAGTCCTCATAGGGCAGGATGCTGGTCTCAAAGGTGTTGATGTGGCGTGCCGTCTCCACGATCTCGGTCTTGTCCATGCCGATGAGCGGGCGCAGGATGGGCAGATCCTGCGCAGCATCGGTGCACTGCAGGGCCTTGACGGTCTGGCTGGCCACCTGAGCCAGACTCTCGCCGGTAACAAGGGCTTCGCAGCCCTGCTTCTTGGCAATAACGTTGGCAATGCGCATCATGCTGCGGCGCATCAGCACCGTGAACAGCACATCCGGAGCATTATCCCGGATGTACTCCTGCGGCTTGGTGTAGGGCACGACGAACAGATTGGAGCTGCCCGTATAGATGCTGGTGAGCTGCGCCAGAGCTTTTACTTTCAGCTTTGCGCGCTCCGAAGTGTACGGCGGAGACGCAAAGTGGATGTGGTCCAGTGCCAGACCACGCTTTGCCATGCGGTAAGCTGCCACGGGACTGTCGATGCCGCCAGACAGCATGTTCAATGCACGGCCGCTTGTGCCCACGGGCAGACCGCCCTCGCCGGGCACTTTGGGGCCGTGGATGTAGGCACCGTAATCACGAATTTCTACGATCACCTTGAAATCCGGGTTATGCACATCCACCTTGAGGTAGTTGTGTTTGCCCAGCAGATAGGCACCCAGCTCCCGCATCAGTTCAGGGCTGGTCATGGGGTAGGTCTTGTCGGAGCGGCGGGCTTCCACCTTGAAGGTACGGATGCCGTGCAGGCTGGCGCCGAGGTAGTCCTCGGCAGTCTGGCAGATGGTGTCAAAGTCCTTGTCGCAGACCACGGCGCGGCTGAGCGCCGCAAGGCCGAATACCTTGCTCACCCGGTCAAAGGCGAGGTCCATATCCACGTCTTCTTCCTCAGGCTCCATGTAAAAGGTGGACTGGGTGCAGTAGACCTTGAACTTGCCCACGGTCTTGAGCCGGTAGCGCAGAATTTTCATCATCGCCGACTCGAACTGGTTGCGGTTGAGGCCTTTCAGGGACATTTCACCCTGATAGCCCATAATGATTTCATGCATAAATGTTGTATCTCCTAGGTTACGATTTAACATGGCCTCCGCTTGCGCTCTGGCCATTCTCAGCGGAAATTTTAATATTTATATTTGTGTTCTGGAAATGACTGCGGTCATTTCCAGAACACTTTTTCACGGGCAGGGTCGTAACGGTCAGCGGCATCCATCCTCCTATTCGCGAAAGTATCCTGACGAAAAATACAGAGGAACAATTTGTTGCATCTGCCGGTCCGGACCCCTTCCGTAAAAATGCGTTTGGAGTGCCCCGCAGGGCACGACAAACGCCCTAATCAGAATAATCCTTCCTCTAAACATGGCCAGAGCAAAGCGGCGGCCATTCCAGATGGTCCTGCCTGTGGAATCACTTCCGGATCCTCTGCAAGCTCTTCATTCCGTCCTCAAAGCGGTTGAGGAAAGCATCCACATCCTCGGGGGTGTTGTCGCCGCAGAAGGACACGCGGATGGCCGTGTCGATGGCAAGCGGGTCTTTGCCCATGGCTGCCAGCGTGTGGCTGGGCTGGCCGCGGCCGCAAGCACTTGCCGAGGAAACATACACCTGTGCTTCGGCCAGCCATGCCAGCATGGTCTCACTCTTGATGCACATCTCACTGAAGTTCAGCACCTCGGGCACCGCGTTTTCCGGGCTGTTGAGCTCCACCTCCGGAAAGGCCTTCAGGCCGTCCCGCAGACGCTGGTTCAGGGCCTTCATAGCGGTGTCACGGCTCTTCATGGTCTTGGCAAGACGGGTGGCGGCTGCGGCAAGACCCATGGCGTAGGGCAGGTTTTCGGTACCCGGGCGCAGGCCGCGCTCCTGCTCACCGCCGAGGTACGGCGGCCGGAACGCCTGCACCAGACGGTCAGAAAGGTAGAGCGCACCAATGCCCTTGGGAGCATGGATCTTGTGGCCGCTCACCGACAGGGTGTCGATGTTCGTCAGCTTGATGGGCACACGCATCCACGCCTGCACTGCATCCACATGGACAATGGTGCGGCTGTTGCGGCGCTTGACCTCGGCGGCAAGGCGTTCCACATCGTTGCGGGTGCCTACCTCGTTGTTCACCATCATGCAGGCCACAAGGATGGTATTCTTGTCCACATGCTCCAGCATTTCGTTGATATTCAATGTGCCGTCCGGGCGGGGCTTGACCACCGTGACATTGTAGCCCTGCTTCGCCAGCTCTTCCAGCGGGCGCTGGACGCTGGGGTGCTCAAAGCCGGACACCACGATGCCCTTGCCGAAAGTGCGGGTGCGCACCGCGCCCAGCAGGGCCAGATTGTTGCTCTCGCTGCCGCAGGAGGTAAAGTACAGCTCCTTTGGCTTGCAGCCCAGTGTACGGGCCACAGCGGCACGGGCGGCGTTGAGCGCTTCCTCGCTGCGGGCACCGGGGCCGTACAGGCTAGAAGGGTTGGCCCAGTGTTCCCGCATGGCCTTGTCGATGACATCCGCCACCTCGGGAGCCACCATGGTGGTAGCGGCGTTATCCAGATAATGCAATTCAGGGTTTTGCAGCATAAAAGGGATTCCTGCTTTCTAAATTTTCATAGTAAACCATGATAAGTATACCACAACAGGCTGTAGAACGCAAAATATTTGGCGCTGTTTTTCCTTGACAAACACCCCGGCATTGTGCTATCTTTACTGCATAGAGACCGTATCTCTGCTGACGGAACCTTGTGGAGCACCACAGTGCAGGGATGGCGGGAGAGTCAATGCCGACCGTCTGGGCAGCCTTGCGCAATTGCTGCGCAAAGCTGCCTTTTTTGTTGCCGGAAGTTGTTTTTATAAGCAGTGTGCGTTGAATGGCGGGATTTTTTGCCCGCAGACAAGGCGATTTTTCGCAGCAATCCTGACGGATTGCAAGGGAAAGCAACGCAGGATGCAAGCAAAAAGGCCGTTCAGGCGGCGTGCAATGCTTGTAAAAACGACTTCCAAAGGAGGATGTCTGATGAAAACCGATATCGAGATCGCACAGGAAGCCAAAATGAAACCCATCACCGAGATCGCCGCCCAGCTGGGCCTTTCCGATGAGCACGTGATCCCCTATGGCCGCTACAAGGCCAAGATCGATCACCGCCTGATCCACGATGCCAAAAAGCAGGGCAAACTGATCCTCGTCACCGCCATCAGCCCCACCCCGGCGGGCGAGGGCAAGACCACCACCAGCGTGGGTCTGGCCGATGCCATGAACGCTCTGGGCAAAAAGACCATGCTCTGCCTGCGTGAGCCGTCCCTCGGCCCCGTGTTCGGTGTCAAGGGCGGCGCAGCCGGCGGCGGCTACGCACAGGTGGTGCCCATGGAGGATATCAACCTGCACTTCACCGGCGACCTGCACGCCATTGGCACAGCCAACAACCTGCTGGCTGCCATGATCGATAACAGCATCCAGCAGGGCAACCCGCTGAACATCGACCCCCGCCGCATCACATGGAAGCGCTGCATGGACATGAACGACCGCCAGCTGCGGTTCATCGTGGACGGTCTGGGCGGCAAGGTGAACGGCACCCCCCGCGAGGACGGCTTTGATATCACCGTTGCCAGCGAGGTGATGGCAATTTTCTGCCTTGCCACCAGCATTTCCGATCTGAAGGAGCGTCTTTCCAAGATCGTATGCGCCTACACCTACGACGGCAAGCCCGTCACTGCCGGTGAGATCGGTGCTGCCGGTGCCATGACCGCCCTGCTGAAGGACGCGCTGGACCCGAACCTTGTGCAGACGCTGGAAAACAACCCCGCCATCATCCACGGCGGTCCCTTTGCCAACATCGCCCACGGCTGCAACAGCGTGCTGGCTACCAAGCTGAGCCTTTCTCTGGCCGACTATACCATCACCGAAGCAGGCTTTGGTGCCGATCTGGGCGCAGAGAAGTTTTTGGATATCAAGTGCCGCTACGCCGGTATCGCACCCTCTGCCTGCGTGCTGGTGGCCACTGTGCGTTCCCTCAAGAGCCACGGCGGCGTGGCAAAGGCCGACCTGAGCCAGCCCAACCTCGAAGCCGTCAAGGCCGGTGCATCCAACCTCATCCGCCACATCGACAACCTGAAAAATGGCTTCGGCCTGCCGGTGGTGGTCGCCATCAATGCCTTCCCCACCGATACCGCCGAAGAGCAGGCCTACGTGGAGCAGGTGTGCGCCGAGCAGGGTGTTCCCTGCGTGCTGAGCGAGGTATTCGCCAAGGGCGGCGAGGGCGGCAAGGCGCTGGCCGAGAAGGTGCTGGAGGTGCTGGAGGATCGTCCCATCCAGTACACCTACCCGCTGGAAATGCCCCTGAAGGACAAGATCAACGCCATCGCCACCAAAATTTACCGGGCCGACGGTGTGAACTACAGCGCCGCCGCCAGCAAGACACTGGCCGAGCTGACTGAGATGGGTTACGGGAACCTGCCCGTGTGCATCGCCAAGACCCAGTACAGCTTCAGCGACAATGCCAAGCTCACCGGTGCCCCCACCGGCTTTACCATGGAGGTGCGCGAGGTGCGCCTTGCTGCCGGTGCAGGCTTTGTGGTGGTCATCTGCGGCAATATCATGACCATGCCGGGCCTGCCCAAGAAGCCCGCCGCTGTGGGCATCGATGTGGATGCCGACGGCAAGATCACCGGCCTGTTCTAAGTTTCAAGTAAAAAATAAGAGGTTCGCTCAGTGAACGAACCTCTTATTTTTTATCCTTCTGTGTGGCTGCACAGATAATCCGTCCATGCGGCATACCCGGCGGGTCTCAGATGGTAGCCGTCCGGCTGGGCGTAGCTTTCGATCAGGTCGCCGTTTTCATCTGCCAGCACTTCCCACAGGTTGAGAAAATAGCAGTTCTTTTCCAGCGCAATGGCTGCCAGCTCATTGTTGATCTGGCACAGGCGGTCGCGGTTCAAGCCCTCATGGCCGGACTTCTGGCATACTTCCGGCCGCACCGGCGTGATGGACTGCACATAGATCTTTGCATTTGGCAGTGTCTGGCTCAGCATGTCCAGCATCAGCCGGTAATAGGTCAGGAAGCTGCTATAATCGGTATCGCGGCCCAGCACGTTGGTGCCCAACAGAACATAAATGGCTCTGGGCTGCTGGGCGGTCAACGCTTCCAGCGGCACCTCAGCCACGCCGTCGGCGCGCTTGCAGGTGGTGCCGTTGACGATCACGTTCGGCCCAACACCCTTGTACGCACAGAACATGGCGTTCTGCATTCCTTCTTCGTACAGCTGCATGCCCTGCGTAAGGCTGTCGCCCACAAAGCTCACGTCATTGAACCATTCCTTGCCCACAGCCGTGCTGCTCTTTGGCAGCGCCGCCATACGGAAATCCAGCGCAGTGGCCGCGCTGTCTGCAAGCGTCTGCACCGTGAGCTGCCGCGCCACCGCGTAGGAGGCCGTGTTCCAAGTATTATCCTGTGTTACCTCCTGCAGGATGGTGTTCTGCCCCATGCCGGAGGGCCGCTGTTCCCGGTGCAGGCTCTTCCACAACATCCCGATGGCTCCCACCAGCAAAAGCAGCAGCAGCAAAGCTGCCGCCATGAACCGCCTGCGCCAGCGTTTGCGCAACACGCGCCGCCGGTATTCCTGATAGTCTGCCATGCTGTCTCCCTCACTTTTCTGCCCGGGCTATGCTGCGGGCTTTCTCGTTCTTAGTATACCATATCTGTGCATTCCGGCAAGACCCGTTTTCTGCCAGAGTGCCTAAAATTGCAGATTCTTTTGCACGCAGGCATGCCATTGTGTGCAAAAAGCCCGCCTTCTATCGGGTCAAAAGCTTGCATCCTGTACCATAGATGTGTTATACTGAACTGAACTACTATTGATAGGGAGGCTTTCACGATGGCATTTACTCCAAAACTGACTTATAAAGGCAAGCCCCTCGTCCGCAAGGACAATGAGCTGTACTACGGCAATATGACCGACCCATATGTGCTCTATCTGCAGATCACGACCACCAAGCCTGTGGGCGACCAGCAGGTTGCAGACAAGGTCCACCTGATGCTGCTCTCTACCGACACCACCAAGGCTCCGCAGGAGCGCGTGATGCGTCAGACCACCAAGATCGGCCTGTACAACGCTTTGGACATCGGCAGCATCTGGCTGCAGAAGGCAAACGCACAGTAAACAAAAAAGACCGCCGCACCGGAGTGCAGCGGTCTTTTTTGCTTATTCTTCGGTCACTTCAAAGTCGAGGGGCTTGCCGCAGTTCGGGCACTTGGGTGCGCCGTCCAGCAGTTCGTCTTCCTCAAACACGGCGGTGGTGCCACAGTCCGGGCAGGTCACTTCGTACTGCACGGGGCCATCCTCGGCATCCTCTTCGCCGTCCCCTTCCAGAGCGACCTCAAAGGTCACGCCGCAGTGCGCGCAGTTGGCTTCGCCTGCATCCAGATCATCCTCGCTGACGTAAACGGTCTCGCCGCAGTTGGGACAGGCCACTTCATAGAACGGCTCGCTGGCGATGTCATCATCCTTGGCATCGTCGTCGCCATCGGTGTCCTCATCCTCAGCGTCCTCGCTTTCGCCGTCTTCGTCCTCCTCCTCGTACAGATCTGCTTCCAGATCTTCCAGCTCATCGCTCAGGTCGTTGATCTGGTCGTAGGCGCGGGAAAGATCTTCGTCCACGCTCTCGATGACCTCAGCCATTTCACCCAGCAGTGCGCTCATGGCTTTGATGATCTTGCCCTCTTTGGTGGTATCATCAATGCCCAGACCATCGACCAGACCCTGCAGATAAGCTGCCTTTTTGTTCAGTTCCATACGAATGCCCTCCTTAAAATGAGAAAAATCGGAGTTTTAAAAAACCGGGCAAACGGTTGCCCGCAGCCCGGTTTGGCGTTAAAGGGATCAGACGCGCTCCATATACTCGCCGGTGCGGGTATCGATGCGGATGTGGTCGCCCTCGTTGATGAACAGAGGCACACGAATCTCAGCACCGGTCTCGACGGTAGCGGGCTTCAGGGTGTTGGTGGCAGTATTGCCCTTGACACCCGGCTCGGTCTGGGTAACTTCCAGCTCGATGAAGTTGGGGATCTCGACGCTGAACACCTTGCCCTTGTAGCTCAGCAGCTTGCACAGCTCGTTCTCCTTGCAGAACTTGAAGTTATCGGGCACATCGGCTGCGTTGACGGGGATGTCATCGTAGGTCTCGTTGTCCATGAAGTGGTACAGATCGCCATCCTCGTAGCTATAGGTCACGTCCTTGCGCTCGATGAAAGCCTGCGGGAACTTTGCGGTCGGGTTGTAGCTGGTCTCAACCACAGAGCCGGTAATCACGTTCTTGGTCTTGGTACGGACAAAGGCAGCGCCCTTGCCGGGCTTCACGTGCTGGAACTCAACGACCTGAAGAACCTGGCCGTCCTGCTCAAAGGTCACGCCATTGCGAAACTCGCCTGCAGAAATCATAGGAATTCCTCCATTAGTTTAATCTCAAATGCTTAACGCATATCTCTATTTATTTTACCCAATCCGTTTGCATTTGGCAAGGGGTTTCGGCAAAAAAGACGATAAAAACACAAAATTTTTTACGTTTTGCACGCTGCATGGTACATCTGCTGCATAGCCCCGGCATCCTCAGCCTGCGTGCCTGCGCTCTCGCAGATGATGACCGGCTGCAGCTTCCGCTCAGCCAGCAGTTCCATCAGCGGCTGCGGCTCCGGGCCGAACTGGGTCTCGGCAAAGGTCCAGTGGCGCTTTTCGCCGCCCGCCGAATACTCGATGCGGGAAAAATGCACATGGAACCGTTCTGCCCGTTGGTCCCCCAGCTTTTCTGCCATGCGGTCAAGGATGGCAGCGTAGTCCTCTTTCGAGCGGATGCCGCCCAGAGTGCGGGCATTCAGGTGGCCGAAGTCGATACAGGGCGTAATGCGCTTATCCACGCTGCACAGCGCCAGCACCTCGTCCAGTGTGCCCAGCTGGCCGATCTTGCCCATGGTTTCCGGGCAGAGAGTCATATCGGCAAAGCCTGCTTCGTCCAGCGCTTCCACGGCACGGCGCATGGTATCCAGCGCTTTTTCAAGGGCCGCTTCCCGGCTCTGCTTGCCGCAGCTGCCGGAGTGGAAGATGATGCGTCTGCCGCCCAGCGCTTTGCACACCGCCGCACTTTGCAGCAGATACTGGATGCTGTTGAGCCGCTTTTCCTCTTCCAAACTGGACATGCTGATATAATACGGTGCATGCACGCTGAACAGGATATCCTTTGGCCCGGCCAGTGCGGCCATTTTTGCAGCCTTGTCCAGCCCCAGACGCACGCCGCGCCCGCACTGGTACTCAAAGGCGTTCAGTCCCATCTTTGCGGTGTACTCCGGCACATCCAAGCTGCTTTTGTAGCCTTGGGCGGCAAAGCTGTCGCTGGTGCCTGCGGTGCCGAACCGGATCTTCCAATCGCTCACAGGGTCTTGCCTCCCCGGTCATAGTATTTCTGCCAGTGTTTTTTCTCCCACTTACGCTTGAGGATGACCTGCGCACCGAGGTCCGGGCCGCGGGGCACCACCATCAAGCCCGGAATGCCGTACAGCGCTGCCGCCATGCGGTCGGCATAGAGCTGGTCGCCCACCATCGCCATCTGACGGCGCTTCACGCCCATGCGGTGCTGCGCTGCCATCAGAGCAAAGGGCAGCGGCTTTGCGGAGCGGTACAGGTACGCAAGGCCCAGCTTCTGGGCAAAGGGCCGCACCCGCTTTTCCGCACCGTTGGACACGATGGTGAGCTTGACGCCCGCCTTGCGCATAGTGTCCAGCCACACGGCCACTTCTTCCGGCAGCTCCTGACTGCGGTCAGCGGTGAGGGTGTTATCGATATCCAGCACCAGCGCAGTGATGCCTTTTTCCGCCAGCCATTCCGGCGTGATGTGGGTGACATCCTTGAAAACGTATTCGGGGGTGATGAGCATAGTATTTCTCCCTGCAATGAAAATAGGGGAGCCTGCAATACAGGCTCCCCTACATCGGCGTTAGCAACGCGTATGAAATCTAAAGCAACAGCGACTTCAAGTGATCAATTACTTGAACTTGCGCTTGCGGGCTGCTTCGGACTTCTTCTTGCGCTTGACAGACGGCTTCTCGTAAGCCTCGCGCTTACGGACCTCTGCGAGCACACCGCTGCGAGCGGTGCTGCGCTTGAAGCGACGCAGTGCGCTTTCCAGCGACTCGCCCTCTTTAACACGAATTTCCGACATCTTATTCCCTCCCTTGGACCGTGAGGCAGGAATTTCGTTGTTACATGGTAACTAACAGTAGACAGTATAGCGCATTTTCTCCGGTTCGTCAACCTTTTTTTGAAAGTTTTTTGCGCAAAATCTTTGAAAAGATTTTGAATAAACGTTCCCGGGTGTTTTATGCGCCAGTCCGCCTCTGCGGGTAGTTGTATATCCAGCCTTTCGGCAGGGTATCGGTTGGTTTAGCCCTTGACAGCCAGATTGACCAGACGGCCCTTGACGTAGATCTCCTTGACCAGCTGCTTGCCTTCCAGAGCGGCAGCAACAGCGGGGTCAGCCTTGGCGGCGGCGATAGCGGCAGCAGCGTCAATGTCGGCAGCCACCTTCAGGCGGGCCTTCACCTTGCCGTTCACCTGCACAGCGATCTCCACTGTGCTTTCCACGCACTTGGCCTCTTCGTACTTGGGCCAGGGGTAGTAAGCCAGCTGCTCATCGTGGCTGTGGCCCAGCTTCTCCCACAGCTCTTCGGTCATGTGGGGAGCAAACGGGTTCAGCAGCTGAACAACGGTCTCCAGCTCGGCCTTGGTCGCGCCGCCGTTGTCGTACAGGGCATTCACCAGCGTCATGAGCTGGGCAATGGCGGTGTTCATCTTCAGGGTCTCGATGTCAGCGCCCACCTTCTTGATGGTCTGGTGCATCAGGGTCTCGACCTGCGGACGATAGCCCTCGCCCTCCACCAGCTTGTCGGACAGTGCCCACACGCGGTCCAGGAAGCGGTTGCAGCCTGCAATGGCAGAGGTCTGCCACGGTGCAGCCTGCTCAAAGTCGCCCATGAACATCTCGTACAGACGCATGGTGTCAGCACCGTACTGGTCCACCACCTCGTCCGGGTTGATGACGTTGCCCAGAGACTTGGACATCTTCACGATGGGGTGGCGTGCCATTTCGCCGTACTTTTCTTCCAGAGCCTTTTCAGCGGCCTTCTGGCTGCCGTACTCCTTCAGCAGCTTATCCTGCTCCTCAGCGGGCAGGTTGACAAAGCTGTGGGGGTTCAGGCCCAGGATCATGCCGTGAGCGGTGCGCTTCTGGTAGGGTTCCGGAGAAGGCACAGCGCCGATATCATACAGGAACTTATGCCAGAAACGGCTGTACAGCAGATGCAGGGTGGTGTGCTCCATGCCGCCGTTGTACCAGTCCACCGGAGACCAGTATTCCAGAGCTTCCTTGGACGCAATGGCATCCTTGCAGTGGGGGTCCATGTAGCGCAGGAAGTACCAGGAAGAACCGGCCCACTGGGGCATGGTGTCAGTCTCGCGGGTAGCGGGGCCGCCGCAGCAGGGGCAGGTAGTCTTGACCCAGTCCTTGTGGCGGGCCAGCGGAGATTCTCCGTCCGGACCCGGCTCAAAATCGGTGATGTCCGGCAGGGTCAGGGGCAGGCTGCTCTCGGGCAGGGGCTGCCAGCCGCACTTTTCACACTTGACCATGGGGATGGGCTCGCCCCAGTAACGCTGACGGCTGAACACCCAGTCGCGCAGCTTGTAGTTGACCTTATCGCAGCCCTTGCCGTTTGCCTCCAGCCAGTCGATCATCTTTTTCTTTGCATCGGTGACGGACAGGCCGTTCAGGAAGCCGGAGTTGACCAGCGTGCCAGTGGCCACATCGGTAAAAGCGGCTTCGTCCAGATTAGAGGGGGTATTGCCCTTGACCACCTCGATGATGGGCAGGCCGAACTTCTTGGCAAACTCCCAGTCACGGGTATCGTGAGCGGGCACAGCCATGATGGCACCGGTGCCATAGGTGGACAGAACGTAATCCGAAATAAAGATGGGGATCTCGGTATCATTGACCGGGTTGATGCCCATGACGCCTTCCAGCTTGACACCGGTCTTTTCCTTGTTCAGCTCGCTGCGCTCAAAGTCGCTTTTGCGGGCTGCCTCGGCCTGATAGGCCTTGACGGCATCGGCATTCTTGAGGATGCCCTTGTCCAGCCATTCCTTGACCATAGCGTGCTCCGGAGAAACGACCATGTAGGTGGCACCAAACAGGGTGTCACAGCGTGTGGTGTACACGGTCAGGGTATCGCCTGCGGTGGTGCCGAAGTTGACCTCTGCGCCGTGGCTGCGGCCGATCCAGTTCTTCTGCTGGGTGGCAACGCGCTCAATGTAATCCAGACCGTCCAGACCATCGATCAGCTTATCGGCATAAGCGGTGATCTTGAGCATCCACTGGCTCTTGACGCGGTGAACGACCTCGCTGCCGCAGCGCTCGCACACGCCGTTGACAACTTCCTCGTTGGCCAGCACACACTTACAGCCGGTGCACCAGTTGACGTTCATTTCCTTCTTGTAAGCCAGACCATGCTTATACAGCTGCAGGAAGATCCACTGGGTCCACTTATAATATTCCGGATCGGTGGTGTTGATCTCGCGGTCCCAGTCAAAGGAGAAGCCCAGAGCCTTCAGCTGGCTGCGGAAGTGATCCACATTGTTCTTGGTGACAATGGCCGGGTGGATGTGGTTCTTCATGGCAAAGTTCTCAGTGGGCAGGCCAAAAGCGTCCCAGCCCATGGGATACAGCACATTGTAGCCGTTCTGACGGCGCTTGCGGCTGACCACGTCCAGCGCGGTGTAGCTGCGGGGATGGCCTACATGCAGGCCGGCACCCGACGGATACGGGAACTCGACCAGTGCATAGAACTTGGGTTTTTTGTGGTCGATCTCAACATGGAAGGTCTTTTCGTCCTCCCACACCTTCTGCCACTTGGCTTCAACAGCCTTGTAATCGTACTTCATGTTTGTAATCAGCTCCAGACTTTACTTTTGCATATACCGTAATTGGAATGATTTATGCTACAGGCTGCCTGCCGCAAAAGGCAGGGCCGTTCTGCCTTATTCGACAGTGCTATCCGGGGTAAGGTACTCGGAAATATCAATGGGTTCGCCGTCGGCCCACAGGTGCTCCAGATCGTAGTAGGTGCGGGTGTTGGGCACGAATACGTGCACGATGACGTTGGAATAATCCAGCAGCACCCAGTTCTTGGAGTCGTAACCCTCCGTGCTGTAGGGCTCCAGACCCTTCTGGGAAAGCTCGTACTCCACCTCGTCGGCCAGAGATGCCACCTGCGTGGTGGAAGTGCCGGAGGCAATGACAAAGTAATCGGTGAGCACGGTCAGGCTTTCCACCTTGAGCACGCGCACATCGTGGGCCTTTTTCTTATCCAGGATCTTTGCGATCTCAATGGCAAGCGCCTTGCTGTCGTTGAAGTTCTCCATATGTTTTTCCTTTCTGTCAGTTTCAGTTTGCGGAGCCTGCGGCCTGACCGTCGGTGGTAACAGCGCCATCAAGGTCTGTATCGCCGCTCAGGATGGCATCGTCCGACTCCTTATCGATGCGGCCCATATACTGCACGTTGGCATCGGTGGATGCACTGCCGTGGGGCCACTCGTCGGTGACAAGGTTCATTTCGCTCACATCAATGGGGCCGGTGTAGGTGCAGAAATACTGGTTGAGCAGGTTTGCAATGGAACCCGCATCCGGCACCACGCAGGAGTAACCGGCAAAGGTGTCGGTCTTGCCCACGTTGGGCACGCCCATGAACACCGGTGTCTGCGCCAGAATGATGTTGGAGCTGTCGAGCTTGAGGAAAGACACCACCAGCTTTGCAATGGTGGAAATGTCCATATCCGTCTTGATATAGTTCTTGAACACCAGCGGCAGCTGGTTCAGGATATCGGTGACACCCATGGCGCGGGCACGCTTGAACAGGCCGGCATAGAAATAGCGCTGCATGTTCAGGCGGTCGATATCGGAATTGGCGTAGCCGTCGCCGTGGCGGCAGCGCACAAAGAACTCTGCCGATGCACCGTTCAGATTGCGGTAGCCCTTGAGCAGTTTGCTGCCGCCGTAGGACATATCGTGGGGGATATACACCTCAATGCCGCCAAAGTTATCCACCATATCCACCAGTGCCTGCATGTCCACCGTCACATAGTAATCGATGGGCAGCCGGAACTGATCGTAGATGACATCGGCCAGAGCGGCGATGCTGCCGCCATTGGAGATCGCCACCGAGTTGATCTGATAATTCGTGGCGGCGTAGGTCTTGCCATTGGAAAGGGTAATCTTTTTGTTCTTGGTGGTGACAAGGCTGTTGCGGGGGATCTGCAGCATCCGCAGTGCACCGTTCTTGATGTCGAACTGCACGTACAGGATCATGTCGGTCATGCCGTCGTTAGAGGTGGGGTCGTTGGAATAATTGCGGCCCTCTTCATAGTCGATGCCGCAGACCAGAATGTTCACCACATCGCCCTTGTATTCCTCGTCTGTCTTGACCTCTTCCTCAATGGTAGGGGTGCTGTCGTCCGGGCGGATGCTGTCCTCCACCTTGTTTACAAGGCTGACTCCGTACACCACCACACCGGAGATCACCGCGATGATGGCCATGACCACTGCAAAAGGCAGCCAGAGGGGCATTTTCTTTTTCTTTTTGCGGCGGCGCGGCGGCTCCTGCCCTGCTCCCTGTGCCGGGCGGCGCGGCGGCTCATTGTGTGCACCGCCTGTGCTCTGCTTTGCATCCGTGCTGGACGCAGCGTGGCGCGGTGCGGCTGCTGCCGGATCCGGCCGGTTCAGAGAACGCGAAGTATTGATATGGCGTGGCGTCTGGCTCATGCTTTTTTGTATCCTCCAGATTTTCGCGGTCCTGCAAAAAATGTTCCTGCAGACCTGTCATGCCCTTAAGTATAGCATTATCCGACGAAATCTGCAATCCGTTTTCTGTTTCCGCTTGTTTCAGAGCAGCTGTGCTCTCACCGTTCATTCTTCCCGCTGCGGGCCAGGATATCCTCATAGGCCGCCTTGGACATCGGGTCCAGAGGTTTTCCCTGCGAGAGCACGAAATCGTTGGTCTGCTTCAGCGCGGCCAGCATGGCGGCATCCAGATTCTTTTTTTCCAGCTTGCGCAGCTTTTCCACGCCGGGCCAGTCCCGCTCCGCGCTGGTCATATCGGCCAGATACAAAATTTTGTCAAGCCGGGTCATGCCGGGTTTGCCCGCCGTGTGGCAGGCAATAGCGCTAAGCACCGCTTCGTCGGTCACACCCCACTGGGTGCGGGCCAGAATGGCGGCGCACACGCCGTGCCACACCGGGGCCGGGCGCTCTTCGCCGCCCTCTGCATACTGGGGGTAAGCGCGCAGGATATCGCGCATCTCATCCTTGCTGATCTCCTTGGCCGAGTCGTGCAGCAGGGCTGCCAACGCGGCCCGCTCCTCGTCCTCACCGTAGATCTTTGCCAGCTTGACGGCCATTTTTTTCACATTCAAGGTATGCTCATAGCGCTTATCGCTCAAGCGGCCGCGCACAAGCTCCTTTGCCTGTTTGAGGTTCATTGGCTGATACTTCCTTTTTGTAGAGTTTCTCCCGGCGGATGACCGCCCGCACCGCCTCCGGCAGCTCAGCTTCACACCCTTCGCCTGCAGCCAGACGGGTACGGATGTCGCTGCTGGCCATGGGCAGCGCCTGTACCGGTGCAAACAGGATGCGTGCCCCGGTGGGGTCCAGCCGGAGAGCCTTTGCGTGCAGCTCGGGGTCGTCGCCCACATGGCGGCTGGTGACCACCAGATGGGCAAGGCGCAGGATATCCTGCCAGCGGTGCCAGCCGTCAAAGCTCAGCAGCATATCACTGCCAATGGCAAGGTACAGCTGTGCCCCGGGGTAGTCCCGGGCCAGCTTTTCCACCGTGAGCACCGTGTAATTATGGTTCCCGGCTTTGGCCTGAGCTACCTCCCACGCGCTGACTTCCAGCTGCGGGATGGCATCCATTCCCTCTTCCAGTGCATGGAAGCAGCTGCACATTTCCAGCCGCAGCGCACCCGGGGCCGAAGTGTGCTGCTTGAACGGTGAAAGCCCGGCCGGCATCACCACCACCTTGTCCGGGCGGACACGGTCGGCGGCAGCGCGCAGATTGTTCAGGTGGCCGTTGTGGGGCGGGTCAAATGTACCGCCGTAGAGAAGAACTTTCATTTTTACTTCAGCAGATCAGCGTAAGCGCTGTCCTTTTTCTTCTGCAGGTACAGTACAAACTTGGAGCCGATCACCTGTACGCAGTCGGCACCGGTGGCCTCAGCCAGCTTGACCGAAGCTTCACGGGCATTGTACATGCTGTTTTCCAGCACCTTGAGCTTGATGAGCTCACGGGCATCCAGACAGTCCTTCACGCCCTGGATCATGGTCTCGTCGATCTCGCCCTTACCCACGATGAAAACGGGGTCCATGGTGTTTGCCTTGCCGCGCAGAATGGCGCGCTGTTTGCTTGTCAGCATAGTTTTTCTCCTTTATTTTGAGGTTGATATTTCGATAAAGAAACGATTTAGAATTGTCTCCGCTTGTGGTGAGAAACTCCTTCAGTCAAAGCCTTGCGGCTTTGCCAGCTCCCTCAAAGAGGGAGCCTTTGGCAGAAACGAAACGCTTGCCGGACTGCCAAAGGCCCCATCTCCGAGGACGACTTCCCCCGGCCGGGGGAAGATGTCACCGTAGGTGACAAAAAGGGGAATCTGTCTGCGAAGCAGACTGGGGGAGTTCATTCTGCCAGAAATCCCGGCAGCTGCTGTTCCAGCACTGCCAGCGCATTGCCGCGGTGGCTGATGGCATCCTTTTCGTCCGGGGTCAGCTGGGCGTAGCTGCGGCCCTCGGTGTTGGGACGCTTATCGTGCTTTCCCACGCCGCAGTCGGTGGGGATGAACAGCGGGTCGTAGCCAAAGCCGTAGTCCCCGCACAGCCGTTCAAAGGCGATGCTGCCCGGGCACTCGCCCATGCAGGTCAGATGCCGCCCATCCGGCAGGATGAAGCACACCGCGGACACAAACTTTGCACCCCGCTGCCCGGCAGGCACAGCCTGCATGACATCCAGAAGCTTATCGTTGTTGGCTTCGTCGTCGCCGTGGCGGCCGCAGTAGCGGGCACTATAGACGCCGGGCGCACCGTCCAGCGCATCCACGCACAGGCCGGAGTCATCGGCGATGGTGGGCAGACCGCATGCCTTGCAGATAGTCTCGGCCTTGATGAGGGCGTTCTCGGCAAAGGTGGTGCCGGTCTCCTCCGGCTCAATCGTGATGCCCAGTTCCTTCTGGCTGACCACCTCGTGGCCCTGCGCTTCCAGAATGCGGCGCAGTTCGCGGAGCTTTCCGGCGTTGCCGGTGGCTGCACAAATTTTCATGCTGCGGCCCTCCTTAGTGCTTCCACTGGCGCGGGAGCAGCTCTTCCACAAAGCCCTCCGGGGTAAAGGGCAGCAGGTCGTCGATGCCCTCGCCCACGCCGATGAAGCGCACCGGCAGGCCCAGACGCTGCTTGACCGCCACCACGCAGCCGCCCTTGGCGGTGCCGTCCAGCTTGGTCAGGATGATGCCGGTAGCATCTGCAGCCTTGCAGAATTCCTTGGCCTGACTGATGGCGTTCTGGCCGGTGATGGCATCCAGCACCAGCAGCGTTTCAAGGCTGGCTTCCGGGCTGGCCTTCTTGACGCTGCGGCTGATCTTGGAAAGCTCTGCCATCAGGTTTGCCTTGTTGTGCAGACGGCCTGCAGTGTCGGCAATGACCATGTCATAACCGCGTGCGGTGGCAGACTTTACGGTGTCGAAAATGACAGCCGCCGGGTCTGCGCCCTCGCCTGCGCTCACAATGGGCACACCGGCGCGGTCGGCCCAGATCTCCAGCTGTTCGCTGGCTGCGGCACGGAAAGTATCGCCTGCGGCCAGCATCACCTTTTTGCCCTCGCGGGTGTAGTGATCGGCCAGCTTTGCAATGCTGGTGGTCTTGCCCACGCCGTTCACGCCAATGACCAGAATAACGGCCGGCTTGCCGGAAAGATCCATCTCGGCATCCGGTGTCATTTCCTCGGCAATGATGTCGCGCAGGGCATCCGCCGCCTCTTCGCCGGTCTTCAGGCCCTTTTCGTGCACACGGTCGCGCAGCTTGTCCACCAGACGCACGGCCACCTCACCGCCCACATCTGCAAGGATGAGCTGCTCTTCCAGATCATCGTACATATCATCGTCGATGACGCTGCCGGTGAGGGTGTTGAGGATATTGCCCCAGAAACCGGTGCGGGTCTTTTCCAGACCCGTTTTCATTTTTTCCTGTTCTTTTTCTTTGTTTTTCTTGCCAAATCCGAAGAACCCCATGGTGTCCTCCTATCTTTTTCTTTAATATATATCAGGAAACCAGCGTTGCGTCAACCTGTTCCAGATCAAGCTTGAGCAGCTTGGACACGCCGTCCTCCTGCATGGTAACGCCGTAAAGCACATTCGCGGCTTCCATTGTGCCGCGGCGGTGGGTGATGACGATGAACTGGGTCTTGTCGCTCACCCGGCGTAAGTACTGGGCAAAACGCACCACATTGGCATCGTCCAGAGCGGCTTCGATCTCGTCCAGAATACAGAACGGGGCCGGGTTGACCGCCAGAATGGCAAAGTAGATGCTGATGGCCACCAGCGCCTGCTCGCCGCCGGAAAGCGCTTCCAGATTTTTGATCACCTTGCCCGGCGGTGCCACCCGGATGCCGATGCCGCAGGACAGCACATCGCTTTCATCCTCCAGCACAAGGCTGGCTTCGCCGCCGCCGAACAGCTCGGTAAATACGCGGCCAAAGTTTTCGTTGATGGCGCGGAAGCTGTCGGAGAAGATCTCCCGCATCTGTGTCGAAAGCCTGGAGATCATGCGGGTCAGCTCATTGCGGCTTTCCTCCACATCGGTCACCTGATGCATCAGGGCATCGTAGCGGGCCTTGACCTCCTTGTATTCCTCGATGGCGCTCACATTCACGCTGCCAAGGGCGCGAATTTTGCCGCGCAGGTCGGCCACCTGTGCGCGCAGGGCCGTCAGGCTTTCAAACTCCACGCAAAGGTTCTCTGCCTGACTGACCGAGAGCTGGTATTCATCCCACAGCTTTGCCACGGTCTGGTCGTACTCGGTCTCGGCAGCGGCCTTGCGCTCTGCAAGGCGGGCCATCTCGCGCCCCATTTCCTCGCGGCTGTCAGAGGAAGTGCGCGCCCGGCTCAGTGCCGCTGTTTCAGCCTGCTGGCGTTCCAGCCGCTTTTCGGTAGCTTCGCGGATGGCCTTTTCTTTTTGGGCGATCTCGGTCTGGCTGTCGGACTTTGCCTGCCGGATGGCTGCAATTTCTGCCCGGCAGCTCTCGCTGCGCTGTGCCAGTGCCGCAAGGCTTTCTTCCAGCGTGGCGCGGCGGGCAGCGGCATCCTGCGCCCGCTGTTCCAGCGCCGCGATCTGGCTGTAGGCCAGCTCTGCATCCTTCTGGCGGGTCACCTGTTCCAGCCGCTTTGCGCTGAGCTTTTGGCTCAGTTCGGTCTGCTGGGCCACAAAGTTGTCGTCGCCTTCGGCAATTCGGTTCATCTCCGCCGTCAGCAGGTCGATCTTTGTCGTCAGCCGGGCCTGCAGGCTGGCAGCTTCCTTTGCTTTGCCGCGGCTCTCTGTCAGGGCCGCCTGCAAAGCGTCGATCTGCTGCTGGCCGTTGCTGCGGGCCGTTTCCAGCTGGGCGGCAGCAGCTTCCAGCCGCTTCTGCTCTGCCTCAGCACGCACCCTGTCGTTGGCTGCGGTGATCTGCTCACTGGCCGTGGCGGTCAGCTCCGCCTGCAAAGCGTCCACCTGCTCCTTGCACTGGTCGGTCTTTTCCTGTGCAGCAAGGCAGTCTTTTTGTAACCTGGCCGCTTTCACCCGCAGCTCTTCCATCTCCTGCCTGCGGGTGAACAGGCCTGCGCTGCGCTGGACGCTGCCGCCGGTAAAGCTGCCGCCTGCATTGACCACCTGGCCATCCATGGTCACGACCTTGCTGCGAAAGCCGTTGTCCCGCGCCACGCGAGAAGCTTCGTTGATGTCGTCCACCACGATGATGCGGCCCAAAAGATTGGATACGATGTTCTCATACCGGCGGTCGGCCTGCACCAGACTGGAGGCAAGCCGTGCCGTACCGGAGAGTCGGCCACGGAACACGCCGGGCTGGACGGTATCCAGCGGCAGGAAGGTGGCGCGGCCCGCATTGTCATTGCGCAGCATGGCAATGGCCGCTTTGGCAGCGGCTTCGTTCTCTACCACGATGTTCTGCAGCGCACCGCCCAGAGCCGTTTCCACAGCCACTTCACAGCCCGGCTCCACCTTTAAGATGGCAGACACCGGCCCGATGATGCCCCGCAGGCGGCGTGCACCGGCAGCACGCATGACGGCCTTGACCGAGTTTTGGTAGCCGTCCATGTTCTTTTCAAGTTCCCGCAGCACGGAAAGGCGCTGGCGGGCCGCATCCAGCTCACGGCCAAGGCGCTGCTCTGCTGCGTCGGCATCGTCCAGCGCAGCCTTGCGGCCTTTCAGCTTGAGTTCCACGCCGGAACGGACATTTGCCAGCTGCTTCTCGTTTTCTTCCAGCATCCGGCGATACTTGATGGTGTCGTCCAGATCCTGCTTTGCTTCGTCCCGCTGGGCGGTGCTTTCCTGCACGCTCTGCTCAAGGGCAGGCAGGCGCTGGCGGGCTGTTTCCCCGGCAGCTTCGGCAGCGGCCTGCGCCACCTGCGCTTCGGTGCGCCGGGCTGTCAGGCCGGCAAGTTCTGCTTTCAGGGTATCCTTGCGGGCACCGCTGGCACTGCTGGCATCGGTCAGACGTGCGATCTCCGCGTTCAACGCTTCGATCTCTGCCGCCAGCTTTTCGCCCTCCGCTTCCATGGTCTTTGCCACGGCACGGTGGCGCTGCAAGGCGGCCTGTGCCTCGGTGCCGTCCTGTTCCCCGGCGCTGATCTCTTCCTGCAGGGATGCGGCGCTCTCCTCGTTGCGGAGGATGTCGTTTTCCAGCACAGCGATGCGGCTCTCCGACCCGCTGATCTGCTCGGTGATGCTGCGGATATCCCCATTCAGGCGCTCAACAGCAACCGTCAGCTGCTGTGCCTGCATCCGGATCTCCTCAGCCTCCTGCTCGGCGGCTTTCGTCTCCCGGTCAAAGCGCTCGTAGTCGGCCTGTGCTGTCTCGTAGTCCCGCACCTGCTGGCGCACGGCTTCGCGCGCGCGGTGCACACCGTCGGTCCACAGGGTCACTTCCAGCGTTTTGCGCTGTGCGGCCAGCTCGAGGAACTTTTCTGCCTTGGCGCTCTCTTTTTCCAGCGGGCCTACCCGGCTTTCCAGCTCGCCAAGGATGTCCCGCAGGCGTTCAAGGTTTTCGCCCGCCGCAGCAAGGCGGCGTTCCGCCTCGGTCTTGCGGTAGCGGTACTTGGCAATGCCGCAGGCTTCCTCAAAGATCTCGCGGCGCTCACTGCTTTTTGCGGCCACGATCTCCGCAATGCGGCCCTGCCCGATCACCGAGTAGCCGTCGCGGCCAATGCCGGTATCCAGCAAAAGTTCGTACACATCCTTCAACCGGCACACCTGCCCGTTGATGGTATACTCGCTGTCGCCGGAGCGGTAATATTTGCGGCCAATGGTCACTTCGTCCGCATCCACATCAAAGGTGTGGTCTGCGTTATCCAGCGTCAGCCGCACCTGCGCAAAGCCCATGGCTCCGCGCCGCCGGGTGCCGCCGAAGATCACGTCCTCCATCTTGCCTGCCGCGCGCAGCTGGCGGGAGCTGGTCTCGCCCAGCACCCAGCGCACTGCGTCCGAAAGGTTCGACTTGCCGGAGCCGTTGGGACCCACCACGCCGGTAACGCCTGCGTCGAACCGAATTTTAACTTTATCGGGAAAGCTCTTGAAGCCCTGGATCTCCAGTTCCTTGAATACCATTTACTTTTCCTTTATCACGCCCAGCAGCTTGAGCGCTTCTTTGGCGGCGCACTGCTCAGCGGCCTTTTTGCTGCGGCCTTCGCCACGGGCCACGCGGTCAGAGTTGAACCGCACCGCCACCACGAAATGCTTGTCGTGATCCGGGCCGGACTCGCTTTCTACTACATAGCTCAACCGCTCTTCCGGGTTCTGCTGCACGATCTCCTGCAGGCGGGTCTTGTAGTCGGCCTCGGCGTGCTTGCCCTCGGTGATAAAGGGCAGGATGAAGCTGCGGGCCACATCCATGCCGCCATCCAGATACAAAGCCGCGATCAGCGCTTCAAACGCATCGGACACAACGCTGGGGCGGTTGCGTCCGCCGCAGCGCTCTTCGCCGCGGCCAAGGCGCAGGTACTCGCCCAGATCGATCTCCTGCGCGAACTGGAACAGTGCACCCTCGCTGACAAGGCTGGCGCGGATGCGGGTCAGATCGCCCTCCGGCCGGTCAGCATAGGCATGGAACAGATAATCTGCCGAGACGATCTGCAGCACGCTGTCGCCCAGAAATTCCAGCCGCTCGTTGTGCTTGACCGGGATGCGGCTCTCGTTGGCATAGCTGGTATGGGTGAGCGCGATCTCCAGCAGCTCCGGGTTTTTGAACTTATAACCAATAATTGTTTCCAACTGATGGCTCATATGTTTTAGCTCCCTTATTGATGGTCAGCATCCTCGCCCTCTCAGGCTCACGTCCGTTCGCCAGCTCCCCCAAAGGGGGAGCCCTTGGCAAATCGATGCAGTCTGCACGAACTGCCAAAGCCTCTCACTCTGAGGAAAGACTCTCCCCGGCCGGGGAGAGATGTCGCAATAGCGACAGAGTGGGGAATGTGGCATTGCAAAGCAATGACGGAGAGGGCAAGCCCGCTTCCCTTATTCCTCAGTTTTCTGTGCCGCAGCCAGCTCGTCCAGCGCAGACTGCATGGTGCCGCACAGATCGTTCTCCACGCAGATCTTTGCCTGACGGATGGCGTTCTTGATTCCCTTGGCCTTGGAAGAGCCGTGGGCCTTGATGACCGGCTGCCTTGCACCCAGGAAAGGTGCGCCGCCGTACTCCTCGCTGTCCATCTGGTGCTTCAGGTCTGCTACGCTGCCCTTGAGCAGCAGATAGGCCAGCTTGCCGCCGAGGTTTGCGAGGAACATTTGTTTCAGCATGCCCAGCAGCATTTTTGCCACGCCCTCGGTCAGCTTGAGGATCACATTGCCGGTGAAGCCGTCGCACACCACAACGTCCACCTCGCCACCCGGCACATCGCGGGGCTCGATATTGCCCACAAAGCGGATGCCGGGGGTGGTCTTGAGCAGCTGGTGGGCTTCCTTGAGCATGGGGGTGCCCTTGCTCTCCTCCGCACCGTTGTTGGTCAGCGCCACACTGGGGCTGCGGCGGCCCTCCACCCTGTTTACATAGCAGCTGCCCATCACGGCAAAGGCTGCCAGCATCTCGGGGCGGCACTCCACATTGGCACCGCAGTCCAGCAGCAGATAAGCCTGCTTTTTAGCGGGCACCATGGTGGCCAGAGCCGGGCGCTTGACACCCTTGAGGGTGCGCACGATGAGACTTGCGCCCACATGCAGCGCACCGGTGCTGCCGGCGGAAACAAAGGCATCGCCCTTGCCGTCTTTCAGCATGTTCAAGCCCACCACGATGGAGGAATCCTTCTTCTGGCGGATGGCGCGGGCAGGCTCATCGCACATGTCGATGACCTCGGTGCAGTTCATCAGCTCAATGCCGTCCAGTGGGATGCTGTTTTCCTGTGCGGTTCTGCGCACCAGAGCTTCGTCGCCCACACCGACGACGGTGATGCCGTACTCTTTCACGGCCTGTGCGGCACCCTCCAGCACAGCCAGAGGGGCGTTGTCGCCGCCCATCATATCCACGATAATCTTCATAGCTTTTCTCCCTTCTTAAAGAGAAGTTTCATCCAGCCAGTGCTGGAAGCTGGCAACGGCACGCTGGGCCTGTGCCATGTAACGCAGGCGCTTGTCCCGCGGGCGGCTCTCCTCCGGCAGCGGAGGAAGGATACCCATATTCGCGCCCATGGGCTGGAAGTGCTTGTTCTCGGTGGTCAGGTACTGCACCAGTGCGCCGCACATGGTGTCGGCAGGCGGGGCGGGCAGTTTCTTTCCTTCCAGACGGGCATACAGGCTGCGGGCCGCCAGCAGGCCGCAGGCAGCGCTTTCCATATAGCCCTCAAAGCCGGTGATCTGGCCCGCAAAGAACACATTGGGGTGCTCTTTCAGGCACAGCTGGGCGCTGAGCACCCGGGGCGCATCGAGGAAGGTGTTGCGGTGCATGACGCCATACCGCACGAACTCGGCATTTTCCAGCCCGGGGATCATGCTGAACACCCGCTTTTGCTCTCCCCACTTGAGGTTGGTCTGGAAGCCCACGATGTTGTACAGGGTGCGTTCCTTATTTTCGGCCCGCAGCTGGACATTGGCCCATGGACGGTGTCCGGTGTTGGGATTCACAAGGCCCACCGGGCGCAGGGGACCGAACCGCATGGTGTCGGCACCCCGGGCAGCCATGATCTCGATGGGCATACAGCCCTCGTAGACCGTGACGGTGTCGGCCTTTTTGCCGTGGGCATCCGGGTCGGGCTGAGCGCTCTGCTCTGCGCCGGTGTCAAAGTCGTGCAGCGGTGCGCGCTCGGCAGACGCGAGAGCTGCGTGGAAATTCTCGTACTCTTCCTTGTTGAAAGGGCAGTTCAAGTAGTCGGCCTCGCCCCGGTCATAGCGGGAGGCGGCAAACACCTTGTTGTAGTCCAGACTTTCAGCGGTGACGATGGGGGCCACGGCATCGTAGAAGTGCAGCCGCTCGTCACCGGTCAAGGCCCCGATCTCATCGGCCAGTGCGCCGTCGGTCAGGGGACCGGTGGCCACCAGAACGGGGGCAGTCTCATCAATGTGCTCCACCTGCTCCCGGTGGACGGTGATATTCTCACAGCTTTCCACCATGCGGGTCACTTCGGCGCTGAATGCATCGCGGTCCACCGCCAGCGCACCGCCAGCGGCCACGCGGGCCGTCTCGGCGGCGTTCAGCAGCTGGCTGCCCATCCGGCGCATCTCTTCCTTTAGAAGGCCGGAAGCAGAGTCCAGCCGTTCAGCTTTCAGGCTATTGGAGCAGATCAGCTCTGCAAAGCCTGCGCTTTTGTGTGCGGGCGAAAAATGCACGGGCTTCTGTTCGTACAGATCCACCTGCACGCCCTTGCCAGCCAGCCAGAGGGCGGCTTCACAGCCCGCAAGACCAGCGCCCAGCACGGTTACTTGATAGTTCATAGTTTTATCCTTTTAGTCCTTTTTCGGCACCGGCATCTCGTAGCCGCAGCCTTCCTTTGCGCAATACAGCTTGGAGCCTTTGCGGAACATGGTGCTGCCGCACTTGGGGCACTTGGTGGGCACCGGCATGTCCCATGTCATAAAGTCGCAGTCCGGGTAGCGCTCGCAGCCATAATAGATGCGGCCCTTGGAGCTTTTGCGCTCCAGCATACGGCCCTTGCCGCACTTGGGGCAGATGCCGCCGGTATCCTTGACCAGACGCTTGGTGCCCCGGCACTCCGGGAAGCCGCTGCAGGCCAGGAACTTGCCGTACTTGCCCACCTTGATGACCATGGGCCGGCCGCACAGGTCGCATACCTCACTGGAAGGCTCATCCGGCACCTTGACCTTCTTGCCTTCCATGTTCTTTTCGGCCTGCTCGAGGCTTGCCGCAAAGCCCTGATAGAAGTCATCCACCGTCTTGTGCCAGTCGGCCTTGCCGCTCTCGATCTTATCCAGATTTTTTTCCATCTGGGCAGAGAAGTCCACATCCACGATGTGGGGGAACTGTTCCAGCATCAGGCCATCCACAGCCCGGCCCAGCAGAGTGGGCTTGAGCTTTTTCTGGTCGCGCTCCACATAGCCGCGGTCGATGATGGTGGTGATAATGGGTGCGTAGGTGGAAGGACGGCCGATGCCGTTTTCTTCCAGCGCCTTGATGAGGGTCGCTTCAGTGTAGCGGGCGGGCGGCTGGGTGAACTTCTGCTCGCTCTTCAGGTCGCGCAGCTTCAGCACCTGACCCTGCTCCAGCGGAGGCAGGGCGGTCTCCTTCTTTTCCTTTTCGTCGGTGGCTTCCTCGTACAGGACGGTGAAGCCGTCAAAGGTAACGGTATAGCCGCTGGCCTTGAAACGGTAGTCCGCCGCGCTGACCGTGACGGACACGGTGTCCTGCTGGCAGTCTGCCATCTGGCTGGCCATGAAGCGGCTCCAGATCATGCGGTAGAGCTTTGCTGTGTCGCCGCTGATGCTCTTGTCCACCTCGTCCGGTGTCAGGGACGGCACCGAGGGACGGATGGCCTCGTGGGCATCCTGTGCGGCAGTGGCGCTCTTGGTCTTCCATGTGCGCTTGTAGGGGCAGATATAGGCTTCACCGTAAGCCCCTGCGATATATTCCTTTGCGGCGGCAACGGCTTCATCCGAGATGCGCAGGCTGTCGGTACGCATGTAGGTGATCAGACCCATGGTGCCGTGGCCTGCAATGTCCACGCCTTCGTACAGGGTCTGGGCAGCGCGCATGGTACGGGTGGCCGTAAAGCCCAAGCGGCGGGATGCCTCCTGCTGCAGGGTACTGGTGATAAAAGCCGGAGTGGGCTGCTTTGCCCGCTTGCCCTTTTTCAGCTCTGCCACCACGTACTCGGCCCCTTCCAGACCCTTTTCAATGGCGCGGGCCTCGGCTTCGTTTTTGGGCAGCAGCTTTTTGCCGCTGGCATCGGTGGCCAGCCGGGCGGTAAAACTCTTGTGGCCTGCGCCGAGGGTGGCATCCACGTTCCAGTATTCGTCGGGCTTGAAGCTCTCGATCTCCTTTTCGCGGTCATCGATCAGGCGCACGGCCACGCTCTGCACGCGGCCTGCGGAAAGGCCCCGGCGCACCTTGCGCCAGAGGAACGGGCTGAGCTTGTAGCCCACCAGACGGTCCAGCACACGGCGGGCCTGCTGTGCGTTGAACAGATCTTCGTCGATGGCGCGGGGATGGGCCATGCCCTCCTTCACGCCCTTTTTGGTGATCTCGTCAAAGGTCACGCGGTTCGGCTCGTGGGGGTCCAGCCCCAGAATGTTTGCCAGATGCCAGCTGATGGCTTCGCCCTCACGGTCCGGGTCGGTTGCCAGCAGCACGCCGTCTGCGTGTTTGGCCTTGCTCTTCAATTCCTTGATGAGCTTTTCCTTGCCTTTGATGCTGATGTACTGTGGGGCATAGCCGTGCTCCACATCGATGCCCAGCTGGGAAGCGGGCAGGTCACGGATATGGCCCATGCTTGCGGTGACCTCGTAATCATCGCCCAGATACTTGCCAATGGTTTTCGCCTTAGCAGGCGACTCCACGATAACCAGTTTCGCCATTCGAGTTTACTCCCATTTCAAATTTTCTTTCTTCTCTATCAGGAACGCACCGTGCAACTGCACAGTACGGGATTCTCTATTTTTATATCATACCACAGCTGTTGTGTGCTGCGCCAGCAGAAATTATACTATTTTATCACATACCGCTTGCCCGGCATGCACAGCACCCGGCCGGAAAGCTCCAGCTTCATCAGGGTGCCCAGCAGCACCGCTGTGGGCAGGCCGCTGCGCACGCAAAGCTCCTCAATGCCAAGGGGCTGCGGCCCAATGCAGGAAAGCACCTTCCGCTCGTTCTCGCTCAGAGGCTCCGGCTGCTTTGCCGTCACCGCCGCTGCGCTCTGCCGGCGCAGGCCCAGCGGGCCAAGCAGGTCCGCAGCAGAACACACGGCACGCGCTCTGCCGTCCCGCAAAAGGCCGTTTGTGCCTGCGGAATTGGGCGAGTAGATGCTGCCCGGCACCGCGAACACCGGCTTGCCATAGCGTTCGGCGTGAGACACGGTGGACATGGTGCCGCTTTTTTCCTGCGCTTCCACCACCAGTAATGCAGAGCTGAGCGCCGCAATGAGCCGGTTGCGCTGCAAAAATCCATTTGGGCCAACGCCCTCACTGCGGGGCGGGTACTCACTGATCACGCAGCCCTTCTGCTCGATCTTGTGCCGCAGCACCACATTGGCCGCAGGATAGGTGCGGTCGATGGGCACGCCCATCACAGCAATGGTAGGGCAGTTGTTTTTGACAGCAGCGCGGTGCCCGGCGCTGTCCAGCCCGTCCGCAAGGCCGCTGACGATCAAAGCGCCGCTTTGGGCCAGTTCCCCGCCAATGTCCGCCGCTGCGTTCAGGCCGTATTCGGTAGGCTTGCGGCTGCCCACGATGCCCACCGCGCCCGGCTCGTTGAGCCAGAGCGGATCGCCGGTGCAGTAGAGCACCAGCGGCATATCCGGGATGCGGGAAAATGCCAGCGGATAGTCCGGGTCGTCAAACGGCAGGATGCGCACACCCAGATCATCGCACCGCATCACCAGCGGGTGGTACTGTTCCGGGGCCAGCTGCTGCGCGCGAAGCGCGGCAGCATCCCCGGCTGCAGCACGGAATTCAGCGGTGTCCCGCGCTTCCCATGCTTCCTGTGCACCGCCAAAGGCATCCAGCACACGGCCCGCGTGAACGCTGGCCGGGCCAAGCACATGGGCCAGCCACAGCCAGCACAGCAGCGGGTCCGGGGCAGGCTCCGGCGGGAAAAGGCTGGTCTGCCCTGCAAGGCCGCTCATAGGCTTTCCTCCCGGAAATGCCACAGCAGGATGCTGCCCGCAATGCCGGCATTCAGGCTTTCCACCCGGTCGGTCATGGGGATGCGCACCGTGCTGCTGCAGGCAGCAATGGTCTCATCGGTCAGGCCCTGACCCTCGCTGCCGATGACGACGCAGACGCCGCCGGGGCAGCTTGCCTGTGCCGCGCTCAGCGGCTGAGACTTGTACAGCGCAGCCGCAAGGCAGGTGATCCCCTTTGCGCGCAGCTGAGCGATGGCATCGGGCATGGCACCGGCTTCGATCACCGGGATGCGTACTGCCGCACCCATGGAAGCGCGCAGGGTCTTGGGGGCATACACATTGGCACAGCCGTCGCTCAGGATCACACCGTCAAAGCCAAAGGCCGCAGCAGAGCGCAGCAGGGTGCCCACATTGCCGGGGTCCTGCACCCGTTCCAGCGCCAGATACCGCCCGCCGGCCTTCACTTCGTCCAGTGTGTGCACCGGGGTACGGAACACGCCGAATACCCCCTGATGGGTGCCCACATCGGCCAGCTTATCGGCCACATGGTCTTCCACAAGGTAGTGTTCACCGGGCAGCCCGGCAAGCTCCGGGCACTTTGCCATAGCGCTTTCCGTATAAAATAAGGTCTCCAGCTGCGCACCGCGGGCAAGCTCCGGGCAGAGCTTGCGGCCCTCGGCCAGAAAGCGGCCCTCGCTGCGGCGGAATGCCGCGCTGGAAGAAAGGCGGCAGGCGTATTTGATCTTTGCGTTTTCCCGGCTGGTGATTTTTTCGTCCATCGTGTGTATTCAACCTTTCGCTGTACTGTCGTTCAAAAAGTAGTCTGCCGTCTTGTTCAAAAAATGCAAAAAGGGCAGCGTCTGCCACAAAGCGTTCCTGCGGCAGGGCGCTGCCCTGAAAAACATGTTTCCCTGCCGTAAGAACCCCGGATACAAAACGGACGCCCGCGTATACGCGCGGGCGTCACGATTCAAGTTCCTAATCAGGCGTTCTTGACGGTCTCGACCAGAGCTGCAAAGCTCTTGGGATCGTTAATAGCCATCTCAGACAGCATCTTGCGGTTCAGCTCGATGCCAGCCTTCTTCAGACCAGCCATGAAGGTGGAGTAGTTCATGCCCAGAGGACGAACTGCGTTGTTGATGCGGCAGATCCACAGGTTGCGGAACTGACGCTTCTTCATGCGGCGGCCAGCCAGAGCGTAGTTGCCGCTCTTCATGACCTGCTGCTTGGCCATCTTAAAGTGCTTGCTCTTGCAGCCGTAGAAGCCCTTGGCCAGCTTCAGCATCTTCTTACGACGTTTGTGAGTCATGGTTGCGCCCTTGATACGTGCCATTTTTTATATCTCCTTTAGTTGTCTCAATAGAATGTGTTTGCCTGCGGCTCGCTCTTAGGCGTAGGGCAGCATGCTCTTGATGGTAGCTGCGTTGGTCTTATCAACGTAGCTGGGCTGACGGTAGCCACGGGTCAGCTTGGTGGTCTTCTTGGTCAGGATGTGGCTGCGGAATGCGTGGCCGCGCTTGATCTTGCCGTTCTTGGTCAGCTTAAAGCGCTTCTTAGCGCCAGAGTGCGTCTTCAGTTTCATCTTAGCCATTTTAGTTTCCTCCTAAAATTAGTCCTTATTGGGTTTCGGGATCAGCAGAATGGACATCGTGCGGCCCTCGAGCACCGGCGGCTTATCGGTGGATGCCTGAGGCAGAGCCTCGGCAAAACGTTTCAGCACGTCTGCGCCCAGAGCACTGTGCGCCATTTCACGGCCGCGGAAGCGGATCGAAACCTTAACCTTGTGGCCAGCTGCCAGGAACTTGGCAGTCTGGTTCAGCTTGGTATTGAAGTCGTTGGTGTCAATGTTGAGCGAAAGGCGGGTCTCTTTAACTTCGACCACCTTCTGGTTCTTCTTGGCTTCCTTCTCCTTCTTCTGCTGTTCAAAACGGTACTTGCCGTAATCCAGCACCTTGCACACAGGCGGAACAGCCTGCGGTGCGATCTTGACCAGATCCAGACCAGCATCTTCAGCAGCGCGCATGGCCACCTGAATGGACACAACGCCCTTCTGCTCGCCGTCTGCACCGATCAGACGGACCTCACGGTCACGGATCTGACCGTTGATCTCCAGTTCCTTCGACTTTCCAGCGGTAGCGATAATGAATGCACCTCCAAACAAAATCCATTTTGTTGCAATATTTGGCATAGAAAACGCGGCCGCCCATTTTCAGGACAGCCGCGCAAAAATTCACTCAAAGCCGCAGTCCACTCATAATGAACTGCCTTCAGGTATAGCCCGGGGGATCTTTCCCTCGCAAGGCGAGCGCGGCACAGGCCGTAGCTGCTTTCTTTACCCGGCTATTCTACCACAGGAAGAAAGCGCTGTCAAGCACTTTTTATGCGTTTTGCGGGAAAAATATGACTTTTCCGAAAGGCAGGCCATCAGGGAGCAGCATCTGCCCGGGCATCGGTGCCGCCCACTCCGGCAGGATGACGCGAAGCCATGGTCTAAAGTGTAGGCTGCAATTAAAATCGACCAAAAAGCCTTAACGGGAAGTGCGAGGGCTTCTCACGCTGGATGGACTGGCGAGCGGAAGCAGGACGGAGTGGGCGGCACCGACGTTCTCCTACGCTTCGATCAGCCTCCCCAGCTCCAGCGAGTAGATACCCTTATACGTTACCTTCTTTGGCGTAAAGCGCTTATCGATGGCAAGGGCATAGAGGTTCAGCTGCGGGCGGTAGGCGCTCAGGAAGTCCGCTTCGGTCTTGCGGCGGTCGGTCTTGTAATCCAGCAGTTCCAGATGATCCGGGAACACCAGCACAAGGTCTGCAATGCCCTGCACCAGCACCTGCTCATCCTGCACGGCGGCGGCTTCCTGCGCGGAAGCTCCCTGTGCCGTCAGCACGGCCGACGCGGGCAGCGCCGTGATGAAGGCCAGCTCCCGCAGCACCTTTTCGGCTGCGCAGATCTTTGCAAAGGCTTCGCTCTCGGCAAAGCGGCGGATGCGGCCTGCATTGAGTTTTTCCGCAATTTCCGGGGCCACCAGCTGGGTGTCCACCTGCCGCTGGCGCTCTGCAAGGATGGCTTCCTCCAGCGTGCCCGCCGCTTTGGCAGCAGCAAGGGAGGCGAAGTCCGCATGTTCCAGAAAAGCGTGCAGGGCCGTACCCATTTCGGCGGCGGTCAGTCCGTCCTTGGAGAGAAAGGCAGGGCGTTCCAGCGTGGTCTGCTCGGCCTTGTGCACGATGCTGGTCACGCTGACCTTGGCGGGCACCGCAGCCAGTTTTGCCGCCGGATACCGCCATGCAAAGCCCTCCTGCAGCTGAGCCACCAATGCCGGGTCTGCCGGGACAGGCTCTGCCGCTTCCGGTTCCTGTTCCGGTGTTTCCGGCTCCGTCTGAACTTCCTGCACCGTGACCATGATCTCGCTTTCCGTAAACACAAAGGGCAGTTCCAGATCTCCTGCCAGCCGCCGCAGCGGCCCGCCGAAGGGATGCACCAGCAGCGCTGCACGCAGCCAGTCGGCAAAGCTGCCCGCCTGCTGGTTCAGCGTTTCTCCCGCGCCCGCAGCAAGGAACGCTGCCGCCTTGGCAAAGGGATTGCCGGTCTTGGTCATGCCCAGCGGCACCGTGAGGATCAGCTTATCCTGTGCACGGGTGAGCGCCACATATAAAAGGCGCATTTGCTCGCTGCGCGTTTCCTGTGCATGGACGCTGGCAAGAGCTGCGTAGGCTGCAGTCTTGTACATGCTCTCGCCCTGTTCCGGGCGCAGGCGCAGGCCCGCGCCGTATTCCCGGTGCAGCAGCACCGGCTGGTAAGTGTCGCTCAGGTTGAAGTGCCGGGCCGTGTCGCCCACGAACACCACCGGGAACTGCAGACCCTTGGAGCGATGGATGGTCATAATGGTCACACAGCCGGGCCGCGCACCGCCGGGCACAGTGTCCTGCCCGGTAGAACCGGCCTGCGCCGCCGCGTCGATGGCACGCACCAGCGCCGAGATGCCGTTTGCACCGGTCTGTGCACAGAAAGCCGCAAAGCGCCGGGCATCTTCCCGGCGATGCGCACCGTTTTCCAGTACGCCCAGCGCAGCAAGATAGCCGGTGGAGACAAAGATCTCTTCCAGCAGCTGTTCTGCCGGAGCACTGCGGGCCATGCGCCGCAGTGCGGTGAGTCGGTCATAAAAGTCTTTCACCTTTTGGGTGAACGGAGTTTCATCGCCATTCTGCACCACCTGCAGCACTGCGCCGTACAGACTCATGCGGGAAGCCCTTTTGCCCATTTTCTTCGCGTCCTGTTCCTCCTGCGCCTTTTTCTGCATTGCGGCGCTCTGGGCACGCAGGCGTACAAGGTCGTCGTCCGTAAAGCCGAACATCGGCCCCAACATGGCGGCGGCAAGGTAGATATCCTGCGCCGGGTTGTCGATGACCTTCAAAAGCGAGATCAGCGGACGGATGTGCGCTGCTTCCATCAAGTTTTCGCGCGCATCCGCATACACCGGGATGCCCCGGGCCGTGAGCGCTTCCTCATAAGCGTGGAAGTCGCCGCGCGCCGCCAGCAGGATGCAGCAATCCTCGTACTGCACCGGGCGGGTGGAGCTGCCGTCCCGCACTGGTTCGCCGTTTTTCACCAGTTCTTCAACGCGCTGGGCGATCCACGCCGCGTCGGTCTCAGCAGTGTCGTCGGGCAGGAAGTGCGCTTCCACGCTGCCTGCGTAGTCGCCGGGTGCACCGCACACCAGCCGCTGGCCGTCGCCGTAAGCCGTATCGCCCAGCTGGGGGGTCATGAGCTGTTCAAAGATAAAGTTGATGCCTGCCACCACCTGCGGGGCGGAGCGGAAGTTCGCATCCAGCGCCAGCAGAGCGTTTCCGCCTGCCGTACCCTCCTCCGGGCGGGGGCGGGCAGTGCCGCCGGGCAACGGTGCCCATGCGTTCAGCTTAGCCCGGAAGATGCTGGGGTCGGCCTGACGGAAGCGGTAGATGCTCTGCTTCAGGTCGCCCACAAGGAACAGGTCATCCCCCTCCGGGGAAGCAAGGCAGCGGTAAATGGCATCCTGCAAAGCGTTCGTGTCCTGATATTCGTCCACCATCACGGCGGCATAGCTCTGCCGGATGCTCTGGCACAGCGGGGTGCACACGCCATCCGGTGTGCGCAGCAGCCGCAGGGCCTGATGCTCAAAATCGCTGAATTCCAGCAGCTTGCGCTCCTTTTTCTTTGCCGAGAAGCGGGCATCAAAATCCCGCACGGCGGCAAACAGCGCCCGCAGCCTGGGCAGGGCCGCTCTGCGGTCGGCTTCGGCTTCCTCCTCGCTGCAGGAGACAATCTCCGTAATGTGCTCAAACAGCTTGGCGGCTTCGTCTGCGCGGGTCCTGACCGCCGCCTTATGATCGCCGGTCAGCCGTTTTTTCATGCCCTTGAAGCCGGGTATCTCCTCCATGCCCAGCACATAGGGTGTCAGCTTATCGTACAGCGGTGTCCACTGCCCTGCCGCAGCCAGCCGTTCCACCTCGCCCAGCAGGGCGGCGGCGCTTTCCAGCCGGGAGAGCGGCTCTGCAAATTTATCGTTGACACCGGCCACGGCCTTTGCCTTGGAAGCAGCGTTCTTGCCTTTTTCCTCGGCCTGTGCCTGTGCAAGGACAAAATCTTCCTTACAGTCTGCCAGCGCTGCCGTCAGCAGTTCCCGCGCGGCCTTTGCGCAGCGGGCCGCTTCCGCCAGCAGCAGGTCATGCCAGCAGGTAAAGGCAAAACCGTTTTCCCGCTGCCATGGTGCCAGATATTCGTCCAGCCTGCGGTCGTAGTCCGGCAGAGCGCGCAGAAAATCGTACACATGCAGGATGGTATTGCCTGCGGCCTGATCGGTGCGGCCCTTGCCGTAAAGGTCTGCAAAGGCACAGAAATCCGGGTCGCGGTAGGCATTTTCCAGCGTTTCGGCCAGCGCCGAAGCCCGCAGCACCTCCACGCTGCCGGGGTCTGCCGGGGCAAAGTCCGGCGGGATGTCCAGTGCCTGAAAGTGCTTGTGCAGCAGGTCCAGACAGAACGCGTCAATGGTGCAGATGGGTGCCCGCTGCAAAAGCATCCGCTGGCGGCGCAGGCTCGTGTTGTGGGGCTGCTGCTGGCTGAGCCGCAGCAGTGCCTGCCCGATGCGCGCCCGCAGCTCTGCCGCCGCCACATTGGTAAAGGTGACGATGAGCAGTTTGTCCGCATCCACCGGGTGGTCCGGATCGGTGATGAGCCGCACGGCGCGTTCGGTCAGCACGGCTGTTTTGCCGCTGCCCGCCGCTGCGCTCACCAGCAGCGCACCACCCCGGTCCTCAATAGCAGCGCGCTGGGCCGGAGTCCATTTAGGTTCACTCATGCCTGCTCACCTTCCTTCTCGTTCTCGGTCTCTTCCGGCTCAAAGGGTTTGGCCGGGGCTTCCAGTGCCCGCTCGCCGAGGCCGGTCTCGTGGCAGCAGATAAAGCTGTAGTCGCACCAGATGCAGGGGTTCCTGCCTGCGCCTGCCACCAGCGGTTCTGCAGCGATCTGCCCATCGTAAAGCTGCTGGCCCATCTGGGTGACAAGATCATCCAGATGCAGCTGGATGCGGTTGAGCTTTGCAATATCGGCACGCTTATCCTTCTGGCTGGGGCTGGGTGCACCGTTGCGGTAGCCAAAGGGCAGGTAACGGCCCGTCTCATCCGCATCCATGGCATCGAACACCTTCTGCTCGTCCCTCACAAGGCCGTCCAGCTCGTACTGCACGTCCTGCTGTGCCTGCTGGCGGTTGGTGGTCTTGGGGGCCGGGTCTGCCAGCAGATACAGCACGCCTGCGGGTTCTGCACCGGTAAAGCGGCCGCTCTTATCCCGCGTCAGGCTGAACAGATACAAAAGCATCTGGCAGTCCAGCCCGCAGTATACCTCTCTCAGGTTCAGTTTTTTGGTGCCGGTCTTATAGTCCACCACCCGCACCCAGCGGGTGCCGTTTTCCTCCACCCACTCGTCGGCACGATCCACCGTGCCCACCAGCTGCACGGTGCGCCCGTCCGAGAGATGATACACCTGCCCGGGCACGGCGTCCTCCCCGGAGCCGATGCGCAGCTCACAGGCTGCCGGGTGGAAGCAGGACTGCTTCTGTTCATCCCGCAGGTAGCACAAAAGGCTTGTCATGCTTTTTTTGAGCCGCGAGAGCAGATAGGCGAACCGGGCCGTATCCTCGGGCAGATAGCGCTTTGCATATTCGTCCACCAGCAGGCTGGCAAGGCCTGCCATAGCTTCGTCGTCCAGTTCCAGAAAAGGCGTCAGCGCATTGCAGGGGTTATCCGCATCCGGGTGCGGGTCCAGCGCCATCTGCAGCACCCAGTGCATCAGGGTGCCGCTCTGGTCGGCAGAAAGCTCGGCCCGTCTGCGGGGCTTCAGGCCCAGCACATACTGCAAAAAATAGCCGTAACGGCAGGTATAGTATTTTTCCAGCTGGCTGGGCGAGATGCGCAGCCGCTGCCCCAGCAGGCCGCTCAGCGCAGACAGATCGTTCACCTGCCGGGGCGGGGCCTCCTCCATGCGCTGCAGCAGCGCAAGGCCCCGGGGTGCATCCGTCTGCGGCAGACGCAGCGCCTCCGTCAGGCTGGCGCGTTCCGTGTCGGTCAGCGGCCAGCCGCCCAGCGTATCCAGTGCATCGGCGGGGGTGGCTGCAAGGTCGGGAAGCTCCATCTCCGGTGCCGCCGGGTGCAGCGCTTCCACGATGGGTTCCAGCGCTGCGCACAGGGTCTTGCCCTGCCCCTTGGGCCAGCTGAGCCACAACCCCTTTGCCGGTGCGGTGAGGGCTTTGTAAACGCACACCTGCTCGCGCACCACGCGGTTCTCAAAGCAGTCCGGCAGATCGATCTGCTTTGCCATCAGAACATCGCGGTCGGCGTGGGTCAGAAGGCCCGTCTCGGACGGTGCACAGGGAAATTCGCCCTCCGCAAGGCCCAGCACGAACACATAGTCCGGCGCGTCCAGACGCATTTTGCCCGCGCTTGCCAGCACCACGGCATCCAGCGTCTGCGGGATGTGCCCAAGGTCCGAAGAGCGCAGCAGCAGGCTGAACAGGTCCTCATATTCTGCAAAGGTCACGCCCTGCCCGCCCAGCAGGTGGGCCATTTCGTTGAGCAGCTGCATCACCACGTTCCACTCGCGGGCAGCTTCCTCTGCCGCCGGGATGCCCCGGGCAGTGCGGACGGCTTCCACCAGCGCTGCCTGCTGCTCTTCTGCACCCAGCTTTTTCAGGCAGAAATACAGTTCCCGGCTGATCTGTTCGGCGCTGCCGCCCCGCACCTTGCTGCGCAGTTCGTCCACGGCTGTTACCAGCAGCTGGCGGGCAGTCTCGGCATCCTCCAGCGTTTTTGCATCCTCATCGGACAGTTCATTTTCGCCGAAGCCCTTGGGGCTTTTCTCAAATTTTGTGCGCCATGCCGCCGCATTGGGTGACCAGGTATAGGCATAGTTTTCCAGCGCGCAGACCTGCGGCTCGGTCAGAGCGCACAGGCCGGTCTTGGCAAGAATGGTCAGGTTTTCGGTCATATCCGCACCGCGCAGCAGTGCCAGCAGTGCACGCACCGCCGTAGCCGGGGCGCTGAACTCCGGGGTGGTGGGTTCATCGCAGTAAAGCGGGATATCTGCCATACGGAACTCGTACCGGATGGCCGCACGGTAATCCGGGATATTGCGGCAGACCACGGCCATTTTGCCGCAGCGCACGCCCTGCCGCATCAGGCGGCGGATGGCCGCAGCGGTGCAGCGGGCTTCCTCTTCCCGGCTGGCAGCGGCAAACAGCCGCACCTCCGGCGCAGCGGGCGGCACCTCACAGGTGCCAGTCTCCAAAAGCTCTGTCACAGCCGCAAGGCCGGGCGCATCCTTATGGCGCAGGTCGCGGCGCAGCAGCTCCGGCACTGCCGCATCAGCACCATTTTTGCGGGCCAGCTGCCGCAGCTGTGCGGCCACCTGCTTTGCGCCGGAGAAAATCCCCATATCCCCCGGCACCATGGGCGCACCGTCGTCGCACAGGGCCACCGTGACGGTGGGCAGCGCCGCCAGCATCGCGCCCATCAGCCGCTTTTTGGGTGCGTTAAAGGTATCGAACTCGTCAATGAACACTTCCCGCTCCCGCAGAAAGTCCGGCAGTTCGCCCCGGGCAAGAGCGGCTTCCAGCCGGTCAGCCGCCAGCTCCAGCCGGTCGGCGGGGTCCATGCCGGTGCCCGCCAGCAGCGTTTCGTACCCCTGAAAGATCAGTGCCAGTTCGCTCAGTTTGCCGCTCTCGGGGCCGCAGTCCCGGGCCAGCTCTGCCAGCTGTGCGCCGGAAAGGCCGGCACTTTTCAGCTCGTCGATGGTCTGGGCCGCCATCTGGCAGAAGGCCGCACTGCGGCGGTGGCGGTAGTAGTAATGCACATGATCCTGCAGCTCTTCCAGCGCGCGGCGCACCAGTACGGCGCGGCCCGCGTCCGAAAGGGTCTGCACCGCCGCGCCGCCCTCGGCAGAGAGGATGCGCTCGGCCAGACTGGTAAAGGAAAAGCTTTCCACCATGCCGGAAAGAGCATCGCCCAGTTCCCGGTAGATGCGGCCCTCCGTGCTGGAAGTGAACTGTTCCGGCACCAGAAGGATGCTGCGCCGGCCCTGTTCGGCCCGGGCCTTGATGCGGGAATAGAGCAGCGTCGTTTTGCCGCTGCCGGAGCCGCCTAAAACCAGTTTGAGCATAGGGCACTTCCTCCTAAAAAGCGATCTGTGTTTATTGTAACACGAAAATCCTCTCAAAAAAAGTGTTATTATCTACCTTTTAGCCTGCAGCTGTGGTACACTTGGACCGACAAACTTTTCCACACAAGAGAGGAAGCCTGTATGAAAATTTTAGCTGTTGACTACGGCGACAGCCGCACCGGCCTTGCCACCTGTGACCGCACCGAGTTCCTTACAACGGCCATCACCCCGCAGATCACCCTGAAAGCCCGCAACAAGGTGGCGGCACGAGTGTGCGAAGTGGCCAAGGAGATCGGAGCCGAGCTGATCGTGATCGGCCTGCCGCTGAACATGGATGGTACCGAGGGCGAACGCGCCATCAAGAGCCGCAAGCTGGCAAAGACGGTCGAGATCTGGAGCGGCCTGCCGGTGCGCATGTGGGACGAGCGCCAGACCACCTGCGCCGCCGCCGACATTCTGGACGAGAGCGGCACCTTTGGCACAAAGCGCAAGGAGATCCTGGATTCGGTCAGCGCTACCGTCATTCTGGACGATTATCTTGCATGGCGGAAGGAACACCCGGGGGAGATATAAGAAAAAGGACACCTGACGGTGTCCTTTTTCTTATTCGTACTGCGTAATGCTCACGCTGTTGATGGTGATGTCCTCACGGGGCTTTTGGTTTTCGTCCACGGCGGTCTGGCCGATGGCATCCACCACGTCCATGCCCTCATACACCTGCCCCAGCACGGTATCGGTGTAGTCAAGATAAGGCGCGCCGCCGGCGGTCTGATAGGCCGAAACCACCTCCGCGCGGTAGCCCGCGCTGTTCATCTGGTCCACAAGCTCCTGCGTCACCGACTGGTCCCCCGGCAGCGTCTGCATCACGTAAAAAACGCTGGCGCACTCGCCGGAAGCATCGGTGCCCATACACAGCGCGCCAGAGTAGTGGTGCAGGCTGTCGGTGGTCTCAGCCGGGTAGCGGCTGCCGTTCCAGATGGTGCTGCCCCTGCCGTCGGCCCCCTGTCCGGCTTCCACCACAAAGCCGCTCTCCACGCGGGAGAAGGTCAGGCCGTTGTAGTAGCCTGCCTGCACAAGGCCCGCAAAGTTATCATAGGCCTGCGGGGCCTTGTCCGGGAAAAGCACCGCCTTGAACACGCCTGCCGAGGTATCGAACACCGCAATGGTGTCCCCCGCCGCAGGGTGGGCAAACTGCAGCTCTGCCGATCCCACTGCCGGGCGGTCGATCTTCTGGACTGTACTGCCGCCGCTGCCTTTGCCAAAGTGCAGAAAGCTCCCGGCACTGCAGCCCGTCAGCACCAGCGCCGCTGCCAGCACAAACGCCGCCCATCTTTTTTTATGCATCATTTCCACCCACGCTCCATACTCTATAGTAACCTGCACGGCACACCTTGCACAGAAGATTCAGAGGATAGTATATCATATTCTGCCGCAGAGTGCGAGAGCAAATGCGTGAAAATTTGCTGCACAATTTCTGTGCGAAAAAGCATCTTGACGAGCAGGCAAAAAAACGCTACACTATATGCAGGCCAAGCGGGCGGCATACAAACAGCCCGTTTTATGACACGATACAGGAGACAATATCTATGTCTGACGAAATCAAGAACCCTAACACCGAAGAAGATCAGCCCGACCTGATGACCCTGGAGGATGAGGACGGCAACGAGATCACATTTGAGGTGATCGATGCGCTGGACCACAAGGGCGTGCATTATCTGGCTGCTGTGGAATACGCCGAGACCGAAGAGGAAGCTGAGAATGCTCAGCTGGTCATTCTGAGCGTTGGCGAAGACGATGAAGGCGAGTATCTGGACGTCGTGGATGACGACGAACTGCTGCTGGAGCTGGGCAAGCTGTTTGAAGAGCGCCTGAGCGACGAGTACGACATCGAAGAATAATTCCAGACAAATTACCCGGCAAGACTTCCTGCCCGGCTCGATTTGTTGCGGTTTATATGATCCTACTAATCATTCAACGGGAGCCCGGAGTTCTCCGGCGGATTGCAGACCTCCCCGTCATGGGGCGACCATGAAGGCTCGATGAGGAAGCGCGAACCCGGAGACAGGGCACCCACCTGTCCGTAAGGGTAGGTTTGATTGACCGCAGACGACCGGGCGGGATCTTTTTATAGCAATCCATCCACCTCTGTCCTCTGCACTTTCTGCAGAGATGCAGTGTGTGGATTTTTTATTATCTTGAAAGGATGTGCATTGCGGCATGAAGTCAGAACATCTGGTGGGCACCTCCATCCCCTGCTTTACCTTTGATACCCCCACCACACCGGGCAATGATTTTTACAAGCTGTGCGAAGGGGAGCACCCTCTGGTCATGATCTTCCTGCCTGCCTTTGACCACCCTGTCACACGGGAATATCTGACCCGCTACCTGCAGACCCTGCCCAGACTGCGCGGCGTGCGGCTGGCCTGCGTGGTGCGTTCCTCGCCACGCATGGTGGCAAAGGCCATGCAGGGGGCCGAGTTTCCCTTCACCCTCATCTGCGACGCGCCGGGGGTGCTGTACGGCTACCTTGGCGTAGAACAGGCCCGCGGCATCCTGAGCTGGAGCTTTGCGGCCCAGCGCATCTACAAAGCGGCCAAAGAGCAGGGCTACCGCTACAACAGCAATGCTCCGCAGCAGCTGCCGCTGACGCTGGTGGTGGGCCACATGGGTAAGATTCTGTTTACCCACTCCGGCCGCAGCCAGACCGACCTGCCGGAGGACTGCGCCGCCATCCGGGAGATCACCCGCGAGGTGGTGCGCACCATGGCCGAGGACCAGCGGCGTGCACACCCCCACTGCTCCGACGAAACGCTCACCCTGCCGGATCTGGTAGGCTGGGATGATCTTGACGGAAGCAGTAATTGAGTCAACAAGCAAAAGCACCTGCAATTGGTTTTGCAAGTGCTTTTGTTTTTGCATGATTTTTCAGCTTTCAGAGGAACTATCGTCCGTAAAAAGCCCCGGGATGCCGCACAGGGCTGCGACGCCCACCAGCGTGAACACGATGCGCGACCAGATGGATGCGCTGCCGCCCAGCAGCCAGCCCACAAAATCGAATTGGAACAGCCCCACAAGGCCCCAGTTGATGCCGCCCACGATCATTAAGATCAGACAGATTTTATAAAAGGTCTGCACAAAAAAGACCTCCTTCCCTTGCGGGCAGTATGCCCCGTGGGAAGGAGGTCTATGCATTTTTATCGGCTCACCCGTGCGCCGCCGCGGTCAGGCTGCGCCACATACACCTGCTTCCAGCGCCGCTTTGCGGCCTGTGCAGCAGCCCGTGCGGCCCCTTCGTCCCGGAATACGCCGAACACCGCCGCACCGCTGCCGGTCATCAGGGCGGTGACAGCGCCATGCTCCCGCAGCAGGGCCTTGATAGCCCCGGTATCCTTTGCTCCGCTGCACTCTTCCAGCGCATTGCCGGCGGCGGCACAAAGGGCATCCAGATCTCCGGCACGGATAGCGGCTTCCTGCGCTCCGCAGTCCGGGTGGATGCTGCTGCCCACCCGGTCGTAGGCCGCAAAGGCCTCCGGGGTGGAAACGCCGTAGTCCGGCATCACCACCGTGAACCAGCACTCCGGCACCGGCGGCAGCGCCTTGAGAAAATCGCCCACACCCTGCACCCGGCAGGTGCCGCCCATCAGGGCAAAGGGCACATCCGCACCGATCTTTGCGCCCAGCGCGCACAGCTCACTCATGGAAAGGTGCGCACCGTACAGCTCGTTCATGCCCACCAGAACAGCGGCAGCATCGGCACTGCCGCCCGCCATGCCCGCCCGCACCGGGGTATTTTTATAGATGGTGATGTCCACGCCCGCCAGAAGGCCGGTGTAGTCAAAAAAGGCCAGCGCTGCCTTGATGGCAGTGTTTTTGTTATTGGGGGCCACCAGACTGCCCGGCAGACGCAGGTTCAGGTAGGGGCTGCGGCGCAGCACCACCCGCTCGTACAGGGTGATGGCCTGCATGGTCATGTCCAGATCATGGTAGCCGCCCGGCAGAAGGCCCACCACGTCCAGCGCCAGATTGAGCTTTGCGGGGGCCAGAATGGTCACGCAGTTCAGCCTTGCCATTTGTTCCTCCTCAGATGCCGTGATAGATGCTGTTTTCCTGCAGGAATTCCCGGATGCGCCGGAGCGCTTCCTTCAGATGCTCCACGCTGTAGGCGTAGGAAATGCGGGCGTAGCCTTCGCCGGAAGCGCCAAAGGCGTCGCCGGGGATGATGGCCACATGCTTCTGTTCCAGCAGCTTCGTGCAGAAATCCTGACTGCTCATGCCCGTGCTCTTGATGCAGGGGAAGGCGTAGAACGCACCGCGCGGCTCAAAGCAGGTCAGGCCCATATCGTTAAAGGACTTCACCACAAGGCGGCGGCGCATATTGTACTCGTCGCGCATGCGGTCGATCTCGCCGTCGCACTCCTTCAGAGCAGTGATGGCGGCGTACTGGCTGGTGGTGGGGGCACTCATGATAGCACTCTGGTGGATCTTGGTCATGATCCGGATGATGGGTGCCGGGCCGCAGGCATAGCCCAGACGCCAGCCGGTCATGGCATAGGTCTTGGAGAAGCCGTTCACCACGATGGTGCGCTCGGCCATGCCGGGCAGGGTGGCAATGGAAACATGAGGCCGCAGGCCATAGTTCAGCTCTGCATAAATTTCATCGGAGAGCACCATGATGTTGGTGCCGCGCAGCACCTCAGCAACCGCTTCCAGATCCTCGCGCTCCATCACCGCACCGGTGGGGTTGTTGGGGAACGGCATGATGAGCAGCTTTGTCTTGGGGGTGATGGCTGCTTTCAGCGCATCGGCACGCAGGCGGAACTCGTCCTCCTGACGGCAGGCCACATGCACCGGCACACCGCCGGACAGGGTGGTGATGGGCTCGTAGCACACAAAGCAGGGCTCCGGGATGATGACCTCGTCCCCGGGCTGCACCAGCGTGCGGATGCACATATCAATGGCTTCGCTGCCGCCCACCGTGATGAGCACCTCGTGCAGCGGGTCGTAGTGCAGGCCCATGCGGCGCTCCAGATACTTTGCCACCTCGGCGCGCAGCTCCTTCAGGCCTGCGTTGGAGGTGTAGCGGGTGCGGCCATGCTCCAGACTCTCAATGCCGGCTTCGCGCACAGCCCATGGCGTTTTAAAGTCCGGCTCGCCCACGCCCAGACTGATGCACTCGGGCATTTCGGCAGCCAGATCGAAAAATTTGCGGATGCCGGAGGGGCGCATGGCCTCAGCGGCAGGCGCGATCAGTTTATCGTAGTCCATCACAGCACCGTGCACTCTCTTTCATCGATTTCTTCGTCCTGATACAGGCGGCCCTCCTTTTTATAGGTGCGCAGCACAAAATGGGTGGCGGTGGACAGCACATCGTCCAGCGGAGAAAGGCGCTTTGCCACGAACAGGGCGATCTCCTGGAAGGTCTGGCCCTTGATCACCAGCTGCAGGTCGTAGCCGCCGCTCATCAGCAGCACGCTCTCCACCTCGTCAAAGGCGGCAATGGTGGCTGCGATCTCGTCAAAGCCGCGGCTCTTCTTGGGGCTGACGTTCAGCTCGATGACGGCCTCCACACGGTTGACCCCGGCCTTTTCCCAGTCCACAAGGGTCTTGTAGCCCTTGATGATTCCCTGCGCCCGGGCCAGATCGATCATGGCCGCCACCTCGGCGGGGGATTTATTCAGCATCGTGGCGATATCCTCAATGGGCAGCCGCGCATTGTCTTCCAGGATCTTCAAAAGCTGTTCCATAGTATCTTGCTCCTTCTCAGCCCGTAATCGGGAAATAAATTATCTATAAGTATAGCACAAGCTGTAAAAGATTGCACCCAATTTTTGGGATAGAATGTCTTTTTCCCCTCGTGTCTGTTCTTTTTTACAAAAAGTGTGTTCAAATTTTGCCAAATCTGCTATACTGGAAGAGTAAGAGTGTGCCGGAACGCTTGCGGCACCGTTCATCAAAAGGAAAACGAGGGTGGAAACGATGAAAGCATTCATTACCGTCATTGGTCACGATACCGTGGGCGTTGTTGCCAAGGTCGCTGGTCTGTGCACCGAACTGAACATCAATATCGAGGATGTGACCCAGAGCATCCTGCAGGGCATGTTCGCCATGATCATGCTGGTGGATATCAGCAACTGCAATGTGAGCCACGAAGAGCTGCACAAGCGCACCGACGCGCTGGCTGCCGAGATGGGCATGCAGATCAATGTTACCCGTCAGGAAGTTTTTGATGCCATGCACACCATCTGATGGAGGGAGTACACAGCTATGAGTATGTTTAATACCGGTGACATCCTCGAGACCATCGAGATGTTCACTCAGGACAATCTGGACGTGCGCACCGTCACCATGGGCATCAGCCTGCTGGACTGCATCGACCCAGACCCGAAGAAGGCGTGCGAGAACATCTATAACAAGATCACCACCAAGGCCGCAAACCTTGTGCCCACGGTGGAGCACATCAGTGCCGAGTACGGTATTCCCATCATCAACAAACGCATCAGTGTCACACCCATCGCCATGCTGCTGGGTGCCTGCCCGGATGCCGACCCTGTGGAGTTTGCAAAAACTCTGGATGCCGCCGGTAAAAAGGTGGGTGTAAACTTTGTGGGCGGCTACAGTGCTCTGGTGCACAAGGGCTTTTCTGCCGGTGACCGCCGCCTGATCGAGTCCATTCCCCGCGCACTGGCCGAGACCGACATCGTGTGCAGCTCGGTGAACATCGGTGCCACCAAGGCAGGACTGAATATGGATGCTGTCAAGCTCATGGGCGAGGCCGTCAAGAAGGCCAGTGAGCTGACGGCTGATCGTCAGTGCATCGGTGCCGCAAAGCTGGTGGTGTTCTGCAACGCACCGGAGGACAACCCCTTCATGGCCGGTGCATTCCACGGCCCCGGCGAGCCGGACTGTGAGATCCACGTGGGCGTTTCCGGCCCCGGCGCTGTGCGCGCTGCACTGGCCCGCCTGCCCAAGGATGCCCCCATCGACGAGGTGGCAGAGCTGGTCAAGCGCACCGCCTTCAAGATCACCCGCGTGGGCCAGCTGGTGGCCAATCTGGCTTCTCAGGCACTGGGTGTGCCCGCCGGCATCATTGATCTTTCGCTGGCACCTACCCCCGCCATCGGCGACAGTGTGGCCAACATTCTGGAAGAGATGGGCCTTGAGACCTGCGGCTGCTGCGGTACCACCGCCTGCCTCGCCCTGCTGAACGATGCCGTGAAAAAGGGCGGCGTGATGGCCTCCAACCATGTGGGCGGTCTGTCCGGTGCCTTCATCCCGGTCAGCGAGGATGCCGGCATGATCCACGCCGCCGAGACCGGATGCCTGACCATTGAAAAGCTGGAAGCCATGACCGCCGTCTGCTCGGTGGGCATCGATATGGTCATCATCCCTGGCGACACCACCCCGGCTGTCATCAGCGCCCTGATCGCTGACGAAGCTGCCATTGGCATGGTGAACAGCAAGACCACCGCCGTGCGCGTGATCCCTGCCATTGGCCGCAAGGCTGGCGAGGTGCTGGACTTTGGCGGTCTGCTGGGCTATGGCCCCATCATGGCCGTGAACCAGCACGACCCGTCCGTGTTCATCAACCGCGGCGGCCGCCTGCCTGCCCCCATGCAGTCGCTGAAGAACTAAGAGAATAAATCTACTCCAACAGGCCCATCCTCTGGATAACATTTCCAGAAGAAGGGTCTGTTTTTATGTTATCCAGAATGCTTACACGTTCTCAGATGGCTCTGCTCTGCCTTGGCCTGTTTCTCGCCCTTGCTCTGTGTGGCGCATGGCAGGCATTTGCATGGGGCCGCACCCAGCTGGACACCGGGGCGCTGGTGTGCGCCGACACCCTGCGCCTGCACATCCGGGCTGAGAGCGATTCCATTGCCAGCCAGAGCGCAAAGCTCCATGTGCGGGATGCCGTGCTTGCCTATCTGGACACCGCCTGCCCGGCACGGAGCAAACCGGAAGCGGTCGCCTGGGCGGCGCAGCATCTATTTGAGCTGCAGCTCACGGCCCGGCACGCACTGGCACGGCTGGGCATCCGCACACCGGTGCGGGTGCAGCTGGTAAATATGTACTTTGCCACCCGGCGCTATGGTTCCGGCACTCTGCCCGCCGGGCGGTACGACGCTTTGCGCATCGATCTCGGTGCCGGAAAAGGCCGCAACTGGTGGTGCGTGCTCTACCCGGGCCTGTGCCGCTCTGCCTGCGGCAGCTATGCCCGGCCTGCCGAAAACGACCTTGTGTGCGGAAACTACATCCTCCGGCTCCGGCTGGTGGAATGGGTGCAGCAGCGCACCGCCCGCCGGGAGGATGTGGTGCTTGTGGGGTAACGCCCGGCGCTTTCGCCGCATAGCATAGGGCGAAAGGAGTGTGTTATCCACTATGGCGATCCCTGCTTATTATTCCCTGCTCCAGCGCGGCTCCTCCGGGCCGGACGTAGCTCTTGTGCAGACCTGGCTCAACGGTGTGCGCGACGCCTGCACATGGTACAGCGAGCTGAAGGCCGATGGAAAATTCGGCATTTCCACCGAGAACGCCGTGAAGGAGTTCCAACTCAAAAACAAGATGAATGTGGACGGCAAGGTGGGCGCGAACACATGGAACGTGCTCTACACCCGCTACACGGCCAAGCACGGCCTGCATGTGCCCTACCCCGGCATTGCCCTGCGCAGCGGCTCTTCCGGCGGCACGGTGCGTCTGGTGCAGCAGAAGCTCAATTCGCTGGGTGAGCGGCTGAACGCCGACGGCAGGTTCGGCGCGGCAACGGCAGCGGCTGTGCAGCGGTTCCAGCGCCGCAACGGCCTTACCGCCGACGGCGTGGTCGGCGAAGGAACATGGGAGAAGATGTTCTAGTGTGAACAGCCTTGCCCTCTCAGTCTCGCTTTGCTCGACAGATTCCCCCTTTTGTCGCTTCGCGACATCTTCCCCCGGCGCGGGGGAAGTCTTTCCTCAAAGGGAGAGCCCTTGGCAAAACCAGAAACTTTGCGTGGACTGCCAAAGCCTCTCACTTTGGGAGAGGTGGCATTGCGCAAGCAATGACGGAGAGGGCGAGCCGCCTTACCTCGTCTGCAGGATTTTCCGTCCTGCAGACGCTTTTGTTTTCCTTGCCCCCACCCCCGCCCTGCTGTATAATAAAGAAAACTCTGAAAAGGCGGTGTTTCCGTTTGCGTTTTCTGCATCTTTCCGACCTGCATCTGGGCAAGCGGGTGTGCGAGTTCTCCATGCTGGACGACCAGCGGTACATTCTGGAACAGATCCTTTCCCTGCTGGATAAAACGCCCGTGGACGGTGTGCTGCTGGCGGGCGACCTCTACGATAAGCCCGTTCCCCCTGCCGAAGCCGTGCGCCTGCTAGACTGGTTTTTGACCCAGCTGGCCGAACGCAGGCTGCCAGTGTTCGCCATCAGCGGCAACCACGACTCCGCCGACCGCATTGCTTTCGGCTCTGCCCTGCTGCAAAGCAGCCGGGTGTACGTCAGCCCGGTGTTCTCCGGTGCGCCGGTGCCCATCCCCCTCACCGACGAGTACGGCACGCTGGACGTGTACCTTCTGCCCTTCCTCAAGCCCGCCATGGTGCGGCATGTCTGGCCGGACGAGCCTGTGGAGAGCTACAACGATGCCCTTGCCTGCGTGCTGCGCCACTGCCCGCCGGACCCGGCCCACCGCAGCGTGCTGGTGGCCCATCAGTTCGTGGCCGGTGCTGCCTGCTGCGAGAGCGAGGAAGTCTCGGTGGGCGGTGTGGACAGCGTGGATGCCAGCCTGTTCGATGCCTTTGACTACGTGGCGCTGGGCCACCTGCACAGCCCCCAGAAGGTGGGCCGCGATGCCGTGCGCTATTGCGGCACCCCGCTGAAATACTCCTTTTCGGAAGCAGACCAGCACAAGAGCGCCACCTTTGTGGAGTTCGGTCTCAAGGGCGAAGTTTCCATCACCACCGCGCCGCTTACCCCGAAGCACGACCTGCGGGAAGTGCGCGGCAGCTACATGGAGCTGACCGACCGCCGCAATTACGACGGCACTGCGGTGGACGACTACCTGCACATCACCCTGACCGATGAGCAGGACGTGCCGGACGCACTGGCCCGCCTGCGGGTGATCTACCCCAACCTGATGCGGCTGGACTACGATAACCTCCGCACCCGGGAAGATCAGGAGATCACCGCACCGGAGTGCGCCGAGAGCATCACCTCGCTGGAGCACTTCTCGGCGTTCTACCAGCTGCAGAACAATCAGCCGCTGACGGCGGAGCAGGCGGCATTCTGCCAGCAGCTCATTGAGGAGATCTGGAAGGAGGGCGAGGACGCATGAGACCGCTGAAGCTCACTCTTTCGGCCTTTGGCCCCTATGCCGCCGAGACCGTGCTGGAACTGGAAAAGCTGGGAAAAGGCGGCCTGTACCTTGTCACCGGCGATACCGGCGCAGGCAAGACCACCCTGTTCGATGCCATTACATACGCCCTGTACGATCATTCCAGCGGCGGCGTGCGCGAGGGTGCCATGCTGCGCTGCAAGTATGCCGGCCCTAAAACGCCCACCTTTGTGGAGCTGGAATTTGAGGTGAACGGCCAGCGCTATACCGTGCGCCGCAACCCGGAGTACCAGCGCCCCAAAAACCGCGGCGAGGGCATGACCACCGAGAAAGCGGATGCCACCCTCACCTATTCCGATGGCCGTCCGCCGGTGACCAAAGCCAAGGATGTGACTGCCGCCGTGCAGGAGATCATCGGGCTGGACTACAGCCAGTTCTGCCAGATCGCCATGATCGCGCAGGGTCAGTTCACAAAGCTGCTCAACGCTTCCACCGAGGAGCGCAGCCGCATTTTCCGCAAGCTGTTCCGCACCCAGCGCTATGCCCGGCTGCAGGAGCGCCTGCAGGCCGAAAGCGCCGCCCTCAGCCAGCAGCGCACCACCCAGAATGCAAAGCTTGACAGTCTGCTCTCCGGCATCCGGTTTTCTCCCGACGACCCGGATGCCGATGCCCTTGCCGCACTGAACGCCCAGACCGAGCCGGAGACGGCCCTTGCCCTGCTGGAAGGTCTGCTGGCCCGCCAGCAGGCCGCGCAGGAGACCGTTGCTGCTGCCCTCAAGGACACCGAAGCCAAGCTGGACGAAGTACAACGTCAGTTGGGTGCTGCCCAGCAGGCCCGACAGCTGGCCGCACAGCTGGCCGCAAAGCAGGCAGAGCTTACCGCTGCCCTGCCTGTGCTGGAAGCTGCCCGTGCCGAGAGCGCCCGCCACGCAAGCGATGCCGCTCAGCTGGATGTTCTTGCCGGACAGGTGACGCAGGCACAGACGGCCCTTGCCGCCTATGACGAGCTGGATACCCTGTGCCATCAGCAGCAGGCCGCGCGGGATGCTGCCCAGCTGGCCGCTGCCAAGGCCAAAGCGAAACGCACCCAGCTGGCCGCACTGGACACAGCGCTGGCCGCTGCTGAAAAGGAGCTGACCGCGCTGGAAGATGCTCCCACCCGGCTGCTGGCCTTGCAGAACCGGGAAAAGGAGCTGGCCCAGCGCCGCACCGCCCTTACTACCCTGAACCAGCGGCTTGCCGCCTGCCAGCAGCAGGCACAAAAGGCCCACCGTGCGCAGGATGCCTACCGCACTGCCGCCGAAGCCAAGGAGCAGGCCCATGCCCGGCGGGATGCGCTGGACAAAGCCTTTCTGGACGCACAGGCCGGACTGCTGGCGCAGGCGCTGGCCGAGGGTGCGCCCTGCCCCGTGTGCGGCAGCGTCCACCATCCGGCAAAGGCCCAACTGCCCCACACAGCCCCCACGCAGGCGCAGGTGGATGCCGCCAAGCAGGAAGCCGAAAAGGCCGATGCACTGGCCCAGACTGCCAGCACTGCCGCACAGAGCGCCCTTGCCGCAGCCGACGAAGCCCGCCGCTCCCTGCGCCGGGATGCTGAGAGCCTATTGCCCGAGCGCTTCACCTCCCCGGATGGGACGGTACAGCTGACCTTCAAGGGGATGAACGCTGTCCTGACGGAAGAAGCCTGTGCCCTGCACGCAGCACAGGCCGAGTGTGTCGCCGCGCTTCGGCAGGCCGAAGCAGACTGCGCCCGCCGCACCGCATTGGAGGCTGACCGTCAGGCAAAAAGCCGCCAGCGCCCGGCACTGGAACAGGCCGCCGCTGAAGCTGACAGCACCGCCGCCGCGCAGAATGCCAGCGCCGATGCACTGGAACAGCAGGCCGCTGCCGCTCGTGCAGCCCTGCCCTATCCGCAGCGAGCCGAGGCACAGGCCGCGCTGGATGCATTGGAAGCCAGCCGCACCGCCCTGCGCACCGGCATGGAGCAGGCTCAGCATTCCCTCAAACAGGCAGAGCAGACCTATGCCGCTGCCAAAGCCGCTGTGGATGCCCTGCAGACCCAGCAAGCCACTGCCGAAACCGTCGGGCCTGCCCAGCCGCTGGAATTTTTACAGGCAGAACAGGCCCGCCTTGCCGCCGCCCGCACTGCCCTGCGGGAGCAGGCCCAGCAGCTGGCCGCACAGCGGCTGCCCAACCGTGCAGCCGCTGAAAAATACCGCACCGCTGCCGAAGCGCGCACTCAGCTTGAACAGCGCTGGCAGTGGGTGAGTGCCCTTGCCGCCACGGCGGGCGGCACCTTGACCAGTAAACAGAAGATCAAATTGGAAGCCTACATCCAGATGAACTATCTGGACCGCATCCTGCGCCACGCCAACACCCGCCTGATGCAGATGACCGCCGGGCAGTACGAGCTGGAGCGCATTGGTGCCGAGAACCAGCGCAGCCAGTCCGGCTTGGACCTTGGCATCATCGACCACTACAACGGCACCCGCCGCAGCGTCAAAACTCTTTCCGGCGGCGAAAGCTTCAAGGCATCGCTGGCGCTGGCACTGGGCCTTTCGGACGAAGTACAGAGCGCGGCAGGCGGCATCCGTCTGGACACGCTCTTCCTCGACGAGGGCTTCGGCAGTCTGGATGACGAATCGCTGGAACAGGCCATGCGCGTACTTGCAGGGCTGACCGAGGGCGACCGGCTGGTGGGCATCATCTCCCACGTAGGTGCCCTGAAAGACCGCATCGACCGACAGGTGGTGGTGCGCAAAGCCCGCACCGGCGGCTCTACCGTAGAATTGATCGTGTAATGGCTGCTAACCTGGGCGGCGGGCCGGGAGTTTCTCTGAGGACCGTCCGCTGGGGTGGGACCCTGTTGCCCGCAGGGCAATAGGGCGGGCGATGGAATGGCCCGATTCGTGTCCGAAGAGAAAGCTACCGGTTCACCGCCCTGACAGCAGGACAGAGTGTCCGGTGCCAAGGCCCCTTTATAAGTTGCGTCCTTTCGGGGCATCCTATGGGCGGAGGTGATTTTCCAATGAGCTTGACGCCCTTTATCCGCCACGAGCTGGAACACCAGCCCGGCACTGCCGCCGCACCGGAAAACAGCTGCACCCGCTGCAGCCCGCCGCTAGGCAGGGAGCCGGATATCCTGTTGCCCGGCGACCCCGTTGCCCCCGGCACACAGGTGCCGCCGCACATTGAAACGCCGGGCCAGACCCCGCACCCGGACACAAACAGCGCCCCGCAGGGTGTGCCCATGACCAACGGTACCCCGGCCGCCTGTTACCAGAAGAACGCCCGGGAATTTCTGGCCGGGGATGTGCAGACCAGCGTGATGGCACACTATGCCCCCGGGCTGTTCAGCACAGACCAGCACACCCATTCCCGCCATCCGGCCCCGGACGAGGATGCTTCTCAGGTGCTGAGCCTTGTGGACTGGCGTGAGGATGCACCCTACGGCTAACAAAAATTTTTCAAATTATTTTTGCTCTACCTGTTGAAATCTGCGTCCGCTTCCCTTATTATGGTAGCAAACAAAGATAAAGGCAGGTTTTGCATCATGGCAGAGATCAAATATGAAGTTGTTCAGCGCATTGCAGTGCTCTCGGAGCGCCCCCGTGGCTGGGAGCGTCAGCTGAACCTCATCAGCTGGAACGACGGCGAACCCAAGTACGACATCCGCGACTGGTCCCCGGACGGCACCCGCATGGGCAAGGGCATTTCCCTGAGCCACGACGAAATGGCCATCCTCAAGGGCCTTTTGGACGATCTGGAGCTGTAAGCATGGGCGGCCGCGAAGAGTTTTTGCAGATCTGGCAGCAGCACATCACCCGCCCCGGCAGCGAAAAGCTGCTGGACTGGCTGGACCATAAGACCGATTTCTTTACGGCACCGGCCTCCACCCGGTTCCACGGTGCGTGTGAGGGCGGGCTTTGTATGCACAGCCTGAACGTCTACCATGCGCTGCACGACACCTTTTTTGCCGAGGGCGACAGCGAGGAGACCTTTGCCATCTGTGCACTGCTGCACGATCTGTGCAAGGCCAACTACTACAAGCCCGGCACCCGCAACGTGAAAAACGAAGCCACCGGCCAGTGGGAAAAGGTGCCCAGCTACAGCGTGGAGGATCTGTTCCCCTACGGCCACGGCGAAAAGAGCGTGTTCCTCATCGAGCGGTTCATGAAGCTGCACATCGAGGAGGCCGTTGCCATCCGCTGGCACATGGGCGGCTTTGACGATGCGGCCCGGGGCGGTTGCTTTGCCATCTCGGAAGCCTACGACAAGTATCCCCTTGCCGTCAAGCTGCACATCGCTGATCTGGAAGCCACCTATCTAATGGAGCACCGCACCAGCGCTGTGCGCTGAAAAAACAAAAAATACCCGGACAGGCACAGCAGTGCGATACTGCAGCCTGTCCGGGCTTTGTTTTGTTTAATTTTTGCGCTCGGCCTTATTCTGGTACATTTTTGCGTCCGCCTGACGGATGGCCTCGGTGAGCGGATGTACACCGCACACACCGCCAACACTGGCCGAAAGCTCCAGCTCCGGGTAGCCTTCCACTCTGGCACTGGCCGCAGCCTCCCGCACGCGCTGTATCACATGTTCCCCGGGCCGGATGTGCGGCACCAGCAGCAGGAATTCATCGCCGCCATAGCGCACCAGCACATCGGTCTGGCGCAGGTTGCTCAGGATGGACTGTGCCACGCTCTGCAGGGCCTTATCGCCCACCAGATGGCCGAACCGGTCATTGACCTCCTTGAAGTGATCCACGTCGATCATCACTACGCCTTCCACCTGTTCGCTCTCCGCAAGGAAGCACTCGAAGTACTGGCGGGAGTATGCCCCGGTCAGCGAATCCACAAAGGCGCTGCGGTCAAAGTTGGAGCCGCGGTCCAGCAGCATCCGGCGGCCGCCCATATCCAGCCAGCGTCCGTCCGAAAGCTTGGACACCATTTCCAGCACGCAGCCGCGTCCGCCCACTTCCACATACTTTGCCATGACAAAATAAGCCTGATCGTCCTTGAACTCGATCTTGTTCAGGGATTCCTTGCGGGCAAGGGCCTTACTGGAAATGCAGTTTTCGCACCGGCCCGATTTGTTCCACACCATGTGGCAGGTGCCGGGCATCTCGGTCAGCCGGCCATCCTTGCCCAGGCTCAGCACCTTGGTGCTTTCCGGGTCCACCAGACGCACGATGTCAAAAATGCCCTTCAGGCGTTCCAGCAGTGCTTCCGGCTGGTCGCTGTTCACATCGCCCAGCATCAGCTCCTGCAGGCGGGCATGGTCATCTGTGATCTGGCCCACCACGCTTACGCAGTGGCGCACACCGGCGCGGCTCCACATGGTGTGCATCACCAGCCGGTGCAGCCGGTATTCCTGATCCACCGCGATCAGCACCGAGAATGCGGCATCCGGCTCTTCCGGCGTTGCGTCTGCAATGGCATCCAGCAGCTTGCGGCGGTCCTTGCCGGAGAGAAATGTCAGGCCCATGCCCTTATCAAAGTCCAGCTTCTGGGTTCGGTTGACCGGGTCCTCGTAGCGGTTCACCACGGTCACGCTGCCGCTGAGTATATCGTAATCGAACTGAATACCGCCGCGCTGCTCGGCATAAAAAGCGGTGCGCTCCCGTTCCAGATCCAGCAGGCGCTGGGCACGATCCTCACGGGGCAGAGCTTCGCGGTGCAGGATCTCCTCCGAAAGGCGGCGGGTCTCGTGGCGGAAACCGCGGTCATACTCCGAGCGCTGCAGCTCTGTGCGCAGCAACTCCGAGGATTCTTTCAGGCATTCCATCAGCAGCGGATTGAAGCTGCCGCACTCGCCGTGCAGAATCATGTCAACGGCCTTTTCGTGGCTGTAGGCCTGCTTATAGCAGCGCTCGCTGGTCAGTGCGTCGTACACATCGGCCAGTGCCACCACCTGTGCTGCAATGGGGATCTCGTCGCCCTTGAGCCTGTCCGGGTAGCCGCCGCCGTCCCACCGCTCGTGATGCCAGCGACAGATAGCGTGTGCCACCTTTACCAGCGGTTCGTCCTGCCCGATGGCAAGCCCCTTCAGGATCCTGGCACCCTCGGTGGTGTGGGTCTTGATGGTGGCGTACTCTTCCTCGGTCAGGCGGCCGGGCTTGTTCAGGATCTCTTCCGGGATCATGATTTTGCCGATATCGTGCAGCGCCGATGCTGTGCTGATCAGCGAGATATCACTCTCATCCAGCTGGTAACGGTCAGTCTTCTGCACCAGCTGATGCAGGAGCAGGTCGGTCAGGGTGCGGATGTGCAGCACATGCTGGCCGCTCTCGCTGTTGCGGAACTCCACCACATGGCTCAGAATGCTGATCATCAGCACACCGTTGTGCTCTTTTTCGTATACCTGATCGGTCACAAGGCGGGTAAGGCGCTTCTGCTTTGCGTAAAGCATGAGCGCATTCTTCACCCGGCGCAGCACCATGACCCGCTCGAACGGGCGGCGGATGTAATCGGCCACGCCCATATCATAGGCGCGCTCGACGCTTCGGGTGTCCTCTGCCGCGCTGATCACAATGACCGGGATTTCCTCCTGCCATGCATAGCACTGCATCACCCGCAGCACATCAAAGCCGTCCATTTCCGGCATGATCAGGTCCAGTAGCACCAGCGCGATATCGGTGCGTCTGCGCAGAATTTCGATCGCGCGCAGGCCGTTCTCGGCTTCCAGATATTCGTAGCCCTCACCCAGAATCTCCTTGAGCATAGCGCGGTTGATCTCCGAGTCATCCACGATCAGTATTTTCTGTTTTGGTTCCATCTCAACCGCTCCTCGCTCCTGTACTTCCGGCCGCAGGGTCTTCCGTTTCCTACCGGACCACAAAAAAGCTGCTGCAACAGCTTTGCGCTTTGCAGCAGCTTTTCATTTCACTCATATCTGCTTTTTTTGCAGATCATCCAGCTTTCTGTCATGCGCCCATCATATCGTCGAACCAGTTCATCAGCTCCACCGAGAGGTGCTCCAATCTGGTCTGGGGCTTCCAGTCCGGCTGAGCAGGCTGCGGAGTCTCCGGCCCGGGCTGTGGAGGCTGTTCGGCCTCCGGCTCCGGCCGCGGACTCTGCGCTGCCGATGGTTCCGGCTGTGGGGACGTATGTGCCGCAACCGGCACAGGCCGCACAGCTTCGGCATGGCGGGCCAGCTCCTGACGCAGCTGCTCTGCATGAGCGCCCGCGCACTCAGCCTCCTGCCGCGCCTGCTCACAGGCCGCTTCCAGCTGGGCATTTTCCTGCCGCAGCGCGGCCATCTGCCGTTCACAGGCAAACAGACGGGTCTGATAGCGCAAAATTTCCGCACTGGCCGCTGCCAGCTTTCGGTTCATCTGCTCCAGCTGGGCACACACCGCCTTGGGCGGCTCTGCCGGAGCCTTTGCCGCGGCAGACTGGGCACAGCGCTGCCGCGAACCATTGTTCTGCTGCCTGCCCTGCGCCATGGTGTCCCTCCGATCCATCCGATACGCCTGATCTGCTTATGACGGCCAGCTTTTTATCTGCGCTTGTTCAGCATGGCCATCAGCTGGTCGTAATAGCCATTATCGCTGTTGTCCTCTTCCACGGGCTTTGCAGCAGTGGGTGCCGGTGCAGCGCCGCCTGCGGCAGAAGCTGCCGGGCTTGCAGTCTCGCTGCTGAACACAGCAGACGGAGTGGACTGTGCGCCGCCCATTGCATTGCTGATGCTGCTGCGCAGGTCGCTTGCGCTCTTGTTGTCAAAACCGGTAGCAACCACAGTCACACGCATCTCGTCCGAGAGGTTCTCGTCGAATGCAGTACCCCAGATGATGTTTGCATCGGGATGTGCGCTCTGGGTAATGAGACCTGCTGCGGTCTCCACATCCTCCAGGCCGATGTCCGGGCTGGAAGTGATATTGATGATCACGCCGTGTGCACCGGCAATGCTGGTCTCCAGCAGCGGAGAAGAAATAGCAGCCTTTGCGGCGTTCTCGGCCTTGCCTGCGCCCTTGGCACTGCCCACGCCCATGTGTGCGTAGCCGGCATCCTTCATGATGGAGCGCACGTCGGCAAAGTCCAGGTTGATGAAGGCGGGCACATTGATCAGAGCGGAAATGGACTCAACGCCCTGACGCAGCACGTTATCGGCTGCCTGGAAGGCATTCATCAGGGTGATCTTTTCCTGACTGATCATCTTCAGGCGCTCATTGGGAATGACGATCAGACTGTCCACATGCATGAGCAGGTTTGCAATGCCCTGCTCTGCCAGGCCCATCTTGCGCTTGCCCTCAAAGGAGAAGGGCTTGGTGACGATGCCAACGGTCAGAATGCCCAGATCATGGGCGACCTCGGCCACAACGGGTGCTGCACCGGTGCCGGTGCCGCCGCCCATGCCGGCAGTGATAAACACCATCTGGGAACCCTTGAGCGCATTTGCGATCTCGTCCTTGCTCTCTTCAGCGGCGCGCTGGCCGATCTCGGGGTCTGCACCGGCACCGCGGCCCTTGGTCAGCTTGGAACCCAGCTGCACCTTGGTGGCAGCGTGGTTCTTGGCCAGAGCCTGCTGATCGGTGTTCATTGCGATAAATTCGACGCCCTGCAGGCCGTCGCTGACCATGCGGTTGACAGCGTTGCCGCCGCCGCCGCCCACGCCGATCACCTTGATCGTCGTAACGTTTTCGTCCATTTCTTCATCGAGCATGAGTGCCATAACTTTGTCCTCCATCGGATTTTATCGTAAAACTGCGCATAGCGCACAGAAATTATCTGCTTACACTTATATAACTGTATCGTATCATCTTTTTGCCCTGAATGCAAGTCAATTTTGCTTTTTTGAAGGTGTTTTTTTCTCGCTGGCGCTTTCCCGCGGCATTTCCCGCTCAATTTGGGCACCAAGTTCCGCCAGCATCTGTGCAAAACCGGCATATCCGCGGTCGATATAACCGGTTTCGGTAATGCGGCTCCGTCCCCTTGCCGCCAGCGCGGCCACCACCAGTGCCGCGCCTCCGCGCAGGTCCGCAGCCCGTGCACACGCGCCCTGCAGCTGCCGCACCGGTCGGATGTCCAGTGTGCGTCCCTGCACCTGCACAGCGGCCCCAAAAGCCGCAAAACCCTCTGCACAGCCGAATCTCCGCTCAAACACCACGTCCTCGATGCTGCTGGCGCTGTCAGCGGCAAGCATGGCAGCGGCAAGCAGCGGCGCTGCGTCCGTTGCCAGTGCCGGGTATACCCCGGTGAACACTCTGCCCGCGCCGTGCAGCGCGCCCAGCCGGATAATGACCGCACTTTCCGGCCCTGTTTCTACCCTGCAGCCCATTTGTGCCAGAATTTCCAGCAGCGGTGCATAGGTCTCCGGCCTGCAGCCGGTCAGTTCCACCCGGCCTCCTGCCGCCGCGCAGGCACAGGCAAGGGTGGATGCCACGATGCGGTCGGCCATGGGCGCAAAGCTGCAGCTATACAGCATTCGTCTGCCCTGCACCCGGATGGTGCTGGTGCCCGCGCCCTGCACACAGCCGCCGCACCGGTTCAGGAATGCTGCCAGATCGCTGATCTCCGGTTCTCGCGCGGCCCCGCGCAGGACCGTCTCGCCCTGCGCCGCAGCTGCTGCCAGGAGCAGTGTCTCGGTAGCACCCACGCTGGGAAACCCAAGTGTGATGTCCGCACCGTGCAGCCCGGCAGGCGCTGTCAGGATCAGCCTTGCCCCCTCCTCCCGGCAGTGCACGCCCATCTGCGCAAGGCCGGAAAGGTGCAGGTCCACCGGCCTTGCACCAATGCGGCACCCGCCGGGCAGCACCGTTTCCACCCGGCCAAGCCGCGCCAGAAGCGGTGCGCAGAACAAAATGGATGCCCGCATCCGCGCGGCGGCTTCCGGCGCAAGGCGGCAGGTGGAAGGCACGCCCTGCACCGTGATGTCGCTGCCCTGCCAGCGGGCCGTGCAGCCCGCACCCTGCAAAAGCTCCATGCTGGTGTCCACATCCGCAAGATGCGGCACCTGCAGAAAACGCACCGTGCCATTGCACAAAAGGGCCGCTGCCAGCAGCGGCAGCACGCTGTTTTTGGCTGCCGGGATGTGCACTGTGCCGTTCAGCGGCATGCCGCCTGTGATGATAAGATCTCCGCCCATGCAAAAAGCCCCCGTTCCGCAAAAGATACCTCATGCTATGCGGCGCGAAGGCTTTTTGTTTATTTTGTCTGCAGTTGTGTCATTTGTTTGTCCGGTTATTTGTAGCTGAACCGGCAGAGGATGCTGTCGTTTTATGGCAGGGAACGCCCGGTTTTATATCTCCCCGCGGGACACCGACAGCACGATGCCCATTTCGCCCAGCAGCATCATCAGACTGGTGCCGCCGGAGGAAAAAAACGGCAGGCTGATGCCGGTATTGGGGATGGTGTTGGTGACTACCGCCATATTCAGCACTGCCTGCAGGGCCACCTGCACCACAAAGCCCACTACCAGCAGCGCACCGAACCGATCCGGTGCATGCGCCGCCAGCGTGATGCCCCGCCACAGCAGCAGCGCAAACAGCAGGATCACCGCGCAGGCTCCCACAAAGCCAAGCTCCTCGCACAGGATGGAAAAGATGAAGTCGTTCTGCGGTTCGGGCACGAACAGGTGCTTCTGGCGGCTGCTGCCAAGGCCAAGGCCCGCCGCACCCCCGGAGCCGATGGCATACAGGCTCTGGATGGTCTGGTGGCCGTCGCCCAGCGGGTCGGCAAAGGGATCCAGCCATGAGCTGAGACGGCTGGCCGCGTAGGGCACAAGGTCCGGCATAATGATGATGGCAGCTCCAATGGCCGCTGCACCGCCCGCCCCGGCCAGCACGAACCACTTGAGGCCGGTGCCGCCCACGAACATGAGCACCGCACCGATGCCCAAAATGAGCACGGTGCCGGAGAGGTGCGGTTCCAGCAGCATGAGCACGGCCACCGCTCCCAGCACCAGTGCAAAGGGCAGCACCCCCACCGCAAAGCTGCCCATGCGGTCGTGGTTGAGCGCAATGATATGCGCAAACACCAGCACCACCGCAAATTTGGCGATCTCGCTGGGCTGCAGTGTGCCCAGGCCCGGCAGCACCAGCCAGCGCTTACAGCCGTTGTACTCCGGCATGAACAGCACCGCCGTGAGCAACACCATTGAAAGCGCCAGCAGCGGCCATGCCAGCTTGTGGTAAATATGGTAGTCCACCCGGCTTGCCACCCACATGGCCCCGATGCCCAGCGCAGCATACAGCAGCTGCGGCCGCAGGTAGGCAAAGGCATCGCCCCGCCGGTACAGCGCCACTGCACTGCTGGCACTACCCAGCATTACAAGGCCAAAGCCCACCAGCGTGAGCACCAGCATCAGAAACGGCAGGTCCATGGCCGGCAGATGCCGCAGCGGCAGACCGCGCTTTGCATGGGCAGCAGCTTTGTGCATCCGTATCACCTCCGTTCCTTTATTGTACGCGGCGGCGGTACCGGTTAGTCATATCCCCGGCACACCGGCGCATACACTTGCCCAGAGAAGGAGGTGCCTGCCATGCCAAAACCGGAGCCGCGCCCCTTGCGCACCCTGCCGGAACGGGCATTCCGTGCCCGGGCACGGCTGGTGGCCGCGTTGATGTGCTGCGTCTGCTTTGCGGGGCTTGCCGCGCGGCTGGCGTATCTGCAGCTGTTTTCAGGCGGCTGGTATACGAGCCGTGCCCTCGGCCAGCAATTGCGCGATACTGTGGTGCCTGCCGACCGGGGCCGTATCTACAGCGCCGACGGTGTACTACTTGCCGCCAACAGCAGCTGCTGGACATTGCGGGCCTCCCCGCGCGAGATGCCGGAGGAAAAGCTCAGCCTTGCCGCGCAGGGCCTTGCGGAAATATTGGAGCTGGACGAAACGAAGCTGCTGGAAAAATTCAGTGACCGCACCTCCAACGACTGCCTTTTGCGCTACCGCGTGGAGCGCGACACCGCCGACCGCGTGCGGGATTTTTGTGAAGAGAACGGCATCACCGGCATCCGCATCAATCAGGACTCCAAGCGCTGGTACCCGGAGGGGGAATTTCTGGCCAGCGTGCTGGGCTTTACCAATGTAGACAACGCCGGTGTGAGCGGGCTGGAGCTGAAATATAACGATGTGCTCACCGGGCAGAATGGCGTGGTGCTCACCGCCGTCAACGCTTGGGGTTACACACTGGAGCAGAGCTACGAGACCGAAAAAGTGCCCTTGGAAGGCAGCGGCCTGCGGCTGACTGTCGATGCCAACATCCAGCATTACCTTGAAAACGCGCTGGATTATGCGGTCAAGGAGCATCATGTGGCGGCGCGCGCCGTGGGCATCGTGATGGACGTGAACACCGGGGCCGTGCTGGCCATGTCCACCACGCCCGCCTACGACCCGAACCAGCCGCGCGTGATCTACGATGCAGCCGCCCGCAAGGCCGTGGATGCCCTTACCGGCAGCGAGCGCGCTGCCGCCCTGCAGCTGGCCCAGCAGACCCAGTGGCGCAACAAGGCCGTCAGCGACCTGTACGAGCCGGGCAGCGTGTTCAAGCTCATCACCTGCGCCGCCGCGCTGGATGCCGGGGCTGTGAGCAAAAACTCCACCTTTTACTGCGGCGAGTCCATCTCGGTGGCGGGCACACGGTTCCACTGCGCCAACCACAAGCGCCACGGCAGCCAGACCGTGACCCAGGCGCTGGAAAATTCCTGCAACCAGAGCTTTATCCAGATCGGCGCGCGGCTGGGCAAGGAAGCCTTCTGCGATTACTTTGCCGCTTTCGGCCTGCGGGAGCCAACCGGGGTCGATCTGCCCGCCGAACCCAAAAAGAGTCTGTACTACACCGCCGACCGCATGGGGCCGGTGGAGCTGGCCTCCTGCGCCTTCGGCCAGAGCAGCAAGATCTCCTATATGGAAATGGCCGCAGCCGTGTGCGCTGTGGTGAACGGCGGCAGGCTGATGCAGCCTTATCTTGTCAGCGATATCCTGAACCCGGACGGCAGCATTCTGCAGCACACAGAGCCGGTGTGCAGGCGGCAGGTGATCAAACCGGAAACTTCTGAAACCATGCGTGAGATGATGGAAGCCGTGGTGCTCTACGGCGGTGGGCGCAATGCCCGCATCCAAGGCTACCGGGTGGGCGGCAAGAGCGGCACCAGCCAGAAGCTGGACAGCGCCGACGAAAAAGCCCGTATTGCCAGCTTTGTGGCCGTGGCTCCCATCGACGACCCGCAGTTTTTGTGTCTGGTGTGCTTGGACGAACCCCACAGCTGGACGACTGCCGGCGGCAGCCTTTCAGCCCCGGTGTGCGCCGAGGTTCTGGAACAGACGCTGGTGTACAAGGGCGTGCCCCGCGCCGTGGAACCGGAAACCGATCCCGATCCTGCCCAGACCGCTGCCGACCTGCCCGCCGACGGTGACAGCTTTGACGGGGCGTAAGCAAAAAACGGCCCCGGAAAGGTCTTCCGACTTTCCCGGGGCTGCAATGTTTTTTGTTTAATTCTGCTGCGGCTGCTCGCGGAAAACGATCTCGCCGGTCTCGCTGTTCATGGACTCCACAATGGCAAGGCTCTCCAGCTGGATGCCCTTGCTGCGGATCAGCTCGCCGCCCTGCTGGAAGCCCTTTTCCACGGCAATGCCGATGCCCTCCACTGTGGCACCGGCCTCCTGGGCCAGATCCAGCAGGCCCATCAGCGCACAGCCGTTGGCAAGGAAATCGTCAATGATCAGCACATGGTCTTCCGGGGTGAGGAACTTTTTGGAGACGATCACATTGTAGATCTTTTTGTGGGTGAAGGACTGGATCTTGGTCTCGTAGTTGTTGTAGTCCAGATTGATGCTCATGGACTTTTTGGCAAATACCACCGGCACGTTGAACTCGCTGGCCACGATGGCTGCAATGCCAATGCCGCTGGCCTCGATGGTGAGCACCTTGTTGATGGGCTTGCCTGCAAACAGGCGCTTCCACTCCTTTGCCATCTCCCGGAACAGCGGAATGTCCATCTGGTGGTTGATAAAGCTATCCACCTTGAGCACATTGCCCTCGCGTACGATACCATCTTTGCGAATACGATCTTCCAGCATCTTCATAGTGCAGCAATTCCTCCAACCTGATTTTTTCCATGCCCATGCGTTTGCAGCGCATATTTCTCTTTTTATTTCACCTAGTATACCGGATGCTCTTTCCTTTGGCAAGAGGTTTTCTTGATAAATTTATAGGTTTTCCGCTCTTGTACTTTTTACAGATTCGAGTATACTGTAGTTAATATAAGGTGTGTCCGGCATCTGTGCACCGGCACACAGGAGGGGAGAGCATATATGAAAACGGGTCTTGTGCTGGAAGGCGGTGCCATGCGCGGCATGTTTACCGCCGGTGTTCTGGATGTATTGATGGAGCATGGCATCGTGCTGGATGGTGCCATTGGCGTTTCGGCCGGTGCGGTGTTCGGCTGCAACTACAAGTCCCATCAGATCGGCCGTGTGATCCGCTACAACACCCAGTATTGCAACGATAAGCGCTACGCAAGCTTCGGCAACCTGCTGCGCACTGGCAACCTGTACAGTGAGCAGTTCTGCTACCACACCGTGCCGGAAAAGCTGGACGTGTTCGACACAAAGGCATTTGCAGAGAACCCCATGGACTTTTTTGTGGTGTGCACCGATGTGCGTACCGGCGACCCCATCTATCACAAGTGCCGCACCGGCGATGCCGAGGATATCCAGTGGATGCAGGCATCCGCTTCCATGCCGCTGGCGGCCAAGATCGTAAAGATCGGCCATTATCAGCTGCTGGACGGCGGCATTGCCGATTCCATCCCCGTGCGGTTCTTCGAGTCCATCGGCTACAAACGCAACCTCATTGTGCTGACCCAGCCCAAGGGCTTTGTGAAAAAGAAGAACAAGATGCTGCCCGCCATCCGGGCACGCTACCTGCGCTACCCCGCTTTCGTGGAAGCCGTTGCCGACCGTCACGAGCGCTACAACGAAACGCTGGATCACATTGCCATGCTGGAGCAGACCGGCAAGGCGTTCGTCATCCGCCCGCCCATCCCGCTGGAGATCGGCTCCATGGAGCGCGATCCGGTCCAGCTGCGCCGCGTCTACGAGACCGGCCGTGCCGTTGCCGAAATTCAGGTGGATAAGATTGCCGCCTTTGTGAACGAATCCAAAGCTGCAGCGGAAGAGTAACGGCGGCACAAACAGATATTCTGCATGTGCATAGCCCCCACGGGGAAGCAGCTCTTTTGATCGAAGCGCAGGTGCGCAGCCAGAAGGTCTACCTGTGATGTTTTCGCAGCATCACGAAAATGTTAACGTCAACAAAATCATGGTATAGCAGCAGCCCCGGTGAACCTGACGGCCCATCGGGGCTGTTTTTGCGCCGTCTTCAACGACATCGCCGCAGCTGTTCAAATCCACCCGCCCAATAAGTCTGGTTTTGCAGTAATACAAAAACCCCAGCGTACTTTCATACGCTGAGGTTTTTTGGTGGGCGCGGGTGGATATCGCGAGCCGCGCATCTAAAAAAGCCCCGCAGGGGCTTTTTTGCCCGCCGGACTATTCGGCGGGCCGATGCTGTTCGAATCCACCCGCCCGATGAGTTTAGCTTTGTCGCAAAACAAAAACCTCAGCGTACTTTCATACGTTGAGGTTTTTTGGTGGAGCGAAGCAACCCAAATCCGAACCATTGCCCTCTGGGGCATCTTTGGCGGCGATTTCATCAAAAGTGATGGTTTTTGTGCCATCTTTGTAGTTGAATGTAATCAAAACTTTTTCATCATAGAGATAAACCGCGTTCACGAACGTGTTGATAAACGTCTCCCTGTGGCTTTTCACGTTCGGGTCGAGCTTGCGGAACCGGGTCAGCCAGAACCGAACCTGATTTTCGCTCAACCGTGGTCGAGCGATTTTTTCTTCGGCAATCCGAACTTCAAGCTCTTTCTGCTGGGCTTCCAGCTTTTCCAAACGTAATTTTGTGGAGTTGGTCAGCACACCTGCTTGAATGGCGTTCAGCATATTTTCAATGCCGTTCTCTACCTCGCGCATCTGCTTTTCCAGCAAAGGGAGAGTGGTGTTTTCCTGATCTTGCAACTCCATGACTTCTGCAACGATGGCATCAATCACGGCATCATCCTGAATCAGCTTCATGGTTTCAGCTATGACCAAATCTTCCAGCCACTCTTTACGGACGGTCTTTTTCTTGCAGGTCTTGAAACGCTTCGCGGTGGCGCACTTATAATAATGATGAACGACTTTGTTCCGACCCGTACCGCACTCGCCGAACATCATCGCGCCGCACATTCCACAGAACAGCTTGGTGGTGAGCAGATAATCATCCTCGGCCTTGTGACGGGCAGGAGCGCGGCTGTTCTTTTTGATTTTCAGCTGCACTTCCTCAAACAAGTCCTTGTCCACGATGGCCGGGATGCTGTCGGGCATCACAATGTCCTTGAAGTGGTTTTCTCCGATGTACCGTTTGTTCGTCAACAGCTTCTGAACACTGTTGTAGGTAAACTTCTGATTGCGGTTGGTGGTCACGCCACTGTCGTTCAGCCAGTTCATCAGTTCTTTCATGGTCGCGCCATCGTTATACCGCTGAAAGGCTTCTACCACAAAGGGAGCTTTCAGCGGGTCGATTTGAAAGAACTTCTCCCCGTCCACCTTAAAACCAATGGGAATCGTGCCGCCGTTGTACTTGCCCTTCAGAACATTCTCGGTCATGCCGCGCACAACTTTTTCAGAAAGTTCTGCCGAGTAGTATTCAGCCATGCCGGTGAGCATACTCTTGACCATGATACCCGCAGGGCTGTCAGAAATAGGCTCCGTGGCAGATACCAGCTTGACATGATTTCGTTCCAACTGGTACTCATAGTGGGCCGAATCATAGCGGTTTCGGGCAAAACGGTCAAGCTTCCAGACCAGCACAATGTCAAACAACCGTTTCTCGCTGTCCTTAATCATCTGCTGGAAGTCCGGGCGGTTATCCGTTTTGGCGGAAAGGGCGCGGTCAATGTAGTGCTTAACTACCGTAATGCCGTTCTTTTCGGCATAAGCCGTACATTCACGAATCTGGCCTTCGATGGATTCTTCGCGCTGGTTATCGCTGGAATAGCGGGCGTAGATTACGGCGGTCATGCGAACACCCCTTTCACTTCATTCTCCGCAGACGGCGCACAAGGTCAGATGCACTGTACAGCACACGAGCCACTGACACCGCATCCTCGCCCACGATGTAGAACACCGAGTAGTTGTCCACCAGCATCTGCCGCAGCCCTTGGGTGCGCTCTGGTTCACTTTCCACCAGCGCGCAGCGTTCCGGCAGGATGTTCAGCGATTGGATAGCTTCTGCAATGCGGTTATACTGCCCCATAGCCGTGTCAGGCTCCAGCAGACGGTCAGCAATATAGCTGTAAATCTGCTCCATATCGCTGAGGGCTACATAGGAAATTTTTACGTCATACTGCTTCATCTGTGCTGTTCCCTGAACTGTGCGAATGCGCTTGCAGCATCCACGGTATCACCGTTCTGAATCTCCTTAATGCCCACCTGCAAGGCTGCATGAAGCTGGTCATCGGTCATGGTGTCAGCGTTCAGAGCCGCAGGAGCTTTCGGTAAAGACAGCGAGAAGGGGATGCCGCCAGTCAGGGTGATCTGGCGCAGGTACATATCAATGGCTGTTGCCATCGGGATGCCGAGCTGCTTCAGCACGTCTTCGGCTTGCTGCTTGACAGTAGGGTTGACACGGAGATTGAGTGTCATCGTTTTTTCCATGGTTATCACCTCAATTTTATTGTAACGCATTTTGCGTTGCGAGTCAATCAAGCGCGAAGCCGCTATTGAAATTCTCTGTATTGCACAATATATTCGTCATTAAATTGTTTAAAGCGCAGAATATTCATTCGTTAGAATAAATCTTTGGAGTACGCCCAGTTTGTGCTGGGTGGTGAGATTGAGCATTATCTCTCACTCAGCTGTGACCATAGCAGATTTAGAGGATTGGCCTTTAATTAGAATATACAGATAAAACCGACAGCCATCTACTTGCGACTTGCAAATAGATGGCTGTCTATTATTAACTACGCATTTTAACAATGATTTTTCTTTTCAACAATCATTCCGATAACAAACGAAAGTAGGAAAACGAGCAGCCAAATCAAAACTCCATAGTGTGTCTTGAGCTGCCATACTTTTCCTATATACATATCCGGCGTGATTTTTGTGGCGTTTATTTTAATAATGAAATCGCCCAACACTTGTCCAATCAAAATTCCTGCCCAGTTTCCAGCCGTTGTGATAAGAGCCGCTTTATACATTTCCAGAAAACAGAAAGTAACGGATGCAACCCATACACACAAATAATAATGGGCTGCTGTCCATTCAAACAAGTAGATTTCATGAAACACTGTTTGAGAGAGAAGATAGCACACCACATATGCTAAAAATACGATCAGCAAAAATCCGAGACAAGTTTTCTTTTTTGATGCTGTGTTCTTCATACGGCTTTTGAATCCTATTCCAATGTGTACCGCCATCTTTGTGTTTCATTATAAAATAGCTTGACTGTTTACTTCGATACTATTTCGACAGTTGGCATCTTGCCTTCCAATCCAAGTTCATCATCTTCTGCAACTCTATAACTGGTAACATTTATTGAATACATATAATCTGAAATATCTGGATTTTCTTCATCGTCGGGAAGTTCAACTTCAAAAGTCTCAAACTCAAACACATAAGACGTTCCTTCAATAAGTTCGCCTGTCAAGTCCTTCTGGAAATGAAGCAAAAAAGGCCTGTCTTGAAAGAAGTGAACAACGGCGATTGTTTTTCCCGGAAGCGCATAGTAATCGGGCAAGAGTTGCTCAACTGTGGCCATAAAAGAACCCGAAAACTGTGCAAAATGCTTTTTGCTTTCGGCTATTTGCTGTTTCCCGTCATTATACCCTGCCTCGTAGCCAGCGGCATAGCCTTCTTCGTATTCCGCATTGTGCGCATCTGAACTTTGAGCATTATTTCCACAGCCAACCAATGTAAGTACTAGCATAAGGCCAAGAACTATTGTAGCCATCTTTTTCATACTGTTTCCTCCTTCCATGTTTTTCTTCGCCTTTATCGGACTTTTCCACAGTTTTTGCAAAATCGTTCAGAAGAATCATTTAATGTTCCACAGTCCGGGCAGTACCACCTACCATCTGGCATCGGTTCAACAGGCGAAGGCGTTTGGTGCGCCTTTGCCGGAGTTTGATTGGATGGTGCAGTAAACAACGGCGCAATATTCACATCTCTGCGTCCAACGCCAGCAAGGCTTCTAAAATCCCACGACTTAACTTCTTGTGCCAGCGTCCGTTTTGGTTCAATATACTGACCACACCGCTGGCAATATCGAACACCCAGCTTGTTTTCATAGCCGCAATTTTTACAAGTCATCAAAACTCCCTCCTTGCTTTTTGTTTATATAACGAAATTTAAGCCTGATTTATTTCGTTTGTTTACAAAATTTTCCAAAATCGTATAGATGCACATAAATTTTCCGAAAATTTGTAGCACAATCGCAATCTTCTTTTAAATAAACACGCTATAAGGACAAATTTTTTGTTTTACCTCGATTGAAAGCTATCTTTAGCTTTCTGGTTTGAGAACTGTACTTCGGGCCGGATTCTTTGGGTCTACTAGAATTTTTATTGGTGCCCCTTTCGGAATACATGGATTGAACCAAAACCACTGCGACTTTCCATTATAGGTTTCACCCTTAACTTTATACTGATAATGTACCACATATGGATAGATTACATCTTCATCGGCAAGGTGGTAGGTACTCATATGAAATTTTATATGTACTCGTTTTGTTGCTGTAACCTTTCCGATGATTCTCGTTTCATTTTTCAAAAGTTCTGCCTTTTTATAGTCGGAAATAATCGCCAATCCGATAATTATACCTGCTACAATCCATGCTAATATCGCAGCCACCCAAATACCAGACTTACACGCTCCAACCGATATAATTGCCGCCACGAACATTCCGACATATGCCAGTGTATGAATAAGATCTTTTGAAAAAAACATTTTATCTCGTGTAATTTTCATAAAACGGCATCCTCCTCAAATCCTACAGTCGGTAATCAGCAGCTTCGTGAAATCAACGTTCCTTAGATACTTAGATTTAATCCTATTTTGTTTCATCCGTCTACAAAATTCCTCAAAATCGTATAGCTGCACATAAATTTCCAGAAAACTTGTAGCACAATCACGATTTTTCTTTTCACTCAGATAAACCACCACGGCAATTCCAGCCACAGGTTATCCATAGCCTGTTCCTCGGTCTTTTGGGCGCGGCCTTTTGTCAGGTGGAAATATATCGCCGTACCAATCAAAGGATGTTCCTTGCCATCAGTGAAGCCATAGCGGTACAGCAGGTAGGTCTGCTCCCGCTGGGTCAGTCGTTTCAGACCATCGTACAGTTCCCGGCGCGATTCCTGTTCCTCCATAATGGTCTGCGGCTGCATGGCGTAGGGGTCGGCTATGGCTTCGATGCGCCGCAGCTGCTCTTCTCCCGGCAGAACCTCATCCAGCGAAACGCGCTGGTAGCAGACGCCGTCCTTGTCTTCCGTCACCATCCGCTGCTCAAAAGCGGCAAAGGCATCCCGCACCATGTCCATCATGGCGTTGCGGATGGCAGGAGCCGCATAGGTCAGGAACTTCATGCCATAGGCTGCATCAAATTTCGACACAGCTTTCCATAAGCCCAGATTGCCCGCCTGTTTCAAATCGTCCGTGTCAAGGTTCAGGCCAGACTGTGCCAGATTCATGCTGCGGAAAAGGTCATTTGCCACCTTGCCAATAAAGGACTTGTTGTTGTCGATCAGGCTGTCCAGCGCGGCAGCATCGCCTTTCTGTGCCAACGCACAAAGCCGTTCATTCGTCTGCTTCATGGGCGTTTTCCTGCTCTGCGGCAGACTGCAAGATTCCCAGCAGACCGTTCCGCAGCTGTTCCAGCGCTTCCGGCGTAGCTCCTTCCATGCCTGAAACGCTGTCCAACATTGCATCTGTCAACTGCTCTGCCGTAATCGTTGGGTGCTGCACATCCTGCCCTTTAGTCAATTCGGTGAACATCTTCGCTGCCGCTTTCTTGCTCATGGCTTCCTGTTCGGCGTAATGGCTCCCAATACCCTTTTTGATTTCCTTGACCGCCGCCATAAAGTACATCTCGATGTCATCAAGGTCGCCCTGATACACTGGTTTTCTCCGAAGGCTGATGTCCTTTGCGGCTTTGGCTGCTTCCGGGGTCTTGACCTTTGTGCGTAGCAAGGTGCTCAATGTCGTGAGCATGGCATTCTGTGCCGCGATGCCAGACGCAAAAGTATCATCAAAATACTGCGCTATGCGGTAAGTAAGCTCTGCAAAGCGGGCGTTTTCCAGCAGCAGGTTGACCACCTCTGCATTGACACGCCCTGTGTAGAGGTTCTTTGCAGCCTCTACGGACAAGCCCAGTTCGACAATGTCGTAATTCTTGCGGTCGGGGATGTTGGTTTCTCCAAGCAAAAAATCCGTAGACACGTTGAACAGCCTTGCGATCTTCAGCACCTGCTCATGGGTCAGGGTTCCCTTTGCACCGCTGATAAAGCGGCTGATGGTACTCTTGGAGCAGCCGATTTCCTTGGCAAGTTCCGGTTGGCTGATGTTGTGCTCTTTCATCAAGTCCGCAAGACGGACGTTGGATGGTGCGGGCAGATATTCCTGTGCCACGTGGTCGGCCCTCCTTTTTGAGCTTTTTCTTCATTATAATACGCTCTGCCGTTTTGTTCAATATACGGCTTTCTCTCCGCCTTTGCTGTTGCAGCCCTGCAACCAGTAAGGGCTTTTTTCTTTTTCCGTTGCAGTTCTGCCGCTTTTTTGCTCTTTCTGCAAAATTCCCCGTATATTCAGGCAGGAAACAAAAAACACCAGAGTTCCCACTTTGGGGTACTCTGGTGCAACGCATAACACCGCCCTGCCCGGTGGCCGCAGGGTGCGTGGTTTCGTGGGCATTGAGCCGCTTGTCCACCCATGCCCGTAAAAAGTGCATTTTTTCACGGAAGAAGTTCGTACAACCTGTACGGTCTGTACTTGTACGCGCCTGTACGGCAAATTGAGATAAATTAAAGCGTGTTATCGTTTATATTTCGGATTTCCGTACGTCGTACGAACCGTACAGGTTATTTGAAGTCCGTACGCAATTTTTTCAGATGCGTACGGAGCAATCAAGTTCGCATTGTGCGAACTTGATTGTAGCTCTCCCGCAGGAGACGTTCCCCCTCGGAGAGCCCACTACACTTTGCAGACCGCAGGGATGAAAGTGTCATAGTGGGTTATTACACTTCCGCAGAAGTGCATCTCCGTTCCCCGTCACCTCTCGATGAACCTTGAAAGGAGGGATGCCCTTTGGCAAGAAACGATGGCGTTGACCGCACCAGTGTCCGAAATCTCGCCGTTTCGGATAAGGCCGTTGGCAACACCCAGCAGCACAATGAGCGTGAAAAGGACAGCTATCGGAACCCCGATATTATCCCCCAGCGCGCTGCATGGAACGTCCACTTCAAAAAGCCAACCGCCAGCTACACTGACCTATTCGCCCAACTGGAAACCGCTGGTACGATTTCCACGCGCGGCCTGAAGCCGGATGCCACCCACTACTGCGAACTTGTCTTTGATGTCAACTCGGCCTATTTTGACAATCACGGTGGCTACGAGTTCGCCAAGCAGTTCTATGAGGATGCCTACAAAGCTGCTGTGCAGATTGTGGGTGGTGAGCAGTATATCCTCTCGGCAGTCATGCACGCGGATGAGATCAACCGCGCCATGACCGAAGCATTAGGTCGGGAGGTCTACCACTACCATCTTCATGTGGTCTATGTGCCTGTGGTGGAAAAGCAAATCCTCTGGTCGAAACGCTGCAAGGACAAGGCACTGGTCGGCACCGTCAAGGAGACTGTCATGCAGGTCAGCCGGAGCAAGAAGTGGGCATCCAAGCCCCTGCTGGACGATGCCGGAAAGCCCGTGCTGCAAAAGAACGGCAAGCCAGTCCTGAAGAAGTCGTACAGCGTCCTGCAAGACGATTTCTTCAACTATATGCGTACTGCCGGGTACACCGATGTGGAGCGCGGCGAGCGTGGCAGCACCGAAGAACACCTGACTGTCACTCAGTTCAAAGTCCAGCGGGAGCAGGAACGGCTGGACACCCTGACCACCCAAGCCGACCAGCAGGCACAATCGCTTGCCAAAACCAGTCAGGCCCTCTCCCAAAAGGAGAAAGAACTTGCCTCCATTCAGAAAAAGACCACGCTCACGAAAGAAGCCCTCATTCATGCGCGTGATCTGGATTATATCGGCAAGCGCACCTTCCTCGGCAACTATTCGCTGACCGAAGAAGAATTTTCCATGCTGAAAAAACAGGCCGACCATGGCTATATGATGGACGTGGAGAACCGCCGCCTGAAAGAAGAACTTTCCACCGCCAAGAAGGAAGCTGCTCATTGGGGCCAAAAGTATCATGAACTCTGGTACGAAGTGAAGCCCTATCTGGATGCGCTCCACCGTGCACCTGAACTGGTGCGCAGCTTTCTGGAAAAGATTCTTGCCCCCAAGCAGGAGCGCACCATGAATGTGCCGCAGCGAAACCGCACGCGTGGGCAGGATATAGAACTTTGATTTTCGGAGGATACTATTTGAACAAAAAGAAGAAGTCAAACAAATCCGGCTACCCGGATGAAGCAATCAAGACCCTTGCACGTTGCTTTTATCCCTCCATGGTTGAGTTTTTCAACAGCGAGGAAGGCCAGCGTGAATACGAGGAATGGCTGAAAGAGCAGGAAGCTCTACAAGCTTTGCCTGTTGCAGCATAAAAACAGCAGGACGCTCCCAGTAAAGGGAACGCCCTGCCTTATATAGATGTATCTCACCGAGGTGTGTCCAGTTGGGCACACCTCCATTGGTGGATGCGGCAGATCGGGGAGATAAAGGGTGGGCATCGGTATTTCTTTCTGATGTGTCTTGCCATTTATGTCTACAAATGCGGTGTGTCGAAGCAGCAGCTCCGGCAGGACATGAAACAGGCTTTTGATGATCTACAGATGGTGAAGCATGAGAACGCATTGACCGAGGAAGATATACGGAGTGCGCTGGAGGCCTACGACAAGGAGTATTACAATTTCACGATTTCTGATATTGAAGCTCTGACCGATGTTCGTATCGAGAGGAATAGACGGAATGGACGATCACAAAAACTCCACATGCAGTACATGAATATGAATAGACAATTTAAGGTTGGCATCGGGGAATGTACGAATGGTGGACGCCCATCTGGAAGCGGAACGGCGCAGAAAACGGTCTATGAATGGCGGCAGCAACATCCGGGGGGAACGAAAAGCCATTGCAAAAGGGAGACGGGATTGACTTATCCCACCATTCGCAAATGGTGGGACACTATACCGGAGGGGCATATAACGGTCAAAATACGCCCGTCACAGGCTTTGAGCGATTTGTTGGTGGAGAATTTTAAGAAAGGGCTGTAAACGCACCAGAAATGCCCTGTAAGGCGTTTTGGAGGCGGGTAAGGGTTTTACACCCACCAAAAACGAGGCTGGAAAACCGCATAAAATAAGGCTTTTTCAACCCTTAAATGTGCACGCTGCGGTGTTACCATATAGAAAAACGGTGTTCACAGAAAAGATACAAATAATATTTGCAACGCACTTGCAAAACGAATGAATGTTGAGTATAATATAAGTGCAAGCTATGTGATGAGAAAGGAGTGCTATGTATGGCTAAAGGAAATATGACGATTAGAATGGAGCCGGAGCTGAAAGCACAGGCGGCAGCTCTTTTTAAGACTTTGGGAATGGATTTGAGTACGGCAACGGGGATTTTTTATCGCCAGGCACTTAGGTGTCATGGACTTCCCTTTGAGGTCAAGGTTGACGAGCCGAACGCCACTACCTATGCTGCGATGGAAGCGGCAGACAAGGGCGAGGATATGTTTGGCCCGTTTGACAGCGTCTGTGATTTGATGGAGGCACTTAATGCTTAAGCCGGAGTTTACGGGGCAGTTCAAACGAGATTATAAGCTTGCGGTAAAACGGGGCTGCAATCCGAAGAAGCTGGAAGAAGTCATTACGCTGTTATGCAATGAGCAACCATTGCCGGAGGCATACCGAGATCACGCTCTCACTAATTCCAGAAACTATAAGGACATGAGAGAGTGCCACATTGAGCCGGATTGGTTGCTTGTTTACAAGGTTGTCAGAGAGACTTTAATTTTGAAATTGATTAGGACGGGTTCTCATAGCGATTTGTTTTGAGAATCGATCCAAACGAAAGAGTGGTGATGATATATGGCGGGTGTTATAACGGAAATAGCGGCAGAATGTGGCGTGTCAGAACAGGCGGTCAGAGCGTGGTGTCGGCGAAACCATGTTTCGAAAGATGCGAAAGGAAGTTTCGCAATCAGCGAAAGCCAAAAAAACCGCTATATATCAGCATTATTTAGGTGATGGGCGAAACCAAGTTTCGCAACCGGCGAAAGCAAGTTGCGAAACCTCGGAAGATGTGTTGATTTCCATGTTGCAAAGGGAATTAGACCGTAAAAATGAGCAGCTTGAAGTAAAGGATAAGCAGATCGAGGAACTGAACGCAAGACTGGCAGATGTCAGCTCGGCATTGGTGGCGGCGCAACAGACCGCACAGGTAGCTCAGGCACTTCATGCGGGAACACTTCAACAGAGGTTGACTTCTGGTGGGGAAATGCGAGAAGTGGTGGATGATAAACCTCAAAAAAGAGGGTGGTTTAGTCGGTTGTTTTTTGGCGAAGACAGTTAGGAGATATAAAGATGGAGAAAGTGGTTGCATAATGAAAAAAATAGATGCTATGAATTATCTTGTTTTTGATAGAAATTTATTTAATTCATTAAAAGCAGGAGGAATTCAGAGGGTGTATTATTGTTCAAAAGATTTTTCGATTTTTGCTGTAACAGATGGTGATATGCTACAGTATATAAATTGGGCAGATTTTAGTGATGTGTCGCTTGCGAAAAATTCTTTAGCTGAACACCCGTTGACTATTTTATATAGCTTTTGCCCTGCTGAAATTTGTGGTTTGTTTGCAGCAATAACTTTTTTTCGAGATGTAGCGATTACTATTTACGTTAGTAGACCGCAATTGCAAGGTATTATTAGTTATAGTGATTTCTCCCCAGGAGAGATAGCCGATTCGCTGAAAAAAGATTGCGTTATGTTATCTGCTGCTCAGATCGAAGCTATTTCTGATGAGTGGAGTCTAATCATACAAAATCAGAGTAACTTAAGAATTTTTTATAAAAATAAAGTTGTGAATGTTCAAGATGACTATTTTGATACAGATATTAGCTGTGTTCTCCCCCAAAAAGGGAACATAGTGCTGGCAGATATTTTGCCAGATATTCAATTGTCGCTAAGGCGTAAGTACGGTTTTGGGTTAAACCCCAGATATATAGAATGGAGGGTTTCCAATGTTTTGAGTTTGCTTTGAGTTGACTTTCCCTAAAAAATAATCAAAAAAGGAGATTTCAGTATGATAAGAAAAAGACTTGTTTCTCTGTTCTTGGCGGTTGTAATGTTGTGCTCTCTTTCTATGACGGCATTTGCGGCGTCTGATGAAGATGTGGCTATGAGTGCAGAGCAAGGTATTATAGCTTCAGAAACATTTGAGATCCCAGTTTCTTTGAGTTTGGATGAACTTGATGAGATGAAGTCTGAACTTGAAGAATGCGGAATCCCATATACTGTTCAAGGAAATCGAGCTATTGCAACAGTTAATGTGACTACTAATATTCACTATGTTGATGAGTTGTACTTTTCCATTATAGCGCAGTGCCGAACAACCTTGTTACAAAAAATAACAGGATCTATTGTATGGAAGTATAAGACAACAGGGTCTTACTCAAAGACTAAGACTATTTCCGTCAACTATCAGGATGATTTTGGTATCCCTAAGTACACCTTAACCTGTCTTAAATATACAGGAAAAACTTTTGCTTCTGGAACTACGATAAGCGCAGATTTTAACATTGATGTAGATGCTACTGGCGAGATTTCTGGTGGTGTTGTATCGAGAACGGTTACTGGCATTGTTCCGTAAAATTAACATTTAACTTTAGTGAAAGGGGCCAGTTGTAGCATAATAGCAATTGGCCCCTTTCTCCCCGCGGGAGCGCGCAAAGCACTTTCACACTGCCGGGCACAAAAGGGGGCGGCGGTGTGAAAGTGCTTTTGCGTTACTTTCTCACCAGAAAGTAACAAAGAGGTTGTTTTTAGCGGAAGTTTATGATAAAATAGAGAACGGAAGATTAAGCGGAAAGGGGGCGATTTTATGGGAGTTACGATTTCGGGCATGACAGGTGCGGGAAGCATCCGGCACAACAACCGTAGCTTCTCTGCGGCGAATGTAGACCAGAGCCGAACGGAGCAGAATATCACTTTTTGCAACGAGGATCTGAAGCAGGTCTACCACATGGTTTTTGATGAAGCTCTCACAGCCTACAACGCAAAGAAAACCAAAACGAGAGATAAGATACCGGACTACTATGAGCATATCCGGCAGAGCAAACAGGAAAAGCTGTTCCATGAAGCGATCTTCCAGATCGGCAACATGAGCGACTGTGGGTGCGGTACGCCGGATGGAGAACGGGCTGCGGCAGCTCTGAAAGATTTTGCGGATTCCTTTGCAGAACGCAACCCCCATCTGCGGGTGTTCAATATGGTGCTGCACATGGACGAGGCAACGCCCCATCTCCATGTCGATTTTATCCCTGTGGCAACGGAGCAGTCCAGAGGACTTGCGACCAGGGTATCCATGAAACAGGCGTTGAAGCAGCAGGGGTTTGTTGGTGTCGGCAGAAAGCAGACTGAATGGGCGGCGTGGATGGAGCGAGAGAAAGAAGCTCTGACGGAGATTGCCCAGCGGCACGATTTTGAAATTATCTCTCTCGGCACGAACAGACCACACATGGACTTACCGCAGTTCAAGGAAGCGGCGGCGAGACTGGAAGCGGTGCAGCAGCAGACAGCGGCAGTTGAGCAGGAAGTTGCCGAGCTGGAACGGCAACGAGACGCTCTGAAAGGCACTGTACGGCTCTTAAAGGAGGCAGACAGGGTAAATGTATCCATGAAGGATATTCAGCCAGAAAAGACGCTCACAGGGGCAGTAAAGGGCGTGACGGTGGATCAAGTCGAGCAATTAAAGAAAATGGCGCTGCGCAGCGTGACGGATCGGCAAAAGGTAAAAGAGTTGACAGCGGAAAACACCCGTCTGCGGTCGCAAGTGCCGTCCATGCAAAAGCGGCTGGAAGAAGCACAGCGGCAGCAGCGGCTTGAACAGGAAAACCGTAGGCTGCGGGACGAGAATTATTATCTGCAATCTGAGCTGCATGAGGAACGCGGCTTCACCGAGCGTCTGACGGACGGTATCGGTCGGATGCTAGACTTTCTGGAAGAACACTTTATTTTTTTGTCCTTAATCTTCTAACCTATGGCTCCCGGCCACATTCTTCAAATATTCCTCCGGGTCACCGTTCAGAATCAAATCTGCATAGCCCAGCGGATCATTGTAGATGAGGTAGTCCAGTTCCGTCTGCTGTGCCATAGTCACGTCCAGCGCATCCTCGACCCCGGTGCCGTCAATGAAAATTTTTCTCCCATCCCGGAGTAGCAGTTCCACGCACCCGGTATCCATGTTGAAATGGCAAGCCCTTGCATCGTACTTCATAATCATACCCTCCAAATCTTGTTAGTGGCTTACGGTCTATGACAAGGTATCGGAGTTTTGCGTCGTCCACGGGAGCCTTCATTTTCAAACCCGAAGAAAACGAAAAATCCGAACCCTTCTCCAATCGGAAACAGGTTCGGATTTTTCTTGTTTGGTGGGCGCGGGTGGATTCGAACCACCGAAGCTGAAAGCAGCAGATTTACAGTCTGTCCCCATTGGCCACTCGGGAACACGCCCATATTCAGTTTTGCAGTCCATGGATTGCCTGTATATATTACCACCCGGATGGTAGTTTGTCAACATCTTTTGCGGAATTTTTGGATTTTTGTGTCGAAAGCAAAAACACAAAAGCAAAAGCCGCCCAGAAATCAACGTTCCTGAGCGGCTTTTTGGAGCTGGTGACAGGAGTTGAACCTGCAACCCACTGATTACAAATCAGTTGCGCTGCCATTGCGCCACACCAGCATGGACCAAGCGGTCTTTTGATAGAATACCAAAAAACGCGCGGCTTGTCAATATCTTCTTGGCGCGCAAAAAACCCATTCCTCAAACAGTATACTATACCGTTTAACAAATGAGGTGCCATTGCCATCAGTTCATGCTTTCGTCTGCTTTTAGCATTCTTTTCTGTTGTATCACGTTTTGATACCAGGAATTTTCAACGCAATACATCGATAATAAAATCGAACCATTCGATTCTATTATCATAAAAACCCCACAGGAACCGCGGACGGCTCCTGTGAGTTTCAAAGTCTGTTGTATTCTTTTTTGAGCAGCGGGCTGCTTCACCGGGCAAGGGCCTGCTGGATCTTTGCAAAATCCTCCAGTGTGAGGGCTTCCGGGCGGATGCGGGCATCAAAACCGGCGGCTTCAATGGCGGCTGTCACCGCGTCCTTGGACATCCCCAGGCCGCTGGCAATGGCGTTTGCAGCCGTTTTGCGGCGCTGTCCGAAGGCGGCACGCACCAGCGCAAAATAGCCTTCTTCGTCCTCCACCTGCACAGCGGGCTGCGGACGGATCTCCATGCGCACCACGGCGCTGGTCACCTTGGGGGCCGGGTAAAAACTGCCGGGCGCAGCGGTGAACATCATTTTGGAGGTGGCATAGTAGCTCACCGCGCAGCTGATGGCGCTGGATGCACGGGTGCCGGGCGCAGCAGCCAGACGGTCGGCAGCTTCCTTCTGTACCATGACGGTCAGGCTTTCAATGGGCAGGCGGTCGCCCAGCAGCTTCATGACGATGGGGCTGGTGATGTAGTAGGGCAGGTTGGCGCACACAGCCACCGGCATACCAGGGAATTCTTCCGCAATAAGAGCCTTCAGGTCAACTTTCAGTACATCCTGTAATACCAGTTTGAAATTGTCCACTCCGGCCATCGTTTCGGCCAGCAGCGGTGGCAGGCGTTCGTCCACCTCAATGGACACCACCTTGGCGGCGCGCTTTGCCAGTTCCCGGGTCAGCACACCGATGCCGGGGCCGATTTCAATGACACCATAGCGCTTATCCACGCCGCTGGCATCCACAATCTTGGGCGGCAGGCCCGGGTTGATGATAAAGTTCTGTCCAAAACCCTTGGAGAGTGCAAAATCGTATTTTTCACACAGGGCGCGGATCACCGAGAGGTCGGTCAGTTCGGGCATAGATTCCATCCTTTTTCATAGTACGATTTGAATGCCCTCCGCGTCGCTTTGGGCATATTCAGCGGAAATATTATTATAATATGGCAACCCAGCCAGACCTGCGGGTCTGGCTGGGTTGCATTTTCACGAGAAGGGATCGGTACGGTAAACGGGAGCGCTGCGGGGCACTCCAAAACGCCTTTTCACGTGAGGAGTCGGTACGGCAGGCAGCATCACCGCGCCCTACGGGCGCGATCAAAAGCCGTTTCAAGAAAGGAACATGCGTACGGCAAACAGCACCGCAATAAACCGGTTTCCTTTTTACAAAAAGAAGTCCATGCAGCCTTTCTGCCGGTTTTACCCTTTATTCTGCGCTGGATGCTGCTTCGCCGCCGGCTTCTGCTTCGGTGGAGGAAGCCGTTTCCTCAGAGGAAGCGTTCTCCGGCTCAGTGGAAGCGCTGTCGGCTTCTTCGGAAGCAGCAGCCGAAGAAGCTGCTTCGTTGACACCGCCCAGAGTCGTGGTACCGCTCAGCTGCTGTGCTGCGCTGACCGCACGCTGGATCTGCGGGTCATCCTCGGGGGTATAATCGTAGAAATTCGTGGTCTCTTCGGCACTGAGGGCACGCTCCACATCCACGCTCAGGCCGGTGCCATCAAAGCAGGAGCCGTCGCCGCAGATGAGCTTTGCCACCGTGATGCTCACGGCGCTGCCATCCGAAAGGCGCTGCGGGCTGCTCTGGATGGTTCCCTTGCCCATGGTGGTGGTGCCCACCAGACGTGCGCCGTTCATGGTGCGCAGGCTGGCAGCAAACAGCTCTGCTGCGCTGGCAGTGTTGCCGTTGACCAGACAGACGATGGGCAGCTCCACCTTGCTCTCATCGTCGCTGCTGCCAATGATGGTGCGGTTTCCGTTCTTATCCTCGGCATAGGCCACAGTGCCTTCCGGGGCGATCAGGTCGATGCAGCTGATGGCATCATCCAACACGCCGCCGCCGTTATCGCGCAGGTCGAACACAAGGCTCTGGGCACCGCTGGTAGTGAGAGACCGGATGGCATAGTCCAGCTCGCTGGGCGTGCTGCCGTCGAACTGGCGGATCTTGATGTAACCCACGCTGTCCAGCATCTGGTAGTCCACGGTGGTGCTGGTGTAGCCGGAGTGGGTCAGGTCCGTCGTCCGGGAAGCAGCCTTGCTGTCGAGCCATGTAACATTGACGATGGTGCCGGCTTCGCCCTGCAGGCGGGACTGCACGGCATCCACCCCGGAAAGGCTCTTCACATCGGTGCCGTCAATAGCAGTGATGTAATCGCCCACCACGATACCGGCTTCCTGCGCAGGCGAGTCCTCATACACCCTGGTCACTCTGGCATAGCCGGTCTGGTCCATGCCAAGCTCCACGCCAATGCCCATCACCTTGCCGCTCTGCTGGTTCATCAGCTCGGTGTAGGCGTTGGCGGTGTAGTAACGGGCGTACTTGTCGCCGGTACCCAGCAGGTAGCCTGCGGTCAGGCGGTCGTACAGCACCGTTTCATCAATGGTGTAGTAGTCGTTGCTGCGCACATAGCGGTCCACCTCGGCCACTTTGTTGTACATGCTCTCCTTTTCCTTCACGCTGCTCACCGTGCTGTCAAACAGACGCATGGCAATGAGCATGGTAATGGAAAAGGTCACGGTCATGGCAAGGATCACAATGGTGACAGCCATGCCCACAGAGATCTTACGGTTCATGCTTGCCCCTCCCTGTTAATACAGCAGCATCATGATCACACTGCTCAGCAGCGAAAGTGCAAACACGCCTGCCAGCAAAAGGCAGCCGATGCGCAGCAAACGCTTATGTTTTTGTTCGTTCATAGAATACCAGACTCCTTATAAATACACTCAGTTGTGCGGGAACGGGATATAACCGCGCGGATTGACCGCATTGGCCTTGCTGCCGCCCTTCCAGACTTCCAGATGCAGGTGGTTGCCGGTAGAGTTGCCGGTGGAACCAACGTAGCCGATCAGCTCACCCTGCTTGACATACTTGCCCGCACTGGTGGCTACCGACTTCATATGGCCGTACAGGGTGCTGTAGGCGTTGCCGTCCGACATGCTGCCGTGGTAGATGATGACATAGTTGCCATAGCCGCCGCTGGACCAGCCCGCCACCTGCACATAGCCGCTTGCGGCTGCGTAGATGGGGGTACCGCCCGGCGCAGCCAGATCAATGCCGGCATGCAGTCTGTTCACGCCGGACACCGGGTTCTTGCGCCAGCCGTACTCACTGGAAATGCGGGTATATCTCTTCAGCGGGCAGGCAAAGCCGGTAAAGCTCAGCTGCGGCTTGCTGGATGCAGCGGCCGCGATCAGCTTCTGGATCTCTTTCTTGACGGCCTCATAGTTCAGCTCGTCCGATTCAATAGCGGCCTGTGCCGTCTGCTGGGCCTTCTGGGCATCCTGTGCAGAAAGCTGCGCCGCAGAAATGCTGCTGTTCAGCTCGCTCTGCTTTGCCTTCATCTGGTAGTTCTGGGTATCCAGCTCCGCCTTCTGGCTCTGCAGTTCCTTGCGCTGGGCCTCCAGTTCCACCTTGTCCGCTTCCAGTTCAGACTTGGCCGCCTTCATGTTGTCCATGATCTCGGTATCTTTGATGGAGATATCCTGCATGACCTCGTTGAAGGTGAGCAGCTCATACAGGTCGTTCACTGCGCTCAGCATGGCCACACTGCCGCCGTCGCGCAGCTCCTGCATGGCAGCCATGTGCTTTTTAAAATCACCCCACTGGCTGTCGATCTCGGCCTGCTTCTGGGTGATCTCGCCTTCCTTGGCGGTGATCTTTTGCTCGGTCTGGCCAATGTTGTTCTGCACAGCAGCGATCTGGGTGCTCAGCACGCTGATCTGAGACTGAATGATGCCCACGCGATCCTTTAGCTCAGTTTCCAGCGCTTTTGCAGCAGCTTCCTTTTTCTTTGCGTCCGAAAGCTCCTTCTTGTGCTGGTCGATGGATTTGGAAAGGCTGTTCAGCTTGTTCTGCAGGCTGGCCATGCTGGTGGCTGCCGTGGCCGGCTGGAAGCTGACGCTTGCCGCAAGGCATACCGCCGCCAGGCACAGACTCACGCCGCGCAGCAGCTTGCTGCGGGCAGGCTCCGGCCGTGCATGGCGCGGCGTATGGCCGGGCATCTGCAGGCGGAAGGGCTTTGCATGAAGTGCTTTTTTCATGTGCGGCTCCTTTCGATCACACGTTCAGGTGCTTGCGGATGGAGAACATACTGCCCAGACCACCCACAACGGCACCGCCGATGAGGCTGTACGGGATGATAGTGGACCAGACGGCGCTCACCGGCACCAGTGCCTGACCCATGATCATTTCCCACACGCCGCCCAGACCGTCGGAGGCCTGCACCATGTAGGAGTAGCCGCCCAGACTAATCGCTGCAGTGAGCACGCCGGAGATCAGGCCCATGGTCAGACCTTCCACAACGAAGGGCAGAGTGACCAGACCGTTGGTGGCGCCCACGTACTTCATGATCTCAATTTCGCGGCGGCGCGCAAACACGCTCAGGCGGATGGTGCTGCCCACCGTGATGATGCTGACGACCATCAGCACCAGCACGATGCCGCGGCCCACTTTGGTAACAGAGCGCTGCACCTGCACAAAGACGTTGGTCATTTCCACCGGGGCGGTAACGCTGTACACGCCCTGAATGGCCTGCATCTGCTTGCTCATGCTCTCCATCTGGCTCAGATCCGCGATGGAAACGCGGTAGTTGGCCTTGAAGGGGTTGTCATTTTCAAACTCATCCCACAGGGAGGAGTAATCTTCCATGTAATTGCGGTAGGTGTTCAGCACGTCCTGCTTGGAGACGAACTGCACATTGGTCACGCCGGGCATTGCCGCCAGCTTTTCGCCCACGGCCTGCGCAGTGGCATCATCACACTCCGGGTCCAGATAGACCACGGTCTCGTTCTGGCTGCCCAGATAGTTCACCATGCTGTCCACATTCACCTCGGCAAGGCTTGCAAAGGTGTTCAGGGTCATACAGACACTGAGGGACAGGATGCACACAAAGGTCATGGCCCAGTGCTTGCCCAGATTGCGGATGCCGCGCCGGATCAGAAAAAAGAAGGTAGAAGGTCTCATCATACGGTGGCCGCCTCCTTTTCTGCGGTGTCAGCAGGTTCCAGCTCGGTCTCGAACAGGCGTTCTTTGCGCTCTGCGCGTGCGCGGATGGCTTCCTTGTCGGCAGGCACATCCGAAATGATGCGGCCCTTTTTCAGGGTGACGACGCGCTGGTGGAACTGGCGCACCAGCTCGTGCTCATGGGTAACGACCACCACGGTGATGCCCATTTCGCTCACCCGCTCCAGCAGCTCCATCATTTCCAGGCTCAATTCCGGGTCGATATTGCCAGTGGGCTCGTCCGCAATGACCAGCTTGGGGCCGTGGGCAAGGGCGCGGGCCACAGCCACACGCTGCTGTTCACCGCCGGAAAGGGTGTCCGGATAGGCCTTGGCCTTATCCTCCAGATGCACCAGCTCCAGCATGTACTCCACACGGTCGCTGATCTCCCGGCGCTTGACGTTGGTCACATGCATGGCAAAGGCGATGTTCTCGTACACAGTCATGGTGGGGATCAGCCGGAAATCCTGAAAGATAATGCCCATCTGACGGCGCAGATACGGCACCTGATGGCGGTGCAGGCAGGCAACATCCTTGCCCAGCACGGTCACCTTGCCCTCACTGGGCAGCTCTTCGCGCAACAACAGCTTGAGCAGGGTGGATTTGCCTGCGCCGGAATGACCCAGCAGGAACACGAACTCGCCGTCGTCCACATGGAGATTGATATCGTCCAGTGCCAGCGGTCCGCCCCGTTTATATTCCTTGGAAACGTGTTCTAAATCGATCATAGGGTAATATTAGCTCCTGACATTAGAATCTGTTTTCACAGCAAAAAGAACCGGCCAGCATCGGTTTCGAGCGGCCGGTTCTGCACTGCAGGCAGAGCCTGCAGCTTATTAGTATTTGGCCGGATTGTTGGACAGGTACTTCTTGACCATCAGTGCTACCTTAAAGACGATAGCATCGTCGAACTCACGCAGATCCAGACCAGTCAGCTTTTTGATCTTTTCCAGACGATACACCAGCGTGTTGCGGTGCACAAACAGGCCGCGGCTGGTTTCAGACACATTCAGGTTATTCTCGAAGAAGCGCTGGATGGTGAACAGGGTCTCCTGATCCAGGCTTTCGATGCTGCCCTGCTTGAACACCTCGCGCAGGAACATCTCGCACACGGTGGTGGGCAGCTGATAGATCAGGCGTGCAATGCCCAGATTATCGTAGCGGATGATCTGCTTTTCGGTGTCGAACACCTTGCTCACTTCCATGGCGATCTGTGCTTCCTTGAAGGAGGTAGCCAGATCCTTCACGTTGGAGATGGGGGTGCCGATGCCCACCACAGCCTTGATGTAATGCTCGCCGGACAGGGTATCCACGATGCTGGCAGCCAGCTTTTCCATATCGGTGCGGTCGATGCCCTTGCGGATCTCCTTGACCAGCACGGTATCCGTCTCGCTGATATTGAACACAAAGTCCTTCTGCTTGTCGGGGAACAGGCTGCTGACCACATCGTAGGCGGAGATATCGCCGCCGCTGGTAACACGCACGATGAACACCACGCGGGAAACATCGGTGGCAAAGTGCAGCTCACGGGCCTTGGCATAGATATCGCCGGGCAGGATGTTATCCAGCACCACATTCTTGATAAAGTTGGACTTATCAAACTTTTCGTCGTGGTACTGCTTGATGCTCTGCAGGCTGATGGACAGCATGGCGGCAAACTGACCAGCCGTCTCGTCCACGCCTTCCACGAATACTGCATAATCATTATGCTTGGCGCTGGAGAACTGCTGATAGGTGTAGCCATCGCGCACAAAGCGGTCGCCTGCGGTCAGACGCTCCGCCATGAAACCCTCGCGCACCTCGCCGATCAGGTTCAGTTCCGAGCAGGAAATAACAGCGCCGGTCTCATCCACCACGCCGACCACCCGGTTGATCGCGTCTTTCATCTGGTAGATCACGCTTTGAAATACTCTATTGGCCATAATGGATACCCCTTTTCCTCGTTTGTGCAAACCGCAGCGGCAGCCGGTCGTGATTTTTAACAATTTAGCTGCATTACATTTTATATTTTACACAAAAGAATTTACTTTTGCAACATATTTCAACAAAAAAGATAGTTTTTTCTTGTGAATATTATCTTTAGGGGCCATTCTGAACCAAAAAAGTGCCTTTTTGCGTGGTTCTGCCCCCTATTCTACCGGAAAAATGTGTTGCTTTTTTGAAATTCGGGTGAAAAGCCGGCCCTGTCAGCTGGAAATTTTTGACACTTCTTCGGCAGAAAGCTCCCGCCACTGGCCCGGTGCAAGGGCCGGGTCGAGTGCAAGGCCGCCGATGGCATCCCGGTGCAGGCCGTTCACGCCTGCGCCGTACACGCCGAACATCCGCTTGATCTGGTGGTATACGCCCTGCTTGAGCACCACCCGCACAGTGCAGCCATCGGCAGAAAGGGCCGTCACCTCCGCAGGCGAAAGCGCTGTGCCGTCGGCAAGGGTCACGCCCACCGCAAAGCCGGTGCGCATCTGCTCGGTCAGCGGCGTGTCCAACACCACGGTGTAGGTCTTGGAGACGTGGCGCTTTGGAGCAAGGATGTCGTGGGCAAAGGTGCCGTCATCGGTCAGCAGCACAAAGCCGGTGCTGGTCTTGTCCAGCCTTCCCGCCGGGAACAGCTGCCGCCGGGGATAGGCATCCCTCACCAGATCGACCACGGTGGTGTCACGCTTGTCGGTGGAAGCGCTCACCACGCCCTCGGGCTTGTTGAGCATGATGTACACGAACTGCTGATAGCTGAGCGCTCTGCCATCCACAGCCACAGTGTCACTTTCTCTGAGCTGGGTGTCTCCCTTTTTGCAGACAGCACCGTTCACCTGCACCCGCCCTTTGGAAAGCAGCGCCTTAGCTTCGCTGCGGGTGCACTGGGCCGTCTCGGCTAAGTATTTATCCAATCGCATACGCGGTTCTCCTTTTACATAGGTTTGGAGTTTTAGTGTAACATGATAAAATGATTTGCGCAAGAGAACTCCTTCCGTCATCGCTGCGCAATGCCACCTTCCTTTATTAGTGAGGCTTTGGCCGTACGGTAAACTCTTCCTCTTCGTCAGAGGCTCCCTCTTTGAGAAAGACTTCCCCCGGTCGGGGGAAGATGTCACCGAAAGGTGACAAAAAGGGGAACGGCTGACGCACGAAGTTCAGCTGAAGGAGTTTTTCTTTCCGGCCCTTTTCGTGAAAAAGCAAGAAGGAGAAGCCCACAGGCTTCTCCTTCTTGCAAAACAAACTGTAACTTCCGCTGTTTATGCTCAGAGCGTAAGCGGAGAGCATTTAAAATCAAACACTCAAAGATGCGTGCTGCTCCACGGCGTCGGGGTTAGCATCGAAGATGGGCTTGAGCACATTGGCGATGAACTCCTCCACCTGCTGCGGTGCACGGCCCACAAAGTTCTCCGGCACAAGGCCCGCCACGATCTCCTCGCGGGTCAGGCCAAAGGCAGGGTCGGCAGCAATACGGTCCACCATATCGTTGGGCAGGCCCTCTTCCTTGACCTGCTTGCCGGCGGCGATGGCGTGCTGGCGCAGACGCTCGTGCAGCTCCTGACGGTTGCCGCCCTTTTCCACAGCCTGCATCATGATGTTCTCGCTGGCCATGAAGGGCAGCTCTGCCATCAGACGGCTGCGCACCACCTTGGGATACACCACGATGCCGTCGGTGACGTTGAGCATGATGTTCAGGATAGCGTCGGTGGCAAGGAAGCCCTCAGCCATGGCGACACGCTTGTTGGCGCTGTCGTCCAGCGTGCGCTCAAACCACTGGGTGCCGGTGGTGAAGCTGGGGTTCAGCACATCTACCATCAGGTAGCGGCTCAGCGCGCAGATACGCTCGCAGCGCATGGGGTTGCGCTTGTAAGGCATGGCGGAGGAACCGATCTGGTTCTTTTCAAACGGCTCTTCCATCTCCTTGAAGTTAGCCAGCAGACGCAGGTCGGTGGCAAACTTCATGCAGCTCTGGCCAATGCCGGCAAGGGCGTTCAGGATGAAGGCATCCACCTTGCGGCTGTAGGTCTGGCCGGACACGGGGATGACCGCTTCGGGCGCAAAGCCCATCTCCTTGGCGATGGAAGCATCCACGGCGCGGATCTTATCGGCATCGCCCTTGAACAGCTCCATAAAGGAAGCCTGCGTGCCGGTGGTACCCTTGACACCGCGCAGCTGCAGAACAGCAAGACGGTGGTCGATCTCCTGCAGGTCCATCACCAGCTCGTTGGCCCACAGGGTGGCGCGCTTGCCCACAGTGGTGGGCTGAGCGGGCTGGCAGTGAGTGTAGGCCATGCAGGGCATGTCCTTGTATTCCTCGGCGAAGCGGCCCAGCTTTGCCAACACACCGATCAGCTTTTTGCGCACCAGTTCCAGACCCTGACGCATCACGATGATGTCGGTGTTGTCGCCCACATAGCAGCTGGTGGCACCCAGATGGATGATGCCGGCCGCCTTGGGGCACTGCTGGCCGTAGGCGTACACATGGCTCATCACGTCGTGGCGCACCAGCTTTTCGCGCTCGATGGCCACTTCATAGTTGATATCGTCCACATGGGCTTCCAGCTCAGCCACCATATCGGGGGTGATGTTGGTCAGGCCCTGCTCCATTTCGGCCCTGGCCAGCGCCACCCACAGGCGGCGCCATGTGCGGAACTTGTTATCGTCCGAGAAGATATACTGCATCTCGTCCGAGGAATAGCGGGTGGAAAAGGGGCTGATATAACGATCATGCTGAGACATTGATTGTTTCCTCCTGAAAGTGACTCCCCCAGTCGCCTTCCGGCGACAGCCCCCTCGGGGAGGGGGCCTTTCAACCTCCCTCTCCGAGGGAGGTGGCATCGCATCAGCGATGACGGAAGGAGTTTTTCTCTATTCTACCATCAAATCTTGAAATAGTCCACGCCGCCCTCAAAGATCGGCTGATATTTGTCACCGGTAACGTTCTTGTACAGGTACTCGCCGCTACGCTCCGAGTGGCCCATCTTGCCGAACACACGACCATCCGGGCTGGTGATGCCTTCGATCGCCAGCACAGAGCCGTTGGGGTTATAGCGCTGGTCCATGGTGGGGTTGCCCTCGATGTCCACATACTGGGTGGCGATCTGGCCATTCTTCATGAGGGTGTCCAGCACCTCCTGCGGAGCCACGAAGCGGCCCTCGCCGTGGCTGATGGCAACGGTGAACTGTTCGCCCACCTCGCACTTGGACAGCCACGGGCTGCCGGTGGATGCAATGCGGGTGCGCACCAGCATGCTCTGGTGGCGGCCGATGGTGTTGAAGGTCAGGGTGGGATCGTAAGCGGTGATGGGGCGGATATCGCCGTAGGGGACCAGACCCAGCTTGATGAGGGCCTGGAAGCCGTTGCAGATGCCCAGCATCAGGCCGTCGCGCTGCTGCAGCAGGCGGCGCACCGCCTCGGTGACTTCCGGGTTGCGGAAGAAGGAGGCAATAAACTTTGCGCTGCCGTCCGGCTCGTCGCCGCCGGAGAAGCCGCCGGGCAGCATGACGATCTGGCTGTTATCGATGGCCTTGACCAGTGCCTTGCAGCTCTCGGCCACGTCGGCGGGGGTCAGGTTGCGGATGACCAGGATCTCCGGGTCGGCACCGGCGCGGGCAAAGGCCTTGGCGGTGTCGTACTCGCAGTTGGTGCCCGGGAACACCGGAATGATGACCTTGGGCTTTGCCACACCGATCTTGGGTGCGGCGGGTGCGGTCAGCTTGCCGTTGATTTTTTCCACGGTGGGGCCTGCCTTGCGGTAGGGGTACACCGGCTCCAGCTTGCCTTCCCAGATCTCCTGCAGCTGGGCCATATCCAGCTTTTCGCCGCAGGCTTCAAGGACGTATTCCTTGGTGGTCTCGCCCAGGATCTCACCGGCGGGCGAATCGGACACCATTTCCAGAACAATGGAGCCATACATGGGCTGGAACATCTCATGGGTGGTCTTATCCGCACGCATCTTGAAGCCGATGTGGTTGCCAAGGCCCATCTTGAACAGAGCCTCGGCAATGCCGCCGTAGCCCACAGAGCAGGCGGATGCCACCATGCCCTCTTCGATCATGTCCTCCACGATCTTGTAGTTGGCCTTCAGGGAGAAGAAGTTGGGGCAGCCGGTCTCGGGGTCGATGATGGGCCGTACCAGCACTACCGTGCTCTCCGGCTTCTTGAATTCGGTGGACACCACCTTGTTTGCCTTGCCGATGGCGGTTGCAAAGGAGACCAGCGTGGGAGGCACATCCAGCTTTTCAAAGGAGCCGGACATACTGTCCTTGCCGCCGATGGATGCAATGCCCAGACCCATCTGAGCATCCAGTGCACCCAGCAGAGCGGCCAGCGGCTTGCCCCAGCGCTCCGGGGCGGTGCCCAGACGCTCGAAATATTCCTGGAAGGTGAGGTAAGCATCCTCATAGCGGAAGCCGGAGGCCACCAGCTTGGTAACGCTCTCGATGACAGCCATCTGAGCGCCCTTGTACTGGTCTGCGCTCATCAGGAAGGGGTTGAAGCCCCATGCCATGCCGGAGCAGGTGCTGGTCTCGCCGTCCACCGGCAGCTTTGCCACCATGGCGTTCTGCGGGGTCAACTGATAGGCACCGCCAAAGGGCATGAGCACAGTGGCGGCACCAATGGTGGAGTCGAACCGCTCAGACAGGCCCTTCTTGCTGCAGATGTTCAAATCGCCCACCATGTTCTTCATCTTCTGGCTGAAGGTCAGGCCCTCCCACTGGGGCTGCCAGACCGTGGCCTTTTCCACATGGACCTTCTGGTGCTTCTCTGCACCGTTGGAGTTCAGGAATTCGCGGCTGATGTTCACGATGGACATGCCGTTCCACACCATGTTCAGGCGGGGCTCAGCCGTCACCTTTGCCACAGGAGTGGCCTCAAGGTTCTCTTCGTTGGCGAGAGCAATGAACTTGTCCACGTCCTCGGGGGCCAGCGCCACAGCCATGCGCTCCTGGCTCTCGCTGATGGCCAGCTCGGTGCCGTCCAGACCCTCGTACTTCTTGGTGACTTTGTTCAGGTCGATGTACAGGCCGTCGGCCAGCTCACCGATGGCAACGGACACACCGCCTGCGCCAAAGTCGTTGCAGCGCTTGATCATCCTGCAGGCATCCTCGCGGCGGAACAGGCGCTGCAGCTTGCGCTCGATGGGAGCGTTGCCCTTCTGCACCTCGGCACCGCAGTGCTCAAGGCTGTCCAGCTTGTGGGCCTTGGAAGAACCGGTAGCACCGCCCACACCATCACGGCCGGTGCGGCCGCCCAGCAGAACGATGACATCGCCGGGGGCGGGGCACTCGCGGCGGACGTGGGAAGCGGGGGTAGCGCCTACAACGGCACCGATCTCCATGCGCTTTGCCACATAGCCGGGATGATAGATCTCGTCCACCTGACCGGTAGCAAGGCCGATCTGGTTGCCGTAGGAGGAATAGCCGGCAGCTGCGGTGGTCACCAGTTTGCGCTGGGGCAGCTTGCCGGGCAGAGTCTCGCTGACCGGCTTGAGCGGGTCGCCTGCGCCGGTGACGCGCATGGCCTGATAGACGTAGCTGCGGCCGGACAGCGGGTCACGGATGGCACCGCCGATGCAGGTAGCCGCACCGCCGAAGGGCTCGATCTCGGTGGGGTGGTTGTGGGTCTCGTTCTTGAACAGGAACAGCCAGTCCTCGTCCTTGCCGTTCACATCGCACTTGATCTTGACGGTGCAGGCGTTGATCTCGTCGGACTCGTCCAGATTTTTCAGGATGCCCTGCTTCTTCAGCTCCTTGGCGCCGATGGTGGCAAGGTCCATCATGCAGCGGGGCTTGTTCTCGCGGCCCAGATCGGCGCGCATGGCCATGTAGCGGTCAAAGGCCTTCTGCACCACGGCATCGTCGATCTGCACATCGTCCAGAATGGTGCCGAAGGTGGTGTGGCGGCAGTGATCGGACCAGTAGGTGTCGATCATCTTGATCTCGGTGATGGTGGGGTCACGGTGCTCAGAGCGGAAATACTTCTGGCAGAACTCAATATCGCCAAGATCCATGGCAAGGCCGTTGTCCGCAATGAACTTTTTCAGCTGCTCTTCGTCCAGCTGGTTGAAGCCCTCCAGCACCTTGACCGGGGCGGGCACGGGGTACTCCATTTTCAGGGTCTGCTTGGTGTCCAGCGAAGCCTCGCGGGCCTCCACCGGGTTGATGACGTATTTCTTGATCTCGGCCACCTGCTCGTCGGTCAGGGTGCCTTCCAGCAGATAGACGCGGGCAGAGCGCACCAGCGGGCGCTCGCCCTGACTGATGAGCTGGATGCACTCAGCAGCGGAGTCGGCGCGCTGGTCGAACTGGCCGGGCAGATACTCCACTGCAAAGGACACGCCGTCGCTGGCGGGCAGCTCGGCATAGGTGTTATCCACCGGCGGCTCACTGAACACGGTGTTTGCACACTGGTTGAACAGTTCTTCGTCGATGCCTTCCACATCGTAGCGGTTCAGCAGACGCAGACCGGTAAGCGACTGGATGCCCAGCAGGCTGGTCAGCTCATTTTTCAGGCCGGTGGCTTCCACATCAAAGCCGGGCTTTTTTTCCACATAAATACGATAGACCATTGGGTAGGTTCCCCCTTATGATTCTAAAATTTATCTAGCGTCCTCGCCCTCTCCGTCAGCGCTCACGCGCTGCCACCTCCCCCAAAGTGGGAGGCCTTGGCAGTCCACGCAAAGTTCATGGTTTTGCCAAGGGCTCTCCCTTTGGGAGAGCTGGACGCGAAGCGGCCTGAGAGGGCGAGCCATTTATTCCTTCTCTGCCAGTGCCTTCAGGGCTCGCAGGCCGATATCGCTGCGCTTGTGCAGCTTCTCAAAGCTGATCTTCTCTGCCGCCTCATAGGCATGGCTCAGTGCATTGGTCAGCCGCGGGCCGGTGGCGGTGACACCCAGCACACGGCCGCCGGCCGTGACAAGGGTGCCATCCTCGGTGATGGCGGTGCCGGAGTGGTAGACCGTCACATTCTCCTCGCCGGGCAGCTGGCCGTCCACAAGACCTGTGATGGGCTTGCCCTTCTCGTAAGCCACCGGGTAGCCGCCGGAAGCCAGAATGACGCAGGCGGCAGCACCGTCCGAGAACTTGACCTCCTCGTTTTCCAGCGTGCCGCCCGTGCAGGCCTGCATGATGTGCAACAGGTCGCCTTCCAGCAGGGGCAGCACCACCTGCGTCTCCGGGTCACCAAAGCGGCAGTTGTACTCGATGACCTTCGGGCCGTCCGGGGTGAGCATCAGGCCGAAGTAGAGGCAGCCCTTGAAGGGGCAGCCCTCGGCGTTCATGGCCTTGATGGTGGGCAGGAAAATTTTCTCCATGCACTCAGCGGCCACTTCCGGGGTGTAGTAGGGGTTGGGAGCAATGGTGCCCATGCCGCCGGTGTTCAGGCCGGTGTCGTGGTCGTTGGCACGCTTGTGGTCCATGCTGGACACCATGGGCTTGACCACCTTGCCGTCCGTAAAGCTCAGCACACTGACCTCGGGGCCGGTGAGGAATTCCTCCACCACCACATGGTTACCGGATGCGCCGAATTTCTTATCCAGCATGATCTCCTTCACGCCGTCCGCAGCCTGCTGCTCGTTCTCGCAGATGAGCACGCCCTTGCCCAGTGCCAGACCGTCGGCCTTGATGACCACCGGGTACTTGCCCTCGGCCTTGATGTACTCCATGACCTTGGCGGGGTCGTCAAAGGTCTCGTACTTTGCGGTGGGGATGCCGTATTTCTTCATCAGGTCCTTGGAGAACACCTTGGAGGCCTCGATGCGGGCAGCGGCCTTATCCGGGCCAAAGGCTGGGATGCCCACTGCTGCCAGCGCATCCACCATGCCCAGAGCCAGCGGGTCGTCCTGCGCCACCACAACGTAATCGAACTTTTCTTCTACGGCAAAGCCCACCATGGTGTCCACATCGGTAGACTTGATGTTTTTGCACTTTGCGTCATAGCTGATGCCGCCGTTGCCGGGTGCGCACCAGATCTCGCCGCAGTCAGGGCTCTTTTTCAGTGCCTTGATGATGGCGTGCTCGCGGCCACCGCCGCCCACTACCAGAATTTTTTCAGCCATATCGTTTTCTCCTAAACTTTCGTTCTTTCCGTCAGCTGCCTTGCCCTCTCCGTCAGCGCTCACGCGCTGCCACCTCTCCCAAAGTGAGAGGCTTTGGCAATCCCTGCAAAGTTTATGGTTTTGCCAAGGGCTCTCCCTTTGATAGACTTTCCCCGTGCCGGGGAAAGATGTCACCGCAGGTGACAAAAAGGGGCGTAAGCTGTCGAGCAAATGCGAGACTGAGAGGGCTAGCCCGTTCCCCTTAGTGATGGAACAGCCGCAGGCCGCAGAAGGCCATTGCGATGCCGTACTTGTTGCAGGTGTCAATGACCTGCTGGTCGCGGATGGAGCCGCCGGGCTGCACGATGGCGGTCACGCCGGAGCGGCGGGCACGCTCGATGTTGTCGCCGAAGGGGAAGAAGGCATCCGAGCCAAGGCACACGCCGTTCACCTTGCTCAGATATTCCTTCTTTTCCTCAGCGGTCAGCGGGGCGGGCTGCTCGGTAAAGGTCTCGGCCCACACATCGTCGCCAATCACATCCTCGGGCGTATCGCCGATGTAAACATCAATGGCGTTGTCGCGGTTGGGCTTTGCCACATCGTCGCGGAAGGGCAGGTTGAGCACCTTATCCATGTGGCGCAGCTGCCAGTTGTCAGCCTTCTGGCCTGCCAGACGGGTGCAGTGGATGCGGCTCTGCTGGCCTGCGCCCACGCCGATGGTCTGGCCGTGGTAGGTGTAGCACACGCTGTTGGACTGAGTATACTTCAGGGTGATGAGTGCAATGACCAGATCACGCTTCTGCTCCTCGGTCACATCCTTGTTCTCGGTGACCCAGTTGTTCAGCATGGTGTCGGCGTTGATGACCAGCTCGTTGCGGCCCTGCTCAAAGGTGATGCCGTACACCTGCTTGTGCTCGATGGGAGCGGGCTTGTAGGCCGGGTCGATGGCGACCACGTTGTAGTTGCCCTTTTTCTTGCCGGACAGGATAGCCAGTGCCTCCGGCTCGTAGCCCGGGGCGATGATGCCGTCGGACACCTCGTGCTGGATCAGCTTTGCGGTGGGCACATCGCAGATGTCCGAAAGGGCGATCCAGTCGCCAAAGGAGGACATGCGGTCCGCACCGCGTGCACGGGCATAGGCATTTGCCAGCGGCGACAGCTCCATATCCGGGGCAATGTGGTACATCTTGCGTTCCACATCGGTCAGCGGCAGGCCCAGAGCCGCGCCCGCCGGGGAAACGTGCTTGAAGGAAGCTGCTGCGGGCAGACCGCAGGCAGCTTTCAGCTCCTTGACCAGCTGGATGGAGTTGAGCGCGTCCAGAAAATTGATGTAGCCGGGCTTGCCGTTCAGCACAGTGACCGGCAGGTCAGAGCCATCTTCCATATAAATGCGGCTGGGCTTCTGGTTGGGGTTGCAGCCGTACTTCAGTGCCAGTTCGTTCATTGGTGCATCCTCCTTATTTCTCTATTGTTTTAGTCCTGTTTTTCCTCTGCGTCAAGCTTTTTGAGCAGTTCCAGCTCTTCGGGCAGCAGCTCCGGCTCCTCGGGGTCGTCCAGATCGCTGCACACGGCATCGTACTTGTTAAAGATCATGTCGCCAGTCTCGCCGGAGTCCAGATCAATGACCCGGGCAAACAGGCTCACCTTGTTGTCCGGGTTCAGGCTGCTCCACAGACCCTGTGCAAAATCGCCGATGGTGCGGGGGCAGGCAAAGCGCAGCGGCTCACCCTCAAAGCTGGGGATGGGATTTCCGTTGTGCTTGTAGGTGCTGATGAAATGGCCCTCGCCTGCAACGGGCTGCGGGTAATCAAAGAAATAGCGCTGCACGCTGTCGCCATTGCCGTCCGCAGACTTGAGAATGCTCATCTGATAGCTGCCGTCGGCGTACACCACAGCGGAGATGCGGGGGGTGTAGTTGGGGCCGTCCGGCTCAAAGGTGCGGGTGCGCAGGGCATCGGCAAAGCTCTTGCCCTGACTCATCAGGTCATAAATGGTATCGGTCTGGTCGCCGTTGGTCACGATATGGGTCTTGCCCAGCGTCAGCACCGGATTGTAAATAATGAGGCTGGGGTCCTCCAGCTTCGCGGGGTCCGCTGCGATGGTGCAGATGCCGCCGCGCTCGGGCACAGGGTCAAACACGCGGTTGCGGCTGTTCTCGCTGCGGCCCATGATAAAGTAGCCAATGAACATCTGGCGGCCATCCGGAGCCATTGCCACAGCAATGCCGCGGCCGGGATACTCGTTGGATGCCAGATACTCGTTCAGGTTGATCTTTTCCATGTCAAATTCTCCTATTACGGAACTCCCCCAGTCGCCTGCGGCGACAGCTTCCTCCTTGAGGGAGGTGGCACGCCGTCAGGCGTGACGGAAGGAGTTTTCACTCAATTTCTCCGCTGCACACCATAGCCACGGCCTTGGGCAGCAGCTTCCACTCGGCCTGCTCCATCACGCGCTTCTGCAGCACCTCGGGGGTGTCGCCGGGCAGGATGTCCACGGCCTTCTGCAGCAGGATGGGCCCGCCGTCGCACTCTTCGTTCACGAAGTGGACGGTGGCACCGGTCACCTTGCAGCCCCGGGCCAGAGCCGCCTCATGCGGACGCAGACCGTACATGCCGGGCCCGCAGAAAGACGGGATGAGTGCCGGGTGCACATTCAGGATGCGGCGGGGATACGCTTCAATGACACTGGGCCCCAGCACGGACAGAAAGCCTGCCAGCACCACCAGATCGATGTTGTGGTCTTTCAACGTTTTCAGCAGAGCTGCGTCAAAATCCTCACTACTGGCGTAATCCTTGCGGCGCACCACGCAGCCTTCCACACCGGCCTTTGCGGCCCGTTCCAGCGCATAGACACCGGGCTTGGAGGCCACCACAAGGGTGATCCTGCCGTTGGGGTTCTCGCCTCGGGCTTCGCTGTCCAGCAGAGCCTGCAGGTTGGTGCCGCCGCCGGAGACTAAAACTGCAATGTTCAGCACAGCTCCACGCCCTCACCTTCTGCAATGACGCCCAGACGGTAAGCTTCCGGCTCACCGTTTGCGTGCAGGATGTCCAGCGCCTTGTCGGCCTGCTCTGCGGGGACGGTGAGCACCATGCCAACGCCCATGTTGAAGGTGTTGAACATATCGTGCTCGGAGATATTGCCGGTCTTCTGCATCAGCTGGAACAGAGCCGGGGTGCGGACATCTGCCTTGTTGATGCGTGCGCAGCAGCCCTTTTTCAGGCTGCGGGGAATGTTCTCGTAGAAGCCGCCGCCGGTGATGTGGGAAATGCCCTTCACATCCACCTCTTCCAGCACCTTGAGCACAGGCTTGACGTAGATCTTGGTGGGAGCCAGCAGGGCCTCGCCCAGCGTCTTGCCGCCCAGCTCTGCAGGGGCAGTGTGCAGCACATCGGGGTTGCCGTCGATATCAAAAATTTTGCGCACCAGCGAGAAGCCGTTGGAGTGCACACCGGTGGAAGGCAGGGCAAGGATCACATCACCGGCTGCCATGGTCTCATTGCTCAGGATCTTTTCCTTATCCACGACACCCACGGTGAAACCGGCCAGATCGTACTCCTCCTCCGGCATCATGCCCGGGTGCTCGGCAGTCTCGCCGCCCACCAGAGAGCAGTCGGCCTGCACGCAGCCCTCAGCCACGCCCTTGACGATCTCTGCGATCTTCTCGGGAATGTTGCGGCCGCAGGCGATGTAATCCAGGAACACCAGCGGCTTTGCACCGGCGCAGATGACATCGTTCACGCACATAGCCACGCAGTCGATGCCGATGGTATCGTGCTTGTCCATGATCATGGCAATTTTCAGCTTGGTGCCCACGCCGTCGGTGCCGGAGATCAGCACCGGGTGCTTGTAGCCGGTGCAGTCCAGCTCAAACAAGCCACCAAAGCCGCCCAGACCGCCAATGCAGTGCTCGTTCATGGTGCGGGCCACATACTGCTTCATCAGTTCAACAGAGCGATAACCGGCGGTGATATCCACACCGGCGGCTGCATAGCTTTCAGAATAGCTTTTTTCCATGGTCTTACTCTCCTAACTTTTTCTCGTCCTTGGGACGGTCGTTCAGGTGGCGTTCGTGAATATCGGTGGAAAGCACCTCGTCCGGCTTCACGGCATATTCGCCGGTAAAGCAGGCGGTGCAGAATCCGCATTTTGCGTTCTTTGCAAGCTGGACAACATGCTCAGTGGAAAGGTAGCCCAGCGTATCGGCCCCGATCACTTCATTGATCTGCTCGACCGTGCGGCCGGTGGCCACCAGCAGCTTCTGATCCGGGATGTCAGTGCCGAAGTAGCAGGGGTACTTGAACGGCGGTGCCGACACCATAAAGTGCACCTCGGTGGCACCGGCATCCCGCAGCAGCTTGATGATGCGGGCAGATGTGGTGCCGCGCACGATGGAATCATCCACCAGCACCACGCGCTTGCCCTTGACCGTGCTGGACACCACGTTCAGCTTGATGCGCACGCTGTTCTCGCGCTGCTTCTGGCTGCCCTGAATGAAGGTGCGGCCGATGTACTTATTCTTAATAAAGCCGATGCCATAGGGGATGCCACTCTCCTGCGAGTAGCCGAGAGCTGCATCCAGACCGGAATCCGGCACGCCGATGACCACGTCCGCTTCCACGGGGTGTTCCTGTGCAAGGAACCGGCCGGCCTGCTTGCGGGCCTCGTGCACCGAGCTGCCCTCGATGATGCTGTCCGGGCGGGAGAAATAGATGAACTCGAACACGCACATCTGGGTGTCCGGCCGACCGCAGTGATCCTTGATGCTGCGCAGCTCACCGGTTTTTGCGTCTGTCACCACGATCTCGCCGGGCTCCACGTCCCGCAGCAGGGTGGCACCGGCAGCGTCCAGTGCACAGCTCTCGCTGGCAAACACATAGCCGCCGCCGGGCAGCGTGCCGATGCACAGGGGCCGATAGCCGCGGGGGTCGCGCACGGCGATCAGCTTGGTGGCCGACATGATCACCAGACTGTAGGCACCCTCCAGCACATCCATCGTCTTGCTGATGGCGGTCTCGATGCTGCCCATGCGCAGGCGGTTGCGGGTGATCAGGTAGCAGATCACCTCGGTATCGGAGGAGCCGTGGAAGATGGCACCTTCATTTTCCAGCTGGCGGCGCAGCTCGATGGCGTTGGTCAGGTTGCCGTTGTGGCACAGTGCCATGGTGCCGCGGCCATGGCGCACGATCATGGGCTGTGCGTTGGCCCGCACGCGGCTGCCAGCAGTGGCATAGCGCACATGGCCGGTCGCCATATGAGCGGTGGGCTTGGAAATGCTTGCCAGCACCGCCGGGGTGAACACCTCGTTCACAAGGCCGAGGTCGCGGTGGCCGTTGATCACGCCATCATCGTTCACGGCGATGCCGCAGCTCTCCTGACCACGGTGCTGCAGGGCATACAGAGCCGAGTAGGCCGCAGCGGCCACATCCTCGGTACCGGCACGGTCGTAAATACCGAAAACGCCGCATTCTTCGTGCAGCGGATATGCAAAATCAGACATTGGTTCTCCTTTACAGCTGGGCGATCTCAGCCTGCAGCTTTTCCTCTTTGGCAGCGATCTGTGCGGCCATGGCGGTGCGCTCTGCTGCCAGCTTTTCGGCCAGAGCGTCGTCGCTCAAAGCCAGAATTTCCGCAGCCAGCCATGCGGCGTTCTTGGCACCGTTCAGAGCCACCGTTGCCACCGGGATGCCGCTGGGCATCTGCACCGTGGCAAGCAGGGCATCCATGCCGTCCATGGCACCGCCCTTCATGGGAATGCCGATCACCGGCAGGGTGGTGTTGGCAGCAAAGGCACCCGCCAGATGTGCTGCCATGCCTGCTGCGCACAGGATCACGCCGAAGCCGTTGGCACGGGCGCTTTTGGCAAACTCCGCTGCCCCGGCAGGGGTGCGGTGTGCCGAAAGGATGTGCGCCTCAAAAGGGATGTCCAGCGCTTTCAGCTGGGCACATGCGCCCTTTACCACCGGCCAATCGCTGTCAGAACCCATGATCACAGCCACTTTACGAACCATATCCAAACCTCTCTTTCTCAACCGACAAACAAAAAAGGCTGCGGTACACCCGTACCACGGCCTTTAATTCTGCGTATGCTCTCCCGACGCTTTGCACAAAGTTGCACGATGCCCCTGACATGCCCGAATGTTGTTTCGACCCATGAGACCCGGCAGCATCTTCATCATTGAAGTTCTCCTCCGCAGTTCCTTGTGCTTGCGTTTTCAGGCGGCGGAAAAGCCCTTTCTGCGGGCCGCCGTCCCTGTACTACATACAGTTTACGGCAAAAAAACATCTTTGAAAAGAGTGTTCCCACAAATTCTACCTTGTGTTTTCATGCCGTCAAAAAACTTTCAAAAGTTTTGTGCAGTTTCGACATTGTTTTTCTTTTTAAGTATGACTTATAGTTTAAGTATATTTTATGTAAATAGGATGCGTTAACTTTTTGTACAATAGACGGACTTTTTTAAAAAATAATTTTTGCTGTAATTGCCCGTGCAGCACGGATGAGGTCCGCTGGGGCACAGCACACCTGCGTGCCGATGCGCCCGCCGGAAACATAGACCTTCTCCTGCGTCAGCACGCTCTCATCGAACACAGTCTTATACTGCTTTTTCATGCCTACCGGGCTGCAGCCACCGCGCACATAGCCGGTGACCTTGTTGATATCGGCCACATGGATCATGGCAACGCTTTTTTCGCCCACACTGCGGGCAGCGGCTTTCAGATCCAGCTCTGCTGCCACCGGAATGACGAACACAAAATAGTTTTTGCTATTGCCCTGCGTCACCAGCGTCTTATACACGCAGGCAGGGTCTTCGCCCATGCTGCCTGCCACATCCACACCTGCCACGGCAACGCCCTCTTCATGAGCGTACTCGTGGGCGGTGTAGGGCACCTTCTCGCGCTCCAGAATGCGCATGGCATTGGTTTTTGCTTCTTTTCCCATCTCTGATATCCCCTTTGCTCTATGTTTTTTCTATTCTACCACTTTCTTCAAAAAAATTCAAAATTCTCTTGACTTCAGTTTCCTGAAGTGATATCATAGCGTCACACACTTCAGAACCCTGAAGTTTGACACTGCAAGCTGCGGCAAAGGAGCCGGTCTCCCTCGCCGTTTCACACGATAAGGCAAAGGAGACAAAACACTATGATCATCGTACTCAAACAGGACGCACCTGAGGTACAGGTACGCGAGTTCTGCCACGAACTGCAGGATATGGGCCTGCAGATCAACGATTCCAAGGGCAGTGAGAGCCACATTCTGGGCCTGATCGGCGACACCAAGGCCGTGGCCGAGAGCTGGGTGCTGGCAAACCCGGTGGTGGAGACCTGCCGCCGCGTGACCGAGCCTTATAAGAAGGCCAACCGCAAGTTCCACCCGGACGACAGCGTGATCGATGTGGACGGCGTAAAGATCGGCGGCGGCAGCTTTGCCGTGATCGCCGGCCCCTGCAGCATTGAGAGCGAGGAGCAGATCACCTACTGCGCACAGCGCGTGAAGGCTGCGGGTGCTTCCCTGCTGCGCGGCGGCGCATTCAAGCCCCGCACCTCGCCCTACTCCTTTCAGGGTATGCGCAGCGAGGGCCTCGACCTGCTCAAGCTGGCACGCCGCGCCACCGGTGCTCCCATCGTGACCGAGATCATGAACACCGAGCACCTGCCCCTGTTCGAGAATGTAGACCTCATTCAGGTGGGTGCCCGCAACATGCAGAACTTTGAGCTGCTCAAGGCCGTTGGCCGTCAGAACAAGCCGGTGCTGCTCAAGCGCGGCCTTGCCAATACGCTGGAAGAGTTCGTGATGAGCGCCGAGTACATCATGGCTGAGGGCAACGAGAACGTCATCCTCTGCGAGCGCGGCATCCGCACCTTTGAGACCAGCATGCGCAACACCCTCGACCTTGCCGGTGTGGTGATGCTGCACAAGATGACCCACCTTCCCGTTATTGTGGACCCCAGCCATGCCTGCGGCCACGCATGGATGGTGCCGGAGCTGGCAAAGGCCGCTGTTGCTGCCGGTGCCGACGGCCTGATGATCGAGGTGCACAACAACCCCGCCAAGGCAAAGTGCGATGGTGCCCAGAGCCTGACCCCCGACCAGTTCGACGAGCTGATGCAGTTCATCGGCAAAGAGGTGGAGTTCTTTGGCAAGAAGCTGAACTAAGGCATTTTACATACTCCTTCAGTCTGCTGCGCGATGACTGGGGGAGTTTTTGTTTTCTTTTGCTCTTATTTATGGTATACTATAGTGTATTTTGAATCTGTCCTTTAAAAAGAGGTATCATTATGAAAGCACATATCGCACGCAACCAGAACGCCGGTGTCCCGCTGGTTCTGGGCTGGAATCTTTCCTCCGCCGACCGCGGCAAGCTGGAAGGCATGGCTCCTGCTTTTGGCATGAAGCTGCTGCTCGTCTCCCCTGCCGATGCGGGCAAGACCGTGGCCCAGCTGCTGGGCGAGGTGGAGACCAAGGCCGCACGCACGCTGGTGCTGGAACCGGGTGCCTACCCGCCGGCAGTGGTTCTGGCCAACTTCAAGGAGAAGGATGTGGACACCCTGCTGGATCTGATGAAGCAGGCACAGGTGACCGTGCCGCTCAAGGCCGTTGTGACTTCCTCCAACCGCAATTGGGTGTTCGGCGATCTGCTGGCCCACCTGCAGGAGGAGCACGCCGCCTTTACCGCCGCAAAGGAGAACCACACCGTATGAAGACCCGCGCAAAACGTTTCGTCAGCGCCCTGCTGGCCGGGGTGCTCTGCCTGAGCCTGCTGGCAGGCTGTGCCTCCAAAAAGAAAGAGCTTACCCGCTATTCCACCGTTTTTTATGATGTGTTCGATACCGTAACGCAGGTGATCGCCTACTGCGAGAGCGAGGAAGAATTCAATACCCAGATGGATGCCCTGCACGCAGACCTTATTACCTATAACCAGCTGTATGATATCTACAACGATTACCCCGGCGTGACCAACGTCAAGACCATCAACGACAATGCCGGCAGCGCTCCGGTGGAGGTGGACGACCGCATCCTCTCCATGCTGGAGCTGGCCGACCAGATGTACCAGACCACCAACGGCAAGCTGAACATTGCCATGGGCAGCGTGCTGAATATCTGGCACAATTACCGCGAAGCTGCCGAAGCCGCCGAGACGGATGCCGACAACAAGCTGCCCACCATGGAAGAGCTGGAAGCAGCCGCCCAGCACTGTGATATCAACAACGTGGTCATCGACGCGGATGCCAAGACCGTTTATCTGGCCGACCCGGAAATGTCGCTGGATGTGGGCAGCGTGGGCAAGGGCTACGCCGTGGAAATGGTGTGTCAGGCTGCCGAGGCCCGCGGCCTGACCAGCGCTCTGGTGAGCGTGGGCGGCAACCTGCGCGCCATTGGTGTAAAACCGGACGGCAGCCAGTGGACCGGCGGCGTGGAAAACCCGTGGAGCTCTTCGGATGTATACACCTCGGATTCCATGCTGGACGGTGCCATCAACATGAGCGATATGGCCCTTGTGACCAGCGGCGACTACCAGCGCTACTACGTGGTGGACGGCAAGCGCTACCATCACCTGATCGACCCGGACACCCTGTTCCCCGCCGCCTACTTTAACGGCGTGACCGTGCTGTGCAGCGACTCCGGCCTTGCCGACTGCCTGACCACCGGTCTGTTCTGCCAGCCGCTGGAGGACGGGATGAAGATCGTGGAAAGTCTGGACGGCGTGGAAGCCATGTGGTGCACACCGGATCAGCAGGTCATCACCTCTTCCGGCTGGGATTCCCATTTGAAAAAGTAACCCTTAAAACGGCAAAAGGCCGACGCAGCACTGCGTCGGCCTTTTGCCGTTTTATCAGATGGTGAACTGCACCACACAGAATGCTGCGTAGATGCACAGCAGTGCAATGCCCTGCGGGCGGCTCAGCTTGCCCTTGAAGAGGGCGGGCAGGGTGAGCAGCAGCATCACGGCGAACATGACCGGGAACTCCAGCACCAGCGATGCATTGTGGCCGAAGAGCAGGGAGTTCTGCGGGATGGTGAAGGGTGCTACCGTGGCAGAAACGCCGCTCACCAGCACCAAATTGAACACGTTTGCACCAATGACATTGCCCAGCGAAAGTGCACCGTGGCCCTTTGCCAGCGAGGTGATGGCCGTGACCAGCTCCGGCAGCGAGGTGCCCAGTGCCACGAAGGTGAGCGCGATCACCGACTCCGGCACGCCCAGTGCCTGTGCGATCAGGGTGCCGTTATCCACCAGAAGGTTGGCACCCACGGCAATGAGCACCGCGCCCACGGCCAGCAGACCCAGCTCCTTGGCAAAGGATGCATTTTCTTCCGGTTCTTCCTCTTCTTCCGGGGCGGGGGCGTTCTTCATAGCCATCACGTTGCAGATGATATACGCTGCGAACATGGCCAGAAGGATCAGGCCCACCGGGCGGGAGAAGTAGCCGGTGGTGTAGGCCACACCGGCATAGAAGGCCGCTGCCACAAAGAAAAAAAGCACCGGCGTGCGCAGGCTCTTGGGGTCTACCTTGCCCGGCTTCACCGCAATGGTGATGGCCGCAATGAGGGATGCATTGCAGATGATCGAACCGATGGCGTTGCCATAGGCGATCTCGCCGTGGCCGGTAAAGGCCGAGGTGGTGGAGACCATCACCTCCGGCAGGGTGGTGCCGATGGACACCACGGTGGCACCGATGAGCAGCTCCGGCACATGGAAGCGGCGGGCAATGCCCGTGGCACCATCCACGAACCAGTCACCGCCCTTGATGAGGCACAGCAGGCCCACGATGAACAGCAAAACAGGAATGAGCATAGTTTTCTCCTTTTGTTTTTGGCAGAGCAGCAATAAAAAAGAGGCCTTTATTACATCCTGCCCAAAAACGGGAAAGTGTAATAAAAGTCTCAAGCTTCCGGTGACACAGCGGGCATTTCTGCCGGGATGTCGCTGCGCCACAGCGCACCGTTTTTGCAAAACGAGCGCCCTTTACTCCCTTTTATCCGAAAAATATTATACCGGTTTTTGCACCAAAGTGCAAGAGGAGCGTTGAAATTTCATCCGGCCTTGGCTACTTTCTTCGCGTTGGGATAGATACGCTCCATGCGGGCATCGTCAAAATGCGCATCCAGCAGCATATCGATGCTGCTTTTGGGCGCTTCACCGCTGGTGCGGGCATCGTAGCGGGCCAGCGCCAGCGCACTGGTGAGCATGTTCACCGCCATGAATACGGCCAGCACCGCAGTTACCCACGGGCGGATATGGCTGCGCACCTTTGCCATGCCCTTTTCCACCAGCGGATAGCCATAGCGCATCCACGCCACCGCTGCAATGCCCCAGAAAAAGCAGTACAGCAGGTTGATGCGCCCGCCCAGATTGAACTTGAACTTGCTGTAGTCCCAGAACACGGTGCCGAACAGCAGCTCGGTGACGGCGCTGCACACGTATTCGTACACACCGCCCATGACGGTGCCGAAGGCGAACAGATAGCGGTCGCTCCGGTCCTTTTCCTGACGCAGCAGCACCGTTGCCAGCACCAGCGCCAGACCCCACACCACGCTGAACGGCCCCCAGACCAGACTGGAGCGGCTCATCCAGACCCCGGCGGTCACGCGGCAGAACACCGTTTCCACCATGTCGCCCAGAAACGCGCCGATCACGAACAGCCACAGCAGGTCGGACACGCTGAGGAAGTTCTTTTCCCCCTTCCGGAGCGCAGTCTGCTCCTGCCGGGCCGCAGCCGGGTAAGCATACTGGATGCGTTTTTCAATGTAAAGCGCGATCCTGCGGCGCAGCGTGTCCGACCGCTCCCCCAGTCTCTGGTTGAGCTGCTCCAGCACCGGGTGCCGGGCCGCATACTGCTGCACCAGCACCGCCGAACCGATCTGGTCCAGCACCGCCACCGTCAGCGAGACCCATACTGCCGGGCGCAGCAGCCAGACAGGGATCTGCGCGCACAGCCGCAGCAACACATTATTGCCCCACAGCACACTTGCCGTGCCCAGCGCACCCCACAGCAGCGAATACTGCAGGCACACATAGCCGTTCAGATTGAATTTTTTTCCGGAATAGTCCCACCACTTGCGGCGGTGCAGGCGTTCCAGCAGCTTGGCGGTGATCCATTCCATCACCGTTGCCGCCATCATACAGGCAAAGAACAGGTAGACCGGCTCGGTGCGCAGGTCGCCGAAACTCACGGCCAGCAGCACGCCGGTAGTACCGTAGATAAAGCAGAACGGGCCTGCCGCCGCACCGCGGTTGGCAAACCTTCCGCCCCGGATGGTCGCGACTACCGTCTCAGCCACCCAGCCCAAAAAGGAATATACTAGATAAATAACACCCAGAGTATAGAAGTTCAGCGTCATAAGGTTCCTTTCGCTTCCAGTTTTTTCTTACTGCATTGATTGTACCCGTTTTGGGCGCTGTGTACAAGAGCCGTGCAGAAATTTTGTCACTCTGCGACGCGGCAGGCTCTCCGGGCATCTCTGAAAAGACGAAGATCCAGCCTGTTGCTTTGTTTTCAGATACATCTTAGAAAAAGGCCCTGCCATCCCGAAGGACAGCAGGGCTCAAAATTACAGCTTGAATTTACAGAGCGGAATCACAGCTGGCTCTTATACAGCTCCACGATCTCTTCCACGCTGGTGTCGCGGGGATTGCCGGGACGGCAGGCGTCTGCAAATGCGGACTCGGCGAGGAACTGGATATCCTCTTCCTTCAGGATGCCGTGCAGATTTGTGGGGATGCCCACGTCTGCGCTCAGCTGCTTGACGGCGGCGATGGTGGCATCAGCGGCTTCCACATCGTTCATCTCATCGATGCCCACAACGCCCATGGCCTTGCCCACGGCGCGGTAGCGCTCACCGGCGACGCTCTTGTTGTACTCCAGACCCACCGGCAGCAGGATGGCGCAGGCCACACCGTGCGGGGTGTCATACAGAGCGGACAGGCCGTGTGCCATGGAGTGGACGATGCCCAGACCCACATTGGAGAAGCCCATGCCGGCGATGTACTGGCCCAGAGCCATGCCCTCGCGGCCTTCCGGGGTGTTCTGCACTGCGCCGCGCAGGCTCTGGCTGATGAGCTTGATGGCTTCCAGATGGAACATATCGGAAATGACGCAGTGGCCCTTGGTGATGTAGCCCTCGATGGCGTGGGTCAGAGCGTCCATGCCGGTGGCAGCGGTCAGGCCCTTGGGCATGGAGGACATCATATCGGGATCGACCACGGCGATCTCGGGGATATCGTTGGTATCCACGCAGACGAACTTGCGCTTCTTCTCCACATCGGTGATGACGTAGTTGATGGTGACCTCGGCAGCAGTGCCGGCGGTGGTGGGAACAGCGATGGTGAACACAGCGTGCTTCTTGGTGGGAGCAACGCCTTCCAGAGAGCGGACATCCGCAAACTCGGGGTTATTGATGATGATGCCGATGGCCTTTGCGGTATCCATGGAGGAGCCGCCGCCGATGGTCACGATGCAGTCAGCCTCGGCAGCCTTGAAAGCGGCCACGCCGTCCTGCACGTTGGCGATGGTGGGGTTGGGCTTGATCTCACTGTAAACAGCGTAGGCAAAGTTTGCAGCATCCAGCAGGTCGGTAACCTTCTTGGTGACACCGAACTTGATCAGGTCGGGGTCGGAGCAGACGAATGCCTTCTTGTAGCCGCGAGCGGTCAGTTCGGGAACGATGTTCTCAATGGCACCGTGGCCATGGTAGGAGATGGTATTCAGAACGATGCGGTCAGCCATAGTTATTTTTCCTCCAAATCTCTTTTCCGCCGCTTTCCGGGCGGAGCTCTCTGTTTTTCAGCATAGCACATTGTCAAAAGCTTTGCAATGTGAAATTGTTTGAATTTATTGTAATTTTTTATCAATGTGCAGTGTTTTATGGGCACTTTTTCCGATTTCCCACAATTTTATGATGTTTTTTCTTTTTCCCCTTGACAAACAGAGCAAATCGTGTATTATTGTATCAAGTGCTTAATACAGCAAGACAAGGAGATGATACCATGGGCGAACAGTTTGATGCCAGCCGCCCGATCTATGCACAGCTTGTGGAACGGCTGAAGGCCCGGATCCTGGCTGGCACCTACCCGCCGGGCGGGCATCTGGATTCGGTGCGGGATCTGGCCGCAGCCGCCGGGGTGAACCCAAACACGATGCAGCGGGCCCTTGCCCAGCTGGAGACGGAAGGGCTGGTGCGCACCGAACGCACCGCAGGCCGCTATGTTACGGAGGATACTGCATTGATCGAACAGCTTCGCGCCGACACCGCCCGGACGCTGGCGTCGGATTTTCTGGAAAAGATGCGCGGCATCGGCTACAGTCCCGCACAGGCGGCCGCGCTTTTGGAACACTGGGACGCAAAGGAGGACCGCAATGAATGAACTTTTGAGCTGTGAAGCACTGACCAAGTGCTACCAGAAGGATAAGACCGCACTGGAAAATGTAGACCTGCACATCGGCTTTGGCCGCATCGTGGGTCTGCTTGGCCCCAACGGCAGCGGCAAGACCACCCTCATCAAGCTGGCGAACGGTCTGCTGCAGCCCAGTGCAGGCAGCATCCGGATCGCCGGCATGACCCCCGGGCCGGACACCAAAGCCATCGTGTCCTATCTGCCGGACGCCGACTGGCTGCCGGACTGGATGCGTGTGGAGCAGCTGGTAGAAATGTTTCGCGAATTTTATGCCGATTTTGACCCCGCCAAGGCGAACGAAATGCTGGCCCGGCTGGAACTGGAACCGAAGGCGCGGCTCAAGACCCTCTCCAAGGGCAGCAAGGAAAAGGTGCAGCTGATCCTAGCCATGAGCCGCGCCGCAAAGCTCTACCTGCTGGATGAGCCCATTGGCGGCGTGGACCCTGCCGCCCGGGACTACATCCTGAGCACCATCCTGAACAACTACAGCCGGGATGCGACCGTCATTCTATCCACCCACCTCATCGGCGATATCGAGCCCATTCTGGACGAAGCCGTCTTTTTGAAGGATGGCCGGGTGTTCGCCCACCGCAATGCCGAAGAGCTGCGCGAGACCGAGGGCATGAGCGTGGATGCATATTTCCGGGAGGTATTCAAATGCTGAAACAGCTGTTAAAATATGAATTCAAGGCCACCGGCCGCACCTACGGCGGGCTGTATCTGGCCCTTGTTGCGCTGGCAGTGCTGAGCGGCTTTTCCCTGCGCAGCTCTTCCAAGGACAACTTTGCATCTCTGCTGCTGTTCGCCTACATGGTCGTAGCCGTTGCAGTGGCAGTGGTGTCCGTGATGACCATTGTGACCCGCTTCACCCGCAATCTGCTGGGCCGCGAAGGCTACCTGATGCACACCCTGCCGGTGACGGAAAGCCAGCTCATCCTTTCCAAGCTGATCTCCAGCGTGGTTTGGATGCTTTGCAGCAGCATCGTGGGCATTTTCTCCTTTGCGGTGATGCTGCTGGCTCTGTCTCTGAACAGCGCAGCCCTGCAGCAGCTGCCGGAGCTGTGGCAGAAAGTGGTAGAGATCTTCCGAGAGATCTTCCGCATGACCGGCAGCTCCGGGTGGCTCTGGCTGGCCTTTGAAACGCTGAACGGGCTGGTGGCACTGGTGTCCAGCATCCTGTGCATCTATGCCGCATGCATGATCGGCCACCAGTTCAAAAAGCACATGGTCCCGGCCGGTATTCTGGCATTTTTCCTGCTGTCCTTCCTGCAGAACTGGCTGAGCTCCGGTGTCAGCAGTGCCGACATGCTGCAGGCTGTTTCCGATCCCACCCTTGGCGGCGTGGACATCTCCATCGCTGCGCCCAGTGCGTTCACCACCCTGTTCGGGCTGGCGGTCAGTATCGCCTTTGCCGCAGGATACTTTCTGCTGACCCGCTGGCTGATGGAGCATAAGCTGGAGCTGGAATGATCTTAATGTCCTCCGCTTTCGTTCTGGGCATTTTCAGCGGAACTATTTCTTAATTGCAATTTGTAAAAGGCCGAACCATAAACTTCATCTGATACAAAAAACATCTGCAAGCTGCCCCATTCCGGGCAAAGCTTGCAGATGTTTTTCTTGTTATAGAGTGTTCAGCACTCGTCGTACTGCTTTTTCAGGTAGTTCAGGCATTCCACCGCGTTTTCCGGGGTGGTATTCTCCAGCGTTGCAAAGATATAGGGCTTTTCCTGCTTTGCAAAGCGCAGGATGGTGCGGTAGTCCTCCATGCCGCCCTGCCCTGCACCCGTAGCAGCCAGCTGGCCGCCCGCATCCTTGCGCAGGAAATCCTTGAAGTGGATCATGGCGATATCCTTACCCAGAAGCTCGATGGCCTCGGCGAACACTTCCTCGCGGCGGTCCACATTTTCCATGTTCAGCAGGTTGACGGGGTCGAACAGGATCTGCAGGTTCGGGCTGCCGATCTCGTCCAGCACGGTGCGGGCGCGTCTGGCATCGTACACGATGTGCTTGACCACCGGCTCAATGGCAATGGTCACGCCGTACTGCTCGGCGCAGCGCACCACCGGCTTGAAGTTCCGGATAAAAGTAGCAAGGGCTTCGTCGCTGCGGCACTCCGGACAGAATTTGTACTCCGCGTTGGGCGCACCGGTCTCGGTGCCCACCATGCCGCAGCCCAGCAGGCTTGCAAAGCGGATATGGGCATAGTATTTTTCCTGAATGGCGTGCAGGGCATCCGCATCCGGGTGGGCAAGGTTCAGGTAGTTGCCCAGCACGGCAATGTCGATGCCGTTTTTCTCAAACAGATGCCGCAGATACAGCGCATAGCCGGGGGTCAGGGCGCTGGGGGTGCAGGGCAGCTCCCTGAAGGATTTACTCAGAGCCACATGGGCGCAGGTAAAGCCTTTCTGGCGCACCAGCGGCAGCACCTGTTCAACGGGCAGCTTTTCCGCGTCATGCAGACGCAGGCCGAATTGGATCATGGAAAACCTCCTCCTTTCCCGCACAACACGCGGGGTTGCATTGACCTTATTATACACGAAAGCTGCGTTCCATGGAACCGCCTGAAACAAAAAAGAGCATCACTTTGCACCCTCAATGGATACAAATGATGCTCTTTTTTCAGATCTGGTCCTGGCAGATGCGGCTCTTTCTCAGCGCCGGTACTTTGCAGCGGCCTGCAGGCGCTGCATCGCACGGTCGAGCGCGATCTTGCTCTGATAATATTCATGCATGCTCTGCTGATGCTGCAAACGCTCCTCGGCACGGATGCGGGCAGCCTCGGCACGGTTCTTGTCGATATCCTCCGGGCGCTCGGCGCTGTCCACCAGCACCATCACATAGGCAGGTGTCACCTCGGCAATGCCGTCGCCTACCAGGATGTCCCGGCTTTCACCGTTCACCTCAAAGTGCAGGATGCCCATGTGGATGGCCACCAGTACCGGGCTGTGTCCAGCCTGTATGCCGTACACGCCATCGCTGATGGGCAGCACAAGGTCTTCGCAATCGCCCTGATAGTACTCACCGCTGGACGCAGTGATGTTCAGCATGAACTTGTTCATCAGACGGCACCGCCCTTTTCCTCAGCCAGCTTTTCCGCCGCCTTCTGGCGGGCATCTTCCAGCGTACCGACGTTGAAGAACGCCCACTCCGGCAGGTCGTCGGCTTCGCCGTCCACAATGGCGGCAAAGCCGCGCACGGTATCCTGCAGGGGCACATACTTACCCTTCAGGCCGGTAAAGTTCTCGGCCACAGCAAAGGGCTGGGAGAGGAACTTCTGCAGCTTGCGGGCGCGGGCGACGGTGAGCTTGTCGTTCTCGTCCAGCTCGTCCATGCCCAGAATGGCGATGATGTCCTGCAGTTCCTGATAGCGCTGCAGAATGGACTGCACCTTGCGGGCCACGCGATAGTGCTCCTCGCCCACGATATCCGCTTCCAGAATGCGGGAGGTGGATGCCAGCGGGTCCACGGCCGGGTAAATGCCCTGCTCCACGATCTTACGGGACAGCACGGTAGTGGCATCCAGATGTGCAAAGGTGGTGGCGGGGGCCGGGTCGGTCAGGTCGTCGGCGGGGACGTAGACGGCCTGCACGGAGGTGATGGAGCCTTCCTTGGTGGAGGTGATGCGCTCCTGCAGAGCGCCCAGCTCGTTGGCCAGAGTGGGCTGATAGCCCACAGCAGAGGGCATACGACCCATCAGGGCGGACACCTCGGAGCCTGCCTGCACGAAACGGAAGATGTTATCGATGAACAGCAGCACGTCCTTGTGGGTCTCCTCACGGAAGTACTCTGCCATGGTCAGGCCGGTCTCGGCAACACGCATACGTGCTCCTGGGGGCTCGTTCATCTGACCAAAGACCAGTGCGGTCTTATTCAGAACACCGGACTCGTTCATCTCGCCCCAAAGGTCGCAGCCCTCGCGGGAGCGCTCGCCCACGCCGGTGAAGATGGAGTAGCCGCCGTGCTCGGTGGCCACGTTATGGATCAGTTCCTGGATCAGCACGGTCTTGCCGACGCCTGCACCGCCGAACAGACCGATCTTGCCGCCCTTTGCATAGGGGGCCAGCAGGTCGATGACCTTGATGCCGGTCTCCAGGATCTCGGTCGCGGGCTTCTGCTCCGCAAAGCCGGGGGCCTTGCGGTGGATGGGCCAATGCGGCACATCATCCACAGAGCCCTTGCCGTCGATGGGTCTGCCCAGCGGGTCGAACATGCGGCCCAGCGTGGCTTCGCCCACCGGTGCGGTCAGGCCGTGGCCGGTAGCGGTCACGGTCATGCCCTTGCCCAGACCCTCGCTGGCGGAAAGCATGATGCAGCGCACAGTGGTCTCGTTGACATGCTGTGTCACTTCCATCGTGCGCTCGGTGCCCTCGGCGGTCACGGTAAGCGCTTCCTGCAGGGCAGGCAGCTTGCCTGCGGTGAACTGCACGTCCACCACAGGGCCGGCTACGCGAATAATAGTTCCCTGTATCATACGATTGCCTCTATACTAATTTGTAAATACGTTTTATTCCGCCCGGTTCTGCACGGCAGCCGCACCACCGATGATCTCGGTGATCTCCTGTGTGATGGAGCCCTGACGGGTGCGGTTGTATTCCAGCTGCAGCTCCCGGATCATATCGTTGGCGTTCTTGGTGGCGGAATCCATGGCAGTCATGCGGGCGCTCTGCTCTGCGCAGAAGCTCTCGGTCATGGCACCAAAGATCATGCCGTGCATATAAATGGGCGCGATCTGTTCAAACACCGTCCATGCAGACGGGAACATCTCCACATCGCCCTTCGGATCGCCCAGACCCTTGGGGGCAGGCTGCAGATGGGCGCGGTCCAGCGGCAGCAGACGCACCATGGTGGGCTCGCTGGTCAGTGCATTCTCGATGCGGGTATAGATGAGATAGATCTCATCCAGTTTGCCGGTCTTGAAATCATCGATGGCGTCCATCGTGATATCGCGGGCACGCTGCAGCGTAGGCTCCGTGGCACCGTAGTGGAAATCCTCCACCAGCCGCGGGTCCTTGTGGTACAGGGCGCGGTAGCCGGTCTGGCCGATCACATAGAACCGGTCGTTCTCATCCGCATTTTCCTTGAGGAACTTGATGATGTTCTGGTTGTAAGCGCCTGCCATGCCCTTATCTGCCGTCAGCACAATGTAGGCCCGCTTGGGGTTTGCGGTATTGCGCTCGTGGAAGAACGGATGCACCGGCTCTTCCGGCAGGTGGGGCACCACGCGGGAAATGGTATCGCGCATACGGTTGAAGTAGGGCGATACATTCTGGTAGTTCTTACGTGCCTTGCGCAGCTTGGACGAGGAGATCAGGTACATGGCGTTCGTGATCTTCATGGTGTCCTGAATGCTCTCGATGCGCTCCTTCAGCAGCTTACTGGACGGCATGGCTGTCGCCTCCCGCATAAGCTTTCCAGGCGTTCAGGATGGCATCGACCATTTCAGGTTCCAGCTTGCCGGTGGCGGTGATCTTATCCATCGTACCGGACACATCCGCGCGGAACTGACGCACAAATGCGGAAGTTTTGGTGCGCAGCTCGGCAGTGGGAAGTTCATCCAGCACACCGTGGGAAGCCAGCACCAGCGTGACCACCTGCTCGGCGTCGGACTTGGGCTGATACAGCGGCTGCTTGAGCATTTCCATCAGAGCCTTGCCGTGATCCAGCTGGCGGCGGGTCTCCGCGTCCAGATCCGAGCTGAACTGTGCAAAGGACTCCATATCCTTGTACTGTGCCAGCTCGATACGCAGGTTGGCGTTGGCCTTCTTCATGGCCTTGGTCTGGGCAGCGCCGCCCACACGGGACACCGACAGACCCACATTGACGGCCGGGCGGTTGCCTGCATTGAACAGTGCGCTCTCGAGGAAGATCTGACCATCGGTGATGGAAATGACATTGGTGGGGATGTAAGCCGAAACATCGCCTGCCTGCGTCTCAACGATAGGCAGTGCGGTGATGGAACCGCCGCCCAGATCGTCGCGCATCCGGCAGGAGCGCTCCAGCAGACGGGAGTGCAGATAGAACACATCGCCGGGGTAAGCCTCACGGCCCGGAGAGCGGCGCAACAGCAGAGAAATGGCACGGTAGGCCACTGCATGCTTGGACAGATCGTCGTAAACGATCAGCACGCTCTTGCCCTGACTCATGAAGTACTCGGCCAGTGCGGTGCCGGCATAGGGTGCGATGTACTGCAGGGGAGCAGAATCCGAAGCAGTAGCCGCCACGATGGTGGTGTAGCTCATGGCACCGTGCTTCTGCAGGTCGCCTGCTACGCGGGCGATGGAAGAAGCCTTCTGGCCGATGGCCACATAGATGCACAGCACGCCGGTGTCCTTCTGGTTCAGGATGGCATCGGTGGCAATGGAGGTCTTACCGGTCTGGCGGTCGCCGATGATCAGCTCACGCTGACCGCGGCCGATGGGGAACATGGAATCGATGGCGAGGATGCCGGTGTGGAGCGGAGTATCCACGCTCTGACGCTCCAGAATGCCGGGAGCCTGCTTTTCGATGGGGTTGTAGCCCACAGCTTCAATGGGGCCTTTTCCGTCGATAGGCTCGCCCAGCGGGCTGATGACACGGCCCAGAAAGGCATCGCCCACCGGGATGCCGGCACGCTTGCCGCTGCGGGTCACCAGAGTACCCACGCCCACCTTCTCGATATCGTCGAACAGCATGACACCCAGATGATCGGGTTCCACACTTTCCACCATGCCCTTTGCACCGGTGTCAAAGGTAACGATCTCGCCGTAAACGGCCTTGTCCATGCCCTTGACATCCACAACGCCGTCGGCGGCGGAAATGACCGTACCGCCCTCAGAAGCCTCGGCAGCGGGCTTGTAGTCCTCTGCGCGGGTCTGCATGGTGGCAAGATCGGGGGTGCCTGCGGTGATGTTCTCCAGCATATGCTTTGCAGAGTTGTCGATCACCTGGTCGCCCACCTGCAGCACATAGCCGGAGATCAGCTCCGGCTCCACGCTGACGGTGATCACCACCTCAGCGCCGTACTGCTTTTTGAGCTGGGTGCGGATGCGCTGCAGCGCCTCCTCAGAGGGAGTGCGGGCGCAGTGCAGATATGCTTTCAAGGTCTCAGCTGCGCTTGCCATCGCTGTCCCCCGCTTTCTGCAGCAGGTCGTCCAGCAAACGGGCATCGTCCTGCTGCGTCAGGTTGCGTTCCAGCACCTTGGCGCACACGGTACGGGTCAGGTCAGCGATCTGAGCATCGGCCTGACGCAGCTTGCTGGCACGCTCTGCCTCTGCAGCTGCCTTGCCCTCGGCCACGATGGCATCGGCCTGACGCTGTGCGTCGGCCAGCAGCTGTTCTTTCTGTTTCTCAGCCAGCTGCTCACTTGCCTCGCGGCGGGCAGCAGCTTCCACATCCACATTGTGCAGCTTGTCTTCTGCTGCATTCAAGGCAGCCAGTGCCTTGTTCTTTGCTTCCTGCGCATCAGCCATGCTTGCATCCACCATCTGCTGGCGCTTTGCGATCACATCCTGAACAGGCTTGAACAGGAACTTACGCAGCAGCGCATACATGATGAGGACGTTCACAACGGTCCACAGCAGGTTCATATCCAACTTCAGCATTCGTCTGCGCCTCCGTTACTGACCCAGGAACAGGATGATCAGCAGTGCAACGACGAAGCCGAAAATTGCAGTACCTTCTGCCAGAGCAGCGCCCAGCAGCAGGTTCGTCTGGATCTTGCTGGAAGCTTCCGGCTGACGGCTGATAGCCTCAGCTGCCTTGCCAGTTGCAATACCAATACCAATACCACCGCCAATGCCGGTCAGTGCTGCAATACCAGCACCCAGAGCAACCAATCCGCTCATAGTTAAATCTCCTTTTTCATTTGAAATAAGTAAAAGTTTTGGTTTATTCCTCTTCATCGCCGATGGTCTCTTTCATGAACAGCGAAGTCAGGAACACGAACACGTAGGTCTGGATCAGACCATCGAACAGGTCAAAGTACAGGCTGAACACCGCCGGGACGAACACAGGCACCACGAGCTTGATCAGCTCCATGATAACGAATGCGCCCAGCACATTGCCGAACAGTCGCATGCACAGGCTGGTGGGGCGGATGGCGATCTCGAGGATGTTCATGGGGGTCATGACCGGGGTGGGAGCGGCAAGGCTCTTGAGAAAGCCAACGCCGCCGCGTGCACGGATGCCGGCACCCTCGATCAGCACAATGCTCATCAGCGCCAGCGCTGCGGTCACGTCCAGATCCTTCGTGGGGGGCTTGACACCGAACACGCCGATCAGGTTCGAGAAGGCGATGTAGATGGCTACGGTCATCAGATACGGCACATAGCACTTATTTTTTTCGCCCAGCAGACCTACAAAGAAATCGTTGCCTGCAGTGTAGGCCATTTCCAGCACAGCCTGACGCTTGCTGATATGGTCCACCTTCAGGTTCCGGGTAAGCAGGATCGAGCCGATGACGACGATCAGCATGATCACCCAGCTGATGACCACGGATTCCGGGATCTGCAGCGGGCCGACCTTGACGTACTCGACAGTCAGTTCTTCCATCAGGGCTTTGGTCAGATTGCTCAATTTATTTTTCCTCCTTCCTGAAGAATGGGATTTTGGGGGCAAGGTGCCATGCCGGTGTGCGGCACAGCGTCCTTCTTATCGCTCGAAGAAAGGCGCAGCTTTGTGAAAAAAGTAAGGAAGGTGTTCGGCTCTGTCCGGTCACACCCTCCCTCCTGCACGGGTCACTTCGTCTTTTTTCGTTGTGTATGATAGTACGATTGACGAAAATTGGCAAGTGGCTTTGTGCACATTCTACATTTTAGGTGATTCTACTGCATTGATATATTAAAAAAGTTGTGCATCTTGTCCAACAAAACACTCTTCGCATGTACTTTTTCCACAAATTTCTTAGCCAATTCTTAGGTTTCAATGGCTTTTTCAGGGCATTCCGGGAAATATTTCCATCAAAAATGCCCCATTGTACATACTTTATATGCCCGATATATAAAATTCGTATAGGTGTCTCGTCTGGGATTACACCCGCTCCTATACATATTTATTATAACTGCATATCTAAAATCTGTCAGTCCGCCTGTTTTGCGCCGCGGCGGAACACCAGCCGGAAGATGGCACGGGCAAGCGGCCCGCAGTACAGCAGCTGCCAGCACAGGGCCATGGGCATATTGCAGCCCCACGTATGCACCCAAGTGCCAAAGCCGGGTTCTTTAAACAGCACCGTTGCGATCAGACTCATCACCGGGCACATGATGCACACGATCATCAGCGAGATGGCATAAGTGATGAACTGCGGACGATCTGTGGGCCGCATGAACATAAACGCCAATCCGGTGGCCATTTTCTCCACCACGAAAAATTCCAGCACGCAGGCAATGGGAACCATGATCGGCATCTCGTGCAGAGCCATAACAAAGGTGGCATTGGTGACACCGCCTGTGTTCAGCGCCACATTGTAAACGATCATGCCATAGACCATGATTGCGGCCATGACAATGGTAAAGAAGATACGTTCCGGTAAAGTTTTAGGCATTTTGATTCTCCGTTTCTTTTGTGTCTAAATTTTTGCCGCAAAAAGCCGCCCCGCGAAACTTTCATCTCGCGGGGCGGCGGCGACTACCATTCATTGGCGTTATTTTAGCACAAATCGATCTGACGCATAATACCCTGTGGACACTTTCTCCCGTTTTGCGCAAAATCCTCCACAAACGGCCCGGAACTTCTGGGCAGCTTTGCTGTTGACTTCCTTGTCAGCCCTCCCTGCAGGGCACAGAGTTCCTCTCCAAAGGGTCTGATTGCCCGGACACACCGCGCAGAAAGCAGCATTTTGCACGTTCTATCTGCTATTTTTCAAGAACTGCACAATTATATGTTTCTATCCTTGTGCACTCTGCGAATAGACAAATCGATCAGGAATATGTATAATAAAGCCAGAAACCAGAGAAGTACAGCAGAAGCTCAAGAGAGAGCTAATCCCGCTGACTTGAAGCAGAAAGGAGCGAGACCGATGGTCGATATGGAACCCGCACAGTTTGGACAGGCTGTCGGGATTCGCTGAGAAGCAAAACAGAGGCTCACCACAGACGGGATGTTTCCCCCGTATAAAAACACAACAAAAATGAGCCAGTCTTGAGCATCAAAAATGCGATTACACGACAACCTGTCGATAAACTTAACCCCCAGCGATTCAAATAGATCCGCCGGAGATGATTCCTATGAAGGTATCTTTTGTACGGAGAACATTATTTGAATAGCAAAAAAGGAGTTCTACCAATGTACTAAGTAGTTTGCCCCTAGCGAATCTAACTCGAAAGAATGTGGTAATATGAAATTCATCTTCCGAATCTCGGTGCCGCACTCCATCAGTTAAGAGAAGGGTCAATCCAATGTACTAAGTAAATTCGTCCCCTTGAAATAGATTCTCAGTTTCCAGTAGTTTCTAAGGAGAGTCACCCTATGAAACGTTTACTCCGAAAATGAGGAACCCCAAGGAGAAGAGGCTTATGACTCCGAAGAAGTAAGTATCCAGCCGGACGAAGGCTTGCAACCGCCTCGTCCGGCTGGTTTTATTTTGTGCTTTTTCAACCAACAGTTGATGCCCGATTTGTGCAAATTTTACGCTGCGCGGTTGAATACCGTCCTTTGTTTTTGCACTTTTCTGTGGTATACTGTGGAAAAAGATGGGAGGTGCATTTCATGGAGTCGTTCATTTCGTTTTCTACTCTGTTCAACCTCGTGCTGACCGTTATCTGGTTCATCTCCGGCATTCGGGATCTTCAAGGCAAAGACCCGTTCCTCGATCTGCCGTTCAACCAGTATCACCGCGACCCGGAATACCGCGCCTTCTGGCAGAAAAAGAACGGCGTATTTTACATACTCAACAGCATCGCCTTTCTGATCTTAGCCTTCACACCTGTTACATCGCTGATCTACCGTATCCTCTTCGGCATTGCCATCGTGGGGGACCTTCTTTATCTTGTCGCCTACGAAAGCTGGAACCATAGTGCGGATTGACAGCCGGAAAGGGGCCACCATGAATTTGAATCTTTCGGATTGGGACTGGCTGAATGCTGGGCTGGGCGTATTGTTTTTATACCGCGGCATTCGGGACCTGTACAATGGCACCGGCACCGGCTGGAGCAGCGAGGACGAAAAGCAGCACTTCCACAGATCCTTCGGCATCCTGTCGATCCTTTGCGGTGCACTCTATCTGGTCAACATTTTTCTGCCAAAGGTCGAGCCGCTGCACTCCATTTTGATGGTGGCAGCGCTCGTGTTATGCGCTGCCCTGCTGATCTCGTATCTGTGCTATGCCCTGAGTAGGAGCGACAAAACCAAAAAGTGAGGGATTGCTATGGAAGTCACCTGTGCGATCTTAACCGCACTTTTCGGCATCGGGTTCGGCATTTTTATGGCGCTGCATCCGGAAGATGCCATTGCCCTGCGCTCCCGCAGGCGGTACACGCAGGTACCTGAGCCCACGGAAGAGTACATCAAATTGACCCGGCTGGAGGGCATCGTAGTTTCGGTGCTCTGTGCCGTGCTTCTGGTGGTGCTGCTGTTCGCACCAAAATAAGACTTTACCGTTTCCTCTTGCGGATTTTTTCTCACCCTGTTACAATGAGAAAAAACGCAGGAGGTATTTTATTATGGTCAAGCATGTGATCCTGTGGCAGCTGAAGGATGAACTGTCCGATGCCGAAAAAGCCGCCGTCAAGGCAGGCATCAAGGAGGGGCTGGAAGGTCTGGCTGGCAAAATTCCGGGCCTTGTGGAAGTGCATGTCAACATCAACGGTCTCCCCTCTTCCACCGCCGACCTGATGCTGGACACCACCTTTGAAAGCGCCGAGGCCCTCAAGGGCTACTCCGTCCATCCCGCCCATGTGGCTGTGGCCGACGGCAAGGTGCGGCCCTACACCAAGGCACGGTTCTGTCTGGATTACGAGATTTAATGTTGACAAACCCACCATTTTTGCGTATTATAGACATAACAATGTAAATTGGCTGTGAAGAGAAGAGTACGCACCGTCTGCGCCTGACAGAAAGCCCGAAGGATGGAACCGGGCAGGCCGCGCGATGCCGAAGATGGTCTCGGAGCTGCGCAGGTGAAAATTGAGCCTGCGACGGGTGCGCCCGTTACCGCGCTGCGCCGTGCTTTTTTGCCCGGCAAAAGGCTGTGCCCGCAAGGGTGCGGCGAAGCAAGGTGGTACCACGAAAGTTTCAGGCTCTCGTCCTTGTCCGGCTCAGTCCGGCAGGATGAGGGCTTTTTTCGTCCCCCGCCAAATCAGGAAAGGAAGAGTATCAACCTATGAGTGAACACAAGACATTCTACATCACCACTCCCATCTACTACCCCAGCGACAAACTGCACATCGGCCACAGCTATACCACTGTCGCCTGCGACGCACTGGCACGCTTCAAGCGGATGCAGGGCTATGACGTCATGTTCCTGACCGGCACCGATGAGCACGGCCAGAAGATCCAGGACAAGGCTGCCGATGCCGGTGTGACCCCCAAGGAGTATGTGGACAAGATCGTAGCCACCGTCAAGGATCTGTGGAAGCTGCTGGACGTCAGCTACGACCGCTTCATCCGCACCACCGACGACTACCACATGGAGTCCTGCCAGAAAATTTTCACCAAGCTGTATGAGCAGGGCGACATCTACAAGGGCGAGTACATCGGTCACTACTGCAAGCCCTGCGAGAGCTTCTGGACCGACAGCCAGCTGGTGGACGGCAAGTGCCCCGACTGCGGCCGCGAAGTGTACGACGCACACGAGGAAGCCTACTTCTTCAAGACCAGCAAGTATGCCGACCGCCTGCTGAAGCTCTACGAGGAGAACCCCCAGTTCATCCAGCCCGAGAGCCGCAAGAACGAGATGATCGCCTTCATCAAGCAGGGCCTGCAGGACACCTGCGTGTCCCGCACCTCTGTGAAGTGGGGCATCCCCGTACCCTTCGACCCCAAGCACACCATGTATGTGTGGGTGGATGCCCTGAGCAACTATATCTCCGCGCTGGGCTACGGCAACGAAAAATATCACGACTACGACAAGTTCTGGCCTGCCGACCTGCACATGGTGGGCAAGGAGATCCTGCGTTTCCACACCATTCTGTGGCCCGCCATGCTGATGGCTCTGGATCTGCCCCTGCCCAAACGGGTGTTCGGCCACGGCTGGCTGCTGATGAACGGCGGCAAGATGTCCAAGTCCGTGGGCAATGTGGTGGACCCTGTGATCCTGTGCGACCGCTACGGCGTGGATGCCATCCGCTACTTCCTGCTGCGTGAGATTCCCTTCGGCAACGATGGCATGTTCACCAACGAAGCCCTGATCAACCGCATCAACAGCGATCTTGCAAACGACCTGGGCAACCTGCTCAGCCGCACCGTCGCCATGTGCGAGAAGTACTTCGGCGGCACCGTGCACAATGTGGCCGGTACCGAGGCCATCGACACCGAGCTGGAGACCATGGTCAACGAGCTGACCGCCAAGGTCACGGCCGACATGGACAGCCTGACCATCCCGCAGGCCCTGATGGAGATCTTTGCGGTCATCCAGCGCGCCAACAAGTACATCGACGAGACCGCTCCCTGGGCACTGGCAAAAGACGAGGCCAACAAGGCCCGTCTGGAGAGCGTGCTGTACCACCTGTGCGAGGCACTGCGCGTGTGCGGCATCCTGCTGAACGCATACCTGCCCACCACCGCACCCAAGATGATGGAACAGCTGGGTCTGGACGCATCTGCTCTGTACCTGACCAAGACCACCTACGGCGCACAGGAGACCTACACCGTGCACAAGGGCGAGGCACTGTTCCCCCGCATCGATGTGGCAAAGGAAATTGCCCACCTGAAGGAAGAGGACGAGAAGCGCAAGGCCGCTGCCGAAGCTGCCAACAAGGCCAAGGCTGAAGCTGAGAAGAAGGTTGCCGCCCCCGCCGAGGAGAGCACCGTGGACTTTACCCACGAGGAAGAGATCGACTTTGACACCTTCTGCAAGGTGGAACTGCGCGTGGCCGAAGTGCGCGCCTGCGAGAACCTGAAGGAAAGCAAGAAGCTGCTGCACCTGACCGTGTTTGACGGCGAGCGGGAGCGCTGCATCCTTTCCGGCATTGCAAAGTGGTTCAAGCCGGAAGACCTGATCGGTAAGAAGATCGGCATTGTGTGCAATCTGGCACCTCGCCCCATGATGAAGGGCAAGTATGTCAGCGAGGGCATGATCTTTGCTGCTGATACCGCCGATGGCGGCTGCTCCATCGCTTTCTACGGCGACGACACCCCCGTGGGCAGCCGCATCCACTGAGCCATGGAAACTGTAAAGCTTTCCCGTGCCGAAAGGCTGGATAAAATTTTCGGCACGCCGGTGTTTGCCGTGCTGCTGGCCATTTTCTGCAATGTACTGTGGGGTTCGGCGTTCCCGTTCATCAAGCTGGGCTACCGGCTGTTCGCCATTGATTCCAGCAGCACCGCGTCCATTTTCTGCTTTGCCGGTGTGCGGTTCATGCTGGGCAGCTTTCTGGTGCTTCTGGGCAGTGTGCTGCTGCAAAGCCGCCTGCCCAAGTTCCCCCGCGGCAAAGTGGCAGCGGAGTGCTGTGCTCTGGGCCTGTGGCAGACCACGACCCAGTACGCATTCTATTACATCGCTGTTGCCATGCTCACAGGTGCCTTTGGCGGCATCCTGAACAGCACCCAGAGCTTTCTGGGCGTGATCTTTGCCCACTTCATCTATGGCAATGCCGACCGCATGACCCCTGCCAAAACGCTGGGCTGCGCCGTTGGCTTTGCGGGCGTGCTCATCGGCACGCTGGGCAACCACGGCAGCGGAAGCGGCTGGGGCGTGTTCTGCATGATGGCCGCTACCATCATCTTTACCCTGTCCGGCCCGTGGAACAAATCCGTGACCAAAAAAGCAGACAGCTTTGCCGTCTGCTTCATCAACCTGTTCGTGGGCGGTCTGGCACTGTTCGTGCTGGGCACTGTGCTGGGCGGCAGCCTCCATGTGCAGAGCGCACTGGCGGTGGTGGTCATGCTGTATCTGGCCTTCATCTGCGGGGCAGGCTATGTGCTGTGGGCCCTGCTGATGAAGAACAACCCGGTCAGCCGCATTGCCATCTTTGGCTTCGTGAACCCGGTGGTCAACGTGCTGCTGAGCGCCGTGCTCAACGGCGAGCCCCTGTTCCGCTGGCAGTATCTGGCGGCGCTGGTGTTCGTGTGTGTGGGCATCTGGCTGGTGAACAAGGCCCCCGCCAAAAAGGAGGGCAAATGACCGGCCCCATTTTTGACACCCACGCGCACTACAGCGCCCGCGCCTTTGACGCCGACCGCTATCCCCTACTGGACAGCCTGCCCGGTAAAGGCGTGGTGGGCGTGTGTGAACAGGCCACCCACTCCGGGGATGCACCCCGGGTGCTGGAGCTGGCGCACCGCTACCCGTGGGTGGTGGCAGCTGTTGGCATCCACCCGGAAAGCCTGCTGCCCGCTGCCGACTGCGGTGAGGAAGGCCCGGCTCCTACGGTCTCGGTGTACGGCGGGGACTGGGCCGCAGAGATGCGCGCTCTGGCCCCGTATTACGAGGACCCCAAGGTGGTAGCTGTGGGTGAGTGCGGGCTGGACTACCACTGGCCTGTGCCCAAGGATGCCCAGCTGGCCATGTTTGAGGCGCACATCCAGCTGGCGCTGGAACTGGACAAGCCCATCATCGTGCACGACCGCAACGCCCACGCCGACGTTTACGCCCTGCTGAAAAAATACCAGCCCAAGGGCATCGTCCACTGCTATTCCGGCAGTGCCGATGACGCGGTGTGGCTGGCAAAGCAGGGACTGTTCATTGGTTTTGGCGGGGCGTGCACCTTCAAGGGTGCCAAGCGGGCGGCAAAAGCTATCAGCGCCCTGCCGCTGGAAAACATCGTGCTGGAGACCGACTGCCCCTATATGGCACCGGAGCCGGTGCGCGGCACCCGCTGTGACAGCTCCCTCATCCGCTATGTGGGCGAGTATATCGCCCAGCTGCGGGGCATCTCTGCCGAAGAGGTGTTCCGCACCACAGCCGAAAATGCCCGCCGGGTATACGGGCTGTGATCCGTTTTTCGCAAGTTGCACAGGTTTTTCTCTGTGCTTCTGTATAAATCAACAATCAAAATCCAAACTGTTATAAGGAGAACCTACCATGAAAGCACGTATTCCTAAGCACCGCGAGTTCATCATCAACTTCCCCGACAGCATCGACCAGAACAAGGCCAACGAAGGCTGGGCAAAGCTGCAGCAGATCGTTGAGGACTACAAGAAGGCCCACAACGGCGCTTCCGTCTACGCTCCCACCTTCATCGAGGACTGCGAGGCCGAGGTGAAGAAGCTGCAGGAAGAGTACGGCTTCGAGTACACGGTCGAATACGTTCAGTAATTTCTGATATTCAAAATCCCCTCTGTGCATCTGCGCAGGGGGGATTTGCTGTTTCAGGGGCCATTTTTCCTGCGGTGTGCTCCCGCAAAAATACAGCCCCGGCAGACTGCATGGTCTGTCGGGGCTGTGCTTCCCTGTCCGGGTCACTTTTCCACTTTACTCAGCAGGATGCGGTCGTTATCCAGATTCTTGCCGGCATTCTCGCGGAACTTTTCAAGCAGGCCGTCCACGGTCATCCGGCTGCGTTCCTCGCCCTTCACGTCAAAGACGATGCGGCCGGAATCCATCATCAGGGTGCGGTTGCCCAGCTCCAATGCCTGATGCATGTTGTGGGTGACCATCAGGCAGGTGATCTTCTTTTCGGCCACGATGCTCTTGGTCAGCTCCAGCACCTTTTCGGCGGTGGCGGGGTCCAGCGCTGCGGTGTGCTCGTCCAGCAGCAGCAGCTTGGGGGTGACCAGCGTTGCCATGAGCAGGGTCAGCGCCTGCCGCTGACCGCCGGAAAGCAGTCCCACCGGCTGCTTCATCCGGTCCTCAAGGCCCATATCCAGCAGCGCCAGCTTTTCGCGGAACACTTCCTTGTCCTTGCGGGAGATGCGGGAGAAGATGGCGTGGGGCGCGGTGCCGGCACGCAGATAGGCCAGTGCAAGGTTTTCCTCAATGGTCATGTTGGGTGCCGTGCCCTTGAGCGGGTCCTGAAACAGGTGGCCGATGACCTTGCTGCGCTGGTGCTCCGGCTCAAAGGTGATATCCTGTCCGCCCAGCAGGATGCTGCCCTCGTCGGCGATGAAGCCGCCGGTGATGGCGTTAAACAGGGTGGATTTGCCCGCGCCGTTGGATCCAACGATGGTGGCAAAGTCCCCTGCTTCCATGTGCAGGCTGACACCGTTCAGGGCCACTTTTTCATTGACCGTGCCGGGGTTGAAAGTCTTGTGCAGATCGTTCAGCTGAAGCATTTCCATCTTACTTTCCCTCCTTGCCGGTAGTCACGCGGCGGCGGCAGGCCCCATGCTTGCGCTGCTCAAAGGCGATTTTTTCCTTGATGGCCGGCATCGAAATGGCGATGGCCACGATGATGGCGGACACCAGCTTCATGGCGGCGGCAGGCACATTGAAGCGCAGGGCCACAGCCACGATAAAACGGTACAGGCAGCTGCCGAACACCACGCCGATGATCCGGCGCAGCATAGTGCGCTTACCAAGCAGAGTCTCGCCGATGATGAGGGAAGCCAGTGCGATGGTCACCATGCCGGTGCCCACATTGATATCGCAGCTCTTCTGATACTGTGCCAGCAGGCCGCCGGAGAGGGCGCACAATGCGCCGGAAACGCACAGGCCCACCGTGATGGTGAAAGCCGGGTTGATGCTGGAAGCGCGCACCATGGCGGCATTATCGCCGGTGGCGCGGATGGACAGGCCCAGACGGGTGCCGAGGAAGCCCAGCATCGCCGCGCCTGCAAGCACGATGATGACCAGCGCGATGGCCAGCTTATACCAGCCGCCAAGGAAGCTCAGCGGGCCTTTTGCCAGCGAGAAAACAGTGTCGGTCTTGACCAGCGACATGGTAGAGGAAAAGCCCATCACGGCCAGATTGATGGTGTAAAGGCCGGTGTTGACGATGATGCCTGCCATGATGCTCTCCACGCCAAGGCGGGTCTGCAGAAAAGCCGTAACAAAGCCGGAGCACACACCTGCCGCCATGGCTGCGAACAGGGCCAGAATGGGGTGGCCGGTCAGTGCTACCTGACAGGCCACGGCGCAGCCCAGCGTGAAGCAGCCGTCAGTGGAAAGGTCTGCGATGTTCAGGATGGAATAGCTCAGGAACAGTGCCAGCGCCACCAGGGCATAGATACAGCCCAGTTCCAGCGCCGTCTGTAGGACGTTGAGCGAAAAGATACTCGCCAGCATGTGTGTGCTCCTTTTATGTTTTTTTGAATGGACGATTTGAAATGGCGTCTGCGGACGCTCCGGTATGCCATTTTCACGGGAGGGTTTTATAAACAGAACCTTTCCTCAGAACTGCCAAAAGCTCCCCCTTTCGGGGGAGCTGGCAAAACCGTCAGGTTTTGACTGAGAGGGTTCTTTTTTAAGAGAAGTTCTCTGCGGTGGTTACTTCCGCGATCTCGGTGCAGTAGGGCTTGAAGGCTTCCTTCACGGTGTCGAGGTCAAGGCCCAGCGCTTCGCAGGTCTCAGTGTTGATGGTGACGATGCCGTTATCAAAGGTCTGGTAGGGCAGGTCTGCGGTAGTCTTGCCGTCGCAGAGGATCTCCGCCACCATGTCGGCAGTGGCTTCGCCCAGCTGGACGTAATCCACGCCGTAGCCCACAAAGGCCCCGTTCAGTGCAAAGCTGTCGGCACCGGTGTAGTGCTGCACGCCTGCCTCGGTAAAGGTCTCGTAGATGGACAGCTCTGCGGTCATCACGGTGTTATCGGTGGGGGTAAACACGGCCTTGACACCGGCGGCGATCAGAGCCTCAGCCGCCATCTGCACCTCAGCGGTGGTGGTGCCGTTCTTCTCAATGTACTTAATGCCGTTGGCATCACAGAAAGCCTTGGCATCGGCAATGGCCTGGGTGGAGGCATCCTGACTCAGGTCGTACAGCAGGCCGATGGTGTCAATGTCCGGGTTGACAGCGGTGATCAGCTTCATGATGGCCTCGGTGTTCAGTGCGTCGGAGGTGCCGGTGATGTTTTCCTCGCCGTCAAAGCCTGCAGCGGCGGGGTCGGTGACAGCAGAGTAGACAACGGGGATATCGGTATCCTCCACAGCGGCCAGCATGGTTGCGGCGGTGGGGGTAGCCACAGCCACGATCACATCCACGCCGTCCCCTACGAGGTCGGCACCGATCTGGTTCAGGTTGGACTGGTCAGCCTGTGCATTTGCATAGTAGTCGGCGTAGTCGAAGGTAACGCCCTTCTCTGCCCCCAGCTCATCCAGACGGCTCTCCACAGATTCCACGATCTGGTTGAGGGAAGCATGATCCACATAGTTGACGATGCCCACCTTGAAGGTCTGGCCGCCCTCGGCTGCTGCGGAAGCGGCAGCGGAAGAAGCGGTGGAAGATGCAGCCACGGTGCTGGAAGCGGAGCCGCCGCAGCCGGTGAATGCCAGCGCAGAAACGGCGGAAGCAGCCATAGCGGCCTTGAGGAAGCTGCGGCGGGAGATCATGGTAACGTTTTTCATAACAGTAAACTCCTTTCCCGGAGCGGGCGGCAAAAGTAAAAGACCCGCTCCCTTTGCGGGACGGGTCTTACAAATAAAAACGACCCTGTCCCTATGTGTTATCCACAAGGACAGGATCGGTAAAGTTCGATTCTGCGGTGCCACCTTGCTTGCCCTGCTTTGCAAACTACAGAGCCTCTCACGGAGAGCCAACACTCCCCTGTCCTGTAACGGAGACTTCCGTCCAAAGCTACTAAGGCTTGCTGCCCATTTGCCCGGCCCTCGGCGGCCCACGAAGCTCTGCCCCGCTCTCGCCCGTTTTCACTGTCCGGGCTCACTGAAGATGCGCTGTGCAGGTTCTCTTCCGCCTCATCGGTTTGATTGCATTATACGCTTTATTGGCATAAAGTCAAGAGGAAATTTCAAAAATTTCTTTTTTCTACAGCACAAAGTCATTCTTCCGTGCATCAGGCCCGCTTTGTGCGGCGCTTGCGCCAGACGAAGTACGCCGTGTACGCCAGCCATACCACAATGCCGCCCAAAGTCAGCGCACGGCTCAGCCGGATGCCGTCGGGCTGGTAGACAAAATCGATGCTGTTTTCACCTGCCGGGCACAGCACAGCCATCAATCCCTCGTCCACCTCCACAATGTCGGCTTCCTGCCCGTTGACATAGGCCTTAAAGCCGTCATCGTAAGGCACGGAGAAGAACACGAGGTTCTCTTTTTCCAGCGTGATCTCGGCGTGGAAGCCCGAATTGTTCATCTGGAACACACTGGCAGCCGTGGCACGGCGCTCGCGGCAGTCCTGCACGTAGGACTCATAGTACAGCTCCTCCCGTCTGCCTTCCGGCAGATGGGTGAGGTACTTGCCGTAGACTGCAGCATCCTCGTCGGTAAGCACCAGTGCACGCATCAGGAGATTTGCGCGGGTGTCCTTGGCTGTTTCTTCGTACTCGGTCTGGGTGAGGTAATAATCATAGGCAAAGCCCATGGGCACATAGTTCGTGTTGCGGTAGACCGCATAGCCATCCTTTGCAAAGGCATATTCCCAGCCGTCGTCGGCTTCGTTTTCAAAGTCGGTCTGCTTTTCCGGCGTGGTGATAAGGTACTCCACACTCAAAAGGCCCCGCAGTGCATAATTGGAAAGCTCCGGCTCACTGCGCACATCCCGCTTGACCCCCAGCGCCGGGTAGAAGCTGAGGATGCTGGGGGCCGCCGTGCTGCCAAAATACTGCAGGCAGCTCTTATCCAGCCACATACCGATGTTGTCGTGGATCTTGTACGTATCCACGCGGTAATCGCCTTCGGGCAGGTCGTTTTTCAACAGCAGGGCGCTTGTGTCCTGCTTCACAAGGTCGCTGTCGGTATACCACTGGCCGAACTTGCCAATGCCGATGTGCACCACGCTGAACAGGAAGGCAAACGCCAGCACTGCCGCCGTCAGGCGCTGGGCAAAGCGGCTGTCGCCCCGCCACTTCTGGCAGAGATAGCGGTACAGCAGCAGGCCCAGCAGGCCAAAGCCCAGCACCGCACAGTACTGGCCGGGGTTCTTGAGCACGCCGAACGACCAGCTGCCGGTGTCGCTGTCCTGCACCGGCACCACCGCAAAGGCCACCGTGGCGATCATTAGCCAGCTGATGCCGCGGGCCGGGCTGTCCAGATCGGTGTTGTGGTCTTCCAGCGCGTTCACGGTCATTGCGGCCAGCACCAGTACCGGCATATAGTACCAGCGCGCATAGTAGCTGGAATTGAGGGCGTAGAACGCACTGTTCAGGATGGGCACCAGTGCGAACACGGCGCAGGTGCCCACGATGCGCTTTTTACTGTCGCCGCACTTTGCTTTCCAGTAGGCCACGGCACCGGCCAGACTGCACAGCGGCAGATAGGCCGACATGCTGGTCCACTTGATCACGCCCTCCGACCAGATGGATGTGAGGTAAGGAGAATCCGGCGGCATGATCCAGCTGACGAGAATTGCAAGGTACTGCTGCACCTTGCTGTAGGTCAGAAAGCCCCAGCCGGAGGAAAGGTCGATGGTGCGCGGGTTCTGCAAAATGGAGAGCACCGCAGGCACCAGCAGGATGCTGCCCATGGCAACGCCCAGCAGGCTTTCAAAGGCCAGCAGCCCGAACTTTTTTGCAGTGAGACGGAAGTCCCTTGTGCTGAGCTTGCAGATGAAGTAGATGGCCAGAAATACCACCTGACCGATGAAGAAGAAGTAGTTGTTGACAAGGTTCACCGCCACCCAGAACGCAAACCAGCTGCGGCGGTCGTTGTAAAGGGCCTCGTCCAGCGACCACAGCAGATACGGGAACAGCGCCACCACATCTACAAAGTGGTTGAAGAACACATTGTATACCGTAAAGCCGGAGAAGGTATACAGGCAGGCTCCCAGCACGGCGTAGTCGATATTTTTGACGTAGCGGCGCAGATACAGGTACGCACCGCCGCCCGCCACGGCAAACTTGAGCACCAGCAGCGGTACCATGAGGTAGGGCAGCCACCCCTGCGGGAAGAGCAGCGAGAACCAGAAGAACGGCGAGCCGTACAGGTAGAACGAATAGGCGTTCATCACGCCGCTGCCAAGGTCGGTAGCCCATGAGAAGGTATTGTGCACCGAGGTGAACGCACTGTCCGGGTAGCCTGCGCCCTTGATAAAGCCGTTCATATAGCGGTAAAAGCTGATCTGCTGGCTGTTGAAATCGCCTGCATAGTGGAAAAAGCCGCCGTCGATGATATAAAACGGCAGAAAGAACAGGGCCGCCGTGAGGGCACACAGGCCCACCGTCAGCCAGAATTTATCCTTTTTTTGTCCCAGCAGCTGCGGCTGCCGGGCAGTACCAGACCGCTCCATGGTTTCCTCTTTTCTCTGCCAAAGCGGCAGAAAGTTGGTTTATTTTAGTATAGCACGAACACTGCGCAGAAAAAAGGGCTTGACAACGCTCTTCCGGACAGGTATGTTGGAGAAAAAAGGAGGAAGCTGCCATGCTGTACCCGTTCAGCGCCCTGTTGGCGCGCATGAAATACATTACCCGCTGGAGCCTGATGCACTCCACCCGGGCCGAATCTCTCAGCGAGCACACCTGCGATACCGCCCTGCTGGCCCACATGCTTTGCCTGATCGCACGGCGGTACACCGGCACGCCCTGCCGCCCCAAAACGGTAGCAGTGGCGGCGCTGTACCACGACGCGCCGGAGATCATTACCGGCGACATGCCCACACCGGTCAAGTACAGCAGCCCCACCCTGCGGGATGCCTACAAGGCGTTGGAAACCGAGAGCGTGCGCTGCATGACCGGCCTTCTGCCGGACGAGTTGAGCGAAGAGCTGTCCCCGTTCATCTCCGGGGAACTGCTCACCGCCGAGGAAAAGCGCCTGCTGAAGGCCGCCGACCGGCTGAGCGCCCTCATCAAATGCACGGAGGAGCAGCGCAGCGGCAACCACGAGTTTGACGCGGCGCTGGCCCAGCAGAAAGCGGCCCTGCAGGCCATGCACTGCCCGGAAGCCGACTGGTTCATAGAGCACTGTCTGCCCTGTTACACCCAGAATCTGGATGAGCTGACCCGGCAGCAGTAATATTCCCCTTACGGAAATGGCACCTCGCGCACGTCGTCCGGGTCGATGCCCGCTTTGCGCTGCTCTTCAAAAACAGCATCGATCAGCTCGTCCAGATCTTCCAGATGGGTCAGGGTGCAGCAGTAGCGGCGCAGATTGGCCGCACCTTTCAGCCCCTTCATATAGTGCATGGTCTGAGAGCGGGCCTGCGGCATGGCGACGAACTCGCCCTTCTGCTCCACCATCTCCTCCACCTGACGGCGCAGCGCATTCATGCGGGCCTGCAGGTTGGGTGCCTTGGGTGCGGGCAGGCCTTCAATGGCGGCGTTCACCCGCTCAAAGAGCCACGGGTCGCCCAGCGCGCCCCGGGCGATCATCACGCCGTCACAGCCGGTGGCCTGCATCATCTCCACCGCATCCTCTGCCGAGTGGATGTCGCCGTTGCCCAGCACCGGCACTCTGACGGCATCCTTCACCCGGGCAATGATCTCCGGGTCGATGCCGGGGGTGTACATCTGCTCCCGGGTACGGGCGTGCACCGCAATGAGGGCTGCGCCGGCCTGCTCACAGGCCTTGGCACACTCCACTGCAGTGATGTGGTCGGCATCCCAGCCCTTGCGCATTTTCACGGTGACAGGCCGTTTTGTATTTGCCACAACCTGCTCCACGATGCGCCCGCAGCGGTCCGGGTCCAGCATCAGCTTGCTGCCTGCGCCGCCGGACACGATCTTGGGGGCCGGACAGCCCATGTTGATATCCACAAAGTCGAACTCGTACTGTTCGATGGCGGCGGTGGCTTCGCCCATGATCTCGGGCACTTCGCCAAAGATCTGCACGCCATAGGGTGCACCGTTGGGTTCGGCCTTGAGCAGGCTCACCGTCTTGTGGTCGCCGTACACCAGCGCCCGGCTGGACACCATTTCGCTCACAGTAAAGCCTGCACCGTGCTGGGCCATCAGGCGGCGGCAGGGTGCATCCGTAAAGCCCGCCATCGGGCCGAACACCGCCCGGTGGGGCAGGATGATATTGCCGATCTTCAAAGGTTCCATAGGTTTCCTCAAATCTGATTGATTTAAAAAGGCTCCTCCACCGGGAGGAGCCTTTTTTGTTATTTCGGGCAGCGGCTTCGCCCTCTCCGTCATTGCTTACGCAATGCCACCTCCCCCAAAGTGGGAGGCTTTGGCAGTCCATAGAAAGTTTCTGGTTTCGCCAGAGGCTCTCCCTTTGGGAGAGCTGTCTGCAAAGCAGACTGAGAGGGCGAGCCCGTTCGCCTTTACATCTTCTCCGGCACGTTGATCTTGAACATGGTCAGCACGTTGAAGATGACGTTCTTCACGCCGATGCACAGGGCCAGACGTGCCTGCTGCACAGCGGGGTCTGCACCCTGAATGCGGCAGTTGCCATAGAAGCGGTGGAAGGCACTGGCCAGATCAATGACAAAGCGGTTGATGCGGCTGGGGTCGTACTTTTCTGCCGCCATGACGATCTCCTGCGGGAAGGCTGCCAGCATCCGGATCAGATCCATCTCGGAAGGCTCGGTGAGCAGGGTGGCATCTACCTTCTCGGCACCGGCAAACTGCACGCCCTCGCTCTCCATCTTTTTCAGAATGGAGCAGATGCGGGCATGGGCATACTGCACATAGTACACCGGGTTATCGTTGTCGGTCTTGACAGCCTGATCCAGGTCAAAATCGATGCCGCTGCCTGCGTCGTGCATATTGAACAGGAAGCGTGCGCTGTCGATGGGCACCTCTTCCAGCAGGTCGGTCAGGGTGATGGCATTGCCGGTGCGCTTGGACATCCGCACAGGCTGGCCGTCGCGCATCAGGTTGACCATCTGCATCAGCACAACGTCCAGATCTTCACCGTTCAGGCCGATGGCATCCATGGCACCCTTCATGCGGGCCACATGGCCGTGATGGTCTGCACCCCAGACATCGATGGCCTTGGCAAAGCCGCGGGTGGCCAGCTTGTTGTAGTGGTAGGCGATATCGGCGGCAAAGTAGGTGGGGATGCCGTTGGCACGGACGAGCACTTCGTCCTTGGCTTCCTCCTCGGTTCCGTCCTCGGTCTTTTTCTTGTTCACCGTGCCGTACTTGGCAGCGTACTGGGCGCTGCGGTACATGATGGCACCGTCCTCTGCCTTATAGCATGCGCCCAGCTCCAGCAGCTTATCCACCACGGCCATCACCGCGCCGGACTCGTGCAGGGTGCTCTCATGGAACCACACATCGTAGTCGATGCGGTACTTGCCCAGATCGCGCTTGAGGGCAGCAATGTTCTTGGGCAGAGCGTAGGCCACCAGTGCGTCCTTCAGGGCGGCAAAGGCCTCGCTCTCGAACAGAGTCTCCTCGTCCATCCCCTTGCAGGCGGCAACGTACTTGTCGCCGTTCAGCTCGGCAAACTCACCGGCCAGCACCTTGATGTCCCCGCCCTGATAGCACTCGGCGGGCAGCGGATAGGCTTCCTCGCCGCAGTACTTCTGCAGGTAGCGCACAGCAAGGCTCTTGCCGAACTTCTGGATCTGGTTGCCGGCATCGTTGATATAGAACTCACGGGTCACATCATAGCCGGACCAGTCCAGCACCGCCGCCAGACAGTCGCCCAGAGCACCGCCGCGGGCGTTGCCCATGTGCATGGGGCCGGTGGGGTTGGCGGAAACGAATTCCACATTGTACTTGGCACCCTTGCCGTGATCGGTGCGGCCATACTCCTTGTTGGAGCAGGCACCCAGCACCACACTGGCCCAGAAGGACGGAGCCAAAAACAGGTTGATGAAGCCGGGGCCAGCCACTTCCACCTTGGTAAACACACTGTTCTCGATGGAGGGCAGATGTGCCAGCAGCGCATCCGCGATCATCTTGGGAGCCTTGCGCCAGCTGCGTGCACCGGCCATGGCGATGTTGGAGGCAATATCGCCGTTCTTGGTATCGGCGGGGATCTCCACGATGAAGGCGGGCAGCTCAGCTTCCGGCAGAGCACCATCGGCCATGGCGGCCTTGGCGGCAGCGGTCAGCAGAGCGCGTGCCTCGTCCAGCGCAGCCTGACGGGGGTTATAGTTCTGGTAGATCTTTTCAAATTCAGTCATTGGTCTGGTTCCTTTCACAGTCTGGGAAATATCTCAGTTTACGTGGGTCACGGTCACTTCAAGGCGGTTGCGGCTCACAAGCTCGGCGCTGTTGGCATCCAGCAGGTAGCCGAACTTTGCGGTGCCGCCCTTCTCGGTCAGGCCGCACTCGATCTCGTCGGCGGTCACGCCCAGCGTCATGGAGCCGTAGCCTGTCTCGTAGTGGCAGAGGTTGCGCTTGCCTTTTTCGATCAGCAGCTGGGTGCCGGCCCCGCCGCCCTTGCCAAACCGCAGCATCGCCACGCGGCTGCCGTCGGCGGCAATTTTCAGGGTGGTGGTGCAGCCCTCGTAGCCGGTGGTCTCGGTCTCTTTATAGGTAATGTAGTAGCTGCCGCCCTTCTGCACGAACTGGCCGCGGGTCATCAGCTCCACAAACTCTTCCTTTTCTTCCTGCTCCACAGGCTCTTTCACATGCTGCTCAATGCGGCTCTTGATGCGGATGATATAATCTTCCTTCAGCGGTTTGCTCACGTTTTTCTGTCCTTATCAATATTTATCAATGGCGATCTGATCCACCGGGCCGCCCTTGTACTCGCCCAGGAACAGATCTGCCGTCTGCACAAAGCTGTCCGGCACATCGCTCACGTAGAAGTGCGCCTGACCCTCGTGCTCCTGTGCAGCGCGCAGGCCGCGCTCGGAGAGCATCTGTTCCAGATGGTGGGCGGCGGTCTTGGCCGGATCCACCAGCGTCACGCTCTGGCCCATGAACTCGCCGATCATGGTCTTGAGCAGCGGGTAGTGGGTGCAGCCCAAAATCAGGGTGTCCACACCGGCCTCACGCACCTCGGTCAGGTACTGAGCGATCACCAGCTTCGTCACCTGCTGTCGGCTCTCCTCGCTGTGGTCCACGTAACCGGCCTCCACCAGCGGCACGAACAGCGGGCAGGCCCGGGCGGTGATCTCCACCCCCGGCACCAGCTGACGCAGCAGCTTTTCGTAGCTGCGGGAGCGGATGGTGGCAGCGGTGCCGATCACGCCGATGCGGCGGTTGCGGGTAGCAAAGGCTGCTTCCCGGGCGGCAGCATCCACCACGCCCAGATAGGGCACCGGCAGCTTTGCCGCTTCTGCAGCCGGGTAGGTACTGGACACGGTGCCGCAGGCCGCCATGATGCACTTTACATTTTTAGAAAGCAGGAATGCCACGTCCTGACGGGCATACTGCAGGATGGTCTCCGGGCTGCGGCTGCCATAGGGCACGCGGCCGGTATCGCCAAAATAGATGATTTCCTCGTGGGGCAGGCGCTTGCGCAGCTCCCGCACACCGGTCAGGCCGCCAAGGCCGCTGTCGAATACGCCGATCGGGCGGTTATCCATGCTGCTTTTCCTTCCTTTCCAGCGCCAGCGCGATCAGCCGGTCGATGAGCTGCGGCACCGGCAGGCCCTCGTGCTCCATCAGCTTGGGGTACATGCTGATGGACGTGAAGCCCGGGAAGGTGTTGATCTCGTTGATCAGCACCCGGCCAGTACCCTTTTCCACAAAGAAATCGCAGCGGGCAAGGCCCTCGCAATTCAGGGCAGTGTAGGCCATGGCGGCGTAGGTCTTCACCTCGTCCAGCTTTGCTTCCGGCAGGTGAGCCGGGATGACGGTCTGGCTCACGCCGTTCTTGTACTTGTCGTCGTAGGTATAGAACTCGGCACCGGCAAGGATCTCGCCCGGACGGGTCGCCACGGCGGGGTCGGAGCCGATCACGGCGCACTCCACTTCCTGTCCATCCACAAAGGCTTCAAACACCACCTTGCGGTCGTTTTCCAATGCAAGGTCGATGGCCTTTTTCAGCTCGTCACGGCTGGACACCTTGGAGATGCCCACGCTGGAACCGGCGTTTGCGGGTTTGACGAACACAGGCCAGCCCAGCTTCTTTTCCACACCCTCGCACACGCCTTCCAGATCGGACTCGATCTCCCAGCGGTCGGCAGCCAGCCATCTGGTGTGGGGCACACCGTTGGCCTCGAACAGAGCATTGGCCACGGCTTTGTCCATGCACACCGCGCTTGCCAGCACGCCGCAGCCCACGTAGGGGATGCCGGCCAGCTCCAGCAAGCCCTGCACCGTGCCATCCTCGCCCCACAGGCCGTGCAGCACCGGGATGACCACATCCACATGCACTTTTTCCACATGGCCTTCCGGGGTGAACAGGATCATGCCGTGGTCGGCGCGGTCCGGACTGATGACGCAGGCCATATTGCCTGCCAGCTCTTCCCAGCTGCCATCGGCCATCTGGGCGGCCGTGGCCTCGGTGTACAACCAGCGGCCCTCCTTGGTGATGCCCACAGTGAGCACCTCATATTTTTCACGGTCAATGTTGTTGACGAAGTTGCCCACAGAAACGCGGCTGACCTCGTGCTCGCTGGACATACCGCCGAACAGCAGCACAACGCACATTTTTTCAGACTGCATGATAACTCTCTCCTATTTATAAAGCCCAAGACCTGGAAGCCCAAGACCTGGGTGGGATATAACCGGTAAAAATGCCGTTCTGGCTTATTATACAATATCTATGCGCGCGATGCAAGCAGAATGCCAAAAAGCTGCCGGTGGGTAAAAGAGATATTTTTCAAAAAAACTTTCCAAAAATCGAAGATTTCCGCTTGACGGATGGAAAAGTGCGTGGTACAATGATATCACCTCTTTTGCGGGGTTATTAAGTGCGCCTGTTTTACAGGTACCACCCGCAACCCGAGGGAGGTTCAAAACAACCGTTATAATGGAGGTGTCAACAAATGACCGTTAAAATCACTCTGGCCTGCACCGAGTGCAAGCAGCGCAACTACAACACCACGAAGAACAAGAAGAACAACCCCGATCGTCTCGAGATGAAGAAGTATTGCCGTTTCTGCAAGAAGCACACCGTTCATCGCGAAACCAAGTAAGAAAGGCGGACGCATCATGGCAGACAAAACCGAGAACAAGCCGGGCTTTGTGGCCAGAGCAAAGGCCGCTGTGAAGAACTTCTTTGGCAAGTGTGCCAAGTTCTTCCGCGACACCAAGAGCGAGCTGAAGAAGGTGGTGTGGCCGTCCAAAGAGGACGTTAAGACCAACACCATCGTCGTGCTCGTGACCGTCGCCATCGCAGCGGTCGTGATGATCCTGCTGGATGCCATCTTCGGCGGCATCCTGGGCTTGATCATCGGCGCCTGAGAATCATCTTGAAACGGAGGGCAGACCAAAATGGAAGAACAATCCAATGAGGCACTTTGGTATGTAGTGCATACCTATTCCGGCTATGAGAACAAGGTCGCGAACGATCTGCAGACCATGGTGGAGAACCGTCATCTGCAGGATCTGATCTGCGATATCAAGGTTCCCGTCGAGATGGTTCCCGAAATTGACAAGAACGGCAAGCAGAAGATGGTGGAGCACAAGCTCTTCCCCGGCTACGTTCTGGTCAAAATGGTGATGAACGACGATACCTGGTACGTGGTGCGCAATACGCGCGGCTGCACCGGCTTCGTCGGCCCCGCATCCAAGCCCGTTCCCCTCTCTGCTGAAGAAGTAGAGAAGATGGGCGTGGAAAAGGCTGCACCTCTGGCAGTCGACTTCAACGTCGGCGACACCGTGCAGATCACCGCCGGTCCTCTGGAAGGCTTTATGGGCCTTGTGGAGGAGATCGATACCGAGAACTTCAAAGTGAAGCTCAAGGTCAACATGTTCGGCCGCGAGACCCCCGCAGAGGTGGAGATCGGTCAGGTCGAGCTGCCGTAACCAACCGGCTCAAATCGTTTACCAAGGTAAGACCGCAGTGCGGTTCTTATAGAGCGTGTGCACTGTGCACATGCTCGTGGGAGGCACGGAGACACCGTGCCGCAACTCACCACAGATTTTTGGAGGTGCATTTATTATGGCACAGAAAGTTACTGGCTACATTAAGCTGCAGATCGAGGCCGGCAAGGCAACTCCGGCTCCCCCTGTTGGCCCTGCTCTGGGTCAGAAGGGTGTCAACATCATGGCATTCACCAAGGAGTTCAACGAGCGTACCAAGAACCAGATGGGTTATGTGATCCCCGTCGTCATCACTGTGTATGCTGACCGCTCCTTCAGCTTCATCACCAAGACTCCTCCGGCAGCCGTTCTGATCAAGAAGGCAGCTGGCATCAACACCGCTTCCGGCAAGCCCAACAAGGAAAAGGTCGCTTCTCTGACCGCCGCTCAGGTGGAAGAGATCGCCAAGACCAAGATGCCCGACCTGAACGCTGCTTCTCTGGAAGCTGCATGCAGCATGGTTCGCGGCACCTGCCGTTCCATGGGTGTCACCGTCGAGGGCTGAGACATAAACAGTGGGAGGGCATAAAACTGCCCGCATGACCACACAGGAGGATATACAATGAAACATGGCAAGCACTATGTCGACGCTGCAAAGCTGGTCGATTCTACTAAGGCATATGATGTGAACGAGGCTCTGGAGCTGGCTTGCAAGACCGCTTCTGCCAAGTTCGACGAGACTGTTGAGCTGCACGTCCGTCTGGGCGTTGACGGCCGTCACGCTGACCAGCAGGTCCGCGGCGCTGTCGTTCTGCCCAACGGCACCGGCAAGACCGTCCGCGTCTGCGCGATCGCCAAGGGTCCCGCAGCTGCCGCTGCTGAGGCTGCTGGCGCTGATATCGTCGGTGATGACGAGCTGATCGCAAAGATCGCCGGCGGCTTCATGGATTTCGACGTTGTCGTGACCACTCCCGATATGATGGGCCGCGTTGGCCGTCTCGGTAAGGTCCTGGGCCCCCGCGGCCTGATGCCGAACCCCAAGGCCGGCACCGTTGCTCCCGACCTGGGCAAGGCTGTTTCTGAGGCCAAGGCTGGTAAGATCGAGTACCGTCTGGACAAGCAGAACATCATCCATGTGCCCGTGGGCAAGGCTTCTTTCGGTGCAGAGAAGCTGTACGCCAACCTGGACACTGTGATGGAGGCTATTGCCAAGGCAAAGCCCGCTGCAGCAAAGGGTACCTACTTCAAGAGCGCTACCATCGCCACCACCATGGGCCCTGGCATCCGTCTGAACACCCTGAAGTACGGCGTCTGATTTGAAGTTCTGATCGTTTTTCTGCCGTTCGTATGGGCGGCAGAAAAATTTTGTCAGAAAATTTCAAAAAAGACTTGACAACTCCGCACGTCTGCGGTAAAATAATCATGCTGTTTTTGAGACAGCAGGTACTGGAGTCCAGTGTAAGGCTATGCCGCCTGCCGAGAAACGTGCGTAAAGTTGTTTTATGCCTCTTTCTCGACCAAGTGCGGGAAAGAGGCTTTTTCATACTTGCTCCGGTTTTCGATACAAGTTTTTGAAACGAGGTGAAACCGAATGCCCAGTGCAAAGATTCTTTCTGAAAAGCAGGCTTATGTCGCTGATCTGAAGGCAAAGTTTGAGAGTGCGGTTTCCGGCTGCGTCGTCGCTTACGGCGGCATTAACGTCGAGAACGACACCAAGCTCCGTAAGGAGCTGCGTGAGGCAGGCGTCGATTACATGGTCGTGAAGAACACCATGCTGCGTCTGGCTGTCAAGGGTACCTCTCTGGAGGGCCTGGCTGAGCAGTTCAAGGGCGATACCGCTATCGCTTTTGCTCACGAAGCGGATCCCATGTCCGCTGCCCGCATCCTGTGCAAGTATCAGGATGGCGATAAGTCCAAGAAGTTCGTCGTGAAGGCTGGCTTCATGGAAGGCAAGGTCATGGACGCTGCCGAGACCAACGCAATCGCAAAGCTGCCCAACCGCGAAGGCATGCTGTCCATGTTCGCAGGCGCCCTCACCAGCACTCTGTCTGGTCTGGCCGTTGCAATGCAGGCTTATGCCGACAAGCAGGAGGAGCCCGCTGCCTGATGGCCGCGTGACTGCTGCTTAAACAAAACAAAAAACTAACAAACAAAACCATTGATATTGGAGGGTTACTACTATGGCTTCTGAGAAGATTACTGCCATCATCGACTCCGTTAAGGAGCTGTCCGTTCTGGAGCTGAAGGAACTGATCGACGCTTACTGCGAAGAGTTCGGTGTTTCCGCTGTTGCTGCTGCTGCTCCCGCTGCTGCTGGCGCTGCTGCTGCCGCTGAGGAAGAGAAGACCGAGTTCGACGTCATCCTGGCTGAGGCTGGCGCTACCAAGATGCAGGTCATCAAGCTGGTGAAGGAGATCACCGGTCTGGGCCTGAAGGAAGCTAAGGCTATCGTCGATGGCGCTCCCAAGGCTGTCAAGGAGAAGGTCTCCAAGGCTGAGGCTGAGGACATCCAGAAGAAGCTGACCGAAGCTGGCGCTAAGGTCGAGGTCAAGTAATTGAACCTCTTCTGAGAGTCGTTCATTCTTGAACAATGAGGTGCCCGTACCGAAAGGTGCGGGCATCTTTTTTTGTTTGATGATCGGCATGTCTTTTCCGCATTCAAAAACTATGCTATACTGTTCTCAACAGGAGGAACGGTAGAGCCTTTGTCCCCTCTGCCGCAAAAAGAGAGTTTATGGAGCACCGCAACTGGAACAAAAACAACATCCGCACTTCCCTTTTGGGCTACGGCTGTATGCGCTTTCCCATCAAAGCCGACGGCACCATTGACGAAGAGCGCGCCGAAGCTTTGCTGAACACCGCTAAGGCCGCCGGTGTCAACTACTTCGATACTGCCTATCCCTATCACAACGGCCAGAGTGAGCCGTTTGTGGGCCGCGTGATCGCCAAATGGGACCGCAGCAGCTTTTATCTTGCCACCAAAATGCCGCTGTGGAACTGCAAAAGCCTGGACGATGCCAAGCGCATTTTTGAAGAGCAGCTGCAGCGGCTGGGCGTGGACTACATCGACTTCTACCTGCTGCACTCCCTGCACAAGGCCCGGTACGAAAAGGCAAAAGCCATGGGCCTTGTGGACTGGCTGTGGCAGCAGAAGGCCGCAGGACGCATCCGGAACTTTGGGTTTTCCTGCCATGACAACTCTGCCGGATTTGAGTATATTCTGCGCGACCAGCCGTGGGATTTCTGCCAGCTGCAATACAATTATCTGGACCGGGACGACCGTGCCGAGGAGATCTCCGGCGACCGGGGCTATCAGCTGACCGAAGAATGCGGCGTGCCGCTTATCATCATGGAGCCCATCAAGGGCGGCACGCTGGCATCCCTGCCTGCAGATGCCGCCGCACCGCTGCACGCCCTGCGTCCGGATGCCACCGATGCCTCCTGGGCGCTGCGCTGGGTGGGCAGCCACAAAAACGTGCATGTGATCCTCTCCGGCATGAGTGCTGAGGATCAGCTGACCGACAACCTTGCCACCTTTGGCCATTTTGAACCGCTTTCCCCCGCCGAAAATGCCGCTGTGGAAAGCGTAGCCAACGAGCTGCACCGCCGCATCAAGATTGGCTGCACCGGCTGCCGGTACTGTATGCCCTGCCCCATGGGGGTGGACATCCCGGACAATTTCAGCATCTGGAACAAGCTGGGCATGTTCGGCCAGAAGGATGCCATCAAGGCCCAGTGGGCCGAGCACTTCCCGGACAGCGAAAAGGCTCTGCACTGCGTGCGCTGCGGCAAATGTGAGGCAGTCTGCCCGCAAAAGCTGCCCATCCGCGATTCTCTGGCACAACTGCAAAAGGAGCTGGACGCACTGTAACTCCTTCCGTCATCGCTGCGCGATGCCACTTCCCTCAAAGAGGGAGGCTTTAAGGCCCCATCTCTGAGGGGGCTGTCGCCGCAGGCGGCTGGGGGAGTTTCATAACAAAAAAGACCGTCACACGTTTTTCGTGCAACGGTCTTTTTTATGCAGTTCTTACCACAGCCGGATGACCTTGATCACGCTTTCAGCCTTATCGCGGGCCAGCTCCAGATGGTGCTGCAGGGAATCTGCAGCACTGTCCCAGTTGTCGGCCAGAGCGGCATCCAGAATTTCCAGATGTTCGTCACAGGTCTGCTCCTGATTGATCATGCTCACCTTGCCGGTCATGATGCGGAAGCGGGTGTTCAGACCGGTGATGCGGTCATACGCCGAACGCAGGTACTTGTTGGGCAAAGTGCTCATGAGCAGTTCGTGGAACTCATCGTCCGACTCGCAGAAGTCGGTGATGCTGTCCGGGTGATGCATCAACTCGGCAAATGTCTCCAGCTGTTCCCGCGGGATGCCGCTGCCATAAGTACGCAGGGCGTAAGGCTCCACCAGCAGGCGCATCTCGAACATGCTGTGCACGTCCTCCTCGGTGATGCCGGAAACCATCAGGCCCTTCTTGGGCAGAATGGTGATCAGGCCTTCCTGCTCCAAGCGGCCAAGAGCATCCCGCATGGGGGTGCGGCTGATGTTGCCCATCTCGGCACAAAGCTTTTGCTCGTTCAAAAACTCGTTGGGCCGATACTCGCAGTTCAGGATCTTGGTCTTAAGGTACTGGTATGCCTGCAGCTTCAGGCTCGGTTTGGTCTGCGACTCCATTTCTTTCATGTTCTGCACAACTCCTATTCCCTTTTCCCTTGCAAAGAAAAAGGTTCTTCTCCTATAATACTCTGGGGCGCATGCTTTCTACTTCAAAGCATCTTGTATTCTTGCTGCAATCCAAGTAGTATTCCAGTTCTATTATTCCATAATAGGGCAATTATTACAATACTTTTTTGTGAACTTTGGCGCGTTTTATGTTTTATCTAATTTTTATGTTTCATTTTTGCCAAAATCTACAAGTTTTTTTGTGCTTGTAGCCAATGCTGCTTCTTTTGGCCCGGTTCTTTTGCATCCAACACAAAAATATGCTACAATGTAAAAAATATTGAAAAGGGTGTGGATCTCTCTTATGGCACGAAGCGACGGCTACAATACCAAGACCCGTCAACTGATTTTAGATTATCTCATCAACAACCGGCAGCACGCGGTGAGTGCTTCCAACATTCTGGAACATTTGGAAGAGCAGGGCGCAAGCCCCAACCCCACCACGGTGTACCGCTATCTGGACAAGCTGGCCGGGGAGCAGCGCATCATGAAATACGTTGCCGACAAGGGCGAAAAAGCCGTGTTCCAGTACGTAGACGAGGGCCGCCACTGCCGGGAGCATCTGCACCTCAAATGCGTGCAGTGCGGGCGCATCTATCATCTGGACTGCCACTTCATGGACGAGGTGCGCGCCCACCTGATGGCAGAGCATGGCTTTACCCTGCAGTGCGAGGGCAGCGTTCTGTATGGTTTGTGCCGCCACTGCGCCCAAAAAGAGGAACAGTCCGACTCTGATGGTCAAACCGTACAAAAATGCGCCTGCTGTGTTGACACGGACAAAAAGCCGTGATACAATGCATGCAAGAAAAAGCGTTGACCGGGAAAAGTAAGGTTTCAATGTCCTCTTTCAGAGAGTGCGGGTAGGTGGAAGCCGCGCAGAGAGCGAAACCCGAACGAACACCCGCAAGCTTCCCCCTGAACCTGTTTATGCAGCAGTAGGGGCCGACGTGCGCCGCTCGTTATCGCGGCAGTGCTTTCAACGGGGAGAGCGCACAAAAGTGACTGGCATGGTTTTATGCCGGTAATTTAGGTGGCACCACGGATACGGCAGCATATTCGTCCTAGCGATTGGGATGAATGAGCTGCCGTATTTTTTATTTAAAAAGAGGGGTAAGAAATATGTGTTGTGTTATGGGCTATACCGGGCACGATCTGAGTGCCGCCAAATTCAAGGAATACCTGCTGCGCACGGTCATGCGCGGCCCGGACGACCAACGTGTGGTGGAAGGGCCTTTTGGTCTGATGGGCTTTGGCCGCCTTGCCATCATGGGCCTGACGCCGGAAGGCATGCAGCCGTTCTACCGCGGTGCCGACTGTGTGGTGTGCAACGGCGAGCTGTACGGCTTCCGCTTTGAGAAAGAGATCCTCAAGCGCCGCGGCTACAAGTTCCAGTCCGACTGCGACTGCGAGATCCTGCTGCCGCTGTACTATGAGTACGGTCTGGATATGTTCCGCCACATGGACTCCGAGTTCGCGCTTATTATGTACGATTCCCGCAAGGACCGGCTCATCGCCGCCCGCGACCCCATCGGCATCCGTCCGCTGTTCTACGGCTACTCCAAGTCCAGCCACCAGATCGCATTCGCCTCCGAGATGCAGAACCTCATTGGCTGGTGCGACGACATCCGGCCCTTCCCCATTGGCAGCTACTACTGCGATGGCCGCTTCGTCCGCTATGAGGACATTGCCGATGTGCCCGCCCCCATGCAGGACGACATGGACACCGTGCTGCGGAACATCCGCGAAAAACTGATCGCAGGTGTAGAGAAGCGTCTGGACGCAGATGCCCCTGTGGGCTTCCTGCTCTCCGGCGGTCTGGATTCCTCGCTGGTGTGCTCCATTGCCGCCAAGAAGCTTGGCAAGCCCATCCGCACCTTTGCCATTGGCATGGACACCGATGCCATTGATCTGAAATATGCGCGCCAGACCGCAGAATATCTGGGCAGCGAGCACCACGAGATCATCATCAACCGGGATATGGTCATCAACAGTCTGGAAGAGGTCATCCGCCTGCTGGGCACCTGGGACATCACCACCATCCGCGCCAGCATGGGCATGTACCTGCTGTGCAAGGCCATCCACGAGCAGACCGATGTCCGCGTGCTGCTGACCGGCGAGATTTCCGATGAGCTGTTCGGCTACAAGTACACCGACTACGCACCCACCGCCGATGCCTTCCAGCAGGAGAGCCAGAAGCGCATCCGTGAGCTGTACATGTACGATGTGCTGCGCGCCGACCGCTGCATCTCCTCCAACAGCATCGAGGCCCGCGTGCCCTTTGGTGATCTGGATTTTGTGCGTTACGTCATGGCCATTGACCCGGAAAAAAAGCTGAACAGCTACGGCAAGGGCAAGTATCTGCTGCGCAAGGCCTTTGAGGGCGATTGGCTGCCGCCGGAGATCCTGTGGCGTGAAAAAGCCGCCTTCTCGGATGCTGTAGGCCACAGCATGGTGGACGATATCAAAGAGTATGCCGAAAGCCTTTACACCGACGAGGAGTTCCAGCTGCGCCGTGCAAACTATTCGGCCCACTGCATGCCGTTCACCAAGGAAAGCCTGTTTTACCGTGAAATTTTCGAGAAGTACTACCACGACCAGAGCCGCACCATCGTGGGCTTCTGGATGCCCAACAAGGCATGGCCGAACTGCAACGTCAACGACCCCTCGGCCCGTGTGCTGGCAAACTACGGTGCTTCCGGTGTGTAACGCCAGACCATTTTGAATGCGCTCCGCTTTGCTTTGCGCATGAATAGCGGAAAGAATATTCTATAATTTGTAGATCGGGAAAATCTGCGGATTTTCCCGATCTACTTTTTCACGAGAGGGAACCCTCTCCGTCACCTGCGGTGACACCTCTCCCAAAGGGAGAGGCCTTGGCAAAGAGATGAAGTTTGCGTGGGCTGCCAAAGGCTCTTCCTTTGGGAGAGCTGTCAAGGCCGATAGGCATTGACTGAGAGGGCTAGCTTTTCCCCCGCTGCGCCGCCCCTTGCCGTCCAAGCTCCATCTGTGAAAATGCAATGCCGGGCGGTCCGCAGACCGCCCGGCATTGCTCTATTAAAATTATTTTTCCGCTATTCATGCCCAAAGCGCACGCGGCGGGCATTCTAAATTGTTGTGTTACATCCGGATTTTTTGCGCCGCCCGGGCAATGGACGCAAGCAGAGCCACCAGCCGCTTTTCGTCCATCTGGCCGCAGTAGCTGGTGAAGGTGTAGTAGCAGCCCTGCACGCAGAAGGAAAGCACGATCTTACGCACCACATCGGCATCAAACGAGGGGTCGCTCTCCGAGATGCATTTGCTCATTGCAGCTTCCACGCGGTTGATGAACAGCCCCTGACGGGAGCCGGAAAACAGAATGCCGATCTCGGTCTGATTCCGGGTGAACGCCCGGAACATTTCCCGGGTCAGCCACTCGGTGCGCTCGCTTACATCACGGGCGGTCAGCTGCGGCAGGCTTTCCACCACCACCTCCACCATTTCGTCCTCCATGGCGTTGGCCAGCGCATAGATATCCTGATAATGCGCATAAAAGGTGGACTTATTGATGCAGGCCAGATCGCACAGCTCCTTGACCTTGATTTTTTCCAGCGGTTTCTGCGCCCGCAGCTCCATGAATGCCTGCTTGATGGCACGCTCCGTTTTTTCAATGCGAATATCCAGAAAACCCACCTCTTTTGCATTTATGTTGATTATCCAACCATTTTCCTGTTTTGCGGATAGACAAGGCCCTCAGCCTTTTTTATACTGGGTCTATCCCCATCCGCATCACTCCTTGCGGTACAGGATTCCTTTTTCTTCCAGCTCTTTTTTGATGCGCTCAAAGCTCCCGGCATCCGGGCAGTGCAGGGTGTGCAGATGCACGCCGCCGGTCATGCGGCTCAAAAGCGCTTCCGGCGTGTCCTTGGCCTGCTGGATGAAGTTGTCCACATCGTAGCGGCTGGCAAGGTTCAGGTTGCCGCGCAGCTCGCCATACAGGCTGTTCTCCACGGCCACATCCACCACGATGCCGCCCTGATCCACCACGGTGTACAGCTCGGTGCGCATCTCGTCCTCGGTGCTGTGCACGCAGGCCAGAATGGCGGTATAGCCTTTTTCCGCCGGGTGCAGCTGATAGCCCCGGGGCGTTGCATCGATCTGCGCACCGCCTGCCCGCAGCAGAGCCACATCCCCCACCACGATCTGGCGCGAGACCCCCAGCAAAGCCGCCAGTGCGCTGGCACTGACCGGTGCTTCGGCCCCGCTGAGCCGTTTCAGAATGGATTCTCTGCGCTGCGCTGCATTCATGGTTTTCAAAGCTTCCTTTCCGCTTTACGGTATTATGCTCTTATTGTAGCAAAAGACGGCGGATCATGCAAGAATGCGTTTACTTTTCCAGCTGCAGGATGGTAGCATAATTGGAGGGCAGCTGCACTTTCATGCGGCCCCACTCCATGCTGGTCAAAACGGGCTGTGCGCCCACCGTGTCGGCCAACAGGTCCTTTGCAGAGGATGCCTCCACCGGCAGCTGGAATTCCAGCTGTGCGGGACTGTCGCCGTTGTTCAGCACCACGACGCAGGCCTTTCCATCCAGCACCCGGGCAAAGGCATAGCACTGGGTGGTGAGCTGCAGCTCTTTCACCTCGCCGTCGGTCAGCTCCGGCAGCTCCGCCTTCAGTCTGCCCAGTGCGGCATACACGCTGGTGACAGGGTTGGTGGTCTCAGCGTCCTTGAAGTCGGAAAGTTCCAGGCAGGGGCGCAGCGGCCAGTCGCTTCCCCACTCTTTTTTGCCTTCAATGCCAAATTCTGAGCCATAATAGATGGACGGAATGCCCCAAAGCGTATATACTAGAATTGCAATGTGGCGGATGTGCTCCCGGTTGCGCAGCTTGTTGGGAAGGCGCTCCACATCGTGGTTGTCCGAGAACAGATACAGCCGGGTATCGTGGCACAGGCCCTGCAGACGGCGCATGGTGTGGGCGATCTCGAAATAGTTGTGGTCGTTGTGGCCGCTCCACAGGCCCTTGTGCAGCTCGTAGTTCGTCACCGAGTGCAGCATCTCCGGGTTTGCCCAGCGGCTGTAATCGCCGTGGATCACCTCGCCCATGAGCCAGAACTCTGGCTTTACCTCGTTGGCAAGGCGGCGCAGACCGCGCATAAAGTCAAAGTCCAGCACATCGGCTGCGTCCAGACGGATGCCGTCAATGTCAAATTCATCCACCCAGAAGCGGATGGTATCGTAGTGGTAGTTCTGCACCTCCGGGTTGCGCTGGTTCAGCTTGACCAGCAGATTGAAGCCGCCCCAGTTTCCGTAGGAAAAGCCGTCGTTGTACTCGTTGTTGCCCCAGAAATTCACATCGCAGAACCAGTCCTTATAGCGGGCGTTCTCGCGGTTTGCCTTCAAGTCCTGAAACGCAAAGAAATCGCGGCCCACATGGTTGAACACGCCGTCCACGATCACCTTCTGGCCCCGGGCATGGCACCGGGCCACAAAGTCCTTGAACTCTGTGTTCGTGCCAAGGCGGCGGTCTACCAGCCGGTAATCGATGGTGTCGTAGCCATGGGAACCGCTCTCGAACAGCGGGCCGATATAAATGGCCGTGCAGCCGATGTCCGCTGCGTGTTCAGCCCATGCGTTCAGTTTATTAAACGCGCCGGGCACCGCCTGCCCATCGTTCTCATGTGCGCAGCCGCACAGCCCCAGAGGATAGATGTGATAAAATACCGCGTTGTCATACCAAGCCATTGTTCATACCGCTCCCATACAAAAAAATCAGCCTCCGCCCACTGCGGCGGCAGGAATAGTATAGCACAGAATCTGTAAATTATGTTAATATTTGCCGATTTTTGTCAAGAATCTACAAGAATATCAGCTACTATGCCCCATTTCGTCTTGTTCTTATTGGATATATTGCCCAAACACCTGTGTCACATGCAGTGCCGCCGGGCGCTGCCTATCATAGAATGTAAGGAGATCTTTGCATGAATTACCCCGCCATTCCCCGTGAATTCTTCAATGGAGACTGCTTTGATGCCTACCGCATCCTTGGTGCCCATCCCTGCTCCGACAACGGCACCGAAGGGTGGCGTTTTGCGGTGTGGGCCCCCGGTGCCACGGCAGTGGAGGTCTGCGGCGGCTTCGACGGCTGGGAGGCAGGCGTGCCCATGGAAAAAGCCGATACCGGCGTATGGAGCGCATTCATCCCCGGCCTTGCAGAGGGCGACCTTTATAAATACCGGGTGCATGGTGCCGACGGCAGTGTGGTGATGCGCAGCGACCCCTACGCATTTTCCACCGAGCTGCGGCCTGGTACGGCCAGCCGTCTGGTAAAGCTGGACTTTCATTTTGATGACAGTGCATGGATGGAGCGCCGCGACAAATGCCGCAACCGCCCGCTGAACATCTACGAGATGCACGTTGGCAGCTGGCGGCACAAGCCCGGCAGCAAGGAGGCTGATGGCTCAGACGGCTGGTACAATTATGAGGAGCTGGCCAAGGAGCTGATTCCCTGGCTGCTGGACCATCACTTTACCCATGTGGAGCTGCTGCCGCTGGCAGAGCATCCCTTTGACGGCAGCTGGGGCTACCAGACCACCGGCTATTTTTCCGTCACCAGCCGCTACGGCACCCCCGCCCAGTTTGCCGGCTTCGTCAACGCTTGCCACCGCATGGGCATCGGCGTCATCATGGACTTTGTGCCGGTGCACTTTGCCGCCAACGCCGACGCTCTGGCAATGTTTGACGGCACCCACCTCTACGAGTACGACAGCGATGTGGGCCACAGCGAGTGGGGCACCTGCAACTTCAATTACTACCGCCGGGAGGTGTGCAGCTTTTTGAACAGTGCCGCTGCCCTGTGGATGGACGTGTACCACTGCGACGGCATCCGCATGGACGCCATTTCCCGCGCGCTGTACTGGCAGGGAGACCCGAACCGCGGCGTGAACGAGGGGGCTGTGAACTTTCTGCGCAGCCTGAACCACGGCCTGAACGAGCGCTGGCCCACCGGCATCTACATGGCAGAGGACTCCACCAACTTCCTCAAGGTGACAGCTCCCACCCGCTACGACGGCGTGGGCTTCGACTACAAGTGGGACATGGGCTGGATGCACGACACACTGGACTATTTTGCCACCCCCTTCGGCGAGCGTCCGAATGCCTACGGCAAGATCGTTTTCAGCATGCATTACTTCTACAACGAGCTGTATCTGCTGGCGCTGAGCCACGACGAGGTGGTGCACGGCAAAAAGACCATCATCGATAAGCTGTGGGGCACCTACGCGGAAAAATGCGCCCAGCTGCGCACCCTGTATTTTTATATGTATATGCACCCGGGCAAGAAGCTGAACTTCATGGGCAACGAGATGGGGCACTTCCGGGAGTGGGACGAAAAGCGGGAGCTGGACTGGGATCTGCTGAAATATCCCTTCCACGATGCCTTCCAGAAATACTTTGCCCACCTGTGCCGGGTGTATTCCACTGAGCCTGCACTCTACGATGGCGAGTACAACCCCGACTGCTTTGAGTGGGTGGCCTGCGAGAGCCGCAGCGAGGGCGTGTACGCATGGCTGCGCAAGGGCCGGGGCGAAAACCTGCTGTGCATCATGAACACGCAGGACCACGCCCACAAAAAGTTCCCGCTGTATCTGCGCTTTCCCTGCAGTGCCGAGGAGGTGCTGAACACCGAATCCCCCGAGTGGGGCGGTGCACTGAAGGGCCGCCGCAAGACAAAGCTTCACACCACCGATGGCGGTGTGTTTGGTCGGGACTATACCCTTACAGTAGACCTGCCTGCCATGGGCAGCTGCCTGCTGCGCCTTGCGCCGGAGGCCCCGAACCCCGATGCGGCCCGCATCAGCGCCAACAAGGCCCTGAACGCAAAGCGCCGCGCTGCCCGCAGCACAAAGGCCGCAGCCAATTCCAACAAGTAATATTCGTTTTAAAATGTCCCGTCTGCGTTCAAAGCGGCGGGACATTTTGTTGTTTTCCGTGCACAGCGGCTGGACAGTGCAGATTTTGCTTGCTATACTGTAGCTGTGATATTCTGCAGCTGAGAGGTTTTTGGGATGAGTGGAATCGTTTCCCGTCTGTCTGTCCTTGGCAAGGTCTGGCTGGGCCTTGCTACCGGAGCGATGGCGCTTATAATATTTTGCCTTGCCGCACCGGGCAGCAGCCTGTTTTTCCCGCTGGTGAGCCTGTGGTGCAATGCAGCACTGTTTGCACTGGCGCTGCTGGTGCTGCGCCGGGCCGGTATAGAGCTGGACCTGTTCCACAAGGCGGTGCTGGTGGGCCTGTGGGCAGCGGCCGTGCTTTACTTTTACTGGACCCTCGGCAGCCGCACCTTCCTCTACCACTGGGACTACGTAAACTACATTCTAAAGCAGTATCATGCCGAAGCCGCCTTTGCCCAGAACACAGGCGCAGGCTTCCGGTTTCTCCTCGATTCCATCACCGAGGACTATACGAATTTCATCACCCTGTTCACCGAGTTCCCGTTCTGCCTGAGCGGCAAGACCGGCGACGACTACGCATTCTGTCAGGTATTCAGCGTACTGCCCAGCCTGCTGGTGCTGCTGGCGGGCCTGACGGTCAAGGTGGGCCGGATGCTACGGGTAAAGAACCGGTTCTGGTATTTCCTCATCGGCTTTTCGTGGTGCGCTACCTTCCCGTTCGTGCGCATGTCGGCGGTGCTGGGCCAGCCGGACTGGTTCGGGCTGATCTTTGCCTTCATGCTCATGCTGCTCACACTGGACTACCGCTTTGACGGCATCGACCTGCCCCGCTATCTGCTCATCTTCGCCGCCACGGCGGGGGTCATCCTCACCCGGCGCTGGTACTTATATTTTGTGGTGGGCTACTGCTTTGCCTACGTGCTGATGCTGGCAGTTTCCAGCATCCGGCTGGCAAAAGATGGCCAACCCAGCCGCGCTGTGCACCGCATGGTACGGCTGGTGGTGTTCGGCTTGTGTGCGGCCGGGGCCATGGTGCTGCTGCTTCTGCCCATGGTGCGCAAAATTTTAAGCTTTGACTACGCCGGGCGCTACTCTTACTACAACTTCGGCGGCATCACGCTGGAGCTGGCCGCACAAACACTGCGCATCGGTTTGCTGAACTTCATCCTCATCGGAATGGGGCTGTGGTTTGCCGCAAAACGCCGTCTGCCTGCCCTGCCCTGCCTTGCAGGGGCAGAGCTGCTGGTGAGCCTTGTGCTGTTTACCCGGGTACAGAACACCGGCTCCCACCAGATGCTGCTGTTCGTGCCTGGGTGGCTGCTGCTGTTCCTCGTTGGTTCCGCCGCACTGGCCGACGGCCTGAAAAAGCACACCGCCGTCAAGCTCTGCTACTGGGGCTTTACCATGGTGTTTGCGGTGTCCGTGCGCTGCTCGCCGCTGACCACCGTTGCTCTGCCGGGCTTTGTGGTGGATCATTTTCCCCTCAAGGCCGTGTCGGAATTCGTCCGGCTGGACAAGCTCACCTACGACCGCACCGACGCCGCCCAGATCCAGCGCGTGGACGACTGGATCGATGCCCACTGCGATGCGGAAAAGGGCGAGTTTGCCTACATGATCCCCCACGATATGCTGTACAACTCGGACATGTTCCAGTACGCCGCCCTGCCGGACATCCAGCTGCAGGGCAAGCTGGCCGCCGGCATCTCCATCCCGGGCACCCACGAGTTCCCGGTGCGGTTCTTTGAGGCGAAGTATGTGCTCACCGCAGAGCCGCTCCCCCAGACCTTTGTCAGCGGTGGCGAGCTCTCCGGCCGGTGGAATGCCCTCTTCTGCGCCGCGCGGGATGAGCACTTTACGCAGGCCGCCAGCTTTGACATGGGCAACGGCACCGTGTTCACCGTGTGGGAGCGCACCGAGCCTGCCGACCGGGCTGAGGTGGAGTATTATCTGGATGCCTTCGCGCAGGAGGATGTCCTCTACCCCGAAATGTTCTCGCAGGTGGCGGAAGCCTGGCTTGCCGGACATGGACTTTAAATTGCAAACGCTTTGGATATAAAAGGAGTATTTCCCATGGAACAGAATGCAACCGCCCTGCCCAAGGTCACGCTGGGCCAATACAAGGGGCTGGAATTCACCCGCCGGGTGCGCCCGGTATCGGAAAAGGCCGTGGAGCTGGAGGCGGCGAACCTCACCCGCACCCACGCCCCCTTTGCACCGGTGGAAAAGTCCGCCGCGCGCGGGATGCGCGTCACGCTGGATTTTGAGGGCTTCATGGACGGCGCACCCATTCCGGAAAGCAAAATGGAAAATGTGACCGTTGTGCTGGGCACCGGTCAGCTGATGCCCGCCGCCGAGGATGCCGTGTACGGCCACAAAGCAGGCGAGAGCTTCCGATTCGATTTTACCTATCCCGCCGAGTTCCGGGTGCCGGAGCTTTCCGGCAAGACGGCGCAATTCGCCATCACCCTGCACACCGTGGAGCAAAAGCAGCCTGTACCGCTGGACGATGCCTTTGCCAAGACACTGGGCTTTGATACGGTGGATGCCCTGAAGGAGAGCATCCGCGAGAAAAAGCGCCGCTCCCACGAGGCCAACGCCGACCGAATTGCCGGAGCCGCCTTGCTGGGCATGGCCGGTGCCAATCTGACGGCGGAGCTGGATAACGCCATTCTGGACCAGAATGCCGACCATGACATGAACGCCCTGCGCGAACGGCTGCGCCGCAGCAAAATGACCATGGAGCTGTACTGCAAAGCAGGCCAGACCACACCGGACGAGGTGCGCGCCGCCTTCCGCCGGGATGCCGAGCGCAAGATGCGCAGCATCCTTGCGGTGCAGGCCATCGCCAAGGCCGAACAGATCACCGTGTCCAACGCAGAGGTGGATGCCGAGTACGTCCGCCTTTCCAAGCTGCACGATACCCCGGAAGCCGAGATCCGCAATGTGCTCAGCCGGGACGCTGTGGCCTCTGCCGTGACCACTCAGAAGGTGCAGCGTTTCCTGATCGACCACGCAAACATCACTTCGGTTGTGGAAAAGGAGTAAACTATGGGCTTTTTTACACGCACCGCGATGGATATGCTGATGAAAACTACCCATCCCGAGATCAACCGCCGCCAGTGCTGGAACCTGCATCCCCATCGCAAGCCCTGCACCGAGTGCAAGGATATCTGCCCCTATGGCGAACAGATCTTTACCCGCCCGAACCTTGTGAAGGACTGGGACCCCTGTACCGAGTGCGGCCTGTGCGTCTCTGCCTGCCGCAGCGGCTGCATCATCCCTTCGCCGGAGCAGGTGCAGCGGGACACCTCTGCCGCCGATACCGACAATGACACCATCTGGATCGGCTGCGAAAAGTCCACCCGCAAAAATTCCATGGTGCGCACCTGCATCTCTGCCCTCACATGGGAGACACTGGCCTACCTTGCCCTGAACAAAAAGATCGTGCTGGATCTGACCCCCTGCGGTGAATGTGAGAACGACCTGTGCGCCGCCCAGCTGCGCAAGGAGCTGACAAGGCTTGTGGATTTCTTTGGCCAGCCCATGTTCGAGGCACGGTTCACTCTGGCCTACGAGCCGGACGAAGCGCTCTACCACGTAAAGGAGCTGAGCCGCCGCGAAATGTTTGAGCAGGTGAGCCACGGCTCCAAAAGTGGCACCAAAAAGCTGCTGCAGATGCTGCCCGGCCTGCACAGCGAGGACGACGGCGGTGTGGATTTCCGCCTTTTGCTGCACCAGCGCACAAAGCAGCTGAAGGCATCCATGGAAACGCCGCTGAAGTACGGCTACTACCTGCCCAACTTTACCGATAAATGCTTTGGCTGCGGCAAGTGCGAAAAGGCCTGCCGCGCCGGTGCGCTGAAGCTGGAGGACCTGCCCGACGGCCAGACCCGCATCGTCATCACGCCGTGGAAGTGCAGCGAGTGCGAGGTGTGCGTGGCCTCCTGCTCCAACCATGGCATCAACGGCATGAAGCTGCGCCAGCTCACCACCCTTGGCCCGGTAAGTGTACACAAATGCACCAAGACCCTGTGCAAGGAATGCGGCAAGCCCATTGCGCCGGGCAGTGTGGATGGTGTGTGCACCGTGTGCCGCATCAAGGCCCGCACCAAAAAGCGGCAGGAAGAAGCCGCTGCCAAGGCAAAGCAGCTGCGTGAGGAGCGCGAAGCCAAAAAGGCTGCAGAGGAAGCCGCCAAGGCAGCAGCCGAAGCCGGTGCCGACGCTGCTGAGACAGCTGTACAGACGGCTGCCGCCCCCGCAGAAACCGCTGCGGCCGGTTCCGTGATCACAGCACTGACCCCGGAAAAAGCAGCCCCCGCCGCGCTGGACGAAACCCCTGCTGCCGCACCGGAAAACACCGCAGAAAAGGATGTGCCCGACACACCGAAAAACGATTGACGGCGCACAGATTCAATGCTATACTGACCATAAGACCACGCACCGTGGCCACCGACTGTTACAAAGGGGTAACGGAGCTATTTCCGTTACCCCTTTCTTATCCCAAAGCACGAAGCAAGCTTTTGCCAAGATCTTACGAAAGAAGGATTTTACTATGGCTCATTCCATCTCCCGCCGCCAGTTCCTGCAAGGCAGCGGCGCAGCCGCCCTTTCTGTAGCAGCGGCTGGTCTGCTGAGCAGCTGCGGCGGCTCTTCCGCTTCCAATGGCGGCAGCACCGGCGCTGCCGGCAGCAGCTCCACCTACACCGTGCTGTATTCCCGTCAGCCCGCCACCCTGAACTATCTGGTCTGCTCAGCTGACCCGGACCTTTACCACGGCACTCAGTGCATCGACACGCTGGTGGAGTACGACAACCGCGGCAAGATCCGGGAGGGCCTTGCCACTGCTTGGGAATGGGATGCCGACAGCCTGACATGGACGTTCCACCTGCGGGATGAGAACTGGGTGGACTGCAACGGCGAGGTGCTTGGCCCTGTGACCGCGCAGGACTTTGTGGATGCGCTGGCCTATGTGCTGAATCCGGACTACGCTTCCTCCACTGCAAGCCTTGTCACCCCCTATGTGGCCGGTGCGGACGACTACTATAACTACTGCGTTTACCGCAACAACGCCAATAACGGCACCGTGGCCGAGGACGGCACCACCTACGCCATTGATGCCAACGGCACCGTGACCGCCGCTGCCGCCGACGGCACCACCACCGAATACCCGGCTGTGGATTTTTCCACCGTGGGCGTGAAGGCTGTGGACGACCACACCCTGACCTACACGTTGAACTTCGACTTTCCCGGCTTCCTCAGCCTGCTGAGCTATGCTCCCTACGAGCCTGCCTACGGCCCGCTGCTGGAGGAGTTTGCCGACCAGTTCTGCACCAGTGCCGAGACCGCCTGCAGCTGCGGCGCGTTCTATCTGGCCGAGTACACCCCGCTGGAAAACTGGGTGATGAAGAAGAACCCCGAAAACTACGATGCCGACAGCGTTTACATCGACACGGTGCGCTACATCTACAATCAGGAAGAGCTGATCAGCGGCCCGGAGATGGTCAAGCGCGGCGAGATCGATCAGGCTACCATCAGCTCCGACATTCTGGACAGCTGGCTGGCCGACGACACCACCAAGGACATGGTTTCCATGGAGCGCCCGGAAACCGGCAAGAGCTACTTCTACATCTTCAACTTCCTGCCCTACCGCCACGAGTTCTCAAACTGGACCGTGACCGGCGTGGATGCCCAGTACGAGCCGGACAATTGGGCCAAGGCCATCAACTCCACCAACTTCCGCAGGGCTTTCCTGTATGCCATCAATCCCTCCGTCACGCTGGCCGTCACCGCGCCGGAAGGCTACGATAACTACAAGCTGCACACCATCACTCCGCCGTCCTTCTGTGCCAACAGCAAAGGCGTGGATTATACTGAGTGCGGCGGCCTTGCAAACCTCTCCGACTTCTTTGACGAAGCCAAGGCCAAAGAGTACCGTGATGCCGCCGTGGAAGAGCTGACCGCCGCCGGTGTCACCTTCCCCATCAAGATCCAGTATCCGTACAACCCCGCTGTGGTGGACTGGGACAAGCAGTGTCAGGTGTTCAAGCAGCAGGTGGAAGCCGTGCTGAACGACGGCTTCGACTTCATCAGCATCATCATCACGCAGGGTCCGTCCGACAACTTCCTGAACGCGGTGCGCCGGGCGGGTGCCTACCAGCTGATGTCCTACTACTGGGGTGCCGATTACTCCGACCCCGAGACCGAGGTGTACCCCTTCTATCAGGAAGCCGGCGACCGCGGCACCTGCTACAGCTTCCTGCGCACCGGCGTGGAGGACGGCATCGTGACCGGCGAGACCGCCGACCTCGTGATGCAGTACATGTCCATGGTGGAGAACGCCAAGACCATCACCGAGGATCTGGATGCCCGGTACGAAGCCTTTGCGGATGCCGAAGCCTTTCTCATTGAGAACGCACTGGTCATCCCGCTGGGGATGCCGGTGCCGCCCTACATTGCCACCCGCCTGAACCTGTGGGAGGGCCAGTACGCGCCCACAGGCCTTTCCACCAACCGTCTGAAGGGCGTGCACATCCTCGACCACTACGTTTCCATGGACGAGTATAATGCCAACCGGGATGCGCGGTGAGTTTTTGATTTGAATATCCTCCGCTGACGCTCTGGATATTTTCAGCGGAAATTTATTTTTAGTTGTAAATCGGAAAAATCTGCGGATTTTTCCGATTTACTTTTTCACCGGAAGGGCCGCAGCGGAAAACGGCATTTCAACAACTTTCGATCAAAAAACGACAAATCACTTTCCAAACGTAAGATTTTGCGTTATTCTATACTTATCTGTATTTATAAAGAAAAGAGAGGTGCACAGCTATGGTGCAATATCTCGCAAAACGCATCGGGCGCTCCATTCTGACCCTGTTCGTCATTGTGACGCTGGTGTTCTGCCTGCTGCGGCTCATGCCGGTGGAAGGCTACTTTGCAAACTACGAAAAAATGACCGAGGCACAGATCCAGGCCGGTTTGCAGTCCATGGGCCTGCTGGACCCGCTGCCGGTACAGATCGGCCATTTCTGGGTGAACGCTTTGCACGGTGATCTGGGCGTGAGCCACATTTACAAGCTCAACGCTCCCGTGACCAGGATCCTTGCCCAGAAGCTGCCCATTTCCATCGAGATGGGTGTGCTGGCCATGCTGCTGAGCCTTGTGCTGGGCATCCCGCTGGGCCTTGTCATGGGCCGTTATAAGGGCCGCTGGCCGGATAAGCTGGGCACGGCATTCATCGTGCTCATTCAGGCGGTGCCTGCGGCAGTGTACTTTTTGTATATCCAGATGTACGGCACCACCGCCATGGGCGTGGGCCTGCTGTTCGACGCTTCCGACTGGCGCTATTGGGTGCTGCCGGTGTGCAGCATGAGCCTTGCAAACCTTGCGTTCTACGCCATGTGGCTGCGCCGCTATATGGTGGACGAGAGCAACAAGGACTACGTCAAGCTGGCCCGAGCCAAGGGTGTGAGCGAGAACAATATCGCCCTGCACCACGTATTCCGCAACGCCATGGTGCCGCTGGTGCAGTACATTCCCTCCGCATTCCTGAACACTGTCGTCGGCTCCATCTACATCGAAAGCCTGTACAGCATCCCGGGCATGGGCGGCCTGCTGGTCACCTGCGTGCAGCGCCACGACAACACCATGGTGCAGGGCATCGTGCTGCTGTACGCCTGCGTGGGCATCATCGGCCTGATTTTGGGCGATGTGCTCATGGTGCTCATTGACCCCCGCATCAACTTTGGCAAGAAAGAAGGTGGACGCTGATGCTCTCTTTTCTGAAACGCGAAAAATCGAAGCAGCTGGAGGATCAGCTGAATGCTGCTCAGGCACAGCGCCGCACCGGCTGGGAAGATCTGCCGGAGGATGAGCTGTTCACCCCCGCCGGGTTCAGTGAGGAACAGGCCGAAGCCACCGCCAGCTCCAACTACAGCTACTGGGGCAGCACCTTCCGTGCCTTTTTCAAGAACAAGTTCGCCGTGACCCTGCTGATCGCGCTGGCAGCTGTGGTTGCCTTTGCATTCATCCAGCCCCACCTGCCCGGCCAGGCTGACCCGAACCTGTGCGCCGTGGACCCTGTGACCGGCATTCAGTACCGCAACATCGCCCCCGGGCAGGACGGCTTTATCTGGGGTTCCAACTCCATCGGTCAGGACCTGTGGACACGCATCTGGGCCGGTGCACGCACCAGTCTGACTATCGCCTTTTTCGTGGCCCTCATCGAAGCTGTGGTGGGCATTACCGCCGGTGTGCTGTGGGGCTATGTGCGCGGGCTGGACTTTGTGTTCACCGAGTTGTACAACATCTTCGATAACATTCCCACCGCCATCGTGCTGATCCTCATTTCCTATGTAGCCACCCCCAGCATCTGGACCATGGTCCTTGGCATGGCCATCAAGGGCTGGATCGAAATGGCACGCTTCATCCGCAATCAGATCCTCATCATCCGCGACCGGGATTACAATGTGGCATCCCGCTGCATCGGCACGCCCACCATCCGCATCGTGCTGCGCAACCTGCTGCCGTATCTCGTCTCGGTCATCATGCTGCGCATGGCCCTCACCATCCCGGAAGCCATTGGCAACGAGGTGTTCATCACCTACATCGGTCTGGGCCTGTCCGTGGAGACCCCCTCGCTGGGCAACCTGGTCAACGACGGCCGCAAGGTGATGATGCAGGCCGGGCTGCGCTACCAGCTGCTGTACCCCACCCTCATCCTGAGCTTTGTTACCATTGCGTTCTATCTGATCGGCAACGCTTTCTCGGATGCTGCCGATCCGAAGAACCATCTGCAGTAAGGAGGGGATATCATGGAACACAACCAGCTCATTCTCTCCGCAAAAGATGTCAACATCCAGTTCAACCTGCGTGGAAAAGTGCTGCATGCCATCCGCGGCATCGACCTTGACCTCTATCAGGGCGAAGTGCTCGCCATCGTGGGCGAGAGCGGCTCCGGCAAGAGCGTGTTCACCAAGAGCTTCATGGGCCTGCTGGATGCCAACGGCTCCATTACCAGCGGCACCATTGATTACTACGGCATGGCGGACGGCAAGCCGCTGCGCCTTTCTGACCTCAGAACCGAAAAGGACTGGCTGCGGGTACGCGGCCGAGAGATCGCCATGGTCATGCAGGACCCCATGACCAGCCTGAACCCGCTGAAGACCATCGGGGCACAGATCATGGAAGCCGTTGCCCTGCATCAGGGCTTAAAGGGTGCTGCCGCCAAGGAAAAAACACTGGAATACCTGCGGGATGTGGGCATCTCTGACCCGGAAAAGCGCTTTAAGCAGTACCCGCACGAGTTCTCCGGCGGCATGCGCCAGCGTGTGGTCATTGCCATTGCGGTGGCCTGCAGCCCCAAGATCCTGATCTGCGACGAGCCTACCACCGCACTGGACGTGACCATTCAAGCCCAGATTTTGCAGCTTTTGAAGGAGATGCGGTTCAAGTACGATCTGACCATCGTCATGATCACCCACGATCTGGGCGTTGTGGCAAACATTGCAGACCGCGTGGCTGTGATGTACGCAGGCGACATTGTGGAGATCGGCACTGCTGACGAAATTTATTACGATCCCCGCCACCCCTACACATGGGCACTGCTTTCCAGTATGCCCCAGATGGGCGTAAAGGGCGAGGACCTGTTCAACATCGTGGGCACACCGCCAAACCTGTTTGCGGAAATTCGCGGCGATGCTTTTGCACCCCGCAACCCGCAGGCGCTGAAGATCGATTTTGTCAAGCGCCCGCCTTACTTTGAGGTAACGCCCACCCACAAGGCCAAAACATGGCTGCTGGACCCCCGGGCACCCAAGATCGAGCCGCCTGCTGCGGTAAAAATGCTGCGAGAGGAGGGGCTGTAAGATGGAAAATGAACGCGAAGTTCTTGTGGAAGTGAACCACCTGAACGTAACCTACGGCTCCGGCAAAAAAGCATATGAAGCTGTGCAGGATGCCAACTTTAAAATTTATAAGGGCGAGACCTTCGGCCTTGTAGGCGAAAGCGGCAGCGGCAAAACTACCATTGGCCGCGCCATCCTGCGCATCCTGCCCACCTCCGGCGGCGAGATCCTTTATAAGGGCCAGAAGATCAACGGCAGAATTTCCCGCCAGCTGGACAGGCAGATCATCAAAGAGATCCAGATGATCTTTCAGGACCCGCAGTCCTCGCTGAACGAGCGCGCCAAAGTGAGCTATATCGTGGGCGAGGGCCTGCAGAACGTCCGGCCTGATCTTTCCACCGCCCAGCAGGAGGAAAAGGTGCGTCAGGCTCTGCTGGACGTGGGTCTGCTGCCGGAATTTGCCTCCCGCTTCCCCCACGAATTTTCCGGCGGACAGCGCCAGCGCATCGGCATTGCCCGAGCCCTGATCGTGGAGCCGGAGTTCATCGTTGCCGATGAGCCCATCAGCGCACTGGATATGTCCATCCGTGCACAGGTGCTGAACCTGCTGCGCCGCCTGCAGAAGGAACGCGGCATCACCTACCTGTTCATCGCCCACGATCTTTCCGTGATGCGCTACATCTCCGACCGCATCGCCGTCATCCACAAGGGCCGCATCGTGGAGCTGGCCGAAGCTGAAGAGTTGACAGCCCACGCCATCCACCCCTATACCCGCAGCCTGCTTTCCGCCATTCCCATGCCGGACCCCCGCCGGGAGCGGCAGAAAAAGCTGCTGGTGTACGACCCCGCCATGCACGACTACTCCAGAGAGGCCCCCCAGTGGCGCGAACTGCGGCCTGAGCATTTTGTACTGTGCAGCGCTGCCGAAGCCGAACAGTGGCTGCCGCGCTGACCCCCGACATTTCGGGAGGAATCGTTGTTTTACGGCACTTTTACGCAACATTCAAAGTTTATTTCTTGACATTCTCCGGCAGCTCCACTACAATAGAATCTGCATCATTGATTCTGATTTTTGAATTATTAGCTTGTTCTGACCGGCGGCTTTCATCTTCTTTGCAAAGTTGTCGGCTTTTGGCAATGAAAAGAAGAAGAAAGAAAGAAAAGAGGACTTTATTCTATGACTACTGAACAGCGTGAACCGCTCTATGCGTCCACTGCGAAGCCCTGGCTGAAGTACTATGACCAGAAATACATCGACATGCCCCTGCCCAAGTGCAGCGCCTTTGAGTTTCTGTGCCATCAGAACAAGAACCATCTGAGCGAGACCGCTCTGGAGTATTATGGCCGCAAATTCACCTTTGCAGACCTCTTTGTGAATATCAAGAAAACCGCGGCCGCCTTCCGTGCTCTCGGCGTGAAGAAGGGCGACATCATCACCGTTGTCAGCGTGATGACCCCCGAGGTGATCTATGCCTTCTACGCTGTCGATATGATCGGTGCAACGCTGAATCTGGTGGACCCGCGCTACAGCGTTGAGGGCATCCACGAGTACATCGAAGAGGTAGATTCCCGCCTGCTGATCTGCCTGAATGTGACCTATGAGCGCTGCCACAAGGCAGAAAAGCGCACCAATGTGGAGCGCGTTCTGGTCATCAGCCCCGCAGACTCTCTGCCGCTGCATCTGGCCGTCGGCTACAAGCTGACCACCCCCGATAAGAACCGCTACAAGTCCAATGTGATCCACTGGAAGGACTTTATTGCGCAGGGCAAGGATCAGAGCATGAACGCCGAACCCTACGACCCGCAGCACGCCTGCGTGGTGGTGCACACCGGCGGCACCACCGGTTCGCCCAAGGGCGTTATGCTGACCGACGACAGCTTTAACTCTCTGGCCCACGAATTCATCGCCCAGAGCAACCTGTTCTGCCGCGGCCAGAAGCTGATGAACGTCATGCCTCCGTTCATTGCCTACGGCTATGCCTGCGGCGTGCACATGCCGCTGGTCATGGGCCTGCACGTCGTCATCATCCCCAATCTGGACCCCGACAAGCTGGGCGCACTGATCTGGAAGCACAAGCCCGAGCACATGTTCGGCGTTCCGGCCCACTACCAGCAGATGGCAGCTTCTCCGCTGCTCAAGAAGAAGAAGGATCTCTCCTTCATCCGCAACTATGCCGCCGGCGGCGACTCGCTGCCGCTGGGCGCTGAGCTGACTGTGAACGAGTTCCTGAAGGCGCACAACGTGGAATATCCGCTGGCCAAGGGCTACGGCATGACCGAGGTCGCCTCTGCCGCTACCGTTGCCGCCGGCAACGTGACCAAGCCCGGCAGCGTGGGCATTCCCATGCTGAACACGGTGGTGTCCATTTTTGAGCCTGGCACCGAGACCGAACTGCCCATCGGTGAGCGCGGCGAGATCTGCATCTGCACCCCCACCGTCATGAAGGGCTACTACAATAAGCCCGAGGAGACCGACATGATCCTGCGCCGCCATGCAGACGGCCAGATCTGGGCACACACCGGCGATGTCGGCTACATGGACGAGGACGGCTTTGTGTATCTGGATTCCCGCATCAAGCGCATGATCATCCGTCACGATGGCTTCAAGGTGTTCCCGTCCATGATCGAGAACGTCATCAGCCGCCACCCGGCCGTGCATCAGTGCTCGGTGGTGGGCTGCACCGATAAGGACCATGTGCAGGGCCGCCTGCCCTTTGTCTACGTGGTGCTGGACCCGGAAGGCGACAAGAAAAAGCGCCAGATCGTGCGGGAACTGCGCCAGCTGTGCAAGGAAGAGCTGCCGGAGTATGTGCAGCCGGTGGGCTACAAGTTCATCTCCGAAATGCCCTTTACCCCTGTTGGCAAGGTGGACTACCGCAAGCTGGAAGAAGAGATCACTCCCCGCGATTACTGATCCTGAACTTCACCCTGTAATTTTTCAGACACTGAGCTCTCCCGAAAGGGAGAGCTTTTTTGTATGGAAGGAACCGCAGAATACGGACGCAGCGATGGCCGCAATTTTTTGAATTTTGTCAGTTGACAATTTTTACTTTCCATTTTATCATAGAGACAACAGCTGTGCCGCACAGGTGCAGTCATTCCAGAAAGAAGGAATTACAATGAAAGACAAAAAGTTTGCCAGCTTTCTGGCCGCAGCGGCAGCGCTTGTGCTGCTGGCCATGCCTGCATTTGCTGCCGACGAACAGACGGAGCTGCCTGCCGCCGAAGCAGCAGAGGTGCAGCAGGAGCAGACCGCAGCGCCTGCCGAGCAGGAGACCGCCCTGCCCGCCGATGCCCAGACAGCCGGCGAACCGGAGCAGCAGCTCACCTATGTGGCGCTGGGCGACAGCATCACCTCCGGTGTCGGCCTTGCCGATATGAAATACAACATCGCCCAGATCGGCTACGATCTGCAGCCGAACTTTGAGGGCTACCCTTCCCAATGCTACACCGCCCTTGTGGGCAAGGGCCTTGGGCTGGACCGCCAGCACGCGATCAATCTGGGCCTGCCCGGCCTGATGAGCCCTGACATGCTGGATATGGTGCAGAACAGCGCCATGCCCAAGATGAATCAGGCTTCCGGCGCATATTACGTCTACCCGGAATATCAGGAGTATCTGCGCAAGGCCGATATCATTTCCATCCAGATCGGCTCCAACGACGCGCTGGTGCCCTGCATCGTGGGTCTGGGCGAGGCCACCAACTGGAAGAGCGAGCAGCTTGCCGCACTGATGGTCAGCGGTGCCCTGCGTGATTTCAACTTCCAGAAGCTGGGGCTCTTCCTCGAAGCGCTGAACCGTATGACCCTTACCTTTGACGAGAGCCGCGCCACCAACCGCCTGCTGTTCCGCGGCATGGATGAGATCTGCGATCAGGCCTATACCAATGTGACCGCCAGCCTGCCGCAGATCGTGGCCAGTATCCGTGCACTGAACCCGGATGCCAAAATCGTGCTGCTGGGTTACACCAATCCGGTGCCTCTGCTGCCCGCATGGAACCGCTATTTCAGCAAATTGAACCGCTTTGCCAAAGACCTTGCCGCACAGGAAGGCTTGATCTATGTGGACATTCCCCGTGCGCAGACCGCTGCCGACGGCCACCCCACCGTTAAGGGCCACCAGTACATTGCAAACCAGATTTTGAATGCTCTGAAGTGAGCTTTCCATCAAAAAAGCCTGTCTCATTTTACGAGACAGGCTTTTTTTGCGCTGTTCTGTTTTCAGCTCAGCCGGCCACTTTCCACCGAAAAGCTGATATCTGCCGCAGCCATGGTAGACTTGCGGTGGGAGACCAACAGCACCGTTTTGTCTTTGCACTCTGCCCGCACAGCCTTGAGGATCACGCCCTCATTCAGGCTGTCCAGATTGGAGGTAGGCTCGTCCAGCAGCAGGAAGGGTGCATCATGCAGGAAGGCACGCGCCACACCGATGCGCTGGCGCTCGCCGCCGGAAAGTGCACCGCCCAGCTCACCCACCGGGGTATCATAGCCCTTGGGCAGGCTGTGGATAAAGCCGTCCAGCGCAGCCTTTTTGCAGGCTGCTTCCACCTCTTCCCGGGTGGCATCCCGCTTTGCAATGCGGATGTTGTTCTCAATGGTATCGTCGAACAGCTCGGTCTCCTGCGTCACAAGGCTTTCCTGTTCGCGCAGGGCGGCGGTGTTCACGCGGCGGATATCCTCTGCGCCAAAGCGGATGCTGCCGCTGGATACATCCCAGAAGCGCATCAGCAGCCGCAGGAAGGTAGACTTTCCGCTGCCGGAGCGGCCGGTGATGCCCACGATCTTCTTTTCCGGAATGGTCAGGCTCAGGTCATGCAGCACCTCCTCATTGGCATAGGCAAAGTTCACATGCTCTGCCGCAGCACCTGCAAATGCGGTGTCTGTGCCGTCGGTCACATCGGCGGTGACGGGCTGTTCGTCCAGCAGGTCCAGCACGCGGTCTGCGCTGGCGAACACCTGCGTCAGGCTGGCACCAAGGTTTGCCAGCGCCACCACCGGGCCAAAGGAGCTGAGGGCCGAAAGGGTGCACACCAGTACGCCCTCCACGCCCATTTTACCGCTCTGGTAAAGGTTCAGGCTCACACCCAGCACGGCCAGCACCGTGAGCAGGATCAAGGTGTTCGTGATGGCCACGGTCAGGCCCTCGCGGTATTTCATCGCCTTCTGCTTTTCGCCCAGCATCTCACTGTGGGCCGTGATGCCCTCGGCGCGGGCTGCGGTGTCCTGATACTGCAGGGTATCCTTCAGGCCGCGCAGGCTTTCCAGCACATAGCTGTTGGTATCGGCCAGTGCCTGACGGTACTCCCGGGCGGCACGGTCGCCGCGCTTTGCGCTCCACACCGGCAGGGCCACGCCCACCAGCAGATAGCCCGCCAGCAGCACCAGCGCAGGCAGGATGTGCCAGCTGCCCACAAAGCCCGTCATGCCGATGACGCAGATGCACGCGATGCAGATGGGCGAAATGGTGTGGGCATAGAACACCTCCAGCGCCTCGATGTCGGCCGTGATGAGCGAGATCAGGTCACCGCGGTCACGGCCTTCCAGCTTTGCAGGGGTCAGACGGCGCAAGGCACCGAACACCTTATCGCGGATCAGGGCCAGCAGCTTGAAGGCGATATAGTGGTTGGACGCCTGCTCTGCGTAACGCAGAACGCCGCGCAGCAGCGCAAACACCAGAATGCAGGCAAAGGCCGTGCCCACGGTCCTCACCGGGCTTGCAAGCCCCAGCGCACGCAGGATGCCAAAACCGCCGAAGATGGTAATGAAGGTGGCGCAGAAATGGCCTGCCACCCCCATCACGATCGCTGCCAGCATAACGGGCAGCATGGGCTTTACCAGTACGATCAGCCGTCCCACAATGGCAAAGGGGCTGCGATGATTGCTCTTGTTCATGCTCAGGCATCCTCCTCTTCCAGTGTTTCCAGCTGCCGCTGTGCCAGATACAGGCGGCTATAAGCCCCCTGCTGGGCCAGCAGTTCGGCGTGGGTGCCCTGCTCCATCACCCGGCCATTGCTCATTGCATAGATGCAGTCGCTGTGCACCACGTTTGCCAGACGGTGGGAGATCAGGATGACCGTCTTTTTCCCAGCAAGACTGTGGATGGCCTGCATGATGTCGTTCTCGCTCTCGGCATCCACATTGGAAGTGGCTTCGTCAAACAGGTAGATGGGCGTATCGTGCAGCAGGGCGCGGGCCATGGCAAGGCGCTGGCGCTGGCCGCCGGAAAGATTGCTGCCGCCCTCATGCAGAGCGGTCTGCAGGCCGTTCTGGCTGCGGCAGAAATCGGCCAGATTCACCTGTTCCAATGCCGCCCAGAACTGTGCCTCGTCCGCGTCCGGCTTTGCCATGCGCAGGTTGCTCTCCACCGTGCCCTTGAAGATGGCGGCGTTGTGGGGCACCAGCGTCAGGGTGCGCAGACGCTGTTCCTGCTGCAGCTCCTGCACCGGCACGCCGCCCAGCGTCACGCTGCCGGTATAGCCGGTGCGGCTGCCGGACAGCAGCGCCGCAATGGTGCTTTTGCCGCAGCCGCTCTCACCCACCAGCGAGACAAAGCTGCCCTGCGGAATGGTAAAGGAGACATCGTTCAGGATGGTGCGGTCCTTCTCGTAGCCAAAGGTGACATGCTCAAACTTCAGAGTCGTATTCTCTCCGGGCACGCGGTCACCATCGGCAGGCTCTTCCGCTGCCAGAAGCTTGAAGATCTTCTCTGCCGAAGCGGCACCGTTCATGGCAATGTGGAAGTAGCTGCCCAGCAGCCGCAGCGGCAGGAAAAAGTCCGCCGCCAGCAGCACGATGGTCAATGTGGCGGTCAGGGTCAGCCGGCCTTCCGCAAATGCAGCCACCGCGCTGATGATGCCAAGGCCCGCACCGCCGTAAGCCATCAGGTCCATCAGTGTCACCGAGTTCAGCTGCATGGTGAGCACCTTCATGGTGATCCTGCGGAAGCGCTCAGCCTGCGCGTTCATCTGCTCATGCTTCCAGCCGTCGGCCTGATAAATTTTCAGGGTGGTCAGGCCCTGAATGTTCTCAAGGAAGCTGTCGCCAAGGGTGGTGTATTCGCCCCAGTAGTTTGCCAGCAGCTTTTTGGCAAACTTCTGCACTGCCACAATGGACATGGGGATCAGCGGCACGCAGCACAGCAGGATGACGGCCGACCGTGCGTGCACACCCACCAGCAGCACAAACAGGGTAACGGGTGCCAGCAGGCTGTAAAACAGCTGCGGCAGATATTTTGCAAAGTAGGTGTCGATCTGCTCCACACCTTCGCTGGCCAGCATCACCACCTCGCTGGTGGCCGCCGTCTCGGTGTAGTTGGGGCCAAGGCGGGCAAGCTTTGCGTAGATGCTGCTGCGCAGGGTGCGCTTGACATCCTTGGAAGCCTGATTGCTCATGGCCGATGCCAGCATGGTAAAGGCAAAGCGCATGGGCACCGTGGCAAGGCAGAGCACAAGGTTCTGCCACAGCTGTGCACTGGTCAGGCTGCCCGCAAAGGCTGCGCCCACCAGCTGGGCAATGGCCCGCACAAAGATCACGTTGCACAGCATCCCCAGCCATTGGAAAGCCACATTGGCTCCCACATACCGCAGCGCACCGCGGTCAAAGGACAGCAATTTTTTATTGATCACTGGGCTTTCTCCGTTTCTGCTTTTTCTGCATCACTGCCAAACAGACGCTCATATTCGCCGGTAAAGATGCGCTCCGGCAGTGCACTGGTCATGGCAAGGGCAGCGGTAAAGCGCTCTTCTTCGCTCAGCGGCTCACTGACCGGCGGGAAATGGGTCAGGATCGTTTTCAGCTCCCGATCCACCTGTTTTGCCACCCAGATGCCCCGGTCTGTCATATAGATCTTGCCGTAGTGCTCCTTTACGATCATGCCGCGCTCCATGAGCAGATTCATGATACGCACCACCGAGGGCTTGGTCACGCCAAGCTTTTCGGCAATGCTGCGGGAGCTGATATCCAGATGGGTCTGTGAGACTTCGTAGATCGCCAGCAGATAGCGCAGATGCGCCGACGTAAGTTCCATCCCGATCACTCTCTTTCGTTTTGATGTTACTCAAGGCTAACTTTTTTCTTTTGAAAAAAGGGCGCGAGCCGAAACTTCCAGCCCGCGCCCTTTGCGGATCATTTCAATGCTCAGTGACAGCCGCTGCAACCGCTGCAGCTGCCATTGCAGCCGCCTTCGCCGCAGCCGCTGCACCCACTGCAGCCGCCGCCATGCTTGTGGGAGTGCCATGTGATCCAGCCCACACCGCCAAACACGATGACTGCCACAATGATCGTGGGCAGATTAAAATTTGCAGCGAGGAATTCCATCATACAAAACACACCCTTTCACAATGTCATGCGGTTCGATCAGATCTTGGTCACGTCGATCTTGACCTCGTTGTCGCCAACATACTTGTTGGGACGCACCATCAGGTAGATGAAGGCCACCAGAACAACAGCAGCCACGATGGTGAAGAAGTTGAAGCCAATCTCACCGGTGATCAGGCCGCCCAGCTGGTACACCACCAGAGCGGCGCAGTAAGCCAGAGCGCACATATAACCAATGGCGATGGCGGTCCACTTGCCGTTGTTCATCTCGCGCTTGATGGCGCCCATAGCAGCGAAGCAGGGAGCGCACAGCAGGTTGAAGATCATGAAGGCGTAAGCCGACAGAGCGGTGTAGTCCTGCGCAACAGCAGCCCAGATCTCATCGCCGTTCTCAGACAGCTCGCCGCCGAAGTGATACAGAACACCGAAGGTACCAACCACGTTCTCCTTTGCGATCAGGCCGGAGACGGAAGCGACAGTTGCACGCCAGTTGCCGAAGCCCAGAGGTGCAAAGATCCATGCGACCTTGGTAGCGATCGCAGCCAGCACGGAGTTGTCCTGATCCTCGACCATGCCGAAGACACCATTCTCGAAGCCGAAGCCCTGCAGGAACCACAGCACAACGGTAGCGGCCAGAATGACGGAGCCTGCGCGCTTGATGAAGGACCAGCCGCGCTCCCAGGTTGCACGGAACACGTTGCCCCATGCAGGCACATGGTATGCGGGCAGCTCCATCACGAAGGGAGCGGGATCACCTGCGAAGAGCTTGGTCTTCTTCAGGATCACGCCGGAGCAGATGATGGCAGCCATGCCAATGAAGTAAGCAGAGACAGCCACCAGAGAAGAACCGCCGAACATCGCACCTGCGATGAGGCCGATGATGGGCATCTTTGCGCCGCAGGGGATGAAGCAGGTGGTCATGATGGTCATGCGGCGGTCACGCTCGTTCTCGATGGTACGGGAAGCCATAACACCGGGCACGCCGCAGCCGGTACCGACCAGCACGGGGATGAAGCTTTTACCGGACAGGCCGAACTTGCGGAAGATACGGTCCATGATGAAGGCGACACGGGACATATAGCCCACATCCTCCAGAATGGACAGCAGGAAGAACAGCACCAGCATCTGGGGAACGAAGCCCAGAACTGCGCCGACACCGGCAACGATGCCGTCCATGATCAGGCCGTACAGCCAGCCTGCCACGCCGATGCTCTCCAGCAAGCCGCCCAGAGCATTGGGAACAATTTCACCGAACAGGACATCGTTGGTCCAGTCGGTGGCAAAGGTACCAATGGCCCAGCCGCCGTCTGCAATGGAGGTGCCCATGGACAGGGAGTACATCAGGAACATGACCAGTGCGAAGATGGGCAGAGCCAGAATACGGTTGGTCACGATCTGGTCGATCTTATCGGAAACGGTCAGGTGCTCCACGCGGGCCTTTTTCTTAACAGCTTTGCCCACGACGGTGTTGATATATGCATAGCGCTGGTTGGTGATGATGCTCTCAGCGTCATCGTCCATCTCAGCTTCGCAGTCCTTGATGTGCTGGTCGATGTGGTCGGTCAGGCTCTTGTCGAGCTTCAGCTCGTCCATGACCTTCTCGTCGCGCTCGAACAGCTTGACGGCATACCAGCGCAGGAAGCGGTCATCCACCTTGCCCTGAATGGACTCTTCGATGTGGGCAATGGCGTGCTCCACGCTGCCGGTGAACACATGGGGCAGCTCAGCAGCCTTGGTAGCCTTTGCAGCAGCCACAGCAGCCTTTGCAGCAGCCTCGGTGCCCTCGCCCTTCAGTGCGCTGATTTCAACAGCCTGACAGCCCAGCTCTGCGCTCAGCTTCTTCAGGTCGATCTTATCACCGTTCTTGCGCACCAGATCGATCATGTTCACAGCCATGACCACCGGGATGCCCAGCTCGATCAGCTGGGTGGTCAGGTACAGGTTACGCTCAATGTTGGTACCATCGATGATGTTCAGGATGGCATCGGGCTTCTCCTTGACCAGATAAGTACGGGAAACCACTTCTTCCAGCGTGTACGGAGACAGCGAGTAGATACCGGGCAGATCCTGAATGATAACATCCTTGTCGCCCTTCAGCTTGCCTTCCTTCTTTTCCACCGTAACGCCGGGCCAGTTGCCGACATACTGGTTGGAGCCGGTCAGATTGTTGAACAGGGTCGTTTTACCGCAGTTCGGGTTGCCGGCAAGTGCAATTTTAATGCTCATTGCTTAATCCTTCCTCCCTTTGGGATCAGACTACTTCGATCATTTCAGCATCGGCCTTGCGCACGCTCAGCTCGTAGTTGCGCACTGTCAGCTCCATGGGGTCGCCCAGAGGTGCCACCTTGCGGACATAGATCTCAACACCCTTGGTGATGCCCATGTCCATGATGCGTCGCTTGACCGGGCCTTCACCGTGCAGCTTTGCCACAGTAGCGGTCTCGCCGACCTTTACGTCTTTCAGAGTTTTCATACTTAACCATCCTCCTCTGCTTGTCTTTATAGAGAGACTATTCCAGTTTCGGAGCAGCTCCCAAACAGCGCCGGGGCACTGTTCAGCCAATCATGATACGGTTTGCCATGGTCTTGTCCAGCGCGATGCGGCTTTCCTTGACCTGAATGATCAGGTTGCCTGCGATCTCGTTGACGACCGTTACCTCACTGTCCACCACAAAACCCAGCTCAGCCAGATGCAGCCGGATCTCGTCCTTGCCGGTGATCTTTTTGATGGTGACGGTCTCCCCTGCTTTTGCCATTGTCAAAGGCATCATACTTTCGCTTCCCTTCCTGTTTGAATCTGGGATATCGCTGCGGTTAGTCAGCCGCAACTACCAGCGTGGATAGTTTACGCTTACTAACCTTTTATGTCAATAGTTTTTTCATGATTAAAAGTTAGTTCGTATGAACAAACAATTTTTCTGCCCGATTTTTTCCGTTTTTTCACCACAATCAACAATAACTAACTCAAATCATTGAATTAAAGTTAGCTATTGTTTCCATTTTCTTGTTCTTTTTTTGCGGCATCTTGTAAACTATCACAAAGCTTTTTCTCTGACCTGCTGTGCTCTTTTGCTGCAAATGACACAGCCGCGCGGTACAGTGGTCAGTCTGCACCGCGCGGCCGCGTGTCAAAAGGAGGATTTCTTTCCTGCCAGTGCGTGGACACCAGCAGGTGCCAGGATAAAAAGAGAGTATTTGAAAAGAGAATGACAAATTTTAAGCCGCCACGGCAAGGCGGAGAATCGGTGTTCCACTGTGGAACAGCCGCAGATAGACTGCTGTGCACTTGCTCAGCTGGTCAAAGTGCTTCTGCGCTGCATCCGGGTCGCCGTAGGACTTCCAGCAGCCGCAACAGGTAAAGTTTTTGCCGCGGTTCTCGATAAAGCCCACAACATCGCCCAGAGGATAGCCAAGGAACACCCCGATCTCATGCGGAAATTCTGCCGAACAGCACAGCTTGCGGGAAAGCTGAGTGAGCATATTGCCCACATCCGGTGCTTCGCCCGCTTCCGGCAGGCGGTAGCCCTCCTGCCGCAGAAAGCTCTGCACCTTTTCATCTGCCAGCACGGCAGCCAGCTTGCTTTCGCGGTAGACATACACAAGATACCGGTGGTTGAGCACGCAGCCCTTGAGCACCCGCACACGCAGGCCCTTGGGGTTCAGCTGAGTGTTCCAGTTTTTCACCCGGCGCGCAAGGTCAGCGCAGTCGCGGGTCTCATAGCGGAACAGGCCTGCCGGTTTCAGGCTTGCCAGCACCGGGGCACACTGTTCGATCATGACCGTTTCAAAATTACGCTCCATGTCTGCGCCCTCCCGCCTTGTTTCTCCGGGCTATTGTTCCCCGGATGCGCCGTGGTTATAAGTTAGATATTTCTAACCCCGATTCCAAAAAAGAAGCAGCTTTGCGCGGAGCATTCAAGGCTTCGGCCTGCCGATCTGGTTCTTTTGGTTAGTTATTTCTAACGTGACTGTATCTTACCACAGCGGTGGGCCGTTGTCAACACTTTTCTTGAAAAAAGTTATTCGTGGCAAACCACGGTTTTCTCTACCTCGCTTTTTGTGCATTCTACCGTTTTGGCGCAGGCTGTGGTATAATGAGAAAAATTTATATTCTCTTAAAGGAGCACGCATCCATGCTACAGAACATTGCACCGCCGGGCCTGATCTCCCTTCTTGCCGCCGCACTGGCACAGCAGCCCACAAAGCCGCTGGTGCTGGCGCTGGATGGCCGCTGCGGCAGCGGCAAGACCACCCTTGCAAATACGCTGGCCCGGCAGTTCCCGGCCAGCATCACCCTGCACACCGATGATTTTTATCTGCCGCCTGCACAGCGCATCCGCGGCTGGGAGAAAACGCCCTGCGCCAATATGGATCTTGACCGCCTGCGGGACGAAGCCCTGCGCCCAGCCTACGAGGGCCAGCCGGTGCAGTACCGTGCCTATTCCTGCCGCGAGGGTGCGTACCTGCCCGCGCGGGAGCTGGCCGCGCAGCCGCTGGTGATTTTGGAGGGCAGCTACAGCCACCACCCGCTGCTGACCGGTTACGAAACGCTGCGGGTGTTCCTGACCTGCGCAAAAAAAGAGCAGACCCGCCGCCTGCAGGCGCGGGAGGGGGAGCGATATGCCAATTTTGCCGCCCGGTGGGTGCCGCTGGAGGAGGGCTATTTTGCGCAATACGGCATTGCCGAGTGCGCGGATTTTGTGGTGGATACCACCGCAGGCAGGACGATTTGAAATGGCTTCCGCACCGCCGGCAAGACCAAGGTGCCATATAGCAAAGCGGAACAACACCCCTTGAACCAAACAAAGCCGGACAGCTTGCGGGCTGTCCGGCTTTTGGTTTTGCTTGGTTTACAGGCTGTTACTTATTCTTGTACATATCCTGATAGTAGTTCTGGTAATCACCGCTGGTGACGTGGTCCATCCACTCCTGATGGTTCAGGTACCAGTCAATGGTCAGCACAATGCCCTTTTCAAAGGGGGTCTCGGGGTACCAGCCCAGATCGTTCTTGATCTTGGTGGGGTCGATGCCGTAGCGGCGGTCGTGGCCCAGACGGTCGGCCACATGCTTGATGAGGTCCTCGCTGATGCCCTCGTCCTGCAGACGGTCATGCAGCTGGTTGATGATGGTCTTGACGATGAAGATGTTGGGGCGCTCGTTGTGGCCGCCCACGTTGTACACCTCACCGATCTTGCCGCCGTTGGCTACCATATCGATGGCCTTGCAGTGATCTTCCACATACAGCCAGTCGCGGATCTGCATACCGTCGCCGTAGACGGGCAGCTGCTTGTGGTGCTTGACGTTGTTGATCATCAGGGGGATCAGCTTCTCCGGGAACTGGTAGGGGCCGTAGTTGTTGGAGCAGCGGGTGATGTTCACCGGCATGCCGTAGGTATCGTGGAATGCCATAACGAACATATCGGCGCTGGCCTTGGAGGAAGAATAGGGGCTGTGGGGGCACAGGGGGGTGGTCTCCATAAAGTAGCCCTCGGCACCCAGTGCGCCGTACACCTCATCGGTGGACACCTGCAGGTACTTCTTGCCCTCTTTCCAAGTCTTGGCATCGGCATCATACCATGCTTCCTTGGCGCGCTGCAGCAGGTTGACGGTGCCCATCACGTTGCTCTGCACAAAAATTTCGGGGTTCTTGATGGAGCGGTCCACGTGGCTCTCGGCGGCAAAGTTGATGACGTAATCGAAATCGTACTTCTGGAACAGGCCTTCCACCAGCTCCTTGTCGCAGATATCGCCTTGCACGAACACATGGCGGGGGTCGCCCTCCACATCCTTCAGGTTTTCCAGATTGCCGGCGTAGGTCAGCTTATCCAGATTGACCAGCAGGATCTCCGGGTATTTCTTGAGCATATAATGCACAAAGTTGGAGCCAATAAAACCGGCGCAGCCGGTGATCAGATAGGTTTTCATAGGTTCAATTTCCTCTTTTCAGTCTTTCATCCCGTTGTCGCCGTCCCAGTGGGCGAAGAAGCAGGCCAGAGCGTCTCTCCAGTCGCGCACATCGTTGCCCACGGTGCAGCGCAGCATCCGGTTGTCCAGTGCGCTCCACTTGGGGCGGTCGGCGCTTTCCGGGTGCTTTGCCTTGTATTCCTCGCTGGTGCAGGGTGCCACAGCGGCATCCACGCCGGACAGGCGGATGATCTCGGACGCAAAATCATACCACGAGCAGATGCCCTCGCCGGTGCAGTGGTACAGGCCGTACTCGTGGGTCACACACAGCTGCAGGATCTCGTGGGCCAGATCCACCGCATTGGTGGGGTTGCCGCACTGGTCATTGACCACTTCCAGCTTGCCAAACTTCTTGCCTGCGTTCACGATGGTCTTGACGAAGTTTTTGCCGTAGTAGCTGTAGAGCCACGCGGTGCGCACGATGAAGTGACGGTGGCAGAACTGTTCCACATACTTTTCGCCCATGAGCTTGGTAGAGCCATAAGCGCTGATGGGACCGGGAATGGTGGCTTCGTCCTGTGCAACGCCGCCGTTCTCACGGCCGGAGAACACATAATCGGTGGAGACGTGTACCAGTCGTGCACCGGTCTTTTCCGCTGCCTGTGCCAGATTGCGGGGGCCGAGGGCATTTGCCTTGAAGGCGGCATCATGGTTCACCTCGCAGCCGTCCACATTGGTGTAGGCAGCGCAGTTGATGATGACATCCGGGCGGTTGCGGCGGATGAACTCGTCCACCATTTTGTAGTTGGAGATATCCAGATCCGGCAGGTCCACGGCGATCACCGTGGCATTGAGCAGCTTTTCGGGGATGGGGCCGATCTCGCTGCGGCCTTCGCGCAGCTGCTTGAGGATCTCGGTGCCCAGCTGACCCTTGCAGCCGGTAACAATGATTTTCATATGGGTATGCCTCTCTTTTGCTTAATAGCGCAGCTTGCCGTCTGCAACGTTCTTCAGGTGCTGGCCGTAAGGACTCTTGCCGTAGCGCTCAGCGCTTTCCAGCAGGGTGTCGCGGTCGATCCAGCCGTACTTGAAGGCGATCTCTTCCGGCGCACTGATCTTGATGCCCTGGCGCTTCTCGATCATGCGCACAAAGTCGGCGGCGTCCACCAGACTGTCCATGGTGCCGGTGTCCAGCCATGCAAAGCCGCGGCCCAGCAGCTGAACGTCCAGCTCGTCCTGCTTCAGGTACATGTCGTTCAGGGTGGTGATCTCCAGCTCGCCGCGGGCAGAGGGCTTGACCTGCTTTGCCATCTTCACGACCTCTTTGTTATAGAAGTACAGGCCGGTGATAGCGTAGTTGGACTTGGGATACTGAGGCTTTTCCTCCACGCTGAGCACCTTGCCGTCCTTGTCGAACTCCACGATGCCAAAGCGCTCCGGGTCCTGCACATAGTAGCCGAACACGGTGCAGCGGCCTTTGTTTTCCGCATTGGCGGCGGCGGTCTTGAGGATCTTGGAGAAGCCGTTGCCGTAGAAGATGTTATCGCCCAGGATCATGGCGCAGCAGTCGTCGCCAATGAACTCTTCGCCCAGAATGAAGGCCTGTGCCAGACCGTCCGGAGAGGGCTGAACTTTATACTGCAGATGGATGCCGTACTGGCTGCCATCACCCAGCAGCGCCTCAAAGCGAGGCGTATCGGTCGGGGTGGAGATGATCAGGATGTCCTGAATGCCTGCCAGCATCAGCGTGGACAGGGGGTAATAGATCATCGGCTTGTCGTAGACCGGCAGCAGCTGCTTGCTGGTGACCATAGTCAGCGGGTAAAGCCGGGTGCCGGCACCGCCGGCAAGAATGATACCTTTCATATTTGTGCACTCCTTTAAAATAGATTGAAAAGTTGTGCAGCTGTACGCCGCCCAGACGGGAGACCACCCGGATGACGTATGGATTCAAAGCGGAGCTGCGTCCGCTGTAAACAAATTCAGGAGCCGCTCCCCCCTGCCCAAAATGGCAAAATGGGAATAGCAGTTCACTTTATTTTACTATCAAATCACACAAAAAGCAAGAAAGAACGGCTTTCCCGAAAAATTTTCCGGAAAAGCCGTTCTGAAACTCCTTCAATCTCGCATTTGTTCCGCCCAAAAGGCCCCCTCTCCGAGGGGGCTGGCAATGCCGTAGGCATTGACTGGGGGAGTTACCACGCAAAGCCCCACTTGGAGAAATAGCGCAGCAGGCTGCGCAGTTGCCACAAAAAGGGCTTCAGGCTGCGGTGCGCGGCGCGGTGCCATGCATGGATGGCCGTATACTGGGGCACCAGATACGCTTTGCCCCGGGTGCGCATCTTCTGGGTGAGGTCGGCATCCTCCACGTACATGAAGTAGTCCTCGTCAAAGCCGCCCACAGCCTTGAACACCGCAGTGTCCACGGCCGAGAAGCTGCCGGTGCAGAACTCGATCTCGGTGGGTTTTGTCAGGTCTTTGTCCGCCATGAGATAGCGCTCGTTGTACTTTGCCCAGAATTTCAGGCAGGGCAGCTGGCGGTACACCATGGCCCGCACACTGCACCGGCGCAGCGGCAGACGCTGGGGCCGCCCGTCCGGGAAGGTGAGTGCGGGCCGCGCCATCACCACGCCGGGGTGCTGTTCCATCCAGTCCGCAAGGTCACTCAGCGTATCCGCAGTGAGCTGGATATCCGGGTTCAGGATAAAGTGCACCCGGCTTTGCAGCAGGCTGAGCACCGTGTTGTGGCCGGTGCCAAAGCCGCCGTTCTCTGTGCGGCAGAGCACCTCCACCTTCTGGTCCTCGCGGATGTGCAGGGTGCCGTCCTTCGCGGCCTTTGCAAGGCATTGGCCGCTGCCGTCCGGGCTGGCGTTATCCACCAGATACAGCGTCAGCGGGTGGCGGCGGGTGCAGTCCAGCACGGTCTGTGCCGCCCTGAGCGCTTCATCCGCGCCGTTATAAACTACAATACAAGCAGAAAGTTCCATGTCGTTCACTCCAGCGGTTTGATGTCAAAGCTGAAGTCCTCTTTCATCAGGTCAAAGTTCGGGTTCATGCAGGGGTCGCCTGCGGCCAGCTGCTTTGCCCACCGCTTCTGGAAGCGCTCCACCTCCGAGATGAAGCGCTTGCGCTTGACCGGGTTCTCGTCCAGACCACGGCTCTTGCTCTCGTAGTGGTACAGCTGTGCAAAGGGGGTGAACACGTTGGTATAGCCCGCTTCGCGCACGCGCACGCAGAAGTCCACGTCGTTGAAGGCCACAGCAAAGCTCTCGTCCAGACCGTTCACCTGCTCGTAGACGCTCCTGCGCACCATCAGGCAGGCGGCAGTGACCGCATACACATCCTGTGCATAGACCAGACGGCCCATATAACCGGGGTGGCCCACCGGGAAGTTCTTGTGCATGTGGGCCGCAAGGGTCAAAAAGCCGAAGCCGATGCCCGCGTGCTGGATGGTGTTGTCCGGATAAAGCAGCTTTGCGCCCACGCAGCCCACACGGTCCTGCTGGGCGTACATGAGCATTTCTTCGATCCAGCGCGGAGAAATGACCTCGGTATCGTTGTTGAGCAGCAGCAGGTATTCGCCGGTGGCTTCCTTTGCGCCAAAGTTGTTCAGGGCGCTGTAGTTGAAGCCGGTGCCCTGCCATGTGATCACCTTCAGGTTCTTGTGCTCCTTCTGCAGCTTTTCATAGCAGCGGAAGGTGGCAGGCTCCCTGCTGTTGTTCTCGATGACGATGATCTCAAGATCCTCATAGGTGCTCCTGCGATAGATGGACTCCACGCAGGTGCGCAGGTCGGAAGAATGGTCGCAGCTGGGGATCAGGATGCTGACCCGGCCCGGCTTTGTGATGGTATAGTCCGTCTTATAGAAGCCCGGCGTACCCGGGATCATGGAAACTTCATCCACCGGCACACCCACACGCTCGTAGTGGGCATACAGGGCCTTGACCGCAGCTTCCAGACAGTAGGTCTTGGCCGAAATGTTGCTTGCCACGCTGGTGGGGCTGGAGCGCCAGTAGTACAGCAGATGCGGGATATGCACGATCTTGTGCGCCTTTTCGGTCAGGCGCAGGTAGAGGTCATAGTCTTGACTGCCGTTGTAGGCTGCACGCTCATCGCCGCCCACAGCGGCCAGCAGCTTTGCGCTGAACACGCTCAGGTGGCAGATATAGTTGTTGGAGCGCAGATTATCCAGCATATAATCCGGCTTGAAATGGTAAACGGTCAGATGGTCGATGTCGCCCTCAAAGGTCACTTCATCCGTATACACAAAGTCTGCGCCCTGTTCGGCAATGGCCTGTGCCACGTACCACAGAGCACAGGGGTGCAGGATATCATCGTGGTCCAGCAGGGCGATGAACTCGCCCGTTGCCAGTGCAAAGCCCTGATTGGTGTTGCCCGCAATGCCCTCGTTCTTTTCCAGCTTCTGATAGCGGATGCGGGGGTCTTCCGCAGCACGGGCTGCTACGGTCTGGCCCACCGTCTCGTCCTGTCCGGCATCCACAAGGCACAGCTCCCAGTTCTGATAGGTCTGGTTCTGCACCGAGTCCAGCAGCTCCACCAGAAACTGCTGCGGCGTATTGTACAGCGGCACCACGATGCTGATGCGCGGCGCGGCGGGCTGGTCGGCCACCTGCCTTACCAGCAGCTCTGCGCTGGCAAAGCGGTCGGCGCGCATGGTCCTGCCCGGGAACAGCTTCGCATATTCCTTTTTGGCCTTTGCCTGCGCACGCACGCCGGAAATGCCCACCCGGCGCAGCTGGCCCAGAAAGACGAACGGCGGGAAGGTGTGTGCCAGCTGACGGCCCTTGCTGACAAAGTAGCGCAGCGGCCAGCTCATCTTCCAGAAAGTAGAGCTGGTCACATTGTTCAGTGTCTTTTCCAGATCCTGCTCATGGCTGCGGCTCAGCGAAAGATCGCTGCGCAGGCGTTCCAGCTGAGCCGTCTGCTCTTCGCCGGTGCGCTCGGCCTGCTGCATCCGCTCTCGCAGATCGTCCAGCGTCATCTCGTAGCCTGCCAGCAGCTGCTGTGCATCCTGCACAGCGGCGCTGCGGCAGAACAGCGCGGTCTGCTGGGCTTTGCCGCGGTTCTTCCACTCAAAATCCCGGTACAGGCCCTGTGCGGCCAACTGCTTTGCACAGTCAGCCATGGCCGATGCATCGGTGCATACCAGCAGCACCTGTGCACACTGCAGTGCGGGCAGATCCACCCATTCCGGGTCCTCCACCACCAGCAGGGCAGCGGTGCCCTGCTCTGCATTCTCCGGCAGCAGCTGTGCGCCGGCCTTTTCCAGTGCTTCGGCCAGTGCGCCGCTGCCGCCCAGCACCTGAATGCTGGCAGGGGTCAGCTCCCGCACGATGCGCTGCGCCAGTGCACGGCAGCGCTCGGCCTGTCGTTTGGTTTCTTTTTCCTGATCCATTCCGATCTCCGCTCCTATGGAACTTTTTTATCTTAAAAAATGATCTCTCAAAAAATCACACGATTTATAGTATACCAAATCCGGCATGATTTGAGAAGGTTTTGCGCGCATTTCTTTGCAGTTTTCCACTGCTTACCAGTGGAACAGGCTGTGCAGCCAGCCAAAGAACCCACCGCCGGAGCTGCTGGAAGTGGAAATGCTCACACCCGTGTAGTAGTGGCTCAGGATCTCCCGGTAGCCCATGCCCTGCTCCTGTGCGTAACCCACAGCACCGCACTGGCTCATGCCCACGCCATGGCCAAAGCCGTAATAGGTCATGCAGGGAGTGCCGCTTTCGTCCGCGCCAAAGTCGAAGCAGTAGCGGGAGGAAACGAACTGGCCGATATAGCGGTAGCTGCGGCCATTGGAAACAAAGGTGTTGTACTGCACAAAGCCGCCCAGATCCTTGTGGGTGGTGTCGGCGCTGACGTAGGGCTCGCCGGTGCGGCTGTCGTTATACTCTTTATAGGTATAGTCTTTTCCGATGACCCGGCGCAGCTTGTTGTGGTACTGCTCCTCGTAGGGGCTCTCCACGCTCTGCAGATACGGCACATCGGTGCCCCATGCGTCCCGGCTGGAGCAGGTGCCGTACACGCCGGTCTGGGTGTTATAGCCCGCACTGGCCGACCACACGGCGTCGCAGACGCTGCCGTTGTAGGTAAGGACCTCATTTTTCACCGGTTCCACCGCCCTGCGGATGGCTTCCCGTGCCGAGGATGGGATCTGATCCACCGGAGTGTAGATGAGCGCATTGGCAGAGGAGCCGTACTGCTTGTGGTATTCCAGATAGGAATGGATGGCCACCGCCTGTGCCTTCCACGCCTGCTGGGCGGCGCTGGCGCTGACATAGCTGCCAATGGAGCCAAGCTCCGTGTAGGTAATGCCCACAAGGCAGTCCACAAGGTTCAGCGTGACATTGCGCTGCAAGCCTTTTCCCTTGATGTTGAGGTAAGGCATGGTGATGGTATCACTGGTGCCAAAGAGCCATGCAAGGCAGTTTTCCTCCTCGGCAGGGATCAGGGTCGTGTCCGCGCCGCCCATAGTGGTGGTTGCCGAAGCCGCCGGGGCCAGCACGCAAACGCACAGCGCTGCTGCCAGCACAAACGCCGCCGCGCGGCGCACAAACCGATGCAGATGTTTCAAAAGTGATCTCCTCCTGTTTTTTGCAGATTTCTGACTGTGTTTTTTACAGTGTAACACAGCCTGCGCCTGCGGGCAAGGACTGGACTTTCGTTTTCACATCTGGACAAAGAAGAAACCGGAGGGCCTTTCCCGTTCGGGCTGCTCTCCGGTCTGATTTATAAGGTCTCCGGCCGACGACGCATGGCATCGTCGATCTCGTTCTCGATCTCCCGCAGGCAGTCCAGCAGCACCGGATTGAACGCCCCGGCCTCGCCGGTGCAAAGCATCTGCACTGCAGCCGCGCAGGGTACCGGCGGCTGGCTTCCGCTGCCAGTGGTCAGCGTTTCGTAGGCATCCGCAAGGCCGACCACCTGTGCCGCAATGGGGATCTGTTCGCCAACCAGCTGGTCCGGGTAGCCGCTGCCGTCGTACCGCTCGTGGTGCCAGCGGCAGATCTGATAGGCTACCCGCACAAAATCTTCGTCGCGGTAGGCATCCAGCTCTTCCAGCATCCGTGCACCCAGCAGGGTATGCTGGCGCATGGTTTCTTCATCCTCCGGCGTGCGCGGCTCCGGGCTGTTCAGGACCTGCTCCCCGATCTCCATTTTGCCAATGTCGTGCAGCACCGAGGCCATGCTGATGGTACGGCGCATCTCCTGCGTCAGGGGGTAAGTCTCGGTCTTTTGCACCAGATGGTCCAGCAGCATTCCGGTCAGGGTGCTGATGTGCTGCACATGGGTGCGGCTCTCGCCGTTGCGGCGCTCCACCACCCGGCTCAGAATGCCGATCATCATTTGGCTGCGCTTTTCCTTTTGCGACACCTGATCCGCCACCATGGCGCTCAGGCGGCGCTGCTTTGCATACATGCGGATGGTGTTGGTAATGCGCTGATACACCACCCTTGCATCAAAGGGGCGGCTGATATAATCGGACGCACCCAAATCAAAGGCGCGGCGCACCGTGTCCACATTGTCCTCGCTGGAGATCATGATGACCGGGATCTCTTCCAGCATTCCGCGCTGGCTCATGGCTTCCAGCACGGTAAAGCCGTCAATGCCGGTCATGTGGATATCCAGCAGCACAACGGAGATGCCGGTGGGGTTCTGTTCCAGCAGGCGCAGGCAGTCCTCGCCGGAAGCCGCTTCGGCAGTGTCGAACTGGCTGTTCAGCATCTGGCTGAGCAGCATCCGGTTCATGGCCGAGTCGTCCACGATGAGCACACTCTGGCGGCTGTGGGTGGGCTGCAGGGCGTGCGGCTCCGGCTGACGCTCGGTGATCACGGTGTTTTTCTGGATGCGTGCATAGTGCATCAGCCGTTCCGCGTGCTGCACCGCATCGTCCACATTTTCGTCGTCGATCCACACGCCGCCAATGCTGGCCGACATGCGGATGCGGGAGTAGCCCGGCACGCTGGTCGCCTGCAGCTGCAGACGGATCTGTTCCAGACGCGGGCTGAGCTGTTCCTGCCGGATGTCCGGCAGCAGCAAAAGCAGCCTGCCGCCGTCGTAGCGGATCAGGCGGTCTTTTTCCGAAAGGCCGCGCCGGATGGTGCTTACCGCCGTTTCCAGCACGCTGTTGCCTGCACCGGAGCCGTAAACATCGTTGGAGAACTTCAGATCGTCCATATCCAGCATCGCCACACCGGCGGTAATGCTGCGGTAGCGGTAGTTCTCATCATAATAGGTGCGGTTGTAGGCACCGGTCAGCGGGTCGCGGTAGCGCTTTTCCCGCTCGTCGGTAATACTGTTGAGCAGCCGCTCACCGTTTTCCGGGTCCAACAGAACGCTGCGGTCGATCTTGCGGGTCAGCTCCAGCACACAGAGTTGGCCATCCACCTGCACACAGCTGGCCGTGATCTCGTATAGCTCCTGCCCAAAGTATTCCAGCCTTGTTTTCCGGGTGTTCTTTTCCAGCGCCTGCCTTGCCACGCAGTTTTCACACGGACGGCTGCGCCGCCACTGGGCATAGCAGGGCGCGCTGCCCTTTTTGCCGCCCTGCACCTCGTCCGCCTTCATCAGGCGCACCGTCATGAACACCTTGCGGAGCTGGCGCATTTCCTCTTCCATCTCCTGGCGTGTTCTGTTTTTTCTGCTCATCATCGCATATCTCCCGCTGCAAAGCCGCGCGTTTTGGGCCGCACGGCATTCCTTCACGAATAACATTATACTATTTTTTACCAGAATACGTCAATCTTCAACCCTTGCAGCCTGCGGTACGGAATGTGTCGTTTTGATCCTGTAAAATCAACGTAAGCTCTTTATTTTTCTCAAATTTCCTCATCAGACACCGTACTGTGCCGCACAAAGCGACGCAAATTGGGGAGTGCAGTTTTCCGGCCGTCTACTGCCCGCTCTGCCCGGAAACAGTCCACATGTTTCCGCCGGAAACTCAGTCTTGATTTTGTGCGCAGAATCCGCTATAATAGTAGCGTTCTTTTGAATTGCATATCAGCCGGTGTGTCGGAATGGCAGACGAGGGGGACTCAAAATCCGCTTCGTGATTTTCTGTGTCTGTGCGAGAAATTCACGAGTGTCCGTTGAATTTTGAAGGTTTGTCGAAGCAGGATTTCTTACATCCCTCCTGAACATCCCTCCAATCCTCAGAAACCGGTACTAATGTCCCAAAATTGAATATAAGCCGATGTGGCGGAATGGCAGACGCAAACGACTCAAAATCGTTCGGGAAACCATGTGGGTTCGAGTCCCACCATCGGCACTTCATCATAAAACGGCTTAGGATCGAAAGATTTTAGGCTGTTTTTCTTTTTTGCCCATTTTTTATACTTTGGCGTTTTCTGGGAAGATATTGACGATTGCATTCGCCGAAGATACCTTACTGGAGAAATCCAGATGTGTATAAATGTTGCTTGTCGTGCTGATGTCGCTGTGCCCCAGCCACTCCTGAATCTCCTTCAGGCTCACGCCATTGGCATAGAGCAGACTGGCGCAGCTATGGCGCAGATCGTGAAAGCGGATACGCTTCATCTGGTGTGCGACCAGAAAATCCGGGAAATGTTGGCTCAGGAAATCGGGCCGAATCCGTTTTCCCATCGGGTCTACATAGATATAGTCAAGATAATCGGTGCAATAGCTTTTGCCGCAGACCTTCCGATTCTGCTCCTGCTCCTTTTTCATTTTATTGAGCATCTGCTCACAGGCAGGGATTAGGGGAAGTGTCCGGCAGCTCGACTTTGTTTTTGTCTTATCTCGTGCGATTTCTGTTAGCGTTCCGTTGACCTTTGCGGTCACAACCGTATGCTGAATGCTGATTTTCTTGTTTTCAAAGTCAATGGCATCCCATTTCAAGCCAACAACTTCACTGCGCCGCAGGCCGTAGAATGCAGCCATGATAACGCCAAACTCCGAAGGGTCACCTTGAATCGCTTTGAAAAGCTGCTCCAGTTCTTCACCGCTGTAAATCTCCGACTTGAACTTTTCCTTACGAGGACGTTCAACGCGATCTGCCGGGTTGGAACGGATCATGCCGATTTGAAAAGCGTACTGCAAGCATTTGCGGATGTTGGCGTGATAGTGAATGACGGTGTTTGCCGTAAGGCCACGATCCAACTCATGCTGGTAGAAGTCTTGGATGTATTTGGGATGCTGTTCCATATCCTGCAATGTATAGTGGAGCGGTTCAAAATATGGGACGATCTTGTGAACGATTGCTCTTTCATAGCTGGTATAGGTTGTGATTTCTACTCGTGACTTCATCATTTTCAACCAGTCCGTGATGAAGTCGGTGAAAAGTACCGGGGAGTTATCAAGGCAGGGGTCAACTTCTTTGATGGGGCTGACCTTCAGCCAATTATTGTCAACGGCATATTGTAGGGCATCGGTCAACTCCTTGTGCCAATCCAGAAGCTGCTGTACACTGGCCTCCTCCTGCTGACGCTCATAGCGGAAGAACGTTTCCAGATCGCGCGGAGAGAGTGCTTTCAAAGACAGCCGCTTCTTTTCAAAGTATGGGACAACTACTCTTCCCAGATCATAAGCATATCTGCCATAGGTTTCGGGCGGAAGGTTCATCACGCTTTCCCGAAGCCAGCGGTTCAGATATTCCGATACCGGCAGGTCGGAAACCTGCTGCATCGTTTCAGGGTTAAACTCTTTTTGTGTTTTACGCAACAGAGATTCAGCTCTTTTTTTGTTTCCTTTAACAGGAAGTCCTGTGCTGATGGATTTGGTTCTGCGCTTTCCATCTGTGTCTTTCCAGCTCAGAATCATCTGATACATACCGTTTTGTTCTCTTAAATGTCCGGCCACATTTGTCATAGTTATGCTCCTTTCTGTTCGCAGCCAAACGTCCTTTGCTTAGGCATCATAAGTTTAGAAGATTCTGGAGTGTTTTGCAAGGATGGCACAAGGGAGTTTGAAAGGTGCATCCCTCCAAGTTGCCGATCCTGATCGAGCAGGTACTCTACCACGCAGAGTTTTGGTATCTTATAGCTGCGTCCTACACGCGCCGAGTGGATCTTATTCTGCTTGACCAACAGATACGCATTCTTCCGGCAGATGCCAAGCATTTCCTGAAGATGCTCCACCGTCACCACATCCGGGTAGTCCTTGAACATCGTCAGATACCTCTCCGTCTTTCGGTCAGGCTCTTCCTGAATCAAAGTGCAGGCTGCGATCTCGCTCATTCCTGTCCTCTCTTTCTAGTTCAATATGTCGATTATTCAGCAAAAAATACTATATGTAAAGTGTGATGGTCTTTTTCGGGGACCATCTCACTTGCCAAAGGAGATATTTGAGCTTAGAACTTCATCGGCAGTGCGTCTTTCCTGCACTTGCCGTTGTAGGTGGTGTAGATGGGGTAAACGTACCGCCGCCAGCCCGGAAGCTTGGCGGGGTTATCCCGGCTGACACGGTAGAGCTCCATGGGATGGACGCCGCTCAGCGCACGGACAAGCCGCTCCTCGCTGTACTGCCCATGATACAGCTGCACAAAGTACATCACGCCCCGCAGGACAGCCGCCCGGAAGGAATCCGGTTTGCCCTCCCACGCTTCCACGATGTGCCGCAGAGCTTCGCAGTAGATCTCTTCGCCCAGCTGGTCGTACAGCTTCAGCGCCGTGCCCACGCAGCCGATGCGGTAGTCGCTCAGCTGCATACTGTCGTAGTTGAGGGAAAGCCCCGCCCGGTTAGTGGCTGCGACAAACGCCTTGGAGGGCGCATCGCCGCCCACCACCTTGGCGCGCAGCTTGATGCCCGCCGACAGGGGTGCAGAGTGACCGTTCTGCTCCGCAAAGAGCAGGGCTTCCTGCTCCATCGTCAGACCGGTGTAGACCTTGCAGAGGATCGGGCGGTCCTCGCCGCCGTTGAGGAGGATGCAGCCCTCGATGGTGTGCTGACCGTCCATTACATAGTACCTGCCGTTGCGGAAGCTGACCTTCGGCTCGTTAACGATGTACTCGTTGAAATCCCTTGCAATCAGCTCCACCCGCTTGCGCTCCACGCCCCGCTGGTAGATCTCGCGGGGGTAGATCAGCTTGCTGCTGTGGATGACCGAAAGCTGGTACGGCGGGTTGATGCCAATGAAAGTATTATTGTCGTTCAGGCGCATCTCATTTCCTCCTTGATCCTCCAAATGTACTTCTCAGCTTCTTCTAAGATCTCAGTCACCTGCTGCTTACGCTTCGGGCTGGTGAGCAGGCTGGGATTGAAGGTGAAGCTGTATTCCAACCGCTGGATCATGGCATGAACCGCGGATTGCAACTCGGTGTACAGCATCATTTCCTCGATGCTTCCGGCGTTCTCAAAGGACGACCGGATGGGCGTATAGGGGTAGACAGGCGGTTTGCCATCCACCACCTCAGGCGGCGCATAAACCGCCGTAGAGCGCCGGATAGGCTCTATCTGCTGGATGCTGCCCATAGGGTTCAGCGCAAGGCTGATGCGAACTGCATCATCGACCCGGCGCATCTCCTCCGGGGTCAGATGCCCCAGATACTTCAGTGCCCGGCTTTTGTCGATGGTGAAGATCTGCTCTGCCTGCACAACAGACGGCATATTCAACCCTGCGTTTTCCAACAGGCAGTGGGTCGGCTGATTTACTTTCTTTTCCGCCTTGCTTGTCATGGTCGCAACGATCAGGGTTGGAGAGTGGTAATTGCCCACGTCATTCTGAAGAATGACCGCCGGGCGGTCACCGTGCTGTTCCGAGCCGGTGCTCGCCCCGAAATGGGTGAAGAAGATGTCTCCGCGTTGGAATTTCCAGTTTTGCTGCAAAATTGTACCTCCATGTTGTTATGTGCAAAGCCCGCTGCCGGATGTTCCACAGCGGGCTTCGTTCAAGGTATGGTGGTATGGTTGGGGTCAGCGGTGCATGACCACATAATCATAGCCGCGCCTCATCTGGCAGACGGTGCAGGTGTCCATGCTTCGGTCAGCGCTGGGTACAAGCGCGATCTTGAAAGCCTTTGCATCCACAAAGTGCCGCAGACAGGTGCCGCAGAGGGTGCGGATGGACTTGACCATCTCAGGGGTCAGCTCCATCTCCTCGTAGATTTCCTGCTCGCGCACCGTGGGGTTCAACTCGTCCATAAAAGTGTCCTCCTATGTATCAAAAGTGAATATTCGGATAAAGAATAAATAAGAGTACGTAAAAAAACGGGAACTGCCGGATGCGTGGAACGTACCCGACAGTTCCCGGATCAATATGATTAAAGGTCTCGCATATTCGCCCTCGGCTCCCTGCGAGTGGGGCATGAACATCTGGCAGCGGACTTGTACCGCTTCATTGGCATTTCAGCCACCCCGTCTGCTTTGTGACCGGGCCGCGAATTACGGAAGTATCATTATCGGAGTACCAGATGACGGAACTATTCAGTTTTCAAGGTCCCTGAGGTCGGACGTTTCGCCCTGCGGCAGGTGCCGCTTGGGAAATCGTCCTCTCACTTGGTAGCCGACGAGAAAGGTCAATTCGTAGCATTGAAATTGAAGTTTTTCAAAAATTTAGTAATTCTCTTGATTTTGATACTAATAGTGGGCCGAGATACGCCGTAGACTTTAGAAATTTCAGTGATGTCGTATCCCTCGTAAGCGTACATGGTGATGATTTCCAAATCTTCGGTTTTCAAAGTTTCGAGTGCAGTAAGCAACTGCTCGTTCTCAATCTCACCAATCCATGCAAAACGGCTTTTAGTTTCGTGGTAAGTATCTGTCACGGTAATCGCATCCTGATAGCGTAGCATCAAAGGCGACGCTTCTTCCTCAGAGCTTTCATACGCAGGAGCGGTGAATTCCTGCGTCCGCTCGATAAAGGTACGCTCCGAATTGAATTGCTGACGGTCATAATCGTACATCTTCTGGATGGCCTCTTTCGTCATTCCCGCAGCTGCGTACTCGATGCGCAACTTTTCCCAGTGTGCTTCAAACTTCTTCAACTCATAGCCTTTATTAAAAGACATCGTAAACCTCCAAATTTTCGATAAGTCGTAAAAAGTCGAAAATTTGGAAGGCTACGGATATTTCGCCGCTTGGGGCATCCATGAAAAACGGACAAACATAAAGCCTGCTCCTTTTTACGGGAGCAGGCTACCTGAAGGCTAAAAAAATAGCCGGACAACCAACTAACAGAGCGGTTCTAAAGCAGAATCACTCTATCAGCTGTTGCCCGGCTATTTGGTGCGCGTTTCATACATTGCCTTGCGGCAATGGCCCGTTGCTCGGTGACGAACAGTCCATATTCAGGGTGCAATGCACCCGATTTTTGAAATTGTGGTTTGTCTAAAAAAGTCAGCGTCTGCGGTAGGCTAAGTCAACTGTTGCTATGTTACCGCACTTGAGGCACTTTATGCTGATAGAGCCTGAACAGCTCTCGTTTTTTTGGTAGAGCTTGTGTCCGCAAACCGGACAAAACCTCCAGCCAATGCTGAATTGTGCCTGCTGTATATTGTTCAGCGGTTTACTCTTAAAAGAGCGATTATTTGACCAAGTCATATTATTCTCCAAATCGAATGACGTCCAATGGATGGCAGTGGATGGGTTTTCCGTTGATGACCTGCATCTGCTGTAATCTGATCCTGATCGCAGACCACGATACCCCGATCCGTGCAGCCATCTCCAGAATTCTTTCATAGTTCGGGTCCGATGCGGATTTGTACAGGATTCCATTTGGCAGGCACAGCGCTGCACGTTCTATTTCGGCGTTGACCAGAAATGTTGGCATCAGCAGCTCCGCTGCAAGGGTATTCGCCTGCCATTCTTCCCATGAGGGCTGTCCGTTTCGTTCCCGATAGGCAATGTGCCCACGGCACTTGACTGCTTTTCCGTAGTCGTTCGGAAACAGGTCAGCCAGTATATGGTGCGCCGCTTCATGCGCTATCGTGAAATTCCGGCATCCGGTGCAGCTGTCTGACGCAAGGGCGGAATCGATTACAACGTCCTTCGGCATGAACACCTCCACAAGCTTTGTCCCATCCCCCAAGGTTACGGTAAAACCGCATTTCTGGAAAACAGTCAGTCCTAGAATACTTCCATCGCTGCATAGCGGCAGCATTTTCACATTCAGCCCAAGAACAGAACTTGCGAGCCGTTCAGGGTCAATGGGTTCTGGGTCATCTTTACTGATCCCGAAACGGGTATAGTACTGGTCGATATACTTACCCGCTATGTGCGAAAGATCTGCGCGGGATAAGTATCTTGCCATTACGAAGCACAGCTTTCCGGCACGGAGCAGTAGGCTTCCACGAACCACTTGCCCCGTTCAAGCCAAAGATTCCGCTTCTGACCGCAGATCAGGCAGGTGAAGCAGTGACCTTTTCCGCCTAGGCGTGATGTCCCATGTTTGACTGCCAAGACACGATCAATTCCATAAGTGTGAGCCTTGTCATAGTTTATGGCAAGAGGGCGGATCTTACCGTCAGGAGTAAAACGAACGTCCACTTCGACGTATCTTTTCTCACGGCGAAGGTTGTAATCACCACACATCAGAATTCCTCCTTTTTGCGGATTTATCAAAACACGGCGTGCATTACTTGCGAATCATACTGCGTGCCACGAGCTGTTTTTCGTTCAACAGCGGAACGGACACTGTATGTTTTTTCCACTCATCCATAGAGCAGGTCACTGCTTTGCACAGACGGCATTTTGTCCAGCCACCGGTTTCATCAAGATCCACATCATAATTCATGGTTCCGCACATTGGACATCTTACATTTTCTTTTCTCATAGTATCACCTCGCAAAAAAACGCCAAACAAACACAATCCCATACGAAAATAACACCAAAAGGCTGTTATTTGTGGATTTGGTTTGATTATACACCCACTTTATGGAGATGTCAATTACGCATTTGTCTCCATTTTAGAGATTTCCTGTTGATTTCTTATATTTTCTATACTATAATAGAGCTACCGGATCACAAAGGAGTGTTCTTGTTATGAAAAAGAAAACCACGCTCACCAAAATGCACATAGCCCCATCCACAGTGCGCTATGATGCAGTCGCTGCGAGGGATAGCAATGAGGTTGGTCAGATTCTCGCAGGCACACGAAAAAGGAATGGCTATTCACTTGTAACTTTCTCTGAACTTCTCCGTCACTATGGCGTCGATGTCAGTGATAAAGGAATCAGCAAATGGGAAAAAGGCTATACCACTCCTAGCATCTACCAACTAGTTGCAATCTGCTACGCATTGAACATCAAGGAGGGTCCTTCCTACTTTACAAAGAACTTCCAGAAACCCGCCCTTCTAAATGACATCGGGCAAAAAAAAGTCGCTGAGTACGAAATGGACTTGATTGCATCCCGGCGCTACCAGCCAGACGCAGAAGAGCCCGCGGAAATCGACTACATAATGATGCCTGTATCAGAGTTGCCAGTATCGGCAGGTCTAGGAGCTTTTCTTGAGGGTGAAATGTTCCAGCAGATACAAGTGCCTGCCAGTAGCGTTCCGGCTGGTGCCGAGTTCGGGATATATGTTAGCGGTGATAGTATGGAGCCACGCTATCATAACGGACAGATTGTATGGGTGAAGCGCTGCGAAGAACTTGAGTGCGGGGATATCGGGATATTCGTATATGATGACTGTGGATATCTGAAAAAATACGATGAACATACCCCAGACAAATCCCAAGCAGAGTTCCTTACCGACAGCTATGGCGTGGTGCATAACCAACCGGTTTTGGTTTCTCTTAACACCAAATATTCGCCGATCCTTATATCTCCAGAGCAAAGATTCGAGGTTGTTGGAAAAGTTTTGAACTAAAAAGATGGGAGGAGTTTTTGTGGATACGATCAAGCGTGTTCAGGATTTGATGCAAGTGCGTGATATGAATCTATGTGTATTGGCAAAGAAATGCGGAATATCGTACTCCACGATTCAAACCACCGCCCGTCGGGGAGGGCAGTTAAGCGTAGAGACGATTGAAAGAATTTGTCAGGGTTTAGGAATTACATTAAAAGACTTCTTCGATTCCTCCTACCTGTAAATATAGGGGCAGCAAAAAAGCCGTTCGCCACGCTGGAAAATCTGCGTGGTGAACGGCTTTAATACTGCTTCTATTTATCCTTTGGTAATCTCCAGATAAACACTAATCTCCATGATTGTTACCATTGAAGGAATACATTTGCGACGATCTTCGGGCATACCGAATAAGATTTGCATTGGCAGTTGAAGACGGCTCATGTTACCTATTGCAATTCTGACTATTTGGAAATATACTTGTAAGTATCAAATTATTTCACTTTATGGGAGGAAATTATTATGGCAAGACCCAAGGGAAGCAAGAATAAGGCTCGTACTGTAAAGGCCAGCGTTGATTATGTAGCAGTCATTGCAGAAAAGGCCGCAAAAAAAGAGAAAATCGAATCTGAGGTTGCTACGTTGACTGCAAATCTCGATGATCTGAAGACGCAGCTGAAAGCCAAGAAAGCAGAATTGAAAGCCGCCACCAAGGAACTTGCCAAAGCCGAAAACAAAAAAGCTGCCGCCGAAGCAAAAGCAGCAGAAGAAGCAAAGAAGGGCGAAGCAGAAGATGTGCTGAAGAAGCTGCTTGCCAGCGGTATGACGGCTGAAGAAATCCTTGCAAAGCTCCAGTAATGCAATATGATGAACTGGACAAGCTGCTGAAGTAAAGGAAGGGGCTGTTGCACAAGGATAAAACCGGTGTAACAGCCTCTTTTTCATTCATGCTGCAATTTTTTCAGCTTTTCAAACGTATCTAAATTAAAGTGGCATATCATCTTCCTATTTCACAAATCCTTGCCGTTTTCAGACAGGAGGTTGCTTTTATGAAAGTATCTGCCGACTATCGTATGCTCGCTCTCGATGCCCTGCGCGGAAAATGGAAAACTGCTGTTTTGACAGGTATTGCCGCCAGTGCGCTCGGTGCTACCATTGTGAGCAGTTCCAACAGTGCCGTATCCAATTCCAATCAGGCAAAGGACATCCATTTTGAACTGTTCTCCCAGCCCAACGGCGGTCGGCTGCTTGCTGTTCTGCTTGCCGGCATTGTTCTGTGGGCAGTCCTCCAACTGATCGTGGGCGGTGCAGTTCAACTGGGATATGCTCATTTTAATCTGAACCTTGTAGATGGAAATGATGCTGCCATCTCGGACTTGTTCTCTCAGAAAGACCGTCTGTGGGATGGCTTCTGCATGAAATTCCTGCAGGGTCTGTACATCGCCCTCTGGTCGCTGCTGTTGGTGATTCCGGGAATCGTGAAAACATACAGCTATGCGATGACACCTTACATCATGTCCGAGCATCCTTCGCTGACCGCAAATGAAGCGATCACAGAATCCCGGCGGATCATGAATGGCAACAAATGGCGGCTGTTCTGTCTGGATTTCAGCTTCATTGGCTGGGAGCTGCTCTGTTCGGTGCCACTGTATGCCGAGGGTTTTCTGGTTCTCAAATATTTCACCGGTTCAGAGGCTCTGGCGATTTCTCTTGTTCTTCTGCTGACAATTCCATTGAGCATTGGCTTCTTTTTTGTACACCCCTATGAGGAAGCTGCATGGGCTACTTTCTACCGCGATATTACCGCAGCACCTACCGAACCGGATGAAGCATATTGACTTTTATATTAAAATTATCGTTGTAGTTCCCTTCATCGGCTATGACTCTAAATGGCCGGATCAGAGTAAACATAGATTGAAAAAGCTGATCCAAAACGCAAACGATTCTATTGTTATTTCACACTCTGCGGATGTTTCCAGTTATAAAAAAAGAAATTATTATATGGTCGATCATGCAGAGTACCTTATCGGTGTGTTTGATAATCAGAAAAAGCTGCGCTCAGGTACAGCACAGACAGTCAACTATGCCTTGCATCAGGGAAAAGTAATCACTCTGATCCATCCAGACACTATGGAGATAACAGCCCCTGCGCCTTAACAAATTCACAAAAATTTTTCATTAGCATTTCCAACAAAATATTTTCATTGAAGGGGTGCTGTGATATAATAAGATATAAAACTACGCTCAGAACAAATGGTGCCGCTATGAACAAATATATTGGACAGCAATTTGCTGCTTTAAGATACGAAAAAAATATTTTGGTTGTTGAAGAAACTACATCTGCTGGTGGATGCGGCTCCTTCAACGCGGCTTCTTCATGTCCTGCGTCAGCCTGTCTTTATGACAGTGCGGCGTGGGGCTTTTTTATTGCCTGAAAGGAGTATGAGAACATGAGTCTGAAATATACCTGCCCCAGCTGTGGAACCCCATTGGGTTATGAGGGATTGTGTTGGAAATGTAAGTGCGAGCAAGAACGGCAAGCTGCTCTGGCCTGGATGCCGGAACAAATTGTCGAAAAACAAAGAAACTTGATACAGAACATCCAGAGGCTGGCTGATATGGAGGACCCAGAGTTCGCCGACTTTTGGCAGCTGCTTGGCTACCATGATGCCATCACCCCGGAGATTCAGCGAGTGGCACTGGCCGCAGAGGTGTTCTGGCCCTGTGAGATCTATTATCATGCTCCCGCCGATGTGCGGGATGGTCTGATCCATGCGCTGTTGTCCGCAGAATATTCCAGCGCGGCCTCCAACCTGATGAGTTGCCTTGCTATGCAAGGAGATGACAAGGCAATGGAGACTCTGCTGGAGCTGGAGCGAAATCCCCGGCCCTGGCGCAAGGGCCTCTATGTAGACCCATCCAGCTATGCGCAGATCGGAGGCTGGACCTTCGACAAGGAGGGCCAGAAAATCCAGCTCAACTTCGATACCTGCTATCCTATGGTCAAAGGAACCACCAGCGAGAAATCTCCCGTCCGCATTGGCCGGGCACGGGAGGACACATGCCCCCACTGTGGCGGACGCATGGTGGACATGCTGGTGCTGGATGGCCGGGATGAGCGGCTGAAATTTCTGGGGTTGGATGGTATTCTGACTGCCACCTGCTGCCCCAACTGTGTGGGATTCTTGAAAGGTCCAGCCTTTAACAGTTTTACCCTGGATGGCGGCGTGGAAGTCTTTCCCTCCGAGTTCTTTGAAGGGGCGGAGAAAACGGATTGCTATGTCAGTCCCGAGGACTACAAGGCCCTCACGGAAAATCCCTTTGTGCTGGGCGAAGCGCCCGTGCCCCTGTTTTACGGTGCGGCCTGCCAGGATGTGAACACGGTGGGTGGCTTTGCCAACTGGGTACAGGACGCGGAATATACGACCTGCCCCCACTGCGGGAAACTTATGAAATATCTGGCCCAGATTCAGTGGGATACGGTGTTTGACTGTGCGGAGGGCACGCTCTATGTGGAATTCTGCCCGGACTGCCATATCGTGTCCATGCAGCACCAGCAGACCTGAAAAAGTCGCACAGTATGAAAAGAGAAATACCAGCAGGTATTTGCGTAAGGAGGCGTCCACTATGTGCGAGCACTGCCGAAACATTCAAACATGGAGAAAATTTGACGCCCCAAAGGACTATCTGGCCTGTATTGCTTACATTCAGCAGTTGGTGTCGGAGGGGGAATTTGAACTGATGCAAGAGGAATCCACCTGCCCACTGGAGAAGGTAAAGACAGAGGATGGCTGGGCGGATGAAATCATGGCCCACATGATCCGGTGCAAGCACTGCGGCCAGATCTTCACCTGTGTGGTCAACACCTGGCGAGGCAGCGAACACTTCAGAAAAGGCAAGGGATAACACAGAAAAGGCGGTGAAATGATGAATCAGACAGAAGAAACAAAACTGCTGGAGCAGACTGAGGAGTGGAATGATGCGGACGAGTTCTCACGATGTATTGAGGCCATCGAGGCTATCCCGGAGCAGGAGCGAGATTATTTGCTAACCGTCAAGTTGAGTCGGGCTTACAGCAATCTGGCGGTCCTGGGAGATCATGGAGAGCACGGAACCGACAGTGAAGTGGACGGAAATCTCATCCAGCACGCCATCCGACTGCTGGAGTCCGTTCGCACCCAGGGAGAAAACGACCCTTACTGGAACTCCCGGATGGGCTATTCCTGCCTGATGGCATACAGCTCCGCAGCCATCGCCTATGAATACGCAAAACGCTGGCTGGCCCTGGCCCCGGATGACCCAGCCGCCCAAAAGCTGGTTCGGGACTGCGAGGAATATCTTGAGGAGGAAAAAGCCTTGGAAATAGATTTGAAAGAACGGGAGGAATTTATTCGGCGGGAAACTCCCGATGATGAAAAGGGGGTTATATGTAAATGAACAGCGAACAGATCACAGTATTTTTGCAAGAGCATTGGTATATTGCCTCGGTGCTCATCGGGGCCGTGATTTTAATTGGAGCGACCCGCAACTGGAACTGGCTCTGCGACCCCACTGGTACGCGGGATGCCCACCGCCACAGCAGAGGATACCGGCGGGTGGTGTTCTTTCTGTTGGGTGTTCTCCTGATTGTGGTGAGTATCTGGGGATTTGTGCTGAAATTGAAATAGGAGGAGAAAGACTATGATGACTGAGAAATATCCCACCTGGCTCATCGGCCATGTGAAAGAATGGGCGGAGAAGCGTTTGCCCACCGTGATACTTTGTTCCACCACCGGCAATGAACTGCTGGAGGTTTGGTATTACGGAGATCTGCTCACGGTGAAAGGAGAACCCCAATCCTATATCATAGATAGCGACGAGGCCCCCGGACTGGTGACAGCCCGTGACCCGGAGAGCGGCGAGGAGTTCGTCATCTTTGACGGTGGACGGCATGGCTACGACAATATGTTCTGCGATGAACATGATCCATCCGAGCTGGAGCACCGCCCCCTCAAGCGGTATGAGATCCCCGCCTCCAAGTTGGTGCTGGAGCTGGGGTACAGCATTGACTATGAGGACGAAAAAGAGAACTTTGAACCGGATGAGGCGGATACCGTGGAACTGATCAACGGTGAACGGATGCCGTGGGAGCAGGCCAAGCGGGACGGCATCGACTATATCGCCCTTTACTATGTGAACGAGAAAGGAAAACCAGTCCAGATCCTGGACGCAGAGCTGGCCTGAGTATACCGCAGCCAGATGACGGGATAAAGGAGGGCGACAGCGTGATCGGGACAGATGAAAACCGGGCGGTGCTCCATGTGGAGGTCATCTTCTGGAGCGGCAAACGAAAAATACCACCCAGCCTGGTCAGCGGAAAGTATTGTCCCCATTTTGTGGTCACAGGAACTACAGAATATTTGGGTGTATGCTTTCTGGACGGAACCGAGTGTACATTTGATACACCAGCTTTGGGAAATGCCCAACCCCTATATCCAGATACCATTGACTATGCCCCGCTGGAAAACAATGCGGAATTTTTGATCTATGAGGGAGCCAATGCCGTTGGCAAGGGCCGGGTGCTGGGCCGAACCGTTCCCTATAAAGTGAAACAACAACGAAAGCAGGTGCCTTATGTACCAAATTGCATATATTGGCCGCTGGGAGACCCTTCCGGAAACGGCTGCTGCCATCTGTGACCATGACACTCCCAAGTTGGAGGCGTTGCTACAAGGCGGTCTGGATTTAGATGTTCCCATCCAGCTCAGCGAATACATCAAGCTGATGCCATTGGAGATCGCGGTTTTTCGGAATGATGTGCCCATGATCCACTTCCTGCTGGAGCATGGAGCTGATCCCGGTCTGGCAGAGGAACAGCCCCTGCTGCTCACCGCCGCCCGCTGTTGTGGGCCGGAGGTGGTGGCGCTCTTTGCTGGACAGGCCGCAAAACTCAGCTCGAAGCAGAAAGAGCGGGCCTTCCAGGAAGTACGCTGGGGACAGCGAGCGGAGACTATCCAGGTGCTGGAGCAAGCTGGGATCACAGTGGACAAGTTTGGCGGCGAGGCATTCCGGGCCGCTGTGTCCGAGGGCAACACCAAACTTGCCCGGCTGCTTCTGGAAAAAGGGGCAGACATCAATTACCACAAGCCGGACATGGTGTTTCCGAACGCCCCCACCGCTGTCACCGAAGCGGCTCGGCATAAGAATCTCCCCATGGTGCGCTGGCTCATTGAGCAAGGAGCCGACATCACCATTGCTGACAAATACGGCGACCGGCCTTACACCGTGGCGGTGCAGAACAAGAATCAGGAGATGGCCGACTACCTGAAAGCCCTGGAGCCGGAGGAATGGCACAACAAGCAGGAAAAGATCCGGCAGCTTATGCCCTACAAGCTGCCTGCCAAGCTGGTGGAATACTTGAAGACCGGCCCCCTGCGGCTGGAGTTCCCGGATCAGGAATGGGTGAAGTGGGCGGAGCTCTACTCCTTCATGGATGTGCAGGAGATGACCTGGAAACGGAAGAAGCTGCTCTCCCTGATGGTGCAGATGGACAACTACAGCGACTATCTGCTGCTGTGGAGCCCCAGGGACAAAAAACTGTGGTATCTGGACATCGAGCATGAGGAATTCCACCCTCTGGCCAAATGGGATGACTTCATCGCAGATCCCGGACGATATCTGAACGGGATGATCGAGGGTGAGTTTGAGGAATAAGGAGCAAGACCATGACATCCATAGACTTTCTGAACAAGGTACATAAAAGCCTGGACTCCCAGGAATATAACCTCTCTTATTCTCCGGCCAAGTCCAAGAATTATATGCTGTACTGCAATGGTAACTTTATCGGTGGTCTGTTCGACGAGGAGTTGTGCTTCGTCTACGCCGACAGTGTGAGTGAACTGCTGGGGCAGCCGGAACCCGTCTACCACGGCTACTCCAGCACCGCCCAGCACAGGATGCTGGTGATCCCGGAGGAACATTGGGCGAAGGCGCTGAAACTTCTCTATGCCGAGAAATTTGATTGGAGCCGTTTGGTGTACGACATCACCTACACCAGCATCGGCGCGGCTGTGGTGGAGGACTTCTACGACGAGAATGTGGTATTCCTGCGCTTCTGCTTTGAAAAGGAACTGCTGAAAAAGGACCCTCTGGACCGGCAGGGCCGTATCCTGCGGATGGTCTATCTCAATCAGAATCTGACAAAAGCGGGCAAATATCTGTTCCCCAGACTGATGCAGAAGTTTCTTGTTTTTACAGATCGCAACGGAAAGACCAGTCTGGAAACCATGCTGAAACGGTGGTACACCCAGCTTGAAAAGGAATACCGCAATCATATAGAGGGATGAGGAGAATGATCTATGTTTGAAGAATTTTATGAGATGTACGAGTCCGAGGAGCAGGAAGTGGTCGCTTTGATCAATCGCTGCATTGGGGGCGGATTTAACTGGAAAGGTAACTTTTGGGAAATGACCGTTGTGACGCTGGGCATAGTGTCCTGTGACACCGGCAAGGTCAGCACCAAAGAGGAGCGACTGGATTGGCCGGTCACCGACGAGGAGCGTCACAGTGACAAGGGCTGGGGACGCTTTCAAAACGAGCAGATCTGCCGCCTGAAGATTCGCCGGATGAAAGAAGAATGGGCAAAGGATCTGGTGGTGCAGCCCTGGTGTATCTCCCAGGTGGTCAAGGCCCACGAGGACTGCCCGGAACTCCAGGCCGTTCTGGACGAGTACCACAAGCCAGTGGTGATCCAGGACCAGGTGCTGGGAGAACTGACACTGGACAAGGACTATGATACCTTCGAGGGCGAAATCCAGTGGTGCGGAAAGGATGTGAGCCTTTCTCTGGAGGTCAATGCCGAAAGCAAGCCCTCCTGGACCCGCGCCCGTAGCGCCGCCAAAAAGCTGCTGGCCGACTGTGACACCTGGGATAAGGCCATGCGGGAGCTTGCAGCCAAGAACCTGACCGAGCTGGCCAACAACTGGCTCTCCCAAGATGAGGAAAACCCCCGCAATCCGGAAACCGACCCCATCACAGAGGACGAACTTGCCCGGCGAATCAGCCTGACGAGTCTATCCGTCACCTCCGGCGGCAGCTTCACTGCCTGGTTTGACTGCGACGAGATGTTCACCGACCATGCGGTGACGGTCTACGGCTCCTTGAAAAAGGGCCTCAAAACTGCCAACATTGAGGGGTAAGGAGGATAACATTATGAAACTGAGCTGTAAACGCATTGATTTTACATATACACCCGGTGAGGAAATCTTCAACTTTCCCGAGGAATCGGGACTACCCTTTATCTTCGATGTAGAGGAAGAACTGACCGGCGATCCTGCTGTCATGGATGCGGTGGGAGAAATGCTGGATGAGGCGGAGAAATTGGCGGAGAAGGCCAAAGCCGCCATCAAAGCGGCGCTGGCAGACGAGGACAGCCGCTACCATAGCGTTGTGACATTTTTCATGGAGTTCCATCGGGACGATGTAGGCCCGGATATTGTGGCGGAACTTTTTCCGGGAACCGACCCAGCCAAACTGTCCTTTGCTGAGATGGTTGACTTTTTGAAGCTCAAGCGGTTCGGCAGTCTGGTGGATAGCGAGATGAACCAGCAAGTTTTCATTCTGGATCTGTCCTTTAACCCGGAGATTACCGACGAACTGATGGTAATCTACTTTGATTTGAACAAGGAGATTTTCTGTATCACACATGAGAGCTGAGCGTGACTGACATACACGAGGAAAGGAGCAATCCCTATGAAAGCATTTGACCCGAATTACAAACTGCTGGACGAAATGTATCAGGACGATTACTATCCTGCTTTTCTGGTGAACAAGGTAAAGGACGAGCTTCAGAAGGTCATCGACCTGTTGGAGAGCGGCGAAACCGACCCCGAAGTGGTACAGGAAACGCTGGACGAGGCGGTCTGCGGCATCAATGATCTCCAGGAGGAGTTTGACGAGAACGACAGCGAGATCGAAACGGTGGCACGGGAATGCATTGCGGCAACTGTGGCCTACATTCTGGAGTGGTTCAACATCCCCATCGACACCGAGGAGGCTATCCGGGAACGGGACTGGTGAGCCCTATGACAGAAAAAGAACTGGCCGTTTGTGATGAGTGCGGCAGCCTGTTTTTCAAAGGCTCCTCACAGATGATGGGGCTGTGCCCGGAATGTGCCCATATTCTCTATGGCTACCCGAATTGTGACCATCATTTTCAGGATGGCCGGTGTGTGAACTGCTATTGGGATGGCTCAAAGAGTGTGTACATCAAGAAACAAAATCAACAGGAGGAAACTGATATGCCTACAACTGAATGGCTGAACAAATACGAAGCAATCAAGAACAAACTGACCTGTAAAGATGACTTGGAGGCCCATTTCACAGAGAAAGTGATTGGGAACATGGCGGTGGATGTACTGGACATCGGTGCCGTCCATTTCCCCACCGGGCAGATCTTCGCCTGCGATCCGCTGGTGGAGCTGGAGGACACTCTGCCGTTTATGCAGACCATCCCCGCCGGGACTTACCCCGTAAAGATCTGTGTGGTGCCCAGCGAACAATACGGCGACCGCTATGCCTGCGTCAAGGTGGAGGTTTCTCAGGAAAAGCCTGTCCGCTATGAGCTGGGCATGGTGGGCAACGAGGATCTGGACGAGGAATTGGGCGAGGACGAGTATTTTGGCTTTGGCGTAGACGCTGGAATGGGCTGTGTTGCGGACATCCAGACCCAGGCGGCCTTCAAGACCTACTGGGCCAAGCGGCTGGAGGAGGACCCGGACATCGACCCCTACAACGACCTGTTCTGCGATCTCCTGGAGGAAAACGCCAAAGCCCACCCCAAATATCAGGGAGACTGCGGCGACTGGCTCAACTGGACGGTGCCGGACACGGACTGCAATCTGCCCATCTTTGCCTCTGGCTGGGGTGACGGTTACTATCCCGTCTACTTCGGCTATGACGCAAAGGGCGAAGTCTGCGCCGTGTATGTGCGCTTCATCGACATTGAAGCCAGTTACAAAGAGCAGGAATAAGGAGGCGCGCTATGGAATTACCAAAACGGGCGCGGACAGTGAACTGGGAGAGCGGTGTCCTGACCTTAGACGGAGAAAAGCAGTTTGAAGTCCCGGAACTGACCGTAGAGATCATGGAGCAGCTGGCCGGTTACACCCTGGTGGGCTTCCATGTGAAAAGCTATCCGGTGACGGATGAACTGCTTGCCCCTTTTGCCGGACATAAAAGCATGGCCAACTTCGGCGTGGAGGACGGTGCGCTCACTGACGCCTGTTTCCCCGTTTTTTCCGCTATGCCCAAGCTGCGTTATCTGCTGCTGGACGGTAACGCCGCCATCCACGGCAGCAGTCTGTCCGCTCTGCAAGGCTGCAAGCTGGACCTTCTGACGCTCAACCGTACCGGGCTGGATGATGCCGGTCTGCTCCAGGCGGCCTCCATCCCCAAGCTCTCCCACATCCAGATCGACCATACCGCCGTTACCTATGAGGGCCTGCTGGCCATCGCTGGCAACAACCGCATCGAGCCAGTGGCCCATGTGCAATTCACCCAGGAGCAGATGGAACACTTCTTCCAGCTCCAGCGGGAAAAGGCCAAAAAGCCCGTCCAGCTGGATGAGCAGGCGGCGGAGGAATGCCGCAGGGTGCTGTCCGCTTTCTTTGCCGAGATGACGCAGTGGGAGCAGTACATGGAGCAGGCCGGGTTTGAAGGTGCTGAGGCAGTGCCCCGTCTGCTGACGATCTGGGAGAAATATGTGAGCGAAAAGCCCCGTCCGGGCTATCGACCTCTGGGCCTCTCATACAGCGCCCAGGGCACCTACAACGGGGAAGAATTCCTTGACGCAGAGCAGATCACCAAAAACAAGCTCTACATCTACACCAGGGAGAAAAACACCGGCTTTGACCGCCGCTTTCTTATGAAGCGTGTGGGCGAAGGCTGGAAGATTGATGCGGTGCAGGAGCGGCTGAACGGCTGGCAGCGCACGGAAGTGTGAGGCATCACATGGCTTGGGAATATGAAACCTTTGGCCCGGACGGTCAATGCAAATTGTTCGGTGTGAACATCTTTGACTACAACTGGCAAACCACCGGCAAGCGAGTAAAAGTCAAAGACCCGATCTATCATCAAGACCATACCTTCGAGGTCTGGCAGGTAGAGATTGATGGGCAGATCCACCGCTTTGCTGCTGGAGAGTTCTCCAACTGCGTATGGGGATTTTATTTAGAGAAAGACGGATGAAAGGAGTGTGTGGGCGCATGAGCCGAATCGTCGATAAACCCTACTTTACATACAGTGCATACAACGCCCTGACCTCCGGCATTCAGGTGAAATGCCCCAAGTGCCACGGCGCGGGTGTGGTGACAGCGGATGAGGATAACGCCTATTTCCGCTGTTTGAGTTGCGGCCATCAGGAGACCCGCGACCGGACGATCTACCGCTATGATGTCCATAACCAGTGCAAAAACTGCGGCAGATACTATCGGGTGGATATTGAAGATGAGGCAAAGCAGCAGTTTTCCGTTCTCCATGTGGCCTGTCCCTATTGTGGAACAACCATGTCAGGAGAAGTTCATAAAACAGCGGAGGCGTTTTCATATATTGGCGAAATCAGGGATGGGCGAGAACCTTATTTCAGGTTGGAACTATGGTTTTTGACCTCCTTCCAGGGTAAGTCGGTCTGGGCACTCAACCGGGAACATCTTGCCTATTTGATCGGCTATCTCAGCGCCGACCTGCGGGAAAAGCCGCCGGGAAGAGCGAAAATGACCCAGGCTGACCATCTCCCCACCTTCATGAAAACCGCAAAGAACCGGGAGCGGATCGTGAAGCTGCTGAGGCAAATGCAGGAGAAATGAGGATGGAACAGAAAGTAATTTACAACGGCCAAATTCTTACGCTGACTCACTTTTGGGCAACGGGAGAACCCTGCCTGTGGATTACCGACCCGCAGCAGATCGGGATGCCCAAAATGGAGTTTGTGGGCGGATACCCAAATGAATACTGCATTTTCCTGAAGAATCTGACGGAAACAGAACTGTCACAGATCACATCTCTGGACGGCGCTCCACTGGATGTAAAAGAAGAACGAAACGACATCGAATGAGGAGAACACTATGAAAGACCTTTGCCAATACGGAAACCGACCGGAGGACGAATGGGAAATCTTGCCCTGGATACCCGATCCGCGTCCGCCCTTCAAAATCTGGGTAAAGCCGGAGCAGATCGCGCCATTCTTTCTCATTCCCCACCACCCCTATGCCATCTCCCTTCTGCTGAAGATCAGTGACGGGTTCCGGACAGAAGAATTCTGCCGGCTGGGACTGACCGGCAGCAGCGGAGACTGGGAACGGCTGGTCCGGGGCGTGATCCGGGAGTTTGAGAAAAATAACAGCGGCATGGATCTGTTTCACTTCGACTCCGACGAGGATGTGTTCTGCGTCTATTCCCAATACATCGACGATTTGATGATGCTGGCCAAAATGATCCGGGCGGCCTGTGCCGATGAAAAAACGATGCGGATGTATCTGAACATGAGCGAGGCAGCGGAAGCATGAGAGAGTTAACTACTCAAACAGGGATAGTAGTAAAATGCAGTAAAACGGCCATTGAATTTTTCCAAAATGCTCAGTCAGTGGATTTCTTTTCTGTGCTGGAGATCCCAGAGGAATTCCAAGGTATAGCGGTTGAGTTTTATGATTTGATTATGGAAAATGATCATCTTGCGGCCTTGCTGGGCTGTCGCGGCAATTATGATATTGCAATACAGATAGATGAGGTAACCGGCACCATGACGGGGTGGCATTGGTTCAAATGAGGGAAATGGAATGATCGAGTATATCAAGCTCTTTTGGGAGGGCGCACCGGAGGGTGAACCATCGGTCATCCTCTATGAAGTGGATACCGAAAATGAGCGGTTGGCCCTCCGCTCCATTGACATCTTTGCGGATGGCCGCACCCGCAACATCCCTGCCCTTTACGACGGCGCCATCGAGATCACACCAATCCTCACCGTGGAGGAATTGAACGCCCATGTCTGGGGCGAGGAGTTCCACGCCTGCATCATAGAGAAGGCGGAATTTGAGGCCATCTGGGAAACTCACACCTATGATGGAGCGTTAAAGTAGCCAGGAGGAGACACTATGAACAAACCTATAAAAGCCAAAAATCTGCCGTTGTTCTCCATCATTGACCTGGACCAGCTGCGCCGGGAAAAACATCTGGAGGGCACAGAAGTGACAGACTTTTTCACGGCAAGGGATGGAAAAGTCTATCTTCTCATGGAACAGCCGTCCGAAACACAGGGTAAGGACTGGCTCAGCACTCCTTCCACCTATACCGCAGTGGAAATCCAGCTGGATTGGGCGGAACAGCGGGTGCTGGAAACGACGCTGTTTCCTCTTGGCCTCTTGAAGTTCCAGTTTCATTATTTGCGGCCCGCAGGTGATCACTTCCTCCTGCTGGGGGCAAGATGCGCCTATCGGGAAAACGGCCCCGACCAGAACGCCTGGATCGTCAGCCGGGACGGAGCTGTGCTGTCCCGTTTCTGCCTGGGGGATGGCATTCAAGACTGTGTGGTAAAAAAAGATGGCACCATCATTACCAGCTACTTTGACGAAGGTGTATTTGGTAATTACGGTTGGGATGAACCTCTGGGTGCTTGCGGCCTGATTGCATGGACATCGGAGGGAACTCCTCTCTGGAAGAATGAGAACTATTCCATCTATGACTGCTACGCCATCAGCCTGGACGAAGAAGAAAACCTGTGGTTTTATTATTACGATGAATTCCGGCTGGTGCGGACGAACTTCAAAGAGGACTTTGTATTTGAACTGCCAATCGAAGGAAGCGGAGCTTTTTCTGTTGCCCCGTCCGGCAATACCTTCCTGTTTCAAGGCGGATACCAGCAACGGGATAAATTCTACTTCCTTACCGCTCATGGTGATCACCTTGGGAAAAAACAGGAGGCTATTCCCACCTGTGACGGAAACAAGGTCGCTGTGGAGCAGTGCAGCCTGCTTCGCAGCCGGATGTTGTTCCTTGGAAAAGATGGTGTACTCTATGGAGGTATTTGGGGGAGCGATGGCCAATGAAACAGTCTGATATTTATACCGAGGCTCTGACCTGTCTGCGCTCCATCCTTCTGGCAGACCATCCAGAGTTCCAAAACTGGATCGACTGGTTGGAGCGGGACATTCAGGACTGGAACCAGCGGCGGGAGGTTGCCCACCATCTTCGGGCATACGGAGGTATGGGCTCGTTCAACGACCTGCCCAGTATGCGTGGAAATCACGACTATATTTTCGACTTTCTCAAGTCCGTGTGCTATGCCTTCGGCCATCTTTATGGCAAACGGGAAGGCATTTCTCCGGAGGCATTGATGGAGGAGTGCCTCCACGATGTAGAGCAGGCAGCCTATCACCCCCATAAGGCACTGAACCAAGCCATTGCCCAGCACTTGATGCAGGGCGATTTACAGGAAAACCTGGATAGGCTGTAGGAGGACTTGTTATGAACAAAAGACTATTCCGCCCCCAATTTAATCAAATGGAAACCACCGAGAAGCAGGCACTGATGGAAAGCCTGGCTGCTCGTTATAATATGACCTTTCTCGGTCTACATACCTTTGACCGCTGGGGCCAGAACTGCACCACCGGCATCTTCAAGAAAGATGGTCGGGAGTTCGTCTTTGTCCCCGGCGATACCGTCACCCTGGGCTGGGAGCAGTTTGCCGTGGGACTGAATCAGGAGAGCCGGGAGGAATTGGAGTATCTGTTCCGGGAATGGGAAATGGAACCGCAGAACCCGGAGGAGATGATCCGGGAAAGCATGGCTCCCGTCCGGCAAGCGGCCATTGGCCCCATGCTGGTGGGCCGGGAGTTGGAGGAAATTAACTGGGAGCCAGTCAAAATGGACGATCCCAGGCTGACTGCCCACCCTGACTGGCTGAAGGAGTTCCGGGATTTTGCCTGGAGTGACAGCAGCAGTCTTACCTTGCATCAGTCGGCCCGTATTGAGCGGACGGAAGATGGATTTCAGACCTGGATCTATAACCGCACTGATTACGATGAACTCCTTGCCATGCTGGAAAACAGGGGCTTCTCCCTGCCCACGGCGGACGAGTGGGCCTACCTGTGTGGCGGCGGGTGTCGGACCCTGTTCCCGTGGGGAGATGGGTTAGACTACTCCATGCGTCTGCGCTGGTTTGAGGACATGGATGAGGATGAGAACCGGCCCTATGACATGGAGGAACCCAACTTCTTCGGCCTGTCCATCGCCTACGATCCCTATATGCGGGAAGTGGTGCAGGCTGATAGGCTTACCACCTGCGGCGGCGATGGCGGGTGCAATATCTGCGGTGGGCTGGGCCCATTTCTCGGTTTCCTACCCTGTTCGCCCCACTGTAAGCCAGAAGTGCAGGAGGACAATGAACTAAACGGAGATTATGACTTTTATCGGCCTATCATTCGGTTGGAGAACTATGATTGACAATAGAAGCTTGATACAAAATAAAGAAAGAGAGGTGCCGACATGGGAGCATGGGGCATAAAAGCATTAGAGCGTGACGAAGGGTTGGATGTACTGGACATCCTCAAAAATGAATATGTACCGGAGCATCCGGTAATGGATCTGGGCGAGATGATCGAACTGATGAAAGAGGAAGTCATGCTGGGAGCTGACTTCTCACAAATCGACTTCCTCTTTGACAATACTGCGATGGCTCTGGCGGAGCTGTATTTCCAATGGAAGGATAATGGCAAGCTGGACTACGATCATGAAGAAGCTATATGGGATAAAGTCACCGGTTTCACAGCATCCAAAGAAGCCCTTGCTTTCCTGCTGCGGCAGCTCACCGACATCAAAAACGAGGTGCCGGACGAGGACGGCATCCGTGAGATTATGGATCTTTGGAAGAACGAGGATAGCGGTGAGATCGCTCCTGCGTGGTTGGAACACTTGAATCAGCTCATTGATCGACTGGATTCAGAACAGGAGGCACGACAAATGTATATCAAAAAATACTGGGGCAACTTTATTGGCGGTTCCGATGACAGTCTGAACCTTGTGGCATTTTTAGAGGATCAGAAAAAGGAGGAGATCCCCCTCAGCGAGATTTTCTCCAAGATCGGTCTGGACAAGCAGAACTGGGACTTTCGCCAAACCGTGGAGTACCTGGAGTTTACACATTCCGATGGTGTGGAGATGGACTTTCACTTCGCCATTGATGTGGTCACCGACCTGGCCGCCATCCTGCTGGAGTGCAGCGTCAGTGGCAGTGTAAACCTTCAGGATCTGGACGAGTACAACACCCCCGCCCGCCGTATCCGCATCACTGCTACGCCAGAGGAGCATGACGCCATGAACAAGGCCCTGGCGGACTTTGCCCAATCCCCCCTGACCTATGACCTCCATGAAATGATGGACGACGAGGAGATTCAGGAGATGGCACATCATGTGGAGGCGCTGCGGAAGGAACTGTACGAGGCCGCTGGCCGCAACCGCAACTACCAGGTGAAAGCGGAGGATGTGAAACATCTGCTTGCTGACTGGGAGGGTGCCGATGGCTGTATCGCCACCAACCGCATCACGGTGGAGGGCCGCAAGGTGGGTTACTGCTATCGTGAGATTCCAGACGGTAACTGGGACAGCGGCTGGCGCTTCACTGCCGGTGACGAGAGCGATGAGTACATGGACGACCCCAACAATGCCGGGATTTACAAGCTGAACACAATTTGCAACGACGATCCCGACATCATTTCTCTGCTGAACACCCCCGCCCCCTGCGCCTTTGAGCGGGATGAGAACGGTGTGTTCCAGCAGATCAAAGACTGGAAACCGGATGAGGACGAGGAGGACCCTGATATGGACATTTTGAAGCAGTGCCAGAAGTGGCATGAGGAGAGCAAACAACATAAAATTATTGATGCGCTGGAGGCCATCCCCGCCGAGGAGCGTACCCCTGAGATGGACAGTGAGTTAGCCCGTGCCTATAACAATCTGGCAGACCCACATAAGCCAACTTGCAAAGAAATGCTCAAAAAGGCCCTCGCTCTGCTAAAGCCCCATGAGGAATACTTCGAGGACGATTATTACTGGAACTTCCGCATGGGTTACTCCTACTTTTATCTGGATCAGGAGGGCCGGGCTCTGCGATATTTTGAAAAGGCATTGGAAGTCCGCCCTGGTGACGATGACACCAAAGAGTTTATCGACCGGTGCAAGCAGGGTATTTCTCTGCCGCAGTTCTGGGAGTGCTTCCGGGATCGGACAGAGAACTGGTGGGAAACCTTTGCCGAGATGGAAGCAGAATTGCGCCAGATGATGGATGACGACAAGGATCACACCCGCGGTGCAGAACTCGTGGCCCAAATGGAGGAAACCCTGAATCTGGCCTTTGATGAAATCTCCTTTGAGCTGGGCGTGGGCGGCGAAAAGCATGAACTGATCCTCACCCCGGAGGGTAATAAGGTCAAGCTGTTTGAGCTGGTCTACTTCCAGAAACACGCCCCAAAGGAGGTGCTGGAGCACTGGAACATCCTGGTGGGCCGTCAACCTGTTCAAAACATCGGTCTGCGAACCAATGATGGCTGGGAGATTTCCGGGGATGATGTGCAGATCTGGCTGGAGGAACAGGGTGAAAACAGCTTTGCCATCTCCGCTTACTGTGAAAAGCTGCTGCCTAAGCTTCAAGAGGAAGAAGGCCGGGCCTGGTGGATGCTCACTACCCTCACCGACCAAGTGCTGGGCGAGATCTCCCACATGAGATACATAGACAGCTTTGATGTGCTGGAGGAACCCAAGGCAGAGCCGTCCTTCCTCCTGTCCCAGCTGCCCGACAAACTGCGGGAGCAGGGCCTGGAGCTCTCCACCGACCCGGAAGCCTATCTGGAGAGCTACCTTGGTTACAAAATGGAACCCAAACAGGACCCGGACGCCGATTGGCGGCTGGATGTAATGGCCGGTTCCACCTGCTGTGTGCCGCTCATCAACGGCTATCTGAATGCCGACAATGATTTTATGGACGATCTCCATGCCGACGGCGCGGTGGCGGGCTTCTTCTGCTATCCCCTGGATACCCTGCTGGAGGAGGAAGGCAGTCAGAAAATTTTCGACTTCCGGGACAAACTGGAGGAAGTGCTCACCGGCGGGGATGGTTCGGAAGTGCTCACTCTCACCGGCGGGGCTACCGGCCTCTACTGTGGCTATGTGGACTTCATCGCCTGGGACATCCGAGAGGCGCTGAACATGGCGAAAGAGTTCTTTGAAGGCACGGATATCCCATGGGCCATCTTCCACACCTTCCGCCGTGAAGCCGGTTCTGTACCTCTAAAGCAACAAGATGATGGGACAGAAACTGAAAATCAGGATGACGAGTTGGATGAAACGCTTACGGGCATGGACTATATTCCTTATACCCAACAGGACGCCGAAGCATTCTTCGCTCAGCTGGAGCAGTGGAACGACGAGGACGAGTACACCCGCTGCATCCAGGCACTCAATGCCATCCCAGAGGACTGGAGGAACTATCGCACCGCCTACGCCCTGGCACGGGCGCTGGAGAACTACGCCATCATCGGGGACCATGATGAGGGTACTTTGAAATTCAAGGGAGACAAAGCCCTCCAGAGGGCCATTGAGGTGCTGGAGTCCGTCCGGGAGGAAGGTCAGGACAAGGCGGAGTGGAATATGCGGATGGCCTACGGCTATCAGTATCTCTATGGTCAGGAGGAAAAGGCCATTCCCTACGCCCAGCGGTGGGCAGAGCTGGACCCGGAGGATGAAAATGCCCCGGCGGTAATTCGGGAGTGTAAGGCGGAGATCCGGAAACGCCAGCGCAGCCGGAAGAAGAAGGCCAAATTCGTGCCCGGTGATACCCCATTTGAGGGTTTCGACCTCACCAACTTCTGGGATGATAATTGGTATGCACTGAAAGAATATGTCAGTGATCCGCCTTCCGATGAGCTGATTGCCAGCGTGGAGGAGGAACTGGGCTACAAGCTGCCCGCCGCCTATATCTGGCTGATGAAGCAGCACAACGGTGGCATTCCGATGAACACCTGCTATCCCTGCGATGAGCCTACCTGTTGGGCAGATGATCATGTGGCCATCACCGGCATTTTCGGAATCGGACGGGAAAAGAACTGCTCCCTCTGTGGAGAGATGGGCAGTCAGTTTATGATCGATGAGTGGGAGTATCCTGCCATCGGCGTGGCCATCTGCGACTGTCCAAGCGCCGGACACGATATGATTTTCCTGGACTACCGGGCTTGCGGTCCCCAGGGAGAGCCTGCGGTAGTCCATGTGGATCAGGAAAATGACTATAAAATCACCCATCTGGCAGATAGCTTTGAGGAATTTATCCGCGGACTGGAGCATGAATCCCTCTATGATCCGGATGAAGATGTAGAGGATCTTAACGAAGATGTTGATGCTGACGAGGAAGAAACCGACCATAAGGGCTCCTTTGCCGGGTCTGTGCTCCTCTCCAAAGTAGAGTGGGACAAGGAGCAGTTGATTCGGGATCTACGGGAAGAATGGGGCATCGTAGATGAGGAGCCGGATGAGGGCGACGAAGACGATGAGAACAGCGATGACGCTGTGGTAATGCGGGTCGGCGGAATGATGCTGATCGTGACACTCTTCCACGGTCACATCCCGGACAATGAAGCAGAGATCAACGCCGAAAACAACTATATGTGGCCAGAGGCCGTAGAAGTGGCCAAAGCGCACAAGGCCCATATCATGGTGGCTGTGTTGGGCGAGGAGGAAAAACTGCTGGAACGAGGTAAGCTGTTCACCAAGGCGATGGCAGTGTGCTGCAAGCAGAAATACGCCACCGGTGTCTACACCAGCGGCGTGGTATTTGAGCCTCGTTTCTATGAGGGCCTTGCCGATATGCTCAAAAAGGACGAACTGCCCATCTTCAACTGGGTTTGGTTCGGCCTGTACCGGAGCGAGGGGGGCCTAAACGGCTACACCTACGGCATGGATGTGTTTGGCAAGGAGGAAATGGAGGTGTTGAACACCGACGCTGAGCCGGAGGAACTGCGGGACTTTTTGGCCAGCCTTGCCTCCTATGTGCTGGCGTGTGATGTGACGCTGCAAGACGGCGAGACCATCGGTTTTTCTGCGGACGATAAGCACACCATCACCCGCAGCCCCGGCATCTCTCTGCCAGAAGAACAGATGACCCTGAAGATCGGTTACGAGCCTATAAAGGGAGATCCGGAGGATGACAGCTGCGACCACTCAGACAATGATGACACGCAGGATGAGGAAGAATTCAGTAATCCCGAAGTCTACACCGAGGAGGAGATGGAAGCCGTCGAGGAGCACATTGAGCAGTATTTCGGCAAGTTCGAGAATGTGTTCCATGAGCTGGTTTCTCCCGACATCCATGTGGACATCTGTGTGGTGCCGCCCTCTGAGGAGCGGGACTACTGCACCCTGGTCACCATGGGCATGGGCGCTCACCGGATGAATGTGCCGGAGGAACTGGCGGAATATAAGCTGGAGCGGGCGGAGCTGGCCATTGCCCTGCCTGCGGACTGGAAGCTGGATCAGGAGTCCATGAAAGACGAAAAGTGGTACTGGCCCATCCGCCTGCTGAAATCCTTGGCCCGCCTTCCCATTGCCAGCGATACCTGGCTGGGCTTTGGACATACCATGGATAACAAGGAGAACTTTGCGGAAAATACGAAGCTGTGTGCCGCCATTCTCACCGGCCCCCAAAGTACAGAGGAGGGCGGCGAGGTCTGCACCCTGCCGGGCGGCGAGGAGGTCAACTTCTATCAGGTCATTCCGCTTTATGAGGACGAGTTGGACTATAAACTGGAACATGATGTAGACGCTCTGCTGAACAAGATGAGGGGGATCAGTTTTGTTGTAAACCCCACTCGTCAGAATGCGATCACCCGTGGCACCCTTTCCAATGATAATTTTGACGGTGAGATGGACGACGCTTCCTATCACCTTGAGAGCATTGAGGAGAAGGAACTGCCTATTGACCCCATCAATGCTTATAACCACATGGCCATCTACTTGCGCTGGTGCATGGAGCACGACCTGATGGGCGAGGACTTCCTGAAAGAATACAGCGAAGTGGCCAAACAGGTCAAAGCCGACCCTGCCAGCGTGGATCTGCGGGAGTTTATCCGGGATGAGCTGGACGGCTGTCTGTTCTCTGTGCTGTTCAATCAGCAAGGCCGTGCCTTTGCAGGCTATTACTACGGAGAGGGCGACAGTCCCTACTATCCTGCCGACATTGATGACTATGCCCTGAAATATTTTGGTCCGTCCCGATACCACTCCAATGAATTTCAACAGGAGGCATACTTATTCATCCCATTTGATGAGAAATACTATCAGACCATGGCTCAAGTGATTGAGGAACGCTTTGAAAACTGGCAGGGACAGGACTTCGACGAGGACACGCTGGAGCCTTCCGAAGTGGCTCATGCCATCATGGAGTATCTGGACTGCGAGTGTACCTATTTCCCATCCATGGCAGATGATGACCCCATCATGTCGGCATACAGCTACGCCCAGCGGCTGGGGGTACGGGAGGGCTTTGTTCCCGTACTTATCCAGGCGGATGATGAAACGCTGTTGGAATGTCTGGTAATGAACGCCGACCCGGAGCATGATGCGGACTGCTATGAATTTGACCTCAAAACGGTAGAGGAGTACCGGAAGAAGATGCTCTCCGCTCCTGTTAAGGACGGAAAGGCGATTTTGGAGGAATTGACCGGCCAGCGCAAGGAAGAAGCCGAGGACGATGATCTGGACTGGGAGGAGGAAGTCCTGGGCGAGATGGAGGGCGGAGAACCCAACGACCGCTTCGCAAACTATTGGAACGATGATACCGGAATGACATATCCGCTCATTCTGGCTAAAATTCCGGTAAAGAACCCCTGGGAGATCTTCGCCTACCTGCCCTTTGGAAATTGGAATGAGTGTCCCGACACACCGGACCTGATGGCAGTGGCGAAATATTGGTTCGAGCAACATGGTGCCATCCCTGCCGCCATGAGCCACGATGAATTGGAGTTTGAACTTCCAACTCCGATCTCCAAGGAAAGAGCTATGGAGGTGGCTGTGGAGCAATATGGTTTCTGCCCAGATCTGGATCAGAATGAGGATGGAAGCATTGGCTCCTTGGCAGATGTCCTGTGGCAGTCCACCGTCTGGTATTTCTGGTGGGATTGATGGGAGATTGTGACCATGAACGAATACCTGAAGCAATATATTGAACTCCAAAAGCAGTTTCGGGAGACAGAAGGAGATCCGGACAGTGTCCGTGCTCTCTATACCTTCAAGGAGAAACTGGAGCTGTCGGAAGACAAGCAGGCCAAGGAAGTGCTGGTGGATGTGTATGATCTGCTGGACTTCAAGAAGGATGCCTACGAACTGCTCTGCCAAATCGGAAATCGTTCCGACAAGAAGACCCTCAAGCGGCTGGGCATCTTGAAGGACTATGCGGAAAACTGGGGCAATCATTATGCCCTCCCCAGGCCCAAAACGCCGGAGGAGAAGCAGAAAGAGAAGGAACGGCAGGCCCAGCTGGGCCTGCCCGCCTTCCGGTATCACCCCAATCCTCTGGAAACTGGGGCTTTTGAGGAATCCGCAGACGGCGTTGTCTGCGACTGCTGTGGCAAGACGACCCATATTTTCTATACAGCCCCCTTTTACGCCGTGGAGGATATTGCATATCTGTGCCCAGAGTGCATCGCCAACGGCGAAGCAGCCCGGAAATATGACGGTAGTTTTCAAGATGATTTCTCTGTGGATGATGGTGTAGACGATCCGGAGAAGCTGGACGAGCCGATCCACCGCACCCCGGGCTACTCCGGCTGGCAGCAGGAATACTGGCGCGCCCACTGCGGCGACTACTGCGCCTACCTGGGCCATGTGGGTGCCAGGGAACTGCGGGCCCTGGGTGTGCTGGAGGAGGTACTGGACGATCCGATGTGGGACGATGAGCAAAAAGAAATGATCCGGGAATCTGTCAATGGCGGGCATCTGCAATGCTATCTGTTCCAGTGCCTCCACTGCGGAAAACACCTGGTCTGGATGGATTTTGATTGAGGTGGCAACATGGAGAAGAAGGATTTTCCCAAGGGAACCAAGCCCCGTGAGATCTTCGTCTATACCTGTGAGCGGATCGCGGAGCCTTTGAACCCGCTGGGCTACAAATACCGCAAGAGCAAAAATGACATCTACAAAAAAGACGGCATCTTTGTGTTCTCCTTTTACTTTTCCCCCTCCATCCGCTTTGGCTCCACCACTTTTACTGCCTTCTTCGATGTGAGTTCCCCGGTGATTGCCCAGTGGCGCAGTGAGCAGGAAGGGACGGAGGAAACCTATGATGGTATCGTGGGTACCTCCATCGCCCGGCTGACCCACCGGTATGATGACTTCCCCCGCTATGAGGTATCTACTCTGCTGGAGCGGGAACGCTCTATCCAGGAAATTTCCGGGCAGATCCAGGACTATGCACTACCATTCTTTGCCCGGTTTTCCAATCTGCCCAAGCTGCTGGACGATGTGGAACAGGAGGGGTTCTTCCCCCATCGGAAGGGGTTCGATGTCCCTAAGCGGAATCGGGAGTTCATCGAATGCTTCCGGGAGTATCTCCAAAAGCAGTAGGAATCAGCAGAAAGGAAACAACACCTATGTCAAACAGTAGAGTATCCACTTGGAGTGGAATCCGGAACAAATTGGAGAATGACTACCTGTGCCCGGCACTCCGGGGCCACATCCAGTATTTTGCCACCAGTTACAGCAAAAGCGCCGACCATGAGGGCCGGGCCGCCATTCGTGTGGACGGCGTGGAAGTGCTGCGGAGCAACTACTACACCTATTTTGAAAATGTGTGGACGAAATTTCATCACTTGCGCTCCACCACGCTGAAAGATCACGACTCCGCAAAAGAGGCCATCAATCAGGCTCATGCCTATGCGCTGGAGCAGGGCACCTTTGACCAAAAGGTGTTCTATGAGGCGTTTGGGATCTTTGACAACCAGAGCATCGAGAAAAGCCTTGTCAGCGAGAATCCCCTTGTCCGTATCTTTGCCCTTCTGGATCGCAGGCTTGGCAAGCGCCGCCTGCTGGCTTTGGAGGACTCCATGGAGCAGGAACTGGACTGGGTGCGGGCTTTCTATGTGATCCGGTTGCAGGCCGAAGGGCTGATGGAAGCGAATAACATTTAGGAGGAACCACCATGTCACAGATCGCGTCCTTTTATCTGATAAAAAATAACCAGCGGCAGGAGTTGTCCGACGGTGACTGCTCCGGCGCGGTCTATATGGCCATCTGGGACTGGTGTGAGAGCGAACTGGATCTGGATGTCCGTTTTCCTGCTCCCCAGACGGAAGACACCCTGGACTGCGCTCTGCTGGAGGGAGAGCTGGCGTCTCAACTGCTGGCAGCTCTGCGGGAGCAGGATCTCTCGGAGCTGGCCGCTGAAATTGCCCCGGACTGGGATCTGCCCACCGAGGCGGTGCAAAGCGGGCTTAATACGCTGCGCTCCCATCTGGAACTGGTGCAGGGCGATGCTGCTCTGCTGTATGAAATGACATGAGAACGGAGGGATACCATGCTGGCAAAGCGGTTTGAACACATTTTACATGATCTGGGCATGGCTGGGCTGGAACACCCTCTGTTCTACCATGCACCGGTGGGCATTCGTTTTAAGATCGGCGGGGAGGAACCAATCTATCTGGATAGGCGTGCGGCGAAGCTGAAAACCAACCCCGCTTATGTTCAGGGGGCGCTGGACCGAGCCGCCGCGATCTATCGGGCACTTCCGGCGGTGCCGGACCTTCTGCGGATCGACGGGTATCCCGATGAAGAACCCGCCGAGTCCCTGCTGACCGTTATCCGGCAGCGAGTGGGCCTCCCAGTTCCCGATGAACAACTTTCGGCCACAGAGCAGGATGAAGATGGGGATACCCATGCACAAGTGCAGTTTTACTGGGATCTCAGCAAGATCAGCTTTCAACCAGAGCTGCTTCTTCGGGAAATCATTCTGGGGGACATCGGCGGCTGGAACGGCTTTGTGTCCAGCGTCTATCTGGCTGGGCCGGGGCCGTTCCTCTACCATTTGTACGATGACCGTGGGCTGGATGTGCTGGGCGGCTCACAGAAGCTGCTATCACGCTTTTCAAAGAACGAGCCGGAGTTGCGCGCAGCGCGCAGATAATCCCGGCAGTTAAACAAAATCTAATCAAGGTTGAGAGCTTTTTCTTCAGCCTTCGTCTTTGCCATGGCGTTTTTCTCCAATCTGAAAATTACAAATTGCGGACAAAAAGGACGCATTGTTGTGGCAAGCAGGGCTTTTGTCTATACAAACGCCATTTTTGCGTTGCAAAATGCTTGTTGGGCTGTGCCCAATCCCCTTCATTCTGCACCGTTCCGATGCAGGCTGCGCGTTTTTTCAAAACGCTTCTATTTATATAAGGTAGAGCTTCAAGACATTTGCACTCTGCAATTTTGATGGAAACATCTCAAACCAAACGAACAGCCAGCAACGGCCTCAACAGTAAGTGAGGTCATGATGCTGGCTGTTCTTCGTTCAGAACGGAAAACATTCGACATTTTCGCTGGTTCATGGTACACTACATCCAATCCATGCGAATCAGTTGGAGGTGATTGTGTTGCTTTCCCTGTACTTAGCTGTTCTTGACGATCAAAGCAAAGAAGAACAATTTATAGATGTATATAATATCTACAAACGGCTGGTCTACCATACCGCTTACAAAATTATGGGCGATTCGTATCTGGCAGAAGATGTACTGCAAGAGGTGTTTTTGTACGTTGCCAAAAATTTTTCTAAAATTCATCGAGAAAACTGTCACGAACTCGCTGCTTATCTCGTTAGTTGTAGTAGAAGCCGTGCATACGATATGCTTCGCAAGCAGCGAGAAGAACCGCTGGAAGAAGTCCCGGACGCACCAGATGATGCCCCGGTGCCGGATGATGCAGCAGTCAGCACCGATAACATCCAATACCTGACAGAACTGATCGGACAGATGAAACCGATGTACCGTGATTCACTGCGCCTTTTGGCGATGGGCTACACCAACCGGGAGATTGCCGAATCGCTTGGACTGACAGATGAAGTGGTTCGGATGCGGCTTTTCCGTGGAAGAAAACTATTGTGGAAGGAGCTGAACAGCCGTGAGTGAGCGGACAGAGATTTCTTTTGATGCAGCTTTGATGATGGCACTCCGTGCAGATGCACAGAAAGAACTGGACGAGCTGCCAACTCCGGCCCAGCTTAAGGAACGCTACCCGGACACTTCCCGATGGGATGCTCGCCTGAAAGCGGCATTGCATAAACGCTGTCCGGTGCTGAAACGAGTGCTTGTTGTAGCCATGACGCTGGTAATTTTAACTCTCGGCGCGCTTGCAGTAAGTGCAGACTTCCGCAAGGCAGTCTACACGATGATTCAGAAGTTCTTGCCGATTGAGATGCAGCTGACGTATCAAGTGGACGGCGAACCGTTGGAACGATTACCGGATGGATACAGCGATCATTATGTGCTGGACGGCTTTGAAATGGACGATGCGCAGAAATTTGAACGAGCAGAAAACTTTTTACATGTTTACTCGTCAAAAGAAACAGAGGAAAGCTACACTGTCCGTTGTTCAATTATCCAGCCGGGGCAGCAGTCCCTATTTGATAATGAGCATACAGTGTACGAAACCGTAAAGGTCGGAGAAGCAGATGGCGTACTTGGAACTAGTACGGATGAACATGGAAAGAATGTTTATACTCTAAGTTGGGAATATCAGGGGATTACACATACCGTTATGGGAAACATTCCATACGATGAGATTATGAAAATTGCGGAAGGTATCCGTTAAGAAAGCCGGACACTTGTGAGAGTACACAAATGTCCGGCTTTCTTTTTGTCTGAACTTACAAAGATGGAAAATTTGAAAAAAATTTCTCCTGAAAATTGAAACGAAGCGAATGCGAATTGCGTTGATTATACAAAGGCTCTTGTTAGGAGCAAAAAAACGGAGGTGTATGTCTATGTCGAAAAAGCGTTTGTTGTCCATTGTTATTTCAGCGGTGATTCTCTTGAGTTTTGCCTGCACCGCAATGGCCGCTGAAAAGTCTGAGCGGTATGTAGGTGATAGTACGGTCAACGGATCCATTTACCAAACATACTATCAGGTTGATGCCCAGACACGAACTGGAGTAAAGAAAATCAGCGTTTCAGGCGTTCTCTATGAAAAGGGAACAATTGGAACATGGCAAAAAGTAAGTAGCTGCTCGAACAGCAGCACGACCTCAACCTGCATGGTGAGCAGTAACTTTAACACTAAGCCCGGAAAATCTTATAGGCTGGAGTATTCTGCGACCTTTAACTATTCCGATGGACGGAGTGAAACCATTACTGGAAGTGCCAGTAGATAAGTGAGGTTATTCATTTTAAAAAACTAATCCTAGAGATGATAGGTGAAGCCTTATCTTTGGAATAGAACACCTAAAGTATACCATTTCTATTAGAATAATCTACAGTGAGGGTTAATTATGAAAATTTGGAATAGATTCATATCGTTTGCACTTGCAACCACGCTTTTGCTAACCGTTCCTTTGGTCTCTTTTGCAGCAGGAACTAAAAACAGCACGAGTTCTGACTTCACGACCGTACAAAGCGCGTCAGGTGAATTGCTTGTTAGAGCCTATGATCTTGACAATGGTGACTCGGTTTTTGAACAGTACAATGATGGAAAATTGGTAAGCCGTTATACGGTTGACCGATCAAAAATGTTATAAATGAATTGGTTTATTCTTCGGATGGAACATCAAAACAGCTGCAGCGATTTATTCCGACAGAGAAGAATTTTGATATAGTCTTACCGCAATCTACAATGTCGCGTCGGTTGGGAAGAATTCGTTTCCAATATACAGATGGAACCGGAACGGGAATCTGCGGAGCATATGTGGATTATGTGAAAGAAACAGGAAACAAAAAATATGATATTAATGGAACATATAGAGATTTGGCAGGGTTGGCATCAGTTGTAGCAGGTGCCTTGTCATTACCTGCTGCTCCGGCACTTGCAATTTCCAAAACTGCACTCGCATATTTTGGTTTTGCTATGACGGCCGTGCAATTCACCATTCCACAGTGTAACCTTAATTCGCAGTATGAACAAATTGAATACACATTGACTGATATTAACCACTCTTCTCACAAAAATAGTTTTTGGGGAACCAAGTATGTTATAACGGAAAGTGGAAATAAGTTTAATAACACCTACACGGATGGCGAGTATTACCCCACAACATCTTGGGGAAATCAAAATTTTGGAATGACAATCTATAATTATCTGTTTACATACAGTAATTGGAATATTTATGCGTGGAACTAAAAAATATAAGATTGTTAAATGTTTCAGACATTTCGGTGCTATTATAATATTGCTATGGCTAATTTCTATCGTAAGATTTCCGTATTCTTTTGATAAATTGCAAGTGTTATCAAATAAAAATTTTGAAAGCGTTTCAAATTCTATGTTAACTCTTGTTGATTGTAAATCGACCGAATCGAAGTCTTCAATTGATTTTTTACTAACCGATGGAAAGCAATATTATATTATAACGGCAAAACGTTTCTTTATATGGAACCGATATGATTTATCTCAGCTGATGCCCTTCTCAGAAGAAACAAGTTATAGCTATACAGATTGTTTCACCAAGGTGAATGTTGTTCAATCAGGCAATACATTGTGTTTATATGAGGAAGGATATGTTCAACCTTATATCTTATCGTTTCTCTTTTTGTGCGTTGTGTTAATGCTCAATATTTTGGGAGATAAATCCACTCCAGAGGAATAGAGATAATGAAGTGCATTTATTGTGGAAGCGATATGCAGCTTGGAGGAATCGTCACGCAGGGAGTTTCAGCGATGTGGTTTCCTCAAGAAAGTCTGAAAAAATCACGTCTTTCAAAAATCATTTTTGAAGGCGGGATAGCTATAGGAAAGAAAGACTATTTATGGGGGACCGACGATACTAACAGATGCTTATTACTGTCGAAAATGCAAAAAATAATAGGAGTCTTTAGCATATAAATGCTTCAGATGGAGGTGATTCCAATGCAGATAATTTCCTTGAAAACAAGTTGAGCATGAGTTGAGGTACATTTATGAAATTTAGCGTACCGGAAATCTTGACAATTGTATCGACAGCAACAGTCATGGCGATTGCTTTTCTTGTGATTGCAAAGTACCTTATTCGATATGCTGTCACATTTTATGCAAAAATAAAAGGAGATGACTCAAAATGACCTTGAAGAAAAGATTGCTTGCGCTTTGTATGGCGGTGGTTATGGTCTTTTCGCTTTGTTCTATCTCTGCTTTTGCAGCGGCCCCAACGGATGACAAACAACCTGTTGTTATTGGAAGGTATGATGCACCTCTAAGCGAGTGCTTGGAACCTGGCATGGCTATGCAGGTAGGAATTGCTAACGTTCGGGTTAATTCCTACGCAACCTATGATAAGAATGATGGCGTACAGGTTCATGTTGAACTTTACGTTCCGTGGTACTCATCGCCAAAGCCGGAATTTACAGGTATGACAGGAAATGTCAAACTTACCATGAATGGCCAATCGACAAGTAAATACTTCTCTGAAGTCGCAACCGGGGACGAAACGATTAGTACAGATGTGGATACCGGTAGGAAAGCTAGTAGCGGAACAAGCGGTACAGTATTTGTTTCTGGAACTGCTGTAGCATTGAATGCTTTGGCAAACGGTGGCCAGTTCTCCATTTCCTACGACATCACGATTCCGTAATAAAAGCATTAGATAATGGGGATAAAAGCCACGATTCTTTAGAGCCGAAAGAAAAGAATCGTGGCTTTGTACGTTTGAATTATGGAGCAAGCCAAATGAATAAGAAATTGGAATTTTTTAGCAGTATGGCGGTTGCCTTTATAGTTTTGATATTGGTCTTTCTTTGCATTCGTTTTTCAGGTCAGGGAAAATTTGCTACACATGGAGGAACCAATCCGTCTGATGTAAAATGTATTTATACTTCAGTTTGGCCGGATAATGAATACACTAGGCTTATTTGTGAGCCGGAAAGTGGAACGATAGAATATATATTGGATGGTTCTAATGCTGGGTATTATGCAATCTTTTATAATAATATCTCTGAAGAAGAAATACAAAAATATATTGACCAATTGAAAACCTTAGGATACGCTGAAGAGGCATCGGCTTCAGAAAGCGTTTCGACAGGCGTTTTGCTAAGAAAAGATGAAACATGGATAAGCATTGCATACTCAGAGGGAGGATTTGGAATCCGGATTTCAGTAGAAAAATCCTGAATAAAAGAGATGCTGGGGAATTCCGGTTATCCCTATATTGGGGCGGCAGAAGAAAAAAATACTCTTTACAAATATTTGAAATCTATTTCTACAGATGAAGAATATGCTGAAATAGCATCAAGAATCCTAGACGAATGGCTGTCGGAAAGTGATGGCTCCTAATTTTATCAAAAAAGTGGTGATTCCAATGCAGAAAAAATAGAATACATATTTCGAAAATTGCTACCATCAAACTGTCAAAGAATACAAGTCAAACGGTTCTTTGATTCGTTCTAAAACGGATTACTATCAGGCCATTGGTGGTTAAGTCACTCCGTTTGTAAGGAAAGGGTTGAAAATGGATTTTCTTAAACAAAAAGGGCCATTAGCAAGAGAATTCTGCAACACGTTGATTTACATTATTTCGTTAGTGTCATTAAAGCCTTCAAGCCTTCAGAGGGTGTTGACAGAACTTCAATGGAATGGGATGTGGTTCTTTTCTCTGGCATTTTTCGCTGTCATCTTTATGGAAATGCTGTCCGATTTTTTGCTGGTTACAGATCGCTGCACTGCATGGAAAGCATTAAATGGAAATGTCAGCGAAGCCGAATTTCACAATCTTCAGCAGATTGTCCTATGCAAAAATCAGAAAGTTTCCATTGAGAAGAAACTTGCAAGTACGATACTACTGGTTCTGATGATATGTGCAACTGCTGCATTTGTGTGGTTTACCTTTTTGGCTTGACTGAATAATTTTGGTATTTTGAATTCACATTCTTAGAAATCAGTTTTCAAAAGCAAAAATCCGCCGAGGAATCCTCCCGAAAAAAACGGGAAGAATCCTCGGCGGATTTCGTTTATCGTGTTGGCTCTTTTTCGGCTGTGTCTTTTTCCTCTGCAAAAAACATCTCTACATTTTTCTGAGCTTTCATCAACTCCTGCATCTCATCTTGTGCCTTCCGGTAGTCTGGGTATGCTTCTTTCTTCTTTTTCAGAAGTTCAGCGTATTCGATGCTCAAGTCCTTAGTCTTTGGCAGCTTTTTCAATCCAGCTTCATCAAAAGCAGCTTTTGCAGCCTTATGCAGCGTGATTTCTTCCCGGTGGGCTTCCAGAAATCTCTTACTGTACCCGGCTTTGCGGTAGGCATCATAAACCGGACGTGTCCGGGCGTAATTAACGATGTGCGTCCGCAGAACGGCAATCTCGGTCATGCGCGCTTCTGCAGCTTTAATGGAATCGCCCAACTCGTGATAGCGAGCAGTTGCTGCATCCACACGTTCCTGCATTTCTTTAATGCTGCCGATTTTATGCTCCTGTAAGAAAATCAGCGTCTTGGACATTTCTTTCAGATTATATCGCTTTGCCCAGCGAGCATACCCCATGCTCTTTCCCTCGGCCAGCTTTGCCTGAATGTCCACCAGCATCTGAAACTTTTGTTCCGGTACGATGCGCTTCTGCTTCTGCCGGGGATGGTGTTCGGCTTCCCCAGAGATAACAGCTTTCAGTTCTTCTTCACTATATCCTGCGCCCAAAGTGCGGAACCGGATGAATCGCTTCTGCCGTGCGCCTTTGACGGAGGTGTATTTTCCACGCTTGACCTCATAACCCTGCTGCTCCAGTCCTTGCAGAAAATCTTCGTAGTCTTTGGGCTTTTCCGCCAGAACAGTGTCAATCACGCCACATAGACGGTCACGATTGCTTTCTTTGGGCGGGTAGAGTGTGCGCTTCTGCCGCTCCCGATAGGGCTTTATCTCAATGACGGAAAGCTGATGCTCTAAGCAGATCAGATCGCTCAACCGTTGCACAGCCAGCCCGGACAATAAAAAATCCCGGAATTTCCGGATGCTGTCCAACGCAGTGGAGTTGTAGATAATGTGATTATGAATGTGTTCCCGGTCCGTGTGGGTTGCAACGATAAACGCATACTTGCCTTTGGTGAAACGCATTGCCAGCTCATAACCCACCTTGTTGGCTTCTTCGGCGGTGATCTCGCCGGGTTTGAACGACTGCCGGATCTGATAGGCAATCACGTCACTTTTTTGTCTGCGCCCAGTGACAAGTTCATACTGCCGTTTGGACAGCATAAATTCTTCATCCACCGTCAAAGGACTGCATTCGTAACTGCTGACCAGTTCGCCCTGCTGTGTCTTGTCCGGGTTCTGGGCGTAATCCGTGCGGCTTTTCAGGCAGGCCGCAACGGATTTCCCCTTGTTTTTGTGCAGTGCAATCAATCTTGTTGCAGCCAGTTTGACCACCTCCCGGCAAAAAGAAAATGCCGCACAGTGGCGGCATAAAAATTTTATAATTCTGCAATCCAGCCGCTGAACCATTCCACGGCTTCTACAATGACCGTTCCGGCGGTGAGGAGCAGGAAGCAGCCAAACTCCGCCACCAGCAAGATCAAAAACTGCATCCACTCCTGGCAGTACAGTGTATAAAGGCCGCAGCCGAAAATATACAGCATGGGCAGTGCCAGCACAAACGCCGACAGGTTCAGCGTCCATTTCAGCATCAGTACCAGAAATGCACTCAGGAGAACCACAGGAAACAGGAGAACTCTTGCTACGAATTTCATATTGACACCGCCTTTCTGCTTTCAGTATATGGATAGAGCATGAGCCTGTCAATGGTGTTGCCGCCTATGTACCCCCGCAGCCCTCCAACTGCGGGGAGAAATTTAGAGATCAGCCAGCCGGGAAAGAATCTGCCGACCAATCTCAATCAGTTCATCCAGCCGCTGCTGCAGGTCCTCCATGTCGGCGGCATAGACCCGACCATTTTCATTGGCGGCTTTGGCGTACTGATTCAGGTTGTTGCTGCACATCTGCAAGAGATATGCCATGCGTTGCAGGTCTTTCAAGTCAAGGTGCAGGCAATAGCCGTCCAGTGCCATCTTGCGGATATAGGCACTCAGGCTTCGGATGCCCATGCTGAGCATTTTTTCATAGATACGGTTCTTTTCTGTTTTGCTCAAGCGCAGGATGATGGTTTCATCCCGTTTTTCCCTCACCGGGCATCACCATCCTTGTCGTAATAACTGCAGAAGGGCTTCACCGGCTCCGGCTTGTCGGATTTTTCTTCCAGAGCCGCCAGCACCGAGGGGCGGCGAGGCTCGTCCTCCTGTTCTTCCTCGTCCTGTTCCGGCTCGTGGCTCTTTTCGTCCACATCCAACTGAGCGTTCAGCTCTGCAAGCCGTGCTGATTTTTCAGCCAGTTCTTCCTCCTGCGGGAAGGGCTTTTCCACCTCAATTTGCGCCGCCGCCTGCTGCTGATGCAGGGTATCCAGTTCGTTTTCTGCGGCGGTGATGCGTTCCGGGAAGTTGTTCAGGGAGTTATCCAGACGGATGATGTTGCCCAGTGGGTCGGTGCCCAAAGGCACCGTGTACTTTTGCTGCCCCTTCAAAAGTGCCTGATACTCCGTGCGGAAGGTGTCGAACCGCAGGGACAGCTCAAAGCCCCGGTAGCTGCCGATCACTTTTTCTTCGGCGTTGGGCAGTTCGGAACAGGCGAGCACCAGACGTTCGCCGGCGGTCTTTTTCTCGTCGTAGGTCACGCCCCTGATGGTCATACCGCAGAACTCCTCCTTGCCCTGCGGGTGGGCGGCGGCAAGCTGCGCGTCCGCTTTCAGCCCGGCGATGTGGGCGTTCGTTTCCTGAATGTCAGCCGGGAATTTTGTCAGCAGCTTGTCTTGCAAGCGGAATTTCTGGCTCTGGTGGTCGGCTTTCAGAACCTTGAGTTTTGCGACCTGAACATCCAAATCCATCTTCTCCTTGATGAGCGGATTTCCGGCACACAGTGCCTTGATTTCGGCGTAAGATAGCGCCTGCTCATCCACATCCTCGCAGGAGCGCACCGGGGATTTTGAAGTCATGATTTGGCTGATAAACCGCTGTTTATTTTCCAAAGTTTGGAACAAATAACTGTCAAATGTCCCTTCCGTAACGTAATTGAACACCTTGACTTCCTTATTCATATTGCCCTGCCGGATGATGCGACCATTGCGCTGGGTCATGTCGCTGGGCTTCCAGCCAACGTCCAAGTGATGCACCGCCACAAGCCGGGATTGCACGTTGGTGCCCGCTCCCATTTTTGCCGTACTTCCGAGCAAAACTCGCACATCGCCGGAGCGCACTTTGGAGAACAGCGCCGCCTTTTTTGCTTCGGTGTCAGCATTGTGGATAAATTCGATCTCGTTTTCCGGCACACCGGCGGCGATCAGCTTTTTGCGAATGTCATCGTAGACGTTGAAATTGCCATCGTTTTTCGGTGTCGAGAGGTCGCAGAACAAAAGTTGGGTCAACTTCTGTTCTTTACCCTCCTCCCAGATTTTCAACACATTTTGAACGCATACGTTCAATTTGCTGTTGGGATCATCTGGCAGCATGGGGTTCATCAAGCGAACGTCCAAGCCGATTTTGCGCCCATCGTTTGTGACGCAGAGCATATTGTCCACGGAGGCATCCACTGCACCGGAGTGGATTTCTGCAGCACGTTTGCTCAGTTCCTGCACCATTTCCTTTTGAATTTCGGACGGCTTTGCCACCACGGTTTCAAACTTTGCGACCGGCACCGGCAGATGAAGCTGGTCGCTAGTTTTAATGTCCGCAACCTCCTTGAACATGGACATCAACTCAGGGAGGTTGAAAAACTTGGCGAACCGGGTGCGGGCACGGTAGCCGGTACCCTCCGGGGCAAGTTCAATGGCCGTGGTCGTCTCACCAAAGGTGGATGCCCAGCAGTCGAAGTGCGTCAGCTTTTTCTGCTGCAAGGTGCTGTACTGGAGGTACCGCATGACCGTGTACAACTCGGTCATGGAGTTGCTCACCGGGGTGCCGGTAGCGAATACCACGCCACGCCCGCCGGTGATCTCGTCCAGATAGCGGCACTTGCCGAACATATCGCTGGATTTCTGGGCTTCGCTGGTGGATAATCCAGCGACATTCCGCATTTTTGTGGTCAAAAAGAGGTTCTTGTAGAAATGGCTCTCGTCCACAAAGAGCCTGTCAACGCCCAGTTGCTCAAAGGTGATTACATCGTCCTTACGCTCATCGGAGCGCAGTTTTTCCAGCTTGGTTTCCAGCGTTTTCCGGGTCTTTTCCATCTGCTTGATGGAGAAATTCTCGCCTGCGTGGACTTTCAGCTCATTGATGGCGGCAAGCGTTTCATAAATTTGCTCCTGAATAATACGCTCCTGCCGCTCAAAGGACAGAGGAATGCGCTCAAACTGGCTGTGCCCAATGATGACAGCATCGTAGTCGCCGGTGGCGATGCGGGCGCAGAATTTTTTGCGGTTTGCGGTCTCAAAATCCTTGCGCCGTGCCACCAAAAGTTTGGCGTTGGGGTAGAGGTTCAGAAAATCCGATGCCCATTGTTCCGTCAGATGGTTGGGCACTACGAACAAGGATTTCTGGCACAGCCCCAGCCGTTTCGCTTCCATAGCGGATGCCGCCATTTCGTAGGTCTTGCCCGCACCAACTTCGTGTGCAAGCAACGTATTACCGCCATAAAGCACATGAGCAATGGCGTTGCGCTGGTGCTCCCGGAGGGTGATCTCCGGGTTCATGCCCACGAATTTGATGTGACTTCCGTCATACTCACGGGGACGGGTAGAGTTGAACAGCTCGTTGTACTGCTTCACCAGCGCAATGCGCCGCTGGGGGTCTTGCCAGACCCAGTTGGCAAAAGCGTCCTTGATGACCTGCTGTTTCTGCTGAGCCAGCATGGTCTCCCGCTTGTTCAACACACGTTTCGGCTTGCCCTCGGCATCCTCAATGGTGTCGTAGATGCGGACATCTTTCAGATTCAGGGTCTCCTCCAAGATCTTGTAGGCATTGGCACGGCTGGTGCCGTAGGTTTCGGAGGAGATAATATCCCCTCTGCCGGTGGCAGTTTTGCCCTCCACGCGCCACTCTGCGGTATAAGGAGAATATCTCACCTTGACTGCATGGCGCAGATAGTAGGGAATCTGGAACGTCTCGGTCATAAACTTCTGGATAATGTCCGGGTCCAGCCAAGTAGCACCCAGCCGTATATCAATTTCAGATGCTTCCAGTTCTCTGGGCTGCGCTTTGGTCAAAGCCTCCACATTGATCTTGAACTCCGGGTGGCTTTCAGCGGCAAGCTGAGCCATGCGCAGTTTATTCCGCACATTGCCGGAAAGATACTCGTCCGCAGGTTGCCAGCCGGCTTCCGGGTCGTCTGCATCGGCGGCGGGATCTTTGAAAATCACACCGGACAGTTCGGTGGTAATGCGCCTGTACTCGCCGGGTGTGCCCAGCAGTTCTGCCATATAAGGCAGGTCTACTTTGCCGTGTTCCCCGATGGACACTGCCAGTGCTTCACTGGGGGTATCCACGCTGGTGACAACACGCTCTGGCCGAATCGTCCGCTTGGTGAACATATCTGCCTTGGACTTAAGATTTTTATTCTCGTCCAGATTCTCCAGCGAGCAGAGCAGATAGTAGGAACTGTCATCATCGAACAGGCGGGCATTTTTCTTGTCGTTAATCAGGCCGTATTTTGCAGTAAAGGCATCGTAGGCGGCGTTCAATTTTGCTTGCGATGCCTTAATGTCCTCGTCCGGGAAGTCATTCAGCTGCTGCTGAATCAGTTCGTTGACGATGCCTGACGAATCAAAGTGTCGATCTGCTTTCCATAGTTGGTGCGGCTGTCCGTCATGGTGAGCAGGATGCCCTCGATTTTCAGCTTTGGGTTGATCTGCCGATGCACCTTGTTGATGGTCTGCAAAAGCTGTTCCAGACCTTTCGCGGAAAGGTACTGTGCCTGTACGGGTATCAGAGCAGTGTCTGCCGCCGCCAGCGCGTTAATGGTCAGCATCCCAAGGGAGGGAGTGCAGTCCAACAGAATATAGTCATAGTCCTGCTTTGCACTGTCCAAGACTTGCTTCAGCATTTTTTCCCGGCTCATGGTATTGACAAGGGCAACTTCCAGCCCTGCCAGCTCAATGTTGGCCGGGATGAGGTCTACACCCTCTGCATGGTGCAGCACACCTTCACCGGGCGGAATGCACTGGTCGTTCATGGCTTTCTGCATCAGGGTAGAAAGAGTAACGGGCAGTTCGTCCGGCTTCTGCCAGCCCATACTAATGGTGAGTGAACCCTGCGGGTCAGCGTCTACAAGTAGGACCTTCTTACCCTCGGCGGCAAGACCGACACCCAAGTTTTCACAGGTTGTTGTTTTGCCAGTGCCTCCCTTTTGGTTGACAATGGCAATCGTGGTTGCTTTTTTGGAAATTTTTATCACCCCCGTTTCGCTAAATCGTGGTTGGTCTGATTCTGATAGTAAAGCTGCATGGTGGTCGTTGCGTTGTACAGAGAAGCGAGCAGGTATTGCTTCATGTTCCTGATTGGGCTGCTGTTCTCTGCAAGGCACTTCAACACAAATTTGATGTGGTCAGCGTTCAGCTTCATAAACCGACTGCGTACCACCTCGGCGGGCTTATCGTCCCCAGCAATGTGCAGCAGCTTACGGTTGGTAGCGCAGGTGTCCACCAGCAAGTCTACGATCTGGTAGATAATGTCCTCGTCATCCGGGCAGAGCCGGAGCAAAAGGTCTATCTCCAAAGACTGAGAAAAATATTCTTCCAGTTGGGTGCGTTTGCTCATCCCATCCGCTTCTTCAGAATAGAATGGATCAGTCTCACTCATTTCAGTATCATTCTCTATTACAATAAACATGGAACCGGATATGGCAGCCAGCCATATTCCATTCCAACTCGTACCTAAGCTACAATAAGAGAGTAATCGGCTAACGCATCATTCTCTGGGCTTCTACGCCCGTTCTAAAGACAGTTGACCATCTCTCTTGTTGTAGCATTCGTTTTAAGCAGGTTGAGCCACCCGCCAAGCGGAGCGTTCGTGTCACCCAATAGATTGAATCGGCAACGAGTAAAAGATGGATTCCGGTTGCAAATACAAAGTAATGGAGGAACCGTTATGAACGCTGTAGGCATTGACGTTTCCAAAGGAAAGAGCATGGTTTGCGTCATGCGCCCCTTTGGAGAAGTAGTACTCGAACCCTTTGAAGTTTTACACACCGCCCAAAGCCTGAACGATCTGGCTGGGAAGCTCAAAGCTTTGGACGGAGAGACCCGTGTCGTCATGGAAGCCACCGGGAATTACCACAAACCAGTTGCTTTCGTTTTACACGATGCGGGCTTATTCGTTTCCGTAGTCAATCCTGTTCTGATTCATGACTATGACAACAACAGTTTAAGACGTGTCAAAACGGATAGAAAAGACGCTGTTAAAATCGCCAACTATACGCTCGACAAGTGGACACGGCTACGACAGTATCTTCCCGAAGATGATACCCGGCTGGCTTTGAAGAATTGTTATCGTCAGTACCAGCAAGCCGTGGCAGTTCGTACTATGCTGAAGAATAATCTGATCTCATCTCTTGACCTGACCTTTCCAGATGCAAACAAGCTATTTTCAAGCCCCGCAAAGAGCAACGGGTGCGAAAAATGGGTCGATTTCATTGGAGACTTCTGGCACAGTGAGTGTGTTTCAAGCCTTTCCTCTGATGCCTTTGCTAAAAAGTATTTAAAGTGGTGTCAGAAGCACGGATATAATTTCACTCGCTCAAAATCGGATACGATCTATGCCTGTGCAGTCAATGCTGCTTCTCTTCCAAAATCCCCAACCTCAAAACTCCTTATTCAGCAACAGGTCGCTCAGCTGAAAGCCGTATCTCAGTCCGTGGCTGCATTCCAGCAGGAGATGCTTCGCCTTTCTCAACAGCTTCCGGAATTTGATACTGTGATGGAAATGTACGGCGTCGGCCCTTCTCTCGGTCCTCAACTGATGGCTGAGATCGGAGATGTCCGTCGTTTCTCATCCAAGAAATCACTCATTGCATTTGCAGGAATTGAACCGCAGCCAAATGATTCTGGCAAGATTGTGGGCAACGATAGCGGAATTAGTAAAGTGGGTTCGGCTGTTCTACGTAGGACGCTCTTTCTGATTATGACTGTCATCTTGAAGACACAACCTCAGGATGAGCCGGTTTTTCAATTCATGAACAAAAAGCGCTCTGAGGGAAAACCCTACAAAGTTTACATGATGGCTTCAGCCAACAAGTTCTTGCGAATCTATTATGCTAGAGTGAAAGCTGTAATGGACTCCAAACACTCAAAATAAGCATGGATATTTGTTTTTGGTCGTAATTTCCTCTTGAGCCTGAGCTGAATTCAAAGAACCGCTTAGCTGGCGCAGCGAACCCTTGACAAACCGAAGCATTCAAATGCTATCCTGATTTTGCGAGGGCTGGCTGGGCTTGCTTTGCTATCCCCTCCGTCGCCCTCGCTGTGTTTTGACCAGCATTTGAATACTGTTTGTCATGGGCAGCGGTCGGTTAGCGAATTTTCTTGTTTTGGGACTTGACTTTTATTAGCAGGTCTTTAGTCTTATTACATCGTGATTTTGAAGGGTCTTGACTTGCGTTTTTGAAGCCTCCAGAATCGTGAAAATCACGATTCTGGAATATTGATTTTGACGATTCTGCCGAAAAGTTCTTCACATACACCAAACTTGGCTTTCCCAGACCTCTGCGTTTTCGTTCAATCAGACCAAACTTTTCGAGTTCCCGGAGCAGCTTGGTCGCTTTGTTGTCTGCGCAACACAACGCCCTCTTGACATCCTCTATCGTGAAGATAATGAACACCCGGTTCTGCTCGTCCAGCCAGCCGTTTTTCACAGACAGGCTCATGCGGTCCAGCAGGATGCCGTACAGGGTTTTTGCATCGGTGGACAGACTCTGGAACCGTGGCTCCTGAAAAAGAGCCTTGGGAATGCGGTAGAACGAAAACAGTTCTCCGGCTTGTCCGTAAAAGTAGTCAAGGGTCATGTGGCTTTTTCAACGTTTTGCTCCAGCTTGTGTTCAAAAAATCAACCGCCTTTCGTTTGAAAATAAAAAGCGCACTCTTTTCTTATTGAAAAGTGGTGCGCTATGTAATATAATGGCTATATAATTTAGCTATCCAAAAGATAGTCGATGAGATATTCTTTCGGAATCATGAAAGATCGTCCGACTTTCAGGCAGCGAATTCTATGTTGATGGATTCTTCTGATGATGGCAGTCTGGCTTTTGAAACCGAGTAAAGTTGTTGCTTCTTCGACAGACAGCACATCAGGATAGTTCACAAATAATTTTTTATAATACTCTTTTGCTTGATTTTGATTCATTATCCTTGACTTTCCTTTCGTTTTGTGCCTAAGCAGAGGAGCGTTTTGCCCTGCATCCCTCCTGAACATCCCTCCAATTTCCATTTGGGCGGTCCAAACCGAAAAAACAGAGTAGAGGAAAAACGCATCGAAAAATCGTGGATATTTCAAATTATTGTTCGTTGAGGCGTGAATTTTGCCTTTGCAGAGTGGGAACCAGATATCACTAGATATCACTGGATGACACCAGATGGAAGATGCGGATAAAAACTCAAAATCCCTTGTGCTAATAACACGTGTGGGTTCGACCCCCACCACCGGCATAAAAAGGAAGCCCTCCAGCTTGTCTGGGGGGCTTCCTTTTTATCTGCGGCGTGTGAGCGGGTCGAACAGCACGACCCTGCACAGCAGGGGAGCAATCAGCCCTGCGGGCTGTTGCTCAGTGCGCGGGAGACCCCCACCACCGGCATAAAAGCCCATCAGGCATTCATCCGATGCCGTTAAGTTAAGAGGCTAAAGAAAAATAGACTTCATCAAAAAGATGAGGTCTATTTTTTTTGAAAAAGATCAGAAACAGATTTTGCGCACCCTTTGCCGGATATGCCAAGGCCCCCGCAGAACACGGGATCTGCAGGGGCCTTGCGGGCAATATTTTTACAGCATTTTGACCGCCAGTGCTTCACTGGTGCGATCCTGTGCGGCGTTGGCATTTTCGGGGTCGTCCATGGTGTAGCGCAGCACCAGCACTTCAGCCACATACAGCAGCGCCACCTTGACCGGGATGTTGCCGGAGTCCAGCGGGCTTTCCTGCGCACCACACAGCAGCACGATATCCGCCAGCTTTGCGCCGGGCGAATCCTCATAATGGGTGAGCAGAATGATCTTTGCGCCCGCCGCCTTGGCCGCGCGCAGCGTTTCCAGCATATCGCGGGTAGCGCCGGAATAGGAAACGAACAGCACCACATCCTCCGGGGTCATCAGGCTGGCCGTGATCAGCTGCATATGGCTGTCGCCTGCCGTGCGGAACTTGGTGGAGATGCAGGCAAAGCGGGCGCAGATATCATTTGCAATATACATGCTGCCGCCCTGACCAAGGCAGTACACCTGCCGGGCCTTGTGCATCAGCTCCGAAGCCTTGTCCACCGCCTCCGGCGAAAGATTGTTCTGGGTGCCGTTGATAGTAGTCATCAGCAGGGCGCTGGCGTGCTCGCACAAAGCTGCCGTGTCGGCATCCGGCTCCGGCACATGCTGGTTGACCAGTGCACCGGTGGCGTTGGCCTGCGCCAGCGAAATGCGCATTTCATGATAGCCCTCAAACCCCAGCGCCCGGCAGAAGCGGAACACCGTTGCCTCTGCCACACAGCACTCCTTTGCCAGCGAGGAGATGGACAGATACTGTGCCTCTGCCGCGTGCTGCACAAGATAGTCCGCCACGGTGCGGCCCGATTTTGTCAGGTCGCCCTGATGCTGCTGCAGCAGCTCCCAAAAATTCGTTGCCATTTTTCTTTTTCCTCTTTTCCGGCGCAGCAGTCCACCGACCCGGATCAGCTGCCGACCGTTTCATTCACCTTTATAAAAAGTATAAAAGAATCGTCCCCGCTTCGCAAGAGACGCATTGCCCACATTTTGGCTCGCAGTTCTGTGCAGAGCACACAGTTTTGGCGGAAAAACCGGCCATTTTGTGAAAATATCTTTCAATTTTGCATTTTTGTTTAGAAAAACATTTTCACTATCGTTTTGGTGGGTTTGTACCATTTTGTAATAGTTTCAGAAGAGTAAAGCAAGATTTTCTTTGCATTTCAACATATATCCCACACTTTTGTGCACAATGCACACTGTCATTCTGAAAATTTATGAAAACCATGAATGGACAAAATGAAAATATTTTTCTATAATGGAGCCATCAAGAGCGGCCGCTGGCACGGCAGGCCGCCAACAACGTGAAGCATCTTGAATGCGAAGGAGAAACTACTATGAAAAACTGCATTTCCCGCCGTTCGTTCCTGAAGGCCGCTGGCATTCTGGGCGCAGCCGGCGCTCTGGCCGCATGCGGCGGCTCTTCTGCAAGCACCAGCACTGCTGCTTCCACCGCAGGTTCTACCGCTGCAAGCGCAGCTGCTTCTTCCACCAGCATCAAGCTGTGGACATACCCCATCGGCGGCTGGGGCAACGACGAGACCGTTCAGGGTCTGGTTTCCAGCTTCAACGCAAAGTATCCTGACATCAAGGTCACTGTGGAGTATCTGGACTACACCAACGGCGACGATCAGGTGAACACCGCCATCGAGGGCGGCAGCGCACCCGATCTGATCATGGAAGGTCCCGAGCGTCTGGTTGCAAACTGGGGCGCAAAGGGCGTTATGGCTCCGCTGAACGACCTGTGGACCGACGATGCCAAGAAGGACATTTACGAGTCCGTTGAGTCCGCCTGCAAGGACACTGCCGGCAACTACTACGAGTATCCCCTGTGCATGACCGCACACTGCATGGCCGTGAACATGACCAAGGTCAAGGAAGTGGGCGCTGACCAGTACATTGATACCGACAAGCATACCTGGAGCACTGACGGCTTCCTGAAGACCGTTGATGCCCTGTACAACGGCGGTTACGAGAACGTTGCAGCCATCTACTGCGCAGGTCAGGGCGGCGACCAGGGCACCCGCGCCATCATCAACAACATGTACGGCGGCACCTTTACCGATGCAGCCCACACCAAGTACACTGCTGACTCCGCCGAGAACATCAAGGCGATCCAGACCCTGCACGACACCAAGGGCATCAACTTTGACGCTTCCATCGCAGGCGGCGACGAGATCACCCTGTTCCGCAACGGCACCCTGCAGATGGCATTCTGCTGGAACATTGCACAGCAGGCCAACAGCGACAACAACGCCGCCGGTCTGACCAACGATGGCGACGAGATCTTCCCCATGGCCTTCCCCACCGAAAGCGGCGACCCGAAGCTGTGTGGCGGCATCTGGGGCTTCGGCATCTTTGATAACGGCGACGAGGCCAAGATCGAAGCAGCCAAGACCTTCATCGACTTCATCGCTGCCGACCCCGATCAGGTCAAGGACAGTGTGCTGGCTTCCACCTACTTCCCGGTCCGCACCAGCGTGGGCGATATCTACGCCGACAACGAGATCATGAGCGAGTACAGCAAGTTCATGGCTTATCTGGGCGACTACTACCAGATCACTCCGGGCTGGGCAACCGCACGTACCGAGTGGTGGAACATGCTGCAGCGCGTCGGCTCCGGTGAGGATGTCGAGACTGCCGTCAAGACCTTTGTGGACAACGCAAACGCTGCCGCACAGGCATAAGCCCATCCACTCTGCCGGGGGCAGATAATTATTGACGCTTCGCCCCTTCCTCGAAGATCCCGACGAGGGAGGGGCTTTATTTGTAAAAAAAAAAATCATAACCGAAAGGAACGGTGATTCTCTTGGCTGCAAAAACGGCGATCAAAGAGCCTAAGCGCAGCAGTGCGCTGGTACGGCGCGAGACCTTCGCTTCCTATTGCTTCCTGCTGCCCAGCCTGATCTTCTTTCTGGGCTTTGTCATCTATCCCATGGTGCTGTGCGTGGTGACCAGCTTCTTCGATTCCACCATGAACCGTGCCGATATCTTTGTGGGCCTTGCAAACTATAAGGAACTGTTCACAGACCCCATCTTTCTGGGTGCCTTAAAGAACACCTTCATCATCGTGGTGGTGTCCGTGCCCGTGACCTGCGCCTTCTCGCTGTGGGTCTCCTCTGCCATCGTAGACCTGCCCGAGTGGGCTACCAGCCTTTTCCGTTGCGTGTTCTACCTGCCCGTGGTCACCGGCTCTGTGGCTGTTACCGTGGTGTGGAAGTGGATGTACAACAACTACTATGGCATCTTCAACTATCTGGGCAAGACTCTGGGCCTCATTGACAAGAACATCAACTGGCTGGGCGATGAGCGCTTTGCTCTGGGCTGCATCATCCTGATCCTGCTCACCACCTCTGTGGGCCAGCCCATCGTGCTGTACGTTTCCGCTCTGGGCAATGTGGACCAGTCCATCGTGGAAGCTGCAGAAGTGGACGGTGCCACCGATTTCCAGTGCTTCTGGAAGATCAAGTGGCCCGCCATCATGCCCACCACCCTGTACATTCTGGTCATTACCACCATCAACTCCTTCCAGTGCTTTGCGCTGATCCAGCTGCTGACTTCCGGCGGCCCCAACCACAGCACCGATACCATCATGTACTACATCTACTACACCGCCTTCAAGCTGTACCGCTACGGCTACGGCAACGCAATGGGTGTTGTGCTGGCAATCATCATCGCCATTCTGTCGGCTGTCCAGTTCAAGCTGGGCAACCAGGATAATTAAAGGAGGTGCCGGACAATGAGTGCAAATGCCGCTGCAAAAAAGCAAAAACCGTTGAAGCGTCACCCCAGCAAGCTCAAGAGAATGAGCGCCTACATGATCCTGACGCTGATCCTCATCAGCATCGTCGCGGTGCTGTTCGCCTTCCCGCTGTACTGGATCATCACCGGTTCCTTCAAGACCGGTGCCGCCATCAACGCCACCACCCCGGAATGGTGGCCCAGCCAGTGGGTGCTGACAAACTATCAGAAGCTGTTCTCCGGCAAGAGCGCCCCGCTGTGGCAGCTGGCTGTGCCCTTTGGCTCCAAGTTCAGCGCTAACGGCGAGCCCATCTACTTCTCGGTAGGCCCCACCGCTCCCGCTGCCATCCGCTGGATGATCAACACCGTGTTCATGGCCGTCATGTCCATGATCCTCACCTGCATCACAGCCGCCATGGCCGGCTATGCACTGGCAAAAAAGCGCTTTGTAGGCCGCAAGCTGCTGTTCACCCTCATCGTGTGTGCAATGGCTCTGCCCAAGCAGGTCATTCTGATCCCCCTGCTGCGCGAAATGAGCAGCCTGAACCTGTACAACACCATCTGGGCCGTCATCTTCCCCATCGTGGGCTGGCCCTTTGGTGTGTTCCTGATGAAGCAGTTCAGTGAGGGCATCCCCACTGAGATGCTGGAAGCAGCCCGCATCGACGGTGCAAGCGAGGCCAAGACCTTTATCGACATCGTGCTGCCCATGGTCAAGCCGGGCATCGGTGCACTGGCCATTTTTACCTTCATCAACAGCTGGAACGACTACTTCATGCAGTTGATCATGCTGTCCAGCACCAGCAACCTGACCATTTCTCTGGGCATTGCAAAGCTGCAGGCTGAGAACAGCACCGACTTTGGCCTGATCATGGCAGGTGCCGCACTGGCTGCTGTGCCTATCATCATCATCTTCCTCATTTTCCAGAAGTACTTTACCAAAGGCATCGCAATGGGTGCTGTTAAGGGCTAAAATCCCGACCGCCGCCTGCGGCGGAAACAGGGAGGGATTTTTGGCGCAGCGGTCTGCAAGACGCAAGGCCCGCCCAAGGGCCGAAGCGGATGCAGGGCACCGCAAGAGGGCGCTGATGCCGCTGCCCGGAACAGAAAGCGTACGAGCTTGATGCAAAACCATTTCATCTGTATTTATTACTATTTTTAAAGAAGGGTTTGGAACATGAAAGATATCAAAAAATATCAGGGTGTCATCCCCGCCTTTTACGCCTGCTACGACGCAGAGGGCAACATTTCCACCGAGGGTGTCAAGGCCCTTACCCGCCATCTGATCGCCAAAGGCGTCAAGGGCGTGTATGTAGGCGGTTCCTCCGGCGAGTGCATCTACCAGCACGTAGATGAGCGCAAGGCCGTTCTGGAAGCCGTGATGAGCGAAGCCAAGGGCAAGCTGACCGTCATTGCGCATGTCGGCTGCAACAATACCGCCGACAGCGTGGAGCTGGCCCGCCATGCCGAGAGCGTGGGCGTGGATGCCATTGCATCCATTCCTCCTATCTACTTCCACCTGCCGGAGTACGCCATTGCAAAGTACTGGAACGATATGTCCGCTGCTGCTCCCAACACCGAGTTCGTCATCTACAACATCCCGCAGCTGGCAGGCACCGGCCTGACCATGAGCCTGCTGAAGGAAATGCTCAAGAACCCCAATGTAGTGGCTGTGAAGAACAGCTCCATGCCCACCCAGGACATCCAGATGTTCAAGGATGCCGGTATCGCCGCCCGCGGCGAGGGGAACTTTGTGGTGTTCAACGGCCCCGATGAGCAGTTTGTTTCCGGCCGTGTGATCGGCGCAGACGGCGGCATCGGCGGCACCTACGCCGTCATGCCCGAGCTGTATCTGGCCATGAACGACCACATCAACAAGGGCGAAATCAAGCAGGCTCAGGAGATCCAGTACGAGGCCGACCGCATCATCTACAAAATGTGCGAAGCCCACGGCAACCTGTACGCCGTACAGAAGGAGATCCTGCGCCGGATGTACGGTCTGGAGCTGGGCGGCGTGCGCGAGCCGATGCCCGGCCTGATCCCGGAAGATGAAGCCATCGTGGCCGAAGCACAGGCCATGATCGAAGCTGCCATCGCAAAACTGTAAAATTGAAGCAGCGCCCCTCTCCGTCTCTTTTCAGAGGGGAGAGCGGGCGCTTGTTTTTGGAGGGACGTTTTATGATCTGTGATACCCTGCAGCACCTGACGCGCTACAAGGGCCTTTGCAAAAATCTCGACACGGCCATTGATTACCTGCTGACCCACGACCCTGCCAGCCTGCCTCTGGGCCGCACCGAGGTGGATGGCGAGGAAGTATTCATCAACACGATGGATGCCACGCTCCATTCGGACGATGGCTACCACCCGGAATATCACAAAAAGTATGCTGACCTGCAGCTCGACATCACCGGCAGCGAGGGCTGGGGCTTTACCACAAATCCCGGCAGGGAGATCGGCGATTTTACCGGCGACTGCGGTTTTCAGGACAGCGCCAGTGTCGTGACCGGCACACTGGGCGAAGGACGCTTTGTGCTGTTCTTCCCCACGGAGCTGCACAAACCCGGCCTTGTACAGCACGGCTGTGTGGGCGTGCGCAAGGCTGTTGTAAAGATTCGGATGGAGGATTGAACGATGGATAAGGAAAAACTGTTTGCTCAGATCAAGGGCGGTCTGATCGTCTCCTGTCAGGCACTGGAGACGGAGCCCCTGTACACGAAAGAGGGCGGCGTGATGCCGCTGATGGCGAAAGCCGCCGCCATGAGCGGTGCTGTGGGCATCCGTGCCAACACCGTGCGCGACATTACCCAGATCAAGCAGGTGGTGGATCTGCCGGTCATCGGCATCATCAAAAAGGACTACCCCGGCACGCCCATGTACATCACCGTTACCATGAAGGAAGTGGACGAGCTGGTGGAGTGCGGCGTGGACATCCTTGCCGTGCAGGGCACCGGTGCCCTGCGCCCGGACGGCTCCACCTCTGCCCAGTTCATCCGCGCCATCAAGGCAAAGTACCCCGACCAGCTGGTCATGGCCGACTGCGACAACCTTGAAAACGCCATGGCCTGCGCCGAAGCCGGTGCCGACTTTGTGGGCACCACCATGCGCGGCTACACCCCGGAAACAAAAGGCATTGACGATATCGACTTTGATTTTGTCCATAAGCTGGCCGCAGAGTGCCCGGCAAAGGTCATTGCCGAGGGCCACATCCACTACCCGGAGCAGGCGGTCAAGGCGCTGGAAGCCGGTGCATTCGCACTGGTGGTGGGCGGTGCCATCACCCGCCCGGCAGAGATCACGGCCCGCTTTACCGGTGCCATCAACGCCGCAAAAAAGTAAAATGGAGTGTGCCGGATGAAACAGTATTTTGGCATTGATATCGGCGGCACTGCCGTCAAGCTGGGCATCGTGGATGAGACCGGCAGGGTGCTGCTCAAGGGCGAAGAGAGTGTCAGTTTTGACGGCTACCAGACGCCTGTTCTCACCACCGTGCGCAGGGCCGCAAAGGAGTTTTTGACTGCAAATTCCATCCCGGTGGAAAGCCTTGCGGGCATCGGCGTTTCGGCCACCGGTCAGATCGACAGCCGCAAGGGCATCGTGGCCGGTACCTGCGGCAACTTTCCCAATTACATCGGCAGCCCTATCAAGGCTGCGCTGGAAAAGGACTTCGGCCTGCCCGTCACAGTGGCCAACGACGCCAACTGCATGACACTGGGTGAAGTGTGGGTCGGCGCTGCACAGGGCTATACGGACGTGATCGGTGTGACCCTTGGCACCGGCGTGGGCGGCGGCATCCTGACCGGAGGCCATTTGTTAGAGGGCGCGCGGGGCCTTGGCGGTGAGCTGGGCCACTACCGCACCCATGCACTGGACGGTGTGGACTGTACCTGCGGCGCAAAGGGCTGCTGGGAACGCTACGCTGCCACCACCGCGCTGGTGCGCGCCGCACAGGAAAAGAGCCCCGATTGGAAGGATGGCCGCGCCATCTTTGCCGCAGCCGAAGCAGGCAACGAGACAGTTCTTGCCCTGCTGGACCACTGGACGGACGAGATCGCACAGGGCCTTGCAGGCATGGTGCACATCTTCAACCCGCAGCTCATTCTGATCGGCGGCGGCGTGAGCGCGCAGCAGAAACTGCTGATCGAACCCATTGCCGCAAAGGTGAAAGCATCGGTCATGCCCGCCTTTGCAGAGGGACTGGAAGTGCGCGCCGCTCAGCTGCACAACGATGCCGGTATGGTGGGCGCAGTGTACTACTTCCGGCAGACCATGGAAAAGGAGTAATCATATATGAAAACACATATCCTCTGTCTGGGCGATTCCAACACCCACGGCTACTGTGCCGATCCGAACGACTGCGCCGACCACGGCATCCGCTTCAATGAAGAGGAGCGCTGGACCTGCCGCCTGCAGAAGGCGCTGGGCGAGGAATATCTTGTGACGGAAGAGGGCCTTTCCGGCCGCACCACCGTATTTGTGGACCCCATCCACGAATCCATGGATGCCCTCAGCGTCATCTATGCCCTGCTCAAGAGCCACGAGGTCATCGACCTGCTCATCATCATGCTGGGCACGAACGATGTGAAGGAGCGCTTTGGTGCCAATGCCGCCTGCATTGCTGCAGGCATGGAGCGGCTCATCCTCAAAGCAAAGAGCGTAGACTGCTGGGGCACCAAGCAGCCCAACATTCTGGTGGTGGCACCTCCTCCCATCGGCGCAGGCTTCCACGACGCTGTGATGGGCGATGGCTGTGTGGAAAAATCTGCCGGTGTGGCAGAGCAGCTCCGCATCATCTGCGAGCGGCAGGGCGTGCACTTCCTGGACGCAAAGGACTGCGAGTTCAACAAGGTGGATTTCATGCACCTGACCCGCAAGGGCCACGCACAGCTGGCGGAGCTGCTGGCAAAAGAAGTACCGGGCCTGATCTGAGCAGAGCACGATTTTAAAAGCTCCGCTCTGAGCATCTTTAGCGGAATTATTATTTTTATTGGGTTCTCAAAAAGCCTGCGGGCTTTTTGAGAACTTTTTTTCACGAAATAGGGTCATAACCACAAACGGCATCAAACTCACAAGCAGCCTATATTTTATTTTTAATTTCCGTTTTGTTCATCTTGTAAAACATAGCAGAATCGGCTATACTTTCCGCAGAAAGAACCATTGAAAGGAACTGTGCCATGCCTGAACTTTTAAAAGCGCCTGTCACCCCTGCTCAGCAGGCAAGAGATACCCTTTTGGGTACCCTTGTAGGCCTTGCAAGGGCCACCACCAGCGAGCCCAAAACGGACGACACCGACGAGGTGCTGAACGCCGGTCTGCGCCTTGCCGCGCAGCCGGATGCACCGGAGGAAAGGCTGCAGCGGATGCTTGCCATCGTCCAGACTGAAAAGCACCGCGTTGCCCCGGGCTGCGCCACCTGTGCCATGCCCTGCGGCAACACGAACGATTACGATTTTGTCCGCCTGTGGGCTGCGCCCGAGAGTATCCGCACCCTCAAGCTGCAAATGCTTTCTGCCGCGTTTGCGCTGGCCCAAAAGCGCCCGCAGGGTCAGGCGCAGGCCGCCGTTTATCAGCTGCTATTCACCCTTGCCGAGGACTGGGACGAGGAGCTTCTTGCCCCTGTTGTGCAACGCGCCAGGGAGCTTTGCCGGGAGTAAATCCGGGCCGGAAAGCCGCCGCTTTTACCCGCCGGGTTTGTAGCGGGAGCGTTCCCGGCGCAAACCAGAAAGGTCCGCCTTTTTTGCGTGTTTTTGTGGCAGTTCCGTAATACTGTTGCATCAAAATGCATTCCAGTGAGTTTCACACCCGATTTCCTGCCTTTTTCCGAAAGTTTTTTGCAAAAAAGACTTTACAAACCATTTCTAAAAACTTATTATATAAGTAATATATTTCATGGAGCCAATGCTGTGCAGCCCCCTGTGCAGCATCCAAATACGATCAAGGAGGGGTTTATCTATGCCCGAAAAGAAAAAGACCGCAGCGGCTGCTCCTGCTGTGGAAGCTCCTGCCGCTGAGGCCAAGGAGTCTAAGACCCGTAAATCTGCCAAGGCCCCTGCACGCCGCGGCCGTCCCCCGCTTGCACCGGAGCTGTACGTGGAGTTCAGCGGCAAACAGTACAACGTGACCGATATCATTGACCGTGCCAAGGCCGATTACCGCGCTACCCACAAGGTTGGCGTGCAGTCCTGCAAGGTATACGTCAAGCCCGAGGAAGACGCTGCCTATTACGTGATCAACAAAGTCTCCGGCAAGCTGGAGCTGTAACTTTTCCTGTATTCTTTTCTCCTGCTGCAAAGCACTCCGCACCTGTTTTGCGGCGGGTTGTCCGTTCCCACACAAGGCTCCATTTTAAACCGTAAAAAAAGCTGCCCTGCATCCAAAAATGCAAGGCAGCTTTTCATTTTACATCAAACCATCTTTTCCAGATCGGATGATGCTGGATCACGGGGTCCGGGTCCGGGATCTCGAACACATAGCGCTCGGTAGCGTTGATCACGGTGGTCTTGCCGCGGGTGCACACGCGCGGCAGCTTTGCATCATAGTTCAGGTGCACATGGCCGTGCACGAACCACTGCGGCTCGTATTCATCCATCAGATCATTGAAGCACGCAAAACCCTTGTGAGCATGATCCGTGCTGTCGTTCAGGCCAGCCGCCGGGGAGTGGGTGAGCAGCAGGTCGATGCCGCCCACATGATGGGCCTTGCGCCAGAGTTTGCGCACACGGCGGCGCATTTCCCTTTCCGTATACTGGAAGCTGTCCTCCCGGTTATTGTAGCGGATGCTGCCGCCCAGTCCCATAATGCGCAGGCCCTTCCACACATACACGCTGTCGTCCACGCAAATGCATCCGCCAGGTTCATTTTCCCTGTAACTGCCGTCGTGGTTGCCGTGGACATACAAGATGGGCGCAGCCGTAAAGTTCGTAAGATATTCCAGATACTTCTGCGGCAGATCCCCGCAGGAAAGGATCAGGTCGATGCCTTCCAGATGTTCGCGGGTACCGTAGTCCCACAGTGCTTTAGAGGGCACATCCGAAATTGCAAGAATTTTCACATCGGTTTGCTCCGTTCTCTCTCGGCCTGAGGGCCGCTTATTTCACAAACCCTTTCAGGGTATTGAGGCCGTTGATCGCCATCAGCGTATGCGTTTTTACATCCAATTCATCGTAGTGCGGCAGCGCACCTTCCACGCATTCGTCCAGCCAGTCCATCTCCATCAATTCCTTGGGACTGTAGACCACGGCCTCCGGCGAGTGCAGCACATGCCCCTGCGCGTACAGGTCTTCCGGGAAGATGCGCAGGTCGTTCTCGCTCAGCATCTTTTCCATCAGGTCCAGCAGCTGTAAAGTGCCTGCGGGCAGGTCTTTGCTGTAATCGATCTCCTCTGCGCCGCTGCGCATCCCCCACCAGTAATTCACGGCTCTGGCTCCCGCTGCATCGTTGTCCCACGCGCCGTCAAAAATGGAGCGGATGATCTCGGTATAAAAGGTATCCCACCGCCACACCGGCAGGCCCAGCGGCTGCAGGGTGCCGTCCGGCTGGCGGCGGCACAGACCGTAGTCCCGGTGGGTACCTTCCGGCTCGCGGTTATCGCGGGCATAGAAGATCTCCACATCCGGCCGGTCAGAGAAATCCAGCGGGTGTGCCGGGTCCGGCAGGCAGGCCCAGCGCAGCACCACCTTTGCGTCCGGGCGCACGGTCTTCAGGCCCTGCGCATAGGCGTTTACTGCCGCCGGGATGCCGTACACCGGGTTTGCCGCCACATAGCCTACGCGGTCGGTCTTGGTCAGTACACCGGCCAGAATGCCCAGCAGATAGGTCACTTCATACGTGCGGGGATAGTAGGTGCGCACCAGCGGGTGCGGTGCGTTGAGCGAGCAGTTCAGGATGCGGGTCTTGGGGTGCTGGGCCGCCACCTTCAGGCAGGCGGTATGCATCCGGGCACTTGAGGTGAACACCACGTCGGCATTGTCGTGAGCCACATCCTCCAGCACCTGCTCCGCGTCCACCTCAGGCTCGATGTTCTCTTTGCGGGTGATGAATACCCGGTCCGGGAACGCCTGCTGCAGCGCTTCGATGCCCTTGTCGTGGGCGCGTACCCATGCGCTGTTTTCGGCGTTGTGCTCGTGCAGGAACACCACCTTCAGCTCGCTGGGCTTTGTAAAGATGTTCAGCTTTGCCAGCAGCGGTTCGCCGGGGCCCTGCTTCGGCTCCAGCGAAAGGGCCACGGCCTGCGGCTCGGTGAGCACCTTCACCTCATCCCACAGCTTTTCCAGATTCTGCTTCACCTGGCTGGGCGTGCTCTCGCAGGCATCCGCGTAACGGTAGACCGACAGATACACCAGCATAGCATCGCCGGCAGTCAGATTCAGTCCGCCGCCGCCCAGAGCCAGAAACTGCTGGCGGAACATGGTATAGAAGGCGGAAAAGCTCAGCCGGTCATCATCCGTCCAGCTTTCACCGCTGGCCTTACACACCAGCGTCTGCAATTTTGCGTAACCCCCCAGACGGGAGAAATGCACATCGTTGACCTTGGAGAGCTTGTAAAAATCCAGAAATTCGTAGTAGATACGGTTTTCCAGACTATCGTTCCGTTCCGGGATGAGCCGCGTGACCGTGCCCGCGATCCTGACCGCATCAAAATACTTGAGCACCGATACCCGCTTGTTGCCTTCCTGCACATAGAATTTGTTCAGAAACTCATAGGCGATGATGGGGGTGTGGATTCCTTCTTCCAAATGCGCATCGCAGAGGTTCGACCACTTGGCTGCAAACTCGGTGTCCGGCTCCAGCAGGGGCATAAAGTTCGGTGCAAAGGCGGTGTGACGGCCGCTGGTCTTTGTTCCGACGATGCTTTCCGCCGGGAGCTCCACAAGGCCCAGCGGCTCCTGCGCCACGATGTTCACATTGACCAGAATATCGTCCAGCACTGCAAGATACGGCGACTGGCCGCGCGCCACACAGGCACGGTAAGCGCGCTGACCGCTCTTCAGTGCGTTCTTGTAATCTTCCAGCATAGTTGCTCCTTTTTCTCAGCTGCAATGCGCTGCAGCCAGCTGCCGCAGCGTCCTTCTTTAGTATACCATGAAATTTGATTTTATGGGAGGATTTTCCGCACAAAAGAGTTGATTTATCCTGCAGTTTCAGGTACGATAATAGAAAGCAAACAATGATAGGAGCATTCTTTCCATGCAGACCGAACAGATCCCCGTACTCAAGGCCGACGAATATCCCGGCGGCATCTGGTATTACGAGCCGCATACATATCAGCCTTACCGTTACATACTGGGCCGCATTGGCACCCACCCGCTGGTATGCATTGGCATCAACCCCAGCACCGCCCAGCCCGGTGCGCTGGATCCCACCTTGAAAAGTGTGGAGCGCCTTGCCGCCGCCAACGGCTTTGACAGCTGGATCATGTTCAACGTGTATCCCCAGCGCGCCACCGACCCAAACGATATGGACCGTGTGCCGGACCGTGCCCTGTGCGACGAAAATCTGCGCTGGCTCCGGGCAGTTCTGGCCCAGACCGAACCCACCATGTGGGCAGCGTGGGGCACGCTGATCGAAAAGCGGGACTATCTGCCCGGCCTGATGCGGGAGATGGTGGCCCTGACGCGGGAACGGGAGATCCCGTGGGTCACCTTTGGCCGGCGCAGCAAAAAGGGCCACCCCCACCACCCGCTGTACCTGCGCAAGGATTCCACCCCCGAACCCTTTGATGTGGAAAATTATCTGGACACCTGCTTTTAATTTTTCAGGTGCCCGATGCGGAGGGATCTTTTTGACCTCAGAACATTATCACGCCCTGCACAGCTGGATGGATGCCCACCCCACAGCCAAGCGCTGTGTGGTGGCACTGGATCGCTGGCTGCCGCTCATCCCTTTTGTATGTTATCCGGTGCTGCTCTGCCTGCTGAACGTCCGGCTGTTTCGGCTGCTGGGCAGTCAGCGTCAAGCCGCGCTGGATCTCACCGCCGTCATTGCGCGGACGGTGTTCGTGCCGGGGCTTACCTTCTGGGGCGGCACCATCCTGCGGGACAGGCTGAACCTGCCGCGTCCCTATGAACAGCCCGGCTTTGAACCGCTGCGGCACAAGGAGACTCGGGGACACTCCTTTCCCTCCCGCCACGCACTGAGCGCTTCCGTGCTGGCCATGGTATGGATGTATTTCTACCCGAAGGCGGGCTGGGTGATGGTGGGCATCACGGTGCTCATCTGTGTTGGCCGTGTGCTGACCGGCGTGCACCATATCCGCGATGTCGTGGGCGGAGCCGCGCTTGGCTTTGCTTTGGGCTTTGCGGGCATGTGGCTGCTGTAAAGCAGTGCTTTGCGGGCTTTGAAAAAAGAAAAAAGATTTTTGCATTTTTTGCTTGACAGAATGGGGCCTGTATGGTATTATACTTCTCGCAGCGTGTGCCGACACACAGCTGCCGCCATAATGGAACCCATGGGATTACAACGTGCGCCCGTAGCTCAGGTGGATAGAGCAACTGCCTTCTAAGCAGTGGGCCGGGGGTTCGAGTCCCTTCGGGCGCATCTATGTGGTGCCCATAGCGTAGTCGGTTAACGCGCCAGATTGTGGATCTGGAGACCGTGGGTTCGAGTCCCACTGGGCACCCCACCAAAAAATCCGCTGATGCTTTGCATCGGCGGATTTTTTTATTTGGCGGGGTGCCCAGTGGGGCTCGAACAAGGCGGCTCTGACGCATCAGCGGCAGAGCAACCAACAGCCCAGTGGGCTGTTGGTTAGCCTGCGGGTCCCAATCAGTAGGAATGTCTACCAAGACAAATGCTGTGCTGATGCTTTGCATCGGCGGATTTTTTTATTTGGTGGGCGTGCCCGGTGGGGCTCGAACAAGGCGGCTTTGACGCGTCAGCGGCAGAGCAACCAACAGCCCAGTGGGCTGTTGGTTAGCCTGCGGGTCCCAATCAGTAGGAATGTCTACCAAGACAAATGCTGTGCTGATGCTTTGCATCGGCGGATTTTTTTATTTGGCGGGGTGCCCAGTGGGACTCGAACAGCACGCCATTATTTTCTGCTAAAAAAGCATGTGCAGAACACCTCTGGCCGGAACGGCTCCTGTGTGCTCTGCACATGCTTTTTATTGTTTGATATCCACCCGCACGGTCAGCGCCTCATCTGCTGCAGGATCTGTGCGATCTCTGCACTGGAATAGCCATCCTGCCGCAGTGCGGTGCTGATGCTGGTATCGCTCTTGCCCTGGCTGCGCATCAGCATGGCCATGTAGGGCACCGTCACATTCCGGGAGGTGTCACTGCCCAGACGGGTGGCAGTGCCCGTGCTGCGGCTGGCCGTACCGGAGGACGTACTGCCCGTGCCAGTGCCGCCAGTCTTACTGCCTGCCGCCGTGCTGCCAGCGCGGCTTGCTTTCTGCGCTGCATTGTACTTTTTCAGGTTCCACTCGCCCAGTGCGATGTTCAGCTTCTGGCTTGTGACATCGTTGTTGAATTTCTGCTGGTTGAGTTTGTCCTGATACTCCCGCTCGCTCGTCTCGTTCTCGTAGCGCTGCTGGTTCAGGCTGTCCTGATACTGACGCTCCTGCAGCTGCTGGTTCCACTGAGTGTCCGCACGGTCTGCCTCGTACTGACGGTTGCCGGAGTAGATGTTATAGCCGGTATTCAGCAGGCCGCTCAGCATGGAGCCAACGCCCGTGGTGCCGCTGAGAACGATCTGCACCGCATCGCCCAGCACACCCAGCACGGTCATCACATTGTTGAACACCTGCTGGCGGCGTGCTGCCTGCTGCTGTTCCTGCGCGGAGTAATAATCGTGCAGGGTGCCCAGCTGGCTCAGATAATCCTGATACTGCCCGTAGTCCTGCGCATAGGCGTTGTTGTATGCTTCGCCCTTCTGCTGCAGCTGGGTGTAGTAGTCCGAGAGCTTGTTGTTGTACTGCTGCTGGGCATCCTGTTCGCTGTTGTTCAGCTGATCCAGCTGGCTCACCAGCTCGTTTCCGCCGCTGGTATACGTATCCAGCGCCAGACTGTACAGCGTGGGGATGGCGCTGCTCAGCGCGCCGATCTGCTGCTGATACGCCTGCTGGGCGGCGCTCGTGGCATAGCTGGAGCCATAACCGCCGGTCAGGGCTGCAGCCTGCGCCGCAGCATCTGCGCTGGCGTTGTGGGCATTCTGCAAATAGTTCTGCTCGTACTGGCGGTAGAGCGGGTCCTTGGTGTAGCTGTACTGGAAGCTCTCACGCTGCAGCAGCTGGTTCAAAAGCTGGTCGATCCGCTCCTGATAGCTGCTCTGATAATCGCCCGGGCGGTTTGTCTGCCACTCCTTCAGCGCATCTGCGGCATCCGTCACGGTCTGGCTGGGCTTGTAGCTGGAATTTGCCAGTGCGTTTTCCACCTCCGAGCGGCTGTCCAGTCCCGCTGCGGAATAACCGCTCTGCACGGCAGGCTGGCCGCTGCCCTCCGTCTGCGCCTGCACAGCGGCAAGCGCTTCGTCCTTTTTCTTTCTGTTTGCCATATATGATCCTTTCCTTATAAATTCTGCAGTTTCGTGCGCATCTCGTCGGACATGTTTTCAACGTCCAGATTGCTCAGTACATACTGCAGCTGTTCCTGCATCTGGTACAGGTAGCTGCGCAGGGCGCGGGCATCCTCCGGGTCCATGTTCTCGCTGAGCTTGGGCAGGCCGATCTTGTTAATGCCCATCACGCTTGCCATTCGTCACACCTCCCCGCCTGCAATGCCGCCCTTGGCAGCGGCCATTGTTTTTGCAATGCTGCGCAGGGTGATCTGTCCCCTGCCCTTCAGGCGCAGCCGCAGGGTGCCGTGCCTCCGGGGCACGAACGGCAGATCAAAGCTGCGCCGCTTGTCCTGTGCCGTCAGGCTTGCCACCGTCTCCCATGGGCCGCCGTCATAGCTGGCGGCCACCTCCACCGTACTGCTGCACTCGGCATCCAGCCGCAGCGTCAGTCGGGAAAGATACCGGTCCTCGGCCCCGTCCAGCCCAATGTCACCAGTGGTCAGCTCAAAGTTCAGCTTTTCCTCCACACCGTCGGTGGCCTGCCAGTCCGCTTCGCGGCTGGGATCTGCGGCCCACAGTGCCTGCCCGTCCCACAGATAAAGCTGTCCGCCGGTGCTGGTCATCTCGTAGGAGCACACGTTTTCTTCGCTCCAGAGCGCGCGCTCGGTATCGTACACCAGCAGCCTTGCCGTATTTTCGCCTGCCGCCGTGCGGGCCACATGCAGGTAATAGCGGCCATCCAGCGCACTGCCCACCGCGCTCTGCACATTGGCCAGTCGGCCCGAATCCAACGCGCCGGACACTTTTGTTGGAATGCTGCCGTCCCATGCCATCACACCGTCCGGCGAAAGATAATAGAGCGTCTCGTTCAGCACACACAGGCTGCGCGCCGCGTTTTTGGCAACGCCCCGGCAGCGCAGCGAGGTGAGCTGAAAATCCGAAGGCTTGGAGCCATAGAGCTTGTGCAGTGTGTTCTCCTTAAAGAACAGTGCATAGCCCATGCATGTGGCCGCGCCGGTAAACGCACCATCGCTGCCCACCGTCACTGCGTAGCTGTCTGCCGCAATGCCCCGGTAGGAAAACCAGTTGGTGGGGTCGCCTAAGCGGCAGGCATAGATCACGTTTTCCTTGCTGCTGCAGCCCCATACCCGGTTGTCGCACTCGGTAACGTAGTCCAGATCCGGCACGCGGCGTTCCATCCGCACCGGCGTGCTCACCGCAAAGCTGCGTGTCTCCTTGCCGTCCAGGCTGGTCCACTGGGCGCTCTCGGCGCTCTGCACCAGCGTGCCGTAAACATGATCTCCCTCCGGGCTTACCCGCACGCGCAGCCCGTTTTCCAGCACATCGTAAACTACCAGATCCCCGTCCAGCTTTGTCCACATGCCAGCCTGCTGTGCTGCCGTGCCCTGCACGGTCACGGTGTCCCACTGGGCAAACAGCCTCTGCGCGCCCGCCGCTGTGATGCGGCAGTATTCCAGCGGCACTGCCGTCCAGCTGCCGGAGGATGCGCTGTACTCTTCCAGTGTGCTGGTACTGGCCCATGGGTGCTCCTCGTCTTCCACCTTCAAAAAGAGCTGTCCGTCTGCAGGCTTCTCCGGTTCCTCCTTGCCGTAACCGCTCACCTCGTAGGCCTTGCCCGCGGCATCGCAGGGTGCAAACTGCACGCTCTGTCCCTCTGCCTGCCATACAGCTCCCAGTGCCGAAACACTTCCGTCCGCTGTATCAAAGGCTACCTTGTCCGGGAAGATCAGGATTTTTGTACCAATGCCCACCAGTGCCTTTTTGCCGTCGGTCACTGCCTCGGTGCAGGTCACCGGGTTCGCGCCGTCGGCATCCGGCGTGTAGATCAGATCCTTCCCGCAGACGGTCAGCAGCCCGTTCAGGTGATACATGCCGTTCAGCCCGGTCAACTCCCTCAGCTTGCGGCGCGGCTTGCGGGTGCTCAGCGCCGGGAAATCCCGGGCAGAAAAATTCACGCCCGCGCTGTACTCTGCTTCCGAGCAGGCATAGGTCTCGTTCAGCCCGCCGAATACCCGCACAAGACTGCGGCTGTTCTGCAGCTTTGCTCTGTTTGCCAGAACCATGCTCTCACCTCCTTACCAGCGCCACTGGGCACCCGTCAGTGTCGGATAGCTGCGCCGCAGCCACGCCGCCAGATCTGCCAGCAGACTGTTGTACTGGGCCTGCTCCCCGACGTAGCGGTCGGTCTCGCCAAGGGCCGCATCGGTCATGGCACACAGATAATGCGGATACAGCGCATCAAAAGGTGCCGGTGCCAGCAGCACATCGTCGTCCTGCAGGCTGTCGTCCCATGCAAGGTCTGCGCCCACATCGTCGTATGCATCTGTGATGCTGTTTTTAAAAAAGCGTTCCCGCAGCATCGCGTCTGCTTCCTTCAGCCACGCCTGCCGGGTGGCCAACGCAATGCGGCTGCCCGGGCGCAGCTCTTCGGCGCGTTCCAGCGCCTGTCCTACGGTCATATGCTCACTCTCCTTTTTATAAAGGCCCGGCCGGGCAGACTCCCCAGCCGGGCTTTTTGTCTGTTGCGGGTTTACTGGGCGGCGTTCTCTGCCGCCGCAATGCGGGCGGCGGTCAGCTCATCCTGCATCTGGCTGTGCTCCAGCACCTCGGCCACTTCGGGCGGCACTTCCACCTCCACGCCGCGGCGGATCTTATAGTTCACACCGTTCACGCTGACGAACAGATCGCCCTTGTAGCGGCTGTTATCCTTGAACAGCCGGATGCGCACATTTTTCTTTTCAGCCATGGCTCACGCCTCCTCAGTTTGCGGCAGCGGTAGCAGAATAGCTGGACGCACTCTCAATGCGCACCATGTACTGCTCCACCAAACGCTCTGCCGCACGCATGCCCTTCCAGCCCACGGAAGCGCGCTGGTTCAGCGGGTCGTCGCCATAGCCCAGCTGCTTGACGATGTGCTCAAGGCCGCCGTCTTCCAGCTCGGTCACGCCGTAGGCATGGGCACCCAGCACCAGCGTGCCGAATACAGCCAGACCGTCCGGGCAGGTGGAATCCTTCCAGATCTTGGCCTCGCTGGTCTCGATGAAGCGGATGTTGCCCAGCTTGCCGATCTCGCCGCGGAACATGGTGTCCGGGTCGGCGTACTTGTGCACCTCAATGAACTCCTTGCTAGTCTTCAGGTCGTAAGCAGCGTAGGGGTGGATGATGGCAATGTAGCTGTCGCCGATGGGGTCGGCGTTCATCGCGCCCAGCTGTGCCGCCGCCTGAAAGAACAGCTTCGGGGTCAGGGTGCAGGTCTTGTCCAGTGCCTTGCGGCTGGCAACGGCAGTCTCGGTGCCGTCTGCGGCCAGCTTGGGCGCATAGATCACATTGGTGCCGCCCGCCAGCACATCGCGGGTAATGCTGTCCATGGTGCGGCCTGCCTGACTTGCCAGCACACGGGTGGCCTGCACCACATTGTTGTCAATGGCGGTCATCTGCAGCACATCGGTCAGCGGAGTCCAGCCGCCGTACTGGTGCAGATCGCTGGTGATGGTGGTCACATTCAGCGCCTGACCGTTCGGGGTCACGCCCTCGGTCAGCGGAGTGGATGCCTTGGGCAGGCTGTCGTACTTGCGGAACTCAATGGTCTTGCCGCCGTTCTGGGGCACAGGGTAGTAGTCCGCAAACTGGTCGTGCACCAGACGCGGCTCTGCCTGATCGATGAGACGCTTCTCGTAGAAGGTCTTCATCTCTTTCGACATGGTAGCGGTGGTGTTCAGGTTTTCCGCAAACAGCTGGATGTTGAAATTCTTGTTCATGCTCATATTCCTTTCTCTTGTAAAATAGTCACAATTCGATCTGTGCTCCGTGGAGCACACGGCGTTCCAGTGCTTCTCGCTGGGCGCGGGTCATGCTGGCTACATCCGGGCGGACGGTAGCCGCGCCGCCGGGCCGGATGCCGTTTTCGGTGGGCCGTGCGGCCCGCTGCTGAATGCGTTCCACCACGCCCTGCTCCACAGCCTGCGCTGCAGTGCGCAGGTTTTCGTCGTAGTGGGCCAGACGGTACGCATCCCGCACCCTCATGCCGGGCAGCTGCATCAGGCGGCGCATCTCCGGGCTGCGCAGCTCGTTCTGCAGATCAAAATCCGGCTGGCTGCGGCGCATGGCCGCTTCCTCTGCCGCCCAGCGGGCATGCAGGCTGTGCACAGCAGCCTGTGTGCTGCGGGCAAAGCTGGACAGCGGCGGCAGTTCCGGGCGCTGCACGGGCAGTTCCTGCCGGGGCTTTTCCGGCTGCAGCTCTACGGTTTTCTCTGCCGAAGTCTGCGGCACAGCGGGCGCTTTTGCTTCGTCCGGCTTCATGGTGCCGGAGGCCACTGCCTGCCGGGTCTGCGCTTCGCTCAGGGCAGGGGGAGCGGCTTCTCCCTCTGCAAAGAGCTGCAGATCCATCATGCTCTCCTTTCCTCTGCGGCTCACATCTGCAAAGCGGACATTCTCCGGGTAGCGTTCGGCCAGCAACACAAAGCAGGCTTTGGCCAGCTCAAAGGCACCGCGCACCCATTCTTCGCAGGGCGCATCCACGCTCACTGCCAGACGCGGGCCGTCCGGCTCATCAAAGGCTTCGCTGTGGGCGTTCTCTTCCCCGGCCAGCAGGTACACAAGGCCCTGCATCACGGTGCTGGCTCCTGCACAAACGATGTCCTGCCCGGCAGGCGCATAGCCCGCATGACCGGCAGCTTCCAGCCGGCAGCTCAGCCCGGCGGGAGTATCCATCTCGCTGTAACAAACTTTCATCATAAAATTCACCTCCTTTTTAATGGATGTCCATGGCACGTGCAGCGGCGGCCACCGGCAGGGCATTGCCAAGGCCCGCCAGCTTTACCGCCTGCCCGTCCTTCTGCACAGACGCACCGCCTGCACTGCGGGCCGGTTCGTCAGGCCCGGTGCCCTGCTGGGCGATCACCGCCGCCATCTGTGCCATCTGCTGCTGCATCCGGGCCAGCTGCTGGGCAAGGGTGCCGTTCTGCCGCACCCTCTGGCGCACCTTCTCAATGCCTTCAAAATCCATCATTTCCAGTGCCGCAAGGGCGGCATCGGCATTTTCCGGCTTGAAAAATCCCAGCTGATAGCACTCCTTGGCCGTCTCGTTCTGGGAAAGGCGGCTGAAGGTGCTCTTCTTGGCGGCGCTCACCACGATGTCAAAGATCGGCTCCCGGCTGCCCAGTTCCACGCCGCCCACGCTGCCGCCGGGTACCGCCCGCAGCGCCTGCGCCGAGAAGGGCACGAACCGGCTCTCGCCGCTTTCGCCCACGATGCGGAACACCCGCTGCTCGTCGTAGAACTGGCGCATCAGCTCGATGATGAGATAGCACTGCTTTGCAAAAGCACGGTAGGCGCTCTTGAGCATATCGCGGCTGAGTTTGCTGCCTGCCTCCTGCAAGGCCGCAATGGCGCTGGCTGCGGTCACACCTCCGGCAGTGCCGCCCTGCGTCATGTCCCGGTTGCCGCTGATCTCCTTCAGCTCTTCAATGCGGCTCTGGCGGTAGCTCAGGCTGTTGCCCTGCAGGCCCGCCGTCTGCAGCGGACGGAAACTGTCGTCGTTGAGCCGTCCCACCACATGCACGATGTCCCGGCTGAAATCGGCCAGCTCTTCCTCGTTGACCCCTGCCGTGTCGCTGAGCACATACCGCTGCTTTGCACTCAGCAGCACGTTCTCGTCCATGGCATGGTTCATCTTGTCAATGGCCGTCTGGCAGTCCTTCATCACATCGATGTAGCCAAAGCCCGCCGGGCTGTCCTCCTCCACGAACAGCGGGTCAAATACAAAGGGGTACTGCCCGTGGTCGTACAGGCCGCTTTCTGCCAGCGCCGAGTCGTTCTGGCTGGCGTACAGCACCACGCCGTTGCAGAACTTGCAGTAGTGCAGCACCATGCGCCCCGTTTCATCCGGGCGCTTGTAGTACCAGTCCACCACCACGCTCTTGGAGCTGGTGTCCTGCCCTTCATCGTGGATGTACCGGGGCACGTCCAGCACGCTGGCGGTGTGTCCTGCCAGCTGCGGGTACTGCGCGCACAGCCGGGCCGTGTCCTCAAGGCTCAGGCTGAAAAAGTCCGGCGATGCCTGAATATCCGCCACGCCCGGCTCCCAGTAGAGCATCAGCAGGTTCACGCTGCGCACCGCAATGTCGCCAATTCCGCCGCGCATTGCAGGGTCCCAGAAGATGCCGGTCACGCCGGTGCCCTGTTTGAGCTTGCGCCACCAGCAGTCGCTGTACACCTGCTCGTAGTCGGCCTGTTCCAGCACCACCGGCAAAACGCTGGAAAGTGCCCGTGCGGTGTCCTCGTCATCTGCCTCTCGGGGCAGCACGTTCGGTTCCGGGTAGTTGTCCATGGCATCGGCGTGCTTGTTGGCAATGCTGTTGAACAGCCACCCGCTGGAAGGCTGAGCCTTGCCGGGCATCATGGGGTTCTGGTAGTTCTTCCAGTGGCCCATGCGGAACCACAGCTCGTTATCCACAATGCGCTTGTCCAGCGCAGCCTTGCCCGCCTTGTACCGCTGCAAGGTCTGCATGGCCTCGGCCACCTGTGCTTCACCCACGGGCAAAGCTTCGTTCTCGTAATCGTCCATTGCGTTTCTCCTTTAAATTCTGTAAAATCTTGCCCGCTTGTGCAGGTTCAGCGGGTCGTCGGGCATGGGCGGCGCAGCACAGCGCACCGGCGGGCTGATAGGGTTCTCCATCAGCACATAGCGGCACTCGTCGTAAATGTGATCCTCCTGCCGGGTGTCGATGTCCTCCACGTTGCTTTCGTCGTACACAAGGTTCGGGATCGTGCGGATAAAGTGCTTGCAGGTATTGAACACCTGAAACATCGGCCTGCCGTCCGCATCAAAATTCAGCCGGTAGTGGAACTGCATCTTGCCCGCAAGCCGGGTGTTGTCGCCGGGGGACCAGCGCAGGAAGTTCGGGCTGCGCTCCATCATAGCGGCAATGCTTTCGCCGCGGCTCTCATCAAAGATGGCCGGATCGGCAATGCCGTGGATCACCCTGCCGCGCAAAAGCGGGTCGTTCTGCTCTGCCTCCCGGATGCGCCGGGCCTGTTCCACCGGGTCGATGCGCAGGCCCTCGTTCGGCCTGCCGGTGCAGCCGTACAGCTCCTTGATGCGGTACAGCCGCCCCTCCTCGTCCGCTGCGTACCACCCCACCGAGAACGGCTTGGAAAAGCCAAAGTCGAACCCGCGGTAGATCTGCCAGTGCTTCGGGATGGTGAACGGTGCGATCACATGGGTCCAGCGCTGGTCTTCGTAGCGGGCCGGGTCGTTGCGCCATTCGGTAAACACCTGCCCGGAAAAGCTGTCCCAGCTGCCGTAGAGCAGCGCCTGCTTTTCTGCTTCCGGCATACTGGCAAGGCTTGCAAGGTAGCCGGGGTCGTTTGCCAGCAGGGCGGGGTTATCAAAAATGCTGGAAGGGATGAACACCCGCGCCCGCTGCAGCTTCTGTTCGGTGCCGTCCGGCAGCTTTACCGTGTATTCTTCGGTGATAGGCGTTCCGGGCGGTGCGGGCGTGATGAACCGTGCCTTCACCCACCCGTGGCCGATGCCGCCGGGATTCGTGGTGGCTCGCATGTACACCCGGGTGCCCGGGCCGGTGGGACGGTTGCGGCTCATCATGTAGCTGTACTCTTCCCATTCAAAGTGGGTCAGCTCGTCAAAGCCGATAAAATCGAAGGCCTTGCCCTGATAATTGGTACGATCCTTGGTGTACTGCATGGAGCCAAAGTAAATTTTTGCCCCGCTGGGGAAGTTCCACACATGGGCCGTGGCGTTGTACTGTGCCTGCGGGAACGCCCTGTGGTAGTACACCTGGCTCTTGTCCACCAGATCGGAAAGCTGCGGGTAGGTCTTGCGCAGGATCAGCGCCCGGTAGTGTGGAATGTGCACCTGCCGCAGCGCTTCGATCACCAGCGCGTCGCTCTTGCCGCCGCCTGCTGCACCGCCGTACAGCGCTTCCGGTTCCGGGCGGCTCATAAATTCGGCCTGCCGCGGCTGGGGCCGCCAGACCACCGGCACTCTTGCTTGTACAATGCTCATGGTTCTTCCTCCACCGTCGGCAGCAGCACCACGCCGCACTCCGCTCCTTCTGCCTGTGCCCCCTGATCGTTCAGGATCTTGGCTACACCGGCCAGATCCTTGAGCACCGCCGTGGCCTCCTTGAGGTCTTTCATGGTGCCTGCTCCCGATGCGCCTTCCTTTTTTGCCGCCTTCTGCCGGGCATTCAGTTCCCGCACCTGCTGTGCCAGCAGGGTGCTCAGGGTGTCCGTGGCTCGGCTCAGGCTGGCCAGCCCTCTGGCCTGTTTTGTCTGCCCCATGGTGTTGGGTATCAGCTCCTTTCCGCCCTGGTGTGCTGGGCTATGGCAAAAGGATACCACTGGTGCTGCTTTCCCAACAGTGTGCACTTTTACAGGGCCATAACGTATATTTTGAATTTAAAAATCCGATTCGTATACTTTTATTCCTTGTAATTCATCGCTGTTTCGTATCTTTTCAAAAGCAGTGTTTTTTCTCCATCAAAATTTGTGGCAGACCCGCAGAAAACCTTCAAAGTCATACTCATTTGCGATTTTTGGACAGAAAATGAAAAAAGTGTGTTTATTCTGTGGACAAATGCTTTTGTAAAATGTTACAATAGGTTCTGTTCTTTCTCGTCCCACGCACGGACGGGATGTTTTATCTGAATCAGGAGGTTCCTCATGTTAGAAAACATCTTTCATCTGAAGGAGAACCACACCGATGTCAAGACCGAGATCATGGCAGGTATCACCACCTTCATGACCATGGCTTACATCCTTGCGGTCAATCCCAACATCCTTTCTGCTTCCGGCATGGATTCGGAAGCCGTTCTGATCGCCACCGCGCTGGCATCCTTTGTTGGCACTGCGCTTATGGCTCTGCTTGCCAACTATCCGTTTGCACTGGCACCCGGCATGGGCCTGAACGCCTACTTCTCCTACACGGTCGTTCTCACCATGGGCTACAGCTGGCAGTTGGCCCTGATGGCCGTCTTTGTGGAGGGCATCATCTTCATCGTGCTGTCCCTCACCAATGTCCGTGAGGGCATCTTCAATGCCATCCCCATGACCCTGAAGAGCGCCGTCAGCGTGGGCATCGGCCTGTTCGTTGCTTTCGTTGGCCTGCAGAACGCAAAGCTGATCGTCAACAGCGATTCCACCCTCGTCACCTACCAGCACTTCAAGGGCGAGACCTTCTCCAGCGTGGGCATGGGCGCGATCCTTGCCCTGTTGGGTATCGTGATCACCGCCATCCTGCTGGTAAAGAAGGTCAAGGGCGGCATCCTGTACGGCATTCTTATCACCTGGGTGCTGGGCATCCTCTGCGAGATCGCCGGCATCTATGTTCCCAACCCCGATGCAGGCATGTACTCCGTCATTCCCACCGCTTTTGTCAGCTTCGACTTCTCCGCGCTGGGCAAGACCTTTGGTCAGGTGTTCAAGACCGATTTCTCCGGCGTTGGCATCCTGAACTTCTTTGCCGTCATGTTCTCCTTCCTGTTCGTTGACCTGTTCGATACTCTGGGCACCCTGATCGGTGTTGCCTCCAAGGCCGACATGCTGGACGAGGACGGCAAGCTGCCCCACATCAAGGGCGCACTGATGGCCGACTCCATCGCCACCTGCGCAGGCGCTGTGCTGGGCACTTCCACCACCACCACCTTCGTCGAGAGTGCTTCCGGCGTTACCGAGGGCGGCCGCACCGGTCTGACCGCTATGACCACCGGCATCCTGTTCCTGCTGGCCACCATCTTCAGCCCTCTGTTCCTCACCATCCCGTCCTTTGCAACGGCTCCGGCCCTGATCATCGTGGGCTTCTACATGATGGGTTCCGCCGTCAAGATCGACTTCAACGACCCCAGCGAGGGCATCCCCGCCTTCCTGACCATTCTGGCCATGCCCACTGCTTACAGCATTTCCGAGGGCATCGCCATCGGCGTCATCTCCTGGACCCTGATCAATCTGGTCACCGGCAAGGCCAAGGAAAAGAAGATCAGCCCTCTGATGTATGTGCTGACCGTGCTGTTTATCCTCAAGTACGTGTTCCTCTAAGCCGCTGATCTTACCGCAAGCAAAAAAGCTCCCGTCCTGATGATGGACGGGAGCTTTTCTGTTTCCTGTGATTCAGAACAGCCTGTGCATTCGCTCCGGGCTGTCCGGCGTGGAACTATTCTTTTTTAGCGATCGGGGTTATTTGCGCCGCGGGTGGATATGCACTTCCGGGATAGCCACGTTATCATAGTGGATCGGCTTATCAGCCGCCGGAGTGCCGTCCGCATCCATATGATGTGCCACCTTGCCGGTATGGATCTCCGGCACGGCCACGGTTTCTTCCTCATGGGGATGCTCCCGCTTTTTTCCGAGCCACGTTTTCAGATGGTGATAAAGCGACATTGCACGTCTCCTTTCCCGGTGCGGAAGCCCGCCCGAACTGTAAAGATCAGCTTCAGATAAAATTGATGAACACCGTAATGACCAGACTGTTCAGAAAGTCCGCAAACAGACTGCCCACCAGCGGGATCAGCAGATACGCCTTGACCGAGGGCGAATATTTATCGCAGATGGCCTGCATGTTGGCCATGGCGTTGGGCGTTGCACCCATGCCAAAGCCGCAGGTGCCGGATACGATCACCGCCGCGTCGTAATCGCGGCCCATGATGTTGAACACCACCAGTACCACATACAGGATCATGAACAGGGTCTGCCCGGCCAGCAGCACGATCAGCGGCAGGGCCAGCTCTGCCAGCTGCCACAGCTTCAGGGTGATCATGGCCATGCCCAGGAACAGCGAAAGGCAGATGCCGCCAATGTCATTGATCTCGCCCATATACACGGTGTAGCCGCCGCCATACTCACCCACATTGCGGATGATGGCCGCCGCGATCATGGCACCGATATAAATGGGGAAGGTCATGCCCGTCAGGCTCAGAAGTCTGGACAGCACCGTGCCGATGCCCATTGCGACGATCAGCTGGAAGCTTGCCGCCGGGTACATGGTGGTGTGGCGCTCGTGCTTCATTTCTTCTTCCACCAGTAGGCTGTCATCCTCCGGTACCACCGTGGCCAGCAGGTTGTGCCGCTCAATGAGCATCTTACCGATGGGGCCGCCCATCATGCTGCCCGCGATCAGGCCATAGGTGGCCGCTGCCGTACACAGGGTGGTGGCCCCCTGAATGCCAAAGTCCTCCAGCACCGGGCCAAAGGCACCGGCGGTGCCGTGACCGCCCACCATGGGGATGGAGCCGGTGCAAAGGCCCACCAGCGCATCCACGCCCAGCAGCTTTGCCAGCCCCACGGCTACAAAGTTCTGGCTGACGATCAGCACGATGACCACGCCCAGAAACACGATCATCGCTCTTCCACCGCTTTTCAGCACCTTGAGGTTTGCCTGGAAGCCCACCGAGGTGAAAAACATCACCATGCAGACTTCCTTTAGAATATCATCAAATGCAAACTCGGCAACGCCGGTCACATAGCACACACAGGTAAAAATGGCGAACAGCACGCCGCCAATGACCGGAGCCGGAATGCAGAAACGTTCCAGCACCTGCACCCTTGCCCGCAAAAATTTGCCCAGCATCAGCACCAGCACCGCAACGGCCAGTGTCTGATACATATCCAATTCGATCTTCATTGTTCTACTTTCCCTCAGTTCCCAGCCGCTTCATCGACCGTAATTCCTGCCGCCTTATAATATGCGGCCGCACCCGCATGGAACGGGATGCCAACGCCCTCTACTGCGTTTTCCTCCGGGTCCAGCGGGATGCCCAGCTGCTCTTCCAGCCCTTCCCGGCTGGAGAACAGAAGCTGTGTCAGCTGCTGCACCTGCTTTGCAGGCAGCGCGTCACTGGCCAGCAGAACGGCTTTCACGCCCACCGTCTGCACCTTCTCCGTCTGTCCGGGATAGGTGCCTGCCGGCAGCGTAACGCTGCTGTAGGCTCTGTAAGCGCTCTGCAGGCGCTGTGCTGCCGCACCGTCCACGTTCAGCAGCCGGATGCCGCACTCGCCTGCCAGAGCGGTCAGCACCGGGCTGGGCGCGCCCACTGTCATAAAGATGGCATCCACCCTGCCCGCCTTCAGCTGGGCAGCGGCATCCTCATAGTTCAGGTTTACCATGCTCACCATCTTGTCGTTCAAGCCATAGGCAGATAAGATCTGCCGCGCGTTCTGCTCCGAACCGGATTCCTCCGCGCCAATGCTCACCGTCCTGCCATGCAGGTCCTCAATGGACTGGATGTCGGAATCCGCCCGCACCACCACCTGACAGGTCTCGGTGTACAGCGCCGCCACGGCACCAAAGCCCCGGCTTTCCTCCTCGTCGGCAAAGATGCCGGTCTGGTCATAGGCATCCTGCACAAGGTCTGCCTGTGCAATGGCCAGCTGCAGGTATTCGCCGGCCAACAGACGCAGGTTCGCTGCGGAACCGGCGGTAGCCTTCAACTCCACCTGCCCGTTGTCCATCTCATTTTCCAATGCTGCGAACCGCTCACCGAACTCTCGGTAGATGCCGCCCTCGCCAGCCACGCCGAAGCGCAGCCGTTTAACGATCTCCACCGACGAGCATCCGCTCAGCAGTGCTGCTGCCAGCAAAGCTCCGGCCAGCACCGCCGCGAGCCATTTCTTTTTCAAGATCACCACTCCTCTTCCTGCCGCCGCAGTGCGGCAGAGCTTTTATCCTAAATTATACGCATATTGCGGATGAAATGCAATCACCTGCTGCAGAAAAGGAATGCACTTACCCTCCGAACAGCCCGAAGAAGCTGGTATGGGTCACTCCCAGCACAAGGAACAGTGCGATCAGTGCAAACAGCACTCCGATGATAATATCCATCTGGTGCACGGTCAGCGGAAAATGATCGTACATCTTTTCTTTCGCATTCACAAAGTTTTTGTCGCCGTTGTTGAGCAGGCTCTTTTTTCCTTCCTCAAAATCCACCTTCTGCGCGGCCAACTCTGCCTGCTCCTGTGCAAGCTGTGCTTCCCGGGCCGCAAGAGCAGCTTCCCGCCGGGCAAGCTCAGCCTCGCGCTCTTCGGGCGTCTGTTTTTCCTGTGCCATAACGTACCTCCTGATGGTGTTTTTATTATAATACCACACAAATGCAGATAAAAAAAGCGGGCCGCCTGCCCAAAAGCAGACGACCCACAGAAAAAGCTCTTACTTCTTTGCCAGATACTTGCGGATATCGATGGCCACAGCCACGATAATGACAAGACCCTGAACGATGTAGGTGTAAGAAGAGTTGACATTCATGAACTGCAGAGCCACCTTCATCAGCTCAAAGACCAGAACGCCGACCAGAACGCCGGGAACAGTACCAACGCCGCCGGTGGTGGAAACACCGCCGATGGTGCAGGCTGCGATGGCATCCAGCTCATAGCCCTGTGCGGTGTTGACGGATGCGCCGCCGGACTTTGCAGCCAGCAGGCAGCCTGCCAGACCGAACATGCAGGAAGCCAGGATGTAGATGCGGATCTTGGTGGCGTTGACGTTGACACCGGCCACCTCAGCAGCAGCCTCGTTGCCGCCGATGGCATACATGTACTTGCCGTGACGGGTCTTGTTGTACAGGAACCAGAAGCACCCGGCCACGATCAGAGCGATCCAGATCAGCACAGGCACACCGATGATGGTGTTGGAGGCCAGAGAGGTGAAGTTTTTGTTCAAAGAGCCGATGGGGGTACCGCCGGTGTACACCAGGCAGATACCGTAGACCACCTGCTGCATACCCAAGGTAGCAATGAAGGGCTGCACCTTCAGGTAGCTGACCACCAGACCATTGCACAGACCCACGATGGCGCAGATGGCAATGACCAGAATGAACACCACCGGGGTGGACAGGGTAGGCATGTTTGCATAGAATTTACCGGCAGCGCCTTCGGTCTGTGCAAAGATGCAGGCCAGACATGCTGCAAAACCAGCCAGACGGCCTGCGGACAGGTCGTTGCCGGTGGTGATCAGGCAGCCGGAAATGCCCAGCGCGATGATGTAGCGGATGGACACGTTCTTGAACAGGTTGATCATGTTGGTGCCGGAGAAGAAGTTGGGGTGAATGATGCCAACGATCAGAGTGATGGCCAGCATCATCATGATAATGGCGTTGTTGCTGAGCCACTTGCCCACAGCCTTGCCATTCAATTTTTTGGTAGCTTCCACGATAGACAGCCTCCTTAATTACTGATTTGCCGCAGCTGCGTCAGGTGCGGTCTCGAACTGGGTAGCCAGCGCCATGATGTTCTCCTGCGTGGCGTCCTTGCCGTCGATAAAGCCGGTGATACGGCCATCGCACATGACCATGACACGGTTGGACATACCGATGATCTCGCTCATTTCAGAGGAAATCATGATAATGCTCTTGCCCTGCTTGGCCAGATCGGCGATGATGCAGTAAATTTCATACTTTGCACCGACGTCGATGCCACGGGTAGGCTCGTCCAGAATGAGAACATCGGGGTTGTTGGCCAGCCAGCGGGCGATCAGCACCTTCTGCTGGTTGCCGCCGGAAAGACTCTTGATCTGGGTCTTGGGGCTGGGCACCTTGATGGCCATCTTTTCCTTGTTGGTAGCCACCAGATCCAGGATCTTCTTGTCGTCCAGCATGATGGGGCCCTTGCGCAGGGCATCCAGCGATGCAATGGAGATGTTATCCGCAACACTCAGCACACCCATGATGCCGGTGGCACGGCGGTCCTCGGTCAGCAGAGCCACGCTCTTCTGGATGGCGTCGCGGGGCTGCTTGATGTTCACCTCTTCGCCCTTGATCCACACCTTACCGGAGGTATGGGCACGCAGGCCGAAGATGCCTTCCATCAGCTCGGTGCGCTGTGCGCCCACCAGACCGGCCACGCCCAGAATCTCGCCTTTTTTGATCTCGAAGCTGCAGTGGCGGAAGGAACGCCGATGGATGGATGTAAAGTCCTCCACCTTCATCATCACCTCGTCCGAGGGATGGTTCTCCAGCGGGGGATACAGGTTCGACAGCTCACGGCCGACCATCTTTGCAATGATCTCTTCCTTGGTCATGTTGGCAACGTCCCACTTACCGATGTACTGGCCATCGCGCATGATGGTGACTTCGTCCGCGATCACCTTGATCTCGTCCATCTTGTGGCTGATATAGACCAGTGCCACGCCCAGAGCCTTCAGCTCGCGCATGATGCGGAACAGCGACTCAACTTCGTTTGCGGTCAGTGAGGAAGTGGGTTCGTCCAGGATCAGCACCTTGCAGTTTGCGGAAACAGCCTTTGCAATTTCCACCATCTGCATCTGTGCGATGCTCAGAGAGCCAAGCTTTGCACGGGGATTGATCTCCAGCTTCAGCTTTTTCAGCAGCTCCTCCGTATCCTTGTACATTTTGGCGTGATCCACCACCGTAACAGGACCGTACTTTTTGGTGGGGTAGCGGCCCAGCCAGATGTTCTCGGCCACAGTACGTGCCGGAATCGGCTGCAGTTCCTGATGCACCATGGCAATGCCGCGGTTCAGTGCATCCAGAGGGGTGGTGATGGTAACTTTTTCGCCCTCGTATTCAATTTCGCCCTCGTCCATCTTGTAAATGCCGAACATGCATTTCATCAGTGTGGACTTACCGGCGCCGTTTTCACCCATCAGCGCCATGACCTTACCGGGGCGAAGCTCCAACTGGGCGTGATCCAGCGCTTTGACGCCGGGGAAGGTCTTGACCACGCCTTTCATTACCAGACGGTATTCTGACATTCCGCAGAGCCTCCTTGTCGTTTATCATCGGGCCGCAGAAAAACCTTTTTTCAAAACAAGGCGCGTGCGCGGAGAATATTTCTCGCACGCACGCGCTTTATAGCTTTGCTCAAGCCGTCAAGGTCCACTGCGCACCTTGCATTGTTTCAGGAAAACTTTGGTCTTACTTCGCGTACTCGGAAGCGTTGTCCTTGGTCACCTTCACATAGTCGACCCAGTAGTACTGCTCGACCTTGGAGCCTTCGACGTACAGCTTGGTAGCCTCAGCAGCTGCAGTAGCCTGACCCACGTCGTCGTTCAGCACGGTACCGGTCATGTTGCCATCCAGAACGTCCTGAACAGCCTCAGCCAGTGCATCGACACCAACCAGATAGATGTCCTTGCCGACGGTGCGGTTAGCCTGCTGGATGGACTGCAGAGCGCCCAGTGCCATTGCGTCGTTGTTGCAGAAGACAACTTCGATCTTGTCGCCGTACTGAGACAGAGCGTTTGCAACGTCCTGCTGAGCGGTGGTCTGATCCCAGTTGTCCAGGTACTCGTACAGGCACTCAACTTCCTTGCCTGCATCGGTCAGGGCCTTGATGGAGTACTCGGTGCGGTACTGAGCATCGATGTTCTCGGGGTCGCCCTTGCACATAATGTAGGTGATCTTGCCGTCGCCGTTGATATCGCCCTGAGTCTCGGTCTCCAGGATCAGCTCGCCCTGATAAGTACCGGACTGACGTGCGTCAGCACCAACGTAGCAGCACTTGTCTGCGTAGGAGTCCAGAACGCTCTTGTCGGGCTCACGGTTGATGAAGACGATAGGAGTCTCAGAGGGCTTGACGGTATCAACGATGGTCTGTGCGGAAGTGGTCTGGACAGGGTTGATGACCAGCACGTCCACGCCCTGCTGCAGGAAGGTGTTGATCTGCTCGGTCTGGGTGTTCTGGTCGTTCTTGCCGTCCATGATGGTGACGGCGTAGCCCATATCCTTCAGGTACTCTTCCAGATCGGAGCGGTACAGGGTCATGAAGTTATCAGCAAACTGATAGATGCAAACGCCGATGTTGGCAGAGCCGTTGGTAGCAGCGGCAGAAGCAGCGGTGGAAGAAGCAACGCTGGAAGCAGCGGTGCTGGTGGAGGAAGAGCCGCCGCAGGCGGTCATGGCAGCAGTTGCGCCAACAACAGCAGATGCCTTCAGGAAGTCACGACGCGAAATCATTTTCATAATAATGTTCTCCTTCAATTCGTATCTCAGCATTTTCACAGGAGCAATCTTGCATGCACCTGTAATTCCTGTTCGTATTATACCCTTGCAGCACCCCACTGTTCAAGAGAACAAGTTCACAAGATTGAAGGAGTTCTTTTGTGCTATTTCAACAAATGCTTTTTGGGCCCGCCAATTTCTTTTCTCGAAACATCACAATTTTTCATACATTTGCAACCTCCCTACAAAAGCAAAAAAATTATGTCATTTTTCTCTCAAAAAGATTACAAAATGTTGCATCGTCCGGTTTTTGCAGCTTTTTCATTTCTTGTATATCTTGAAAAATATTTTCAGGAATAGTTCGTCCCTGTTCTTCCGCATTTTTTCGCTTCATTTCTGCAATTTTCTGAAAATCGCCTGTCATTCCCGGTTCTTGCCGCCCGCCTTTTGCAAAGAAAATGCCCGGAAGCTTTCCTGAGCCTCCGGGCATCCCGATCCGAGTATCTTTTACAGATGCAGCAGCATCTTTGCAATGTTGAAGTAGATCAGCAGCGTGGTGGTATCCACAATAGTGGTGATCAGGGGTGAAGCCATCACGGCCGGATCCACATGCAGCTTTTCTGCCGCCACGGGCAGAATGCCGCCGATGATCTGCGAGAGCAGGATGGTGCAGATCAAAGTCAGGCACACCACCAGCGCCACCGGAGCCGCGATGCGGTCAAACACCAGCAGCTTTACAAAGTTGCATACGGCCAGCGTGCCGCCGCACAGCAGGGCTACGCGGCTCTCGCGCCAGAGGATGCGGGGCAGATCGTGGGGCTGGATATCGCCCACCGCCATGCCGCGGATGATGGTGGAGGTGCTCTGGCTACCCGCGTTGCCGCCTGCATCGGTCAGCATGGGGATGTAGGCGGTCAGCACGGTCACAGCGGCCAGTGCATCCTCGTATCCGCGGATGACCATGCTGGAGAAGGTGGCGCTGATCATTAAAAACAGCAGCCACGGTGCGCGGCTCTTGTACAGATCCCACATGCTCTGCTTGAAGTAGGGCTTGTCGGAGGGGCCGATTGCGTTCATCTTTGCAATATCTTCGCTGGCCTCGTCCTGCAGGATGCTGATAGCATCATCAATGGTCACGATGCCCACCAGCCGGTTTTCCGCGTCCACGACTGGAATGGCCAGAAAGCCGTATTTCTCGAACAGGTTGGAAACATCCTCCTGATCGGTGGTGGTGCTCACGCTGACCACATTGAAATCCATCAGGTCCTTGATCGGCTCTTCTGTGTTCTTTGCCAGCACCAGCGCCCGCAGGGACACCACGCCGATCAGCCTGCGGCTGTCATCGGTCACATAGCAGTTGTTGATGGTCTCCTTGTCAAAGCCATTCCTGCGGATGGCCTCCATGGCCTGTGCCACGGTCATGTCCGGCCGCAGCTCCATCAGCTCGGTGGTCATCACGCCGCCGGCTGAGTCCTCCGGGTACTTGAGCAGCTCATTGATCATGCGGCGGGTGGCGGGGTCGGCCTGACCCAGAATGCGCTTGACCACGTTGGCAGGCATTTCCTCCACAAGGTCGGTGGCATCGTCCACGAACAGTTCGTCCACCACAGCCTTCAGCTCGGTATCGGTCAGGCCGTCGATCAGCTTCTGCTGGGTCTCAGGGGTCAGTTCGGTGAACACATCTGCGGCCAGATCCTTCGGGCACAGACGGAACAGCACCGGGAGCTTTTCTGCGGGCAGATCCTCAAACACCGCCGCAAGGTCGGGCGCGGGCAGAGTTTCCATCACATCCCGCAGGCTCTGGTATTTCTTGGCATCGTCCAGATTTGCCAGCATGGTCTTGAGGGTATCGATCGAGATTTCAGACATAAAAAAGCTGCCTCCTTTTCAGTGGCAGCTCTCGTTTCTTCTTTTCAGGGAACGCAAACACGCACCGTGTGCATTTACACACAGCAGGGTCTGCGCAAAGCAGAAACGGCGGCTGCCATCATATAAAATAATCGGGGAGAAAGACTGCTGCTACTGCCAGCAGGTTCCATGACAACCACCTCGTTCTCCTGTTGTAAAAAGACACTTTTTGCCTTTTCCGCCCATTACTTTACCACTGCTTTTTTGCCGCGTCAACCCTGCTTTTTAAATTTTTCCGTTTCTTTACAAAAAGTAAAAATGCCCGATGACATTTTTCGTATCATCAGGCACTTTTTAAAATTCATTTACAATGTTTCCACCGTATCAAACAATTCTTTTGCGGCTTCCACAGCATCCTTGCTGCCAAACACCACCCGCACGCCGTTTGCCATGGCGGCACCCAGCTCTGCGGCCTGCTCCTTCAGCAGTGCGGCATCCACCGCACACAGGGCCTTGCGGTCTGCCGCCATCATTTCATCCGTGATGCCGCAGAAATACCGGCGGTCCGTCTCGCGGGCCTCAGCACGCGGCTTGCGGGGGGTGTCCAGCTTGGCCACAGTACCCACAATAAAATCGTTCAGGTCTTTTTCGGTGTACTCCCGTGCTGCCAGCTCTGCCGGGCCTTTTGCAAAGGCGTCGTAGCTTTCCTTTACATGGGGGTCGCGGTAGGTGTACAGGTATTCCACGCCGTCCGAGGAGAGCATTCCGGTGCCGTAAGCGCCGCCCACCTCGCGGATGTTGTGCCACAGGTATTCGTAGCTCATCACGCGGGCCAGCGCCTTGCGGTCGCTGCGGCGCTCCATGGGCCATGCCTGTACATCGTAGTTCACACCGCCGTCAATGATAAACGCTTCGTTCACCGGCGGTGTCAGCGGCTCCACATAGGGCTTTGCCGCAGCGCGGCCCTCGGCAGCAAAGCGGCTGTCCGGCAGCAGAGTGCGCAGCTTTGCAAGGGCATCCTCGCTGCCGTACAGGCTGACCGTCAGCTCCGCGTGCTGCAGCACCTCTGTGCGCAGAGCATCCAGCTTTTCGCCCAGTGCTGCCCAATTGCCGCGCTCCTGCACGCCGCACAGGAACTTGTAATAGCTCACACCGCTGCAGCGTTCACTCACCGCACCGTCCACCGTGTAGTGGGCACTGGCGCGGGTGGCTGCGTATACGTTGCCCTGCTGGATGAACTGCTGTTCCATGTTCAACTTCTGCTGGCTCAGCACCCGTGCAAAAGCAGCTTCTGCCGCCGGGCCGGTAAGGATGGTATCATACAGCCATTCGCCGCCCAGCTCCACAGCCTTTTCCAGACTGCGTTCCAGCAGGCTCAGGCACAGGCTCAGCTTGGCGTGGCAGGGTGCACCCTCCTGCCGCCCAGTCCAGATGTCCAGCTGGGTGCGGCTGTCGCCCAGCCATGTGCTGCGCAGAGTGTTCAGCTGCTGAGCGGTGTGTTCGGTGCTGTCCAGCTCGTCCAGCACATCGGTCAGCAGGTCCAGATACGGCATGTCCTCGGGCTTCACATTGCCAAGGTCATAGTAGAAGTTCAGGTACAGGCTGCCTGCCGAAGGGTGATGCACCAGCTGCGCACCGGCCAGAAGTTCCCGCTCGCCTGGGGCTGTCCTTGCTCCGTCGCCAAGGTCGGCAACGGTCAGCGGGTGCTCCAGCACAAGCTTGCCGTCGGTGCGGATGGGTTCGCCCTCCTCCTTTTCAGGCAGGGTGGGCACCTGCACCACCTGCACCGGAGCCGGTGCAAACAGCTCACGCAGCAGCTCATTGAACCAGCCATCGGCCATCTTTTCCCGCAGGGAAGCAAACAGCCTGTCCGTGTGCAGCAGCAGGGCAGGGTCGCCGGTGTGCAGCCAACCGGTGGAAGCGTTGATGGCATCCAGCACGCCGTCTGGCAGGGTGCCCGGGCGCTCCAGCGATGCAAACTCTGCTGCGTTCAGCGAAGCCAACAGCAGTTCCTGCGGGATGCCCTCGGCCAGAATGCCGTCCACCGCCTTGCGCACAGCGGCAGCGAACTTGCGGGCGCTCTCCTCGGTGGCACCGCGCAGCACCAGTTCCAGCACCGGCTGCAGGGTGCTGTCGTCAAAGCCAATGTCAATATCTGCGCCCAGCTTTTCGGCCAGCAGCGCCGCCTTCAGCGGGGAGTTATTGGTGCCAAGCAGGGCATCCAGCAGGATCTCCACGCCCAGCTGCCGCTCCCGGTCTGCAAAGGCACCGGTGTACCATGCCAGAGCACACTGCACCTCGTCCGGCTCCGGGTTTTCGGTATAGTAGGGCAGTTCCACGCAGGCACCCGCCTGCTCGTGCTGCACGGTCAGCTGCGGACGGCTGGTGCCCTTAGGCATTTTTGAAAGATAATCCCTGTCCAGCAGTTCCAGCTTTTCAGCCATATCCATTTTGCCATAGAGGGTAATGCAGCAGTTGTCGGCGCTGTAGTGGCGGTGATATACCCGCTTATACTTTTCATAGGTCAGCGCCGGGATGCTGGCCGGGTCGCCGCCGGAAACAAAGCCGTAGGCCGTATCCGGGAACATGGCCCGTTCCAGTGCATTTTCCAACTGAGCATCCGGTGCAGCCAGAGCGCCCTGCATCTCGTTGTACACCACTCCGCTCACGGTGCCGTCGGCACTGCGGTGCCAGCCCTCCTGCTCAAACACGCTCTTGTCCACCATGGCCAGCGGGCAGAACACCGCGTTCAGGTAGACATCCATCAGGTTTTTGAAGTCGGTCTCATTGGGCGTAGCGAACGGGTAGACCGTCTTATCCGGGAAGGTCATCGCATTCAGGAAAGATGCCATACTGCTTTTGAGCAGCTGCAAGAACGGCGAGGTCACCGGGTATTTTTCGCTGCCTGCCAGCACCGAGTGCTCCAGAATGTGGAACACGCCGGTGTCATCGGACGGGAAGGTGCCAAAGCCGATGCCAAACGCCTTGTTACTATCTTCATTTTCCACCAGCAGCACCGTGGCACCGCTCACATCGTGGGTAAGCACGGTCAGGGTTCCGTGCTGTTCAGGGCAGTCCTCGGTACGCACGAGGGTATAACCGGGAAATCGTTCCATTTCGTTTTCTCCTTTGTGGTTTTGAAATCGTTTGACACTATTGTATCATTCGCCGCTCAAAAAGACAATTACCGGTTTGTTAATAATAACCAGAAGAACGGTTTTTGATGATTTGCTTCCCGTTCAGAGCGTTTTCGCGTAGATTGAGTTTAATGCCTTTTGTAAAAAGCATTACCGCTAGGTATGTTCTCTTTTGCGTGCCAAAAGAGAACCAGAAAGGACGGCGGTGCCCGCAGGGCATGAAAGCCCCAGTGGGGCTTTTAAGCCGCAGACCGGTTTGCGCAGCAAATGCTGTGTGTTCAGCACAGCAAGGTCACAGCGATTTCAACGCGCTGGATCCATGAAAAAGGGGCTGCTCGCCCCTTTTAGACCCCAAAGCAGTTAGGCTCCATACAAAAAATCCAAGTCGCTGCGCTAAAGGATTTTTTGTGTTCCGCCGATTTCGAGTCGCTTACGCGACGAGCTGTACGGGTAAGCTTGTGCGCTATCTGCTGACGCGAATGTTCCCGCAGGGAGCCAGTGCAGGCAAAATGTCGTTTGCCGTTACGCTCTTCCCGTGAAAAAGGAAACAAGCCGGCCCCGCAGGGCTGGCTTGTTTGCAAAATTATAAAATAATATTTCCTCTGATATTGCCAAAGCGAAAGCGTCGGCAATTTTAAATCGTATTTTTTACACCTGTTTTGCGCCCTCAGTCCGGCAGGACACCCGGAACAGCACAAAGCCCACTGCAAACAGCAGCGCCAGCATCCCAATGCCCACATTGGCGCTGCCGGTCAGCTGGCTGCCCACGCTCACGATCATGGTACCAAGGAAGGACGCGCCCTTGCCGCAGATGTCGAACAGGCCAAAGTATTCGCCGGATTTTTCAGCCGGGATGATCTTGGCAAAGTGGCTGCGGCTCAGTGCCTGCACGCCGCCCTGGAACATGCCCACCAGCACGGCCAGTACCCAGAACTGCCACTGGCTGGTCAGGAAGAAGGCGAACACCACAATGCCGGTGTAGGCCGCGATGCAGACCGGGATAAGCTGGCTGGACGGGTATTTTGCACTCAGCCGACCAAAGATCAGCGCCGAAGGGAAGGCCACGATCTGCGTTACCAGCAGGGCCAGCAAAAGGCCGGTGGTCTCCAGCCCCAGTGCCGTGCCGTAGGCGGTGGCCATATCGATGATGGTATACACGCCGTCGATGTAGCAGAAGAAGGCCAGCAGGAACCAGAACACCTGCTTATCCTCGCGCAGATGCTTGAGGGTGTGGCCGATGCGCACAAAGCTCTGCCGGATGGCGTGCTGCTCTACCTCCACATAGTTGATCTGCTTATAGTTCCGCAGCAGCGGCAAGGTGGTGCCCAGCCACCACACAGCGGTGATGAGCAGCGCCACGGAAAGGGCGGTCATCTGGCTCAGACCGATAGCCCCGCTGCCCAGCACCAGTGCCAGACACACCACAAAGGGCACGCAGCTGCCAATGTAGCCCCATGCATAGCCCTGCGAAGACACAACATCCATGCGTTCCGGGGTGGTCACATCGCCCAGCATGGAATCGTAGAACACCAGACTGCCCGAAAAGCCGATCTTTGCAAGGATGAAGATGATCAGGAACGGAAGCCATGTAGTGGCAAGGCCCATGGCACAGCAGCCTGCCACGCCCACGAACAGGCAGAGCATGAAGATGGGCTTTTTAAAGCCTCTGGTATCGGCCAGCGTGCCCAAAATCGGTCCCAGCACTGCCGTGATCACCGTGACCACCGAGCTTGCATAGCCCCAGTAGGCCAGATAGTTCACCGAACTCAATCCCCCGGCTTCGGCCAGCGCATTAAAGAAAATGGGCACCAGTGTGGCGATCATCAGCACAAAGGCCGAGTTGCCCACATCGTACAGGATCCACGCGCGTTCCAGCGGTGTCATCTTGAATTTTTCATGTTTCATCTTGTTTCCTCTCGCACCGCCGGGCGGTGCCCCCTCTTTTTGGATTTCACCATTTAAAATGGCCGCCGCATTCGCTTTGGCTATCTTCAGCGGAAATTTTATTTTGATATACCGATCTGGAAAATCCGCGGATTTTCCAGATCGGCTTTTTCACGGGAAAGGTCGTAAATACTGCCTGCATCTCACCCTATCGGCCCACTTAAAATTCCCCAAAGGTATGATCGTAGGCCTTATCCAGTGGTTCCTTGGTGTCCAGCTTTGCCACAAATTCCAGGATCAGCGTTTCTGCCAGCGGAAGCGCCTGCGCATACAGTTCTTCCAGCCGCTTGCCGCTCTCCACGCACTTCGGGTTCGGCTGCGGATCTGCCACAAGGCCGTGCAGCATGTCGTATTTGCCCACCACCTTCATGCCTGTCAGCACCATCCAGCGCTTGACAGGATTGGATGCCTGCAGCAGCCTGTGCACTGAGATCATGCCCTTGAGCGAGTCCAGCGCCACCTGCTCCGAGATGCCCTCGTAAAAGGGCGCGATCGCCTTTGCATTCTGTTCCGACGGGTGGATATGGCTGGCTGTGAAAAACTTCAGCGGGTCCAGCCCGTCGCGGCGCATGAGCATGTTGTCAAACTCGGTCTCGATCTCGCAGTGGGTCACGCCGCTTTCCCGGGTGAACTGCTCCACATACGGGTGGCAGGTGCTGTCCAGCGCAAAGTGGCATACAAAGCCCAGCGCATATGCCAGCGCAGCATCCCGGTCTGCCTCGCAGTGCACCACCCTGCGCGCCCGGTCAAAAAAGACCCGCCCCGGCTCCTCGTGCATGGCGTTGCCCAATGCACCCACCGGGTTGGACTTGGCAGCATGGTAATAAAACAGCAGGTCCGGCCCATGCAGGCCGATATCGTAAAGCTCACGGTTCTGTTCCAGCTGAGCACGCAGTTCATCCGGCAGATGTTCCAGCACATTGGCACCGAAGCGGCGGTGCGCATAAGTTGACGGCATGGCAGATTCCTCTCTTTCTCTCCGACAGGGTGCACAAAACGTCCCCCGGTTTTTGCGTTCTGTTTCAGTATAGCAGAAAGTTTCCCGACCTTCTACCCTTTTACGTCTGATTTTGGTAAAAAATTTGAATTATTTTGTGTTTTCGGCCAGTGGGCAGGCCGCGCAGCAAAAAAGGCACAGCCATCTGCAGACAGCTGTGCCTTCTCCCTTAAAATTCAGACTTTTTCGTAGCCCTGCGGCATCTCGTTCTTCCGGTTGCGGTCCATCAGGGTGCGCAGCGCGTCGCTGGCGCTCATGCCCTCCTTCACGATGGCGTTCACCGTCTGCACAATGGGCATTTCCACATTGTACTTTGCTGCCAGCTCCATAGCGGCAGGCAGTGCATTGATGCCCTCCACCACCATGCCGACCTCCTTCACGGCCTGCTCCGGGCTTTTGCCCTTGCCGATCAGAATGCCCGCACGATTGTTGCGGCTGTGCATACTGGTCGCCGTCACGATCAGGTCGCCGATACCGGCCAGACCCGCAAAGGTGTGGATGTTGCAGCCCATGGCCACGCCCAGCCGGGCGATCTCGGCAATGCCGCGGGTGATGAGGGCTGCGCGGGCGTTGTCGCCGTAGCCAAGGCCGGTGGAGATGCCAACACCCAGTGCAATCACATTCTTCAGCGCGCCGCTCAGCTCCACGCCCTTGATGTCGGCGTTGGTGTACACACGCATACAGGTGTTGCTGAACACATCCTGCACATACTCGGCAGCGGCTTCATCCGGGCAGGCCGAAACGATGGTGGTGGGCATGTCCAGCGCCACCTCTTCCGCATGGGTCGGGCCGGAAAGGGCCACCAGCTTTGCGTTTTGGGGGCCACCCTCTTTGTTCAGCTCGTCGGCGATGACCTCGGTCATGGTATATAAGGTGTCCGGCTCCATGCCCTTGGCAACGTCCACAAGGATCTGGCCGTCCGGGATGTAAGGCCGGGCCTTGGCCGTGGTGGAGCGCACAAATACCGACGGCACTGCAAACAGCAGCACATCCTTGCCAGTGCACACTTCCTCAATGCTCTTGGTAAACTGCAGCTCTTCCGGGATCTTCATGCCCGGCAGATTGGGGTGCACCCGCGTAGCGGAAAGGTTCTCCACCTCAGCCGGAAGCGCCGACCACACCTGCACATCATTGCCGCTGACACACAGCATCCGTGCCAGAGCCATGCCCCAGGTACCTGCACCCAGAACGCCAATTTTTTTCTTCGTCACGTTCGTGTCCTCCGTGTCTGCACCGCGCAAAGGGCACTGCACCCTCTGCGGTGAATTTGCGCCTGTGCCGGGCCAAGCCCGGTGCGCGTTGTTATGTTCATTGTACACGAAAGCCGGTGCGCCGTCAACCGCTTGCCGCATTGCACAAAGTTTTCCAGATGAGTCGTCCGTTTTTGTACACATCACGCGTTTTGAGCAAACCATTTGCACTCCATCCGGATTCATGCTATAGTATTCTGGTAGGTTTTGTAGGAATTTTAGAAAAAGCCCTTGACTTCAAGCGCACTCCAAGCCTTATAATACCTTTGTTCTTACGATTTACAAAGTATTTGAACACCGTTCTGAGGGAACATTTTTCATGTTAGAAGCATTTTTTTCCAACCGCACGGTCAGTGTGCTGGCGGAGGCCCTGCCCCGTATCCTTACGGCAGGCCTTACCATGACCATCCCGCTCACGCTGGTCTCCTTCTTTTTTGCCATGATCATTGCCGTGGCCGTTGCGCTGGTGCAGTACGCCAATGTGCCGTTGCTGCGGCAGATCGCGCGGTTCTACATCTGGGTCATCCGCGGCACGCCGCTGCTGGTGCAGCTGTTCATCATCTTTTATGGTCTGCCCAGCGTGGGCATCATGCTGGACGCTTTCCCTGCTGCGGTCATCGCCTTTGCCTTCAACGAGGGTGCCTACTGTGCCGAGACCATGCGCGGCGCACTGGAAAGCGTGCCGCAGGGCCAGCTGGAAGCCGGTTATTGCGTGGGCATGAGCTGGTGGCAGATCATGCGCCGCATCGTGCTGCCGCAGGCCCTGCGCACCGCAGTGCCTGCCCTCTCCAACTCGCTCATCGGCATGATCAAGGACACCTCGCTGGCCTCCAACATCACGGTGGCCGAGCTGTTCATGGCCGGTCAGCGCGTGGCCGCCCGCACCTACATCTTCCTGCCCATCTACTGTGAGGTGGCCGTGGTGTATCTGCTGTTCTGCACGGTCATCACCAAGCTGCAGTCACTGCTGGAGCGTCGGCTCAACGCCCACGGCTTCCAGTAAGAAAGGAGTGTGGCAGCCATGTCCATGTTAGAGATCAAAAACGTCCACAAATCCTTTTTCACCTACACAAAGCCCCGCCTGCAGGCAGGCATCTTCCACCGGCCCGGTGCACGCAAAGTGACCAGTGAGCTGCAGGTGCTGCGCGGCGTGGACCTGACCGTGGAAAAGGGCGATGTAGTGGCCATCCTCGGCCCCTCCGGCTCCGGCAAGACCACCCTGCTGCGCTGTCTGAACTTTCTGGAGACTGCCGACGCAGGCCAGCTCACCTTTGACGGCGAGACGTTCGACCTTGCCCAGGCCAGTCGTGCCGACATTGCCCGGCTGCGCAAAAAGACGGCCTTTGTGTTCCAGAACTACAATCTGTTCCGCAACAAGACTGCCCTGCAGAACGTGACCGAGGGCCTCATCATTGCCCGCAAAATGCCCAAAGAGCAGGCGGATGCCGTTGGCATGAGGATGCTGGAAAAGGTGGGCCTTGCCGACCGAGCCGACTACTATCCGCGCCAGCTTTCCGGCGGCCAGCAGCAGCGCGTGGCCATTGCCCGTGCGCTGGCATCTGACCCGGAGATCATCTATTTTGACGAGCCGACTTCGGCCCTTGACCCGGAGCTGACTGGCGAAGTGCTGGCCGTGATGCGGCAGCTGGCCGAAGAGGGCATGACCATGCTGGTGGTCACCCACGAGATGGGCTTTGCCCGCAATGTTTCCTCCAAGACCGTTTTCATGGAGAACGGCGTGGTAGTGGAGCAGGCTCCCTCGCATGAGTTTTTCGCCAACCCCAAAGAGGAGCGCACCCGCGAATTTTTGCGCAAGATCGCTCACACCGAGTGAGGTTACCATTTAGAATGGCCTCCGCTTCGCTCTGGCCATAATCAGCGGGATTTTGTTTTTATTTCGTGTTTGTCGCGGCCTGCGGGCCGCTCCAAACACATTTTCACCAAAAGGGTCGTAATGGACAGCTGCATCTGTCCCAGCAGGACGGCGGGAAGTTTCTCTGAGGACCGTCCGCTGGGGTGGGACCCTGTTGCCGAAGGCAATAGGGCGGGCGATGGAATGGCCTGCAACAGCAGTGACCGCCGCCTGCGGCGGAAACAGGGAACCGCTGTTGGGGCAGCGGCCAGCAAGATGCGAGCGGCAGCGAAGCAGATGCTGGGTGCCGCAACCCGTATCTCGCGTCCGAGGAGAAAGCTTCCCGATGACCTGCCAACTTATAGTATCTACTGAAAGGACTTATCATTATGAAACGCAGAACCTTTATTTCTCTTATGAGCGTTATGGCCGCTGCCGGCGTGCTGACTCTGTCCGGCTGCTCCAATTCTTCCGGCAGCACCGCTGCTTCCGGTACTGCTGCATCTGTGGCTCCTGCTGCCGGCGACCAGCTGTCCAACATCCAGTCCAGCGGCAAGCTGATCGTTGCACTGGAAGGCGCATGGCAGCCCTGGAGCTACCACGACGAATCCGATACTCTGGTGGGCTACGATGTGGAAGTCTCCCGTGCCCTTGCAGAAAAGCTGGGCGTGGAGCCGGAATACGTGGAAAGCGACTGGGACAGCCTGTTTGCCGGTCTGGACGCAGGCCGCTACGACATCGTGTGCAACGGCGTGGAAGTGACCGATGAGCGCGCCAAGACCTATGATTTCACCGAGCCCTACGGCTACATCCACACTGCCCTTGCCGTCCGCAAGGATAACGACGAGATCACCAGCTTTGAAGACCTGAAGGGCAAGACCACCGCCAACAGCCTTGCTTCCACCTACATGGAACTGGCCGAGAGCTACGGTGCCACCGTACAGGGCATCGACACACTGGAAGAGACCATCCAGCTGCTCACCGCCGGCCGCATCGACGCCACCCTGAACGCTGATGTCTCCTTCTACGATTACCTGAACGTCCACCCGGACGCAGATTTCAAGCTGGTGGCCCAGACCGAGGATGCATCCCACGTTGCCATTCCTCTGCGCAAGGGCGATGCCAGCGCCACCCTGCTGGATGCCATCAACACCGCCATCGACGAGCTGCGTGCCGACGGCACCCTGAAGGAGCTGAGCGAAAAGTATTTCGGTCAGGATATTTCTGCGGAGAACTAAAGCTTTTCTCAAATCGTAAAAGACCCTCAGTCCTTTGAAAGCTAAGGATCGAGGGTCTTTTTATTATTATACTAACTGCTTTTTATGTGTTTTTACTTTTGTCCGGTATAACAGTTCTGCAAGAAGCATCGATAATCCCAGCACCAGAAACGTTCTGCACACTCCCCATACATCACCATCTATATGGATCTGAAAAATCAAGGTGGTATAAATCATCAGATGGTAGCAGTAAACTTCAGCAGACAGCTCCCTGCCAATATGAACCAATACCTTTTTCAGTCGTTCCGACATCCATGCAAAACTTGTAAAATGTCCCCTGTTCAGAATTGAAAGCACTGCCAGCACCGTGCTGAAATAAATTTCTTTCTTTCCAAAAGCATGAGCCTCCAGAACGCTCATCACAAGCCAAAAAGCTGTCGGCAGTTTAAACATCGCGGGCAGCCTATTCTTTTGGGCATATATTCCAATCAGAATAAACGGCATTCCTTCAAAAAGCCAGTTCCGATACCATGCCAACTTTTGTGGAACAACTGCCTGCAAGATAAGCATCACCGCCAAAAGCACTATGCCAATTTTATTGCCATATTTTTCCAAGTTAAAATCTTTGCACAGTTTTTTCCAGCAGTAAAGCACTACGTAGCAGTTCAGCATGGCAAACAGCCACCATAAATGCCATGCGTAGCTGTCTACCAGACTATTACTGTTATACACCAGCAGCTTTAAAATTTCAGAAATGCTGAATTTTTCTGAAAGCCATTCAGGAATAAATGTTCCCACAGACAGTTCCACTATCACTGCAAACAGGGTGTACGCTGCACCAACTCGGAGCAGCATATGTGCCGTCTTTTTTATTTTGCCTTTCAGCTGTTCCACCTGCTGTTCGGAGTCATCGGTTCGGAACAGATACCAGCCGGACACCGAAAAGAAAAACGGTACACCGATCCGCGCTGCCGCCGTTAAAATCCATCTGGCAGCACCAGGAAATGGGCAGTGAATAAATACCACAAGGGTGCATGCTAAAGCTTTCCAGATATAAAAATAATCACTTTCCTGTTTTGTTTTGTCCATAGTCTTCTTTCATTATGCATGAAAATAATCGTAGATGATCTGTGCTGTCTGTTTGCCCACGCCGGGGGTGTTTTCCAGCTGGTCAGGCGTGGCTTCCTTCACCGCACCCACGCTTTTGAACTGGGCCATCAGCGCCTTGGCCGTTTTGGGGCCGATGCCGGGGATCTCGGTCAGGGTGGAGGAATAACTCTTCTGCTTCATCTGCTGCTTGCGGTAGGCATTGGCAAAGCGGTGGGTCTCGTCCTGAATGGCCGTGATAAAGGTAAAGGTGCCCCGGTTCATATTGATGGCAATTTCCCGGCCGTCGCTGTCCACAATGGCGCGGGTGCGGTGGTGGTCGTCCTTCACCATGCCGTAGAGCGGCACATCCGCAAGGGCAGTCCCGGCCAGTGCTTCTTTTGCCGCGCTCACCTGCCCCCTGCCGCCGTCCATCAAAAGCAGATCCGGCTTCTGCCCGAACCAGTTGCTGCAGGGTTCTCCCTTTTTTGCAAACTCTGCGTACTTTTCGTACTCTGCCGCCCGCCGGGAGACAGTCTCTGCCAGTGATGCATAGTCGTCAGTGCCCGCAACGGTCTTCATTTTGAATCTGCGGTAGCCCGCCTTATAGGGTTTGCCGTCCCTGAAGGTGACCATGCCGCAGACGCTGGAGCCATCGCCCCAGTTGGAGATATCGTAACTCTCAATAGCCCGGGGCGGCTTTGCAAGGCCCAGCACCTGCGCCAGCTCGTCCAGCAGTTTTTCCTCCCGGGCATAGCGGCCGCTCTCCCGGGCAAGACGCTCCACCGCGTTGGTGTGGGCCATCTCCACCAGATGGGCCTTATCGCCCCGCTGGGGCACATACAGCTGCACCTCACTGCCGCGCTTTTCGTTCAGCGCCTGCTGCAAAGCGTCGCTGTCCGGCGGCAGCTCGTCCACCGCAATGATCTTGGGGATCTGTTCGTCATCCAGATAATACCGGGGCAGAAATTCCTCCCGCACGGCGGCAATGTCCGAGGTATCGTGGAACAAAAACTCCCGCTTATCGGTCAGCCGTCCGTCCCGGAAGCGCAGCACCGCCGCACACACGCTGTCCGGCGTGCCTGCCAGCGCCACCACGTCCATCTCCACATCCGGGTCCACAATGACCTTCTGCCCAGCGCTCACCTTGGTGATGGCCGCGATCTGGTCCCGCAGCAGGGCCGCCGTCTCAAATTCCAGCCGGTCCGAGGCCTCCTGCATCCGCTCATTAAGGATCTTCAGGATGTCCTTTTTGCCATAGCGGATCAGGTGCACGGCGCTCTTGACGGCCTGATTGTAGTTTTCGCAGCTGATTCTGCCGCTGCACACTGCCATGCACTTGCCGATGTGTGCATTCAGGCAGGGCCGTCCTTTGCCGATCTCCTGCGGGAAGCGCTTATTGCAGCGCGGCAGCAGAAAGGCATCCATGGCCGTTTCCGCCATCTGCCGGGCCGCAAAGCTGGAGGTATAGGGGCCGATATACTCGGCATCGTCCTCCTCCTTTTGCAGCACGAAGGAGAGCCTGGGCCATGGCTCCTTTGTCACCTTGATATAGCTGTAGCCTTTATCATCCTTGAGCAGGATGTTATACTTCGGCGTGTGGGCCTTGATCTGGCTGGCTTCCAGCACCAGCGCTTCAAACTCGCTCTGGCAGACGATCACATCAAAGGCATAGGCATGGGCGATCATCTGGCTGACCTTGTTGTCGTGGGGCACGCCCTCGCGGAAGTACTGGCTCACCCGGATGCGCAGCCGCTTTGCCTTGCCGATATAAATGATGGTGTCCGTCTTATCCCGGATGATATACACGCCGGGCAGCAGCGGCAGCATACAGGCTTTCTGATACAGTTCAGCTTTGGTCATGGATTCTCCTTGAAAAACAAAAAGCGGCAGGTTCCCCCGCCGCTCCATTTATAGACACAAATTACTCAGCAAAGCCGGACTCCACCAGCTTGATCAGGCCGTCCACTGCAGCCTGCTCATCAGCGCCGTCAGCGATGATGCGGATGGTGGTGCCGCCCACGATGCCCAGAGACAGAACGCCCAGCAGGCTCTTTGCGTTCACGCGGCGTTCTTCCTTTTCGACCCAGATGGAAGACTTGAACTCGTTAGCCTTCTGGATGAAGAAGGTAGCCGGACGAGCGTGCAGACCAACCTGATTTTCAACGGTAACTTCTTTCACGTACATAGTAAAGCGCTCCTATCTAATATCGTTTTGGGTATAGAATCTGTATAGTGTGCCTGTTGCGTTACGATTATTTTAGCGCAAGTCGAAACGGTTGTACAGCCCCCCGGCGCATTTTTGGCGGTTTCTCCAATGAAAAGCGGCCCATTTTTCATTATTTATACAAAGATAATAAAATTATTCCCCGAAGGTTAGAGGGTAAATACAAAAGTTTTCAACATTTTTTCGACCATCGGGCAATATCTCGGCCGTTTTTGTGCGTTTCCAGCACCATACCATCCGGTCCGAGCATCCATTTTCGTGCCTTTTTCGCTGTCCGATGCACCTGCAGCTGCCGCCCGGAGTTACTTCTGTGCGCTGCCCTTGTACCGCATCCAGACCAGCGCGCACTTTTTCACCACAGCCGGATATTGCTCCGGTGTGAACTCCAGCTCGGTGCCTCTGGTCAGCTCCCAGCCCATGCGGGTATAAAGTGCAATGGCGCGGGTGTTGGTGTTCAGCACGCTCAGCACCGGGTGCGGGTGCTCCGGCAGCTTCCTGCGGGCAAAGTCCAGCATCTTCATGCCAATGCCCCTGCCGCGGGCTTTTTCAGTGACGAACAGATGTTCGATGTGCCCCACCTTGTGGTTGATGCTCACGATGCCGTCCGGCACATCCTTGGTGGTGTGCAGGTAGCACACCCAGCCTGCGGCCTTTTCCTGCCGCAGCTGCAAAAGATATTCTTCCCCGTTGAGGCTGGCACAGTATTCCGGGGTCCAGTTCTCGGCACAGGTCGCACGCCGTCCCTCCACAAAGATGCGGGCGGCAGCAGCAAACTGCTCGTCGGTCTTGACAAGGCGCATGTTCTCGCCGCGCTTCCACTTGGGCAGCTCGGTCACAGGGTGGGTCTCACACCACTTCTCGTACAGCTCCGGGCGGCGCAGGCGGGTGCGCTCCCGGCTCTGTTCCCCGCGCCATGCATCGATCTTCTGGTGGTCGCCGCCCAGCAGCACCTGCGGCACGGCGCGGCCTTCCCACACCTCGGGGCGGGTGTACTGGGGATACTCCAGCAGGCCGTCCCAGTAGCTTTCTTCCTCGTAGCCCTTCTGCTCAGCCAGCACGCCGGGCTTCAGGCGCAGCACACTGTCCGCCACCACAAGGCTGGCCAGCTCGCCGCCGGTGAGGATGTAATCACCGATGGAGATCTCTTCATCCGCAAAAGCATCGATCACACGCTCGTCGATGCCCTCATAGTGGCCGCATACCAGTGTCAGGTTATCGTACTGGGCCAGCCGCTTTGCGTGTTCCTCGGTGTAGCGCTGGCCGCCTGCCGTCAGGAACACGATATGCGGGGCCGGACGGCCCTGTGAAGCCACTTCCTGCTGCACAGCACGCAGGCAGTCTGCGATGGGCTGAGCGTACAGCACCATGCCGCAGCCGCCGCCGTAGGGGTAATCGTCGGTCTGCTTCTGTTTGTTCAGGGTGTAGTCCCGGATCTGGTGGCAGTGGGTCTCAATAAAGCCCTTCTTTGCCGCGCGCCCGATGATGCTGGCATCCAGCACCTGCTGGCACATTTCCGGGAACAGGGTCACGATGTCCACACGCATTCCCATGGCTCACTCTTCCTCCCGTTCGCTGTCAAAGTCATCGTCCAGCAGGCCCGGAATGGGGGTGACGAGGAGATAGCCCTCCGGCGGGTTGCGCTCTTTCAGAAAAGCATCCACGCCCGGGAACATGTATTCCTTGCCGTTCGGTGCTTTGACGGTGTAGATATCCTGTGCACCGGGGTGATCCACGCTGGTCACAACGCCGTACACCCTGCCGGTGTCGGCATCCCGCACTTCGCACCCGATCAGGTCGGCCACATACCAGCGGCCTGCGGGCAGGGTGGCATCATTACGGTCAAAGTAGAACACCTGCCCCCGCAGCGCACGGGCAGCATCCATATCGTCCACGCCTTCCAGCTGCAGCAGAGCCATCTGGCCCTGTGCGCGGATGGACACGATCTTATAGGCCCTGCCGCCCTGTGCCGAGGGGTACAGCCTGCCCACCTTTTTGAGAAAATTCACGCCGTCGCACCAAAGCTCCAGCTTCATTTCGCCGCGCACGCCGTGGGTGGTAACAACTTTTCCCGCTTCCAGATATTGCTGCATAATCTTGCTCCTATAATCAAAAAGGCCCCTTGCCGCAAGGGCAAAGGGCCTGTAGGGTGCTCAGTCGATCTCAACAAGGACCTTTTCATCGACCCGCACAGCAGCCGCGCGCATCACCACACGAATGGCTTTTGCGATCCGGCCCTGCTTGCCGATGACACGGCCCATATCTCCCTCTGCCACGCTCAGGTGGTAGACGATGGTGCCGTCCTCGCGAGGCTCGTCCACCGTGACCTTAACGGCTTCCTTATCCTCCACGAGACCGCGGGCAACTGCCAGCAACAGCTCCTGCATGAGTCAGCCCTCCCTACTTACAGAACGTTGGACTTCTTCAGCAGGACGCGAACGGTATCAGTGGGCTGTGCGCCGTTGGCGATCCACTGCTTTGCCTTCTCAGCGTCGATCTTGATCTCGGAAGGCTCCTTGTTGGGATCGTAGGTGCCGATCTCTTCGATGAAACGGCCGTCACGGGGGAAGCGGCTGTCAGCAACAACAACACGATAGAAGGGAGCCTTCTTGGCGCCAACGCGGCGCAGACGAATCTTAACTGCCATGGTAAATATCCTCCAAAAATTGTTTTGTGCGGCCCTTGCGGGCGCATGTTGATTATATTGTACAAACCCGCAAGGGGGTTGTATCACAAAGTTATTTCAGCCCGCGGAAGGCATTGGGGTTGCCCATCATGCCGCCCAGACGGCGGGCAAAACCCTTGGGGCTTTTCTTGAACTGCTTCATCATCTTCTGCATCATCTCAAACTGCTTGAGCAGCTTGTTCACGTCGGCCACGGTGGTACCGCTGCCGGCCGCAATGCGGCGCTTGCGCTTTGGGTTGATGATGGAGGGCTTCTCGCGTTCTTCCTTGGTCATGGAATAGATCATGGCCTCGATGCGGTCGAACGCCTTTTCATCGACCTGACTGGGATCGATGCCGCTGCCGCCAGGCAGCATGCTCAGCATCGCGCCTGCACCACCCATCTTGCGGATCTGTGCGAACTGGTCCAGCATGTCGTTCATGTCGAACTTGTTCTCCATCATCCGCTTGGCGGTCTCTTCGGCTGCCTTTTCGTCGGCCGTCTCCTGCGCACGCTCGATCAGGCTCAGCACATCGCCCATGCCAAGGATGCGGCTTGCCATGCGGTCCGGGTGGAACACATCCAGATCGTCCAGCTTTTCGCCGGTGCCCTGGAACTTGATGGGCTTGCCGGTAACGGCCAGCACCGAAAGTGCCGCACCGCCGCGGGTATCGCCATCGGTCTTGGTGAGGATGATGCCGTCGATGCCTACCTTCTCGTTGAAGGTCTTGGCAACGTTCACGGCATCCTGACCGGCCATGGCATCCACCACCAGCAGGGTCTCGTCCACAGGAACGGCTTCCTTGATGTCCACCAGCTCCTGCATGAGCACATCGTCGATCTGCAGACGGCCGGCGGTATCCAGGATCACGACGTCATTGCCGTAATCCTTGGCGTGTGCCAGCGCCTTCTTTGCAATTTCCGGCGGCTTTGCGCCCGGCAGGGTGAACACCGGTGCGCCCGCCTGTTTGCCCACCACCTGCAGCTGATCGATGGCCGCAGGGCGGTAAATATCGCAGGCCACCAGCATGGGGCGGCGGCCCTGTTTGATAAAGTACTTTGCCAGCTTTGCGGCGTGGGTGGTTTTACCGTTGCCCTGCAGGCCGCAGAGCATGATGATCGTCTGGCCCTTGTTCTTGATGTTCAGGCGGGCCGCTTCGCTGCCGCCCATCAGGGCAACCAGCTCTTCGTTGACGATCTTGACCACCTGCTGTGCCGGGGTCAGGCTTTCCATGACCTCCTGACCCATGGCGCGCTCGGACACCTTTGCACAGAAGTCCTTGGCAACCTTGTAGTTGACATCGGCTTCCAGCAGGGCCATGCGCACTTCACGCATCGCGGCCTTGATATCTGCCTCGGTCAGCTTGCCGTGACCGCGCAGCTTTTTGAACACACCGGCAAGGCGGTCGGTAAGGGATTCAAATGCCATTGTACGGTGCTCCTTTCACAGGTTTCAGCTCTCGTTTGCTTCGTCGATGGAGCGGATGAGCTTTAACATTTTGGTCAGCTGGTGTTCGTACTCGGTGGTGGTCAAGCCCTGCGGGCCGGTGCACTCGAACCGTGCATCGATCACCATTTGCTCCAGCTCTTCCAGCTTCTGCTGCACGCGGCGGTAACGCGCCGCAAAGCCAACCTTTTCCTCCAGCTCCTTCAGCGCGTTCTCGCCATGCTTGATGGCATCCCGCGCACCCTGACGGGTGATGCCGAAGTTCTCGCCGATCTCGCTCAGCGAAAGGTCATCATTATAATACTGGCGCAGCATTTCGCGCTGTTTCTCGGTGAGCACCTCGCCGTAAAAGTCCAGCAGATAGCCCATTTCCAGATCTTTTGCCATCCTCTGATCCCCCGGTTTTGTGCCTGTACTTTCGAGAAGTGATGTAAAGTTCATTTGCTTTACGGATGAAGTATAGCAGATGCACCGCATCCTGTCAAGAGCCTTTCGGAGATTTTTCCAGAAAATCCGCCAAAAATTCGCTGTTTTTGCTAAAAGGCATCTTGACGCGCGCAGTCCTTTTGCGTTAGGATAATATTGTTGTATCCCATGAAAGGAGGGTCTTCGTGCCGATCTACCCCAATTTTTACCAGACGCTCAGCGCCTGCCCCATCGTGGAGCTGCGCGGCTATGCTGCCGCCTGCGGGCTGAAGGGACGGCTGTATGCCTATCTGGACTTTGCAGGCCCCACCGGCACGGCCCGGGACGGCCTTGCCGAAGGGATGCTGGCCCTTGCCATTGAAAAAAAGAAGCTGATCTCCGGTCAGCCCATCATTGAAGCGGCCTCCGGCCCGTTTGCCGCTGCGCTCACGCTGGCGGGCCTGACCGCCGGTCACCCGGTGGTTCTGGTGATGCCGGAGGATGCCCCCGCCCTGCGGCAGGAGACCCTGCTGCGGCTGGGTGCGCAGATCCGCCACAGCCCGGCCCGCAGCGGTGTGAACGGTGCCCGCCGTCTGGCGGCACAGACCGCCGCCGCCAACGGCTGGTACTACATGGACTGGCTTGCCAACGATGATAACCCGGAGTACCACCGCCGCGTTACCGGCCCTGCCATTGTGCAGAGCATCGCGCGAGAGGGCAAAAGCGCCGTGGACGCTATCGTGATCGGCGTGGGCAGCGGCGGCACCGTGACCGGCGTGGGCGAGACCATCAAGGCATGGACGAACGATGTGCGCATCGCCGCCGTGGAGCCTTACGAATCGCAGGCGCTGGGCGGCGGCCTGACCGGCCCCCACGGCATCAGCGATCTGGGCTACGGCTTTGTGCCGGAAAACTTCAACGCCTATGTGGTGGACAACGTGGTGGCGGTGAACACCACCGATGCGCAGCGGGCCGCGCAAAAGGTGCTGCGCACCGATGCCATCCCGGCTTCGGTGGCATCCGGTGCCGTTTTGCAGGCGGCCGCACAGCTCATCCATGTAGGTGCCAGCCGCTCTGCCCTTGCCATCCTGCCCGGACGGCAGATCGTAAATACATTATAAGGAGAAATCATAGAGTTTCCATGACAAACGACATGACAAAGGGAGCCATTACACCGCTCCTGATCCGTTTTACCATTCCGCTGGTACTTGGCAACCTGTTCCAGCTCACCTACAACGCCGCCGACAGCATCATCGTGGGCAAGTTCGTGGGCGAGGAAGCTCTTGCCGCCGTCGGCACTTCCAACCCGCTCATGACCCTTGCCATCCTGTTTATCAACGGCATGTGTCTGGGTGCCGGCATTCTGGTCAGCACTGCCTTTGGCGCAGGCGACACCCAGCTGATGGAGCGTCAGGTGTCCACCACCGCCATTGCAGGCACCGTGTTCTCGTTGGCGTTCTCGGCGCTGTGCGTCATTCTGGCCACGCCCCTGCTGCAGCTGATGCAGGTGCCCGCCGATATCCTGCCCATTGCGGTCAGCTACCTGCGCATCGTGTTTGCAGGCCTGATCTTCACCTTCTTCTATAACTTCCTTGCCGCCACCATGCGTGCACTGGGCGACAGCAAGAGTGCCCTGTATTTCCTGATGATCAGCTCTGTGCTGAACATCGGTGGCGACCTGTTCTTTGTGCAGGTGCTGAACTGGGGCAGCAACGGCTGCTCCCTTTCCACCGTGGTCAGCGAAGCACTGTGCTGCGTGCTGTGCGTACTGTACATCCGCTGGAAGGTGCCCATCCTGCAGCTGGGCCGCCGTTGGCTGGTATTCGACGGCAGTCTGCTGCGCAAAACCGTCAGCTACGGCTGGGCCAGCGCCATGCAGCAAGCCACCGTGCAGCTTGGCAAGATCGCAGTGCAGGCCATCGTGAACACCATGGGTGTCAACGCTATGGCAGCCTTTACCGCTGCTTCCCGCATTGACGACTTTGCCTACACCCCGCAGCAGAACATCGGCCACGCCATGACCACCCTCATGGCGCAGAACCGGGGTGCCGGCAAGCACGACCGTGTGAAGCAGGGCTTCCACTGCGGTATGCGCATCGAAGCCGCTTACGGCGTGCTGATCGCCGTTGTATGCTTTGCCGGTGCGCCCTTTATCATGAAGCTGTTCGTCACCGACCCGGAGGTCGTCCATCTGGGCGTGCGCTTCCTGCGCACGGTTTCCCTGTTCTACCTGATGCCCGCAGCCACCAATGGCATTCAGGGCTTCTTCCGCGGCATTGGCGATCTGAAGGTCACGCTGGTGTCCAGCACCTTCAACATGGTGTTCCGTGTGGCGGCAGCTGCGGTGTTCGTGCTGGTGTGGAAAATGGAGATCGAAGCTCTGCCTTACAGCTATGCGGTGGGCTGGGTCGTCATGCTGCTCTACGAGCTGCCCATGCTGGTGCGGTATCTGCGCAGCCATGGAGACGAGTTATGATCGTTTTATTGGATTTGTGATACGAAAAAGGCTCTGCATCGCAAGGATGCAGAGCCTTTTTCGTATTAAACTTACTTGCGGCTTGCCAGCAGATTCTCGATCTTCTTCAGCGGATCGATGATGCTGGAAACAGACATGTCGTGGTTCAGAGCCACCACAAAGTATGCAGCGTACTTGGAAACATCCACATCCACATACCAGTCACGGGTGAGCAGCTCAGGCATACGGTAGGTCAGGTTGGTGCCCACAACATAGGTCAGCTTGCCCTCGGCCACAGCCTTGTCGAACTTCTCCAGACCGCTGGTGAACAGGGGGAAGGTAGCGTTTGCAATGATGCGGCTTGCACCGCGCTCCTTCAGGTTGCCGGCGACCTCCAGCATGCTCTCGCCGGAAGCAATGATATCGTCCGCGATGAAGACGGTCTTGCCCTCCACGCTCTCGCCCAGATACTCGTGGGCAACGATGGGGTTGCGTCCGTTCACCACGCGGGTGTAATCGCGGCGCTTATAGAACATGCCCAGATTGCAGCCCAGCACACTGGAGAAGTACATGTTGCGGTTCATCGCGCCCTCGTCCGGGCTGACCACGGTAAACTTGCTCTTATCAAAGGAGATGTCCGGGTCCTTCTTCAGCAGGCTCTTGAGCACCTGATAGGTGGGCATTGCGTTATCAAAGCTCATCAGGGGCACAGCGTTCTGCACGCGGGGGTCATGAGCATCAAAGGTGATGATGTTGCGCACACCCATGGTCTGCAGCTCCTGCAGGGCCACAGCACAGTCCAGACTTTCGCGCACCACACGGCGGTGCTGACGGCCGCCGTACAGGCTGGGCATAATGACCGACACACGGTGTGCCTTGCCGGCCACTGCCTGGATCAGGCGCTTCAGGTTGGCGAAGTGATCGTCCGGAGACATGTGGTTCTCGTAGTTGAACAGCTTGTAGGTCACACTGTAGTTGCCGGGATCGACCACGATGAAGATATCGTCGCCGCGCACCGACTCCTTCACCAGACCCTTGGCATCGCCACTCTGGAAGCGGGGGCAGTCGCAGGGGATGATAAAGGTCTCCTTATCGATGCCGGCTTCTCTGGCCCAGCGGGTCAGGTGCTTATCGATCAGGCCGGTAAGTTCCTCCGCACCGGGGCAGGCGATGAGGCGCATATCCGCCACGCTGGGCTGCTCAAAGAACGACTTCGGGGAAATTTCAATGGACATAATCACAACTCCTTATTGCTGCTGTACAATCCGAATGATCGTCACACGAAAGTGCATATCTACTTTTATTTTATCACAATTTGACATTTGCGCCATATCAATTTGTTTCACCTTCACATTTTCTGCGCCTTGCACATCTGTTTTACCTTTTTCAAACAGAGACTGTGTGTTTTCGACAAAAAGACAGCCAATTCTTTGCCATTTCGCAAATTTCGGCTGATTTTCGCGGAAAAGTAGGACTTTTCTTTGTCTGAGCAGCCTCCCGGGATCGTTCTTCCGGGAGACAAAAATGCAGTGTGTCAGGCAGCGGAGATTCTGCTGTTTTCGCCCATTTGTACCCTCTGACAAAACCGCTAAAAACAAAGGCACCTGCAACAAATTCGCTGCTCTTCTGAAACTCAGAAGCGATCGTTGCAGATGCCTTCTTATTTTATATGATAGTGATAGGTGCTTTTGTGTTCCGCTTACAAAGCAGCAACAGCAGCCTTCAGCGCATCCACGCGGTCGGTGTTCTCCCACTTCACGCCCAGATCCTCGCGGCCCATGTGGCCGTATGCAGCCAGCTTGCGGTAGATGGGCTTGCGCAGGTCGAGTTCGCGGATGATGGCGGCGGGGGTCAGGTCGAACACCTTCTCCACAGCCTGCTCGATCTTCTCATCGGAGACGGTGCCGGTGCCGAAGGTATCCACCATGATGGACACAGGCTTTGCCACGCCGATGGCATATGCCACCTGCACTTCGCACTGCTTGGCAAGACCAGCAGCCACGATGTTCTTTGCCACCCAGCGGGTCGCATAGGCTGCGCTGCGGTCCACCTTGCTGGGGTCCTTGCCGGAGAAGGCGCCGCCGCCGTGACGGGCATAGCCGCCGTAGGTGTCCACGATGATCTTGCGTCCGGTCAGGCCGGTGTCACCCTGCGGGCCGCCCACAACGAAGCGGCCGGTGGGGTTGATATAGTACTTGGTGTTCTCGTCCAGCAGCTCAGCGGGGATGGTGGCCTTGATGACCTTTTCCATCACATCGGCGCGCAGCTGTTCCATGCTGACGCTCTCGCTGTGCTGGCTGGAGATGACCACAGCATCCACACGCACGGGCTTGTTGTTCTCATCGTACTCCACAGTGACCTGGCTCTTGCCATCCGGACGCAGATAGTCCATCTCGCCGTTCTTGCGCACCTCGGTCAGGCGCTTTGCCAGCTTGTGAGCCAGACTGATGGGCATAGGCATCAGCTCCGGGGTCTCATCGCAGGCATAGCCGAACATCATGCCCTGATCGCCTGCACCGCCCACCTGATCGTTGGTGCCCAGTGCGATGTCGGGGCTCTGGCCGTCGATGTTGGAGATGACAGCACAGGTGTCGGCATCAAAGCCGAACTTTGCGCGGGTGTAGCCGATATCTGCCACCACCTCGCGGACGACCTTCTGGAAATCCACATAGCAGTTGGTGGTGATCTCGCCCATGATGTGCACAAGGCCGGTGGATGCACAGGTCTCGCAGGCCACACGGGCATCGGGGTCGTGGGTCAGAATTTCGTCCAGAATGGCATCCGAGATCTGGTCGCAGATCTTGTCGGGATGTCCTTCGGTGACGGACTCAGAAGTAAACAGGTGTCTTGCCATTTGTTTTGCCTCCTAAAGTTTTTACAGCAGGGTGTGTATTTCTTGCTCCAACATTCCGTTCAAGCTTTTTTGCGCGAAAAATAAAAGCGCCCAGAGCCCGAAAGCTCTGAGCGTTGCACTCTTATCTCTCGGTTTCCCGCAGGATTTGGCACCTTGCGCTCACGCGCAGGTTGTCGGGCTTCACAGGGCCTGTCCCCTCAGCCGCTCTTGATAAGTCGGTATTCAGTTGGTACGTTCAGTATTCTATCATTGCTTCGTCAGATTGTCAAGAAGAGTATCACTCTTTATTACAATAAACATGGAACCGGATATGGCAGCCAGCCATATTCCATTCCAACTCGTACCTAAGCTACAATAAGAGAGTAATCGGCTAACGCATCATTCTCTGGGCTTCTACGCCCGTTCTAAAGACAGTTGACCATCTCTCTTGTTGTAGCATTCGTTTTAAGCAGGTTGAGCCACCCGCCAAGCGGAGCGTTCGTGTCACCCAATAGATTGAATCGGCAACGAGTAAAAGATGGATTCCGGTTGCAAATACAAAGTAATGGAGGAACCGTTATGAACGCTGTAGGCATTGACGTTTCCAAAGGAAAGAGCATGGTTTGCGTCATGCGCCCCTTTGGAGAAGTAGTACTCGAACCCTTTGAAGTTTTACACACCGCCCAAAGCCTGAACGATCTGGCTGGGAAGCTCAAAGCTTTGGACGGAGAGACCCGTGTCGTCATGGAAGCCACCGGGAATTACCACAAACCAGTTGCTTTCGTTTTACACGATGCGGGCTTATTCGTTTCCGTAGTCAATCCTGTTCTGATTCATGACTATGACAACAACAGTTTAAGACGTGTCAAAACGGATAGAAAAGACGCTGTTAAAATCGCCAACTATACGCTCGACAAGTGGACACGGCTACGACAGTATCTTCCCGAAGATGATACCCGGCTGGCTTTGAAGAATTGTTATCGTCAGTACCAGCAAGCCGTGGCAGTTCGTACTATGCTGAAGAATAATCTGATCTCATCTCTTGACCTGACCTTTCCAGATGCAAACAAGCTATTTTCAAGCCCCGCAAAGAGCAACGGGTGCGAAAAATGGGTCGATTTCATTGGAGACTTCTGGCACAGTGAGTGTGTTTCAAGCCTTTCCTCTGATGCCTTTGCTAAAAAGTATTTAAAGTGGTGTCAGAAGCACGGATATAATTTCACTCGCTCAAAATCGGATACGATCTATGCCTGTGCAGTCAATGCTGCTTCTCTTCCAAAATCCCCAACCTCAAAACTCCTTATTCAGCAACAGGTCGCTCAGCTGAAAGCCGTATCTCAGTCCGTGGCTGCATTCCAGCAGGAGATGCTTCGCCTTTCTCAACAGCTTCCGGAATTTGATACTGTGATGGAAATGTACGGCGTCGGCCCTTCTCTCGGTCCTCAACTGATGGCTGAGATCGGAGATGTCCGTCGTTTCTCATCCAAGAAATCACTCATTGCATTTGCAGGAATTGAACCGCAGCCAAATGATTCTGGCAAGATTGTGGGCAACGATAGCGGAATTAGTAAAGTGGGTTCGGCTGTTCTACGTAGGACGCTCTTTCTGATTATGACTGTCATCTTGAAGACACAACCTCAGGATGAGCCGGTTTTTCAATTCATGAACAAAAAGCGCTCTGAGGGAAAACCCTACAAAGTTTACATGATGGCTTCAGCCAACAAGTTCTTGCGAATCTATTATGCTAGAGTGAAAGCTGTAATGGACTCCAAACACTCAAAATAAGCATGGATATTTGTTTTTGGTCGTAATTTCCTCTTGAGCCTGAGCTGAATTCAAAGAACCGCTTAGCTGGCGCAGCGAACCCTTGACAAACCGAAGCATTCAAATGCTATCCTGATTTTGCGAGGGCTGGCTGGGCTTGCTTTGCTATCCCCTCCGTCGCCCTCGCTGTGTTTTGACCAGCATTTGAATACTGTTTGTCATGGGCAGCGGTCGGTTAGCGAATTTTCTTGTTTTGGGACTTGACTTTTATTAGCAGGTCTTTAGACATTATTCTGAAATTGATGGAGCTTTTGCGGTCCCAAAAAAGAAAAAGCACAGCCTCAGCCGTGCCTTTTCCATAAAATTTGCTCAGTAGCCCTTTGCCTGCTCGCCGTTCAGGATCTTGACGGCACGGGAGGTGCCCAGACGGTCAGCACCCAGCGCAAGGAAGGTCTCCATATCCTCCACGGTGGAGATGCCGCCGGCAGCCTTGACCTTGCAGCGGCCATGCACGCCCTTGACCATCAGCTCCACATCGTGGAAGTTGGCACCTGCGGTGGAAAAGCCGGTGCTGGTCTTGATGTAGTCCGCGCCTGCTTCGCAGACGATATCGCACATCTTTTCCTTTTCTTCGTCAGTCAGCAGGCAGGTCTCGATGATGACCTTCAGGACCTTGTCGCCCACCGCCTGCTTTACGGCGCGGATGTCCTCGCGCACGGCATCGTACTCCTTATTCTTCAGGCGGCCGATGTTGATGACCATGTCCACCTCGGCGGCACCATTCTCAATGGCCGTCTTGGCTTCAAACGCCTTGCTGGCGGTATCCATGGCACCCAGAGGGAAGCCTACCACGCAGCATACCGGGATGCGGCCCGCCATGTACTCCACAGCCTGCCTGACGTAGCAGGTGTTGATGCAGACGGATGCGGTGTGGTTGGCAATGGCTTCGTCACACAGGGTCTGGATCTGGGGCCAGGTGGCCTCCGGCTTCAGCAGGGTGTGATCGACATGGGAGAGAATTTCTTCACGAGTCATGTTTGTTTCTCCTTTTTACTTGCTGGCACGGCGCACCTTTGCCATGCCGACAGCACTCAGGGCAATTGCAGTTGCAGAGACCGTTGCACCAATGATGCCCAGCACCAGACCGGAGACCAGAAATGCAAAACCTTTCAGACCACGCTTCATAAAACCGTACCTCCTAAAAAATTATTTTTTCTTTTTAAAAATGATGAGTTTGCTGAACACATAGTTCAGCACGATCACCAGTACATTGGAAAAGACCTTCACGGCAAGGCCCCACAGTGCCTGCGCATTGTAGCGGCTGGTAACAAAGATCGCCGTGGGGCCGTCTGCACCGCCGATGACGGCAATGGCGGCAGAGCCATCCGTGACCCCCGCCGGTGTGCCTGCATAAGAGGCTGCCATCTGGATGGCCGTATCCGGGCTAAGCCAGTGGGCCACCACGCTCAGCACCCCCTGCATCAGCTCGTCCATCAGCGCTGCACCCTGCGCAGCCAGCAGATTGCCCAGCACCAGCATAATTGCGGTGTCCAGCAGCATTGTACCCAGACGACAGGTGACAAATGCACCAAATTCTCTCGCCATGGCCTTGCCCTGCGTTTTGCTGTGGAACACAAAGGCGCGGTTGGTGCAGTAGGCAAACAAGATGCAGATGATGTTATCCAGCACATTGCCCCAGCTGTTGGCGGCTGTATAGCCAAACAGCTTGTTGAACAGCGCATACAGCACAATGTTCAGCAGGGTGCACAGCACGCCGAAAACCAGATAGCTCAGCACTTCCCAGTGTTTCTTGAAAAATTTTATCATAAAAAATAACCCTCTCCGTCCGCTCACGTTGTTCGCGTCCACCTCTCCCGAAAGGGAGAGGTTTTGTCAGTTTTCCTCAAACTTTTTTGCTCACTGTTAAAAGCTCGCCCTTCGGGAGAGCTGTCGCGGCGCAAGCCGTGACTGAGAAGGGTTTCTCCCTTAACAAAAACAGCCCCGCCGCCGTTTTCCCGGCAACGGGGCTGTTGATCGCATTGTGTCAGAAGCTTTTCTTCCGAACGAAAGGCTGATTACTCAGCGTCGTCGTTCAGCAGGGCCTTCATGGACAGGCTGATGCGCTTCTTGTCGAAGTCGACATCCAGCAGCTTCACATCGACCATATCGCCGACCTTCAGTGCGTCAGAGACCTTCTCAACGCGGTCATTGCTGATCTCGCTGATGTGGACCAGACCATCCACACCCGGCAGGATGCGGACGAATGCACCGAACTTGGTCAGGGAGACGACCGGAGCATGGAAGGTGCTGCCGATGGGGTAGTTGTTCTTCAGCTGCTCCCAGGGGTTGTCCTCGGCCTTCTTGTAGCCCAGAGAGACCTTGTGGTTCTCGGTGTCGATATCCTTCACATACACCTCGATGGTGTCGCCAACGGAGACGACCTCGGAAGGATGCTTGATGCGGTTCCAGCTCAGCTCGCTGATGTGGCACAGACCGTCCACACCGCCGATATCGACGAATGCACCGTAAGAAGTCAGGCTCTTGACAACGCCGGTGTAGGTCTTGCCCACCTCAACGTTTGCCCAGAACTCTTCACGCTTTGCCTTGTTCTGCTCAGCGGTCACCTTGTTGATGCTGCCGACGATCTTGCGGCCGGAGCACTCGGTGACAACCAGCTGAACGTGCTGGCCAACCAGAGCGGTGTAGTCCTCATCACGGCGCATAGTAGCCTGAGAACGAGGAACGAACACCTTGACACCCTTGACGTTGACCACAACGCCGCCCTTGTTGAACTCGGTGACATCGCCCTCGACGACCTCGCCGGACTCAGCGGCCTTAGCGATCTCTTCCATGCCCTTGCGAGATGCGAGCTTCTTGCGGGAGAGCTGGATGACGCCATCCTGATCCATAACCTTCTCGACGATGAGGTCCAGCTCATCGCCAACCTTCACCAGGTCTTCGACCTTGGCGGAGGAATCATCGGTCAGCTCGCTCAGCTTGACAAAGCCGGTCTGCTTCGCTCCGATATCCACCTGGATCTCGTTGGCAGAGATGCTGGTCACGATTCCTTTCACAATACTGCCTGCATGAACACGCTTTTCCTCGGATGCATTCAGCATCTCCTCAAAGCTCATGCTGTCATTGATTTCTGCGCTCATACTGTTAAGTACCTCCTCAATAATAGACGATGGCGTTGAAGCCCCGGCTGTCACGCCCGCCACTTTAACATCTGCAAACCATTCCGGCCGAAGTTCGCTCGCTGTCTCGACCGTTACGGCACGCGTGTGTTTTGCGGCGACCTGTACCAGCTTTTGGGTATTGGAAGAATGATGACCGCCAATGACAACAACGATGTCGCATTTTTGGCTGAGGTCTTCCGCTTCCTGTTGCCTCGCCCACGTCGCATTACATATTGTATCAAAAATTCGGGCGTTTGTATAGGCTTTTTTGAGAAACTCCGAACTTTCTTGCCATTTTGTAACCTGAAATGTGGTCTGTGCAACTGCAAACAGGGGTTTTTGCGGGTCAGAGGGGCCTTTCCATGCCTTCAACTCGGCCAGATCGGCAAAAACGAACACCTCTCCGCGGGTGTGGCCCACGATCCCCTGCACCTCCGGATGGGTCTTGTCGCCTGCCACCAGCAGCACCGCCCCCGCCTTTTCGGCCTCGGCGGCAATGCGCTGGATCTTCTGCACGAAGGGGCAGGTGGCATCATGGTAAGTGATGCCGCGCGCATCCAGCTCGTCGTACACAGTGCGCGGCACACCGTGGCTGCGGATGACCGCCTCGTACCCGGCGGGCACATCGGCGATGGCATCCGCCACAAGGGCACCCTTTTTCTGCATATCCTCCACAGCCTGCGGGTTATGGATCAGCGGGCCGAGGGTGGCCACCTTGCAGCCTTCGTTCAGCAGGCCATAGGTCAGGTCCACCGCCCGCTTGACACCAAAGCAGAACCCCGCCGTTTTGGCAACTCGGATCTCCATCTTTTACGCCCCCATCTTTTCCCACGCATCCAGCAGGGCCTGCTTGTTGGCACGCAGCTTTTTGGTGTCGCGGCGGCTCTCCATGGCAAACTGCTCTGCAGGCATCGGCTCGCCGTAGATCACCCGTACTTTGCAGAACAGGTGCATTTTTCCATCCGGCGTATCGTACAGGATGCGGCAGGGCACTACGTCCACCCCGGCCCCCGCCGCAATGACGAACAGTCCGCTCTTGGGCGGCAGAAGCTTCCCGTCCTTTTCGCGGGTGCCCTCCGGGAAGATGAGCAGTGTTTCGCCGTTTCTGCACTTTTCTACGGTCTGCTCAATGGCAGCCATTTCATCCTTTGTGCCGCGCACGCACACCGCGCCGCAGCACCGGAAGAACCATGTCAGGAAGCCGTTGATCTCGAACAGTTCCTTCTTGGCGAACACGATCATCCGCCTGCCCCACCGGGTGACCACGATGAACACCGGGTCGATGGCGGAGACATGGGTGGGTGCAAGGATGCAGCCCTTTGTCTTCACCTTTTTCAGGTTTTCGCGGCCCTCTACATGGATGCGGAAGCCGATATGCCACAAAAGCCACGCAAAGGGCACTAAGATGTAATATAATATCATTTTATCGTTTTATTCACTTTCTCCGCAATGATTTTCTTCATTGCAGCAAGGCTCTGTTCAAAATCCAGCTCCGAAGTGTCCAGCAGCACGGCATCGTCCGCCTGCTTCAGGGGTGCAGCGGCACGGTGAGTGTCCTGATAGTCCCGCTGCTTCACGTCGGCCAGCACCTCTTCATAGGGAGTATCGATGCCCTTGGCCTGATACTCTTTCCACCTGCGTGTGGCGCGGGCTTCCGGCGTGGCGGTAAGGAAGATCTTCACCGTGGCATCCGGCAGCACCACCGTGCCGATATCGCGGCCGTCCATCAGCACGTCCTGCTTTTTGGCCATATCCCGCTGCAGTTCCAGCAGAAAGGCGCGCACAGTCGGGTTTGCGCCCACGGCAGAGGCAGCCATACCTGCGGCCTCGGTGCGGATGGCGGTGCTCACATCCTCTTCCTTTAAATAAATGTGCTGTTCGCCCTCAATGGAGGCCAGCCGCAGCTCGATCTGGGGAAGCAGCGCGTTGACCGCTGCGTTGTCCTTGGGGTCCTTGCCTGCGCGCAGGGCATACAGGCCGATGGCGCGGTACATGGCACCGGTATCCACATAAATATAGCCCATTTCAGCCGCCAGACGGCGTGCCAGCGTAGATTTGCCTGCACCTGCAGGCCCGTCGATCGCAACAGATACCATGTTGTATCTCTCCTTTTTAAACTGAACGATTTAAAATGGCCTCCGCTCACGCTCTGGCCATCTTCAGCGGAAAATCATTTTAATATTTTTGCGCTCTGCGGAGCGCTCCAAACACATTTTCACCGGATGGGGTCGTAACGGAGGACTGCATTGCTGCTCGTTCCCTTCAGGAACAGTTGCGCAGCGGTCTGTGAGACTATCCCGGCAACAACCCTTTTTGTGAAAACGTATTTTGAAAACGACCGCAGTCGTTTTCAAAATACAAATCAAAAAAATCTATCCCTATAAATATGCCCAGAGCAGCGCGGAGGGCATTTAAAATTGTTTTATCTGTAATTATAGATGATTTGCAAATGCCTGTGCAGTGCAGAAGGCGATCTGCAGGTTGTAGCCGCCGGTATAGGCATCCACATCCAGCACTTCGCCTGCAAAGTAAAGGCCCATCGCCTTTTTGCTCTGCATGGTTTTGGGGTCCACCTCCCGCACGGACACGCCGCCGCTGGTGATCACCGCGTGGGCCAGATCGCCCCGGGCATCAATGGACACCCGCCAGTGCTTTATCAGCTGCACCAGCTCCCTCTTCTGCTCCCGGGTGATCTGGTTTGCCTTGGTAGCCGGATCGATGCCCCAGCGCGCCACCATCACCGGCTGCATACTGGACGGCAAAAGCTTTACCAGCGCGCCCTGCGCCGCATGGTTTGCCAGCAGGGCAAAATCCCGCGTGATGCGGTCATAAAGCTGCTCCTCGCTGAGAGCGGGCTTGAGGTCGATCTCTGCATGATACTTGTGTTTTTTCATGTCGCCCAGATGGCTGGATGCGCTCAAAGTCAGCGGGCCGCTGATGCCAAAATGAGTGAACAGCATTTCGCCCTGCTCGTCAAAAATGGCCTTGCTGTCCTCGAACAGGGTCAGAGTGACGTTTTTCAGCGCCAAGCCCATCATCTTTTTGCAGTCCGCGTCATGGCTCACAAGACTGACCAGACTGGGCACCGGCTCGATGAGGGTGTGCCCGGCCTGCTGGGCCAGTTTGTAGCCGTCGCCGGTAGAGCCGGTGGTGGGGTAGCTCACGCCGCCGGTGGCCACCAGCACGGCATCCGCCCGGTACTCCCGGCCGGAGGTGCCCCGCACACCGATGCACCGCAGTGCCGGGCCTGCCTTTTTCTTTTTGGGGTGGCGCGGTTTTTCCGGTGCGGCAGGAGCTGCTTCCGGCTCCGGCACCACCTCTTCCAGCAGCAGCTTTTTCGCGCCGTCATGCACGAGTTCAGCATCCTGCGCATAGCGCAAAAGAGCCTGCCGGATCTCTTCGGCCTTGTCCGACACCGGAAACACCCGGCGGCCGCGCTCCACCTTCAGCTCCACGCCAAGGCCCTCGAACAGTTCCATGGTCTTTGCCGGTGGAAAGGCCCCCAGCGACGAATACAGAAAGCGCGGGTTCGTGCGCACATGGCGTAGAAATTCCTCTGCCGGGCAGTCGTTGGTCACATTGCAGCGGCCCTTGCCGGTGACAAGGATCTTCTGGCCGGGCTTGTCCATGTGTTCCAGCACCGTCACCTGATGCCCCTGCCGCACGGCGGCACCCGCCGCCATCAGTCCTGCCGCGCCTGCGCCGACGATCAATACTTTCGCCATCCGTTTTCTCTCCCATCGCCTAATAATACGAGTATATCATACCAGAATCGACACGCAAAAGCAATGTTCTGCCGTATTTCTACCAATTACAATAGTTGGGCAAGGATGCTGTTCTGCACGATGAGACCCGCCGGGGTCAGGGCAAGGGTGCGGCCGTCAAAGCTTGCATAGCCCGCCCGGACGCAGTTTTGCACAAAGGCCAGCTGTGCGGTGGAAAATTCTTTCCCGTAAAGTTTTTTGTACGCATCCAGCGAAAGGCCTTTGCGCAGACGCAGCTGTAAAATAAGGTAGTCCTCTGCGCCGCAGCTGCCGTCCATCACCGGGGCGGCGGCATCGTTCAGGAAAGCGGCGGTGTCCGGCGGGTAGTAGAACCGTCTGCCGCCCATACAGGAGTGCGCCGCCGGGCCAAGGCCCAGATAGTCGCCGCAGTCCCAGTAAATGAGGTTGTGTCTGCCCTCATAGCCGGGCTTTGCAAAGTTGGAGATCTCGTACTGTTTGTAGCCGTGGTGTTCCAGCTGCTCCACCGCGTAGAGGTAAAAATCAGCCGCCTCGTCGCCGGTGGGCAGACCCTCGGGCGGGTGCTTTCCAAAGGCCGAATCCGGCTCGATCTTCAGCAGATACGCGGAAATGTGGGTGGCTCCGCCGTCCTCTATCAGTTCCAGCGTTTCGTCAAACTCAGCTTCGGTGTAGCGGGGCAGTGCCAGCATGATGTCGCCGCTGATGTTCGTAAACCCTGCCCGCCGGGCGGCGGCAAATGCAGCCCGCGCCTGCTTTGCCGTATGCGGCCTGCCCAGTGTGCGCAGCTGGGTATCCCGGGCAGACTGCACCCCGAAAGAGATGCGGTTCACGCCCGCCTCCCGGAAGCCTGCAAGGCTTTCTTCCGTCACCGTCTCCGGGTTTGCTTCCAGTGTGATCTCGGCCCCCGGCATCGGCCGGGCCGCATCGATCAGCCGTTTTGCCTGCTCCGGGCGCAGCAGGCTGGGCGTGCCGCCGCCAAAATAAAGGGTGTCCGGCTGCAGAGGTACTTCCGGCGCAAAGCGGGAAAGCTCCCGCAAAAGCGCATCCACATAAGCTTCCGGCACGCCGCGCTCACCGGGATGGGAATAGAAATCGCAGTATCTGCATTTGGAAAAACAGTACGGAATGTGTAAATAAAGCCCAAGAGACATACAATATCACAGCCTTTTTCATGAAACGTTCATTTCTATGCAGTATACTATATTCCGTAGACCGGAGCAAGGAAAAAGTGTTCCGGCAGAAAGAGACTGGAGGAGTCCCATATGGATTACAACTACAATGGTTACAATCGAGGCTACACGGAGCCTGCCATGACCTCGGCTGACTATATGAACCGCACCTATCGCTGGATGGCGGTAGGCCTGCTCATCACCTTTGCCGCGGCGTTCGTTACAGCCGCTACCCCGCTGCTGTACCTTGTCAACTCGCTGTATCTGGTGTTCACCATCGCAGAGCTGGTGTTGGTGTATGTGCTCAGCTCCCGCGTGCAGAACATGTCGGTGGGCGGCGCAAGAGCCACCTTCTTTGCCTATGCACTGCTCAACGGCATGGTGCTGAGCTACTACTTCTTGGTATTTGATCTGGGCACTCTGGTGCTGGCCTTCCTTGCCACCTCGCTGTACTTCGGCCTGATGGCGGTCTACGGCACTACTACCCACAAGGATCTGTCCGGCTGGGGTCCCAAGCTGATGATGGGCCTGTTCGCGCTCATCATCACCGGCTTTGTGGGCATGCTGTTCGGCATGAGTTTCCTCACCACGGTGCTGTACAGCGCTGTCGGTCTGGTGGTGTTCATGCTGCTGACCGCCTACGACACCCAGAAGCTGAGCCAGATGTTCTCCTACTACGCCTATGACGGTGAGCTGGCCGAGAAGGCTTCTATCTACGGCGCACTGACGTTGTATCTGGACTTCATCAACATCTTCCTGTATGTTGTGCGCCTGCTGGGCATGAACAGCCGCCGCCGCAACTGATTTTTGATCCGCAAAGGCTCTCCCGAAAAGGGAGGGCCTTTTTATTTGGTAATATCATTTAGAATATCCTCCGCTTCGCTCTGGGTATCAACACAGAAGGCCACAGAGGGAAGATGCATTTTCCGGCTGCGGCCCTTCCCGTGAAAGTGCAGCCCAGCCAGACCCGCAGGTCTGGCTGGGCTGCTATATTACAAAATATCATTTCCTCTAAATATGCCCAGAGCAACGCGAAGGGCATTTAAATAAAAGAATGCATAAAACCTGCCCTGCTGTCCCACACTAAGCCCAGAAGCAATGCGTACACAATGCAGCAGATGGGAGTAACGACAATGGAGCAGATCAAAAAGTTTTTGCGCAGCAGGGGCTTTACACTGGCACTGCTGGCCTGTCTCGTCGCAGCCGCAGCGGCGGGCGTGTGGGCAGTGCGCACCGTGCGGGATGAACTGAAAAAGAGCTACGACGACCTGACGACCCCGCAGGAAGAACCTGCACCGGAGCCGCAGCTCACCCTTGACCCACAGGAGGACGATGTATGGCAGCAGCCCGTGACCGACGCCGCAGAATCTGCGGCAAATGTACCCAAGCCCGCATCCTCTGCGTCCTCTTCTGGGGCGCAGTCTGGCTCTGGTTTGGTGCACGAACCCTCCGCACTGCAGGGCGCATCCTCGCCTGCCAGCAGTTCAGCTGCGCCTGCCTCCACGCAGCCCGTCTCGGGCAGGGTCTTGAACGCCTACAGCGGCGATGAGCTGGTGTACAGCAGCACCCTTGGCGACTGGCGCACCCACAACGGTGTGGACTACGCCTGTGCGCAGGATGCACAGGTGTGTGCTCCCGCCGCCGGTAAGGTGACCGCCGTGGACACCGATAGCCGCTGGGGCAGTGTGGTGTGCATCGAGGACAGCGCCGGGCACCTGTGGCGGGTGTGCGGCACTGCCGACCCCACGGTGCAGACCGGCGATGAAGTGAGTGTGGGTCAGGTACTTGGCCGTGCAGGCAGCATTCCCAACGAATGCGCCGAGGAGACGCATATCCATCTGGAAGTACTGCAGGGTGAGCAGTACCTTGACCCGGCAAAGCTGCTGAACTGATGCAGTTCGCTGTATTCCCTGCGTATTTTTCAGTAAAATATTCCAAGCAGCAAAAAATCGGAAAGGCCGTTCTGGTCTTTCCGATTTTTCATTCTATAGGATCGATGCAGGCTCAGGCATTTTCCAGCTCAACCACCGGCCAGCCCAGAAGGCGGATGGCTTCGCGGTCGTGGGTAGCCAGCAAGACAGGCTTTTCTCCGCAGCGCTCCCGCAGCAGCGCCGCAGCAGCGGCAAGGGTGTCCGGGTCCATGCCGGTAAAGGGTTCGTCTAACAGCAGCGTATCGCTGGCGGCCCACAAAGCCCGCAGCAGAGCCGTGCGGCGCTTCTGTCCGCCGGAAAGCCGTGCTGCAGGCAGGGCCAGTGCGGCAGTATCCATGCCAAGCTGTTGAAAATCTTTTATGATTTGCTCCTTGTATTGTTCTGCACTGCCGGGCAATACCAGCATCACGTTCTGCACAGCTGTCAGCTGCGGGCAGAGCCGGTCTTCCTGAAACACTGCTGCCACCCGGCCAACGCCCTGTACTATGCCAGAAGTGGGTTCTTCCAGCCCCATGAGGATGCGCAGCAATGTGGTCTTGCCCCAGCCGCTGGGTGCCCACAGCACCGCCGGGCCTTCCACCGTGAGGCAGAGATCCCGGAAAAGCGTTTTCTCCCCGAACTGTTTTGTCAGATGCTTGATGGTCAGCATTGCGGCACCTCCCCGGTCACGGCGCGGGTCACGCAGTCCAGAAGCAGCAGGAACAGCTTTTCAAACCCGGCGCTGAGCAGGATGATCACAAACGTCCATGCGAACAGCTCCCCGGTGGAAAGGGTGATCTTGGCCCGGTAGAGTGCATCGCCGATGCTGCCATTGGGCAGGCCGATCACCTCAGCGGCAACGCCGCTCTTCCAGCAGATACCAAGGGCCACGCTGCATCCCTGCCGGAAGGCCGGCAGCACCGCAGGCAGCCACACCGCCCGCAGCCGTCGGCCCAGCGGAAGGCGAAACACCTTCGTCATCTCCAACAGCTGTGGGTCTGCGCTCTGGATGCCGGTGCGCACCGCACCGTACAGCACGGGCAGCACCATTAAAAAGCTGATGAGCACCGAAAGCGATGCCCCCCGCACCCACACCAGCGCCAGAATGATAAAGCTTGCCACCGGCGTGGCTTTGACCAGCTGCAGCACCGGAGCAAGCAGCACATCTGCCGTGTGCCACGCCTGTGCGGCCACAGCCAGCACGATGCTTACGGCCACGCCCAGCCCAAAACCCAGCAGAATGCGCCCGGAGCTGAAACCCACCCGCTGCCAGAACTCTGCCTGCGGCAAAAGCTGCAAAAGAGTGCGCACCGCCTGCACCGGCGAAACAAGGAACACCTCCTGTCCCACCGCCATGGCGGCGCACTGCCACACCGCCAGCCAGAAGGCCGCAGCGCCCAGCCGCTGAAAAAATTGTTTATGTCGCTTCATAAACTTACCTGCTCCTGATTATAAATAAATGCAGGACGGCAGGGTGTTTCTTCAGCGAATGATCCGAGGATAGGCCCCTGTTGCCATAAGGCAACAGGGCGGGAGCTGGAAGCCCCGAATTTCGCGGAGAAAGCGCCCTGATGGCCTGCTCAGTTCTACATTACACATTATAATACCATATCTCTTTCCAAACGCCAATGACCCGTGCATCATGATGCATAAGAGCTTATCATGCCTGTCATTACTTTTCTTCATGTTTTTCTTTCTTGACATGAAATACATAAAACGATAAACTGAACTATATAAATCTCTGTCATCTTTGATGCAGGAAAGAAATGAGGTGTCTGTCCTATGCAGAAGCTCTCCGGCAAAAATCTGCTTTTGGTCGGCTTTACACTGTTTTCCATGTTTTTTGGAGCCGGGAACCTGATCTTCCCGCCGCATCTGGGCGCGCAGGCGGGCGTGAACCTCTGGCCCGCCTTTGCGGGCCTTGCCGTCAGCGCCGTCGGCCTGCCCATTGCGGGCGTGGTGGCTGTGGCACGGGCAGGCGGTCTGGATAAGCTTGCCGGCCGGGTGCATCCGGTGTTCGCCATGGTGTTCACCATTCTGGTGTATCTTTCCATCGGGCCCTGCCTTGCCATCCCCCGCACCGCCAGTACCTCCTTCCAGATGCTGGTGCCGCTGATAGGCGGCGGTACCGGGCTGCAGCTGGCCTACTCGGTGCTGTTTTTTACAGCGGCCTTTCTGGTGGCGCTGCGGCCGGAAAAGCTTACCGACTGGCTGGGCCGCATCCTCTGCCCCTGCCTGATCGTGCTCATCGTGGTGCTGTTTGCCGGGTGTCTCATCCATCCGCTGGCGGCACACTACGGCACACCCAGCGCAGAGTACGCAGCCCTGCCCGCTGTGCAGGGCATCCTGTACGGCTACCAGACCATGGACACGCTGGCCGGGCTGAATTTTGGCGCGGTCATCGCCCTGAACATCCGCGCCCGGGGTGTCACAGAAAGCCGTGCCGTGGAGGGCGGCACCATCCGGGCCGGTTTTATTGCAGGCGGGCTGATGCTGGTGGTCTACGCCATGCTGGGCCACGCCGGGGCCGAGACCGGCACGGTGTATCCGGGCCTTGCCACCGGTGCCGAGGTGCTCACCGCTCTGGCGCAAACGCTGTTCGGCCGGGCGGGCCTTGTGCTTATTGCGGCCATTTTTGTGATCGCATGCTTCAACACCTGCGTGGGCCTGATCGCCTGCGTGGGGCAGTATTTTCATCAGCTTCTGCCCCACATCCCCTACCCTGCCCTTGCCGCTTTTTTTGCTGTGGCCAGTATGCTGGTATCGAACCTCGGCCTTGCTGCCATCATCCGGCTGTCCACTCCAGTGCTGAACGCCATTTATCCCGCAGCCATCGTGCTGATCCTGCTTTCCTTTATGCCGGGCCTTGAAAAGCACCGGGCGGTGTATCCGCTGTGCATGGGCCTGACCGCCCTGCAGAGCATCGCCGCTGCGCTGCCGCTGGGGGCAGTATCTGCCGCCGCCAACGCTCTGCCGCTGGGCAGCATGGGCTTTGGCTGGGTGCTGCCTGCAGCGGTGGGACTGGCAGCCGGACTGCTTTTAAACAAATCTGATCTGCAATAAAATAACCTGAAAGGCCCGGTTCCCATGTTACAGGGAGCCGGGCCTTTGCTATTTACTGCAGTTTTTTGCGTTTTTCGTAGTCGTTCAGGGCGGCAAGCGCTTCCTTTGCCATGGGCACCAAGGCTATCATGTTGAAAATGGTCATCAGGCCAATGCCCACGTCGCCCAGATCCCACACCACCGTGTAGGCCTGCATACCGCCGATCACCAGCATGGCCAGCGCGATCAGCTTATACACGGTCTGGCTCCACCAGTTGTCGCCGCACAGATAGGCCACATTGCCGCGGGCATAGTACAAAACGCCCAGAAAGGTGGAAAAGCTGAACAGCGCCAGCGTGGCCGCAATGAACACGACACCAAAGCCGCCCAGATGGTACTGCAGGGCAGTCTGCAAAAGGTCCATGCCCGCAAGTCCTTCCGTGATCTCCTGCGGCACCAGCAGCATCAAAAAGGCCGTGCAGCTGCAGATCACCACCGTATCGATCAGCACGCCCAGTGCCTGCACAAAGCCCATCTTGACCGGGTCATCGCACTCTGCGGCGGCAGCTGCACAGGGTGCCGAACCGCTGCCCGCTTCGTTGGAGAACAGGCCGCGCTTGACACCGTTCATCAGCACAGCACCAAAGCCGCCAGCCACGGCCTGCCGCAGACCGAACGCTTCCGCAAAGATGCGCCCGAACACCGCCGGGAGCTTGGGCAGGTTGAACAGCACAATGCCCACAGTGATGACAAAATAGCACACCGCCATGATGGGCACCATCACGTCCAGACTTTTCACGGTGGCATTCTTGCGCAGCACGATCACCGCCGCAATGGCCGTGAGCACCAGTGTGGTAGTAAGCGGCGGAATATGGAACGCATTTTCAAACGCAGAACTGACCGAGTTAGAGATCACCTGACTGATGCCGCACCAGCAGATGAGGCCAGACACCGCAAACAGCGCCGCTACCACAGAGCGTTTGAGCTTTTTGCCGCGCCTGCGCTCCGCCAGCACATGCAGATAGTAAGCCGGTCCGCCGCGCCAGCCGCCGTATAGCGGGTCGGGCTGGCGGTATTTCTGGGCAAGGGTGGATTCGATAAAGGAGGTGGACGCACCCAGAATGGCAGTGACCCACATCCAGAACACCGCACCGGCACCGCCTGCAGAAACAGCAGCCACCACGCCCACCAGATTGCCCATGCCCACGCGGGTGGCGGTGGAAATGACCAGCGTCTGGAAGGAGGAAAGGCCGTCCCTGCCCTGCTTTTTCTCGCACACGGCGGCGATCATATCCCGGAACAGCCGCACCGGCAAAAGACGGGTGCGGCAGGTGAACCAGATGCCCGCCGTGAACAGCAGCACCACCATGAAGGAAATGCCGATGCCGCCGCCCAGCGGGATGGTGAACAGGTCGCCCCACAGCAGGCGATAGACGGATTCGATAAGATTTACCAGCAAGACAGATTCCTCCTGTACTTTGGGTGAATGAAGTTGTTGACTTTATTATAGTACAGTACAGAAGAATTGTAAATTCTAAAAAATTGATAGAAATAATCGATAATAAAAAAGAGATCCGTAAGGGACCTCTTAAAACAGGAACGGGGAACGGCATTTGAACCGTTCCCCATCGAGTAGCATTTGGCGGGTGTGCCCTTTCCCGCATTTCTTTTGGCCCAAGGGGCGTGTAGCAGCACATTCTCTACTTCAAACGCTACCTTATCCTACCCATATTATAGCAAATTTATTCCCGCGTGTAAAGCAGCTGGTTCTTCTCCAGAAGTTTTTTCAAGTTACGTTCGCGGAGCCTGTAAAATGTCATGACAGAATTCTTAAATCCCGCTTCATCGGTTTCCAGCACAAGCCTTACAACAACATTCCGGTTCGTATCCGGCAGTTTTTTCACGGCAAAAACTGTTCCAATATGCTTGCTGTCCCGAATGATCAAATCAGGAGAAAGCACAGCCTCCCGTCCATATTGCTCAAACAGAAGAAGATCCTCCGGATGGCGCTCTTTGATGTGTGCAATGCGCTCGTCCGTAACGATCACTTCAGTCGTTTGCAGCTGCCCGAAAAATGCGGTAAGCGGAGTAGGATCAAGATTCCCCAGAACGGTCATTTCCAATTTCCCACACCCCTGTCATAACAAATTGATTTATTGTAACATATTTTTCGCCGTATTACAACAAAAGCCGCCCGGCGGTCATACCGGGCGGCGGAGGAAGATGCGCGCTGCTGCGCGCAAAACAGAAGATTTTTACAGAATGTCGATGTACTCACCGGCCAGCGCCTTGTTCATGCTGCGCACGGCACAGAACTTGCCGCACATGCTGCAGGTGTCGCTGTGGTCGTCCTCCGGCAGGCGGGCATCGCGGATGGCCTTTGCGGTCTCCGGGTCCAGTGCGCAGGCGAACTGTGCATCCCAGTCCAGCACACGGCGGGCATCGCCCATCTTATCGTCGATGTCCCGGGCGTGGGGGATGCCCTTGGCGATATCGGCGGCGTGGGCAGCGATCTTGGAGGCCACGATGCCCTGCTTCACATCGTCCACATTGGGCAGAGCCAGATGCTCGGCGGGGGTCACATAGCACAGGAAAGCTGCACCGCTGGCTGCAGCCACAGCGCCGCCGATGGCAGCGGTGATGTGGTCGTAACCGGGGGCGATATCGGTGACGAGGGGTCCCAGCACATAGAAGGGTGCGCCCATGCAGATGCTCTTCTGCACCTCCATGTTGGCAGCCACCTGATTCAGGGGCACATGGCCGGGGCCTTCCACCATCACCTGCACGTTGTGTGCCCATGCGCGCTTGGTCAACTCGCCCAGACGCACCAGCTCCTCGATCTGGCACACATCGGTGGCGTCAGCCAGACAGCCGGGACGGCAGGCATCGCCCAGCGAGATGGTCACATCGTGCTCGGCGCAGATCTCGCAGATCTCGTCAAAGTGCTCGTAGAAGGGGTTCTCGTTGCCGGTCATGCTCATCCATGCAAACACCAGAGAGCCGCCGCGGCTGACAATGTTCATCTTGCGCTTGTGCTTGCGGATCTGCTCGATGGTCTTGCGGGTGATGCCGCAGTGCAGGGTGACAAAGTCCACACCGTCCTCTGCATGCAGGCGCACCACATCGATGAAGTCCTGTGCGGTCAGCTCAGCCAGATCGCGCTGGTAGTGGATGACCGAATCGTACACCGGCACGGTGCCGATCATCACCGGGCACTCGTGGGTCAGCTTCTGGCGGAAGGGCTGGGTGTTGCCGTGGCTGGACAGATCCATAATGGCTTCGGCGCCCATGTTGACGGCGCTCATCACCTTCTGCATCTCCACGTTGTAGTCCTTGCAGTCGCGGGAGACACCAAGGTTCACGTTGATCTTGGTGCGCAGCATGGAGCCGACACCCTCGGGATTCAGGCACTCGTGGTGCTTGTTGGCCGGGATGGCTACCTTGCCCTCGGCCACCCACTGGCGGATCTCCTCGGTGGTGCGATACTCTTTTTTAGCCACGATCTCCATCTGCGGCGTGATGATGCCCTTGCGGGCAGCATCCATCTGGGTAGTATAAGTCTGCATACGCTCTGTTCCTCCAAATGACAGTTTATCTCTGAACAGCAGGGTGCTGGTCATACAAGGGTAGGGAAAGGCAGCCGTCATTCAGAAAAAACAGAACGTTCTGGATGCCGGCACCTGCGCAAAATACGCTTTTCATGTTGGTTTTCTCCATGAATTTTATAACGCGGCCCAAGGTGGTGTCCCCGGTTTGCCGCGGGATCGGTCAGATGATCTGCTCCGACAGGGCTTTCAACTCTTTGCACTCGGTCTCGATGTCATCTGCTGCAAAGATGGCGCTCACAAGGGCCACGCCATCCACACCGGTGCCCTTGAGCTGCAGGATGTTCTCCTTGTGGATGCCGCCAATGGCCACCACCGGGATGTCCACGGCATCACAGATGGCCTTCAGGGTCTCGTGGGACAGAACGTCCACATCGGTCTTGGTGTGGGTGGCAAAGGCTGCGCCCACGCCAAGGCAGTCTGCGCCGTGCTTGACGGCTTCCCGTGCTTCCTCCACACTGTGGACGGAAACGCCGATCATCATTCCCTCGCCCACACGGGCGCGCACCTGCGCTGCAGCCATATCCTCCTGCCCCACGTGCACACCCTCGGCGTGGCAGCGGATGGCAATGTCCACATTGTCGTTCACAAAGAACGGCACGCCGTAGCGCTGGCACAGAGCATGGATCTCCACAGCCTCTTTCAGAAAGGCTTCGTCGTCCAGCTCTTTTTCACGCAGCTGCACACAGGTGACACCGCCCTTCAGGGCGCTCTCCACCTGTTCATAGAGGGTCTGCTTTCCCACCCATGCACGGTCGGTGACGGCATACAGAAGCATGTTCTGCTTATCGCACTTCATAGTTTGCTCCTTCTTCCAGCTGATCCGGGGTCATATTGTAAATGGCATCGATGATATAATTGCGGTAGGTGGAGTTGCCGTCCAGCGGGGTCAGGCGCTTGTGGGCGGTCTCGCCCGCAAGGCCCATGGCGCACACTGCGGCTGCAGCGGCTTCCAGCGGATGGCCGGGGTTGGCGGTAACGAACGCCGCCGTCAGGGCCGAAAGCTGGCAGCCCGTACCGGTGATGCTGCTCATCATGGCATTGCCGTTGCGGATGCAGTAGGCTTTTTCGGCATCGGCCACGATGTCGATGGCACCGGTAATGGCAATAACGGCACCGGTCTGAGCCGCAAACTTTTTGGCAAAGGCCACGGCAGAATCCAGATTTTCCTCAGTAACTTTATCGGCCACATCGGCATCCACGCCCTTGGTGGTTCCCGCGCCGGAGGCCAGCGTTTTGATCTCCGAGATGTTGCCGCGGATCACGGTGAACTTTACGTCCCGGAGCAGGCGGAAAGCCGTGTCGGTGCGCAGGCGGGATGCACCCGCACCCACCGGGTCCAGCACCACAGGATGGCCCAGCTGGTTTGCCTTTTTGCCCGCCAGCAGCATGCTGGTGATGGTGCGGCTGTTCAGGGTGCCGATGTTGATGTTCAGACCGCCGCAGATGGTGGTGATGTCCTCCACCTCGGCGGCATCGTCGGCCATGATGGGCGAAGCACCGCAGGCCAGCACCATGTTGGCGCAGTCGTTCACGGTGACGTAGTTGGTAATGTTATGGATGAGCGGGCAGGTGCGGCGCAGGTTCTCGAATTCTGTTTTGAACATTCGGGTGCCCCTCCGTCAGGAAAGACTGTTCTGCATGGAGCGCAGTGCGCCGGAGCGCTGCAGGCTGTACACCAGCACGCCCGCAATGATGGAACCCACTGCAGTGGAGATGAGGAACGGCACGATGTAGGCATAGAACGCGATGTCGCCGGCGCTCTTGCCCATGAGGAAGATGGCCACCGGGTAAGCGCACAGGCCGCCCAGAATGCTGGTGCCGAACACCTCGCCCACCATGGTGGCAAGGATGTTTTTGGTCTTCCAGTACACAAAGCCGCACAGCAGTGCGCCGAACATGCTGCCGGGGAAGGCCATCAGGCTGCCCAGACCCAGCAGATTGCGCAGCAGCGAGGCCACAAAGGCCACGCCCACGCCCCACCACGGGCCAAGCAGCACCGCGCAGGTCACATTGACCATGTGCTGGATGGGTGCACATTTGCTGCCGAACATGGGAAAGCTGAATACGCTGCCCACCACGCACAGAGCGCACAGCATGCCGGCCAGCGCCAGCTTTTTCACAGAGAGTTTTTTCATAAGGCAAGGCTCCTTTCCAAACCTGCGGAAGCAGCAAAAACCATACAGCGCCTCCGCAAACAGCCCGCACCCGGTGCCAGACCCGGCGCAGGAACTATAAGAAGCGGTCGAGACTTTCTGGTCTCCTCTCACGCCGGAACACGGCTTCCCATCGCTGACGGTCACAAAGCTCAGGGCGCTCCCCCTCAGCCCGCTGCGGCACTTCCGCAGAAAAGTACAAGGCATCCTCCTTAATGGTAATAGGTACACAACAAAAAACAGGAGACACCTTCTGCGGTGCCTCCTGCAAAAAATCATCCATTCTGACTTCCTACGGCGGCATTATCCGCATCAGGTAAAAGGGTCGAAGTTTAGGTACTTCCTCTCAGCCTGCTTCACAAGCTCCCCTGTATTTGATTGTGACTGTATTCTACACCCTTTGCGCACAAATTGCAAGAGGGGGCAAAGGCGCGCACAGCGGTGCAAAACGTTTTTCACGCAGGTTTTGGGGCGTTTCACGCAGGTTTTATTGAAAAAGAAGGTGAAATATGGCCTTTTTAAGGTGGACACAGCACGGATATTGTTCTGGTCTGCACCAATGATACACGAATGGACGGTGGCCTGGGCCTTACCATTACGGGTATGCGCAATGTTACAATCACGGGAAGCAATGCAAAAGGCTCGATGCTGGTGTGGAACACCGCAGGCAGGCCCGAACCCGCAGGCGCACCCGCCTTTGCGGATGTGACCGACCCTGATATGGCCAAGGCCGCACAGTGGTGCACCGAGCAGGGCACCATGGGTGCCAAGGGCGACCGCTTTGATCCCGAAGGCTGGACCCCGAAGTTCAAGGTGATCGAAGTGTGGAACAAGGCGTTCCCCGCAGCCTGATGCCGGCAGTGTGGATGCCGTGCTCGGTTCGGACCTTTTCCGTGAAAATGGGGCTGTTGCAAAATAGCTCTCTGAAAAAATCATGAACAAAACCCGGAACCTTTTCTCGGCCAAAACGGCTCAAAAAGGGTTCCGGGTTTTTGATATTATGCTGTTTCCGCCTTATCCGTTCCACCCTCTGGCAGAGGGGTCCAGCATTTCGGCGGCAGAGTAAATGAGGGCGTTGCAGATGGCTGCAGCCACATTGCTGCCGCCCTTGCGGCCCATGGCGGCGATGGCAGGTACGCCGTATCGCTCGCAGGCGGCAAACAGTACTTCCTTGCTTTCCACCACATTCACAAACCCCACCGGCACGCCAATGACCAGCGCAGGCCGCAGACCGGCTTCCATTTCCTCCGCAATGGTCAAAAGGGCCGTGGGCGCATTGCCAATGGCCAGAATGGCCCCCGGGTGCTCCCGGGCAGCGCGGTGCATGGCGGCAACGGCACGGGTGGTGCCCGCCTGCTTTGCGGCTTCGGCCACAGCGGGGTCTGCCATGTAGCAGATGGCTTCACCGTTCAGTTTTTTCAGGCCCGGCTTTGTGATGCCCGCCAGCGCCATATTGGTGTCGGTAACGATGAAAGCACCCGCGTGCAGGGCCTTGACTGCGGCTTCCACCGCGCCGGGTGTAAAGCGCAGATTTTTGGCATAGTCGAAATCCGCGGTGGTGTGGATGACCCGCTTGACCACCGCAGCCGTCTCCGGCGGCGGGGTCAGGCCCAGCTCGTCCAGTTCCCTTGTGATAATGGAGATGCTCGTCCGTTCAATGTCGGCGGGCAGATGATGCTGCGGTGTCATGTGTTGTCTCCTTTTTGCATTCCCATGGCGGCATAGATAGCGGGCATATCCAGTGCCGCGCGCACACCATCGGCAAGCAGATCAAACTGCTGCTGACGGTACTGCTCCATGGGGATAAGCTCGGCCCCGGCCGGATCGATGCCCTTCCGTTTGCACAAAAATGCGGTCAGTTTTTCGGTCAGTTCGCCGGTGTCGAACAGGCCGTGCAGGTAGGTACCGAATACACCGTCCTGCACACAGCCCTCCGGCGTGCCGTCTGCAAGGATGCAGAACGCACTGCCCCGCACCTCGGTGCGGCCTGCGTGGATCTCGTAGCCCGTGAGAGCTGCCCCGGCAAAAGGAACTGCGGCAGCGCGGGCTGCGGTCTGGGTCAGGTGCTTTTCGGTGCCGAACACCGTCGTGGTGGGCAGCAGGCCAAGGCCCCGCAGGGTGCAGGGGGTGCCGCTCTCCTCCCCTGCCGGGTCGCAGAGCTGTTCGCCCAGCATCTGATAGCCGCCGCACACGCCCAGCACCGGCGTACCGGCTGCCGAAAGCCTGAGCACCGCCGCTTCCAGTCCGCTTTCCCGCAGCCAGCGCAGGTCGTCCATGGTGTTCTTGGTGCCGGGCAGGATGACGAGATCCGGTGCACCCAGCTGGCGGGTGCGCTGCACATACCGCACGCCCAGCAGCGGGTGCTGTTCCAGCGGGATAAAGTCGGTGAAGTTGGACACATGCGGCAGGCGCAGGATGGCGATATCCAGCGGCCTAACGGCGCTTTTTGCTTCCAGACGATCCGAGAGAGAATCCTCGTCCTCGATCTCCACCCGCAGGTACGGCACTACGCCCAGCACGGGCAGCTGCGTTTTTTCTTCCAGCATGGCAAGGCCGGGCCGCAGGATCTCCACATCGCCCCGGAACTTGTTGATGATCAGGCCCCTGATGCGGGCACGCTCGTCGGCTTCCAGCAGCTCCACAGTGCCGTACAGCTGGGCGAATACGCCGCCGCGGTCGATATCGCCCGCCAGCAGCACCGGCGCATCCACCAGCTTTGCAAGGCCCATGTTCACGATATCGTCGGCTTTCAGGTTGATCTCCGCCGGGCTGCCCGCGCCTTCGATCACGATAATGTCGTTCTCGGCGGCAAGGCTGTTGTAGGCTTCCAGAATGTCCGGGATAAGGCTGCGCTTCATCCTGAAATAATCGGCGGCGGACATCTGGCCCCGGGCCTTGCCGTTCACGATCACCTGACTGCCCACATCGCTGCTGGGCTTGAGCAGGATGGGGTTCATGCGCACATCCGGCTCCACGCCTGCAGCCTGTGCCTGCACCACCTGAGCACGGCCCATCTCTGCACCGTTGCGGGTGACGAAGCTGTTCAGGGCCATGTTCTGGCTTTTGAAAGGGGCCACGCGGTAGCCATCCTGCGCAAAGATGCGGCACAGCGCCGCGCACAGCAGGCTTTTGCCCGCACCGCTCATGGTGCCCTGCACCATAATGCATTTTGCCTTGCTCATTGCGCCACCTCCGGCAGGGTCTCGGCCAGCAGCGCAAGCAGCTGCCGGTTCTCGTTTTCTGTGCGCACAGCGGTGCGGTACCAGCTGGCATCAAGGCCCGGATAATTGCCGCAGCTGCGCAGTACCGCACCCTTGCGGCGCAGCGCTTCGCCCAGCGCTTCCGGCGCGCGGAACAGCAGATAGTTAGCCCGGCCCTCGATCACCCGCAGGCCCAGCGCCCGCAGGCCGTCTGCCAGCACAGGCCGCTGTGCTTCGATCAATGCACGCACCTTCGCCACATATTCCGTCTCGTTCAGCGCAGCGATGCCCGCCGCCTGTGCCAGACTGGAAACCGCCCACGGCTGGCCCGCTGCCCGCATCCGGGCAAGCAGCTCTGTATCAGAGCACAGGCAATAGCCCAGACGCACGCCTGCCATGCCGTAAAGCTTGGTGAAGGCTTTTAAAATAATCAGTTTTTTGCTGTTTTTCAGCAGATGCTTTGCCGAAAGGCCTTCGCCCTCCGGCAGAAAATCCAGAAAGCATTCGTCCACGGCCAGCACCGCACCCACGGCCTCGCATCTGCGCAGCAGCGCTTCCACAAGGGCAGGCTCTGCCAGCTGGCCGGTGGGGTTGTTGGGCTGACAGAGGAATACCATATTTGTACCCGGGTGCACCGCGTTCAGGAGATCTTTCGTCACCGCAAAATCGTTTTCTTCCCGCAAAAAATGCCGTTCCACCGTGCAGCCTGCCGTTTCAAGGGCGGTGGCATACTCGGCAAAAGTGGGAGCCGTTACCAGTGCAGTGCGGGGCTTTGCAGCCAGCGCCAGCCGGAAGATGAGGTCTGCCGCGCCGTTGCCGCACAGCAGCCATTCGGCGGGCACTCCCTCAGCCGCCGCCAGTTTTTCACGCAGGGCCCGGCACAGCGGGTCGGGGTAGCGGTCGGCCGTGGCAAGCGCTGCCGTAATGGCCTTTACCACCCCTTCCGGCAGCCCCAGCGGGCTGACATTGGCCGAAAAATCCAGCGGGTCGCGGCCAAACTCGGCGCGGTAGCCCGCCCAGTCGCCGCCATGGGTCAGTGGTTTCATAGGTTCTCCTTTGTGCTTTTGGACAAGCAGCCTCACCCTCTCAGGCTCACATTCGTTCGCCAGCTCTCCCGAAGGGCGAGCTTTTCTGCATCTGCCGGGTAGGATATTCTTTCGATGAAAAGATGATTTGTCTCCGGTTCCACTTATAAAGCTCCCCTTTCGGGGGAGCTGGCAAAGCCGTCAAGCTTTGACTGAGAGGGTTACAAAATTCCCCGTATTGCTGCACCCCATGCCAGCGCAAAGCCGCTTGCCACATACATCATGCGGTTGGCGCGCAGGATGTCCTGCGGCTCAATTGGGCGCAGGGCATCACCGATGGTGGGCTTGGGGTAATATTCGCCAAAATAGTAAGCCGGGCCGGCCAGCTGCACGCCCAGTGCACCGGCGCAGGCGCTTTCGGTCTGGGCGCTGTTGGGGCTGGCGTGGTTGCACCGGTCCCGCCGCCAGATGTGCCATGCGCCCTTGGCATCGTTGCCGGTAAAGGCCGCAGCGGCCACCCACAAAAGGGCGGCAAGGCGGCTGGGGATGTAGTTGGCAAGGTCGTCCAACTTCGCGGCTGCGCGGCCAAAGTAAAGATACTTCTCGTTCTTGTAGCCCAGCATGCTGTCCATGGTATTGATAGCCTTGTAGGTCAGCGCCAGCGGTGCCCCGCCGATGAGCATATACAGCAGCGGCGCAATGACGCCGTCGCTGGCATTTTCGGCCACCGTTTCCACCGCAGCTTTGGTCACACCCTCTGCGGTCAGGTTCTGGGTGTCGCGGCCCACGATGCGGCTCACGGCTTTGCGAGCGGCGGGCAGGTCGTTCCGGACCAGCTCGTTATACACATTTGTGCTCTCCTGCGCAAGGCCCCTTGCCGCCAGCGCCTGCCCGCACCAGAACATCTGCACCGCAAGGCCCAGCCACGGGCTGAGCTTTGCCGCCGCCAGACACACAAGGCTCGTGACCAGAAAGGTGCCCACCGGCAGGCAGAACGCCGTCACGGCACCGCCCAGCAGCTCGCCCTGCGGGGTGCCGGGCAGGCGGGCACGCAGGAATTTTTCCAGCCGGGAGATGCATCTTCCCATGAGCACCACCGGGTGCGGCAGCCACGCCGGGTCGCCGAAGAGCGCGTCCAGCACAAAACCGCCGACAACTGCCTGAAGGATCATGCCCTGCTCTCCTTTGTGTACTGGACGGTCTTCACGAGATACAGCAGATGCTTTTCCGTCCAGTCCTTTGCATCCAGCACAAAGCCGCCCGCGTTGGGTCCGCACCATGCGTAATAGTCTCTGTGGGGGACGGCAAACCGCTCCATGGCGGCCATCTGGGTGCCGCCGTGGGCCAGAATGACCAGCCGTTCTTCGCCTGCGGCAAGAGCTTTATCGATCAGCTCTGCCACGGTGCGGCAGATGCGATCCGAAAAGTCCGTCTTGCGCTCTCCGTCCGGGCAGGGGCTTTCGCAGTTGGCCTTCACCCATGCCTGATACTCGGGGTCCTTTTCCATCTCGATGAAATTGCGGCCCTCAAAGCTGCCAAAGCACATCTCTTTCAGGCCGTCCACCGGCACAAGCTTTGCCTCCGGGAACAGGATGCGCGCCGTCTGGCTGGTGCGCTGCAAGGTGGAAACATAGACCACATCGGGGTCAAAATCTGCCCGGCGCAGCTGAGCAGCGCCTTCGGGTGAGAGCGGGATGTCGCGCTGGCCCTGATAACGCTTCTGGGCGTTGTATTCCGTCTGGCCATGACGCAGAAGATAGATCAGCATTGAGACAATTCTCCTTTCAAAACCGTAGGGATGCCGCAGAACATCTGCACCACGCACTCTGACCGTGCGGCCAGCAGGCAGGCAAGCCTGCCCGCCGCCTCGCGGTCTGCGCGCTGTTTGACATCCATCGGCACAACACCGCCGCCTACCTCGGTGGCGATGAGGATATCGTATTCATGGGCAAGCTTGTCTGCCAAGGCAGGCAGGTCGGCGGCATCGGCAGCCAATACCTGCACGTCCGAAAGACGCTTGCCGGGAAGTGTTTGCGCAAAGGTGCGCTTGCCGCTGTAGAGCGGCCCGGTAATAAAGATCATAGCAGCCCTCCCCACTGGCAGGCACACAGTGCCGCCAGCATCCAGAGCTCGGCCTTTTGCAAAAACCACCCGGCAAGGTCGCCGGTGATGCCGCCGAACTGCTTCCGGCTCACGGCATGGTAGCGCCAGAACACCGCCAGCGCTGCCAGCACCAGCGCCCAGCCGCCCAGCGCCGCCATGCCCACGCACAGCACTGCGGCCAGCACCGCCAGCACCCGGCGCACCGCAGTTTTGTCTGCTGCAGTGGCAAAGGTGTGTGCAAGACCGGTGTTTTTTGCCATGGGGAACGATGCCACCGCAAGGCCCGAAAGCGCCCGTTCCAGCACCAGTGCCAGAACCCACAGCACACCCACGCGGGGTGTAAAACTCACACAGGTGCACAGGGCAAAATAGGCCAGAAAATAGCTGCACAGTCGGATGACCGCAAAGGCACCGCAATGGGGGTCTTTTAATATTTCCAGCTTCTTTTCTCGGTCGCCGTAGCTGGAAAGGGCATCGCAGGTGTCGGCATAGCCGTCCAGATGGATGCCGCCGGTGATCCATACCGGGATCAGCGCAAAGCCCGCCGCCTTGGCAAGGCCCGGCAGGGGCAGCGTGCCACACACACACCACGCCGCACCAATAACGACACCAATGAGCGGGAAGGCGCACATGGCGTAGCGCATATTTTTTTCGTTCCAGTCGAACTGCGGCACCGGGATGGCTGAAAACATGGCAAAAGCCACCGCGATGGTCTGCAAAACGATCATTTTTCCACTCCTTTATAGTACACAGGGATGCCGCATACCACCCGCACCACTGCATCTGCCCGGGCAGCAAAAGCATTGTTCACCTGCGCCAGTGCCCGCAGATAGCGGTCTGTATCGCCGGCATAGTCGGCCCCGCCGCTGAACACCTCGTTGGAAACAACGATGAGGTTTTCGCACTGGGCTGCAAGGCTTTCCAGCCCGTGCAGGATGGCTTTGGCCGCGTTTTCCCCTGCTCCCGCCGGGTCGTACAGCTCGTTGGCGGCAAGGTTGCCAAGGTCTTCCAGCAAGGCGGTGCCCCGCGCAGGCAGGCTCACATTGCCCAGATGCAAGGGACACTCCACCGTTTCAAACTGCTTTGCGGCCCGCATTTTGCGGTGCTTTTCCACCCGGGCGGCGCACTCGGCATCCCACACCTGCATGGTGGCAAGATAGTAGCGGGGGCCGGTGGTTTTCAGCACAAGGCTCTCGGCGTATTCACTTTTGCCGCTGGCCGCGCCGCCCAGAACCAGCGTCAACATTGGGGCGTATACGGCGCAATGCCGCCCTCCGCAAAGGAGTAGCACCCGCCGTATACGGCCAGCGCCATATCCCACAGCGGGATGCTGGCCACCGCGCCGGTGCCCTCGCCCAGATGCAGCCCCGCCGTAATGATGGGTGCTTTGCCCAGTGCTTCCAGCACGATGCGCGCGGCAGGCTCTGCCGAGCAGTGGCTTGCAAACACAGCCTTTGCCGCCGCCGGGCACAGCCGCACGGCGCACAGCGCGGCCACTCCGCTGATAAAGCCATCTGCCAGCACCGGCACACCGGCCAGTGCACCGCCCAGAAACACACCGCACAGGCCTGCGATATCAAAGCCGCCAAGCTTTGCAAGAACATCCAATATATCTTCCGGGTCCGGCTCATTGCAAAGGATGCCGCGGCAGATGGCATCCACCTTGCGGGCAAGCCCTTCGTCCGAGAGGCCCGCACCGCGCCCGGTCATAAGCTCCACGGGCTGGCCCAGCAGCACCGCCGCCACCGCGCTGGAGGTGGTGGTATTGCCAATGCCCATTTCACCGGTGGCGATGAGCCTGTAGCCATCCTCTGCCAGTTCCCGGGCAAGGGCAATGCCCTCCCCAACGGCCTGCACAGCCTCGGCCCGGCTCATGGCAGGGCCTTGGGTAAAATCCGCCGTGCCTGCGGCAATGCGGCAGCTGCGCACACCGGGCACCGGTTCGCCTGCCATGCCCATATCCACGGGCAGAACATCGCAGTGGGCCGTGCGGGCCATCTGGCACACACTGGTGCGCCGCATGGCAAGGTTTTCGGCCACGGCACGGGTCACTTCCTGCCCGGTCTGGCTCACGCCCTGCGCCACTACGCCGTTATCCGCGCAGAGCACCACCACCACCCGGCGGGAAAGATCAAGCTCCGCACTGCCGGTAAGGGCGGCGGCATCCTCCAGCATGGTCTCCAGCCGGCCCAACCCGCCCAGAGGCTTTGCAAGGCTGGCCCAGTGGGCGTGTGCCGCCGCGCGGGCAGCTTCGTTGGCAGGGGTGATACCCGCCAAAAGTGCATTCAGTTCAGTTTCGGTCATTTTGGTCATCCTTTTGTTTTGCTGTATCGTTCTGCCGCGCGCACAAAGCGGCCCGGCAGGGGCGTGCCCGCCCAGTATAAATGCGGGAACCCCGCATAGAAATTTTCGTTTGCATAGCCGCATTCCCACTGCATTTTTTCGTTTTTGCAGGCAGTAAATGCAGCGCCGTTTGCGGTGGAATCCCAGTGGTGGAATTCGTGGATGGGCAGCGTTTCTCCGGCGCAGAAGAGCATACTGTCCGCCTTGGCGGTCATTTCGGCATAGCCAAAGCGCACCAGCCTTCCCACCCGGATGCCATCGCCCGGCAGAACGTCTGCCATGGGCCACGCCTTACCGTCGGCATCCTCAAGGCTCCGGCCCAGATACAGAAAGCCGCCGCATTCGGCTGCTGTGGGCAGGCCCGCCTGCACGGCCTGCCGGATGGAAGCCAGCATGGTTTTGTTTTCACTCAGAGTTTTGGCGTGCAGCTCCGGGTAGCCGCCGGGCAGATACAGCCCGCCTATATTTTCCGGCAAAACCGCATCCCGCAACGGGCTGAAAAGCACAAGCTCCGCCCCGGCATCCCGCAATGCGTCCAGCGTTTCGGCATAGGTAAAGCAGAACGCCTCGTCCTTTGCCACCGCAATGCGGACGGATGTGGGGGCAGCTGCTCCCGGAAAAGTTTCCGGCGCAGGCTTTTCGGTCAGCACGGCAAGGCGCTGCCAATCCAGCACCAGTGCATCGGCCAGCAGGGCGATCTTTTCCTGCAGGTCGGCAATTTCATCTGCAGTCTTCAGGCCGAGGTGTCGGCTTTCTACCGCTGCCTGCGGCAAATGGGGCAGATAGCCCAGCACCGGCAGGCCGGTCTCCCTTTCCAGCAGGGTCTTGAGCATTTTATACAGCTTTTCGGAACAATCATTGAGCAGGATGCCCGAAACATGGCTGTTTTTGCGGAAGTTCATAAGGCCCTGAATTTGCGCGGCCAGCGTCACGCTGGCACCCTTGGGCTGTACCACCAGCAGCACCGGCAGGCCCAGCGTATCCGCCAGTTCCCAAGCGCTGGCACGGGTGGTCAGGCCCTGACCATCATAAAAGCCCATAGCGCCCTCGCACACGGCGGCACCATGCCCGGCGGCATAGCGGGCAAAAATGGCCCGCACCATATCCCTGTCGGAAAGAAACAGATCCAGATTGTGGCTGTCCACCTGCAGAGCCGAGCGGTGGAACATGGGGTCGATGTAGTCCGGCCCGCTTTTGAACGCACAGGGGTCGGCCCCGCGCTTTTTCAGCGCCGCCAGCACTGCGCAGGCAACAGTGGTCTTGCCGCTGCCGGAAGAAGGCGCGGCGATGAGGAATTGCATCATTTGCGTGTACCCGTAATGAGGAAGATGGGGTTATTGGCCATGAGCAGGTGCAGTCGGCCCGCCGGTTTTGTGCGGCTGACAGCGATCTGCGTTACCTCTGCGGTCAGGCCCCGGGCCGTGAGGGCAGCAATGGCAGCGCCCAGCGTTTCCAGCGCAATGGCCGAAATACAGATTCGTGCATTCGGATTCTTGCCGAGCACTTCATCCAGCACGCCTTCCATGCCGCCTTTGGTGCCGCCGATGAACACGGCATCCGGCGCAGGCAGATCTGCCAGCACATCCGGTGCGCGGCCCTCGATGAGGGTGAGGTTGCAGGCATGGAACTTTGCCCGGTTTTTACGGATCAGTTCACAGGCATCCGGTTCACACTCCACGGCGTAAACGCGGCCTTTGGGTGCCGCCAGCGCAAGCTCCACGCTCACACTGCCGGTGCCTGCGCCCACATCCCACAGAGTGTCGGTGGGCATTACCGCCAGCTTTGCCAGCGCAGCAGCGCGCACCTCCTGCTTGGTCATGGGCACCTCGCTCCGGATGAAGCTTTCGTCCGGGAAGCCCGGCGCACGCAGCTGCGGCAGATCAAAGTTTTCCACCAGAAGCACGCTGAGTGGTGCAAAGCTCTGCCCCGCCAGCTCTGCAGCAGAGCCGTAGCGGATGGCTTCCGCCTCGGTGCCAAGGTTTTCGCCCACCACGCCGTGGGCTTCGCCCATACCGGCATCGGTCAGCTTCTGGCACAGAGAGGCGGGCGTTTCAGTGCCGCCGGTGAGGAAGAACACCGAACGGTTCATCATGCACTCGGCCACCGGGTCGCAGGCGCAGCCATGGGCCGAGACCAGCTTCCAGTCCTGCCACGGACGGCCCAGCGCCGCTGAAAGCAGCTGGATGCTGGAAACGCCCGGATACACCCGCGCGGGGATGCCCAGCGCCCGCAGCGGCGTGAGCAGACCGGACGCACCGGAGTAAAATCCGGTATCGCCGCTGTAAAGCACGGCAGCATCCTGCCCGGGGTTTTGTGCCAGTGTTTCCAGAATGTCAGCGGGCTGGTAGAGCGCGAACTGCCGGGCCGTGCAGTCTGCAGGCAGGCCCGCCAGCAGCCGCTTTGCACCGAACACAAGGCCCGCGCTGCGCACAGCCTGCTGCGCCTGCGCCGAAAGAGCCTCCCATTTTCCGCTGCCCATGCCAATCAGTGTGACCATTGCAAAATCTCCTTGCAATCCGCTAAAATTTGTGTTTCCGTCTCGCCAGTTTCCGGCGGGCGGCGCAGCACCACCAGCTGTGCGCCGGTATCGGCAGCGGCCTGCACCTTCTCGGCAAAGCCGCCCGCTGCGCCGCCGTCCTTGGTGACGAGGTACCGGATCTGGAACTGTGTTATCAACGCCTTATTCAGCGCCAGACTGAACGGCCCCTGCATGGCAATGATGTTCCGGTGCGGGACATTGGCCGCTTCACAGGCGGCAATGCCATCCGGCGTGGGCAGGACGCGCGGGTAAAGCCGCGCCGGTTCCAGCCCGGCAAACACAGCCAGCTCCTTGGCACCGGTGGCAAGCAGGATATTGCCCTCTGTCCCGGCCAGATATTCTGCAGCCTGCGCTGCTGTTTCAAACACCGCACAGCCGGGCGGCAAGGGGCTTTGCGCACGCAGCAGGCGGCGGTATTCCACGCCCGCCTGCACCGCTGCTGCGCGGATGTTCCTGGTGGCATCCACTGCATAAGGGTGGGTGGCATCCACGCAGAGATCAGCTCCCGCCAGCAATGCCGCCATGGCATCCGGCTGCAGCCGCCCGGCGTGCACCGTGATACCCGCCATTTCGCCCTGCTCCTCGGCACCCAGCGGCGTTGCCACGCACACCGTTACCGCAACGCCAAGCTCTGCCAGCTTTTTGGAAAAGCGACGGCCCTCGGTGGTGCCGCTGAACACGACCGCCTTCACTTACGGTACCCCCGCGGCGTGACCATCCGGCCCGAAAGGGCGCGGGTATTGCTGTTGCCGATATACACGGTGGTGAACATATCCACCGGCGTGTTTTCCAGCTCGGCCAGCGTCAGCACCCGGGCGCTCTGGCCCTCGCGGCCAATGTTGCGCACAAGGCCGCAGACGGTATCATCCGCCTTGCCGTTTGCGCGCAGGATGCGCACTGCCTTTTGCAGGTAGTCCGGCCTGCCCTTGGAGGAAGGATTATAGAGTGCAGCGCAGAAATCTCCCTGCGCAGCGCAGGTCAGCCGCTTTTCGATGACCTCCCACGGGGTGAGCCGGTCGGAAAGGGAGATCACGCAGAAATCGTGGGCCAGCGGCGCGCCCAGCACAGCCCCGCCGCTGAGGGCGGCCGTAAGGCCGGGCACCACTTCTACGGCAACGTCCGGGTAATCCTGCGCCAGTTCCAGCACAGGGCTGGCCATGCCGTAAACACCTGCGTCGCCGCTGCACACCATCACCACGCGCCTGCCGGTATTCGCCTTTTCCAGCGCCCAGCGGCAGCGGTCGATTTCCTTGGTCATGCCGGTGGAATAATATTCCTCACATGGGAACTCCGGCTCAATCAGGTCAAGATAAAGTTTATAGCCGCAGATGGCATCTGCGTGTTCCAGAACGTTCTGGGCTTCCTGCGTCAGGTAGTAAACATCTCCGGGGCCAATGCCTACCACGTAGACTACCTTTTCCGGTTCGTCGATCTCAAATTCCATCGGGTCAAACATTCTGCCACCTCCAGTCCGGGGCATAGGGCCGCACGGCCAGCGCAAAGGTCACGCCGGTATGGGCATATTTGTGAAAAACGAGTGTCCCGCCTGCGGCCAGCACTGCCGACCGTTCACAGACATTGTCCACGCCGGTAACGCTCTGCACAAAGGCCGAAGGCGTAAAGCTGCCGGGGGCGGCACGCAGCTGTTCTGCTGTGAAAAACTGCACCGGCCAGCTGTGGCTCTTACAGAAGGTCAGCAGGCCAGCCTCGTTTTGTTTTAAGTCGATGCTTGCCGCCGCCGTGATGCATTGCGGCGCAAGGCGGTTCTGGGCACAGAAAGCTGCAAAGGCTTCGGCCAGCGTTTCGGTGCTGGTGCCGCGTTTGCAGCCCACGCCCAGCACGCCGATGCGCGGCACCAGATGCAGCGCATCCCCCGCCGGGCAGAGGGTGAGAGCAAAGTCCGGGGCATCTCCCGCCGTGATCCCATCAGGCGGTGCACCAGCAATGGGCCAGTCGGATGCAAACTGCACCGTTTTGCCCGCCAGCAGTGCACCGCTGACAAGCTTGATGCGCTCCGGCTCCAGCACAGTGCAGTTCTGGTGCTTTGCCCACTCGTCCACCGCAAACACACCGTTTGCGTCGGTGGCTGTGGTGATCACCGGCACCGCACCGCACACAGCGGCAAGCGCCCGGGCAAGGTCGTTGGCACCGCCCAGGTGGCCTGAGAGGATGGGCACGGCAAAGCGGCCGCACTCGTCCAGCACCACAACGGCAGGGTCCTGCGCCTTGCTTTGGCAGTGGGGCGCAATGGCCCGCACCGCAATGCCCACAGCACCTACAAAAACAAGGGCATCGCTCCCGGCAAACTGGCGGGCCGTCCAATCGGCAAGGTGCACCTGCCCGGCTTCATGGCCGCAGCGGGCCACGCTGCCGGGATATGCCGCCGCCAGTTTTTGGGCCAGTGCAAGGCCCTTTGCCGTAAAGGCAAGGTAGGTGCGGGTCACTGGTCTGTCCCCTTGCGGAACTCGGTGGTAAAGGCCGGGTCGTAGAGCTTGCTGCGCTCATAATTCCGGCCCAGAAAGCCGCCTGCCACAATGAGCGCCGTTTTGGTGATACCCGCTGCATGAACGCTTTCCGCCAGCGTACCTACGGTGCAGCGCACCGTTTTTTCCTCCGGCCATGTGGCCTTATACACCACCGCTGCCGGGGTATCCGGCGTATAGGCACCGCCTGCCAAAAGCGCCTGCTGTACTTTGTCCACAAGGCCGATGGATAGGAAAATGACCATCGTTGCCCCGTGGGCAGCAAGGCTTGCCAGCTTTTCTTTTTCCGGCACCGGGGTGCGGCCCTCCATGCGGGTGATGATGACGGTCTGGCTGACGGTGGGCAGGGTGTACTCTGCATTCAGTGCCGCCGCTGCGCCGCAGAAGCTGGACACACCGGGGGTATCATCGTAGGGAATGCCCTCGGCGTCCAGCACATCCATCTGCTCCCGGATGGCACCGTAAAGGCAGGGGTCACCGGTGTGCAGGCGCACGGTGATCTTACCCGCAGCTTCCATCTGCCGCATCACATCCAGCACCTGCTCCAGCGTCATTTCAGCGCTGTTATAAATGGCGCAGTCTGCCTTTGCAAGGCCCAGCAGGGCCGGGTTCACCAGACTGCCCGCATAGATGATGCAGTCGGCTTTCTGCAGCAGGGCCGCGCCCCGCCGGGTGATGAGGTCCGGTGCGCCGGGGCCTGCACCAACAAAATGTACCATAACGTTACTCCTTTAACAAAACGGTGGCAAAATAACCGGCCTGTTCCTGCGGCCGCTCAAGGGAAAGATCCGGGTAGACCCGCTCGTCCGGCAGACCGCAGTTGCACACAAGTGCGCTTTTTTTCAGCTTATCTGCCTGCTGCAGGGTATCCAATAAGACAGGCAATTGCCTGCCGGCTTTCATCAATACCTTGGTGCCGGGCATTTCCAGCACGCGGTCTGTCCAGCCGCCGGGCGCAATGGTAAGCGGCGTATCCATGCCGCCGGTCAGCGGCACATTCAGCCGCGCCGCCGCCGCACAAAAGCTGGGCACGCCTGCCGCCATGGCGGTGGCATAACCCCCGGCCTGCAAGATCTCCTGCAGGTAACCAAAGGTGGCATAGATGGAAACATCACCGATGTTCAGCATGGCAACGTCCTGCCCGGCATCCAGATACTGCCGCACCGCGGCGGCGGCTTTTTCGTGCGAAGCCGCCAGCGCGGCCGGGTCACGGCTCATGGCAAAGTACAGCGGGACGATGGTCTTGCCGTCCAGCGCTTCTCCCAGCGCACTGCGGGCGATGTCCAGCGCCAGCATCTGGCCGGAAGCAGTCTGCGGCGCGGCCAGCACCGGGCACTGCCGGATGAGCCGCACAGCCCGCAGCGTCATCAGCTCCGGGTCGCCGGGGCCGACGCTGACACCGTAAAATGTACCTTTCAGTTCTGCCATTCCCGCATCAGCTCCTTTGCCGTTTTTGTCTCGCCCAGCGGGCCGTGCTGGTTGGAAAAGAGCACCGCGCCCACCCGGAAGGCCCCGCCTGCCCGTCGGTCCAGATGCATCTGGATGGCGGCAAGGATGCTTTCCAGCACCGGTGCACGCAGCTGTGCGCCGTCCAGAATGTCAAGGCAGGCATCGGTGGTGGCGGCATCCATCAGGGCGGCGCACACCTCATGCGCGGCACCGCACAGCGCCGCATGGGCGCAAAACACTTCAGCGCGGCCATCCGCCGTGTGGGAGTGGGTGTTCATGACCCCTGCCGCCAGCTTGCAGAGCTTGCCCACGTGGCCTACCAGAAGCACTTCCTCAAATTTGGCCGTGGCAGCCATATCCAGCGTATCCCCGATGAAGTTGGAGGTCTTGACCACCGGGAACCGCTCGAACTGCGGCAGAGCGCTGGCCAGATAATCCAGCCCGTAGTTGCCGGGGGCCAGCACCAGCCGCCGGGGGCCGGGGGCATTTTTTGCTCGCAGTGCGGCCTGATTCATTTCCAGCTGGATGGTATCCAGAATGGCCTGCTGGCTCATGGGTTCCACGATGCCGCTGGTGCCCAGAATGGAAAGCCCGCCCTCCACCCCGATGTGCGGGTTGAAGGTACGCTTTGCCGTCTCGGCACCGCCTTCCACAGAGATGGTCACCGCAAAGCCGCCGGTGTAGGCAGCATTTTCAGCTTCCCGTTCCAGCGCCTCGGCGATCATCCTGCGCGGCACATGGTTGATGGCGGCTTCCCCTACGGGCTGGTCAAGGCCGGGCTTCGTCACACGGCCCACCCCCTCGCCGCCAAGGATGCGCACGCCGGGGGCATCCGGTTCCAGCACCACCGACGCGACCACCGGCAGGCCCGTGGTCACGTCCACATCGTCGCCGCCGTCCTTGCGGATGGCACATACCGCACCGGCATCCGTTCTGCGGCAGTAAATGGGTGCCACCTCCACCACAATGCCCTTGGGCGTGCGCAGAGCCACCGTTTCCGGTTCGCGGCCGGTCAGCAGCAGACGCGCCGCCCCGGCAGCCCCTAGCGCGGCACAGGTGCCGGTGGTATAGCCGCAGCGCAGCAGCTTCTGCCCGCTGCGGACGTAATGCTCAAACTGCGGCTTTCCGGCGGGTGCCTTTTCGGCTTCCGGCTCCGGTGTGCCAAACAGAGCCGTGTACTGCTGTTCGGTCAGGCCGTACAGGGCGCGGATATTCTCCGGCTGAAACGCCTGTTCCGGGGTCAGCACACCGGAAACACCTGCGGGCGAAACGCACACCACCGTGTCCGCTATTTTTTCGGCCAATTCCAGCTCGTGCAGGCTCAGGATCACCGCCAGCTGACCGGTATGGGCCAGCTCCTTTAAAATGGTGAGCAGCTCGATCTTGCCCTTGATATCCAGAAAAGAGGTCGGCTCGTCCAGCAGGATCACTTCCGGCTGCTGGCACAGTGCCCGGGCCAGCAGGATGCGCTGGCGCTGGCCGTCGCTGATGCGGTTAAAATCCCGGTCTGCAAGGTGTACCGCGCCCACCAGCTCCAAAGCTCTGTGCACCTGCTGCCTGTCCTCAGCAGACAAAATGCCCAGCCGTCCGGTGTAGGGATAGCGCCCCGCCGAAACAAAATCAAAGCAGGTGGTCAGTTCCATCCGGCGGCTGTGGGGAGCCATTAGAGCCAGCTTCTGCGCCCGCTGGGCACCGGTATAGGCAGTAAGATCCTTCCCCGCCAGAAGCACTGTGCCGCCCATGGGGGCCAGCTGGCCCGCCAGTGTGCGCAGTAAGGTGGATTTGCCTGCGCCGTTGGGCCCGATCAAGGTCAGGATCTGGCCCGGCTGCACCCCGAGGCAAATATCCGAGAGCAGCGGTGTCTTGCCGTAGCCGATGGCAAGCTCCCGCGCAGTGCAAAGTGCTTTTTCGTTCATCATGCGCCCTCCCGCTCTGAATTGCGCCGCACCAGCAGCCAGATGACCACCGGTGCGCCGAACACGGCCGTGACCGAGCTGATGGACAGCTCCGTGGGCGCGAACAGACTGCGGGCCAGCAGGTCGCAGAACAGGCAGAAAGCCGCACCGCCCAAGCAGCACCCCGGCAGCACATACAGCGGCTTTGCGCTGCCCAGCAGCTGCTTGACAAGGTGCGGCACCGCGATGCCTACAAAGGAGATCGGCCCCGCAAAGGCGGTGACGCAGGCCGCCAGCAGGCTGGATAGCAGCACCAGCGCTGCCGAGAAAGGCTTGACATTCACGCCCACGCTACGGGCATATGCTTCGCCCATCTGGTAGGCGGCCATGGGCTTGGAAAGCAGAAAGGATGCCGCCAGTGCAGGCAGCACCACCAGTGCCGCAGCCTGCACATTGGCCCATGTCACGCCGGAAAAGCTGCCCTGCGACCAGTTGTGCAGATTGACAATGTTGGAATCCTGCGCAAAGGCCACCACGATATCGGTGATGGCGGAGCAGATATAGCCGATCATCACACCGCAGATGACCAGAATGCTCATGCGCTGCACCCGCCGGGCCACCGCCAGCACAAAGGCCATGGCAGCCATGGCACCCGCAAAGGCCGCCGCGATCATGGTGGCCGAGCTGGTCAGCATCCCGCGGTCCAGAAACACCACCATGGTCAGGGCCACCGCCAGCTTTGCGCCGCTGGAAACGCCCATGACAAATGGCCCGGCAATGGGGTTTGCAAAAAAGGTCTGCAGAAGGTATCCCGCTGCGCTGAGGGCTGCCCCCAGCAGCGCAGCCATGACCGCGCGGGGCAGGCGCAGCTGCAGGATGATGTTCCCCGCAAGCGCATCGCCGCCCTTGCCCAGCAGCGCCGTCAGCACCGCACCCGGTGCAAGGGATACGCTGCCCCAGAACAGGTTCAGCGCAAAAAGCACAGCCACGGCTGCCGCAAGGGCAATATAGGCGGCTGCAAGGCGTCTGGTACGGGTCATAGGCTTTCCTTTCTGTAAAATTTCCCTTCTTTAATCCACATGGGTGAGGAATTTCAGGGTACTGGCGGCAGGTGTGCCCTTGGTAAACACCCGGTTCATGTCCACGATCAGGTCTGCCAGCTCCATGCTCTGCTGGAACAGGCTCTGGGTGGTGCACCACACCTGCCCTTCCTTCACCGCTTTGAATTCGTTCAGCAGCGGGAAACGCTCGGTCAGCTGGCTCACCGATGCGATCATGCCCTCGATGGCGCTGTTGTAGATGAGCACATCGGCATCCTTTGCACCTGCATAGAAGTCCTCAAGCGGCAGGTTCATGGTAGCAAGGCTGTTGCCATTGTCCGTCAGATCCGCAAAGACATAGCTGCCGCCTGCCATTTCGATCATGCGGGCCACATAGTCACTGCCCTTGCGCACAGTGGCAAGGTTGTTGGTGGTCAGCGAGAAGAAGGCACAGCTTTTTCCCGTGGGTTCCTGCGAAAGGATGGGCTGAACGGCTGTCTCCTGCGCGGAAAACACCTGCTCGGCCTGTTCTTCCCTGCCCAGCAGGATGCCGTAAAGCTTGATCCACTCCATGCGGGCCAGCGGGTCGCTCTCGTAGCTGGAACGCTCCACCAGCACCGGAATGCCAAAGTGTTCCAGCTGTTCCTTTACCTCCGGCGTGTGCAGGATCATGGTATTCTCAATGGCAAGGCGGCAGCCCGCTGCCAGGATCTGCTCGTAATCCGGGGCGCTGTACTTGCCTGCATACGCGATTTTTCCCTCTTCCATGGCCTGCTGCACCGCGGGCAGATACCAGCCCTCGGCCTTGGTGCCGGAAAAGGCCACGCTGTCCAGTGCGTCCAGATGTAAAAGCAGATCCATCACCGAGGTGGAGACCAGATAAATATTCTCCACCGGCTGGCGCAGCACAGTCACGTCAGCGGGCAGGCTGTCCACCTCCGCAGCATCTTCCGGCACAACAAGGAACCTCGTATCCGACTCCGCGATGGTCAGCATGGTATAGCCGCCCTCATAGCAGTCCGCTGTGAACTGCTGTGCATAGTCCAGCTTGTAATGATGGGAGAAAACAAGACTTTCCGTATTGGCAGGTTGAGTCTTGCTGCCGCAGCCGGTCAGCGTCAGCGCCGCAGCGGGGATCAGTTTCAGAAATTGGTTGCGAGTGATCTTCATAAGTAACTCCTTCCGTCACGGCTAGCGCCGCGCCACCTCCCTCATAGAGGGAGGCTTTGGCAGTACGGTAAAGTTTATCTTTTTGCCAAAGAAGGTGACTGGAGGAGTCACTTCAGACTTGCGGAATCAAAGGTCAGCGTATACTCGATCTCGTGGGGGGTGCTCATGGCAACGGTATCGGCGGTGACATCCAGTGCGGTATCCAGCGCCGATACCGGAATTTCAAAGGTGGAATTGCCCTCGGTGTTGGTGGGCAAATACTTCTCGCCGTCCACGATCATATAATCATAGTTCGGGCTGCTCCACACGATGGTGGCGGTCATTTTGCCGTCTGCCACGGTCAGAGCGGCGGGGCTCTCCACGGTGGCACGGCCGGAGCCGCCCTCCAGCGTCACATCACAGGTGTAGGTGCCGTCTGCCGGGGTCTCGGCTTTCGCAGCCTTTTCCACGGCATCACGCACGCTGACGACATGGTCGTACCACTTGCCCTTGGTGCCCAGAATAGCCAGGTCAAAGTCGGCATCCACAGCAGAGACCGGGATGTCAAAGCCGTACACCTCCTCCGAGGTGCCGTCGGAATAGGTGACGGTATCTGTGGTGGGCTGCAGCCAGTCGGCCTCGTGGTCGGCGGCATCGGAAGCCTTGCCCAGATACAGGTTGACGATATGGGTGGAAGCAAGGCTGACATGGAAGGTCATCTGGCCGTTCTCCACAGTCAGGGTGCCCTTGCCGTCGCAGGCTTCGTTGGCGTGGAACATGCTGCTGTCGGTGTCAAACTCGGCGGTATACACACCGTCCGGCAAAGCGGCGGTCTCAGCGGCAGAAGAAGCCACGGAAGAAGCAGCCTCCGAGCTGGCAGCACTGGAAGCTGCAGAAGATGCCGTGGAAGAAGCGCCGCAGCCCACCAGCAGACTCAGTGCCAGAGAAGCAGCGACAACACAGGAAAAAACGCGTTTCATAGGAAATACCTCTACATTATAAAAAATCAGCTTTTATTATACCATCGTTCGGATAAAAAATGAACCCTCTCCACCGGATGCCGCAAAGCGGCCGCGAGACGGAGAGGGTTCGTTTGATCAACCGTTCAGAGAATCGATCGCCGCCTTGGTGTGGGCGACATACAGCTTCTGGACATCCTCGATCTCACCCAGACCAGCGATCTGGCAGTCGATGCTGTCGAAAGCACCGGAAGCCTTGAACTGGCTCAGCCAGGAGTCGGCATCCTCACCGGCCATATCGTTGTTGGCGTGATCGCCGGCAACCACCATCAGCGGGCGCAGGATGACCTTGGTGTAGCCCGCAGCCTTAACAGCCTCGATGACGTTCTCGCAGGCAGTCTCTTCCGGCTTGCCCTCAACGGTGCCAATGAACACATTGTCGTAGCCCAGAGTCTGCATAGTGGTCTGCATCTGGCTGTAGCTCACCTTTGCGGTGTGCGAGGTGCCGTGGCCCATAAAGACAAAGGCGACCTTGTCCGCAGCAGCGGCATCCAGACTGTCGTAGCCGGCTTCCTTCACGGCAGCAGCGGTGACAGCCTTGGCAACGTCTTCCTTATCCTGATTGATGATGGTGGCATCGGAACCGACCTCGCCCAGCAGGGGCTCAGCCACAGCGACAGATTCAAACTTGTCGCGGTAGGTGTCGATCATTTCCATCATCTCGTCGTACTCAGCACCGTGCATCAGGTGGGTGGGCTGGACAACCAGATTCTTCACGCCGTTTTCCACAGCGCGGTCCATGGCCTGCTGCATGTTGTCGATCTTTTCGCCGTCACGAGCCTGCACATGGTTGATGATGATCTGTGCGGTGAATGCGCGGCGCACAGACCAATCCGGGTATGCGGCCTGCAGAGCATCCTCGATGCCCTTGATGTCCTTCACGCGGCTGTCGTTGAAGGAGGTGCCGAAGGAGACCACCAGCAGCTCGTTGTCGCCAATGTCGTCCTGATTGCGGGCATCGTCCTTGGAAGCATCGCCGGTGTCACGGCCAAAGTAGTCGGGGTCGGCGTTCTCACCTTCCACCAGTTCCTTCTGGGTGTCGGTCAGGGCATCCCATGCAGCCTTGGCGGCTTCGCACTGGGCATCGGTATCCTCATTGCGCTCCTGCACATAGATGGCATCGATCAGGTCTGCCACGTTCTTTGCTGCCATTTCGTCAGCCTCCTCGCTGCTCGCTTCGCTGGAAGCGGAAGACGCAGCGGTGCTGGATGCAGTGCCGGAAGCAGCCCCGCCGCAGCCGGTGAGCACGCCGGCGCACAGAGCCAGAGCCGTAACAGCTGCGGCCAGCTTTTTGGTTTCGATCTTTCTCATTGTTCTTGTCCTTTCCTGCTGGATAAATTGCGGTTTGAACCAAACAAAGGGTACAGGAAAGAGAGATGAAAGAAGAGGCCCTTCTGTCCTGCGGATGGCATGACAAAAAGACCTCTGTTGTTTCAGGGCTTTTTGGTACAACCAATTCCTCGTGATCTGGGGTTTGCACCCCCGTACCAACAGCAGGCAGGTTTCCTGACTGAAAGATCGCCGCCCGTCATCTCCTTCCCAGAGCAAAAGCTCCAGTGGCTGGTGCAAAGCACCCTGATGCGGACTCCCTTATCACAGTGACGAGATCGTGCGGGATCTGCACCCGCTTCCCTTTTACCCTTTCCGCCGTGCAGTGCATCGGCAAAAGGCACCTGCTGTTTTTCTGTTCAGTTCGTCCGGCATTATATCATAAAACTGCGCAGAATGCAATAAAAAACGGCATCCTGCCTTTTTATAAGGAAGGATGCCGTTTGGAGATCGAGCCAAATGCGGAACTTACTGGAGCGCACGGATCGCATTGATGGTGATTTTGTACTGGCAGGTCACGCTGTCAAACAGCTCCTTGGTACCTTCCAGTGTGCCTGTGCGCAGCACCTCGGTCAAATCGTAGGTGGGCTGATACAGGTTGGTAAAACCCAGGTTCTGGCACACGCCCTTGAGCGTGTGTGCCGCACGGAATGCTTCCTTCACATTTCCTTCCTTCAATGCCTGCTCCAGTTTCGGATAGCTGTCGTCGTTCAAAAACATCAGCGTAAATCTGCAGATCATGCCTTCGTTGTAAAGCCGCTTGAGCACGTCCTCATAATTTGCGCCCATCTGTCTATAACATTCCTGAATCGTCATGGTTTGTCGCTATGCCTTTCTTTTTCTACTGATCCCGCCTGATTTGCCACAGAGTGACAAAAGCGCCATCCATTTTGTTGCACTTTGTTGCGTTTTTAATATATCACGCCTTACTGCGTTTTTCAATGCAGAGACAAAAAGTCTTGCACTTTTCACATATTGTCCCGAGTTTTTCTTGCAATTTGCCTATCAATTTCTTCTGGCTGGCTTTTTTCTCCGACTTTGCCGTGCCTGCATGGCTGCAGGGCTTTTCCCGCCTTTGCTCTGCCGTTTCTCTGCACGGAAAACGCATTTGAAGAAAAAGGTAAAAAAACAGTTGACAAAAGCCTTTCTTCATGATAAAATAAGCAAGTCGTCCGGCGAAGGACACAAAAAGTGAATATGGGCGTGTTCCCGAGTGGCCAATGGGGACAGACTGTAAATCTGCTGCTTTCAGCTTCGGTGGTTCGAATCCACCCGCGCCCACCAAAAAACCTCAACGTATGCAAGTACGCTGAGGTTTTTATTTTGCGATAAGGCTAAACTCATCGGGCGGGTGGATTCGAACAGCTGCGACGACGTCGCTGAAGACGGCGCAAAAACAGCCCAGTGGGCTGTTTTTAGCAGCGCGGCTCGCGATATCCACCCGCGCCCACCAAAAGAACCAGCGTAGAAATTACGCTGGTTTTTTGTTTTGCCCGGCATCTTAAGTCTCACTCTCGAGGGTGGATCCGAACAGCTGCGGCACCGTTCAGCAGGACGATCTCCAGCAGTGCAAGGATCAGCAGAACAATAAGAACTGTAGTAACCATAGTGTACCGTGCATCATAATATTTTGCAACGGTATTCAGGTTGGTACTCTGTGCAATGATTTTTTTAATTTTTCAAAAAATCATTGACAACGCTTTCTGTGCATGATAAAATCACATGTGATTTTGAGAGACAAAGCGTGTCAGCGTCTTTTCAAAGCAATTTACCATGGACCGCCCAGCGGGGCTAAGGCCATACGGACAGCCGGGTCCACTGCCGACCGGCGGCACAGCCGCCATTATTGATTGAGCGTAGCAGTTCAAATTTTATAAGTTGGTTCCTTTACAACCATGAAATTGCGCAGTCAGTGTGCAGACTTGTGAAACGGTCAATAAAGAGCAGTAAAAGCAGAATTGCTATATAGACTCTCATAATCCCGTCTTTTTTGAATCATGCGAAGCGGCCTTTGTACTCTGGTGTTTCTTCCGGGGGTCTTTGGCGGCGCATTCAAATGCTTTTCAAAGCGCAAGTCTGCACTTTTTGTGCGGTACTTGCGCTTTTTTGTTTGCATCGGGATCAGGGACGGAGGAAAAACATGAGTGAGAACCGAACACGGTTCCGGCTGAACCAGAACCGTGCGCCCATCTATGAAGCGCTGGAACAGTTCCGCAAAATGCGGGTGGTGCCCTTTGATGTGCCCGGCCACAAGCGGGGCCGCGGCAACCCGGAGCTGACCGCCTTTCTGGGCCAGCAGTGCGTGGGCGTGGATGTGAACAGCATGAAGCCGCTGGATAATCTCTGCCACCCGGTATCGGTCATCCGGGAAGCAGAGGAGCTGGCCGCAGATGCCTTTGGCGCTGCCCACGCGTTCCTCATGGTGGGCGGCACCACCAGCAGCGTGCAGAGCATGGTGCTCACCGCCTGCAAGCGCGGCGATGAGATCATTCTGCCCCGCAACGTGCACCGCAGTGTGCTGAACGCACTGGTGCTGTGCGGCGCAGTGCCGGTATACGTGAATCCCGAGGTGGACAAGCGCCTTGGCATTTCGCTGGGCATGAAGCGGGAACAGGTGGAAAAGGCCATCAAAGAGCATCCGAATGCTGTGGCTGTGCTGGTGAATAACCCCACCTACTACGGCATCTGCTCCGACCTGCGCGCCATCGTAAAAATGGCCCACGATGCCGGGATGCTCTGCCTTGCGGACGAAGCCCACGGCACCCACTTCTACTTTGGCGGCGGCCTGCCGGTGTCTGCCATGGCGGCAGGGGCTGATATGGCATCCGTCTCCATGCACAAGAGCGGCGGCAGTTTAACGCAGTCCAGCCTGCTGCTCATCGGCCCCAATGTGCACCCGGGCTATGTGCGGCAGATCATCAACCTGACCCAGACCACCTCCGGCAGCTACCTGCTCATGTCCAGTCTGGATATCTCCCGCCGCAACCTTGCGCAGCGCGGGCGGCAGGTATTCCACCAAGTGGCCGACATGGCCGAGTATGCCCGCGAGGAGATCAACGCCGTGGGCGGCTACTACGCCTTTGGCAAGGAGCTGTGCAACGGCGACTCCGTTTTTGACTTTGATACTACCAAGCTCAGCGTCCACACGCTGGATATCGGCCTTGCAGGCATTGAGGTGTACGACATCCTGCGCGATGAGTACGACATCCAGATCGAGTTCGGCGACATTGGCAACATTCTGGCCTACCTTTCCATCGGCGACCGCCCGCAGGAGGTGGAGCGTCTGGTCAGCGCATTGGCCGAGATCAAGCGCCGCTACCAGACCGACGGCTCCGGCCTGCTGAGCCAGGAATACATCGACCCCGTTGTGGCCGCCAGCCCGCAGGAAGCGTTCTATGCGCCCAAAAAGAGCCTGCCGCTCCGGGAGACCGAGGGCATGGTGTGCAGCGAGTTCGTCATGTGCTACCCGCCGGGCATTCCCATTCTGGCCCCGGGCGAGCGCATCACCAAGGAAATTTTGAACTACATCGAGTACGCCAAGGCCAAGGGCTGCAGCATGACCGGCCCCGAGGACCCGGACATCGAGCGGCTGAACGTTCTGGCATAAGGAGGGAATGCAGATGGAATTTTGGTTTTCCGAGTTTCACACCCCGGATGTGAAGCACAGCATCCGGGTGAACAAACAGCTCTACTCCAAGCAGAGCGATTACCAGCGCATCGATATTTTTGAAACGCCGGAGTTTGGCCGGGTGCTCACATTGGACGGCAATGTGATGCTGACAGAGCGCGACGAATTCATCTATGACGAGATGATCGTGCATGTGCCCATGGCGGTGCACAAGCAGGCAAAAGACATCCTTGTCATCGGTGCCGGTGACGGCGGCGTGGTGCGGGAGCTGACCCGCTACGACCGGGTGGAGCGCATCGATCTTGTGGAGATGGACCCGCAGGTGGTGGAAGCCTGCCGCGCCTTCCTGCCCAGCAACGCCTGCCGCATGGATGACCGCCGGGTGCACATCTATTTTGAGAACGCCCTCAAGTATATCCGCCGCTGCGAGGAGGAGTACGACCTCATCATCGTGGACTCCTCCGATCCCTTCGGCCCATCCGAGGGTCTGTTCACCCGCGAGTTCTACGGCAGCTGCTTCAATGCCCTGAAAGCGGACGGCATCATGGTGAACCAGCAGGGCAGCCCCTTCTATGCCGAGGATGCCAGCGCCATGCAGCGCAGCCACAAGCGCATTGCGTCCACTTTCCCCATCAGCCGAGTGTATCAGGCACACATTCCCACCTTTGCGGCTGGGTACTGGCTGTTCGGCTTTGCCAGCAAAAAGTATCATCCCATCGATGATCTGGATGCAGACGCATGGAAGGCGCTGAACATGCGCACCCGCTATTACACCGCCCGGCTGCATGTCGGCGCATTTTACCTGCCGGCATTCCTTGAGGAAATGCTGCGGGAAGTGGAGGAACACTGATGCAACCCAACATTGAAAACTTCATCGGCTGTGACAGCAGCTACCGCGCCGCCAGCATCGTGCTGTACGGTGCGCCCTACGATTCCACCACCAGCTACCGCCCGGGCGCACGGTTCGGCCCGGCGGCCATCCGACACGAAAGCTATGGTCTGGAGACCTACAGCCCCTACCAGAATGCCGACCTGACCGATTTTGACATCTTCGACAGCGGCGATCTGGAGCTGTGCTTCGGCTCCAGCGAGAGCGCCCTTGCGGACATCGAAGCCCGCGCAGAGGAGATCCTGCAGGATGGCAAGTTCCCATTGCTGCTGGGCGGTGAACATCTGGTGACGCTGGGTGCCGTGCGGGCTGCTGTGAAGAAATATCCGGATCTGCACATCGTGCACTTTGATGCCCACGCCGACCTGCGGGACGACTACCTTGGTGCAAAGCTGAGCCACGCCTGCGTGCTGCGCCGCTGCCATGAGCTGGTGGGTGATGGCCGCATCCATCAGTTCTGCATCCGCAGCGGCGACCGCGCCGAGTTCGAGTTTGCAGCCCAGCACACCGAGATGCACAAATTCGATTTTACCGGCCTTGCCGAGCTGACGGAACAGCTGTGCGAGAGCAAGGTGCCCGTCTACCTGACCATCGACCTCGACTGTCTGGACCCCTCCTGCTTCCCCGGCACCGGCACGCCCGAAGCCGGCGGCGTGAGCTTTTTGCAGCTGCTGGATGCCATCCGCACCGTGACGAAAGCCAACATCGTAGCCGCAGACCTCAACGAGCTGGCTCCCACGCTGGATACCACCGGCGTTTCCACCGCCACCGCCTGCAAGGTGCTGCGCGAAACGCTGATCGCGCTGGACAAGGGCTGGCCCGGCTTTCAGGTCTGACCGAATTTGCACACATTGACATAAAGGAGAAAAATCATGAGCAAAGTTCTGATCATCGGCTGCGGCGGCGTGGCCTCCGTTGCCATCCACAAGTGCTGTCAGGTACCCGAAGTGTTCACCGAGATCTGCATCGCCAGCCGTACCAAGTCCAAGTGCGACAAGCTGGCTGCAGAACTGGCCCCCAAAACCGCTACCAAGATCACCACCGCACAGGTGGATGCCGACAAGGTGGACGAAGTGATCGCCCTCATCAAGGCTTATCAGCCCGACCTCGTGATGAACATTGCCCTGCCCTATCAGGACCTGACCATCATGGATGCCTGCCTTGCCTGCGACGTAAACTATATGGACACCGCCAACTACGAGCCGGAGAACACTGACGACCCGGAGTGGCGTGCCATCTACGAGAAGCGCTGCAAGGAAGCAGGCTTCTCCGCCTACTTTGATTACAGCTGGCAGTGGGCCTACGCAAAGAAGTTTGAGGAAGCCGGCCTGACCGCCCTGCTGGGCAGCGGCTTCGACCCGGGCGTGACCCAGGCTTACTGCGCCTACGCCAAAAAGCACGAGTTCGACACCATTGACACCATTGATATTCTGGACTGCAACGGCGGCGACCACGGCTATGCCTTTGCCACCAACTTTAACCCGGAGATCAACCTGCGCGAGGTGTCCGCTCCCGGCAGCTACTGGGAGAACGGCCACTGGGTGGAGATCCCGGCCATGAGCATCAAGCGGGAGTACAACTTCGATCAGGTGGGCGACAAGGATATGTACCTGCTGCACCACGAGGAGATCGAGTCCCTTGCCAAGAACATCCCGGAGGCAAAGCGCATCCGCTTCTTCATGACCTTTGGCCAGAGCTATCTCGACCACATGCGCTGTCTGGAGGATGTGGGCATGCTGTCCACCACCCCGGTCAACTTCAACGGGCAGGAGATCGTGCCCATCCAGTTCCTCAAGGCTCTGCTGCCGGACCCCGCCAGCCTTGGCCCCCGCACCAAGGGCAAGACCAACATCGGCTGCATCTTCACCGGCAAGAAGGACGGCAAGGAAAAGACCTACTATATTTATAATGTGTGCGACCATCAGGAGTGCTACAAGGAGGTCGGCTCTCAGGCCATCAGCTATACCACCGGCGTACCGGCCATGTGCGGCGCACTGATGCTGCTCACCGGCAAGTGGACCACCAAGGGCGTGCACACTGTGGAAGAGTTTGATCCGGACCCGTATCTGGACGCTCTGGACAAGTACGGCCTGCCCCGTTCCGAGAGCCACAGCCCGGCGCTGGTGGACTGATGCGGCTGGCCGATACCCGCCCGCCCTTTGCGGGCCTTGCAAACCTTTCTTGGGAAGCGCTTGCCTCTCTGCCCACCCCCTGCTACCTGCTGGACGAAGGGCAGCTGCGCCGCAACGGCGAACTTCTGCTGGGGGTGCAGCAGCGCACCGGCTGCAAAATTCTGCTGGCACAGAAGGCTTTTTCCAACTTTAATGTTTACCCGGTGCTGGCTCCTTATCTGGCGGGCACCGAGGCCAGCGGCCTGTACGAGAGCCGCCTTGGCAAAGAAGAGCTGCCGGAAAAAGAGAACCATGTGTTCTGCGCGGCCTACCGGGCAGACGAGTTCGCGGAGCTGCTGCAGTACGCCGACCACATCGTGTTCAATTCGCCCAGCCAGCTGGCAAAGTTCGGCCCGGCAGCAAAGGCGGCGGGCAAGAGCGTGGGCCTGCGGCTGAACCCGGAGTGCTCCACGCAGGAAGGCCATGCAATTTACGACCCCTGCGCCCCGGGCAGCCGCCTTGGCACCACCCGCGCCCAGTGGGATGCCGCCGTGCAGGCAGACCCGGCCCTGCCCGAATTACTGGACGGACTGCACTTCCACACCCTGTGCGAGCAGGATGCCGATGCACTGGCCTTAACGCTGGCGGCGGTGGAAGCAAAGTTCGGGGGTCTTCTGCCCCGGATGAAGTGGCTCAACTTTGGCGGCGGGCACCATATCACCCACCCCGGCTACCGCCTTGCCACGCTGGAACAGTGCATTACCGAAACACAGAAAAAGTACGGCGTGCAGGTGTATCTGGAGCCGGGCGAAGCATGGGCGCTGAACGCCGGGTATCTTGTTACCACTGTGCTGGATACTTTGCAAAATGGCGAGACGAGCCTTGCCATTCTGGACATGTCTGCGGCCTGCCACACCCCGGATGTGATCGAGATGCCCTACCGCCCGCCGCTGCTGGATGCCGGGGATCCCGGCGAAAAGCCGTACCTCATCCGCCTTGGCGGCCCCACCTGCCTTGCCGGGGATGTGGTGGGCGACTACAGCTTTGCCTCCCCGCTCACCGAGGGGCAAAGGCTCATTTTCGGCGATATGGCCATCTACACCACCTGCAAGAACAACACCTTCAACGGGATGCCGCTGCCGCCCATCTGGGCAATGGACGAAAACGGCACCTGCCGGGAGCTGGTGAAGTTCGGCTACAGCGATTTCAAGATGCGGCTGGGACGTGCAGCGGATTAAAGTATGATCCTTACGGCAAATCTGTATTCAGTCAAAAGACAGTCTGTATCAAAACCGCCCAAAATGCACGCTGTTCAAGTACAGTTTCTTTTTATCATCTGACGAAAATTTAAAAAAATTCAAATTCAGCCTAGACAAGTTCCTTTTCATGTGCTAAAACAATGCTAAGAAACCCGCAACGATGCAGGATCTGAGGATCACTGCGCCGCTGCGGGTTTTTCTTGTTTTATCTGGGAAAGCGTTAAGAAATAATAGAGGGGGCAATTCTTATGAAAGCATTCATTTCTCGTCGTGATTTCCTGAAAGCGGCAGGCATCACCGCCGCAGCAGCAGCTATGGCAGGCTGCTCTTCTTCTGGCGGTTCCGCAAGCGGCTCTTCTGCAGGCGGCAAGACCATTAAGATCGGCGTGTTTGAACCGGCTTCCGGTGATAACGGCGCAGGCGGCAAGCAGGAAGTGCTGGGTGTCGAGTATGCCAACAGCCTTGCTCCCACCGTGGAGATCGGCGGTGAGACCTATAACGTGGAGCTGGTGGAAGTGGATAACCAGTCCAGCACCGATAAGGCCGTGACTGCTGCACAGGAGCTGGTCTCCAAGAAAGTCTCCATCGTGCTGGGCAGCTACGGCTCCGGTGTTTCCATTGCAGCCGCTCCCACCTTCCAGTCCGCTTCCATCCCGGCCATTGGCTGCTCCTGCACCAACCCCGCCGTGACTGAGGCCAACCCCTACTACTTCCGTGTCTGCTTCCTTGACCCGTTCCAGGGCTCGGTCATGGCAAACTTTGCAAAGGATGAGTTCAGTGCTGCCAACGCCTACGTGCTGAGCATGCTGGGCGAGGACTACGGCTCCGGTCTGGCCACCTACTTCGTCAACGCTTTTGAGGATCTGGGCGGCACTGTTACCAGCGAGCAGTTCCCCGAGGGCACCTCGGACTTCTCCGCCTACATCCAGAACGCCATCAACGCCGGTGCAGATGTGATCTTTGCTCCCTGCGCCACCACCTACGCAGCCCAGATCATCACACAGGCTGCTTCTGCAGGCTTTGACAAACCCATTACCGCAGGCGACACATGGGAGTCCAGCGTTATTCTGGATGCCCAGAAGGGCACCAGCGTGCAGGTGTATTGCTCCACCTTCTTTGATGAGAACGATGATTCCGGCGCAGCCAAGGAGTTCGTGACCGGCTTTAAGGAGTGGCTGAACGCCGACAGCCAGAAGCTGACCAACAACGGCGGCAATGACATCGTGGCAGCTGTTTCTGCACTGGGCTACGACGGCTACATGGTGGCTCTGGAAGCCATCAAGGCAGCAGGCAGCACCGACGGCACCGCCATCCGCGATGCTCTGTACGGCGTAAACTGCGACGGCGTTACCGGCAGCATCACCTTTGACCAGACCACCGGTGATGCCAACAAGGATATGGCTTACATCAAGAAAGCTGCCGACGGCGCGTTTGAGTTCGTCAAGACTCAGAGCGTGGAAGGCTGAACAAAACTTTAAACTCCCTCAGTCAACGCCTGATGGCGTTGACTGCTCCCTCAACGAGGGAGCCTTTTTGTAGCTTTCCAGCAGGTTTGACCCCCTCTGGGAGGGGGCTGTCACCGGAGGTGACTGGAGGAGTTTATTTTATTAAAAGTTGTAAGAAATGGAGGGTCCCCCTTATGGCTGCAAAGTTTCTGCCCTATTTGCTGGCAGGTATCTCGGTGGGCGGCCAGTATGCATTGATCGCCATTGGCTACACAATGGTGTACGGCATCCTGCGCCTGATCAACTTTGCCCACGGCGATATCTTTACCGTAGCCGGTTTTCTGATGGTGTACGCTACTGCTTCCCTTCCGCTGACCATTTCCATCCCGCTGGTGGTGGCGGCAACGGTACTGCTGGGCATCGCAGTGGAAAAGATCGCCTACAAGCCCCTGCGCACTGCGCCGCGCATGTCGGTGATGATCTCCGCGATCGGTATGTCCTACCTTTTGCAGAACTCGATGTGGTATGTCACCGGCGGTCTGGCCAAGCAGTACCCTGCCCTGCCGTGGATCAGCGACACCGTCACGGTGCTGGGCTGCCAGACCAAGCGGGTGACGGTGGTAACGCCGTTTCTCGTCATTGTGCTGGTGGCAGCACTTGTTACCCTGATCCAGAAGACCAAGATCGGCATGGCCATGCGCGCCGCTTCCCGCGATTTTGAGACCGCCCAGCTCATGGGCATCAAGATCAACAATGTCATCTCCTTTACCTTTGCGGTGGGCAGCTTTCTTGCGGCCATCGGCTCCATGATGTATTTTTCCAACTACACGGCAGTCACCCCCACTGTGGGTGCCATGCCCGGCCTGAAAGCCTTTGTGGCTGCGGTGTTCGGCGGCATCGGCTCCATTCCCGGTGCGGTGATCGGCGGCTTCATCATCGGCATCTGCGAGAGCCTTATTAAAGGTGCAGGCGCTACCACCTTCAGCGATGCGTTCACCTTTGCACTGCTGATCGTGGTGCTGGCCGTCAAGCCTACCGGCCTGTTCAGTGAAAACCTGACCGAGAAAGTGTGATGACCATGAAACAAGAGAAAAAACGCATCTATCTCCGGGCCGCACTGGCGCTGGCCGCTCTGCTGGTGGTGCTGCTGGCACTGGATAACCTGAGCTTTGTGCCCTCCATGCTGCTCACCGTGCTGCGCAAGGGTGCCATCTATGCACTGGTGGCTGTCTCCATGAACCTGCTGAACGGCTTTACCGGCCTGTTCAGTCTGGGTCAGGCAGGTTTTATACTGCTGGGTGCCTACACCTACGCCATCCTCACTATTCCCGCCGCTTCGCAGAAGTCCATCTATCAGCGCTATGCAAACGGCGGCATCGGCTTCTCCATCCCGGAACTGCTCTCCAAACCTCTGGGCGGCTTCGGCCTGCTGCTGGGTGTTGTGTTCTGCCTGATCCTGGCCGGTTTTATCGCAGCGCTGTTCGCCTTCCTCATCGGCCTGCCGGTGCTGAAGCTCAAGAGCGATTATCTTGCCATTGCTACACTGGGCTTTGCCGAGATCATCCGTGCCGCCGTGGTTTACGAGGGCTTTGGCCCGCTGACCAACGGCTCCAACCTTCTGTACGGCTTTACCAGCTTTGCCAGCTTCCACCTTTCGCTGGGCGGCACGACCTTGCATCTGGAAACCGTGATGCCCTTCCTCTTCTCCGGCGTGTGCATCGCCATCATTCTGCTGCTCATCAATTCCACCTATGGCCGTGCCTTCAAAGCCATCCGTGATGACGAGATCGCTGCCGAAGCCATGGGCATCAACCTTGCCAGCCACAAGCGCATGAGCTTTATCATCAGCAGCTTCTTTGCCGGTATCTCCGGCGCAATGCTTGCCATGTATCAGGCCAGCGTGCAGGCCACCACCTTCAAATCCAGCATGACCTACGAGATCCTGCTGATCGTGGTCATTGGCGGCATTGGCTCGGTGTCCGGTTCCATCATCGCGTCCTTCCTGTTCATCGCCAGCTCCGAGTGGTTGCTGCGCTTCCTCGACAACGAGACCTGGATCGGCGGCTTCCGTGTGCCGCTGCTGCGTTCCGGCTTCCGCATGGTGGTGTTCAGCATCATCATTATGGCGGTGGTGCTGTTCTTCCGCAAGGGCATCATGGGCGACCGTGAATTGTTCCAGAAAAAGCCCGCATCCACTGTAAAAGCTGCCAAAAAGGAGGCGCGTTCCAAATGAGTGAAAACGTATTGACCATTGAAAACGCCACGATGCAGTTTGGCGGCGTTGTGGCTGTGGACAATCTGAACCTGAAGGTGGATAAAGATCAGATCGTCTCCCTCATCGGCCCCAACGGTGCCGGCAAGACCACCGCGTTCAACGTTGTCACCGGCGTGTATGCGCCCACCAACGGCGCGGTGTGGTTCGAGGGACGCAAGATCATTGAAAACACGCCCCACGGCAAGATGAAAAAGCTCTATAAGGGCCAGAACGCGGGCAAGTATTCCCACATGATCGCCCCCACGCCCGATAAGATCACCCAGATGGGTATTGCCCGCACCTTCCAGAATATCCGTCTATGGAAGAGCCAGACCGTGTTTGAGAACGTGCTCATCGCCAAGCACTGCCGCCGCTCGGCCAACCTGCTGAGCGCCACCTTCCGGCTGAACGCAGACGAGGAAAAGCGCCAGCGCGAGGAGTGCGAAAAGCTGCTGCATGTGCTGGGCCTTGAGGATGTACGCAACGAACTGGCTACCGGCCTGCCCTACGGCCTGCAGCGTCGGGTGGAGATCGCGCGTGCCCTTGCCACCGAGCCGAAGCTGCTGCTGCTGGATGAGCCTGCCGCCGGTATGAACCCGCAGGAGACCGAAGAGCTGACCGCCTTTATTGACCGCATCCGCACCGATTTCAGACTGACTGTGTTCATGATCGAGCACCACATGGATCTGGTGATGGATATTTCCGACCGGGTCTATGTGCTGGACTTTGGCCGCTTGATCGCCGAGGGTACGCCCGCCGAGGTGCAGAACGACCCGCGGGTGATCGACGCTTATCTGGGGGTGGACGAAGATGCTTGAGATCAAGGATTTACATGTTTCCTATGGCGGCATTCAGGCCTTGCGCGGTGTGTCGCTGAACGTGCCGGACGGCAAGATCGTTACCCTGATCGGTGCCAACGGCGCAGGCAAGTCCACCCTGATGCGCACCATTTCCGGCCTTGTAAAGGCACAGAGCGGCTCCATTTTGTGGAACGGGCAGGAACTGCTGGGCAAGCCCATCGACCAGATCGTGGCCAGCGGCATTGCCATGTCGCCGGAGGGCCGCCGGGTGTTTGCCGACCTGACTGTGCTGGAAAATCTGAAGATCGGCGCATACCTGCGCAAGGATAAGGCCGAAACCGAGAAAGACCTTGAATGGGTGTACAGTCTGTTCCCCCGTCTGAAGGAGCGCAGCTGGCAGAGCGCCGGCACCCTTTCCGGCGGCGAGCAGCAGATGCTGGCCGTGGGCCGCGCCCTGATGAGCAAGCCGAAGCTGCTCATGCTGGACGAGCCGAGCCTTGGCCTTGCGCCCATCGTGGTGCGGGAGATTTTTGATATCATCCGCACCGTGAACCAGCAGGGCATCACCGTGCTGCTGAACGAGCAGAACGCCAACATGGCCCTGAAGGTGGCCGATTACGCCTATGTGCTGGAGACCGGCACCCTGACCCTTTCCGGCACGGGTGCTGAATTGCTGACCAATGAACAGGTCAAGGCCGCATACCTCGGCAAAAAGCGCGCTGACCGCACCTGAAACTTTATAAGAACCGCTAACGGCAGAGAGGGGCTGCTGCAAAACAGCTCCATGAAAAAATAACGCATAAAAATGCCTCAGTATGGCAGGCGGAATAGGCTCATCACACTACCAACAAAGAAAAACAGAGCGTTCCCGACGGGGAACGCCCTGTTGTACATATCGCTTGTCTGTGGTCTTTTGCAGGGTGCGTCCGCAGGGCGCACCTTGTTTTTTTACTATGCTTCATCGTTTTCCACACGAAGCATCCGGTATCCGACACCAACATGAGTCTGGATCAGATGCGGCGCATCCGGGTATCGTTCCAATTTTTTGCGCAGGGATGCCATATAAACACGCAAGGAGGCAATGTCATTTTCCTGCGTGCTTCCCCATATTTGCTGTGTGATGGATGTATGCGTCAGCACCTTGCCCACATTATGCGCCAGCACACACAGCAGTTTGTACTCGATGGGGGTCAGATGCAATTCATTCTCACCCAACCAGACGCACCCGGCCGAGAAGTCGATCTTCAAAGGACCATTGACAAAAACCGGACTGTTTATGCCGTCAGAAGCCAGCAGATTCAATCGGCGCTGCGTTACACGCAGTCTTGCCAGCAGCTCGTCCACGGAAAACGGCTTTGTCAGATAATCGTCTGCGCCGTTGTCCAGTGCTTCGATCTTATCAGAATCTTCGCTCCGGGCACTCAGGACAATGATGGGCAGGTTCGACCATGTGCGGACGCTGCGAATGACCTCGATGCCGTCTATATCGGGCAGCCCAAGATCCAGCAGCATGATGTCCGGATTGTGGCTGGTAGTCATCATGATCGCCGTTTCCCCATTGGAAGCAGTCAGATATTTATAGCCGTGGGTCTTCAGGGTCGTTGTGATCAGACACCGTACAGGAACATCATCCTCTACGACCAGAATGGACGGCTTATTCATGAATGTTCACCTCGCTTTGCGGCAATGCAAAGGAAAAGACACTGCCATTGGGAATGTTGTCACGCAGGGTCAATGTTCCGCCGTGAGCCGTCAAGATTGCACGGCAGAGGGGCAAGCCCAAGCCAAGGCTGCGGTGGCTGTCTGCGATGCGGCTCTGCCCGGTATAAAACATCTCGAACACCTGTGCTTTTGCGCGATCCGGAATGCCAGGGCCGTTATCTGCCACTTCCACTACGACCTGATGGTCTTTCCGGTAAGCCGAAATCTGAATGACCGAGCCCACGGGGGTGTATTTGATGGCGTTATCCACCAGATTGACAACGACCTGCATGATCAGCCGTGCATCCACATTGACCAGGAGGATCTCGTCCCCATACTGTGTTGTGATGGTGTGTTCGCAGCTTTTCCGGTTGACATGGTGCAGTGCTTCTTCGATCATTTCGTCCATCAGCTGCGGTGAGATCTGCAGATTCATCCGGCCATCTTCAATGCGGGTGATGGAAAGCAGATTTTCCACTAAACCAATCAGCCATTGTGCATCGTCAAAAATATCGGTGCAGATCTTGTTCCGGGTCTCTGTATCCAGCGTTTCTCCGTTGGAAAGCAGATTGCTGGCATTGCCGGAAATGGAGGTCAGCGGGGTGCGCAGATCATGCGAGATCATGCGCAGCAGGTTTGCCCGAAGCTGTTCATTCTGCGCCTGCATGGTAGCTCGTTCTTTTTCCAGCGCAATGCGACGGTTTTCCACTGCCAATGCGCATTCACCAAGGATCGACAGCAGGACGCTGTTTTCAAACGCATCCATGGAGCGTTCCGACAGGTCGATGCCGATAACACCAAACACACCGCTGCCTGTACGAATCGCAAGGTACAGTCCTTTTGCATCGGTACAGTAATCCGTTGATGCACCCGAACGCTTCTTATTTGCAAAGCACCACTCAGCGGCACTGCGTTCCGGCGCAGAATCAAAACTGAGTCGGCTGCTTTCTTCCACTGTGTTAAAAATTTGCCCCTGTCCAAGAGAACCATCCTGCTCTGGATACACGATCAGGTTCCGGTTTAGCAGTTTGGTAAGCTGCGCTGCCGTCAGGGATAAAATTTCGTCTTCGTTGGTCGCTTTCTGCAAAAGCTGGCTGGTATCAAACAGCACCTTCGTCCGAAACGCCGCCTGTGCAGACATTTTTGCCTGATCTTTCAACCGGGTCGTCAGCGTACAGGTGACGATGGCAGAAGTCAGCATCAGCACAAAGGTGATTTGATACCCCGGATCATAGGCATGGAATGTCAGTCTTGGCTCCGTCAGGAAGAAGTTATAGAGCGCAACGCTGGCAATCGAGCCCAAAACGCCGCAGGAATAGCCAGATGTTGTAAGAGCCGTGAGCAAAACACCCAACATGTAGAACATAATGATATTGTAGCGCGCAAAGTCCAGTTGCAGGAACAAAAAGCCGATCACCGTGATGCAGGCTAGAATCCCTGCCGTAATCAGCAGGTCACGGAACGATGGGACGATGGAACGGGCAAACAGCCTTCTGCCAGAGCCGTAATCCTGCTCAACTGCTGCATCCGGGATGATATAAATATCCAGATTGGGCGCAGTCAGCGTCAATTTTTCAGTCAGTGACGGTCCACTCCAGAAATGGCGGCGATGTACGCTGGAGCGCCCCAGTACGATTTTTGTAATGCCGGAGATCCGGGCAAACTCTGCGATCTGCTGTGGAATGTCATCGCCGTAGAGGGTCGTAATATCTGCGCCCGCCTGTTCCGCCATGTGGATATGCTGCTGCAAGCGCTGTTTGTCCTGCGCACTCATCCAGTCGGCATCCGGTGTTTTGACATACAACGCAGTAAAAGAGCCGCCGAATGCCTTTGCCATTGTTGCCGCCGTCCGCACGATCTTTGCATTGGAGGGAGAGGACGACAGACACGCCAGAATATGTTCAGTGGGTGGGTCGTTCTGATTCATAAAGATCACCTGCCTTGCCCACAGTATAGCACAATTTGATGGTCACGACCACCAGCCACGTCTTTTTCCTTCCTGTTGAAGGATCTCCTTCCGCATGTGATCCAGCGCATCTGCTGCCCAAAAACCACTCAACATAACTCCAAGAACCATCAGTAACAAAACGACATCCATTATGATCCGTCCTATCTTTTCAGAGCCGGAAACACTTCTGGATCGATGCGTATTTTCCCAAAACCAGCATACTTTCATCCCGGCACAGCTGCGTATCCGGCGTAATGCTCATATCGAGCTTTCCGTCTTTTTTCAGCGCAAGAATGTTGATGTTATACTTTTTTCGGATATTGATCTCACCGATCGTGCGATCCGTCCATTCCGGCGGAATGGTCACTTCCATGATGGCGTGGTCGTCCTGCAGCTCGATATAATCCAGAATGTGTTCGGAGCTGTATCGGATCGCCGCCCACTTTGCCAGCTGCTTTTCCGGGTAGACCACTTCATCCGCACCGTTGCGCAGCAGGAACTTGGCTTGTACATCCCGCTCTGCACGCGAGACCACAAGCTTTGCTCCCAGCTCCTTGAGCAGTGATGTTGTTTCCAACGAGTTTTGAAAATTACCGCCGATGGTTACGATACACACATCAAAATTGCCAACACCAAGGGAGCGCAGAAAGTATTCGCTGGTGCTGTCACCGATCTGTGCATTCGTCACATAGGAAAGCACGGCGTTCACACGGTCTTCGTTGCTGTCGATCGCCATGACCTGATGACCCAGCTCATTCAGTTCCTGCGCAATATGGCGGCCAAAACGGCCAAGCCCAATCAAAAGAATCGATTTCATACTTGTCTCCTTTATCCGATTGCGATCTTCTCCTGCGGCAGACGAGAGTGGGCAGGGCTGCTGCCAAATGCCGCATAGATCAACGTCAATCCGCCAACACGTCCCAAAAACATCAGTGCGATCAGCACCCCCTGCGAAAGGACCCCCAACTGCGGTGTGATGCCCAATGTCAGACCCACCGTTGCCACAGCCGAAGCAGTCTCATACAGACAGACCGACATCGGCAGCTGCTCGGCCGTAGCAATGACAAAGGCTCCGAGGAAGAACAGCGTCAAATACATTCCTGCAATGGTGGCAGCATTCTTGACCGCAGAACCATCTATGCGCCGCCCGAAAAATTCGGCATCTTCTCTGCGGCGGAAGGTCGCCCACATATTGGCCAGCAGAACGGCAAATGTTGTGGTTTTCATGCCGCCTGCCGTAGAGCCGGGCGAACCGCCTAACAGCATCAGAACCACCATCAACGCCTGTGAAGTGCTGCCCATCGCAGCAAGATCGGCGGTGTTAAAACCGGCAGTACGGGGGGTAACGGATTGAAACATCGACAATAAAATGCGCTGCCGGGCAGAGCCTGCCGTGAACTCGAAGCAATAAAAGTACAGCGTCGGCAATACCAGAAGAAATGCCGTTGTGACAAGGATCACCTTGCTCTGCATCCGGTAACGGTGAAAATCAAGGCGATATGTACAAATGTCCTCCCATGTCAGAAAGCCAAGGCCGCCAAAGACGATCAGGGCCGCGATCACTGTGGTAAGCAATGGGTTTCCTGCATACCGTGTCAGCGAAACAAATTTTGCCCCCTCTGTTCCCAGCAGGTCAAAGCCGGCATTGCAGAACGCCGAAATGGAATGAAACAACGCGTACCAGATCCCGCGCAAACCATAATCGGCGCAGAACGTCGGCAGCAGCAGTGTAGCACCGACCAATTCAAACAGGGCGGTGATCCGCAGAATAAAGCCTGTCAGCCGCACGATGCCGCCCATCTGCGGGGCAGCAGTAGCTTCCTGCATCGTGCTGCGCTGCTTGAGGGAGATCTTTCGCCCGGAAAGCAGCGCAAAGGCAGCGCCCACCGTAATGACACCCAATCCTCCGATCTGGATCAGAAGAAGGATCACGCTTTGCCCAAAAGCCGACCAGTAGCTTCCGGTATCCTGAACCACAAGTCCGGTCACACAAAGGGCGGAGGTGGAGGTAAACAGTGCCTCATGGAACGGTGTGACGCACCGCTGCTGTGCAGCGATCGGGAGCATCAGAAGCAATGCGCCCACCAGATCAACTGCCGCAAAACCTGCAATAATAACCTGAAAAGAAGAAAAACGGTGCCGCTTGTAACGAGGATATTGAATCATAAAAGCTCCTTTACCTATCCGTGTGCATAAAGATTAGCATGGAATAGATAAAAGAGCCGTAAAGAAAATTGTAGAAGTATAAAGATTCCATTAAAATTGATCGATCAACACCAAATAATAAATGCTGGACATCACCAGCTCAAAAAAGCGGTAATGTCCAGCATTCATTCAGATTTCTAACCCATGGCTCCCGGCCGCATTCTTCAGATATTTCTCCGGCTCTCCGTTCAGAATCAAATCCGCGTAGCCCAGCGGGTCGTTGTGGATAAGATAATCCGGTTCAGACCGCTGTGCGCCGCCGCCCTGTTCAAGTCCTCTTATCCGCGGTTACTACTAAAGGGAAACGGTCATGTAAAACAAAAAAGACAGCTATCAAAAGCTGTCTTTTTTGTGGTGCAGGAATGCAATCCAAATCCGAACCATTTCCCTTTGAAGCAGCTTCTGCCGCTTCCTCAAATGTGATGGCCTGTGTACCTTCTTTATAGTTAAAGGTGATGAGAACCTTATCATCATACAGATAAATCGCATTGATGAACGTATCCACCAATGCCTGCCGCTGGTCTTTCAGGCTCATGTCCAACTTGCGGAAGCGCATCAGCCATCGCAATCCAACTTTTTAAGCGTTTGCAACATCGTTAGATTGCATATCGCAAAATATGCCGGTTAGAACAGTATTCCAAACCTGCCCTTGCGATTGAAGCGGATAAATTCCTCTTTGATTTTGGGTTTTGCCAGCTTTTCCTGCACCTTGTTGAACAAATCCTCTGACACGAGAGCCGGGATCGCATTGGGCTGTACCACATCCCGCGAGCGCAATTCGCCGATATACCGGCGATTACTCAGCATCCGCTGAATCGTATTGTAGGACATCTCCCCGCCCATCGAATTCTTAATGTTGTGCGCCTTTAAAGCCGTTCTTCTCCGCATAGGCAGTGCATTCACGAATCTGGCCTTCGATGGATTCTTCTCGCTGGTTGTCAGTGGAATAACGAGCGTAGATCACGGCAGTCATGGCAGACACCTCTCTTTTACATCAATGAACGGTGGAGCGTTCATTCAAAATTTTGATTCGTATAATGATATACCATATTTTGCGGAATAATGTAATAGAAAAATCCCCTGTTCTGAAAAAAGGCCCACCTGTCTGCTATGCTCGTCGTTGCAGCAGACAGATGGGCCTTTCTCATTTACAGATTCTCGCTGAAGAGTTTTTCCATCGCGATTGCTCTGGCTTCTCTATTACCTCCTCCAGCCAATTATATCCTGAACTAAACCAAGGAATCAATAACCAAAGGCCAGTGCTCCGCCATCGACGGCAAAATCCTGTCCGGTGATGTAGGATGCACCGTCGCCCACCAGGAACTCGGCCATCTTGCCCAGATCGCGGGTGTCGCCGTATGCGTGCAGCGGCATCCGGTTCAGGATCTTCTGCTCGCGGGCGGCATCCACCACCTGCTCGTTCATCTTGCTGCGGAACCAGCCCGGAGCAATGCTGTTGACGGTGATGTTGTCCTGTGCCCACTCCACAGCCAGTGCGCGGGTCATGGCCAGCACAGCGCCCTTGCTGGTGCAGTAGGGGACCACTTCGCTGAAGCCCAGATGCGCACTCATGCTGGTGATGTTGATGATGCGGCCCTTGTCGGCGCTCTTTTTCAGGTAGGGGTAGCAGACAACGCTCATCTCGAACAGGTACTTGACGTTCACGTTCATGATGTTGTCAAACTGCTCCATGGGGAAGTCCTCGGCGCGGCACTTGAAGCTGACACCGGCGTTGTTGACCAGAAAATCAAGGCAGCCGCCGTGCTTTGCGGCAAGGTCTGCGACCATGACCTTCATGGCCTCTACGTCGCCCACATCGCCTTTCAGGTGTACGACACTGGGGGCGCTTTCACCCACGCCCTCTTTGGGCTTTCCGGTACGGCTGATGACATAGACCGTTGCGCCGGCCTCGGCCAGCACATTCGCGATCTGGAACCCGATGCCGCTGCTGCCGCCGGTGACGATACCGGCTTTTCCTTTCAGATCTGCCATAGTGCTCTCCTCCTATCAGATCTCGACGTTGAAGTCAAAGAACTCGTTGACATTGTTGAAGCAGACATTCTCAATGGTCTTTTTCAGCTCTTCCTCGCCGGAGAAGTACTCTCCGCGCTCCACCAGGCTGCCCAGATAATTGCACAGCACACGGCGGTACAGCTCGTGACGGGGGTAGGAGATGAAGCTGCGGCTGTCGGTGAGCATACCCACGGACAGCGACACGGGGTAGAGGTTGGCGCAGGCCTCGAACTGGCGCTGGATGCCGAAAGCCTGATCGTTGAACCACCAGGGTGCGCCCAGCTGGACTTTGGCCTTGGTGCCGTTATCGCAGAAGCCTGCAGCCAGAATGGCCCAGGTCTCGATCTTGGTGCCGTCCAGCGGGTAGATAATGGTCTTGGGCAATTCGCCGATGGTGGTCAGGTTGTTCAGCAGTTCGCCCACGCCCTTGACCGGAGCGGCATCGTCGCAGCAGTCAAACCCGGTGGACTGACCCACGCTCTTCACATGGCTGGTGTTGGCATCCAGATAGGTGCCGATGTGCAGCTGCATGACGTAGTGATTGCGGTTGTAGATGCGGGCCATCTCAAACAGGAAGGCGCTCTGGTACTGGTCGATCTCGTGCCGGGTCAGCTTGCCGCCGCTGCGGGCCTTGGCAAAGATACCCTCCACCTCGGCAGGGGTGTAATCGGCCCAGTTGAAGTAGGGGATGCCGTCGTCGCTGACCGTGGTGCCGGTGACCTGCTGGAAATACTGCAGGCGCTTTTCCAGCGCACCGAGCATGTCGGCAAAGCTGCCGATGGGCTGCTGGGCGGCTGCAGACAGCTTGTCCAGATAGGCTGCGAAATCTGCATTGGTGCAGAACATGGCCTTGTCCGGGCGGAACGCCGTGATCACACGGGTGAACATCTTTTCTTCGTTCAGCGCCTTGTGATAGCGCAGATCGTCGATGGGGTCTTCGGTGGTGGAGACCAGACGCACATTGCTGTGCTCCATGCACCAGCGGCGGGTCATGTGCTTTTCGGTGATAAGCTTTTTGGTGCGGTCATAAATTTCCTGTGCATTGGCTGCGGTCAGGGGGTCGTCGATGTCGAAGTAGCGCTTCAGCTCCAGTGCACACCAGATGTAGATGGGGTTGCCCACCAGCTGGGGCAGAATTTCGGCAAACTTCATGTACTTTTCGTAGTAGCTGGCGTCACCGGTGATGTACTTCTCGTCGATGCCAAAGGTGCGCATACAGCGCCACTTGTAGTGGTCGCCGCGCAGCCACATCTCGCCCAGATCTTCAAACTCCTTGTTCTCGGCGATCTCCACGGGCTGCAGATGGCAATGGTAATCGATGATCGGCATATGCTCTGCATACTTGTGGTAGAGCATCTTGCCGGTCTCATTGGTGAGGAACAGCTCTTCGCTGAAACGGTTATTCATATCAGATATCCTCCAAAAATGCCCACCCGTCTGTTCCGGATGGGTGGGCGTGTTTTCATCAGAAGCCGATCAGGGCACCGCCATCCACGGGGATGCAGGTGCCGCTGATGTAGCGGGCTGCGTCACTGCACAGGAATGCTGCGCACATGCCGACGTCCATGGGGTCGCCCACGCTCTTGGCGGGGATGCGGCCCATGATCTTGGCCAGACGCGGCGGGTCATTATCGGTAGCTTTGTGGAACATCGGGGTGTCGATCCAACCCGGTGCAATGGCGTTGACGGTGATGCCATACTCGGCCAGTTCTGCGGTCAGGGTGTGGATCAGGCCCAGATAACCGGCCTTTGCGGTGGAGTAACCTGCCACCTGCGGCTGACCGATGTAGCTGGTCATGCTGGCCTGGAAGATGATGCGGCCGTGGCCCTGCTCCTTCATCTGGGGAACAAACGCCTTGGTCAGGGCAAAAGCACCCACCAGATGCACATCCAGCACGCTCTTGTAATCCTCCACGGTCATATCCCAGATGTACTTCTTGCAGTGGTTGCCGGCGTTATTGACAAGGATGCTCACCGGGCCCTGCTCGGCAGTGATCTTGTCGGCCAGCTCCTGGGCATGGTCGGTGTCGGTAATGTTGAACTGGTAATATACCGCCTTGTCGCCGAACTCGGCCAGCGTATCGGCCACCAGCTCCGGTGCACGGGAAGCCACAATGGCCACCTTTGCGCCTGCGGAAACAAGGCACCGGGTAATGGCAAGGCCCAGACCCGTTGCACCGCCGGTGACAACAGCCACCTGGCCGGACAGGTCGTACCAGTTCTTGATGCTGAACTCCTTCATCTGTTCTTCGGTAAATGCTGCCATGGAAACAGCCCTCCTCATTCTTCGCAGGCGCGCTTGAAAGCGACCTGCTTTTCCTGATATTTATACGGTACAAAGAACTCGTGGTGGCCCTGCGCTTCGCTCTTGGTGGGCTGACCGGCGGCGGTCTTTACCACCAGCTCGGTCAGGCGGCGGGCCAGCTCGCTCTGGGTGCACTCGCCCTTCAGCACGGGGTTGGCGTTGAAGTCCATGTCCCCTTCCATCCGGGCATAGGTCGCACCGTTGCCGGTGATCTTGATGCAGGGTGCCACGGCGCTGCCCACCACATTGCCGCGTCCGGTGACGAGGAACACGATATGGGCACCGCAGCTGGCAAGGTCCATCAGACCTTCGTTGTCATTGGGGTTGGTGATGCCGAACTGCATCCAGTAGGGGTCCGGGGTGGAATCCAGCAGCCACAGGCCCGGGTGGGGTGCCGGGCAGGACACCTTGATGACGCCCTGAATGGGCCGGGAGCCGCTCTTGATGACGGCACCCATGCTCTTTTCTTCAATGGTGGACAGGCCGCCCGCAAAGTTGCCGGGGCTGACCGAATACTGCCGCACACTGCGGCAATAGTCCAGCGCCTTATCATAGGTATAGCGCAGCTCCTTTGCCGCCTGCTCCGAGGCGGCGCGTTTGAGCAGCAGGTGATCCAGACCGATGGCTTCCACGATCTCTTCAAAGATCGCGGTGCCGCCCTGATCCACCAGCCAGTCATAGAAGCGGCCGACCACGACGTTGCCGGCAAGACCGCTGGTGTAGTCGCTGCCGCCGCATTCTGCGCCGATGACCAGATCTTTTACCGACATCTCCACGCGGGGCGTGTTTTCCAGCTCTTTCAGGGTATTCTGCACCCAGTCCACACCCTTGCGGATGGCCGGCTGCGTGCCGCCCTCGTTCTGGATGAACATCCAGCTGGTGGGCTTGCCTTCTTCGTCCGCGATCTTGGACAGCCATTCCGGCTGGACATATTCACAGCCAAGGCCCACCGCCAGCACCGCGCCCACGTTGGGGTGGCGGATAAAGCTGATGAGCAGGTTGACGGCATACTGATTATCGGTGCAGCCGTCGAACCCCAGCAGCTCCACCTCGGCGCTGCCGCTTTTTGCCACGATCTGCTGGGCCACAAACTCGGCGCACTTGACCGTATAGATCACCAGCACCCGGTTCCGGATGCCTTTTGCGCCGTTTTTGCGGGCGTAGCCGGGCCAGGTGAGGCTTTGCAGTTCATTCCAATCCATAAAAGCCTCTCCTTTACTCGTACTTTGTGTCCTTGGGCGCACCGGTCCGGACATCCAAATGGCTGGAACGCTGGTCGTACACGCTGCGCATCACGTGCAGATGTACCCAGCTGCCCGCCGGGATATCCGTCGTTGCGCGACCGATGACGACGCCGTACTTCACGATGTCCTCGCCGCTACGGATATCCCGCAGGGCGATCTTGTGCCCCACCGGCACTTCGGTGGTGGCCTGCACCTCCGGAGCACAGGCATCGCCGCGCAGCTCCACAGGACCGGGCACCAGCGGTGTCAGGGCGGTTGCCACATTGTCCGCAAGGTCGATCTGAAAGGCGTTCTGCTTTTCGTCCATGTTACAGCACTCCGAACTTGGCAAAGGCATCGGTGACCATCATGCCGTCCTCAATGGCCTTGCGCATGGTCTTTTCGGTGCTGGCCTTGACCAGCGCCTTCTCGATCACTTCGGGGGCGACGTCCTTCGGGATGATGAGCACACCGTCGATGTCGCCAAACACGATATCGCCGTTGTGGATGGTGACCTGTCCGATCTCGATGGGGCAGCGCCACTTGAACACATAGGTACGGACGGAAGAATCCTGTGCCCAGGTGCCGGAGCAGAACACCGGGAAGTTCTGCTCAATGACCTTGGGGGTATCGCGGGTATAGCCGTCCAGCACAGCGCCCACAGCGCCGCGGGCCTTGCCGCAGGCGGTGAGCAGCTCGCCCCACAGGGCGCTGTTGTGCGCACCGGTGGCAATGTAGATCTCGTTGGGTTTCAGATCGTCCAGCGCCTCGGTCATATAGCCAAACGGCTTATCCTCGGGGTACTCAAAGACATCGTTCTCCAGCACGGTGCAGGCATAGCCGGCCACCTTCAGGCGCTTGTCCTCGGTCTCCCCGGGCAGGATGTAGGGTGCCGTGGGCACCTGTGCTGCCAGCGGACGGATGGAAGCAGGCAGGAACTGGTGCTTATAACCCATCTGGTCCAGAATATCGCCCACCACAGGGGTATACAGCTTTTCTTTCATCAGGGCGAACATTTCGTCGTCGTTTTTCCACATAGCCATGGGAAGTCACTCCTTTATTGTTCTCAGGGTATCCAGCCATTCCAGGCACTGCCCAAACCAGCCGGCAATGTGCGGGTCTGCAAGGCGGTGTTTTGCCGGTTCGTCCACTTCAGGCGTTGCCAGGCTCAGGCCGTGCACTCCGCGGGGATAAAGATGCATTTCGTAGCGCACACCGGCCGCGCTCAGCGCACCTGCCAGAAGCAGGCTGTTCTGCACCGGCACTTCCGGGTCGGTGACGGTATGCCAGAAGAAGGCAGGCGGCGTATCTGCCGTGATCTGCGTTTCCAGCGAATACCAGCCCGGATCGTCCGAACCGGCCAGATTTTGGATACTGCCGCGGTGGGCGTACTTTCCTGCGGTGATCACCGGATAGCCCAGGATCATGCCGTCGGGGCGGGGCAGCCCCAGCTCCTTCCAGTGCACGCCGAGGCTTGCGGCCAGATGGCCGCCGGCCGAAAAGCCGCACACCAGCACCGGTAGCGCCGGGAAGCGCTGTTTTGCGGTCTGTACCGCTTCGCCCAGCTGCCGCACCGGCAGAGTGCCCAGCGGAGGCTGTGCCGGCGTTTCACGGACGGTGTAGTACACCACCGCCGCCGCCCAGCCGCCTGCGGTAAAGGCGTTGGCCACCGGCTCGGCCTCACGCGGCGAGAGCCACTGGTAACCGCCGCCCGGGCAGATGAGCACGATGCCTTTGGGGTCTTCAGGGGCATCTGCAAACCAGAGCCGTGCCCCCAGCGGCAGTTTTACTGTTTCCATCGGCAATCAGTACAGCAGATTGGGCAGCCACATAAAGGTCTGCGGGAAGTAGGTCAGGATGATCAGCGCGATGAACATGGTGATATAGAAGGGCACCATCTTCTTGGACAGAGTCTCGATCTTGATGCCGGAAATGGCGGAACCGATGAACAGGGTGGAGCCGACCGGCGGGGTCAGCAGGCCGATGCCGAGGTTCAGCACCATGACGATGCCCAGATGGATGGGAGACAGACCCAGCTGCATCCAGATAGGCAGGATGACGGGGGTCAGCATCAGGATCAGGCAGGCCATCTCGATCAGGCAGCCCAGGCACAGCATCAGGATGTTGAGCAGGATCAGGATGATGATCTTGTTGCTGGTGATGGAGAACAGGCCGGTAGCAATCATGGTGGGGATGCGCAGGTAGGTCAGCAGGTAGGTGAATGCACCGGACACGCCCAGCAGGATCAGCACCTTGCCCAGCGTCTCAACAACGTTTGCAAAGATGTGGGGGATATCCTTGAAGGAGAAGCCCTTGTAGATGAACAGGCCGACGCACAGAGACCACACAACAGCAGCTGCTGCGGACTCGGTGGTGGTGAAGACACCGGCGATGACACCGACGACCACGAACATGACGGCCAGCATGCCCCAGATGGCGTGGAAGAAGGCCTTGATGCAGGCTTTCAGGTTGAATTTGCCGGTGACGGGGATGTTCATCTTCTTGGAGTAGTAGTAGGAGTAGACCATCAGCACGATGCTCAGCACAGCGCCGGGCATGTAGCCTGCCACGAACAGCTGGCCGATGGAGACGGTGGTGACACCGGCAGCTGCCAGCGTGAAGATGACCATGTTTTGAGACGGGGGAACCAGAATGCCTTCCACGGAGGACGCCATGGTCAGGCAGGTGGAGAACTCGCGGTCATAGCCCTGCTCTTCCATCATCTTGATCTCGATGGGGCCAAGGGAGGCGCAGTCTGCGGAAGAAGAACCGGAGATGCCGCCGAAGAAGAAGGATGCCACCACGTTGACCATGGCAGCGCCGCCGTGCATCCAGCCGACCAGCTCTTTGGAAAAATCGATCAGGGTATCGGTGATGCCGCCGGCGCTCATCAGCTCACCCATCAGGATGAAGAAGGGCACGGCCAGAAGGGTATAGGAGTTCAGGTTACTGACAAATTTCAGAGCCATCTGCATGGGGTTGATGCCCAGATAGAAGAAGTCCAGCAGAGACGCCACGCCGATGGCGTAGACCACCGGCACACGGAGGAACACCAGCACCAGGAACACGCCCAGCAGCAGGATGGTTGCGATCGTTGCAGTCGACATTTACTTGCTCTCCTTTCGACCCAGCACCCAGTGGCCCATCACGGCAAAGATGTTCAGCATGCCGGTCACGGGCAGTGCGCTGTACATGAAGGAATACGGCACATTGATGCCTGCCATGTTGTTGTTTGCGCCCTGCTGTGCCAGCTTGATGCCGTACACGATCAGGAAGATGGAAAAGCCCACCACACAGACAGTAGACAGGATGTCGGTGAGGAACACACCGGTCTTGCCCAGCTTTTCGTCAAACATGGTCACAGCCAGATGCTCGTTCTTGCGCACCACCAGCACACTGCCCAGCAGGCTCAGCCACACCAGGCACAGCAGCGAGAACGGCTCGCCCCACATGGGAGAGTTGTGCAGCACATAACGCCCGAAGAAGATGTAAAAGACCACGGCCACCAGTGCACCCAGAATGACCGCGCAGATGTGGCGCAGGATCTGGAACAGTGCGGCGTCGACCTTTTCCCAAACGGCTCTGAATTTGTCCATAATCGACTCCTTATTGCTTGTTTTTAAAATTCCCCACGACCGTTGCCAGCCGCGGGGAACGTTCGTACCTTATTGATCCGTCAGAACGGTCTGCCGGAGCTTAGTAGTTGCCGCCCTGGATCTTTGCGATGATATCCTGCGCATCGGTGCTCTGCTTTGCATACAGAGGTGCGCAGGCCTCCTGCCACTTCTCGATGTCGGCAACTTCCAGCAGGGTGATGCCCTTGTCGCCGAAGGAATCGAAGCATGCCTGCTCCTGCTTCTGGTTGTACTCATAGCAGGCTGCGCGGGCTGCCAGAGCAGCTTCCTTGATCCAGCCCTTCTCGGTGTCGTTGAAGCCGTTCCACTTGTCGGCGTTCATCAGGATGACGCCGCAGCCGAAGGTGTGTGCATCGGTGATGAAGTAGGGAGCGACCTCGTTGAAGCTGTTGCTCATGTAAGAGGTGACACCGTTCTCAGCGGCATCGACGACGCCGGACTGCAGGGAGGTGTACAGCTCCGAATAAGCAATTGCGGTGGCGGAAGCGCCCAGAGCATCCATGGTGCTGATCATCAGGTCAGTCTCGGGAACGCGAACCTTCAGACCCTTCATCAGGTCGAGGGTGAACTCAGTGGGCTTGCCCAGACGCTCGTAGACCTTCGGGGTGATGAACATGCTGCGGGGGCCTTCGACCAGCCAGCCCAGAGCCACGTAGCCGCAGTTTGCATCCTCGACGCTCTGCAGCAGCTCGTCGCCCAGGCTGCTCTCGGCAACATCCTCAAACTGTGCCATGTCCTTGAAGACGTAAGGCAGGCCGGTGGTGCCGATCAGCTCTGCGCCGTAGTTGGGCAGGGAAGAAGCGTTGCCGCGGAAGATATCCAGAGTGCCCATCTGGATGCCCTGCATGGACTCGGCCTCGGAACCCAGAGTGCCGTTGATATACAGGTCGATCTTGATGTGGCCACCGGACAGCTCTTCGATCTTCTCGGCAAAGGTGTGTGCGCCCACGGTTGCGCCGTAGTCCTCACCGTTGACCTCGTTCCAGGTCAGGGTGAAGTCGTTGCCGGAGCCGCCCTCACCTGCGCCCGCTGCAGAAGCTGCAACAGAAGAAGCAGCGGTGGAAGAAGCTGCCGTAGAGGTGGAAGCGGAAGAACCGCCGCATGCCGTCATGCCCAGAGCAGCTGCAGAAACACCAACGACCTTCAGGAAGTCACGACGAGAAATTGCCTTTTTCATAAGAAATCTCCTTTTTCTCTCTTTGGCTGTTTGGAATCGTGTGGAACCGGGGTGGGGACGGCGTCCTCGTGCCGCGCCGCGCCCTTGTCACAAAAACGTTTTTTTCGACTTTCATTGTCAATATCTTAGCACGTTCCCACCCTGAGGTCAATGTTTTTCAGATTTTTTCTCCTGTTTCGCATTCATTTTTGTCAATTAGCACAGTTTTTGGCAAAACCGTTTTGGCGGTGTGCCGATTTTACTACCGAAATTCTGGAAATGCTTTACATCCATCGCCTTTTGCATTATAATCAAGCAAAAACGTTTCGTTTTGATTAATCGACGCAGTTCCGTCAAACAATTTTTGCCGCAAGGCAGAGATTCAGCCGGAATATTCCTGTACCAAAAAGAAAGAGGTGCTTTTGATGATTATTACCAAATTCGAGACATGGTGGGTCGAGCGCGGCCGCTGCCTGTTTGACGAAAAGCGTCAGGGCGGCGCTAAGATGGGCTGGGATGTGATCGCCATCAAGCTGACCACCGATACCGGCATTGAAGGCGTTGCCACCTGTATGGCTGCCCGCAGCGGCGCTGTGAGCGAAGCCTACCTGCAGGAGAGCATCGGTCCCGTGGTGCTGGGCCGTGATCCCCATGACCGCGAGGCCATCTTCCAGGAGCTGTGGACCATCGACCGCCACGAAGCGTTTTTCCCGGTGTTCCTGCCCGGCCCGGTGGATGTGGCCCTGTGGGATATCTGCGCCAAGGAAGCCGGCCTGCCTCTTTATAAGTATATCGGTGCCTGCCGCGACAGCCTGCCGGTCTACGCCAGCGGCAACTTCCACGGCACAGTCAAGGAATACGTGGACGAAGCCCTGTACTACCAGAGCAAAGGCATCCCCGGCTACAAGGCACATCCGGGCGGACCGGTCAGCTTTGACATGGAAGTGCATCAGGCTATCCGCGATGCTGTCGGCCCCGATTACCTGCTGATGAGCGACCCGGTGGGCGACTATACCCTGAACGAGGCCGTTACCGTTGGCCGCCAGCTGGAAAAGCTGAACTATAAGTGGTTCGAAGAGCCTTTTCGCGACTTTGAACTGTACAAATACACCGAGCTGTGCCGCACGCTGGATATTCCCATTGCTGCCACCGAGACCACCCGCGGTTGCCACTGGGGCGTGGCGCAGGTCATCGCCCAGCACGCCGCCGACATCGTCCGCGCGGATGTCAGCTGGAAGGACGGCATCACCGGCACACTGAAGATCGCCCATCTGGCCGAAGCCTTCGGCCTGAACTGCGAGATCCACACCACCACCATGAACTACATGGATCTGGTCAACCTGCATGTCAGCTGCGCCATCAAGAACTGCGAATACTTTGAGTACTTTGTGCCCGAAGAGAACTATACCTTGCCCATGAAGGGCAAGCTGCCCATCGATGAGCACGGCATCATCCATGTGCCGCAGGGCCCCGGCGTCGGCGCCGAGCTAGACTGGGATCTCATCGAGAAGAGCTGCCGCAGCTACCGTAAGCTCGAGTATAAGGGCTGATCTGCAAATCGCTATTTTCTTACCTGCTCATTTTTCTCTCCCATTTACCCCATTATCTCCATGGAAAAAGGACTGTTGCACAAGGATATAAGCCAGTGCAGCAGCCCTTTTTCCTGCTTTATCCGTTTCATTTCGTACTGTCAACGTTAAAGCAAAAGACCAGAGTTGTAAAGCCTTTTGGCTAAATAACTCTGGTCTTTTTGTTGGAGCTTGTGCAGCAGCCCCTTTTCGTTTGCATTCTGTTTTAAATCAGAAGCCCCCGGAAGTTGCCGCTGTCATACATTACGGCATTGCTGCGGAATACCACCTCGGAGCCAACATAGATGGTATTCTGCTCCGGCGCTTTGCCCTGCACCAGATACTCCACCAGTGTCTTGATGCCCAGGTATCCCTGTGCATAGGGGTTTTTCTGCACCAGATTGTTGAGTACTTTGTCCTGCAAGGCCGTCATGTTTTCCGCAAACACATCGCTGCCCACTGCAAAGATCCGGCCAGCCTTGCCGCACTGCTGCAGCGCCTGCGCCAGCATCACGCTGCTCTGCGAAAGCACGCTGCAGCAGGCTGCAACGTCCGGCTTTTCCAGCAGATGCAGGATGGATGCCTGCGCCTCCGGGCTGATATAGCAGGAGTGATCCAGATAGATGCGGTTCTGCGCACCGTTCTCCTGCATGTAATCCTCAAAGCCCTGCACGATGCGGGCGTGCTGCTCCCATTTCGGGCTGCCCGCGCAGAGCACCACGCTGCCGAACACAGGAATATGGCTGAAGATCAGCTCGGCCATTGTCCGCCCGATGACCTCGTAGTTCGGCTGTACGCTGCACAGCGGTGCCGACTGCGGGTTGCTGAAACCCACCTGCACCACTGCCACACCGCTGTCGCGGACATGCTGCCACTCCTGCCGGCTCAGTGCTTCCAGATGGCCCACCGTCAGCAGGCCGTCCAGTTTGTCTTCTGCCAGCAGGGCGCGCACCTGCTCCACCGCGCCGGAGGAAGCCGGGTCAACTTCATTCGGAAAGCGGAATTCCCGGCACTCTACGTTCAGGTCTTCCGAGCTTTTCAGATAGTCCCGCACGCCCTGCCACAGAGGCGGGTAATAGAAGCGGTTGTGGCCGCTCTCATCTGGCAGCAGCACAGCGATGTGCTGGGTTCGGCGCTTTAGGCCGGAAGCCATCTTGTTGGGCCGGTAGCCCAGATTGTCGGCGATCATGCGGATGTGTTCCCGCGTGGCATCGCTGACACCCGGTTTGTCGTTCAGGGCCTGATGCACTGTACTGATAGAAACGCCTGCTGCCTGCGCAACGTCACGGATCGTGATTTTCTTGTTCATGCGGAATTCCTTTGTTCCCTGCTCACAATTATGAATCGGTTGTACTCATTATATCGCACTTTTTCCAACAATCAAGCAAAAGCGTTCAACAGCTACAGTAATATCCGCTATTATTGTGACTTACAAAAGGAACAAACCAATCAAACTTTTCTTCATGGTACTTTACTCATAATCAAACGGTGTTTGTGCCTTTATCCAAGTTTCGAGGGTATAAGCTCTACCATCATTGCTTTATCACGATAAATTTTGCAAAACTCTCTTGACGCACCCACACTTCCATGCTACCCTTTATTCCAAATCCTGCCGAAAAGTGGTGGTTCTCACCGTGATAACCACCGCTTTCAGCGGATGACTGCCCAGAAAGAATGTACCGCCCCACAACACACCCGATCATTTTGCCGCCGTTTCACCCCGACAAAATTCTTCGCCTGTACTGCGTGGCGGTATTTTTCTTTTCTGGAAAGTTGCACCTTGACAACCGCATGAGCCGTCCGAACGTGATACCGGCTTTTTGTCAACGCCGCTGCATAAACAGGGGCAGGAACTTCGTTCGGAGCAAACGGTGACCCCTTGCATGAGCAGCATCACCTCTACTTATTTTTGCGTCTTAACAATTCGGAAACATTTGTTGAAAATGCATTTTAAGCGCAGCGGTAGAGGGCAAGAACCGTCCCGTGGCCACAAATTTTCAATTCTTGAAAATTTCCTGGCCATCCGGGACTTCACTTCTGCAATGCGTCTGCATTTCCGAAGTGATCTTGTTGGGGTAGCGCTTGTCGGGGCAACGCCCCTCCATCTGCTGTCGCAGACTGCGCTGCGCTTCGCAAACGCGGTCCCACCCCAAACCCTGCTCATAGTTCGCACCTGACGGTGCGAACAGCAACGGCGTGTCGTGCTTACATAACTTCACCGAGGAGTTATCGAACAGACAGGAGGTATAATGACCAAAACGAATGTTCAACCGATTCCTAGCAATTCTCAGCACCACGACACGCCGAACAACAAAACGCACATCATCAAGTTCCGTGTGACAGCGGAGGAAAAAGCGTCACTGGAACTCACTTGCAAACTCCTAAATCTCTCCCTCTCCACTTTTATCCGCCGCGCCATCCACAACGTTAAGATCGAGAAAACAGTCATCGTTACCAGTGGTGGCGAAGAAACCCTGACTGCCGTTTCCACTCTGCTTGCCCAGTGCAGCAAGGTGGGCACCAACCTCAACCAGCTTGCAAGGCACTTCAATTCTGGCGGTGCGGACACCGAGCAGATCCGAGCGAAAATCCTTGACGAACTTGCAGACCTGACCGCCTTCCGGCTCCACGCCGAGAAAGTTCTGGGTGAACTGTATGGCAACGCTCAAGCATATCGCCTCTAAAAATTCAGACTACTCTGCCGTTGAAGCGTACCTGATCTACCAGCACGATGAGTTCACCGGAAAGCAGCTTCTGGATGAACAGGGCAAGCCGAAGCTGCGGGAATCGTATCTGCTCAATACGCTTAAGTGTGGCGATTTCTCCTTTGCAACAGCCTGTCTGCTGGCAAACCGCAAGTACGGAAACAGATTTCTTCGGTGCTGTACTGCGCCACGAGCTTTGAAGATTTTTCTGACAGGCTTATGCAACAGTACGGCATCACGGTCAAGGAAAGCCGTGGGCGGCTCAGCTATCTGCCCGCCGGAAGGACAAAGTTCATCCGGGCGAAACATCTCGGTGACAACTACGACAAGGAAGCCGTGTTTGCCACGTTGCAGGCAAATACCGAACGCAAACCCAAGGCGCAGTTCAAGCAGGATACCATCGGGAAACTGATCGACATCCAGTCGAGGATGACCGAGGGCAAGGGCATCGGCTATAAGCGTTGGCTCACGAAACACAATCTCAAAGTTATGGCACAGACCGTGAAGCTTCTGCAGGAAAAGGGCTTGACCGACGAGGACACCTTGAACCAGCGCATCGCTGAACTGGAAACCAAGTATCACGATGCACTGGCAGTGGTGAAAGACCTCGAAGGTCGCATGAAATTCAACAAAGAGCTGCGCTATCATGTCGCAGCCTATACCAGCACCAAGAATGTTGCCCAGCAGTTAAAGACCGCCAAGCGCCCCGCAGCCTTTGAGGAACAGCATCGCGCAGAGCTGACAGCGTACCGAGCGGCAGCAGCCTATTTTAAGGCAAACAACATCACCAAGCTGCCCAGCCCGAAAAAGCTAGAAGCCGAGTATGCGCAGCTGGCATCCGAAAAGGCAAAGTTCTACGAGCAGTACAAGGAAGCCAAAGAGGAGCTGCTCAAACTGAAAACCGCAAAGCAGAATGTTGCGTTGTTCTTCCGGGAGGACGAACGGATGCAGCATCACGAGAGATAAGGAGTGTGCGTATGATCAATCTGAAAATCGACCCGGAGTTCCAGAATCAGATTCCGCCGCTGACGGACGATGAGTACAAGCAGCTTGAAGAAAATATCCTCAAAGAAGGCAAGCTGCTCTCTCCTTTGATCGTGTGGAACAACACACTTGTTGATGGTCATAATCGTTATGAAATCGTTCAGGAGCATCCCGAAATCTCTTTCTCCACGATGCCGCTCCCGTTTGAAAGCCGGGAAGAAGTTCTCGCTTGGATCTGCAAGAACCAGTTGGGACGGCGAAACCTCACGCCAGAGCAGAAGAAGTTCCTCATTGGAAAGCAGTACAGTGTGGAGCATCGGAAACCCGGTGGAAACGGCAACAACCAGTATACGGTTACTGTCGAAGAACCGGTTCAGGAGGAATTGTGTCAAATTGACACAATTCCTCCCACCTCTGCGGAAGCAAGCACCCGCAAACAGATTGCAGAGCGGAACAACGTTAGCGAATCCTATGTTGTCCGCTCAGAAAAGTTCATGAAGGGTGTGGATATCCTGGAGCAGATGATACCCGGTATGCAGGAGAAAATCCTGTCCGGGCAGTTCAAAGTCCGTGATGCCGATATGCACCGCCTCGCCAGAGCCAATTTTCCGAATCGCAAGCAGATCGTGCACGAGATTCTGCACCCGGAGGACCGCCCTTCTCCGCAGAAACGAATCTACGGAATCAACTATTCTGCACTGGAAGCTGCCGTCCGGCGAATCCAGCAGGATGTTGATTTCCTGATGAAATATCTCCCCAAGGTGCCTGATGATGCCTATGTGAAAGTGGAGACCACGAAGATCCTGAAGCAGCACAAGGCGTATATGGCACAGTTTGAAGAAATGCTGAACGACGAAAAAGTCGCATAACGACAGGCACTTGTAAGACATCAACGAGCCACCAGCCGCAAGTGCAGGGCAGAAAACTTCTGCACCCTTGCGCCTGATAAAAATGGAACTTTGATTTTCTCGCCCGGCTTTGCTGCGGTGGGACGATCAAAGGAGCGTGCGTTTGAACAAAAAGAAAAAGTCCACAAACACTTCCCCTTACCCTGATGAAGTCATTGACCGTCTGGCACGAGCATTCTACCCGGCCATCCTTGCCTGCTGGAACAGCGAGGAAGGACAACGGTCACTTGTCGGGGCAAGGCCCCTCCATCTTGCTTGCACAAGACCGTTCGGTCGCTTAAAAGCCCCACTGGGGCTTTCATTGCTCCGCTGCGCTGCGCAAACGCGAGCTTGCCGCATGGCAGGCGGAACAGGCTCACATCTCCGGCAAAGAAAAACAGAGCGTTCCCGATGGGGAACGCCCTGTTGTACATATCGCTATCGTATGTGGATTTTGGCAGGGTGCGTCTTTCGGGGCGCACCCTGTTTTTGTTTTGCCTTTAATCTTCTAGCCCGTGACTTCCTGCTACATTCCGCAGATATTCCTCTGGTTCGCCGTTCAGAATCAGTTCTGCATACGCCAGAGGGTCGTTGTAAATAAGATAATCCAGTTCAGACCGCTGTGCGCCGCCGCCCTGTTCAAGCCCTCTTATCCGCGGTTGCAGCTAAAGGGAAACGGTCATGTAAAACAAAAAAGACAGTGGACAGTCTGCCTCCCGGTAGACATTCCTACAGGTTGGGAACCGCGCACTAACAAAAGCCCCACTGGGGCTTTTGTTGCCCCGCCTGCGGTGGGGCCGTGCTGTTCAAGTCCTCTTATCCGCGGTTACTGCTAAAGGGAAACTGCCGTGTAAAACAAAAAAGACAGTAGACCGTCTGTCTCCCGGTAGGCATTCCTACGCGTTGGGAACCGCGGGCTAAGCAAAGCCGCACTGTGGCTTTGCTTACGGCGCTGTGCGCCGCCGCCCTGTTCAAGTCCTCTTCCGCACCGAAAAAGAAAAACCAGTACACATTGTGTACTGGTTTTTCTTGGTGCAGTAAAGCAATCCAAATCCGAACCATTTCCCTTTGATGCGGCTTCTGCCGCTTCTCCAAAAGTCACGGTCTGTGTTCCTTCTTTATAGTTGAAGGTTATCAAAACCTTATCATCGTACAGATAAATCGCATTGATGAAGGTATCCACCAGCGCCTGCCGCTGGTCTTTCAGGCTCATGTCCAGTTTACGGAACCGCAGCAGCCAGAACCGGATGAACTCCTCCGTGACCTTGGGCTTTGCCAGCTTCTCTTCTGCAATGCGGGCTTCAAGCTCACGCTTGGTTTCTTCCAGCTGCTCCAGCCGCTCCTTGGTGGAGCTGGTCAGGATACCGGCCTGAATCGCATTGAGCATATTCTGGATACCAGATTCAGCATCCCGAAGCTGTTTCTCATAGAGGGGAATGTTGGTGTTCTCCTTGTTTTGCAGTTCCATCACCTTGGCGATGATAGATTCCATGGCGGCATCGTCTTTGACAAGCTGCATCGTCTGGTTGACCACCAGATCTTCCAGCCACTGTTTACGGACGGTCTTTTTCTTGCAGCCCTTGTGCTTTTTGGCAGTGGCACATTTATAGTAGCGGTGGACTTCACCCGTCCGGCTCGTGCCGCTTTCGCCAAACATCAACGCCCCACAGTAGCCGCAGAACAGCTTGGTGGTGAGCAGGTAGTCATCCTCTGCCTTTCTACGGGCAGGGGCTTTCTTGTTTTTGGCGATTTTCTCCTGCACATCCTCAAACAGTTCCAGCGGAATGATGGGCGGGATAGCATCCGGTACGACCACATCCCGGAATTTCAGTTCTCCGATGTACCGCCGGTTTTTGAGCATATGTTCGACGCTGTTATAGGTAAACGCACCGCCCACCGGGTTCTTGATGCCGTTTTCGTTCAGCCAGTCCCGGATCTCCTTCATGGTGGAGCCTTCATTGTACTTCTTGAACGATTCCAGCACAAAAGGCGAGGTGAGAGGGTCAATATGGAACTTCCGTTCCGAATCCAGCGTGTAACCAAAGGTTCCACGACCACCGTTGCAGCGTCCTTTCAGGATGTTCTCGGTCTGTCCACGCACGACCTTCTCGGCAAGGTCAGCGGAATAATACTCGGCATAACCTTCCAGCACCGATTCCAGAATGATGCCCTCCGGCCCCTCGGAGATGATCTCGGTGGCAGACATGAGCTTGACGCCGTTCTTCTTCAGTTGGGTCTTATACCGGGCACTGTCGTAGCGGTTCCGGGCAAAACGGTCCAGCTTCCAGACCAGCACAATGTCAAACAGCTTCTTGTCGCTGTCCTTAATCATCTGCTGGAACTCCGGGCGGTTGTCCGTCTTGGCGGAGATAGCACGGTCAATATAGTGCTTGACGATGGTGATGCCGTTTTTCTCGGCATAAGCCGTGCATTCCCGGATCTGGCCTTCGATGGATTCTTCGCGCTGGTTGTCCGAGGAATAGCGAGCATAGATCACGGCGGTCATGGCGGGCACCTCCATTTTATACGTCATTAAACGGTAATACGTTCATCAAAGCAATATTTCGTATAATGTATATACCACAGTTTTGCCCTGATTGCAAGCCCAATGATTTATTTTCATGATTCCAACAGACAAATTGTCTTAAGATTATATTCCGAGCAAAATGTGAAGTCCAAGCCCGGCCACGCCGCACAGGCACATGGTCAGGATGGGATTCCACTTGAGCTTCCGTAGGACAAAAAATGCCGATGCAAAACTGCCGATGCCGATCCAGTCTACGTTGGCGAGCGTCTTTGCACTCTCTCCGAACACCACCATAGACAGTATAGAAAGACCTGCACCAAAGATAAGCGCTACAATGACCGGACGCAGGCAGGTCAGAACACTTTGCAGCAGAGAAATATCCTTGTATTTACGATAGATGTAGGATAGAAGTGAAACAAAGAACAGCGCCGGTGTAATGCAACCTAGTGTTGCAATGATGGCTCCGGGTACCTGCGCGATACGCAAACCAACAAAAGTTGCCGAGTTGACCGCAATGGGACCAGGGGTCATTTCTGCAATCGTGATGAGGTCAGTAAACTCCTGCATCGTCAGCCAGCCATGTTGTTCCACCACTTGGCTCTGGATCAGCGGCATGGCCGCATAGCCGCCGCCTACGCTGAACATACCCACCTGCAAAAAGCTGAGAAAAAGCTGTAAGTAGATCATTTTGCACCACCTTTTTTCCACTGGACCAGAGCCAGCACCACGCCGAATACTGCAGCGGCAAGGATGACCACCACCACATTGACATCAAACACCGTATTTGCGACAAACGCTGCGACCATCAGGGCAATATACACCCATGAGCGGGTCTTCAGCACCTTGCCGCCGAGGTCGAATACAACATCCAGAATGACCGCCGCCACACCAGCCTGCATTCCCTTGAGTAACAACGCGATATAGCGATTGGTGGCAAAAGCATTGTAGAACACAGAAATGACTGAAAGAATGACCATAGGTGGGATGATGGTGCCCAACACTGCCACGATCATTCCAATCAAGCCTTCTACCTGCCAGCCTACCAGAATTGCAGCATTGACCGCGATTGCGCCCGGAGAGGACTGCGCCAACGCTGTCATATCCAGCATTTCCTGTTCATCGATCCAGTGCAGCTCATCTACAAATTTTTTCTTCATAAAGGTCACGATGACAAAGCCGCCGCCGAAGGTAAAGCTGCTAATGTACAGCGTACTCAAAAACAGCTTCCAAAGCCGTGCTAACCGTGTACCGTATGTTTTATTTTCATCCATACAAGTTTTCTTCTCCTTTTTTGATTTTCGGACAACTATATTTGTTTTCTTACTATTTCAAACAGCTTTTAACTGTTACTGCTTGCGAAAGCCCGTATTTTCCGGTATCCTTGTTTTAAGAACTGCGAAGCACGGAGGGAATCTCTATGAAACATAATACATTTCTCGTCAAGCCAGCGTCCAGCCTGTGCAATCTGCGTTGCCGGTACTGCTTTTATGACGATGTTTCCAACAGCCGAGCCTGCAAAAATATGGGACTGCTTTCCCATGAAATGGCAGGAGAACTGGTTGAAAAGGCTTTTGCAACCACAGAGGAAGGCGGCAGCGTCCATTTTCTGTTTCAGGGCGGCGAACCGACTCTTGCTGGGTTGGATTTCTTCCGGTTCTTTCTGGAAACGGAGCGTTCCATGCAGCGCAATATCTCTGTGTTCCACAGCATCCAGACCAATGGCATTTGTCTGGATGAAGAGTGGGCTTCCTTTTTCAAAGCCAACTCTTTCCTCGTAGGCCTCTCTCTGGACGGCACACAGGAGAACCATGATCTCTATCGGCTGGACGCAGCTGGGCAGGGCACATGGGATAAAGTAACTCATGCGCTTGCGCTGCTGGATGCCTACAGGGTCGAAACGAATCTGCTCTGTGTTGTGACCGGACAGCTGGCCAGAAAGCCGCAGCGAGCCTTCAAAAGCCTCTGCGAGTTGGGACAGCACAATCTGCAATTCATCCCATGTCTTGACCCACTTGATACGATTGGAGGGCAGGCATATTCTCTAACGCCGGAACTTTATGGTCGTTTTCTGTGCGGCGTCTTTGATACTTGGTATCAGCAGCTGCAACGAGGCAATTATATCAGTGTTCGCAATTTTGAGGACTATCTGCGTATCCTGCTGGGAATGCCGCCTACCTCCTGCGCTTCTTCCGGTTCCTGTGGACATTATCTTACCGTAGAAGGTGACGGAAGCCTTTATCCCTGTGACTTTTATGTTCTGGATGAGTGGAAGCTGGGAAATCTGAGCCACTGTACCGTTGAAGATGCGCTTGATTCTCCCACAAGCCAGACATTTCTGGCACAGGGCCGCAAACGCCCGGCGGAATGCGCAGCATGTGCTTATCAGCTGCTCTGTCGGGGCGGATGCAAGCGAGATTGGGATTCCTCTGGAAGCAACCGCTTTTGCGCAGCGTATAAGCAGTTCTTTGCCTATGTGCTTCCGCGCCTGCATACTGCTACACATTTTCTGGCACAACAAAACCGATAAAGAGATTCTCCCGGAGAGCAGTACTGCCTCCGGGAGAATCTTTATTTTACCTTTTTGATCTTCCGGATGGAATGGCCATCGTAGAGGATGGGCTTCATGACATAAGTGTAGTTCCGGTCATCGCATTCGCCGGTGGAAATCATCTCCATAAGCCGCAGCGCAAGCTGACGTCCCATCTCGAAGCCTTGCTCCACGGAGCAGGTAACATCCTCCTGCCGATAAGTTTCTTCGGAATAATCAAAACAGACCAGCGAATAATCTTCGGGTACAGTCTTCCCCATTTTCTGCAGGGTTTTCATGACCAGCCGATAGATGATGTAGTTGCAGCAGACGATAGCGGTGCATTTAGGGATGCTCTTCAGAAATCTTTCAATGGAACGGACATAGCTTTCGTTGTGGGCTTCGTCCGAAATACACCACTTGATGTAATCATCGTTCAGTTCCAAACCACGATTTCGCATCGCTTCCGCCATGCCTTGAAACTTTTCTACGCTCTGGTAGTTGTCGTACACGAAGATGCCTGCAATGTGGCTGTGTCCGGCATCCATCAGGCGTCCTATCAGCTGATGGGCACATTCGATGTCATTGATCGTTACGCGGGGGCAGCGCAAGTTCCGATAGAAGTTGTTGTAGAATATCACCGGGATCTTACGTCGGTAAAGCTCCTTGTAGCAGTCAAGATTTGGGCTGAGGATGCTCGATTTGACACCATCCACGATGAAACCGTGAAAATTCTGATGTACCACAGTCTCCAGACAACGGCGTTCGTTGCAGAATTTGTTATCGGTCAGAAATACATGGAGGTCAACCTGCTCCTGCGTCAGAACACTGCGAACCCCTTCGATTAATCCCGAATTGGCACTTGTATCCTGTCCCTGCAGGACAAGGCCGATTTTATAAAGGGCATCATCTGTGTTCAAATCCCGCGTCATTACTTTTTCCCGGTGGAAATAAGTCCCACTTCCCTTGAGCTTGTACACGAGTCCTTCTGCTACCAACTGGTCGATGGCCACTCGTATCGTTTCTCGGCTGACACCCAGCTTCCGGCAGAGCGCATTTTCCGAAGGCAAACGCTGGTTCCCGGAAAATTTGTTTTCGTCAATATAAGCCAGAAGCCAGCGATAAACCTGATCGGATTTTTTCTCAACAGCCGAGAGCATGGGCAAGCGCTCCTTTTCAGTCGGTGATAGTGGGGCGGCTGCCTTCCGCGTGCTGAATCCAATTCAGCAGACGTTCACGAAGTTCCGCCTTGACCGCAGCATATGCAGGATCCGCGACCACATTGTTCAGCTGCCACGGGTCTTTCTGCATATCGTAAAGGAAGTCGTCTGCATAAACATCGGATGCCGCAGCCTCGCCGCCGTTGACGCCGGGTGCATAGACAGAATACATATAATCTGCAGTACGGATGCAGCGTCCGCAACGGCTTTCCGAAATCTGTGCATAGACCTCATTGACTCTATTATGGTTTTTCTTTTCCACAACGTCAAGCAGATTTTCACCGATCATCTTATCACCGACATCCACGCCTGCCAGAGCCAGCAGAGTTTTGGGAATGCTTTCGGTGCTGACCAGGTCGGTGATCTCCTTGCCACCCTTGAACGGGCCGCCACAGATGACCAGCGGCACATGCAGGCAACCGTCATGGCAGGAGCGCTTGTAATCATCATAGCCGTTCAGGTGCGCGTCACGGTTGCGGGTCTTGAAGTGAGAGCCATGGTCGGAAGCATAGAGGATAACTGTATTATCATACAGGCCTTTTTCTTTCAGCTTTGACACCAGCTTACCAAGGTTTTCATCAAGGCTGGCACACTGGCCCAGATAATCCGGGTACTCTTCCGCTGCGTTTCCACCCAGAGCCTTCAGATCTTCCGGCAGAACAAAATCTGCGAATCGCTGCTTGGAACCGTTGGGGCCTTCGTAGTGATTATGGTCGTTCTGATGGTGCGGCTCGATCTGCGACACGGTCATGAAGAAGGGCTTTTCGCCGGCATACTGGTCAAGATAGTCCAGCGCAAACTGGTTAATGCAGTCGGCACGGTAGCCCTTGAAATCGATGCGGTTGTTGTTCTCATCAAACACATAGCCATCGTAGCCGTGGGAGGTGAACTCCAGCACATCCGCAGCACGCCAGTAACCGGTATAGCCACCGCGCAGCTCCAGCGGAACAGCGGTGATGGTGTGGTCAACGGTGGGCTTTTTCTCCAGTTCACCGTCCGATGCCAGATGCCACTTGCCGATGTAGGCCGTCTCGTAGCCGGCATCCTTTTCCATGTACTCGCCCAGCGTCTTGATGTTGGAGGGCAGCATCAGATTATTGCGGAAGCAACCGGTCTCGGTGGGATATTTGCCGGTCTGGAACAGAGCACGGCAGGGGCCGCACACCGGCTGAGGCGAAAAGGCATTGTCAAACTTCACACCCTCTGCCGCCAGCTTGTCCAGATTAGGCGTGATATTCAGTGGCTGGCCGAAGCAGCCGCAGGTGTCCCAGCGCTGCTGGTCACTGAAATAGAAAATGATATTATATGCCATGGTTTTACCTTCCTTTACTGTTCTGCTTTGGTGTTCTTTGCTTCCTTCATCTTGCCGCGCAGAATGCCGAGAATGACCACCACGATCAGCGCAATGAAGATCCAGCAGTACACACTACTGACGAAAATTCTGGGGCTTCCATCCGAGATGAGCAGGGCGCGGCGGAAATTGGTCTCCGTCATATTGCCCAGCACCATGCCCAGCAGCACAGGGACAGCAGGCAGCTCCAGCTTGCGCATGAACCACGCCATCACGCCGAACACCAGCGCAACGCTCAGGTCGAAATAGCTGCTGTTCACCGAGTAAGCACCGGCAAAGCAGAAGATGACGATGATAGGGGTCAGGATCTGCTGGGGGATGGAGACGACCTTTGCAAACAGGCTGGTCAGGTACTTGCCCTGCAGGAACATGAAGATGTTCACAAGGATAAGACCCAGCATGATGGCGTACATGATCGCACCATCCGTGGTAAAGAGCGAGAGGCCGGGGTTCAGGCCGTTGATCATCAGAGCGGACAGCATAATGGCCACGCAGCCGTCGCCGGGGATGCCCAGCGTCAGCAGGGGGATGAGGGTCGCACCGCAGACAGCGTTGTTGGCCGACTCCGCCGCCGCAACGCCCTCCACAGAACCGTGGCCGAACTCTTCCGGGTGTTTGGACATATTCTTTGCAGTGTTGTAGGAGAACCAAGAGGCCTCCGATGCACCGGTGCCGGGCACGATGCCCACGCAAGAGCCGATGAGAGAGCCGATGAGCACCGGGCGGAGCATCCGCTTGTACTCATCCTTTGTAATCTTGCCGTCGTCGTTGCCGATCTTTCCGGCGCGGAGGTTCAGCTCGCTCCGCTTCAGCTCCGCCTTGCCGATGATCTCCACCAGTGCGAACAGGCCGATGAGGGTAACGGCAAGATCGAGGCCCAGATACAGGCGGTGGACGCCGAAGGTAAAGCGGTCATAGCTGGTCATGGGGTCTGCACCCACGCAGGAGATGAGCAGGCCGAGGCAAGCGGCGATGATGCCCTTGACGAGGCTCTTGCCCGAAACGCCTGCGATGATGGTCATGCCGAACAGGCAGACCATGAAGTACTCCGCCGTGCCCAGCTGTGCCGAAATTTTGGCCACCTGCGGGCCGAGGAAGAGCAGCACCAGTGCAGAGAAGATGCCACCGAAGGTGGAGGCATACAGCGCGATTTTAAGAGCCGCCTTGGTGCGGCCCATCTTGGACAGTGGATGACCGTCCAGCATAGTAGCCGCCGCGTGGGGCGTGCCCGGGGTGTTGATGAGGATGGCCGACACCGAGCCGCCGTATCCACCCGCACAGTAGATACCCAGAAGGAACATCATGCCGGGAATGGCCTTCATGGTGTAGGTAACAGGCAGAAACAGGATGATGCAGAGGATGACACTCAGGCCAGGAATGGCGGCAAATACGCAGCCGATGAAGACGCCGAGGTTGATCCATATGATATTTTCAAGGGTAAAAAGCAGCCCGGAGGCCGGGCCGATAAAATCAAACAAACCCATATTCTGCCTCCTCAGAAACTAACATTCAGCACGAAGTGGAACACGACCCAGATCAGCACCGCCATCGAGACGGTGATGGCATAGTAGAGGGGCTTCTTGCAGCGGAAAAACAGCAGGAAGGCCAGCGCGCAGAACACGGCACCCACCACGAACAGACCTGTGATCTCCGCCAGCAGATAGGTGACCACCAGAATGAGGACGATGACCAGAGCTTTTGCTTCCACCAGAAGATTCAGCGTCTTCGTTTTGACCGGACGGTGCATCACCATATTGTATACCTCCCGGCCCACCAGAAGGGCGCTCATGGCCAGCATGAGCCAGACCAGCATCGTCGGGAAGGCGCGGCCGTTCACAACGTCCTTTTCCGAAATCTGCACCTGCCGGGGCATGATGAGCAGCAGTACAATGCCGATGACCAGAAACAGAATGCCGCAGATCAAATCAACAGGGTACTCGATGTTCTTCTTCTCGAGCTTCGCGCCCCAGTCATCCAGTCTTGCTTCGATGCGTTCTATCAGATTTTTCACCTGTTTCCACTCCTTTTTAAATATAAAAGCAGGGGACGGTGTCATCCCCTTCCCCTGCTTCAGCTTTTTTCGCTATGAGGGCCTGTTATCAGCCCGCCACGATGTCCTTATACTGCTCGACGATGCTCTTGACGTTCTCAATGTGAGCCTTCACATCGTCCTCGGTCATGGTATCGACTTCCAGCAGCATGGTGTCGTTCAGCCACTCGACCATCTCATCATCGGCGAGGATCTTATCATACAGCTCTTTCAGCTCGGCAACCTTTGCGGCGTCAGTACCTTTGCGAGCCATGACGAAGCAGCGGTTGCGGAAGTAGGGGTAGCCCTTGGAGCCAACGCCCTCAACGCCTGCGAAGGGGCCGTTTTCGATGGCCTTGTCGTCGAATGCGCAGACCACGTCAACGCCGCCCTGCTGGTAGGTCTCGAGGATCTGGGACTGATGCGAGACTGCAAAGTTCGTCTCGCCCTTTGCCACAGCCTGTGCAGCCTCCGCAGCGGACTGGTACGGAGTCAGTTTCAGCTGGTCGCCGGCACCCATAGAGCCGAACAGAGCCGCTGCCAGGAAAGCCTCGGAGCCGGTAGCGCCGTTAACGGCCACGGATACGGGGTTGCCTGCCTTGACATAGGCCTCCAGATCGTCCAGATTCTTGAGGTTCAGTGAAGAATCAGCGGACAGGACGAAGACGGAGGAGTACAAGTTCTCCACGAACTCGAAATCGTCGTAGCTGAACTGCAGCTTGGCCGGATCCAGAGTCTCGGTAATGGCGAACAAACCCTCACCGGCGAAGACCAGTTCCTTATCATTTGCCTTAGTACTGGACACCCAAGTGTTGACAGTAGCAGCATCGCCCTTGACGGCTTCAGCAACCAGTGTGATTTTATTATCAGAATAATCAGGGGACTTGGCAGCAGCCTTTTGGCTGACCATCGCTGCTACACCAGACGGTGCCCACGGGCAGGTAACTTTCCAGCTCTCCTGTTTGCTTCCGCAGCCGGTAAGCATCGACAAAGCAAGGACACCGGCGGTGACCAACGCCGCAATACGCTTTTTCATCATTTTACTCTCCTTTTTTGTTTTGCCTTTTCGTGTGGTAGCAAGCACTTCACCGTGCTTTTGTTACCAACAAGATAACATTTCAAGCAATTTCAAGTCAACAAATTTTTTTATTTTACAAAAAAAGTTGTCTGGTAAAAGAGCTAAATGACCACATCTGTATTTTGATGCAGAAAACTTATTGTGCATATTGCACATCAGCTTGAATCATCTTTGTGCAGCTTAAATTCTTTCATGATATAAAGTGTATCATATTCATAATAGAAGTCTTACTATTGTCTCCATTCATAAATAATTTCTTCGGAATCATCTTGACGTACTCTACGAACCATGATATTCTCTATCACAAATCCCACTGAACTTGTAGATTGATTGCAAATCTTCTGCAAAAGTGGTTGGTTATCACCGTGAGACCCACCACTTCAGTGAGGAAAAATCCACGAAAGAAGCTACCGCCCCGCAACACACCCGATTCATTTTGCCGCCGATTCACCCGACAAAATCATCGCTGCGCTGCGTGGGCGGTATTTTTCTTTTTCAGGGAAGATTGCACCTTGAAAATTTCATGAGCCGACCGGACGTGATACCGACTTTTCGTCAACGCCGCTGCAAAACAGGGGCAGGAACTGCGTTCGGTGTGACCGATGACCCCATCATATGAGCAGAGCCCCGCTACTTATTTTTTGCGTCTTAACAATTCGGAAACATTTGTTGAAAATGCGTTTTGAGCGCAGCGGTAGAGGGCAAGAACCGTCCCGTGGCCACAAATTTTCAATTCTTGAAAATTTCCTGTCCATCCGGGACTTCACTTCTGCAATGCACCTGCATTTCCGAAGTGATCTTGTTGGGGTAGCGCTTGTTGGGGCAACGCCCCTCCATCTGCTGTCGCAGACCGCGCTGCCGCTTAAAAGCCCCACTGGGGCTTTCATTGCTGCGCTGCGCTACGCAAACGCGGTCCCACCCCAAACCCTGCTCATGGTTCGCACCTGACGGCGCGAACAGCAACGGCGTGTCGTGCTTTACATAACTTCACCGAGGAGTTATCGAACAGACAGGAGGTACAATGACCAAAACGAATGTTCAACCGACCCCTAGCAATTCCCAGCACCACGACACGCCGAACAACAAAACAAATAGAGAGCAGACCGTTCTTCTTTCACACACCCATTAAATAATTTTCATGAATCTGCTTGACGAATATTACGGTTAGTGATATATTTATTACAGTAACCGTAACAAGGAGGCAAACCATGCGCGATAATGCAAAAGGTGGTGCGCTTACAGAAGTCACCTTTTATATTTTGCTTTCTCTTTATACGCCAAAACACGGATACGCTGTTATGCAGTTTATTGAAGAAAAAACAGACGGACGGCTTTCCCTAGGCGCAGGCACTTTATATGGAGCATTAAACTCTTTGCAGGACAAGAAGTGGATTGAACCTTATGGCGATAGTGAGGGAAGAAAAAAAGAATACCACATTACAGCACAGGGAAAAGAAATTGCAGAAAAAGAGCTTGCAAGACTAACCGAACTTGTAAGCATTGCAAGTGAAATTATTGGAGTGCCTTATGAGTAAAAAATGTTATCGCTTCTTTGGTGGATTACTAAATGCACAGGCAAAATGGTTAAACAAAATGTCCGAAAAAGGCTATCGACTTGTCCGGACAGGGAGGGTGCTCTATGAATTTGAAGAATGCCGTCCTGATGAAGTGACCTATTGTGTAGAGTTTATCGGAGAAAAATCAAAAGAGAATGCAACGGACTACGCTGATTTTTTGAAGGATATGGGCTACAAGGTATTTTTCAAGAATATCAATCTAAACTATTCTGTCGGAAAAGTTCGATTGCGTCCATGGGCGGAAATGGGCGGTCGTATTGCAACAAACGCAACAACTTTTAACAGGGAACTATTGATTGTAGAAAAATCAAACGACGGAAAGCCTTTTGAACTTCATACTTCTTACGCCGACAAAGAAAAATACTACCGCAATTTGCGTAACCCATGGCTATTCCTGCTGCTCCTATTTGCACTGTTTGCCATTATCAAGCATTCTATTGTCTTGGGTATTTTTTCATTGGTTTCTGCAATTCCCAGCATTCTATACCAGCTCCAAATTATAAATGTCCGACAAAAAGCCAAAACGTGGGAACAATAAATAATAATCAAGAGGGCGACAACAGAAGCTGTCGCCCTCTTGATTATTATTTATAGAAATACCAAAAAGATTGCTCCGCAGCCTTTGAAGAACAGCACCGTGCAGAGCTGACAGGGTACCGGGCGGCAGCAGCTTATTTCAAGGCAAACAGCATCACAAAGCTGCCCAGCCCGAAGAAACTGGAAGCCGAGTATGCGCAGCTGGCATCCGAAAAGGCGAAGTTCTACGAGCAGTACAAGGAAACCAAGGAAGAACTGCTCAAACTGAAAACCGCAAAGCAGAATGTTGCGTCCTTTTTCCGGGAGGAAGAACCGGCGCAGCAGGAGAGATAAAGGAGTGTGCGTATGATCAATCTGAAAATTGACCCGGAGTTCCAGAATCAGATCCCGCCGCTGACGGACGATGAGTACAAGCAGCTTGAAGAAAATATCCTCAAAGAGGGCAAGCTGATTTCTCCTTTGATCGTTTGGGGTAACACCCTTGTTGATGGTCACAATCGTTATAAAATCGTTCAGGAGCATCCCGAAATCTCTTTCTCCACCATGCCGCTCCCCTTTGAAAGCCGGGAAGAAGTTCTCGCATGGATCTGCAAAAACCAGTTGGGGCGGCGCAACCTCACGCCGGAGCAGAAGAAGTTCCTTGTTGGAAAGCAGTACAGCATCGAGCATCGGAAGCCCGGTGGAAACGGCAACAATCAGTACACGACAGCCACGCAGGAAGCTGTTCAAGAGGAATTGTGTCAAAATGACACAATTCCTCCCACTGCTACGGAAAACAGCGTCCGTAAGCAGATTGCGGAGCAACACAATGTCAGCGAATCCTATGTTGCCCGTTCTGAAAAGTTCATGCGAGGCGTTCAAATCATGGATCAGATGATACCCGGTATGCAGGAGAAAATCTTGTCCGGGCAGTTCAAAGTCCGTGATGCCGATATGCACCGCCTTGCCAGAGCCGATTTTCCGAATCGCAAGCAGATCGTGCACGAGATTCTGCACCCGGAGGACCGCCCTGCTCCGCAGAAACGAATCTACGGAATCAACTATTCTGCACTGGAAGTCGCTGTCCGGCGGATTCAGCAGGACTTTGATTTTTTGATGAGATACTTGCCTAAGCTACCGGACGATTCCTACGCCAAAACTGAAACACTAAAAATCCTCAAGCAGCACAAGGCGTATATGGCACAGTTTGAAGAAATGCTGAACGAGAAAGAAATCGCATAACGACAGGCACTTGTAAGCCATCAACGAGCCACCAGCCGCAAGTGCAGGGCGGAAAGCATCCGCGCCCTTGCGCCTGATAAAAATTGGACTTTGATTTTCTCGCCCGGCTTTGCCACGGTGGGACGATCAAAGGAGCGTGCGTTTGAACAAAAAGAAAAAGTCCACAAACACTTCCCCTTATCCCGATGAAGTCATTGACCGTCTGGCACGGGCATTCTACCCGGCCATCCTTGCCTGCTGGAACAGCGAGGTAGGACAGCGGGAGTTTGCTGCATGGCAGGCGGAGCAGGCTCATCATGCCCCCAGCAAAGAAAAGCAGAGCGTTCCCGACGGGGAACGCCCTGTTGTACATATCGCTGTTATCTGTGGCTTTAATCGCAAGTTTTACAAGCAGAGCAATTCTCAACGACCTGTTTGCGATATGCAATTCACGGTTGTTGCCAACGAATCAAATCGTGAATTACGCTGGCAGGGTGCGTCCTATTCAGGGACGCACCCTGTTTTTGTTTTGTATTTGATCTTCTAATCCATGGTTCAGACTGTATTCGCTCAAACACCCTCTAGAATGGTATGCCGGAAGCAGATGCCTCAAAGCTGCCGACATCTCCGATTTTTCAAAAAGACTTGACATTCCCGGGTAGTTCTATATAATTATCAATGTTAATTACCTTCGATAATCGTTTGGAGAGGAATTTCATTATGACCATCGAACTGATCAAGCAGCTGCTGGATGCCTGCTATCTGGCAAAGCGGGCACGGGAGATGCTGCCTGCCCTGCCGGAGGGTGTGACATCCTCCTATATCCAGTGTCTGGATGTTATTCAGAAATTGCAGACCCGTGGCATCTGGCCGAAGATCTCTGATCTCAGCGATGCGCTGAATCTGCCCCGCCCCGGTGTGACCCGTACCGTAAAAGAGATGGAGCACAAAGGGTATCTGAGAAAACAGGTGTCCGCTGAAGATGGCCGCGTGACCTATCTGTTCCTCACCGAGAGCGGGCAAGCGCTTTCCCAGAAGTACAATACGGACTACTTCTCGCAACTGCTCCCGTATCTGGACGGCATTTCCGAGGAGGATGCAGCGTGCACCATCCAAACGCTGGAAAAATTCTATGCTATTATGTGCGAAAGGAAAGATTCTCTTGAAAAACGATAAGACCGATTTTACCCAAGGCCGCATTTTGCCAAAGCTCGCCTTTTTCATGCTGCCCATTCTGGGTGCGCTGGTGCTGCAGGCCGCTTACGGCGCAGTAGATCTTCTGGTAGTGGGGCGCTTTGGCTCCACTTCAGGCTTGTCTGCGGTTTCCACCGGTAGTCAGGTACTCAACCTCGTCACCTTTGTTGTCACCCAGCTTGCCATGGGCGTCACAGTGCTCATTGCCCGCTATCTGGGCGAAAAACGACCGCAGTACATCGGGCAAGTCATTGGCGGGGCAGCTATTGTGTTCACCCTTCTGGCAGCTGCACTGTTCGTGGTGCTGGTGTTTTTTGCACGGTTTATTGCCAGTCTGATGCAGGCTCCTGCCGAAGCCCTGGACCTGACCGCCAGCTATGTGCGCATTTGCGGCAGCGGCATCTTCTTTATTGTAGCCTATAATATGCTCTCGGCTCTTTTCCGCGGTCTGGGCGACAGCCGCTCTCCGCTGATCTTTGTGCTGGTGGCGTGCATTGTGAATGTTATTGGCGATCTGGTGCTGGTGGCTGGTTTTCATCTGGATGCTGCCGGTGCCGCCATTGCTACGGTAGCAGCACAAGCCGTCAGCGTAATCTGTGCAATCGCAATGCTGCTGAAGAAGGAGCTGCCCTTCAAAATCCATCGCTCTGATTTCAAGCCGAACCCCCAGTGCAAAAAATTTCTGGGCATCGGTCTGCCGCTGGCTTTGCAGGAGTTTTTGACCCAGCTTTCCTTTCTGGCGCTCTGCGCCTTCGTCAACCGGTTGGGGCTGGAGGCATCTTCCGGCTACGGTGTGGCGTGCAAGATCGTTAATTTTGCCATGCTGATCCCCAGTTCTCTGATGCAGTCCATGGCATCCTTTGTGTCCCAGAACGTGGGTGCTGGCAATAAAAAACGCGCCGAGCAGTCCATGCTCACCGGCATTGGCATCGGTCTGGTGTTCGGCTGCGTCGTATTTGCACTGGTGTGGTGCAAGGGTGACGTTCTCTCCGGTCTGTTTACGGCAGATGCCGCGGTTATTGCCAACGGCTACGCCTACCTCAAGGGCTTTGCGCCCGAGACCATCGCCACTGCCATCCTGTTCAGCATGGTAGGTTACTTCAATGGCAACGACAAAACCCTCTGGGTCATGGTACAGGGGCTGGTGCAGACTCTGCTGGTGCGTCTCCCCATGGCGTATATTATGAGTATCCAGCCCAACGCCAGCCTGACGATGATCGGTCTGTCCGCACCCACCTCCACCGCAGTGGGCATCTTATTAAACATCTGCTTTTTCCTCTGGCTTAAACGATACGAAAATCAAACGTCTGCATAAGTTTTGAAGGCTGGAGGCCTGCCGATGGTTGTTACCACCTATAAACATGATACGGTCGTGCTTGAAATTTCAAATTCAATCATGAGTCGATAATAGCAAACAAGCCCACAGGATAGACCGCATAAAAATACGGCAGACCTGTGGGCTTGTTCCTTATATCGAGTTAATCTCTAAACGATAAATCCTCTGATCCATGACCTCCGACCACATTCTTCAAATATTCCTCCGGGTTACCATTCAGAATCAAATCCGCGTAGCTCAGCGGATCATTGTAGATGAGGTAATCCAACTCCGACCTCTGCGCCATGGTCACATCCAACGCATCCTCGACCCCGGTGCAGTCGATGGAAATTTTTCTTCCATCCCGGAGCAGCAGCTCCACGCAGCCGGTGTCCATGTTGAATTTGCAGGTTCTTTCATCGTACTTCATACTCGTGTCCTTTCTACCTTACGGCACCTTTACAGTTGTGACCTTCGTGATACGGTCTTTCTTTTGATAAGGTTTCGGACACACGGCCGTCAGGGAAGAGCCTGAATTTTCATTTCCGAAGAAAACAAAAAATCCGAACCCTTCTCCTATCGAGAAAAGGTTCGGATTTTCATGGTTTGGTGCGAGTAGTGATACAGAACTTTTCAAAAACCATCGTAGTACAATTCGTTTTCAAGGTCATCGGATAGCAACTTGCTTGTATCGCACCCCGATGGGTAGCTGTGTTTGAAATCCAGTTGCCTTTTATATACCACACAACCTAAAAATTATCAAGTACGCGCAGCGTTCACTTCTCCCATCACCGGGAGCAAATGAACGCTGCTTTTTTGTTTACAACGAAAGGAGGCATCCGTGAAATGGCAGTTTTTCGTGTAGAAAAGAACAGCGGCTACACGGTCATGTCGAACCATCACCTGCGGAACCGAGCCTTGTCCCTGAAAGCCAAAGGCTTACTCTCCCAAATGCTCTCCCTGCCGGAAGATTGGGACTACACCCTGCAAGGGCTAGCCCGTATCAACCGGGAAAGCATTGACGCGATACGGCAGGCCATCCGGGAACTGGAACAGGCGGGCTACATCCAGCGTTCCAGAGAACGGGACGAGAAAGGGCGGCTGCGTGGTGCAGACTATGTGATTTTCGAGCTGCCGCAGCCCGTTCCTGCATCGGTTTCACCTACATTGGAAAATCCAACGTTGGAGAATCCCACGCAGGAAAACCCTACGTTGGAAAATCCAATGCAATTAAATAAAGATAAACTAATTACAGAAAAACAAAAGAAAGAGGGATTAAATACCGATTCCATTCCTATCCATTCCCCAAACCCCTTGCCTTTGGACGAGGACGAGGCAGCGGCACCGCCGCCGGAACGGACAGGAAGCCGAAAGGAAACGGCCTATCAAATCTACCGGGACCTGATTTTGGAGAACATCGAGTATGACACCCTCATCCAGAATCCCCGGATAGACCGGGAACAGCTGGACGAGATCGTGGACATCCTGCTGGAAACGGTCTGCACTTCCCGCAAGTCCATCCGGGTGGCCGGGGACGATTACCCGGCAGAGTTGGTCAAGGCCAAGTTCCTGAAACTGGACAGCCATCACATCGAGTTCGTCATGGACTGCCTGCGGGACAACACCACCAAAGTCCGCAACATCAAGCAATACCTGCGGGCCATGCTGTTCAACGCCCCCAGCACCATCAACAGCTACTATGCGTCCCTTGTGGCGCACGATATGGCGCAGCCCGATTGGGGCCGCCCGCCCAACACCTGACCGAAAGGAGTACCCATCCATGAGAACACTTTACCTGCGGCGGCTGGTGGTTCCACCCTAGCTGCCGCTCTGAATTTTCTGCAACAAGGAGGGATTCATCTTGCAGGAAGAAGTCACCCAGAAAACTATTGCCCTGTCCATGAAAACGGGCAAGCTCACCGCCCAAGCGTTGCAAGCTGCCCTGAAAAAATATTTGCAGCACCGGGCCAAGGGGCCAAAGCTGCACCACGGCAAGCAAAGCCTGAAACAGCTGAAAGCCCACGGCGCGGCCCTGACCAACATTGAAGTCACGGAGGCGAACATCGGGACGTTCAAGCCCTGCGCCAAGAAGTACGGCGTGGACTTCACCTTACGCAAGGACAAGACCACCCAGCCGCCCCACTACATCGTGATCTTCAAGGCCAAGGATGCGGATAATCTGGAACAGGCGTTCCGGGAGTTCACGGCCAAAACGCTCACTAAGGAGCAGCGGCCCTCCATCCGCAAGGTGCTGACCGCAGCCAAGCAGAAAGCGGCCCAGCAGCCGAAACGCGCCAAAGAAAAAATCAAGCAAAGGGGGCTGGAACGATGAAGCCTGAATGGAAAAAGCTGCTGGTGCTGAATCTACCGTATCTGCTGTTCGTGTACCTGTTCGCCAAATGCGGGCAGGCGTACCGTCTGGCGGCGGGCGTGGATGCTTCGGCAAAGCTGCTCCACCTGACGAACGGCATCTCTGTCGCCTTTGCAAGCCCGCTGCCCAGCCTGCATCTGTTTGACCTGTGCGTGGGCGTTGCCGGGGCGGTGGCTGTCCGGCTCATCGTGTACAGCAAGGGCAAGAACGCCAAGAAGTACCGCAAGGGCGAGGAATACGGTTCTGCCCGGTGGGGCACCGCTAAAGACATTGCCCCGTACATCGACCTCAAGTTTGAAAACAACATCCTGCTGACCCAGACCGAACGCCTGACCATGACTGGGCGGCCCAAAGACCCCAAAACAGCCCGGAATAAAAATGTGCTTGTGATCGGCGGCTCCGGCAGCGGCAAGACCCGCTTCTATGTGAAGCCCAACCTCATGCAATGTTTCCCCACTTCCGACTATCCCACCTCATTCGTGGTCACAGACCCAAAAGGCACACTGGTTCTGGAAACGGGCCAAATGTTCCAGCGGGCAGGCTACCGGGTGAAAATCCTGAACACGATAAACTTTTCCAAGTCCATGAAGTACAACCCCTTTGTCTACATCCACTCGGAAAAAGACGTGCTGAAGCTAGTGAATACCCTTATCGCTAACACCAAAGGCGAGGGTGAAAAATCAGCAGAAGATTTTTGGGTGAAGTCGGAACGGCTGTTCTACACCGCACTCATTGGCTACATCTGGTACGAGGCCCCGGCAGAGGAAATGAACTTCACCACCCTGCTGGAAATGATAAACGCCAGTGAAGCCCGCGAGGATGACCCGGACTTTCAAAGCCCGGTGGACCTCATGTTTGAACGGCTGGAACAGAAAGACCCGGACCACTTCGCCGTCCGGCAGTACAAAAAGTTTTTGCTGTCGGCCGGCAAGACCCGTTCCTCCATCCTGATAAGCTGTGGTGCCCGTTTAGCCCCATTTGACATCCGGGAGGTGCGGGAGCTGATGGAGGACGATGAAATGGAACTGGACACCATCGGGGATGAAAAGACGGTATTGTTCCTGATTATGAGCGACACGGACACCACCTTCAACTTCATTCTTGCCATGCTTCAAAGCCAGCTTATCAACCTGCTGTGTGACCGTGCGGATGATAAATACGGTGGCCGACTGCCTGTCCATGTACGGCTGATTCTGGACGAGTTCGCCAACATTGGGCAGATTCCCAACTTCGACAAGCTGATCGCCACCATCCGCAGCCGGGAAATCTCGGCATCCATCATTTTGCAGAGCCAGTCGCAGCTAAAAGCCATCTACAAGGATGCGGCCGAAATCATTTCGGACAACTGCGATTCTGTTCTCTTTTTGAGTGGGCGGGGTAAGAATGCCAAAGAGATCTCCGATGCGCTGGGGAAAGAGACCATCGACAGTTTCAACACCAGCGAGAACCGGGGTTCTCAAACCTCCCACGGACTGAACTATCAAAAATTAGGAAAGGCGTTGATGTCAGAGGACGAAATCGCAATCATGGACGGCGGCAGGTGCATTTTGCAGCTGCGGGGCGTGAGGCCGTTCTTCTCGGAGAAGTTCGACATTACAAAGCACCCGCACTACAAGTACCTTGCGGACGCGGACAAAAAGAATACCTTTGAGGTGGACAGGTTCTTATCCACCCTGCGCCGGAAACGGCAGCAGGTAGTCGCACAGGACGAAAGTTTTGACCTGTACGAAATCGACCTGTCGGATGAAGATGCAGCCGCCGAATGAGGCGGCATTTTTTGAAAAAATTTTTGAGTGCCGCAGAACAAGCGGCAGAAAGTGAGGACCTTATGGAATTTTTCAACAGCGCAGTTGATACTTTGCAGACGATTGTGGTCGGTCTGGGCGGTGCCCTGTGTGTCTGGGGTGGCATCAACCTGTTGGAGGGCTATGGACAGGATAACCCCGGCAGCAATGCTCATGTACGGTAAGGAAGCAAGCAACCGAAAACAAGAGATAGACCGCCAGCACTACACTATTCCGAACCAAAGACCAAAAGATAAGCATTGTGGGAAAATCTAAACTTTTGGATTTTCCTACAATGCCAACTACGGCGGAATCCCTCCCACTCCTTATATCTTTCTGTATACATTGAATTTGTATTTAGTAAAATGCAGACAACACCACGGATCGGCTTTTGGTTGGACAATTCCAACCAAACACCACAGCAGACAGCAGAAAACATTCTGAACGCTAGGAAGCCGGTATGATTGTTACATATAAGGGGAAGAAAAATTTCTTTTAGGTACTTGCTTTCCTAAAACTGATGTGATACAATGATTTAATCCAGAAAAGGAGTAAAAAATATGCGGCAAGGTATTCTTAAATAAAACTATAATCAAATAGTGGGAACAAAGGATTATGATAGCTCCTTTTGTAGGGGCTTAGTTTTTTGTACCCAATTTAAGAATACTTTTGCCTTATCAATTTTGACATATCCCCAAAAACAGCAATCACAAACAGGTGTATGCTGTATATGTGTATGTCCGCAACTTATAATCCCCAGTGGTAAAAGTATTTTACTGCTGGGGATTTTTATGCCCTTTGGGGCTGTAAAGGGAGGACAATCACATGAAAATAATCAATATTGGAATTCTTGCCCATGTAGACGCTGGAAAGACGACCTTGACGGAGAGCCTGCTATATGCCAGCGGAGCCATTTCAGAACCGGGGAGCGTCGAAAAAGGGACAACGAGGACGGACACCATGTTTTTGGAGCGGCAGCGTGGGATTACCATTCAAGCGGCAGTCACTTCCTTCCAGTGGCACAGATGTAAAGTTAACATTGTGGATACGCCCGGCCACATGGATTTTTTGGCGGAGGTGTACCGCTCTTTGGCTGTTTTAGATGGGGCCATCTTGGTGATCTCCGCTAAAGATGGCGTGCAGGCCCAGACCCGTATTCTGTTCCATGCCCTGCGGAAAATGAACATTCCCACCGTTATCTTTATCAACAAGATCGACCAGGCTGGCGTTGATTTGCAGAGCGTGGTTCAGTCTGTTCGGGATAAGCTCTCCGCCGATATTATCATCAAGCAGACGGTGTCGCTGTCCCCGGAAATAGTCCTGGAGGAAAATACCGACATAGAAGCATGGGATGCGGTCATCGAAAATAACGATGAATTATTGGAAAAGTATATCGCAGGAGAACCAATCAGCCGGGAAAAACTTGCGCGGGAGGAACAGCAGCGGGTTCAAGACGCCTCCCTGTTCCCAGTCTATCATGGCAGCGCCAAAAATGGCCTTGGCATTCAACCGTTGATGGATGCGGTGACAGGGCTGTTCCAACCGATTGGGGAACAGGGGGGCGCCGCCCTATGCGGCAGCGTTTTCAAGGTTGAGTACACCGATTGCGGCCAGCGGCGTGTCTATCTACGGTTATACAGCGGAACGCTGCGCCTGCGGGATACGGTGGCCCTGGCCGGGAGAGAAAAGCTGAAAATCACAGAGATGCGTATTCCATCCAAAGGGGAAATTGTTCGGACAGACACCGCTTATCAGGGTGAAATTGTTATCCTTCCCAGCGACAGCGTGAGGTTAAACGATGTATTAGGGGACCAAACCCGGCTCCCTCGTAAAAGGTGGCGCGAGGACCCCCTCCCCATGCTGCGGACGACGATTGCGCCGAAAACGGCAGCGCAAAGAGAACGGCTGCTGGACGCTCTTACGCAACTTGCGGATACTGACCCGCTTTTGCGTTGCGAAGTGGATTCCATCACCCATGAGATCATTCTTTCTTTTTTGGGCCGGGTGCAGTTGGAGGTTGTTTCCGCTTTGCTGTCGGAAAAATACAAGCTTGAAACAGTGGTAAAGGAACCCTCCGTCATTTATATGGAGCGGCCGCTCAAAGCAGCCAGCCACACCATCCATATCGAGGTGCCGCCCAACCCGTTTTGGGCATCCATAGGACTGTCTGTTACACCACTCTCGCTTGGCTCCGGTGTACAATACGAGAGCCGGGTTTCGCTGGGATACTTGAACCAGAGTTTTCAAAACGCTGTCAGGGATGGTATCCGTTACGGGCTGGAGCAGGGCTTGTTCGGCTGGAACGTAACGGACTGTAAGATTTGCTTTGAATACGGGCTTTATTACAGTCCGGTCAGCACGCCGGCGGACTTCCGCTCATTGGCCCCGATTGTATTGGAACAGGCATTGAAGGAATCGGGGACGCAGCTGCTGGAACCTTATCTCTCCTTCATCCTCTATGCGCCCCAGGAATACCTTTCCAGGGCTTATCATGATGCACCGAAATACTGTGCCACCATCGAAACGGCCCAGGTAAAAAAGGATGAAGTTGTCTTTACTGGCGAGATTCCCGCCCGCTGTATACAGGCATACCGTACTGATCTGGCCTTTTACACCAACGGGCGGAGCGTATGCCTTACAGAGCTGAAAGGATATCAGGCCGCTGTCGGTCAGCCGGTCATCCAGCCCCGCCGTCCAAACAGCCGCCTGGACAAGGTGCGCCATATGTTTCAGAAGGTAATGTAAAGATACATAATCGTCAAGACGGCAACAATCAGAAGTTATGGAGGGTAACAATGGAATATAGTAAGGAAGATTTAATGGAAGCAAAAAAGCAAATTTGGGGAGTGGGAGAGAACATGGGAACAGAGGAAAGTAAAAAAATCTGGGAGGAGAACGCACAATTTTGGGATAATGCAATGGGTGACGAATCTAATGAATTTCACAGAGAGGTAGTGCGTCCCAAAGTAACGGAACTTCTATCTCCTAATCCTGCGGATTACATTTTGGATATTGCGTGTGGCAATGGAAATTATTCTTCGTATCTTGCACAAAGAGGCGCTTCGGTTGTCGCTTTTGATTACAGCAAAAAAATGATAGAATTGGCTAAAAGACGGCAATCACAATATGCAAAACAAATTGAATTTTGTGTGGCGGATGCGACCGATAGAAAAAGTATATTAGAATTAAAAAGAAATCGAGCCTTTACGAAAGCAGTTTCTAATATGGCAATTATGGATATTACGGATATTGAACCACTTTTTATGGCTGTTTATGAACTATTGGAGGAAAACGGGATTTTTGTCTTTGCAACGCAGCACCCTTGTTTTATCACATTGACTGAAAAATATATGACACCGCACAGTTACTATGATATAGCGATCGAAGGGCAGCCGGAGGAGCAGATTTATTATCATCGTTCCATACAAGATATTTTTAACCTTTGTTTCAGAGCTGGATTTGTCATTGATGGATTTTATGAAGAATGTTTCAAAAACAATAAAGAAATTCCTATGGTAATGATAGTAAGGCTTAAAAAGGTAAAACGTGATAGCTTAAAATAAATTCAAGTTTGCCGGATAAATAGCAAACCCGGCCGAGCCAGTCAACGGTCAAGATGAACGGGCTTCGCCCGCCGTTGACAGCCCCGCCCGGTTTTGCAGTTAGGCAGTCAAGGAGCGACAGCCTAAAGTGCTGCCGCCCCTTACTATCATAAAAAGCAACTACTAACCAGCCACAGCCCTTTTGGGAGGAAAGGGGGATTTTCCATGACCTGTACAGAAGAATATCGGGAACATATCGAGTACACTTTCCATGCCTTTTGCAAAGTCGTTATCCGAAATGCAACGATCAACGCAGCGAGGACACGGAGCAGGAAGCACAAAAGAGAAATATCCCTTGAATACCTCACAGACGAAAAGCACTACCCTTTAGGCACGACAGATGAATATTTCCAAGCCCCGGAGCCGGACGAGGAATACATACTTACCCTTTGCGGCGATACGGTCATTTTCAGCAGCGGTTTACTTGCGGAAGCCCTGTCACGGCTGGACGAACGGGAGCGGGAAATGATTTACCTGTCCTTTTTCAAGCGTATTCCACAGCACGAAATTGGCAGACAGTACGGGCGCAGCCGCAGCACAGCGGGCTACCATATCCGAAAAGCCCTACGGCAGCTCCAAGCGGAAATGGAGGGAATGGCATATGAGAAATAATAGGCTTCTCCCCTATGAAACAATCGTCCAAGCCGCCAGCGGGGAGCCGGAAGCGGTGGGAACTGTATTGCAGTATTACCGCCGCCGCATACAATGTGCCGCCCGTGTGAATGGACGGGTAGACCAAGATACAGAGGACTACATCACCCAGACGCTTCTCACAGCTATTTTCAAGTTCCGCTTTGGGAGATAGCCCTACCGCCTACAACTGAATAACCGCCGCTTCGCCGGCAACCAGAAAGCAGTAAATCTATTCAACAGATTTGCTGCTTTTTTTCGTTCCTGTTTGGCATTTTTGAAAATCCCCAGTATGAAAAAACAAAAGGGAAAATAGCCGCCGCAGTTGGCAAAATCCCTTACTTATCCGTAGAGGGTATCAAAGAAAAAAATACTGCCATTGTCCGCCTATTCCGGCTTGCGTGGTGTTGTAGGGAATAGAGGGGAAATTCTAAAAATCTCCGTCCATTTTGCTTTGCGTGGTGTTGTAGGTAGTGAAAGGAAAATTTTCAAGATAAGCCGGAATAGCGGGTAGCAAAGCCCTTTTGAAACGTTTTGTTAGCGGAAAGGACGGGAGCCGGGGAACGCCGGAGTTTTTCAGAGCAAGATTCTACCGAGGTGCCAAAATTCGCTCTCCGCTTATTTTTGCCCCTGCGGGAATCTTGTTGGGGAGTGCCTTCCCCAAACCCTGCTATGCGCCCTGTCGGGCGAGAAAGGAGGTCACAGACCATGCGAAAGAAATACAATACGCCCCACCGCCGTCATGTGGTAAAGACCCGCATGACCGATGAAGAATACGCCGACTTCACCGGGCGGCTGGCGGCTTATGAAATCAGCCAGTCCGAGTTTATCCGGCAAGCCATACGGAAAGCGACCATACGCCCCATTGTCACCGTTTCCCCGGTCAATGACGGGCTGCTTGCCGCCCTCTCCAAGCTCACGGCAGAGTACGGGAAAATCGGCGGCAACTTAAACCAGATTGCCCGGAGCCTGAACGAATACGGAAGCCCCTACCGGGGGCTGGAAAAGGAAGTGCGGGGAGCCGCCGCCGACCTTGCCGCCTTGAAGTTTGAAGTCTTGCAGAAAGTAGGTGAAGCCGTTGGCGATACTCAAACATATCAGCTCTAAAAATGCCAACTACGGGGACGCTGAAAAATACCTCACATTCGAGCATGACGAGTTTACCATGAAGCCCACCCTTGACGCAGACGGGCGGCTCATACCGAGGGTAGACTACCGCATATCCTCTCTGAATTGTGGCGGGGAGGATTTTGCCGTTGCCTGTATGCGCTCCAATCTCCGCTACGGCAAGAACCAGAAACGGGAGGACGTAAAGAGCCACCACTACATCATCAGCTTTGACCCACGGGACGGCCCGGACAACGGCTTGACCGTTGATCGGGCGCAGGAGCTGGGCGAGAAGTTCTGCGCCGAGCATTTCCCCGGACACCAGGCCCTTGTCTGCACCCACCCGGACGGGCATAACCACAGCGGGAATATCCATGTGCATATCGTCCTCAACTCCCTGCGGATTTATGAAGTCCCGCTTCTGCCCTACATGGACAGACCAGCCGACACACGGGAGGGCTGCAAGCACCGCTGTACCAACGCCGCTATGGAATATTTCAAGAGTGAAGTTATGGAGATGTGCCACCGGGAGGGGCTTTACCAAATCGACCTCTTGAACGGCAGCAAGGAACGGATAACAGAACGGGAATACTGGGCGGCAAAGAAAGGGCAGCTTGCCCTTGATAAAGAGAACGCCGCCAGAGAAGCCGCCGGACAACCGACCAAGCCCACCAAGTTTGAAACGGACAAGGCGAAGCTGCGCCGGACGATACGGCAGGCACTTTCCCAAGCTACCAGCTTTGACGAGTTTTCTTCCCTTTTGCTGCGGGAGGGCGTGACCGTCAAGGAGAGCCGGGGGCGGCTTTCCTACCTCACGCCGGACAGAACAAAGCCTATCACAGCCCGGAAGCTGGGGGACGATTTTGACAAGGCTGCTGTCCTTGCCCTGCTCACGCAGAATGCCCACAGAGCCGCCGAAAAGCCTAAAGCCATACCGGAATACCCACATACCCAAAAGGGACGCTTGCAGGAGGAAAAAACCGCAAAAACCGCCCCGGCAGACAACACCTTGCAGCGCATGGTTGACCGGGAAGCCAAGCGAGCCGAGGGCAAGGGCGTGGGCTATGACCGCTGGGCGGCAAAGCACAACCTAAAGCAGATGGCGGCTACCGTTACCGCCTACCAGCAGTACGGCTTTTCCTCCCCGGAGGAACTGGACGAAGCCTGTTCTGCCGCCTATGCCGCCATGCAGGAAAGCCTTACAGAGCTGAAGCAGGTGGAAAAGACGCTGAACAGGAAAAAGGAGCTGCAACGGCAGGTACTTGCCTATTCCAAGACCCGCCCTGTCCGGGACGGGCTGAAACAGCAGAAAAACGCCAAAGCAAAAGCAGCCTACCGACAGAAGCACGAAAGCGACTTTATCATAGCAGACGCAGCCGCCCGTTATTTCAGGGAGAACGGCATTTCCAAGCTGCCGGGCTATAAAGCCTTGCAAGCAGAGATTGAAAGCCTTATCAAAGAGAAAAACAGCGGCTACAACGATTACCGGGCAAAACGGGAGGAATACCGCCGCTTACAGACTGTCAAGGGCAATATCGACCAGATTTTACGCCGGGAGCGCAAGCCTGTGAAAAGGCAGGAACAGGAACGATAAAAACCACCCCAAAATGTACCCGAACCCATACAGAACAAGGGGGCTGCCCCGTACTCTACCCGCAATACCAAAGGATTTTTTAACGGGCTTACAGGGCAGAAAAACCCCGAAAATGATACCGAGATGATACAGAATTACCGTCGATACCGCCACACCAGCGGAAACGGCAGAAAGGAGCGCACCCATGCCAAGAATGAGCAAGAAACGGCGGCTGGAATGGTCTTTTTTCCTGCGGCAAGTAAAAGTCGGGAATACCACCTGCGACCGTATCACATACAACGACCTCTGCCGGGGCTGTACCCATAGCTGTAAGCAGAGCTTCCGGGCGGTTATCATACTTTGCCCCCGCTACTACTCCAAACGCCGGAAAAAGGAGGACAGGGACAATGGCAGATAACCGCAAGTATTACTACCTCAAGCTGAAAGAGAATTTTTTTGACAGCGACTCCATTGTGCTGCTGGAAGATATGAAAGACGGGATTTTATATTCCAATATCCTCTTGAAGCTGTACTTAAAATCTCTGAAAAACGGCGGGAAGTTGCAGCTTGACGAGCATATCCCCTACACAGCGCAGATGATAGCGACACTGACCCGCCACCAGATAGGGACGGTTGAAAGGGCTTTAGAGATTTTCCGGCAGTTGGGGCTTGTGGAGCAGCTTGACAGCGGGGCTTTTTATATGACCGATATTGAGCTGATGATAGGACAGTCCTCTACCGAAGCCGAGAGAAAACGGGCTGCAAGGCTGGAAAACAAGGCACTTTTACCGCCCCGGACAAAAGGCGGACATTTGTCCGACATTCGTCCACCAGAGATAGAGATAGAGTTAGAGAAAGAGATAGAAAAAGAGAGAGAGGGAGAAACGGGACACCCCGCCCCCGCCGCTTATGGCAGATACAACAATGTGATACTGACCGATACAGAGCTTTCCGGGCTGAAAACAGAGCTGCCCGACAAGTGGGAGTATTATATTGACCGGCTTTCCTGCCATATCGCTTCCACCGGGAAGCAGTACCAGAGCCATGCAGCCACCATTTACAAGTGGGCGCAGGAGGACGCTGCCAAAGGCAAGGCTGCCCCGAAACAGGGCATACCCGATTATTCATGTAAGGAGGGCGAGAGCTTATGAAAAACGAGATTGAAGCTATGATTACGGATATTACAACCACTACCGCCGAAGCGGAGGACTACACAGGCGAGGACGGGCTTTTATACTGCGGCAAGTGCCATACGCCCAAAGAAGCCTACTTTTCAAAAGAAACCGCCCAATGGTTAGGGCATGACCGACACCCAACAGACTGCGACTGCCAGCGGGCAGCCCGTGAAAAGCAGCAAGCCGCCGAAAGCCGACAGAAGCACCTTGAAACAGTGGAGGACTTGAAACGCCGGGGCTTTGCCGACCCCGCTATGCGGAACTGGACATTTGAGCATGACAACGGCAGAAACCCACAGACCGAAACCGCCCGCTTTTATGTGGAGAGCTGGGAAACCATGCAGGCTGAAAATATCGGCTACCTGTTTTGGGGAGGCGTGGGGACAGGAAAAAGCTACCTTGCCGCCTGTATCGCCAACGCCCTTATGGAAAAAGAGGTTGCCGTTCGCATGACAAACTTTGCAACGATACTCAATGACCTTGCTGCCAGCTTTGAGGGCAGGAACGAATATATTTCCCGCCTTTGCAGCTACCCCCTGCTGATACTTGATGATTTCGGTATGGAGCGAGGGACAGAATACGGGCTGGAACAGGTTTACAGCGTGATTGACAGCCGTTACCGAAGCGGCAAGCCGCTGATCGCCACGACCAACCTCACGCTGGAGGAATTGCAGCACCCGCAGGACACACCCCACGCCCGTATCTATGACAGGCTGACTTCCATGTGCGCCCCTGTCCGCTTCACGGGCAGCAACTTCCGAAAGGAAACCGCACAGGAAAAGCTGGAACGCTTAAAGCAGCTGATGAAGCAGCGAAAGGAGAGCCTATGACAGAATCGAAACAGACAAGCACCACCAAAACAGACCGCCGCCCGGACTGTGTAACGGAAATCCGCATGGGCAACTCCGTCCTTACCGTTTCCGGCTTCTTCAAGCAGGGCGCAACCGACACCGCAGCCGACAAGATGATGAAAGTGCTGGAAGCGGAAGCTGCTACACAAAAAACGGCGATTTGACCGACCATAAAGAAGCAGATTTGACGCTTTTGCCGCTATACAGACAGCCGCCCCATGTGGTACAATCAAGGTACGGAATAGTGGGGCTGGCTGTCGGAAACGGAGGATTTTATGTTAAGACAGACCAACCAACAACCAATTACCGCCCTTTACCCAAGACTTTCCCATGAGGACGAGCTGCAAGGCGAAAGCAATTCCATTTCCAATCAGAAGCGTATTCTTGAAACCTATGCAAAGCAGAACGGCTTTTCCAATCTGCGCTGGTACACGGACGACGGTTATTCTGGTGCGAACTTTCAAAGACCCGGTTTTCAAGCCATGCTTGCGGACATTGAAGCCGGAAAAGTCGGGACAGTTATCGTAAAGGATATGTCGAGGTTAGGGCGAAACTACCTGCAAGTGGGAATGTACACGGAAATGATTTTCCCACAGAAAGGTGTCCGCTTCATCGCTATCAATGACGGAGTGGACAGCGCACAGGGCGACAATGACTTTGCCCCGCTGCGGAATATCTTTAACGAATGGCTGGTGAGAGATACGAGCAAGAAAATCAAAGCAGTAAAACGCTCAAAAGGCATGAGTGGCAAGCCCATCACAAGCAAGCCTGTGTATGGCTACCTCATGGACGAGAACGAAAATTTCATTATTGACGAGGAAGCTGCACCCGTAGTCAAGCAGATATACAACCTCTGCCTTGCCGGGAATGGTCCGACCAAGATAGCCCGTATGCTCACAGAGCAGCAGATCCCCACGCCGGGGACGCTGGAATACCGCAGGACGGGCAGCACCCGCCGCTACCACCCCGGCTATGAGTGCAAGTGGGCGACCAATACCGTTGTGCATATCCTTGAAAACCGGGAATACACAGGCTGTCTGGTAAACTTCAAGACAGAAAAGCTCTCTTACAAAGTCAAGCACAGCGTAGAAAATCCCCCGGAGAAGCAAGTGATTTTCGAGAACCACCACGAGCCTATCATAGACACCCAGACATGGGAACGGGTGCAGGAACTTCGCAAGCAGCGCAAACGCCCCAACCGCTATGATGAAGTGGGCTTGTTCTCCGGCATACTGTTCTGTGCGGACTGCGGCAGTGTCATGTATCAGCAGCGATACCAGACGGACAAGCGCAAGCAGGACTGTTATATCTGCGGCAACTACAAGAAGCGCACCCATGACTGTACGGCGCACTTTATCCGCACCGACCTCTTGACCGCTGGTGTACTCTCCAATCTGCGGAAAGTGACAAGCTATGCGGCAAAGCATGAAGCCCGGTTTATGAAGCTCTTGATTGAGCAGAACGAGGACGGGGGCAAGCGCAGGAACGCCGCCAAGAAAAAGGAACTGGAAGCCGCCGAGAAACGCATAGCCGAGTTATCCGCTATCTTCAAGCGGCTGTATGAGGACAGCGTGACCGGGCGCATATCAGACGAGCGTTTCACAGAGCTGTCGGCAGACTATGAAGCAGAACAACGGGAGCTGAAAGAAAGAGCCGCCGCTATCCAAGCGGAGCTTTCCAAAGCACAGGAAGCCACCGTGAACGCAGAAAAGTTTATGAATGTTGTCCGGCGGCATACCAGCTTTGAAGAACTTACCCCTACTCTGCTGCGGGAGTTTGTAGAGAAAATCGTTGTGCATGAGTGCAGCTATGACGAGAACAAGACCCGCAGACAGGACATTGAGATTTATTATTCTTTTGTTGGCAAGGTGGACTTGCCCGAATAACCGCCCGACCTATCCGACACAATGCGCAAGTGCCGGATAGGAACGGCAAAATTTTTTACACTTCTATTACTTCTTTATCACACATCAGTAAAGAGCCAGGGCGTGAAGCAGCTGGTCGCGGGCGGCGGCGTTGCCCTGATCGGCGTGACCCTTGTCCCGCTGCTGTCCGGGCTGCTGGGCTAACCTCAACTTATCCGTACATCCACCTTTGAGACCCCACCGCGCTCTCCCGCTCACATGGGAGGGCGCGGGAAAGGAGGTATCTTTGCTTGATTAGTGAGATCATCGAGAAATGGATAAAAGGCATTTTGATAGATGGCATCACGGGCAACCTCTCCGGCCTGTTCGACAACGTGAACGCCAAGGTGGGCGAAATCGCTTCGGACGTTGGTTCTACCCCGCAGGCATGGAACAGCGGCATTTTCAATATGCTGCGCAGTCTTTCCGAAACGGTGGTGCTGCCCATTGCAGCGGCCATCCTTGCCCTTGTGATGTGCCATGAGCTTATCCAGATGATTACCGAAAAGAACAATATGCACGACTTCGATACTTCCATGTTCTTCCGCTGGATTTTCAAGTCTGCCTTTGCCATCCTCATAGTCAGCAACACATGGAATATCGTTATGGGTGTGTTCGATGCCACCCAGAGCGTTGTCAACCAAAGTTCCGGCGTTATCATTGGCGAAACATCCATCCACTTTGACCGCCTGATACCCGGACTGGAATTTCAACTGGAAAGCATGACCATCGGCTGTCTGCTCAGCCTGTGGTTCCAGACCCTTGTGGTGGGCCTGACCATGAACATCCTTTCCATCTGCATCTTCCTTGTGACCTACGGCCGCATGATTGAGATTTACGTTGTGACCGCACTGGGGCCTATCCCGCTGGCGACTATGGGCAGCAGCGAGTGGCGCAGCACCGGGCAGAACTACTTGAAGTCTTTGCTGGCACTGGGTTTCCAAGCGTTCCTGATTATGATTGTCGTGGGCATCTATGCGGTGCTGATACGCAACATTTCGGGTGCAGCGGACATTGCCGGGGCCATCTGGGGCTGCATGGGCTACACCGTGCTACTCTGTTTCTGTCTGTTCAAGACCGGCAGCATCAGCAAGTCGGTGTTCGGTGCCCATTGAGAAAGGAGCGTTTGAATGGCGTATGTGACCGTTCCCAAAGATTTGACCCATGTAAAATCCAAAGTTTTATTCGGGCTGACCAAGCGGCAGCTGGTCTGCTTCGGCGGTGCGCTTTTAACGGGCGGACCGCTTTATTTTTTGGCCCGGAACTATCTTTCCAACAGTGCATCGGCCCTGCTGATGATTTTTGCCATGCTGCCGGGGCTGCTGTTCGCTCTGTTCGAGCGGCACGGCCAACCCCTTGAAGTGGTGATTCAGCAAATGATTCAGTGCTGCTTTATTCGTCCCAAGGAAAGGCCCTATCAGACCAACAATGCTTACGCCGCCCTTGTGCGGCAATACCAAATGGAACAGGAGGTAAAGGCCATTGTCCAGAAAAACGATACCCCGCGAAACCGAAAAGCCCAAAAAGCTCACCCGCGCCCAGAAAAAAGAAATTGATGCCGTTCTCCGCAAGTACAAGGGTGACGGCAAGCCCCGCACGGCACAGGCCACCATCCCGTATGAGGCCATCTACCCGGACGGTGTGTGCCGCATTGACCGACGCACGTTCTCCAAGTGCATTGCCTTTGAGGACATCAGCTATCAGCTGGCCCAGCCGGAAACGAGGACCGCCATCTTTGAACACCTGTGCGACCTGTACAACTATGTGGATGCCTCCATCCATGTGCAGCTTTCGTTTCTCAATCGCAAGGTTGACCCGGTGCAGTACGCAAAAAGTTTTGAGATCGCACCGCAGGGGGATGATTTTGACGACATCCGCGCCGAGTACACCGCCATCCTGCAAAAGCAGCTTGCCAGCGGAAACAACGGCATTGTCAAAACCAAGTACCTGACCTTCACCATCGAGGCAGACAATCTAAAAACCGCACGGGCGCGACTGACCCGCATTGGTCTTGACCTGCTGGGCTATTTCAAGACCATGGGCTGCGTGGCGCACGTCATGGACGGACAGGCGCGTTTGGAGGTGCTGCACGGCATCTTCCACCCGGACGGCGAACCGTTCCGTTTTGACTGGGACTGGCTGGCACCCTCCGGCCTGTCCACCAAGGATTTTGTGGCCCCGTCCTCCCTCTGTTTCGGTACGGCTAAAACCTTTGGTTTGAGCGGCAAGTATGGAGCTGTGAGCTTTTTACAAATCCTTGCGCCGGAACTTTCGGACGAAATGCTGGCCGACTTCCTCAAAACGGAAAGCGGGATTCTCGTCAATCTCCATGTGCAGGCCATCGACCAGACCGAGGCCATCAAAACCATCAAGCGGAAGATCACAGACCTTGATGCCATGAAGATTCAGGAGCAGAAAAAGGCTGTCCGCTCCGGGTACGACATGGATATCCTCCCCAGCGACCTTGCTACCTACGGCGAGGATGCCAAAAAGCTGCTGAACAAATTGCAGACCCGGAACGAACGGCTTTTCATGCTGACTTTTTTAGTGCTGAATGTGGCCGACACCAAGCAAAAGCTGGGCAACGATGTGTTCCAAGCCGCAGGTGTGGCCCAGAAATACAACTGTTCCCTTGTCCGGCTGGACTACCAGCAGGAACAGGGCCTTGTGTCCAGCCTGCCGCTGGGCATCAACCAGATAAAGATTCAGCGCAGCCTCACCACCTCCAACGTGGCGGTATTCGTGCCCTTTGTGACGCAGGAGCTTTTCCAGAGCGGTGCGGCCATGTACTACGGCATTAACGCAAAATCCCACAACATGATCATGCTGGACCGCAAGCAGGCCCGGTGTCCCAACGGCTTGAAGCTGGGCACGCCCGGCAGCGGCAAATCCATGAGCTGCAAGTCCGAAATCGTCAGTGTGTTTTTAACGACTGCTGACGATATTTTTATTTCAGACCCAGAGGCCGAGTATTATCCGCTGGTCAAGCGGCTGCATGGGCAGGTCATTAAACTTTCGCCCACCAGCAAGGACTATGTGAATCCTCTGGACATCAACCTCAACTACTCCGAGGATGATAGTCCGCTTGCCCTGAAATCGGATTTTGTGCTGTCGTTCTGTGAACTGGTCATGGGCGGCAAAACGGGTCTGGAAGCGATTGAACGCACCGTGATAGACCGTGCCGTGAAAGCCATCTACCGTCCCTATCTGGCGAACCCCTGCCCGGAGAATATGCCGATTTTGTCTGACCTCCACCAAGCCCTGCTCGACCAGCACTTGCCGGAAGCGGACCGGGTAGCGCAGGCATTGGACTTGTATGTGTCCGGCTCGCTGAATGTGTTTAATCACAAAACGAATGTGGACATCCACAACCGGCTTGTGGCCTTTGACATCAAAGAGTTAGGCAAGCAGTTAAAAAAATTGGGGATGCTCATTATCCAAGACCAGATATGGGGCCGTGTCACCCAGAACCGCAGTCAGGGCCGCGCCACATGGTATTTTGCAGACGAGTTCCACTTGCTCTTGAAAGAGGAACAGACCGCCGCGTACAGTGCCGAGATTTGGAAACGCTTCCGCAAATGGGGCGGTGTGCCCACGGGCGCCACCCAGAATGTGAAGGACCTTCTTTCTTCCCCGGAGATCGAGAACATTCTGGAAAACAGCGACTTCATCACGCTGCTGAATCAGGCATCCGGCGACCGCAAAATCCTTTCGGAACGGCTGAACCTCTCCGCAGACCAGCAGAAGTACATCGACAATTCGGAACCGGGCGAAGGACTGCTGATTTTTGAAAACGTGGTGCTTCCGTTTTCCAACCCCATCCCGAAAAACACACAGCTCTATAAGATCATGACCACCCGGCTCAACGAGGTGGTGGAGCTATGAGCTTAACGCATTTCAGCTTGTTTTCCGGCATCGGCGGCATTGACCTTGCCGCAGAAGCGGCGGGTTTTACTTCGGTCTGTCAATGCGAGTGGGCAGCCTTTCCCGCCGCTGTGCTGGCAAGCCACTGGCCGGAGGTGCCCCGTTTTCAGGACATCACCACCGTAACAAAGGAGGCTTTCTTTGAAAAAGCAGGACTTCGCACCGTCACCCTCATTTCAGGCGGCTTCCCGTGCCAGCCGTTCTCCACCGCAGGGCGGCAGCACGGCTTTCACGATGAACGCTACCTCTGGCCCGAAATGCTGCGGGTCATCCGGGAATTGCAGCCCCGTTGGGTGCTTGGAGAAAATGTTGCTGGCTTCCTCCGTATGGGGCTCGACAAAACGCTCATTGACTTGGAGCAGGCAGGTTACGATATTCGGGTTTTCGTATTACCTGCTGCTGCCGTTGGCGCGTGGCACGAACGGAAACGGGTATTCATCATCGGCTCCGCTGCTTCCCACACCCCTTGCCAGCGACACCGGGGATGTGGGCAAGGGGTTGGACATCCAAATCTCTGCGAACGGCAGCTATCGCAAGATGAACAAGGATGGCAAAGCATGGACGGCGCGGCTCTCTCATGTGGTCTACCGCATGACCCCCACCACGCTGGAAAGGCCCTACCTCAACCCGGACTGGGTAGAGTGGCTGATGGGTTTCCCGCGCAAATGGACGGACATTCCCTTTGGGCTAAAGAACCCGCCGACATCCCGCGCCTGACCGAAGAGGTGCCGAACCGCAGCAAGCGGATGAAAACACTGGGCAATGCAGTTTCGCCGCCGCAGGTGTTCCCGATTCTCAAATACATTGCGGACATTGAAACGGGCCGCTGTCCGATGGGAGGTGAAGAACCTTGAAAGAATTGCAGGCAAAAGCCAAAGTCACCCAGACCATGACCCGTGACGGTCTGGTGGTAGAAAATCAGGCGGACGGCACTGTGGAGAATGTTTCCTGCCGGGAAGCGGAACAGGATTATTCCACGGATGCCGAGGGCAAGGCCGAAAAAATTCTGGAACGGGCCGAGGACATCAAGGACGGGCATAAAAATAAAAAGAAAGCGAAAAAGGCAGCAGAAACAGCGGCCACCGCCAAAAGTGAAGATGGTCTGCACCGTTCCGCTGCCCGTTTGGAATTGACCGAGGACGAACGGGCAGACCCGGAGTTGCAGCCGTACATCCACAAGGCGGAAGCAAAGGCCGACAAGCTGGATGCGGCCCGCGCCGCTCTGCCGAAGAAGCGTGTCCCGGTCAAGGAAAAAGTTTACGATGCAGCCAGCGGCAAGGCAAAATCCACCCTGCGGTTTGAGCAGCAGGACAAAGGCCCGCCCAGCCTGAAACCAAACCCGGCCAGCCGCCCGCTGTCGGAAGCATTGCTGTTCGCTCACGGAAAAATCCACGAGGTCGAACACGAAAATGTGGGTGTAGAGGGCGGCCACAAGGGAGAAGAACTGATGGAGCATCAGACCGCCAAGGTCATCCGCAGCGGCATCCGGCACCACAAGATGAAGCCCTACAAGGCCGTGGAAAAGGCAGAGCGTCAGTTCATGTCTGCCAATGCAGAATACTTTTACCAGAAATCCTTGCGGGACAATCCGCAAATTGCACAGGCGGCCAGCAACCCCATTTCCCGGATGTGGCAGAAACGGCGTATCAAACAGCAGTATGCCAAAGCTGCACGGCAGGCCGGACAAGCCGCCGCGCAGGGTGCAGCTGCCACCGCAGAGAACGGTTTCCGGGTAACGAAGCTGGCGGCCGAGGGCGGCGAACGGGTAGCCGAATTTGCGGCCCGGAACTGGAAAACCATTCTGATCGTGGCGGTGTTCGGTCTGCTGGCTCTGCTCCTGATAACGGGGTTGCAGTCCTGCGCCGTGATGGCGGGCACCGCTGGAACCGGCGTGACGGCATCCTCTTATTTTTCCAAGGACAAGGATATGCTGGGTGCAGAGAAGGCTTATGCCAAGCTGGAACAAAAGCTGCAACGGTATCTCGACACCTACGAGGCCACCCACAACTATGACGAGTATCATTTTTATCTGGATGAAATCGAGCATGACCCCTATGTGCTGATCTCGATTTTGTCCGCGCTGCATGACGGCGTGTTCACACTGGCCGAGGTGCAGGGCGAACTTGAAATGCTCTTTGAAAAGCAATACATCCTGACCGAGACCGTGACCATGCAGATACGTTACCGTACAAAAATGATGGTCATTATTGGCCCGTATGGTGTGCCGCAAGTCATCACCTACCAAGAACCGTATGAATACTACATCTGCACGGTCAAGCTGAAGAACAAGAATATATCCCACCTGCCCGTGGAAGTACTGACCGAAGAACAGCTCAGCGCCTATTCGCTCTATATGCGCACGCTGGGCAACCGGCCGGATTTGTTTGGTAAAGCGCAATACCCCAATGCGTCCACCATCAAGCAGCCCACCTACTACGATATTCCCCCGGAAGCATTAAAGGATGATAGGTTTGCCGCCATGATGGAGGAAGCCACGAAGTACATCGGCTACCCGTATGTGTGGGGCGGCAGTTCGCCCAGCACCAGCTTTGATTGCAGCGGCTACATTTCGTGGGTGCTGAATCACTCCGGCTGGAACGTGGGCCGCCAGACCGCACAGGGCCTTTACAACCTCTGTACTCCTGTTTCGACGGCGCAGGTCAAACCGGGCGACCTTGTGTTTTTCAAGGGAACCTACGATACCCCCGGCGTGAGCCATTGCGGTATCTATGTAGGCAATTCCATCATGCTGCACTGCGGCGACCCTATCTCTTACACAAACCTCAACTCAAAATATTGGCAGGAACATTTTTACAGCTATGGGCGTTTACCGTGACGCCAGAAAGGATTTTGTATGGCAAAAAGACTTTCCCGCATTGAGCGCGACATTGAACGGCTCAAAGAAAAAATCTCTGAATACCAGCAGCAGTTGAAAGAACTGGAAGCTGCAAAGACTGAACAGGAAAACTTGCAGATCATTCAGCTGGTGCGCAGCATGAACATGAAGCCAGACGAGTTCGCGGCCTTTCTGCGCAGCGGTGCGCTGAACGCTGCACCCACCGCCACACCGTACCACAAACAGGAGGATGCCGCCAATGAAACCTGATTGGAACCGCCGTTTTGCAGCTGGGCTGCTGGCTATCCTGCTCTGCCTCTGCTCTTTTTCCATGCCCGCTTTCGCAAGCGGTACTGACCCTGCCCCGGAACCTCTGCCGGAGATTATCGAAGAAGAACCCACCACGTGCGGCATGGAGCCGGAGGGTGTGCCCATCACGCCCAAGGGCAATGCAACACTGGTGGATGATTTCTACGGGGACAAACAGCTTATCACAGTGACCACCAAGGCCGGGAATTATTTTTACATTCTCATTGACCGCGCCAACGAGGATAAGGAAACCTCTGTCCACTTCCTGAACCAAGTGGACGATGCCGACTTGCTGGCCCTGCTGGATGAAGAACCGCAGACCACCGAGGTCTGCACCTGCACGGTGAAATGTGAGGCAGGAAACGTGAACGAAAACTGCCCCTTGTGTGAAAAGAGCCTGCGGAGCTGCACGGCCCCGGAAGCTGTGAAAACCGACACCGAAACGCCGCAGGAAAAGCCGAAATCCAACATGGGCAGTCTGATGATTCTGCTGGCGCTGGCTCTGGCGGGCGGTGGCGCGGCACTCTATTATTTCAAGTTCCGCAAGCCCAAGGCCGATACCACCGGGCACGATGATCTGGACGAATACGATTTTGGCGAGGACGAGGATGCAGACGAGGAACCGGCTGAAATCGAGATTCATTCGGAGAACGGACAGGAGGACGAAACATGAGCGTTCAGCTGGTAATTGCCGAAAAGCCCAGCGTAGCCCGCAGCATTGCCGCCGTGATCGGGGCCGCTGAAAAGCAAAACGGCTATTGGCAGGGTGGCGGATATCTGGTCAGCTGGTGCATCGGGCATCTGGTGTCCTTTGCCGAGGCTGGCCAGTACGACGAAAAATACTGCAAATGGCGGTATGAGGATTTGCCCATCCTGCCCCAGCCGTGGCAGTTCATTGTCCCGGACGAGAAGAAACAGCAGTTTGAAGTTCTGCGTGCCCTGCTCAACCGCCCGGATGTGGACAGTGTGACTGCCGCAACCGATGCAGGCCGGGAGGGAGAACTGATTTTCCGCCTTGTCTACCAAATGGCCGGCTGCACGAAACCCGTGAAGCGGCTCTGGATTTCCAGCATGGAGGATGCCGCTATCCGGGAGGGCTTTGCAAACCTGCGCCCGGATTCGGACTACGATGCACTGTATCAATCGGCCCTCTGCCGTGCAAAGGCGGACTGGCTGGTGGGCATCAATGCAACGCGGCTGTTTTCTGTGTTGTACCACAAGACCCTGACGGTGGGCCGAGTGCAGACCCCGACACTGAAAATGCTGGTGGACCGGGATGCAAAAATCCTGCGCTTCCAGAAAGAAAAGTATTACACGGTCGGCATCCAGTCCGGCAGCCTGAAAGCGGACAGCGGACGCATTGCGGATGCAGAAACCGCAAATTCTCTCAAAGAAAAATGCACAGGTGCAAATGCAGTCTGCACATCCATTCGGCGAGAGAAAAAGGCGGAACAGCCGCCCAAACTTTATGACCTGACTACCTTGCAGCGGGAGGCAAACCGCCTGTTCGGCTTCACGGCAAAGCAGACCCTTGACTATGCCCAGCAGCTTTATGAAAAGAAACTGCTGACCTATCCCCGCACGGACAGCCAATATCTGACCGAGGATATGGGCCAGACAGCACAACATCTTGTGTCTGACCTGCTGGGGCTGCTGCCCTTTGCCCAAGGGCTTGACTTGACCCCGGAAGTGGGCCGGATTCTGAACAGCAAAAAGGTATCGGACCACCACGCCATCATTCCTACCGCAGAATTTGCAAAGCAGGGGTTCACCGGCCTTGCGGAAAGTGAGTGCAAGCTGATGAACCTTGTCTGTTCCAAACTGTTCTGCGCTGTGGCCGCACCCCATGAATACGAAACTGTGACCGCTGTGCTTTCCTGTGCAGGGAACGAATTCACCGCCAAGGGAAAGACCGTGCTTGTCCCCGGCTGGAAAGAGATCGACCAGCGGTTCCGCTCCACTCTGAAAGCAGACGGTGAAGAAGAAACGGAAGCGATGAACACTCTGCCGGAACTGGTCGAGGGACAGACTTTTTCCGTGACTGCCGATATTTTGGAACACTTCACGTCCCCGCCGAAAGCCTACACCGAAGATACGCTCCTGTCGGCAATGGAGCGGGCCGGGACCGAGGATATGCCGGAGGACAAGGTGAATTGCTCCGCAGGAGCAAGAGAGGGTGGCCTGGGCCATGCGGAACGCAAAGGGCTGGGCACTCCGGCCACCCGTGCCGCGATTCTGGAAAAATTGGTGCAAATGGGCTTTGTGCAGCGCAAGGGCAAACAGCTTGTCCCCACCAAGGACGGCATCAATCTGGCGGTGGTTCTGCCGGAAAGCCTGACCTCTCCCGTCCTGACCGCCGAATGGGAAAACCGCCTGACCGAGATTGCCAAGGGCAATGCAGACGCGGACGAGTTCATGGCCGAAATTGAAGCGCAGGTGCGCCAGCTGGTCAAGACCTATTCCTGCATCAGTGCGGACAAGCAAAATCTGTTCCAGTCAGAACGGGTTATCATCGGCAAGTGTCCCCGGTGTGGTGAAAACGTCTACGAGGGCAAGAAAAACTTCTACTGCGGAAATCGTGGCTGTCAGTTCGTGATGTGGAAGAATGACCGCTTCTTTGAGCAACGGAAAAAGGCGTTCACCCCGAAGATCGCCGCCGCTCTGCTCAAAAACGGTAAGGCAAAGGTCAAGGGCCTCTACTCCGAGAAAACAGGCAAAACTTATGATGCAACGGTGCTTCTGGCTGATACGGGAGGCAAGTACGTCAATTACCGGGTAGAGCGCAAAGAATAAAGAAAAACGAGGGCCGGTTATGGTAAGGTGAAGCATTCATTTTGCCATAACCGGCTCTCTCTATCCGTAGGATAGCAAAAAAGGAGTGTGACCAAATGAGCGAATTATTTTCCATCCAGCTGCAAAATCGGCAGCAGCAAGGCAGGGATGGCGTCTGGCTGGACCTGCCTACCACAACCGAACAGGTACAAGCGGCCCTGCGGCAAATCGGCATTTCGTCCGATAATCCGCAGGGCCTTTTCATTTCTGGCTACTTTGCCGAGGAGGAAAAGCGTTTTGCGATTCCCTACAACATGGTACTGGCATCCAATGTGGACGAACTGAACTTTCTGGCATCACGACTGGAAACACTCTCTACCGGGGAACGCACAGAGCTGAACGCCGCCCTGCAAGCCCCGCAGAGTGAGCTTTTCAGCATCGGGAGAATCACCGACTTTCCTGAAAACGTGGACTACTATGTGCATCTGCCGGATGTGCACGGGCCTGCCCAGCTAGGAGATTACTACCTGAATCGCTCCGGCATGGTGGATATGCCGGAAGAATGGAAAGGCGGCATCGACACGGCGCAGTTCGGCCGGTATGTGGCCCAGCAGGAGCAGGGCGCATTCACCCAGTACGGCTACCTTGTCAAAAGCGGGGACGAATGGCAGAAAGTCTACGAGGGCCAGCCCGTGCCAGAGGAATACCGGGTGCTGTCCTTTCCCGCGCCGGAAGTTCTGCGGGATGCGGCCAACATCCCGCCGCCTGTTCAGCCTGAAACGGAACCGCAGAAAGTTATCCCCATCATCCTGAACGGCAAAGACAGCGCGGAACGGATGAAAGAAATTACGGACCGGCTGGAAACAGGGATTCAAGAGCTGTTCGACAGCGACCGCTACAAAGCCTACCTCACCACGATGGCGAAATTCCACAATTACAGCTTCAACAACACCTTGCTGATCGCCATGCAGGGCGGCCAACTGGTGGCGGGCTTCAACAAGTGGAAGGACACGTTCCACCGCACCGTAAAGAAAGGCGAAAAAGGCATCAAAATCCTTGCTCCTGCGCCGTACAAGGTCAAGCAGAAGATGGAAAAGCTGGACGAACAGGGCAAGCCGATTCTGGACAAGGACGGCAAGCCGCTGACGGAAGAAAAAACGGTGCAGATTCCGGCCTTTAAGGTGGTTTCCGTGTTCGATGTCAGCCAGACCGAGGGCGAACCGCTGCCATCTATCGCAGTGAATGAACTGTCCGGCAGCGTGCAGGACTATCAAGATTTTTTCAAAGCGTTGGAGCAAGCTTCCCCGGTACCCATCGGGTTTGAGGACATCGAGGGCGGCGCGCATGGGTACTTTCATCTGCTCGACAACCGCATTGCCATCCAAGAGGGCATGAGCCAGTTACAGACCATCAAGACGGCCATCCATGAAATTGCCCACGCCAAACTTCACGCCATCAACCCAGACGACCCGGAACAGGCCAACCGCCCGGACAGCCGCACCCGCGAGGTGCAGGCTGAAAGCGTGGCTTATGCCGTCTGCCAGCACTACGGGCTGGACACGTCTGAGTATTCCTTTGGCTATGTGGCCGGGTGGAGTTCCGGCCGGGAACTGGCCGAGCTGAAAGCCTCTCTGGAAATTATTCGTAGTACGGCCCATGAACTGATCTCCGCACTGGACGAACATCTGGCAGAACTGCGCCAGCAGCGGGAAACAGAACTTTCCACTGCACAGGAGGCTGCATTTGCGCTGGACAACGGCAATACGCTGTTCATCCAGACCTGCGATTCCGGCTATGACTACACCCTGTATGGCCCGGATAATAAGGCTCTGGACGGCGGGCAGTTGGACGCGCCCGGTTTGACCCTGCCGGATGCCGGGCAGGAAGCGCTTAATCTGTTGGGGCAGACAGCCACAGTGTCGGAAGTCCTGTTGGGCGACAAGCTGGCGGCATTCCAAGAGGCGGCGGAAAAGGCCAACGAAATTCCCGCACCCGTTAAAATTCCAGACCCCGCCGCAGAACCTACGGTCACAATTCTTTGGAGCGAAAGTGACAAGCTGCAGGACGGCGAAATCATGCCGCTGTCCGTGGCAAACCGCGTCTTTGAAGAACTGGACACCGCCCAGCACACGGACCGGGAAAAGGACGGCTACACGAGCGGCTGGTACGACAAGACCGCATTCCGTATTGATTTTACCCTGAACGGCCAGCCGGACAACTACGAGGGGCGGCAGGATTTCGGGGACGGGGATGGCTCCCTGATTCAGCACATTCAGAGTTACCACGAATACTACGCCAAGGACGAAAACTGGAAAAATTTTGTTCTGCACAACAAAGGCCCGGAAGCGTGGGAACAAGACAAGGCAGAGCGGGAAATGGTGCTGACCGAGTTTATCCCGTACCTCAAACAACATTGCAATCTTTCGGCCATGGAGCAGGCAGCCACCGCCGCTTTGCGGGAGGGACAGAACATTTCGCCGGAACAGGCTGCCTATTACAACACTGTTGTGGCCTATGTGCAGGACTGCCGCCCGCTGCTTAACCAAGGCCAGTATAACTTGCCGGAACCGCCCAAGCTGGCTGACTTTGACCAGAGCTTGCAGGATTACAAGGCACAGGTGCAGACCGAGATCACGCAGGAAGCGGCTGCTGCCGGAATGACCGTAGAGGAATACGCAGCGGCAGGCTTTGAGGCACCGCAGCAAGATAGCTTTTCCATCTACCAGCTGCGCAATGAAGATTCCACCCGCGATTACCGTTTTGAGCCCTACGACCGCCTGCAGGCTGCCGGTTTGACCGTGGACAAGGCCAACTATACGGAAGTATACGCCGCGCCGCTGACTGCCGGCACTACGTTGGAGGGCATCTACCGCACATTCAATGTGGACTATCCGGCAAATTTCAAGGGACACTCGCTGTCTGTTTCGGATGTGGTGGTGCTGCACCAGAATGGGCAGGACACCGCCCACTACTGCGACAGTGTGGGCTTCCAGCAGGTGCCAGAGTTCTTGCGGGAAAATCCGCTGCGCACCGCAGAACTTTCCACCGAACAAAACGAAAACATGATTGACGGTGTGCTGAACAATGCGCCCTCTTTAGGTGAGTTGGAAGCCAAAGCAAAGGCCGGAGAACAAATCTCTCTGACAGACCTTGCCGCCGCAGTCAAGGCCGAGGAAAAGGCACCAAAAGCCAAGAAGTCCCGCACAGCCAAGCCGAAAAAGCTGTCCATCCGGGTACAGCTGGATGCCGCAAAAAAGGAGCAGAGCAAGCAAATACTGCCACGGGAAAAGGCAAAGGAATTGGAGGTGTAAACCGTGCAGAAGTTTGAAAATATGGACTTGATCGCTGCGCTGGAAGCCATCATGCACCAGAACACCGCATACTACCAGAGCGATTTTGCCTATGACATCAAGATGCTGCGGGAGGCCGCCCGCAGCGACCAGCCGGAAGATAAGCTGCTGTTGTGGCTGTCCCGGCCCTCTGGAACATTCTGCTTCCGGGAACGGGATGTGTTGCTCAAAGATACCCAAGCCTACAATACATGGAAATTTTGCGGTGAACAGACCCATGACAGGATTCTTGCCTATGCGGTGGAGTTGACCGGTGCGGCCAATGGAACCGTGCAAGGCAATCTGTATGAACTGGACTACCAGCAGCATTTCCAGCATATCCGGGATGCCGCTCTGCCTGTGGGTGCCAATCGCCTGATCTACGAAAGTGGGATGCGGGAAATTGGCCCCAAAGAGCATTTCAACAGCCTCTCGGACAAATATTTTGGAGAGTTCGTGCGGTATGAAATGCAGCCCCGTGACCCGGAACTTCTACAAGCGGCCATCCGGCAGGAGCAGCGCAGTCGAGAACCGGCACGGCCCGGTGATTTCAAAGAACATCTTGCGGCACTGCACACTGGGCTGATCGAGGCCGAGGCGCAGCGTATCGCGGCAAATATGAAGCGGCTGGCTGCTCCCAACAGCCCGGACAAAAATCATTTTATGGTGGAGGTATCGCCCTACTTCACCAAACTGGCATCCAGTCGGGATACGGACCAGCTGCTTGCCATGTTGCCGTACAAGTCCCTGCACCTGTCCAGCGTGAAAGACCGTTTCGGCATCTACGCGCTGGTTGGCAAAAACGAAAACCGGGACAAGGGCATCTGCAAGCCCCGCACTTCCGTCCGCAAGCAGCTTTCCGAAACAAAGCAGGCCGCCAGCCCGAAAAAAGCAGCGGCCCGCAGCAAGCAACACGAAATGGAGGTATGACGCATGAATTTCAGCGTAGAAGAAGAAAATTTGATTTGTATGTACCACACTTCTGACCGCCGCCGGACGATGGCGCGGATGCTGGCCGCCCGGCCGGATATGGACACTGAAATGCGGCAACTGACAAAAGGCACCATTGCGAAGTTGGAGCGCATGACCGATGCAGACTTTGACGGACAGAGGTTTGATTTTACGGGTGAATAATACCGCCAGCTTGACAACCACACATTATTTTCAATCAAAGTAATGTGTGGTTGTCAACACAGAAATAGCCGGACACGGTGGCCTTGGGGTTGCTGTGTCCGGCTATTTTTCATGTATCAGTCTTTATCTTTTTTCTCGGTGGGATTTTCCGGCAGTTCGGCGGCATCTTCTACAATGTCGGTCACAAGCTGCTGGAAGTCAAACGCATTCTTTTCTGTGATAACGGGCTTGCCGGTTTCCGCTTCAAGAGCCTGCCGTGCAATGCCGGCCACCTTGCCGCCACGTTTGGCAACCTGCTTGTTTTCTTCAAAGGTCTGTGGCTTTGCAGTTTTGGAAATATCCGTGGTGGAGGCTTCGGCCAGCATGGTCAGCACAAGTTCCAAATCGGTCATGTTGTCCCGGAGATTTTCTTTTGTCAGACCTTTCAGCCGCTTGTACTGCCCCGTGGTCATGCCGGACCATGCGCGGGAGATTTCATCGGTCAGGATGGCGTACTCCTTGCCCTTTTGCACTCCGCGCTTCTTCCATTCGTCTGTCAGTTCGTTTCGGATACGGATTGCCAAAAGCCGCTGGTGAATCCATTCTTCGGAGTAGCCTTTCTTCAAATAGGTATCAAGCGCACGGTCAATGGCCTGCTCCGGGTCGATTGTTTCCTCGATGCGTTCTTTGCCTACCATTGCCAGCCATGCCTTGAACGGTTCAGCTTTCGGAGATGGGATTGACTGGATGATGCGCAGGAGCTGTTCAGTGTTAGCGACATCCGTTTTGCGCTTTTTGCCGTCAGGAGCGGTCATTTTCAAACCATTACAATTTGTAATGGTTTCATTTCCTTCGTCTTTAAGACGCTTTTTTAGAACGCGCCAATAGTTCTGTGGGTCTGCGCTGTCAGTCAGAACAGCAATCACATCAACGATGGCAAAATACCATTCTTCCTTTTCTGCATCCCATGCAGTGCGGATTTTCTGATCTTCAAAAAGCTGGATAGAGCTGTTATCGTTCACTTCTGCCATAGAGGGTTCCTCGCTTTCGTTGTCTAAGTCTATTTTACATGATTTCGGGCGGAAACGCCACCCGGTCTAAGCGTTTGGGATTCAAAAGTCCGAACAATATTTTGTGCAGATTTACCGTTCCTGCATCTGCTCCTTTCCCGGTGCTGTCCGCAGGATGCCGTCCACGTTTTGCTTGATGATGCCATACTCCTGCATCTGGCGTTTGGCTTCGGCGTACTGCCGCTGCAACTGGTCTTTCTGCTCGGCCAGCTGCTTATACTCGGCTTTCAGGGCGTAGAGGTCGGGCAGCTTTTGGAAGCCCTGCTCTTTCAGAGCCTTTGCCGCTGCTTCATAGAGAATCAGGGTGCCTTCATGCTTGCGCCGGAACTGCTTTTTGTCAGCGGCCCGCTGGTACTCCTTCACCAGTGGACGTAGCTCTTTACAGGTGGTGACATCCTTTATCAGCACGGCCATTTCTGCAAGCCGACGCTCTGCTGCTTTCAGTGCAGCGGCAGCTTCGGTGCTGGCGGCGGTGATCTCGGCCACCCGGCTTTCCAAATCCGGGTAGCTTTCGATTTCATGCTCAATCAGGAAGTTCAGCGTCCGGGCAGCCTGTTTCAGATTGTGGAGTTTTGCCCACTTCTCATACCCTGCGGACTGCTGGGCCTTGATGCTATTCTCCAAATCAATCCGCAGCGAAATTTTGCGGTTTTCTTTGGGCTTCCGCTCCACGAACCGCCCTTTGATGCGCTCGGTGATGGCTTCTTCGGTGTAGGCTTCGTCCAGCGTTTTGCAGCGGGTGAACCGCCCCTGTCCGGGCGCACGGAACGAAACATACTTGCCCCGCTTGACTTCATAGCCCTGCTCCTGCAGGAGCCGCAGAAAATCGTCAAAATCCTTGGCCTGCGGGATGGCTGCATCTATGGCGGTTTTCAGCTTCGCCTTCCAGCTCGTGCCCTTGCGGTGTGCGTCCCACTCGGCATAGCTCTTGCCCCGGTCTTGACCGGGCATCACCACAGACAGACCATGTTCCTTGCACAGCCGGTCGCTGGTGCGCCGGATGTAGGCATAGCTTCGTCGGTTGGAAACATACTTTCGTTGGTTCACCATGTCCACGGCGCAAAAGATGATGTGGTTGTGGACGTGCCCCTTGTCAATGTGCGTGGTCAGTACATAGGGATATTTTCCTTGCAGGACTTCATCTGCAAGCTGTCGACCAATCTCGTGGGCCTGCTCCGGCGTGGTTTCGCCCGGCGCAAAAGACTGTATCAAGTGGTGGGCCAGATTGTTGCCTTTCTGCATGGCCTGTGACAGCAGCAGTTCAAATTCGATGTCGGCGGTTTCGTAGGAGCAGGCAAAGGAGGACACCAGCATTTTTTCGTCCGTCTTGGCCGGATTCTCGATGTAGTCCAATGCCTTTTTCAGCGTTGACTTGATAGGATGTATCTTTGTAACTGCCATATCTGCGCCAATGCTCCCTTGATGTCCGCAACGTCTTGTGTGTACAGCGGCCCCATGCTGTTCAGCCGCCGCGCGATCTGATTGACGTTGACACCAATCTTTTGCAGTTCGGCGGTTTGCGCCCGGATGTCGGTGGTGTCGATGTGGACAACATAACCATCTATCGCCATCTTTCGCAGATAGGCAGCCATATTCCGGGTTGGTATCAATTTCATTTTTTCTCGAATCAACCTCCGTTCTTCTTCCGTCACATAGAATTTGACCTGCACGGTTCGCTTTCTGCCCTCCATACGTTTTTACTCTCCTTTCCATTTTGAGGGTTTGGGACACTTCCCAACAAGCTGTTTTGCAGGGCAAAATACGGAAGTGGGTACACACTTCCTATGCTTGCTCTGTAAGTTCTCCCCTAAACCGTCCCCTCTACTAATACTACAATTCAAACCCTGTCTTTTGGCTACATCTTGACTGTGATGCAAAAATAAAGTATCATAATTAGCACAGACTAACCAAAATGGGAGGTGAACCTCATCCTATGACGCATGGAAGTCACTATCTTGGTAAGCTATACAACGACCTGATAGCCAATTCGCCCCAAACAATTTCAATAGATATTCCGTCTGATATGGGGAAAGGACGAATTGCACAAACCCAAATCAAGCACGGCATCATCTTTTCGGATTGGCAAATGTGTTACCAGTCGGATATGAATGTACAGGGAACCGTCAGTAAAGATTATATGCAGATTATCTTCTGCCTGAATGATGCAATCTCTTGGGGCATCATGGATGAAAAGCGTTCCATTACGATTCAAAAAAATGAATCCTGCATCTATGCGGGACATGGTGGAACCGAATATGCCTGCTATAAAAAGGATAGCAATTTTTCATTTAAGAGTATAAAAATTCCGATTGCCTATTTCTCGCAGCTGCTCACAGATTATTTTGATGGGCAGGAAGCAACGGCTTACGAAAAGAAACTTCTTGATGGCATTTCAAAAGTTCCTGTGACCCCCATCATGGAACAAATTCTAGCGGAAACAAGCCAATTTACACAATACCGTGGAGGATTGGGTTACTTATATCTTGACGGAAAACTTCTGGAGCTATTGTCTATTTATTTAGGCGAAGTCCTTGAATTGGATATTCTAATGGGAAAAAATGTTTCCATGTCCAGAACGGAACGGACTGCCATTATGGAAGCTAAACGGATTATAGACAGTCAGCTTGCGTTTGCCCCATCCTGTGAAGAACTTTCCCATCTGGTGCATTTAAGCACAACAAAATTGACACGCGGTTTTTCATCATTTTATGGTATGCCTATTCATCAATACATAATTGAACAGCGTTTGACACAGGCAGCACAGCTGCTATTGGAGGGGGACCGAAATGTAAGCGAGATTGCAGCAATCGTTGGCTACGGAAAGCCCAGCAATCTTGCCGCCGCTTTCAAAAAGCGATATGGTGTGGCACCAAAGAACTACCGTGAAAGCCGATTTGATACCCATAAAAAGTAGCTTCTGACTGTTTTTGGGTCAAAACGGGTAGGTTTTGGGTTGGATTTGATAATCTAAATTGGTACAATTTGCGATGTGGTTAGTTTCAAATAACCACATCGCATTTTTTATTTTCCGATAAAAGCGAGGAGGCATAAAAATGAAACAAAAGTTGAATGCGAAAGACTTTATTCTCATTGGCATCCTGACAGCGCTCATGTGGATTATCTGCATGATTATCAGCACTATTATGAGCGTGGCTGGCCCAGTGACCAACGTGTTTTATCCGTCCGTTGTGGCTATTCCGAATGGCATCGTTATGATGCTTCTGCTGGCCAAAGTTCCGAAGAAAGGCGTGTTTACCATTTGTGCCGCAATTCAGGCTATCCTGTTCCTGCTGGTAGGTGCTTTCTGGTTCATTCCCATCGGCTTGGTAATTGGCGGTGTCATCTGCGATTTTCTGATCATGGGCCGAAATGAAATCACAATGAAGTCCATGATGGCGGCCTATGCGCTGTTCAGTGCTATTTTTGCTTTTAGTGCTATCTGCCCCATCAAATTTCTTCAAAGTGCGTTTGTTGGCGCAATGGAGAAAAACAATATTGCCCCGGAGTACATTCAGGGAATGCTCAATATCACTTCTGTTCCCATGCTGGTAGTCATTGTTGCTGCTGGACTGGTGGGCGGCCTGATTGGCGGATTTATCGGCCAGAAAGCATTGAAAAAGCATTTCATCAAGGCTGGACTCGTTTCTGTAAAATAACAAGAACAGCCCCCTGAAAATCCATCATACAAACGCAGGCAAACGGGCTGCCTGATTTCAGAGCGCGGGGCTGGAAGTAGTCCCGCGCTCTGCTGTTGATAAGGAGGCATCAGAATGGATGAAACACAAATCAAACAAATTATTGAGCGACAGCCCCTTCATGGAACTGCGCTTCTGGACCCGCGCTGCAAAATTCTTCTCTTAGTCTGTATCGGTTTTGTCAGTTATTTTCTGGCCGGAGAAGTGGTCAGCCTTGCGCTCATGCTGGTTTATGGGCTGTTCATTGCCTTAGGTAATGGCGGAAAATGGGCCGCAAAAATGATAATAACTTATATCGTTGTGGCTTATCTTAATGCCTTGCTCCGCTATGTGCAAGTTCCAGTTTTGAGCGTGATTATGAGCGTATTTGGCGTGACCGTTCTGAAACTGATTCCCATTGTAATGATGGGGCTCTGGATATTGCGGACCACTTATATGGATGACTTGATGGTAGCCCTCCAAAGAATGCGGCTGCCGCAGGCAGTTACGATTCCGCTTGTGGTCATGTTCCGTTATATTCCTACCCTACGGATTGAATATCGGCAAATCCGAAGCACAATGGATATTCGCGGTATCAGCGATACAGTGTGGAAGCGGGTATGTCACCCATTAGCAACCATAGAGTACATTTTGATACCGTTGCTGATGCGCTGCTTGAAAGTTACCGATGAACTGGCGGCCTCCGGCACAACGCGTGGTCTGGAATTGGAATGTAAGCGGTATGCACTGCGCCCGATTCGTTTTGCATGGCCGGAAATTGTGGTATCACTGCTTGGTATCCTCTTTTTGGTCGGACTGCTTTTTATTGACCAGACCCAAATCGGCAAAATCATTTTGTGGAGGGTATGACGATGATCTCATTCCAGAATTTCAGCTTTCGTTATGAAGAAAGCAAAAATTTTACCCTCCGCGGCATTGACATGACTGTACGGACCGGCGAGTTTATTCTTCTGACCGGGCGAAGTGGCTGCGGCAAGACAACGTTGATTCGTTCCCTCAATGGACTTATTCCACATTTTTACCCCGGTGAAATTAAAGGCGATCTGCTTATGGATGGACATTCGCTTTTGGAAATGAAGCCCTCCGAACTGGCCGGACAGGTAGGAACTGTCTTTCAAGACCCACGCTCACAGTTTTTTATGACCGATACCACACGAGAATTGGCGTTCGGCTGTGAAAATCTCGGACTGGCCCGTGAGGAAACCATTGACCGGATTGCACGAGCAGTCAAAGAATTGGAGTTGGTCGAATACCTGAATCGAAGTATTTTTGCGTTATCCAGCGGAGAAAAACAGCAGATTGCGATTGGCTCTGTTTATGCGCTTGCCCCAAAGGTCTACATCTTTGATGAACCATCGGCCAATCTGGACTATGCCGCCACCAAACGGCTTGCTGAAATCATGGAAAAGCTCAAGAGTGCCGGCTATACCATTTTTGTAGTAGAACACCGCTTTTACTATCTGCGAGATTTGATTGACAGAGCTTTTCTGATACAGAATGGAAAAATTGAGCATGAGTTCACAAGGGAACAGTTTTGCTCTTTGCCCGAAGAAACACGAATTTCTTATGGTCTGCGGACCGCATACCCGGAACGTGATGCAGAGCATTATCAGGAAAAGTCGCATTCTCAAAATACAACGCACTTACTAGAAGTCCACGATTTAGGCTTTGCCTACAAGAAAGGACCGGATGTATTCCGAAATGTCAGCTTTGAAGCTCATTCAGGGGACGTGATAGGCATTTTAGGCCATAATGGTGCCGGAAAAACAACGCTCCTGTCTATTCTGACTGGCCTGTTGAAACAGCGGCATGGAGAAGTTCGTCTTGATGGAAAAAAGCTCACACCCCGGCAGCGGCGGTCACTTTCCTATCTTGTTATGCAGGATACAGACTATCAACTCTTTGCCAGCAGCGTGGAAGAAGAGCTTTCCCTTGGAATGCAGGAAGATTGCAAAGAAAAAATAGATGCAGTATTGAACGCATTGGAACTGTCGGACTATCGGGAAAGACACCCAGCGTCGCTTTCAGGCGGTCAAAAACAACGGGTTACCATTGGAGTGGCAATCGTAAAGGACAGCCCCGTAATCTACTTCGACGAGCCCACCAGCGGCTTGGATTATGATTCTATGGTGCGTGTCAGCAAGCTGATTGAACAACTTTCCGATTCCGGGGTAATCGTGTTCGTGGTTTCTCATGATTTTGAATTTATTGTCCGTACCTGCACAGAGGTTGTGCAGCTGGATGATGATGGAACAATTCAAAATCAGCAGTTATCACCAACGGTTTTGAAATCTCTTTCTGAAAAATATTTCACATGATAGGAGGTTGGACTTATGTTCCAAAAAGTATTTGAATATGCCGGACCTCATAAAAAAGGCCTCTATGCTGCAACAGCCATCGTGCTGGTCAGTGTTCTGCTGGGTGTTTTTCCCTTTGTGCTGGCATATCAGGTAATTGCACCGCTGGTCATGGGGGAGGCAATCACTGCTTCCTTTATCATCCAGCATGTCATACTGGTCTTGGTATGTCTGGTGCTGCAAGCTCTTTTCTATGGCTGGGGCCTGAATCTCTCTCATAAAGCAGCTTATGACACGCTGCTCCGCCTGCGGACGGCTCTGCAAAAACGGTTTGAAAAACTGCCGCTGGGTGTTATTCAGGACAAAGGCACTGGCACCGTGAAAAAGCTGTTCGTGGACGATGTAGACAGTCTGGAAGTTCTGCTGGCACACTCTATGCCGGAGGGCATCGCCAACCTGATGGTTCCCATTGCAGTTTATGTGGCAATGTTCTTTGTAGACTGGAAGCTGGCACTGTTATCTTTGGCATCCATTCCGCTTAGCTTAGTTGCCATGATGACGATGTATTCCGTTGGTATGAAGAAAATGGGACCTTACTATATGGCCGGGCAAAAGATGAACAATACCATTATTGAGTACATCAACGGTATGGAAGTCGTCAAGGTTTTCAATAAAGACGCAGATTCTTACGAACGGTTCCGCAAAGATATATCAGATTATCGGAACTATACACTGGCATGGTATAGGGCGGCATGGCCGTGGATGGCGATTTACAGCAGCCTGCTTCCTTGTACCATCATCCTGACCCTGCCTGTGGGTGCATGGTTTGTCCTCTGCGGCTGGTCGGCTCTGCCCAATTTGATTTTGGTGCTGTGTCTTTCTTTGAGTATCGGTATGCCGCTGCTGAAATCTCTTGGCTTTCTGCCAACCATGCCCCAGCTCAACTATAAAATCTCCGCATTGGAGCAGGTGTTGGATGCGCCGGAACTTCAGCAGACGAATGATAGATTCCATGGAATAGATGACACCATTACTTACGACCATGTTTCTTTCGCTTACCAGACAACACAGCCCAGCCCGGATGGAAAGCCCGCGGTGGTTGAGGATGAAGTTCTCCATGATATTTCCTTTACGGCAAAGGCTGGACAAAAAACTGCTCTTGTCGGTGAATCTGGCTCAGGCAAGAGTACCTTGGCAAAACTGCTGATTCACTATTATGACCCGCAAAAGGGCAGCATTTCCATCGGCGGACAGAAACTTTGCGATATGAGCCTTGAAGCATTGAACAGTCGTATCTCCTATGTGGCGCAGGATCAGTATTTGTTTAATACTTCTCTGCTGGAAAACATCCGGCTCGGTCGGTTGACTGCAACGGATGAAGAAGTAATAGAGGCCGCAAAGAAAGCTCAGTGCATGGAGTTCATTGAAAAACTTCCGCAGGGCATTCACTCCATGGCAGGCGATGCCGGAAAAATGCTCTCCGGCGGTCAGCGTCAGCGTATTTCTCTGGCGCGAGCAATCTTAAAGGATGCCCCCATTGTGGTTCTTGATGAAGCAACAGCCTATGCTGACCCCGAAAATGAAGAAAAGATGGAAGCAGCCATTGCAGAACTTGTAAAAGGCAAGACCCTCGTGGTGATTGCTCACAAACTGCCCGCCATTATGAATGCCGATCAAATTTGTGTCATCGACCACGGAAAATTGGTAGCAGCGGGTAAGCATCAGGATTTGATTCGCTCCTGCCCTGAATATCAGAAATTGTGGAAAGCCGCACAGGACAGTGCCGAATGGAAAGTACACACTGCAAAGGAGGGAGCCTAAATGTTTGCGATGTTTTCAAGAATTTTGAAACTCTCCGGCCGTTATAAAGGCCGTATTCAAGGTGCATTCGTTTGTGCGTTTTTGGAATCCATTTTGTCAAAAATGCCAATTGTTCTTGCCTTTGTAGTTTTAAGCCGCTTTGCAGCTGACACACTGACCAGCCAGACTTGCCTTTATATCGGCCTTGGACTTGCCGCAGCAGTGTTGGTGCAAATGCTTGTTCATTACCTCAGCGACAGCCTGCAAAGTGCCGCAGGATATTTGATGTTTGCGGATAAACGCATGGAACTGGGCAGCCATCTGCGGAAACTTCCGATGGGCTATTTTACTTCCGGCAACATTGGCAAAATCAGCTCTGTTCTTAGCACGGATATGGTATTCATTGAAGAAGTCGCTATGAGTACGCTGGGCAACATGATGGGCTATCTGCTGTCCTCCTTGATTCTGCTGGTATTCATGTTTTATTTGAACGTACAGCTTGGTTTGATTGCTGCCGCCGTCACGGTTCTGGCATGGCTGGTGTCAAAAGGAATGAACAAGGTTTCCCTGCGGGAAGCCGCAGAGCGGCAGGAGCAGAGCGAACGGCTGACCGATGCGGTGCTATCCTTTGTGGAGGGCATTGGCGTCATCAAGAGCTACAACCTGCTGGGCGAAAAATCAGAAGAACTGACTGACAATTTCCAGCGTTCCAGAAACACCTCCCTTGCTTTTGAGCAGAAAATGACACCATGGACAATGAGTCTGAATATCCTTTACGGCATTGGTATTGCGGCGATTTTCGGCTTGTCGATTGTATTGGAACAGCGCGGCGCACTTCCGCTGGCCTATGTGCTTGGTGTTCTGCTGTTTGTGTTTGACCTCTTTGGACCGCTGAAAGCTCTTTATGGGGAAGCATCTCGCCTTACCGTTATGAATGCAGCTCTTGACCGCATTGAAGCAGTCCTAAATGAGCCTGAACTTCCCGACACGGGCAAGCAGCATCTTCCTGCACAGGCACAGCCGGGACAGCCAGAAGTTCAGTTTAACGATGTTGTATTTGCTTATCAGGACAAAGAAGTTCTGCATCATATCAGCTTTGCCATGAAGAAAGATTCTATGACTGCTTTAGTCGGACCTTCTGGCAGCGGAAAGTCTACTATTGCCAATTTGCTGGCTCGGCTTTGGAATGTAAAATCTGGCAGCATAATAATAAGAGGTATGGACATTCGGAACGTGCCTTTGGCAGAGCTGATGGAGCAGATCAGCATGGTATTCCAGCGAGTGTACTTATTCCAAGATACCATTTACAACAATATCAGCATAGGCAAACCGGACGCCACAGAGGAAGAAGTCTATGCAGCTGCTAAGAAGGCCCGCTGCTATGATTTCATCATGGCGTTGCCTGATGGATTCCAGACCGTAGTTGGTGAAGGCGGTGCTACACTCTCCGGCGGTGAAAAGCAGCGCATCTCGATTGCACGCTGCATTTTGAAAGATGCCCCTATCATCATTTTGGATGAAGCTACCGCAAGCGTAGATACTGATAACGAAAGCTATATTCAGGAGGCCATCTCGGAACTGGTAAAGGGCAAGACACTTCTCGTAATCGCCCACCGTCTGAATACCATCCAGAATGCCGATCAGATTTTGGTCATTGACAACGGCCAGATTGCACAGCAGGGCACGCACGAAGAACTTTTGAAGCAGCCCGGCATTTATCAGGAGTTTGTCAACATCCGAAAGAATGCGGCTGGATGGAGCCTTGCTTAACAAAATTCAGCGTATGCGATGCGGAGGTTCCATTGTGCGTATATCATAATCCGTCCGCATAGAAACAAATAGGTAAAAAATAACGCGGCCGGGATTGATATATCCGGCCGCGTTATTCGTCTTTTTGAAATGCTTCCGCCTGTTTGCAAAGCGCAATATATTTTTCAATTTCCGCCTCACTTTTCCCGGCAAAGAAGTCTACAACTGTTTTTGAAACCGTCTGATTTACCATGTCTGGAAAAATGGCAGCATCCACGCTGATATTTAACTCTTTGGCGACAAGAGCCACCGTTTCAAATTTGGGGTTACTCTGGCAGGTTTCCAAATCTATGATTGTACGGGCGTTCATATTGAGCCGTTCAGCCAATTTTCTCTGTGTCAAATGCTGTCGCTTGCGTTCTGACCGCACTTTCCATGCAAACAAGTCAAGAGGATTGTTCACTATACATCACCTCTACCTCATTGTAGGGTGTGCTATCGCTCATATAAATAGCCATGCAACTCACATTATGTGAGTTATAGCTCATAATTTGAAGCAAAGAGCTATATGGATAAGAGTATCAAAATAAAGGAGTTCAAAATAAAATGGGGCTTACCGCCCACTCGAAAAGCCCTAACACCAATTAAAAAAATATTCAAATAACGTAGGGGCGAGCCATACTCATAGAAGTGAGTTGTGGCTCGCTTTTTATATACTTCAATTCACATCCGATAAAGCCCCGCATTTTGACAACCTACGATTGGGTATCGGATGCCGTTCTCCGCCTCGTTTTGCTCCGGCCTATAAACCCGAACAGAACGAAAGGAACAATTCTATGAACGGCAGGAAAAATTTTCATACCAATCTTAAAAATCAGCCAAATGAACCCGTTGGTGAACGAGTAGTGAGCGAAAGGGGAAGAAAAGAGCTGCCTCCCAGCACGAGGGGAGGTGAAAACTTGAAACCAAACCGCTACTACGAACACAAGCAGCACGCCTTTGACAGCTACTGCAAAAAGGTGTTGAAATGCGAGGCATGTAACGGCTATCGGCAGATCAGCCGTCATCAAAAACGTTTTGCATCTTTGGAAGAACTGTCCGAGGCAGATGTGGCCCAGCTTGCAGTTTACGATCGTTACTCATGGGAGTATACGGCTTTTCCCGTGGGAAATGCTGTTGTGCTAATCGAGAACGACCGATTGGCCACAGCACTTCTACGGCTGTCACCAAAAGACCGGGAAATTTTTATGATGCACTGGTTTCTATGGATGACAGACGAACAGATAGCAAAGTGCATGGGCATGGCCAGAAGAACGGTCAATACTCGCAGGTATAAAGCCTATCGGCTGCTGAAAAAGCTGATGGGAGGTGAAGCGGATGACTAAATCTGCGCACACACGGGCATCGCTGCTTCCTTACCCGATAATCGCTGCCGCTGTTGCAGGAGACGCCGAAGCAGTGAGCCGGGTAGTCCGGCATTATTCTAGCTACATTGCTGCACTGTCAACTCGGACGAGCTATGGCTCTGACGGCTATCCTCGTCTGCAAGTTGATGAAGAACTGCGCAATCGTCTGGAAGCAAAACTGATAATTGCTATCCTTGATTTTGACTTGACCTGATTCAACGTAGGCATCGTGTGCTGTTCCCCTTTCCATACGGTGCCTTTTCTAGTTCTTTGACAAAGAAAGCCCGCAGGACAATGGCGGTGCATCATAGAGCAAACGGATACGTTGCTGTCTGTATCGAGCCGGACGGTTGGTGCGCCACGATGCTTTTCTCTGAAAAGTGGAGCGATCACCACCACGCCGCAATGCAAGCGCGGCTGCTTGCGGGCCATGACATACAGGCAGGCTGATACTCCCTTACCGTCAAAGTCCGAGCGTTCAGAGCGTCGCAGGCAATGAGTAGGGCTGCATGAGGAATGCAGGGGTGAGATTCCCGTGGGCTGCTGCCAGCAGCCGTCCGTTGGCTCATTTTTTGATTTTAAGAAAGGGGATTTTTACGATGCAAGCGAAAAAGACAAACCCTGAAAAAACAAAAAATCCAGAGATGCTTACTCTGGATTCGACTTATCGTATTGGCAATCGCTCCTTTATCGTTGAGCCGGTGTTCAAAGAAGAAAGTTCCCAGACCTTAGGAGAAGTTCTTCTCCGGCTGATGAAATCCGAAAGCGAAAAATTATAATGACCTTTCGGGAGGCAGCGGACAGAGAAAGCGGATTGTGTTATAATATAGGTGTACAAGTGAATTTGCTATTCGACTGTCCCAAGAAAGGAGCGAGTATGAAACAGTCGAGTAACAAGAAATCCCGTGAAGCAACCGCTTTTCTCTATGAGCGTCTTTCCCGTGATGATAATTTGGAGGGCGAGAGTTACAGCATCGGCAACCAAAAGAAACTGCTCACCAAAGTTGCAAAGGAAAAAGGCTATACCAATCTGGTTCACTTTCTGGATGATGGCATTTCCGGCGTGACCATGAACCGTCCCGGTTTCGTTGAAATGATGCAGCAGCTTGAACAAGGAAAAGCCTCTGCTGTGTTCGTCAAAGACCTTTCCCGTCTGGGCCGAAACTATATCGAGGTCGGGCGGCTGACAGAAGAATTTTTCCCAGACCATGACATCCGACTTGTTGCCGTTTCGGACAACATCGACACGGCCGAGGGAGAAAACGAACTGGCACCCATCCGAAACCTGTTCAATGAGTGGTATGCCCGTGACATCAGCAAGAAACGCCGTATCAGTAATAAAATCAAAGGCAACTCCGGCGAACCGATGGGACTTCCTCCCTATGGGTATATCAAGGACCCGAACAACCCCAAGTACTGGGTCATTGATGAAGAAGCTGCACAAGTTGTCCGGCGCATTTTTGATATGACGTTGGAGGGCTTTGGCACGGAACAGATTGCCACCCAGTTTGAAAAGGAAGGCATCCTGACGCCGCAGGCCTACTGGATTCAGAAAGGCATCGGCCGTCCCGGAAAGACCAAGATGCGCCCCGCCACCAAGTGGAATGGTTCCACGATTACCCATCTTCTGTACCAGCAGGAGTATTGTGGTGATGTTCTGAACTTCAAAACCTACTCCAAGTCCTACAAGAATAAGAAGCGGATTCATAACGACCCGGAAAATTGGGTAGTGTTCCAAAATGTTCACGAACCCATTATTGAACGTGCCGTGTTTGAACAGGTACAGCAGAAGCGTGGAAAGATGCGCAAACGCCGTACCAGCAACGGAGAACACAATATGTTCTCCGGCCTGCTTGTCTGCGCAGACTGCGGCTGCAATCTGCACTTCCACTTCAATCAGGGCAACCCGGAAATCAAGTATTTCAACTGCTCCAACTACAAGGGCAACCGTGGTACCTGTCAATCCACCCACTACATCCGGGTAGACTTTCTGGAAGAAGTGGTGCTGGGCGAGATTCGGCGGCTGACCAAGTTTGCCAGCCTCTACGAGGACGACTTTCTGAAAGCTGTTATCGGGCACTCCCAGCAGGCGGACGAAGCCGACCGCAAGCTGAAAGAGAAAGAGTTGAAAGCTCTCCTTGCCCGTGATGAAGAACTGGACGGCCTCTTTGAGCGCATCTATGAGGACAACGTTTCCGGCAAAATCTCTGATGAACGCTTTTCCAGAATGTCCCGGAGATATGAGGACGAGCAAAAGGAGCTGACCGAGAAAATCAAACAGCTCCGCTCCGAAATCGAAAAGCAGAGCAGCCGCACCATGACAACGGATATGTTTATCAGTCTGGTTCGCAAGTACACCAGAGCAAAAAAGCTGACACCCCGGATGCTGAATGAACTGGTGGAAAAAATCGAAGTGTTCAATGCAGAAAAGGTCAACGGTGTATGGGAGCAGCGGCTCCGCATTCACTACAACTGCGTGGGCACCATCGAGATTCCAAGCGCACTTCCTTTGCCGACACCTGATGTGTCGGTGAATACAAGAAAAGGCGTAGTTGTGAACTACGCCCCCTGTGATGTCGCTATTTAGCAAATAAAAAAATGACGAATGTTCTTTGACAGCTAAATGCTGTAAGAACATTCGTCATGGTGCGGATAAGAGGACTTGAACCTCCACCGAGTTGCCCCGATTAGAACCTGAATCTAACGCGTCTGCCAATTCCGCCATATCCGCATATTCTGTTTTGTTCGTGAGCTGTGTTGCTCGGAACGATAGTTATTATACCAGATATGGCAGAATTGTCAAGCATTTTTTCGAAAAAACTTTTCCCTCACTGCAAAACGTCATACTTTCGCGAAAAAAGCCCTCTGCAGGCCGATTTTCCGGCGGTGCAGAGGGTCGGAGTTTCTTTGTTTTTTCTTCAGCAGGCAGCCGTGCCGGAGGCCAGCAGATCAGACTTTGCCCCACACCAGCCACAGGTACGCATAGCCTGCCAGCACGGCGGCCAGCGTAAAGGGCACGCCGATGCGCAGGAAGTCGCGGGTGGTGACGGTCTCGCCGTTTTTGCGCAGAATGCCAATGGCCGCGATATTGGCCGAAGCACCGATGGGGGTCAGGTTGCCGCCCAACGTTGCACCGGTGAGCAGGCCGAAGTAAAACACATAGGGTTCCACGCCCACGCCATCGTTCATCAGGGCGGCGATGCTTTGCACCACCGGCAGCATGGCGGCCACGTAAGGGATGTTATCGATGAAGGCCGAAAGCACCACCGACACCACCACCAGCAGGGTGAACAGCCGGAAGGGGCTTTCCCCTGCCACGGCATGGAACAGCCGGGCTGCTGCGTCGATAACACCCGCCGCGTGGATGCCCGCGATCACGATGAACAAGCCAAACAACAGCAGCAGGGTGTCGCAGTCCAGCTCGCCCAGCACATGCGCCAGCGGCTTTGCCGACCCTGCCCGCAGGCAGGCGCGCGCCACGCCAAACAGGCACAGCCCCATGCACACAAGACCGCTGCGCAGCTCGTACACCGTGTGCAGCGGCCCGGCTGCAGGCTCCGGCAGGAAGGATGCCGCAATGAGCAGACCCACCGTAAGCAGCATCAGAGCGGCGGGCACATCGTCCTCCACCTCAGTCTCCACCTTTGCGGCGATAGGCTGGGTCTCGCGGCGGAACAGCCACAGCAGCACTGCCAGCGAAGCAAGTGCGCCCAGCTCTACGCCCCAGAAGATGCCCGGACGGCCCCGCATCCAGAAGAAATCGAAGAAATTCATGTCGGCAAAGCTGCCCAGCAGGATGCTGGTGGTGTCGCCCACCAGCGTGGCCGCGCCCTGCAGGTTGGAAGACACCGCAATGGCAATGAGCACCGGCACCGGCGAGATCTTCAGCTTGCGGGCAATGGCAAGGCCCACCGGTGCCACCATGAGCACCGTGGCCACATTGTCCACAAAAGCACTGATGACACCGGCGAACAGCGCCAGCATACACACCGCCCACTTGACATCCGGCACACGGACGATCAGCATTTCCGCCAGGCGGGCAGGCATTTTGCTCTCGATGAACAGTGCCACCGTACCCATGGTGCCCGCCATCATGAGCAGCACATTATAATCCACGGCCTGCAGCGCGGCGCGGAGTGAAAACTCGTAGACCCCCGCCTCGCCCAGCACAATAAAGAGCACCGCACTGCACAGTGCCACCCACGGGCGGTACTGCTGCAGCCGCAGCATCAATACATAGGTAACAGCAAACAGGATCAGTGCAAGTATCATTCGTTGATCTCCCCGCTGCGGGCATCCTCGTCGATCATGCGGTAGCCCACGCCCAGCTCATTGAGGATATAGGCATTGCTGCCCGGACGGCTGCCCAGCTTTTTGCGGATATTGGCCATGTTCACCTGCAGCTTTTTGGTGCTGCCGATGTCGGTATCACCCCAGATGGCCTTGACGATGGCCGCATAGGTCATCACGCGGCCCGCGTGCTGGGAAAGGAACGCCACGATGTTGTATTCGGTCTGGGTCAGCTTGATCTCCTGCTCGTCCACGAACACCTTACGGCGGTCATAGTTGATGCGCATTCCCTGTGCGCGGAACTCACCCGCCGGGGCATTGCCGCCGTGCATGGCACTGTAGCGGTTCAGCCGCAGGGCAGCGCGCACGCGGGCCAGAAGTTCGCCGGTGCTGAAGGGCTTGGTGATGTAATCATTGGCACCCAGATCCAGCGCTTCGATCTTATCCATCTCGTCGGTGCGGGCCGAGAGCACCACGATGGGGGTCATATACTTCTGCCGCACGGTGCGGATGAATTCCAGCCCGTCCCGGTCCGGCAGGCCCAGATCCAGAATGACCAGATCCGGGTTGTGGGAGGCGAACAGGGTCAGGCCCATGGTACAGGTATGAGCCACCAGCGCCTGATAATCGTTGGTGGTGAGCAGCGTTTCGATAAAACTGCAGATATTTGCCTCATCCTCTACGATCAGGACCTTGAATTTGTTATTGCTCATCTTCTGCATCCTCCATTTCAATTTCTTCGGTCTCCAGCCAGAAGCGGATGGTCGTTCCCTCACCCAGACGGCTCTCGGCCTTGATCTCGCCGCCGTGCGCCTTGATGATGGCCGCACACACCGAAAGGCCGATGCCCATGCCGTGCTTGCGGCTGTCTGCCGGTACATCCGGGTCGGTGCCGGAGAACAGCGTTTTCAGCCGTTCTCTGGGGATGCCGCAGCCATTGTCCGTCACCTCGAACACCGCACGATTGCCCACCGTGAACACCTTCAAGGTCAGTTTTGTCATGCCCTCGGCGTGCAGAGCGGCATTTTCCAGCAGGTTCATCAGCACCTGCTGGATGAGCATGGAATCCATGGGGATCACGATAAAGGCATCCGGCGTTTCCAGCTCCACCGGGATCTCCGGGTAGCGCTTGCGGAACTTGACCAGTACCGTATCCAGCAGTTCGTCCAGCACAGTGGGGGTCTTTTGCACCGTCACCTTCTCGCTGTCGATGCGGGTGACGGAAAGCAGATTCTCCACCATGCGGGTCAGCCACTGGGCATCGCTGCAGGCTTCGCCAAGCAGTTTAATGGTCTTTTCCTTATCCAGCGAGTCATAATTTTCGATCACAGTGGAGCAGGCACCGTAGATGGAGGTGAGCGGGGTGCGCAGATCGTGAGAAACCGCGCGCAGAAGGTTTGCACGCATCTTCTCCTTCTCGCTTTCCATACGCAGCTGTTCCTGCTTTTTGATGCGGGTGGTGAGGGTGCTGGTCATGATGGACACCACCAGCATCACAAGGCCGGAGAACAGGTTTTCCGACAGGGTAAAGTTGAAGGCGAAATACGGTGAGAGGAAGGCAAAGTTCACAGCCAGCACGCTGATGAGCGAAGCCGCCACGCCCCACGCATAACCTTCTGTATACATAGAGGTAACGAATACTGCCAGCATAAAGATAAGCATTGCCACGCCCTCAATGCGGCCCATAACGGCCTGTGTAAGCATCACCATGGCATAGGCGGCGAACAGAGCCAGCAGCATTACGGTGGCATCCCGCACAAGCGTCTGTTTTTTCATGCACATTCCCCTTCCCAAATAATATATTCCGTTTCCCGCATTATACCATAGAAAAACTAAAGATACAGTAAAAATCCTTTGCCGTAAAGAGGGACGTGATTTGACACTCCCTCTCCCCCGTAGTAGAATAGCCTTATCAACACTTTATCTCACTGGATCAGGAGTAACGATATGCTGTATTTCGAGAACGACTACTGTGAGGGTGCACACCCTGCCATCCTGCAAAAGCTGGCCGAGACCAACTTTGAAAAGGTGCCCGGCTATGGCACCGACCCCTACTGCGCCAGCGCCAAAGCAAAGATTTGCGCTGCCTGCGGCTGCCCGGATGCAGACGTGACCTTCATCTCCGGCGGCACCCAGACCAACGCCATCGTCATTGCGTCCATGCTGCAGCGCTGGCAGGGCGTGATGGCTGCTGTCACCGGCCATGTGGCTGCACACGAAGCCGGTGCCATTGAGTATACCGGCCACAAGGTCATCGCCCTGCCCGCCCACGAGGGCAAGGTGAGCGCCGCCGATGTGCGCGACTGGTGCGCCACCTTCTATGCCGATGCCAACCACGACCACATGGTGTTCCCCGGCATGGTATATATCTCTCACCCGTCGGAGTACGGCACCCTGTACACCAAGGCTGAGCTGGAAGAGCTGCACGCTGTGTGTCAGGAGTACCACATGCCCCTGTTCATGGACGGCGCACGCCTGGGCTACGGTCTGATGGCCAAGGGCACCGATGTTACCCTGCAGGATATCGCCCGCCTGACCGATGTGTTCTACATCGGCGGCACCAAGGTGGGCGCGCTGTGCGGCGAGGCCGTGGTGTTCCCCCACGGCGCACCGGCCCACTTTATGACTATGGTCAAGCAGCAGGGCGCGCTGCTTGCCAAGGGCCGTCTGATGGGCCTGCAGTTCGATGTGCTGTTCACCGATGATCTGTACACCCGCATCAGCCGGAACGCCATCGAGACCGCCGACCGTCTGAAGGAGGGCCTTGCTGCCAAGGGCTACCGCTTCTATATGGAGTCGCCCACCAATCAGGTGTTCCCCATTCTGGAAAACAGCCAGCTGGAAGCGCTGGAGCCACTGGCAAAGTTCGGCTTCTGGGAGAAGTACGACGACACCCACACCGTGATGCGCATTGCCACCAGCTGGGCCACCCGCATGGAGGAGATCGAGCAGCTGATCGACCTGATGTGATGCTGCCAAAGATTTTTGGCGGTTTTATGCGGGATACCAATTGCAATTTCTTTCACAATGTGGTATCTTTTGGGTATACCACATTGGGTTCGGAGACGGCCGGTTGCACTGCGCCGCCGCTTCCTGTAAAGTGATTAGAAAGAAGGTATTTTACATGGGATTTTTTGATAAGCTGTTCGGCGGCAAGGCCGAGCAGGAAGAGACCGCCAAATTCTTTGGTCAGAGCAAGACCGTTCTGACCCCCATCCGCGGCAAGGTGCTGGCACAGGCCGACATCCCCGACGAGACCTTTGCACAGGGCATCCTTGGCCCCGGCTGCGGCATCGAGCCCACCGGCAAGACCGTGTATGCTCCGTTTGACGGCACCGTGGAACAGGTAGCTTCCACCCTGCACGCTGTGGGCCTGACCAGCGAGGACGGCATGGAGATCCTGATCCATGTTGGCATGGACACCGTGGAGATGAACGGCAAGGGCTTCAAGGCACTGGTCAAGGTGGGCGACAAGGTCAAGGCCGGCACCCCGCTGCTGAAAGTGGATCTGGATGCCATCAAGGCTGCAGGCCATCCCACCGCAACGGCCATCATCGTGACCAACGGTGATGACATGGGCGAGCTGAAGATGCTGGCCGAGGGCGATGTGCTGGCCGGCACTCCGCTGTTCAAGTTCTGATTTCTGCACAGCAAAAGGCGTGCACTTCCGCAAAGGAGGTGCACGCCTTTTTGATTTCCCGATCTTACTGGCCGCCCGGCTTGTAGTGCAGCACCCGCTCCGACACCAGCCCGTTGAAGAACTGGATGAAGGGTCCCAGGCAGAAGGCACAGATCAGCGTACCGATGCCCACAAGGCCGCCCAGCAGCCAGCACAGCAGCGCACACAGTGCATCGGTGAACACGCGGCAGCCGAAGTACGGCACCGGGGTGTAGTCCCGCAGGCCCAGCGAGAGGTAATCGTACGGGGCGATGCCCAGATCTGCCGTCTGGTACAGCGAAGCCCCCAGCGCCGTGACCGGCACCGCCAGCGCCACCCACAGCAGCTGCACCGGCAGGCCCAGCGCCTCGGCCGGGCCAAAGTGGGCTGCAATGGGGTCGTAGAAGGCCGTGACAATGAACCCGACGCCAATGCCGTTGACAAAGGTGCCAAGGCCGATGTACTTGCGCCCGAACCAGAACTGCAGTGCAAAGAACAGGATGTTCGTGCACAGGTTCTGCACGCCCAGCGAGATGCCCAGCATCTCGGCCAGACGCATATTCAGTGCGCTGATGGAGTCGTTGCCAAGGTGAGACTGCTTGAACAGTGCAATGCCCAGCCCGATGATCACAATACCGACCACCATGCCGAGGATGCGCCGCACCGAGGGCATCTGCGGGTTCTTTTTCATGATTCTGTTCTCCTTTTTTTGCATCAGTTTTACAACGTTCGTTGAAAGCTCAGCGGTGAAGCTGCGTTTCGATCCTTGCCCTGTCCAGTCCTTCGCCAATGACGATGAGCACATCCTGCCCCTGCGGGATGGGTTCCAGTGTTCTGCCGGCAGCGGTGGCGTTCAGCTCCAGCCAGCCGGTGGTGCCCTGCGGGTCCGGTGCAAAGCCCTTCACCCGCAGCACATGGCCGCAGGCGGCATCCGCAAACAGATGGTCGGCAGCGGCCTGCAGCTGCTGCAGCGTCAGGTGCTGCTCCAGAAAGCACAGAGAGCTGAAGGCTTCGTGCTCGTCAAAATGCAGCTTTTCGCAGCTGGCCTGCCTGCAGCCGCAGGCCGCAATGACGGCAAGGTCGGCATCGGTAAGCCGTGCCCAGTCCTTGGTGATGATCTCTTCCGGCGCAAAGCAGCGGGAGCACTTGCAGTCCTCCAGCGCACGGGTCAGGTGGGCCACGGCGGCAGCGGTCTGCTGCTGCCCGGCCAGCTGGGTACGGCTGACCAGCACCCGGCCCGCGTTGGCCGTCTCGGATGCCAGCACGTACTCAGCCTGCGGCGAAAGCGTTTCCGGCAGCATGGCATCCACTATGGCGATCACATTGCCGATGTGATACCAGCGGTCCAGCGGGTCGTCCCGCAGCACATCAAAAAACTCGTCCACATCAAAGATGCCGCTGGGTTCCACCACCACCCGGTCAAACCCGCGCATGGCCATGGCAATGAGCTTGGTGCGCATCCGGCGCTGGTGGGTGTCGCAGTCGCATCCGCCGCTGATGGTCTCAAGGTCGCAGTTCGGGCCAAGAAGGTCCTGCACCAGCATGGCATCCACGTTCACCGCTCCGAAGTCGTTTTCCAGAATGCAGACGTTGTGGCCCTGTGCCACCAGATACCGGACATACCGACGCAGAAAGGTGGTTTTGCCTGCACCCAGAAAGCCGGTGATAAGGTCTACCTGTACCATAATAAAAAAGCACCCCCTGTGCTGTTGTTTGCCCGATTCCAGTATACCGCAGCAAACTGCAATACGCTAGTGGCAGATGCAAAAGCCCCGCATTTCTGCGGGACTTTTTATGTTCGTATTCAGCCGCTGTCGGATACAGAGCTGTACTCGGCAATGATTTTGCGGGCGGCAGGTGCCATTTGGGCCGGTACGGCGGCAGGCTTTGCAAGGAAGTAGCCCTGCAGCGCATCCGCGCCCAGCTCTATGACCTTGCGCAGTTCGGCGGCGGTCTCCACGCCCTCGGCAATGATCTGCATACTGCGCGGGTGGGCATAGGCCACGATGTTCTGCACGATCTGCTGCTTGTCCAGGTCGGTATCGATGCCGCGGATGATGGCGATATCCACCTTGATGAACCGGGGCGAAAGCTCCAGCAGGCTGTTCTCGTTGGCAAAGCCGCTGCCGTAATCGTCCAGCGCGAACATGCCGGAGAAGCCCGGCGCATGGCGCTTGGTCTCCAGTGCTTCGTGGTCGATCTCCTCTTCCTCGGTGATCTCAATGACCATCTGGCGGCACAGCTCATGCCAGCGGCTTTCCATATACTCGCTGTCCTCTCTGGGCAGGCAGACGCTTGCAATGGAGTTGATGAACAGCATCGTGTCCCTGCGCACAAGGCCCTCGCTGCGCAGGTGGTCGAAGGTCTCCAGCGACTTGAAGAAGGTCAGCCGCTCGATCTCGCACAGTGCGCCCTGCTCCCGCGCCAGCTTCATGATGGTAGCGGGCGAGCGCAGCGCTTCCCTATCGGAGCGCATCAGGGCTTCGTAGGCCATCACCTTGCCGGTGCGGGCCGAGAAGATGGGCTGGAATACATAGTACACCCGCTCCTCGGTAAGCAGCTGCTGGAAGTCGCGTCTCAGCTGTGCGGCCTGTGCTTCCTGCTGGTAGATCTCCATGCTGAACTCTTCCAGATGTCCCTTGTTGGTGCGCTTGACCTGATAGAGGGCAAAGTCGGCATACTTTTTCAGGGTGTCCATATCGGTGCCGCTGGCCGGGTACCATGCCACACCGCCGGAAATGCTGATACGCAGCTCATTGCCGCTGGGCAGGATGGCAACGCTCTTCTGCATAGCGCTGCTCAGGGTGCGGATCTTCTCACGGATCTGATCCTGACTGGAATAGCCGTAGAACAGCAGCACGAACTCATCGCCGGAAAGGCGGGACACCACAGTGCCATTGGGCGTGTTCTCAGCAAGGCAGCGACCCGTGCGGTGGATGTACTGGTCGCCCCAGTCGTGGCCGTAGGTATCGTTGATGTGCTTGAGGTTGTCCAGATCCATCATCAGCAGAGCTGCAACGCCCAGCTGGTGCGGATTGCGGAACAGCTCTTCGCTCACGCGGTGGAAGGCCTGACGGTTATACAGGCCGGTCAGGATATCGTAATCGCGTTCGTGCTCAATACGCATGCGCTCCAGCGTGGCGGCGGTAACGTCCTCAGCCAGACCCACCTGCGTGGTCTGGTCGTTGGTGACGCGCAGCATGATGTAGCGGGTCTCGCCCTCCTTGCGGATGGTGAGCATCTTGTCCCCCTCTGCCGTAGTGGTGCAGGGATGGGAAAGTTGGATGTGGCTCAGCTTTTCCTCAAAGCGGCGCACACTCAGGAAGCAATCCTTGGGCTGGGGGGCACCCAGCAGCGCAAAAAAGTTATCGGTAACATACACACTGCCAGTGTCGAACCGCAGCTCATAGCCGCCCAGCTCCACACTGGCCATGTCCATGATGCGCAAAAACTTTGTGGAGTTGTTCAGCAGCTCGCTGTTCAAGCTGGTCAGTGCATCGGCCAGACGGTCCAGCTCCCGGATGTTGGTATGGGACAGCTGCGGGAACTGCTTTTTCTCCTGCCCGTCCACCACTTCGTGATACAGCAGCTCCACCGGATGGGCCAGATTGCGGGCAACGACCAGACTGCCCAGCGCGCCCAGCACCAGCGTAAACGCAATGGCAATGGCGATCACGCTGCGCACATTGTCTGCAAAGGCAAACAGCACCTTGCTGTTCACGGTGCCGATCAGCAGCCAGCGCTCATTGGAAAACGGCGCGTTGCGGCTGTACAGGGTAATGGGCAGGGCCACGGCATAATAGTCTTTATTCCGTAGCGTCAGCCAGCACTCGTCCGCCCGGAGTTCGCAGTTCATCATGCCGGCCGGTGCTTCCAAAGCGGTCACGTCCTCGCTGGAAGTGACCGCCTTGCTGACGATAAAGGAGGTATCTTTCTCATCAGCAGTGGTGGAGACTAAGAAGTAGGTGCCGGTATTGCCGTCCTGCAGTTCACTGTAAGGCAGCTTTGTCTGCAGGTAACTGGTAAGAAGCTCCACACCCACCACACCGTAGATCGTGCCGTCCGGCAGGATCAGCGGCTGGGAGTAGGCAATGGCGGTGCGGCTGTCGTCGCCTATCTTATAGACACTGGTGGTCCAGCGGCCGTAATCCTCGGCGTTCAGCCTTGCGCCGTCCTCCCACGCGGTCTGGAAGGGAGTCTTGAAAAAGCCGTTGCCCTTCAGGCCGTAGTAGCGCAAGGTGGGCTGCCAGCTTTTATCGGTGGTGATGCTCAGCTTTTTGACCACCGCCGAGCTGCCGCGCTCGATCATCAGATCGGCGTTGTCCCCCGAAGGGCGGGCATCCGGGTCCAGATCCCGCAGGTAGATGCCGGGCAGGCCGCAGCCCACATCAAGGTTGTACAGATTCACGGTGTTCAGTACCACAAAGATGCCACTGACCGGTTTTGCTCGCAGGGTGCTCACCAACTCCGGCGCAATGGCCGTGAGCAGTGCGTCGCTCTTCTCACGGCTCGTGTTCAGTTCGGCCAGATCGAGCTGGCCTTCTTCCTGCATGGCAAGAACGGTATTGTTGATGTGCTCCGACAGATCGGTCAGGTTCTGTGCATCCTGCATCAGGTCCTGCACGTAGCTGACGCGGTTGCGCACCTGCATGTTGAGCATGTCCTTGGCGTTCTGGTTCAGCCTGCCGTCCACATTGGTAATGGTAATGCTGACTGCCAGCAGCACCACCTCTACCTGCATCACCAGCATCATGGCGCTAAAAATGGTGCGGAAGATAGGCCTGCCCGTTTTTTTGCGCCGGGCGGCATCCGTATCCTTCTGTCTGCACAGCATCACCATCACCTCTCTTCCTCAGCGTGTTCCGTCGGCTCAGCCCTCGTACCGTTTGAGCTGGCTGCAGATATCCTGATACCATGCCTCAAAGTGATCGTCGGTCAGGAACTCGGCTTCTGCGTCCGCAGCGCTCTGACCCTCGGCGATGCGCTGCTCCACGGTCTCGCGGTCCGCAGCGGCAAGGTCACTCAGGCCGTATTCCAGCACCTTGCGGGCGCTGCTGCCGCCTGCAAAGGCGTGGGGCGTGTACAGGCGGTTGCCATTCACGGTATCTACGGCAGCGGTCAGGATCTGCTCCATGCTGTCGTTCAGGGTCAGGCCGCTGGAGGTGATCGTATCCATGCTGTTGGCTTCCCTGGTAACAGGCAGATAGCCGGAACCCACCGCAAAGGCAATGTTGTTTTCCGGCTGGACGAACCACTTGAGGAACTCCACCGAAGCTTCGATCTCTTCCTCCTTGCCAGCAGTCACCACCATGCCGGCACCCTGCTGCACGGCAACCTTTTCGCCGTCTGCAAACTCCGGGCTGGGCAGCGCCTTCATGCTGATATCGTGGCTCTCGTTGGCATCGTTCGTCACCCGCGCGGGGAAGAAGGTAGCGCTGGAACAGGAGCCAACATAGCCCAGCACGTTGCCGGCCTTGATATCGTCACTGCGGAAGCGGCCGCTGGCGGCAAACCAGCCCTTGACGAAGGGCACGTAGTAGTTATCCCACAGCTTGCGGGCCGCATCGTGCTCAAAGTTAACGGTCATTTTGCCGTTCTTCACCTCAAAGATGGTGCCGCCCAGCTGCTGTGCGCCCACCAGCATGTAGTTTGCCATAGCATCGCGGCCGAACAGGGCCTTGCCGTCGTCCGGGGCAGCGGTCTGAGCATCGGTCCAGTTGTAGTATTTTTCAGCGGTGTCTACCAGACCTTCCACGGTGGCAAGGTCGTCGTAGCTGGCACCGGTGGCCTCGGCAAAGGGCTGCCAGTCGGTGTCGTTGAAGAGCATCACCTCGGTGGATTTTGCCACCGGGAAGATCTTTACGCTGCCGTTGGCGTCAAAGTCGCCCTCAGAGAGGTAGCCGTCAATAAACTGGGCCTTCTCGTCATCGGTCAGGTAGGGTGCAAGATCCACCACCATCCCCATCTGATCCAGCGCATAGACCGTATCGGCATAAGCCGAGAACACGTTGGGCATGGCGGACGCACCCACCTTGCCTTCGGCAGCATCCATCACGCTCTGTTCCAGATCGTTCACGCTGCCCTGACTCTCGGTGGACACCACGATGCCCTTCTCGGCACCCACGGTCTCGTTGAACTTGTCCACAAGATCGGTAAAGCATTCCAGCTGGTCACCGTTATAATAAGTCCACACCGTAATGTTGGTCACCTGCGTGGTCTTTGCATTCTGGGCGCTGCTGCCGCAGCCCACGCAGTCAAGGGCCAGTGCCGCGGCGCACAGCCCGGACACGACCGCTTTGAGATATTTTTTCATCAAATCCCCCCTGAGAGCGCTCACGCAGCAGGACGTTCCGGCTGCCATATCACCCGACTATACCTAGTCTATCATACCACCTTTTTCCGGGTGCGTAAACAAAATCCGGCAAAAATCTTCACAATCACAAGAAAGCGGAAGAACTTTCCACCCATCGGAACAAAAAGCACAGCCCTTCCCATTGGCTGGGAAAAGCTGTGCTTTGCAGCTGTTATTCGGTTTTTTCTGCCGGGACGGTGGACACAGTGATCTGCTTATGATCCGCACTGTGGGCAAGATAAACGCTCAGGTCACCGGTGTTGGTGGTCTCCATACAGACAACAAAAAAAGCGTTCTGAGAGATCTCAGAACGCTTGGTGGTTGCGGGGGCCGGATTTGAACCAACGACCTTCGGGTTATGAGCCCGACGAGCTACCAGACTGCTCCACCCCGCGATATTTACTTTGTGCTCTCAGCGGTTCTCGCTGACTGCTCAAGTATAATACCACAAGGGCGGGCGGATGTCAAGTATTTTTTTGATTTATTTTTTCTTCTTTTTCCAAACCACGAACCCTGCGCAGGCGGCGGCTGCGATCACCACCACCGGCCATGCACCGGCAAGGGCAACGATGACCTGCTGCAGGCCATCCACAAAGTTCTGCCAGCCAGCGGAAAGGGCGCTGACAAAGCGGCTGCCGAAGCCCTCGCTGGGCGGCGAGTAGGTGCTCACCTCGCTCAGGCTCACGTATACGGTGCACTCTTCCACCTGATCGTTGTACCAGTCCATCTGGCTCTGCCAGCTCTCGATCTGGCTCTGCACATCCGTCAGGCTGGACTCGATCTCAAGCAGGTCGGAGAGGTTGTCGGCCTGCTGCTGCAGCTGCTGCAGGCGGGTTCGCTGGTTCTTGAGATTCTCAAGCCGGGTCTCCACGTCCATGTACTGGGCGGTCACGTCGTCGGCCTGCTGGTTTTTGTAGGTCACGTTGCCTGCTTCGGCCACGGCGGCAAGAAAGTTCTCGTAGTTCTGCTGCGGCACCCGGTAGGTCAGGCTGACACTGCGGCTGTCACCGGCATCCGAGTATTCACTGCTGGATTCCAGATAGCCGCCCGCTTCAGCAAGGGCAGCATCCAGCGCAGCGCGGGCTGCGTCGTAGTCCTTGCTTTCCAAGCTGAGGTTCGCGGTGTAGATGATCTTTGCGTGGTCGGTGCTGCGGGCCGCTGCTGCCGCGTCGTTCTCCGAATAAACAGCGGTGCCATTGTCTGCGCCGCTTTCCAGCGACAGGGTGTTCAGACTGTAATCGGTTGCCATGGGGCTGTCCACAGCGGCGCGGTCCGCGCCGCCTGCCGCCATCACCGCCGCAGTGCTGTCCGCAGAATAATAGACCGCCGGGCTGCTGCTCTTTGCGCCAAGGCCGATTTGTCCGGTGGCAAAAGCACCATAGCCTACCACACACACCGCCAGACAGGCCGCCAGTGCGCCCACCCGCTTTGCGGGAAAGCGGATCAGTTTCTTCTTCGGCTGCACCGGGGCGGACTGGGCCGGTACCGGTGCGGCGGTCTTCATCATGGGCTGGGCCTTTTCTTCTTCGGTCAACTGGTCGGTCATGGCCAGCAGCTTTGCCTTCAGATCGTCCGGGGCGTAGAGGTCGTCCGTCTCCATCTTGTACTCATACCACCTCATCTTCGATCTCCTCCTTCAGCATCGTATGTAACTGCGCCCGGGCACGCCGCAGCCAGCTCAGCACCGTGTTGGATGGTGCGCCCATCATCCGGCCGATCTCCGCCGCCGTGTACCCCTCGTAGTAATGCAGATAGATGGCATTGCGGTAGTTTTCCGGCAGGGCGCGCACTGCGTCCAGCACACTGCCGTCCTCAAACGCATCGGGCGCGGGCAGGTTCTCGTCCAGCTCGGTGTCCTTCTGATGGGCTGCGCGGGTCAGGTCCCGGCAGCGGTTGATGGCCACCCGCAGCAGCCACGCCTTGAGGTGCTCCTCACTCTCAAACGTACCATTATAATGCAGGAGCTTCTCGTAGACATCCTGCACCACGTCCTCGGCATCGGCTGTGCATCGGCTGTTGTGTATGGCAGCGCGGTAAACAGCATCGCTGTATTTCTGCACTGCCAGCGTAAATACTTCGTTTCTGGTCAGCTGTCCCATAGTTTCAAGCTCTCCTTTACCGCCTGTACAGGGCTGGTGGAATTCGTGTTCCACGGGGGACATTCACCCTATACACGGCTGAACGCCCCCGAAGATTGCATTGCTGGAAAAATTTATGAAAATCACCTTTTATATACTCTCTGCAGCAGGGCCACCCGCTCTGCAAGGAAGGTCTCGGCCTTCGGATGGTGCAGCCAGCGCTTGTTCGCCGCTGTGCCAGCCAGCTTTCTGCCCAGCGCTGCCGGGTCGGTATCGGCCTGCATCACATCCTGCATGGTCAGCTGCAGCGTCATCGCCGCAGGAGTGTCCGGCAGCGGCGGCAGCGGGTCCTCCCACACAAAGGGCGGCAGCAGCTGCACCGCCACCGTGGCGCGGGTGCACTCCTCGGTAAGCAGCAGGGCTGCAGGCGTGCCGTCCGGCTGGACGTGCAGGGTGCTGTACAGCAGCTGCAGACTGCCCTCGGCCAGCAGGCGGATATCCCCCTCCCGCCCGGCAGGCGAAAGGCTCAAATATTCCCGCGCCTCGTCCAGATAGATGTGCCGGGCCGGTGCCTGCACGCGGGCATACAGCGCAGGCAGCGCAAAGCGGCCCGCTTTGTCCAGTGCGTGCTGCAAAAGCAGGTAGAACTCGGTCAGTGGGTAGGCCGGGTCCGGCTGCGGCATCCCGAAATCGGGGCGCGATACGTGTCCTCCACCCATAGGGGACCTCCTTGATAAATAACGCTGATGCGGTATTCTAAACATAGAAGGGGTGCTGACTGCAAGGGTCAGCTTTCCATCCCGTTTGTCAAAAAGATTGACCGCACAGTTTGGAAGCAGGGCGGTCAATCTTTTTTGTTATCATCTTACCATATTCTACGACGCATTACAACACGCCCTATTGTAAACCCTGCTGCAACTTCATTGTTGACCGTCTTCCCTCTGCCGCGTTATACTCGGGCACAGATGCCTTGTAAATTTTTAACAGAGGGGAATTCTATTCTATGAAAAACAAAAAACTGACCACCTATCAGATGGCTGTCACTGCGCTGATGGCCGCCGCGCTGTGCGTGCTTGGCCCGCTGAGCGTGCCCATCGGGGCCGTTCCCATTTCGCTGTCAAATTTTGTCATCTGCCTGACCGTATGGCTGCTCGGCCCCAAGTTCGGCACTTTGAGCGTGGCGGTGTACCTGCTCATCGGCCTTGTGGGCGTGCCAGTGTTCTCCGGCTACGGCGCGGGCATTGCCAAGCTGGCAGGCCCCACCGGCGGCTATCTGGTGGGCTACCTGCTGCTGGCCTTCATCGGCGGTCTGTTCATCGAAAAGAGCAAGGGCCAGCCGGTGATCTCCGGCATCGGCCTTGTGCTGGGCGATGCCGCCTGCTACGTGCTGGGCACCGCATGGTTCGTGTTCCAGATGCAGTGCGAGCTGGGCTATGCGCTTTCGGTGTGCGTGTACCCGTTCATTGCGCTGGACCTCGCCAAGATCGTGGTGAGCTGCATCGTGGGTGCACTGCTGCGCAAGCGTCTGGTACAGGCTGGCGTGCTGAAGCTGAAGGAGGCCTAACAGGCAAAGCAAAAGGGAGACTGCAAACGCAGCCTCCCTTTTTTGTTTGTGATCCGTTATTTTACATAGCCAAGGGTCGCAGCCATCACGGCCTTGATGGTGTGCATCCGGTTCTCGGCTTCGTCGAACACGATGCTCTGGGGGCCTTCAAACACTTCATCGGTCACTTCCATGGCATCGCGGCCAAAGCGCTCGCCCATCTCCTTGCCCACGGTGGTCTTGTGGTCGTGGAAGGCGGGCAGGCAGTGCATGAACACAGCGTGCGGGCCTGCAATGTCCATCAGCTGCTGGTTGATCTGGTAGGCGGCAAGGTCGTTGATGCGCTCAGCCCACACCTCCACCGGCTCACCCATGGACACCCACACATCGGTGTACAGCACGTCGGCACCCTTGGCGGCCTTGGCGGGGTCCTCCTCAAAGGTGAGGGTGGCACCGGTCTCGGCAGCGATCTTCTGGCACTCGGCCACGAGGGCAGCGTCCGGCTGGTACTTCTTGGGTGCACAGGCGGTGAAGTTCAGGCCCATCTTGGCGCAGCCCACCATCAGGCTGTTGCCCATGTTGTAGCGGGCATCGCCGAAGTAAACGAAGTTGATGCCCTTCAGATGGCCAAAGTGCTCCCGGATGGTGAGGAAGTCGGCCAGGATCTGGGTGGGATGGAACTCGTTGGTCAGGCCGTTCCACACCGGCACACCGGCGTAGTGGGCAAGGTCTTCCACGATCTGCTGGCCGTAGCCGCGGTACTCGATGCCGTCGAACATGCGGCCCAGCACACGGGCAGTGTCGGCGATGGACTCCTTCTTGCCGATCTGGCTGCCGGACGGGTCAAGGTAGGTCACTTCCATGCCCAAATCGTGGGCAGCGACCTCGAAGCTGCAACGGGTGCGGGTGGAGGTCTTTTCAAAGATCAGGGCGATATTCTTGCCTGCCAGCTGGTCATTGTGGCGGATGCCGGCCTTCTTTTTTGCCTTCAGGTCTGCGGCAAGGTCCAGCAGTTCTTCGATCTCGGCAGGGGTGTAGTCCAATAGCTTCAAAAAGCTGCGGTTCTTCAAACTCATTGTATATTTTCCTCTCTATGCAAATATTTATGAATATTTATGCGAACTATGATCCTATTATAGTACGTTGCCCCGGCAAGGTCAAGAGGGAAAGGGCGTTACAGTTCCAGCTCGGCTTTGCGGCCGCTGGGGGTGTAGGGGGTCAGCTTCACGCCGGCCTTTTTGAACATGAACCGCGCCGCCACGCTGGAATCGCTGTCGTGGTACTTGTCGCCGTAGTACACCACCTCGGCAATGCCCGACTGGATGATGGCCTTGGTGCACTCGTTGCAGGGGAACAGCGTCACGTACACCCGCGCACCTTTCAGGTTATTGTGGGCGCTGTTGAGGATGGCGTTCAGCTCGGCGTGGCACACGTACATATACTTGGTGTCCAGCGGTGCGCCCTCCCGCTCCCAGGGCATCTCGTCGTCGCTGCAGCCAATGGGCATACCGTTGTAGCCCAAGGACAGAATTTTGTTTTCCGAGCTGACGATGCACGCGCCCACCTGACTGTTGGGGTCCTTGGAGCGCATGGCCGTGAGCAGCGCAATGCCCATGAAATATTCATCCCAGTTGATGTAATCGGTACGTTTCATTTTGGTATGCTCCTTGTGCCTGTATTCTGCCTTTTATTATAGCGTATCGCTGTGGGTTTTACAATAAACTTTGGCACTGCCGTGCAACTTGCACAAAACCTTGCCCCGAAGTTTGGCGCTTGATTCGTCAGAATTTTCAAACGAAATATTTAAAAATCATTTTGAGTGTGGTATTATCTTTGTAAAATATGCCACAAAAGCGGAGAGAATGCTCCGTGCGGCGGAAATGAGGGAAAAACCGATATGAAATACGCAAGCAACAACATCCGCAATATCCTGATTGCCGGTCATGCCGGCAGCGGCAAGACCACGCTCACCGAGGCGCTGGTCTATTTTTCGGGCGCTGCCGAGCGTATGGGCCGTGTTGAGGACGGCACTACTGTTTCGGACTTTGACCCCGAGGAAGCAAAGCGCAAGGCCAGCCTGTCGGCATCTGTAGTGCCGGTGGAGTACGAGGGCATCAAGTACAACCTGATCGATGCGCCGGGCCTGTTCGACTTCGAGGCCGGTGAGTACGAGGGTATCCGTGCCGCCGAGAGCGTACTGGTGGTGGTGTCCGGCCGCAGCGGCGTGACTGTGGGTGCGGAAAAGGCGTTCCAGCTGGCCCGCAAGAATGGCAAGGCTACCATGGTGTTCGTCTCCAAGTGCGATCTGGAGAATGCCAACTACTTCAAGATCCTTGAGGATATGAAGATCAAGTTCGGCTCCACCATCTGCCCCTGTGTGGTGCCCGCCAAGCTGGACGACGGCACCCCCGTGTACATCAACCTGTTCAGCCAGAAGGCTTTCAAGTACGAGGGCGGCAAGCAGATCCAGGTGGACCTGCCGGACATCGGCCACCGTTTTCAGGGCCTGATCGAGGCCATGAGCGAAGCCATTGCCGAGACCGACGATGAGCTGATGGAAAAGTTCTTCGGCGGCGAAGCCTTCACCACCGAGGAGATCGTGGAAGGCATGCGCAAGGGCGTTAAGGACGGCCTGATCACCCCCGTGTTCTGCGGCAGCGCCGTGAACCAGCAGGCACTGGATATGCTGCTGTTCAACATGCACAAGCTCCTGCCCAGCCCGGAGCATGACGCTGCTGTGCTGGCCGAGGATGCTGCCGGTGAGCCGGTGGAGCTGCACTGCACCGAAGCAGAGCCTACCGCCGCCTACGTGTTCAAGACCGTGGCCGACCCGTTCGTGGGCAAGCTGAGCTACCTGCGCGTGGTCAGCGGCAAGGTGACTGCAGGCGAACCCCTCACCAACGCCCGCACCGGCGATGTGGAGAAGATCTCCAAGCCCCTCACCGTCATTGGCAAAAAACAGGTGGACTCCGACGGCATCATTGCCGGTGACATCGGCGCAGTGGCAAAGCTGGTGAGCGCCAAGACCGGCGACACCCTGTGCGACGCTGAGCGCGTGGTCAAGCTGCCCGCCCCCGTGTTCCCCAAGCCCAGCCTGTTCATGGCCGTCACTGTGGCCAAGAAGGGCGACGAGGGCAAGATCAGCAGCGCGCTGGCCCGCCTGATGGAAGAAGACCCCACCCTGAGCTACGAGAACAACGCCGAGACCCATCAGCAGGTGATCGGCGGTCTGGGCGAGCAGCATCTGGACGTGGTGAAGGCCAAACTCAAGAACAAGTTCGGCGTGGAGATCGGGCTGGAAGCACCCCGCATCGCCTACCGCGAGTCCATCCGCAAGGCCTGCCAGAAGCAGGGCCGTCATAAGAAGCAGACCGGCGGTCACGGCCAGTTCGGTGACGTTATCATCAACTTCGAGCCCTGCGACAGCGAGCAGGTCGTGTTTGAGGAGAAGGTGTTCGGCGGCAGCGTGCCCAAGAACTTCTTCCCGGCTGTTGAAAAGGGCGTGCGCCTTGCCGCCGAAAAGGGCGTGCTGGCAGGCTACCCCGTGGTGGGCCTGAAAGCCACCCTGCTGGACGGCAGCTACCACCCGGTGGACAGCTCCGAGATGGCCTTTATTATGGCCGCAAAGCTGGCTTACAAGGCCGCTATGCCGGAGGCCGGCCCGGTCATTCTGGAACCCATCCACACCCTGAAGGCTCATGTGCCAAACGACAACACCGGCGATATCATGGGCGATGTGACCAAGCGCCGCGGCCGCGTGCTGGGCATGGAGCCGGACGAGGACGGCCTGCAGACCATCATCGCTGAAGTGCCGCTGGCAGAGCTTGCAAACTTTACCACCTTCATCCGGCAGACCACGCAGGGCCGCGGCTGGTTCACCACCGAGTTTGCCCGCTACGAGGTTCTGCCCGAGATGCTGGTGCCTGCCGTTGTGGAGCAGGCCAAGAAGCTGGGCAATCTGGACGAGAGCGCAGACGATTAAACGGTAAACGTCAACTTCCCCAGTCTGCTGCGCAGACAGCCCCCCTCACCGAGGGAGCTGGCAGAACCGTCAGGTTCTGACTGAAGGAGTTCCCACCGAAATACGACATCACCCCGACCCCCGTTGACACTTTTCCCTCTGTCAGCGGGGGTTTTTGCGGGCCATTCCAACGGCAAATTGTTAATTTTTATCTGCCCGCTTGACTTTTGCGCGGGATTGCATATACTAAAAGTAGGCTATGTGATGATATGCCGTTCATCATGGATTTCCACGCAAAAAAGAACCCCATCCGGAGTTGCCGCTCCAGATGGGGTCTTTTTGTTAGTGCTTACTGCCCTTGCACATCAGGCTGTCAAGCCACTTGCACAGATAATAGGCTACTACCTGTGCTCCGACAGACTGAAAAAATGTGATGATAGTGTTCATGGACTTCCACCTCCTTTCCGCGACTGGGGGATCGGAGAAGGGCCGCAGTGCCAGTATAACACAAGCTCTGACCCAATACAACAAAAAGCCCCCGGTACTGCGAATACCGGGGGCTTTTTGTTTAGTGCTTGGGGAATGCCTTATTCCAGGTTCCGATCACGTTGAACTTCGGTGTCCAGCCTTCGGGCTTGAAGGTGTCTGCGCTCTTGGCCTCCATGATGCCCTGCTCCGCGCACCACTGTGCAGCCTTTGCCATGTCAGCGTCGGCCACATCCGCAAACGCGGGCTGTGCGGCGGGTTCGGGCCTGCCTGCATTGTTCCACACCAGCAATGCCAGCTGGCCGCGGTTTGCGGGGATGGCTGCACCCTCGGGCAGCAGTTCATTCAGGATCACCCGCGTCACCACTTCGTAGCCGCCCCACACGGCTGCGCTGCCAAGGACTACGGCGGCAATGGCACCGCCTGCGTCGCCTTCAGGTGCTGCGCCGATCTCGACAATGTCGCTGGGCAGCAGGGGCTTGTTGTCGTCTGTGGCAAGGTTCCTGTCAGGGTCCGTCTGGATGCCCTGATACACCACGTAGCTGCCGTCCCAGTCGGCCCCATCCGGGAGAGGAGCGTTGTCGTCAGCGGGCTTGTAGCGCAGGTAGGCGGTGGTGTACAGATCGCTCTGCGCGTTCTCGAAAGCCTCGACCAGTGCGCTGACATCGCTTTCAGAGACGGGCTCCGTAATGGTCAGCCGCGCCCGTTTGGAGAAGTTGACCGTGACGCTGCTGTCGGGCACGCTTTTCAGCTTTACGTTGCCGCCGCTGAGGTTGACCGTGCAGCTGCTGGCGTCATTCTCCCTCGGCTCCAGCGTGTCGGCTTCCACCCAGCCGCCGCTGACGTTGAGCTGGCTACAGTTGAGCACGCCTGCTTCCATAACGCCGCCGGAAACCGTTATGTTGTTCGCGGACACGGTCTGGCCCTTTGCCGTCAGCCAGCCATTCGTTACGTTGAGATCTTTGGAAAGGATGCCAACGGGTGCCGTATTGTCTTCCAGATTCAGCACACCGCCGTTTACCGTAATGCTTGAACCTGTAATGGCGACGGTTTCTTTGGCACTGGCATTCAGGGTACCGCCGCTCACCGTTACACGACCGTTTTCGCTGGCTTCGATGCCAAAGCCGCCGCCGCTGGCCGTCAGCTTGCCGCCGCTCACCGTTACTTGGCCGTTATGGCTGGCTTTGATGCCGATACCGTGTTCGCCGGTGGCAGTTGCGCACAGGGTGCCGCCGCTTACCTGTACGGTGTTGCCTAGGGCATAGATGCCGTTATCCGCAGCGGTCGCGTTCACGGTGCCGTCTGTCACATCCAGCGTGCCGTTCTGAATCCGGATGCCTCTGGACGGTGCCTCGGCCGTCAGGCTGCCGCTGCCCTGGATGGTGAGCAGCCCCGGGGTTTGGTCGGGCCAACCGTTGCCGTCAATGTCGATGGCCAGCTTGTTGGTATTGTTGTGCGTGACCGTGTTGCTGCCGCTCAGGGTGAGCTCGACATTGCCAGACGTAGTAAGGGTGTGCCTTGAATCGGCGTTGTATTCTATATGGGCATCCTGCAGCGTGGCATGGACCGTGGTGCCTTCATTACCGTTCAAGTCAAGCGTTTCGAAGCGGCCCGAAAAAACAGGGGCGTCGTCTTTTTCCTTGATTGGGTCTGGCTTGTCGCCGCTATACCAGATCGTCAAAAACTGGCCGTTGAGCTCGGGGTAGTCGGCGTTGTCCGCATAGCGGTACACGGAGATCCACGAGCCTTTGCCGTTGGGGTATTTCTCCGTGTTGGACATATCCCACGTTTCGGCCAGTGCGGGCATGCAAAGGCTCAGGGTCATGGCCCCCGCCACCGCCGCTGCGGCCAGCTGTCTTGCAAGTTTGCGCAGTTTCATGCAGATTGCCTCCTTTTTCCCCTCGTATTTTTACGGGGGGGTATGTATTACAGTACCTTAATCATCTCACACTTTACCGGATTTTGGAAGCAAACCTGCGTGAATCGCCCTAAAAAATGCGTGAATGACGGGAGACCTGTCTGCTGGCACGCAAAAAGCACCGTCTTTTGTACGAGAAAATTTACAATTTACTTTGCCTTGGGGAATGCCTTATTCCAGGTTTCGATCACGTTGAACTTCGGTGTCCAGCCTTCGGGCTTGAAGGTGTCTGCGCTCTTGGCCTCCATGATGCCCTGCTCCGCGCACCACTGTGCAGCCTTTGCCATGTCAGCGTCGGCCACATCCGCAAACGCGGGCTGTGCGGCGGGTTCGGGCCTGCCTGCATTGTTCCACACCAGCAATGCCAGCTGGCCGCGGTTTGCGGGGATGGCTGCACCCTCGGGCAGCAGTTCATTCAGGATCACCCGGGTCACCACCTCGTAGCCGCCCCACACGGCTGCGCTGCCAAGGACCACGGCGGCAATGGCACCGCCTGCGTCACCGGAAGCATTGCCCGCGTCGCCGCCGGGCTGGGGTTCCAGCGTGCCGCGAACAACAACGTAGCCCTCGTCATCGGTCTCGGCACCGGTATCAGACGGGTCTGGCCTGTAGCGCAGGTAGCCGTCGGTGGTCAGGCCACTGGTGTCGAACCGGCTCAGCGGTCCTTCGTCCAGATAGCCATCAAAGGTCACCTTTGCGTCGCCGGACAGCACGATGGGGCCCGACACATTGAAGCCCTTGGTGGTCACTTTGCCGCCGGAAATGGTCAGGCCATTGTCGCTGCACAGCACATCCGCGATTACTTCGCCGTTGCTGATGCGGATGCTGCCGCTCTCGGCGTAGAGCTCGCCGCCCTCCGCCTGCACACTGCCGCCGGAAATAACGATGTCGCCATCGCGGCTGTAAAGGGCGCGGTGCTGGACGGTATCGGCGCCGGAGACGGTGTTGGCAGTCTTTGTTACCACACTGCCGCCGCGGATGAAAATGCCTTTGCGAGCAGAAAGCGCATCGTTGTAGTAATCTTCCGAAGTGGGTGGCGCGATCGAGACATGGATGCGGCCGCCGTTCAGGGTGATGGTGTCCGCCGTGATGCCGCTTCGCAGGGCCTTCGTGGACGTTTCGGTTTCGGCGATGTCCACGATGCCGCTGTTCAGGGTAAAGCTGTCACCCATCCGGATGCCGTGGCCGCTACGGATGTTCAGCGTGCCGGTGCCGCCAAGGGTAAGGCTGCCGTCATCCGAGCAGATGCCGTAATTACCCGGGATGGTGAGAATGTTTGTGCCGCGCAGGTCCACCGACGCGTCACCGTAGGTGCGGATGCAGGCACCGCTGCCGGAAATATCCTCCAACATGACGCCCAGCCCGTCCAGCGCCACGCTCACCGGCGCACCGTACCCATTCAGGCTGGTGTAGGTGGCACCGCTGCCGGAGAGGATGGTCTCGTCGGTCTCCGTGTACTTGGACGAAGAGCCTTCGTTGCTTGCATCTACGCCAAACAGCTCCACGGTGCGCCCGCCTGTGGTGCCCGTCACTGTGATGGAATAGACCTCGCTGAAGCCCGGCTGATTGCTGATGTTCCACGTTTGGGCCAGTGCGGGCATGCACAGGCTCAGGGCCATGGCCCCCACCACCGCCGCTGCGGCCAGCTGTCTTGCAAGTTTGCGTAGTTTCATGTAGAATGCCTCCTTTTTCCCCTCGTATTTTACGGGGGGGGGGTATGTATTACAGTACCTTGATTATCTCACACTTTACCGGATTTTGGAAGCAAACCTGCGTGAATCGCCCTAAAAAATGCGTGAATGAAGGGAAACCTGTCTGCTGGCACGCAAAAGCCAGCGCCTTTTTTATTGACAAAGCCCCGGCTTGCTATTATAATAATGTAGTCAAAATGGCATTATTGTGCGGCTTTGCGGCTGTGCAAAACAAATAGACAAGGAGAGATTCTCAAATGGCACAAGAGATCAAGATGTCCGCTGCCGGTCTGAAGGCAATGCAGGAGGAACTGGAATACCTCAAAACGGTGCGCCGCAAGGAGCTGGCCGAAGAGATCAAGGAAGCACGCAGCCACGGCGACCTTTCCGAGAACAGCGAGTACGACGAGGCTAAGAATACGCAGGGTCTGGTGGAGAACCGCATCACCGAACTGGAGCAGATGATCAAGAACGCCGTCATCATTGATGAGAGCGAGCTGAGCGTGGACAATGTCTCTGTGGGCACCCACGTCACCATCCTCATGACCGGTGAGGACGAGAACGAGGAGTACGACATTGTGGGCCGCACCGAAGCCGACCCCCTGAACGGCAAGATCAGCGACGAAAGCCCCGTGGGCCACGCCCTGCTGGGCAAGGCTGTGGGCGACAAGGCCGAAGTGCTGCTGCCCACCGGCCACACCGTGGAGTACACCGTGCTGAACATTACCCATGCTGCAGGCTGAGCAGGCCAAACGAATAGGAGAAACCATGGAAGAACAAAAGAAGAACCCGGCGCAGGGCCTGTCCGAGAGCGAGCAGGTGCAGGTGCGCCGCCAGAAGCTGGCCGACCTGCAGGCTGCAGGCCACGACCCCTTCACCCTGACCAAGTACCCGCAGGATGCCTACTCTGCCGACCTGAAGGCCGAGTTTGCCGACCTGCCCAACGAGACCGACAGCGGCAAGACCGTGGCGCTGGCAGGCCGCATGATGTCCAAGCGCGTAATGGGCAAGGCAAGCTTTGCCCACCTGCGGGACGATAAGGGCGACATTCAGCTGTACGTCCGCCGCGATGAGCTGGGCGAAGAGCCTTACGCCGCCTTTAAGAAGCTGGACGTGGGCGATATCATCGGCGTGAAGGGCGAGGTGTTCCGCACCAAGACCGGCGAGCTGAGCGTGCGCGCCACCGAGCTGACCCTGCTGGCCAAGAGCCTGCGTCCCCTGCCCGAGAAGTTCCACGGCCTGACCGACACCGAGATGCGCTACCGTCAGCGCTACGTGGACCTGATTGCAAACCCCGAGGTGAAGGACACCTTTGTGAAGCGCAGCCAGATCCTGAAGGAGATCCGCGCCTATCTGGACGAAAAGGGCTTCCTGGAGGTGGACACCCCCATCCTGACCCCCTTCGAGATCGGTGCCTCGGCCCGCCCCTTCTACACCCATCACAACAGCCTGAACATGGACATGGTGCTGCGCATCGAGACCGAGCTGTACCTCAAGCGTCTGATCGTGGGCGGCATGGACCGCGTGTACGAGGTGGGCCGCATCTTCCGCAACGAGGGCATGGACCCCAAGCACAACCCGGAGTTCACCAGCATCGAGCTGTATCAGGCCTTCACCGACTTCCACGGCATGATGGATCTGGTGGAGGAGCTGTACAAGCGCCTTGCCCAGAAGATCTGCGGCAGCATGGTCATCCCCTATCAGGGCAAGCAGATCGACATGGGCCACTGGGAGCGCCTGACCATGATCGAGGCCGTCAAGAAGTATTCCGGCGTGGACTTCAACGACTGGAAGTCCGACGAGGATGCCATCGCCGCCGCCAAGGAGCACCACGTGGAGCTGCCCGAGGTGCCCACCAAGGGTTCCATTCTGGCCGAGTTCTTCGATGCCTTCGTGGAGGACAAGCTGATCCAGCCCACCTTCATCTACGACTACCCCGTGGAGATCAGCCCGCTGGCAAAGCGCAAGCCGGACGACCCCGCCTTCACCGAGCGCTTTGAGTATTTCATCGACTGCACCGAGTACGGCAACGCCTTCAGCGAGCTGAACGACCCCATCGACCAGAAGGGCCGCTTCGAGCGTCAGGTGGCCGAGCGCAAGGCCATCGAGCCCGACTGCAAGGCACAGGTGGACTACGACTACGTGAACGCACTGGAGTATGGCCTGCCCCCCACGGGCGGTCTGGGCTTCGGCGTGGACCGTCTGGTGATGCTGCTCACCGACAGCGCCTCCATCCGCGATGTGCTGCTGTTCCCCACGATGAAGCCCATCGACCAGTAAATTTCCAATTTAAGCACAAAAAAGCCTGAAACTTCTTGATAAGCCGAGAAGTTTCAGGCTTTTTCTTTTGATGGATTTCCAGCGAAAATTACACCATACGCCAATTTTACGCCAAACGATGCAGGATTTTGTGCAGAGCAAAAAGAGCGTTGTTCTAAGGTTGGTGTAAGAATTGGACGTGTAGTGGATGAGTGTAGACCTGTAAAGGGCTGCATCAGAAAGTGGGTTCACGGATTTTTAAACGGATAGCCAGAACTTTCCACCGTAAAAGAAGCAAATGTGAAGAACATGGAGGTTTTCTTATGAACAAACTGCTTTCCTGCCGCTACAACATGGACACCGACCGGGTGGAGGCCCGGTTTGCGGATGGCTCTGCCGTTGCCATTGACTGCATCGCCGTGGAGGACGAGTACGGCAACACCCCGGCACAGCGGGCAGAGCTGGACTGGCTGCTGTACAATAAGCCCTTGGAGTATGCACAGATGGTGCTGGGAGGGGAGATGGAGCGCTATCTCTCCCTCGGCTGCGACCACGGTAGGCTGGAAGATTAAGCCCCTATAAAGAAACACGATGCCCACCTGCCTATGGTTTTCATAAGCCGGTGGGCATCTGCTGTTCTGGTTTATAATTCACTGATGGTTGCAGTAATGGGCTGCATGAGGATCCGCCTGACCGGGTTATATACTGCCAGCACCACAGCCGCCAGCACGACTACGACAATCACGGCAAGACAGCCCCACGGCACCTGCCACGCTGCACCGAAATAATGGGTGATGAGCAGGATATACAGCTTCCGATTCAGCACAAGACCCAGCGCAACGCCCACCACAAGACCGGACACCGCATAGGTGCCAGCTTCGGCAGAGACCATGCGTTTCAGCTGTGCATCATCCATCCCGATGGCACGCAGGATGCCATACTGCTTCATTCGTGCCGACACGCTCATGGAAATGCTGTTGACGATGTTTAGAATGGTGATTCCTGCAATCACGATGAGAAACGCATAGACCACCAGATGGAACGCCCAGTAGGTGCTTTGTATCATCCGATTTCCTTCGATTCGGTTGGAAAAAACAACCCGCTTGTTTAACGTGTCGCTCAGCAGGGTGTGTATTTGTGCAATGGCTGCGTCTGCTGTGGTATCTTTTAGTTGAATATCGATCACCGCATAGCGGTTTTGCCCGGTCAGCTGATGGAAGGTTTCTTCGGTGCAGATAACAATCGGGGAATCGGTACTACTGAACGGGCTGTCGTTCAATACACCCACGACTGTGAGCTTTGCATCCTCCAGCTGAATGGTATCACCCACGGTCAGGGAGTTGCTTTTGTCGAATACCGTCAGCACAGGGTATGTGCCATCCTCCGGCTCCTGCGGAAGGGTTCCGCCAATCAGGTCTTTTTTCGCCCAGCCAAACTGTATCGTATCGTATGAAATCAGGTCGATGGACCCCTGTTTTCCCTGATATTCCGCCGGGAGCGGGCAATACATCCGCCCGAATGCGTGTTTGACTTCCGGCAGAGCTTCCAGCTGCTCCACCAGTACCGGGTCAAGGACATTTTGCCCGGATGTTTCAGCCACCGATAAGTCCGGTGTGTAGGGCTGCAACGGATTCAGCGCAAATCCAACCCATCGAAGCAAAACCGAAAAGCTCAAAAACAGGAGAATGCTTAACGCAAAGGAACCTGTCATCAGAAGCAAGTTCTTTTTGGACGAGGTTGCATGGCTCACGCCCAAGGAAAGCTCTGCACGACTTCCAAACAACCGAGCATGACACGGAGAATCCGCTGCATTTTCTACCGCATTCCCAGTTGCTGCTGTGATCGGAGAAGCTTTTGCCGCCCGCCGTGCCGGAGAAGATGCCGCGAACCAAACCGTGATAAGTCCCAGCGTGGAACCACAGATAATACCGACCGGGCTGATGCCAAGCACTGGTAAAGAGCTGAACTCCTCGCCGATAAATCCACGCAGAAAGGAACACAATCCCCATGTGGAAACGATTCCCAGCACACATCCTGCTGGAACAGCAGTTTTACACCAGAAAAGAGCTTCCAGCCGGACAAGCATCCGAACCTGATTTTTTCCTGCCCCAAGACAACGCAGCATTCCATAATAGCTGGTACGCTGCGCTACATTGCTGTTGATGCTGCCTGTGATCATAAAAATTCCGGCAAGGACGACCATGTCAGCCAACACAGCCGCTACCGCATATAAGCCTACAATATAATCGTTGTTGCTGCTTGCATTCAACGCCATCAGGTAAGTATTTTCGGAGATTTTTTCTTCTGAAATTCCGTACTTGTTTTCGATGTTCACAATGGACTGCCGCAAATTGGTACGTGGCTTGAACTGGATGAAATACTGTGTTTCAAAGGATTCTTCTACCTGTGCGGCAATCTGAGAAAATGTACTGCGGTTCATCACCAGCACAACAGCATCATACTGGTTCGCATCGGAGGTATCCTCATTGAAACCTGCGACAGTAAGCGAAATGGTCTGTCCATCCGGGAGCGTCAGCGGAATCGCTGTACCGACCGTAACATCCAGCCAATCCCGGATGTTTGCTGTCACGAGCACTTCGCCATCCGCCGGGGCAGTGCTACACTGCATTCCCGGAAAGATTTGAAGGATTGCATCATCTGCTCCTACCAGTGCGGCACGTTTATCTCCGGCAAAGTAGTTTTCCGTAAGGGAAGCGTTGATGTCGCTATACGCCGAAAATGCAGCAACATCCTCCTGTGCGGCAAGCTCTGCGGCTGTTTCAGGGGAGATGTCCTTTACCATGATATGCCAGTTTCCGTTTTTGTTCAGCTGGTTTGAGGTTTCCATCCGAATCGCCATATCTGCCATACTGAACACCGCCGTGACCAGAAACACCGCAAGGACGATGCACAAAATCGTCATGCGGTTCTGCCGTCTGCGTACCTTGGCAGAAATCGGGATCAGGCTCAGATAGCTTTTCATTTCTGTGCTGCTCATTCCCGGCACCTCCCAAAATCGGTCAGGCAGCCGTCCGATACCTGCAACACCCGGTCTGCCGTCTGCGCAATGCTGCGGTTGTGGGTGATCATCAGGATGGTCTGCTCGTATTTCCGGGATGTTTCTTTTAGCAGGGCAATGACCTCGCTGGTGTTCTGGGTGTCCAGATTGCCGGTCGGCTCATCCGCCAAAATCAGGGAAGGGCGGGTCATCAGGGCGCGGCCGATGGCTACCCGTTGCTGCTGCCCACCGGAAAGCTGGCTTGGCAGATGCTTCCGACGGTCTTTCAGATTCAGCACGGTCAGCAGTTCTTCCAGATATGCCCTGTCCGGCTTTTGGTAGTCCAGCAGCACCGGGAACAGGATGTTCTGTTCTACGGTCAGTTCCGGGATGAGGTTGAATGCCTGAAAGATAAAACCGATATTGCGGCGGCGGAAAATCGTCAGCTCCCGGTCTTTCATGGCAAAAACATCCTTACCATCAATCAGCACCTTGCCGGAAGTCGGTGTATCCAGTCCGCCAATCAGGTTGAGCAGGGTGCTTTTGCCAGAGCCGGATTCGCCAACGACCGCCACATATTCGCCTTTCGGCACTGAAAAGCTAACATCTTTTAGCGCATGGACAGCAGTTTCTCCGCTGCCGTAGGTCTTGCAGAGATGGTTGACTTCTAATAGTTCCATAGTGTATCCCTCACTTTGCAGGTTCCTTCGATTCAGACGGATTATCTCTGTCTGTGCAGAAAAGGATAACACGTCAACCTTACTGCAAGCCTACACTCAACCTACAATTTTGTAGGAATCGGAAAATTCAGAGTAAAGGTCGTGCCCTTTCCCAGCTCGCTGTCTACTTCAATGGTGCCGTGATGGGCTTCCACAACGGCTTTTGCCAGCGGCAGACCCAGCCCGATGCCCTGTGTATCCTGTGAAAAGCGGCTGCGATAAAACCGTTTGAAGATATGGTACAAATCTTCCGGGTGGATGCCGCTGCCGTTGTCGCGCACTTTGATCTGAACCATGGACGGCAGTGCATTCCACTCTACCTGAATCGTATCTCCGCTCTTTGTGTGGTCAAGGGCATTCTTTACAAGATTGTCCACAGCTTCCTGCATCCAGTCACGGTCGCACCAAAGTCTAACCGCCTCTGAGCCGGACAGAACAAGCTTTTTCTGTTCCTGCTTGGCACGATAGTGATACTGCCGCGCAATGTCCTGCACCATTTCAGCAACATTTTCGTTTTTCTTCTCCAAGACGACCGAACCGGCATCCAGCCGGGTGATTTTGAGCAGATTCTGCACCAGCGTTTCGATGCGGTCCAACTCCTGTTCGGACAGGTCTGCAAACTCTTTGACCTCCGACGGCGAAACAACTTCGTCCTGAAGCAGACCGTTGTAGATATTCAACGCCGCCAGCGGTGTTTTGAGCTGGTGCGAAATATCCGCAATAGTATTTTTCAAAAAATGCTTCTCCCGCTGCTCGTTGTCTGCGTGTGCGCTCAGAACTGCCGCCAATGCATTAACGGAGTGAAACAGCCGGTAAAGTTCTCCCTCCCGGTCGCAGTCCAGTCGTGCATCCGGGTTGCCATCCAGACAGCTTTGGATTTGCTGGACTGCCTGTTCCAGAAGCGCGCTCTGCCTTTGGAAATAGCGAAAAAGCACGCCCCAGAGGCAGCCGCCCAGCAGAAGAAAAACCAACAGTGACCCAAAAGAGAATGCGTGCGCTGTATGCCATGCAATGCCCTGCGTAAGAGCCAAGGCCACTGCCCAGACCGCCAGCACTGTCCGGAACAAATTACGGATCTCCCGGTTTGCGAATACTTTCATACGGCACCTTTACCCATTCCATTTATAGCCCATCCCGCGAACGGTCAGCAGCATCTGCGGTTTGCCGGGGTCGTCCTCAATCTTCATCCGCAGCCGCCGGATGTACACCGTTAAGGCACTGCTGTCAATGTAATCTCCATCGCAGTCCCACAGTGCATCCAGAATTTGTTCCTTGGATAGCACGGCATTCGGATGCCACATAAAGAAGCAGAGCAGCCTGTACTCTGCGCTGGTCAGTTCCAGCAAGGTCCCGTTTTTGTATGCCTGCCCCTGCAACAATCGGACGATGATGCCATTGGATTCCAGCACGGTATCTCCTGCACCGGACACATTTGCACGGCGAAGCAGTGCATTGACTCGCGACAGCAGGACACCCAGCTTGAACGGCTTGGTCAGGTAATCATCCCCGCCCAGATCCAGCCCCATGATGATATTCATTTCCTCATCTGAAGCGGTCAGGAACAAAATCGGCACATTGGATGTGCGCCGCACCTTCTGACAAAAATCGAAGCCAGAGCCATCCGGCAGGGAAACATCCAACACCAGCAGGTCATATTTTCCGTCTGACCACAGCATCTCGGCTTCTGCCAGCGTCCGGGCGGTATCCAGTGCAAAGCCCTGCTTCTTGAATGCAAAGGTCAGCCCACTGACCAGACTCAAGTCATCTTCCAAAAGGAACAGTTTTCTCATGATTCCCTCTCTTTTCTGCGTTTTGTGTGTCCTACAGGTTCAAAAGCATTATAAGTTTTTTCTGCGAACATTACAATGCGCGAAACGGAAATTGTTTCTTGCCGTGTGTTATAGCAATTCAACTTTTTAATGCAACAGCAACAACATTGAATTGCATAGCCTGCATCCAGCGGATGCAGAACACAAGGGGTTTGGGCGCAGCTCAACTTGAAGCGGACGGTTGTTTTTCTGCTCGGAAAAGTTCCGAGTTGGCATTCCATTGCAAACAGAACGAGCTATCCAACCCTCTCTCTTTTTACCAAAGTTCTCCTTGCGTTTTCTTGCAAACCGCCGAAAGTGGCGTGTTTTCAAAACTTTTTGTTGACAAAGCTCGATTTATGTGGTAGTCTATTCCAACAATTTAATATAACATATTTACTTAGAGTTCCAGCTCGGCTCCCGAAGGAGCCGGAGCAAGTTTTTGACTTTCTTATCGCTACATAACGAACCAGAACCAAGGCCATCCCGGAAGGAATGGTCAGGTTCAGGTTGCTGTGTGGCGATTTTTTTATTGCCAAATCTCGCACCGCACCTTGAAAACCGCATGATCGTCTGCATGGGATACCCGGCGATGACCCCGTAAGGGTGAGCCGGAAAACGCCGCCGGAAGGGGGCAGGAAATCCATGCAGGGAGAACGGCTAAACGTTGATTCCTCAGTTACCAGAAAATAATGTGGTCAAATTGACCACATTGATTTTCTGTAACGCCAGTGAAAGGAGGGTCATCTCCATGTATGTGACAAACGAAGAATGGGAGCAGAACAATCAGGATTATTTGAAAGAATCGTATGAGGAAACGGGTTTTACTGCCGGAGGATACGCTATCCGCAAACTTATCTGCGGCGGCTGCGGTCGGGTGTTCTACACCACCATCTACACCAAGAAATACTGTCACAGCTACTGGTGCGGCAATCAGGCCAACAATCGGCGACAGCGGGAATACCGTCAAATGCACCGTCAAGATTTAGTCTGCCAGTGCTGCGGCGAAAAATTCACGCCCAAACGTGCAGGTGCCCGTTATTGCAGCAATGCCTGTCGGCAAAAAGACTATCGAAAACGTGTTACGGATGCTGCAAGTGCTCAAAATGAGCACTTGGTTAAGCGTAACGCATCTGCCAAATGAAACTTAATCTCCTCCCGAATGTGGGAACGGAAATTCATCGACCTGTTACGGAAAACCAAGTGGTCAAAATGAGCACATCGTTTTCCGTAACGCTGCAAGGTCTGTTGAAAATCAGGTGCCGCCACCCGGCACTTGATTTTACCCGTAACGGAATCAGAGGGTCAAAATGACCCACTGAAAAAGCCGGACGAGCTGGTGGGCAGGGATTCGCAAATCTTTGACCGCCAGCTTGCCCGGAGCAAGAGTGCAGAGAGTGCAGCTCTTTGCCCCAGTGATATGATGCTGTGCGTCATATCCTACTGGGTATTATCTGGCGCAAAACGGCGGCAGATCCAGCAGCTTCGCTGCTGCGTTCTCCCACGCCAATAAGTCGAAACGGAGGGATGTCTATCTGAAATTAACACGGCACAACGGACGAGCCGGAGCCCACGGCACTTACAACCCCAAACACAATGACCGCAGTTTCAACCTTGCCAACAGTGAGCACATCGACCCGGAACGCGCCAAGGGCAACATCTACTGGGACTGCTTTCACGGTTTCCGCTCTGCCATCGCCCCACAAGACCCGGATGATCTGGCAGGGACATTCTCAGAGGTGGAACGGCAATTCTACGAGAACCACTATTCGGAGTTCATCGAAAGACAAAACGAGCGCAACGCCAAGATTCGGCATACGGAACGAAACCGCTCCATTCCCGACCTGCTGTCCAGCCGCAAGACCTGCCCGGAAGAGACTATCTACCAGCTTGGAACGCTGGATGAACACGCTTCCGCAGAGGACTTACTGAATATCGTCACGGAGTTCATTGAGGAATTCAAGGGCAAATTTGGCGAACACGTCCATGTGCTGGACTGGGCATTGCATCTGGATGAGAGTACGCCCCACATCCACGAGCGCCATGTGTTCGACTGCGAGAACAAGTACGGTGAGGTGGCACCCCAGCAGGAAAAGGCGCTGGAAACTCTAGGCTTTGAGTTGCCTAATCCGGACAAGCCCCTCAGCCGCCGCAACAACCGCAAAATTACCTTTGATGCAGCCTGCCGGAAGATACTGTTTGACATCGCCAAGCGGCATGGTCTGGAATTGGAGGAGGAAGCGGAATACGGCAACCGGCAGTATCTCGAAAAGCAGGACTATATCCTTGCCAAGCAGAAGGAACAGCTTTCCGCCCAGCAGAGCAAGCTGGATGAGCTGACCCTGAAAGTTTCGGACATGGAGACCCTGCTGGAAGATGTTTCAGCAGCGGCTTACGACGAGGCAGTGGAGGTCGTGACAGATGCTGTCCGAACGGAGACCCGGAAGGAAGATATGCGGATGATCGAGGACACGAAAAGGTGGGTGCTGTCCCCGGAACGCAAAGCACCGCAGGCTACACGGGAGTACGCCGCCAAGCATCTGGACGGTGTTCTGAACAAATTCCTCAAGACGATGCAAACCACCGCCACTCGTTTGCAGGAGAAGCTGCTGAAGCCGGAAGTCCGACAGAAAGGCAAGGAGCAGATCAAGGAAAAAGCACGGGATTCTGTTCTGCAACTGCTGAACCGCTTGCAGGCGGAACAGACCCAACGGAAGCCGTCCGCACCGCCTGCCGCCGAAAAATCAGAAAATTGTTTTCAATAATAGTACGAGGTGATGTTATTGAGCAAAGAAGTCCACGAAGAACGCACTCCCCACACCGTTGCGGACGTAAAAGAAATGCTGGTCAAGCACTCCAACGGTGAAATCCAACGGACGATCCAGAACTGCATCACGATTCTGCAGAATGACCATGTGCTGGCAGATGCCATCCGGCTGAACCTGTTGAGCGAACGCATCGACATTGTAAAGCCTGTGGGCTGGCCCCGCTCTAGCAAGACGCTGAACGACACGGACATGAAGTATATCCTGCGCCGGATGGAGAAGTACGGCATTTCCAGTGAGAAGAAAATTGAATCTGCCATCCGCATTGTTGCCAACGAGAACCGCTACCACCCCATCCGGGATTACCTGAACGGTCTGCAATGGGACGGCACGGAACGGATAGCCCACGTCCTACACCATTTTCTCGGTGCTGCGGAGGACGAGTACACTTGCGAAGCCATGAAAATTTTCCTGCTGGGAGCCATCAAGCGAGTGTTCCAGCCGGGATGTAAATTTGAGACCATGCTCTGTCTGGTGGGAGGTCAAGGTGTGGGAAAGTCCACTTTCTTCCGGCTACTGGCAGTCAAGGACGAGTGGTTCTCGGATGACCTGCGGCGACTGGACGACGACAACGTGTATCGCAAACTGCAAGGCCACTGGATCATTGAAATGTCAGAGATGATCGCCACCGCCAACGCCAAGAGCATCGAGGAGATCAAGAGCTTTCTCAGCAAGCAGAAGGAAACCTATAAAATTCCCTATGAAACCCATCCTGCCGATCGTCTGCGCCAGTGCGTCTTTGCTGGTACGACCAACCGGCAGGATTTTTTGCCCCGTGACCGCACAGGCAACCGCCGCTTTATCCCTGTCCCGGTGGATGCGGAACTGGCCGAAGTCCACATTCTGGACAACGAGGAAGAATCCCGTGCCTATATCGACCAGCTCTGGGCAGAAGCCATGACGATTTACAACAGCGGCAATTATAAACTGGCGTTCAGCCATGCCATGCAGGAAACCCTGCAAGCCCATCAGCAGGACTTCATGCAGGAGGATGCGCAGGCTGGCATGATCTACGCCTTTCTGGAGGACTACACGGGTGACCGGGTGTGTTCCAAGCAGCTTTATGCGGAGGCGCTGGGCAACACGAACATCCCGGCTGAGTGGGAGACCCGTGCTATCTGCGAGATCATGAACACGGGAATTTCGCGCGGCGATATCCAAGGCTGGCAGGCGCACAAGACCGCCAAGCGTTACCCGAAGTACGGCGTTCAGAAAGGCTGGGAGCGCGTAACCAGCCCCGAAACCGGGGCTGAAAATTTCTCCGAAATAACGGACGCGGAAGCCAAGCAGCTGGGCTTTCCCTTCTGATGGACAGCGGTTACACGTCTGGTTACAGATTCGGTTACACCTCAGTTACGGCGCAAAAGCCGCATGACCGCTGCGTTTTCCTCTTTCTGTAACCATGTAACCTTAAAAGAATAAGAAAAAGTATAAAGCGCACCGAATGCCCTGCGTACAGAAAAAGAGAGTTTTCCTGCCCGGTTACAGGCGTTCGGTTACAAGGAATTGGAGGTCTGCCTATGAAAGATGTCCCGATTTGGGAAAAGAGCAATCTGACGCTGGAAGAAGCTGCGGCTTATTCCGGCATTGGCATCAACAAGCTGCGTTCATTATCGGATAACGAACATTGCCAGTTCGTGCTGTGGGTGGGTTCCAAGCGGCTCATCAAGCGGCGCAAGCTGGATGAATACACGGAGCGAATGTACTCGCTTTGAAAATGTCCCGGATATTTTTCAAAACGTCTTGCAGAGAATGGCGTATCTGTGGTACTATGAACACAGAACAACGCTCTTTTCTGCACCGCGATGTAGAAAGGAGCAACGCTCATGGCAACAACTCAGAATACGAAACGCAAGGACAAGGCGCGTGTGGTTCTCCGCAAAGGCGAATCCCAGCGCAAAGATGGCAAGTACGATTTCCGTTGGACTTCCCCGGATGGCAAGCGGCATTCTATTTATGCTGCGACCTTGGAGGAACTTCGGGAAAAGGAAAACGACATTCAGCGGGATTCGCTGGAAGGTATCAAGGCAGAAGCCCGGTACGTCACCCTGAACGATGTGTTCACCCTGTGGGCAAAGGTGAAGCGTGGTCTGAAGGACAACACCTTTCAGAACTATCTGTACCTTTATCGGCAGTTCGTGGAGCCGGATTTTGGCAAATCGAAGGTGTCTGCGCTCAAAAAGTCGGATGTGAAGCAGTTCTACAACACGCTGGCAGACGAGCGGGGCTTGCAGATCTCTACGATCGACAGTGTACACACGGTTCTGCATCAGGTGTTGGACATGGCGGTGGATGACTGCTATCTGCGGAGCAACCCTTCGGACAATGTTCTGCGGGAACTGAAAAAGGCACACCAGTTTGAAACCAACCGCCGTAAGGCACTGACCGTTGCAGAACAGAATCTGCTGCTGTCCTACCTCTCCAAAACGCCGAAGTACCAGCACTGGTACCCGATTTTCGCAGTCATGCTGGGAACGGGCCTGCGCGTAGGAGAAGCTACGGGTCTGCGCTGGTGCGATGTAGATTTTGAGGAAAGCACGATCTCCGTCAATCACACGCTGGTCAACTACGACCATCGTGAGAACAACGGCGGCAAGAAAGGCTGTTACTTCAACTGCCACTCGCCCAAAACGAAGGCTGGTGTCCGTACCGTTCCAATGATGGACTTTGTGAAAGAAGCTTTTGAAAAGGAACGTGCCTATCAGGAAGAAGCAGAGATCCATTGCACCGTAACGGTAGATGGCTACACGGACTTCATCTTTGTCAACCGCTTTGGCGAGTGCCAGCATCAGGGAACGCTGAACAAGGCCATCCGGCGCATCATCCGGGACTGCAACGATGAAGTACTGGCGAAGAACCCGAACAGCACCGTACTCCTGCCGCGGTTCAGCTGCCATACCCTGCGGCATACTTTCACGACCCGGATGTGCGAAGCGGGCGTGAATATCAAGGTGATTCAGGATGCGCTGGGACATTCGGATATTTCCACGACCTTGAACATCTATGCGGATGTGACTAAGGAACTGCGTAAGTCCGAATTTGAAAATCTTGACCGCCAATTCGCACAGTGGAAAGATCCTGAAGAATAAAATAAAGCATACGCCAAATACGCCAAATACGCCATACGCCATTTACGCCAATTCATACGCCAAACGATACAGTTCGGATAAAGGCTTGTGTAGAGATGTAAATGGAAAGGCAAAAATCAACCCTTGCGGTGTAGAGTAGTATCAAGAAATAAAGGCTTATAACTGCTCGTCGATGACATCCCCACGATGAAGCCCATCGACCAGTAAGTTGCAAAAAACAAGCGATAATACGAAATATTTATTTGCTGGATTTCTTGCAAAAGCTGTGGCATCCCCGTTTTGACATCAATTTGACAGCAAAATCCCGAAGAATCACGTCCCGTTATGAAGCGTGACGGATTTCAGATAAAAACGCACAAGGCTTGAACAAAGCTGTAAGAGCACTTCTTGGAACCATCCGAGAGGTGCTCTTTTCTTTTGCTCCTGCGGCCAACTTCTGTCAGACAGTCACAAAAAACGGAGGATAAGATTATGAAAAACGACTACAAGCCCATCAAACCCATGAAAGAAATCCCTGACCAGCTTCGCAAGCTGCGCCGCCAGTTCCTGCGCTACCAGCAGGCAGAAATCGTGTACAGCTTATCCCACAAGAAGCTGCTGGAGCTTGCCAGCGATGCCGGGGCAATCTACCGCTTCGACAGCACGGTGCTTATCAACCGGGAGATTTTTGATGCCTATTTAGAACGCTTCCACGAACCTGCAAGAAAAATTACCGTGGAGGAGGTCGAGGACGAGTGAGCGGCAGTGTGTGGATGTTCTCCGACCAGATTGACGATGAAGATATGGATTTTATGCGGCATGAGTTCGTGACTTACAGCATGGCAAGCGATTATTATGGGCTGGGACTGAAACCAGTCACCCGGATGGCACATGAATGTGGGGCTGTCTATAAGATTGGCCGGAAAATTTTGATTCGGAGAAGCATTTTTGAAGAGTACCTGCGCCAGCAGAGAAAGATTTGAGGTGTGCAATGGAAAAGCCGAACACTAGATTGCATGATGAAAATAATGGGCTGGACTATGTGCTGGTCGGAGATTACTATTTTCCTGCCTTGATTCTGGCAGAGGATTCTCGTCCTGTTGGCCGCTGGGGTAGAATGTACAAACGGTATCTCAAAGAACATCATTCAGCACGGTATCAGGCCCTCCTGCTGTCTGGCAGATTGAACAGCTATCTGGCTGACATTGATGCACAGGCAGAGGAACAGTTGGAGTTGCTTACTCAGCAGATGGCTGAACGTGAGGGTGTGAACGAAGAATTGAAAGCTGCAAATCAAATGGAATGGGTGCAAAGGATGAACAGAATCCAGAATCGAGCGGAGGAAGTTATAAAAACGACTCTAATTTATCACTAAAGTAAAAATCCACGACTGGTATATGCTATTTGCGTTTACAAGCCGTGGATTTTATATTATTGACTGTCAGGATTCACCTAACATCATTTTTGATTTTGCACATCATCGATTTTTGCACGAAACAGGTCTTGAAAGACATTTTTCAACCGCTTCGCAGTTTTCATACGATAACGCTTGTGTTTGTAGCAATAATAAGCCGCTCGACTGGTTTTCTTCTCTATTCTTTGTTTGCGCCTTTTTCCACTTCGTCACAAACCATTCTAACAACGAAATTGGCATCCTGTTTGCACTTGGAAACAATATAATCTTTTGTTCCATAGGCAATCCCGTTCATTGTATACAAATGGCGTATGATTAAATTTTTGATATATACGCTATCAGAATCTATAAGATTCACTAGCTGGTGGTTTACAATGCCATAATTATCCGGATTGCGAGACATCGTGAAAAGAATGCGTGTAGCATTCCATCTTATATCTGTATATTCTGAATGGAGCCACTGTAAAACATTCTGAAGGATAATAGCCTCCACTCTGGATGGCAGCATAACCGCATCTGAGGTTTCCAAATATTCAACGATCAAATGAGTTACTGCGATTGTTGTTGCAACATCTCCTTGAATATACGGCATTAATTCGAGTATGTTTCTGTATACATTTTTTCCTATCGAGGCAAACAGAAGTTGCAATCCGATTTTCAAAGAAACACGATCGATATTGGATGAAATAATCGAATTATCGGAAGTTTCAATCGTACTCTGCTGCTCATACAGTTTCTCAAATACACATTGATTTCGTGCATAATGTTCAGGATATTTTACCACAATGCATATGAGAAGTGCTATTGCGTCAAGTTTTGTGGAGATTTCTTCTTTAGAAATCAAGAGGGTATCTGCAACTACAGATATGAGCATGTCCATAGTACCTGCATCATATGCGAGCTCATTCTTTAACAAAATAGTTCTGACAGTTGCAATCTCGCGTGTGCCATGTCCAAAATAAACGCCATTTTTTCCCTGCTCTTCATCGCTTGTTCGAATACGCTCGGTGTATTCTTGTATAAATCCAGGCATATCTTGGTTTTCGTTTTCTGACGTTTCTAATTTATAGGCTCCTCCGTAATAGTTTGGTAAGTATTCGGCTATTTTTTTGTCCATGTCCCCTGTGATAGCACGATCTTGCTTTCTGAGAACGCATAAGAAGAACGGAGAATAATTAACTTGTTTTCGCTCCTTTTCGTTATCAAGCACACAATTAATATGTTCAACAAGTGCTTTTGCAGATTCATCGCTCATTTTCCGAAGATCAATATGATTTGCGATGAATTTAAACATATCCATATACCAGCGACTATAATGTCTGTCGATGAATTGGCAGCAGATTTCGCTGAGTATATCTTGTGACATACGATAGGCTACTCCAGAGAGACACCCGAATATGTCTTGCCCTATATCCACAACAGCAGTATCACTATTCAACCACGATTTAATTTCGTCAACAATAGATTTTTCACAAGATTTATAGTGTTTATCATCCAGAAAATATCCTACTGAGCCAAATGCTCGCAGTTGACTCCTTAATCGCTTATATTTTATCGGATGATTTAGGCAAAAGTCCATGATAGACTTTGCTTCAGCAGCAGTTAGGTTATTCAGAACCTCAGGGAAAGAGTTCTGTATTCCCTTAATTTCCTTTTCGTCTCCTGCGAAAATCGCAAGTTTGTACAGGTTGAGTCTAAGATTCCAGTCATCATATTTACAGCTCAGGTAGAATACAAAGTCCCTGATTTTTTCATAGATAAGCAAAATATGAGTCAATGAACCATTGTACATAGATACAATAAGTGAACTTGCAAGCATTTCACCATATTGATCTAAATTATTGCCTATGGTGACTGAATAAGGTGATTCTATTTTCTTTTTATACAAACCCTCTATGTATTTTTCATGTAGCGATTCATGGATACGGTCAAGAATTGGATAATAGAGTTCTTCGCTACTTTCCGTTAATTCTTTTTGTGCGGGTATATCAGAATACTCATTTCTTATAATACAACGGGTCAAGGACTGATTGCGCAGGTCTACCAGAATATCTTTTATAACCCATGTTGGTTGATTCGTTTCTTTTGCAAGACTTAACGCTGATTCAAGATATTCCACACACTTTTCGATATTTCCAGCAAAATACGCCTGAATTGCTTGCCAGCGAATTTGAACGACCTGATAATGTCCATTATCTTGCTGCACCTTTAATGCATCCAGATACATTGCTGTATTAAAGTGTTTGATTGATTTGCCTTCAAACAATATCGGGAGAAACTGGATACCCCAATCATCAAATTCACTTGTATTTTCCGTTTCATCCGGGTATCTGCCTCGGGAATATCCAAGAACAAACTTCAAAAAGTAATCTCTACATTTATCCACATTTTTTAATGTAGATTTGGGAATTGTAGGAAGCTGATACTTTTCTGTACCAACAACGTCCACTGCTTGAATTTCATCATTTTCACCGGAGTTCAAAACTATTTTTCCGGTACAATAGTAGTGATATACAGCAACGATGTCGTCTATCAACGCCTGAGCCCCATCTTGGCTCAATTCACTAAAATGGTGAACGGTTTTACTTTTGGCAAAATGTGCCCCCATCAAGCTTTGTTCCAGTGCTGTTTTTTCTTTTTGCGTTTCATCACAGAAATAGTACAAAGCCTTAATATTATGTTTTTTGACAGTGTCGATCTCTGCCTGTACTCCTGGCTTTATTCCATCTGTATTATCTATTAAGAAAATACAAATGTCACTATCCTCTAACGCCCATGTGTAATGATTGCCCGCAGGCAATGTAGACGCCTCTTTACTCTCAAAAGTGTAGACATACGCTAATTGTGTGCGCTCAATAGCAGTTTTTAATTCATCTCGTACTTTATCATATTTTTCCACACCGCAAATCGAGCTAATGAATACTTTGATTTTTTGTCTAGGAAATATCGACAGAGGAGCGGAGCGCTCCGCTCCTTTGGTATATTCCCATGAAACCCCACCTACAGGTGTGCTTATACCCGTTAACCTTACGCCCATAACGCTCCTTCTAAACGAAAGTATAATTTGCTCCTAGTAACTATTCTTGTGCACCCTTTTTCAAATTGCAGTCGCGGCAAAGCATCTGGCAATTATCCGGTGTTGTTTTTCCGCCTTTGCTCCACGGAGTAATATGATCGGCATGCATCTGTTCAAACTCAAATTCTCCGCCGCAAATTGCGCATCTATGTTTTTGTTTTTCATACGCCGCAAGAGCATCACAGCGGTCAAAAGCACGAATGGACAGCTTCTTTTCTTCTCCTGTCAGCAGATATTCATAAATGCCAGATTTCTTTGTGACATCTTCATCCCCCATAAGGCGTTGAATCTCTGCCTCCAACATTTTAGGGTCGAGGTCTGTTCGCTTGCCGTGTGTGTTGTAAAACAATCCCCAGGGCAGCCCTTTCATCTCTTTACGTTTTTTAGGAAAAATAGCCTGTACCCAATCGATCACAGAACGGAAATAGTTCCAAAGGAGAACAGCACTTGGGTCGTTCTGATGCTGGCCCATGTATGCTTCAATTGTTTTTCCCTCGGCACTCGCTGCCCATGAAATAGCAGTTTCCAGATACTCCTGACGGATAGAAGCGCCCTTTAAGTAATCACCTGCAAGAGTATCGGCAGCACAACCGGTCTTTGAAAAATACCGTTTGGCATCCGAAACCCAAGAACCAGCGTAAACCGCATTTCGTAGTTCCTGATCGGTAAGCTGTTCGCCGGCAATATTGATGATTCTAAACCAATCCAACTTCTCGGAATCAGTTCCATCACACACATAAACGAACAAAGGATAGTCTAAAATATGTTTCTGCTTATCAGAAGGCAGGTTATAAAAGTACTTATCATCAACGGAGAATGTACCATCGACATACTCACAAACGGAAATAGTACGTTGCTGCCCATCTAAAACCTCAAAACCGTCAGAACCATCCTCTTTTTTGACCTTACACCAGTAAATCACATTTAGAGGCAAACCTTTCATCACGGTACGGATTACCTCGTCCCGCTGCTTGTCTTTATAAACGAACTCTCGCTGATACTTTGGGCGAATATCAAGACGTTCATCGTAACCAACAACGCCTTCTTCAGCATCGTTGAAGTAGCCCTCATAAACTTGCCCAATAGTGACCTTTAATTCTTGAATTTCCATTACACTTGCACTTCCTTCGGCGTTTCGGGATGTTTGTTCCGAACGAATATTCGGTGGTAGGTTGTTTGCACCCTACGTCCATCTTTTTCATAATAGGGGTGCTTCTTGTCGTCCATTTCTATAACAGGACGTTTTCCAAATGTTGACCCGGTACGTCCATTAGGAACGCGATCCTGCGAGTAACCAATATATTCGCTATAATCTTTTCCCAAATTCAGTGTCTCAGGATTACTAGGGGCACTTTCCGGTCCAATAATTTCAAATTGTTCCGGACAGTATTTATCTAAAAAAGTAATTGGAACGCCCATCATTCCTGCGTAGTCGCAAGGAATATCTGCTGTGATGTTAACGTTTATTGCATCATAATTATCAAAACGAGGGTACAATTCAGGAGAATATCGCTTGACAAGTATTAGTTCCTCATGTCTTTGCTTATGATCCAAATTTGTGTACCAGCGAACGCCCTTAACTCTAATAAACTTTCTCCCAGTGCTTTCATCGATGCCGCAACCAGCTGCGTCGAGTGGATAATCATCGGGAACATAAAACGCACGGTCTCCAGAATGGATACTTGCACCGAGCCACATTTTATTATGCTGAATCAAGGGGAATGTTTCCTTGTATGTCGCTGCATTTATATTACCAATGATAATAAACTTTTTGTCATATTTTATCAATGTTGAAACATATTCCCTGAACTTGCTAAACGGTGGATTTGTTACAACAATATCGGCCTCTTGTAACAGTTCTAAACACTCATCGGAACGATAATCTCCATCGCCGGAAAGTTCCGTAAGCTGATTTTCTCCAGACCGGAATAATTCTGCTACATCGAACATATCCACACCGCCGTCGCCGGTTTTATCATAAACTACAGAAACTACTGCTTTGTAAGGACGTTTAGTATTGTTGTCCGCAGTGAGTTCACTATCAAATGATATATACATCTGTCCACTGGCGTCCATACAGTATTTTAGCTGACTTCCCATAATTGGGGAAGTCGCATAACACGTGGCAATCAGCTTTTTTAGTTCAAGCCGATTGAAATTCAATACAAAGTATTTGAAAAAATTACTTTCGAATGGGTCATCGCAGTTGCAAAGGACGGTTTTTCCTTTGAAGTGCTTACGATAATATCGCATTTCTTTTTCTATATCAGTAAGTTGAGTGTAAAATTCATCTTTTTTAGCTGTTTTTGCTGCACCTAACTCATTATTGCGAGCCATTATCCTTTCACCTCGACTTTCTGCTGTTCCTGCAACCACAAACGGATTAACGCAGAAACTGTAATATCTTTATCAAGCGCAAGTTGCTTTAGAACCTTGCTTTCTTCTCTTGTCATAGTAATTGTAAGATTTACCATATTTCTTTCAGGCATATCCATGTACCTTCCAAACACGCTTATCTGTGTAATAGAGTACCACAAGATGGATGGAAAAACAATGGCTCGCTGTGGATTATCAGTGAGCCATTGTTTTTAATAGATGCCGTTTGGACTTGCGCGTTCACTTTTTTGATTTGTTTGAGTTTCCTTTTGACAAGCAGTCAGCAGGTTTTTGTCTGCGTTCCTCGCTGTACGGAGCAGTCAGACAAAAAGAAAATCATTCCTTACGGATTTCAAACTCCATATAGCCTGTGTACAGGTCTGCATCGGTTTGGCACACTCATAACGAGCCTAATCATTGTACCACTCCACAATCAATTTATCCCCGTAGAAAAGATCTGAATGTGCAAAACTGCATACCTAACTACCTTACAATCTCGTCCAAGAACGGCAAAGTTTCATTGCAAACTTTGCCGTTTTTCTTTTTGCTCTAAATTGTGAAATTTTCAAAATGGTATTCCAAAACGGCCCTATAGATTCATATTGGTGTAAGAAGTTTTCCAAACAAAATTTGAAAATCAGGTTGCCAAACACCCGTTTTAGAATGTTATAGGTATAGGAGGTTGTTTGAAAAAGTGAAAATTCCCCAAATTTTCATAAGACCCCGTTTAAAAATACCCCTTTAAGTTTGTATAGGGTGTAGGGACTACTTTCAGAAACGAACCCCTTGGCATTTTGGAAAGTCCACAACTTCTTACAAAACCACACTGTACCTTGACAACAACATGATCGGCTGCAAGTTAATATGCTTTTTCGGAGAAGTGCCGCCACGACAAGAGCGCACCAAGAAGAAGCCATACGCCGGAGGGAATCGGGCAGGAACAGCTTGCGGGCAGACCGACACCGAAGAAGAACCGGGCAAGCTGGCAGAGAGGACTTCACAAGTCTTGTCTGTCAGGTTGTTCGGCGCAAGAGTGCAGAGATCGCAGATCTTTGCGCGGGTCAAGGGCGGCAGCCTTGCCCAGTGGATGTGATGCCCTGCGTCATATCCTACTGGGTATTATCTGGCGCATAGCAGGCGGCAAATTTGCAGCTTCGCTGCACCGCGTTGCCCCTACCCCGCGCACGGCGCTCTCTGCGTGACCCCAGAAAGGAGAGATGGTCGCTGAAACTGACCCGACACAATGGCCGCGCCGGAAAGCACGGCACTTATAACCCAAAGCACAATGACCGCAGTTTTGAAATTGCCAACAGCGAGCATATCGACCCGGAACGTGTCCAGCAAAACATTTATTGGGATTGTTATAACGGCATCCGTTCTGCCTTGCAGCCCAAAGATGTGGATAGTCTGGCTGACACTTTTGAAGAAGTTGAAAAGCTCTACTACAAACTGCATTACACCAACTTCACCGAAAGACAGAATGAGCGCAACGCCAAAATCCGGCACACGGAACGAAACCGTTCTCCCGAAGATTTGCTTACCAGCAAGAAAACCTGCCCCGAAGAAAGAATTTATCAGCTTGGAACGCTGGAGAGCCACGCTTCGCCCAAAGAACTTTTTCAAATCGCCACAGAATTTATGGACGAGTTTCATGAGCGTTTCGGCAAACACGTTCACATTTTGGATTGGGCTTTGCATCTGGATGAGGGGACTCCGCACATCCACGAACGCCATGTGTTTGACTGTGAAAATAAGTATGGAGAGATTGCTCCGCAGCAGGAAAAGGCATTTGAAGCACTGGGTTTTGAACTGCCAAAACTAGACAAGCCCCTTGGACGCTACAACAACCGCAAGATCACATTTGATGCAGCCTGCCGCACGATGCTATTCGAGATTGCCAAACGCCACGGCTTGGAACTGGACGAAGTGCCAGAATACGGCGGACGGGCTTATCTGGAAAAGCAGGATTACATTCTGAAAAAGCAAAATGAACGGATCGCAGAACAGAAGAAAGAGCTGCAAGAACAAAGTATTCAATATGTCGGATTGCTGGAAGATTGCCGTAACCAGCGAGATGAATATGCTGAACTATTCAATCAGGCGATAAGGCAATCTGAAGAGATTTCGAAAAACAATGAAAAAATTAAAAGCCAGGAGAACGAATTAGAAGAGCTGTTTTCGCAATGGGTAGATGTAAACGATTTGTTTAATGATGCGGTAAATGGTTCTTATGACCAAGCGGTCCTTGCGGTTTCCGATGTTGGATTAAACAAAGCATTACAGGAAGCTGTAAATGAAATTGATCAACATTTGGAATGGTTAATGGAACCAGAACGAATTGCAGACTTCCGCACCAGAAAATATGCAGAAGAACAAATACTCTGCCTGCGGAAAAATATCATTGGGGCAATCAAGAGCCTTCTTTCAAGAGGAACGCAGTTCTTCTATATCCCAGAGGTGAAAAAAGCAGCCATGGAGCAAATCGAAGAAGATTCCCGTCCGTCTGTTCTACAAAAGCTGCATCGGCGGCAGGAAGAAATCAATCAGCGTGAGCAGACATGCACCAAACCGAAGAAGCGCAGTCATGGCATGGAACTGTAAAGGAGGAAAATCTTCAAGAACAACAATTTATTTGAAATCGTAAAGCTGAATATTACCGCCCGACAAGCCGCAGAAGCCTATGGTTTTCGTCCAAACCGCAGCATGATTTGCTGTCCATTCCATGCAGACCGCAATCCCAGCATGAAAGTGGACTCTCGGTTTCACTGCTTTGGCTGTGGAGCGGATGGCGATGTGATAGACTTCACCGCAAAATTGTTTCAACTGTCCCTGCTACAAGCGGCTGAAAAGCTGGCTGCAGATTTTGGGCTTTCTGCAACAGATAACTTTCAACCACTTCCCTGCAAGCCGGTGGAAAAACCGCTAAGTCCGAAAGAGCAATTCTACAAAATCCTGTGTGGCTATCGTTCTCTGCTAGCAAATTGGCGCATGACCTATGCACCCAAAAATCCAGAAGCATCCCTGCATCCTTGTTTTGTAGCAAGTCTGCACTATGCAGACCGTGTGCAATATCTGCTGGATATTCTTTTGCTGGGAAGTCTACCTGAAAAGCAACAATTACTCAACGGAAAGGAAGTGACCGCCCTTGGAAAAGCAATCGAACGATGCAAGGAAACCGAAGATGCAGCATAGTGCACCCGCCCGAAACTGGGTGGGTGATAGCGGAAAAATTATTGAACCATTATTCGCAGATTACTTTTTGAGCCTGCACCCCATGCGTTGTTTTCAAGGCAGATTGTTCACGGTGGATGGCATGATCGAGGATGAAGCCCCATTGAAAAAGGAAATCTATGAGCAGATTCGCTATTACGCTACCACCAGCGTAGCACGACGTATTGAACATATCATGACAAGTCTAACGGTTTCTATCGCCGCCAGCTGTTGCTCACCACTAAGGAAAAGCCCGTTGGCCGGGTGGATGATCCTTTTCTCATTGACAAGATGCGGAACGAAAAAGAAGGTATCCTGCTTTGGGCATTGGAGGGGCTGCATCGGCTGATTCAAAACAATTACCAATTTACTATCAGCGAACGCACCGCCGCGAATCTGAAAGAAGCGATGGAGCAGGGCAACAACATTCTGGGCTTTCTCAAATCTGAGGGCTATTTTGAAATTCGGCAAGGGGCCAAGTGCAAATCCACGGATTTCTATAAAGTCTATGAACGCTGGTGTCTGGACAATCTGGAAAAGCCGCTGGCCGCATCCACCTTTATCCACCATCTGAAAGACAACCAGAAAAGTCTGGGCATCGTTTATGACGATAAGTGCATCGGCACAAACCGGGGCTTTCACAATGTAGACGTTGACCTGTTTTTACCCATTGATGTTCCAAGTCCGTGGGATTAAAAAATAAGAATCAACTTGAAAAAGCCCTGCTCAGCCTGCTCACAGTGTGCAATAGGTGCAGGATGAGCAGAGTGAGCAGGTGATTTTGAACTTACATCAAAAATAAAACATGGAGGTTTTGCTTATGGGTTACGCCCGAAAGGACGTTGAAAAAACAAAAATGAACGCGAAAAAGTTTGTCCGCTATCAGGAAGGGGCTGAAAAATACAGTCTTGGTCTGACAAAATTTCAGGAGTTAGCGAAAGAAGCTAAAGCCGTTTATAAAATCGACAAGGTGGCGTTGGTCAACTGCGAGATTTTCGAGCGGTATCTGGAAACCTTCCGCATTGCATAAAAATAGGCCGGAGGAAAATCCCCCGGCCCCAGACCGCCCACAGTGTTGCGCTGCAGGGCAGCTCGTGGGAGAAGTCACCTTTATTCTATGCAAAATCAGAGCTTTTCTTTCCAGTCATCCCGGAAGCCGTAATAATCCGTTCGCACAAACGGATATTTTTCCGTCAGAGCAATGACGGCTTCCTTCATTTCCGCAAAGTTCTCAGCAGGCAGAAGCCTTCTCATGATGAGGAAGAACCCGAAGAAATGGGCATTATCCATTGTGCCATCTTCCCGGCGGATCAGCAATGCCTGTTCTTTCTTGTTGAGGGAAGGCTTTTGCTCAAAGAGACGATTGTAAATGCGGCTTCCATGTGCGCAGAGATTGCGGATGATCGTCATGCTGTGCATATACTGCCCCAGAATTTCCGGGCCGCGATTCATGGTAAGCCCGAACCGATGGGCAATTGTTTCTTTTATTGGGCGTTCGGAGATGGAGTACAGGAAAGAAATGTCGGAAATCGTCAGCAAATCAACGTATGCCCAGAGCGGAATCTCTTGGTGCAGGTCGTTAATGAAGTGCTTTAAGTAGGCTTCGTGGGCCAGCCGCTGCCGCTTCTGCTGGTTGGCTTTGTCGACGATTTCCTTATGTTTTGCTTGATTGGAGAAATTTGCAGCATCCAGATAACCCAGCGGCCCATACACTTTTGTAAATTCATAGGCATAGATGGACTTCATCTGCACCTCAATGGTTTCGATATGGTGCAGGATGATATGACGGAACTCATGGTCGAAATTGTAAATGTCCTCGATATTTTGGAACGTGGCAGACTTCGCAAAAACATCGTTCTTGCGGAGCGTCAGAGAATAGCCGCTGACACGGTAATAATTGTTCCGCAGCAGAAAATCCTTTGCTTCGGCTTCATCCTCGATGGTAAGGCCGCGTGAACGAAGAATCTCGATTTGTTCGTCTATCGTTTTGAAGTCCTTGTCTGCCATGAAAAATCTCCTTTATAAGCAAAACGCCCCCAAGTGTGCATACGCTATGCGCAGAGGCCTGGGGGAGTTGTTACCATTATAATAGCAAATCAAGGACGAAATGTCAATGAGCAGAGTGTGAACTTTCGATTTTTCGTAAAAATTTTCAAGAAGGGCTTTTTGCAGCTTGACTTCCTGTCACACGGAAAGTATACTGGTGCTGTGGAGGTATGAGAGCAGCTATGGCAAAGATGGGACGACCAAAATCCGAAAATGCAAAAAAGAAAACCTTGAGCATTCGGGTGGAGGATGCCCTGTATGAGCGTATCTGCAATTATGCCGAACAACATCAACTGACTGTAACAGAAGTTGTCTTGCAGGGGCTGGACAAAGTTTTGTCCGACCTTAAATAGTATCAAGCCCTTCTTCTTTCGGGAAGGAGAATTGATATGGCAACAACACGAAAAGACCTGCGGGGGCGTACCTTGCGAAAAGGCGAGATGCAGCGCAGCTCCGATAAGCGGTATGCGTATTCTTACACGGACCCGCTGGGACGGCGCAAATACATCTACGCAAATGATCTTGTGACCCTTCGGGAGAAGGAAGCACGGCTCACCAAAGACCAGATGGACGGTCTGGATATTTACGTTGCAGGCAAAGCAACAGTCAATTTTGTGTTTGACCGCTATATGAGCCTAAAAACGAATCTACGCCAGACCACCCGGAGCAACTATCTTTATATGTATGACCGCTTCATCCGCGATACCTTCGGCAAGAAGAAAATTGCAGAGATTCGGTATTCAGACGTGTTGCAGTTTTACAATTATCTGCTGGACAAGCAGGGCTTACAGACGAACACGCTCGAAAGCGTTCATACGTTGCTGCATCCCACCTTTCAGCTGGCGGTTCGGGATGAGATCGTCCGCAAGAATCCCACGGATGGCGTGATGGCAGAGATCAAGAAAAGTTCCGAACAGACCACCGGTGTGCGCCATGCCCTGACGATTCCGCAGCAGCGGGCGTTCATGGAGCATATCGCCAATCATCCGGTCTACTGCCACTGGTGGCCGCTGTTTACGGTGCTGCTGGGAACAGGCTGCCGCATTGGTGAAGCGTTGGGCTTGCGCTGGGATGATCTGGACTATGAGCGGCGTACTATCAGCATCAATCACAGTCTGGTCTATTACCCGGTGGGCGAAAGCCGCAATTCGGTTCTGCACATCTCAAAGCCTAAAACGGAAGCAGGCGTTCGGACGATCCCTATGTTTGATACCGTAAAGGATGCCTTTGAAATGCTGCATGAAGAACAAAAAGAATCCGGCTGGAACGATGTGGAGATTGATGGTATGTCGGGCTTCATCTTCTGCAACCGCTTTGGTAATGTTCCGAATCCGCAGTCTGTGAACCGCGCTATCAAGCGCATCATTGCAGACTATAATGCAGGTGAAGAAGTGGAAGCAAAGAAGCGGCACAGGGAGGCAGTTCTGCTGCCGGACTTTTCGGCACATCATCTGCGGCACACGTTCTGCACAAGGCTTTGCGAAAAAGAGACCAACCTGAAGGTCATCCAATCGGTCATGGGGCATAAAGACATTCAGACCACGATGGACGTTTATGCCGAGGCGACCGAGGAGAAAAAACAGGAATCATTTGAGCGTTTGGCTGCTACACTGGATATTTTTTGAAGCAACAAAGAAGGGCTCTTACTGAGCGTTTTGTCTGACAGCAAAATTCTTCCAAGGACAGCAAATTGACAGCAAAACTACGAGAATGACGGCGAATTACGAAGGATTACGAATATCGGAAACTCAAGTAAAAATACGATTGTGAAGCATCACGAAGCGTTGTAAACCGGTTCCGGAAAGTATCCCCACGATGAAGCCGATTGACCAGTAAATTCCGCGTTTGCGCAGCAATGAAAGCCCCAGTGGGGCTTTTAAGCGGCCGAGCGGTCTTGCGCCAGCAAGATGGAGGGGCCTTGCCCCGACAAGCTCCAATTTAAGCACAGCAAAGCCCCCGGCAGGTTTGCGCCTGCCGGGGGCTGTTTGCTGTTTTACTGCTTGGGGAACGCCTTATTCCACACTTCGATCACCTTGAACTTCGGGGTCCAGCCTTCGGGTTCAAAGCGGTCGCCCTTGGCATCCATGATGCCCTGCTCGGTGCACCACTGTGCGGCCTTTGCCATGTCAGCGTCGGCCACATCCGCAAAGGCGGGTGCGCCTGCGGGTTCAGGCCTGCCTGCGGTGTTCCACACCAGCAGCGCCAGCTGGCCGCGGTTTGCCGGGATGGCTGCGCCTTCGGGCAGGAGGCTGTGCAGGATCACGCGGGTGGTGATCTCGTAGCCGCCCCAGATGGCTGCACCGCCAACGGCCACGGCGGCAATTGCACCGCCTGCAGCAGAGCTGGCATCGTAGCCAGCGCCGGGGTCAGGGGTTTCGTCCGGGTCGGCCACCGGCCCGGTAATAATATGCAGATACGCGTTTTTACCGATGCAGTTCGGGTCGGGGCGATCCCACACAAAGTCATCCGGGTTCAGCACCGTGGCGCTTTCCTTGTTTGTGCCGCCCTTCAGGCTGAGGATCTTATTTCCGTTTTCGATCTGAACCGGGTACACGATCGAAAAATCCGTCGAATCGATCTCGATATCTGCTTCTCCGATCGTGGTCTGGCCGTCAGAACCGATCCCCTGATAACCGGACACATGAACCTTGGCATTGCCCTTGATGGTCAGGCTGCCTTCTGCAAGGAGTTCTGCATCGCCATCATCGCCATCATAACGGTTGCCCGCATAGATTGCATAAGCTTCTTCGTCGCTTGCATTTTTGCTGACCGCTTCGATTTTTCCGCCGTTCAGAACCATCGGTCCCATAGAGGAGATGGCGGTCCAATTTTCACACTCTGCATCAACTTCAACATTGTTGAGCGTCAGGCTGTTCCGGATATATACACCGTTATTTTGACCGACTGCCTTCAGCTTGCCGCCGGTCATTTCCATTGCACCGTTCGAGCCGATGCCAAAGTAGCAGCCGCTTGCATCAATGTCAGCATCGGTAATGCTCAGCTCTCCCCTTGTAAAAATACCAACGTCGGATGCAGACTCTGCTTCGACGCTGCCGCCGCTGATCTCGATTCCATCTTCTGCATAGAATGCAGGATAATCCGACTTCAGCACAAGTTTAGAGTTTTTGATGTTGGCTGTTCCCGCGACCGTACCATCGTTATCTCCGCGCACGTAAATCGCGTTGCACTGCTCTCCGGTCGACTCCAGATTCACCTCGGTGGCGGAGTCAATGGTCAGGTCATAGCAATCGATGCCGCCGTACAGACACTTGGCCTTCACGGTAGCGCCATTTTCAATGCGGACGCTTCCGTTGAAAGCGATCGCGCAGCCGTTCATGGCAGTGATGTCAACATCAGATCCAATCGTGAGGTTATCTCCGCTCTGGCCGATACCGGCAATGCCCTCATAGTTTGTCGCTGTGATCTGCAGCGAACCGGTGCCGGAAATCTTGAGATCATGTGCTCTAATGCCGCCCTTACCTTTAAGGAGATTTTCCCCCATCAGAACAAGGTTCAGCAGCGTATCCGTGTCATTAAAATCAATTACCCAGTCCCCGCTGGAGTCCTCAATATTCACACCATTCAGGGTCAGCGTATGGGTCTCGGCATCGTAACTTATGGTCCCTCCGCCGAGTTCTTGCTCAGGAATGTTTGTTTCCGTGTCAAACGAGTTGTTGCCAATCTTCAATGTACCGTTCTTTTCGCCCAGCACGCTCACCGCGCTTTTGGCAGCGGTGCTCAACTGCATCAGCGCATCGGTGCTCTCAGCCAGCGCCGGAGCGGAAAGGGTGAACATCATGCATCCGGCCAGCGCCGCCGATACTGCACGCCGGATAAGTTTGCCTTGTTTCATGGTACAACCTCCTTTTTTCCCCTCGCATTTTTACGGGGGGGGGGTATGTATTACAGCACCTTGATTATCCCACACTTTACCGCATTTTGGAAGCAAACCTGCGTGAATCGCGATTTAAATGCGTGAATCGCAAAGTCGTGTCAAATCCAGCATCATTTCTTTGTGCAAAACAGCAAAGCCCCCGGCAGGTTTGCGCCTGCCGGGGGCCGTTTGCTGTGTTATGAAAGATCAATCCTTCTTCTCTGCTGTGCGGGCAAAGAAGTTGGCGAGGATCGCACCGGAAATGTTATGCCACACGGAGAACACAGCGCCGGGGATGGTAGCCAGCGGATACTGTGCAAAGTGTGCGGCGGCCAGACTGGTTGCAAGGCCGGAGTTCTGCATGCCCACCTCGATGGAGATCGCGCGGCACTTGGTGGAGTCCAGCTTGAGCAGCTTGCCCACGCCAAAGCCGGTGAGGTAGCCCAGCAGGTTGTGCAGAACGACCACCACAAGGATCAGCAGACCGCTGGTCATGATCTTGGCGCTGTTGGCGGAGACCACGGCGCAGATGATCAGCACGATGGCGGTAGTGGAGACCAGAGGCAGCACACGGACGGCTTCCTCGGTGAACTTATGGAAGAAGTGATTGACCACAAAGCCCAGTGCGATGGGCACCAGCACCACCTTGACGATGGACATGAACATGCTCACGGGGTTCACGTCAACACGCTGGCCAGCGTACAGCAGAGTGAGCAGCGGGGTGAGGAGCGGAGCCAGCACGGTGGAAACAGCGGTCATGCCAACGGACAGTGCAACGTCGCCCTTGGAAAGGTAGGTCATCACGTTGGAAGAGGTGCCGCCGGGGCAGGTGCCAACCAGGATCACGCCAATGGCCAGCTCGGTGGGCAGGTGGAACACCTGCGTGAGCGCCCATGCCAGAAACGGCATGAGGGTGAACTGTGCAACGCAGCCCACGATCACATCCTTCGGGCGGCTGAACACCACCTTGAAGTCCTCCGGCTTCAGGGTAAGGCCCATGCCGAACATCACGATGCCCAGCAGGTTATTGACCCACGCCGTCTTTACCACGCTGAACGGGCCGGGGAAGAACAGGGCACCCGCGGCCACCACAATAACGATGGCGGCCATGTACTTGCCCACAAAGTCGCTTACTTTTTCCAGTGTTTTCATAGTTGTTTCTCCTTTTCCTTCTGACATGCTTTGGGACAAAAGCATCCGCAAAATAAAACGCCCTTGTCCCTTACGGTCTGTAAGAGACAAAGGCGTGTAATATCCTCTGCGGTACCACTCTTATTGCCAGCACAACGCTGACCACTCAGTGCACGTCCAACAACGCGCGGCCCGTGATAACGGGGGCCTGCCGTTCCTGCTTACTGGGGCGCACACCACCCATTCAGCCGGAAAGCTCAGAGAGGATCTTCCCACGGATGCCCTGCACTGCCTTGCACCAACCGGCAGCTCTCTGCAACATTCCTTCCGGGTACTCTTTCTCGTCATAGCCGTAATCTTCTTGGTGACATGGAGTATACTCCCCTGCAAAGGCAAAGTCAATAGAATGGGTCCTTCTGATTTTTCATGCAGTTCATTTCAGGAGTGAAAGTGGTTCATGCAGCAGACAAAGCAGAACGGCATCGGCACCGACTGCTCCGGCAAGATGACGCGAAGCCATGGTCTAAAGAGTAGGCTGGGTAAGATGCTCATTCTTTCCAACGGTTACTACGGCGGCATCTACTACCACGGCATTTTGCTGGACGCTTTCCGCAAGCACGATGGCAAGCGTGCCCGGATCATGATGGAAGAGCACCTGCAGCACGGCCTGTACGATCTGGAATCCGATAATCTTGGGCAGGAGAAAAACGACCTCTGAGCCGCTTTTTCCTGTCTGATACGCAAAAAAGATCCCGTTCACCCAGAAGTGGACGGGATCTTTTATTGCTTATGGGGCTTTACTGCAGCCGATCAGGCTTTGACGAAGGCAGCCGCTTACTTTGTAGCCAGATACTTGCCCAGCTCACGGCCCAGCGTCAGGCACATACCAATGCTCACACCGGGGATCGGGGTGATATACTCGGGACCGAAGCGCATACCGCAGGTGTTGCCGGAAGCGTACAGGCCCTCGATGGGCTGATAATCCTCGTTCAGCACCTGCTGGTCATTGGTGGTCACAAAGCCGCCGGTGGTCACCAGTGCAAAGCCCAGACTCGGGGTGGTGACATGGGCGTAGAAGGGAGCCTTTGCAACTGCATTCAGGAAGTGCGGGTCCTTGGCAAAGTCGCTGTCGTAGCCCTCGGCGCAAACCTTATTGTACTGCTCCACAGTAGCGGAAAGGGCTGCAGGCTCCACACCGATGTACTCGGCCAGCTGCTCGATGGTGTCAGCGCAGTACCAGCCGTTGGCGCCCTCGGCACCAGCAGCCTTTGCGGCCTCAAAGTTGCCCTTCATGGCTTCCACCACAGCGGGCATGTCGTACTCGAATGCCTGATGGCCGGGGAAGCCGCGCAGGATCTGGGTCTCATAGGTGCTGTCGTAGATGGAGATGATATTGCCGCGCTTTGCACGTGCCATGAAGAAGCCGTTGATCTCCGGGCCGGCAAAGGCTTCGTTCTGGAAGCGCTGGCCATTCTCGTCCACCCACAGGGGGCCGGGCAGATAGTCGGGCACGCCCATAGAGTCGAAGTTCATGGTGGAGATGTCGCCCTCCAGACGGCCGCCTGCCCACACACCCATCTGGATGGTGGAGCCGTCGCGACCAAAGGGAGCAAAGAAGTCCTCATCCTTGGTGAACAGACGCTTGATGTCCGGCAGCAGATCGTCCATCATTTCCTTGTTGCCGCCAAAGCCGCCGCCTGCCAGCACAACGCCGTTCTTCGCGTTGATCTTGAGGTAATTGCCGTCGCTGTCCTGTGCGATCACGCCGGTGACCTTTGCGTCGTCCATTACCAGCTGCACACCCTTGGTGCCAAACAGAGCGGTGGCATTGTCAGAGAAGTTCTCTTCCACATAATTGTAGTTATCCCAGCTCAGGTCCTTCAGCTCCAGCTGACCGGCGGTGTTGTTGTTCTTCTCGCCGCTGGTGGGGTTCTCCCAGTAGTTCTCCCACCATTCCAGTGTGCCGGTGTAGTAGTGCATGCCGTTGTTCAGCTGGTGCACGGTGTACTCGTTGTCCGGCCAGAACTGGATGCGGGTCTTGGCCAGCGTGTCCGGGTTGATCTTGTCCAGCCACCAGTCCACAGTGCTGCCGCTGTTCTTGGCAAACTTCATCACCAGTGCGGTGTTTGCCTTGCCGTGGGTCTGCATCATCCAGTTGTTCACAAACTCCACTTCGTCCACCTTGGGCACACCGTGGCTCAGCAGGTAGTCCGAGTTGATGTGGCCGATATCGTGGCCGACCGTCCACCAGCTTTCGCGGGGCATGGCTTCCAGCACCAGAACGTTCTTGCCCTCTTCGGCCAGCTCACGGTAGCAGCTCAGGCCGGCATAGCCCATACCGATGATGGCAACGTCAACATCGTAGGTCTTGGTGATCTCACTGTCCGGGATGGCTTCCGGGGCGGTGCGCCAGCTGGCAGCCTGCTCAGAAGCTTCCGGGGCAGACACTGCCGTGCCGCCCATGGCCTGTGTGATGCAGTCGTTCATGCACTGCTTCACAGCATCGCTGGTAATGGTTGCACCGGACACGCCGTCGATGGTGCTGTTCTGAGCTTCCAGCAGCTGCTTGATCAGGTCATCCTTTGCGGCCTGACCAATGGAGTCGGTCTCTCCGGACAGATCCAGCTGGATGTCGGTAATGGCCGTCTCGCTGAAGGTGGCGGTCATGGTGATATCGCTCATGCCCTTGGCCGTGGCAGTGTAGGTGCCCGGGGTGTACTTTGCAGCGGCAGAAGATGCAGCCGTGCTACCGGAAGCAGCATTGCAGGCAGCCAGTGCACCGGCGGTGATGCCGCTCATGGCAGCAGCAGAAGCCAGCTTCAGAAAGCTTTTGCGCGAGATCTTTTTCATCTTGGTGGTTCCTTTCGTTTTTCTCTTTCTTCTCAATGTGCGGGGTCGTGTGCCCCTTTCGATTGTTAATTCTATCACAATATCTCTCACTTGAAAAATATTGCTTTCTTCTTATAATTAGAAGTAAAAGTTATAAGCAATTTTTTAAGAGAAAAAGGAGCCGGTCATGACCCTGCAGCAGATGCGCTATTTTATTGCGGTGGCACAGAATTTGAGCTTTTCCAAAGCGGCACAGCAGCACTATGTTTCCCAAACGGCGGTCAGCCAGCAGATCAAGCTGCTAGAAGAAGAACTTGAAACTGAGCTGTTCCAGCGCACACGGCACTCGGTGGCGCTTACCAGTGCCGGGCAGGTATTCTACGAGTATGCGGTGCGCATCACCGACCTTGCGGAGGATGCCGCCCGCCGCACCCGCGCCGCTGCCGCCGAGTGCAGCACCCCGCTTGAGATCGGCATGATGAGCGGCATGGAAAATCTGCCCATTCTGGAAAAGCTGCTGCTGTTCAAGGAGCAGCACCCTGCCATTCCGCTGCACTTTCATCTGGTGGATTTTCCCACCCTGAAAAAACGCCTGCAGCAGAAAAAGCTGGACTTTGCCCTGCAGCTGGAGCTGGTCCCGCTGGAGGATACCCCCTCCCTGCTGCGTGCTCAAGTAGGCCAGCTGCGCCAGTACGTAGTGCTCAACCGTCAGAGCCACCTGTCCAGCTATGCGTCCCTGCACCGCAGCCAGCTTGCCAGCGAACAATATTATGTACCCGCCATGGACCGGGAGCTGTGGAACCAGTTTGCGCAAGTCCTCACCCGCCACGGCAGCGACCCGCAGAACATCAAATTTGCGTATTCCATGGAGGAGTTGATGCTGCAGCTGGCTTTCTACGGCGGCTATACCATCCTTGCCGAGCCGGTGCTGGCTCAACTGCCCGCCAACAAAAACCTCACCTTTATCCCGCTGGAAAACGATACCGTTCCCGCTTGGGCCGTGTGGAACCGCGAGAACATCTCGCCCGCCCTCCAACTGCTTCTGCGTGAGCTGGATATTGACCCGTGACCTGCTGCAGAATGCATTGACGATCTTGCGCAAAAGCGCTGCTCTTTTTTCAGAAATTCAGCAAGAAAAGTCTCTCCGGCGATGCGTGGAGAAATGCAAAGGTCGATCACATGAATCAAAACGATCCTGTCCCGGACGATTTCACTCTTTCGCCGGCCCTTGTGGATGCACTGCCCGCGCTGTTTTTTGCCTGCAACATGGTACTGGTGGCAGGAATTTTGCTTTTATCATGAATATGCAGTGAGCCGGAAGCCTCTGATCTACAGAAGACTCCCGGCTCATTTGCTATGGATTTTTTACGTGGATGCCGTTCGAGTCCTTGATCGAAACAAAAAATTCCACGTCATACGACTTGGGATTTTCTGGTAGCCTATTCTGTTGCTCAAACATCCCACTGGGGTGTTTATTGCTGTCGCAAACGCAAACTTCCGATAAACAAAAACGTACCCGAACCCTTTCTCATAAAGAATCGGGTTCGAGTACGAACTGTATGGTGGAGAATTAGGGACTCGAACCCCAGACCCCCTGCGTGTGATGCAGGTGCTCTAACCAGCTGAGCTAATCCTCCATATTTTGTTTTGTGCGTTCCGAACTGGAACGTGATTATTATAGCACGGCCTTTGCCAAAATGCAAGCCCTAATTTTAAAAAAATCACACTTTTTGTATCCGCTTTCCGGTTGCCCTTTGATGCCAAATCGTGTATACTGAACACAGAAACTTTCCCACCGGGAAAAGAGGTACAAAAATGCTGACACTTCGTGGAATCATTACGCTGATCGTTCTGATCGTTCTGTTTGCACTGGCCGTTGTGTGGATCTCCAAGCAGGGCGGCTGGAAGGGCGAGGGCTGCGGCGGCAACTGTGCATCCTGCCACAGCCACTGCGAAAAACAGGACCCGAACAAAAAAGCCTGAGTTCAAAAATGCCCCCGGACATTGCCTGCTGGCAGCGTCCGGGGGCATTCTGCTTTCAGCTTTCCGTCTCGCGGTAAAACACCCCGCGCTCTGCCGCGTACACGGCAATGGTGCTCAGCAGGTCCTGATGGGCTTTCTGGTAAGTAGTGCGGCCGATGTGCAGCTGATCGATCACATCGTCCTCCGTGCGGTGCTGCACATAGCGCAGCTCGAACAGATCCGCACGCAGCGGGTCGTTTTGCCGGTAATAGGCAAGGCCCTCCTCAATGGCGGCGCACCAGCTGCGCTCCACCGGGCTTCGTGCACGCTGCCGCATCCCATACCGGTACAGTGCCAGCCGCGTCTGATTTCTCTGCTCGCTTGTCATGTTCTGCCCTCCTCTTTTCATCCGCGCGGCGTGCCAGCACTTCGCGGCGGTTCTGCTCTTCAAAAAAGCAGAGATCCCGCTCGTACATGCTCAGACCAAGCACCGCGCTCAGCCGTTCTGCTTCGCTCAGCTTGAACTGTGTGCGCCCCTGCAGTTTCAGGTTCAGTGCATTGGGGCTGATCTTCAAGGCTCGTGCCACATACTGCATCTTGTACCCGCTGGCGCGGATATAATCCCGGATCATTTCAGTATTTGCCATATTCCGCTCTCCTTTTTTCGTATCGGCAACGCCGTTCTACAATCTTTAGTTGTAGTATATTCCCGCATTGATTCAGTGTCAACCCATTTTTGCAAATTCGCAGAAAAAAGTTGATTTTAATGCAATTTTTTGGTATACTTCTGGTAACAGCATTCTTTTTACAGAACAACCATACGTTTTTCAGAGAGGTTTCGCATGTCTGAGCTATCTACCCGTCTGCATCTGCGCCGCAAAGAACTGGGCCTTTCGCAGGAAGAGCTTGCCCAGCGCATGGGCTATCGGTCCAAATCCTCCATTACCAAGCTGGAAAAAGGCATCAACGACCTGCCGCAGTCCAAGGTGGAAGAGCTGGCAGCCGCGCTGGAGACCACCCCTGCCTATCTGCTGGGGCTGGACACACCCTGTCCGCCGCCGGGCTTTGAGCCGCTGCCTGCCATGACGCAGGTCCCGCTGATCGGTTCCATTGCCTGCGGCACTCCTATCACGGCAGAGCAGAACATTGAACGCTATATCGGCGTTCCCGCCGCGTGGCGCGCCGATTTTGCCCTGACCTGCCACGGTGACAGCATGTCCCCCACCATCTGCGACGGCGACATCGTATGCATTCGCTGCCAGCCGGAGGTGGAGCAGGGCGAGATCGCCGCAGTGCGCATTGGCGGCGAGGCCACCCTCAAGCACTTTCACCGGCAGGGTGATGCTGTGATGCTGCTTGCGGACAATGCCGCCGTCTGCCCACCCATGATCTTTACCGGCCCGCAGCTGGAAGAGCTGCACATCGAGGGCCGGGCCGTCGGCCTGTGCCGGGGGCTGTGAGCCGCCTGCAGTCTTTCAGGCACGTTTCATAAAAGAAGGAGGCTTCTCATGTTTTTCTCCCGCAAAAAGCCTGCCCGTTCTTACGACCCCGCCACCCAGCAGCCTGCACTGCGGTGCAGCATCTGCACCGGGGAGCAGGTGGCCGGTTTCATCTCCCCGGATGGCCATTTCGAGGACGTTCAGCTCATCCGCACGCCTCAGGAACTGGACGCATTCCGGGCACAGTACGGCATCCCGCCGGAATGCCCCCTGAAAAAGATCTATTAAAAGGAGTTCACCATGCCCACTGCACCTGAAGAGATGACCCTGAAGGTCATTGCCCATATCCATACTGCCTTTCCCACCAAGTTCGGCATCCCGCGCCAGAGCGGCCTTGTGGACGAGCTGCGCGGCGAGGTGATCTTTACGCCCGAATACCGCAATGCCGATGCCGTGCGCGGTCTGGAAGATTTCAGTCACATCTGGCTGGTGTGGCAGTTCTCCGGCGCGGTGCGGGACAGCTGGTCCCCCACTGTGCGCCCGCCGCGCTTGGGCGGCAACACCCGCATGGGCGTGTTCGCCACCCGGTCGCCCTTCCGCCCCAATCCTCTGGGCCTTTCCAGCGTGCGTCTGGAAGGCATCGAGCACCGGCCGGACGTTGGCCCGGTGCTCATCGTGCGCGGTGCCGACCTGATGGATGGCACCCCCATCTACGACATCAAGCCTTACATCCCCTATGCCGACTGCCACCCGGATGCCGCCGAGGGCTTTACCGGCCAGACCCAGTTCCACCGTCTGCAGGTACAGTTCCCGCCCGAACTGCTGGCACAGGTGCCGCAGGCCGACCGCGCCGCCCTGACCGGCGTACTGGCAGGTGACCCGCGCCCCTCCTACCAGCACGACCCGCAGCGGGTGTACGGCATGGAGTTCGGCCCGGTAGAGGTGCATTTTACCGTGGATGGCGAGGTGCTCACCGTGACCGGCATCGCCCGCCGCTGAGAGGAAGCGTTTATGGAACTGCGGAACATCAATACCTTTTTGCACATCGCCGAGCTGCACAGCTTTTCCCGCACTGCGCGGCAGCTTGGCTATTCCCAGTCGGCGGTGTCCTCCCAGATCGCACAGCTGGAAGCAGAACTGGGCGCACCGCTGTTCGACCGCGTGGGCAAGACCGTGCGGCTCACCGATGCGGGCCAGACCTTTTTAGGCTATGCACGCACCCTGCTGGCCACGGCGCAGCAGGCGCAGGCTGCCCTGCAGCCCGCCCGGCAGATCAGCGGCAGTCTGCGCATCGCGCTGGCGGATTCGGTGTGCTCCACCTTCCTGCCCGGTCTGCTCAAACGCTACCACGCCCTGTGCCCGCAGGTGGAGCTGGTGCTGTGCACCGCCACTGCCGACGGGATGCTGCAGATGCTGGGCACAAATCAGATCGATCTGGCCTATACGCTGGACCAGCCCCTGCTGCAGCCCAATCTGGTGCTTGCGGCGGATGTGCCGGAGCCGGTGTGTTTTATTGCACCGTCCGCTCACCCGCTTGCCGGGCAGGAAGTCGTTACGCTGGAAGAGCTGCCCCGGCAGGAATTTCTGCTCACTGAGCGCGGCATGAGCTACCGCGACGCTTTGGATCAGTGCCTTGCCGCCCGCGGCCTTGCCATCCACCCTTATCTGGAGCTGGGCAGCGCTGCGCTGCTGTGCCAGATGGTGGAGCAGGGCATGGGTCTTTCCTTCCTGCCGGAGTACATCGTGCGTCCGGCGCTGGCCGCAGGTCGTCTTGCCCGGCTGAATGTGCCGGACTGCACCGTGGAGATGCATCGTCAGCTGTTTTATCACCGTGACAAATGGCTGACCCCTCAGATGAAAGCCTTTATCGAGCTGGTGCGCCAGCCCGCGCCCAGCACTGCCAGCAAATGAAAAGAGCACGGGTCCATTGAAGCGTAAAGCTGAACACACAAACGAAAAACCGCCGAAGGCTTCCCTTCGGCGGTTTTTCTTATGATAGGAGGATCAAAAATGATCGTCGCTAAATTTTAGTTCAGGATGGTCAGCTCGGTCTCGATGTCGAACAGGTGGACCTTGTGGGGATCGAATGCAACGCGGACGGTGTCTCCGTTGCGAGCCTTGGAGGTGGGAGCCACACGAGCGGTCATCTTGTTGCCCTTGTACTCCAGATACAGGTAGATCTCAGCGCCCATCATTTCGGAGACGTCCACCTGAGCATCCAGCTGGCAGTCAGTGTGCTTTGCCATAAACTCGGGCTCGTCGTCGATATCCTCGGGACGGATGCCCATCTTGATCTTCTTGCCGACGTAAGCATCCAGCTTGCCGTCTGCGGTTTTCTCCTTGGGCAGGGGGATCACGTCGCCGCCCAGATCAACACCGTACAGCTCGCCCTTCTTGATCAGGGTGCCGTCCAGGAAGTTCATCTGGGGGCTGCCGATGAAGCCAGCAACGAACATGTTGCAAGGCATATCGTACAGGTTCTGCGGGGTATCGACCTGCTGGATGATGCCGTCCTTCATAACCACGATACGGTCGCCCATGGTCATAGCCTCGGTCTGGTCGTGGGTAACGTAGATGAAGGTGGTAGCCAGCTTCTTGTGCAGCTTGATGATCTCGGTGCGCATGCTGGTACGCAGCTTAGCATCCAGGTTGGACAGAGGCTCGTCCAGCAGGAAGACTGCCGGGTTACGAACCATTGCACGGCCCAGAGCAACACGCTGACGCTGACCACCGGACAGAGCCTTGGGCTTGCGGTCCAGCAGGTGCTCGATCTCCAGGATCTTAGCAGCCTCGTGCACGCGCTTGTCGATCTCGTCCTTCGGGGTCTTGCGCAGTTCCAGACCGAAAGCGATGTTCTTGTAAACGGTCATGTGGGGGTACAGAGCGTAGCTCTGGAACACCATTGCGATATCACGATCCTTCGGGGGAACGTCGTTGATCAGACGGCCGCCGATGTACATTTCGCCCTTGGAGATCTCCTCCAGACCGGCGATCATGCGCAGGGTGGTGGACTTGCCGCAGCCAGAGGGGCCGACGAAGATGATGAATTCCTTATCCTGGATCTCCAGGTTAAAGTCGGTAACAGAGGGAGCAGTAGCACCCGGATAGATCTTATAGATGTGCTGGCAGCTGATCGAAGCCATAGTCGTTTGCCTCCATAATTTTTAAGGTTCCCACGCTCTTGACGGCGTGTTCGTTCGTTGGTACTATAATAGCAGATAATTTTGTGATATAAAATAGCATTTTATTGATTAGAGGTGTCAGATATTGCTTTTTGACTGGAACACCATCGCTTTTCCCGCTTCCGTGCAGGATCTGCAGCTGTCTGCCCCCCTCACCCTCTCCGGCGAAGGACTGTGGGTGTGCCTTGTGTCCAGCGGCCAGTGCTCTGCATCCGTACCTGCTGCCGGGCCGCTGCCGCTGGGTGCAGCGCTCATTTTGCCGCCGCAGTCCGTGCCTGCCGGGCACCTGATCCTGAGCCGTGCCCCGCTGGCCCTTGTGCCGGAAAGCATCTGCCATCTGCTCTGCGTCCAGCTTACCGGGCAGGCGGCTTCCCAGTTTCTGGCCGGGCTGCACGAACTGCCCTTCCTTGCCAAGGGCGGTTCCTGCCCGGCCGCTGCCGAACTGATGGACCGCCTTGCTGAGGAAAAGGCCGCCCACAGCCGTGCCCGCAGCCAGTTGGCCTACGCACTGCTGTGTGAGCTGGCCGATGCCGACAGTGCCGCGTCCGCCCTGCCGCCGCTGGTGCAGGCCGCCATTGAGGACATCCGCGCAAACTACGCGGGCCTTTACGGCGTGGAGGAGCTGAGCGAACGGCTGGGCGTGTCCAAGAGCCATCTGGTGCGCACCTTTACCGCAGCCATTGGCGTGCCGCCGGGCAAATACCTCACCACGGTGCGCGTTGAAGCAGCCCAGCGGCTGCTGCTCCACCGGGAGTACACACTGGACGTGGTAGCCAGCCTGTGCGGCTTTTCCGGTGCCAACTACCTGTGCCGGGTGTTCAAAAAAGAAACCGGCCAATCCCCCGCACAGTGGCGGGCAATGGCCGGTCACGCCGCGCAGAGTGGGCTTTCGCCCGAGGAATCTCTGCGCGAACAGGAGCTTTATATTTAAAGGCTATGCGGTCTGCTTTTTACCGCGCAGCAGCAAAAACAGGGTCAGCACTGCGGTGAGCAGTTCCGATGCCGGGAACGCTGCCCACACACCATTCATGCCAAACAGGCGGCTCAGCACCAGCGAGCAGGCCACGATGGCCACCATGCCGCGGCAGATGGAGGTGACGGAGGCTTCCACCGGGCGGTCGGTCGCACTCAGATAGCCCGCCGCCACGATGTTGAACCCGGCAAAGAAGTAGCCCACAAAGTACAGCCTCATGCCCATGTGGGCAAACTGGGCCATCTGGGCGGAGCTTTCGCTGTTGAACACGCCCACCAGTGCATCGGTAGCACCAAAGATGATGCCGTACAGCACCGCTGCCAGCACCAGTGCGGTGCAGCTGCCCAGGATGAGCAGCTTTCTGGCACCGACCTTGTCGCTTTTGCCGTAGCACTCGCTCACCAGCGGCTGTGCGCCCTGTGCTACACCATTGAAGATGGCCGTTGCCACCAGCGCAAAGTTCGCCACCACGCCATAGGCCGCCACGGCCACATTGCCCGCCAGACCCAGCAGCAGGAAGTTGAATACGGTGGTGGTAACGCCGGAGGACATCTCACCCACAAAGCCGGAGATGCCAAGCTGGCAGCTCTGGCCCAGCAGCCTTGCCGAGGGGCGCTGGCGCACGAACTGCACGCTGTTCTCCTTTTTAAAGAAGTGGCGGCTGCAGATGGAAATGCTGATGATGGGAGACACGGCGGTGGCCAGCGCCGCACCGGCCAGCCCCAGACCCATGGGAAACATGAAAATATAGTCGAACACCACATTGAACAGGCTGCTGCTCAGGGTAGCCACCATGGCAAGGGAGGGGTCGCCGTCGTTGCGCACAAAGGCCGACACGATATAGTTGCACATGAAGAAGGGCGTGAACATAAGGAAGATGCGGGCATACGGGATGCCCAGCGCCATGATCCCCGCGTCACCGCCCATCAGCCGCAGAAGGCCGCCGGGCGCAAAAATGCCCACCAGCAGGAACGGCACGCTGAGCACACAGGCGCAGAAGATGGCATTGGAAAAATAGCGCTGGCAGCGCTCGTCTCCCTGCGCCTTGAGGATGGCATAGCGGGTGGCCGCGCCAAGGCCGACCATGGAGCCGACGGCAAAGATGAAGTTGTAGACCGGCAGGCAGAGGTTGAGCAGGGTCACGCCGTCGGTTCCCGCCGCCTGCGAGATGAAATAGGTATCGGCCAGAATGTAGCACGAGGTGCCCAGCAGGCCGAAGATATTCTGTGATACATATTTAAAGAACTGTTTTGTCAGGTTCATCCAAGTTCCCTTTCATGGCATTTTTTACGCATACCGGCATATTTTAGCACACCCCAAAATGCAAGTCAACACAAAAGCGCCCTGTACCGCGCAAAAAAGCATTGACAGCCCGGGCTCTGGCCCTTACACTGGGAGCGGTCACAAAATCATCCCCCTCGCCGGGGGAAGTCTTTTATTACCAGCATCTTAATTTGGGAGGTTCTCTATGTCCGGCAGCACACTGTTTTCCATTGGCGAAGCACTCATCGATATGATCCCGTCCAGGGTGGGCTGTTCTTTTGACGAGGTTTCCTCGTTCAGCCCGCGCACTGGCGGCGCACCGGCCAACGTGTGCGCGGCCTTTGCCCGGCTGGGCGGCAAAAGTGCTTTTCTGAGCCAGCTGGGCGACGACCCCTTCGGCCACAAGATCGCCCGGGAATTGGAAGCCTGCGGCATCGACCTCTCCCATCTGGCCTTTACCGATAAGGCCAGCACAGCCCTTGCCTTCGTCAGTCTGGAAGAGGACGGCAGCCGCACCTTCAGCTTCTACCGCAAACCCTCGGCGGACCTGCTTTATTCTCCGGAGCAGATCGACCCGGCATGGTTCGCCGATGCCTTTGCCCTGCACTACTGCAGCGTGTCACTGGTGGACAGCCCCATGCGCTACGCCCACCTTGCGGCCATTGCCGCCGCACGCGAAGCTGGTGCTATCGTCAGCTTTGACCCGAACCTGCGCTTCCCCCTCTGGCCGGACCGCGACATGCTGCGCGGGACCGTGCTGCAGTTCCTGCCGCTTTCCAACATCCTCAAAATTTCGGACGAAGAGCTGGAATTTCTCACCGGCACTGCGGACATTGAATCCGCCCTGCCGCAGCTGTTCGTGGGCGATGTGCAGCTGGTGCTGTACACCTGCGGCAGCAGCGGTGCCCACGCCTATACCCGCACCACCCACGGCTTTGCCCCCTGCCGGAAAGTCCGGGCTGTGGACACCACCGGCGCAGGCGACGGCTTCATCGGCTCGTTTTTGTGGCAGCTGGAACGTGACGGCGTGACACTGGAAAAACTGGCAAAGCTCAGCAAAACAAAGCTGAACGAATACCTTGCGTTTTCCAATCAGTTCTGCGGCATCAGCGTTCAGACGAATGGTGCCATCGACAGCTACCCCACCCTTGACCAGATGCAGTAAAGGATGCAAAAAGCCCTGCGTCCAGCACCGCAGGGCTTCTTTTCTATTTACAATTTGTAGTATTGTGTCGTTATATTCCAGTTTTGTCCTGTTTCCGACATCTTTTCTGCCGGTTTAAGATTTGTTTATCCTTTGTACAAGCCTTGTTCTTATTCTCTGCCCGGTTCCATGTTACCATAAGGGCAAGAACAACAAGCAGGGAGGCTTTATCCATGTCCTTTGAATTTACCCTTCTGAATGCCTTGCAGGCTCTGCGCTGTCCGGTGCTGGATGCACTGGCGATGTTTTTCGATCAGGCCGGTGCCCACGGCGAGATCTGGATCGCCTTCACGGCGGTACTGCTGGCGTTCCGGCGCACCCGCCGGGCCGGGCTGGCCATGGCGTTGGCGCTGGGCCTTTATATGCTGGCGGGCCACTGCGCCCTAAAGCCGCTGTTCGCACGCCCGCGCCCCTGCGACCTCCGGCCCGAGATGCTCACGCTGGTGGCCCGGCCCCATGGCTGGTCCTTCCCTTCCGGACACACATCCTCCGCCTTTGCCGCTGCCTTTGCGCTCTGGCTGCAGAACCGCCGGCTCGGCGTCCCGGCTCTTGTGCTGGCCGGGTTCATCGGCTTCACGCGGATGTACCTGTATGTGCATTTCCCCACCGACATTCTGGGCGGCGTGGCACTGGGCCTTGCATTGGGGGCCTGCGGCTCCCTGCTGGCAGATAAGATCAGCAACAAATGGGCGAAACGCAGTGAAGTAAAACAAACTGTATAAACCGATTCCGTCTCGCACTCGTTCTCGCTTTGCTTTTTACATTCAGATGAAGTATATCGCTTCGATCCTATTCGTGAAAAAGAGCCTCGGAAAAATCCTCAGATTTTTCCGAGGCTCAACGAATGATAATAGAATTTCCGCTAAAACAGCCAAAGCGCACGCGGCGGCTATTCCCAATCGTTCTCTTGCATTCAGGTAAAAACAAAAGCAGCCAGCACCGTGGAAAGGAGGATAAAGCGGTGCTGGCTGCGGTATGAGAACTCCCGAACTTTGCGGCGGATCAGGAGGGATTTGGTAGTCTGTCCGCCGTCGTTGGCGATTGCCTGGCATAGGCGGGGGACAGTGTTTTAATAAGTACCTGCTGGGTCGTGCCCAAAGCACCGGCCCCCGCAGATGAAAGCCCTTGTCGGCTTTGGGGAGATGTCTTTGCATCTCCCTGACTGCACCCTTATACTACCAGACAATCGTGGCATTTCTTTGTGGAGTTTTTGAACAATTTGCAAATAGATTTTCAGGTGTTTTCAAAGGAGGCCCCGCGCATAAGCGTTGGGGCGGGACTGGAGTCCCGGGCTGTTCGCTGAGAAAGCTTCCTGCTGGCCTGCATTCATGCTTTTACTGCGCCCCGAAAAATTCCTTGGCGATGTCCGCGCTGCGCTTGGCATCCTTGGCGTACCAGTCCGCGCCGATCTTCTCGGCATATTCCGGCGTGAGCACCGCACCGCCCACCATGATCTTGCAGTCCAAGCCCGCTTCGTGCAGGGCGGCAATGGTTTCCTCCATGCTCTTGAGGGTGGTGGTCATCAGAGCGGAAAGGCCCACCAGATGCACATTCTTTTCCCGCACAGTGTTCACCACCGTCTCCACCGGCACATCACGGCCCAGATCGATCACCTCAAAGCCGTAGTTCTCCAGAATCACCTTGACGATGTTCTTGCCGATGTCGTGCACGTCGCCCTTGACGGTGGCCAGCACGATGCGGCCCTTGCTGGCGCTGCCCTCGCCCTTCTGGGCAATGACGTTCTTGATCTCCTCAAAGGCGCTCTGGGCAGCACTTGCGGCCTGCAGCAGCTGCGGCAGGAACAGAGTGCCCTTCTCGTACTTGGCGCCCACGATGTCCAGCGCCGGGATCAGTGCTTCGTCCACCACTTCCAGCGGCTGCTTTTCGGCCAACAGTGCCTTGGTCTGGGCGGCGGCATCGCCCTTCAGGCCCTTTTCCACCGCCTTCATCAGCGGAGCGTAAGGGCCGGTAAGCTCTGCGCTCTCACCGGATGCGGATGCCGAAGCCGCAGGCACCGTCTGCGCGGCCTGCCTGAGGGCCACCGAGGCGGGCACGCGGTCGGCATAGCGCTCAATGTATTTGGTGCTCTGCGGGTCGCGGTTGGTCAGCACATTGTAAGCGTACACTGCCGCCATCATCTCCTCGCTGGAAGGGTTTATAATGGCGAGGTCAAGACCCGCATACATGGCCATGGTGAGGAAGGTGGTGTTCAGGTATGAGCGGCAGGGCAGGCCAAAGCTGATGTTGGACACGCCCAGAATGGTGCGCACGCCCAGCTCTTTTTTGCAGGCTTCCAGCGCCTGCACGGTGGCCAGAACGTCCTTCTGCTGGGCGCTGGCGGTCAGGGTCAGGCAGTCGATGTAGATGTCCTCCCGCGGGATGCCGACGGCAAGAGCCGCTTCGGTGATGCGGCGGGCAATGGCTGCGCGGTCCTCGGCGGCAGGCAGGATGCCCCGCTCATCGATGGCAAGGCCCACGATGGCCGCGCCGTACTTTTTGCACAGGGGCAGGATCGCGTCCAGCTTTTCCTGCTCGCCGTTGGTGGAGTTGACGATGGGCTTACCGTTATAAACGCGCAGGCCGTTTTCCAGCGCCTCCACATTGGAGGAATCCAGCTGCAGCGGCAGGCTGGTGACGCTCTGCAGGGCCTTGACCACCTTGGGCATCAGGGCAGGCTCGTCCACGCCGGGCGCACCCACGTTCACGTCCAGCACCTGAGCACCGGCTTCCACCTGACTGACCGCCTGCTCCAGAACATAGTTCATATCCTCTTCCCGCAGTGCCTGCTGGAAGCGCTTTTTGCCGGTGGGGTTGATGCGCTCACCCACCACCGTGATGCCGTCCACGTTGACGAAATCCACCGGCGTACACAGCACCGAGGGCATTTTGTGGGCCGAACGGCCGGGTACGCAGCCTGCAAAGGTGCTGTTGAGCAGCTTGATGAACTCCGGCGTGGTGCCGCAGCAGCCGCCCGCTGCGAACAGATGCAGTTCCCGGTAGGGCTTCATTTCCATGGCGAAGAGCTGCGGAGTGATATTGTAGCCGCTGCCGTCGGCCCGGGGCAGGCCCGCATTGGGCTTGACGAACACCGGAAAGTCGCCGGGCACAGCCTCTGCCAGACGCTTTGCCATGGGAAAGATTTCCTTGGGGCCCAGTGAGCAGTTGATGCCCACCGCGTTGGCACCCAGGCCACGGGCGGTCACGCCGAAGCTTTCCACCGTGCAGCCGGTAAAGGTGCGCCCGCCGGCTTCAAAGCTCATGCTGGCTAAGATAGGCAGGCCGCTGTTTTCCTTTGCTGCCAGCAGAGCGGCTTTCAGCTCGTACAGATCGGTAAAGGTCTCAAAGAAAATGAGGTCGGCCCCGGCGGCAGCGCCTGCCCGGACGATGCGCGCATACTCGCTCACCGCATCCTCAAAGGCCAGCGTTCCGCTGGGTTCCAGCAGTTCTCCCAGCGGGCCGACATCCAGCGCGGTCAGGGCACCGTAGGGCGCACAGGCGCGCTTGCAGTTGGCGATGCCCGCCGCAATGATCTCTTCCAGACTGTAGGCGCTGCCCGCCAGCTTGTGGGCCGATGCGCCAAAGGTATTGGCGTTGACGATGCGGCTGCCCGCAGCGGCATACTTGGCATGGATGCTCTCGATCAGCTCCGGGTTCGTGATGTTCAGCTCCTCCGGCTTTGCACCCAGCTTCAGGCCCGAAGCCTGCAGCATGGTGCCCATGCCGCCGTCCAGCAGGACGGTATTGCTCTGTTTGAAAAGTTCACTCGCTTGCACAGGTCTTTCCCCTCTTTCTATACTCACACCGGGTGCGCAGCACACAGTGGCCGCACCCGGCCAGCTTTCCCTTTACCGGGTGGCTGCTCAGACCCAGAACGGCCGTCACGCTCTTGCGCGGGGTCATCAGGTTGGTATCGGTCACACACAGGCCCGCCCGGCGCACCGTATCCAGCGCGTTTGCCACCAGCGGCTGCACCGCGATATCCCAGTCACCGTAGCCGGGCGAAAACCGCCCGGTCAAATACTTTCCCTCTTTTGCGGCCCACTGGCGCAGCTCTGCTTCGGCTGCGTCTGCGGCCTGCTCGGCCAGCGCGCTGCCCAGTGCGTCAGACGCAACGCCCGCCGCGATATCTCCCACACCGGCACGGCGGATCTGTGCATCCACGCCGGGGCCAAGGGTCACAGCCAGCAGCACCGCCTGCGGGCAATTTTCCAGATGCTTCATCACATCCCCACCCCGCAGGATGCCTGCTTCGGCAAGGGCAGCCGTGTCCGCTTCCAGCCAGACCGCCCGGGGCGTTGCCGCCGCCAGCAGCGGCATGGCGCATGTTTCCAACAGGGTCATGGTGCGGTCGTCCGGTTCCCCTCTGGCCCCGAAATACCGCGCTGCCTGTGCTGTATCGATCGCCGCCGGTTTTGCCAGCACCAGCGGCTGCGGTGCACCGATCATTCGCCGCACCTCCTTGCTTTTTTGAAATAAAGTGGTCTTAAGTATACCGCACCTGTTGGATTTTATCAATCCCGCAGGGCGGCGGATAAAAGAAAACTCCCTCAGTCACAGCTCACGCCGTGCCAGCTCCCTCAAGGAGGGAGCTGGCTGTGAAGCAGACTGGGGGAGTTCGTTCTTTATTTGATGCAGCTGGAGCAGGGCGTATAGCCTGCTTCCACGGCTTCCTGATAGCTGGAGAAGAGGATCTGATTCTTCTCTGCCGGCAGGTTCGGGCAGGTAGGCAGATGGAACTTTTTGCTGTTCACATTGCCGATGTACGCCTGCTGGGCTGTGCTGGATGCCGCCGGGTCGGTGGGGTTCAGCGCGGGATCTGCCGCAAAGTGCTCGGTGCCCACGGTGTAGTTCTGGCCGTCACTGCCAATGGTGATGGTGCCCTGCAGGTCGGTGCGGTACACATCCACCCCGGCATCCCGCAGGATGCTCAGCGTTTCCTCGTGCGGGTGGCCGTACTTGTTGTTCACGCCGCAGGAGATGATGCCCATTTTCGGCAGCACCGCATTCAGGAAGAGGTAGCTGGTGGAGGTGCTGGAACCGTGGTGGCCCACCTGAAGAACATCGGCCCTGAGGTTGGCACCGCTGTTCACAAGGTCGGTCTCCGCAGTCTTTTCCATGTCGCCGGTCAGCAGGAAGCTGGTGGAGCCGTAGTCGATGCGCAGCACGAGGGAGGTATCGTTGGTGTCGCTGTACTGTGCCACCGGGCCAAGCATGGTCACGGTAGCGCCGCCCAGCGGCCACATCGTGCCCACGGCGGGCACTTCCACCTGCAGACCCTGCTGCCGGGTGTACTTGACAAAATCCTGAAAGCACTTGGTGGAGGCATCGGCCACCGGGCTGTACACATGGTACGCCGGGAAGTAGGCCAGTGCGGCAGCCAAGCCGCCTACATGATCCTCATGCGCGTGGGAGCAGAACACATATTCCAGCTGTTCCACCCCCTGACTCTGCAGGTAAGAGACGATGAGACTGCCGTCGTCCACATTGCCGCCGTCGTAGAGCATGAACTGTCCGTCGCATTCCACCAGCACACTCAGCGCCTGACCGACGTCGATAAAATGCACCTCCAGCGGTGCGTCCACCGTATCCACCGCCGCAGCGGCGGAGGATGGGTTCGGCACCACGTCGGCACTTCCGCCCGGAACGGACGGCAGCCCGCTGCAGCCCGCAAGGCTCAGCACCAGTGCGGCGGCAGCGGCCAGCGCAGCAAGGCGCTGCCACAGGCCTTTCTTAGGCGCGTTTACTTTTTCTTCTTTCCAGTTTTCCACGTTGTGTTCTCTTTCTGTTGATCGTTTTTGGGCTTGCGCGCGGGTGCCGAATGGGGCGCAAAGCGTGCGCCGGGGCTGGGTGCACGGCCTGTCGGTGCAGCGGCACGGCTCTGGCCGTGGGCAGACTTGCCGTTATGGCCCTTCTGGTTCGGGCGCACCGTGTAGGTGCCATCGTTGTGGATAGTCACATCGGCGGCTTCGGCCCGGCGGGCAGAGCGCTGCACGGCGCGGCGGCCTGCGGCGGGCACCAGCAGGGGGATCAGGTCCTCCCGGTGGGTCATCTTCAGCGCCTTGACCACCTTTTCGGCGTTGCGAGGCTCGTAGTATTGCAGCAGCGCCCGCTGCAGTGCCTTGCCCTCGGGGGTCTTTTCCACAAACACCGGCTTCAGGGTGTAGGGGTCAAGGCCGGTGTAGAACATGCAGGTGCTCACAGTGCCGGGGGTGGGGTAAAAATCCTGCACCTGTTCCGGGCGCATGTGGTTTTTATAAAGATATTCTGCCAGATAGACCGCATCCTTGAGGGTGCTGCCCGGGTGACTGGACATCAGATAGGGCACCAGATACTGCTTTTTGCCGGCCTTTTTGCTCAGCTCATAGAATTTATCCTTGAACTTGTTGAAGGTCTCGATGGGCGGCTTGCCCATGTAGGCCAGCGTGTTGGGGGCACAGTGCTCCGGAGCCACCTTCAGCTGGCCGGACACATGATACTCCACCAGCTCCTTGAAGAAGGTGTCGTCCGGGTCGGCCATCAGGTAGTCGAACCGGATGCCGCTGCGGATGAACACCTTTTTTACGCCCGGCAGCTCCCGCACCCGGCGCAGGATCTTCAGGTAGTCGCTGTGGTCCACGATCATGTGGGAGCAGGTGGTGGGGGCAAGACAGTGCTTGCCGCCGGTGCACATGCCCCGCAGCATCTGCTCCCGGCAGGAGGGGAAGCGGAAGTTTGCGGTGGGGCCGCCCACATCGTGGATGTAGCCCTTGAAATCCGGCTCGTGGGTCATGCGCTCGGCTTCCGCCACGATGCTGTCTGCGCTGCGGCTGGTGACACGCCGCCCCTGATGCAGCTGGATGGCGCAGAAGTTGCAGCCGCCAAAGCAGCCGCGGTTCTGGATGATGGAGAACTGCACCTCACGGATGGCGGGCACGCCGCCCATGCTCTCGTAGATGGGGTGGTAACGGCGGGTGTAGGGCAGGGCGTAGACCTTATCCAGTTCGCCGCGCACCAGCGGCTTTGCGGGGATGTTCTGCACCAGATACTTTTCGCTCTGCTTCTGCACGATGATCTGGCCGCTGACCACATCCTGATTGTCCATCTGGATGCGGCAGGCCTTGGCATACGCCGTCTTATCCGATGCCACCTTTTTAAAGCCTGCGCACTCCACGTAGCGCTCGGGCAGATGGTCGAAGTCGGTCATGTAACAGGTGCCGTCCACGTCCGTGATGGTCTCCACCGGCTCCCCGGCGGCAAGGCGGCGGGCGATCTCCACGGTCTGGTGTTCGCCCATGCCAAAGCTGATGATGTCCGCGCCGGAATCCTCGGCGATGCTGGGCAGCACGGTGTCCAGCCAGTAGTCATAGTGGGCAAAGCGGCGCAGGGACGCTTCCAGACCACCTAAGATCACCGGCAGGTCGGGATAGGCCTGCTTGGCAAGGCGGGTGTACACGGTGGCGCTGCGGTCCGGGCGTGCGCCGCCCTTGCCGCCGGGGGAGTATTCGTCCTCGGCGCGGGGGATCTTTGCCACGGAATAGTGGCTGACCATGCTGTCCACGTTGCCGCCGCCGATGAAGAAGCCGTACTTCGGCTTGCCGAACCGCTTGAAGTCCTCGCAGTCCGTGTAGCGGGGCTGGGCCAGCACGCCGATCTTATAGCCCTCGGCTTCCAGCAGACGGCTGATGATGGCAGTGCCAAAGCTGGGGTGGTCCACATAGGCATCGCCGCCCACCACCACAAAGTCCAGCTGCTCCCACCCGCGGGCCTCCATATCGGCCCGGCTGATGGGAAGAAATTCGGTGTAGATCTTTGGGGAAGAGTTGTCCATAATGCTCCTTTTATTGTTAAACCCTCTCAGGCAACGCCTTGCGGCGTTGCCAGCTCCCCCCATCGGGGGAGCTTTTTGCATCTTTTCATCCAGTTTTTCTTTGAAGGCAGACGATATCTTACCCACTCATAAAGCTCGCCCTTCGGGAGAGCTGGCGCGTCAGCGCCTGAGAGGGTCATTCCTCCGGCTGGTTCATCTGCTGTTCGATCCACTGCTGGCGGCTGATAAGCACAGCGCGGGGCTTGGCACCCTCGTAGGGTCCGATGATGCCTTTTTGTTCCATCTCGTCCATGATACGGGCCGCGCGGGCGTAGCCCAGCTTGCAGCGGCGCTGCAGCAGGCTGGTGGAGGCCTGACCGGCATCGATGACCACCTCCACGGCCTGCTTGAACATCGGGTCGGTATCGGGATCCTCGTCGGAGTCCGCGCCGCCGCTGCCCTTCTTGCCGTCCTGAATGGCGTGCTTTTCCATGGCTTCGATCATGGCTTCGTCATACTGCACGGTGCCGCTCTGCTTGATGAAGTCCAGCACACGGCTGATCTCCTCATCCCGCACGAAAGTGCCCTGAATACGGGTAGGCTTGGGCGCACCCACGGGCATGAACAGCATATCACCCATGCCCAGCAGCTTTTCGGCACCGGAGCCGTCCAGAATAGTGCGGCTGTCCACCTGACTGGACACTGCAAATGCGATGCGGCTGGGGATGTTGGCCTTGATCAGGCCGGTGATCACGTCCACGCTGGGGCGCTGGGTGGCTACGATCAGGTGCATACCGGCGGCGCGGGCCTTCTGGGCGATGCGGCAGATAGAATCCTCCACATCCTTGCCCACCACCATCATCAGATCGGCCAGCTCGTCGATGATAATGGCGATGTAGGGCATTTTTTCCAACTCCGGCCGTTCTGCGGCCAGCTTGTTGAAGGACTTGATGTCGCGCACATTGTTCTCCGCAAACAGGCGGTAGCGGCGCTCCATCTCCTGCACGGCACTGCCAAGGGCACCTGCGGCCTTTTTCGGCTCGGTGACCACCGGCATCAGCAGGTGGGGAATGCCGTTGTACTCGGCCAGCTCCACCACCTTGGGGTCGATCAGCAGCAGTTTCACGTCCTCCGGGCTGGAGCGAAACAGCAGGCTCATGATGATGCTGTTCACGCACACGGATTTACCGCTGCCGGTGCTGCCTGCAATGAGCAGATGGGGCATCTTGCACAGGTCTGCCACCTGTGCCACACCGGCAATGTCCTTGCCAAGCGCAATGCCCAAGGGCGAAGTCATGCGCAAAAAGCTCTGGCTCTCGAACACGCTGCGGATATACACCGGGGTCTTTTTGTGGTTGGGCACCTCAATGCCCACGGCAGGCTTGCCGGGGATGGGCGCTTCCATACGCACGTCCGCCACCGCAAGGTTCAGAGCGATATCGTCTGCCAGCGAGGTGATGCGGCTGATCTTGACACCCGCCATGGGCTGCACCTCGTACCGGGTGACGGAGGGGCCCCGGGAGATATCCAGCACACGGGTGCGCACGCCAAAGCTTTCCAGCGTATCCACCAGCTTCTGGGCGTTGGCTTTCAGCTCTTCCTGCGCGCCGGGGTCGGTCTCGTCCTGCGATTTTTCAAACAGCTCAATGGGCGGATACTGGTACTGATAAGTATCCACCGGTTCGGTCTCGTCCACAGGGGCCGCTGCCGCGGCCTGCTCGGAAGCGGCAGGCTTTTCCATTGCCGCTGCCACCAGCGTGCTGATATCCTTTTCCTCCACCGGTTCGCTGGTAATGCTGATCCAGCCGTCCTCGTCGGGTGTGCCGCGCATGGCAACAGCGTTTTCGGCGCTCACCCGGGCGGGTGCCGCCAGGACTGCGGGCTGGATGGGCACGGCGGGCATCTCCGGCGTGACTGCCGCTGCCGGGCTTTCCGGCTGGGCCGTCGGCATTGCCGGGGTCATGACCGGAGTATCAAAGCTTTCCGCTGCCGCAGGCTGCACCGGCTGTGCAGCCTTTGCAAAGAAATCGGATGCATCGGTCTCCACTGCGTCCTGTACGATGGGCTGCGGGGCAGGTCTGGGGGCCGGGCGCAGCGGGTTCTGCCCAAAGGTGCCGCCCGGGCCCACGATGAGCGGCTCGATGGGTTCGCTGCCGCCCTCCTTCACCTCAGTGTGGTCGGGGCCAAGGTCTACGTCAAAGGAAGCCCGGGGCCGGGATACCCGTACCTGCACCGGCGTGATGGCCGGGGCGGCAGGCTCCGGCTGCGGGGCGGCCTCCGGCTCCTCCGCCTCCATCTCTTCGGTCACCTTGTGGCCCCAGTGGCGGATGCCGTTCAGCCAGTCCGGCACACCGATGCGGAAAGCCGGAGTTTCCATCTCCTCTTCGGCATCTTCCTCATCCCGGTATTCATCTTCTGCTTCGTCGTAGTCTTCCTCAGCCTCGGCTTCTGCCGCGCGGGCAGCGGCACGTTCAGCGCGGCGGGCTGCGCTCTGCTGCGCCATGGCCGCACCCTTTGCGTGCACGCCGCCAAACGCAGCGCACAGCCATTGCCACACCTCTGCCGGGGTCAGATCAAAAATGTACAGGCTGACACACAGTGCCAGCACGATCATGATCAGGGTTGCCGCGGGCCGTCCGCACAGCAGCAGCAGGCTGCCGCCCAGCAGTGCGCCCAACGCACCGCCGCCGATCCATGCATTCACGCCGTTTGCGTAGCAGGCAGCCGTCATCTGAAATGCCGACATGCCCTGCGGCTGGATATCGGAAAAAACGATCACCGTGCCGCAGGCAAACACCAGCCCAAGAACCAGCTTGAAGATCTTGGGCAGAAGGTCTTCGCCCCGGGTATACTGCACAGCAAGGCAGCACACTGCCGCGCCCAGCACAAAGCTGCCGCAGCCAAAAAGTCCGAACAGCACATCGTGCAGGGCCTTCCATGCCGAATCTCCCTCCACAAAGGCCAGCACCACCAGCAAAAGGCCTGCAAACAGGGTGCCAAGCCCCGCCGGAAGCCGCTGCTCGGCCCGCTTTTTGCGCGATGCTGCGCGCCGTGTTGTCGTTTTACGTTTTTTTGTTGCCATGTTTCTTTGTTCCCCGCGTTTGTAGTAGACACACTATTTGATTTTATTATTGTACCACGCAGGGAAGAAAATGGCAAACCTATTGTTGTACAAAATCGGCCTTCATTTGCGTTCGATCTCTTTATACAGCCACGCCAGCGCATCCGAAAGCCCGCCCAGCTCGTCGATGAGCTTTTCCTTCACGGCCCGGCGTCCATCCAGCACGGTGCCCATGTCCATCACCAGCTCGCCGGTGTGGAGCATCAGGTCGGTGTAGCGTTTTTCGGTCATGCCGCTGTGGGCCGCTACGAAGCCGGTGATGCGCTGCTGCATCTGCTCAAAGCTGCGCATGGTCTGCGGCACCCCCAGAATGACACCGGAATGCCGCACCGGGTGCACGGTCATGGTGGCTGTGGGCACGATGAAGCTGCGCCGGGCGCTGACGGCAAGCGGGATGCCGATGGAGTGCCCACCGCCCAGCACAAGCGTTGCACTGGGTTTGGACACGCTGGCGATCAGCTCCGCCAGCGCAAGGCCTGCTTCCACATCACCACCTACCGTGTTCAGCAGCACCAACAGGCCCTCGATGCGAGGGTTCTCCTGCGCGGCCACCAGTTGTGGGATCACATGCTCATACTTCGTGGTCTTCTGGCCCTGCGGCGCTTCCGAATGGCCTTCGATCTGGCCGATGACGGTCAGGCAGTGGATCACATGCTCCCCGCGGGCCAGCGTGACCGTGCCCAGATCTTCGATCTCTTCCTTTTCCAGCCGACGCTCGTCGGTCAGCTGCGTTTCATCGTTCATATGCTTTCCTCCTGCGTTTTCTGTCAGCATTCCCCAGCCTGTGCCGGGCTATGCAGACCCGCTGCAGCAAAAAAGCGGTAACATTTCATAAAATTTTTTTGAGAATGATTTGACATTCTCCATCGGTGCAGTATACTTTAAATAATTGATTGTAATATCTGCAATATGGACCCGTAAACGGATCGGGGTTTCTCTGCGCCGCATCTGTAAAGCAGGCAGCTGCGGCAAGTACTGCGATAGAGCGAAAGGAGAAAGTATTCTATGAACACCCCTGCAAAGGCTTCACTTCCCGTTATCAAGCGTCTTCCCAAATATTACCGCTATCTGCGCTCTCTGCAGGTGGACGGCATCAACAGCATTTCTTCCCGCGAGCTGGCTGCTCAGATGGGCACCACCGCTTCGCAGGTACGGCAGGACTTCAACTGCATCGGCGATGTGAATGGCCGGCAGGGCATCGGCTACTCGGTGGAAAACCTGCTCTCCATTCTGGAAGGCCTGCTGTTCGGCAACGGTGACCGCCTGCCCACCATCCTGATCGGCTGCGGCCGTCTGGGCAAGGCAGTGAGCCGCTTTATCACCACCGATACCAACGGCTACCGCCTGATCGCCGCCTTTGATGTGGCACAGAGCGAGGTAGGCAAGGAGATCAGCGGCATCCAGATCCGCCATATCGACGAGCTGGAGTCTTTCTGTGCCGAGCATCACCCCAAGGTCGCAGTGCTCTGTGTGCCCCGCGATGGTGCGGAACAGGTCAGCGGCCGTCTGGTAGATCTGGGCATCGAGGGCTTCTGGAACTTCTCCCACTATGACCTCTCTGTGCCGTATCCCGATGTGGTGGTGGAGAATGTCCATCTGGGCGACAGCCTGATGAGCCTTGGCTACCGCCTGCGCAATCAGGACTGAAGATACCTGTTATAAGGAACAAGAGTAATAAAAGGACCCTCTCAGGCTTTGACTGAGAGGGTTCTTCTGCAAGGAGAGTTTTTCAAATGGCAAAACTGTATTTCCGCTACGGCGCAATGAACAGCGGCAAAAGCACCGCCCTGATGCAGGTAGCCCACAACTACGAAGAACAGGGGATGCGGGTGCTGATTCTCAAGCCACAGGTGGACACCAAGGGCGGCGGTGAGCTGGTGAGCCGTCTGGGCGTGCGCCGCAAGGCTGATCTGCTGATCCCGCCGGAGACGGATGTGTTCGAGGCCGTGCGCACGGCCAACGCTGACGGTGCGCCGCTGGCCTGCGTGCTGTGCGACGAGAGCCAGTTTTTCACTGCGCAGCAGGCAGAACAGCTGTTCATGGTAACTGTGGACCTGAACATTCCGGTGATCTGCTACGGCCTGCGGGCAGATTTTTCACTCAAAGGCTTTCCCGGCTCCACCCGCCTGCTGGAGCTGGCCCACACCATCGAGGAGATGAAGACTATCTGCACCTGCGGCCGCAAGGCCATCTGCAACTGCCGCAGGGTGAACGGCAGATTCGTCTTTGAGGGCGAGCAGGTGGCCATCGATTTGGAAAACGATGTGCAGTACGTGAGCATGTGCCCCCAGTGCTACTTCAAGGCAAAACGCGCGTTCTACGCCGAAAAAGCTGCTTCGCAGGTCAAATAAGCTTGTATATAAGACTGTTGTGTTCAACGACACGGCAGCCTTTCTTTTTTATCCCCGGCCCACAGGCGCTGTCCACGCAGCAGCGCAAAATATGTCGCTGTCGATGCTTCTTCCCCCCCCCCCCAAAAAAAAAAGGGCGAAGAAGCACCGATTTCCACGCCTGCAGACCGGTGCCGGATGCCTGCTTCACGCGATTGATATATCAGAGTGCACATTTTTTGCACTATTGATATATCAGTTTGCAAGCCCGCATCCGGGCCATTTTAATGTGTTGCTCTGCCACAATGTATGCAACAGTTCCATATTCCAAAACCGAATGTTTACAAAATTATTGCAAAATTCGACGTTCCCCCTATGATACATCCCAGTTTTCTATGCAAAATGGCGAAATATACATGTTGCACAGTTTTTCGAGCCAAGTTTATTCATTTCAGCAAAGGCATCAATTCTCGCGTGAAAACAAGAGCAATATTTGTACGTTTTTTGTTTAGATATCTGCAATTTGCGTCTTTCTTTTTGGTTGTTGTTTTGTTATCATAATTGTATACAACGGGGTATGTGCAGAACCCCCGTTCGAGATGATGTTTTCTGTATTTAGGAGGAGAACAAAAATGAGCATGGCAATTTCTCGTCGTGATTTTATGAAGGTCACCGGCGCTGTGGGCGCTGCCGGCCTTCTGGCTGCCTGCGGCGGCAACTCTGCTGCATCCAGCTCTGCTGCTTCCACCGCTTCTTCCGCTCCCGCTGCTTCTGCAGACGAGAGCCTGGCACTGTCTGACGGCCCTGTTTCCATGACCATCAGCTGGTGGGGCGGCGACAGCCGTCACGAGGCTTACCAGAACGCCATCAAGGAGTTCCAGGCTGAGCACACCAACATCACCATCGAGCCCACCTTCGCCGCATGGTCCGGCTGGGAAGAGAAGATGGCAGCTGCCTTCATCGCTGGCAACGCACAGGATGTGTGCCAGGTGAACTGGAACTGGCTGTACAACTACTCTGCTGATGGCAGCAAGTTCGTGGATCTGAACACCGTTTCCAAGTTTCTGGATCTGACCCAGTGGGATGACGCTGCTCTGGATGCCTGCTACGTTGCAAACGCTCAGCAGTGCGTGCCTGTCTCCATGACCGGCCGTATCTTCTTCTGGAACATGACCACCTTCAACAAGGCTGGCATCACCGAAGTTCCCAAGTCTCTGGATGATCTGATGGCTGCCGGCAAGGCATTCAAGGAGAAGCTGGGCGACGATTACTACCCCATGCATCTGGGCGCATACGACCGTATGATCCTGATGGTGTTCTACCTCGAGTCCAAGTACGGCAAGGACTGGGCTGATCCCGTCACCTCTACCCTGAACTACACCGAGGACGAGATCGCTGAGGGCATCGACTTCATCAAGAGCCTGGTGGATGGCCACGTCATGATGAACCTGAAGACCTACTACTCCGCTAACTCCGATACCGCTACCCACCAGTCCAACGAGTGGATCACCGGTAAGATCGCAGGTATCTTCGAGTGGGATTCCGCTGCTTCCAAGTACTCCTCCGCTCTGGATGATGCCAACAAGGACGGCTTCACCGTTGGCGAAGAGATCAAGTTCGGCGACAACAACGGCGGCTTCTCCAAGGTCTCCATGGGTCTGGCTATCACCAAGACCAGCCAGTGCGTTGCTGAGGCTGCTACCCTGATCGACTTCCTGCTGAACAACGGCAAGGGCGCTGCCATCATGGGTTCCGAGTGCGGTATCCCCGCTTCCAAGGCTGGTCTGGCTGCTGCTCAGGAAGCCGGCGCTGTCAAGGATCTGGTTGCTGAGGCAAATGCAAAGGTCATGGCCTTCACCACCAACAAGCTGGATCCCCTGTTCGAGAACAACGACCTGAAGGCTTCCGGCACCGGCATCTATCAGGAAGTGTTCGACACCGTTGACTACGACGGCGTTTCCGGTGCAGACGTTGTTGACACCCTGCTGGACGGCATGGAGTCTGTTGGTTACACCATCGGCTAAGTTTTTCTTCAGAGTGCCGCTGTGTGCGGTGACGTACATATCATAAAAGGCACCCTTTGACCAAAACGGAGGGGCACCTGCCGCCCATACGGCAGATGCCCCTTTTTTGTCAGGAATATGTTACAAATTCTTGACAAAGCTGTATCCGGTCTGTTACCCCCTTCGTCCGTCTCATGCTCCGAAATTCCTTAAAAAGGAGGATTTCCCAGATGAAAGAAAGCAATGCTCCCGCCGTCGGGCGCACCCCGTTCCAGAAGTGGCTGGACAAATATCAGGGTCTGTTTTATCTGATTCCCTGGATCATCGGCTTCGTCGTCTTTAAGGCAGTTCCCTTTGGTCAGTCGCTGTACTACAGCTTCACCGATATGAACTTCTTCAAGAGCGGCACCCAGTTCGTTGGTCTGGCCAACTACATCACGGCCTTTACCACCACCAAGATCACCAAGGCGCTGCTCATCACCTTCAAGTACGCTTTCATTACCGTGCCTCTGAAGCTGGTCTTTGCGCTGTTCATCGCATACATCCTGAACTTCAAGATCGCATGCGTCAACCTGTTCCGCACGGTGTACTACATTCCCTCCATTCTGGGCGGCTCTGTTGCAATCGCCGTTCTGTGGAAGGCTGTGTTCAGCGTGGACGGCCTGCTCAACACCGTGCTGCGCGCTGTCACCTTTGGTCTGGTGCAGGGTCCCGAGTGGTTGTCTGACCCCAGCTACGCGCTGTGGATCATCTGCTTCCTGCGCATCTGGCAGTTTGGTTCCGCCATGGTGCTGTTCCTGGCCGCTCTGAAGGGTGTGCCTGCAGACCTGTACGAAGCCGCTACCATTGATGGTGCCGGCAAGTGGCGTCAGTTCTTCTCCATCACCGTTCCGATGATCACCCCCATCATCTTCTACAACCTGGTCACTCAGATCTGCCAGGCTTTCCAGGAGTTCAATGGCCCCTACATCATCACCAACGGCGGCCCCCGTGGTTCCACCACGCTGATCTCTCTGCTGGTCTACAACTACGCATTCAAGTCCTATGACATGGGTATGGCATCCGCTCTGGCATGGATCATGTTCATCATCGTCTGCATCCTGACGATCATTGCATTCACCAGCCAGAAGAAGTGGGTCTACTACTCTGACGAAAGGTAAGGTGACCAGTATGGGAATGAAAACATCGAACAAAATTGCAACCTTCTTCAAGTATTTCGTCCTGATCCTGGTCGGCGTTATCATGATCTATCCCCTGCTGTGGATGATCAGCGCTACCTTTAAGGACAACAGCGAGATCTTTGCAGGCATCAGCCTGTGGATCAAGCACCCCACTCTGGATGGCTACCGCGGCGCACTGAACAACTTCGGCGGTTCCATCAACATCCTGCAGGCCATGCTGAACACCTACAGCTACGTCATCCCCAAGGTGATCTGCACGGTGGTCTCCGCCTGTGTGGCTGCCTACGGCTTTGGCCGCTTCGATTTCCCCGGCCGTAAGTTGATGTTCAACATCATGCTGGCCACCCTGTTCCTGCCGCAGGTCGTTCTGAACGTGCCGCAGTACCTGCTGTACAACAAGTTCGGCTGGCTGGACAGCCCCTTCTATCTGGCTATCTGGGTGCACTGCGCATTTGCGACCGAGACCTACTTCGTCTACCAGCTGGTGCAGTTCATGCGCAATGTCCCCCGTGATCTGGACGAAGCCGCTGCCATCGACGGCTGCTCCTCCTTCCAGACCCTGTACAAGGTCATCGTGCCCATGCTTGGCCCCGCTCTGGTGTCCTGCGCACTGTTCCAGTTCATGTGGAGCTGCAACGACTTCATGGGTCCGCTGCTTTACGTCAGCACTCCCGGTAAGTACCCGATGTCCCTGTTCGTCAAGCTGTCCATGGACGGTGATACCGGTTTCGCATGGAACAAGATTCTTGCTCTGTCCCTCATCTCCATCCTGCCGCAGCTGATCGTCTTCTTCTGTGCACAGGACCAGTTCGTTGAAGGTATCTCTGCCGGTGCCGTCAAGGGCTAAGCCCTTTCCCCGCACAGCGTAAGATCATCTGATACAAACAAACACCCCCTGTGCCGTTCCCGTAGATGGTGCAGGGGGTGTTTCTTATTTCTTATGTCCTTTGCGGTACTGCAGTGGGCCGGTACCCATCACATCGCGGAACACCCGGCGGAAATGGGCGGCGCTGGCAAAGCCGGTCTGTTCGGCCACCGCACTGATGGAAAGCTCAGTCGTTTCCAGCAGCTTCTGGGCCGCTTCGATGCGGCGGTTGTTGATATAATCCACGATGGACTGGCCCGTTACCCGCCGGAACAAACGGCTCAGGTAGTAGGGCGAAAGATAAAACTGCGCCGCTACCTCGGTGAGGGAAAACTTCTGCCGGTAATTGGCCGCAAGGTAGGCGCAGATCCGCTCCACCGTTTCGTTGTGGGGACGCGCCACGGCGCTGCTCTCGGCAATGCACTCCTGCTCCACATAGTGCAGAATCAGCAGCAGGTACAGCGGGCCGGGGTAATCCTGCTCGGTGCTGGCGCTGGCCATCATTTCCAGCAGGGTACGGATGCGGCTCTGCCACTGCACCGGTGCATACAGCACTGTGCGCTCCCCGGGCGCAAACAGGCGGCCGAAATCCCGCCCGGCTGTGTTTTTCAAATCATGCAGCATCCCCAGCGGAAAGTGGCACCCCACGATCTGCGGCACGGCGCTGCCGGTCTGTGCAAAGCTGCAGCCGCCGGGGCCAAGCAGCACGGCGCTGCCGGGGTTTACCAGCACATTCCCGCTCTCGTATTCCAGCGTGACGCTGCCCTCCGACACCAGCAGCAGATAGCAGGTGTCCTCATCCGACGGCAGCTCGTAGCGGCCAATATTCAGGCGCAGGGTGGCTGCGGCCACTTTGCCGGTGATTTTTTCCCGTTCCGGTTTCATAAAAAATTCCTCATTTTTGTATTTTCCCCATCATACCACGCCTGCACCCTGCGGGCAAGACAAAACCATCAGGAGGTTCTCTCATGAATCTGTCGCTTATCCGTTCCATGACGCGCAGCGCTGTTTTCGAGCTGGAAAACGGCCTGTGCTATCGTCCGGCCCACCCGTTCACCGTTACCCTGAACGGAAAGACCATCTACGAAGCCTGCCAGACCAACGTGTTCTCCCTGTTCTCCCTGCTGCCCGGTACGGAGTACACGGTGGGTGTGCAGGCCGAGGGCGAAAGCCTGACCTGCACCTTTACCACCGAGGCCGAGACCTTCTTTGTGGATGCTTCCCGCTACGGTCTGGTGGCCGACGGCACCACGGACAACACCCTCAAGCTGCAGGCGGCTCTTTCCACCTGCCCCAAGGGCGGCACAGTGTACGTGCCCGCAGGCCGCTACCGCACCTGCAGCCTGTTCCTGAAAAGCAACACCACCCTCTATCTTGAAAAGGGCGCTGTGCTGCTGGGCGACAACGACCGCACCCACTACCCCATCCTGCCCGGTGTGATCCCCAGCGAGAACGAGGTGGATGAATACTACCTGACCGGCTGGGAGGGCAACCCGCTGGACAGCTTTGCGGGTCTGTTGAACATCACGCAGGTGCACGATGTCGTTGTGACCGGCGAGGGCACGCTGGACTGCGATGCCGAGAACGGCGACTGGTGGGTAACGCCCAAGATCAAGCGCATCGCATGGCGGCCCCGCGCTGTGGCTGCTGTGGACAGCGAGAACATCTGCCTGCACGGCATCACGGTGCAGAACAGCTATTCGTGGACGATCCACCCCATCTTTGTCAAGCACCTTGACCTGCTGAACTTCAACATCAACAATCCTTACAATGCCCCCAACACCGACGGCATCGACCCCGAAAGCTGCGAGTATATCCGCATCATCGGCGTGAACATCCATGTGGGCGACGACTGCATTGCCATGAAGGCCAGCAAGGTATTCCTTGGCATGAAGCTGAAAAAGAGCTGTGAGCACACCGTTATCCGCAACTGCCTGCTGGACAAAGGCCACGGCGGCATCGTCATTGGCAGCGAGATGAGCGGCGGCGTGAAGGATATGGTGGTCACCCAGTGCCTGATGGACCACACCGACCGCGGCCTACGCGTCAAGACCCGCCGCGGCCGCGGCAACACCGCCGTCATCGACGGGCTGGTGTTCCGCAACGTGGAGATGCGCGGTGTCAAGGCACCCTTCGTCATCAACATGTTCTACTTCTGCGACCCGGACGGCCACGGCCCCTATGTGCAGTGCCGCGATGCCATGCCCGTGGACGAGTACACCCCGAAGCTGGGCAGCCTGACCATGGAGGACATCGTCGCCACCGACGCTCAGTTCGCGGGATGCTACTTCGACGGCCTGCCGGAGCAGCCCATTGAGCGCGTTTCCATGAAGAACGTCACTATCACCTTTGACCCCAATGCCGAGGCCGGTCAGGCCGCTATGGCGGATAACCGCCCTCTGGTGAAGAAGCTGGCCATCTACGCCGAGAATGTCAAGGAGATCGACCTGCACAATGTGAAGATCGAAGGCTACGAGGGCGAACGCCTGCACTTTGCAAATGTCGGCCATTTTGAGGAGGACTAAACCCATGACCCATGAAGAAATTCTTACCATGCTGGGCGATTACGTGGACTACCTGATCGCCAATTCCAGCGCCGAAGCACCCATGTGGAACATCGAGAAGGTGCGCAGCGGCAAGCCCAACAAGTGGAACTACATCGACGGCTGCATGATCACGGCCTGCCTGAGCCTGTACAAGACCACCGGCGACGAGAAGTATCTGAACTTCTCCAAGAGCTTCATTGATTCCTTTGTTCAGGAGGATGGCTCCATCAAGACCTACGACCCCAAGGAGTACAATCTGGATAACGTGAATCAGGGCAAGAACCTGTTTACCCTGTACGATATCTTTGGGGATGAAAAGTACCGCAAGGCCATCGAGACCATCCGCAGCCAGCTGGCCACCCAGCCCCGCACCAAAGAGGGGAATTTCTGGCACAAGGACATCTACCCGTGGCAGGTGTGGCTGGACGGCACCTACATGGCCCAGCCCTTCTACATGGAGTACGAGACCCGCTTTAACAAGATGCAGGGCTGCATCGACAGCTACAAACAGTTCATGAATATCAAAAAGCACATGCGGGACGAAAAGACCGGCCTGTACTACCACGGCTACGATGAGAGCCGCCAGATGTACTGGGCTGACCCCGTCACCGGCTGCAGCCCCAACTTCTGGCTGCGTGCCATGGGCTGGTTCATGGTAGCCATGGTGGACGTACTGGAGCGGATGGACGAGCAGCTGTACAACGAGTACCGCGGCATCATGGCAATGCTCAAGCAGACCATTGAGGATGTGCACAAATTCCAGGACGAGGAGACCGGCATGTTCTGGCAGGTGATGGATCACCCCGGCGTGGAGGGCAACTACCTCGAGACCAGCGGCACCGCTCTGTTTGCCTACGCGGTGCTCAAAGGCGTGCGTCTGGGCTACCTGCCCAAACGCATGGCCGCATGGGCCGAAAAGGCCTTCTACGGCACCTGCGACAAGTACCTCTCCAAGAACCCGGATGGCAGTCTGCAGCTGGACGGCATCTGCCTGGTGGCGGGTCTTGGCGGCAAGGATCACCGCGACGGCTCTCTGGCCTATTACTTCAGCGAGCCGGTGGTCTGCAACGATGCCAAGGGTGTCGGCCCGCTGGTGCTGGCTTACACCGAAATGATCGCACGCAAGTAAACTGCATATCGTGGGCGGGCATCTTTCTTGCCGGACACGAGTCGGGCCATTCCATTGCCCGCAGGGCTGTTGCAAAACAGCGTCCCTTTAAAATGTTGAAAACAGCCGCATTCACCGTACAAAACGGGCAGAATGCTGAAAACTCAAAGGCAGATCTCAAAAAAAATGAGATAGGCAGCCCCTTTCGGGGAAGTCTATCTCATTTTTTCGTTGGGGCTGTTTTGCAACAGCCCCTTCTCTATGGAAAGAGGTTCAACATGAATTCTCGAAGATGTCTTATCAGAACTTGAACAGGTTCACGATGCGCTGCCACAGACGGGTAAAGATATTGCCTTCCTTCACCGTCTCAGTCTCGGCTGCAGTGGTGTCGGCAGCAGCCACGGTTTCAGCGGTCTTGTAGACGAACTTCACGCTGCTCTCGGCATCGTCCGGTGCACCGGCAAAGCTGGTGTAGTCGTTCAGGCGGTCGGTCATCTCGTCCAGCACGGTTTTCAGGCCATGGAGCTGATCCTGATCCAGCGCGCCGGTCAGCTTGGAGATGCCTTCCTCGTTGAACTGGTTCAGACCGTCGTTCAGTCGGCCTGCGCCGTCATTCAACTGACCTGCACCGGTGTTCAGGGTGTTCACGCCGTCATACAGGGTCTTGGTGCCTGCAGCCAGCTGTGCGCTGCCATCCTTTGCGGAGTGGGCACCGTCCGCAGCGGTCTGCACGCCTGCGGTGTACTGGTTCACGCTGGAAACAAAGAACTGGATCTGAGAAAGGCTGGTCTTCAGGGCGCGGACATCGGCCATATCCTGACTGTTCTCCACCTGATACTTCAGCTCGGCCTTGGCAGTGTTTTTGGCATCCTCGCTGGTCAGCAGCTGTACCAGACCGCACAGCATGGAGGGGTCGTAGTTCTGCATCAGCTTGAGGGCTGCTTCCAGATCGTGGTTCGTCTTGGTCGCAGACAGATACAGGGCCAGATCCAGCTGGCTGTCCTTGAAGCTGGGAGCCTGTTCCCACACGGTGCGCACGATCTTGCGGCGTCCGGCAGCGAGGGTCTTCTCGTTCATGGTGAGGATGTTGTCGATCACAGCCTCGTAGTTCGACCATGTCATGTCCTCGTCGATCAGGCCGCCTTCCTTCAGGGTCTTGTTGGCAGAAGCCAGCACACCGTCAGCCACCTGCTGCGCACCGGCGTTCAGTGCTGCATTGTTGGCGCTCAGAGTGTCCAGACCGTTGGTCAGCTGGCCAAGGCCGTCGTCCAGAGCTGCAGCGCCGTTGTTCAGGGTGTTGGCACCATCCAGCAGGGCCAGAACACCGCCTGCCAGCTGAGAGGTGCCGTCCACCAGCTGGGAAGCGCCGTCCATGAGCTGGCTCATGGCATCGTTCAGCTGGTTGATGCCGTCGGTCAGGTCGTTGATGCTGCTCAGGTCGAACACGTTGCTCGTGCCCAGAGCGGCCGTGCTGGTAGCGCAGGCCACCATGACCTGCGGGCAGGTAAAGTCTTCCACATCGGCTTCCACAGTCACGGTGTCCTGCAGATAGTCTTCGATGCTGTCCACCTCATCGGGCAGCAGGCCGGACAGGGAATCCTTCACGCCCGGCAGGGTGACAAAGGCGGCAACGCTGCTTTTGGCGGCGCTTTCGATCATACCGTGTTCTGCGGTCACGTTGGAAGCATCCCCGCCCAGAATGACGCCCACAGCGGTGATCAGCGGAGTGACGATGGTGCGGTCCTTGCCGTTCACGTTCACGGTGCCGGTCTCGTTGTTCTTCAGGTTTACGGTCACAGTCAGGTGGCCGCTCTTGCCAATGATGTCCTCAAGGGCGGCTTCCTGACCGTCCAGAGCGTAGGTCACCTTCACATCGATGGGCAGGGCCTTGTCGGTATTGCCCTTGTAGTAAACATCGGTGTCGTTGGTGTTCCACACCAGCTCTTCCCCGTTCTGGGTGAACTCGGCATCGCTCTCAGTGTTCTGGATGTCGGTCAGGGTGGTCTTGTCGGTGACGTTTGCAAGGCCGGAGGCGCTGTACAGGTGCTCGCTGACGGTGGTGCTCTTGATGGAGCCGTCGCCGTTCATCACAGCATAGACGGTCTCGGATTTGGAAAAGCTGCTCTTACCAGCTGCAAATGCGGGCATTGCACAGCCTGCGGCGAGGGTGAGAGCCAGCGCCGCACTGGCGAAACGAAGCGATTTTTTCATAACGTAATTACTCCTTTTCAGACTTCTTGGCGTTGGCGGATTCGGGTACCATCCACTTGAGGGTGGTGTGGCGGATGATCCAGTCGCACAGCATCAGGGCTGCGGGCAGCACCACCAGAATGACCACCATGCTGATCAGTGCGCCGCGGGAGATCAGCAGGCAGATGCTCTTCAGCAGCTCCATCTTACTGATGGCAGCCACACCGACGGTGGCGGCAAAGAAGGTCAGGCCGCTGGTCAGGATGGACTGACTGCAGTGCTCCAGCGACTGCTGGGCGGCTTCCTTCGGGGTGCGGCCAAAGGCGCGCTCCTCGTGGTAACGGGTGGTCATCAGGATGGAGTAGTCCACGGTAGCACCCAGCTGGATGGTGCCAATGACGATGCTTGCAATGAAGGGCAGCTGCGTACCGGTGAAGTACGGGATGCCCATGTTGATGGCGATGGCGGCTTCAATGCTGGCCACCAGCAGCGCCGGGATGGAAATGCTCTTGAAGGAAACGGCGATGATGACCAGAACGGCCATGATGGACCAGACGTTGACGTTCTTGAAGTCCACATCTGCCACTTCGATCAGGTCCTTGGTCATGGCACCCTCGCCGGTGATGACGCCCTCGGGGTCAACGGTCTTGATGAGGGAAATCATCTCGTCCAGCTGGTTGTTGATGGCGTCCGTGCCTGTCTTATAGGAGCTGTTGGCCAAAATCAGCTTGTAGCCGCCGGACTGCAGGATCTCCATGATGCTGTCGGGAAGCAGCTCGGTCTGGAAGCCCGGGCCGGTGATGGAATCCAGACTCACCACCTGCGTAATGCCGTCCACGTCCTTGAGTTCATCACACAGGTCGCTCACCTCGGTGGCAGTCAGGTCGTCATGCACCAGAATGAAGTGGCTGGTGGTCATGCCGAAGTCCTCGCCCAGCTTGTTGGTGCCCACGATGCCGGTCAGGTCCTGCGGCAGGGAGTCGAACAGAGTGTAGTAGACCTCGGTCTTGTTCTGCGCGATGGCAAAGGGGATGAGGATGAGGATAAAGATAACCACGATGGGCACCGAGTGATTGGAAACAAAATAGCTGAGCTTTTTCAGCTTGGGGATCACGGTGCGGTGCTTGTACTTTTCCACCCATTTATCAAAGGTAAGGATCAGGGAGGGCAGGATGACCACGGTGCAGATGACACCGAGGGCAACGCCCTTTGCCATGACAAGGCCGATATCGCGGCCCAGCGTCAGGCGCATGGCACACAGTGCAAGGAAGCCCGCGATTGTGGTCAGGCTGGAAGCGGAGATGGAGGTCATGGTCTTGCAGATGGCGCTGGTCATGGCCTCCTCGTTGGAAGAGCGCAGCTCCTTCTCTTCCTGATAGCGGTGCAGCAGGAAGATGGAGAAGTCCATCGTGACACCCAGCTGCAGCACGGTGGCCAGTGCTTCGGTGATGTAGCTGATCTGGCCCAGAAAGATGTTGGTGCCGAAGTTGTACGCAATGGGGAACAAAAGACCCAGCATGAACAGCAGCGGGGTGATGGTGCTTTCCAGCGAAAGGAACAGCACCAAAAGGCTGGCACCCACGGCGATCAGGATGTACATGGGCATTTCCTGATTGACCAGTGCCTTGGTGTCCTGCAGGATAACGCTCATACCGCCGAAGAAGCAGTCCTTGCGCAGCAGCTTTTCGATCTGAGCGACGGCTTCCATGGTCTCGTCGCTGGCGCTGGGGGCGTCAAAGCGGACGATCAGCATGGTGGAATCGTTTTTGCCGAACATGAACTGCTGTACATCGGCGGGCAGCATCTCGGTGGGGATGCTGGGGTCGATCACATCGCTGAGCCAGAAGGTCTGGGTGACGCCGGGAACAGCCTCGATGTCCTTCTTCATGGCGATCAGTTCGTTTGTGGGTAAGCCTTCTACCGTGATCATACCGGTGGAGGCCAAATGGAAATCGTCCTCAAGGGCTACCTCGCCGATCATGGAGTCCAGATCCTGCGGCAGGTAGGTGAGGATGTCATAGTTGATGCGGGTAGCAATTGCGCCGATTGCGGAAGGGATCAACAGCAGGAATGCTACTGTCAGGATCAGCTTGCGCAGCCGCACAATGCCCTGTGCGATCTTTTTCATGAGAACCCTCCATAGAAAATGGTTAAAAATCTTAGTAAAATGACTGGTGGTCATTTCCAAGCAAACACTATTATAACCATGACAAACCGGGTGTCAAGTACAAAAATGACCAGAAGTCAGTTTTCTTATCAACTGCCTGAAATTGTATAGCTTTTTTGACTTGCACTATCGGGAAAGGACTGCTAAAATGATTGAGACAACACAAATGCGCGAATGAAACCGAGCGGAAAAGAGGAATCGTCAGGGAATATGGGTACCGTGGAGGGCAAAAAGCAGGAGAAGCGCCGGGCGCTGCTGGAAGCAGCCTATGATCTGTTTCTGGAGCGAGGTGCCGCAAAAACCAGCGTGGAGGACATCACCAGCCGGGCCAAGGTGGCCAAGGGCACCTTTTATCTGTATTTTCAGGATAAGGGTGCGGTGATGCAGGCGCTGCTGGGCCGGGTGAGCTACCAGCTGCTGAGCAACGCGTGCGAAGCGGTGGAAAAGCAGACAGAGCTCGAAAACTTCCCGGACAAGATGGTGGCGGTGATCGACCACATCATCGAAGCACTGCGGAAGGATACGCTGGTGCTCAAGTTTCTGGAGCACAACTTCATATGGCCGGGGCTGGATCAGATCGAGGCCAGCCGCGAAGCCGAGCCGCTGATGCGCAAGCTGCTGAATGTGGTGCTGACCAGCCCGGAAATGGCCGGCCGCACCGAGCGGGAGATCTACCAGCGCATCACGGCACTAGGCAGCATGTGCATGTCGGTGTGCTATTCCAGCGTGCTGGAGGGCAAGCCCGATGACATCGAGGCCATGAAGCCGGTGCTGTACGATATCGTCCGCATGTCGCTGAAGGTGGAAAAATAAAAAATCACAGAAAAGTATTGCTTTTTTGCATAGGCTGTGGTAAACTGTTCAAGTCGATATGACTTATGGACGGTTAGCTCAGCTGGTAGAGCATCTGCTTGACGTGCAGGAGGTCACAGGTTCGAGTCCTGTACCGTCCACCATACAGTTCGTACTCGAACCCGATTCTTTATGAGAAAGGGTTCGGGTACGTTTTTTGTTTACAGGAGGTTCTGCGACGAGAGTACGCAGAGCGGTAAACGAGCAAGGGCAGGGTATCACTGTGACGGTGGTATCCTGCCTTTTGTTTTGCGGGATCAAGTTCGCCTTGTTCGAACTTGGTCGCCCCCCTATATGGCTCACTGGGGGCAATCGCTGCATACGTGCGTACCGGGGAGAGCCTGTACACCTCTGGCAAGGTGTAACACACTAGACTTTGTGCCAAAGTCTGTGTGCTAAGGGGTCAAGCCCCTTAGAATCCCTGCGGAGCGTGTACGCACGTACGCAGGAAAATGGCAAAATTTCACTATATCGGGGGTGTTCTTTCATTGGAGAGTATGATATACTCGGCTTAGTTCAACAAATCGGAATTTGAGGAGATAGACTAGTGAGAACATACGAGAATAAAGATGAACTTAAGAACGAGATAAATAAAAGTTTTGCAAAGTACATTTCAGAATTTGATATTATTCCGGAATCATTAAAAGATAAGAGAGTTGAGGAAGTTGACAGAACTCCAGCAGAAAATCTTGCTTACCAGGTTGGCTGGACAACTCTTGTTCTTAAATGGGAATCAGACGAAAGAAATGGTCTTCATGTCAAGACTCCTTCGGATGATTTCAAGTGGAATCAGCTTGGCGAATTATATCAATGGTTTACAGATACATATGCTTATCTGTCGTTGCAGGAGTTGAAAGATATGCTGAGAGAGAATATTAATTCGATTTATGAAATGATTGACTCATTAAGCGACGAAGAGTTATTCGAGCCACATATGAGAAAGTGGGCCGATGAATCAACCAAAACAGCAGTCTGGGAAGTATACAAGTTTATACATGTTAACACGGTTGCTCCGTTCGGAACATTTAGAACTAAGATTAGAAAATGGAAAAAGATAGCACTATAACTTCCAGTTTGCCGTACTCGTTTCCAGCAGGGTTTGGGGCTCCGCACGCCCCAACAAGAAGCAGTCCCGAAGTGGCGAGAATTTTCAAGAATTGAAAATTTGTGGCCACGGGACGATTCTTGCTCTTTTCGCTGCGTTTCGTAATTTTCACATTTCAATCTGCTCGCAGATTGTTGACAAGCTGCGCTTGACTCGATACTATAAAGGCAACCCGAACGTGCTACCAAGGAGGTGCAACCATGACCGCCGTAATCTACGCCCGCTATTCTTCCGACAGCCAGCGCGAAGCGTCCATTGAAGGGCAGCTGCGCGACTGCAAGGACTACGCCGAGAAGAACGGTATCACCGTGGTCGGCACCTACATCGACCGTGCCTACTCTGCCAAGACGGATGACCGCCCGGACTTTCAGAGGATGATTAAGGACAGCGCAAAGAAAATTTTCGATGTGGTTCTGGTCTGGAAGCTCGACCGCTTTGCCCGGAACCGCTACGATGCCGTGAACTACAAGTACCAGCTGGAGAAGAACGGTGTCCATCTGGTGTCTGCCATGGAACCCATCTCGCAGGGGCCTGAAGGCATTATGGTGGAGAGTATGCTGATCGGCATGGCAGAATATTATTCCGCCGAACTTGCCCTGAAAGTGGCGCGCGGTGAGCGCGAAAACGCCCTCCAGTGCAAGTACAACGGCGGTATCGTTCCGCTGGGCTTCACCATTGGCAAGGAGGACAGGCTGTACCATATCGACCCGGAGACGGCTCCCATTGTGCAGGAAATCTTCACCCGGTACGCCAACGGCGAGCCTGCCGAGAAAATCGCAGCGTCCCTGAATGAGCGAGGGCTGCGCACCCGCACCGGGAAGCCGTTCGTGAAGAACAGCCTCTTCCAAATTTTCCGGAACCGCCGTTACATCGGTGAATACCGATATAAGGACATCGTGACACCGGGCGGCATTCCCGCCATCGTGGACGAGGACTTGTTCAACCGGGTGCAGCAGCGTTTCGAGCAGAACAAGATCGCCCACGGTCGCCCCGCAAAAGGGGATGTGAGCTATCTGCTGACCACCAAGCTGTTCTGCGGCAAGTGCGGCACCCTGATGGGCGGCGAAAGCGGCACAAGCCACATGGGAAACACCTACTATTACTACAAGTGCGGCAACGCCAAACGCCACGGCAAGGCGCACTGCGATCTGAAAGCCATCCGCAAAGAGCCGTTGGAACGGTTCGTGGTGGAGACTGCCATCAAGGTGATTTTCAGCGATGAAATCATCGAACAGCTGATAGATTTAATTATGGAAGCCCAGCAGCAGGAGAATACCCGGCTGCCTGTCCTGAAAGACCAGCTCCGGGATACAGAGAAGCGGCTGGCAAATCTTCTGGAAGCCATTGAACAGGGTATCCTAACCCCGACCACCAAGCAGCGGCTGGACGAGCTGGAAGCCCGGAAGGAAGCCCTGAACACCAGCATTCTGGAAGAAGAACTGAAAAAACCAGTTCTGACCCGCGAATGGATGCGGTTCTGGTTTGAAAAATTCCGCAAGGGTGACATGAGAGACATGGAGCACCAGCGGCAGATCATTGATACCTTTGTCAACTCGGTCTACGTCTTTGATGACCGGGTCGTGCTCAATTTCAACTTCACGGACGATTCCAAAACAATCTCCCGTGAAGAGGTGTTGGGTTCGAGTGCTGTGGAGAATGCTCCACCACAAAAATCCTCAGACATTCGTCTGGGGATTTTTTGTTTGGCGGTGGTACAGGACTCGAACTATTTCTCCCCGGATACAGGTAAAAACGAGCAAAGGCAGGGTATCACCATGAAGGTGGTATCCTGCCTTTTGAATCTTTGTGTGGAAAAACTGCTTACAGCAGCGGGATGCCTGCCTTGGCGCAGGCTTCGCGGGTGGCTGCGTCCCAGACGCTGGCCTGCACTTCGCCAATGTGGGCGCTGCCCAGCAGCAGCATGCACAGGCGGCTCTGGCCGATGCCGCCGCCGATGGAGTAAGGCAGCTCACCGTTCAGTACGGCCTTGTGGAAGGGCAGGGCGCGGCGGTCGTCGCAGCCAGCCATGGTCAGCTGCTTGTCCATGCTTTCAGGGCTGACGCGGATGCCCATGCTGCTCAGCTCATAGCTGCACTGCAGCGGGTCGTTCCAGAACAGCAGGTCGCCGTTCAGATCCCAGTCGTCGTAGTCGGGGGCACGTCCGTCATGGGGCTTACCGCTCTTCAGCGGAGCGCCGATCTTCATCAGGAAGGTGGTGCCGTGCTCCTGCACAAAGGCGTTCTCACGCTCCTTCGGGGTCAGGTCCGGGTACTGGTCCTCCAGCTCCTGCGTGGTGATGAAGGTGACGTTGGGGCTGTGCAGCGGCAGCTCCTGCAGCTGGGGGAACATGGCGTGCAGGTTCATCTCGGTGGCGCAGACAGCGGACACGATGGAGCGCACCACGCTCTTGAGGTAAGCCTCGTTGCGGTCTTCCAGACGGATCACCTTTTCCCAGTCCCACTGATCCACATAGATGGAGTGCAGGTTGTCCAGATCTTCGTCGCGGCGGATAGCGTTCATATCGCAGTACAGGCCCTTGCCCACACGGAAATCGTAGTCCTTCAGGGCCTTGCGCTTCCACTTTGCCAGTGACTGCACCACCTGTGCCTCAATGCCGCTTTCCTTGATATCAAAGGTGACCTTGCGCTCGACACCGTTCAGGTCGTCGTTCAGACCGGTGGATGCTTCCAGAAACAGTGGAGCAGACACGCGGTACAGGTTCAGTGTGGCGCACAAGGTGTCGGCAAACAGACGCTTGACCGTACCAATGGCGCGCTGCGTGTCGTACAGGTTCAGCGCGGGCGTATAGTTTGCCGGGATGATGGTTTTGCTCATAACAAAATACCCCTCTTCTATTGGATTCCGGCCCTGATCTCCCAGTACAGGGCACGGCTTTTGAACCGGAAAATACTTGTTTCATTATGGCATATTTTTTTAAGAAAGTAAAGTGAGAAGGCAAAAAAAGGGGGCTGCCGGTAAGGCAGTCCCGTTTCCGCAGCCCGTTTCCGCAGTGAGAAGGGCGGCTTTGCATCAGCCGAAAAGCCCCTTCAGCAGGATCAGCAGCACTTTTACAAAATCGCCGGTGCCCAGCAGCTTGTACAGAGAGATCAGAGTAGATAACATGAATGTTTTGCTCCTTTTTTGCAATTTCGGGACAAAATGCCCGGCATGCATGGAATACGGCTGGGCAGAGCAGCGGATTGCAGGAAAAAACTGGGAGAAAACAAAACGGCACCCGTGCCGCTGCAAAAGCAGTACGGGTGCCGGAAGATCAATTGGTTTTCAACAGCTTCAGCGCTTTACGTTGAAAGCTGCCATGCCGGGGTAAACGGCGCTGCCGCCCAGCTGCTCCTCAATGCGCAGCAGCTGGTTGTACTTTGCAACACGCTCGGTACGGCTGGGAGCACCGGTCTTGATCTGGCAGGTGTTCAGCGCCACGGCCAGATCGGCAATGGTGGTGTCCTCGGTCTCGCCGGAGCGGTGAGAGCTGATGGCGGTGTAACCGGCTTTGTGGGCCATCTTGATGGCCTCCAGCGTCTCGGAAACAGAACCGATCTGGTTCAGCTTGATCAGGATCGCGTTGCCTGCACCCAGCCCGATGCCCTTGGCCAGACGCTCGGTGTTGGTCACAAAGAGGTCGTCGCCCACCAGCTGGACCTTGCCGCCCAGCTCGCGGGTCATCTCCTGCCAGCCTTCCCAGTCCTCTTCATCCAGGCCGTCCTCGATGGAGATGATGGGGTACTTTTCCACCAGACTCTTCCAGTGTGCGATCAGCTCGCTGGAGGTGAACTCGGTGCCGGCCTTGGGCAGCTTGTAGAAGCCCTTGCCCTTGGGGCTCTTCCACTCGGAGGACGCGGCATCCATAGCCAGCATGAAGTCCTTGCCGGGCACGTAACCGGCCTTTTCGATGGCGGCCAGAATGGTCTCAATGGTCTCCTCGTCGCTGGACAGGTTGGGGGCAAAGCCGCCCTCATCGCCCACGGAGGTAGCCAGCCCCTTGGCCTTCAGGATGGAAGCCAGAGCGTGGAACACCTCCGCGCACCAGCGCAAAGCTTCCTTGAAGGAGGGCGCGCCCACGGGCATGATCATGAACTCCTGCGTATCCACGGTGTTGGTGGCATGTGCGCCGCCGTTCAGAATGTTCATCATGGGCACGGGCAGGCGGTTGCCGTTCACGCCGCCCAGAAAACGGTACAGCGGCATATCCAGAGAAGCAGCGGCTGCACGGCAGGCGGCAATGGACACGGCCAGAATGGCGTTTGCGCCCAGATTGGATTTATCTTTGGTGCCGTCGGCCTTGATCATGGCAGCGTCGATGGCGTAGATGTCGGAGGCATCCATGCCCACAACAGCATCCGCAATGACGGTGTTGATGTTCTCAACAGCCTTGGTCACGCCCTTGCCCAGATAGCGGCCCTTGTCGCCATCCCGCAGCTCCAGAGCTTCAAACTCACCAGTGGATGCGCCGGAAGGTGCGCAGCCGCGCGCCACAGTGCCGTCGGCCAGAGTGATCTCCGCTTCCACGGTGGGGTTGCCGCGGGAGTCCAGAATTTCGCGGCCAATAACAGATTCAATTTCCAGATCGTTCATCTTGAAAACCTCCTGAATATCATTTCCATCCCGGTGCTGCCCGGGGCGGGCAGACCGGTGACGGCCAATTAGGACAGTTATGCCTAACTAACCAATAGTATCCTACCACGCTTTCCGACCCGGTGCAAGAGCCGATGCGCATGTTTGCGGATGTAAACTTTTTAAGGGGCAAAAAACGGCAGCTGATGGGGCAGAACATTCCGGCAAAGCAGGAAACAGCTGGTCTTTACAGTCTGCCCACTGGCAGCAGCGGGGATGCATCATGTCCGCCATGTAAATTTCATATGGCAGATATACTAAAATTTTTCTTTACTTTTTGTCAGGACGACTCTATACTGTTTTTGGTTCTAATATGTTTCTTTATGGTAGATAGAGGAGGATTTTCTATATGAATAAGGATCTGACGGTCGGCAAGCCGTCACAGGTTTTGTGGCAGTTCTGCCTGCCCATGTTCGGCAGCATCATCTTCCAGCAGCTGTACAACATTGCCGACAGCCTTGTTGCAGGCAAGTTCATCGGCGAGAATGCACTGGCTGCTGTGGGCAACAGCTACGAGATCACCCTGATCTTCATTGCATTTGCCTTTGGCTGCAACATTGGCTGCTCGGTCATCGTGTCCCGCTACTTTGGCGCAAGGGACTACGATGAGATGAAGACTTCGGTCTACACTTCCCTGATCGGCTCTGCCGTGCTGTGCGCCGTGCTGATGCTGATCGGCCTTGTGGGCTGCCACAGCCTGCTGGAGCTCATCAACACCCCGGAGGAGATTCTTGCGGATTCTTCGCTGTATCTGGATATCTACGTGCTGGGCCTGCCCTTCATGTTCTTCTACAACATCGCCACCGGCATCTTCTCCGCTCTGGGCGACAGCAAAACGCCCTTCTATTTTCTGGCAGTCTCGTCCCTGTCCAACATCGGCGTGGACATCCTGTTCGTGGCCGGTCTCAAGATGGGCGTAGCCGGTGTGGCATGGGCCACCTTCCTGTGTCAGGGTGTGAGCTGCGTGCTGGCCATGGTGGTGGTGTTCCGCCGCATCAGCGCCTTCAAATCCAAGAACAAGGTGGTGCTGTTCTCCTGGAACATGCTGGGCAAGGTGGCCGTAGTAGCCATCCCCAGCATCCTGCAGCAGAGCTTCGTCTCTGTGGGCAACATCATCCTGCAGAGCGTCATCAACACCTTTGGTGCCAGCGTCATTGCAGGCTACTCTGCAGCCGTCAAGCTGAACAACATGGTCATCACTTCCTTTACCACGCTGGGCAACGGCATCTCCAACTACACCTCCCAGAACATGGGCGCGGGCAAGATGGACCGTGTGCACAAGGGCTTTGGCGCAGGCCGCAATCTGGTGTGGATCATCTGCGTGCCCATCGTGCTCCTGTACTTCTTCTTCGGCCGCTTCCTGCTGCTGCTGTTCATGAATGACCCGCAGGGTCCGGCCATCGACACCGGTATGCTGTTCCTGCGCATCCTGTCTCCCTTCTATTTTGTGGTGTCGCTCAAGCTGGTCACTGACGGCATCCTGCGCGGCTGCGGCATGATGGTGCGCTTTATGATCGCCACCTTCTCCGACCTGATCCTGCGCGTGGGCATCGCCATTGTGCTGAGCAGCACTGCTCTGGGCAGCACGGGCATCTGGATGGCATGGCCCGTGGGCTGGTGCATCGGCACCGGCCTGTCGCTGGTGTTCTACTTCACCGCCATCCGCAAGGTCCTTGCAGAGTCTCCGGCCGAAGCGGAAGCAGAGGGCAAAGCTGCCGAGGCACGTGCAGAGGCCGAGTTCGCCGCAGATGCCGAAATGGAGACCCTGTAACCCTTTTGCAACTTGTGAATTGTGTTCACCTGATACACAAACAAAATGAAGCAATTGAAATAGTGCACAAAACAGACCCATTGCTTTTGGCTATTTTGGCGACAAAGTCCACAAAATGCCCCTGAAAGTATGGACGGTTTGTGAATTGCGGATTTTGGCTCACAGGTCTATAATATTGATAACGAAGCAAGGTCGCTTTGAGGGAAAGAGGGCCTTGCTTCCGTTTTTATACTGAAGCACGAATGCTCCTAAGGAGGATATTCACTATGAAAAAGATGATTTCTCGTCGTAATTTCCTGGCCGCTGCAGGTGTTGTTGCTGCAGCCGGCGTTCTGACTGCATGCGGCGGTTCTTCCAACAGCACTGCTGCTTCCGCCTCTACCGCAGCTTCTGGTGCCGCTGCTTCCGGCGACACCATCAAGGTGGGCGTTCTTGGACCTCTGACCGGTGATGTTTCCGTTTACGGTCAGGCCGTTGTCAACGGCGCTACCCTGTACCTGAAGCAGGTCAACGAAAAGGGCGGCATCAACGGCAAGCAGTTGGAGATCATCGCCATGGATGAGCAGGGCGATGCAACTCAGGCTGTTACCTGCTTCACCAAGATGTGCGATCAGGGCATCACCGCACTGGTGGGCGACGTTACCACCACCCCGACTCTGGCAATTGCTGCCGAGAGCGCAGACTACAACATGCCCATGGTCACCGCTTCCGCTACCGCTGAGGCTGTCACCTACGATGCCGAGACCGACACCGTGAACGAGAATGTGTTCCGCGCAACCTTCACCGACCCGTTCCAGGGCATCAAGATGGCTGACTACGCTTACCAGCGGTTGGGCTACACCAAGGCAGCCGTCATCTTCCAGAAGGGCGCTGACTACAACGAGGGTCTGGCAGAGAACTTCGTCAACGAGTTCGAGAGCCTGGGCGGCACCATCGTCGATCAGGAGACCTACTCTGAGGGCGATGTGGACTACAAGACCCAGCTGACCACCATTCTGGGCAAGGCTCCCGAAGTGGTGTTTTGCCCCAACTACTATCAGGAAGTCGGTCAGATCCTGGCTCAGGCTGAGAGCATCGGTCTGGCAGTTCCCTTCCTGGGCGGCGACGGCTGGGATGGTCTGGAAGGCTACGCAACTGCCGACCAGCTGAAGGATGCCTACTTCTGCGCAAACTACGCAAAGGGCTCCAACCCCGACTTTGAGAATGCCTACAAGGCTGAGTACGGTGAGGAGTACCCCAACGGCTTCGCTCCTCTGGGCTACGATGCTGCCATGACCGTTGTCTACGGCATTCAGGCTGCTGAGGATGCCGGTCTGGCTGCTGGCGATGACGACTATAAGCAGGCCGTCATCGATGCTATCGCAGGCGGCACCATCGATGGCATCACCGGCACCTTCACCTTCGATGAGCACCACAACCCCGTCAAGCAGACCGCTATCCTGTGCTTCGACGGTGCAACCCCCGTTCTGAAGGAAATGTTCTGATCTGCTTTGATCCTGCGCACCGGTGTGCGGCATAAAGGCAGCACTCAGAAATAAAAGACCCATTGCGGAGACCGCCGGAACAGGTTTTGCTCGGCCGTCTCCGCTTTTTTGGTAAAAAAGTGCATTCCCCAAAAGGCGTGCAAACGCCGCAAAGAAAGGAAGTATCAGTCCATGACAGTGTTTTTTAGCCAGCTGATCAACGGCTTGTCCCTTGGCAGCATCTATGCACTGATCGCACTGGGTTACAGCATGGTGTACGGCATCATCCTGCTGCTGAACTTTGCCCATGGCGATGTCATTATGGTTGGTGCGTACATGTCCTGGTTCGTGATGAATCAGCTGGGCCTTGGCCCGGTCACTGCTGTGTGCGCCACCATCATCACCTGTACGCTGCTGGGCGTTGTGATCGAGAAGATCGCCTACACCCCGCTGCGCAGCGCACCCCGTATCTCCCTGCTGATCACAGCAATCGGCGTGTCCTTCTTCCTGGAGTACACTGCAGAGCTGATCCTTGGTTCCGGTGCAAAGGTCATTCCGGCCTACTACACCAACCAGACCTTCCGCATCGGCTCTGTGCCGCTGGGCCTCACCTCTGTCATCACCCTGCTGGTCACGGTGCTGTCCATGCTGGTGCTCACCTTCCTTGTGCAGAAGACCAAGCTCGGCAAGGCCATGCGTGCCGTGTCTGAGGATATGGACGCTGCCCGCCTGATGGGCATTAACGTCAACAGCACCATTTCCTTTACCTTTGCGGTGGGCTCCGCACTGGCCGGTATCGGCTCGGTGCTGTACTGCTGCAGCTACCCGCAGGCGACCCCCACCATGGGCTCCATGCTGGGCCTGAAGGCCTTCGTTGCAGCCGTTCTGGGCGGCATCGGCTCCATTCCCGGTGCCATGATCGGCGGCATCGCCATCGGCCTGTGCGAGTGCTTTGTTTCCGCCATCGGCCTTTCCGCATGGAAGGATGCCGTCACGTTTGCGATCCTGATCATCGTGCTGCTGGTCAAGCCCACCGGCTTCCTTGGCCGCAAGGTTCAGGAAAAGGTGTAAGGAGGGCATGAAGATGAATACCAAACGCAAAACGCTCAAAATGCCCGTGCGCTATCTGATGAACGCCGTGCTGGTGGCTCTGCTGTTCGTGGGCCTGTCCTTCCTCACCCAGAACGTGCTGTCCACCTACCAGAACAAGGTGCTTCTCACCGTGGGCATCAACATCATTCTGGCTGTCTCGCTGAACGTTGCCACCGGTTATCTGGGCCAGCTGCCGCTGGGCCACGCCGGTTTCATGGCCGTGGGTGCTTACACCTGCGCCCTGTTCACGAAATACAGCAATCTGCCCTCCGGTGTCGCTTTTGTCGTGGGTCTGGTGCTGGCCTGCATCGTGGCGGGCCTGTTCGGCGTGCTGATCGGCATTCCTGCTCTGCGCCTGACCGGTGATTATCTGGCCATCCTGACGCTGGGCTTTGGCGAGATCATCCGCATCACCCTGAACAACATCGATGATGTGCTGGGCTTCAAGCTGTTCTACGGTGCCAAGGGCCTGAAGAACATCCCCAAGTATTCCAACTTCGCCAATGTGTTCATCTGCGTGGTCATTACCTGCTTTGCCATCCACGCCATGATGAAGAGCCGCCACGGCCGTGCCGTGCTGGCCATCCGCGATAACGAGATCGCTGCCGAGAGCTGCGGCATCCAGACTACTTATTATAAGGTCATGGCCTTTGCATTCTCCGCCGCCTTTGCCGGTCTGGCCGGCGGCCTGTACGCCTGCTATCTGGGCGTTCTGGACCCCTCCACCTTCGGCTTCATGAAGTCCATCGAAATTCTGGTCATGGTGGTTCTGGGCGGCATGGGTTCCATGCTGGGCTCCATCCTGTCCGCGACCGTGCTTACCATCCTGCCCGAGGCGACCCGCAGCTTTGACAGCTACCGCATGGTAGTCTACTCGCTGGTGCTGGTCCTCATGATGATCTTCCGTCCGGGCGGCCTGCTTGGCAGCTACGACTTCTCCATGAGCCGCATTGTGGAAAAGATCATGAACGGCGAACTGTTCCAGAAGAAAGCAAAGGAGGGTGCAGACCATGAGTGAGTTCCAGACCAAGTTACACAGTGTGCCCTCCGGTGGCTTTTTGACCGACCGCGACAAGGACAAAAAGCCCATTCTGGACGTGCGTGAGCTGGGCATCGACTTCGGCGGTCTGACCGCCGTGGATGGCTTCAACCTGATGATCGGCCGCAACGAGATCACCGGTCTGATCGGCCCCAACGGTGCCGGTAAGACCACCGTGTTCAACCTGCTGACCAACGTCTACCAGCCCACCCGCGGCTCCATCCTGATCGATGGTATGCCCACCGCCGGCAAAAAGACCTATCAGGTCAACCGCATGGGCGTGGCCCGTACCTTCCAGAACATCCGCCTGTTCAAGGAACTGAGCGTGATCGATAACATCAAGGTGGGCCTGCACGAGTCCATGAAGTACAATCTGGCATCTTCGCTGATCCGCCTGCCCAACTACTGGAAGGAAGAGAAGAAGTGCACCGAACGTGCTCTGGAGCTGCTGGATATCTTCCACATGGCAGACCTCGCCAATGTGCAGGCAGGCAGCCTGCCCTACGGCGCACAGCGCCGTCTGGAGATCATGCGTGCACTGGCCACCAGCCCGAAGCTGCTGCTGCTGGACGAGCCTGCTGCCGGTATGAATCCCTCCGAGACTGCAGAGCTGACCGAGACCATCCGCCGCATCCGCGACGAGTTCAACATCGCCGTGCTGCTGATCGAGCATGATATGAGCCTGGTCATGGGCATCTGCGAGGGCATTGCCGTGCTGAACTTCGGCCGCATCATCGCCAAGGGCACGCCGGATGAGATCCGCAACAACCCGCAGGTCATCGAAGCCTATCTGGGCAAGAAGGAGGGCTAAGCCATGGCTGATACGTTACTGAAAGTTGATAACATCAACGTCTATTACGGCAACATCCACGCCGTCAAGGACATCTCCTTCGAGGTGGATCAGGGCGAGATCGTCACCCTGATCGGTGCCAACGGTGCTGGCAAATCCACCACCCTGAAGACCATTTCCGGCCTGCTGAAGCCCAAGACCGGCGACATCCTGTACAAGGGCAGCAGCATCAAGGGCATGCGCGCCCACAAGATCGTGGAAGCAGGCCTTGCCCATGTGCCGGAAGGCCGCCATGTGTTCCTGCACATGACCGTGGAAGAAAATCTGGACATGGGTGCATACACCCAGCCTGCTTCCACCATTGCACCCAACAAGGAAAAGGTGTTTGAGCTGTTCCCCCGCCTGAAGGAGCGCCGCAAGCAGCTGGCCGGTACCATGTCCGGCGGCGAGCAGCAGATGCTGGCTATGGGCCGTGCACTAATGAGCAACGCTTCCATGCTGATGCTGGACGAGCCTTCCATGGGCCTTTCGCCGCTGCTGGTGCAGGAGATCTTCGACATCATCCAGAACGTGCACAAGGAAGGCATGACCATCCTGCTGGTGGAGCAGAACGCACAGATGGCTCTTTCCGTGGCAGACCGTGCCTACGTCCTTGAGACGGGCCGTGTAGTCATGGAGGGCACCGGTGCCGAACTGCTGACCAACGAGCGCGTGCGCAGCGCATATCTGGGCGGCTAAGCAAAAAATCGTATAAGAAAAGGGGCTGTTGCACATGCAACAACCCCTTTTTTGCAGTATTTGTTATGCCAGCAGAGACATGATATTTGCGGTAATCAGGCCGCCTGCCGTGCCAATGACGTAGCCCATCAGAGCCATCAGAACGCCAACAGGCACCAGAGCGCCGCTGTAGGCACCAGCCAGAATGGGAGCGGATGCGGAACCGCCGATGTTTGCCAGAGATGCAACACCGCAGGTGAACATATCCAGATGGAAGATCTTTGCCAGCAGCACCAGAATGATGCCGTGGATGGCCAGGATCATAAAGCCTGCCAGGATCCATGCGGGTGCATCGGTCAGCTCCAGGAAGCTTGCGCGGGAGGCAAGCAATGCCACCACGGAGTACAGCAGCAGGTTGGACAGCTCGGTACTGCCTGCCATGCGGCCCACGGGGGTGACAGCGCCGATCAGGCCGGACAACGTGATGAGCAGGACGGTCCAGGTGGCCTTGTCCAGGAAGGGCATTGCGCTGTTCAGGGCTGCGCCGATATCCTGACCGAAGGCGGAGATTACCAGAGCCAGACCCAGCAGGAAGATCAGGTTGACAAAGGTAGCCTTGTCCTCGTTGGACTTTGCGTCCTCTTCCAGACGGCGGGATACTTCATCCAGCGTGGTGGTGTCGGCCTTGACCCACTTGTTGAACTTGGGAGCAAGGTTGATGGCCCACAGCAGGAACATGACCCAGATGGAGTAGTCGATGGAGTCCACCACCAGTGCGTAGGCCATGTCAGCTTCGCCGATGTCCAGCGCAGCCTGCACGGCGATCATGTTGCCGGAGCCGCCCATCCAGCTGCCGCACAGAGCGCCCAGTGCCTTCCATGCTTCGGAGCCAAGGGGTCCCTTCATGATGGCGAAGGTTGCAATGAAGGCCACCGAGATGGAGACGGAAGCGGCAAAGAAGCCGCCCAGCATCTTGGGACCCAGCTTGATGATCTTGCGGATGTCGCAGCGCAGCAGCATCAGGAAGATCATTGCATACAGCAGGTTGTTTTTCAGCACGGAGTAGGCAGGCTTGGTGGCCTCCATGTCCCATGCACCCAGCGTGCAGAGAATCATGGTAATGAGGTACAGCAGAACGATAGGTGGTGCATAGTCGAAGAATTTCGACTTCGTGTAGCGTTGCAGCCACACCAGCAGTGCGGCAATGAACACCAGCACGGCGATGTAGGTGAAACCGTTTGTGATCATGAACCCAATCCCCTTTCTTTTTGTGCAATTTTTTGCGGACAATTGTCTTTACAATATCGACAACTTCGTATACAATACTACCATAGATTTCATAATCTGGCAACATTTTTTATCGAAAGGGGTAGGTTTTGCATGAAAATCACGGAAGTACGTCTCGGTCTGATCTCCGTGCCGCTGCGCGTGCCTTTTAAGACGGCTCTGCGTTCGGTCAGCAGTGTGGAAGATGTGATCGTAGAGATCCACACCGACACCGGCGCTGTGGGTTATGGTGAGGCACCTCCCACCGGTGTGATCACCGGCGACACCACCGGTGCCATCATCGGTGCCATCCGCGACCATATCGCAAAGACCATCATCGGCCGCGATGTGGACGACTTTGAAGACCTGATGATCGCACTGAATGCCTGCATCCAGAAGAACACCAGCGCCAAGGCTGCTGTGGATATGGCCCTGTGGGATCTGTACGGCCAGCTGTACAAAATCCCTGTGTACAAGCTGATGGGCGGCGCAAAGAAGTCCATCGTCACCGACATCACCATCAGCGTCAACGACCCCGAAGAGATGGTGCGCGATGCCCTGAACGCCATCGACCGCGGCTACAACTGCCTGAAGGTCAAGGTGGGCAAGGAGCCGGAAAAGGATATTGCACGCCTGAGCGCCATCCGCGGTGCTGTGCCCAAGGAGACCTGCATCCGCATCGACGCAAATCAGGGCTGGACCCCCAAGGAAGCCGTGCGCATCCTGAACGGAATGCAGGAGAAGGGCCTTGATATCGAATTCGTGGAGCAGCCGGTCAAGGCCCACGATTTTGAAGGCCTGAAGTACGTTACCGAACGCTCCTATGTGCCGGTGCTGGCCGACGAGAGCGTGTTCTCCCCGCAGGACGCACTGACCATCATGCAGATGGGAGCCGCAGACCTCGTGAACATCAAGCTGATGAAGTGCGGCGGCCTGTACAACGCCCTCAAGATCGCATCTGCCGCCGAGGTGTACGGCGTGGAGTGCATGATCGGCTGTATGCTGGAAGCCAAGATCAGCGTGAATGCCGCCGTGCATCTGGCCTGCGCAAAGCAGATCATCACCCGCGTGGATCTGGACGGCCCCGTGCTGTGCAGTGAGGACCCCATCCTCGGCGGTGCAGTGTTCAACGAAAAAGACATCACTGTTTCCAACGAGCCGGGCCTTGGCATCAAGGGCATTGAGCCGGGCAAGATCAAGTATTTGGACTAAACTCCTTCCGTCATTACTTCGCAATGCCACCTTCCTCAAGGAGGGAGGCCTTGGCAAAGCGGAAAGCTTTATCTTTTCGCCGGAGGCTCCCTCATTGAGGGAGCTGGTGCGGCGTGAGCCGTGCCTGAGGGAGTTATACAAAAACGGCACCTGCCAGTTCCGCAGGTGCCGTTTTGTGTTTGGGGCCGTTATGCTTTGTAAGCCAGAATAGCCTTCAGGTATTCCCACACACGGGCCACCGATGCAATGTCGGCGCGCTCGTTGGGGGTGTGGACGTGCAGCAGGTTCGGGCCAAAGGAGATGCAGTCCAGCCCTTCGATCTTGCCGGAGAGGATGCCGCACTCCAGACCTGCGTGCAGGGCTGCGATCTGAGGCTTTTTGCCGTACTGTGCTTCGTACACGGCTACGCAGCGGTCCCGCAGGGCGCTCTCACGTGCGTAGGTCCATGCAGGGTAGTCGCCATGGAACCGCACGCTGCCGCCCAGCAGCTCGGTCAGGGTCTGTACCTTGCAGCTCAGCAGCTCCTTGGCCGAAGGCACCGAGCTGCGGATGGAAAAGCGCAGAATGGCTTCCTGCTCGTCCATCTCGGCAACGCCCAGATTCAGCGAGGTCTCCACAAGGCCCGGCACATCCATGCTCATGGCCTGCACGCCCCATGGCATCAGCAGCAGGGCCTTGCGCAGGCGCTGGGTGGAATCAGCATCCAATGCGCTGAACGCGCCGCAGCCCTGTTCGGTGAGCTGCAGGCGGATGGCGGGGTCTGCCATGCCGTATTCGGCCTGCACCTGTGCAGCGAACTGAGCGGCAGCAGTGTGCACGCCCTCGGTGATGCCTGCGGGCAGCACCAGCGTGATGCTGCTTTCTTTGGGAATGACATTCTCCTTTGCGCCGCCGGACAGTGTCAGAGCGGCGTAGTCCACGCCATTTTCGGTCAGCAGGGTCAGCCAGCGGCCCAGCAGGGCAATGGCGTTGGCACGGCCCTTGTGGATCTCGGTGCCGGAATGTCCGCCCACAAGGCCGATCACATCCGCCTTTACGGCGGTGCCGGTCACAGGAACACGGGCAATGGGCAGATGGCATTCAACGCGGCGTCCGCCTGCACAGCCTGCGGTCAGCACCCCCTCTTCCTCGGAGTCGATGTTCACCAGCATCCGGCCCTCAAGGTCGGAAAAATCCATGGCAGATGCACCCAGCAGGCCCACCTCCTCGCAGACGGTCAGCACGACCTCCAGCGCAGGGTGGGGAATGTCCTTTGAGTCCAGAACAGCCAGCGCATAGGCCACGGCAATGCCGTCGTCGCCGCCAAGGGTCGTGCCCTCGGCGCACACATAGCCGCCGTCTACGACCGGGTGGATGGCATCCTTCTCAAGATCCAGCGGGCAGTCGGCGGTCTTGTCGCCCACCATGTCCAGATGTCCCTGCAGGATCAGGCCCGGCTCCTTCTCGTATCCGGGTGTGGCCGGTGCCTTGATGAGCAGGTTGCCCATCTCGTCCTGACGGCAGGCAAGGCCGTGGGCCTTGGCGAACTGCACGCAGTAGTCGCTCAGTGCCTTTTCGTGGTGGGAGGTGTGCGGAATGCCGCAGATCTCCTCAAAGTAATAAAAAACCGAAGCCGGTTCCAGTCCGGTCAGTGCACTCATATACTCTCGCTCCTTTATTTATAAGGTGAAATGCTTCTGTCCATATTCTAACAGATTCTGCAGCCGGATACAATGTGTTGTATCCGGCAAAATATTTTTTCTGCCGGTGCTTGCAGACGGCGGGCCGGGTCGTATAATAGGAATAGTTACAAAAATAACATTCGAGTGGCTCTAAGGTTCTGCCGCCCGGAAAGGAGAACTTCGCCATGCGCTATACCATCAGTGAAATGGCTTCGCTGCTGGGTGTGACCACCCATACCCTGCGGTACTACGAAAAAATGGGTCTCATCCGCCCCGAGGTGAACGAGGAGACCGGCTACCGCTACTATACTGTCACCGACACCCGCCGGTTCAACCTCTGCCGGGAGCTGCGCGCGGCGGAACTCTCGCTGGAAGAGTGCCGGGAGCTGATCGGCAGCCCGTCGGTGGAGCAGAGCGACAAGATGTTTGCCCGGCAGGCCGCCCGGCTGCGGCGCAGGCAGGTGCTGGATGAGCTGTCCATCCACTTTTTGGAAAAGATACAGGAGCAGTACCGCACGCTGGAGCAGGATGTCGGGCGGGTCTGGGTGCAAAACTTTCCGGAGATGTGGCGGCTGACCTTCTCGCAGGAAGAGGAAGCCAGCCGCGACCGGGAACTGCAGCAGGAAAAGGCGGAGTGGCTGGAGTGTATGCCGGCTGCCCGCTGGGTCAGCCGCCTGCCCCGGCGGGTGATGGAACAGTTCCGGGTGGGGCGCAACGAGTACGATTACGGCCTGATGATGGAGGCCGACGCTGCCCGCAGGCTGGGCCTGCAGCGCACCCGGCATGTGGAGGTGGTGTGCGGCGGCGATTATCTTGTCACCATCTGGAAAAAGGATTACCGCGGCTCCTTCGGGTGGGACTCACTGGAAACCCTGCACGATGAGATCGTGCGGCGGGACTTCCGGGCGGTGGGCGAGACCTTCAGCAGCATCGTGGCCAGCCGCCAGCAGCCAGACGGCAGCGTTGTGAACTACCATCATACCCGGACGAAGATCTATACATGAGAGGGTTTTGTCACCTCCTACAAAAACTCGTGATATTTTTGTCAAAATGACCCTTGACCTTCGCGCTGCTCTAACGTGTAAACTTTGTTTAGTGAGTAACAAAGTCGGACTTCCGGCTTTGCTGCTCTGACAGAGTACACGATTGAGAAGAAAGAGGAGAACACACTATGAGCGAAAAGATCTCTCGCCGCAACTTCCTGCGCACCGCTACGCTGGGCGCAGCAGCTGCCGGTCTGCTGGCAGGCTGCGGCAACAGCGGCGCTTCCAGCAGCACCGCCGCAGGCACCTACACTGCAGGCACCTACAGCGCCACCGCTACCGGCATCAACACCGCCACCCCCGTCACCGTGACCATGACCTTCAGCGCTGATGCCATCACCGATGTGCAGATCGACGTTGCAAACGAGACCAAGGGCTACGGTGCCGACATCGCCGATGAGATGGTCAAGAAGATCCTGGACGCACAGTCCAGCGAGGTGGACGGCCACTCCGGCGCAACCATCACCTCCGATGCCATCCGGAAGGCTGCCGAGAGCTGCATCAATCAGGCCAAGGGCGTGGCCGTTGCCCCCACCGAGGCCAACAAGGCCGAGACCGTTGTCCCCGACAGCCTGAGCGTGGAGGAAGTGGAGTCCTCTGTGTGCGAGCTGGGCGACATCACCCCCGACGAGACCAAGGACTTTGACGTGGTCGTCGTGGGTGCCGGTGCTGCCGGTGTGCCCGCCGCAGGCTGGGCTGCCGAGCTGGGCGGCCATGTGGCCCTGCTGCAGAAGCAGAGCATCGTGGTCAGCCAGGGCAACTGCGGCTCTGCCATCATCAAGTCCAAGTCCACCGACGCGGGCAAGAAGATGTGGGTGCACATGACCAACGGCCTGTGCGACTGGCGTGCCGATACCAGCCTGCTGAACGCCTACGTCGAGAACTCCGAAGAAGCTCTGATGTGGTATCTGAACCGCGCAGGCCTGACCGACCAGACCGAGTACGGCGACGGCAGCCTCGTGGATAGCAACAAGAACCCCTCCGACCTGCTGCACAACGACGAGAAGGAGATCTTCGCCTACATGTGCACCAGCCAGGATCTGACCGGCGTGTGGAAGGACCGCATGGACACCTACGACTTCGGCGATGAGCACTGCTACTTCTTTGCTCCGTGGATCGGCCCCAAGCCCAAGAACGTGGGCGACGTGCTGGCCACTGTGCTGGAGAACGTGCAGGCCAAGAACTCCAATCTGGAGACCTTCTTCAACACCCCCGCCGTCAAGCTGGTGCATGAGAACGGCAAGGTGACCGGCGTCATCGCAAAGGACGAAAACGGCAAGTACATCCAGTTCAACGCTTCCAAGGGTGTCATTCTGGCCACCGGCGACTACATGAACAACGAGGCCATGGTCAAGCGCTGGTGCCCCGATGTGGACGGCTTCGACAAGAAGCAGTACCAGAAGACCGGCGACGGCCACATCATGGCCATCGATGCAGGTGCAAAGATGGAAAATCTGGGCCACACCAAGATGATGCACGACTTCGACTCCGGCCTGATGTACGAGGAACCGTTCCTGTACGTCAACATGGAGGGCAAGCGCTTCTGCAACGAGGACACCGGCTTTGTCTACATGGGCAACATCACCAAGTATGTGCCCAAGTTCAACGGCAACAACGTGGATGCAAACCATCCGGACGGTTCTCTGGGCTGGTACTGCCAGATCTACGATAACGACTACATGAGCTACGCCAACAGCCCCATCCCCGAGCAGGTGATGACCAAGTACATCCCCGGTGCCGTGGAGAACCCGCAGGGCGTGTTCACCAACCTCATCGATACCTACAAGGCCGACACCATCGAAGAGCTGGCCGGTCTGCTGGGCGTACCTGCAGACGAGCTGCAGAAGACCATCGACCGCTACAACGAGCTGTGCGACAAGGGCGCTGACGTGGACTTCGGTAAGAAGAGCACTTACATGCACAAGATCGTCACCGCTCCCTTCTGGGGCATCCGCAAGCACATCCGCGTGTCCTCCATCGACAGCGGCGTGAACACCAACGCCAACGGTCAGGCTCTGGATGCTGACGGCAACGTCATCGACGGCCTGTACTGCGTCGGCAACGTGGGCGGCGTGTTCTACGGCGGCGCGGACTATCCGTTCCACCAGACCGGCCTGTCTCTGGGCCGCTGCTACACCTTCGGTATGCTGGCAGCAAAGCACGCCATGGGCAAGTAAGACCTCCTGAAAGCAACACGAACCCCCTCCGGGTCAACCCGGAGGGGGTTCTTTGCATACAAAAAAGGCTCTGCAGCATTTTGCCGCAGAGCCTTCGTTTTTTACAGATGATACCGGGACGGCTTACTGTGCCTGGCTCAGGCAGTCGTCCATAGCGGTGAACACCGCATCGCTGGTCATGGTAGCACCGGCAACAGCGTCCACACCGCTGGTGGAACCGGCCTTGGTCAGCTGGTCTGCCAGAGTTTCAGCAGCGGTGCCGCCCAGTTCGGGAGTCTCGCCGGAAGCATCGATCTCCACACCGGTCACCCGGCCACCGGTGACGGTGACGGTGACAGTCACATCACTCAGGCAGCCCTGAGCGCTGGACGTATAGATGCCATCCGTCAGGCTGGCGGCGTTGTCGGCAGCGGGCACAGTGCCGGTGCTCTTGATGTACAGGCCGAGCACAACTGCCATAATGACAGTGACAACAGCCATGATGATAACATTCCGGGTGAGTTTCTTCATAAAAGATCAAATGCTCCCTTTTGACGTGATATATTTTTTATTTTGCGGGTTTGAAACTGTCGCGCAGGGTGACGACGCGGTTGTAAACGCCGGGGTTCTTGGAGTCCGGGGTAAAGAAGCCGGTGCGCACGAACTGGAATTTCTCACCGGGCTTTGCATCCTTCAGGCTTTCTTCCAGCTTGCAGCCCTTGCACACAACAACGCTTTCCGGGTTCAGGTAGTCCTTGTAATCGCTGCCCTCGGGGATGGCGTTCATGTTGGCCTCGGTAAACAGCTTGTCGTACAGACGCACCTCGGCATCCACGGCATGGGCGGCACTCACCCAATGGATGGTGCCCTTGACCTTGCGGCCGTCGGCGGGATTGCCGTTGCCCGTCTCAAGGTCGGCGGTGCAGTGGATGGCGGCAATGCTGCCGTCGGCATTCTTCTCCACGCCGGTGCACTTGACGATGTAAGCGCCCATCAGACGCACCTCACCGCCAATGGTCAGGCGCTTGAACTTGGGAGGCGGCACCTCGGCAAAGTCCTCATTCTCGATCCACAGCTCTTTGGTAAAGGCCACCTTGCGGGTGGTGGTATCGTTGGCTTCGCGGTTGGGGTTGTTGGCTACATCAAAGTACTCGGTCTTGTCCTCCGGGTAGTTATCCACGACCAGCTTCACGGGGTCCAGCACGGCGATGCGGCGCTGAGCGGTCAGGTCCAGCTCGCTGCGGATACAGGCTTCCAGCTGGCGCATGTCGATCAGGTTGTCGGATTTAGAAATGCCGGCCTCGCGCACAAAGGTGAAGATGGAGGTGGGGGTGTAGCCGCGGCGGCGCAGACCGCACAGGGTGGGCATACGGGGGTCGTCCCAGCCGTCCACGATGCCCATTTCCACCAGCTCACGCAGGTAGCGCTTGCTCATGACGGTATTGGTCATGTTCAGGCGTGCAAACTCGCGCTGCTTGGGGAAGGCAGTGCCGAAAATGTTCTCGATGACCCAGTTGTACAGCGGGCGGTGGTTCTCGAACTCCAGACTGCACATACTGTGGGTAATGCCCTCAATGGCATCCTGAATGGGGTGTGCGAAGTCGTACATCGGGTAGATGCACCACTTGCTGCCCTGACGGTGATGCTCGGCGTACTTGATGCGGTAGATAGCCGGGTCACGCATGTTCATGTTGGGGCTGGCCAGATCGATCTTGGCACGCAGGGTCTTTTCGCCCTCCTGGAACTCACCGGCACGCATCCGGCGGAACAGGTCAAGATTCTCTTCCGGGGTGCGGTCGCGCCACGGAGAGGGACGGGAAGGCTTGCCGGCATCGGCACCGCGGTACTCGCGCATTTCGTCGCGGGTCAGGTCGTCCACGTAGGCCTTGCCCTCCATGATGAGCTTTTCGGCATACTCGTAGCACTTGTCAAAGTAGTCGCTGCCGTAGAAGATGCCGCCGTTGGGGTCGGCACCCAGCCAGTGCAGATCCTCGATGATGCTGTTCACGTACTCCTCACCCTCGCGGGCAGGGTTGGTGTCGTCCAGACGCAGGTTGAACTTACCGCCGTACTGGTTTGCAATGGACCAGTTGATGTAGATGGCCTTGGCACTGCCGATGTGCAGGTAGCCGTTGGGCTCGGGCGGGAAGCGGGTATGGATCTCGCTGATCTTGCCCTCGGCCAGATCAGCGTCGATGATGTCGGTCAGAAAGTTTTTATCTGCCATGTGTTTTCCCCCTGTCAAAGGCACAAAGTGCCTATATATTCCATAATACTATATAATACACTATTTTTACTGCACCTTCAAGATGAAAGCCGGAACTTCTGGGGCAAATGCGCATTTTTGCGTGGAATTTTGCTGTGAATTGCCCGATTTCCACAACTTTTTCCCTATCCCTTGACACCGCCGTGCAAGGAGAGTATATTTTTGCATGGCATACAGCGCATTTTGCCGTGTTTAAAATAGGAGGAACCCCATGAACAGTTTAAAAGAAGCGTTCAGCAGGAAAAATATGCTGAAGAATTTAAATTTTTTCGGTGAGCTGAATCTCGGCCTGATCCTGACGGCGGTCGGCATCGTTTACTTTAAAAATCCCAATCATTTTGCATTTGGCGGCACCTCGGGCCTGTCCATTCTGCTGGCAGACCTGTTCCCTAAGATCAACGTGGGCGGCTTTATGTGGATCATCAACCTGATTCTGGTGGTGCTGGGCTTTGTCTTTCTGGGCATCAAGACCATGGGCTGGACGATCTATTCTTCCTTTGCGCTGTCCTTTTTTGTGTCGGTGTGCGAGTGGCTCTATCCCGTCAACGTTTCCATGAGCGGCGATGCCATGCTGGATCTGGTGTTCGCCGTGTTCCTGCCGGCTCTGGGTGCGGCGATCGTGTTCGACATCGGTGCATCCACCGGCGGTACGGATATTGTGGCCCTGATTCTGGCAAAATATACCTCTATGGAAATCGGCAAAGCCCTGATGGTCAGCGATATCCTCATCGTGCTGGCGGCGGCATGGCGGTTCGGCATGGGCACCGGCCTTTACTGCATCCTTGGCCTGATCGGCAAGAGCTTTGTGGTGGACGGTGCCATCGAGAACATCCGCCTGCGCAAGGTGTGCACCATCGTGACGTCCAACCCGCAGCCCATTCTGGACTTCATCATCAAGGAAATGAACCGTTCCGCTACCGTGGAAAAGGCTTACGGCGCTTACACCCACCACGAGCTGAGCGTGCTGGTGACGGTGCTGACCCGCCGTCAGGCCCTGCAGCTGCGCAACTTCCTGCGGGAGAACGACCCCCGGAGCTTTATCACCATCGTCAACTCCAGCGAGATCATCGGCAAGGGCTTCCGCTCCTTTAATTAAAGGCACGGCAGGGCCACGCCGCTATTGACGAACCGCTTCAAAAACGATATACTATATTCCGGCGGTGCAGCAGTGCCGCCGGATGCCGGGGTGTTGCGCAGTTGGTAGCGCGCCTGCTTTGGGAGCAGGAGGCCGCGAGTTCGAGTCTCGCCACTCCGATATGACAAAAAGCCACGATGAACCGTTTACAAATGCGGTTTCGTCGTGGCTTTATTTGTTGCCAGTCCCCCTGAGATCCGGCTGGAAGATGCCTTATTTGTGCGTTACCGTCTCAAAAACTGCCCCTGCGCTAAAGGGCAAATGCGCACCCGGCAGCTTTCCGATTTTGTTCTTTTTTTATTTACAAACAGTACCTTGACACCGAAATATCCTTTTTGTAATCTTAAAGAGTATTCTGAATGTAAGTGAATGCCGTCCCGAATCAATACGGTTTTTGGGGGCAGGACGGCAGGAAGTTTCTCCAGCGAATGTCCTGGGGGTGGTACCCTGCTGCCACAGGCAATAGGGCGGGACCGAAGTTCCGGGCTGTTCGCAGAGAAAGCTTCCTGATGGCCTGCCAAGTGAGCGCAAGCTGACGGCAATGGGAAAGGAGCAACTACCAATGGATCATCTGCAGAACGTAATGGGATACTTCGACCAGCAGCAGCCGCTGTGCGCCGAACATGACCGCATCAGCAAGGACCTGTACAAGGAGTTTGGCGTTAAAGCGGGCCTGCGCGACGAAAACGGCAAGGGCGTGCTGGCAGGCCTGACCAATATCTCCGATATCCGCGCCTTCCAGTATGTGGACGGAGTGAAAAAGCCTGCCGACGGTCAGCTGCTCTACCGCGGCTACGACGTGAAAGACCTGATCCGCGGGTCGTCCGGCAGCCGCTTTGCCTTTGAGGAAGCGGGCTATCTGCTACTGTTCGGTGAGCTGCCCACACAGGAAAAGCTGGAAGAGTTCTGCCGCGTGCTGGGCGAGTGCCGCACCATGCCCACCAACTTTACCCGTGATGTGATCATGAAGGCCCCCAGCCACGATATCATGAACTCCATGGCCCGCAGCGTGCTCACACTGGCATCCTACGACCCCAAGGCCGGTGATCTGGAAATTTCCAATGTGCTGCGCCAGAGCATCCAGCTGGCCGGCATCTTCCCCATGCTGGCCGTGTACAGCTACCATGCCTATAACCACTACGAAAAAGACGGCAGCATGTACATCCACCGGCCGGACCCGGAGCTTTCCACCGCAGAGAACTTTTTGCGGATGCTGCGCCCGGATATGAAGTACACCGAGCTGGAAGCCCGCGTACTGGATGTGGCATTGCTGCTGCACGCCGAGCACGGCGGCGGCAACAACTCCACCTTTACCACCCGCGTGGTCACTTCGTCTGGCACCGATACCTACTCGGCCATGGCGGCTGCCCTGTGCTCCCTCAAAGGCCCGCGCCACGGCGGTGCCAACCTGATGGTGATGCAGATGATGCAGAACATCCGCGAAAACCTGCACGACACCGAGGACGATGAAGAGCTGGAAGCCTACCTGAAAAAGCTGCTGCACGGCGAAGCATTTGACCGCAAAGGCCTGATCTACGGCATGGGCCACGCGGTGTACTCCCTCAGTGACCCCCGTGAGGTGGTATTCAAGGGCTATGTGGAACAGCTGGCCCACGAGAAGGGCCGCGACAAGGACCTTGCCCTTTACAACAAGATCGAGCACATGGCCCCGCAGCTGATCGCGGAGGAGCGCAAAATTTTCAAGGGTGTCAGCCCCAATGTGGACTTCTACAGCGGCTTTGTGTACGATATGCTGGGCATCCCCATGGAGCTGTACACGCCGCTGTTCGCCGTGGCCCGCGTGATGGGCTGGAGCGCCCACCGCATTGAAGAGCTGCTCAGCGCAAACAAGATCATCCGCCCGGCCTACAAGAGCCTTGGCGGCACCCACGAATATATCCGCCGCAATGAGCGGGAATAACAAGGAGGATGCATGATGAGCGTGGAACTGAAACATCACCCGGAAGAATGGTTCTTCCTGCACAATTTTGATATCGACAAGGTGTTCAGCACCATCCAGCGGGCGGATTACCTGATCTTATATTACATTAAGATGCAGGCCGAACAGCACCCGGACCGTAAGGTTTATCTGGCTGACCTTGCTGCCGTGATGGGCCTGAAGGTGACAGAGCTTTCCAAGGCCGTTGAAAAGCTGCAGGACAAGGGCTTTGTGGCATGGAAGACCGACCGTGAAGCGGGCCGCACCTATGTGGAGCTTTCCAGCAAGGCTGTGGAGCTGATGGTGGAGGAGCGCGCGTTCATGCAGCGCTGTTACGCCCGCCTGCGTGCAGAGCTTGGCGACGAAGAACTGCATCGTGCAGTAAGCACCATGCAGAGCGTGACGGCCATCCTGAAGGATGAACGGGAACACAGCGGCGTATAAAAACAGCCTCAACGAAAAAATGAGATAGACTTCCCCGAAAGGGGTTGCCTATCTCATTTTTTGTTGTAAACTGAGGTTCCCGGATCAACAAATAAATTCTACTGAAAAAAGCCAGAGCGGCTATTTTAAATCCTTTACCGGATCAGGTTCACAAACACCGGGCAGAGCACTGCGGTCAGCACACCGGCCACCGCAATGGAAAGGCCGCTCATGGCACCTTCCACCTCGCCCATCTGCAGAGCTTTGCTGGTGCCCACGGCATGGGCCGAAGTTCCGATGCCCACGCCCTTGGCGATGGGGTCGGTGATGTGGAACATCTTGCACACCGTCTCAGCCAGCAGCGCTCCCACGATGCCGGTAACAATGACGATCGCACCGGTCAGGGCAGCAATGCCGCCCAGCTCAGCGGCCACATCCATGCTGATGGCGGTGGTCACGGATTTGGGCAGCAGGGTGGCATACTGCTCACGGGTCAGGTCCAGCGCCAGTGCCAGCGCCAGTGCGCTGCCAAGGCTCACCAGCGTGCCCACCGAGATACCCGCAATGATAGCGGCGGCGTTCTCTTTCAGCAGGTCGATCTTTTCATACAGCGGAATGGCCAGTGCCACGGTGGCGGGCAGCAGCAGATAGTTCACCGGTGCCGCGCTGGCCTTGTAGTCCGCATACGGGATGCTGCACACCGACAGAAAGATGATCACAAAGATGCTGCCCAGCAGCAGCGGGTTAAAAATGGCTTTGCCTGTCACCTTATTGATAAGGGTGCCCAGTGCAAACGCGGCCAGCGTAAGCAGAACGCCCCATGCTGCGGAGCCGGACAAAAAATCATTCAGCAGCTGCGTCATTGTCAGCCTCCTTTTTCTTGCGGCCGGTCAGGGCCTGCGTGGTCTTGCCTGCACTCACCATCACCAGCACAGTGACCGGGATAATGGCAACGAGGATGGGCAGCAGCATCTCACCCATCTCTGCCCACAGTTCCATCACACCGGCGGCAGCGGGCACGAACAACAGCGGGAAGATGCCTGTGAGATAGGTTCCCACCTCTTTCACATCGTCCAGCTTTACCAGCTTGAAGTTCAGCGCTGCCAGCAGCAGCACCAGACCGTAGACGCTGGCCGGGACCGGCAGCGGCAGCACTACATGAAGGATCTCGCCCAAAAAACAAAACGCAAGAATGCGCGCAAACTGAAAAATATATTTCGTAGTAAAGTTCCCCTTTCCTCGATCAAAAGCGTAAATGGACACATCAAGGGTAAAGTATACCGCAGGAGTCCCAATCCATCAACCGTGATTCTGGATAAGAAAAATTGCACATTTCGCCGAGAACTGTGCAAAAAAAGGCGCACCGGTCAAGCCGGTGCGCCTTTTTTCATGTTATCAGAAATACCGTCAGATTACATAGTCATTCCCGGCCTGATCAGGCCGGGCGAGATCGGCCAGTGTGATATTGCCGAAGTAGTTGGAGATCAGATCGTTCAGCCCCTTCCACATCTCGTAGGTGCGGCAGTTTGCCATGCGGGAGCAGGGGGTCGCATGGGGGGTCAGGCAGCTCACCGGCGCAAGGCTGCCCTCGGTCAGCATCAGGATCTCGCCCACGGTGTACTGATCCGGGCTGCGGGTGAGCCGGTAGCCGCCGCCCTTGCCGCGCAAGCCCTCCAGAAAGCCGTTCTGCACCAGCACCTTAAGGATGTTTTCCAGATATTTTTCCGAGATCTCCTGCCGGGCAGCGATCTCCTTGAGAGGGACATATTTTTCAGACTGATGCTCGGAAAGGTCGATCATCACGCGCAGTGCATAGCGCCCTTTGGTGGACACGATCATAATAGTGTACTTCCTTTGTTGGTTATAGATTGAGTTTTTAACCTATTATACAACAGGGTAAATAATATTTCAATCCCACTTTTTTCAAAAAATCCATTGACAACCGCACAGAACGGGTCTATAATACCATCAAACCCACAAACAATGTTGGTATAAAGGTTTTGGAATCAGGTCGTCCAGCAGGGCACATGTGCCCATAACTGTATCAGGGAGGAAACTACAATGAGCAAGATTTATACTGCCGCAGATCAGCTGATCGGTCATACTCCGTTGCTGGAGCTGACCCACATTGAAAAGGAGCAGGAGCTGCCTGCCCACATCATTGCCAAGCTGGAATACTTCAATCCGGCCGGTTCTGTCAAGGATCGCATCGCCAAAAAGATGATCGATGATGCCGAGGAAAAGGGCCTGCTGAAGGAAGGTTCCGTGATCATTGAGCCTACCTCCGGCAATACTGGCATCGGTCTGGCCGCTGTGGCAGCCGCCAAGGGCTACCGCATCATCATCGTGATGCCCGAGACCATGAGCGTGGAGCGCCGCCAGCTGATGAAGGCTTACGGCGCAGAGCTGGTGCTGAGCGAGGGTGCCAAGGGCATGAAGGGTGCCATTGCCAAGGCCGACGAGCTGGCAAAGGAGATCCCGAATTCCTTCATCCCCGGCCAGTTCGTGAACCCGGCCAACCCTCAGGCCCACATCGAGACCACCGGCCCCGAGATCTGGGAGGACACCGACGGCAAGGTGGATATCTTTGTGGCAGGCGTGGGCACCGGCGGCACCGTGACCGGCGTGGGCCAGTACCTGAAGAGCAAGAACCCGAACGTCAAGGTGGTGGCTGTAGAGCCTGCTTCCTCTCCTGTGCTGAGCAAGGGCACCGCAGGCGCACACAAGATCCAGGGCATCGGCGCGGGCTTTGTGCCGGACGTACTGGACACCAAGGTGTATGACGAAGTCATCGCCGTAGAGAACGACGATGCCTTTGCCACCGGCCGTCTGATTGGCCACAAGGAAGGCGTGCTGGTGGGTATCTCCTCCGGTGCTGCTGTTTATGCTGCCCTGCAGCTGGCAAAGCGCCCGGAGAATGCCGGTAAGAACATTGTGGTCCTGCTGCCCGATACCGGCGACCGCTATCTGTCCACCCCGCTGTTTGCAGACTGATCTTTCAAAAAGCTCGCTTCTCCCGTTCTGTGACTTCACAGGGCGGGAGTTTTTTGTTACAATATCCCTATCAAACACTTTGGAGATTTGCTCATGAATTACTATGCTGCCCCCATGGAGGGCCTGACCGACCGGGTGTGGCGGCAGGCACACCAGAAATGGTTCGGCCCTGCTGGCAATGCCGACCGCTACTATGCCCCTTTCCTCTCCCCGCCGGAGAACCGGGTGCTCATTAAAAAGAAGATGGCCGAGCTTGCCCCTGCGGCAAACCCCGGCGCACCGGTGATCCCGCAGCTGCTGGCAAAGGACGGTGAACTTGCCGCATGGATGATCGGCGAACTGCGCAAACTGGGCTACACCGAGGTGAACCTGAACCTCGGCTGTCCTTCCGGCACCGTCACCGCCAAAGGCAAGGGTTCCGGGATGCTGCGCGACCCCGTCAAGCTGGACGCTTTTCTTGCCGCCGTATTTGCCAATGCGGAAGGGCCGATCTCGGTCAAGACCCGGCTTGGCGTGGAAAAGCCGGAAGAATTTGCTGCCATTCTGGACATCTATAACCGGTATCCCATCTGTGAGCTGACCATCCACCCGCGTGTGATGCGCCAGCTCTACCGCGGGCAGGCCGACCGTGCCGCTTTTGCTGCCTCCCTGCCCGGGTGCCGGATGCCCGTGTGCTACAACGGCGATATGACCACCGCTGCGGACCTGCATACGTTGGAAGCGCAGTATCCGCAGCTGTCCGGCATCATGGTGGGGCGCGGCATCATTGCGGACCCGGCGCTCTTCCGTGAAGCACGCGGCGGCGCACCGGCCGCACGGGAAGAGCTGCGCGGATACCTTGACGACCTCTACCACGGATACTCCGAACTGTTCGGCAGCGCCGGGTGCGCGGTGAGCCGCATGAAGGGACACTGGTTCTACCTCATTCACAAGTTTGAGGGGGCCGAAAAGCTGGAAAAGCAGCTCAAAAAGCTGCGCGAGCCGTGGGAATACGAGGTGGTGGTGAACCAGATCTTCACCCTGCCGCTGGTGGAAAACGATTGAACCGCTCCCCGCTTATGCTCTGACCATATCCATAATAAATGCTGCTTTCCTCTGCGACCCCACCCGTGAAAATGGGGTTCAGGAAAGTCCGCAGACTTTCCTGAACCCCGAAATTTAAAATAATTTTTCCTCCGAACATGGCCAGAGCAGCGCGGAGGCCATTCCTGATCGTCCCACGCACAAAAAAGCCCGCCGTCTTGCAAGACAGCGGGCCGGAAAAGGACCGTATTACACGTTGAGATAACTGCGCAGCATGGCCTGCAGCAGATCGTCACGATCCACCTTGCGGATCATGGAACGGGCATTCTTATAGGTCGTGATGTAGGTGGGGTCTTCGGACAGGATATAGCCCACCAGCTGATTGACCGGATTATAGCCTTTTTCCTTTAAAGCATCGTACACCTGCTGTACGATCTCATGGATCTCATAGTCCTTTTTGTCGTGGATCGAAAAAATAGCGGTCTCGCCACTCACGGAATACACCCCCTTAGGAAGAACTACATTCATTGTACACGAATTGCGAGGAAACTTCAAGCTAAACAGACCGGATTTGCACAGTTTGCATAAAATTTCCGGTCCTGATTTTGCAGGCTGACGGCCTGCACCGCCGCAAATGCGGCAGAAGGAGGGCCTTTATGCTGTATGGCATCGGCTGCGACCTGTGCGAGATCGCGCATCTGGAAAAAAGCCTTACCGGCGCACACGCTGCAGCCTTTATCCGCCGGGTGTACGGCGAGGCCGAACGCGCTGCGCTGAGCCTTGACGAACCGCTGCCCGCCGGGCGCAGCGCCGCCCACCGGCTTGCCAGCGCCGCAGCCAACTTTGCCGCCAAGGAAGCCTTTTTAAAGGCGGCAGGCACCGGCCTGCGGGAGCCGTTCTCCCTGTGTGAGATCGAGGCTGTCCGGCTGGAAAGCGGTGCACCTGCCTATCATTTTTCCGGCCAGACGGCGGAATGGATGCAGGCCCATGGCCTTACCGCCCGGCTCTCTCTGAGCCACGAGGGCGGCATGGCGCTGGCCTTCTGCACACTGGAAACTCTGTAAGCCTTTGTGCATACAATGGAATATCCCCTGCGCTGCATAACCGGCGCGCAGCCGGCTCATACTGAGATCAGACGAAGATGCGCCGGACGCATCACATAAGCGGGGCGCATCCTCCAAATGCAGGGAGGGAGATTCCATGGAGGTACACAGAGGAGAAGTTTTTTACGCAGATCTTTCGCCGGTGGTGGGGTCGGAGCAGGGCGGCGTGCGCCCGGTACTGATCGTGCAGAACGAGATCGGCAACCGGCACAGCCCTACCGTGATCGCTGCGGCCATTACATCCCGGCTGGACAAAGCCCGCCTGCCCACCCACATCAATATCCGGGCAGCGGATACCGGCCTTGCCAAGGACAGCGTGGTGCTGCTGGAGCAGATCCGCACGCTGGATAAGCACCGCCTGCGGGAGCGGGCCGGGCAGATCACGCCGGAAGATCAGAAACGTGTGGATCAGGCTTTGGATGTAAGCCTGGGGCTTACTTCATATTAAGGGGCTGTTGCAAAACAGCTCTCTGAAAAGATCATGCACAAAACCCGGAACCTTTTCTCGGCCAAAACGGCTCAAAAAGGCTCCGGGTTTCTGATTTTACGCTGTTTCTTTGTGCAAGCTGCGATCGTTTTTTCATTTTCCAGCTTAATTTTTTTGAAAAGGCGCGCGAAGGCTGGTTATTCCCGCCAGAAAATGCTATACTTTTCCGTAGAATGGTTGTGCTGTCGTGCACAGCATATGCAGGTTTTATGATGATATCGGAGGGCTGATTATATGATCATCCAGAGCAAAAAAGTATGGATCGCCGACCAGTTCATTTCTGCCGCAGTCGAACTGGAGCAGGGCAAGATCACCGGCATCTTCCCCTATGGTGAAAAGCAGGCCGATGTGGACTATGGCTCCAAGCGCATCGTGCCCGGTTTTATGGATATCCACTGCCATGGTGCCTACGAGTTCGACACCAACGACGCAAAGCCGGAGGGTCTGCGCTACTGGGCAAAGCATATCGTCTCTGAGGGTGTGACCAGCTTTCTGGCCACTACCGTCACCCAGAGCGTGGAGGTGCTGACCAACGCCGTGGCCAATGTGGCCGACGTGATGGAGGGCAGCTACGAAGGTGCCGAGATCCTTGGCATCCACTTTGAAGGCCCCTACCTCGATATGAAGTACAAGGGCGCACAGCCTCCGGAGTACATTGCAAAGCCCAGCGTGGAGCAGTTCAAGCACTACCAGCAGGCAGCACGCGGCCACATCCGCTATGTGACCCTTGCACCGGAACACGACGAAGGGTTTGCACTGACCCATTACCTGACCGGGCACGGCGTGGTGGTCAGCATCGGCCATAGTGCCGCCACCTATGAGCAGGCCGTGATGGCCTATGCCAACGGTGCCCGCTCCATGACCCACGTGTACAACGGCATGTCCCCCTTCGCCCACCGCGCCAACGGTCTGGTGGGCGCAGCCTACCGCATCCGCACCATGTACGGCGAGATTATCTGCGACGGCTGCCACTCCACCCCTGCTGCCCTGAACAACTACTTCATGAGCAAAGGCCCGGATTACGCCATCATGATCTCGGATGCACTGATGGCCAAGGGCACCCCCATCGGCAGCGAGTACATCTTTGGCGGCAACCATATCACCATCTACCCGGACGGCAGCGCCCATCTGGACAACGGCACGCTGGCCGGTTCCACTTTGAACATCAACAAGGGCCTGCGCATTCTGGTGGAGGAGGCCATGGTGCCCTTCAACTATGCACTGAACGCCTGCACCATCAACCCGGCACACTGCCTGCATCTGGACGACCGCAAGGGTTCCATCCAGATCGGCAAGGATGCCGACCTTGTGGTGCTGGACGACAACTACGATGTGCTGCAGACCTACTGCATGGGCAAGGCCCAGCTGTAATTTCTGGCTGACGCGAACAAAGGATGTGTTAAACCCGTTATGATCCAGATCGCCTTCTGCGACGATGACCAGACAGTTCTGGACCAGCTCTCTGCCCTGCTGGAAAAATATCGCGCCCAGCGCTGTGTCCAGATCCAGTGCACAGTCTTTCACAGCCCGCTGGATCTGCTGGCCGAGATCGAAAAGGGCACCCGGTACGATATCCTGTTTCTGGATGTCATCATGCCGGCCGAAAACGGCATTACCGCCGCCAAGGAGATCCGGCAGTACGATAACGTCGTCAAGATCATCTTTCTCACTTCTTCCGCCGAGTTTGCAGTGGAATCCTATGTGGTGGGTGCCTATTTCTACCAGATCAAGCCCATCTGGGAGGACAGCTTTTTCCGTCTGACGGATTCGGTGATCGCCGAGTGCCGCCGCGCCGACCAGCGCAGCCTGATCCTGCGCTGCAAGACCGGCATCTCCCGCATCGATCTGGACCAGCTGCTCTACTGCGAAGTGCTGGGCCGTACCCTGCTGTTCCATCTGGCGGACGGCACCGTGCTGGAAAGCACCGGCAGCATGGACGAACTGGCCCGCCAGCTGACCCCTCACGAGAGCTTTCTGCGCACGCATCGCTCTTTTCTTGTAAATATGGAGTATATCCAGAACATCTCCACCCGCGCCGTTACCCTGACGAACCTTGCGCAGATCCCCATTCCGCACGGAAAGTCTGCTGAGATCCGGCGGCAGTATCTGGAATATGCCTTCCGCCGAAAGCAGGTGATGATATGAGCACACCCTTTGCAGATGCGCTTTCGCTGTGCAACCTTGCCTCGGTGGGTATTTTCGGCATCGTGCTGTCCGCTGCGTTCTGTGAGCTGGAATGGACCCGCCAGCGCAAGCTCCTGCTTGCGGGATGCACCGTGCTGATGCTGGCGCTGCAGGGCGTTGTGAGCCTGCGGTGGAGCACCAGCTTTGCCCGGTATCTCTACCCGGTCATTACCCACCTGCCGCTGGTCATACTGCTGGTCGCCATGACCCGCAAGGTGCTCTGGTCACTGATCGCCGTGCTGACAGCCTACCTGTGCTGCCAGCTGCGGCGCTGGGCCGCACTGCTGGTCATTGCGCTGTTCCCGACAGGCGGCACCGCGCTGCAGGATGCCACCGAGCTGGTCGTCACCCTGCCGCTGCTGCTGGCACTGGTGCACTGGATCGCGCCTTCGGTGCGCGCGCTGTCGCACTCTTCGCTCAAGCTGCAGCTGCAGTTCGGCGTGATCCCGCTGCTGAGCTATGTCTTTGACTACTTTACCCGCATTTATACCGATCTGCTCTCCAGCGGCAATCAGGCTGCAGTGGAGTTCATGCCCTTTGTGTGTAGTCTGGCCTATCTGGCCTTTGTGCTGCAGACCACGCAGGAGCAGAAGCGGCGCAGCCAGCTGGAGCAGACCCAGAACAGCCTGAACCTGCAGGTAGCGCAGGCTGTGCGCGAGATCGATGCCCTGCGGGAAAGCCAACGCAAGGCCAGCACCTACCGCCACGACCTGCGCCATCATTTACAGTACATTTCCGCCTGCATCGAAAATGGCCGTGCCGAAGCCGCGCAGGAGTACATCCACAGCGTGTGCGCAGAGATCGAAGCCAGCAAGGTGAACGTCTACTGTGAAAATGAGGCCGCAAACCTCATTCTCTCGGCCTTTGCAACCCGCGCGCAGAACAGCGGCATCGACTTCCGGGTGCATGCCGCCATCCCGCTGGTGCTGCCTTTGCCGGACAGCGACCTGTGTGTGCTGCTTTCCAACGCGCTGGAAAATGCCCTGCACGCCGGGCAGCGCCAGCGTGAGGCCGGAAAGCCCGCTGTTGTGGAGACCACCGCCTACCAAAAGGACGGCAGACTGTTTTTACAGATCGCAAACTCCTGCAGCTTCCCGGTGCAGTTCCGTGCCGAGGGCATCCCCACCACCAGCCAGCCCGGCCACGGCCTTGGCGTGCGCAGCATCTGCGCCATTGTGGAGCAGTATGGCGGCATGTACAGCTTTTCGCAGCAGCAGAACCAGTTTGTGCTGCGCATCTCTCTGTAAAAGGTCGATTCAATGCATTTTATGGGCGACTCGTGCCAATTGCACCAGTCGGCACTGCTTTTGCGCTATAGTAAGCTCAGACGGTTCTACTGCCGTCTAAGCTTATTTTTTTCAGGGAGGGTCTTCTATGGCATTTCTGCTCATCCCGGTCATTTTGCTGGCCGTGGTCTGGCTCAGCTACATCTGCCGCCGTCTCAGCGAGCTGAACGAGAATGTCAACACTGCCATGAACCAGATCGGCCTGCAGCTTTCTTCCCGCTTCCGTGCTTTGGAAGCCCTGCTGGAACTGGCCCGCACCCACGGCCTTTCGGCCCAGCTGGTGCTGCTGCCGCCCTCCATCAATGCCCTGTCCACACCGGCGCAGGTGCTGGAACAGGAGCAGCATCTTGCACAGGCCATGTCCTACATCACCATTGCGGCCGAGAACCACCCTTCCCTGAAAGCAGACCCCGCCTACCAGCGCTGCATGGAAGCGGCCAACTGCTACAGTCGGATGGTCTATACCAGCAGCCTGATCTACAACGATTCCGTCACCCGGCTCAACTGTGCACTGGAGCAAAAGCGCCTTGGCCTGCTGGCCGGTCTGCTGGGCATTGCCCCGCGGGAATACCTGCAGTTTGCACCGGATGCACCGGTGGCCTGTCCTGTCCAGCCCTCGCAGCCTTTTCGGCGGGAACCCGCATAAAACTTCTTCATCGTAAAAGCCCGGCACCTCGATCCGCTTGAAGGTGGAATAAAATCACAGGGCGCATTCGTTCCACCCTTAATACGCAAAACACCCCTCGGCTTCCGCAGCAGGAAACCGAGGGGTATTTGTTATGCTTTATTTGTGTTATTTGTGTCGGTTCAAGCCCTTACGCGATCACTTGCGGGGATTCTTGATGGCAGCCCTGGGCGGGTGACAAAATTGCAGGGCGTTCGCACGTACTTACATCTGGTACAATGCCACCATCAGCGGCATCGTGACGATACACAGCAGTGTCGTTACCACATTGATCGCGCTGGCGTAGTCTGCATCTTTGCCGTACACCTGCGCCATCTGGGTCAGTGTGGACGCGGACGGCGTGCAGATGGCAAGCAGTGTAACCAGCAGTATTGTTCTGCCCTCCGGCACTAGTGCTGCAAGGCTGCTGTATTTCAACAGTACGATTCCTATCAGCGGGATGCCCACCAGACGCAGCAGCGTGATCCACCATAGTCTGTGATAGCTTAGCAGTTTTTTCAGGTCCATTTCTGCGATCAGCATACCGAGTATCAGCATTCCCATTGGACCAACCATACTGCTGATCGAATCCACCGCATCCTGCACAGGTGCAGGCAACTGGATCCGCAGCAGGAACAGCAGCACCCCAGCAAAAATGGCGATCATGTTGATATTGGTCAGAATCTTTTTCAGGTCGATTCCTTTTTCTCCGCAGAGCTTCATTTTAGCATGGCTCCACAGCAGAAAAAGCTGCACCGAAAGAAATGCGCTGGTGTAAATGACCCATTCCTTGCCCAGAATGGCCGTCACAATGGGAATAATAAGGTTCCCTGCGTTGGAATAGATCAGCGAGGTCTCCTCTACACCATCCAGTTTCAGCACCTTGCCCAGAAAGCCAACCACCACGATCAGCACCAGATGCAGCAGCGCTGACGCAGCCAGTGCCAGCAGCAGACCGTTCAGAATCTCGGGCTGATACTCCACCTGAAACGACGAGATGATCACACATGGCATGACCAGATACAGTGAGATCATGGAGAGCACCTTGCTGTCCTGACTACGGACGATGCCGCAGCGCACCAGCACAATGCCCAGAGCCATGACCAAAAACAGCGAAAGGATCTTTTTTGCCAGAATCAAGCTTATCATATCGATATTCCTTTGCGGCAGCTGTTGTACGTGCTGCACTCTCACACAAAAAAATCAAGTGCAGTATTTTTCTTGTTGTTTTGAAAAATACTGCACCGATCTTTTTTATTTGATTAGTCCTCGGCGGGAAGTTCCAGATCCTGTCCGTTGGAAGCGATCACCTTTTTGTAATACTCGAAGGAATCTTTCTTCCGACGCTGCAGGGTTCCGTTGCCCTGATTATCCTTATCCACATAGATAAAGCCATACCGTTTTTCCATCTCGCCAGTGCCGGCACTCACGATATCGATGGGTCCCCACCAAGTGTAGCCGAAGATATCACAGCCGTCAGCCACAGCCTGCTGCAAAGCTTCGATGTGCTTTTTGAGGTACTCCATGCGGGCAGTATCGCGGATGCGGCCATCCGGGTCAATGGTGTCTGCCGTTCCAAGGCCGTTTTCAGCAATGAACATGGGCTTCTGGTAGCGGTCATACAGTTCGTTGCAGACGAATCGAAGACCCACCGGGTCGATAGGCCAGCCCCACTTGGATTTTTCCAGATAGGGATTGTCCGCACCTACGTGACCGCCCGTATTGGAGCGGATCTTCATGCCGGCAATGTGGGTAGAGGTCATGTAGTAACTGAAAGCCAGATAGTCGTTGGTGTTCTGTGCAATCAGCTCAGAATCGCCCGGCTCCATCTGCACCTGTACGCCCAGCTCTTCCCACTTGCGATCGATGTAAGAGGGGTAACGGCCGCGCAGCATCACATCCGAGAAGAACAGCGAACGCTGACGAAGCTGATAGGTTTCCATCACATCCTCCGGGCGGCAGGTGTTGGGATATGCCGTGCTCAAAGACAGCATGCAGCCGATCTTTGCACCCTGTATCATCTCATGGCAGGATTTGACAGCCAGTGCATTGGCCACAAACATATTGTGTGCAGCCTGATACTGCCGCTGCGGTGCATTGGCATCATCTGCCACCACCATGCCGGCTGCCAGATAAGGCAGCTTGAGGGTGTTGTTGATTTCATTGAAAGTCATCCAGTACTTGACCTGATCCTTGTAGCGCTCAAACAGCACCTTGCAGTAGCGCTCAAAAAAGCCGACCAGCTTGCGGTTGTCCCAGCCGCCGTACTTTTTGACCAGCGCCAGCGGAGTCTCAAAGTGAGAGATCGTGATCACCGGTTCAATGCCCCAGCGGTGCAATTCCCGGAACATATCCTCGTAGTAGGTCAGACCCTTCTCGTTTGGCTCGGCATCGTCGCCGTTCGGGAAAATGCGACTCCATGCAATGGAGGTGCGCAGGCATTTCATGCCCATCTCGCCAAACATGGCAATATCTTCTTTGTAGTGATGATAGAAATCGATCGCTTCATGAGAGGGATAGACGTGCCCCTCATGCAGTTCCAGCGCCGGATCCAGCTTGATGAAACGATCTTTGCCGGTCTCCAGCAGGTCGCAGATCTCTAAGCCCTTTCCATCTTCCAGATAAGCGCCCTCGCACTGGTTTGCCGCCAGTGCGCCGCCCCATAAGAAGTTTTTTGCAAAGGTTTTCACAGCAGTTCTCCTTTTATCAGTTCTGAGCGGCCTGCTCTACTTCTGCCTGCTTATTGGCAACGATCATGAAGGGGATATACACCAGCGTTGCCAGTGCCAGACCAATAATCTGCACCACAACACCCTGCCAGCCGTGGCCAATCAGTGCACTCAGCAGCACGGGCGTACCAAAGGCAACGTCAACGGTGTTGCAGGGCATAAAGCCAATCGTGCTTGCAAACAGTGCAGTACCGGAGCACAGCATAACAGAGAGGATGGAGGGAATCAGCATGGTGGTGTTCAAAACCAGAGGCAGGCCAAAGACCATGGGCTCGCTGATGCCGAACAGTGCGGGGCCAATGGCAACTTTGGCAACAGCGCGATAATCTTCACGCTTAGACACCAGGAAGATGGCCAGACAGACGGGCAGAGAAACCGGCAGAGCCACAAATGCGACCCAGAAGCCGTAGGTGATGGGAGAGGACGGAGTCTGACCAGCAGCAACAGCGGCAACGTTTGCAGCCAGAGCAGCAGCTAAGAACGGGTCACGCACAGGCTTGATGATCAGGTCACCATGGATACCCAGGAACCAGAATGCACGGCAGACCAGAATGATGATGAACAGACCGGCAGGACTCTGGAATGCATTCTCCAGAGGATGCTGGATGGTGGTGTAGATCCAGTCGGTCAGGTACTGGCCGCTGATCTGACGGAATGCGTAACCGCCAACGGAAACGCCCAACAGGGTGAGCACGATGGGGATCAGAGCGTTGAAAGAAGTAGTGATAGCAGTGGGAACAGATGCCGGCATCTTGATCTTGAGCTTATCGAAGGTCATCAGGAAGGCGAACAGCTGGCTTGCCAGAATGGCGATCAGCATACCCACGAACAGACCCTGAGAACCCAATGCTGCACCGGGCAGGCCACTGGCGGTGCCAGTCTTGTCGTCCACCACTACAGAGACGATCTGCGGGCAGATGGTCAGATAGGAAGCCAGCGCCATAATAGCGGAGATGTGCTCTGGCACATTGTTCTTCTTGCCCAGCTTGAGGCCGATCAGGAACACGATGGGCAGGGTCATGCAAGACAGCGTTGCAAAGTTTGCAGCGGTAAAGATAGGCTTCAGTGCTTCCAGTGCGGGGACCCACTTGGCAAGGCCGGTAGTGGTGCTGCACAGGATGGTGTTGAACAGGTTCATGAACGAGCCAACGATAACGAACGGCATGTAGATGGTGAACGAATCCTTGATTGCACCAAGGAACTTGTTTTCGTCCACTTTTTCGGCCACCAGGCTCATGCCATCAACGAACTTGTCGCTAAATTTACTCATGTTTTTTCTCCTCCAAAAGGGATTTTCCAAACAACTCAGCCGTTGTTCACCAGATCCTCGGCCTGCTTCAGAATGGCAGCACCGTTGCAGCGGCCATAGGCCAGTGCATCAATGACCGCCACCGGTGCACTGTCACCCACAGTTGCCTTGACCTTGCGCTGCAGATGGCGCACCTGCGGGCCCAGCAGCAGCACATCAAAGTTGCCAACGTTCTCCGCAATCTTGTTCTGATCCACAGCCCAGATCTCATAGTCCTTGCCCTGCTCCTTTGCAGCGTCCTTCATCTTCTGGACGACGACGCTCGTGGACATTCCCAAGCAGCAAGCCAGCATGATTTTCATAACGATCCTTCCTTTCTTGTGTTCCGTGTTTATTTATGATTCTGCTTATAGAGTTCAATGAACTCTTCTGCAAAATCGATGGACATGATTGCCATGGTCAGGTGATCCTCTGCGTGGATCAGCACGATGTTCAGTTCCACGCTCTTGCCCTGAGCTTCGCTCTGCAGCATATCGTTCTGTACATCGTGCGCCTTGGCCATCTGCTCTCTTGCTTCGGCCAGATTTTTTTCGGCCTGTTCAAAATTGCCGTTGCGGGCCTCCTCGATTGCCATCAGTGCCAGCGATTTTGCATCACCAGCGCAGGCGATAATTTCAAATGCAACTTCGTACTTCTCGTCATCAACCATTTTCTTGTTCCTCCAGTCCTTGTTCTTTTTGTCTCAGCAGCCCCAACAGGACCTCGAACCGGCGCTCTGCGATCAATTTGCAGATGCAGGCTTCATCGACCATAAGCTGCGCAACAACCTGATAGAATTTTTGCAGTTTTGCGGTGGCATCGTCCGCGATGGACACCAGAAATACCACCTGTACCTTTGCTTCGCCCCACTGCACGGGCTTGTCCAGAATGGCAAGGCAGACGAAGGTATCTTTGCTGACTGCCTTCCACGGATGCGGCATTGCCACCAGCCCACCAAACGAAGTGGCGGCCAGCGATTCCCGCTTTTTCACGAGCTGTAAAAAATCATCCGGCAGCTTTTTTTTGCCGCACACGAACCGGCACATCTGTTCCAGTACCTGCTCCCGTGTTTCGCAGTTGAGATGTGGCAGAAATAGCTCCGGGCTGAAATATTCTTCCACAGTCCCCTTTTTGCCCTGCATCAAGAGCTTTTTCATCTGGGTCAGTTCTTTTTCGGTGGGGAAGAACTGGATCTGTCGGATGGGCACCGGGACATAAATGGGAATAGGCACCGTGGAAAACACATAGTCGATCTTACTGAAGTTCACGCTCCGCAGCCCGATCACGTCACAGGTCTGTACCCGGCCCAAATTCTTGCCGAATTTCTGCTGGTAGCGGTAAGCCAGCAGCTGGGCGCTGCCTTTGCCGCTGGCGCAGACGATCAGGATGTTTTTAGGTGCCCACTCTTTGGCCTTCTGCCGTTCCAGTGCCAGCGCAAAGCTGACGGCGATATAACCGATCTCGTCCTCCTTGATGGGGTTCGGGCTGATGTCTTGCAACACGCTGCACGCCTGCGTGGCCATCTCGTAGGCCAGCGGATACTCCCGCTTGATATCCTGCAGGATCGGGTTCTTCATCCGCATCCCACTCTTGATCCGCGCCAGCAAGGGCACCATGTGCATGCACAGGCCCATGCGCAGTTCCAGATTGTCCCGGAAGTCGATGCGGAACGCCTCGTAGATTTGCTCGATCATATCCGATACGATGCGGTTGACCTCCTGCGGAATCACCAAATTTTCATCCGAGGTCATTGCGTTTGCCCGGTACATCTGTTTGCCGTTCAGATGCATAGCAATGTAGCAGACCTCCGGCAGTGGAAAAGCCACGCCCGTCATGTTTTCGATCTGCACGGCGATGTGGCTGGCCACTTCCAGGATCCGCTCCGGAAGGTCTGCCTGCATACCATCCGAGCTTTCTATCGCGTGCCCCGTGCGGATGCGCTCCACTGCGACCTCAAGGTGGACCGCCAGATTATCCAGCGCCATCGTGGACATGGCGAATTTTTCTTTTTCCAGCACCCGGCTGACCAGCTCCTGTATCTGCTGCCCGACCGGGCGGCTCTCGTCCCGCTGCGCCGCAATGCAGATCCTACGGTTCGTCTCACGGCCTACCACGCAGATGCCGTAGCCCGGTTTGCGGCGGATGCTCAGCCCGTATTCCGCCAGCTGCCGCTCCACTTCGCGCAGATCGTTGGAGATTGACCGCCGCGACACAAAAAACTGCTCGCTTAGATCATCCAGCTTGGAATAGCCATCCTTTTCCAGCAGATACTGTCTCAGCCGCTGTATCCGCTCCTGCGCGTCCTGCGGGATGCCGGTCTGTTCTCCCTGCTGTGGTTTGCTGCCCGACACATACGTCTGTGCATCCGTGATCTCAATGCCGAACCCCCTGCCGGGTTTGGCTGTGATGCAAAAGCCATTTTCCTGCATTTCCTTTGCGTAGGTCTTAATCAGGCTCCGCACTGTTTTGCCGCTGAGTTTCAGTTGTGCGGCCAGTTCATCCGCCGTCATAGGGCCACTTTGGTCCAGTATTTCAGCGATCGTCCAGATCCGCTCGTCCATCTTTTCACCTCCCCGGCCTGTTGATTAGCACATTTATTTTCTTATCGCTGTTAAAATTATAGCATTTTTGCTCAATTCGTTCCACGTCCAGAATTTCCACATCCACTCCGGAAATTGTTGCATGTATATTTTACCGTTTGGATATTCTGCCAGTCAACACAAAAACCGCCCCGGCTTCCTGCTTCGGAAACCGGGGCGGTTCATTTGCGTTATGGTTTTTTATTTGCGCTTTTCAAGCGCTCGCACGGTCACTTGCGGGGATTCTTGATAGCAGCCTGAGCGGCAGCCAAAATTACAGAGCGTTCGGAGTAACGACACATCGCGGTTTTCAATTTTTCAGTTGATTCCAAGCTCTTTCATCAACTCCGCACGGCTCTTTTCATCTTCGAAAGCCCTCTTTACATCGTCAATGCGATTCTGGTCAAGGAGCTTCTTTACCAGTAAAGCCATTTTGTTTTCTCCGCGGCTCTCGCCTTTCACGATGCCTTTTTCAATGCCTCTGTTTTCCACTTTATCAAGCACATCACACATATTGCGTGGGCCTCCTTTCCTGTCATCGGTACTGGTATTGTATGCGTCTTCAAATCGGTGATCATACCATTAAACTCATTCAGGAACTCACCTCCGAGATTAACGAAATCGAAGATTCCATTCAGCAGATCATGGATGAACTGAACCCGCCGATTCTTTCGATTCCGGGCATAGGAGTAAACTCCGCCGCTGTGATCCTCGCAGAAATCGGGGATTTCTCCAATTTCAGTTCTCCTGACAAGATTCTTGCTTATGTTGGCTGCTCTCCATCTACATACCAGTCCGGAAAACTCACAAACTGTTACGCTCACATGGAAAAACGTGGCTCTCGCTACCTGCGACATGCCCTTTACAACGCAACCAAGTATGTCTGCCATTGGAACCCAGTCTTTGCTAAATATCTTGCCAAAAAACGTGCTGAAGGGAAGCACTACAATATTGCCTTATCCCATGCCATGAAGAAACTCGTGCGGCTGATCTATGCCTTGCAGAAATCCGGCAAGGCATATCTTGCAGCTGCCTGATTTTCTCCTGAGCCTGAGCTAGATCCAAGAACAACTTAGCTGGCGCAGCGAACCCTTGACGAACCGAAGCATTCAAATGCTATCCTGTTCGTGCGAGGGCTGGCTGGGCTTGCTTTGCTGTTCTCTCCGTCGCCCTCGCTGCTCTGATTTCAGCATTTGAATGCTGTTTGTCAGGGGCAGCGGTCGGCAGACGGATTTTTTCATTTTGGGTCTTGACTTTTAATAGTTAGTCTCCGTTTTCTTTTCAACGCACTTCGCTGATGTGACGCATCATACACCCGTTACGCATAAAACGCAAGCGTATATGAAAACATAGTGTCAATATTCATGTTTGAATGAAATATATTCACACTTGCTCCGTGCAGCGCCCCACTTGCCCGCCTTGGGGCAGCGCCGGATGCCGTTTGGCACCCGGGTCGTGCGCAGCCAATTTGCCCGCTCTGCCGCACTTTGTCCCATTCAGGATCCGGCAAAGCAAAAAGCCCCTGTTCTCCATTGCATGAGAACAGAGGCTTTTTCCGCTCTGCATTCCATTTTGCGGCAGTCCCCCGATGGGCGGACTGCCCCGCCGGGACTTACTTCATGGGCAGCTCACCCTTGGACTCCTGTGCCCAGTGCTCCACCACCATCTTGGGCGCGTACACAAAAATCGTGCGCATCTCGGTGTCACCGGTGTTCTTCAGTTCATGGCGCTGCATGGGGGGCAGATAGATCACATCATCCGACTTGATAGGCACCGGCTCTCCGTCAATGATCATCTCACCGGTGCCGGACAGGATGATGTAGGTTTCCTCGGTCTCATGGGCATGTTCCGGCACACCGCCGCCGGGATGGACATTTGCGGTACCCACCACATAGTGCTCTGCCTGCAGGGGGCTGTCCACACCCACCAGAACGCGGGTACGGCGGCCTGCCGGGAACTCGGTGCCTTCGATATCCTGATAAATGCTGATCTTATGGATCTCTGCCATGGTGTTTTTCCTCCCTTTATACTGCAAGGCTCTGCTGGAACACTGCAGACAGAAACGGGCGCTCCCCCTTCTGTGCGGTGCCAGCTTCGAGCTTTTCCAGAATTTCTTTGCGTGCCGCGGTCGCTTCGATGGTGACCAGCTGCTTTTCGGGGTCCACTGCTGTCACCGTGCCTTTGACATAAACGGTATCGTTCAGCAGCACTGCACTGCTGAAGTGCACCTTCTGGTACGCCGTACAGGACGTATCCCCGCACAGTCTGTTCAGGACCGGCCCAACCAGACCCACCGTAAGCATCCCATGGGCAATGCGGCTGTGGTAGCTCATCGTTGCGCCAAATGCTGCACTGACGTGCTGAGGTGCATAGTCGCCGCTCAGCATCGCAAACATCATCACGTCTGCCTCGGTCACGGTCTTTGCCGCATAGGCGGTATCCCCGACCCGAATTTCCTGTATGCACTTTGCAGTGACCGACTTATCCTGCGTCAACGCTCCTCGCCTCCTCTGCACATCCGGACATCCTCCACCGACTCGCCCTGCATCACAAGCTCACCGGCGGCGTTGTAGGCGGTCAGCTCCACGCGGACCTGCCCTTTTTCTTCGTCGATCTCCCTGACCTCGGCGCGGGTCGTAAGGGTGTCGCCCACCTGCATCGGCTTTCTTACCGAAAAACGGCGTTCCACCGGGCAGGAGGAGGGACGGAGCAGACGGTTTACTGCGCCGCCCATCATGCTGGCGATCAGCATAGACGGGACCAGACGCATTTTGTAGCTGCTGTGCTGTCCGTAGGTCTCGTTCAGGTACAGCGGGTTCATGTCGCCGCTCACTCCGGCAAACAATGTCACGTCCGAGGCGCTCACCGTTTTGGGAAACAGCGCAAAATCGCCCACATGCAGTATTTTAGGGGGATAGCTCATTTCCATCGTGTTCCGCCTCCTTTCAGTGCACCTGCATCAGTTCCCGCACATAGCCGTCTGCAACTATTTCATCGTTCTGGTTGTACACAGTCGTGCGGACATAGACATATTTCTTTTCGAGCACCTTTCTGGTCACTTCCCCCACCACGGTGATGGTGTCGCCCACATAGACAGGCTTATAAAAGGTCAGCTCCTGATCAATGGTCACGGCACCGGGGCTGGCGATCTCGGTGGACACCGGCCAGGTATAGCTTGCCAGCAGTTCACTCTGCACGGCACAGCGCCCTGCAGATGTCGCTGCGGCAAACTCGGCATTGGTGCTCAGCGGCTGGCTGTCGCCGGTGATGCCGGCAAACAGCGTGACATCCGCCTCGGAAATGGTCTTGGAATAATACGCCTTCTGTCCCATGGGGATGGACTGGACGTTTTTTTCCTTTTCGTTCAATTCCAATGTTGACAAAATCAGCACCTCCCATCACTCCGGCAGCAGTGCCGCAAACTCCACCGCATGTTCCGGTGAAAATGTTTTTTCTCCCGCTGCGATCTCGCGGACCAGCCGGACAGCTGTATCATTGAAAGGGGTCGGCACCCCGCGTTCCAGTCCTGTGCGGCAGACAAAGCCGTTCAGCGCTCCGATCTCGCAGGGGCGTTTTTTCTGCAGGTCCAGCAGCATACTGGGAACGGCAGGCGCATTCCGTGCAAACAGCTCCGGCATCTTCGCAAGCACCTGCTGTTCTTCCCGCAGGGTAGAAAATGCAAGCTCGGCGGGGTAATCGTACCCTTGCACCGGTTCAAACTTCACCCCGGCGGCATGTCCCACCGCGATACACTCCCGCAGCAGATACAGCGCGATCCGACGCCAGCGCGCATCTTCCAACACAGCACCGCATTTTCCGCCCAGAATGCTTGCCGGGCAGCTGAGTGCCGCATTGATGAGCAGCTTGCTCCAGCGCAGACCCAGCAGATCTTCCACCGGCTCTGCCGGGCAGAACCGTTCCAGCAGTGCCTTTACCGGGTCCAGCCTCCGGGGATCTGTGCCGGGCAGCGATCCGATCTTGAAATGCAGCGAGCTTTCCGGCGGCGAGAGCCGTGCCTGCCCTGCCCCGATGCGTACCGCGTTCCATGTGACCACACCGCCCGCCACCCGGTCTGCACCAAGCGCTGCTGCCAGTTCCGGTTCCGGGATGCCGTTCTGCAAGGCGCACACGATCCCATCCGGAGCCAGATGCTCTGCCAGCCGGGGCAGCGCCGCCGTGTTTGCCATCTGCTTTGTCAGCAGAAGGATCACGTCATAGCGTCCGGACATCTGCTGCGGTGTGCACGCCTTTACCGGAACTGTCCACTCCCGCAGACCCGTGATGCGTGCCCCGCTGCGGTTCAGTGCATCCACATGCTCCTGATCGCGGGACACAAGCTCTACATCGGCCCCGCTGCGGGTCAGCGCCGCGCCAAGCACTGTTCCCAGCGCCCCGGCACCGTACACCGCCGCCCGCATCGCCTATTACAGGCGGCGGATATGGAATCCGCCGTCCACATCAATGTAGTTGCCGGTGGTGTAAACAAAATCGTCATCGCATACCAGACGCGCGACCTTGCCCAGATCCTCCGGGGTGCCCCAGCGTGCAATGGGGAACTGCCCCTCGGCGATGAGGCGGGTGTACTTTTCGTGCACCACCTTGGTCATGTCCGTGTCAATGACGCCGGGGCGCAGCTCGTGCACCATGATGCCCTCCGCCGCCAGACGGTCGGCATAGCAGGTGGTCAGCATCATCAGGCCGGACTTTGCCACACAGTACTCCACACGGTTCGTAGAAGATACGGTGGCAGATGCCGAGCCAATGTTGATGATGGTTCCCCGTTTCGGCTCTTTTTCCGGGTCCCACGGCTGCTTGAGCATCTGATTTGCCACCAGCTGGGTCATAAACATGGTGCCCTTGAGCACGGTGCCCACCACAAAATCAAAGCTTTCTTCGGTGGTCTCCAGCATGTCCAGCCGGATCTTGGGGGCCACGCCTGCATTGTTGACCAGCACGTCGATCTCGCCAAAACGCTCGACCACAGCCTTCACAAAGCTCTCGCGATCTGCGGCAGTACGGGTGTCGCCCTTCTGGTACAGATATTCCGCCCCGGCAGCTTCCAGCTTTGCCATGTTCTCTTTGTAATCCGGACGGCTGGGATCTTCCAGATCATTCACGTCCAGAATCGCGATGTTATAGCCATGCTTTGCAAGCTCCAGTGCAATGCCAAACCCAATGCCGCGGCTTCCGCCGGTCACGATTGCAGTCTTTCTCATCATTCAATCCTCCTGTTCAGCCCGGGACTACCGGGGCTGGTTCATTGTCTTGTTTTGTCAGATCCCGGACCGAATTGCGTTCCACCAGTCTGCCCGGCACCACAATGTGGTTGCCGCGGGTAGCGGTGTCGCCGTCGATCTGCCGCATGAGGATGTCCACCGACACGGTGGCGATCTGCTCGATCGGGTGGTGCCATGTGGTCAGTGCCGGCAGCATGTACTGTGCACGGTCAATGTCATCGTAGCCCACCACCGAGACGTCCTGCGGGATCGAAAGTCCAAGGCTTGCCGCCGCGCTGTACACACTGTCCGCCAGCCAGTCACTGAACACAAAAAATGCAGTGGGGCGGTTCGGCGCGGCAAGCAGCCTGCAGGCTTCCTCATATGCTGTGCCGGTATTTTCCGCGCACAGATACGTTACTTCTTCGTCCGAGATACCATATTTTCGGAATGCATCCTGACAGCCTAGGTAGCGTTCTTTGAAGTGCTGCTGGTTCACATCACGGATGAGACATGCCACGCGGCGGTGCCCGTTTTGCAGCAGGCATTCCACCGCAGCACATGCACCGCGGCGATTGTCGTTGGTGACGCAGGCAGCGTCCACATCCATCTCGCGATTGATCAGGATCACCGGCACATCGGTGCTCCGGATCAGGTTACTGATCCGCTCCTGATTCTCATCACAGGCGATCCACACAATGCCCTCTGCCCCGAAGGAGCTGGCGCGCTCAAAGCAGCGGTTCTCCTGCTCTTCGGTGTTGTCCGAGATGCCCAGCAGGATGCTGTAATCGTGCTTGCGCAGATTTTCTTCAAAGCATGTAACCATCTTGGGGAAGAAGGCATTTGTCAAATCCGGCACGATCAGCAGCACCGTGCGGCTTTTGCCGCCCTTGAGGCTGCGCGCCATCTGATTGGGCACATAGTGCATTTCCTCCGCCGCTCGCAAGACCTTTTTCTTGGTCTTGGCATCCACCAGCGGGCTGTCCGCAAGTGCCCGTGACACAGTACTGTAGGATACGCCTGCGTACTTTGCAACGTCTTTGATGGTTACCATACTACCACTCTGCCTTTACTTTAAATATTTACTGGAATGCCGCGCCTTTGCGGTATTCCTGCCAGACTTTTTCAAACCATTCGGTCGTTTCCGGGATCGGCCTGCAGCCGCGCCAGTAGAAGGTGCACGCGCCCTGCGCATACTCCACCTCCTGTATGGTCTGCAGCATCGTTCCATCCTCCAGCACGAAGCGGAAAATCTCCGGCAGCGATCCCAGCGGTTTTTCGCCCGCCGGGTCGCAGATCAGGTAAGAGCCGCGGCTCCTGCCGCCCTGCTGGATGTAATTGCGGATCGCAGACAGATATACGAACTGACTTACCGCCAGATCCCGTAACCGATAAAGTTGTCCCAGAAGCAAGGGAGTGGACAGGGATGCTTCTTTCTCGATGCGATGCAGCTGCTGCAGTGCTTCCTCACACGCTGTCTGTACTGCCTCACGCCCACGGATCACCGCACCGCAGCAGGACATGCGCTCCTGCAGTGCTGCACGCTCTGCAGCCATATCAAAGCTGCCTCCGCGCTGCAGCGCCTGCATGCCAAACTCCATTGCAGCCCAGATCTGTTCCCCGGCTGCCGCAAGCACCTGCTGCTCGTCCGGCGGGGCAAGAGCCGCATCGTGGTGTGCAATGTAGCTTGCCGCTCGGATGCCGCCCACCTGACCCGCGTTCAGTGCCGTGCCGCCCGGGCGGTACACGCCATGGGTGCCGTTCACCTCACCTATCGGATACAGGTGGCGGATGTTGCTCTGCCACCAGCAGTCTCCTGCCAGTCCGCCGTTGTTGTGCTGGGCACAGATGGCGATCTCCAGCGGCTCGGCGGCAAGGTCGATGTTGTGGCTGCGGTACAGCTCGATGGCGGCGGGGTTCATTGCCGCAAGGCGCTGGATGGGCAGTTCCTGCATGGAACCGGACTCCCGCAGATATTCCAGTGCTTCTTCGCTGAGCTTTGTGTAATCCATTTTGCCATCGGTCAGGGCACAGCGCGGGTTGCGCCGATAATCCAGAAAGACGCGCCGCTTTTTCTGCACCGTTTCAATGTAGATCAGGATGTCGATCAGCGAAGAGCCATAACTGCGGGTCTTGCGCGGGTCAAAGGGCCACTGATAGCCCTTGAGGAAAATCGCGTTGAGCTGGGACTGCGCATCCGGAAAAGCATCTTCCAGAAACTCCCGCTCATCGCCGCCGTTCTCATCGGTGGAGATGTAGCAGGGCAGCACCTGCTGGTAGCTGCCGGAGAGGTTCCAGCGGAACTTGATGGATGCGATGCCATACTGCGACTCGGTAAGGTTTTTGCCCCGTGCACCCGCACGCAGCGCCAGACCCGTGCCTCCGGTCTGCGCCGTGGGGTACACCGAGGTTTTGTACATTCCGGCTTCGCCGCCGGTGGCGTAGATCACATTTGCGGCACCGAACACCGCATAGGTCGGTTCCTGCTTTTTGTATTCCAGCGCCAGCACACCAATTGCCTTTTTCTGTTCCCCGTCCGGTGCCGTGAGGATCTCCAGAGCCTGATAGCCTTCCAGGATCCGGACACCCAGCTCCTTTGCTTCCTCGATCAGCCGTTCGGTCATGTATCTGGAAGTCAGCGGACCTGCCGAAATGCCGCGTTTGAACGGATCGTGGTCCGTTTTGTAGCCCACATACTCCCCATACCGGTTACAGGGAAACGGCACTCCGATATCGACCAGATGGAAAAACGCTCTCGTCGAGACCGCCGCCTCCGCCAGTGCGATATCCCCATCCACGCAGCCGCCATCAAACAGCGTCTGTGCCATCTGACGCACGCTGTCCGGCGTGGTTCCGGAACTGGTAAGCTTATAGTAGGTCTGCTTGTCCGAGCCAGTATTGCGCGAGGTCCCAAAGGTCAGTCCCTCGGTAAGCACTGTTACGTCCTGTATGCCCTGTTTTTTCAGGGCGATCGCGGCATTTAAGCCTGCCGCTCCACTCCCTACAATTATAACATCGCTGCGCCGGAATGTAAATTTCTTCGTTTCCATGATTTGCAGTCCTTTCTGCACCAGCAAGCTTTTTATCCGCCCTTTTGCTGTTCCTCACCTCTTTTTGCTCTGCAGATCACAGGACACGAATGTGGAAACCGCCGTCCACATCCAGATAGTTGCCCGTGGTATACGCCAGTTGATCGCTGCACAGCAGGGAGACCGCGTTTGCCACGTCCTCTGCCGTGCCCCACCGCGCAATGGGAAACGCCCCCTGCGCAATGAGCCTGTCGTACTTTTCCTGCACGGTGGTGGTCATGTCTGTGGCAATGACGCCGGGCCGCACCTCATGCACCAGAATGCCCTCCGGGGCGAGGCGCGCAGCATACAGTTTAGTCAGCATGGACACCCCCGCCTTGGACACGCAGTATTCGCCGCGGTTCAAAGACACCACATCTGCCGAGCAGGACGAAACGTTGACGATGGTGCCGCGCTTGACCCTGCCTTCCATCGAAAGCCCGATCATGTGTTTTGCAATGAGCTGGGTAAAGAACATGCTGCCCTTTGTGTTGACGCCCAGCACGCGGTCGTAGCTTTCCTCGGTCATCTCCAGCAGGTCGGTGCGGGTCTTGGGTGCCACGCCTGCGTTGTTGACCAGAATGCGGATCTCGCCCAGCGTCTGGACCGCTTCCCGGGCAATGCGTGCACGGTCTGCGCTGCTGCCCAGATCTCCGCTGAACCAGTAGAACTCTGCGCCGTCCGCTTTCAGCGCGGCCACCGCATCGGGGTAGCGTTCCTGCGGGCCTGTACTGATGATCCCCACCCGGTATCCGTCTTTTGCCAGCTGCCGTGCTGCCGCAAGACCGATGCCGCGGCTTGCTCCGGTGATCAGTGCTACATCTTTTTTCATCGGATCACTCCACCAGACCTTTCCGCATTTCCTGCTCAAAGCGCTGACATGCTGCCGGGATGCCGTCCGGTTGACGGTACACCGTGTAGACACCGGTGACAAACAGGTTTGCACCGCGCCGGACGCAGGGCTGAACATTGGGATAATTGATGCCTCCGTCAATGGAGATCAGAAACTCTTTGCCTGTTTCCTCCCGGAGCTTTGACAGCTCTTCCAGCCGCGGCAGCGACTCCACCATGAACTTCTGCCCGGCAAAGCCCGGTTCCACAGTCATCAGCACCACCAGATCCACCCAGTCCAGATACGGGTGGATCACGTCCACCTGCTGCGAGGGGTTGAGCACGATGCCCGCCTTCATGCCAACTTCGCGGATAGCACGCAGGCTGCGGATCACAAAATGGGTGCTGTCGGCGTGAAAGCTGACATAGTCTGCGCCTGCGGCGCGCAGGGGTTCGATGTAGGCAGCAGGGTCTGTGACCATCATATGCACATCAGCGATCGCCTGCGGGTATTTTGCTTTCAGGTCTGCAACCAGCCGCACCGGATAACAGAGGTTTGGCACATAGTGCCCATCCATGATATCAATATGGAACCAGCGCACCCCGCTGTTCCAGAACTGGCGGATATCCTCTTCCAGCTCCAGCAGGCTGCTGTTTGCAAGCGAGGGACAGTTGATCAACGCCTGTTTCATGGTCATCACTCCAGTTTATCGCCAAAGATCTTCTGCGTGCGCAGGTCCATAAATTTGCGGTCCTCTGCTGTGGTGGACACCATCACATACGCGTAGGTGATGCCGCCGCAGGGGCAGCCCACATTGGGATGGTAGCCGTGGGGAATGGTGATCACGTCACCATTCCGCACCAGTGCTGCCACGATGGGCTGGTCCATATCATCGTACACGAACTGTGCGGCAAAGCCATTGCCCATGCCAAAGTAGACGTACGTCTCCTCGCGCTCCCTGCCGTGCTCGTGGGGCGGCCATGCGGTCCAGCCGCCGTCCGCGCCATGGCAGATGCCGGTGAGGAAGCGGGAGGAATCGAAGGATTCGTCAATGTAGTTCCACACATCGCGGCGGGTGCCGTTTTCCACCTTTCCATACACCTTGTGGCGGCTGTCCTTGTCCACATCCGCAAAGCGAATGTGACCGAACTTCGTCCTGCGGGTACAGGGTGCGCCGTAACGCATCATCACCCCGCCCTCGGAGGAAGTGAAGGTGATGCCGGACTCGATGGGCAGATACAGCATATCCATCTGGACCGCCGTGCCGCTCTGTCCCTCTGTCTGATAATCCACCCTGCCTCCGATGCAGATGAAGCACAGTTCTTCCGCTCCGCTTTCCAGCGCAACAGGCTCCGCTCCCACTTCCACACGCTGTACCGAGGTGTACACCATGCCAAGGTCTGCCGGTTCTTTTTTCGTCAGGATCTCATGCGGTTTGAAATACTGTTTCATAACGGTTCTCCTTTACAGAATCAGGACCTGCGGCATATCCCATGCCTGATCCTTATAATAAAAGGTCTTGTGCGGGAAGATTTCCGTGCGGGTCAGGATCCGGTTTTCGTTCTCCCCCACCAGCAGCATATCCTCGGATTTGAACCCGGTCACCGATGGGTTCCAAGCATAGAGCTGATGTGCCTGCACCTGTCCGGGCAGATCCGGAGTCAGCCGGTTTTCCCGCGTCTGGAAACCGCCCATGCCGCCCTGATGGTGCAGAGCGATCTGCTCGCCTGCCCCCACTTTGGCATAACGCCGTTTCAGCTGTGCAAACAGGGTGCCGTATTGCTTGCCCGGGCGCGTCTCCGAGTACAGCATTGCAGCCACCTGACACGTTTTTTCCTGCGCGGAGAGGAACACCTCCTCCGGTCTGCCAAAGCTAACAAACCGTGTAATGCTTGCATAGAGCCCGTTTTTCTGTGCTCCCATGGACAGCATCATCGTTTTTTTTAGCGGATACGGGCCGCTCAGCGCGTGGCGATAACGTGCAATGTGCTCGTCCGCAGGTGTAAACAGCACATTGGGGATCAATCCGTTCGCCACCGCGCAGCCGGACAGTACGCCGGAAGCTTCCCATTCCGTCATGCCGGGATGGATGAGCAGGACCGCCCGCTCCACCGCGCTGCTGCACAGCGCTGCGACCTGCGCCGCTTCCTGCTCCTGCGTCCCCTGCAGGCAGGAGCGCAGCTGCTGCAGTTCCTCTGCGCAGTCCGCTTCCAGCAGGGGGGCGTTTCCGGCAAGTTCAGCCTGTGCCTGCACGGCAGGCTCTCCGTCCGCCCACGGCAGGGCAAGGATGCGGGGGACATCCCCCACTTCCTCTTCCTGCAGGCGGCGTGCTTCGATGTTATTGGTAATCAAGACCACTTCTGCATCGTTGATCACAGCGGTGCACACCGCGCCGCTGCCTGCGATGCCGATCTGCATCCTGCCCCCCAGCAGCCACGAAAGGTTCATGGGCTGGGTCAGGACGATCGCGCTGTTCCCTCGGCGGTGATACAGCGCACGCAATTGACTTATCCGAGGGTCACACTCCGTCAGCCGCATCTCACATCATCAGGTTGGGCAGCGTCATGCTCAGCGCCGGGATAAAGGTGATCATCAGCAAAACGATGACCATTGTCAGGTAGAAGGGCAGCATGCACTTGGTGACCTTTTCGATCTTGGCACCGCCCACAGCACAGCCGGCATACAGGCAGGAGCCAACGGGAGGCGTCAGCAGGCCGATGGCCAGGTTTGCAATGAGCATGATGCCGAACTGAACGGGATCCATGCCAAACTTCTGCACAACGGGCAGCAGGATCGGGGTCATAATCAGGATCAGCGGAGCCATGTCCATGATGCAGCCGAGCAAAAGCAGCAGAACATTGATCAGCAGCAGAACAACGATCTTGTTGTCACTGACATCCATCAGAATCCCGGTAAACTTTGCGGGGATGCGCAGGTAGGCCATCATCCATGCAAAGGCACCTGCCGCAGCGATCAGACTGTAGATCATGGCAAGGGTCTTGACCGTGTTGTACAGGATCCGGCCCATATCCTTGAGGCTCAGCTGACGGTAGACCAGCGTTGCCACCAGCAGGCAGTAGATGCAGCCGATGGCTGCGGCCTCGGTAGCGGTGAACAGACCGGCAACAACGCCGCCCACAATGATGAACATTGCGCCGATGGCAAAAACAGCGTCCTTGGTGATGACCAGAGCTTCCTTGAACGATACGGGATCACCCTTGGGGTAGTTCCGTTTGATCGCAAAAATGTAGCAGAGCGCCATCAGTGCAACGCCCAGCAGGATGCCGGGCGCATAGCCCGCCAGAAACAGCTTGCCGACCGACACGCCGCCTGCGGTCATTGCATACAGCACCATGTTATGACTGGGAGGGATCAGAAGTCCCTGACATGCACTGGAAACGGTAACGCAGATGGAAAAGTCCTTATCGTATCCGGCATCCTCCATCATGGGGATCTCGATCTTGCCCAGAGAGGAAACGTCTGCAACCGCAGAACCGGAAATGCCGCCAAAGAACATGGAAGCAAGCACGTTCACAAAGGCCAGACCGCCGCGGAAACGTCCCACCAGAACATTGGCAAACTTCAGCAGTCGGTCTGATATTCCGCCTGCACCCATGATCTCGCCCATCAGGATAAAGAACGGGATCGCCAGCAGCGAGAACGAGTTGACGGATTTTGCCATCTGCTGCACCATGGTCATCATCGGGATATTCAGGTACAGCATGGTCGTTGCGGTAGCGATCACCATGGCAAACGTTACCGGCAGGTGGCATATGATCATCACGGCAAATAAGCCGATCAGCAAGAAAACAGCAACAGATTCCTGCATAATTCACCCTCCTGTTATTTTTGTCAGTCGATCAGTTCGCTGCGCTCTGACCGCCATCGTCCAATGACGCTTCCAGCAGCTGATCGCCGTATTGATTCGTATTTTTATACTTTTTCCAGCCCAGCAGATCCAGCACTGCAAAAAATGCCATGAATCCGCCGCCCACGGGGATCATCAGATACAGCATGCCTGCCGGCCACTTCGTAGCGGCAAGGGTGCTGCTCCATGTGCTCATTACGAGCTTTGTGCCAAAGAAGCACAGGAAGCAGCCGACCACAGCCAGGATCATCTTGTTGAGCACATCAAAAAACTTCCTGACGGGCTTCGGGAACAGATTATAGAATAGTTCAATGGCGATGTGCTGATCTTTTTCTTCACCGATCGCCATGCTCAGGAAGGTCATCCAGACGATGAGGAGCAGGGAGACCTCCTGTGCCCACTTGATGCTGTAGCTCAACACGTTGCGGCAGAACACGTCCGTCGAAACGATCACCACGATCACCAGCAGGACCGCCTGCGAGTAGCGCAGAAAAATGTTATATACCATGTTGAACAGCCCAATGAGGATCTGTCGAATCTTTTTCATCGCTTTTCACTCTCCAATCTTGCTTGCAAGGCCGCCCTCATTGCGGACTGCGGCGCATCGCATCCATTCATCAGACGGAATGCCTCAATGCCCTGATACAGCAGCATCCCGTCTCCGGTAAGGGTCGTAAGGCCTGCGGCACGGGCAGCGCGGACAAATGCCGTCTCCAACGGTTTATGGATGATCTCCGCACAGACCGTGGAACGCGGCAGCCGGGTCCAAGGCACCATGTCCACATGCGGCGACGGCGAGTCATTCATGCCCATGCTGGTGGCATTGATGAGGATCTCCGACTGCAGACAGCGCAGCGAGATGCTCTCATCCCCCAGCAGAACAAAATCCAGTTCTGCCTGCGGAAAGCGCTTGCGCAGCGGGCCGATCATCGCCATTGCCATCGGCTCATCAATGTTGCACACGGTCAGGCTGCTGACGCCGCTTTCTAGAAGGGCGTACCCCAGACCGCGTGCTGCACCTCCTGCACCAAACAGGAACACCCGTTTGCCCGCAGGATCTGTGCCGTTTTGCTTCATATTCTGTACAAAGCCGTCACCGTCCGTGTTATAGCCCTTGTAGACGCCGTTTTTGCAGGTGACAACATTGACAGCACCCAGAAAATCAATTTTTTCTTCCCATTCGTCCAGCAGCGGGATGATCGCCGTTTTGTGCGGCATGGTGACCGCCAGCCCTTCAAAGTGCAGCGCACGGGTGCCTTCCACTGCCTTTTTCAGCTCCTCCGGCGTTACACGGCACCCCAGCATCACGGCGTCCATGCCAAGTGCTTCAAATGCCGCGTTGTGCACCACCGGTGAAAGCGCCTGTTCGATGGGGTCTCCGAGGATCGCATAATAACGTGTTTTTCCCGTGATCATAAGTTCTTTCCCTCGAAAAAAACAGGGTGTGCAGGAATCAACAATTCGGAACGACTCTTGACTCCTGCACACCCCTTTGATCGTTTGGCAGCCCTGCTCTGTACCCAGAACCGCCAAATCAGACGCTTTTTAGCCCATTGCCACAGCCTGATTGATGAGGTCCAGATACTTGCCGTCGTTGTAGCTCTCCCACAGCGGCGAGCATGCATCCACGAACTGCTGGAATTCATCGGTGGTCAGGTCTGTGATCACATTGCCAGCTTTTTCCAGCTCAGCACGGACATTTGCCTCGACCTCTGCCCACAGGTCACGCTGGTACACCCAGCTCTCCATTGCAGCATCCGCAATGATCTTGACATCATCCTCGCTCAGTTTCTGACGAAGTTTCTCGCTCATAACCAGCATATCGGGTGCACGGGTATGACCGTCCAGCGTGAAGTACTTTGCCACCTCGCAGTGCGAAACTTCCTTGTACTGGACCATGGAGTTTTCGGCACCGTCAATGACGCCGGTCTGCAGGCCGGAATAGACATCGCCATACGGCATTGCGGTCGCAACTGCGCCCAGCGCCTCGATCATGCTGATCATCAGGTTCGACTCCTGCACGCGAATGTTCATGCCCTTCATATCTGCCGGGGTGTGGATCTCGTGCTTGGAGTTGTAGAAATTGCGGGTGCCGCCATCGTACCAGGTCAGACCGTAAAAACCGGCTTCCTTCATCTTATCGCTGCGCAGGATGTCCATGCCCAGCGTCTCAGCGACCTTCCAGAAATGCTCGTCGTTCTTGTAGATGTAAGGCATGCTCAGCGCATTCAGATCATCCACGAACTCGCACATGGGGCTGATGTTGATGCGCGCAAACTCCAGACCGCCATACTGGCACTGCTCGATGGCAGACTTCTCATCGCCCAGAACGGCATCGTAATAAATGTCGATCTCGATGCGCCCATTGGTGCGCTCCAGAACCAGATCGGACCAATACCGTAGCGCCTGCGAAACGTTGAAGTTCTCCGCATGGTTTGTGGAGCAGCGATATTTTACGGTCTCGCCCGATGCTGCCGTGCTGGAAGTTCCGGCAGTGCTGGATGCCGCAGTGCTGGTAGAGTTCCCGGAGCCGCCGCATGCAGCAAGACCTGCTGCTGCAGCCATGGCAGCGGTGCACTTCATAAAATTGCGTCGGGAGATCATCTTCTTCGCCATAATAAAACCCTCCTGTTTTTGGCAATCGGCGCAAGCCTTTTTTATTTTCAGGCTGTTCCTTCTAATACAGCCCTGTTCCGTTGTGGTTCAGCGGCCCTTGAAATCCGGGGTGCGCTTTTCGAGGAAAGCGGAAATGCCCTCGCGGGAGTCCGCCGTGGTGAAGCAGTAAGACAGAGCAAGCGAGTCCGTCAGGTCGTTATAGGTAAAGACCGAGCGGTTGATCATCTCCTTGTCCATCGCCATGGTAATGGGTGCCTTTGCGGCAAGCTCCTGTGCAAGCGAATCGGCACCTGCACGCAGAGCGGCGACATCTTCAAACACTTCGGTGACCAGACCATACTGCAGCGCGGTGTCGGGTTTGATGCGCTTTGCACGAAGGATCATGTCCTTTGCGCGGCCTTCGCCGATGATGCGCGGCAGACGGATCGTACCGCCCCAGCCGGGAATGATGCCCAGCGCGATCTCCGGCAGGGCAAACCGTGCATTTGCGCTGCAGATGCGGAAGTCGCAGCACATGGCCAGCTCCAGACCGCCGCCCAGACAATAGCCGTTGATGGCTGCAATGGTGGGGATCTTCAGCCCCTCCACGCGGTTATACACCTTGTAGCCGCAGGTGATCAGATAATGGGCATCGGCCGGCTGATAGCCCGGCGTTCCCATCTGTCCGATATCTGCACCGGCGATAAAGGATTTCTCGCCCGCACCGGTAATGATCAGGCAGCGAATGGAGGGATCTGCCTCCACCTCGTCCAGCAGCTTGTCGATCTGCTCCACGATGCCGGTGTTCAGTGCGTTCATCTGCTTGGGGCGGTTGATCGTCATGATCGCATAGCCCGTTTTCTTTTCCAGATAGATTTCTTCACTCATAGGTACACACTCCTTCTGAATTTTATCGTTCGACAGCGTCTTATGCCATCGGGTTCCTGCTTCAATGCGTCATTCCTTGCAGTGCATCCGTTCCGGGCGGAAGATGCATTCATCCATAATCTTCAGGTCCTCTGCCACTTTTGGACGGAAGTACATCTGTGCCAGAACGTCCTTTTCCAGATCCACGCCCGGCGCGATCTCGGTCAGCACCACACCGTCTTGGGTCAGCCTGAACACCGCGCGCTCTGTGACATACACGACGGTCTGCTGCTCTTCCGCTGCATACTGCGTACTGAAGGTGATCTGCTCGACCGCCGGGACGAATTTGTGGATGCGTCCTTCCTGCTGGATCACAAGCCTGCCATCCTCAATGGCGGTTTTCAGCCCGCCTGTGGTAAACGTGCCGCAGAACACCACCTTCTTTGCGGACTGGGAAATATCAATGAATCCGCCGCTGCCGGAGATCGTCGTCCCGAACTTGCTCACATTGACATTGCCCTGTGCATCCGCCTGTGCCAGACCCAGAAATGTGGTATCCAGACCATGACCGGAATAAAAATCGAACTGCGTGCTTTCGTCCAAAAATGCATCCGGATTGCTTGCCACGCCGAAGATCGCGCCCTGTGCGGGGATGCCGCCGTAGATGCCCTGCTCAATGGTCATCGTGACCTTGTCTGCAAAGCCCTCCTCCGCAGCGACTGCTGCAACACCATCCGGCATACCGAACCCCAGATTGATGATGGCACCCTGCTCCAGCTCCATAAATGCCCGGCGGGCCACGACCTTGCGTGCGTTGAGCGGGAATGCTTTCAGCTGACTGATCGGGATGGTGACATCCCCGCTGAAAGCAGGATTGTACTCGCCCTCCCCGGTCTGCATCTGAGCGGGGTCCACCACAATGGCGTCAATGTATGCCCCGGGGATCCAGACCCGCTTTGCGCTCAGGCTGCCTTTTGCCACGATGCCTTTGACCTGACAAATGACTTTGCCGCCGCTGTTGTGCGCTGCCTGCGCAGCTTCCAGCATATCCAGCCGTGCGGGCTCCTGATCAAAGCTGATGTTGCCGCTCTCGTCTGCGTAGGTGCCGCGGATGACCGCGATGTTGACGGGGAAGGTCTTGTACATCAGATAATCGACGTCATGGATCTTGATGTGTTCCACCAGATCTTCCTTGGTCACTTCGTTCAGCTTTCCGCCCTGCAGCAGCGGATCCACAAAGGTATACTTGCCAACCTTTGTGATCAGCACCGGGCGCTGTGCTGCGATCTCGCGATACAGGTGGCAGATGACGCCCTGCGAGAAATTGTAAGCCTCGATTTCATTGTTGACCGCCATTGCCTGCATCTCCGGCGACCAGCCCCAGTGACCGCCTATGACACGCCTGACCATGCCCTTGTGGGCAAAGCGGGTAACGCCGGCTCTGTTCTTATCGCCAATGCCGGAGGCATGCACCAGGGTCAGGTTTGCGGGATGGCCTGTATTCAGAAAGCGTTCCTCGATTCCCTCAAGGGTGTGGTACGCCTCCATCACACCGCCGCCGCTGCCCGTGATCACTACGGTATCCCCATCCTGAATTAGAGCTGCCGCCTGTTCGCGTGTCATGATCTGCGCCATTTGTTTTGCCTCCTTTTGTGCGGGTGAGAAGCGTGGTTTTTTCCGCACCACCTTCCCCCACCGTCTCTTTTCTCTTATATGCAAACGTTTGCATTCATCCGATAAAATTATCATCGACTCTCCCTCTCCTAAGATCACATTTCTTACGAGTCAGTCTTTCGATGAATTACGTTTGCATTATAGCCCATGCCCAACTATTTGTCAACCAATCCCCGTTATTTTTGTCGGAACGTACAGTATTTCTCGGAATTTTATAGCAGTCTGTCCTTTTCACTCTTTTTTCTCTCCTTTGAATTGCTCCAATCCTCCCGCTTTCGGCAAAATCTCTTTGTTGTATGCAAATGTTTGCAGCGTGTTATCTTGTGCAAACATTTGTGCTTTCGCGCCAAAGCCTCCGATTCTCCCCCGCTCTCCACGGCTGAACGCCAAGATCATCCATGGTTCTCCTTCGGCACGATCTTCCGGCAGGTTCGTTCGCTTCAAGCACAGGGGGCTCCAGAATGCTTTCAGCATTTTTTCAACGGTCTGCCCTGCACTTGCTTCTTTATGATATGACAGCCCAAATCGTACCGCCATGTTCCACGCTGCCACTGTCGGCAGCGCTCTTCGGATGCTTTCCGTCCCCGCAAATGCAGGGAGCGGAAGGGTGCTCGTTATCCTTCCAAAAAATTGCAGGCAGCACCACGCGCCATCCGGAGGAAGCGTCTGCATTCCCTGATATTCTTCAGCACACAAAAACCGCCCCGGCTTCCTGCTTCGGAAACCGGGGCGGTTCATTTGCGTTATGGTTTTTTATTTGCGCTTTTCAAGCGCTCGCACGGTCACTTGCGGGGATTCTTGATAGCAGCCTGGGCGGGTGCCAAAATTACAGAGCGTTCGGAGTAGCGATAAGTCGTCATTTTTCATAATCAATCTGTCTGTTTCATCTTTGAAAAATCTTAGTATTTTGTATGCAATATTGCACTACAGCCTCTGTATCCTGTGGGTATCCCTTACTTTCAAGCTCCATTGTAATTTTTTGAATGTATCGTTTTTTTACAAACTCAAGTGCAATTGGATATAAGAAAAATCGAAAATTATGATCATCACTTTGTTTATCAAGCCAATACTGAATAGCTTGTATAGCAACAGGAAGCAACGCTACACCTTTTAAATACGGATTTTTGCCAACCCAGTCAAAAAGACCGTATAATAGAGCAGCTATTATTATCCAAAACCACTTCGCCAAAAATAGTAATGCCCGGTCTATCACTCCGATTTTATTTGCATAACTATCTCCGAGCAATTTTACAACTTGCTCATCTCGCATATCGCTGTGTCTCAACAAATCACGATTTTCTTGGAGAAGATCTAATTTTTCCATCCGGATATACTCATCAAGAGATGCCGCAACTACTTCATCTGTCACAGAATCAAGATTTCCTCCGCTTTCACGCAATAAAATATCCTCTATTTTTCGCCTTGCAACTTCTGTTGTATTAATTAAATCGATATTTCGTGTTTGCTCAAGTTCAGCTGCTGTATTCCGTAGCTTTTCATAAAACACAACCCCTTCGCTTTGAGCAGCATAGGCAAATCTAGAAAGAGTAAGTGACGGTAACTGTGTAAATTCTGTAGCAAAAGGCAACCAAATTCGGTAAAGCAGCATATTATCAGAAATAACCGGAAGGTTGTGAGTGTTCCACTGCTGAATTTCATCTTCATTTGACGAAATATACTCTCGAAATGTATATGCCAACTTACTATTAGATGTAACAAAAACTGGGAGTTTTTTCTTTCCCCCATAGGCTTGAGAATAATCGCCTTCTCTAATAGCATTTATCTGCTCAATAATTTTGACATCGTAATCTATCGCCCCACGTCGCCAGCCGCACTCAGCTTCAATGTAGTCAGCAATTTCTGTCGTTTCAATGTTATACTTTTTTATCCTAGGATCATCCTTATCAATAGATGTTACTGAATTTATCCCCAATTCACGTTCCAATAGAGCATCCAACGAATCTGCATAATCTTCTAATCTTTTAGCCTCCGAAGGGTTAAGTTCGCAGTACAGCTTCAATTCTCCATCCGCGATTAGACGATGTTTTTGAAATGCCCTCCCTGCTATAGACAGTGCATTCTGCACTTCTGTCCTAGTTTCTTGAAAGATTCCAATTTCGGCATCATATTTTTCACGAAGAAGACGCACAGTTTCCCTTACTGAGTCCACTTGCGCCTTCCACGAAAAGCCAAGTGCCCGAAGGACCAACTTTGTATCCAAATAAAAAACGGTTCCTTTGAACTTCTGTTGCCGATTTTGCTGGTAATCTCCTGTTTGTCGAATTCCTTGAAGAACCATCATTCCATAAATGATTTCTTCTAGGTACGTTTTTTCCACACTATCAGTTTGCCTCTGAATAGAGTCAACATATCGGCCAATATAAAAAGACGGAGATATGTAGTGTTGCTCAAGTTCGAGCTTTTTCTTCAGGAATAACTGTGTACCATATCCCTCTGTATCAAGAAAATTCGATAAATACTTTTTTGCCTCCTCTTCGCTCCACTTTTGTTTATACTGAGACGAAACAAATTCAACTAACGAGTTCAACAATTTGTTTTCATGTTCAGCAAAACGCTGGCGAGTATTTTCAAACGAATCTATATCAAATGAAGTATCTCCGATTTTATATCCTGCAGCATGAGGTAATCGAATAACCTCTTGCTTTCTTTCCAGGATTCGAGTACAGTTACTGATAATTTGATGGGGCATTGAAATTCCAAAGTCAGACTGTAGTTGTTCTTTAATTTCGTCAGCTCTCAGCGTCTGATTCGGTGCCTTCAGCAATAAATATAATATAAAATTACAGAAAACCTGAAGAGGATTTTTACTCGTTTCAATATATGCAAGCGATACAAGGGAATTTTGACAGTTCATTGTAGTTCTTCCTCATTTTCACCCAATTAATTGCTTATCCCAGAAATTTAGTTTGGCAGAATCTATATCAATTCATATCACTACATCTTTACTTCTTTCATCTGATTCAAAATTGCGTTCTTCACGCCATCCTTCAGATAGGCCTCATTCAGCGTTTTCTTGGTATAATTCAGATATGTTCCAGCCGTTTTCTCCGTCAGAAGCGCCGTAAAATAACGTTCCCAGCTGAAATAGTCTTTGCCATCGATGTAGTCAGAAGGTGTTTGCAAAATCTGTGCAACCTTTGCATCTTTCAGAATTCCAGAGGAAAGTATCAACCACTCAAAAGATTCCGGCAAATAGAGTGTCAGATTTTCTCTTGTCTGCACAAGCTGCAACACCCTATCCATTTCCGGACCAAATGCTGCACCGTCTGCAATCACCAGAACCTTTTCATCCTTGTGAGCCTTCAAATAGGAAAACACATTTGACTTTCCATTTGCAGTATCACACTGCATTTGACATTCTTTACAGACCGCCTCAAAAAACTGATACCCCGAATTGCTGTCCTCGGTCAGAATTTTCTCCGGCTTAATATTTTCAGTTGTACTGTCCGGATAAATTCGATAGAACGAATGGTAGCTCTGTTTCAGTATCCCATACTTTCCAGAGGTTCGGATACCATACACTTCTTCCACACTGTATGGCAAGGCAGGCAAACCCTCTCTGCTCACGATAACATAATAGTTATCTGTCTGCTGAATCGCACGCGCAAAATCTTTGGTCTTGACAAACTCGTTTCCTTCGTCGATAAAAACAATGCTGTCCTGAATGTTGTTGAGCTGTCCCTTCCAAAGATTTCCTTCTACCACATAGCAACCTTTATCACAATTTAGAGTGACCGGCCCACTTTCTCCATCGTTCATATGCGTACGAATCATATCCACGAGGGTCGTTTTACCCGTTGCGCTATCCCCGCGAATGACGGTTAAGTTGCGCCGCAGTTCAAACTCATACTTTAGATACTTTGTGCCGACAACCACTTTATGAATGCCTTTCATTTCTGTCAGCCCCTTTACACAAACTCACCTGCGGCCAAAATCAGTTCTTCCATGCTGTGAACGATTTGATTTGTATTCAGCACTTTTACTGTAAATGGTTTTTTACCAAAATCCATCAGGTGGTGCAGATTCACCGTGCGATCTTCCTGTTCTGCAATTTTGAGTAGCCACTTTGCACAGTTGTTACCACAAGTCGATGCATTGAACACTTTCTCTGGCTCAAACTTCACCAAAATCAGGGTCTTTACGCCACCAGACAAACCAATCGGTGGAATTTTACCCAAGACCGGGCTGTCAATGATACCACTGTCGATAACAACAGACTTGTCCACATCCTGAATCATTTCCTTGACCATCGGGTCAACGATCCAGCCTTCCTCGTAATCATATTTGAAATAGGAAGCTGTATTATACACAGCTTCCTTCATATCACCGAAAAAAATGTTCAGCATAGTATCACCTCATTGATGTGCGTACTTCTGCTATCATTGTACCCTCTTTCCGCTTACAAAACAAGATGCAAAAAGCTCTTGGCCTCCATTACAGAAGCCAAGAGCTTTTACCTTCTTTGTCCTATCAGATTTTATTTTCGGGGAGACTTAATCGCAGCCTGGGCGGGTGCCAAAATTACAGAGCGACAGGAAAACGATTACAATAGGCTATGCTGTGGAACTCCTTTTTGTATTATTCATGCGATTCTATTTTAACGGGCAGTTCATAGGCCTTTAATTACACCATATAACAGCTTACGAAAATCGACAGATACCTGTACTTTTCTATACTCATGCTTGATTAGAGCTTGATTAGAGCTTGATTAGAGCTTGAAAAAATCTCATTTTCTCGTCAACACCCAATTGGAGCGCTGATGGTTTTCAGAATCGGTTTCAATAATACCACCCATCCTAAGTGATGCCAGCAAATTTCGAATTTTCGTATTTTTTTGTACAGCTGTTAGGGAATCAGGCAATTTATCGAACAGCAATTTATCAAAGTCACTTTTTCGCCCCTTGCCCCATTTGTTCAAGTAGTCAATAATCAATTGCTTATAATATTGATCATCAAATCCCTTATTTTTTATATATTGAGCTTTTTGGTCTAGGGCTTCTGCCACCGTTGCAGAAATAAATAGCTTTGGAATTTTTCCCTCTATCAATCCAAGCTTTCTCAATGCAGCGGCTTCCATTCTGCTAATATTTTCTCCCTTCTGAACTCTATCAAGTAAATACACTGTATCTAGATCCATATTGGGATTTTCAAAAAGAATTTTTGTGTAGTTGTCGTTCAAAACCTTTCCGTAAACCGTAACACGAACCTGATCGCATCTTGACAAGTCATAGTCTGGCATAGGGAACAGCTTTTCTTTTTGGATAGAATAAACACGGCGAATTCCCATTGAGGCAGTATCAATCATCTTAAAATTGACCATTGCCTGTGCAAGAAGCGGATTTCTATAATACGGCGGTGCATATGCTGGCTCTAATACAGACTTAATATTTCCTGGCAGGAATTGTCCTGCGTTTGACATTACAATACGATCTTCAAATTCATCTACATATATCCTTCGATCCGCAGTATAATCCTGATGCGCAATACAGTTGTTGAGCAGCTCTCGCAGCAGCCAAGAATCATATTGTTGCGTTTCAGTCGGAAATAAACTTAGCTGATTAGGCATATAGCGATACGTCAAGTTACGAATCTTTTTGTAAACCGAATCTATAGCGCACAAAAACGGAATATCAAAAATTTCATGGTCGATTGTATTTCCTTTATGGTCATAAAGCCTCCACATAATCTGCGGAGGAACCTCAAAGAAATCCGAATAATCGCTGTTTCCAAGCAGAACGAATGCTGCTTTCGTTATTTTTTCCATTCCGAACAAGTTTAATTTTAGACAAAAATTGGTAATCATCCATTTTGTCAAGTTCTTCCACTGCGTTAGAATTAGCTGCATTGGAAAGGCGTTCTCTGTAATTAGTTCGGGCAATTGAAACAGCTTTTGTATCTAGATGTGATAACGAAGCTCCGTCAATAATCTCTCTAGTCCAGTCGGTTCTGCGTTCACCTCGAATTCTATCGATTTTTTCCTGCGATAAATCAACAAGAGATTCCCCCACACGGCCATAAAAACGATTTTTCCATCCTGTAGGAATCGCAGTCACCGCAGCAGGAATTTGAAACATAACGATGCGAACAGGCTTTCCTTCCAAAGAAAACGGATGCACCACAAAAATATCCATAAATGAAATTGCTCCGGTTGTCTCTTTTGCAATCTCAAGCTTTAATTTCTCCAAAGATACAGGATTATTTTTATAATTTGTACCGCGAAATTCATGAGTAGTATCGTCTACGCCAAAAATGAGCCATCCGTATTTTTTATTTCGAAGGTTTGCTTCGTTACTAATAGCAGAGAAATATTGTCCAAGTTTGTGCAAATCAAAATTATTGCTCGCAAGTTTAAATTCCACAACCTCGTTTTCCACATGTTGAACAAGATCATTCAGTGTCTCGACCAAAGCTTTTTCGGTGTAGTTGGACACGCCATAATCAAAAGTTACGCTCATCCATCATACCTCCTCGGTTTTAATATTTCTATTATACCACAAGAAAGCCGTGTAATGGTATAATAGATTTTTGAATAGGTCTGGAGCGACCGGAACAAAGCGATTCTCCGTGCTTGCCAAATACTTGAATCCTGTCAGAACAGCCGTTCTGCTAACACCATGTCCGCCGCACTCATTTAGAGCAAGATCAAAAAGCGCAATCTGAACTATGCTACCATGCGTGCAGACGGCTTCTTCGGACATGAAAGTGATCTACGATTTTCTCTCTCAGAAGGTCGATGTGTACGATGCCTGTCTTGCTCCCGAATTGATCGACCAGTTCGTTGAAGTGGTCACCGCCATTGCCGATTACTCCTACCGCTGGAAGCTGAACACCGGCTACAAGAAGTCCAAAGAGGAGCGCACCGATCTGATGGCTGTATCGGAAAAGCCCATCCTCACCTTCACCATCAACTTTGAGACCGCCAAGCGTTACCGGGAATCCAACAAAATGCCCCACCAGTTCCGCCGTGCAGCGTGGACCGACCTGACCGTGGAGGTATATCTGTGATGCTTCTAGAAAGCGGCCCTGTGTTAAACGCAATTCACCTCATACATGAGCAAGCAAATAAGGTCCACCGCCAAAATTGACAGTGATCCTTATTTCACGCTTGATTTTCAACGATAATTCGCTATAAGATTCTTATGCTCTCGGATTTTCAATTGCAGCCTGAGCGGGTGCCAAAATTACAGAGCGTTTAGTTCAATCCACCTTCGCTTGCCCTGTCTGCTTGAGAGACTCTCCATAGTTAATATGGTAATGGCCGTTATTCTGCATCCTAACTTCAATATATTCCGAAAATGTCGTTCCAGAAATCGTAGTATTCGTCAAATGCATCACAACGTCTACTCCTGCCAAATCATTATCCCAAATTTCCTTATAAATGGCATTATTGGCATACAATTTCAGGCTTACATCTACTGAATCACCCATTGCAAGCAGTGCTCCTATTCCTCCCTGCCCAGAATTTTGACATGTCACCAACTCTGTTTTCCCCTCAAATCCAACGATATCAACGCTATCAATCTGAATATGCCGAATGATTGATTCGGAAATATTTTGCAGGGAAAATTCTACTGTTTTAATATGCTTTATTTCCTCAACTGAAGAATCAATATTCACGAGAACATCATTGATTTCATGTTGTGCAGAATTGCCACGATACGACCTAGCAATCCTAAAACATTTGCATTGCGGCATGTAAAAAAGTTTTGTACAGTAAGGCTCTGTTGGTTTGCAAGATGGATTTGTCATCTTCACAACCGGCAACAATTTTTGCGCCATTATTTTTTGAAGCTTATTATTTTCTTCGCTCAAGCGCTCATTGACTTTCTGTGCGTCTTGCCCCTGCTCAACAGTGATAATGCCAAGTATAACAGTCCCAAACAAGGCTTGAAAGCCAGAAACATAAGAAAGCGCATCTCCTGCCGACCATTCAGCCGGAAAAGCGCTGGAAAATTTAAAGAGGATATTAACCACGATTGGAACAGCGATCATTGAGATCATAAGCAGCGCAATCAGTAGCCATTTATATTTTGCAAATATCTTCTTCACAAAGATCCTGCCTTTCATCTTCATAGCTGTAACTCAATTATACCGTCCCACCACTCATAAAACAAGAACCTTCCATCCTTCACAGAAAAATGCCTATGGATTCTATTGGGAAATCCATAGGCATTTAAGAACTTATTTTTGAGAAGGCACAATCACCCTTCTACTATAATAATGGTCACTGCGTGTTCGAAAGATAAGGTTTCAACATCTCAACCAGTTCGTAGACTTTCGTTCCGGGTGCTGATTCAGACGGCTTCCGTCCTTCGTTTTGCTTGTCCAAGCGCTTTGCATTGGCAATCGCAATGTCCATGTAAGGTCGCAGCACTTCATACATATCCGGGCGGTTCTTCTCGTAACCACCTGCACCAATGTTTTTCATCCAATCGCTCAGCTTCGGCCAGTAACGAGATCTATCAATATCAGTGTCCATATACATAAAATGTAGCAAATACCACAGTTCTACGCACTGGTTTGACCATACAGCGTGGTAAATTGTTTCACCCTGCACACTGTATTCTTTGCACAACTGTGCCACCATGTCGATATTTTCTGCCGGAAAATCATCTGTGTCATAGACAATCCAGACGTGCTTAAACACAATTCCGTAGTTCTGAACGTATTGACGTACTTTCATCAGCAGGTTCACCGTATTGTCGCCAATACCCTCTACCTTTAGCTGGATTCTATCACGGTAATTAGCATTGATAATTTTTTGAATTGCACCAAAATACTGCGGTTCTGTTTCTGTACCCTCGGATGCAATCAAATGGTACTCCGGCTGAATCATCCTCGCTTTATCGCGGCGATCCTTCATCCAGCTTTTCCCAAGGTCACTTTTCTTTGGAGGTTTCAGACTCATGTCCAATCCCTCCCTGTCAGCATATTGGAAAGGTAGGGGTCTGCACCATATCGGCCTTCCAGATACTGCTTGTCAAAGGCCGCTGTGCTCTTGACGCGAGTATTGTCCTCCTGCCGGAATTCGTAAAGCGAATAAATCTCGCTCTCATGATTATCATTCATCGCAGCAAACCAAATTTCATCACGGCGGAAAACAGTGTTTTTCATCGTAGTCAGGTCGTGAGAACTGAATAACAGTTGTGCGCCCTTCTTGTTCAGTTCTTGGTTCTTGAACATCTGAATCACATACCGGAGCAGCTTCGGATGCAGCTTGGCATCCAATTCGTCTACAACCACTGTGCGGCCTTCCTGCAATGCTACCATCAGAACCGGCAAGGCTGCAATCATCTTCTTGGTTCCATCCGATTCCGCTTCAAAGGGAAGCTCATAGACTTTGCCATTGATTGTTCTCTGCGTAAACAGGTGCTTGCTATCCTCATCATAGCGATAACCGGACAAATCAATACCTACATCATTCAGTGCATGAATCAGGCTTTCCTTAGTCGTCTCACTCTTGGACACCAGCACAATGTTTTCTGCTCTGGGGTTCGCGTAGCTCTGTGTAATACAGGATTCAAACCAATTCTGCACTTCTGCAATCACAGGAATATTGTAGTTGATTGCCAAAAAAGAAAGATACGGCATCTTCGGGTTGACGTCCAAGTTGATGCTTGCCTTATTGATACTTGCACCCAATTCAATCTTCTGGCCGTCTCGTTCAAAAATCAGTCCTGTCTTCTTACCACCAAGTGTACGCCACAGAAGAGACTCAAAGACAATTTCTTCCTTGAGCGCAATGTAATACTGGTATTCCTTCTCGTCTACACGGAAGAACACCTGAAAAATCGTAGGTTCATTCGCAGAACTTTCATCCAGCATAAAGGGAGCCACACTGCTGCCCTGCTGGAAAATCATTGGCTGCCGATTCTTCTCCAATGCATGAATCGGCTTCACAACAAGGTTAATCAGGCAAAAGAATGCCTGAAGCAGATTCGTCTTACCGCCACCATTGGGGCCGTAGACTGCACTGACCGGAAGCAAATCTTCCGCTTTCTCCTGCCGAATCAAGGCATCCTGAAACTCCGGAATTGCCATTGCACGGAAATCAAATGTCGTTTCATCCTTATAAGACTTAAAATTCTGAAAAGAAAACTGGCAAAGCATTCTTTCAACTCCTTTCTGCTATTATTATAGCTCATTTCTTCTTTTTATTCTAGCATTTCAGAAAATTTTATTCTCACATCAATTTTATAAAGTAAAATCAAAGAGTAAAAAGTTTTCATTTATACAAAAAGCGAAGCTTCCCGCAGCATTTTATCTGCGCAAAAGCTCCGCCTCATGGTGATTATCTTTTAGTAGAACTGAATTTCGGCACCGCTTTCCTCTGCAATTCGAATCACCTCATCCACGCATTGACCCGCCTCTTTCTCTGTATCTGGATCGTATGCGTAATATACGTCATAGAGCTCTGGTGCTGGTGCTCGCTCATTGTCGTAGTCCACTACCTCATCATAAAATGCAATATACTGTGTAAACTGATCCCATGCGTCCAGATTACTATACTTTCCGCTATATACGTATACGTCCGTATACATTGCATTCAGCCATGCGGTATCGAAATCATTGCCATAGCTGAGATAATATTCTTTCGTGCTCGCCGGCATTTCTCCAATTTCATAGTGATTGATGTCTACGGAGATGTCGCCAGAAAGTTCCGAATAAGTATCTACTCCATTCGTACCAATAAGCATATGATCCGATTGGGTAGCAGTCCGGGTCGAAGTGTTTGAAGTCGTGTCATCCGCGTATGTTTCACTCTCCGGTTCACTTACAGGTTCTGCCGTACTAACGCTGCTGACACTGGAAGAATCCGCAAGTGCGTCATCCAGAGCGTTTTCCAACTCGTCAAATGCATCGTCCAGCGCATTGCTGCTGGCAATGCCGTGATTTTGGCAATAGCTCTCACTGATTTTGGAAAGCACGGCGTACCTTTCCAGCAGGTTCATTGTCTCGCCGGCCCAGGTCATACGGTCGATGCTGAAAGAGTCATCCTCCAACTTGAAGTAGAAGCCCATGATGATTTTTTCGCCGGTCTGTGTGTTGGCACACTCACCGCTGTAGTGGACAAAGGTTACACCGTCCTGCTCATAGTTTTCCCACTTACCGTTTGCAAAAAAGTCGTCCAGCACTTCGCCCACAGTGGCTTCTGCGGGGAATACCTGCGGCAGATAGCTATCCGAGATATTCTTCGACCGTGCCGAATCAGAATAAAAGAGATTGTAAAACATGTACCCTGCAAACACAATAAACGCTGCTGCAATTGCCAGCTCGATCAGCAGCGGCATTTTATGCGCCTTGAACAGCTTTTTGACCGCCGCCTTTTCTTCCTCCACCTGTGCTGCAGAGATTTTTTCGGGATACAGGATGGCGATCACTTGAGAAAGCAAAACACTGCTGAAAACCGCATACAGATATTCTTTCTTACTGCTTTTGGACGATTTGGTCAGGATGGTCATTTTCAGACCATCGGCTGTGTTTTTCAGTTGATAAGTACCACGCTTTTTGCTGTAAAAGGTCATGGCATCCGCAGTATCCGTCACCTGTTCAATGTCTGGGTTGGCAAATCCACGGCGGATGCGGTCTACGGCTTCTTCCCAGCTCATTCCATCCGGCAAAGGAAGCTGGCCTCTGTCATGCTCCGGGCCATAGACTTTTTTATCAGTTGCTTTGCATCAAGCTGTGTGTAGTAATATTTGTTGTGATAATACAGCGTATTTCCATAGGAAATAATATGAACATCTTTCTTCAGTTCTCCTGCCCTTTCCACAATGGACAGAGTCTTAGAAGTTTTCTTGATAGCAGGTTCAAAGATCGGACGACTTGCTGGCTTAGACAATGTGCCTTCCTGCACATTATCGGGTATGTCATCTCGCACCAAGATGGGCGGTGGTACTGCGTCCCTCGCATTGAGAGAACTAAGATAGTCCGAAAGCTTTTCTGCGGGCACCGATGGATCTGGTTTATGCCGTGCCGCTTCTAGCTTCTTCTTGATTTTCTCGCGAGCTTTTGGCCTTTCGTCAAAGACCGCCTGTGACACGCCCTTAGGCGATTCAGCCTCATCGGATTGGAGAACCTCATTAGAATCGCTGAAACTGCAGTCCCAAGTACCTTCCGACCATCCAGTCTGTCGCACACGTTGTTCACGCAGTTTCTTCTGCTTTTGCTTGAAATTGACCTTACTCATGTTTTTTTACCTCCTCAGAATTTTTCTGAAGATAACTTTGCGCGGTAAGCTTCTCGATGAAGTTTTGCTTACCTGTCGCATTACCTGAAATAAGGTAGTCAATTCTTGTCAGTCCGTCATCCCGGTTGTCGCCAACCCAGATGTAGCCAGTTTCTGTATCCCAAGCATGAATCAGTAAGTTATACTGGCTTTCTTGCTCAATCTCTTCGGTATGACCAACGATAATTGGCGCATCGCCTCTGATAATAAGACAGAAGAAGATTTTTCCGGATTTGTCAGTTTTCATGCTGCACAGAACCTGAAAATTTTTAATTCCATCTTCGATTTTCCAGTTGTATGCAGCAATCTGCTTTCCGTCCTTTAAAATAATCGTCTGAAATCCTTCAAGGTAGGAAAGAAATTCTCCTTCGCAAAATACAAGTTCACCCCCTGCATTCCCAAAGGTTACGTAGCCTTCTTTTCTCTTGAAAGCTTTTTCCATCCACGTAACATTTTTTTCTAACAGAGTGCGCTCCTCTTCCTTCAGTGCTTTGTAGATGTTTTCACTGTTCTTCTGTGTCATAATTGTGTCCTCCCAAAATAAATAATGATTTGCTCCGACAACGTATCTGTCGTTTGCAGCTATAGCTTATCACTCTTTCCTCATTTGCTCACGACTGGTGATTATCATAGAAAATCATCTTTTCATCCGATATTCATTCACAGTTTATTCACATAGGGATTTTCCGCTCAATTAAACTGTCGTTTTATCGTTATTCTATAAAACCCATTTCATTTTTCGCATTAAATCAAGGAACAAAATTTAAAATAAAAAAAATCCAGAGATGCCGCTCCACATAGCATCTCTGGATTTTTCCTTGCAAGATTCTTCTTTTTACTCCATCTCCTGATCTCCAAAAAGTCGTTCTAGTTCTTCATATACATCCTCTTCTTCATAAAACTCCATGTGTTTAGATATCTCTTTAAGCTTTCCCATGCACTCATTCAATATCTCGCTCATCTTTTCATATATAACTAAATTCGCGTCTATATCATGTGGACAATTATATTCATAATCTTGTACCATATCAGATAATTCTTCAAACGTTTTTATCATACAAGATTTGTTATCCTCAACCTCTTTCGGAAAATGTAGTTTTATAATAAGCTCTAACTTCTCTTTTTCCAACCCTAACCTACGGTTCATTTCTAAAGATCGTATGCCTCTGATTATAATCTCCTTTAAAACTTCATCTCCAGCTTTCATCACCGAATCATCTAGGGAATCTAGCCACCAGCCATCTTCTCTTGCTGCCTCGTCTAAAGCTCGTGCCATAAAGTTTTTAAATAACTGCACACCTTCTTTCTTTTCAAATAATAGAAGTAGATCAAAAAAAGCCGCATTTTGCGCTGTTATGTTTGTTTTAGCCCCCAATTTCAAATCGTGATCTACAAGTTCCGTTCCAAGAATCACTCTTAACCTAGCTACAAGCCTCTCATTCACCCTCTTTAGTCCATTTCCAACATCTGGCACATCCTCCCACGCATCTTCTTCTTTTTGTTTAGCATTCAATTTTTCTTGCCATTCTACATCAGTCTCGTCATCGTCTGGCACACTCTCTATTCCAGCCTCCGATGCCCATTTCTTTCTACAATACTGATGGAATGTTATGCAGGTATTATCTTTTGCCGCCTGTTCGTATTTTAAAATAACTTTTTCCTTCTTCTGTTCAAGCTTCTTAATCTCTTTCGACGCTTTGAGTTTCGCCCTGTGTTTAGCTCTATTTTGCTTAACCAATTCGATATAGGCATTTTTCTCATCCATTGACCTGTCCTCCTAAAGTAAAACCTCCCCGGCAAAACCATTCAGTTTCACCGGGGAGATTTATCATACGCTTATCTTCCCATGTTTTGCACGATTAGTGCATCTTCATGCAACAATCTTACTTTCTGGGATTTTTAATGGCAGCCTGAGCGGCAGCCAGACGTGCGATAGGCACACGGAAGGGAGAGCAGCTGACATAGTCCAGACCGACATTGTGGCAGAACTCCACGCTCGTGGGGTCGCCGCCGTGCTCGCCGCAGATGCCCAGACCCAGATCAGGACGGGTCTCGCGGCCGTCGTGGGCAGCCATCTTGACCAGCTTGCCAACGCCGATCTGATCCAGATGCTGGAACGGATCGCTCTCGTAGATCTTGTTCTCGTAGTATGCGCCCAGGAACTTGGCGGCATCATCACGGCTGAAGCCGAAGGTCATCTGGGTCAGGTCGTTGGTGCCGAAGCTGAAGAACTCGGCTTCCTTGGCGATCTCGCCGGCAGTCAGGGCTGCACGGGGGATCTCGATCATGGTACCGACCTGATACTTCATCTCAACGCCTGCAGCAGCGATCAGCTCGTCGGCGACCTTGACCACAACGTCCTTGACGAACTTCAGCTCCTTGACCTCGCCGACCAGCGGGATCATGATGTGCGGGGTGATCATATAGCCGGTCTCAGCAGAGACGTTCAGAGCTGCCTTGATGACAGCGCGGGTCTGCATAGCTGCGATCTCGGGGTAGGTGACAGCCAGACGGCAGCCACGGTGGCCCATCATGGGGTTGAACTCGTGCAGAGAAGCGACGACGTTCTTCAGATCATCGAAGGTCATGCCCATATCGGCAGCCAGCTCCTTGATGTCCTCGTCCTTGGTGGGCAGGAACTCGTGCAGAGGCGGATCCAGATAACGAATGGTCATCGGGCGCTCACCCATGATGCGGTACATGGCCTCGAAGTCACCCTGCTGGAACGGCTCGACCTTGGCCAGAGCAGCTTCGCGCTCTTCCACGGTACGTGCGCAGATCATCTCACGCACAGCCTTGATGCGATCCTCGGCGAAGAACATGTGCTCGGTACGGCACAGGCCGATGCCCTCAGCACCCAGATCCACTGCCTGCTGTGCGTCGCGCGGGTTATCAGCGTTGGTCATGACCAGCAGCTGACGAGCAGCGTCTGCCCAGCCCATGAAGCGGTTGAAGTTCTTATTGCCGGTAGCGGCCACGGTAGCGACCTGCTCGCCGTAAATGTTGCCGGTAGAGCCGTCGATGGAGATCCAGTCGCCCTCGGCAAACTTGTGGCCATTGATTTCGAAGGTCTTTGCTTCCTCGTCGATCTTGACCTCGTTGTCATTGCCGCAGCCAGAGACACAGCAGGTGCCCATACCACGGGCAACAACAGCTGCGTGGCTGGTCATGCCGCCGCGGACGGTCAGGATGCCCTGAGACACCTGCATGCCCACGATGTCCTCGGGGCTGGTCTCCAGACGGACCAGAACGACCTTCTTCATCTTACCGGACTTGACCATCTCCTCTGCCTCTTCAGCAGTAAAGACGATCTGGCCGCAGGCAGAACCGGGAGAAGCTGCCAGACCCTTGCCGACGACCTCGGCGGCCTTCAGGGCAGCGGCATCGAACTGGGGATGCAGCAGGGTATCCAGCTGCTTGGGCTCCACGCGCAGGACAGCTTCCTGCTCGGTGATCATGCCCTCGTCCACCAGATCACATGCGATCTGCAGAGCAGCCTGAGCGGTACGCTTGCCGTTACGGGTCTGCAGCATGTACAGGTGGCCGTCCTCGATGGTGAACTCCATATCCTGCATATCGCGGAAGTAGTTCTCCAGACGGGTCGCGATCTCAACGAACTGATCGTACACCTCAGGCATCTGATCCTTCAGGTGGCTGATGGGAGAAGGAGTGCGCACGCCGGCCACAACGTCCTCGCCCTGTGCATTGATCAGGTACTCGCCCATCAGCTTCTTAGCGCCGGTGGCGGGGTCACGGGTGAATGCAACGCCGGTGCCGGAGCGGTCGCCAGAGTTGCCGAATGCCATCTGCTGCACGTTGACAGCGGTGCCCCACTCGTAGGGGATCTCGTTCATCTTACGATAGACATTTGCGCGGGGGTTGTCCCAGCTGCGGAAGACGGCCTTGACAGCCTCGATCAGCTGATCACGGGGATCCTGCGGGAAGGGACGGCCTTCGTTCTCCTCATAGATCTTCTTGAAGGTGCCGACCAGTTCCTTCAGGTCATCAGCAGTCAGGTCCACGTCGTTCTTGACGCCCTTGGCTTCCTTCATCTTGTCGATCTCGACCTCGAACAGGCTCTTCGGGACCATCATAACGACGTCCGCGAACATCTGCACAAAGCGGCGGTAGCAGTCGTATGCAAAACGGGCGTTGCCGGTCTTCTTTGCCAGACCCTCAACAGCCTCGTCGTTCAGGCCCAGGTTCAGGATGGTGTCCATCATGCCGGGCATGGACTGACGTGCGCCGGAACGGACGGAGACCAGCAGGGGGTTCTGGTTATCGCCGAACTTCTTGCCGGTGATCTCTTCCAGACCCTTGAGGTGCTCAAAGATATCAGCAGTGATCTCGTCATTGATCTGACGGCCGTCTGCATAATACTGGGTGCAGGCGTCGGTGGTGATGGTGAAACCCTGCGGCACCGGCATACCGGCTGCGGTCATTTCTGCCAGACCAGCACCCTTGCCGCCCAGAGTATTCTTCATGGTGACTTTGTCGCCGCCGAAAGCATCATTGCCTTCGCTGAAGTAGTACAGATACTTTTTGCTCATGCGTTGTTTACCTCCCATTCGTGACTGCAGCACAGCCGCACCGCAGTCTCATCGTTTGCCTTGTCTTAAAAACTCGACCGATGAACATTGTTTGTGAATGCTAAACTATTATACCAGAAAATCCATTCCTTTCCACCATGCAAAATCCCGAATTTGTCTGTTATTTTTTATGCAAATCCCTTGAAATTTGCCAAGTTTTAAGGTAGTATAAAATGGGAGAAAGTTCGAGAGGTTTTTTGTTTTCTGACGCGGATTATCCGTCTGTTGGATACAACTTTCTATCCCTGTAATTTCAGCTTTTCTTTTTTGTCGGCGCAAAGCTTCTGTTGTATCCATCTTTGGATATGGATGCATCATTTTTCCGGGTCAGGCCTTATCATCCACCCGCCGGGAGCCGCCGTGCCGGAAGGGAGATCTATCGTATGGAAAATTCTGTTTCTTCTGCTGCGCTGAATGCAGCGCGTGAGCAGCTGGATGCCGCCGAAGCCGCCCGCGAGGTCATTCTGCTGCAGCACATCGCAAACGGCGTGATCATCGACAGCCGCACCGTGCAGATCGCACCGGACGTGGTCATCGCCCCGGGTGCCGTCATTCTGGCCGGTACCATCCTGCGCGGCAGAACGGTCATCGGTGCGGGCTGCATCATCGGCCCCAACACCCTCATCGAGGACAGCATCGTAGACGAGGGCAGCACCGTCAACGCCAGTCAGGTGTACAGCAGCCACATCGGTCCTCACAACAACATCGGCCCCTTCACCCATGTGCGGGTGAACACCGTCACCGACTACGGCGTGCATCTGGGTGCATACGTGGAGACCAAGAACTCCAACTTTGCCCGGGGCAACACGGTGAGCCACCTGACCTATATCGGCGACAGCGATGTGGGCAAGTACTGCAACTTCGGCTGCGGCACCGTCACCTGCAACTACGACGGCAAGGATAAGTTCCGCACCCAGATCGGCGATTACTGCTTCATCGGCTGCAACACGAACCTTGTAGCCCCCGTGAAGGTGGGCGATGGTGCCTACACCGCCGCCGGCAGCACCATCACCAAGGACGTGCCCGCACAGGCGCTGGGCATCGCCCGGGAGCGCCAGACCAATCTGGAGGGCTGGGCAGAACCCAAGATGGAAGCCTACATTGCCAAAAAAAAGAAGCTGGAAGACGAGCAGAGCAAGTAAGCTGTCCGTTTTTCGCGTACAGACCGCTGCACAGGATGGCCCTGCGCGGCGGTTTTTGTTTGCAGGTGCATCTTTTTCGCTTATAATGTATATCTTTTTGCACGCGCGTATGTTATACTTAGGACTTGCATCGGACAATTTATCACAAAAAGGAAAATATAACACTCATGCATACAAATGACATCTGGCTGATCGCCGGTCTTGGCAACCCGGAAACAAAATACGACGGCACCCGCCACAATGCGGGCTATGCCGCGCTGGACTATCTGGCCGACAAGTGGGGCATTTCGGTCAGCAAAGCCAAATTTGAAGGCCTGTGGGGTCAGGGCGAAGTGGACGGCCACAAGGTGGTGCTGCTCAAGCCCCTGACCTACATGAACCTTTCGGGCGACTCCATCGCCCCCACGGCGGGCTTTTTCAAGATTCCTGCCGACCACGTCATCGTTCTGTGCGACGATATCACCCAGAACCCCGGCAAGCTGCGCATCCGGCCCTCCGGCTCCGCAGGCGGACATAACGGCCTGAAGAGCATCATCGCCCGCTTGGGCGGGGAGAACTTCCCCCGCATCCGCATCGGCGTGGGTGCCAAGCCCCACCCGGACTACGACCTTGCCGCGTGGGTGCTGGGCAAGTTCCCGGCAGAGGATGCCAAGGCTCTGAGCGGCCGCTACCCTGATCTGGAAGCCGCCGCAAAGCTCATCATGGACGGCAAGCTGAGTCTGGCACAGAGCAAATATAACGGGTAAAGCGGAACGAACCCTCTCAGTCGCCTGACGGCGACAGCTCCCCCGAGGGGGGAGCTTTTCCGCATCACCCCATAAACTTTCCCTTAAATGATAAACGAAATCTCTTTGTCAAAAGCTCCCCCTTTCGGGGGAGCTGGCATCGCGCCAGCGATGACTGAGAGGGTTTCGAGAAAGGAGGTTTTTCCATGTACGAAGCCTTACTCAAGGCCACACCGGAATATCAGAAGATTGCGGCCAGCTTTGCACAGCCCGGCCCGGCAGCGCTGTTCGGTCTGCCGCCCGCAGGCCGTGCCCTGCTGTACGCCGCGCTGCAAAAAGACCTTGGCCGGGTGCTGTGCATCGTGACCCCCGGCGAGGCCGAGGCCACCCACTTTGCGGACGACCTCAAGGCGTTGGGCCTTTCTGCCGCCGTGTTCCCGCCCCGGGACTTTATGCTGCGCCCAGTGGAGGGCGCGGGCCGCGAGTACGAGTACCGCCGCCTTTCGGTGCTGGGCTCCCTTGCAGGCGGGCGGCTGAACGCGGTCTGCGTGCCCGCCGAAGCGCTGTTGCAGTACACCGTGCCCCGGGATGAATTTTTAAAGAACACTCTTACCCTCAAACCCGGCATGGTGTACAACCGTGAGGGGCTTGTGGCCCGGCTGTTCGCCGCCGGGTATGTGCGGCGCAGTCAGGTGGACGGCCCGGGACAGTTCAGTGTGCGCGGCGATATCGTGGATATCTATGCGCCGGATATGCGCCAGCCTGCCCGCGTGGAGTACTGGGACGACGAGATCGATTCCATTTCTTCCTTCGACCTGCTCACCCAGCGGCGGGACAGCGCACTGGAAAAGATCTATCTTTCCCCTGCCCGCGAGGTGCTGTTCGGCGATACCGCCGAGACTGCCGAGGCCCTGCGTGCCGCCATCAAAAAGGCACGCGGCCGGCACCGCACCGCACTGGAAAAGGCCACGGAAGCCGACCTTGCTCAGCTGGACTCCGGCCTGATGCCGGAAGCCATGGATAAATACTACGGCCTGCGCTATCCGAGCCCGGCCACCCTGCTGGATCATCTGGACACACCGCTGTTCATTCTGGACGAGGTGGGCGGCATCCGGGATGCCCAGAAGGCCACCGAGTTCCGTCGCAGCGAAGAGCTGACCGGCCTGTTGGAAGAGGGTGTGCTCTGCCCCGGGCTGGATGTACTCTACCAGACCATGGACGACCTTGCCGCTGCCGCCCAGAAGCAGAGCACCCTGCTGTGCGAGAACTTCCTGCGCGGCATGAACGAATTTAAGCTGAAAGACCTCATCAACGCCGAGGCCTTTGCCGCCCCCAACTGGAACGGCGACCTTGTCTCCCTGCGGGAAGACCTTGACCCGCTCATTGCGCAGGGCTATGCCGTCACCCTGTTTTCCGGAACGCCCAAGGGTGCCGCCGCCCTCACCCGCGACCTTGCCGACAAGGGCTACTCCGTGAGCATGAGCCGGGATGTGCGGCCCACAAAAGGCATCGTACAGGTGCTGCCGGGCCATCTGACCGCCGGGTGCACCTTTCCGTTTGCCCATGCGGCAGTGCTGTCCAGCCGCAGGCACGGTCTGGAGGAAGAGACCGCCGCCGAGACCAAAAAGCGCAAAAAGAACAAGAACGCTCTTTCCAGCCTTTCGGACATCAAGCCCGGGGACTATGTGGTGCACCAGAGCCACGGCATCGGCATGTATGCGGGCATCCAGCGGCTGGAAGTGCAGGGTGCCACGAAAGATTACCTGAAGGTGCAGTACTCCGGCTCGGACGTGCTGTATGTTCCGGTGACCCAGCTGGACCTGCTGAGCCGCTACACCGCCCCCGGCGACGAGGAAAAGGTAAAGCTGGCAAAGCTGGGCGGTGCCGAGTGGCAGCGCACCCGCGCCAAGGTAAAAAAAGCCACCGAGGAAATGGCGCAGGAACTGATCGAGCTCTACGCCCGCCGCCGTCAGGCCACGGGCTACGCCTTCCCGCCGGACGGCGACTGGCAGCGGGACTTTGAGACCCGCTTTGACTACGACGAGACCGACGACCAGCTGAACGCCACCGCCGAGATCAAGCAGGACATGGAAAAGGGCTGGCCCATGGACCGCCTGCTGTGCGGCGACGTGGGCGTGGGCAAGACCGAAGTGGCCCTGCGCGCCGCCTTCAAGTGCGTGATGGGCGGCAAGCAGTGCGCCATTCTTGCCCCCACCACCCTGCTGGCGTGGCAGCACTACAACACCATCCTCTCCCGCATGGAAGCATTTCCCGTGAAGGTGGAGATGATGTCCCGCTTCCGCACCGCAAAACAGCAGAAGGAGACCCTCCGGGGCCTGCAGTCGGGCAGTGTGGACATCGTGGTGGGCACCCACCGGCTGCTGTCCAAGGACGTGAAGTTCCATGATCTCGGCCTTGTCATCATCGATGAGGAGCAGCGCTTCGGCGTCAAGCACAAGGAAAAGCTCAAGGAGAACTTCATCGGGGTGGACATGCTCACCCTTTCGGCTACCCCCATCCCCCGCACGCTGAACATGGCCATGAGCGGAATCCGGGACCTTTCCACCATCGAGCAGCCGCCCATCGAGCGGCAGCCCGTGGAGACCTTTGTGCTGGAATACAACGACGTGATCCTTGCCGAAGCCATGAAGAAGGAGCTTGCCCGGGGCGGGCAGGTGTACTACCTGCACAACCGGGTGGACAACATCGAAGCCTGCGCCGCCCATGTGAGCAAGCTGGTACCCGGCGCACGCATCGGCATTGCCCACGGCAAGATGACCGAGGAAGAGCTGAACCCCGTGTGGCAACATCTGCTGAACGGCGAGATCGATATTCTGGTGTGCACCACCCTCATCGAGACCGGCATCGACGTGCGCAACTGCAACACCCTCATCATCGAGGATGCCGACCGCATGGGCCTTGCCCAGCTGTACCAGATAAGAGGCCGGGTGGGCCGCTCCGGCCGCAAGGCCTATGCCTACTTCACTTTCCGGCGGGACAAGACCCTGACCGATATCGCCCAGAAGCGGCTCTCCGCTATCCGGGAGTTCACGGCCTTCGGCTCCGGCTTCCGCATCGCCATGCGGGACCTGCAAATCCGCGGTGCGGGCAGTCTTCTGGGCCACAGTCAGCACGGCCACATGGAGGCCGTGGGCTACGACCTCTACGTGAAGATGCTGGGGCAGGCCATCGCCCGGGCCAAGGGCGAACCTGTCCGGCGGGACAAGAGTGAATGCCTTGTGGACCTGCGGGTGGATGCCTTCATCCCGGAGAAATATATCGCAGACGGCCCGGGCCGCATTGAAGCTTACAAGCGCATTGCCGCCATCCAGACGGCAGAGGATGCCGCCGATGTGCTGGACGAGCTCATCGACCGCTACGGAGACCCGCCGCCCTCGGTGAGCGATCTGGTCAACGTGTCGCTGGTACGCGTGCAGGCCAGCACTGTGGGCGTGACCGAAGTGACCCAGAAAAAGGACACCCTCACCCTGCAGCTGGAAAGTCTGGATCTGCCCATGATCCGGGGCCTGCTGGTGGCCTTCAATGGCCGCGTCACCGCCGGTGCAGGCAACCGGCCCTATCTCTCGGTCACGCTTCAGCCCGACGAAAAGCCGCTGGAGCTGCTGCAAAGCATCCTCAAGGCGATGGCCGAGATCCTTGCCTCCGCCGAGCAAAAACAAACATCATAGGAGCATTGCCATGAAAAAGAAACTTCTCGCGCTGATCTGCGCACTTGCACTGGTGTTCAGCCTTGTGGGCTGCACCATTTCCGCCCCGGACACCGTGGGCAGCATCGGTGATTTTGAGATCACCTCCGGCATGTATCTACTGGCACAGTACGGTGCTTACCAGCAGGCCGCCCAGCTTGCCGGCACCGATCAGGACACCACCGACGTAAAAGCCTTCCTGAAAGAGACCATCACCACCGACTCTGACAGCGGCGAGACCGCAGTTGTGAGCGACTATGTGGCCCAGAAAACGCAGGAAACGTTGGAAACGCTGGCCGCTGTGGATGCCCGCTTCAAGGCGCTGGGCGGTGAGCTGACCGACGAGCAGATCGCCACTGCCGACCGTTATGCCCAGCAGATGATGGACCAGTACGGCGACACCTACACCGCCAACGGCATCGGCCTGGAGACCGTCAAGGCATATGAACGTCTGCAGGTGGAGCACACCGCCCTGCTGGATATGGTCTACGGCCCGGACGGCGAGGCCCCGGTGGAGGACGACGAGCTGACCAGCCATCTGGACGACAGCATGTATGAGATCTGCTACATCAGCATCCCGCTGTACAATACCAGCACCTACGCCTTTGCGGACGATGACCAGAAGGCCGAGATGCTCAAGCTGGCACAGGCCGCTGCCGACAGCGTCAACGCCGCAGGCGGCGAGACGGTCTCGGATCAGGTGAGTGTCCTGCATGAGGCCGCACAGAATGCCCTGCCGGACATCTACGCTGTGCTGGACAGCGAAACTTCCGACGACAGCGCCAGCGTCCAGACCGAGCTGCTGACCGAGAGCGATGTTGCTTCGGCCTTTACGCAGGATGGCGCAGCCGATGCTCTGCGCAGCCTTTCCTACGGCGAAGCCGCTGCCGTGCAGATCAACAGCTACACCCTGCTCCTGATGGTGCGTGTAGACCCGCTGAGCGTTTCCTCGCTGGACGACCTGCGCAGCCAGATCCTGAGCGATATGAAGGGCGGCGAGCTGGACGACGCACTGGCCGCAGGCGGTGCAGAGCTGGCACACGATCTGGACAGCTCTGCCATGAACAAGCTGCCCGCCAAAAAGATCGTGAACAACAGCGCCAACAACTGAGAGCTGCTGTAACATAAAACTCCCTCAGTCATCGCTGCGTGATGACTGAGGGAGTTTTTTCTTTTACCGCGTCACTTTTGCGAACTCTGCGGCAAGGGCAGCATTCACCGAGCGGACGGCATTGGCATCCGGCTTGATCTCGGCCCGGTCATAGGTGAACAGACCGTTCACCTCATCTTCCACATCCGTCAGCTGGGTGTACACCAGCGCCGAGAGTCCTTTTTTGAGCTGCGGCAGCACCGTGCCCAATTGCAGCTTTTTGCAGCGGGCGGTCAGGTCTGCGCGGCTCTTGGCCGTGCCGTAGCCGTAGGTTTTGCCCGGTGCTTCGTGCCCCGGCATGGGCCATGCAATACCGCCGTATTCACTCAAGGCCACGGTACGGCTTCCGGGCTTTACATGCAGCGGATAGAAATAGTTGTGGATGGAGCACACATCTCCGCCGCCCTGATCATACCAACCGCTGGCCTCGTCCACAAGGCGGGTATCGTCCAGCGTGCGGATGGCCTGCACTGCCCCGGCCGCATCAAACTGGCCCCAGCCTTCGTTGAAGGGCACCCAGCAGCCGATGCACGGATGGCAGCGCAGGGCTTCCACGGTGGCTTGCAACTCTTTGCGGTATGTTTCCCGGCTGGATGCTTTTCCGCGGCTCAGCAGGCCCCAGAGCGGCTCTGCGTCGGGCAGGCGGCGCACAAGGGGCTGCAGCACATTGGTCAGGTAGGTGACGAACCACAGGTTGTATCTGCTGCCGCCGTTCACCATGTCCTGCCAGACCACAAGGCCCAGCCTGTCGCAGTGGTAGTACCAGCGCTGCGGCTCGATCTTGGCGTGCTTGCGCAGCAGGTTGAATCCCAGCGCTTTCACCTCGCTCAGCTCCCGCTCCACCGCCGCATCGGAAGGCGGGGTATACAGGCCCTGCGGCCAGTAGCCCTGGTCCAGCAGGCCGTTGAGCAGGATGGGCTTTCCGTTCAGGCAGAAGCGCAGCACGCCCCGCGCATCCGGCTCACAGCTCCACTTGCGCAGGGCAAAGTAGCTGTGCACGGTGTCGAACTGCTCCTCCCCTCCCTGCGTGGTACCCACGGTCAGGTCATACAAAAACGGGGTATCCGGGCTCCACGGAAAGAAATGTTCCTCCGGGATGTTCAGCGTCACCTCGCCGTCCCGGTCCGCTTCGTCGCTGCCCCAGTCCTCGGCAATGGTCACGCCCCCGGCCCGCACCACGGCCCACAGGTTCACCGCACCGCCGGGCATGGAAGTATGGGCTTTCACGGTCACGGTGCGGGCATCGTAGTCCGGCGTGACCGTGAGCGACTGGATGTAGTTTTCCGGCACACGCTCCATCCAGACCGTCTGCCAGATGCCGCTCTGGGCCGGATAGAACATGCCGCCGGGCTTCAGGGTCTGCTTGCCCCGTGCCTGCGTGCCGCTGTCCGTAGGGTCCTGCACAGCCACCCACAGGCTGTTGCGGCCCGTATCGTTGAGCTGGGCGGTGACATCCAGTGTGAAGGGCCAGTAGCCGCCCCGATGGCCACCCACCAGATGGCCGTTCACCTGCACCGCACAGGCATCGTCCACCGCGCCGAAGTGCAGCAGCACCCGACCCCCTTCTCCCGGAGGGGGAGCAAAGGTGCAGTGGTAGTGCAGCCACTGGCCGGGCTGCAGGGTGCGGCCCACGCCGGAGGCCTTTGTTTCCGGAGAGTAGGGCACCAGAATGCTGCCGTCCCACGCAGCGGGGTATTCTGCTGTCTGAGTAATGGCGTACTTCCACAGGCCGTTCAGGTTCTCATAGCTGTCCCGGCGCATAGCCGGGCGAGGATATTCCGGGAGTGGGTGCATGGTTTCACCGCCTTTGATTTGTTGGTTTCATTCTAGCACAGGGCGGGTGGCTTGTATAGACTGAGCAGCAACGATTTGGAACTGCCGCCGCGTTCGCTTTGGACGAGTTGTGGCACCCAGCGTCTGCTGCGGCCCTTGAGCGGGCCTTGCATCCTGCTGGCCACGGCCCCACGCGATTACGCTCTGCACCGGAAGCATTTTCCACATACAAAAAGGCTACTGCACCAAATGGCGCAGCAGCCTTTGTTTTTGCAATGATAAAACAGAAAACCAGAAGTCAGAGCTTACTCTTCGTCCTCGCCCTCATCCTCGTCGTCTTCGTCATCATCGTCCTCTTTCGGCTTATAGAAGATGCCGCTCAGGAGGATGCTGATGAAGTACAGCAGCACCATGGGGCCGGCCACCATGCACTGAGACACGATATCCGGCGGGGTGACAACGGCCGCGATAAAGAAGATGATCACGATGGCAACGCCGCGCACCTGCTTGAGCAGCTGCGGGTTGATAATGCCCATCTTGGACAGGATGATGGTGATCAGAGGCATCTCAAACACGCAGCCAAAAATGATGAACATGGTCAAGCAGAGGTTGACATAGCTCTCGATACTGGTGGTGGTCTGGATGTACTCGGCACCCTCGATGCCGGTGCTGAGGAAACGCAGCATGAAGGGCATCATGAGCTTGTAGGCGAACAGCACGCCCACGCAGAACAGGATAAGGCCCAGCAGCATGACCAGCTTGAAGAAGGTGCTCTCGCTCCGTTTCAGACCCGGCCTTGCAAATGCATAGATGTGGTAGAACGCCACCGGCACAGTGACCACCACGCCTGCCAGAATGGAGACGCGGAAATACTGCATCAGCTTTTCCTGCGGGGCAATGGAAACAAACTCGTAATAGTCGCGGCCCATGGCAGTGAGCAGATCGATCAGACGGTCGGCGTATGCCAGCGAGACCACAACACCCACCACGAACACCACCGCGCAGATGATCAGCCTGTTCCGCAGTTCTTTCAGATGGCCGGTCAGCGTCATGCTGCCGTCCTCTGCCATGACTTCGGCTTTTTTCTTTTTGCGCTTAACGTTCGTAGCCACAATTACTCCTCGTCTTCGTCCTTCTTGGAAACCTGCTTCTCGGTCTTCTCCTCGGAATCATCGGAACCTTCCTCGTCCTCCATGCCCTTCTTGAAGCCGTTGATGGTCTTGCCGAACATCTTGCCCAGCTTCGGCAGGTTCTTGGGTCCAAAGATCAGCAGAGCGACGACCAGGATGATCAGCAGTTCGTTAGTACCAATACGCATAATAAAAATCTCCTTTTTACTTTGCCGCGCCGCGTGGCGGGCTTATTGCATGTATCAGGCAACCGCGGGCGCGGGTGCATCCAGTAAGTAATCAGTCCTTCGGCAGAACATCATTCTGACGAGGGTCTTCCTCCACCGGCTCGGCCGCAGGAGCAGCCTCGGCAGCTTCCTGTGCGGGAGCCGCTTCTGCAGCAGGCTCGGCCTTTTCCTCTGCGGGTGCAGCGGCAGGCTCAGCCTTTTCAACCGGGGCGGCGGGTTCTTCGGCCTTCTCGGCAGGTGCAGTGGTCTCCTCAGCGGGAGCGCTCTCCTCTGCCTTGGCGGCAGATGCAGCGTCCTCTTCCAGCTCTTCCACCGGCTCCTCGGTCAGCTCGGTCACTTCCTCGGCGGCTTCTGCCTTGGCCGCTTCCTCCTTGCTGGTCTTGCCGATACCGGTAAAGCTCTTGGTCACATCCTTGACGCTGTTGTCGATATCCTTCTTGATATCGGTCAGCGGGGCAACAGCTTCCTTCAGGGGAGCCTGGATTTCATTCAGCGGCTCCACAACGTTCTTCTGGATCTCCTCAGAAGCAGCGCCGGTGTACTTTTTCAGTTCACGCAGCATCTTGCCGATCTTCTTTGCGTAGACGGGCAACTGATCCGGGCCGATGAACACGAACGCCACGATCACGATGACGACAAGTTCCCAAAAACCAATTTTCATACTAACTCGTTTCCTTTCCTGTGCGGCGGGACGTTTTCCGGGGCCGACGCACCTGCTTTGCAGTGCGTGCCGCGAACCGTTCTTTGCCCTGTTCTTCGTCCGCTTCCGTGGGAGTTCGGCGCTCTTTGCGCCTGTGTTGCCCTACTTATACCGAAAAGTGGTGAACTCATTCTGAACAATATATGAACTTTTCATGAACGAGTGCATATTCAGGGCATTTTTGTAAACAAATAATATTTTACACTTGCTTTATTACGTTTTGGATAGGATACAACAGTGCAGTCTTTTGCAAAAAAAGAGGACACCGCACAAAACGGTGTCCCCCTGAAGCGTCCTTTGCGGGGATCAGTGGCCGCAGCTCTCGCAGTGGTCGCAGTCCTCTTCGAGCTTACCCACGATGGGTTCCGGATCGATGCCCTGACGGCGGTAGTAGTCGGACAGAGCAGCCTTGACGGCCTGCTCGGCCAGAACAGAGCAGTGCACCTTGATGGGAGGCAGACCTTCCAGAGCTTCCACAACGGCCTTGTTGGTCAGCTTGAGCGCCTCGTCGATGGTCTTGCCCTTGATGAGGTCGGTGGCCATGCTGCTGGTGGCGATGGCGGCACCGCAGCCGAAGGTGAGGAACTTGACATCCACGATCACGTTGTTCTCGATCTTCAGGTACATGCGCATGATGTCGCCGCACTTGGGGTTGCCCACTTCGCCCACGCCGTTTGCGTCGGGGATCTCACCCACATTGTGCGGATTTGCAAAATGCTCCATGACCTTTGCGCTATACATGCTTGCCATAATTACTGCTCTCCCTTCAGGCTGAACTGGCGGGCCGTGTTCTGGCCCTGCAGCCACATACAACTCATAGCACGGCGGCGGGGGATCACTTCCTCCAGCACGTCGCACAGATATTTTGCTTCTTCCATGGTGTTCTGCGGGCCAAAGGTGAACCGCATGGAGCCGTGGCCGATCTCCTCAGGCACGCCGATGCTCAGCAGGACGTGGCTGGGGTCCAGACTGTCGGAGTTGCAGGCAGAGCCGGTGGAGGCGCAGATGCCGTGCATATCCAGATCCAGCAGGATGGTCTCGCCTTCCAGACCCGGGAAGCTGATGTTCACATTGTTGGGCAGACGGGGGCTGCGGCCGCCGTTCAGGCGGGCTTCCGGGATGTTCTTGAGGACGCGGTCGATGACATAATCGCGCAGCTCGCTCTCGTGGGCCATGCGCTCATCCAGATGCGCCGTGGCGATCTCCAGTGCCTTGCCCATAGCAGCAATGCCGGCCACGTTCTCGGTGCCTGCACGGTGGCGGGCCTCCTGACTGCCGCCATCGATCAGGTTCTGGGGCCATACGCCCTTGCGGCAATACAGGGCACCCATGCCCTTGGGGCCGTTGAACTTGTGGGCGCTCATGGACAGCATATCCACGCCCAGCTCCTTCACATCCACGGGGATGGCACCCACAGCCTGCACCGCGTCGGTGTGCATCCACACACCGTGCTTGTGAGCAACCTCGGCGATCTCCTTGATGGGCTGGATGGTGCCGATCTCGTTGTTGGCCATCATGATGCTGACCAGCGCGGTATCGGGACGGATGGCAGCTTCCACGTCCTCGGGACGGATGTAGCCCTCGGCGGTGGGCTTGATATAGGTCACTTCAAAGCCCATGCGCTCCAGTGCAGCCATGCTGTGCATGATAGCATGGTGCTCAAAAGCGCTGGTGATGAGGTGCTTTTTGTTCTGGCGTGCCTTGGTGAAGGCGGTGCCCTTTACGGCCCAGTTGTCGGCCTCGGAGCCGCAACTGGTAAAGAAGAGCTCAGCCGGACTTGCATTGATGGCCTTTGCCACCTGCGCACGACCGGTGTCCACGAACTCCTTAGCCTCATAGCCCACACTGTAATGGCTGCTGGGGTTGCCGCAGGCACCGCTCAGGGCTTTGACCATCATTTCCAGTGCCTCGGGAGCACAGGGAGTGGTGGCAGCATTATCCAGATAAACCACTTTTTCCATGTTTTCCATAGGAATGATCCTTTCTTATTGAACGCGTCTGCGGGAGTCTTGAATGCCCTATGCAGATGCGGAATCCTTTCAACGGATAAGTTATACCATATCATTCCCTAGTATGTCAATATGAATACTGGATTTTCGTGATTCAGTCACCTTTTTTGCCCTTTCCGGTCAGTTTTCCCAGTACCACCTTCCACTTGGGGTAGCCCCAGCGCTTATCCTCGGCAAAATCGTCCGCCAGCTTCCACGGAAAATTGCTGCCGTCAAAGTAAAGATTGCCCGTCTCGTCCACGCGGTCCAGCTTTTGGGGCAGATACGCCTCGTCGTAGTAGCTCTTGCGGCGGTCGGGCAGCACCCAGTGCAGGGTGCCGTCCTCGTCCATGCCGGATGCCCACACGCCGAACACGAAGGTTGCGGCTTCGCCGTAGCAGTGCTGCTCAAAGCGGATGGCACCATCGTAATAGAACTTGATGACCTCCAGCGTGCCGGATTCCTTTTTGCCGTCGCGGCCCAAGGTGGGGCGGTAGTCCTGCTGGTAGCGGCAGCCGCAGTGACTGCCGGCAAAATCTTTTGCGTGGAACGACATGGAGTGATCCTTCTTTCTTTTTAAAAATGCCCTTCAAAGTCGCCCTCGATCTCATAGGGCCAGCTCAGGATGCCGCCCAGATCGTACAGGCGGGTGTAGCCAAGGCTTTCCAGCTTGCGCACGGCATCGGCACTGCGGCGGCCGGTGCGGCAGTAGATCAGCCATACAGCGTTCTTATCCGGCAGCACCTCAGCCGCACGGCTCAGCACCTGACCCAGCGGCAGCAGCTTTGCGCCGGGGATGTGGCCCACGGCAAACTCGTCCGGCTCCCGGACATCTACAGCAGCCGCCTCGTGTGCATCCAGCAGACGGATGGCATCGGCAGCCGTGATCTTCTCACTCATACTCTCACTCCTTATAATATCCTCTTATCCATCCTATGATAACAGACCTTTTTTGTTTGCACAAGAGGATACCTTTGCAAAATCCGAGCAACGTGCTATACTATAGGAAGCAATAAGGAGAGGATCGCCATGAAATTTTCGACCAAAAGCCGTTATGCCCTGCGCCTGATGGCCGAGCTGGCACGTTATGCGCCGGGCACCACCGTGAGCCTGAAGGAGATCAGTGAGCGGCAGAACCTGAGCCTGAAATATTTGGAGCAGATCGTGACCCCGCTGGCCCGTGTGGGCCTTGTAAAAAGCGAGCGCGGCAGTCAGGGCGGCTACCGCCTGACCAAAGCCCCTGCCGACTACACCGCCGGCGAGATCCTGCGCGCCATTGAGGGCAGCGTGGCACCCATTCCCTGCCTTGGCAGCGAGACCAACGAGTGTCCCATGTGGGAGCAGTGCTTCACCCTGCCCTTCTGGACCGGCCTTGATGAGGTGATCAACCAGTATATCGACAGCGTAACGCTGGAACAGCTTTCCAGCCAGCTGCCTGCATCCGATAAAAAAGAAGGCTGTTGCAGCTGCGGCACGAAAAATGCCTGAATCTTGAAAGAAATGCTTGACATTCGCCTTTGCATCGGCTATAATAACAAAGCATTCAGCGAATGCCTATAGGGGTATAGCTCAGCTGGTAGAGCAGCGGTCTCCAAAACCGCGTGCCGTGAGTTCGAAACTTACTACCCCTGCCATAAACGCACAGGTTCTTCGGAGCCTGTGCGTTTTGTTTTTGTACTCAAAGCAATCCGCACTCCGTCAGCCTGCTTTTGCAGTCATACAACAAAAAACACCCCGAAGTCCTAAGGCTTCGAGGTGTCTGCTGTGGAGCTGCTATCCAGATTCGAACTGGAGACCTCATCCTTACCAAGGATGCGCTCTACCAACTGAGCTATAGCAGCAAATGGCGACCCGAATCGGGCTCGAACCGACGACCCCCAGCGTGACAGGCTGGTGCTCTAACCAACTGAGCTACCGGGCCATGATCGCTCAAGTTTCGCGCGGCGCTTACCGCCGGAACGTGCTTTATTATATCGAAAAAGCGTCCGCTTGTCAAGCATGAATTTACGAAAAACGCAAAAAAGCCTGAAAGAGCCGTTCAAAGCCCGCTCTGCCCTGTTCCGGACCCGCACAGCAGAAACAATCTACACAAAGAAAAACGCCCCGAAATCTTTCGACTTCAGGGCATCTGAGCTGGAGCTGCTATCCAGATTCGAACTGGAGACCTCATCCTTACCAAGGATGCGCTCTACCAACTGAGCTATAGCAGCGCAATCACAGCTCAGTTATGATACCACAGTTTCCACCGTTTGGCAAGAGGTTTTTGCAAAAAAATCTGGATTTTTGCAAAAAAGTCGTTTTTTTACGCAAAAACTCCCCCAGTCTGCTTACGCAGACAGCCCCCTCGGAGATGGGGCCTTTGGCAGTACGGACAACTTTCCGGTTTTGCCAAGGGCTCCCTCTCTGAGGGAGCTGGCATCGCGCAGCGATGACTGAGGGAGTCTTACTTTATCACTCGATCAGGCCGTTCAGCAGGGACAGGCACTTGCGGCTGTGCAGCTTGCGGATCGCCTTTGCCTCGATCTGGCGCACACGCTCACGGGTAACGCCAAAGTCACGGCCAACCTCTTCCAGCGTACGGGGACGGCCATCGTCCAGACCAAAGCGCAGGCGGATGACCTTCTCTTCACGAGGGGTCAGGCTCTTGAGAGCCAGATTGATCTGCTGTGCCACCATGGCGCGGTCTGCGGCCTTGCCGGGGGCTTCGGCGTTTTCGTCTGCGACGAAATCGCCCAGAGAGGAATCCTCTTCCTCACCCACGGGGCTTTCCAGACTTGCCGGCTCCTGTGCCATGCGCTGGATCTCGCGCACACGCTCCACGCTCATATCCATGGCCTTTGCCAGCTCTTCCGGGGTCGGCTCGTGGCCGTTCTGGTACACCAGCTGGTTGGTGGCCTGACGCATCCGGTTGATGGTCTCCACCATGTGCACCGGAATGCGGATGGTACGGGCCTGATCCGCAATGGCACGGGTGATGGCCTGACGGATCCACCAAGTTGCATAGGTGGAGAAGCGGAAGCCGCGGTCGCAGTCGAACTTCTCGGCAGCCTTGATCAGGCCGATGTTGCCCTCCTGGATCAGATCCAGGAATGCCAGATTGTGGCCCACATGCTTTTTGGCAATGGACACCACCAGACGCAGGTTCGCTTCGCTCAGGCTGCGGCGGGCGTTCAGGCCATCGCGGCGGGTCTTGAGCAGCTCAGCGCGCTTTTCGTCGCTCAGAGGGCCGTTCTCCACAGCCTCCATAGCTTCCTCTTCGGCAGCCTTTTCCTCGGCATCCTCGCTGGGCTTCTCGTTGCCCTCCTCGTCCAGATCTTCGGTATAGCTGCGGCTGTTCTCGTCCTCTTCAAACGAGAAGCGTGCACTGTTCTTTTTGATGTACTCCGGCCCGCCGTACTTCTGGCGGTCGGCCTGCAGGATGTGCGCCGCCTCGGCACCGGCATGGATGCGGCGGCTCAGCTCCACCTCCTGCTCCGCGCTCAGCAGCGGGATCTGGCCGATCTGCTTGAGGTAGTTCTTAACGGGGTCGTCCAGCAGTTCGTCCATGGCAGCCTTCAGGTCTGCAGGGTTCTCCTCGCTCTGCTCTTCCTCGTCCTCGCTGATGCCCATATCATCGTTGTTGTTCTCGGCATTCTCGACCTCGGCCATGATGCTGTCCACATCCAGCGTAGGCTCTGCATCCTCTTCCAGAACCTTGATGCCGCGTTCTTCCAGAAGGGTGTAGAGCGTTTCCTCATCCATTCTGCACTGTGCAGCCAGCGCCTTGGCCTCCTTGGCCGAAATGGTGCCTTCGCCTTTCGTCAACAGTTCCTTTAAAGTCATGCCCATTTTGCTCTCTCCTTCTTGCTCCGGGGATGCTCCCGCCGGGGGAAATCCTGTAATAAAGTGTTCCTGCGCATCAGATCACAAGTCCTCCGTTCACGCCGAACACCTGACCGGTGATGTAGCCCGCACCCTCGCCGGCAAGGAACACCAGCAGCTGCGCCACTTCGTCTGCGCTGCCAAGACGGCCCACAGGGGTCTCTTCGGCCAGCGCGGCCTTATCCTCGGCGGTGAATGCTGCCATCATATCGGTATCAATGACCCCGGGCGCAACACAGTTCACTGTGATGCCGCTTGGGCCTTCTTCTTTGGCCAAAGCCTTGGTCAGGCCGATCAGGCCTGCCTTTGCTGCAGAGTAATGCACCTCGCAGCTGCCGCCGGTCTGGCCCCACATGCTGCTCACGGTCAGGATGCGTCCGGCCTTGCGGCGGATCATACCCGGCAGCGCCAGCTGACACAGGTGGAACGCACCGGTCAGGTTCACGTCCAGCATATGCTGCCACTCTTCCGGGGTGATGTCGGTGAACAGCTTCTGCTGGGCGATGCCCGCATTGCTCACCAGCACATCCACACGGCCCAGTGCCTGTTCTGCGGTGCGGAACGCAAGCTCGCAGCTGGCACGGGACGCCACATCGCACTGCACGGCGGTGATGCCGGGCAGCTGTTTTTCCAGCTCTGCAGCGGCTTTGGCATTGCTGTGGTACAGCACCGCCACGCGGTAGCCCGCCGCATAGAACGCCCGGGCCGCAGCGGCACCAATGCCGCGGTCGCCGCCGGAGATCAGCACACAGCGGCCATTGGCTGCTGCCTGCACGGTAGGTGCCGGTGTTTTCTCCGGCTCTTCCTGCACAGGCTCCGGCATTTCCAGCTGCGGCGCAGGCTGGGGCTTTTCCAGCACCATCACCCGGGTGGGTTCGTCCACCACGGGTGCTGCCGCCTTTGGCTTTGGCGGTACGGGCGGCTCCTGTGCAGCCTGTTCCGGCTGCGGCTCCTCACCCGACAGATTGAACGTCAGTTCAAATTCATCTTCGTACAAGAGTATAGTCCTCCTGTCGTGATCTCTGCACTGCAAAGGTATGCCGTGCAGGAGATGTCTGTGCGGCCCATCGCCGTCCGTTCAGCGTCTATTTCTTATCCGGTCAAAGTCCGGTGCTCGGCGCGGCAGACAGCTGCATAAGATGGGTTTCGACAAAACACCATTAAATAATATAGCACAATTTGCCGAAAAAAGAAAGTGGAAGCCGCCTACTTTTTCACGCAGCTTCCACTTTTTTACGGTTTCTTCATATTCTGTGCCGGTCATACAGGCGGTTTCCACTTCGGCCGGGCCGCAAGCCGTGCCCGCAGATCCTTGAAAAACGCCTGCAGCAGCTCCTGCGCTTCCTCTGCGCGCAGCCCCTGCTCCACCACCGGGTGGTGGTTGAAGGGCATTGCAAACAGGTCGGTCACACTGCCGCAGCAGCCCGCCTTGGTGTCTGCCGCGCCGTATACCACCCGCCGGATGCGGCTGTTGATGATGGCCCCGGCGCACATGGGGCACGGCTCCAGCGTGACGAACAGCTCGCACTCCCACAGCCGCCAGCCGCCCAGCTTTTTGCAGGCGGCATCAATGGCCAGCAGCTCTGCATGATGCAGGGCGTTTTTTTCGGTCTCGCGGGTGTTGTGGGCGGCAGCTACCACCTCGCCGTTGCGGGCCACCACGGCCCCCACCGGCACCTCGCCCAGTGCCGCCGCCTTGCGGGCTTCTTCCAGCGCAAGGCCCATCAGTTCAGAATCGGTCATAGGTTCCCCTTTATCCTGCTGCAAAAACCAGCAGATTATTCAATGTATGCAAAAGCATCCCCGGCCATACCCTGCCGGTGCGTTCACGAAGTGCGCCCAGCACAAGGCCGCAGCCAAGCGCCCACGCCATGCCCGCCGGGGTGCCGTGCTGCACCGCAAACAGTACCGCCTGCAGCGCCGCGGCCTGCCATCTGCCCAAGGGCTGCGCCAGATGCTGGATGGCACCGCGGAACACCAGTTCCTCCACGACAGGTGCAGCGATGCAGTGGTGCACAAAACTCAGCGCCCGCACATCCCACGCCGGGGCAGGCAGAAATGCCAGCACTTTGCCTGCCAGCAGGTAGGCCAGTGCGCAGCCGAACGCAGCCAGCAGCGCCCTTGTTTTTGCCTTTTGCTCCATGGCCTGCCCTCCCTGCCGTGCGGTTCTCAGCGCCTATCTTATCATAAGCAGCGGCTTTTACGCAAGTATTTTGCGCTGGGACGAAGCAATTTTCGCTCAGGCAATTGACTTTTCCCTGTGGATTCTGGTATAATGTTTCCCGACGTTTTATCGCAAAGCGTCGGGAAACATGACTTGAATTTGTTTTTACCGGAAATCCGGAGGTATTTTATGATCCGTATTCTCACCGATTCTGCGTCCGACATCCTGCCCGCCGAAGCCGAGCAGCTGGGCGTGACCGTGATCCCTCTGAACGTGACGCTGGAGGATGGCAGCATCCTGCGGGATGGCATCGACATGACCCCCACCGAGTACTATGCCCATCTGGCCAGCTGCCGCAAGCTGCCCACCACCAGCCAGCCCAGCCCGGAGCTGTTCGAGAAGTTCTATCTGGAAGCCGCTGCCGCCGGGGACGAAGTGCTGGGCATCTTCCTGTCCCACCAGCTGTCCGGCACATGGCAGTGCGCAAAGCTGGCCGCAGACCTCGCCAATGTAGACAACGTGCTGTTTGTGGACAGTGCCACCGTGTGTCTGGGCGAATCGCTGCTGGTGCGTCTGGCCGTGCAGCTGCGTGACGCAGGCAAGACGCTGGTGCAGATCGCCACCGATCTGGAGCACGCCAAGGAGCACCTGCATCTGGTTGCCGCAATCGACGATCTGAAGTATCTGCGCAAGGGCGGCCGTCTGCCTGCCGCTGTGGCCGTCGCGGGCGGGATGCTGGGCATCAAGCCCCTCATCACCATCAAGGACGGTAAGGTAGCCATGGCCGGTAAGGCCCGCGGCCTGCCCGGTGCCTATGTGGCCCTGTTCAAGAAGATCGAAGAGCTGGGCGGCATCAGCCCGGACTTTGCCGCTGTTGCCGGTTATTCTTCCAGCCTGCGGGAAGTGCAGCCCATCGAGAACTACTTCCGTGAAAATCTGCACATGGGCGAACCGCTGGTACGCCAGATCGGCTGCGTTATCGGCACCCACGCAGGCCCCGGTGCATTTGGTCTGGCATTCTTTGACAAAGGGCTGGTGCTGGAATAAGCGACCCCCGAAAAAAGATCATCCGAGCAAAGCCGGGCAGCCTGCGGGCTGCCCGGCTTGTTTTTTGCAGCGGGAAACGGGCGCAAACTCCCTCAGACAAAACCTGACGGTTTTGCCAGCTCCCTCGGAGAGGGAGTCTCTGGCGCGCCCGGCGCTCACAGCACTGCGTCCGAGATGAGCTTGCCCAGCAGCAGCACCAGCACCACCAGCATCATGGGACGGATGAAGCGTGCACCCTTTTTCAGGGCGAAATGGGACCCCAGCAGGTTGCCCAGAATGTTGCTGACGGCGCAGGGGATGCCGATGTGGAACACCACCAGACCGTTCATCAGATAGGTGAACAGGCTGGCGTAGTTGCTGGCAAGATTCAGCACCTTGCCGTTGCCGCCCGCCGTACGCAGGTCAAAGCCCATCAGGGTGGTAAAGGCAATGATGGCAAAGGTGCCGGTGCCCGGGCCCACGATGCCGTCGTACAGGCCGATGCCCAAGCCGATGCCCAGCGCCAGCAGGATCTTTTTCAGCTTCAGGGTGCCGTCGTCCCGGTTCTGGTCCGGCAGGTCGCGCTGCCACAAAATGACCACCGCCGCTACCGGCAGGATGAGGAACATCATGGTGCGCAGCAGCTCATCGCTGAGCAGCAGCACGATATGCGCCCCCAGTGCACTGCCCGCAAAGCTGCCAATGGCTGCAAGGATGCCCACCTTCAGGTTCATTGCACCGTTTTTGAAAAAGTTGGCGGTGGCAAAAGTGGTACCGCAGGCGGCGCTGAATTTGTTGGTAGCATAGGTGTAGTGGGGCGGCAGCCCGGCAAACAGATAGGCCGGCAGGCTGATAAGACCGCCGCCTCCGGCTGCCGAATCCACAAAGCCTGCAAAGCCCGTCATCAGAACGAGAAACGCCATCATCCATGGCGAGAGCGTGATACCCATTGTTATAATTCCTTTTATTTTTCCAATTTTGTTCTTTGGGAGAACGTGCGTCTCAGGACAGGGACAGTCGGCCCTCACAGGCCAGCACCTGATCCAGGATCATGCGGGACACCCTTGCACCGTACACCATGGCGGGATGTTCATTGTACTCGATGATATCGTGAAAATCCTTGTTCATCAGCACGATGACATACTCGCCGTAGGGGGTGTGGACGATGCCGCCGTCGTTGCGGCAGGCGTTCATGCTGCCGCTCTTGCTGGCCACCCAGATCAGCTCCGGCGCGCCGGTCTCCTCGCAGTCGAGGTAATACTGCGGGAAGTCGTGGGTCAGCATGGTATTGTAGTGCTGCTGGCGCAGGATGGAAAGCATCTCGGCACTGGCTTCCCGGCTGACAAGCTCCCCTTTTGCAATGCGGGCGAACAGCGCCGCGTAGTCCCGGGGCGTGGTGGTGCCAAGCCGGCGGTAGCGGTCAAAGTGCAGCGGATTGTGCAGCACAGTATGCGCAAAGCCCAACTCCCGGATGCAGGCGTTGATGGTATCCAGTCCCAGATAGTCGATAATCATATTGGTGGCGATGTTGTCCGAGCAAATGATCATCATGGTAGCGGTGTCCTTCACCTTGAGCTTTGCGCCCACACCCAGCGCGCGCAGCATACCGCTGCCGTCCACGAACTGGCTCTGCTCATAGGTGATCTCTTCGGCAAGGTCTGCTTTGCCGCGCTGCGCCTGCAAATACAATGCAGCGAGAATGAACGCCTTGATGGTGGATGCCGTCTCAAATTCTTCGTCCGCGCCCACCTCCACGGTATGGCCCTGCAGGTCGTCCACGAACACGCTCATTTTGCCCTGATAGCAGTACAGCTCCGCAGCAATGCGCTTTTCCAGCGTCATGTTTTTATCCATATCGGCATATTCTCCGTTGTTATTACAAATTTTCCTCAAAAAAGCGCATGGCATTGCGGTAGTAGATACCTTCCACCTCGTCCTCGGTAAAGCCCTCTTTGCGCAGGGCATCCGCCAGCAGCGGCAGGAAGGCAGCATTTTCCAGCTGGTGGGGGCCATCGATGCCATCAAAATCGCTGCCAAGGGCAATCATCTGTGCACCGCCTACCTGCTTATAGTGGGCTGCATGCTTTGCGATCAGCTCCACCGTGCTGCGGCAGTTTTCCGGGTGGGTGGGGTCGGTATCCAGAAAGGGCGCATAGTAGTTCAGGCCCGCAATGCCGCCGCGCTCCGAAAGGGCGCGGATCATCTCATCGGTCAGGTTGCGGGTGTGGGGTGCCAGTGCGCGGCAGTTGGAGTGGCTGGCCGCAAAAGGCCGGGTGCCGTGCCGTGCGATATCCCAGAAGCCCTTGTCCGAAAGGTGGCTCACATCCACGATCATGTGCATCCGTTCCATCTCGGCCAGAAATTCAAAGCCCTTCCCGGTCAGGCCCTTTTCGGTCTGGGGCACCAGCACCCCGCCGGGGTTCCGCTGCGGGCTTGCCAGCTCGTTTTCGTGGTTCCATGTCAGGGTCATCATGCGCACGCCCAGCTCATACATCCGGCGCAGCACCCCCGCGCTGCCCTTGCAGCAGGCGCCTTCCTCGATGGTGAGCATCCCGCTGATCTTTCCCGCCGCAGCATTCCGGCGGATGTCCGCCGCCGTGTACACCGGAGCAATTTTTTCCGGGTATGCCGCCATGATGCGCTTGAACTGGTCGATCTCTTCCAGCGCTGTCACCAGCGGGTCCGCTCCGGGCGTTTTGTCACCCAGATTGACGAATGCTGCAAAGCACTGCAGCAGATAGTCGCCTTTTTGTAATTTTTCAAGGTCGATATGCAGATCGTTCTGCGCGAAGCTCTTGGGCCGGCCCGCATGTTCGGCTTTGCGCAGCTCGCTGAGGGTATCGCAGTGCAGATCCCAGACTTTCATGATGTTTTCTCCTCTTTATTCCTCTTGCAGCAGCTGCAGCAATTCCTCTGGTTTCATAGACAGGATCGCTCCGTCTGCCGAGCCGGTGACCGTCTCGGCAAGGTCCTGCTTTGCCTGCTGCAGCTCCACGATCTTTTCTTCAATGGTGTCCTGCGCAATGAGCTTGTACACCTGCACCGGATTGCGCTGGCCGATGCGGTAGGCGCGGTCGGTGGCCTGATTCTGCGCAGCCACGTTCCACCACGGGTCGTAGTGGATGACGATATCTGCCGCCGTCAGGTTCAGGCCGGTGCCGCCCGCCCGCAGCGAAATGAGGAACACGTCCACTTCGCCGCTGTTGAACCGGCGCACAAGCTCTGCACGCACCGGCTTTGGGGTGGAGCCCTGCAGGGTAAAGTGGCTCACGCCCGCTTCGTCCAGCCGTTTTGCCAGCAGTTCCAGCATGGAGGTGAACTGGCTGAACAGCAGGATGCGGTGTCCGCCCTCCACAGCAGCCGTCACCAGCTCCATGCAGGCTTCCAGCTTGGCACTGCCGCCGTCCCAGTTGTCTGCCACAAGGCGCGGGTCGCAGCAGATCTCCCGCAGGCGCATGAGCACTGCGAACACCGCCATTTTATCCTCCGGCTTTGCAGCGCGCAGCTTTTCCCGCGCGTCCACCACAGCGGCAAGGTAGAGCTTGCGTTGCTGCTCGTCCAGCTCGATGCGGTGGAGATTCTCGGTCTTGGGGGGCAGCTCTTTGAGCACCTCGGACTTCATGCGCCGCAGGATGAACGGCCCGGTGAGCTGGTTCAAACGGCGCAGTGCGTCTTTGTCGTCCTCCTGCACGATAGGCTTTTCAAACCGGGCGCAGAAGGTCTTGTAGGGCGGCAGATACCCCGGCATCAGGAAGGAGAAGATGCTCCACAATTCGCCCAAGCGGTTCTCCACCGGGGTGCCGGTAAGGGCAAACCGCACTTTGCTGTTCACCCCGCACACCGCCTTGTACTTTTGGGTAGTGTGGTTCTTGATGGCCTGCGCTTCGTCCAGAATGCAGGCGTAGAATTGCTGCCCGCTGTAAAGCTCCTCGTCCCGGCGCATCAGATCATAGCTGGTCACCACAAGGTCGGCTTCCGCCCACTGCTTTGCCAGCTCTGCCCGGTGAGCAGCGTCGCCGTCCACAGCCACGCAGGAAAGCTGCGGCGTGAACTTCTGGCATTCCTCCTGCCAGTTGAGCACCAGCGATGCCGGGCAGACGATGAGGCTGGGCAGGCGCTGGCCGCTTTCCTTCATGGCCAGCAGGTAGCTGAGCACCTGCACGGTCTTGCCAAGGCCCATATCGTCGGCCAGAATGCCGCCCATGCCGTAGCCGTCCAGCGTGCGCAGCCAGCGGTAGCCATCCCGCTGGTACTTGCGCAGCACATTGTGCAGGCTTTCCGGCGGAGTATACTCGCTGTCCTTCACGGCGTGAAAGCTGCGGCTGATGCGGCGGAACGCATCGTCGCGGTTGAAACGCAGGCCGTTCTGGCCCGAGAGCGCCCAGTCGAGACTGGGTGCACGGTAGAGCGGCAGCTCGGCGTGGCCGCTCTTGAGCTTGGCCCCGGAAAGTTCCAGTGTATCGTTCAGTTCGTCCAGTCCTTCCAGACTGTCATCCAGCCGCAGCAGACGGCCGTCCCGCAGGCGGTGGTAGCGCTTTTTCTGGTGCAGGGAGCGCAGCAGGTCTTTCAGCTCTGCCACCGGGAACTCGCCGGTATCCACTTCCAGATCCAGCACACTGCCGTGCACCGAAACGCCCACCGTGATGCGAGGCGGCGCGGCCTGCAGGCTGCGGAAGGCATCCGTCAGGTATACTTCACCCTCGGCCAGCAGGGCCGGCACGCCCTCCTCCAACATGCGGTAGATCTCGTCCTCGTCAGCGGTGCCGTACACTTCCTCTCTGCCGCCCACACCGGGCTGCAGATAAGAGGCCAGCAGCCGCTTTGCCCGGCTCTCGGCGCGCACATCCCGCAAAAGCCCTGCCGGAGACGGCACGAACGGCGTGACCTTATCCTCCCCGTACAAAAACTCCGCGTGTGCTTCGATGCGGAAGCTGTCCGGTGCGTCCAGATAGAACTGCACCACCGGTTCCAGCGGGATCTGGTTCAGCAGCAGACGTTCCGGGTCCACGATGTTCAGCTTGCTGCCCAGCTCCGGCAGCACATAGCTGCAAAAGGCCGTGGCATCTGCGCTGGTAAAGAACAGGCTTTTGCCGCCCAGCGCCTGCAATGCGGGCAGGATGCGGGTGCACCCGGGCCGCTGCAGCCGCCAGAGCGTATCCTCGCTGAACAGGTAATCATAGTCAAGGCCCTGCACAGCGGAAAGTGCGGGTTCGCCTTCCACCTGCACACCGCCGCGGCGGCGCTCCACGGTCATGGTAATGACGGGCAGACCTTCCCGCAGCTCGTACCCGCCCAAAAAACCGGTATGCTCGTACAGCTGCACAAGGTCATCAAAGATCTCGCCGGTCAGGATCATGCCTCCCGCCGGGCCTTGTTCGGCCCCGCCGTACACCCGCACGGCGGCTTTGTCCATGCTCTGCCTTGCGTTCACCTGACGGCGCAGCAGCTGCAAAAGCGCACGGGACTCTTCATCAAAGGCATCCCACCGGTGCACAAAAGCCAGTGCCTTGCCGTAGCTGACGCTTTTGCCCATCTCGACGGCTTCCATCAGGTTCGGGATGCTTTTTACCACATACTGCCGCCCGCCGTCCGAGATGCGCAGCCGCAGCCATGGCTGTGCGCCGGGCACGAGGGTCAGCTCCGGTTCCAGATGGGCAAAGCCGGTGCGCTGGGCGGTCTCGTCCACGCCAAGGTTTTCAAGGGCTGCTTCCTTGTAGGTATCCAGCAGCCTGCGGGCCTCGTGATCCGACACCGGCGTTTCGCCGTGCCACTTTTTGCCAAACAGCATTTCCAGCCCGGAGGCATAGCTGTCCCGCCGGGCCGGTTCCGGGGCAAGGCCCGCCGCGCCGCGCACAACACCGGGGATAGCATCCGGCTTTGCCGCCGGTGCAGGGGCATTCTTTTCGGCATCGTCCAGCAGCAATGCGCCGATATGCTTGCAGTAGGTGCCCTCGCCGTTCTGGTTATACGGGCAGCTGCAGGACGCACTGACAAAGCTGCCGTTCTCCCGCAGCCATGCCTGCGTATAGTAATAGCTGCCGCCGCTGCCCTGTACCATGGCCGAAATATGCCGCACGCCATCGGCGTTCACGGTGCAGGTGCTCTGCTGGATGCGCTTGCGGTATTTCTTGGCCCGCTCAAAAATGTTATCGCCCAAAAGCGTGCGGATCTCGTCTGCATCCATGGCTGTTTCCTCCCGGTTTGGCTGTAAAACCTTCTTATCTTATAAGAATACCGCACCCGCACCCCGGATGCAAGAGGGATCTGCCGCCCAATTTCCATACAAAAAAATCCCGCTCCTTTTCAGGAACGGGATCATTTTACGATCTTGGAATGCTGCGGGGATCACTTGACAGTCTTGCCAAGCTCAGCATCCGTCTCAATGGCGCGCTCACGGATCTTTTCCAGCGTCTGCTCACTGAGGATATGCTCTGCCTTGCAGGCATCTTCGGCGGCAGTCTTTTCGTCCACACCCAGCTGCATAAAGAAGTGGGTCAGCAGACGGTGACGGCTATAGATGCGCTCTGCGATCTCGCGGCCCGGTGCCAGCAGGGTCAGGTTGCCCTCGCCGTCCACCGCGATATAGCCGTTCTCGCGCAGCTTCTTCATGGCAATGCTGACGCTGGCTTTGGTAAAGCCCAGCTCATTGACAACGTCAATGGAGCGCACTTTACCCATACGCTGACTCAGCATCAGGATCGTTTCAAGATAATCTTCTGCGGATTGGTGGATCTGCATGGTATGTTTGCCTCCTGTCTGTGCCGGGATGCAAAGCACCACGGTTTCATATAGTACAAGATATCACACTTTTTGCCGATGTGCAAGCAATTCGCAGAAGTTTGTTAAAACAAACCAAATTTATCCTGCGCAAATCTGCTGTTTTGCCGGTTTTTAGTCGGCCGCGTTTTGTGCAAAGGCGATCAATTATTTTGCTTCCAGATATGCCGCCGGGCCGGACTGGTACAGGTCGCCGCCGTGGGCATCCAGGATCACCGTCAGCGGCATATCCTTCACTGTCAGGCGGCGCACGGCTTCACAGCCAAGGTCCGGCCATGCGATCACTTCCAGCGTCTGCACGCTTTTTGCCATCAGCGCACCGGCCCCGCCAAGCGCTGCCAGATACACAGCCCCGTTGCGCACCACAGCCGCCTTTACAGCATCGTCCCGCTTGCCCTTGCCGATCATGATCTTATTGCCAAGGTCCAGCAGGCGCGGGCTCATGGCATCCATGCGGCCACTGGTGGTGGGTCCCGCCGAGCCGATCACCTGGCCCGGGCGTTCCGGCGTGGGGCCAACGTAGTAGATGGCGCTGCCGGTCAGATCAAAGGGCAGCGGTTCGCCTTTTTCCAGCGCTTCGGTCATCCGCCTGTGGGCCTGATCCCGGGCGGTGTACACCACACCGGAAAGCAGCACGGTGTCGCCCGCCTTGAGCGGGGCAAGGTCCTCGGCTGTGCAGGGAGTCGTCAGTCTGTATTCCATCTTTGCCCCTCCTTACAGTTCCGCGCTTGCACGGCGGGTCACATGGCAGGAAACATTCACCGCCGCAGGCAGGCCCGCCACATGGGTAGGCATCTGTTCAATGGCAAGGCCCAGACAGGTGGTCCTGCCGCCAAAGCCCTGCGGGCCGATGCCCAGCTCGTTGATGGCGGCAAGCAGCTCCTGCTCCAGCTGTGCGTAATAGGGGTCGGGGTTCGGCACATCCAGCGGACGCAGCAGGGCCTTCTTTGCCAGATACGCCACCTTGTCAAAGCTGCCGCCCACGCCGATGCCCAGCACGATGGGCGGGCAGGGGTTGGAGCCTGCCAGCTTCACCGTGTCCAGCACGAACTTTTTGAAGCCCTCCACGCCGTCGGCGGGCTTGAGCATTTTGATCTGGCTCATGTTCTCGCTGCCAAAGCCCTTGGGTGCCACCGTGATGCGGCAGCCCTCGCCGTCCACCAGATGCACTGTGATGACCGCCGGGGTGTTGTCGCCGGTATTGCCCCGGCGCAAAGGGTCTGCCACAATGCTCTTGCGCAGGTAGCCGTCGGTGTAACCCCGGCGCACGCCCTCATGGATGGCAGCTTCAAAGCTGCCGTCAATGTGCACATCGGTGCCAAGCTCCACAAACACGCAGGCCATGCCGGTATCCTGACAGATGGGCAGGTTTTCTTCTTTTGCGGCGGAAAGGTTCGACCACAAAAGGTCGAGAGTGCTCTTTGCCAGCGGCCACGGCTCTTCCTGCCGGGCCTTGTCCAGCGCCGCCTGCACGTCCTGCGGCAGGCGGGTGTTGGCTTCGATGCACAGCCGTGCAACGGTATCCGTGATCTCCTGTGCGGAAATGGTTCTCATAACCCTGTCCTCCGCTTACAGACGGGCAACGCCGGTCTCGCGGGCAGCCTTTGCCACGGCGTTTGCCACTGCCTCGGCCACACGGGGGTCGAACGCGCCGGGGATGATGTTCTCCTCGCTGCGGTCGGCATCGGTGATGAGGTCGGCGATGGCGTAGGCTGCAGCCAGCTTCATCTCATTGTTGATGTCACGGGCGCGCACACTCAGTGCGCCCTTGAACAGGCCCGGGAAGCACAGCACGTTGTTCACCTGATTGGGGAAGTCGCTGCGGCCGGTGGCCATCACCCGCACGCCGCCGGCCTTGGCCTCGTCCGGCATGATCTCCGGGGTGGGGTTGGCCATGGCAAAGACGATGGCATCCTTGTTCATGGTCTTGCACAGCTCAGTGGTCAGGATGCCGGGCTTGGAAACGCCGATGAACACGTCGGCACCTTCCAGTGCTTCCTTCAGGCCGCCCTTGACCTGACGGGGATTGGTCACCTCACCCAGCCAGTTCTTGTGGGCTTCGGCGCTGTTGCAGCCCTTGTACAGGGTGCCGAACTGATCCACTGCAATGATGTCCTTTGCACCGGCGGTCATGAGCATCTTGATGATGGCAGTACCGGCAGCACCAGGGCCGTTCAGCACGATGTGCACATCTTCCATCTTCTTGCCCACCACACGCAGGGCGTTGATGAGGGCAGCAGTAACAACGATAGCAGTGCCGTGCTGGTCATCGTGAAACACAGGGATGTCCAGCTCACGCTCCAGCGTTTCTTCGATCTCAAAGCACTCGGGGCTCTTGATGTCCTCCAGATTGATGCCGCCAAAGGTGGGCGCAATGGCCTTGCAGGCAGCAATGACGCTGGCTGCGTCGTGGGCATCGATGCAGATGGGGAAGGCATCCACGCCGCCGAACTCCTTGAACAGCACCGCCTTGCCCTCCATGACCGGCAGACCGGCTTCCGGGCCGATATCGCCCAAGCCCAGCACGGCGGTGCCGTTGGAAACGACAGCCACCATGTTGCCCTTGAAGGTGTACTTATACACGTCGTCGGGGTTTTCCTTGATCTTGCGGCAGGGTTCGGCCACACCGGGAGTGTAGGCGGTGGACAGGTCATCGCGGGTGGAGACCTCCACCTTGCTTACGATGCCCACCTTGCCCTTGTGGGTCTCGTGCATTTCCAGAGCAGCTTTATTGTAATCCATTTGAATTTCCTCCAATATCTTACCGTCCTCGCCCTCTCCATTGCACAGCGATGACAGAAGGAGGAACTCCTCCAGTCTCGCATACGCTCGGCAGCCCCCTCAGGGAGGGGCCTTATGTTTCCGGGAAGGCTCACTTATTTTTATTGTAACAGAACCGCCCGCCCATTTCCACCGGTTTTGGTCACTTTTGCGTCTGCAGACGGGCAAAAGTGATACAAACCCGCCGCAGGATTTGTGGAAATTTTGCAAAGAACTTTCCTTTTGCCGTCAGAACGTATATAATAAATGGGTATCTGTTCTGCCTGTACCGGTCTTTTGCTGTGCATCAGGCCGATTTTTATGGAGGTATTTCTTTTGAAAAACAACACCAAAAAACTCCTGTGCATCCTGCTGGCCATCGCCGCAGTGGTGTGCGTCATTTTTGCCTGTTTCATGCTGACAAAGCACAAGCAGACCGACAGCGCTTCTTCGGCTGCCGCATCCGTCTCGCAGTTTGGCTCTGTTGCCGACTTCGACTACGAGGCCTTTGATTACAGCGATGGTCTGGACGAAAACGGCTATTGGAGCGGCATCAAAGCGCTGGACTATGTGACCCTGCCGGAGGACTTCGGCTCCATCGCCCTGAAGGAGAACGACCTGACCCCCACCGAAGATGAACTGCAGCAGCAGGTGGACAACCTGCTGAACCAGTACACCTCTTCCCAGCCCGTTACCGGCCGTGCCGCCCAGAGCGGAGATGTTGCCAACATCGATTACACCGGCACCGTGGACGGCGTGGCCTTTACCGGCGGCACTGCCACCGGCTACGACCTGACCCTTGGCAGCGGTTCCTTCATCGATGGCTTTGAGGACCAGATCATCGGGCACAATGTGGGCGATACCTTTGATGTGACCGTCACCTTCCCGGACGGCTACGGCGATTCCACCGATGCCGAGGGCAACACGATCACCCTCAGCGGCAAGGAAGCCGTGTTCAGCGTGACCCTGAACTCCATTTCCGAAAGCGTGACCCCTGAGCTGACCGACGAGTGGGTGGACTCCAACTTTGGCATCAGCGATGATCTGCACACCGTCGACCAGTTGCGCAGCTACTTTAACGATGCGCTGTATGCCACCAACTACGAGAACGCCATCGTGGACTACCTGATGGCCAATTCCACCTTCAAGGAGCTGCCCAGCGAGATCACCAGCTATTACATCCGCATGTTCCTGAACTACTACAACCAGTACGCCACCGCCTACGGCATGGATCTGAATGCTTTTGCCCAGACGCAGGGCTATACCGATGCCGATGCCATGCTGGCCGCATCCGACGCTTACTTTGAGCATCTGGCAAAGCAGGACCTGATCCTTCAGGCCGTGGCCGAGACCAAGAGCCTTGCTCCCACGCAGGAAGAGCTGGACGATGCCGAGAGCACCTATGCTTCCACTTACGGCGAGAACCGTGCGCACCTGAACGCCCTGCAGTCCTGTGTGCTGGACTGGCTGGAAGAGAATTCCACCGTAGCGTAAAAACACAAGAACCATTTAGAATGCCCTCCGCTTTGCTCTGGGCATATTCAGAGGATAATTTATCTTTCATTTGCAGCTCCGAAAAGCCTGCGGGCTTTTCGGAGCTGCTTTTTCACAGGAAGGGCCGGAGCTTTCAGATGCTGTTTTTCTTTGCGGCCCCTTCTGTGAAAAATGCAATACCGGACAGACCGCAGTCTGTCCGGTATTGCTCTAATAAAAAATAGTATTTCCGCTATTTATGCCCAGAGCGAAGCGGAGGGCATTTCAAATCGTCAGGCTTTTTCTTTCTTCCCGCCGTTCAGCTTCCAGAGCAGCCAAGCATAGAAGTAATTCATCAGCAGGATGGCGATGCACCACAGCACCGATGCCTGCACGCTCTGGTCATACACCTTCATGAAGGGATATGGCCCATCTACCACGCGCTGGATGTTCAGCCACAAAATGATGCCGCCGTACAGCACCGTGGGCAGCAGCGCCCACTTGACCGTACTGCGGGGCAGGCGCGGTGAGCGCTCCAGCAGCACAAAGGAGAAGATGGCCGCCAGCGGGTTGAGCAGATGATGGTACAGCATGGAGCTGGTGCACAGCATGATGTACCAGCCGTTGCCATCCTCATACATGGGACCCAGCACGAACACCACCGTGAGAAAGGTCATGGTCAGGCAGCAGGTGGCAATGTACTTGAGGGTGTGCAGCCAGTGCGGCAGTTCTCTGCCGGTAAAGATGCATACCAGCTGGCCCACCGCCACCATGGCGCAGATGCAGGCCGAAAGGATGTTGGAATCCTCGGTGTAAAAAATGAACATCTGCTCTTTGCCCCAATCCCAGCTCATGGGCAGGGCAATGGGCTCCGCCCAGACGATGAACAGGTTCAGTGCGATGGAGAGCAGGCGGCGCACTGTATCAGCAAATTTTTTCATGGAAAGCCTTTCCGTCTTGTAATATTTCCTCGAAAATTTGAAAAAGGGCAGGTCTCCCTGCCCTTTTTCAAAAAACGCTTTATTTTGCGGTGTTGATGAAGCTACGGTTGTCCCACAGGTACTTGATGCCGGAAATGGCCGTCACGGCAGCCACCAGCCAGCACAGCACCACCGAGGCTCCCACAACCATGACCGTGGCATCCCAGGACACATTCGCCGCAATCGCCATGCCAAAGAAGTAGAAGATGATGCTCAGCATCTGCAGCACGGTCTTCACCTTGCCCCACATGTTGGCAGCGATCACCTTGCCGTCCTTGGCGCCGGCAGCCACCATGCGCAGGCCGGACACGGCAAACTCGCGGGCCAGAATGATGCACAGCACCACCGGGCTGCACACGCCGTCCCGCATCATGTAAATGAAGGCCACAGTGGTGAGCAGTTTGTCGGCCAGCGGGTCGGCAAACTTGCCGAAATCGGTCACCATGTTCCACTTGCGGGCCAGATGGCCGTCCAGAAAATCAGTAAAGCTGGCGGCAGCAAAGACGATGCCTGCAATCAGGTAATACGTCGGCTGGAAGGAGCCATCCGCGATGCCGCTCAGACCGGTCAGGGACGCAAAGATCATGAACACGGGCACCAGCAGGATGCGGGTCAGGGTAAGTTTATTGGGCAGATTCATACAGATTCCTCCAATTTGTTATTTTGCAACAGTACCATACAGATCGTAAAGGTCGCTGTCGTCCACCAGAACATCGTAGAACTGGCCGGGATACAGCGGTTCCTCGCTGGAAACGCACACATTGCCGTCCACCTCAGGAGCATCGCCGGTGGTGCGGCACAGATACAGGCCGCTCTCCTCGTCGATGCCGTCGCAAAGCACATGCACGGTCTGGCCCACCTTTTCGGCCTGCTTCTGGGCCATGATGCCGGTCTGGATCTGCATCACCAGTTCGGCGCGCCTGTCCTTGGTCTCCTGATCGATCTGGCCGTCCATCTTGGCAGCAACGGTGTTCTCCTCGGCAGAGTAGGCAAAGCAGCCCAGACGGTCGAACTTTACTTCCTTGACAAAATTGCACAGATCCTCGAACTGCTCCTCGGTCTCGCCGGGGAAGCCTGCGATCAGAGTGGTGCGCAGGGTGATGCCGGGGATCTCGCGGCGCAGCTTGCCGATCACCTCCAGCAGCTCGGCGCGGTTGGAGCGGCGGTTCATATTCTTGAGGATGGTGTCATTGCAGTGCTGGATGGGCAGATCGAGGTAGGGCACCACCTTTTCATTGCGCTTCATGGCGGCAATGAACTCATCCGTGATGCGCTCCGGGTAAGCGTACATAATGCGGATCCACTCGAGGCCCGGCACCTTGTTCAGCTTATCCAGCAGCTCGCAGATGCTGCCGGGCTTGCCCCAGTCCTCGCCGTAAGCGGTGGGGTCCTGTGCGACCACGATCAGCTCTTTCACGCCCTCACCGGCCAGCCAGCGGGCTTCGGCCACGCAGTCGGCCATATCGCGGCTGTGCAGCGGGCCGCGGATGCCGGGGATGGCGCAGTAGTGGCAGCGGTTGTTGCAGCCTTCAGCGATCTTTAAGTACGCATAGTGGGCAGGCGTGCCGATGACACGCTTGCCGCCCAGCGGAAAGTCCTTTTTGGCACCGTAGCTTTCCAGATGGTCCTCACCATGGAACAGGCGGGCCACGATGGTGTCGATGGCCTTGTTGGAGGCACAGCCCACCACCGCGTCCACCTCGGGGATCTCTTCCTCGATCTGGCTGCGGTAGCGCTCGGCAAGACAGCCGGTGACGATGACCTTCAGCTCCGGGTTCTGCTGCTTGTAGGAGCAGGCTTCCAGAATGTTTTCAATGGCTTCGGTCTTGGCGCTCTCAATGAAGCCGCAGGTGTTCACAAGGATCACATCTGCTTCGGCCAGATCGGCCACGGTCTCGTGGCCGGCAGACAGCAGGATGTGCACCATCACATCCAGATCGACCTGATTCTTGGGGCAGCCAAGGGAAATACACGCAATTTTCATAGGGGATGATACTCTCTTTCTCTTTTGAGGGGTGCTTTTTATTCTTCTTCCGCTCTTTTTATCGCTTCTTTTATGACCGAATACGCAAAGCCGCGGCGCTGCAGGGCGGCCACCACAAGGTCGCGGCGGCCATCGGCCAGCTTTTTCATGTAGCGGCTGCGCACCAGAGCGGCGGCAGCTTCCAGCTCTGGGCTTTCGCCGTCTGCGTCCGGGGCATAGACGCTTTCCAGCGCCTGCTCGATCTGCGCGCCGGAAAGGCCCTTCTGCCGCAGGTTCTGGGCCGCCGCACGGCGGCTCTTGCGGGCGGCAAGCAGGCTGTGTGCCCGGGCTTCGGCATAGCGGTCATCGTTTACGTAATCCAGCTCCACCATCTCAGCCACAGCAGCCGCTGCAGCCTGCTCGGTAAAGCCATAGCACAGCCGTTCATACAGCTGTGCCGAGGACATCTCGCGCGAGGCCAGCGCATCCAGTGCGCGGGCGCGGGCCTTGGCCGGGTCGGCGCACTTTTCTTCTTCCTGCTTCGGGCGGCGGCGTTTATAAAAGGACATTTAGTCCTCCACCATGATATCCAGTTCGCTCTCGCTGCTGCGGGCAGGAGCCTTGACCACCGGCTCCTTGGCATCTGCAGCCTTGGCGGGTTCCTCGGCCTTGGCCGCAGCGCCCTTGCCTGCCGGGCGGCGGGATGCGTACAGCTTATCGGCATTGGCGCGGATCTGGCCCTCGATGTCGTTTGCGATCTCGGGATTGTCCTTCAGGAACTGCTTTGCGTTGTCGCGGCCCTGACCCAGACGGATATCGCCATAGTTGAACCATGCGCCGCTCTTCTGCACGATGCCCAGCTTCACGCCCACATCAATGAGTTCGCTCATCTTGGAAATGCCCTCGCCGAACATGATATCGAACTCTGCCTCACGGAACGGAGGTGCCACCTTATTCTTGACGATCTTGGCGCGGGTGTGGTTGCCGATGAACTGGCCGGAAGAGTCCTTCAGGCCCTCCACGCGGCGGATGTCGATGCGCACCGAGGCGTAATATTTCAGGGCGCGGCCGCCGGTGGTGACCTCCGGGTTGCCGTACATCACGCCCACTTTTTCACGCAGCTGGTTGATGAAGACGCAGACCGTGTTGGTCTTGCCGATGACCGAAGTCAGCTTGCGCATGGCCTGACTCATCAGGCGGGCCTGCAGGCCCACATGGCTGTCGCCCATTTCGCCCTCGATCTCAGCCCTCGGCACCATGGCGGCAACCGAGTCCACCACGATGGCATCGATGGCACCGGAGCGCACCAGTGCTTCGCAGATCTCCATGGCCTGCTCGCCGGTGTCCGGCTGGCTGACCAGCAGATTGTTGATATCCACGCCCAGCGCTTCGGCATAGGTGGGGTCCAGTGCGTGCTCCACGTCAATGAAGGCCACTTCGCCGCCCTGCTTCTGGGCTTCGGCCAGAATGTGCAGAGCCAGCGTGGTCTTACCACTGGATTCCGGGCCGTACACCTCAATGATGCGGCCGCGGGGCACACCGCCCACGCCCAGAGCCAGATCCAGACCCAGACTGCCGGTGGAAATGGCATCCACCTGCATGGAGGCGTTATCACCCAGCTTCATCACGGCACCCTTGCCGAACTGCTTTTCGATCTGGGCCAGCGCAGTGGCCAGCGCATCCTTTTTGGCCTCCGGCTCGGTCTTTTTGGTCGCCGGGGCAACGGTGTTGTTGTTCTGATTTTTTGCCATAGCGTGCTGCTCCTTTTCTTCCTGCTGCCCGCCGTGCGCGGGCTGTCCGTATACTTTCCAGTATAGTATACCACAAAATCAAAATATTACAACAAGAAGTTGTTTCTATTTTCACTTTTATTTTTCGGGTCTGTGGGCGATCATGCACCGGTCGTTGCCGCCAAAATCCTTGCGGCACTCAATGTCTGCCCAGCCGTTTGCAGCCAGCAGTGCCGCCACAGCCTGCCGCTGCTGCCAGCCGATCTCCAGCACCAGTGCGCCGCCGGGCCGCAGTGCATTCTGGTAATGCTCTGCAAGGGCACGGTAGAACACAAGGCCGTCCTTTCCTGCTTCCAGCGCCATGGCCGGTTCCTGCGCCACCTCGGGCTGCAGATGCCGCATCTCCTCGGCGGTGAGGTAGGGCGGGTTGGATACGATCAGATCAAGCTGCCCTTCCGGCAGGCCCTGCCAGTAGGTGAACAGGTCGCCCTCCACCGGCTGCACCGCATAGGCTGGCTTTGCCTTTGCGCGCAGAGCGTTCAGCGCCGGCCCCCAGTCAAAGGCCGGGGCATCTGCCTGCTCAAACGCGGTAGGCTCCAGCAAGTCCTCCGTCTGCCCGCCCTGCCCTTTCAAGGCGCAGCGGCAGTTCTTTTCCAGATAAACAAAAGCTTCCGGGCTTTTTTCCACGCAGGTCACCTGCGCCGCCGGGCAGAAGCGCTTGACGCCCAGCCCCAGACAGCCGGTCCCCGCGCAGAGATCCAGCACCCGGGGCGCTGCAATGCCCGTCAGGGTATTGGCAGCTGCTTCCGCTACCACCTCAGTGTCTGCCCGGGGGCAGAGCACACCGGGGCCAACGGCAAGGTCAAAATCCAGAAAGCTCCAGATCCCGCACAGGTATTGCAGCGGTTCCCGCTGCTCACGGCGCGTGCAGAGGGCCTCCAGCTTTTCCGCTTCCTCCGTGGTCAGCACCCGGTCGGAAAGGCGGGCATCCCGCCCGGCTGCCACGCGGAACAGCTCCCGTGCATCATAATCGGCATCCGGACACCCTGCAGCGGAAAGCCGGGCTTCCACGGCCCGCACCGCTTCGCGTGGGGTCAAACCAGCAATTACCATCTGCCATCCTCCGGGTCCTCGGGCAGCACAGGGGTCACAGCGGTAATGGCCACCTCGATCATGCTGTCGTCCGGTTCAAACACGGTCAGGTGCTGCACCCAGATGCCGGGCTGGCGGATGATGCGGGTAGCAATGTTATCGGACCGGCCGCACCACTTGAGCAGCTCATAGCTGATGCCCATGACCAGCGGCAGAAGCAGCAGCTTGAACAGCACCCGCAGGCCGATGCTGCCCCACGGCAGCACGCTGTAGAGGAACACGCTGACGATGACCACCAGAATGAGGAAGCTGGTGCCGCAGCGCGGATGGAACCGAGTGTACTTGCGCACATTCTCCACGGTCAGCTCATCACCGGCCTCATAGCAGGCAATGGTCTTGTGCTCGGCACCGTGGTACTCAAACACGCGGTGGATCTCCTTCATCTTGGAGATGGCCACCATATAGGTGAGGAAGATGCCAACTTTCAGCACCGCTTCCAGCACCACCTTGGCCCAGCGGCCCAATGTTACAAAGTGGTTCACGCCGCCCACGATGAGGGTGGGCAGCACGGTGAACAGCAAAATCGCCAGCAGGCCGCCCAGTACGGCGGCACAGGCCAGCAGTGCGTCCTCTGCCTTTTTGCCCAAGTGGTCGCCCACCCATTTTTCAAAGGCAGTCTCTTCCTCTTCGGGGTCGTAGTCGTCACCCATGCTCACCTGAGCCGAGTACATCATGTAGCGGTAGCCCACGATCAGGCTTTCGATCATGGAGATGGCACCGCGCACCAGCGGGATCTTTGTCCAGATGCCGTGGTTCTTCACAGGGTCGATCTTGGTCTCAATGGTGCCGTCCGGCTTGCGCACGGCGCAGCAGATGAGCTTCGGGCCGCGCATCATGATACCTTCCATCAGCGCCTGCCCGCCGACGCTGGTCTTGAAACGTTCCTTTTTTGGTTGATTCATTGGGTTCTCCTATCGGATCATATTTTTCCCGGTTATTTTACCACAGAATTGTGACAAAATCTTCACGCCTTATGGTACAGCGGCAAGCCCAGTGTGACCACTGTGCCGCGGCCCAGCGTGCTCTTGATGTCCATGGTGCCGTCCAGTGCAGTCATGATGGAATCCACCAGCGCAAGGCCGATGCCGCTGCCCCGCACCGAATTACTGCCCTTGTAGAACTTGGTCTTGACATTCTCAAGGTCTTCCGGCGGGATGCCGCGGCCCTGATCGATGATCTCCGCAAAAGCCTTGTATTCGCCCGCCCACAGCTTGACCGTGATGCGCCCGCCGGGGGCCGAGTACTTGATGGCGTTGTCCATGATGTTGATGAACACCTGCCGCAGACGGTCCGGGTCGGCATAGACCGGGATCATCTCCTCCGGCTCGGTGTAGCTGAGCACAAGGCCCTCGCGCTGGATGCGTGCTTCACAGAACAGCACCGCATCGGTCAGCTCTGCCACAAGGTCCAGCGGGCGGCAGTCCATACGGATGCGGCCATTCTGTAAACGGCTGAAATCCAGCAGCTCTTCCACCATGTTGTACAGGCGGCCCGTCTCATTGTTGATGATCTCAAGGCCCTTGCGGTAGTTCTCGTCTGCCGGGTCGTCCAGTGTGCGCAGGGTCTCCACCCAGCCCCGGATGGAGGTGAGCGGCGTGCGCAGCTCGTGAGAGACGGAACTGATGAACTCGTTCTTCATCTTCTCGGTCTCTTCCAGCCCTTCGGCCATCTGGTTGATGGTTCCGCGCAGGCGGTCCACCTCGTCGTGCTCGTTGCCGGTGACCGGCAGGCGCACATCCAGCTCACCCCGGGCGATGCTGGCTGCGGTGCGCTCCACCTGCCCCAGCGGCACCACGATGCTGCGGATGAAGTACAGGCCGGACATCACGGTGAAAGCAAGGATCACCGCCGCGATCACAACACTTACCGCGATGGCGTTCTTGATCTGCGCTCCCACAAGGGTCAGGCTGGTGACAAGACGCATCGCCGCCACATCCTCGGCGGCATAGGGCACCAGATAGCAGGCCGCCATCACCAGCTCGCCGGACTGGGTGCGGTAGACCGCCACACCAAGGCCGTCAGAAGCCTCCTGCGCCTGCTCAAAGTCGGTGCCGGTCACAATGCCGTCCGCATTTGTGCCGCTGGAGGACGCAATGACCCCGCCATAGCTGTCCAGCAGCATGAACTCGTATTTGTCCTTATCGGCAAACTGCTCCACCATGCGGCGCAGGGCCACGCTGCGGGTAGCTGCCGTGCTCTGCACCGTATCGCCGGTGTACATTTTCAGCTGGCCGGACACCGAAGAGAACCGCCGGTACATGGTCTGCTGCACGCTGTTATAATAGCTGCGTGTGTAGTTGTACAGGAACATGGTTTCGGCCAGCAGCACCAGCAGCACGGTGATGAGCAGATTGCCCCGCAGCCACCGGCGGGTGATCCCGCTTCTCATTCTTCCCATCTGTAGCCGTAGCCCCACACAGTAAGGATATGGGTGGGATGGCTGGGTTCATCCTCCACCTTCATGCGCAGACGGCGGATGTTCACATCCACGATCTTCACGTCACCAAAATAGTTCTCGCCCCAGACACCCTTCAAGATCTTCTCGCGCACCAGCGCAATGCCGGGGTTGCGGAAGAACAGCTCCATGATCTGGAATTCCACCTGCGTCAGCTCGATGGGCTGGCCTGCCTTGAGCAGCACGCGGCGGTTCTCGTCCAGCACAAATTCGCCGCTGGTGAGCATCCCCAGCGGGTTTTCCTTTTCTTTTTCGTCCCCGCCTGCAGTACGGCCGACGCGGCGGCACAGCGCTTTCACACGGGCCAGTAGTTCGCTTACGCTGAAAGGCTTGGTCATATAGTCATCGGCACCAATAGAAAGGCCGCGGATCTTGTCCTGCTCCTGTCCCTTGGCGCTGAGGATGATAATGCCGATCTTCTGATCGGTGCGGCGGATGGTCTCGCACAGGGAGAAACCGTTCATGCCCGGCAGCATCACATCCAGAATGGCCGCATCGCAGCCCGGCTTCTTCTCCAGCAGCGGCAGAGCCACCTCGGCGCTTTCGGCCTCCACAGCCTCCATGCCCGCAAGGCGCAGGTTCAGCGCGATCATCTCGCGGATGTTGGCTTCATCTTCAACGACAAGCACTCGTACCATGAACTGTTCCTCCGTTCTTTAGTTGAGCAGATACAGCGCCTTGGACAGGCGGTAATTTTTATCACCGATCTCCACATCCGGGGCAAGCTTCGCCTGCATCTGGCGGGATGCCACGATGCCAAGGCGGGTCCAGCCCTTCAGGCTGGAGGTGGTGCGCACCAGACGCAGGGTCATTACCAGCTGGTCTTCGTCCACCGTGCGCAGCTCCACTGCACCATCATATTGTTCGCTGTCGGTCAGTTTGAGGTTGCCCTCCCACTCCATGGGCAGCTCGATATAGCAGTTGGTCTCTTCGTCCAGCAGCCCGAAGCTTTTTTCCGGGTGCGGGCTGGTATAGTCCATCCACACGATAAAATCCATGCGGCGGCTCTGGCTCATGTTCAGCAGGCCCGCTTCGTCCGGCTGGGTGGGGATCTCCACGATGCCGTCGCCGTCCAGATCCTGACTGACCAGACTGGGCACATTGCGCAGGGATGCGGTGTAAAGCTTTTCGGTGCTGATCTGGTCGGCAGGCACCATCTGCTGCGTGTCCTCGTCAAAACGCAGCAGCACGCTGGCCAGATTGTTTCCGGAAATGCCGGTCCAGCCATCCAGCACCAGATAATGCCTGCCATCCGCACCCACACCCGCCGCCACCGAGGCGCAGCCGGCGAACCGATTGGCGGAAAGGCCCATAACAGCCACCTGCTGGAAGCTGCCCTCTTTATCCACGGTCAGCAGTTCGATCTGCACGCCGCCGTCCTCCAGCGTAGACATCAGGATCAGATCCTGATTGCCGCCGCCGGTGATATCCTCCACCAGATACTGCTGGTACTGCTGCTCCAGGATCGTGGAAAGCACGCCGTCGGTATAGGAATACACAGCCAGATAATGGTCGCCCTGTGCCGCTGTATAACCCACCACCAGTTGGGTGGCATCGCCGGGCTGCAGCTGGGCCAGCCCCACCGACTCTACCGTGTCCGCAAGGCCCTCTACGTTCTGGCGCACATGCCAGATGTCGGCATCATCCTTCTGCAGGATGGCAATGCACACGTTGGAGCTTTGGGCGGTGGTGTAAAGCACGGCGGCATCCTGCCTGCCGTCACCGTCCAGATCCTGCAGCAGGAAAGGCGAAAGCAGGTCGCCCTGCATGGGATATTTGAGCTGTGCGCTCTCCCCCAGCCAGTCGTTCAGGGCAGTCTGCACATCGCCGTAATCGCCGGAAAGCTTGGGCGCACGCAGAAGCTCTTCCACCTGCACCTGTTCACCGGACATGCTGCAGCCTGCCAGAAGCAGGCACAGCAGCACGCAAGCCAACCACCGGCCAAAATGATTCGGATGTTTCAACTGCTGCGCCTCCTCTGCGTGGAAAACTTGTCCGGCCAAAGGCCGAAAACATGCTATTGTCAGTATACCACGGGCCGGGCGCAATGCCAACACCTGAAAATGAGAAAGCAAAAAAGAGACTACCGTACAAAATACGATAGTCTCTTGAAAAACTGTTATAAACAGTCAGAGCAGATCAAACGAGCTCCAGAACTGCCATCTCAGCTGCGTCGCCGCGGCGAGCGCCGATCTTGATGATGCGGGTGTAGCCGCCGTTGCGGTCAGCGTACTTGGGGCTGATCTCATCAAACAGCTTCTTTGCAACATCTTCCTTGGTGATGTAGGCATAAACCTGACGCTTGGTGTGCAGGTCGCTTGCCTTGCCAAGGCTGATCATCTTCTCGGCCATGGAACGAACGTCCTTAGCGCGAGTGACAGTGGTCTCAATCTTGCCATTCTCTAACAGGTAGGTAACCATAGCGCGCATCATAGCGTTGCGGCTGTCGCTGGTTCTACCGAGCTTTCTGGTACCGGGCATCCCGTTTCACTCCTTAATTATTTTTAGTTATCGTCATCCGTGTTCAGCTTGAAGCCCAGAGAATCCAGCTTTGCCATGACCTCTTCCAGGCTCTTGCGACCGAGGTTGCGGACCTTCATCATCTCGTCCTCGCTCTTGCTGACCAGATCTTCCACCGTGTTGATGCCTGCGCGCTTCAGGCAGTTGAAGGAACGCACGCTCAGATCCAGCTCTTCAATGGTCATTTCCAGAGCCTTTTCCTTGTCGTCGTTGGTCTTCTCCACCATGATCTCAGCGCCGGCTGCCTCATCGGACAGGTTGACGAACAGGTTCAGGTGCTCGGTCAGCACACGGGCAGCCAGAGAAACGGCTTCCTGCGCATTGATCGTGCCATCGGTCCAAACCTCAATGGTCAGCTTGTCATAATCGATTGCCTGGCCAACACGGGTGCTCTCGACGTTGTAGTTCACCTTGAGCACAGGGGTGTAAATGCTGTCAACGGGAAGAGTGTTGATATCGTTCTTCTCGATGATAGCCTGTTTGTTGCGCTCTGCGGGCACATAGCCGCGGCCCTTATCGAAGGTCAGCTCCATGACGAGCTTGCCGCCCTCGCCCAGGGTTGCGATGTGCCACTCAGGGTTCAGAATTTCGATGTCGTCGCCCTGCTTGATGTTGTCAGCGGTGACCTCACAGGGGCCGACTGCCTCAACACGCACTGTCTTCGGACCATCGGTGTACAGCTTTGCAGCAATACCCTTCAGGTTCAGGACAATTTCGGTAACGTCTTCCTTGACGCCCTCAATGGTGGAGAACTCGTGAACCACGCCATCAATCTTGACGCTGGTCACGGCGACACCGGGCAGAGAGGAAAGAAGCACACGACGCAGGCTATTGCCCAGTGTGATGCCAAAGCCACGCTCCAGCGGTTCTGCCACGAATTTGCCGTAGCGGCCGTCCGGGGACAGGCTTGCCGTTTCGATTTTGGGACGTTCAATCTCCATCATATCTATGCCCTCCTTGTCAAACCGGCGCTGCCGCCGGCCCATTATTAAATTCTTTCAAAGAAAAGAATGCGAAAGTGAGCCGTCCACGGGGAAGGCCCAGCCTTCTTAATGGATTACTTGGAGTACAGCTCGACGATGAGGTGCTCTGCGACTTCGTAGTCGATATCGCTGCGCTCGGGCAGCTTTGCGACAACACCCTTCAGAGAACCAGTCTCACGGTTCAGCCATGCGGGCAGAGCAACAACGGGAGCCTCGGGGCCGGTCAGCTTTGCAAACTTTGCAGAGCTGCGGCTGGACTCGCGCACTTCGATCACGTCGCCAGCCTTCACCTGATAAGAAGGAATGTTGACCTTCTTGCCGTTGACGGTGAAGTGAGCGTGGGACACCAGCTGACGAGCGTCGCGGCGGGTCTGAGCAAAGCCCAGACGGAACACGACGTTGTCCAGACGGCACTCCATGATCTGCAGCAGGTTCTCACCAGTCTTGCCGGGGCGGGCCTCAGCACGCAGGTAAGCATTGTGGAACTGCTTTTCCAGAACGCCGTAGATAAACTTGACCTTCTGCTTCTCCTTCAGCTGAGATGCGTACTCAGACTGCTTCTTGCGCATGTTGCCATTGGAGTTGCGGGTGGTATTCTTCTTTGCATAGCCCATGACCGCAGGAGAAATGCCCAGGGCCTTGCAACGCTTTGCGATAGGCTGCGTATTCTTTGCCATAATTCAATTTCCTCCTTCGATCAGACACGACGGCGCTTCGGGGGACGGCAGCCATTGTGGGGGATGGGAGTCACGTCCTTGATCAGGGTGACTTCCAGGCCGGTAGCCTGCAGCGCACGAATAGCGGACTCACGGCCAGCGCCGGGGCCCTTGACGTAGACCTCAACGGTCTTCATGCCATGCTCGATAGCAACCTTGGCTGCGGTCTCAGCAGCAGACTGGGCTGCGAACGGAGTGCTCTTACGGCTGCCGCGGAAGTTCAGGGAGCCGGAGGAGCACCAGGACACTGCATTACCCTGCAGGTCGGTGATGGTGACAACAGTATTGTTGAAGGTAGACTGGATATGAGCCTGACCAGCAGCAATGTTCTTGCGCTCTTTGCGCTTCATGCGGACATTAGCGCCCTTCTTGGCATTATTTGCACTTGCCATTTCTCAAATCCTCCTTACTTCTTCTTGTTAGCGACAGTGCGCTTGGGACCCTTGCAGGTACGTGCATTGGTCTTGGTACGCTGGCCGCGGCAGGGCAGATTCTTGCGATGGCGGGTGCCACGGAAGGACTGGATCTCAACCAGGCGCTTGATGTCCAGAGCAACGTTGCGGCGCAGGTCGCCTTCAACGATGATGTTAGCCTGATCGATGTAGTCACGGATCTTAGCCTCTTCTTCCAGAGTCAGGTCCTTGACGCGGGTATCGGGGTTGATGCCAGTTGCTTCCAGGATCTTGTTAGCAGTGGTCTGGCCGATACCATAAACGTAGGTGAGACCCACCTGAACGCGCTTCTCGCGGGGCAGGTCAACGCCGGCAATACGTGCCATAGTAGTTTCCTCCAAAAATCATCCCATGTCAGTGTCGGGGTCTGCGCCGGGACTCTACGCACTTGACCCCCAGGCGCCCGAATTAGCCCTGGCGCTGCTTATGCTTGGGGTTCTGGCAGATGACCATCACGCGGCCTTTGCGGCGGATGACCTTGCACTTTTCGCAGATGGGTTTCACGGAAGGCTTGACCTTCATGATGTTGAACCTCCTTTTGGTTGATACCCTGGTGCTTATTTGGAGCGCCAGGTGATGCGGCCCTTAGAAAGATCATAGGGCGACATTTCCACGGTAACCTTGTCCCCGGGCAGGATACGGATGAAATTGGTCCGCAGCTTGCCGGAGATGTGCGCTAAGAGGATGTGACCGCTGGGAGTGAGCTTCCCGGTGTTCTTATCCTCGCTCAACATTTCCACCTTAAAGATGGCGTTGGGCATGGCTTCACGCACAATGCCTTCGATCTCGATAACGTCTTCCTTAGACAAGCTATTTGCCTCCTCATTGGATCTGCTCAGTTTGTCGTTGAACCTGAACCGGTGCCTTTGCCTTGGAACCCTGAAAGCGCCGCGGTTTTCACGTGCCTGCGCCCGTTTGACCGCAGCTTGCCGCTTCAGCGTTCTCCAGTTCCAGTGCCGGTCCACAGACGGACAGGCGGCGATGATCGCCACATACTTCATCTTTCGCGGCACAAAATCCGCAAAACGGGCAGAAAATCCCTGTCCGCCGAGGAAGTATCTGGCTTCCACAGCCATTTATAGATTATACACCTTTTGTTGTCAATTTGCAAGAGGTTTTTTCCGTATTTCCGATAAAAAATTCTCGAAATTCAAAAGCTGCCCTTTCTCTCTCCGGTCTTGGTTTTTCTCCACCGCAAAGATGAAACTTTTTCACCAAAAGTTGTCATAATTGCACAAACAGCAGGTCTGTCCCTGCAAAAACGCCGCCTGCGGCGGAGCATTTCTGCTCTTCGCAGGCGGCGCTTCTCATATTTCAGGGATCAGCTTACTTCAGGCTGAACTTTTCCGGGTCAAAATCCGGGTCATCCCAGAAGCGGGTCATGATCTCAGTGTGATCCTTCAGGATCGCATTGGAGTGCTCAAAGTGCGCAGCCAGACCACCGTCTTTGGTCTTGACGGTCCAGCCGTCCTTGGACTGGGTGATCTTGCAGTCGTACTGGCAGATCATGGGCTCAATGGCAATGGTCATGCCGGGCACAAGGCGCGGGCCGCGGCCCTGATGGCCGTAGTTGGGCACTTCCGGGTCCTCGTGCAGCTCACGGCCGGTGCCGTGGCCCACGAACTCGCGGACGACCGAGAAACCGGCATCCTCGCAGTAGCTCTGCACGGCATAGCCAATGTCGCCGATGCGGTTGCCGGCCACAGCCTGCTCGATGCCCTTATACAGAGCAGCCTTGGTCACGTCCAGCAGACGCTGTGCTTCCAGATCGACCTTGCCTACCGCATAGGTGCAGGCATTGTCGCCGTTGAAGCCATCGATCTTTGCGCCGGTGTCGATGCTGACGATATCGCCGGGACGAATGACGATGTCATGCGAAGGGATACCATGGATGATGGTATCGTTCAGGCTGATGCAGGCCGTGCCCGGAAAGCCATACAGACCCTTGAAATTGGGGATGCCGCCGTGCTTCACGATGAAGTCGTAGATCAGCTTATCCAATTCCCATGTGGTCATACCTGCTTCGATATGCTCACCGCCGTACTTCAGGGCAGCTGCGCTCAGGGCATTTGCCTTGCGCATGCCGTCCAGCTCTTTCGCATTTTTGATCTGAATCACAATTATGCCTCCAAAGCCTTCATGACTTCAGCCGTGGTCTCCTCGATGGAGGGGCAGAACTTGATCTCTGCCAGCTTGCCGCGGGTACGGTAGAACTCCACCAGCGGCTCGGTCTGCTCATGATATGCTTTCAGACGATCCAGCACGGTGGCAGGCTGGTCGTCCTTGCGGATGACGGTCTTGCCGCCGCACAGGTCGCACACACCCTCGACCTTGCTCTTCTTGTTGACGATGTGGTAGCTTGCGCCGCACTTCTCGCAGACGCGGCGGCCGCTCATGCGGTCAACGATCACATTGTCCTCGACCTGCAGCTCCAGTACCTTGTCGATGCGGATGCCCATGGTCTCGATGGCCTCGGCCTGAGCGATGGTGCGGGGCACACCGTCCAGGATGAAGCCGTTTGCGCAGTCCGGCTGAGCCAGACGCTCTTTCAGGATGCCGATGATGACCTCATCGGGCACCAGAGCGCCAGCGTCCATAAAGCTCTTTGCCTTCAGGCCCATCTCGGTGCCTTCCTTGACAGCAGCGCGCAGAATGTTGCCGGTGCTGATGGAGGGGATGTTCAGCTTGGCGCAGATGATCTCGGCCTGAGTGCCCTTACCAGCACCAGGTGCGCCCAACAGGATCAGATTCATAGGATCATTCCTTTCCTTTGCTAGAGGATGTAAACTCCAAAAAAGTAAAAAAGCACTGAAAAGTTCGAGCGTACTCTCCTTTCCAGTGCTTTCTCACATCTTAATTATTGTGGATCAACCAAGGAAGCCCTTGTGGTTGCGCATCGTCATGAAGCTGTCGAGGCTACGGGTGGTATCAAGTGCCACACCAACCACAATCAGCAGGCTGGTACCGCCCAGCTGGATGCTCATACCGGTCAGGTTACCCAGAATGATCGGCAGCACAGCCACCGCAGCCAGGAAGATGGCACCGATGAGGGTGATCTTGTTCAGGGTGCGGGTGATGAAATCGCTGGTCGGCTTGCCGGGACGGAAGCCGGGGATCGAGCCGTTGTTGCGGCGCAGATTGTTGGCGATCTCAACGGGGTTGTACTGGATGGCCACATAGAAGTAGTTGAATGCCAGAATCAGCAGCAGGTAGATCACAACATACAGCCAGGAGGTGTAGTTGAAGGTGTGGAAGAATGCATACCACACCGGGTGTGCCTGCTGGTCGATCTGCAGGAAGCTGCCGATGGTGCCCGGGATGGACACCAGAGCCGAAGCGAAGATGATGGGCATAACGCCGCTCATGTTCAGCTTCAGGGGCAGATAGCTGTTCTGACCGCCCATCTGCTTGCGGCCTACCACGCGTTTTGCGTACTGAATGGTGATGCGGCGCTCTGCGTTGGTCATGACGACCACGAAGACCACAGCCACCAGTGCCAGCACGATCAGCAGCGGCAGGAAGAAGTAGTACTGGGGCTTGCCGGACGCTGCCTGAGTCAGCAGACCCTTGACAGAGGTGTACAGCGAAGACCAGTTGGAGACGATCGAAGCAAAGATGATGAGCGAGACACCGTTGCCGATGCCCTTGTCATCGATCTGCTCACCGCACCATGTGATCAGCTGTGCGCCAGCCACAAAGGTTGCGATGATGACGATGGCGGCAAAGATGCCGGCACCGCCGGAAACGTACTTCAGTGCGCCCATATTGCGGATCACGAAGTAGTAGCCGATGCTCATGATCAGAGCGACCACAGCACCTGCGTACCGGTTGATCTGCTGCAGCTTCTGCTGGCCGTCGGCTTCCTTTGCCAGATTTTCCAGCGCGGGAATTGCCACGGTGAGCAGCTGCACAATAATGGAGGCGTTGATATAGGGTGTCACACCTAACGCGAAGAGCGTGCAACGGGCCAGAGCACCACCGCTCATCATGTTCAGATAGGAGAGCATGTCGCCGTTTGCGAACATCTGCGTCAGCGCAGAGCCGGAAACGAACGGAACAGGGATGGCACAGCCCAGACGGTACACCACGAGGATCGCCAGCGTGAACAGGAGACGATTTTTAAGCTCGGGGATCTTCCATGCGTTACGGAATGTCTGGAACACCTTACATCACCTCAGCCTTTCCGCCTGCCTTCTCGATTTTCTCTTTGGCAGAAGCGGAATAGGCTGCGGCCTTCACGGTCAGAGCCTTGGTCAGCTCGCCGTTGCCCAGAACCTTAACGCCGTCCAGGGTCTTCTTGACCAGACCCTTTGCCTTCAGAGCCTCGGTATCGACGACATCGCCGGCATTGAAAGCAGCTTCCAGATCAGCCACGTTGACGATGGCGTACTGGGTAGCAAAGATGTTGTTAAAGCCAACCTTGGGCAGGCGGCGTGCCAGAGGCATCTGGCCGCCCTCGAAACCAGCGTGCTTCACGCCGGAACGGGCCTTCTGGCCCTTGCTGCCGAAGCCGGCAGTCTTGCCATTGCCGGAGCCAATGCCGCGGCCCTTACGGGTCACAGCCTTGTTTGCGCCGGGAATCGCGTGCAATTCATGAAGTTTCATTATGCGTATACCCCCTGCTATTAGGCTTCGGTGACGCTGAGCATAAAGCCGATCTTTGCGATCTTGCCCTGCGTAGCGGCATTGTCAGGCTGAACGGTAACGTCGCCCGGCTTCTTCAGGCCCAGAGCCTCAGCGGTAGCGATCTGCTTAGCGCCGCGGCCAATCAGGCTCTTCTTCAGCTCGATCTTGAGCATCTTATCTGCCATGGTTTGTTACCTCCTTAACCCAGAATTTCTTTCACGGTCTTGCCGCGCTTCTCAGCGACAGACTCAGCGCTGACCAGGCCGCACAGACCTGCGAAGGTAGCAGAAACAACGTTGATGGGGTTGTTGGAACGCATAGACTTCGCACGGATGTCCTTGATGCCAGCAGCCTCAATGACGGCACGCACAGGGCCGCCGGCGATCATACCGGTACCAGGTGCAGCCGGCTTGAGCAGAACGGCGCCTGCGCCGTACTTGCCGACGATCTCGTGGGGGATGGTGGTGCCCTTCAGGGCAACCTTGTGCATGTTCTTCTTAGCAGCAGCTTCGCCCTTGCGGATTGCCTCAGGCACTTCGCCGGACTTGCCGATGCCGTAACCGATGGTGCCCTTGCCGTCGCCCACGACAACCAGAGCGGCAAACTTCATGATGCGGCCGCCCTTGACAGTCTTGGAAACGCGGTTGATGGAGACAACCTTGGTGATCATGCCGTCGTCTTCACGGTTTCTCATAGCCATAATGTGTTTCCTCCTCTCATTACAGCTTCAGGCCGCCCTCACGGGCGCCATCAGCCAGGGCCTTAACACGGCCATGATAAACGTAGCCACCACGGTCGAACACGACCTCGGTGATGCCCTTTTCCAGAGCCTTTGCTGCGATCTTCTTGCCGATCTCAGCAGCGGCCTCGACGTTGCCGCCGTTGCCGTTGAAGTCCTTGTCCATAGTAGAAGCCGACACCAGAGTCACGCCCTGCTCATCATCGATGATCTGAGCGTAAATGTGCTTGGCGGAGCGGAAAACATCCAGGCGAGGACGTGCTGCGGTGCCGCTGATCTTGTTACGAACGCGGCGATGACGACGAAGACGAGCTTCGTTCTTGTCGATCTGCTTAACCATTGTCTTTCACTCCTTACCTTATTTCTTGCCCTTGCCGGCCTTGCCTTCTTTGTGCTTGACAACCTCGCCCTCGTAGCGGATGCCCTTGCCCTTGTAAGGCTCGGGCGGCTTCTTGGCGCGGATCTCGGCAGCATACTGGCCGACCTTCTGCTTGTCAATACCGGTAACGGTGAAGTGGTTGGGATCCTGCCACACGATGGTGCAGTCCTCAGTATCAGGAATGTTCACCTGATGAGAGAAGCCCAGGTTCATGACCAGGTTGGAGCCCTGCTTCTGGCAGCGCAGACCAACGCCCACGATCTCCAGCTTCTTCTCGTAGCCGTTCACAACACCGTTCACCATGTTGGCGATGTTGGTACGGGTCAGGCCGTGCAGGCTGCGGGCCTGGGGTTCGTCATTGGGGCGGGTAACCAGAACTTCATTGCCCTCGACCTTGACGGTCATCAGGGGATGATAGTTGGAATTCAGGCTGCCCTTGGGGCCCTTGACGGCGACGTGATGTGCTGCCTCATCGACAGTGACAGTAACGCCGGCAGGAATGACGATGGGTTTTCTTCCAATTCTCGACATTGTCTTTTACCCCTTTCTTACCACACGTAGGCCAGGACTTCGCCGCCGACGTGTGCAGCACGTGCAGCCTTATCAGTCATGATGCCCTTAGAGGTGGAAATGATTGCGGTGCCCAGGCCCTTCATGACCTTGGGCATATCCTCGCAGTTGGTGTAGATGCGCAGGCCGGGCTTGGACACGCGGCGCAGACCAGCGATAACGGGCTCGCCGTTAGCCTGATACTTCAGGGTGACAACGATGGTGCCCTGAACGGTGTCGTTCTTGACCTGCATGCCCTTGATGTAGCCCTCGTCAACCAGAATCTGGCAGATAGCCTTCTTCATGTTGGAAGCGGGGATCTCCACAGAAGGGTGTTTGGCAGTGCTAGCGTTGCGGATGCGAGTCAGCAGGTCCGCGATAGGATCAGTAATCTGCATTTGCCACTAACCTCCTTAGATTAGCTCTCGTTTGTTTTATAATGATACCGCCCCGAAACATCGTTGCCCCGGGGCGGATATCCGACAAATTATCCGGCCCTCTGGCTTGATTACCAGGAAGCCTTCTTCACGCCCGGGATCTCGCCCTTGTAGGCCAGCTCACGGAAGCACACACGGCACACGCCGTACTTGCGCAGCACGGAGTGGGGACGGCCGCAGATGCGGCAGCGGGTGTATGCACGGGTAGAGAACTTAGCAGGACGAGACTGCTTCAGCTTCATAGACAGTTTAGCCATTGTAGAAATCTCCTCCCTTAGTTGTTCTCTGCGAACGGAGCGCCCAGAGCCTTCAGCAGCTCCTTGCCCTCTTCGTCAGTCTTGGCAGTGGTGACAAAGCAGACATCCATGCCGCGGACTGCATCGACCTTCTCGAAGTCGATCTCGGGGAAGATGATCTGCTCCTTGATGCCGCATGCAAAGTTGCCGCGGCCATCAAAACCGTTGCCGTTGATGCCGCGGAAGTCGCGGACACGGGGCAGTGCGATGTTGAAGAAGCGATCGACGAACTCATACATACGCTCACCGCGCAGGGTGACCTTGCAGCCGATGGGAGTGCCCTGGCGCAGCTTGAAGTTAGCAACGCTCTTCTTGGCACGGCAGACGACTGCCTTCTGGCCAGTGATCTGGCCCAGATCCTTCATGACAGCTTCCAGGATCTTCTCGTTGTCCTTGGCTTCGCCGCAGGCAACGTTGATGACGACCTTGTCCAGCTTGGGGATCTGCATAACGCTCTTGTAACCGAACTTGGAGTTCAGAGCAGGAGCAATTTCATTGACATACTGTTCTTTCAAACGAGCCATTGTTCCTTACTCCTTTCTTACAGCTCAGCGCCGCACTTCTTGCAGACGCGAACCATCTTGCCGTCCTTCTCGACGTGGCCCACACGCACGGCCTTGCCGCACTTGGGGCAGATGGGCATGACCTTGGATGCATACATAGCACCCTCAGCCTTGACGATGCCGCCCTGCTCGCCCTGACGACGAGGCTTGACGTGCTTGGTAACCATGTTCTGGCCCTCAACGATGACCTTGTTCTCAGAGGGGCTGACCTGCAGGACCTTACCAGTGTGGCCCTTGTCCTTGCCGCTGATGATCATAACGTTGTCGCCGGTTTTAACATGAAGATTATTCATTTTTAAAACCTCCTTACAGCGATTCCGGAGCCAGGCTCAGGATCTTGGTGTAGCCGGCATCACGCAGCTCGCGAGCAACGGGTCCAAAGATACGGGTACCCTTGGGGCTCTTGTCGGCCATGACGATAACGGCGGCGTTCTCATCGAAACGGATGTAGGAGCCGTCGTCGCGGCGCACGCCATGCTTGCTGCGCACGATGACAGCCTTCACAACGTCGCCCTTCTTAACGGAGCCGCCGGGGGCTGCCTTCTTGACAGAGCAGACCACGACGTCACCAATGTTTGCGTATCTCTTGCGGGTGCCGCCCAGCACGCGGAAGCACATCAGCTCCTTGGCACCGGTGTTGTCGGCAACTTTGAGATAAGTTTGCATCTGAACCATATCAGATATCTCCTTTCAAACTGTTCAAAGCAGCGGGCAAATTACTTTGCCTTCTCAACGATACGGACCAGGCGCCAGCGCACATCCTTGGACAGGGGGCGGCACTCCATGATCTCAACACGGTCACCGATGCCGCACTCGTTCTGCTCATCACGAGCCTTGAACTTGGCGGTACGCTTCAGGATCTTCTTGTACAGGGGGTGCTGCACGCTATCCTTAACGGCAACCACGATGGTCTTATCCATCTTGTCGGACACGACGACGCCGACGCGGGTCTTTCTCAGATTACGTTCTTCCATCGTTTAACCTCCTTACTGCTTCTCAGCCAGAACGGTCATCACGCGGGCGATGTCCTTCTTGACTGCTTCGATGCGGCCGGGGTTCTCCAGCTGGTTGATGGCATGCTGGAAGCGCAGGTTAAACAGCTCGGCCTTCAGGTCTGCCAGCTTGCTGGTCAGCTCTGCGGTCTGCATTTCGCGGAGTTCATTAGCCTTCATTGGTGCCATCCTCCTTCACGGAGTCCTCACGGACAACAAATTTGCACTTGATGGGCAGCTTGTGCATAGCCAGGCGCAGTGCCTCACGAGCAGTTGCCTCATCGACATCTGCCAGCTCGAACAGAACGCGGCCGGGCTTCACAACAGCGACCCAGTATTCGGGAGAGCCTTTACCGGAACCCATGCGGGTCTCAGCGGGCTTTTCAGTCACGGGCTTATCGGGGAAGATCTTGATCCACACCTTGCCGCCACGCTTGATGTAACGAGTCATGGCAACACGAGCAGCCTCGATCTGGGTGGAAGAGATCCATGCCGGCTCCAGAGCAACAAGGCCGTACTGGCCCTGGCACACCACGTTGCCACGGGTAGCCTTGCCGGTCATGCGGCCGCGCTGGACGCGGCGGTACTTAACACGCTTAGGCAGTAACATTACTTGTTGCCTCCTTCCTTCTTCTGAGCGGTCTTAGCGCTCTTCAGGACTTCGCCCTTGTAGACCCACACCTTGACGCCGATGCGGCCGTAGGTGGTAGCAGCCTCTGCAAAGCCGTAGTCAATGTCAGCACGCAGGGTCTGCAGGGGGATGGTGCCCTCGTGATAGCTCTCGGTACGAGCGATATCAGCGCCGCCCAGACGGCCGGAGCACATTGCCTTGATGCCCTTTGCGGGAACGGTTGCGCGATCGCGGGGGCTCATGGCATTGCGCATGCACTGCTTCATGGCACGGCGGAAGGTCACGCGGTTCTCCAGCTGACGAGCGATATCCTCAGCAACCAGCTGAGCGTTGGTAGCAGCGCTCTTGACCTCGATGACATTGACGATCACAGTCTTGCCATACTCCTTGGTCAGCTTGTTCTGCAGAGCAACGCGCTCTTCGCCGCCCTTGCCGATGACCATGCCGGGCTTAGCGCAGTAGATGTTGACAGTTACGCGAGGAGCGGAAGTGGACGGGTCCACAGTACGCTCGATCTCGATCTTGGGCACACCAGCATCCTTCAGCTGAGCCTTCAGCTCAGTGCGGATCTTGTGGTCCTCGACGAGGTTATCGCTGAAATCCTTCTTGGAGGCAAACCAGCGGCTGTCCCAGTCTTTAATAACGCCGACACGAATGCCGTGCGGATTTACTTTCTGGCCCATTGTTTTCCCTCCTTACTCTTTCTCTTTCAGAACAACGGTCATGTGGCTGGTGCGCTTCAGGATGCGGTAGCCGCGGCCCTGTGCACGAGGCATCATGCGCTTCAGCGTCGGGCCGGGGCAGACGTAGCACTCGGCGACGTAGAGGTTGTTCTTGTCCATATTGAAGTTGTTTTCCGCATTAGCGGCTGCAGACTTCACCAGCTTCAGAAGGGGCTCACAAGCTGCCTTCGGGGTGTACTGCAGGATTGCCAGCGCTTCGTCCAGGGGCTTGTTACGGATCAGGTCCATAACGATAGACACCTTACGAGGACTAATGCGGGCATAACGAAGAATTGCCCGAGCTTCCATGTTGTGTTCCTCCCTCTATTACTTAGAATTACCAGTGTGGCCCTTGAAGGTACGGGTGGGAACGAACTCACCCAGCTTGTGGCCAACCATGTCCTCAGTCACATACACAGGCACATGCTTGCGGCCGTCGTGGACGGCAAAGGTGTGACCAACGAATTCGGGGAAGATCGTGGAGGCGCGGCTCCAGGTCTTGATGACCTGCTTCTTGCCGGAAGCGTTCATCGCTTCAACGTGCTTCATAAGAGCAGCCTGGACGAAAGGTCCTTTTTTAATGCTTCTACCCATTGTCTTAAACTCCTCTCTTACTTACCTGCACGCTTCACGATCAGCTTATCGGAGCGCTTATGATGCTTGCGAGTCTTGAGACCCAGAGCGGGCTTGCCCCAGGGAGTCATAGGACCGGAGTGACCAACAGGTGCGCGGCCCTCGCCACCACCGTGGGGATGGTCGCAGGGGTTCATGACGGTACCACGGCTGCCGGGACGCACGCCCATGTGGCGCTTGCGGCCAGCCTTGCCCAGGTTGACGTTCTCGTGGTCGATGTTGGAAACCTGACCGATGACTGCGGTGCAGTTCACGGGCACGTTGCGCATCTCACCGGAGGGCAGACGAACCAGAGCGTAGCCATTCTCCTTAGCCATCAGCTGAGCCATGTTGCCAGCGGAACGAACCAGCTGAGCGCCGCGGCCGGGATACAGCTCGATGTTGTGGATGATGGTACCGACGGGGATGTTCTCGAAGGGCAGGCAGTTGCCGGGCTTGATATCGGCAGACTTGCTGCTGACGACCACATCGCCCACCTTCAGGCCATCGGGAGCAATGATGTAGCTCTTGACGCCATCGGTGTACTCGACCAGAGCGATGAATGCGCTGCGGTTCGGATCGTACTCGAGAGTCTTGACGGTAGCGGGCATATCGGTCTTCTGACGCTTGAAGTCGATGACACGATACTTGGTGCGGTTGCCGCCGCCCTGATGACGGACGGTGATGCGACCGGTGTTGTTGCGGCCGCTGTGCTTCTTCATGGGCTCCAGCAGGCTGCGCTCGGGAGCGACCTTAGACAGGACGCTGTAATCCGTGACGGTCATGCCGCGGCGGCCCGGAGTAGTGGGGCCATACTTCTTGATAGCCATAGTGCTATTCTCCTTTGTTTATCTTATGAATTATTATCGGGGTCATATCCCCATAGAGGAACCCTCGGCGGGTTCGGCTTAGACCATGCTGTTGAAGAACTCGATCTCCTTGGAGTCCTTGGTCAGGGTCACAATAGCCTTCTTGGATGCAGCGGTGTAACCGGCGTGCATGCCCTGGCGGCGGAAACGGCCGCGCACAGAAATGGTGTTGACCTTTGCGACCTTAGCGCCCGGGAACAGGACCTCAACGGCCTGAGCGATCTCGACCTTGGTAGCATCGGTAGCGACCTTGAAGGTGTACTTCTTGTCAGCGATGCCAGCCATGGAGTTCTCGGTAATGACCGGCTTCAGGATGATATCATGTGCGGTTTTCATTAGCCAAGCACCTCCTCGAGCTTCTTAGCTGCGTCGACGCTGATGATCAGCTTGTCGGCGTTCAGCACATCGTAGGTGTTCACGCTGCCTGCGAAGGTGGTCTTCACACCGGCAATGTTGCCAGCGCTCTTGACGAACTTTGCATCGACAGTCTCGTTGACCAGCAGGTTCTTCTTGCCGGCGCCAACAGCGTTCAGCATTGCAACCACGGTCTTGGTCTTGTACTCATCGCAAGCGAACTTGTCAACAACGACCATGTTGCCATTGGCAGCCTTGTCGGACAGAACGCTCAGCAGAGCCAGGCGCTTGACCTTGTTGTTGATGTGGTAGTTGTAGCTGCGGGGCTTGGGGCCCAGAGCGACGCCGCCGTGAGTCCACTGCGGTGCACGGATGGAACCCTGACGAGCGTGGCCGGTGCCCTTCTGACGCCAGGGCTTCTTGCCGCCGCCGGAAACTTCCATGCGGATCTTGGTGTTCTGGGTGCCCTGACGCTGGTTGGCCAGGAAGTTCACCACAGCAATGTGGACAGCCTTCTCGTTCGGGGTGATACCGAACACGGCGTCGGAAAGCTCGATCTCGCTAACATGCTGACCGTTCATATCGACTACGTTAAACTTTGCCATTGTAGCTTTCCTCCTTACGCCTTCACGCTGTTGGCCAGAGTGATGATGGTGCCCTTGGAACCGGGGACCGCACCCTTGACAGCGATCAGATTGTTCTCGGTGTCAACCTTGACAACAGTCAGGTTCTGCACGGTGACGCGCACAAAGCCCATGTGGCCGGGCAGGCGCTTGCCGGGGAACACGCGAGCAGGGGTAGAAGTGGAACCGTTAGAACCTGCATGACGAGCAACAGGACCGGTGCCGTGGCTCTCACGCAGACGGTGCTGACCGTAGCGCTTGATAACGCCCTGGTAGCCCTTGCCCTTGGAAACGCCCACAACGTCCACCTTGTCGCCCTCTGCGAAGACATCAGCCTTCAGCACGTCGCCAACGTTCATTGCGGAAACATCTTCCAGACGGAACTCGCGCAGGGTCTTCTTGGGGGCAACGTTTGCCTTCTTGAAGTGGCCTGCAGCTGCCTTGTTGACCTTCTTGGCGGAAACCTCGCCGAAGCCCAGCTGAACAGCCTGGTAGCCATCGCTCTCGACGGTCTTCTTCTGCACGACGGTGCAGGGACCAGCCTCGATGACGGTGACGGGAACGACCTTGCCGTTCGCGTCGAACAGCTGGGTCATACCGACTTTCTTGCCGATAATGCCTTTAACCATTTTCTTTTCCTCCTGTAAAGGTTATTGGTTGGCAGCGCACGTCACTGCCAACATGACCCCTCGGGAAACGAGGGCATCGAATTTGATCGAGTGTCTTTTACAGCTTGATCTCGATGTCCACGCCAGCGGGGAGCTGGAGGCTCATCAGAGCCTCGACCGTCTTGTTGGACGGCTTCAGAATGTCGATCAGACGCTTATGAGTGCGGCTCTCGAACTGCTCGCGGCTATCCTTGTACTTGTGGGTAGCGCGCAGAACGGTAACGATCTCACGATCGGTGGGCAGGGGGATGGGGCCGGACACGCGTGCACCGGTGTGCTTTGCGGTCTCCACGATCTTCTCTGCTGCGGCATCGATCAGCTGAGCATCATAGCTCTGCAGACGGATTCTGATTTTCTCTTTGACTGCCATTGCTTACGCCTCCTGAAAAAATTGATTTTGCCCTAGGCGAGCCGATAAATTGCTCTACACAGTTCCGGGTGTTCCTCGATTTGGCACTATAAAAACCGGTGAACCGCATGGCAGTTCTCCCGGAAACATATTAGCAAATCAAATCCGAACATTGGTTCCGCCCGTTTCGCAGAGAAGTAACTTCTCTGCCGAGGGAACGTATTCCATCGCTGTCAGTAATTCTTTCGCCCGGTTCTAAGATCGGACATACTCCGCGGAAATAACCCATCGCAGCTATCGCCGGATGACAACCTCCCGCATCTACGCATATCGCTGGCCTGCACGACTTGTATCGCACAAGCCCTTTGCAGCCGAGAGTTATTCTATCACACCTTCGTGCATTTGGCAAGTGTTTTTTAGAAAAAAGAACGAATTTTCTTTTTTATTTTCTCCGTTTTGTCAAAGAGCGCATTTTCTGTGCAAGATGCACAATCCGCAGGCTTTTCTTCCGGTGGAAAACTCTGCCGCGCCCGCTGCGCAGTGCTTAGTATGGGCTGTTCTGTCGCTTTTATACATATATAATGAAAGGCAGGGCCGCCGCTCCCGCAGGAAGCAGGCGCTGCAAATGCCGTTCGCCTTTACGACCCCACCCGTGAAAAAGTCAATCGGGAAAATCCGCAGATTTTCCCGATTGGCAAATTTAAAATAATTCTTCCGCTGAAGATGCGCAGAGCAGCGCGGCGCGCAGTTCAAATCATTTCTTCTTCAGCTGCTCCTCCAGCCCATCCCGGGGCGTGATGTAGACCGTGGTGTACACCTCGTACAGCACCATGCCGGGTTTGGCACCGCTGGCTTTCCAGATGTTCTTCACCTCAGTAGTGTCCACTGCCACCTTAGCGCCGGTGCCCGCCTTGTAGGTGCTGGAGTAGATGACTGCCAGCTCCGCGGCCTCCTGCTTGGTGGTGTCCGGGATCTCCTCGCCCCGGCTCATGACCACAACGTGGCTGCCGGGGGCCTTCTGCACATGGAACCACAGGTCTTTGCCCCGGGCGGTGTGGAGGGTGAGCTTGTCGTTCTGGGCGTTGTTGCGGCCCACCAGGATCTCAAAGCCATCGGTGGAAGTGAACCGCAGGAAGTCTGCAGGCTTCTGGCGCTTATCCCGCTGCTTGTAGTATTTCAGGTAGCCCTGACTCTTCAGCTCTGCCCGGATCTCGTTGAGGGCCGCTTCACCGGAAGCGGACTCCACCTCGTAGAGCACCGTTTCCAGATAGGCGATCTCCTTTTCACCCTCTGCCAGCAGATTCACCAGCATCCGGGCGGCGGTCTGCTTCTTTTTATAGTTCTTGAAGAAGTTCTGAGCGTTCTGGCTGGGTGTGAACCGCAGGTCCAGCGGGATGGTCACTTCCTTGCCCTCATCGTACCAGTTGGGCACGGTGATGCTCTTCATGCCCTTCTGGGCCAGATAGAGGTTTGCCGAGAGCAGCTCACCGTACAGACGCAGCTTTTCGCTCTTGCCGCTGGCAGCAAGCTCTTCCTGACGGGCGGCCTGCTTGCGCACGGCGCGCTCGTACATATTGTGCACGGCCTTGTGCAGCTCCTTGCTTTTGGTGCGCAGGCGTTCCGCGCGGTCCTTCTCAGCGTAGTAGCCCTCCAGCATGGCGTTGAAGGAGGGCCACTCCTTTATAATATATTTTTCGCCGTACTGCTGCGGGCGGAAAAAGGTATACTCGATGGGCTTTCCGCTGGGGTCGGTGACGCTGCAGGGCGTACCGCCGGTTGCGTGCTCTTCCTTCAGCTCGTCGATGGCGGCCATAAGCTTGCGCTTCTGTTCCTCGGTCAGCTCATTGGCGGGCAGATGTTCGCCGTCAAAGGCACGCCATGCAGCTTCGCGGCAGACCACCGGGCCAACACCGGCCACGGTCTTGTTGAGGGCATCTGCCACCGGCAGATCTCTCTGGCAGGCTGCTGCCACGATGGACGCACTGCTCACCAGCAGGAAGTCCGGTCTTGCAGGCTTGGGCGGCGTGGTATAGGGCAGGCCCGGCAGCAGCTGGCGCACATCGCTGTCCTCAAAATCCACCCGCTTGAGTGCGTCAATGATCTTGCCGTTCTGCACCAGAACCAGATTGGAGTAGCGGCCCATCAATTCGGCACACAGGGTGTTGCGCACAAGGTCGCCCATCTCGTTGGTGCACTGAAAATCAAAATACACGATGCGGTCGCCCGGCTCCATGTGCACGTCCAGCAGCCTGCCGCCGGTGAGATGCTTGCGCATCAGCATACAGAAGGAGGGCGGCGTTTCCGGGTTTTCAAAGCTTTCTTCGGTCAGGCACACGCGGGCAGAACCGCTGCGGGCCGAAAGCAGCAGCGCATAGGTATCCGTGCGGGTGCGCAGGGTGAGCACCAGCTCATCGCGGGTGGGTTCAAATAGTTTTGCGATCTTGGCGTCGGTCAGCGTTGCTTTGAGCTCTGCTGCCGTAAGGGCCAGTGTCGCGGCATCCAGTGCCATAGTGTTTACCTCGTTTATGATTTGGAATGGAAATTCTTTTATTTTAAGCGGCCTCGCCCTCTCCGTCACGGCTAACGCCGTGCCACCTCTCCCAAAGTGAGAGGCTTTGGCAGTCTACGCAAGGTTCATGGTTTTGCCAAGGGCTCTCCCCTTGGGAGAGCTGTCGAGCAGATGCGAGACTGAGAGGGCGAGGCCGTTCACCTTATTGCAGCTTTTCTTATAAATACGTATACGGATCCCGGTTTTCAGTGCTCACCAGCACTTCCAGCTCCGGCAGGGCGGCGCGCAGCTTTGCAGCCACGGCGGCAGTCACCGGAAATTCGGTGGCATAGTGGCCCGCCGCAATGAGCGAAAGGCCCAGCCGCTTGGCATCGATGGCGTGGTGGTGGTTGGCTTCACCGGTCAGCAGGCAGTCCGCGCCCATAGCAATGGCATCTGCAAACAGGCTTCCGCCCGCACCGCTGATGACCGCCAAGCGCTTGACCGGCTTACCCGCATCCACAAACTTCACCTGCACCGCCGGGCCGTTCTTCGGCTGGTTGCAGCGCGCAGCAAGCTCCTGCTGTGCCTTGCGGGCAAGCTCCGGAACCGCGATTTCTTCAATGGCTCCCACACGGCCGCAGCCCTCGGCAAAGGTTTCCATATTCTTCATGTCAAAGATGCCTGCCAGCACTTCGTTCACGCCGCCCTCGGCAGCATCCAGATTGGTGTGCATACAGATGGCAGAAATGCCCGCCTGCACCAGCTGGAAAGGCACATCCTGCGGGCCGATCTTTTTGAGTGGATCAAAAATGACCGGGTGGTGGGACACGATCATCTCACACTGCTTTGCGGCAGCTTCGGCCACCACTTCGGGGGTGATGTCCAGTGCTGCCAGCACCCGGTGCACCTGCCCGCCGCAGTCCACCAGCAGGCCGGGATTATCCCAGTGTTCCGCCAGCTCCAGCGGCGCGATGGCCTGCATTGCTTCGTATATCTGATTAACTGTTATCATATCTTCACCATCCTCGCCCTCTCCGTCATTGCTTACGCAATGCCACCTCTCCCATGGTGAGAGGCCTTGGCATTCCATGCAACGTTCATCATTTTGCCAAAGGCTCTCCCTTTGGGAGAGCTGGACGCGAAGCGGCCTGAGAGGGCAAGCCAGCTAATAAACTATCGATTTCCTGCGCAAGCGGACTGCCATCCGGCACGCCAAGGCGCATCCGGGGCAGCTTTGCCTTCTGCCAATCGGCGTAGCCTTTTCCCTCGGGCCACTCTCCCGTACTGCCAAACAGGCACTCGGCAAAGGTGGGCGCATACACCCTGCCGGTGTACTCCGCCGCCATCACCGCGTACCAGCGGCCCGCCGCCTGCACCGGGCGGTCGGCCACAAAGGAGAAGCCATGCTCCCACAACCAGCGGCGCAGCGCGTCGTGGCGGGTGGCTGGGATCATGATAATCCGCGGCCCTCCCACGGTGAACACCCACGGGGCTTTCTCTAAAATTTCCCAAGTGGTCTGGGCGGAAACGCCCGCCAGCACGATGCTGCCTACTTCGTTCTCCGTAAGCACAGAAAGACCGTCGCCAAGCCGAAGCTCAGCGCGGTCTTTACAGCCTGCATGTTCCAGCGTCTGCTCTGCCTTTGCCAGCGGGCCGGGCCGCAGGTCGGCACCGATCACCTTCGGGTATTTTCCCGAAGCCGCCAGCACCGCCGTCAGCTTGCCGTGGTCGCAGCCGATGTCTGCCACCGGCTCTCCCGGCCGCACAAGCTCTGCGGCGGCAGCCAGACGCGCATCCAGTGTGGGCAGCAATTTATGCCTTCTTTGCGGCCAGATGCTCGTTCAGCTTTTCGATCAGCTCATCGCAGTCCACGCCGTGGACTGCACAGGCCTCCTCGATGCTCTCGCCGCGGGATGCAGGGCAGCCCAGACAGTGCATGCCGATCTCCATGAAGTAGGGAGCGGTGGTCTGGTCCATATCCAGGATATCGCCGATGATGGTCTCGCGGGTCACCTGCTTTGCGTCCTTGTGTTCTTCCTTCTTGAGCATATTGAAAATATCAAACATGATGGTTTTCCTTTCTGTATGGGGGGTCTTTTGCGGTAAAACCTACCGTCTTTCTATACTATACCCCAAACCATGCCTGTTTTGCAAGAGCCTTGCGGAAAATCCGCTTTCCTTAAAGCCCTCCCCGTCACGCCTGATAGTTCTTTTCCAGCGAGAAGCCGCGCCCGCTCACCTCGGTCACATGGCTCACGATCATAAAGCAGGTGGGGTCGATGGCATGGGCCAGCTTTTCCAGCTTCGGCAGCTGGCGGTTGCTCACGATGCTCAGCAGCACCTGCTCCGGCTCGTGGCTGTAGCCTCCCTCGCCATGCAGCACGGTCACGCCGCGGTCCAGCTGGATGAAGATGGCTTCGCGGATATCATCGGCGTGCTGGCTGATGATCTTTACCTCGGTGCGGGTAGTGCCGAAGATGAGCACCTTGTCCAGCACCACCGTATACACGATCACCATCACGATGCCGTACAGACACTGCTGCAGCGGGCTGAACGCCGCCTGCAGGCAGAGGATGAGCATATCGAACACCAGCATACTGGCCGACACCGGGATGTGGAAATATTTGTTCAGCACCAGCGGAGGGATGTCCATGCCGCCGGTGGATGCGCCTGCCCGGATGGTGATGCCCAGCGAAACGCCTACGCCGAGGCCTGCAAAAATGGTGTTGAGCACCAGATCCTCGGTGAGCACAAAGCCTGTGAACACCCGCTCCCACAGAGCCAGAAACAGGGGGCTGAGCACGGTGCTGGCAATGGTGGTGATGGCAAAGCGCCGCCCCAGCAGCACCCAGCCCACCGTAAGCATGGTCATGTTGATGACGAACAGCACACCGGACACCGGCAGTCCCAATGCACGGTTGATGCCCAGTGCGATGCCGGTGGCACCGCCGGTGATCAGGCCTGACGGCACAAGAAACAGCACCACCGTGAGCGCATACAGTGCATTGCCCACGATGATGGACAGCGAATTGAATGCGATCTGCTGCTCATATGAAAGCTTTATCATCTTTTGTCCCTCGTTCTTGAATTTCTTTCTTTTATGATAACGAAAAAATCCGCATTTATCAAGCGTTTCGCCCATAAATGCGGAATAATCCCGGAATAAATTACATTTTGTTGTTTACTGCGCAGAGGTCTCCTGCACCGGTTCCTCGTCCTCCAGCAGACGCAGACCGGCGGTATCCGTCACCGGCAGCGAGAACACGATCGCACCCGCCTTTGGCCCGGCACCGTCCATGATGGCTTTCATGATGCGGTTCTTTTCCGGCGTGCGGGCCACGATGAGCACCAGCTCCTTTTCGTTCACCAGCTCCACGCCAAGGAACTGGGCTGCGCCTTCCATGCCGGTACCCTTGGCGTGGATCACCGTGCCACCGCCGGCACCTGCGGCGCGGGCTGCATCCATAATGGTGCCGGTGTGGCCCTGATTGGCGATCACCAGCAGCAGTTCGTAACGGGTATCCTTCAAGGTGCTCTCCTCCTTCAATGTCAGCGGCTGGTGCTGGGTGAGGAACATCAGCGCCCTTCTGCCGCCGATGCTGCTCAGCGGCACCGTGAATGCAATGCCGGTGCCCGGCACGTCGATGCGCATTTTGCGGCGCAGGTCTGTCCGGACGGCCTTCCATGTATCCTCTGTCACCACCGCCAGCAGCACCGCCTTCTCGGTCTTTTCCAGACCCAGCGTGGCCAGCGTTTCCCGCACGGCGGTGCCGCTGCCCACAGTGCGCAGGCTCACATTCACGCCGTGGCTCTCATACAGCTGCAGAAAGGCATCGGTGGAGCGGCGGTCGGTGATGGTGACCAGCAAAAACAATGTACTCATACCGCACCCTCCTTACAGTTCAATGATATCATCGTCCGGCAGTCCGGCAAAGGCCTCACCCACGGCCGCAGGCTGCAGCCGCCGGGCCTTGCGGGTGCGCAGCTGTGCCACAAGGCCCATCAGCTGCACCGTGATGAGCGGCGTCATGGCGACCATCGCCACCACGCCGAAAGCGTCGGTGACGATGTTGCCTCCCACCGCTACGCATGCGCCCTGTGCCAGCGGCAACAGGAAGGTAGCCGTCATGGGGCCGGAAGCCACACCGCCCGCGTCAAACGCGATGGCTGTGAAGAGCTTTGGCACCACAAAGGAGATGCCGATGGCAAACACATAGCCCGGCACGAGGAACCACAAAATGGAAATACCGGTGAGCACCCGCACCATGGCAAGGCCCACCGAGATGGAAACACCTGCCGAGAGTGCCATGCCCATGGCCTTGGCCGAAATGGCACCGTCGGTCACCTCTTCCACTTGCTTGTTCAGCACATAGACGGCCGGCTCGGCCTTGACGATGAAGTAACCGATGAGCATTCCAATGGGAATGATGATCCAGCGGAAGCTCTGCCCGGCCAGCACCTGACCCAGATAATTACCGGCGGGCATAAAGCCCACATTTGCGCCGGTGAGGAACAGCACAAGGCCCACGTAGGTATACGCAAGACCCACCGCAATGCGGCCCAGCGACCGGCGGTCCATGTGCAGAGCCGCAAATTGAAAAATGCCGAACATCACAATGATGGGCAGCAGCGAGACAGCGATCTCTTCCAGATACGTAGGCAGGCTGACATGGAACAGCTGCCACAGCTCCACCGAGTCGCTCACCTCCGGCAGCACCGGCGGGATATAGGTGCTGTCCGAGGCGCGGAACACGATGCCCAGAATGAGCACTGCCAGAATGGGGCCGATGGAGCACATGGCCACCAGACCAAAGCTGTCGTCCGCCGCGTGGCGGTCGCCGCGGATGGACGAAACACCCACGCCCAGCGCCATGATAAAGGGCACCGTCATGGGGCCGGTGGTCACACCGCCGGAGTCAAAGGCCACAGCAAGAAATTCCTTGGGCACAAACGCCGCCAGAAGAAAGATCATGCCGTAGAACAGCACCAGCAGCTTTGGCAGCGAGATGCCAATGAGCATACGCAGGAAGGCAAACACCAGAAACAGGCCCACGCCCGCCGCCACCGATAAAATAAGGGTGCGGTTCGGGATGGAGGGCACCTGATTGGCCAGCACCTGCAGGTCCGGCTCCGAAATGGTGATGAGGAAGCCCAGCAGAAAGCCGATGCCCAAAATCACCGGCAGCTTCCGGCTTTTGGTGATCACCGCACCCACGCGCTCGCCCATGGGGGTCATGCTCATCTCCGCGCCCAGTGTGAAGAACATGATGCCCACCACGATCATGGCGGCACCCAGCAAAAAGCACAGCAGGATGCTGGGCGACACCGGCGCAATGGTAAAACAGAGCACCAGCACGATGGCTGCAATGGGCAGCACTGCCTGCAGCGCTTCCAATAGTTTTTCCCGCAGTTTCGGGAGGGATGCTTTCAGGATAGCGTCCACCGCCTTTCACCGTTTTGTATCCAGTTTGTACAAATCGGAAACAAGTATATGAATAGTATACAAGGCAAAAGCCGCCCCGTCAACAAACGGAGCGGCAAAGATCGGCAAAGACGCAGAAGCTTTACAGTTTCTTCCAAGTTTGTCTTTATTTCGTCAGATCTCCTGCTTTGCCAGCACGTCCGAAGTGGGGGTCTGGAACACCGGGATATTGGCATAGGGGTCAGCCACTTCTTCTGCAGGCAGGCTCTTCATGTAGGCATCCATGGATTCGGCCACCTTCTTGGCCACAGCCACCGCCTCCACCACGGTGCGTGCGCCCATCACGGCGTCGCCGCCGGCAAACACGCCCTCGCGGGTGGTGCTGCCGTCCTCGCTGACGGTGAGCAGACCCTTCTGGTTGGTCTCGATGCCGGTAGTGGTCTTGACGAGGTTGCTCTCCGAGCCCTGGCTGACCGACACGATCACGCCGGTGTGGGGGTAGAAAGTCTCACTGCCCTCCACCTGCGTAAATTTACCGTCCTCGCCCTTGACGGTATCGCGGCAGATCAGGCCGTTCTCCCGGATCTCCACCGGTGCCTTGCAGAAGCGGAAGCCCACGCCCTCCAGCTTTGCATAGCTCACCTCGTACTCGGAGGCGCTGATGCAGCTCTCGTCACGGCGGGCATAGCAGGTGACGTGGCGGGCACCGTTGCGGATGGCGGTGCGGGCGCAGTCCATGGCAGAGTTGCCCACGCCGATCACGGCAATATCGCTGCCCAGACGGAACGCCTTGGAGTTTGCCAGATAATCGATGCCAAAAGCTACATTTCCCAAAGTTTCGCCCTTGATATGCATGGCGTTGGCCTTCCACAGACCGGCACCGATGAACACGCTCTTGTAGCCGTCGCGGAACAGATCATCGATGGTGATGGTCTTGCCGATGGTGGTGTTGGGCCGCACCTTGATGCCCTTCAGCTCCAGATGGCGGTACTGGAAATCGTCCAGCACGCTGTCCGGCAGGCGATAGTTGGGGATGCCGTAGCGCATGACGCCGCCAATTTTATCGCGGGCATCAAAGATGGTCACATCGTAGCCCCAGCGTGCCAGCAGCACCGCAATGGTCAGGCCCGCCGGGCCGGAGCCAACGACTGCCGCCTTCATGCCGTTTTTGGGGGCAGGGCCGGCGGTCATTTTGTTGGCGTAGGTCGTGGAAATGTAGTCTTCAATAATGGAGAAGTGCACCGGGTCGTGGCTGGGCATCCGGTTGCGCACGCAGTGGCCCTCGCACTGGTTCTCGTGGTTGCACACCAACGCACAAACGGTGGTCAGCGGGTTATTCTCAAACAGCATCCTGCCAGCTTCGTCCATCTGGTTTGCCTTGAGCAGCCGAATGACCTCCGGGATGTTGGTGTGGATGGGGCAGCCCTGCTGGCACAGCGGCTTTTTGCAGCCCAGACAGCGGTTGGCTTCGTCCAGAACATGAAGTGCCATGAAGTTTCCTCCTTATTGCGTGCGGTTTTCTGATTCCGTTCTCATTTGTTGTATCCAACATTGCATTGCTTTAATCATACACCACAAACCGTCCGGGCACAAGTGTTTCTGCATAAATTTTTTTCGATTATTTTTTGTCAATTCGTCAAAAAGATAATTTTTTGACGATATACTCCCCCCATCGGCCCGGGCACCCGGCGGCACAGTGCGCCAAAATCGCTGGCTCCTGCCTGTGCCGCCGCCATGCGGGCGCAGGCATCGTTTTCTTTTTCCAGCTTTGCCAGCGAGTGGCTCACCGGCAGGGCTGCATGCTTCAGCAGCACAAGTGCTTCCCGCCTTGCCCCCAGCAGGTGCAGATAGGGCGGCAGAGCGGGCACGGTATCTGCCGTATAGCCCAGTGCGGCATCCATGGCAAGGCGGCGCATCCGGGCGCGGGGGTAGCGCACAGTGGTCAGCGCGTCCAGCAGCTGGGGCAGGCCGGTGCAGCTGCGCACGGCGTTTTCCAGCCGGTGGTCAAGCCCCTCGGAAACACCCCGCACTGCGGCAAAAGCTTCCGGCCGGGCACAGGCCGCCCGCAGCAGAGCCAGCTCGCACCGGCCCGCAGCGGCATAGTCGGTATACATTCCGTCAATTTCCGCTTTTTTATACAGCTCCAGTGCTTTTTCCGGCACATAAGGAGTCAGCGCATCCGCGCCCTGCTCTGCCCAGAGGGCACGCAGCGCGCTGGCGCTGGCAAACTGTGCGTGGCCGCTTTCGGCAAGGGCCTGCCCGTGGCCCGCCCCCACGCGGGGCAGCGGCACCGGGGTCATGGGTGCCTCCTGTTCCAGAATGGCCTTGCAGTATTCCACTGCCAGATTGTTGTTGGGCTTATCCAGCAGCGCGGCCAGCGCCGTGCCCGGACAAAGCGCTTCCACCGCCGCTTGCCGCGCCGCCGCAAAGCTGCGCGCCCCGGCCGCAAGCTGGCGTTTCAGCTCGGTGCGGTAGGCTGTGCTGCACAGCACCCGGGCAGCTTCCATCAGCAGGGCTGCGTCCGGCATCTCTGCCCCGAACACCAGCGCATCGCACCCGGCGGCGGCAAGGATGCGCACCCCCGCCCGGGCAAAAGCCTCTGCCCCCGCACAGGCACAGGGCGCAGGCAGCGCAAATATCAGATCTGCCCCGCACTGCAGGGCGGCCTGCACCCGCACCGTTTCCGGCAGCAGCGGCAGTGCGCCGCGCTGGGTCAGCCCGCAGCTCATGGCCACCGCCACATGCTGTGCTTCCAGCGCTTTTGCCTGCGCCAGCTGCCATGCATGGCCGTTGTGAAAGGGGTCGTACTCTGCAATGATACCGGCAAATTTCATAGATGAGCTCCTCTGCAGGGCTGCTGCGCCCTCGGAAAGATTGTTAAATTTATATCGTATATACAGAAAACTGCAGTGGTTTTGCGCATTTGTGGGCAGGATGTACAAAAACCTTGTACACAAGCTTTACCGCTTTGCCCGGGTTGCGGCTTGAAAAGCCGCCCACCCTATTATATAATAAACACAGGAATCTGTAAAATTCTGTCCTCAGGTTTAAAAAGAGGGCAGACCAAAAACATACAGGAGGCAACACAGATGAAAGTTCTGGTTATTAACTGCGGCTCTTCTTCCCTGAAGTATCAGCTGATCGATATGGACGGCGAGAAGGTGCTGTGCAAGGGCCTGTGCGAGCGCATTGGCATGGAAAGCAGCATGATCACCCACGAGGCCAACGGCCACAAGGCCACCACACCCGCCATCTTCCCCACCCACACCGAGGCTTTTGCCGAGGTCGTGAAGAAGATGACCACCGGCGAAGGCAAGTGCATCAACGACGTCAGCGAGATCGATGCCATCGGTCACCGTGTCGTGCACGGCGGCGAGAAGTTCAAGGAGAGCTGCCTGATCACCGACGAGGTCATCGAGACCATCCGCGAGCTGAGCCCTCTGGCTCCCCTGCACAACCCCGCCGGCATTCTGGGCATCGAGGCCGCACGCAAGGTGTTCGGCAACATCCCCATGGTGGCTGTGTTCGATACCGCTTTCCACAGCACCATGCCTCCGAAGGCTTATATGTACGCCATTCCGTATGAGTACTACGAGAAGTACGGCGTGCGCCGCTACGGCTTCCACGGCACCAGCCACAAGTACGTTGCCCACAAGGCTGCCGAGTATCTGGAAGAGCCCATTGAGCGCCTGAAGCTGATCACCTGCCATCTGGGCAACGGTTCCTCCATTGCCGCTGTGGATCAGGGCAAGGTCGTGGACACCTCCATGGGCATGACCCCGCTGGCCGGCCTGATGATGGGCACCCGCTGCGGCGACCTGGACCCCTCTGTGGTCAACTACCTGAAGTACACCCTGAACATCACCGGCCACGAGCTGGACGAGATTCTGAACAAGAAGTCCGGCCTGCTGGGCATCTCCGGTGTTTCCAGCGACAAGCGTGACGTGGAAGAGGCAGCTGCTGCCGGCAACAAGCGCGCACAGCTGGCTTCCGACATGCTGAACTACCAGATCAAGAAGACCGTTGGCGCTTACATCGCTGCAATGGGCGGCGTGGATGCCATCGTCTTCACCGGCGGCATCGGCGAGCACGACGCAATTGCCCGTGCAAAGGTCTGCCACCACATGGATTGGCTGGGCATCCGCATCGATACCGAGAAGAACAAGCACCCCGTGGGCGATGTGTGCGAGATCACTGCCTGGGGCGCAAAGGTGCGCACTCTGGTCATTGCTACCGACGAGGAGCTGATGATCGCCCGCGACACCAAGGAAGTCGTCGAGAAGTAACCGTTTTCCAAAGGGCTTTGCAGGGGCTGCTGCACGGAATGTGCGGCAGCCCCTTTTTCATCTTCCGGCAGTTATTTTACCCAAATCAGCCCTGTCGGATTGTGCTATCTATACAAATAGCAAGGCGAATGGTTGTTTTTTGGTTGACAAATTTCAAAAAGAACGGTACAATAGAAAAGTCCTCAATTGGAGGACGTCCATTCATTCAAGCCCCTGGTAAGCTTACTGATCAGCGCGATGGTCCCAAAACCAAAGGTATGGTTACAATCCTTCCGTGGGCAAGAACTAACTAAAGAGGAGATACTACTATGTTTGAAGACAAGACTCTGGTCTGCAAGGACTGCGGTAAGGAATTTGTTTGGACTGCTGGTGAGCAGGAGTTCTACGCATCTCGCGGCTTCGAGAATCAGCCCCAGCGCTGCAAGCCCTGCCGTGATGCCCGCAAGAACGGCGGCGCACGCAGCAACAGCGGTGAGCGTCAGATGTTCGATGCTGTCTGCGCAGCTTGCGGCAAGGCTTGCAAGGTTCCCTTCCAGCCCCGTGAGGACCGTCCGGTCTACTGCTCTGACTGCTTCGCTCGCATGAAGCAGAACTAAGCGCTAATTTTTATTTAAATCGGTAACAAAAGGCCCGCTGTCGAAAGGCAGCGGGCCTTTTTGTATTCAGAGCTTCTCCTGTCTGCTTACGCAGCCATGACGGAGGAAGTCTTTCACACCAGCGGCGCAATAAACTTGAGCAGGATGCCCGCCAGATGCAGCAGCTTTTTGCCCTGCCAAATGCTTTCTCTCGTCTGCTCCACCCTGCGGCACCGGGTGAGCGTATCCTGAAAATCCGCTTCCATGTTGGCAATGCAGTCGGTGCCTCGCATCCAGACCGCGTTTTCAAAGTGATGGTACAGGCTGCGGTAGTCCAGATTGATGGTGCCCGCCACAGCTTCCACGCCGTCGGCGATCACAATCTTCGCATGGGTAAAGCCGGGCTGCCACTCGCTGATCTTCACACCCGAAGAAATCAGCGCCTTGTAGTGGGTCTTGGCCAGTGCATAAACGAACCACTTATCCGGCTTGCCGGGCAGGATCAGGTGCACATCCACACCGCGCTCTGCCGCAAAGCGCAGGGCCGTTTCCAGCTCGCCGTCTAAAATCAGATACGGCGTGATGATATGCACATACTTCCGGGCGCGGTTGAGCATATCCATGTACACCATTTCGCCCACCCGCTCACCGTCCAGCGGGCAGTCTCCGTAGGGCACCACAAAGCCCTTGGCGTTTGCTGCCGCCGGGATGGGATCGGACAGGAACTGCTCAAACTCTGGCTGGCGCTGGATGCTCCACATCTGCAAAAACAGCGCCGTCATGGAGCGCACACCTTCGCCTTCCAGCATCAGGGCCGAGTCCTTCCAGCGGCCATACTTTTCTATGTGGTTGATGTACTCATCTGCCAGATTCACGCCGCCGGTAAAGCCCACCTGGCCATCAATGACCAGAATTTTGCGGTGGTCGCGGTAGTTGTAGTGGGTGGAAACGAAGGGCGTGACCGGCGAGAACACCTTGCACTGGATGCCCAGCGCTTCCAGCCGGCTGGGGTAATCCCGCGGCAGGGTGGAAAACTCGCAGGTGCCGTCATACATCACACGCACATCCACCCCCTGCGCCGCCTTGCGGGCCAGCACTTCCAGAATGCGGCCCCACATCAGGCCTTCATCCACGATGAAATATTCCAGAAAGATGTATTTTTTTGCCGTTTCCAGCTGGCGCAGCATTTCATCGAACATAGCTTCGCCGCCGTTGAAGTAGGTGGCCACCGTGTCGGCATAGACCGGAAAGCCGCCGCCCTTGCCCCGCAGATACCGTGCCAGCGGCATCGCTTCGGGTGCCTGCTCCTGCAAAAGCTCCACGGTCTGCTCATTCTGCGGCAGCTGGGCGCGGGTCCGGCCCTCCAGATCCAGCAGGCGGCGCTTCAGGGCATTGTGGCCCACATCACTTTTGGTGTACCAGAACAGCGGCACGCCCAGCACCGGCATCAGCGCCGTGACCACCAGCCATGTAATGCGCACGCTGTTGTCCATGTCCTGATTGAGCAGATAGACCATCATTGCCGCTGTTACCAGCAGGGTGCCGCCAAAATAATGCGGCAGCAGCTCGCCGAACCACTGCAGCAGGCTGAACAGCGCGAACGCCTGTAAAAGCAGCAGAACCAGCACCAGACCAAAACGGCTGAAAATAGCGTGTACCACGCCCTTCTGTCCCCGTTTGAGCAGGCGGATGCCGCCATCCTCAAACACCCGGACCTTGTCCTTCATATTTTGCTGAAATTGTTTTTTCTGCATGGCATTTTCCCTTATCTCGCACATTTGCAGCCCTGGGGCTGTAAAAATGTGCCGGTTTGTGTTATGATGTACAGGAACAAGCCCGCCCGGCGCTGTGTCCCGGACAGGCAGCTTTGTACCTATTATAATCCATTCCTGCCCTTTTTTCCACCCAAAGCGGCAGGATGATGTAGGAGGGACCCCTATGAATAATCTGATCATTGGCATTGCAGGCGGCTCCGGCAGCGGCAAGACCACCCTTGCTCTGCGGCTGAAGGAGCGTTTTGGCGAGGATGAAGTGCGCCTGATCTCCCACGACAGCTATTACAAGCGCCACGACGAGCTGCCCTTTGAGGAGCGCTGCAAGCTGAACTACGACCATCCGGATGCTTTTGACAACGCCTTGCTGATCTACCATCTGCAGGAGCTGAAGGCAGGCCGCGCCATCGACTGCCCGGTGTATGACTACTCCAACCACAACCGCAGCGACAAGGTGCAGCACATCGAGCCCGCACCGGTGCTGATCGTGGAAGGCATCCTGCCCTTTGTGGAACCGGAGCTGTGCGCCCTGTTCGACTACAAGATCTATGTGGACACCGACGCCGACGAGCGCATCCTGCGCCGTCTGGTACGCGACGTGAAGGAGCGCGGCCGCAGTCTGGACAGCGTGATCGAGCAGTACCTGACTACCGTCAAGCCCATGCACGAGGCCTTTGTGGAGCCTAGCAAGCGCAACGCAGACATCATTGTACCCAACGGCGGCGAGAACACCACCGCCATTGAAATGCTGGCTCACCACATTCGCAGCCTGATCGAGAAGGCAAATATGATGTAACGTCTTTACGATTTAAATGCCCTCCGCATTCGCTCTGGGCATATTCAGCGGAAATCTTATTTTTAATTTCATCATGCACGCAAAAGGAGCCACCGCACAGTTTGTGCAATGGCTCCTTTTTTCTTATCTCAGTGGATAGAGGTACGCACCAGTGCGCGCTTGAGACGCGCCTGAGCCAGCTCGTAGTCCCGCTGAGCGAGGTTCTTCTGCGCAAGGATCTCCTCCGCGCGCTTCTTGGAAGCCTCGGCGCGGGCCTGATCGATCTCCTCGGCCCACTCCCATGTGGTGGCGACCAGACGCACTTCGCCATCCAGCACGCTCAGCAGCCCGCCCATGCAGGCGGCGCGGCGGCGCTGGCCCTCGGCATCCACGATATGGGCTTCGCCCATGCCCAGCGCGGTGCAGTAATCCCCGTGTTTGGCAAGGATGGCCAGATCGCCGTCAATGGCGCGGCAGACGATGCGCTCGGCCTGCCCGTCAAAGGCGCAGCCGTCCGGCGTGACCACCGTCAGATGAAAGGTCGTCATGGTTTACCCTTTCTTCGCTTTTGCGAACACGTCATCGATGGTGCCCGCGAACAGGAATGCGCTCTCGGGCAGCTCGTCGCACTCGCCGTTCAGGATCATCTTGAAGCCGCGCAGGGTCTCCTTGAGCGGCACATACTGGCCGGGCATACCGGTGAACTGCTCTGCCACGTGGAAGCTCTGGCTCAGGAAGCGCTGTACCTTGCGGGCGCGGCTGACCGTGCGCTTGTCTTCCTCGCTCAGCTCGTCCATGCCCATGATGGCAATGATGTCCTGCAGCTCCTTGTAGCGCTGCAGCACCTTCTGGACGGCGCGGGCGATCTCGTAGTGCTCCTGACCCACGACCTCCGGGCTGAGGATGCGGCTGGTGGAATCCAGCGGGTCCACAGCGGGATAGATGCCCTGCGAAGCGATATCACGGCTCAGGACCGTGGTGGCATCCAGATGGGTAAAGGTGGTGGCAGGGGCCGGGTCGGTCAGGTCGTCGGCGGGCACGTAGACGGCCTGCACCGAGGTGATGGAGCCCTTGCGGGTGGAGGTGATGCGCTCCTGCAGAGCGCCCATCTCGGTGGCCAGCGTGGGCTGGTAGCCAACAGCGGAGGGCATACGGCCCAGCAGTGCGGACACCTCAGAGCCTGCCTGCGTGAAGCGGAAGATGTTATCGATGAAGAGCAGCACATCCTGATTCTTCACATCGCGGAAATACTCTGCCATGGTCAGGCCGGACAATGCCACGCGCATACGGGCTCCCGGGGGTTCGTTCATCTGGCCATAGACCAGCGCAGTCTTGTTGATAACGCCGCTCTCGGTCATTTCGCCGTACAGGTCATTGCCCTCACGGGTGCGCTCGCCAACGCCGGTGAACACCGAGTAGCCGTTGTGCTCGGTGGCGATGTTATAGATCAGCTCCTGGATCAGGACCGTCTTGCCGACGCCTGCACCGCCGAACAGACCGATCTTGCCGCCCTTTGCGTAGGGGCAGATCAGGTCCACGACCTTGATGCCGGTCTCGAGGATCTCGGTGGTGGACTGCTGCTCCTCGTAGCTGGGAGCAGGGCGGTGGATGGGCCAGTAGGCCTCCGGGGCCGGGGCGGGCTTGTTGTCCACGGGCTCACCCAGCAGGTTGAACACGCGGCCCAGACACTGGTCGCCCACGGGCACTTTGATGGGTTCGCCGGTATCCACGGCTTCGGTGCCGCGCACCAGACCATCGGTGCTGTTCATTGCAATGCAGCGCACCACGTTATCGCCGGTGTGCTGTGCCACCTCGACCACCAGCTTTTCGCCGTGGTTGTCGATCTCGATGGCGTTGAGCAGCTCCGGCAGCTGGCCATCCTCAAACTGGATGTCCAGCACCGGGCCGATGACCTGGAGCACCTTGCCGATATGTTTTTCGGACATAGGCTACAACTCCTTTTTGATAGGTTTTAAATCTCCGCGCCGGCCACGATCTCGGTGATCTCCTGCGTGATGGCAGCCTGACGGGCACGGTTATAATACAGATTCAAATGGTCGATCATCTCACCGGCGTTCTTGGTGGCGGCATCCATGGCAGTGCGGCGGGCTGCCAACTCACTGGCTACGCTCTCGCACACGGCACCGTAGACGATGCCTGCCACATACTCCGGGATGATCGCGCTGAATACTTCCTCGCTGCTGGGCTTGTACAGGATCTGGCTGCGGCGGGCATCCGCCTTCTGCTGCTCGGTGGGCTCGATGGACAGCGGCAGCACCTCCATGGTGGCTGCGGTCTGGGTCATCATGGAATCGAACCGGGTGTAGCAGATCTTTACCGCATCGTACTCGCCCTTGAGATATCCTTCCGTGATCTGGCGGGACAGCTGGAAGCACTCGCCCACCGAGACATCTGCCGCCAGCAGCACTTCCTGCGTGAACAGAGGCACCTCGTGATGGACGAAATACTCTGCCGAGCGCTTGCCGATGGGCAGCACCAGCACCTCGCCTTCTTCGGCCCCGGCCTGCTTGAGCACGTTGGAATTGTATCCACCGGCAAGGCCGCGGTCGCCTGCAATGACGATGAGCAGGGTGCGCTTCACTTCGTCACGGCGCAGGTAGGGGTTGCGGGCGCGGGGGTCGGCCGCGGCGATCTTGGTCAAAGTCTCATGCAGCGTTTCAAAGTAGGGGCGGCTGTGCTCCACCCGTTCCTTGGCGCGGCGCATTTTGGAGGAAGCCACCAGTTCCATTGCCTTGGTGATCTGCATGGTGCTCTCTACGCTTTTGATGCGCAGCTTGATGTCCTTCATGGAACCAGCCATGCGTTACGCCTCCTTCCTTAGTGCGCCTTGACGAAGCTGTCGGTATAGGCTGTGAGCACGCTCTTAAGCTGCTCCTCAGTGTCCTTATCCAGATTGCCGGTGGTGCGGATGGTCTCCATGACGGCGGCTCCCGCAGCATTGTTGTCCAGATATTCGTACAGGCCCTTCTCATACTCGGCCACGTCCGGCACCTTGACCTTCACAAGGTGATCGTGAATGGTCGCATACAGGATGGCCACCTGCTTTTCCACAGGCACGGGAGCGGAGCGGTTCTGCTTGAGCACTTCCACGATGCGCTCGCCCTGTGCAAGGCGGGCCTTGGTGTCGGCATCCAGATCGGAACCGAACTGTGCAAAGCTCTGCAGTTCGCGGTACTGGGAGTAGATCAGCTTCAGAGTGCCGGCGACCTTCTTCATGGCCTTGATCTGGGCATTGCCGCCCACGCGGGACACCGAGATGCCGGGGTTGACTGCCGGCATGACACCGGAGTGGAACAGCTCCGTCTCCAGGAAGATCTGACCATCGGTGATGGAAATGACATTCGTGGGGATGTAGGCGGAAACATCGCCCGCCTGCGTCTCGATGATGGGCAGAGCCGTCAGGCTGCCGCCGCCCAGCTCATTGGAGAGCTTGGCCGCGCGTTCCAGCAGACGGGAGTGCAGATAGAACACGTCGCCGGGGTAAGCCTCACGTCCCGGGGGACGGCGGATCAGCAGCGACAGTGCACGGTAGGCCACGGCGTGCTTGGACAGGTCGTCGTAGATGATGAGGACGTGCTTGCCCTGATGCATGAAATATTCGCCCATGGCACAGCCGGAGTAGGGTGCGATATACTGCAGGGGCGAAAGCTCGGATGCCGTTGCGGACACCACGATGGTGTAGCCCATAGCACCGGCCTCGGTCAGACTCTGCACAAGGTTTGCCACGGTAGAGCGCTTCTGGCCGATGGCAACGTAAATGCAGATGACGTCCTTGCCCTTCTGGTTGATGATAGTATCGGAGGCGATGGTGGTCTTGCCGGTCTGGCGGTCGCCGATGATCAGCTCGCGCTGGCCGCGGCCAATGGGGATCATGGAGTCGATGGCCTTGATGCCGGTCTGCAGCGGCTCCTTGACCGGCTGACGGTCGATGATGCCGGGAGCGCGGCTTTCAATGGCGCGGAACTCGGTGGTCTCGATGGGGCCTGCGCCGTCGATGGGCTGGCCCAGCGCGTTGACCACGCGGCCGATCATGGCTTCGCCCACCGGCACGGACACCACCTTGCCGGTGCGCTTGACAGTGCTGCCTTCCTTGATGCCGACGTCGGAGCCCAGCAGAACGATGGAGACGGTGTTCTCCTCCAGATTCTGGGCCATGCCGTATTCGCCGTTATCAAACTGAAGCAGCTCACCTGCCATGCACTTTTCCAGACCACTGGCGCGGGCGATGCCGTCGCCCACCATAATGACCGTGCCGGTCTCGCTCTGCTCGATGGCATTTTCGTAATGCTTGATCTGCGCACGGATGATCTTGGAGATCTCTTCAGGTTTCAGTTGCATCTTTGTTTGTTCACCACTCAATTCTTAAAAATCTTTCGGGTGGAAATTCGATCACAGTGTCACGGAAGCAATATCCCTGCGCAGGGCGGACAGACGGTTCTGCACCGTGCCGTCCAGCTCGGTGCCTTCGATGTCCAGCCGGATGCCGCCCAGCACTGCCGGATTGACCTTTGTTTTCAGGTCGATGGTCTTGCCGGTGAGCTTTTCCAGCTTTTCGTGCAGGCTCTTTGCCTGCTGCTCCGTCATTGCCACTGCAGTGGTCGCCGTTGCTTCCAGAATACCGTGTGCCTGATTGTAGCGCACACGGTAAGCCCGTGCACAGCCGGACAGCTCCCGCAGGGTGCCCTTCTCGCACAGGATCTTCAAAAAGTTCAGCACATAGAGGTGGACCTGATCCCGCAGTGCTTCATCCAGCAGGCCGCAGCGCTCCTTTTTGGGGATGCTGGGGGTGCTGAGCAGATGCAGGTAGTCCGGGTTTGCCTTAAAAAGCGCCACGGCTTCGTCCAGCTCACCCAGAATGCGGGCCTCCAGCCCTTCCTCCGCCGCCAGATCGTACAGACTTCCGCCGTACATCCTTGCAGTCTCGGTCATGATGCTTCACCCACATTTTTGATAAATTCGTCGATCAGATCCTTGTGGTCCTTCTCGCTGATCTCACGCTCCACCACCTTGGAGGCGATCTCCATGGCGATGCCGCCGATCTCGTCCTTGACCTCGTTCACGGCCTTCTTGCGCTCCTGCGCAATGTCGGCTTCGGCCTTCTGCTTGAGGGCAGCAGCCTGCGCGCGGGCCTCGCCCACGATCTCTTCGCCGCGGGCGGTGGCCGTCTTCTGCGCATTGGCAACGATCTCGTTGGCCTCGGCGCGGGCATTCTGCAGGTTCTGCTCGTACTCTGCCTTCATGGCTTCGGCTTCGGTGCGCAGCTTGGTGGCATCGGCGATCTGGCTGTCTGCCTTCGCCTTGCGCTCTGCGATCACGTTTTTGACCGGATTCAGCAGGAACTTTTTGAAGATGAACAGCTGGATCATCAGGTTGCAGATCTGGGCCAGAAAGGTCCAGCCGTCCAGCGTGATCAACGCCTGGTACAGTTCCATAAGCGTCTCCTTTCGTTATTTTGTAAAAGGTTCCGCTTATGCCAGGAACTTCATGAACATACCGGGTGCCAGGAAGATCAGCAGCAGGCCGGTGACGAAGCCGTAAATACCGGTGGTCTCGGAAAGTGCAACGCCCAGGATCAGGGTGCTGGTAACGTCGCTCTTGCACTCGGGCTGACGGCCCACAGCTTCACAGGCAGCAGCTGCTGCGTTGCCTTCGCCGATACCGGGGCCGATACCTGCGATCAGTGCACAGCCTGCGCCGATGCCGCAGCCTGCCAGAGCGATACCACGAGCGAGGTACTGAAAGTCAGTCATAAGATTTGTCCTCCAAAAAAGTTTTTTGTTTTGGGAGATGCCGTTGTGAGGGTTTAGTCCTCACCGGCAGCACGTTTGATGAAAATTGCGGTCAGGGTACAGAAGATGAACGCCTGAATACAGCCGCCGAACCAGTCGAAATACAGGCCCGTAAAGGCCGGGATGCCGATCTGGAACAGCTGGATCTGGCTCAAGGCACCCGGCAGCCAGCCGAAAATGACGTGGCTCAGGCTTGCCAGCGCCCAGTACAGCAGTGTGGAGATGACCGTACCGGACAAGATATTGCCAAAGTGACGGAACGCCATACTGACGGGGGTGGAAACCTCCGACAGCACATTGATGGGTGCCATGATGAAGATGGGGTCCAAAAGACCTTTCAGGTAGGAAAGGATGCCGTTGGTCTTGATCTTGTAGTACATGATCAGCACGAACACCACAATGGCCCACGCCGCCTCGGTGTTCAGGTCGGCTGTGGGGCTCCACAGGCCGATGACACTGATGAGGTTGCAGCCGATGCTCAGAGCGAAGATCGCGCCGATGAGCGGGATATACTGATCAAAGTGATAGCCCATGTTGTCGTGCACGAACTGGTCCAGCCGTTCTACGATGAACTCGGCGGCGGCCTGCCGCTTTGAGACATTTTCCAGCTTGAGGTTGCTGCCCAGCCAGATGGCAAAACCCGAAAGCAGCGCCATGACGATCCAGGTACTGACCAGGGTCTGGGTGATCTTGAAATCGCCCAGAACGGGAATGTCAGTATGGATGGTATACAGGATCTTTGCGCCGTTCAGTTCCATTTGTTACGTTTCACCCCCTTCGTCACGGGGTTCAGCTTCCGGCTCCGGTGCGGGTTCGGGGTCATCCTCCACAGAGACATCCACCGAAGGCCCGGCCGGTGCAAGAGGCTTGTACTTGCCGGTTATTTGCAGATAGTAAATTGTAACACGCGGGAAAAGCAGCGGCAGAACACCGGCAAACGGCTGGAACACCGGTGCCCCGATGGCAACGATGATCCACACCGCCTGCAAAAGCATCCGGACATTGTAGGAAGCCTGCAATGTCGCTTTGCGCCGTTTCTCATCCTGCTCGTCGATGACCTTCTGGCATACGAGGCAGATGCCCGCAAAGTTGCCTATGGCCACGGCCGCGCCGATGAGACTGCCCAGAACAACGGTATAGTCAAATTTCACCCAGCCAACCAGGTGCAGAGCTGCAAAGATCACCCACATGACGGCGGTACAGATGGCCGTGCCGCAGGCAATGCGGGTCAGCTCCTTTTTGGATTCCGGCTGCAGTTTCATAAAGGGAAACCTCCTGTTAAGTTTACTGATGCGAGTTGAACCCCACCCGCTTTGGTTTTTCCTTTTTGGTGCGGTCCATGTGTTCCTTTGCAAAATACCAGAAGTTCTGTGCCCCGGCAGCAAGCCCCAGCAGGATGGCCGGCAGGAACACCCATTCCGGCCAGCTCCAGTTGTTCACCGCCCACCATGCACCGCCCAGACACATGACCAGCGGCAGCAGCATATTCAGGCCCAGCTGGGTCAGCCAGACAAGATCCTCCAGTGCCTTATACCAGCCCTTCAACCTGCGTTTCCTCCCTGTGTGATGTGCCTTTGCAAAAGCCAGATTCTGGATTCTTTGCCAAGGATTTGCAGTCAGCAAAAAATCTTATAACGATAGTATAATTCAAACCGTTCGTTTTTTCAATCAATTTTCCACTGTTTTCTAGCAAAATTTCATAGTTTGTTCACACTAATGTCGTAACTGTACGCCCTGTATGGAGTTTGTGCGTCTGCGGGCACATCAATACCAAAAGTTTGATGGATCTGTTGTGCAGAATGCAAAAAGCCGCCCGGCTCTTTGGGAACCGGGCGGCAGCTGTTATGCAGTTTTCAGGACATTACCAGAGGTTTGCCGTCTCGTTGTACAGGCCCTCGTAGCTCTTGGCGGAGACATCCCAGCTGAAATCGCACTCCATGCAGTGGTGCACGAGGTTCTTCCAGTTCTCCTTGTCATAGTAAGCATTCTGTGCGTTGCAGCAGGCCACATACAGCTCGTGGGCATTGTAGCCCGCAAAGGTAAAGCCGTTGCCCTCGCCCATGGTGCTGTCGTGGATGGAGTCGCGCAGACCGCCGGTCTCGCGGACGATGGGAGGCGTGCCGTAGCGGCAGGCCACCATCTGTGCCAGACCGCAGGGCTCGCTCTTGGAAGGCATGATGAAGGCATCTGCGCCTGCGTAGATTTCCTGCGACAGGGCCGGCTCGAAGCCGATGTAGGTGCCAACGCGGCCCGGATGGCGTGCGCACAGGTCGGAGAAGAAGTTCTCGTACTGGCTCTCGCCGCTGCCCAGAACGACCAGCTCGATGCCGCGATCCACCAGACCATCGGCGATGCTCTGCACCAGATCAAAGCCCTTCATGCCGACCATGCGGCTGACCATGGCAAAGACGGGGCTGCCGTCCTTGTGCAGGCCGAACTTATCCTGCAGGGCTTCCTTGCACTTTGCCTTACCCTCTTCAAAATTGGTGATGTCGTAGTTGAAGGGGATGTTCTTATCCGTAGCGGGATCGTTGGAATCGGTATCGATGCCGTTCAGGATGCCGCACAGCTTGTACTGCTTCTCCCGCAGCAGGGCGTCCAGACCATAGCTGAACCACGGGTCGAGGATCTCCATGGCATAGGTGGGGCTGACAGTGGTGATCTTATCGGCAGTCTCGAAAGCACCCTTCATGAAGTTTGCGCAGCCATCGTACTCCACGATATGCTGGTCGCGGCGGCCGATGCCGCAGGTGTCCTCCAGAATGTCGGTGCCGTACTTGCCCTGATAAGCAATATTATGGATGGTGAAGATGGTCTTGATGCGGTTGAACTTATCCAGATGGCGATAGTACAGGTTCAGGTACACCGGCACCAGAGCGGTCTGCCAGTCGTTGCAGTTGATGATATCGGGGGTGAAATCGATGTAGAACAGGGTCTCTAAAACGGCGCGGGAGAAGAAGGCGAAACGCTCGCCGTCATCGTAGAAGCCGTACAGGCCGCGGCGCTTGAAGTAATACTCGTTGTCCAGGAAGTAGTAGGTCACGCCGTTCCGCTCGGTCTTGAACAGGCCGCAGTACTGGCTGCGCCAGCCCACGGGGACGGAATAATTGGTCACGTACTCCAGCGTATCACGGAACTTCAAATCGCCGTACAGGGGCATGATGACGCGGGCATCCACGCCGTCCTTGACCAGAGCCTTGGGCAGGGCACCCGCAACGTCGGCCAGACCGCCGGACTTTGCAAAAGGGGCAGCTTCCGAAGCAGCATACAGGATTCTCATAGGATCGCTCCTTCCATATAGTGGGATATTTTCGTTCTCCCCCACCGCCCTTGCAGGCAGCACGAACCATTTTTACAAAAGAGCAGGCGGGGGCACACAGATGCCCCCGCCCCTCTCAAGAGGGGCTACCGGGGAGGAAGCCGCCCCTATGGATAACTCAGTAAAATCAGACGGTGTGGTTCTTCTGCACGTACACCGGGAAGCTCTCGGTGCCGGACAGCTTCTTGCCGGCGGTGATCTTCACGTTCTTATCGGTAACAACGCAGTCCAGCTCAGCATTGGCTTCCACAACGGTGTCCTGCATGAGCACGCAGTTCTTGACGACGGCACCCTTCTTGACCTTGACGCCGCGGAACAGCACACAGTTCTCCACCGTGCCCTCGATCACGCAGCCGTCGGCCAGAATGGAGTCGGTCACCTTGCAGCCCGGCACATAGCGGGTGGGGTTGTCGTCGCGGATCTTGGTGTAGACCGGGCTCTTCTTGGGGAACAGCTTTTCCAGATTCTCGTCATCGGTCAGCTTGAGGTTCTCGTCGAAGTAGCTCTTCATGTCACAGACATGTGCAACATAGCCGGTGTACTCCAGAGCGTGGATGTTCAGGATGTTGACATTGTGGGCCAGAATATCGCGCTCGAAGTAGATCAGGCCGCGGGAGGTCGCATCCCGGACCAGCTTGAGCAGGGTCTCGCGCTCCAGAACATAGATGTTCAGGTCAAGGTTCTGCACGCCGGGGCGGTAATCGTTGAACAGCAGCTCGGTCACACGGCCGTCGGCATCAACGGTCAGGGTGTAGTTGTCATTCTTGCGGCCCTCGGGGATCTCGGTCTTCTGGTAAGCGATGGTCACATCGGCACCGCTTGCCTGATGAGCAGCCAGCAGAGCGTTGAAGTCGTAGTTCAGGGCAACGTTGGCATCGCTCATGACCACGTACTTTTCCTTCTGGTTCTCCAGGAAGTTCATGATGGAGCCCAGAGCTTCCACACGGCCGGAATAGATGCGCACGCCCTTCTCAGCGAAAGGCGGCACGATGTTCAGGCCGCCGTGACGGCGGGCCATATCCCACTCACGGCCGGTGCCCAGATGATCCATCAGGGAGTGGTAGTTCTTGCGCACCACGATGGAGACATTGGAGATACCGCAGTTTGCCATGCTGGACAGAACAAAGTCCACCATACGGTAGCGGCCCGCGAAGGGGATCGAAGCCATTGCGCGCTCGGTCACCAGCTCGGGGACGGTATTATCATAACTGTTGGGGAAAATAATACCCAACGCATTGGTGTTCTGGCTCAGCATACTTCCATACCCTCCTTGACGGATTCAAAGACTTTGGCACCTTCCTTGACGGTTGCGCCTGCGCCGACGGTCAGGCCGGTGCCCACATGGGCAATGGGGCCATCGCCGCCCACTCGTGCACCTGCACCGACCACAACATCCTCCGCCAGGATGCAGCGCTTGACAACAGCACCAGCCTTGACCACAACGCCATCCATCAGGACTGCGTCCTCAACGGTAGCGCCCTCTTCCACAACAACGCCTGCGCTCAGCACAGAGTGATGTACATTGCCGTAGATCTTGCAGCCCTCGGTGATGAGGGAATCCTGCACCACAGCGCGGGGGCCGATCTTCTGCGGAGGCAGGACCGGGTTGCGGCTGTAGATTTTCCACTTCTCGTCGAAGATATCGATGCCGGAGTTTTCGGGGTCCAACACTTCCATGTTGGCTTCCCACAGGCTGTCGATGGTGCCCACGTCACGCCAGTAACCGGCAAAGCGGTAGGCGTACATCTTGCGGCCGTCGCGCAGCAGGGCGGGGATGATGTTCATGCCAAAGTCGTTCTTGGAGTTGGGGTCTGCTTCGTCCTCTTCCAGATACTTCTTCAGCACATCCCAGTTGAAGATGTAGATGCCCATGGAAGCCAGATTGGACTTGGGTACCGGGGGCTTCTCCTGGAACTCGGTGATGCGGTCGTTCTCGTCAGCCACCATCAGGCCGAAGCGGGAGGCTTCCTTCCAGTCCACTTCCATAACAGCCACAGAGAACTCTGCGCCCTTTTCCTTGTGGAAGCGCAGGAAGTCGGCGTAGTCCTGCTTGCAGATCTGGTCGCCGGACAGGATGATCACATACTCGGGATCGTAGCTGTCGATGAAGCCGATGTTCTGGTAGATGGCGTTTGCAGTGCCCTTGTACCAGTCGGTGCCCTTTGCCTGCTCGTAGGGCGGCAGGGTGTGCACGCCGCCGTGCAGACGGTCCAGATCCCAGGGCTGGCCGTTGCCGATGTACTCGTTCAGCTTCTGGGGCTGATACTGGGTCGCGATGCCAACGGTGTCGATGTTGGAGTTCACGCAGTTGGACAGCGGGAAGTCCACAATGCGGTACTTACCGCCGAAGGACACTGCGGGTTTTGCCGTTTTCTGTGTCAGCGCGTACAAGCGCGAGCCACGTCCACCGGCAAGGATCATTGCCACAATTTCTTTTGCCATAGCTTTATTCTCCCCTTTAACATTAACATTTCCGTTGTTCGGAAATGAGCGTCAACATGTGCGGTATGGGTCGGCCGAAGAGCCGGGTCATTCCTTGGGCTCCTTCGGTTTGCGGGTGCGTTTTGCGGGTGCTTTTTCCGCCTTGGGTTCTGCCTCTGCCTTGGGCTTGCGGCCGCGCTTTTTGGGTGCTTCCTCGGCCTTTTCCGGCTCAGCCTTTGCCTTGCGGGCGGTCTTTTTCACCGGCTTTTCCTCTGCAGCGGCAGCTTCTGCCTTGGGCTTGCGGCCCGGCTTCTTTACCACCTTTGCTGCAGCTTCCTCCGCAGCGGTCTTTGTCTTTTTGGCTGCGGTCTTTTTTCCCGCCTTATCGGTCTTGTCCGCTGCGGCCTTGCGGGTGCGCTTGGCGGGCACTTCAAAATACAGGGTGCTCATGGGCGGCAGGGTGATTGTGATGCTCTGCTCAAACCCGTGCATCGGCTTTTTGTGGGTGCGCACGGCCTTGTTGTGGACTGCGCCGGAACCGCCGAACTCTGCATCGTCGCTGTTCAGGATCTCCTTGTAGGATCCGGCCACCGGTGCACCCAGCGTATAGCCCTCGCGCAGGACGGGGTTGAAGTTGCACACCACAAGGATCTGCTTGCCGGAGGTATCCTTGCGCAGGAAAGCGATGACGCTCTGCTGCGAGTCATCCGGCACGATCCACTGGAAGCCCTCCCAGCTGTAATCCACCTGCCAGAAGGCGGGGTGATCCTTGTAGAAGGCGTTCAGGGTCTTGACGTAGGTCTGCAGCTCGGTGTGTTTATCGTAGCCCAGCAGCATCCAGTCCAGCGGCTTTGTCTCGTTCCACTCAGCGAACTGGCCGAACTCCTGACCCATGAACAGCAGCTTCTTGCCCGGGTGGGCCATCATGTAGCCAAAGAAGGTGCGCAGGTTTGCAAACTTGGCGTCGTACTCGCCGGGCATCTTGTTGATCAGGCTGCCCTTGCCGTGCACCACCTCATCGTGGCTGATGGGCAGCACAAAGTTCTCGCTGAACGCATAGAAGAAGCTGAAGGTGACCTTGTTGTGGTTGCCGGCACGGAAGAGCGGGTCGGTCTTCATGTAGCTGAGCATATCGTTCATCCAGCCCATGTTCCACTTGAAGTTAAAACCAAGGCCGCCGTCCGAAGCAGGCTTTGTGACCATGGGCCATGCAGTGGATTCTTCCGCGATCATGTACTTGTGGGGGTGACGGCCCAGCACGGTGTCGTTCAGCTTGCGCAGGAAAGCAACAGCCTCCAGATTTTCCTTGCCGCCGTCCTTGTTCGGCTCCCACTCGCCCTGCTTGCGGTTATAGTCCAAATACAGCATGGATGCCACCGCGTCCACGCGCAGACCGTCGATATGGTACTGCTCCAGCCAATACAGTGCGCTGGAGATCAGGAAGCTCTGCACCTCGCTGCGGCCGAAGTCGAACACCATGGTGCCCCACTCCTTATGTTCGCCGCGCTTCGGATTCGGGTCCTCGTAGCAGGCTTCGCCATCAAAGTTGTACAGGCCGAACTGATCCTTCGGGAAGTGAGCAGGCACCCAGTCCATGATCACACCGATGCCGGCGGCATGGAGCTTATCCACAAAGGCCATCAGGTCCTTGGGGGTGCCGTAGCGGCTGGTGGGTGCAAAATAGCCGGTGACCTGATAGCCCCAGCTGCCGTCAAACGGATATTCCATGACCGGCAGCAGTTCCACATGGGTATAGCCCATCTCTGTGATATACGGGATCAGCTCGTCTGCCAGCTCGGAATAATTGTAGGGCTTGCCGCCCTCCTTCATCTTCCAGCTGCCGGCGTGCATCTCGTAAATATTCATCGGGCTGTTGATCACATCAGCCTTTTTCTGTGCTGCCTGCCATGCATCATCGTGCCACGCAAAACCACTGATATCGTAGACCTTGCTGCCGTTGGACGGGCGGGTCTCGGCGTGGAACGCATAGGGATCTGCCTTATAGACCAGATCACCTGCACGGGTGGTCACGCAGTATTTATAAACATCATATTCCTTCATGCCCGGGATGAACAATTCCCATACGGAATCGCCATCCACCTTGCGCATCGGATGGCTGCCCGGCTTCCAGCTGTTAAAGTCGCCCACCACGCTGATGGCTACAGCATGGGGTGCCCACACGCGGAACACCACGCCCGATTCACCGGCGCGCGTTTCCATGTGTGCGCCAAAGTAGCGGTATGCTTCACAGTTATTGCCCTGTTTGAACAGATACACCGGCAGGTCCGATGCATTGCTTTGGATCTTCTCCTCGGTCGGTTTCATAGACTGCTCCTCCCCGTACAGATGCACAAAGCGCACCTGTAGCTTTTTACCCTTTTATATTAAAGAATTTTGGTCTTTTTTTCAAGAGTTTCGCCGCATTTTACTGTAAAATTTACCATAATCTTTTCGTTGATATTTTTTCCTTATATACATACCCGCCAAATTTTTACAAATTTTATGGTGAATCCTGCCAATCTGACAATAAAAAAGAGCCTCTGCGCACCCTCCCAAAGGGAAGGTGTACAGAAGCTCTCTGTTTCTGTTGAAAATTTTCAGTTCCGGTTTCCCCGGTTCTTTTCGGCCTGCTCACTCCACCACGTAGACGTTCACCTGAATGGCTCCATTGATCACGCTCTCGGCGTAGGTCTCGTAGAACAGGTCCACAAGGATCTGGCCCTTCTGCACGGCAATGCCGGTATCGGTAGCCACCGCATAGCCATACACGAACTTGCCGTCGGTGGAAGTGATATACAGCTTGGTACCGTAGGGGATCACATCCGGGTCCACAGCCACAGTGCCGTAGCCCAGACCCAGACCGGAAGAACCCTTGCCGGTCTTGGAATAGTAGCCGGTGGCCTTGCCGGTGAGCACCTTGCTGTAAGAGGCGGGTGCATTGGTGGTGCCGTCCGGGCCGGTCAGCGGGGAGACCGGCGCGCCTGCGCCATAGGTCTTGATGACATGGTTGGTGGGCTCCACAGTGGTGGTAGAATCCACCACGATGCTGTTTTCCAGCTCGCCGTCCACATAGCGGTCGCGGGTGGTGATGGTCTGCTGGCCCTCAGCGCCATGGCGCACGGTGGTGGTACGGCCGGTATTGCGGAAATACAGGCTGGTGTAGACGTACTCGGTATCGTAGGGGATGGCCTGCGTCTCCACACGGTCGGTGTAGTCCACGCGGTGCACCGTGATGGTGGAACCTGCGCTCACCAGCTGGTCCAGAGCAGGCTCGGTGTAGTCGTCACCCTCTAGGGTGATACCGGCACGCTTCAGGGCATCCGCCACGGTGCCGAACACCATTTTGACGGGGTACTCCTGACCGTCGGCAGTGATGCTGACGGAGAATGCGCGCTCAATGTTCAGGGCGGCAAGATTGCCGCTGTAGGCCGTGTAATAGACCTGATCGCCCTCTTCGGACTGGATGCCGGAAAGGTTCATAACCTGTGCAGGGTCGGTCTCGGAGGTGAGGATCACCTGCCGGGCACCATTGGAGTCTGTGACGTAGGTCAGCCGCAGATTCGCAGCGGTCACACTGAGTGTAGCCACGAGGCACACGACCATGACACAAAACGCCAGCACACGGGGAGAGACTGCATGCTTGCAGTCCGACAATGCTTTCTTCAATTTTACGGAAGCGATACGAGACAACTCCTCTCTTTTCAAAATTGGCTGCGGCTGCGGACATGTTTTTCATGCCCCGGCCGCCCGGACTGCGGGGCGGGCAGAAGCCATCTGGCCCCACAATCAAATACGATGCCCTCTTTTTGGTAAAATCGAGCATCGTATACAATTTGGACTCCGCTGCGGAGGGTGCAGTTACCCTCCCGGCCCAGACCCCATCTGCCCGCGCCGCGCCGTATATAAGACGGCTTTTTACTTCATCCAGATAAATTTTAAACGCTGCAACGTCTGTTGGTTCCGTTGAGCGGGTCTTATTTTACCAGCCCAATGGCCATTTGTCAAATCACCTCCTCACACTTTGTTAGTTTTTTGACGTTATTTTTTGTGCAATTTTAACATTGTTTTCTCCAAAATATTGTTTTTTCGGTTATTTCCTTCCGATTTTTGACCTGTTTTCTGGGGTGTTTTGTTCACGAATTTTTAACATTTATTTTGGATTTTTTGCACCGGAAACTGCACTTTTGGGTTTCGTTTTCCCATGCGGCATGCGGCCAAAAATCGCTGGTTTTCCGTACAAAACCACCTCTTTTTCATCCCATTTTTCACCCACAAAGAACTGTGCGAATTACCCATGAAAAGCGCCTTCCGGCAAAATGCCGAAGCGCAGAAATTTGTGCAGCAAAAGACCACACTGGCAGCTGCCGGGCAGCGGCTGTACAATCAAACAAAAAACAGAAAGGAAGGTTTTCAAGTGAACATCAAGATCATTCAAAGGCAGTGCGGCGGCACCGAATTTCTGTCCCAGCCGCACCGCCTGCACCTCGGTGCACAGAACGCTGCCGGTGTGGACGAGCTGTGCTTCACACTGCCGGAAGCATGGGCCGGGTGCACCGTTGCGCTCTACCTGCGCCGCAGTGACGGCACCCTGCTGGCACCGGTCTCACTGGACACGCAGCACTGCGTCACCGTGGACCGCCGCCTGACCGGAAGCACCGGCGGACAGTGGATGCTGGCAGCCATCGATGCCAGCGGCTACGCCGCCTACACCCGGCCCGGCAGCTACGACACCTACGCCATCCTGCCCATCGACGGCGGCGCGGAAGAGCTGCCGCCCTCGCAGTATGAGCAGTTCGTGGCGCGTGTGCTGGAAAGTGCCAGTACCGCTTCCACCGCCGCGCAGCGTGCCGCTGCCAGTGCTGCAAGCACGGCATCCAATGCGGCACAGGCCCAGACCGCGGCACAGCGCACCAGCGCCGACAGTGCCGCTGCATCCCGCTGTGCAGCCCGTGCCGAGGCTGCTGCCGCACGGGCAGAGGAGCTGGTGCCTACCGGCGGTCAGGTAGTGAGCGTGAACGGCAAAAGCGGCATCGTAAAACTGACGGCGCAGGATGTGGGGGCGCTTCCCTGCCCGGCAGTTCCGGTCTCCGGCCGGCTGCTTCGGGTGCTGAGCGTGGACCCCAACACCGGGGCCGTGTTGACCGATACTGCCGCCATGCCGGATCTGTCGCCCTACCTGCGCAGCAGCACGGTGCCCACGGCTTCGGCCCCCGGCGCAGTGCGGGTGGACCCTGCCTGCGGCATCAACGTGCGCAGCGACGGAACCCTGATCACCGCACCAGCTGCCCGCAAACAGCTGGACAGCATGACGGATTCGCTTCTGCCGCTGACCGCAGCCCTGCTGCCTTATGGCGTGAAGAAGGCTCTGACCACCGCCGCAGCCGCCGGGAAATGGACCGCTGCCGAAAAGGCAAACGCCCTGCGCACCCTCGGTGCCGATTTTTCTTCCTATTATACAAAGGAAGATGTCGATGCTCTGCTGGCCGCACCCAGCTCCGCTGCCTACCCGGTGGGCAGCATCTACCAGAGCACCGACCCCACCAGCCCTGCCGCCCTGTTTGGCGGCACATGGGAGCAGATCGCATCGGAGCGCGTGCTGATGGGTGCCAGCAGCAGCCACAAAGCGGGCACCACCGTGAAGGCCGGACTGCCGAACATCACGGGTACAGCCAATGGCGGTGTATTGTCCGTGTCAACCCCCCAAAGTAATGGAGCTTTTGGAGCCACGCATTACGATAGCAGTTTGTCGTATTTAAGTGGCGACGTGCGTCGCTTATCTACATATAACCGCACTTTTGACGCTTCCCGCTCGAACCCGATCTACGGTGCAAGCGATACCGTGCAGCCCGCCGCCTACTATGTTTACATCTGGCACCGCGTGGCATGAGAAAGGAGGTTTTGAACCATGAAGATCATTGACGAGAACGGTACAGCCATTGAGACCCCTGACCTGACGCTTGGGCATCTGGTGGGCGGCACCGAGCCGGTGGAGCACCCCGCCGTGGAAGGCGTGGAGGAAGTGAGCCACTACGAGACCGTAACGGAGTATCCCGGCGGCGGCAGGGATGTGCGGAAGGTCATCGATGTGCCGGGCGTGACTGCGCAGGCCGCATGGACCGAACAGGTGCCGGTGCAGCGGTACATCCGCTATACGGAAGAAGAATTGGCCGCGCGGGAAAAAGAGCGCCAGCAGGCCGAGGAAGCAGCCCGTCTGCCCGAAACGATCGCCAGCCTGACCCGCCAGCTGACCGACCTGCAGCTGGCCCTGTGTGAACTGTACGAAGGAGGTGGTGTGTAATGGCAAGGATCTATGCGGCCCTGATCCGCAAGGGCATCAAAACGCTGGAGGATGTGCCCGCCCGGCTGCGGGGCGCCGTGGCAGCGTTGCTGCAGGAGGACGGCCATGCTTAACGTTTACTCCCGCACAAGGGATGGCGAAACGCTGCTGAGCCGCGGCTTCCGCGCAAAGGAATTTGCCTGCAAAGACGGCACCGACCCTTTGTTTGTGGACAGCGAACTGGTGCAGGTGCTGCAGGCCATCCGTGACCACTTTGGTGCTCCGGTGGTCATTACCAGCGGCTACCGCACCGCTGCACACAACAGGGCTGTGGGCGGGGCGGTTTACAGCCAGCATCAGTATGGCCGTGCCGCGGATATCCGGGTGTCCGGCGTGCCGGTGGAGCAGCTTGCCGCCTACGCCGAGACCCTGCTGCCCGGCACCGGCGGCATCGGCCGCTACCCCGCAAAAGGCTTTGTCCATGTGGATGTGCGCAAAGCAAAAAGCCGGTGGGCCGGGTAAAGGCGGTGAATGGAATGGAAACGATCTTATCCGCTGTCATTGCCGGGGCCGTGACCCTGATCGGCGTGCTGATCGCCAACAGCCGCAGTCAGGCCGTGACCGACACCAAGCTCGAAGAGCTGACCCGCGAGGTGCGCGAGCATAACAATTTTGCCCGCCGCGTACCGATTTTAGAAGAACAGATGAAGGTGGCCAACCACCGCATCGCTGACCTTGAACAAAATGAGAAAGTGAGGAATTGATATGAACTTTGGTAAAATTTCTGCCGCCACCATCGCCCGCACCGCTGTGCTGCTGCTTGCCCTGACCAATCAGGTGCTGAGCGCTCTGGGCAAACCTATGCTGCCCATTGAGAGCCAGACTGTGGAACAGCTGGTGACCGCCGGCATCACCACCGTGGCCGCGCTGATCAGCTGGTGGAACAACAACAGCTTCACCTCTGCAGCCATTCAGGCCGATGCCGAATACGCCCGCCTGAAGCAGAAAAGTGAGTGAGAAAGCCCTCGAAGCAGTGTATCAGTAGTACTTTTTGACTGAAAAGTATTACTGATGCAGTCATCTTTCACAGCAGCCCCGGAAGGCACCCAGACAGCCTTTCCGGGGCTTTTTTGCTGCCCAGATGATTCGTTCACGCAGATTCAAGAACGTTTCGCGCAGGTTTCGATGACTTTCGCACTGAAATCATGTATCATCCGGGCAGAAGCAAATCGGAAAAGAGCAGTCAAGAGACTGTAAGCGCCCCCTAGCGCCCCAACGTAAAGGGACTGTTGCAAAATAGTCCCAACAAAAAAAATGAGATAGGTTTCCCCGAAAGGGGGTGCCTATCTCATTTTTTGTTGTAAACTGAGATTGTAAAAAAACAGATAGAACCCGCGCGCTGGGTGCATTGCAGCATACCAGAGCGCGGGTTCTCTTTGATCTATAAAGTTTAATCGTCGTCGCTGTCCAGCTTGAGCACAGCGGTAAAGGCTTCACTGGGCAGGGAAACGCTGCCCAGCTGACGCATCTTCTTTTTGCCTTCCTTCTGCTTTTCCAGCAGCTTCTTTTTGCGGGAGATGTCGCCGCCGTAGCACTTGGCAAGCACGTCCTTGCGCATGGCCTTGACCGTTTCACGGGCAATGATCTTGCCGCCGATGGCGGCCTGTACCGGGATCTCGAACAGGTTTCGGGGGATGTTATCCCGCAGCTTTTCGCAGATGCGGCGGCCCTTGGCGTAAGCGTTATCGCGGAACACGATCATGGACAGCGCGTCCACAGGGTCGCCGTTGAGCAGGAAGTCCAGCTTGACAAGGTCACTCTCGCGGTACTCCTTAAACTCGTAATCGTAGCTGGCGTAGCCCCGGCTGCGGCTCTTGATGGCATCAAAGAAGTCGTACACGATCTCGCCCAGCGGCAGAGCATAGTGCAGATCAACGCGCACATCGTCCAGATACTTCATGTCGATCAGCACGCCGCGCTTGTTCTGGCACAGATCCATCAGGCCGCCCACATAGTCGTTGGGGGTGTACAGGTGAACATCCACAAAAGGCTCTTCCTGCTTGACGATATTGGAGGGGTCGGGGTAGCTGGAAGGATTGTCGATCATCTCCACAGTGCCGTCGGTCAGGGTAAGGCGGTAGCGCACGCTGGGGGTGGTGGTGATGATATCCAGATCAAATTCCCGTTCCAACCGCTCGGTGATGATCTCCATGTGCAGCAAGCCAAGGAAACCGCAGCGGAAACCGAAGCCCAGCGCGGCGCTGGTCTCCAGCTCAAAGGTGAGGGAGGCGTCGTTCAGCTGCAGCTTTTCCAGTGCATCCTTCAGGTCGGGGTACTTGGCACCGTCGGCGGGGTAGATGCCGCAGAACACCATAGGCTTGACCTGACGGTAGCCGGGCAGTGCTTCGGCGGTGGGATTATTGGCCAGCGTGACGGTATCGCCCACGCGGGTGTCCTGCACGGTCTTGATGCTGGCGGTCAGATAGCCGACCTCACCAGCCTGCAGCTGGGCACAGGGAGAAAGGTTGGTAGCACCCATGTGGCCCACTTCTACCAGCGTGAACTCCGCGCCGGTGGCCATCATGCGGATGGCATCGCCGGGCTTCACGGTGCCCTCAAACACACGGATATAGACGATAACGCCCTTGTAGCTGTCGTAGATGCTGTCGAAGATCAGCGCCTTCAGCGGGGCATCCGGGTCGCCGGTGGGAGCAGGAATGTCGGTGACGACACGCTCCAGCACCTGATCCACATTCAGGCCGGTCTTGGCAGAGACGCGGGGCGCATCCAGACAGGGCAGGCCGATCACGTCCTCCACCTCCTGCGCCACCTCGTCCGGGTGGGCACTGGGCAGGTCGATCTTATTCAGGATGGGCACCAGTTCCAGATCATGCTCCAGCGCCATGTAGGTGTTGGCCAGCGTCTGAGCTTCCACGCCCTGGGTGGCATCCACCACAAGGATGGCACCCTCGCAGGCGGCCAGACTGCGGCTGACCTCGTAGGCAAAGTCCACGTGGCCCGGGGTATCGATGAGGTTGAACTCGTAGGTCTTGCCGTCCTTGGCGGTATAGTTCATGGTGACAGCGCGGGCCTTGATGGTGATGCCGCGCTCGCGCTCAATGTCCATGTTGTCCAAAATCTGGTCTTCCATGGTGCGCTCGTCCACACTCTTGGTCAGCTCCAGAATACGGTCCGACAGGGTGGATTTGCCGTGGTCGATGTGTGCAATGATACAGAAATTGCGGATATTGTCTCTTGCCATGTAGTTCCTCCGGGAGAAATTTAAGCTTCCAGTATCCAATCCTCGACATCCACGATCTTTCCGTGCTCGAGGTAGACGCGGGGCACGCGGCGGGACACGCCGCACAGCACCTCGTAGGAAATGGTGTCGGTCTTGCGGGCGATGGTCTCGGCAGTATCACTGACGCTGCCGCCCCACAGAATGGCTTCGTCGCCCTCGTGGATGTCCGGGATACCGGTCACATCCACCATCATCTGGTCCATGCACACGCGGCCCAGCACCGGGCAGGCCTTGCCGTGGATCTCCACGATGCCCTTGCCGCAGCTCAGCTGGCGGGGATAACCGTCCGCATAACCGGTGCACAGGGTGGCCACCAGCGTAGGCTTATCGGCGGTAAAGCGGCGGCCATAGCTGGCGCTCTGACCGGGCTGCATTTCCTTGACCATGCTCACCACGGTCTTGAGGGTCATCACCGGCCGGAACTGCCCAAAGCGCACCTCGTCGCTGGGGTCGTAGCCGTAGAGGATGATGCCGGGCCGCGCCATGCAGCGCTCCCGGGCCAATCCCTCGGGCCAGTCCGGGTGCAGCATCACGCCCGCAGAGTTGTCACAGTGGACGGTCTGCGGCTCGCGGCCTGCCGCCTTGAGCGCATGGAACGCTCTGACGAACAGTGCGTGCTGCTCCGCGGTATAGGCAACGTTCTCTTCGGCGGTGTCGTCGGCCACCGAGAAGTGCTGGAACAGGCCGGTCATCTCAAGGCCCGGCAGCTCACAGACCGCCAGCATTTCGCGGATGGCGGCATCAAAATCGGTGCGCAGGGCAAAGCCGATGCGGCCCATGCCGGTATCTGCCTTGAGGTGGATCTTTACTCTGCCGCCTGCCTTTACGGCAGCAGCGGAAAGGTTCTGCGCCTGTTCGGTGGAGTAGCACGCTACGGTGATATCCTCGTGGATGAGGGTCTGGGCGTACTCCGGCTGAACATGGCCCAAAACAAGGATGGGCAGAGTCTGCCCGTCCTGACGCAGCTGCACGGCCTCGGTCAGGCAGCTCACTGCCAGCCATGCTGCACCCTCCTGCGCAAAAACGCGGGCACACTGCACAGCGCCGTGGCCATAGCTGTCGGCCTTGACCACCGCGCACAGCGGCAGGTCACCGGCCCGGGCTTTGACGGCCCGGAAGTTATGCCGCAGGGCATCGAGGTCGATCTCGGCCCAGACGTGTTTTTCAAAAGGTTGAGTCTTCATGATTCATTCTTCCTCGTTTGTAATTGCAAAGCTGCCGCGCCCGGTGTGGACGGGCCGCCAGCCATCGATGCCGCTCTCCTGCAAGGCGTGCAGGGTTTTCTGGCGGAAAGCGTGGTCGGTGCGGCAGCGCTCCTTGACGAACTCCTTGGTCTGTTCGCGCACGGTCACGCCGTCGGCAGGGCAAACGCTCTTGACGATGGGCAGCCCCTCGGCGTGCACTGCGGAAATGACCTCCTGCTCGGTGGCCAGCAGCATGGGCCGGATGAGGGTGAGGTCCCGGCGCGAAAGGTAGGTGACCGGCGAGAAGCAGCCGATGCGGCCCTCCCGCCAGAGATTCATGTAAAAGGTCTCCACGGCATCGTCCAGATGGTGGCCCAGCGCCACCTTGTTGCAGCCCAGTTCCTGCGCTGCCGTGTGCAGTGCACCGCGCCGCAGCTTGGCGCACAGGGCGCAGGGGTTCTTCTCCTTGCGGTAGTCGAACACCACAGGGCCGATCTCGGTGCGGCGGATCTCATAGGGGATATCGTACTGGGCAAACAGCTCTTGCAATACGGTATAATCCATGGGCCTGCCGCCGAACTGCGGGTCCAGCGTGACGGCCTGCACCGTAAAATCAAAGCCGATGTACTTGCGCAGTTCGGCAAGGCCGATGGTAAGGGCCACGCTGTCCTTGCCGCCGGAAACGCCCACCATTACTTTATCGCCGGGGGCGATCATTTCATAGTCCTGCACAGCCTTGCGCATCAGGCCGCACAGACGCTGCATTGCACGGGAACTGCTCATAACAGGGTCACACTTTCCACAAGGTTCACAATGTCATTGATGGAGGCAAGCTTTGTCAGGCCGGAAACATACACCACGTCACCGCTGGGGTAGGTAATGGTGGCCAGCACCGCATAATACGCCTGAATGTCGCAGCGCACGGCCTCCACCTCGGCACCGTCCACGGTCAGGTTCACCTTGCGGGGCTTGATGACGCCATAGGCCTGCTTGAGGTCCTTCTCGGACGCATCGATAAAGTCCGTATAGCTGTCGGCAGTGCCGCGCTGCAGCAGCACAGCTTCGTAGTCCTCACCGTCGGCGCTGTCTGCCGTGGCGAGTTCCAGCACGGTGCCAAGGGTGCTGTCCTCGGTCATCTGGCATACCTTCCAGATAGAACTGTCATAGTAGACGGAAACGCCGTTTGTGCCGGTGTAGTGGGTGTCCGGGTTTGCGGGCACGCTGCGGTTGACCAGCAGCGTTAAAATAATGTAAGCAATGATGCCCAGAGCAACAAAGATGCCCATAGCGGCCAGAAGCTTGGAGGTGCGGCGCTGGGCAGAGGCGTTGTGGTCGATGTCGTTTGGCATGTAAAAAATTCTCCTTGTATCAGTGCGCAGCAAAAGCTGCCATATCCTTTATAGTATACCACACCGGCAGACAAAATTGTAGCGGGCAGCGGCAGAAAATGTGCGGCCGTGGGCAGAAAATTTTGCAGAAAATGCGTTTTTAGAAATAACGAGGATTCAAGAGAAAACGTGAGATTTTGCAAGATTGAAAAAATTACAATGAAAAAATCAAAAAATGCTGTTGACAGGCACCTTTTTATGATGTATACTGACACTCGCGCCCCAGAAAGGCGCCTGAAACGTACAAAAAGCTTATCAGGAGGAAATAGATATGAGCACTACTCTCGTGAAGCCCGCTGAAGTCGAGCGCAAGTGGTACCTGCTCGACGCTGCCGGCAAGAGCCTGGGCCACGTCGCTGCTGAGGCCGCTGTTCTGCTGCGCGGCAAGCAGAAGGTCGATTATACCCCCAACGTGGACTGCGGCGATTTCGTTGTTGTCATCAACTGCGATCAGGCTGTTCTGACCGGCAAGAAGGCTGAGCAGAAGTTCCACATCACCCACAGCAAGTACATCGGCGGCCTGAAGAAGGTCCAGTACAGCAAGCTGATGGCTGAGCACAGCGATCTGGCCATGACCTACGCTGTCAAGGGCATGATCCCTTCCAACACCATCGGTGCTAAGGCTCTGACCCGCCTGCACTGCTACCAGGGTGCCGAGCACGCTCACGCAGCTCAGAAGCCCGAGAAGATCGAGTTCTAAGAAGGAGGCAATCGAACATGTACGAAACCAAACCTTATTTCTACGGCACTGGTCGTCGTAAGGATTCCGTTGCCCGCGTTCGTGTTTACACCGGCACTGGCAAGATTACCATCAACGATCGTGATATCGACAACTACTTTGGTCTGGAGACCCTGAAGCTGATCGTCCGTTCTCCGCTGGTCCTGCTGGGCCTGGAGGGCAAGTACGATGTTGTCGTCCGCGTTTCCGGCGGCGGTGTTTCCGGTCAGGCTGGCGCTATCCGCCACGGCCTGAGCCGCGCTCTGCTGCAGCAGAACGAGGAGAATCGTGCTGCTCTGAAGAAGGAAGGCTTCCTGACCCGCGATCCTCGTATGAAGGAACGTAAGAAGTATGGTCTGAAGGCTGCCCGTCGTGCACCTCAGTTCAGCAAGCGCTGATTTATCCCGTATCGCAAACTTTGCAGTCCTGCCTTGGCAGGGCTGCTTTTTTGTTGCAAGTTTTCTGCTGAACTGGGGTGCGCGATTGCGCACATCATGCGGCGCATTGACACTGACTGCACTGACAGGCTGCTGGCCCAGCGGCAGTAGCAGTTCGGAGCAGACAAAAAATGCAGTAAAGACTGCACTGAAAGCGGCAGTTAAGCAAAACGGGAATTCTTATAATCTGGTCGAAAACAAAGCGCTGAGCGTAAAAGCACGGGCCATTCTGGAGGCATATCTTAAGGAAGTTGAGGCTGGATACACGTATGTCTTTGAGCCTCAGAATGTAACCGATTTTTGCCCGACAGATGTAACTGTCGGTGCCGACGGATTCGGAACGGCTGTCTTTTCCATGCCGGAGAATGCTGTTGATCCGCAGGCATGGAAAAACGCTGCGAATGCATTGGTGGCAAATTTTCTGTGTTATTATCGATACAATGGCAACAATGTTGAGTTCTGCGTTGAAATTGTGAAGCAGGAGGCCGCAGATGGACAAGGTGAAGCGGCAGACCGTATGGTGATTTTTGCAAAGAGACATTATGGGGAGAGCGGTGGTGATATCACGCCGCCGATGCTCTGATATTTTTTGATACCAACATCCCTGTATAAACCCAGAGAAAAAGATTTGACAAAGCTTTCCGACAAAAGAAAAACGCTTCAGAATTTCTTCTGAAGCGTTTTTTGTTCAAGTCGGCGACTACCTATTTTCACGCGCCGTTTCCAGCGAACTATCTTCGGCACAAGTGAGCTTAACTTCTGTGTTCGGAATGGGAACAGGTGGAACCTCACCGTCATCGACACCGACCGATCTGACTGGCCTAGTATAACATGTTTGTTGTACTTTGTCCAGTGTTTCTTAGAAGGACGTGCCTTCAAAACTGAATAATCACTGCTTACATTTTTTCGTTGACTCTCAGAGTCTCAAGCGAATTGTGGTCAAGCCCTCGACCTATTAGTACACGCTTGCTGAATGGATCGCTCCACTTACACATCGTGCCTATCAACCTTGTAGTCTTCAAGGGGTCTTACTTGTTTGAAACAATGGGATATCTTATCTTTGGGTCGGCTTCACGCTTAGATGCTTTCAGCGTTTATCCGATCCGTACATAGTTGCCCAGCTATGCTCTTGGCAGAACAACTGGTGCGCCAGAGGTACGTCCGCTCCGGTCCTCTCGTACTAGGAACAGCTCCCATCAAATATCCTGCGCCCACGACAGATAGGGACCGAACTGTCTCACGACGTTCTGAACCCAGCTCGCGTACCGCTTTAATTGGCGAACAGCCAAACCCTTGGGACCGAATACAGCCCCAGGATGCGATGAGCCGACATCGAGGTGCCAAACCTCCCCGTCGATGTGGACTCTTGGGGGAGATCAGCCTGTTATCCCCAGGGTAACTTTTATCCGTTGAGCGATGGCATTTCCACTCACATACCACCGGATCACTAACTCCAACTTTCGTTACTGCTCGACCCGTCAGTCTCGCAGTTAGGCTCGCTTCTGCGTTTGCACTCTTTTGCTTGATTTCCGTTCAAGCTGAGCGAACCTTTGAACGCCTCCGTTACTCTTTAGGAGGCGACCGCCCCAGTCAAACTGCCCACCTAACAATGTCCCCCGCCTTGATTCAAAGGCGCAGGTTAGAATTCCAATATCGCAAGGATGGTATCCCAACGGCCACTCCACAAACGCCAAAGCACCTGCTTCCTAGTGTCCCATCTATCCTGTGCATGCAACATCGAAACCCAATATTAGGCTACAGTAAAGCTCCATGGGGTCTTTCCGTCTTGTCGCGGGTAACCGGCATCTTCACCGGTACTACAATTTCGCCGGGCGGGCTGTTGAGACAGTGCCCAAATCATTACGCCTTTCATGCGGGTCAGAACTTACCTGACAAGGAATTTCGCTACCTTAGGACCGTTATAGTTACGGCCGCCGTTCACTGGGGCTTCGATTCAATGCTTGCACATCTCCTCTTAACCTTCCAGCACCGGGCAGGCGTCAGCTCGTATACGTCATCTTTCGATTTAGCACAAACCTGTGTTTTTGGTAAACAGTTGCTTGGGCCGATTCTCTGCGGCTGCATTGCTGCAGCACCCCTTCTCCCGAAGTTACGGGGTCAATTTGCCGAGTTCCTTAACAACCCTTCTCCCGTTGGCCTTAGAATCTTCTTCCTACCTACCTGTGTCGGTTTGCGGTACGGGCACCGCAGAAATACACACAGCTTTTCTCGCCATCTTCCATCCCGGACTTCGGTACTAACTTCCCTCGATCGCTACCGGAACCAACACCCGGCTCCGAGACTTCATATGTGTCCCTGTGTTTAACTCTTTTGGTGGTGACGGAATCTCTACCGTCTGTGCATCGGCTACGCCGTTAGGCCTCACCTTAGCTCCCGACTAACCTGGAGCGGACGAACCTTCCTCCAGAAACCTGAGGCTTTCGGCCATGCAGATTCTCACTGCATTCGCGCTACTCATTCCGGCATTCTCACTTCTATACACTCCACAGCCGCTTGCGCTACTGTTTCACCGCGTATACAACGCTCCCCTACCCAGCATGTAAACATGCTGCCTAAGCTTCGGTGTCAGGTTTAGCCCCGTTAAATTCTCCGCGCAAAGACGCTCGACCAGTGAGCTATTACGCACTCTTTGAATGAGTGGCTGCTTCTGAGCCAACATCCTGGTTGTCTACGTATCTTCACATCGTTTTCCACTTAACCTGACTTTGGGACCTTAGCTGTAGATCTGGGCTGTTTCCCTTTTGACAATGACATTTATCTGACACTGTCTGACTCCCAAGCATCAATACTCTGGCATTCTGAGTTTGATAAGCTTCGCTAACCTCTCGGCCGCTAGGCTATTCAGTGCTTTACCTCCAGGTATCTAACTTGAGGCTAGTCCTAAAACTATTTCGGGGAGAACCAGCTATCTCCGGGTTCGATTGGAATTTCTCCGCTACCCACAGTTCATCCGCCGCCTTTTCAACGGAGGTCGGTTCGGTCCTCCATGGAATTTTACTTCCACTTCAACCTGACCATGGGTAGGTCACCCGGTTTCGGGCCCATTATATGCAACTTAACGCCCTTTTCAAACTCGCTTTCGCTTCGGCTCCAGACCTTAAGTCCTTAACCTTGCTGCATACAATCGCTCGCCGGACCGTTCTACAAAAAGTACCCTATCACGCATTGACGCGCTCTAGGTGCTTGTAGGCACAGGGTTTCAGGTTCTTTTTCACTCCCCTCCCGGGGTGCTTTTCACCTTTCCTTCACAGTACTATACGCTATCGGTCACTGGGTAGTATTTAGGGTTGGAGGGTGGTCCCCCCGTATTCCGACCAGGTTTCACGTGTCTGGCCGTACTCTGGAATTCGCTCGGCTCTTGTCGTTTTCACCTACGTGGTTCTCACACTCTCTGACCGGCCTTCCCATGCCGTTCGGTTAACAACTTAAGTCCTAAATGCGCTCCGTACCCCGAAAGTATTTCTACTCTCGGTTTGCCCTCTTCCGCGTTCGCTCGCCACTACTTACGGAATCTCGTTTGATGTCTCTTCCTCGCCCTACTTAGATGTTTCAGTTCAGGCGGTTCCCTCGATATACCTATTTTGAAGTTCAGTATAACGTACCTGAGTATGAACCCAGGTGAGTTTCCTCATTCAGAAATCTCCGGATCAATGCTTATTTGCAGCTCCCCGAAGCTTATCGCAGCTTATCACGTCTTTCATCGGCTCCCAGTGCCAAGGCATTCGCCCTGCGCCCTTGTTCGCTTGACCTTTCAAACGTTCTTTCAAGAACATTTGGTATCCTCTTGATTCTCTCTTGCCAACGAAGATTATTGTTACCCTTCCTTTTGAAATTGTAATATTTCTTAAAAAAGAACTTACTATAATCTTTGTTTCGCAGTTATTATTCAGTTTTCAAGGTACGTCTTGGTGATGTTTCTCAAAGCCCGGTCTCCCGGAACTTTGAGAAACATCACATGGTGGGCCAAAATGGACTCGAACCATCGACCTCACGATTATCAGTCGTGTGCTCTAGCCAGCTGAGCTATTGGCCCATGTGGTGGAGATTAAGGGAATCGAACCCTTGACCCCCTGCTTGCAAAGCAGGTGCTCTCCCAGCTGAGCTAAACCCCCACATTAGGAATTGAGTTCCCTTTTCAGGGCCCTCAAAATCGAACAATATCTACTCTTCTCGTTTGTTACCTGTCCAAGGACTGTCCATCTTTTGATGTCCTGTCCTTGCCTGACTCCTTAGAAAGGAGGTGATCCAGCCGCAGGTTCTCCTACGGCTACCTTGTTACGACTTCACCCCAATCACCAGTTTTACCTTCGGCGGCGTCCTCCTTGCGGTTAGACTACCGACTTCGGGTCCCCCCGGCTCTCATGGTGTGACGGGCGGTGTGTACAAGGCCCGGGAACGTATTCACCGTGGCATGCTGATCCACGATTACTAGCAATTCCGACTTCGTGCAGGCGAGTTGCAGCCTGCAGTCCGAACTGGGACGTTGTTTCTGAGTTTTGCTCCACCTCGCGGTCTTGCTTCTCTTTGTTTAACGCCATTGTAGTACGTGTGTAGCCCAAGTCATAAAGGGCATGATGATTTGACGTCATCCCCACCTTCCTCCGTTTTGTCAACGGCAGTCTGGCCAGAGTCCTCTTGCGTAGTAACTGACCATAAGGGTTGCGCTCGTTGCGGGACTTAACCCAACATCTCACGACACGAGCTGACGACAACCATGCACCACCTGTCTCCTTGCTCCGAAGAGAAATACTGTTTCCAGCATCGTCAAGGGATGTCAAGACTTGGTAAGGTTCTTCGCGTTGCGTCGAATTAAACCACATACTCCACTGCTTGTGCGGGCCCCCGTCAATTCCTTTGAGTTTCAACCTTGCGGTCGTACTCCCCAGGTGGATTACTTATTGTGTTAACTGCGGCACTGAAGGGGTCAATCCTCCAACACCTAGTAATCATCGTTTACGGTGTGGACTACCAGGGTATCTAATCCTGTTTGCTACCCACACTTTCGAGCCTCAGCGTCAGTTGGTGCCCAGTAGGCCGCCTTCGCCACTGGTGTTCCTCCCGATATCTACGCATTCCACCGCTACACCGGGAATTCCGCCTACCTCTGCACTACTCAAGAAAAACAGTTTTGAAAGCAGTTTATGGGTTGAGCCCATAGATTTCACTTCCAACTTGTCTTCCCGCCTGCGCTCCCTTTACACCCAGTAATTCCGGACAACGCTTGTGACCTACGTTTTACCGCGGCTGCTGGCACGTAGTTAGCCGTCACTTCCTTGTTGGGTACCGTCATTATCTTCCCCAACAACAGGAGTTTACAATCCGAAGACCTTCTTCCTCCACGCGGCGTCGCTGCATCAGGGTTTCCCCCATTGTGCAATATTCCCCACTGCTGCCTCCCGTAGGAGTCTGGGCCGTGTCTCAGTCCCAATGTGGCCGTTCAACCTCTCAGTCCGGCTACCGATCGTCGCCTTGGTGGGCCGTTACCTCACCAACTAGCTAATCGGACGCGAGGCCATCTCAAAGCGGATTGCTCCTTTTCCCTCTGCTCGATGCCGAGCCGTGGGCTTATGCGGTATTAGCAGTCGTTTCCAACTGTTGTCCCCCTCTTTGAGGCAGGTTCCTCACGCGTTACTCACCCGTTCGCCACTCGCTCGAGAAAGCAAGCTCTCTCTCGCTCGTTCGACTTGCATGTGTTAGGCGCGCCGCCAGCGTTCGTCCTGAGCCAGGATCAAACTCTTTATAAATGATATTTATCACTTAAAAGTGTTAAATCTTGTTCGCTCAGCACGCAATCGCTTGCGTCCTGTGTGAATTACTTTTGGAATTGTTTTTAGTGTTTTTCCAAACACTTAAAAGGTTCCTTACAAGTTTTTCGATATTGTTCAATTTTCAAGGTCCTGTAGCGTCTCAGCCTTGCGGCTGACGACCTGTTTATTTTACCACCGAAGTGGTTTTTTGTCAAGCCTTATTTTTTAGAAGCTTTTGAACTTTCTGAACTTGGACATCCAAGAAGTTTCTCAGAACAAACTGTGAGCTTGTCGGGGTGAGCCCCCTCCATCTTGCTGTCGCAAGACCGCTCTGTTTGCTTGAACGCCCCACTGGGGCGATTCATTGCTTTCGCAACCGCAAAACTTTTCAGCGTCTATTGGTTCTTTTCAAGGGCTTCCTGCTGAGGCTTTGGAAGTCATTCTTTTGCCTCAGCGCTTGGCGCTCAAGTATAATACCACACCCCCGCCTCCTTGTCAACACTTTTTGACAGATTTTTTCCATTCTTTTTTGCGCACGACCGGAAACGGCATCTGACCGTGAGGTATATGCGCCGCAGCTGCTTTGGTACAGCTTGGCACAAATGCCTTTTCTTTTTGCTTATATAATGTATTATAAGCTTTCGCCGTATAATATTTTGCGATATTACACCTCGGAAACGGGTGTGCGTTGTCAAGAGGTCTTGGCTCAGATTTTATCCTGAAAATTATCCATGAATTTTGGCTAAAACTCCAAAACGCAAAATGTAGTGGTATTTTCCTTGACTTGCCACTAGATAGTGATAGAATAGAGCTACATTCAGTTTGTTGGATATCGTGTGCGCAAAACGGGCATCTCTTATTGTAAGAGATACCCGTTCACACTGTGCTTTATTTGTTAAGGAGGAGAGCCGATGAAGATCATCAAACGCAACGGTGCAGAGGTCCCCTTTGATATCACCAAGATCATCACCGCTGTTACTAAGGCCAGTGATTCTGTGAGCGGCCAGAGCCGTCTGACCAAGGACCAGATCACCCAGATCGCCGCTGCTGTTACCGACCAGTGTCAGGCGCTGAACCGCGCCGTCAGCGTGGAAGAAGTGCAGGATATGGTGGAGAACCAGCTCATGGACATCAAGGCACATGATGTGGCCCGGCACTACATCACCTACCGCTATGTGCAGAGCCTGAAGCGCCAGACCAACACCACCGATGAGCGCATCCTGAGCCTGATCGAGTGTCAGAACGAAGAGGTCAAGCAGGAGAACGCCAACAAGAACCCCACCGTGAACAGCGTACAGCGTGACTATATGGCCGGTGAGATCTCCAAAGATCTGACCGCCCGTCTGCTGCTGGACCCGGAGATCGTCAAGGCCCATCAGGAGGGCCTGATCCACTTCCACGATTCCGACTACTTTGCCCAGCACATGCACAACTGCGATCTGGTGAATCTGGAGGACATGCTGCAGAACGGCACCGTCATTTCCGGCACCTATATTGAAAAGCCTCACAGCTTCTCCACCGCCTGCAACATCGCCACCCAGATCATTGCACAGGTGGCATCCAACCAGTACGGCGGCCAGAGCATCAGCCTGACCCACCTCGCCCCCTTTGTGGATGTCTCCCGCAAGAAGATCGCCGCTGAGGTAGAAGTGGAAATGGCCGGTCTGGACGTTTCTGCTGAGCGCAAGAAGGAGATCGTAGAGCGCCGCCTGCGCAGCGAGATCAACCGCGGTGTGCAGACCATCCAGTATCAGGTGGTCACGCTGATGACCACCAATGGTCAGGCCCCCTTTATCACCGTGTTCATGTATCTGGGTGAGGCGCGCAATCCGCAGGAGAAGGCAGACCTTGCCATCATCATTGAGGAGACCATCCGCCAGCGCTATCAGGGCGTGAAGAACGAGGCCGGTGTGTGGATCACCCCCGCCTTCCCCAAGCTGATCTATGTGTTGGAAGAGGACAACATCCGCCCCGGCACTCCCTACTATTATCTGACCGAGCTGGCCGCAAAGTGCACTGCAAAGCGCATGGTGCCCGACTATATCTCCGAAAAGAAGATGCTGGAGCTCAAGGTGGACAAAAACGGCGAAGGCCACTGCTACACCTGCATGGGCTGCCGCAGCTTCCTGACCCCCTATGTGGACCCCGAGACCGGCAAGCCCAAGTACTACGGCCGGTTCAATCAGGGCGTTGTCACCATCAATCTGGTGGATGTGGCACTCTCCTCCAAGGGCAACTTTGAGAAGTTCTGGAAGATCTTCGACGAGCGTCTGGCCCTGTGCCACCGCGCACTGCAGGCACGGCACAAGCGACTGCTGGGCACTCCCAGCGATGCCGCTCCCATTCTGTGGCAGTATGGTGCACTGGCTCGCCTGAAGAAGGGCGAAAAGATCGACAAGCTGCTGTTCGGCGGCTACTCCACCATCAGTCTGGGCTATGCCGGTCTGTATGAGTGCGTGAAGTATATGACCGGCAAGAGCCACACCGATGCCGGTGCCAAGCCCTTTGCTCTGAGCGTGATGCAGCACATGAACGACAAGTGCAACGCATGGAAAAAGGCCGAGAACATCGACTACTCCCTCTATGGCACCCCGCTGGAATCCACCACCTACAAGTTCGCCAAGTGCCTGCAGAAGCGGTTTGGCATCGTGCCCGGTATTACCGACAAGAACTATATCACCAACAGCTACCATGTGCATGTGTCGGAGCAGATCGATGCCTTCACCAAGCTGAAGTTTGAATCCGACTTCCAGCGCCTGTCCCCGGGCGGTGCCATCAGCTATGTGGAAGTGCCCAACATGCAGGACAATCTGGAAGCCGTCATGAGCGTGCTGCAGTTCATCTACGACAACATCATGTATGCGGAGTTGAACACCAAGTCGGATTACTGTCAGGTGTGCGGCTATGACGGCGAGATCAAGATCGTGGAGGATGACGGCAAGCTGGTGTGGGAGTGCCCCAAGTGCGGCAACCGCGACCAGAACAAGCTGAACGTTGCCCGCCGCACCTGTGGCTATATCGGCACCCAATTCTGGAATCAGGGCCGCACGCAGGAGATCAAGGACCGCGTGCTGCATCTGTAATTACGATTCAAATGCCCTCCGCTTCGCTCTGGGCATAACAGCGGAAAATTTTTCTATTTCACGTTTGGAGCGGCCTGCGGGCCGCTCCAAACGTATTTTCACCGGAAGGGCCACAGCGGCAGGCTTCCATTTCTTTGTAAAGTACAGGAATCATATTATGAACTACGCAACCATCAAATACTATGACATTGCCAACGGCCCGGGGGTGCGCACCAGCGTGTTCGTGTCCGGCTGCCGCCACCACTGCCCGGGGTGCTTCAACGCCGTGGCGTGGGATTTCCATTACGGCCAGCCCTTCGATAAAGCCACCCGCAACGAAGTGTTTGCTTCCTGCCAGCCGGACTATATCGCGGGCCTATCGCTGCTGGGCGGCGAACCCATGGAGCCGGAAAATCAGCGGGAGTTGCTGCCCTTCGTGCGCAATTTCAAGGCCCTGTACCCGAATAAAACGGTATGGTGCTATTCCGGCTACACCTGGGAACAGCTGACCGGCAAAGAGCCAAGCCTTGCCCGGTGTGAAGCCACCGACGAGCTGCTGAGCCTGCTGGATGTGCTGGTGGACGGCGAGTTCGTGCAGGCAAAGCACGATATCTCCCTGCGGTTCCGCGGCAGCAGCAACCAGCGTCTGCTGGATGTGAAAAAGACCCTTGCCGCCGGTCAGCCCGTGTGGTGGGAGGACGAAAAGGTGTTCGCCACCCATACTATGGAAAAATAAACATAACAGAAAAGAGCGTCCGGTTTTCCACTTCCTGAACGGAACGTGTGGAAAACTGGACGCTTTCTTTTTTGTTTTACTCTCTGCTGCCCACGGCATCCTCGATGATGCGCAGGAAGGCATTGCCGTAGCGGGCGGCTTTCTTCTCGCCCACACCGCTGATATTCAGCAGTTCATCGGTGCTCAGCGGCTTCTTCTCCACCATTTCCCGCAGGGTGGCATCGCTGAACACCATAAAGGCCGGGATATTCTGCTTTCCGGCCAGCCGCTTGCGCTGCGCATAGAGGGCATTCAGCAGCTTTTCGTCAAACTCGCTCAGCTCGCCTGCCACCGCCTTTGTGCGGCGCGGCTTCTCGGTCAGGCGGCGGGCATTATCCGCCGCGCGCCGCCGGGAATACTCCACCTGCAGCTGCGCTTCCTGCTCTGCGGCCAGACAGCAGGAGCAGTTGCCGCATTTCTTTGGTGCAGCTTCGCCGAAATAGTGCAGCAGAAATCCCCGCAGACAGTCCTGCGTGGTGGAATAAAATGTCATGTACTTGAGCCGTTCCTCGGCCTTGCGGGCCGCTTCGGCCTTTACATCGGCGGGCAGGCCGTTGTCTGCCTCCATCTCCTTTTCAATAAAGAAGCGGATGGTGCGCACATCGGTGCCGGAATAGAGCAGCGTGCACCGGGCGGGCTGTCCATCGCGGCCTGCACGGCCTGCTTCCTGATAATAACTTTCCAGATCCTTGGGCATATTGTAGTGGATCACGAACCGCACGTTGGGCTTGTCGATGCCCATGCCGAAGGCATTGGTGGCTACCATGATCTGCACCCGGTCGTAGAGGAAATCGTCCTGATTCTTCCGCCGGGTGTCCGCATCCAGCTTGGCATGGTAGGCCGCAGCCCGGATGCCCCGGCTCTGCAGCAGGCGGGCAGTCTCATCCACCTGCTTTGTGGTGCTGCAGTAGACGATGCCCGCGTTGCTGCCCTCTTTCAGCACAAGATCCAGCAGCTCCTTCGGCTTCTGGCTGGGCAGAGCGCGCCGGGTCTCGAAATAGAGGTTGGGACGGTCAAAGCTGGTGGTCACCTCATAGGGCTTCTGCAAGGCCAGCTGTTCCCGGATATCATCCCGCACATGGGCGGTGGCCGTGGCCGTGAATGCGCCCACCACCGGACGGCTGGGCAGGCTGTCCACAAAGGCTTTGATGCGCAGGTAGCTGGGCCGGAAGTCCTGCCCCCACTGGCTGATGCAGTGGGCCTCGTCCACCGTCACCATGCTGATCTCCCGCTCCTGTGCAAACCGCTGGAAACCCGGCATCTCCAGCCGTTCCGGTGCCACATAGATGATCTTGTACCAGCCCTCCCGGGCGCGGCGCAGCATCAAGGCCTTCTGGTTGTCGGTGAGGCTGTTGTTCAGAAACGCCGCCGCCACGCCCGCCTGCACCAGCGCCCCCACCTGATCCTTCATCAGGCTGACCAGCGGCGACACCACGATGGTAATGCCCGGCAGCAGCAGCGCCGGCACCTGATAGCAGATGGATTTACCCGCACCGGTGGGCATCACGGCCAGCACATCCTGCCCGGCCAGCAGGCGGCTGACGATTTCCTCCTGCCCGGGGCGGAAGCTGTCGTAGCCGAATACCTTTTTTAAGATCGAGTGCGGGTTTTCCATGGGTCCCTCCGTATCATAGAATAGGTTTTTTCTGCGCAATGTCTTCAAAACCCTATCAGTATACCACAAAAGCCGGGCTTTTGCGCAGGTGCAGAGCCGTTTTTTCGGCAAAAAGCACGAAATGTCAAAAGGATTTTTTTACAAACGATAGCTTTTCAGGTGCGAAAATGATATAATAGGAGCACATAACTCCATGTTCGGCGGTTTTTTGTGCGCCGACTATTGATAGAAAAAGGAGCAATCATCTTATGCAGCAGAAACTCATCACCTTTGCCGTTCCGTGCTACAACTCGGCGGCATATATGCGTCATTGTGTCGAGACCCTGCTTTCTGCCGGAGAGCAGGCCGAGATCATTCTGGTGGACGACGGTTCCGTAAAGGACGACACCCCGGCCATCTGTGATGAATATGCCGCCAAGTACCCCACCATCGTCAAGGCCATCCATCAGGAAAACGGCGGCCACGGCGAGGGTGTGAATCAGGGCATCCGCAACGCCACCGGCCTGTACTATAAGGTAGTGGACAGCGACGACTGGCTGGACACCGATGCCCTGAAAAAGGTTCTGGCCCGCCTGACCACTCTGGTGGCCCGCGGCACCGCGCCTGACATGATGATCTGCAACTATGTGTACGAGCATGTGGAGGACAACACCACCCTGACCGTGCGCTACACCAACGTGTTCCCGCAGAACCGCCTGTTCAACTGGACCCATGTGGGCCACTTCCGCCCGGATCAGAACATCCTGATGCACTCGGTGATGTATCGCACCGAGGTGCTGCGCAAGTGCGGCATGGTGCTGCCCAAGCACACCTTCTATGTGGACAACATTTTTGTCTACCAGCCCCTGCCCTATGTCAAGAGCATGTACTACATGGATCTGGATCTGTACCGCTACTTCATCGGCCGTGCCGACCAGAGCGTGAACGAGAGCATCATGGTCAAGCGGGTGGATCAGCAGCTGCGGGTCACCAAACACATGATCGACTGTCAGGATCTGGATGAACTGAAGGATCAGAGACGTCTGCACGCCTACATGGTGCACTATCTGTCCGTGATGATGGCCGTGAGCGACATCTTCCTGCTGCTGGACGGCAGCGACGAGGCAAAGGCCAAGCGCACCGGGCTGTGGCAGTACCTCAAGGATCATGTAAGCACCGGTGTTTACCGTGCCGTGCGCTACAATCTGGGCGGTCTGACCGACCTGAAGTTCCCCGGCGGCGACAAGCTCACTCTGAGCGTGTACCGCCAGCTGCGCAAGGTCTTCAAGTTCAACTGATTCTTTGGAATTTACTCCTTCCGTCACGTCTTACGCCGTGCCAGCTTCCTCAAAGAGGGAGCCTTTGGCAGAATGGAACACTTCTCCTTCTCGCCAGAGCCTCCCTCCGTGAGGGAGGTGGCATCGCGCAGCGATGACGGAAGGAGTTTCTTTTATTTGCCCGACCGGAGCTCTTTGCCGGGTCTCCATATTCCGGTTGCTTTTTATCTGGGCGGATAGTATAGTGGTGCTGTTCTCGGTGCTGGTGTATGAGCTGGCAGGCCCCACGCTGACCAAGATCGCACTGACTGCCGCTGGAGAGATCCGTCCCGAGGGACGCACCAGCGCCCGTGTGGAGAACAAGCCGGAAGAAGTTGCATAGAAGGGTGTTTTTTGTCGAAATGTCACGCAATCATTGACGAACGCTGTTATTTTTTGTATACTGAGCATATCGAGATTGGAACAATTTTCCTGTTGTGTCATGGATTGGCTGCTACAGGAAAATGAATGAAGGAGATTGGTATACTATGAAAAGTACCGGTATCGTCCGCGGCATCGACGCGCTGGGCCGCATCGTTCTGCCCAAGGAGCTGCGCACCAGTATGCATCTGGACACTGACACCAAGCTGGAGATCTTTGTGGATGGCGACTCCATCGTGCTCAAAAAGCATCGGCCCGCCGGCAGCTGCGATTTCTGCGGCGAGGTGGATGAGTCTTCGGTGCAGTTTGCGGGCTACTGCATCTGCCCGGCCTGCCGCCGCAAGATCGGTGCACTGTAAAACACACAAAAAGGAGGCTCTGCTATGAGCCAGATGATCGATTTCACCGTCCCGTCCACTGTGCCGGGGCGGACTTTGCATGCCTTCCGCTGTGTGCCGGAGGGTGAAGTAAAGGCGGTTCTGCAGCTGTCCCACGGCATGGTGGAATTTATTGACCGCTACAAGCCGCTGGCGGAATATCTGGCCGGGCGGGGCATCCTTGTTACCGGCCACGACCATTTGGGCCACGGCGGCTCCATCCGCACCAAAGCGGACTACGGCTACTTTGCCGAGCCGGACGGCAACCGCGCCGTTCTGGCCGACCTGCACGCCATGACCGTGCGCACCAAAGAGCTGTACCCGGGCGTGCCTTATTTTCTGCTGGGGCACAGCATGGGTTCGTTCTATGCCCGGCAGTATTTGTGCGAATACGGCCATGAGCTGGACGGAGCCATCATCATGGGCACCGGCTTCCAGCCCAAGGCGCTGGTGCAGTTTGCCAAGACCCTCTGCCGGGTGCTGGCGGTCTTTCATGGCTGGCAGTACCGCAGCAAGTTCGTGGCCAACATGTCCTTTATGGGCTACAACAAAGGGCTGGAGGGCCGCACCACCCACGACTGGCTCAACCGCGATCAGGCCGAGGTGGACAAATATCTGGCCGACGAACGCTGCACCTTTACCTTCACGCTGAACGCCTACTACAGCATGTTCAGCGGCATCCTGCGCCTGCACGACCCGGCCTTCCTTGCAAAGATGCCCAAAGGCCTGCCGCTGCTGTTCTTGGCTGGCGATGCCGACCCGGTGGGCGAACAGGGCAAAGGCGTGCAGCGCGCCATCCAGAGCCTGAAAGATGCCGGTGTGCAGAACATTGAGTGCAAGCTGTACCCCGGTGCCCGGCATGAACTGCTGGTGGAAACGAACCATATGGAAGTGTTTGAAGATATCGGCAGCTGGCTGGAAAAGCATCTTGCCTGATCTGCCGCATCCGTTTTACCGTCATTCTGAGGAATGGCGGTACTTTTTTGCCCTAATGACTGGCGGCGCTTTTGCCAGCCTGACCGGCAAAAATGCCCGGCACTGAAAGTTTTCCCGATTGCTGAAAAAGTCCCCGGAACCAGCGTTCTGGGGACTTTCTGCGTTTATTTTCAGTTATGCTGTTATGCTTTCTTGGGTGCGATCCAGCCGTCGATCACATTTACCAGTGCCTTGCCGCGGCGGCCCAGAAGCCTGGGCAGCAGGACACGGGCCATGGCCCACACACCGGCAAAGTTGTACAGGATGATCAGCGCCGTGATGATGCCGGTCCACAGGCCATAGAGCGGCGTTTCGGCCAGCAGCACAAAGGCTTCGATCACCAGCGCGGCGGCGTCCACCAGCACGCGGCCAGGATGTACCTGCATCCCGATCATGCGGTGGGCATCGATGGCACGCAGGGTGAACACCAGCGCAAGGCCAAGGAAGGACGCATAGGTAGCGCCCACAGGTCCCCACCACTTGATGAAGAAGTAGTTCATGATGCAGTTGCTCACAGCACCCGCCATCATGGTGATCATGCTGCGGGTGGATTTTTTATTCACCACGTACACGCTGTTCATGAACTGGTTGAAGCAGCTGCAGGTGGAAGCCAGCACAAGGAACGGCACAAAGTGCCATGCGTAGTAGTAGTTGGACTTCATAATGTGCATCACCGGGCGGCACAGCCAGATGATACCGGCTGCGCAGCAGAACAGCACACTGGAATAGGTGCGGAAAATTTTGGTAAAGAACTTTGCGCGGCCCTCTTCCTCGGTCACAGCGGAAAGCTGCCATGCATCGTAGAAGATCAGGCCCAGCGTAGTAAGGATGGTGGGCAGGAAATAGCCGGTGGAAAGCAGGCCGCTCCATGCATTGCCGTCGCGGCCGTCCAGGCCGTTGCACATCTCACGCACAAAGAACAGGTCGGATGCGTTGATGATCCAGAAGCTGATCTGTGCCGGGATCATGGGCAGCGAGAAGCGCAGCATCTGCTTCCACAGATCCTTGTTGATGCCCTTCAGCTCCACGTAGTTCCACAGCTTGCCGGTGAACATCAGGAACAGCACACTGGCAAGGTCGCCGCTGATGATGGCCAGCAGGTAGCCGTTGGCACCCCACTTGAAGCCCACCAGATACAGCACGTAGAAAGCCATGGTGGCCACGGTGCACAGCACGCCGTCCACGGCCACCAGCTTGTTCCACTGGCGGCTGCGCACGAACTGGGTGCACAGGGTGCGCAGGCAGCTCATGAGCACATAGATGTAAATGAGCAGGCCGTACTGTGCCATATCGGGCAGAAACTGCGCAATGGGCCAGCACAGCACCAGAATGCCAAAGCCGCCCAGAATGGTCAGCAGGCCGTTGGTGAACACCTGTTTTTCGCTGTTGCCCTTGTCCAGACCAAAGCGGATGATGGCGTTGGACATGCCCATGGACACGAACGGGATGAGCAGGTTCGCGTACTGGCTCAGGATCTTGGAAAGGCCCAGATCGGAGATCTCCGCCATTGCATAGGTCAGGAACGGCTGGACGATCAGGGTGAGCAGCTTTGACGAAAAGCTGGAAATGGCAAAGATCAATGTGTTGCCGGCAAGCTTTGAATATTTATCGCCGGACTTTTTTTCGTTTTCCAAGGGAACTTCCCTCCTGTTTTACAATTCGGATGCGGGCCGGTCTGTGACCGCCCGCATCCGCTTTCCCACTATTTAGTCACTTTAAAAGCGCCCGCCGGGCTTTCCAGTCCGGCAGCAGCTTTGCCACCTCGGCCCAGAACGCCGGGCTGTGGTTGGGCTGCAAAAAGTGGCAGTACTCATGCACTACCACATAGATCTGCGCCGCCGGGGGCATATGATACAGCTGCAGCGCAAAGGTGATCTGCCGCTTTGCCATAAAGCACACGCCCCACCGGCTGGTCATGCTGCGCACTTTGATAACAGGCTTGTGCCCGCCCAGCACTCCGGCAAAGGCCGGGTAGACCTTATCGCTCATGGCCGTAAAATAGGCCAGCGCTGTTTCCTTATCCGGCAGAGACCGCGCTTCCTGCGCTGCGCGCCGCATGGCACGTTCCCGGGCCTGCTGCACCCAGTCGGCGCGTGCGGCCACAAAGCGGTCTGCCGCTTCTGCGCTCGTCCGCAGGGGGATGCTCACCGCCACGGTGCCATCCTCCCGCACACGGATGTTCAGGTTCTTGACCCGTTTGCGGGTCAGCTCGTATTGGATGCCGCCTGCCGTGCGCAGCTGTGTCTCCTGCTTTCTGCCCGCCATGAGGTCAGGTAGTCTTTTTTGCCCGGTGCAGCATTTCCAGCGGAAGCTGGGCCAGCACCACGGCAGCAAAGATCAGCACGCAGCCAAAGACTTCCCGGGCAGAAAGGTTCTGGTGCAGCAGCAGCCAGCCGCCCAGCGCACTAAACACGCTTTCCAGACACATGATCAGGCTGGCAATGGCGGGGTTCAGGTCCCGCTGGCCCAGAATTTGCAGGGTGTAGGCCACGCCGCTGGACATGATGCCGCAGTAGAGGATCGGCAGCGCATTCTCCGCGAACTGTGCTGCGGAAGGTGTCTCGAACAGCAGGGCCGCAGCGGTGCTTTCCACCGACACCACCAGAAACTCGGCAAGGCTCAGCCGCACGCCGTCCACCTGCGGGGAAAAGTGGTCCACCGCAATGATCTGGAAGCTGAACAGCACTGCGCAGCTCAGCAGGAGCCAGTCGCTGGACTCGATGCTGCCAAAGCCGTTTTTCATGCACAGCAGATACAGGCCCAGCACGGCTACCACCATGCTCACCCACAGCTGCGCACTGCCCTTCCGGCCCAGAAACAGGCCGAACACCGGCACCAGCACCACGTACATGGCGGTCAGGAAGCCGGCCTTTGCCGTGGACGGATTGATGGTAATGCCGATCTGCTGTGCAGCGGAAGCAGCAAACAGAAGGGTGCCGCACACAAAGCCTGCCGCCAGCAGCTTTTTCTTCTCGGCAGCAGTTTTGGGCTTTGCATCGGTGCCGCTTTTGCGGTGGATGGCATCAAACACCATCACCGTGGGGATCAGCACCAGTACAGCCAGCCAGCTGCGCCCGGCCAGAAAGCTGTAGGCTCCCATGCCGGAACCGGCGCTCTGGGCCACAAAGGCTGTGCCCCAAATAAGGGAGCACAGCAGCAAAAGCAGAGAGTTCTTGGTTTGTGTGTTCATCAGCCAATGCCCTCCACCTTCAGCAGGCCGTACAGGTAGTACTTGCTGGAGTCATAGGAGATGGTCACACGGTACTGCGCCGCCGGGTCCAGCCCGGAGATGGTGCAGCGGTAGTCGGTGCCGTCGGTATGGATATAATAGGTGCTGTCGGTCACATATTCTGCGCCGCCGTCCACCTTTTTCCACACGGCCACCTTGAACCGCTGGGTGCCCTCAGCCGTGCCGCAGCCCATAATGCTCAGCGTGCCGGAGGGCACGGTAAAGTAGCTGGTCTGGCGGCTCCAGATGCCGTTGAACACTGCATACAGGCAGCCATCCGCCGTGGCCGTGGCAAACTTGGCCGAGGAGTCTGCGATCCCCTGAATGATCAGCGGGTCGGCGGTCGCATCTGCCCAGCGGGTGGTGTCCTCCTCCTGCACCTCGTCCGAGGTGCCCGTCACCTTGTGCACGATGCCCTTCAGGACATCCTTGCAGCTGGTCAGCCCCACTGCCAGCAGGACCGCCAGCAGCAGCGCAATGATCCTTTTTTTCATCTTCATACGTTTCCTCACGAAGCAACGCGCTTCTCTTTGCTATTCATCCTTCTGCCCATTTTTCGGGCAGATACAGCTATAGTATACCGCATTTCGCCGCACTGCACAAGACAGGCAGCTTTGTTTTGTGCGGTTTGCCGCCTGATTTTACGTTTCTTTGCCAGTGACCGCCCGCAGGGCAGCGCACTCAGCAGCGGCCTGCTCCGGTGCGCCCGCACCAAACAGACTGCCGTACCGGTACAGCGCCCAGCCGCCCGCGTTCTGGCTGCGCAGGTCCTGCACCTGCCGGGCCAGCGCATCGCCGGTGCTCCAGCCGCTCACGCTGTCCGGGTTCGCGCCGCCGTCACCTACGCCCACGCGGTACGCGCCCAGCCCGAAGTACAGGGACACGCCCTCTGCGCGCGGGTATGCCAGCCACGCGGGCACGATGTTCTCAAAGGCAAATCGGGTGCTGCCGCTCTGCAGCGTGTAGCCATAGCCCCAGTAGATCTGCGGGCAGAGATAATCCACCACCTGTTCTTCCCCGCCTGCGGCCAGCCACGCCGTCACATCGCTGTACTGGCTGTTGAGGTCGTTGTCGGGATTCCCCTGCGGACTGATGCCAAAGCGCAGCGTCGGGTCTGCAGTCTTCACCGTGTCGTGCACCTTCTTGACCAGAGCGGTCACGTTCTGCCGCCGCCATGCTGCAAGGTCTGCCGCACCGCTGGCCGCAAACTGCGCCGCATCGATGCTTTCTTCGGTCGTAGGGTAAAAATAATCGTCAAAGTGGATGCCGTCCACCGCGTAGTTCTGCAAAAGCTCGGCCACGCCCTGCACCACATAGTCCGCCGCTGCAGGCTCGGCCGGGTTCAGATACAGCCCGTCGCCCACTGCACACACCCATTCCGGGTGGGCGTTGGCAAGGTTGTTCTCTGCCAGATTCGGCGGCATGGCTGCAGAGGACCGCAGCCGGTAGGGATTCAGCCACGCTTCCACCGAAAGACCGCGCCCGTGGGCCTCCTGCAAAAGGATGTCCAGCGGGTCAAAACCGGGGTCCTGCCCCTGCACGCCGGTGCACAGGTGGCTCCACGGGAACAGCTGGCTTTTGTAAAGTGCATCCCCGAAGGGCCGCACCTGCGCAAGCACCGTGTTCAGCCCAAGGCCCGCGCAGTTTTCCAGCATTTGCACGCACCCGGCGCGGAAGCTATCCGCCGAGGAAAAATCCATTGCTGTCCATTCCAGATAGCTCACCCATACGGCCCGCCACTCGCCTGCAGGCAGGGCAGGGTTCTCAACAGGCTGTTTTTCTGCTTTCGTTTTGTCCTGTTTGGAAAACTTTTTTCTGCGCAGCCACAGCCCCGCACCCACACAGGCAGCAGTACCGGCCCCCGCCAGAAAGGTGCGCCGGTTCACACGGCGCGGTTCCGCTTCCGTTTTTTTGGACTTGCGCCGCTGAGTCACAGCGTTTCCTCCTGGGTCTTATACAGCACAAGCGCTGCCCAGCCCCGGGCGCAGGCCAGCAGCACGAACATGATGTTCGTCCAGAAGGCAAGGGCGCTCATGCCCGCATACTTCGTCAGCAGCCAGAACAAAAGCCGCAGCGCTTCCGAGATGCACACCAGCTGCAGCGGGCGCTGGATGGGCCTGCCGTGGCCGTACTCGATGGCAAGCAGGCCCGGCCACACCAGTGCCGAGCACAGGTCGCCCGCCCAGCCGCCTGCAGCCAGCTTGCTGAGCATCAGCAGCACGAACACCAGCGTGTAGCTGCGCTTATCCTTGGCGGGAGCACCCTTCTGTGCGGCCAAAAACAGCACTGCAATGCCGGTGATGCAGAACACGATCAGTTCCAGCCCCGAAAAATCCATGCCGCCCAGCACGGCAAAGCCGCCCAGCATGGACATTGCCGCTGCCGCCAGCAGGAAAAAGTACCAGGTCTTGCGTGTAAATTTGAGCTTCATTGTGTTCCTCCCGCCTGCAGCAGTGCGCAGGCTCCTGACAAAATTTTCAAAGAATTAAAAATATTATAGCACAAAAGTATGCGGGTTGTGTTACAATAAGAAAAACTCTTCAGGAGGATCTTCATGAACGCCGCAGTTTCCATTGTTCTGCTTGCCGCCGTGCTTGGCGTGATCGTTTTTCTTTTGTCCCGGCGCGAGAATACCCGCCGCAGCCAGTACGGCCCCGCCGGCCTTTCGGAGTTCCGCACCGACCTGCCGCTGGACGAGTGCTTCGACCGGCTGGACGAGCACAGGGACGCCGACGAGTTCGTGTACGAGTGCCGCCGGGAAAAGGACGGCGGCTTTCTGCTGCATCTCACCCTGCACCAGCCCACCCAGCAGCCGCTGGACACCCTGTATACCCTCCGGCTGGACCCCGGTCGTCAGACCGTAGTGACCCTGATCTTCATCCGCGAGGCCTTTGGCTACAAGGAACCGCTGTTCCCGCAGGAAATGCTTGATCGTTTTATGCAGCAGAAGCTGGATGCCCACCGCACCAAATAAAGTTTTGTGTAAATGCTTTTCATTTTGCGCTGTTTTTGGTATACTTGTAAGTGCCGCAGCGCAGAATATGCGGGCTAGTAGCTCAGTTGGTCAGAGCTGGCGGCTCATAACCGCCAGACCTTACCGTTTCCACCTCTTTCAAACAGCGTTTTTCCGTTGTTTTTTGAAGTTTCAGCCTTCAAAAAAGCGGTTTCACCTACTTTTTACCTACGAAGGGTCATTTGAACATCCCTCACAGGTACGTCCAAATTTCATACGGGCCAGTAGTTCAGTCGGTTAGAACTCCCCGCTCATAACGGGGTTATCGCGGGTTCGAGTCCTGCCTGGCCCACCATACAGTTCGTACTCGAACCCGATTCTTTATGAAAAAGGGTTCGGGTACGTTTTTTGTTTATCGGAGGTTCTGCGGAAGGACTACTCGGAACGGTAAACGAGCAAAGGCAGGGTATCACTATGATAGTGGTATCCTGCCTTTTGCTTTGCGGAATCAAGTTCGCTTTGTGCGAACTTGATCGCCACCTATATGGCGCATTGAGGGCAATTGCTGCGTACGTGCGTACCGGGAGCCTGTACACCTCTGGCAAGGTGTAACACACTAGACTTTGTTCCAAAGTCCGTGTGCTAAGGGGGCAGGCTCCTTAGAATTCCTGTGGAGTGTGTACGCACGTACGCAGGAAAACGGCAAAATTTCACTATATCGGGGTGTTCTTTCATTGGAGAGTATGGTATACTCGGCTTAGTTCAACAAATCAAAATTTGGCGAGGTGATTTACATGAAAAAGAGCGCATCAAGAATCGTCGGTTTGGTAATGCTGATTATAGCTGTTGCATTTATAATGTTTGCGGTGAACCATCCAGAAATGAGTTTTCCTTGGAACAATACCATTACTTGGTTACTGTATGGTTTGTATGTTCTTGTGACAGTCGTGCTGCTTATTGCGCCTAAGATGAAGAAGTAAACAATTCCAGTTTGCCGTACTCGTTCCCAGCAGGGTTTGGGGCAGGCACGCCCCAACAAGAGCACTTCGGAAACTCACAAGAGGTGAAGAAGTGAAGTCCCGGATGGGCAGAAAATTTTCAAAAATTGAAAATTTGTGGCCACGGGACGATTCTTGCTCTCCCCTTTTTCGCTGCGTTTCGTAATTTTCACATTTCAATCTGCTCGCAGATTGTTGACAAGCTGCGCTTGACCCGATACTATAAAGGCAAGTCGAATACACGCCAAGGAGGTGCAACCATGACCGCCGTGATCTACGCCCGCTATTCATCTGACAGCCAGCGAGAAGCGTCCATTGAAGGACAACTGCGCGACTGCAAGGACTACGCCGAGAAGAACGGTATTACAGTGGTCGGCACCTACATCGACCGTGCCTACTCTGCCAAGACGGATGACCGTCCAGACTTCCAGAGGATGATCAAGGACAGCGCGAAGAAAATCTTCGATGTGGTTCTGGTCTGGAAGCTCGACCGCTTTGCCCGGAATCGGTTCGATGCCGTGAACTACAAGTACCAGCTGGAAAAGAACGGTGTCCATCTGGTGTCTGCCATGGAACCCATCTCGCAGGGGCCTGAAGGCATTATGGTGGAGAGTATGCTGATTGGCATGGCGGAATACTATTCCGCCGAACTCGCCCTGAAAGTGGCGCGCGGTGAGCGCGAAAACGCCCTCCAGTGCAAGTACAACGGCGGTGTGGTGCCGCTGGGCTTCACCATTGGCAAGGAGGACAGGCTGTACCATATCGACCCGGAGACGGCTCCCATCGTGCAAGAAATCTTCACCCGGTATGCCGACGGCGAACCGGCTGAGAAGATTGCGGCATCCCTGAACGAGCGCGGCCTGCGTACCCGCACCGGAAAGCCGTTCGTGAAGAACAGCTTCTTCCAGATCTTCCGCAACCGCCGCTACATCGGCGAATACCGCTACAAGGACATCGTGACGCCAGGCGGCATTCCGGCCATTGTTGACAAGGACTTGTTCGACCGGGTGCAGCAGCGTTTCGAGCAAAACAGGATCGCCCACGGTCGGCCTGCAAAAGAGGATGTGAGCTATCTGCTAACCACCAAGCTGTTCTGTGGCAAGTGCGGTACGCTCATGGGCGGCGAGAGCGGCACCAGCCACATGGGAAATACCTACTATTACTACAAGTGCGGCAATGCCAAACGCCACGGCAAGGCGCACTGCGACCTGAAAGCCATCCGCAAAGAGCCGCTGGAACGGTTCGTGGTGGAGACTGCCATCAAGGTGATTTTCAGCGATGAAATCATCGAACGGCTGATAGATTTAGTCATGGAAGCCCAGCAGAAGGAGAACACCCGGCTGCCTATTCTGAAAGACCAGCTCCGTGATACGGAGAAGCGGCTGGCAAACCTTCTGGAAGCTATTGAACAGGGCGTCCTGACCCCGACCACCAAGCAGCGGTTGGACGAGCTGGAAGCCCGGAAAGAAGCCCTGAACACCAGCATTCTGGAAGAAGAGCTGAAAAAGCCCGTCCTGACCCGTGAGTGGATTCGGTTCTGGCTTGAAAAATTCCGCAAGGGTGACGTGGGCAGCACGGAACACCAGCGGCAGATCATTGATACCTTTGTCAACTCGGTCTACGTCTTTGATGACCGGGTCGTACTCAATTTCAACTTCACGGATGATGCCAAAACGGTCACCCGTGAGGAAGTGTTGGGTTCGAGTGCTGTGGACAATGCTCCACTAAGAAGCACGAAGGTTTCGGCCTTCGTGCTTTTTTTTGCTTATTCGTACAGTTCCTTGCTCATCTGGTTGCGAATCTCTTTGCGCCGCTTGTCATAGACCTGCGTGTAGATTGCAAGGGTGGTACTGGGCTGAGCGTGTCCAGCTTCTGCGGCTACCGTTGCCACACCGATTTCCGGGTTGGACAAGAGGATGCTTACAAAAGTGTGCCGGAACATATGAGGATGCAGCCCTTCAATACCTGCCCGCTGTCCGATCCTGCGAACCAGTGCGCCGTAGCTGTCCGGGTTGATAGGAAAACCGTGGTCGTTGCAGATCACGAAGTCCGTTCCCCGAAGGGCAAGGAGTGAGGGTGCATACTTGCTGCTTTTCTTATCCAGACTTTTCTGCCAACTCCCTCCCATCAATTTTTTCTGAGACTTCCAATACTTATAATATTCTTTGAGGAAGTCCATGTACTCCGGTGCAACGTCCACATCGCGGATGTTGCTTTCCTTTGTCGTGGTCAACTGGTAGCCATAGTCTTTGAATACCAGAAGCGACTTAGAAATATGTATGGTGCATTCTTCAAAGTTGACATCTTTCCATGTTAGTCCAGCCAGTTCGCCACGGCGCACACCGGAATTGAGCAAGGACAGAACGATTACCTGTTCCAGCATCGAGCTTTCCTTTAAGGTATCCTGAAGCTGCTTGATCTGGTGCTTCTTAATGGTGTCTACCGACCTGCTCCGGCTTCCCAGTGCAGGAATTTTGTGCATGGGATTCTTCACGCCATAATTTTCATCCGCATATTCCAGTGTGGAACGAATGAACAGAGCATATTCTCTCATGCTCTTTCGGGTCATAGGTTTTGCGATGATTTCCACATCAAAAGCATCGTCCACTTTACAGCCCAGCGCAATCGCCACCTGTTCTGCAGTTTTAATATCGACTACTTCGCTGCGAAATGCCTTTTCGATGGTTTTTGCTCCGCAATCGCACCTCTTAGCCAACTTCGGGCAAGATTCCTTTTTCATCTCCAGACCACGCTGATTGATAACAGCATGGGTGCGGCTCCGTGCGCCGCCAATTTCGATCTGTTCCAGAACCCAATCACAATCCACCTTTTTGATGGAACCAACAGGCTTCTGTGCAAACTCAGGGAATTGATGAATCTTCCGAAGGTAGTTTTCTTTCCCCCTCGTTGTGTTCGCCTTATTGCGATGGCTGTCATAATCGCCCTCTAAGCGAGCAGAAGGAGCAAGTCTTGCCTTTTTGGATTCTATGTACTCCTGCGCCACTACTGCAAAGGTCTTTCCTGCGTTGCTGGCTTCTTTATCGGCCTTTTCCTGTTCCTGCCGCTCAAATTCAGCGGCGGCAGCATTCGCAGCAGCGTTGCGTGCACGAGCGTTTTTCAGTTCGGTGGGGTCAAAATCGAACCGACCATAGCGGCGTTCGATTTTGCCGTTCACCAGAACATTTGCGGTGATTTGGTAATACCGGGGTTTCTTTTTGGGTTCGATCAGCTTAATGGATGCCATATATTTACCGTCCTTTCTGTGTGGTGGTTATCTCTGTCACGATGAGTATAGCAGTTCAGGCGGTTAATTTTTAGGATGTCGCAGTTCGCACCCACATCCTTGACAAATCAAGAAGTTGTCGTTCCACCGTTGAAGTAGTCGGCCATCTTTCCAAGGTTGATATACCATTTGATGCCCGACTGGAAAGCCATGCCCGGAACTTCCCGGCACAGGCGGCGGATGTAATATTCGGGCAAGCCCATACGCTGACTAGCCTGTTTGATGCTAACGATCTGCGGCAGGACAACTGCTTCACTCTGGATCTCCGGCGATACCATCACTTTTTCATTCATCGGCATTCCTCCTATCCCATTCCTGGTGGGTCTTGTTCTTAATAACTTCTGGGGAAATATTGTACTTATACATTTTTCGGCCCCACTTTTAACTCTAGGTTGTCTTTTGATAGGTTTGCTATGTTACTTCATTCGTTTTTATTTCTATGAACATGACCGCCGACTAGATTCACGTGTATAAGATTTCGGAATTTTTACATGTAGCAGGCAGTCGAGACCTTGAAAACTGCATTGGAAGGTACGATAAAGCTGCTGGAGCTGGCAAAGGAGAAAAGAGTTGAGGGCTTTATCTATCTTTCAAGCAATTTATAAAAGATAACAAACCAATCGTGCTGAAAACGTGCGTTGAGACGAGTAGGAGCTATCTGTCAACAGAGGATGCGGCAACAGCCATTCTGCCCATTTTGACCAAGGACACTGCCGGAAAAATTTATAACGTTGCGGATGAAGATACCTATTGTTCTATTGCAGAAATAGCAGAGAGTGTTGCAGATAAATATGGGCTGGCTGTGCAGTACGATGTGCAGGAGAATAAGGAGTGCCTGGGAACACTGCATATGGATCTGGACACAGCGGCGATTCGCGTTTTGGACTGGAGGCCAACCGCAAAAGAAGGTGTCCTCTCGATTTATGAGGAAATGATGGGAGATTTTCTTGAACAGTGAACTATAATTTTATATGACGGCAGCAAAAAATCGAGGAGCTTTGAATGGCTCCTCGATTTTTTGCTATAAAGAGTGCAGATGCAATGGTATAAAGGCTTTATAAACACTCGGCCCCCTAAATTAAGACATACTATACAAAAGAGCATTGACATGTTGAACTGATTGTGTTATAATGCACACATAGAAGAGAGAGGCAAAACAAACATATAGAATTCCACCGCTACGACTTTATCTGTTATAATATCCCAATGATGCTCTGAAATTGGGATATCATTATGGGTCCGACCGTAAGGTCAAACCTCGTCAGGCTGGGCTGTGGATCCAGCAACTGCGAGCCACCCACATTCGTGCTTTTTGTACGAATGGCAGAGAAAAGGAGCTGTCCTATGAAGAAGAACAAGAAGTCCAACGGCAAACAAAAGGAGAAAAACCGTAAGAAAACCAAACAGCCTCCGATCACCAAAATGAAAGAGATGAAGGAAGTGCTTAAAATGGCACTCTTGGTGGTGGGTGTTATCTTGGCCATGGTCGTGATTACTGTGGTGATTCTGGACAAGCCTGAGGCGGTTGCAGCTTGCGTGACGATCCTGGAGAAGATTCTTCCTATGGCAGTAGCCTACATGACAAGTTGATTTGATAGATAGCATTGATTGGGAGGGGCGGCAAAGCACAACGGTGTACTTGCCGCTTCCTCCTTTATTTTATATTATTATACTATTTTTATGGAGGAGATCTCTATATGGCTGAAAAGGAAAAGCAGGAAGCACTTCTGTCGGAAAACAACTACCGGCTGCTCGATGAGATCCGACGGCAGCAGACAGCCGATAAAACAAAGCTTTCCGAAGCATCGGGATTCTCTTGGCCGACAGTCAGCAGGCTGTGCGAGGAGTTGCGGAACAGAAATTACCTGGCAAAAGACGACCTGTCGCTTTTACCGACCGTGGGATATATGCTGGGCATTGCCGTTGGTACGCGTGAGATCAAAGTGAGCTTGGTGGATTTTGCCTTTCAACCGGTTCCAAGAAAAAGACTGCGGGAACTGGGACTGGGAAGCCTGCTGGATCGGGATCTGCTGAGTGCGCGAAAGGAGCCAAAGGAAGCAGAGGAGGACTACATTTGCCTGAATTCATCGCAGGATTTGGAAAAGCTGGCAGAAACATTGAACAATGTCCTGCTCGCATTCCTGCAAACGGCAAGAGCCTCAGAGGATACTTCAAACCCGGCGCTCCCGCTGGTTGGGATCGGGATCGCGTTCCCCGGAGCGGTCGATACACAAAAAAAACAAATCTGCGCCTGCCCCAATATTCCATGTCTGAACGAGAAAAATCTGGACAGCCTGCTGTGTGCAGATGTCCGCACACTGCTGGAGAGCCTGGATGTCAGAGTGGAGCTTTGCCACAATGCCGAAGCTGGCTTTTTGCATGAGAAAGAACAACTATTCCATGCAACTGACCCTGTACGTAGAAGCCTTGCGGAATCGCAGAACATTCTCTGCGTCTACCACGGCACCGGCATCGGCCTGAGCGGCTGCATGGCCGGGCGGCTGCTGCGGGGAAACAATGGATTTTTTGGAGAGATCGGTCATATCCTTTCCCCGGACTTCTCGCTTCAGCGTTTGAAGAGTGAGTGCACAGACCAAGCTCAGGCTGCTGCAATTCCGGAAGATAAGATCCCACTTTCCGGATGCCGCTGCCCGTTCTGCCAAAAGACCTGTTTGGAATCGCTGATACGTGCCCGCGTGTTTGAATCCGAGAATCTGGAGGTGTTCAAGCAGAAAACGGATCGGGAGCGTTTGCATACCTTTGCGCAGAACGAATGGAATTTTAAGCTCCTGAAGCAGTATATCGGGTTTATGGTGGGCACCATCATCAATCTGTTCAACCCCGAGGTCCTGATCCTGACCGGCAGACTTTATGACTGTGTGCCGGAGATCTGGAACAGCATGAATATTCTGAAAAGCGGCAATTCGCTTTCGTATTCCGGCTCCCGGTGCACCATCATTCCGGGAAGCAAAAGGGATAATTCTGTGGCTGTGGGCGCAGCCATCAGTGCGTATTACCACAAGTATTCCTACCGGACGGAGGAAATCAACTGGGCAAAGCATTAAAAGGCAAAGAACGGCAGGCAAGGCCAAATTTGATGCTGCCCATTTACCTGTCATAAGCAAAACCGAGGAGGAAGCGACATGCTAAGAGAAATCTCGCTTGAAAAATTCAAGGCATTCGACACGCTGGAAGAGCTCTCCATAAAGCCGCTGACGATTCTGTGCGGTGTGAACAGCGGCGGAAAATCATCCATTATAAAAAGCCTCCTTTTATTGAAACAAAGCTATGAAAATACATCTGCAATAAATGAGGCAACGCTGAACGGCCAATATACCACGAACGGCTTGATGAAGGATGTGATTTACAATGGAAAAGGCGATGCATGGCCTATGACAATATCCTGTTTGGCAATCATCAACTACCTGAAATTTATCAGATACTAGTCCCAACGATTGGCATCTGTCCAACGAAAGTTTGGATCTTTATTACGTCTGGGGTCGTTTTTCCATTTTTCCGCAGTTCGCTTGGACATTTCGGCATCAAGACGATACATTCTTTGTGTTTTATCGCCACCGCCTTTTTTCAGCCATTGTTGCCGAGCTTGTTCATACGCTTCAGCTAAATCTTCATAGGAAGCGTTTTCAATCCACTTTTGAAAGCTACTCTTAAAAAGGTCACGTAAAAGCCCCATTTTTATACCTCCTAAAATTCTAACTTGCTACGTTCAGTATACCACACTGAACTCCATTGTAAAAGAGAATATGTACGCCGCCCGCAGGCGGCAAAGATCAGTCCGGGGGAAAATCCGGTTCAATGTATAAAAATAGCGGATGACCATATAAGCCATCCGCTTTGGGGATACATTTATAAACGAAAAAAGCTAATCATGCCCTCGGATTTTGGTTTAAAGCCCGCTCCTCTTCATAAACATCCAGAAGATAATCGGGACCCTCTTTCCAAACTGCTGTGTCAAAATCAAACAGTGCTTCGTATGTGGCCGATTCTGTGAATTGAAGCATTGCATCCTCGAAAGGAATACCATGCTTTTGCGCATATTTTACCAGCATACTGCGCATTAAATTTACAGCACAAGCGTTTTTTCTTTTATCGGAAATCGGATTGATAGACATCGCCATAGCGTTCACTCCCTACAAACTCAAGTGTGCCTATGGAAACTTCTGTTCGGAAGCAAAATTGATCAGTCAAACGTTCTGGCAGAAGCTGACTAATCGTAAAGTTGTCCGCTCGTTCGGAGCCGGGGTTTCCATACTCGCCTGTGATATAAGAATTCAAGGTTGCCGCCGTACTATCGTCTGCGACTTTTCCACCAATGATATCATAGGAACTGTATTCTTTCAGGAGAGATTGAAACAGTGAATCGTCTCGATTTGCCGAAATAAAATGAAGCCAATCAAGATCGGCTGTTTCAAAATAGTGTACCAACAACTCTGGTGTTGGATGAAACCGAAAAACCGAAATACAACCGTCTTCTACTTTGAAATCGGCAGGAAGTTTTCGCCAACGAATGTTCTTCTTAACAGCAGACGGGATATAGTTTAACGCTTGTTCATAGGAAGAAGTAAGGTAAAAACCCTTGCCAAAATCCAATGTGCGTTTACTATATTTCAAATCGATCGCAGATATTTCGGTATAACTCCCATGATAAAGGAGCATCCCTTCTGTCAACTTTTGCATACATTTACCCCATTGGCTTTGAGGATCTCTTCGACATCTTCAAGCGCACAAGCGTAGCTGCTTACATGAAGAAGTTCATAGCATTCATCGATAAATCCGAGAATATCGTATTTCTTAAACAGTTCGGCACATTCTTTGGGTGACATTTTCCATTTTGTTTGTGCCATACGAAAAATCCAGCACTGCATATCAGCAATGCTGATCTGACGTTCACTCATAAAGCAGCCTCCTTCCAATTGCTTCTTTTTATATAAGTATAGCTCATTTTGTATCTCATAGCAACGGAAGAATTATGAACATCCTGAAAAAGGAATGGTTGAAACCCTATGTACGCCGCCCGCAGGCGGCAAAATCAGTTGAGTGGAAATTCAACCTCTGCAAAATCCGCATCCGTCATAAGTTTCAGCTTCTCGATAACGCCCTCCGACAGTTCCCGCAGAGCGGTTTCGTCCGGCATCAGGTAGCACTGCATCAGCCGCAGTTCATGGATAAGCCCCAGCCGGGTGCCGGTGCTGTAAAGCATCATCAGCATGAGTTCTTCATGGTTAAAGTTCATGTTCATCCCTCGCTTTCCGGCAGACGGTGGGATTACACTCCGGGGCATCGCACTTCTCTTTGAGATTCATCAGCACCGAAGGGCGTTTCGGCTTTTTATCCAGAAACCCCGGCAGTTCCTTGAAGCCGATGCTGTCCACATAGTGCGCCGAGATTTTCCCGTCCTGATTCAGCATGATCACATCGCTGACCGACAGGCTGTGCCCATGGTAATCCGTCGGGCTGGCGCAGTTGAATTTCTGGTACAGTTGCTCCAGCAGCTCTGCCTGCGGAACGCTGTGCTTTCCCTCCGGGAGATTGCCCCGGTACAGAATCTCGTAATTTTCAATACTGCTCTTTCGGAACTTCCACCGGGAACGCCAGCACGATGCGGCGGGCAAGCTGGGAGTTCCACTGGTTTTCCACAGCTTCCACGGCATTCCAGAGCGTGGCACGGTCTGCATATCCGGGCGGCGCATGGGACGGCAGCATGATCTCGGCGTGGACAAGTTCTTTCACCTTGTTGTAGAATTTCGTTTTCTGGTCGTATTCACTGAACAGCCGTTCGCCGCTCTGATAAGCAGCCCCGGCAACAGCGGACTGCCCTTGGCTGCGCTTGACGATGGTGATTTTGAAATGCGGACACGGAATAGGCATCACCTCCAAACAAAAAGACCGCCCAGCAAGATTGCTCTTGATGAACGGTCTGGAATCGTATTCGGTTTTGCTCGCCGCCTTGGAACGGAGTGCTATGCGCTTCGGACTCAGGCGGGAGCCGCAAAAGGATAGCTGCAAAGCAGCGCAAGGAAAATGCAGTTTTCCTTGGGATGGAATCGGGCTGGCGCACAAACGCCAGCTTCGATTTCATTTTCGGATTTTTCCTTGCGGGTGATGCGCTGGATCGTTGCCACCATCTCCTTTCGGCAGGCTTTCAACAGGTTTTCGGCAACGGATTTTTCAGGAATGCGACGGCTGGATGCCGTGCAGCCACTGGTCAGTTCCAGATCCACCGTGTAGAATTTCTCCGGCGTGAAGGCGGCGATGGCGGCTTCCCGCACCACCGTCATGGCAAGCACCGGGGTCATAACACGCCCTACTGCCAGCGGCTGACCGTACAGGCACGAAAAAAGCCGGGACGCATCTGCTCCTTTCGCAAAAAAATAAGCAGCCGCACACCGTAGTGCATGACTGCTATGTATTACGATTACTTATGTTTTTGAGCTTTTTCCACTCTCTCTTCAATCAACTTCCTTTGTTTCTCAGCCAATTTGTCGTTAGCTTCAAAATATTTTTTAAAGTGCAAATCTTCCAAACATTTAGTAATGTTTTTGGGCAATGTGCTTCTATATGGCTTGATCGCTTTTCCAAGCTGATACTGTTTCATGGTATCGGTATTACCCCACACGGTTGTAATAAAAATGAAGTACGGAACTTGAACTATTGTGAATGCGAAGTTAAAAGTATTCTCCTCATCAAATGTCTTAAAATCAATCATCACATTATCGTGAACCCTAAAAGGGATATTTTCAAAAAACCTCAAGTTCTTTGTTGGTATGATGAATTGCTGAACTTTTCGTATTTCTTCCATATTTTCATCATATAGAATTCTCCGCCATGTCTCGATGATTCCGTCCATCTTTTCCAGCTCACATTCAGTCAATGTGGTTTTATCCGTTTCTCTTGTATGTTTTATTACTCTCCAAGCAACAGACAATAAAAAATAGGAAAGTGCATCATCTTTAGATTCAAACTTAATTTCGCCATCATTTGCGATAGCCTTTTGATAAATCCTATTTGAAAAAGCTCTTTCATATTTGCTAAACAGTTCTTCGCATTCACCACACAAAAAAGGTAATTTGAGACCATCCTGTACTCCTCGATTTGGATCATCAGCCATTCTCATTATACATGTTGGTGAATTTCGCTTAAGTGCATTATAGAACATTTTAGGTATAATATGGCTTTCTTTTAAAGGCTTGTCGGTGCATTTGCATAATCTGCATTGTTCCATTTTTAGCTCTCCTATCTAATGAACGTTCTTGGTTATTATAACACACAATCAGGACTGAATTGAGCAAAAAATCAATCATGATATGTAAAGGCAACCCGAAGGTTGCCCCAGGCATCAAGCCTATCCTATTTACACAGGTTCATTATACGGCTCCCATGCTCCACTTGATGAACTTTTCATCGTAGACATTGGGCGGTGCCAGCTCCACTAAGTGCCCCACGCACCAGCTGACGAGATAGCCGTTGCCCTCAAGGTAGCCATCCTGACGGTTGGTGGCACCGAGAACTTTGGCATAGGACATGGCAACGGACGACTTTTCCGCTACGATCAATTTTGCGATAAATATCCCTCCATTCTGTTTCGGATTGCAATATGTAGGTGGCAAAACGCCGCCTTAAAATCAGATGGGTTCGGTATCTTCCTCGCCGGTGTCCTCTGGCTCGTCCTCGGTAGGAATTTCAAAATCGCCCTTGTCCTCGGTATAACCTGCATCGGGGTCGAGGGCTTCTTTTGCGGCCTGTTTCTTATTTTTCTGCTGGACAAAGAAGTAGAAGCCGCCGCCTGCCGCCAGCGCGATCAGCACGACTACCCCCAGAAAGCCGGACGCAATCCTTGTGACCTTATTTTCCTTGGGCTGTTCCGTGCCAGATGCTGCCGCTTCTTCGGCGGCTTTTTTCGCTTCTTCCTCGGCTTTCAGCCTGTCCTGTTCAGCCTGCGCCGCCGCTTTCTTTTCAGAGGTATACAGTCCAGCAGGATAAAATCGTACTCCCGCTTGGCACTGTCCAGCACCTGTTTCAGCATCTTTTCCCGGTTCATGCTGTTCACCAGAGCCACTTCCAGCCCTGCCAGTTCGATGTTGGCAGGAATCAGGTCAACGCCCTCCGCATGGTGCAGGATGCCTTCACCGGGCTGGATGGGCTGGTCGTTCATAGCTTTTGCCATCAGGGTAGAAAGGGTGGTAGGCAGTTCATCGAGCTGCTGCCAGCCCATGCTGATGGTAAGACTGCCCTGTGGGTCAGTGTCCACCAACAGGACTTTCTTGCCCTCCATCGCTAGCCCGATGCCCAAGTTCTCACAGGTGGTGCTTTTTCCCACACCGCCTTTTTGATTGGTGACTGCAATGATCGTAGCTTTCTTTGCGATAACATCACCTCCTCGGAGAACCGCGCGCAAAGTCGTGGTTCGTTTTGTTCTGATAGTAGAGGTTCATGGTGGTGGGCGCATTGTAGAGCATCGCCAGCAGATACTGCTTCATGTTCCGCACCGGGGCGGTGTTTTCTGCCAGAGAATCTAGCACGAAACGGATGTGGTCAGCATTCAGCTTTTTCAGCCGACTGCATACAACCTCGGCAGGCTTGTCATCTCCGGCGATTCGGAGCATCCTGCGCTTGGTGGCACAGGTATCCACCAGCAAATCTACGATCTGGTAGATGGTGTCCTCCTCGTCCGGGCAAAGCCGGAGCAGAAGGTCTACCTCCAACGCCTGATAAAAATAATCCTCAAGCTGCTCCCGGATGCCCTCGGAATAGATAGGGTCAGGATCGTTCAACTCTGTCTTATTCTTATCAGTCTTATTTGCTTGCGGTTTTGGCAGCACCAGAATTGCGCTTTCGGCAGCACCTGAATTGCTGTTTGGGCAATTCTGCACTTGCGCTTTTGGCAAGCCGGACGAAAAGTCCTTGACGTAGATCAGGCTGGGTCTGCCCAAACCACGGCGTTTGCGCTCGATGAGGTCGATGTCCTCCAGTTCCCGGAGCAGCTTGACCGCTTTATGCTCGGCGCAGCAGAGGGACTCCTGCACCTCCCGGACGGTGTAGATGATATACACCCGCCCTTGCTCGTCCAGCCAGCCGTTCTTTGCAGACAGGCTCATACGGTCCAGCAGGATGCCGTACAGTGTCCGGGCATCCGTGGAGAGCTGCCGGAAGCGGTGGTCTTGGAACAGTGCTTTCGGGATGCGGAAGTAGGAGAACAATTCGCCCGACTGCCCGTAGAAGTAGTCCAGCATCATTTGGTGTGGCCTCGGATTTTCAACTGTATGGGTGTGTTCATGTGGAAAACCTCCTTCCCGATTTCTGCAAAAGAAAAAGCTCACCTTCAATTTTAGAAAGTGAGCCATGTAAATCCAAAATAGTAACAGTAAGTGTCGAGTTTCGTAGGTGAAAATTTTCACCTACCGTTTCACCTACAAAGAGCCGTTTTAGAGACAAAAAGCCACCAAAAGTTACGTCAAAGTACACAAAGGCACTTTCATGGAATTATCAGATAGTCACAAGATTTCACAAGAAAAACGGGATTTCAAAATTAGCGACGTTCTCATAACCGCTTGGTCCCGGGTTCAAGTCCTGGCTGGCCCATAGAGAAAAGGCACCCCTAGGGGTGCCTTTTCTCTATATTCAGGGCCGCCAGGACTTGAACAGCACGGCACCGCCATGGGCGGGGCAAACAACAGCCCAGTGGGCTGTTGTTTAGTGCGCGGGTCCCAGCGCATAGGAATGTCAAAAAGTGTCGGATGCCGTTCTGAGGGCCGCTAGGACTTGAACAGCAACGACGACGACCGCGGCCTGCGGCCGAAACAGGGAGGAGTTGTTGGGACAGCGTTCTGATTTTTCAAAGCCCTGCCAAGGGGCTGCGGAAAAATCAGCAAACGCAACCCGTAAGGCCCTGACCGTCAGTTCCCTTTGCGGGTCCCAGCGCATAGGAATGTCAAAAGGTGTCGGATGACGTTCTGAGGGCCAGCCAGGACTTGAACCCAAAACTTATTCAAGTAATGATAATAAAAGAAAGAAGGAGCGTTTCCACGCGGGAACGCTCCTTCTTTCTTTTATTATCATTTACACCATTTTGCAAACTCTTCGTCGGTGCACTTGACATAGTGGCTGCCGCTCACATGGTGATCGGTGCCCTTGTTGTAATCGATGCCGGAAGTGGCGTAGTCGTAGGTCTCAGCCACACGGCGTTTTTCCACCACCGGATTCGGCAGCGGGATGGCCGACAGCAGGCTGCGGGTGTAGGGGTGGATGGGATTCTCGAAGATCTCTTCGGTCGTACCCGTCTCCAGCAGGTGGCCCAGATGCAGCACGCCGATGCGGTCCGAGATGTACTTGACCATGGAAAGGTCATGCGCAATGAACAGGTAGGCCGTGCCGGTCTCCTGCTGGATATCCTTCATCAGGTTGACCACCTGCGCCTGAATGGACACGTCCAGCGCCGAGATGCACTCATCTGCGATGATGAGCTTGGGGTTCATGATGAGGGCGCGGGCAATGCCCACGCGCTGGCGCTGGCCGCCAGAGAACTGGTGGGGATAGCGCTCGGCATGTTCAGGCGCAAGGCCCACCTTGGCCAGAATTTTCTCCACCTTTTCGCGGCGCTCTTCGCGGGTCTTGTACATGTGGTGGATGTCCAGACCCTCGCCGATGATATCCTCCACCTTTTTGCGGGGATTCAGGGACGCCATGGGGTCCTGAAAGATCATCTGCATCTGGGTGCGCAGGGTGTTGTTCTGGCTGTGGTTCAGCTTGCCACTGATATCCTGCCCATCAAAGGTGATCTTGCCGGCAGTAGGGTCATACAGGCGGATGACGCTGCGGCCGATGGTGGACTTGCCGGAACCGGACTCGCCCACCAGACCATAGGTCTCGCCGGGATAGATCTCAAAGCTGACATTGTCCACAGCCTTGACGGTATAGCTCTTGCTCACGCGGAAATACTGCTTCAGGCCCTCGACCTTCAGCAGCGGAGCAGCATTCTGTCCTGCCATTTATTCCGCCTCCTTGATCTTTTCTGCCTCGGCACGCATGCGGGCAATGCGCTGAGCAAGCTCAGGCGGCATGTCCACCTTGGGTGCGCGGGGGTCCAGCAGCCATGTAGCTGCATAGTGGGTGTCGCTGATCTTGAACATGGGCGGGTCCACTTCGTCGTCGATGTTCAGGGCAAAGTGGTTGCGCGGCGCAAAGGCATCGCCCTGCTTCTCATGCAGCAGGTTCGGCGGCGAACCCGGAATGGTGTACAGACGGTCGTCTGCGGTGTCCAGATCGGGCATAGCGGAAAGCAGGCCCCATGTGTAGGGGTGGCGCGGCTCGTAGAAGATCTCATCGATGGTGCCGGTCTCCACGATTTTACCTGCGTACATCACGTCCACATAATCGGCCACCTTTGCCACAACGCCCAGATCATGGGTGATGTAAATGACAGAGATGCCGCGCTCACGCTGGATGCTGCGGATCAGCTCCAGGATCTTGGCCTGAATGGTCACATCCAGTGCCGTGGTGGGCTCGTCACAGATCAGCAGGTCGGGGTCGCAGGCCAGTGCAATGGCAATGACCACGCGCTGGCGCATACCGCCGGACAGCTGGTGCGGGTAGCTCTTCATGCGCTTTTCGGCATCGGTGATGCCCACCTCTTCCAGCAGCTGCACAGCCTTTTTGTAGGCGGCATCCTTGGGCATCTTGTAGTGCCACAGCATGCCCTCCATGATCTGCTTGCCGATGGGCATGGTGGGGTCAAGGCTGGTCATGGGGTCCTGAAACACCATGGCGATGCGCTTGCCGTTGATGTGGCGGCGGATCCACTTTTTGTCCTTCTGCAGCAGGTCCACCGTCTCGGGGCTGCCGTCGGCGTGATGGTAGCTGAACTGGATGGAGCCGCTGTTCACAATGGCGTTCTGTGCCAGAATGCCCATGGCGGCCTTCATGGTAACGGACTTGCCGGAGCCGGATTCGCCCACCAGCGCCACCGTTTCGCCCTTGTACAGGTCGATGTTCACGCCGCGGATGGCGTGCACCGGGCCTGCGGTGGTCTTAAAGGTGATATCAAGGTCTCGCACCGACAAGACCTGTTCTTTTTTCTTTTCAGGCATGGGGTGTTCCTCCTTACATACTCTTCATCTTGGGGTCCAGAGCCTCGCGCAGGCCGTCGGCCACGAGGTTGAAGCTCATCATCAGCAGGCTCATGACCACCATCGGCGGGATGATCTGATAAGGATGGGTGGTGAAGCTGTTGTACAGCTCGCTGATCAGAGAACCCAGCGAGCACTGCGGCACCGGGATGCCCAGACCCACAAAGGACAGGAATGCCTCGGTGAAAATTGCGGTGGGGATGCTGAACATGACCTGCGTGATGATGGGTCCGATGATGTTGGGCAGCACTTCCTTGAAGATGATGAAGAAGCTGCCTGCACCCAGCGTGCGGGAAGCCAGCACGAACTCCTGATCCTTCAGCTTGAGCATCTCAGCGCGGGCAATGCGGCTCATGCCCACCCACTCGGTGAGCATCAGGGCAAAGATAATGGTGATCATGCCGGGCTTGAGCACCAGCAGAAGCAGCGTGACGATCACCAGACGGGGGATGCCGTTGGCAACTTCCAGAAAACGCTGCATCACCATATCCACCTTGCCGCCAAAGTAGCCGGAGATCAGGCCGTAGCTCATGCCGATGACCATATCGATGATGGCGGCGGCAACCGCGATGATCAGGGACACGCGGGCACCCTCCCAGGTGCGGGTCCAGATATCGCGGCCATAGGTGTCGCTGCCGAACCAGTAGTAGACATCCTCCTTGCCCTTTTCCACATAGGCATTCACTGTCTTGGAACCGGTGGTGGTGCTCATTTTCTCGTCACCGTTGAAGATGCCGAAGTTCTCCAGCACCTGCACGCGGGGCGCAAAGTTTTTCTGGCTCAGCTCCTGACCGGAGTAGGTATACTCGTTCATGCCGGGGCCAAATGCCGCCAGCAGCACGATAAAGACAACGAGGATCAGGCCGAGCACCGCGCTCTTTTTGCGGAAGAAGCGCACCCGCACATCCTTCCAGAAGCTCTGTGCGGCAAAGTTCGAGTCCATTGCGATCTCTGCGTCGTTATGCTTGAGCGCAAAGTCCTTCTCGTTGAAGGTATGCTCGGAATATATGGTATCCACTGCGCTGACGATGGCATCAGCCGTGGCTTCGCCGCCCAGGTGAATCGCTTTTTCTGCCATATCAGTCGTCCCCCTTTGCCAAGCGGATGCGCGGGTCGATGATGCCGTACAGCAGGTCAACGACCAGCATGATGCCAATGTACATGGCGCTGTAGATGAAGCTCAGACTGATGACCACATTGTAGTCGTTGGACTGGATGGCCGTCACCAGCAGGCTGCCCACACCGGGAATGGCGAAGATCTTCTCCACCACCAGCGAGCCGGTCATCAGGTCCACGATCAGCGGGGCCAGCACGGTGATAATGGGGATCAGCGCATTGCGCAGCGCGTGGCGGAAGATCAGCGCCGGGCCGGAAATGCCCTTGCTCTCGGCCAGCAGCATATAATCGGAGTCCAGAACTTCGATCATTTCACTGCGGGTAAAGCGGGCAATGGAAGCCATGGTGAACATGGACAGCGAGATGCTGGGCAGCACACTGGAGCCGAACACGTCCTTTGCGCTGAACAGCATGGGGAACCACTTGAGCTTGAAACCAAAGGTATAGCTCAAGGCCAGTGCGATCACGTAAGACGGCACCGACACGCCGATGACCGAGATGATGGTGGCCAGAGTGTCGAAGATGGTGTCCCGCTTGAGGGCTGCAATGATGCCGAGCACAAGGCCCACGATGGCACCCAGTGTAACAGCCATGCCGCCCACACGGATGGAAATGGGCAGACGGGACTGGATCAGCTGGGAGATGGGCGTGTTCTTGGAGATATTGTAGCTTACGCCGAAGTCACCGCGCAGCATGTTGGTCACATAGCGGAAGAACTGCACATAGATGGGCTGATCCAGACCGTACTTTGCGTACAGGGATGCGCGCATCTCCGGTGTCAGCTTTTCATCGTTGAAGGGCGAACCGGGCATCAGCTGCATGAGGATGAACAGCACCAGCAGGATGGCCAGCAGCGTAAACAACGAAGTGATAATACGCTTGAGCGTGTATTTTTTCACGTTGGGTAGACCCCCTTAAAGTTTCTTCTTCTCCCTGCTCAAGACAGGGCGGCTTTTTCTGCCGCGGTCATCCGTGCGCCGGACGTGGACAGTGTAAAAGCCAAAAAGTCGCACAGCGGCAATCACGCTGCCACTGTGCGGCATTTCAGTTTTCGATCAGGATCAGACGCTCTTCTTTGCGTCCTTGTAGACGCGGTTCAGAGCAACCGGGTGGAAGTCCACGCCGGTCACGGCAGAAGAGATCATCTCGGCGTTGCACTGACCATACAGCGGGAAGATGGCGGCCTGCTCCAGCACGATGGACTCAGCGTCATACATGGCTTCCCAGCGACCCTCGGGATCGGTGCACAGATCACCGGTGGTGCACTCTGCGATGATGGCATCGTAGTCAGCGTCGCTCCACAGACCGTAGTTGTTGGAGTTGCCGGTGACCCACATGCCCAGATAGGTCATGGGATCGGCGTAGTCGGGGCCCCAGCGGGTCAGGCCGATCTCAAAGTTGCCGTCCTGCATATCCTGCACGCGCTGCTTCTTGGGCTCTACCTTCAGCTCCAGAGTAAAGCCGGGCAGGGTGGTCTGCAGCTGCTCCTGAACGACCTGAGCGACCTTCTGAGGAGCATCGTCGGCATCGACGACCATGGTGAAGGAGAAGGAATCCTTGCCCAGCTCAGCCTTGGCCTGCTCGTAGTACTCTGCAGCCTTGTCGGGATCGTATGCGCAGAACTCTGCAAACTTGGTCTGGTCGGCGCTGAAATCGCTGCCATCCGGGCCGGTGGCGAACTGTGCGGGCACTGCGGTGTAGGCGGGAGAAGAGCCGTCCTTCAGCACGTCATTGGTGATGGAATCACGATCCAGTGCAAAGGTGATGGCACGGCGCAGGTTCAGGTTTGCCAGCTCCGGCACAGCGTCCATGTTGGGGCTGATGTACCACAGGTAGCCGGCGCCCACGCTGGTGAACTCGGGGTCGTCCTTGACCTGCTCGACCTGCTCGCCGTTCAGCAGGGTGATGTCCAGATCGCCGTTCTGATAGCTCATCAGAGCCTGCTGGCTGTCCTTGATGACCTGATAGTTCAGGCCGTCCAGAGCAATGCGGTCAGCATCGTAGTAATCGGCGTTCTTCACCAGCTCAAAAGCGGTGGCAGCCGGCTCATAGCTGGTCAGCACGAATGCACCGTTGGACAGCACGGTGTCTGCGCTGGTGCCGTAAGTATCGCCGCAGCTCTCAAAGAACTTCTGGTTCATGGGGTAGAAGGTGGGGAAGTACATCAGGCTCAGGAAGTAGCTGACCGGAACGTTCAGCTCCACCTTCAGGGTCTTGTCATCCACAGCGGTGATGCCCAGATCGGTGACGGGCTTGTTGCCTGCAATGATCTCGGCGGCGTTGACCACCTGACCGATATCGCTCAGCATGTAGGCATACTCGGATGCGTTTGCGGGGTCAACAGCACGCTGCCAGCCAAACACGAAGTCTGCTGCGGTAACGGCATCGCCATTGGACCACTTTGCATCCTTCAGGTGGAAGGTGTAGGTCTTGCCGTCCTCGCTCAGCTCATAGCTCTCTGCCAGAGCCTCCACGGCTGCACCGTTCGCATCCATCTGCATCAGGCCGTCGGTGTAGTTGGCGATGACCTCAAAGGAGGTGCCGTCGGTAGCCAGCTGGGGGTCCAGAGACTGGACTTCGGTCTCCAGCATGACGTTCAGCACACCGCCCTCAGCAGAGGCGGCTGCACCAGAAGCAGCGGTGGAGCCGGAAGCAGCGGTGCTGGAAGAGCCGCCGCAGGCAGTCAGAGCCAGTGCAGCAGCCGATACGCCTGCAGCAGCCAGGAAGCTGCGGCGAGAAATACGACGATCGAATTTCATATTTTTTCCCTCTCTCTTACCTCAATGCTTTATTAAGGTAAAGCATTGAATGGTGAAAAATGCACAAAGGTTTTTTGCTCCTCCTCTGGAGCACTGCACACCTTTGTGCGATATCCGCATTATACGCTGTTCCGCCTGAAAAGGAAAGGCTTCCGGCTGTTTTTCTGTGCTTTGACCAATGGTCAGCAAAAATTTTGTTTTTGTTTTTGTGCAGTTTTGAAGATATACTGTAGTTTCTCGAAATACAGTTTCGTGAAAACATGAGTTTTTTGTGTTTTTCGGGGAAACAGATGAAGAGATTTCACCTGCGTATTTTCATTTTTTGTGGATAAGTCGTACTTTCAACCTGTTTTTTGTGCACATACCAGACACAAAAAATCCCTGCTGAAAACGCACCGTTCTCAGCAGGGAAACACCGTTTTTTCGGTTTTTAGGCAAACATAGCCACTACGTAAGTCTCGCCGCCGTATTCAATGAACACCGCGCCCATCCGGCTGCAGCCTGCCGCATAGCTGCGCAGTGCGCTGCCCGCCTCGCTCAGCGGCGGAGCATATAAGTAGCCGGTAAAGCCCCATTCGTTGTTCATTGCAAGGCCGATCACCACGCCTCTGGGCAGGAACAGAAAGCTGGTGGAATGATCGATAAACTCGTACACATCCTTGGCCAGCATGGCACCGGAGCCGGTGGTCATGGGCACCTTGCGTGTCAGCAGGCCGGACTGGGTGGTCAGCTGGGTGGAGTCCTCCACCAGCCAGTCTGCCAGACGGCTGGCTGCATCTTCCAGATCGGTATTATAGGTCAGGCTGGAGTCTACCTCTTTCATCAGGGCCTTGGCCTGTTCTGTATCCTTCTGCACCGTGCCGTCCATCAGTGCACTGCATCCGGTCAGCACCGCCAGTGCCAGTGCACCCGCCAGCAGGCAAGCCAGCCATTTTCTTGCATGTTTCATAGAGTGGTTCTCCCCTTTCGGTCTGTTTTTCTCCATGATACCTTTTTTGCCGCCGGATTACAAGCAGAAAAAAGCTGCTGTGCATCTGCACGGCAGCTTTTTGGGCAAAACTTTATTTTGCGTACTCCACAGCGCGGCTCTCGCGGATCACATTGACCTTGATCTGGCCGGGGTAATCCAGCGTGTCCTCGATCTTCTTGGCAATGGAGCGTGCCAGCAGGATCACCTGATCGTCGCTGATGACATCGGGCTTGACCATGATGCGCACTTCGCGGCCTGCCTGCACGGCAAAGGCCTGCTCCACGCCCTCAAAGCTGGAAGAGATCTCCTCCAGATTTTCCAGACGCTTGACGTAGCTTTCCACGTTCTCGCGGCGGGCACCCGGGCGTGCAGCGCTGATGGCATCGGCAGCCTGAATGATGAAGGCCAGCGGAGTCTTAGGCTCCACGTCGCCGTGGTGAGCCTCGATGGCATGGATGATCTGGGTGTTTTCCTTGTACTTGCGGCAGATATCCACACCGATCTGCACATGGCTGCCCTCGATCTCATGATCCAGTGCCTTGCCGATATCATGCAGCAGACCGGCACGGCGTGCCATGGTCACGTTCACACCCATTTCGCCTGCCAGCAGGCCGGCCACCCATGCCACCTCCATGCTGTGGGTCAGGGCGTTCTGGCCAAAGCTGGTGCGGTACTTCAACCGGCCAATCAGCTTGATCAGGTCCGGGTGCAGGCCATGGATGCCCAGCTCCATCACGGCACGTTCGCCCTCGCGCTTCATCTGCAGCTCCAGCTCGTGGCGGCACTTTTCCACCGTCTCCTCGATGCGGGCGGGGTGGATGCGGCCATCGCCGATCAGGCGTTCCAGCGTCATGCGGGCCACCTCGCGGCGGGTCTGGTCGAAGGAGGACAGGGTGATGGCCTCCGGGGTATCGTCGATGATCAGATCCACGCCGGTAGCCGTTTCCAGCGCACGGATGTTGCGGCCCTCGCGGCCGATGATGCGGCCCTTCATTTCATCACTGGGCAGCGGCACCACGCTGACGGTGGTCTCGCTGCAGTGGTCGGCAGCGCAGCGGCTGACGGCCTGACCGATCAGATTGCGTGCGATGTTGTCGCAGTTTTCCTTCAGGTCGGTCTCATAGGCGGCAACGCGCACGGCCTTTTCGTGGGTCAGCTCCTCGTCCACCTTGTGCAGCAGCACCTCGCGGGCATCCTCCTGACTCAGACCTGCCAGCGTCTCCAGACGCTCCATCTCCTTGGCGCGCAGAGCGTCGATCTCGGCCAGACGCTCCTCGGCCTCAGCGGCGCGCTTTTTCAGCTCCTCTTCCTTCTTTTCCAGTACCTCGGTCTTGCGGTCGAGGGCGGTTTCCTTCTGGTCGATGCGGTTCTCCTGACGGCTGATCTCCGCACGGCGCTGCTTGATCTCCTTATCGGCTTCTGCCTTCTGGGCATCCACCTCGGCCTTCAGCTTGAAGGCCTCGTCCTTTGCTTCCAGAACCGCTTCCTTGCGTTTCTGTTCTGCGGTCTTGATCGCTTCGTTCACCAGACGGGTGGCCTCGGCTTCCGCGCTGCCGATCTGGGCTTCGGCGGTCTTTTTACGGTTGTTGTAACCAATAAAATAGCCTGCACCGATGCCCGCAGCAAGCGCGACGATCAAGATCACGATCCAGATGATCGTGGACATCGCATTTCACTCTCCTTTGTTAAAATTCAAAATTCTGAATCATAAGCAGGAGACGCTGTAGGGCAGGTGTAGGCTGCAAACATTTTTTATAAGTGAGCTTTCAATGCAAAAAGTGGCAACAAGACCACACGCACGGCCAATGCCGCACGGACAGGCTGCAAGCTTTTCTATCTACAGTTCTATCTTATATAAAAACAGGCAGGCTCTGCCTGTAAGGGACACGGGTCATGGGAACGACCTGCACACAGCGTCTTTTATTCCATACTACTATTTATAGTACGAAACAATTGCCCGCTTGTCAAGAGGAAAACCCTGCCCCGCAGAACATTTTGTGCAGAAAACAGGGACAGTATCCGCACCGGATGCCGTCCCCGTTCCCGTTTATTCCAGATACATCCTGCGCAGCCGCATCAGGCGCGCAGGGGTCAGGCCGTATTCGGCTTCCAGATAGTTCTCGGCGCTGCCGTATTTTGCGCGGATGGTGCGCAGCACAAAGGGTGCGGCTGCCGGGTCCACGCCCGCCTTGCGGTAATAGCGCATCCGGCAGGCCGGGTTTGCCGCGATCTCTTCGGCGTGCTCCGCCAGTACTGCGTCGATCTCAGCCTTGCGGCAGAGGTTCGTGCGCTCATAGTCCGCACAGATCGTCTCATCCGAAGCGCCCAGTGCCAGCAGAATGAGCATGGCCGCCACGCCGGTGCGGTCCTTGCCGGCCGAGCAGTGGAACAGGATGGGGGTCTCGCCTGCTTCCAACGCGCGGAACAGCTCCTTGAAGGCCTTGTTGCCAAACAGCATCCGCTCGTACATCGCCTGCACGAAGGTGCTGCCGTCGGCGCTTTCTTCATGGCCCTTCATCAGGGCGGCGATATCATCCGGCGCAAAGGAGATCTCGTGGCCGTCCTCGGCGCACAGGCCGCAGATCTGCACCAGACGTGCACCGTCCGGTACGTAGTCCGGTTCTTTCTGCACTTCCCCGCTGCTGCGCAGATCAAGGATCAGGCGCAGGCCCAGCGCGTCCAGCTTCGCGCGGTCGGCTTCACCGGTGAGCTTGCAGGTAGGGATGCCGCGCCAGATCTGGCCCCACTTGATATGCTTGCCCTCGTCGGCTTCGTAACCGCCCAGCTCCCGGAAGTTGGTGCCGCCGGCAAAATCCAGCTGGGTGCCGGGCACCGGGTGGGCCGGTGCAGCCTTTGCCGCAGCACTGGACAGCACCGGGAAATTGTAGAACGGCTTTGCGGGCCGTCCGCGGCGAGGCGGCAGGCTGGCCGAACCGCCCAGCACCTCCATCAGGTAGCTGCGCAGCAGGTCGATGTAGGCAGAGGAATGATCCCGCCGCTGCACCAGTGAGACGCACAGCGGGGGCAGATCTTCCAGCAGCACATCCCGCACACGGTCCAGTTCCCGTCTGGCTCCCGGTTCATAGCGGGTCAGACAGGTGCAAAGCTGCTCCTGCACAAGATAATAGGCCTGATAAAAGCTGGGGCCGATCTCCGCATTCGGCGCAAAGCCCGACCGGGCGCAGGCCGACCACAGCGGGCTGAACAGATCCTGCCGCAGGCTGGGCAGCAGCACCCGCTGACCGCGCAGCTCTGCCAGCGGGATGCTCTCCTTATCCCAGAACGCGTGCCCCCGGGGCACCAACAGGCAGGCAGGGTCTGCCCGCAGGGTGGTGCGGGCCAGTACCGGCGCAGCACAGCCCAGATCGATGACCAGACCCGCGTCCAGCTCCCCCTGCTCCACATCGTCCGCCACCGCGTCGTTGTCCATCATGCGGAAGCGCATCTCCACATGGGGGTACTGCTGGCGGAACTTGTCCAGCTGGGTCTCCAATCCGGGCAGGTAGTCCGGCACCAGCGACACGCTGATGCCGATGCGCACCGGCTGCGCCGACTGGATCTCGGCCCGCAGGGATGCCTGCATCTGCTGGAACTGCTCCACTACCGGCGCGGCATGGCGCTGCAGGCTCATGCCGCGGTCGGTAAGGGTGAGCTTGTGGTGGGCGCTGAGGAACAGCGGCCCGCACAGCTCGGCTTCCAGCGCAGAGATGCTCTGCCGCAGTGCCTGCCGTGACAAAAACAGCCGCTGTGCCGCGCGGCTGTAATTCATTTCATCGCACAATACCAGAAAGTAGTGCAGCTGGCGGATATCCATGGTTTCCTCCCTGAGAAAAGTGTCATATATAAAAGAATACCGCCTTTTTGCGCGATTGTAAAGCCGTTGGCAGCAAAAAACTGCCGCACAGCATTGCACCGTGCGGCAGTCAGAGCGTGGAACGATCAGATCAGGCTCAGAGCTTCCTCGTCGCCCACCAGCGTGAAGTCCGGATGCATCTGCAGGATGCTTGCGGGCACCTCCGGAGTGACGGGGCCGAAGAATGCCTTCTTGATGATCTCGGCCTTGCCTGCGCCGTTTGCCACCATGAGCACCTTGCGTGCCTGCATGATGGTCTTGATGCCCATGGTATAAGCCTGCTTGGGCACCAGATCCACATTGCCGTCAAAGAAGCGCTTGTTTGCCTCAATGGTCTCGGGGGTCAGATCCACGCAGTGGGTCTCCAGCTCAAAGGCTTCGCCCGGCTCGTTGAAGCCGATGTGGCCGTCGTGGCCGATGCCCAGCAGCTGCAGGTCGATGCCGCCCACAGCGTGGATGATCTGGTTGTACTTTGCGCAGGCATCCTCTGCATCGGGGTTGGTGCCGTCCGGCAGGTTGATCTTTGCAGGGTCGATGTTCACCTTGTCGAACAGGTTGCGGTGCATGAAGCTCCAGTAGCTTTCCGGGTGCTCCTTGGGCAGGCCGCGGTACTCGTCCAGATTGACGGTGGTCACCTCAGAAAAATCGATGTCGCCCTTGTTGTACCAGTCCACCAGCTGTGCATACGCGCCCACAGGGGTGCCGCCGGTCGCCAGACCCAGCACGCAGTTGGGCTTCATAATGACCTGTGCCGAAATGATATTGGCTGCCTTGCGGGACATATCCGCATAATCCTTTGCACGAATGATCTTCATTACAAACGACCTCACTTATCATCTTTTTTTGCCGCTCTGCACGGGCTGCGCAGAGCACTTCTGCATTTAGTTTATCACATTTCGCAGACAAGCGCCAGTCATCCCGGCCATCTTTTCGGCGTGTTTGCACAAAAAGATGCAAAGTCCCGACGTTCGGGCCGGCATTTCCGGTCATAAACGCGCAAAAACGCCGCCGGGCGTTTCCACACCGGCGGCGCTGCATGTTGAAAGATCAGTTCCCGCTGCACAGGCCGCAGACGGAACAGGCGGCGGGGGTGGCGGCACAGCCGCCAAGGGCGGTCTCGCGCAGCTCGGCGGGCAGGCGCTTGCCCACGGCGTACATGGCATCCAGCATCTGGTCGAAGGGGATCAGCTGGCGGATGCCGCTCAGGGACAGTTCTGCTGCAATGAGGGCGTTGGCCACACCGGCAGCGTTGCGGTTCTGGCAGGGGTACTCCACCAGCCCGCCTACGGGGTCGCACACAAGGCCCAGCATATTCATCAGCACGGTGGAAGCCGCGTCCAGACACTGCTGCGGGTCGCCGCCCATCAGCTCCACGGCGGCAGAAGCAGCCATGGCGGACGCAATGCCCACCTCGGCCTGACAGCCGCCCACGGCACCGGCCACGGTGGCGTTGCGCATGGCAAGATAGCCCACGGCACCGGCGTTGAACAAGGCATCCACGATGCGCTGGTCGGAGATGCGGTAGCACTCCTGCAGGGCCAGCATCATGCCCGGCACCACGCCTGCAGAGCCTGCGGTGGGTGCAGCCACGATCAGGCCCATGGAAGCGTTCACTTCCAGCACGGCCATGGCGTAGGTCATGGCCTTCTGCAGCACATCGCCGCAGATGTTTTTCTTCTTATTATAATGTGTTTCCAGCTTTTTGGCCTCGCCGCCGATCAGGCCGCCCATGGATTTGATGGGCTTTTTCAGCGGCTGGGTGGCAGAAGCGCGCATGATCTCCCATGCCTTTGCCATGCGGTGATCCACAGCATCCCGGGGCGTTTCGCCCAGAATGCATTCCCGCTGGCGCATCACTTCCGAAATGGGCAGTTGATTTTCCTCGCACAGGTCCAGCAGCTCCTTGGCGGACTTGAAATCCATGTTCATCGCTTGTCCCTCCTTACGGCTGCACGACCATTACATCGTTGATGTTCGGGTTTGCCAGCAGCAGCTGATCCACACCCTCGGGCAGGCGCTCATCCGACTCCACGATGGTGTAAGCCGTGTGGCCCTTTTCCTCGCGGAACAGACGCATGAACGCGATGTTCACGCTGCGGTCGCTGAGGATCTTGGTGATGTGGGCCACCACGCCGGGCTTGTCCTTCTGCACCACGATGAGGGCGTTGTACTCGCCGGTAAAGTCCACCTCCACGCCGTTGATCCGCACGATGCGCACCTTGCCGCCGCCAAGCGATTCACCGCGCACGGTCATCACCTGACCGGCCGCATTCTCCATGCGGATATCCACCGTGTTGGGGTGGATGTCGGTCTCCACCTCATTGGGGGTGAAGCTGTAGCCAAGGCCGCGGTCGGTGGCAATGGCAAAGGAATCCCGGATGCGGGTATCATCGGCCGAAAAGCCCATGATGCCGCCCAGCAGGGCGCGGTCGGTACCGTGGCCGTGGTAGGTCTTGGCAAAGGAGCCGTAGAGGGTAAAGTCCGCCCGCTTCAGCGGCGGGGCGATCATCTTCTGTGCCAGAAAGGCGATGATCTCCGCGCCTGCGGTGTGGGAGCTGGAAGGGCCGATCATGTTCGGGCCCAGAACATCAAAAACACTGATAAATGCCATGGGGTGTCACTCCTGTCAGGTCAAGAACCGCGCCGCGCATCAGACGCTTGCGCTGCTCTTGTTGATGAACTTCTGGTAGATGGTCTCCACGATCACGCCGATGGCGTTGTCGCCGGAGACGTTGCAGGCAGTGCCGAAGGAATCCTGAGTGATGTACAGAGCCACCATGATGGCGCAGATGGGGCCATTGGGGTCACCGGCCTCAGCACCAAAGATCATGTACAGGAAGGGCAGAGCGGTCATGATGGAGCCGCCGGGAGCACCGGGAGAAGCCACCATGGCAACGCCCAGCGTCATGATGAAGGGCACCACGGTAGCAAGGCTGATGGGCAGCTGGTTCATCAGGCAGACGGCAGTTGCGCAGGCGGTAATGGTGATCATGGAGCCTGCCATGTGGATGTTGGCGCACAGAGGCACCACGAAGTTGCGGATCTGCTCGCTCACGCCGTCAGCCGCAGCGCACTGCAGGTTGACCGGGATGGTGGCTGCAGAGGACTGAGTGCCCAGAGCGGTGGTGTAGCCGGGGATCTGGTTGCGGATCATCTTGAAGGGGCTCTTGTGGCTCACAGCGCCTGCAACGCAGAACTGCAGGAAGATGCAGACCAGATGCATGATGATGACCACCAGGAACACCTTCCACAGGATGCCCAGAATGGCGTAGGTCTTGCCGGACTTGGTCATGTCGATGAAGGTGCCGCAGACGTACAGGGGCAGCAGCGGGATGATGACGCTGTGCAGCACCTGATCGATGATGCCGGAGAAGTCCTTCATGCCGTTGTAAAGTGTATCACCGATGGTCTTGCCGCGCAAGGTGGACATGCACAGGCCCAGCACAAAGGCCAGCACCACGGCAGAGAGGGTGTCCAGAATGGGCGGGATGGAGATGGAGATGTAGCTGGCCAGAGAGTTGTCAGCCGTGGCGGCGATCTGTTCCAGAGCGCCTTCGCTCATGAAGCTGGGGAACAGGTTTGCGGACACCAGATAGGATGCCGAGCCTGCGATCAGAGTGGAGCCGTAGGCCAGAGCCACCGTGATGAGCAGCAGCTTGCCTGCGCCGCTCTTCAGGTCGGCAATGCCCATGGTGACGTAGGCCACGATCATCAGCGGGATGACGAACTTCAGGAACGAGCTGAAGATGCTGGATGCCGTGACGACGACCCGGCAGAACCACACCGGGAAGAACTGGCCGATGATGATGCCCAGCACGATGGCGATGAGCAGCTTCGGCAGCAGTCCGAGCTTGAATTTTTTCTTTTCCATAAGAATAAAATCCTCCTTTTCCTATCCTGACCTTTGTGCGGCACCTGACAGCGCTCTCTCCACCGCAGCCCGCACGGCCAGCCTTTCACGAAACGTCAAATTTTCACTTGACGTGTTGACACATTTAGTTTAACATAGACATATGCATGATTCAAATTCATAAAACTAAAGTTATAGTTTAAAAATATTAATGGCAAAGGAGTTTTGCCATGGAAGTGCGCCAGCTGAACACCCTGATCCGTGCCGCCCAGTTCCAGAGCTTTTCCAAGGCAGCGGAAAGTCTGGGCTATTCCCAGTCTGCCGTTACCGTGCAGATCAAAGCGCTGGAAGAAGAGCTGGGTGTGCGCCTGTTCGACCGCATGGGCAAGCGGGTGATCCTGACCGCACAGGGCCAGTGCTTTCTGGAATACGCCAACAGCATTCTGGATACCATCCACAACGCCCGCCGCGCCCTGAGCGAGGATGCCGAGCTGGAGGGCTGCCTGCACATCGGCACGCTGGAATCTCTCTGCTTTTTCCGTCTGCCCGGCCTGATGCATCAGTTCCGGGTGGAACACCCCAAAGTCAGCCTTCGGGTCACTACCGGCTCCCCGGAAGAGCTGATCGAAAAGATGGAGCGCGGCGAGGTGGACCTCATCTGCATTCTGGACGAGCCGCGCTACTCCAACAGCTGGCACAAGTGCAACGAGATCCCGGAAGAGGTGGTGTTCGTGGCCTCCCCGGACATCGACCTCGGCCACCCCGGCCCGTACCGGGTAGCAGAGCTTCTGGACAAGCCCTTCTTCCTCACCGAACGCAACGCCAACTACCGCCGCACCTTTGACCGGTTTCTGGCTTCCCGCCAGATCGAGCTGACCCCCAGCCTTGAGATCAGCGATACCTCCTTTATCATCAAGATGCTGGAGCGCTCCTCCGGCATTTCCCTGCTGCCGCGCTTCGCTGTGGCCGAGCCTGCGTCCAGAGGAGATCTGCGCATTCTGGAGGTGTCAGACTTCCGGCTGACCATGTACCGCCAGATGTTCTACCACAAGGATAAATGCTGCACCCGGGAAATGGACGCCTTCATCCAGCTGGCCTCCGGGCCGGACCTGCCCCTTTTATAATACAGAAAGCAGCAGACCCCCGGGCGGTAAACCGCCCGGGGGTCTGCTGTGCTGAGGAGATCCTAGGAATTTGCAAAGCATTGCGCAGACTGTGTGCAGGCACAGCCCCGCAGATGAGGATGATCAGGCAAAGAAGGAGATGATGAGTGCTACCAGGAAGCCCACACCGCCAACCAGAGTTTCCATGATGGTCCAGGTCTTGAGGGTGGTCTTTTCATCCATGCCCACCAGGCTCTTCACCAGCCAGAAGCCGGAGTCGTTGAAGTGAGAGCACACGGTGGAGCCGCCTGCAATGGCAGCGGTGACACAGGCCAGGTACAGCGGACTCAGCTCGCTGAGGCCGGGCATGGCGGAGATGATGCCGGCTGCCATGGTCATAGCCACGGTAGCGGAACCCACCGAGATACGCACCAGAGCAGCCACGATGAAGGCCACCAGCACCAGCGGCAGGCTGGCGTTTGCCACGGCGTTGCCGATGACATCGCCCAGACCGGAGTTCTGCAGCATATAGCGCAGCACGCCGCCGCAGGCAGTGACCAGCAGGATCATACCGGTGGGCTCCAGAGACTTGGTCATGATCTTTTCCAGCTGGGCGTTAGTGTAGCCGTGGCGGGTGCCCAGCAGGTACATAGCAGCGATGGTAGCCAGCAGCAGCGCCATGAAGGGCTCGCCGAGGAAGGCCAGAACGGGCTGGATGCCTGCCAGTGCGGGCACTACCTTTGCCACGGAGTTTGCGATGATGAGCAGCAGCGGGATCATGATGATGCCCACGATGGTGCCAAACTTGGGCAGCTTGCTCTCGTCGATGTCTGCCTGCTGTGCAACGTGCTCAGGGACTTCAACCATGTACTTTTTGCCGCAGATGCTGCCCCAGATGGGACCGGCGGCGATCATGGCGAAGATGCCGCAGAAGATGCCGATGAGGATGACCCAGCCCAGATCAACGCCCAGCATGCTGGCCACCAGAACGGGGCCCGGCGTGGGAGGGATGAAGGCATGGCCGACAGCCAGACCGGCCAGCAGGGGGATGACATAGTACAGGACCGAGCGCTTGGTGCGCTTTGCCAGAGAGAAGGCCAGCGGGATCAGGATGATCAGACCGGCATCAAAGAACACCGGCATGGCCACCACCAGACCTGTGATACCCAGCGCCCATGCGGCTTTTTCGTCGCCGAACTTGCGCACCATGGTCACGGCCAGCGTCTGTGCGCCGCCGGATTCTTCCAGAATGGCACCGAACATGGAGCCAAGGCCCACCAGAAGAGCGATGCCCTTTAAGGTGTTGCCGATGCCTTCGTTGACCGAGCCGATGATGTCAGACAGGGGCATACCGGCCATCAGGCCGATGCCCACCGCACCGATCAGGATGGAGATCATGGCGTGGACTTTGAACTTGATGATAAGGATGAGCAAAAGGATCAGGCCCGCCACCGCGGCGAACACGAGCCGCGCGGCGTCCGGGGTTGCAACAGCTGTCATAAACGTTTCCTCCATTTTTTGATGTTTTGTGTGCTTTGGGTCTTATTTCAGCGCCGTCCCCGCAGACGGACACCGGATTTCGATGGTTTTTATAGGTGAAGCAATATCCGCTTTTTTGTTTTTGGCGTAACTTTATCCGGACCGTTCAGCAAAAAAACGCTGAACAGTTGATTTTTGTTTTTGGTTTTTATCGCAAACGAAGCGTTTTTACTCCATATATGCACCCTTCATGGGGCTGACGGCGTGCTGAGAGTAGAGCTTCAGCAGGCCCTTGGTGTACTTGGGAGCCTTGGGCTTCCAGTTGGCACGGCGCTGGGCAAGGATAGCCTCCATCTCTTCGGGGGTCTTTTCCTCACCGTTCACGCCCACGATGGCAAGCTGACGGTTCGGCACATCGATGCGGATGAGATCGCCCTCTTCCACCAGAGCGATGGGGCCGCCCACAGCGGCCTCCGGGCTGACATGGCCGATGACCGGGCCGCGGCTTGCGCCGGAGAAGCGGCCGTCGGTGATGAGCGCCACGCTGGAAGCCAGCTTCGGGTCGGCGCAGATGGCCTCGCCGGTGTAGAACATCTCGGGCATGCCGCTGCCGCGGGGGCCTTCGTAACGGATGAAGATGGCATCTCCGGGCTGGACCCGCTTGTTCAGAACGGCGCTGATGCACTCTTCCTCGCTGTCAAAGGGCCTTGCGCGCAGGGTGGCGTGGAACATGTTCTTGGGGCAGGCGGTGTGCTTGATGACACTGCCTTCCGGGGCTAGATTGCCCTTCAGGATAGCGATGCTGCCGTCGGTGCCCTTGGCGTTGTCAAAGCTGTGGATGATATCCTCGCGGGTGACTTTGATGCCCAGACCCTTGGTCTTTTCCTGCAGGATCTCGTCGCAGTGCTCGTAGAAGCCGTTCTTCTTCAGGTCTTCCAGGTTTTCGCCCAGCGTCTTGCCGGTGACGGTCATCACGTCCAGATGCAGCATGGACTTGATCTCTTCCATCACGCGGGGCACGCCGCCTGCATAGTAGAAGTACTGTGCGGGCCAGTCGCCGGAAGGACGGATGTTCAGCAGATAGTGTGCGCCGCGGTGCATCCGGTCAAAGGTGTCGGCATCGATCTCAAAGCCGAACTCGTGGGCAATGGCGGGCAGGTGCATGGTGGCATTGGTGGAGCCGGAGATGGCGGCGTGCACCATGATGGCGTTTTCAAAGCTCTTCATGGTGACGATGTCCTTGGCCTTGATGCCCTCGGCCACCAGCTTCATCACCTGAACGCCGGCATCATAGGCAGCCTGCTTCAGCTCCGGGGCGGTGGCCGGCATCAGGGCGGTGCCCGGCAGCATCAGGCCCAGAGCCTCGGCCATGATCTGCATGGTAGAAGCGGTGCCCATAAAGGAGCAGGCACCGCAGCTGGGGCAGGCATTGTGCTTGTAGTAGTCCAGCTGCTCGTTGGGGATCACGCCCGTCTTTTCCCATGCGTCGAACTTGCCGATCTGTTCCAGCGTCAGCAGGTCGTTGATGGCGCAGGCGGGGTCATTGACCACGTACTTCTTGGGCAGGGTGTGGGCTTCCATCACGCCGCCGGTGACCACGATGGCGCTCATATCCTTCAGGCGGCCAATGCTCATCAGCATGGCGGGCATGGACTTGTCGCAGCTGGCGATGAACACGCCGCCGTCGTACACGGTTGCGTTGGCCTGAGCTTCCACCAGATTCACGATGGCATCACGGTGGGGCAGCGAGTAGTTGATGCCGTCGTGGCCCTGTGCGATACCGTCGCACATATCGGTTGCAAAATAGCGTGCAGCCTTGCCGCCGTGGGTGTTGACTGCCTGTACAGCCTCCTTCACGAACTGATCCAGATGGGCGCTGCCGGGGTGGCTGTCGCCAAAGGTGCTCTCCACCATGATCTGGGGCTTTGCAAGGTCGTCCACCTTCCAGCCCATGCCGATCTTCAGCGGATCGTTTTCCGGTGCCAGTTTACGCACTGCCTGAGAACGCAGTTCCATAATCATACCTCCAAAATGCTCTTTTCCTGCTTTGCAAATCGTCCTTTTTGACTGTCGGACATCTTACATATTCATTTTAATCGAATCCCGCCTCGTTTGCAAGTTGTCGCAGTCAGAACCCACTTTATAACAATAACCAGCCCAGTTTTTCGTGCACATTGCTCTGAAATCTTGGATACATCATATAATCTAACCAGTTTTCCGACTTTTCTGTGTCATTCGTCTTAAAAAGTCATCAGACAACTTCAGGCATAAAAAGTCCCCGCACAGACCTTGCACTGTGCGGGGACGTAAAATGCGGCGGCGTCAGGTTTCCCATTCGCCGTCGTAAAGCTTTCGGATGCAGTTGCGGTTGAAGTTCAGGTGCATCACCATGGCAGACCGGGCACCAATGGAGTCATGCCGGGCAATGGCTTCGGTGATCATGCGGTGGGTCAGGATGGTCTCCTCCGTCAGCTTTTTGTGGGTGACGTTCACGAACATCATGACCGCCGTATCGATAATGGGGATCAGCTGCTCCACCACCATGTTCTTGCTGCTCTCGGCAATGCAGGTGTGGAACGCGATATCGTCCTCAATGTACAGATCACCGCTGTGGATCTTGCTCTCCACCCGGTCGCACAGGCGCTGGATGCGCTCGATGTCCTCGTCGGAAGCGTTCAGCGCTGCCATCTCGGCCATGCCCGGTTCCAGCAGCAGGCGCACGTTCACCAGATCCAGTGCCAGCGCGTTCTTGTCCTGCACGCTGCGCAGGTTCAGTGGGTCCGAAAGGCCCTTGGCAGTCGTGACCACATAGGTGCCGGAGCCCCGCCGCACCTCCACGATGCCCTTGCTGGACAGCAGCTTCACGGCTTCGCGCACCGTACTGCGGCCCACGCTGAACTTTTCGCCCAGTTCAAATTCATTGGGCAGCTTGGTGCCCGGTTCCAGCGGGGTATCCAGAATATAGTGGTAAATTTCGTCCTCCACCTGTTCGGCAAGGAGTTTGTTTTTCAGATGGGAAAATTCGCTCATGGTTGCTCCCTCCCCTGTTTTTTAATTTATTATAAGGCTGGGCAGCAGACAAAAGCAAGGGCTGTCCTCATTCACAGACAGCCCTTGCTTTTGGGTATTTTATTCGTTTGCGGCCTTTTCCAGCTCCGCTTCCTCTGCGGCGGCTTCGGCCTCCTCCTGCTTCTGGTACTCCAGGAAAGCCGACCACATGGGTTCGATGTCCTTGCCCTTCACCCGGCGGTCGAAGTAGTTGCGGGTGATGTCCACCACAGTGCCGGACAGCACCAGCACGCCGATCAGGTTCGGGATCATCATCAGGCCGTTGAAAGTGTCGGAAAGATCCCACGCAAGGCCCAGCTTCATGGTGGCACCCACCACGGTCATGCACACAAAGACCACCTTGTAGATGCGGCTGCCGGTGGTGCCGAAGAGATACTCCACGGCCTTGGTGCCGTAGTGGCTCCAGCCAAGCGTAGTGGAGTAGGCAAACAGCAGAATGGAAACAGCAATGAACTTGGGGCCAAAGCTGCCAAATGCGGCGGTGAAGGCCTGACCCACCAATGCGTTGTCCTGCACACCGGCCAGTACAGCGCCGCTCTGCAGGTCCACCACGCCGGTGGTCAGGATGACCAGAGCAGTGAGCGTGCAGACCACGATGGTATCGGCAAACACCTCAAACACGCCCCACATGCCCTGATGCACCGGCTCCTTGACGTTGGAAGCGGAGTTGACCATGACGGCAGAGCCGAGACCGGCTTCGTTGGAGAAGGCACCGCGCTTGAAGCCCCAGGTGATGGTCTGGCTGATGCCGTAGCCCAGCGCACCGCCGCCTGCCGCATTCAGGTTGAACGCACCCTTGAAAATAGCCGCAAATGCCGCTGGGATGTTGCCCGCGTGCAGCACTACGATGATGAGCGCGCCTGCAATGTAGAACAGGGCCATGATCGGCACCAGCTTTTCGGTAACAGCGGCAACGCGTTTCAAACCGCCAATGACGATAAGGGCCGTGACCACCATCAGGCACAGGCCGGTGACGAGGGTCGGTACGCCAAAAGCAGCGTTCATGTTGCCCGCGATGGAATTGATCTGGCTCATGTTGCCAATGCCGAAGGAAGCCAGAATGCAGAAGCAGGCAAACAACACTGCCAGCACCTTGCCCAGCTGTTTGCAGCCCTTCTTTGCGCCAAGACCATCGGTGAGGTAGTACATGGCACCGCCCGACCACTCGCCTTTTTCGTTTTTGCGGCGGTAGTACACGCCCAGCACATTCTCCGAAAAGCTGGTCATCATGCCAAGCAATGCCATGACCCACATCCAGAAGATGGCTCCCGGCCCACCGGAAACGATGGCCGTTGCCACACCCACGATGTTGCCGGTGCCGATGGTGCCCGCCAGCGCCGTGCACATGCTCTGGAACTGGCTGATGGCCATATCCTCCTTGCTGGTGTGCGCGGTGATGTCCTTGTTGGTGAAGATCGCACCGATGGTGTGCCGGAGCCAGTAGCCCATTTTGCGGAACTGGAAAAAGCCCGTGCGGGCGCTCATCCAGAAGCCGGTGCAGAACAGCAGTGCCAAACCAAACGGCCCCCACACCACGCCATTGATGGCATTGTTCACCTGCGTGATCATCTCGACCATTCTCTCTTTCCCCCTATACACAAAACAAAAGCGGACAGAACCCGCCAAAGGCTCTGCCCGCAAAATTCGGAGCGCTCTCATTTTCCGCAGCCGGGGTGCGCCGCATTCCCGGCTGCGCCCCATTGCGCAAAGACGATGGCTCTGTCCTTTTGCCTGAGAGATACAGCCGCTTTCCCTGCGGCCTTACACCTTCGGCACCCACTTTACAAGCGGGCTTCTCCAGAGTGCACGGTCTTTCCCCGCCGTGCACGTCTTTTTCAGTTTTTCCGGCGCACAACTGTGCGCGATAGAAAGACTATACCATATTCTGTCCTTGTGCGCAAGACATTTTGTATATCATATGCTGTTTTTTCATCTGTTATGCCGACAGATGAATTTTGTTTTGGTATTACTTTTATCCGCACTCATCATAGCGCTGCCATAAATTTATTTTACTTTTCTTTCGGCTCTGCGCCTTCAAACCCCCGGGCTTTTCCATCCGGGCTGGCATCGCCGTTTTCTTTCGCGGTCTCGTAAGAATCTGTGCCGTAATAGGCGCTGGCGGGGCCGATCTCCAGCCAGAAGTTCTCCCGTTCTTTCTCTGTGGTCGGTGCGGTTTCTTTTTTGTTTTTCATCTGCAAACGCCTCCTTTGCTGCATAAAGTCTTGCCTGCAGGCCAAAGCTTTATGCAAAGGAAAGGCGGTGTATCCCATGCGCAGTGGAGGTTGGAAGCCCTTTTGGGCAGCACTGTTTGCTTCGCTGCTGGTGCTGGTGCCGCTGGTGGGCGGCACGGTGCTGCTGTCCCGTCAGCAGCTGCGCACCCAGCTGCGGCAGGCTGCCCGCAGCGAGAGCGGTGTGCTCATCCAGCTGCCCAAGACCACCGACCAGCTCACTGTGCTGCTGTGCGTTTCCGGCGAACAGCCCGGCTTTGTGCTGGCCTACCTGAACGCCAGCCAGAACTGCGTGCATCTGCTCAGCGTGCCTGCCGTGCTCACCGTGCCTTTTGCAGAAGAAGAAACATCCCTTGCCCGCTGCTACGCTGCCGCAGGCCCGGCCCGCTGCCGCGAAGCGCTGGCACAGGTGCTGGCCCTGCCAGAGGGCACCCGATATCTGGCTTTTTCGCCTGCGGTGCTGGAACGAATTTCCAACCGGTACGGGCCGGTGCGGGTGGGCTTTACCGGCGCACTGACCGAGGAAGAGCTTGCCCGCTATGGTCGCAGCCGGGCCGTGCAGGGCATTTCCGCCGGGGACGCGCACGAATTCTTGTGCCAGCTGCAGGCCGACGAAACCTTTTCACCCGTACGCACCGCAGCGGCCCGCGCTGCCGTGTGGGATGCGTTTTTCCGGCAGGATCTGGACCTGCTGCCCGCCACCCTGCCGGATGCCCTGCGTGCCAGCAGTTCGGCCCTGCTCACCGACCTGACCGCGCTGGACTATGACGCTTTGGAGCGCACTCTGGAATTTCTTGCCAACAACAGCGCCGCTGTGGCGGCGCAGGCCCTGCCCGGCCAGTGGGATGCCGCCAGCGGCACTTACACAGTCACGGATGCTTCCCGCGCTGCCATGCAGACCTTTTTCAATGTTTCGCCCACCGAGGCGCAGGCCTCGTCCTTCAGCGAGCCATAACCCAGCACCAGCGTGCCCGCCGCTGAGGGTGCTTCTCCGGTCAGGTCGTAATCGCTCAGCAGGCTCAGCTGCACGCCTTCGGCTTCCGCCGCGCAGCGCAGCGCAGCATCCGACGGCGGGTCTTTGAGCTTTGCCAGCAGGTTCAGTCCGGTGTGCAGGCCCGCAAGGGTCAGCTCGCCGGGAGCAAAGGCAGTGTTCAATGCTGCCTCCAGCGCGTCCCGCCGGGCCTTGTAGGCCACCCGCTCCCGGGCCAGATGCCGGGTGAAGTAGCCCTCGGTGATAAAGCGGGCCAGCGTCTGCTGCTCGAACCGGCTCACCGTGCCGGAGTACAGGCGGTATTTTTTCCGCCATGCAGGCAGAAGATGCTCCGGCAGCACCATATAGGCGATACGGATGCTGGGAGCCAGACTGCGGGAGCAGGTGGAGAGGTACACCACCGGGCCGTCTGCACCCGCCATGCCCTGCAGGCTGGGCAGAGGCCGGGTATCAAAACGGAACTCCGAATCGTAATCATCTTCTATAATATACCGCCCGCCCGGCCTGCGGGCTGCCCAGTGCAGAAGCTCGGCTCTGCGGCCTGCAGGCATGGTAACGCCTGTGGGGAACTGGTGGCTGGGCGTGACGTAGCACACCGCTGCATCCGACCGGTTCAGTGCTTCCACCGAAAGGCCGTCCTCGTCCACCGGCAGGCAGCAGCAGTGCACACCGTTGTTCTGCAGCACCTGCAAAGCACGGGGGTAGCCCGGCGTTTCCACCGCTGCAGGGCCGGGCAGCAGCGGTGCCAGCAGGCCCAGCAGATATTCCAATCCCGCGCCCACCACGATCTGATGCGGCCCGCACTGCACACCGCGGTATTCAGAGAGATATTCCGCCAGCGCCTGCCGCAGGGCCGGGTCGCCCTGCGCATCGCCGTGGGTGAGCAGCTGGGGCGAGGAATAGAGCAGCTCTTTTTGCAGCCGCGCCCATGTGCGGAACGGGAACAGCTCCGGGTCTACCCCGCGGGTGGAAAGGTCGTACCGCACCGGCAGCACAGGCGGTTCCGGTTTTGGCGGTGCGGGCTGTTCCGGCCCGCTGGCAGGCCGGGACGGCAGGGCCAGATATTCCTGTACATAAAAGCCGCTGCGCTCCCGCGATTCCAGATACCCTTCCGCCGCCAGCATCTGATAGGCGGCATCCACCGTATTCACCGAGACGGACAGCTCTGCCGCCAGCCGCCGCTTGCCGGGCATCCGGGTGCCCGCCGCAAGGGTGCCGCTTCGCATCTCTCCGGCAAGGCTGCGGTACAGCTGTTCGTACAGCGGCACGCCAGAAGAAGCATCCAGCGCCGTGGTCAGATGGACCATAAATTATCCCTCCTGTCTGGGTATTGCATCAAACTGACCCCATTAAAAAACTTTATTCTGGGTATTTTCATGGTGTCAGTTCTGCGTATAATAGGAGCATACCCGCTGGACACCCAAATGTCAAGTAGGATTGTAGGTAAGCGGTTGCGAAGCAATCAAAGCCCCAGTGGGGCTTTGAAGCGGCGAACGGTCTTGCCGCGGGCAAGACGGAAGGGCCTCGCCCTGACAAGTTCGCGTTTGTGAAGCGAAGCGGAACAATAAAGTCCCCAGTGGGGACTTTAAGCGACCGAACGGTCTTGCCACAGGCAAGATGGAAGGGCCTCGCCCTGACAAGTTCGCGTTTGTGAAGCGAAGCGGAACAATAAAGTCCCCAGTGGGGACTTTAAGCGACCGAACGGTCTTGCCACAGGCAAGATGGAAGGGCCTCGCCCTGACAAGTTCGCGTTTGTGAAGCGAAGCGGAACAATAAAGTCCCCAGTGGGGACTTTAAGCGACCGAACGGTCTTGCCACAGGCAAGATGGAAGGGCCTCGCCCTGACAAGTTCGCATGGGTTTAGGCTGGTATTTTGGAAATTTGGAGGGAAAGTAAAATCATGTCTACTACTGCAATGTGGCTGCTTCTGGCAGTCGTTATCATCGTCATTCTGTTTGCAAGTGTGCTGTACAAGCGCACCTTCACCACCAAGGAGCTGGCCCTGACCGGTGTCATGGCCGCTTTAAGCCTTGTGGCCTATCTGTTCTTCCGTGTGCCGTTCTACGGCGGCTCTTCGTTCCATCTGGGCAACACCTTCACCGCCCTGACCGCCCTGCTGCTGGACGGTGTGTCCGGCGGTCTGGCCGGTGCCATTGGTCTGGCGCTGGCCGATATTCTGGCCGGTGACCCGGGCTACGCCGTCACCACCTTTGTGCTCAAGTTCATCATCGGCATCACCTGCGGTGCCGTGGCGCACAAGGCATTCAAGCTGCGCGACCTCGACAAGCACAGCTCCGGCTATCTCGTCAAGGTGATCGTTTCTGCCGGTTCCGGCCTGCTGCTGAACGTGCTGACCGACCCGTTCCTGGGCTACTTCCGCAATGTGTACATCTTTGGTCAGGAATACACCGTGGCACAGGCGCTGACCAAAATTGCAGGCGGCGTCACCTTTGTAAACAGCGTGGCCTCCACCGTGTGTGCGGTCATCCTGTACCTCGCCCTGCGTCCGGCCCTGGAACGTGCCGGTCTGCTGCCCAAGGGCGAAAAACACTAAGCGATCTCTCTATCCTGATACAGCACTGCTGCCCTCACCTGCCGGACTCCTCCTATCCTCCGGCGGTGGGGGCAGTGGTGTTTTTCGTGGACGACCTGTCACACGGAACTCCTCCCGTCTCGCATTCGCTCGACAGCCCCCTCGGGGACGGGGCTTTTGACAGAAACTGAAGCAAAAAAGCGCTCGTCACACAATTCTGCATGACGAGCGTTTTTTGCTTTTTATCGCAATTTTCAAAAACAGTGCCTATTAAAACGGCATATTTGCGATATGCAGTTTGCGGATGTTGCTTGTGCATTAAAAACGCAGACTGCTATCATTACAGCTTTTCAAATACAAGGAACCGGAACGAGATATCGGTTTCCAGCCGGGACAGCGCAGCAAGGCGCTCCGCCCCACCGCGCGGCGTTTTCCAGTAATAGGGTGTCATGGCGAACAGCGCTTCCAGCTGTTCGTGGGGCACCGTGACGCGGCCGGTCACTTCCCGTTTCCCAATGGCGGCAAAACCATCATAGGCGATCTGCTGCACCGGGTTTTTATAGGGCTTTTCGTAGAGCACGGCCTTCATCTGGTACAGATGTTCGGCACCGGGCACCACATAGATCATCCGTCCGCCCGGGCGCAGCACCCGCAGGAATTCCTCCTGTGCAAAGGGCGAAAAGCAGTTCAGCAGCAGGTCGGCCCAGCCGGTGCGCACCGGCTGGCTGAAGCTGGATGCCACCGCATACTGTGCCGTGGGCAGGGCCTTGGCCGCAAGACGCACCGCAGGCTTTGCGATATCAAAACCCGCCAGCTGCACCCGGCGGCCTTTTTCGGCAAGCGCCTGCGCGATGCAGCGGTCGTACCAGCCCTCGCCGCAGCCTGCATCCAGCAGATGCAGCGCCGCCTCCGGGCTGGCAGGCTGGCCGTACTCTGCGCACAGCTCACCCACCGCTTTGCCAAAGATGCCGTAGTATCCGCCATTCAGGAACGCGCGGCGGGCGGCCACCATCTCCTTGCTGTCGCCGGGAGCCTTGGTGCGCATGCTCTGCACCGGCAGCAGATGCCAGTAGCCCTCCTTGGCGCGGTCAAAGCAGTGGCCTTTTGTGCATTTCAGGGTGCTGTCGCCGGTCAGTTTTTCCCCGCACAGCGGGCACTGCCATGGGGCAAACGGTTCATTTTTGCTCATACTTCGTCGCTGTGGTCCTCAATGGGTGCAGTTGCACCGCCGTGGGCGTTCATATACTCCTCAAAGTTCGTGAACTTCTGCTGCGGCGGACGGCGGCTGATGAGCACAAGGCCCGGGTCTTCGTCCCTTGCAGCGGCACGGCCGCGGCGGCTGCTCTCCGCTCTGGGGGCACGGGCCGGTGCAGGCTGTGCATTGCGGGACGCATTCTGACGGCCGCGCTGGCCGTTGTTTGCACCGCGGCCCTGCTCTGCACTCTGGCTCTGGGCGGCAGGCTGGCTGTTCTGGCGGGCCGGACGGTCGCTGCGGTCATTGCGACGGCTCTTCTGGCCTTGCATGCTGCTGTTCTGCTGAGCAGGCTGTGCAGCCGTGCGGATGGCCGGGGCGGCGGGTGCAGCCGGAGTCTTTTTGGCCGGGCGCAGCGGAGTGGCCTCCGGGGCACTCACAAAATGCGGGTCAAACTTGGGCTGCGCATTGCTGCCGCGGGCAGGAGCATTCTGCTCCCGGCGCGGGCGGCTGTTATTATTGGAACGGCGGTCATTGCTGCGTCCGCCGGTTGTACGCTTGGTATCATCCATGAGTGGTTCCTCTTTTTCGGTTTTTGCGGGCTTTGCCTGCACCTTGGGTGCGGGTGCAGCCTTTTTTTCAGTTTTTGCGTTTTTTGCTTCGGCCTTTGCGGGCTTCGGCTGCTTTGCGGCAGGCTTTTCTGCCGGTTCAGCGGCGGCTGCCTTGGGCTTTTTGCCGCGCACGGGCGGCTCCGGGCGCACCGGCGCGGGCACACCGTCCCACGGGTGGCCGCTCACCACGGGAATTTTGCGGCGGTTCAGCTTTTCGATGCCTGCCAGATACTCCTGCTCCTCAGGTGCACAGAAGCTGACCGCCGTACCGTCGGCACCGGCGCGGGCCGTGCGGCCGATGCGGTGCACGTAAGTCTCCGGTACCTCGGGCAGGTCGTAGTTGAACACATGGGACAGCTCGCTGATGTCGATGCCGCGGGCGGCGATATCGGTGGCTACCAGCACCCTGGTCTTACCGGCCTTGAAGTTTTCCAGCGCGGTCACGCGGGCGGTCTGGCTCTTGTTGCCATGGATGGCCGCCGCCGGGATGCCCTGCTTGGTGAGGTCTTTTGCAATTTTATCCGCGCCGTGCTTAGTGCGGCTGAACACCAGCGCGTTCACCACCGGGGGCTGCAGGTTCTTGATGAGCCACGGCAGCAGGAATTTCTTGTTGCCCTTTTCCACATGGTACAGGCTCTGCTGGATGCGGTCCACGGTGCTGGACACCGGGTCCACCTTGACGAAGGCGGGCTTGCGCAGGATGCCTGCGGCCAGCTGTTCGATCTCGGTGGGCATGGTGGCGCTGAACATCAGGTTCTGGCGCTCTCCGGGCAGCTTTGCGATCACCTTCTTCACATCGTGCACAAAGCCCATATCCAGCATCCGGTCGGCTTCGTCCAGCACAAAGATCTCAAGGTTCGAGAGATCGATAAATCCCTGACCGATCAGGTCGTTGAGTCGTCCCGGGCAGGCGATCAGGATGTCCACGCCCTTTTTCAGCGCTTCCACCTGCGGTGCCTGGCCCACGCCGCCAAAAATGACGGTGCTGCGCAGCTTGAGATACTTGCCGTAGGCATCAAAGCTTTCGCCGATCTGCAAAGCAAGCTCACGGGTAGGGGTCAGGATCAGGGCGCGGATGGCACCCTTTCTGCGGGGCGCATTGGCCGTGAGCCGGTCCAGCATGGGCAGCGCAAAAGCAGCCGTCTTGCCGGTGCCGGTCTGGGCGCAGCCCATCAGATCCCGGCCGGACAGCACCGGCGGGATCGCCGCCGCCTGAATGGGCGACGGGGTCTCATAGCCTGCCTCCTGCACAGCGCGCAGAAGCGGGGCGGACAGATTCAATTCTTTAAATGTCATGGTTCTCCAATAATTATTCCGTAATTTTCCGGCACTCCACATAGTACCGCTTTTCTTCTGCGTGGCCCATGCTGAAGGTCTTGCGCGGCAGCACGCCGCCCATCACAACGCCTTTGAACAGGTCACTCTTGGCAAACGGCGGCATCAGGAATGCCACAGCACCTTTTTTGCACAGGGCGCGCACAGCAGGCTCGTCGTGCACATAGTCCACGCGGGCTTCCTTGTGGTGCTCAAGATAGTATTCGATAAATTCGTCAATGGTGCCCACGGTCAGCGGTGCGGTTGGGTCCTCAAAGCTGAGCACATTGGACATGTGCGGCCCGGCCAGCGTGAAGGGCTGCTGCTTGCTGCCGCCAAAGCTGCAGCCGGCCATATTAGAATCGCTCCACGTGATCAGGCTCAGCAGCACCGCTGCGCAGTCCACATTGAACAACACGCGGTGGATCGGCTCGATCTCGATCGCAGGCGAGTGCACATTGCACACCTCGGCCAGACACCAGCGGGCCGGATGGTTTGCTGCCTGCTCCGGTGTCAGGGTCTTTTTCAGCTCCTCCCAGCAGGCCTTTGCAGTGGCCAGCGAGTGGTTGCCGTCGCCCACGGCCAGCGTCAGCGGGTCGCGGCGGGTGGCATCCGGATACTTTTTGTCGAATTCTTCCTGACTGCCCAGCACAGCCAGCGCATCTTCGATCTGCGCAATGAGGGCAGGGTCTTCCACAGCCCAGCCCGCAATGTGGCCGCCGCCCAGCATCAATTCGCCCTCGTATACCTTGGGCAGTTCGGCTTTATGCGCCGCCACCGGCTCGATGAGGGTGCAGCCGGGGTCGTCCGCCAGCATCATGATATGGGGCGTTTCCAGCGCGGCACCGGTGCGCACCTTCATGCGGGGCGGGATGCGGCTTTCCACCGTGCTTTCGCTGGGACGCACGGCGCAGGGTGCACCGCGGCGGTAGCTGTAGGCTTCCAGATCCACCATGCCCACAAGGCCCTGCCGCACCTTGCCGCTCTGCTCGGTGCGCTCCACGTAAACAAAGCCGTCCACCGCGCGGGTCAGCACGTTCCGGGCATAGTCATCCATGGTGGCATGGATCTTCTCAATGCGTGCATCGGCATCGCCGTCCTCCAGATAGACCTCCGGCAGGATCATGTTCAGGGTGCTGGGGCTACCTGCCGCAGCAGCCTCGGCTTTCTGCCAGTAATCCCGGTCACTGGTGAACTGATCGCAGGCAATGCAGCCCCACTTTTCCAGTGGGATCTGCTCCGAAGGCAGAAGGATGTGGGCCGGTGCAAAGCAGGATTTCGTGTTCATAGTAGATCTCTCCCTTTTACAATAACCAAAGCGATCCATGTTCTTTTTACTGGAAGCTCTCGGTGCTGCAGATCACAACGTTCTGCACACCGGCTTCGGCAGCAGACTGCTGCAGCTGTCCGCGTGCCGCCGCGTCCAGCGTATCCGCCGTGACGATCAGGTTGTGCATTCCAAGGCTCACAGCCGGTGCACCCAGTGCATCGGAAGCGTCGGTGCACTGCTGGGCCGGGTAGCTCAGCCACAGCACCACGCTGCCGTCAAAGCGGGCCTGCCATGTGCTGATATCCGCAGCCAGCAGGGCAGCGCGGCCCTCCTGACTCTTGCCGCCCGCCGCTGCAAACTCCTGCTTGCGGGTGATGATGTTCGGGAACTGCACGCCAGTGAGCACCACCTGCTCAAAGCCCATGCCGTGCAGCTCCTCGATCAGGTCGCCCACATACTGCACAGCGGATGCTGCGCTGGGGTCCAGCCAGGACTTGCCGCCGGCCTTGGCACTGACGTTATCCAGCCAGATCTGGGTGCCGCTGTAATGCACGGCCATGCTGCGGTCGGTATAGCCGGACACCGGGTCGGTAAAGGCTGCAAGCTGGGCCACAGGGATCACGCCCTCTTCCCGGAAGATGGCCGCGATGCGGGCCGGGTCCACAGCGGTGCCGGCGACGCTGCCGGAAGCCGCCGCCACCTGCGAAGCATAATGGATGCTGCCGTCGGCATCCTTCAGGGTCACAAGGCCGTAATCCGCTCCCTGCGCCTTGAGCTGCTGCGCCGCTGCACGGATGGCCGCATCATCGGCAAGGGTGCTCACATCCACTGCGGCCCAGCTGCCGCCGGTAACGGCCTTGCCGTCCAGCTCCTTGGGCTGTTCCGGCTCCGGCTGGGACGAAGCCGCTTCCTGTACCGCCGAGGATGCAGCTGCTTCGGACGAGGCGGCTGCGCGGGATGCCGATTCAGCTTCCAGATCACGGTTCTTCACCACAGTATACCAGGTGTGGGTAGCCCAGTCCAGCACGTGGGGTGCTGCCAGCCAGGCTGCGCCCAGCACCGCCAGCACCAGCACCACGATGCCGATGCCTTTTTTGATGCGTGTACCGCGGCTGTAGAAGCTGCGGCGGTAGCGCTTGACCTTCTGACGTTTATACTTTGCCATTGTCGATTCTCCTCCCTGCCAATGTTACAGGATCACAGAATGTCCGGTGAAACCATAGATCGCCAGTGCCAGCACGCCGATATACACCAGCGTGATGGGCAGGCCGCGGAATGCTTCCGGGATGGCCTTGCTGCGCAGGCGGTGGCGGGCTTCCGTTACCAGCAGCACCGCCAGCACATAGCCAAGGCCGCTGCCAAGGCCAAAGCCAAGGCTCTGCCCCAGCGTAAAGCTCTGGGTGCGCTCCACCAGTACAGTGCCAAGCACACAGCTGTTCAGGCCCGCCAGCGGTACGATGCGCAGCAGTGCACTGCGGTGCGGCAGGCCCTTCGCCAGCCACAGCACGGCGTGCTCCAGAACGCACACCACGGCAATGCTGGCAATATACACCAGCGGGCGCAGCTGGGCACGGTTCGCCAGCGGCGCGATCCGGCTGCCGGCATACCATGCAAAGGGCGTTACCAAAATCTGGGTGATGCACAGCTGCATGCCGAACAGCCAGCTGCTGGTGCGGTCATCGCCCACCAGCTGCACCAGACGCGAAACGCCCAGTGCACGGGTAAAGACGGCGTTCTGCGCGAACACCGCCAGCAGTGCATAGCTGAAGAACACTGCGCTTGTTGTTACAACATCTCTCATTGTTCGCGGTCCGCCTCCTTCTGGGAATGCACATCCACAAGGTTGCGTGCCTCTTTGGTGAGATATGCCTTGCGCTTTTGGGCCAGTGCACGCCATACGGCGCACAGCACGCCCAGCACGATAAAGCCGCCTGCCGGCATGCTTGCCATGGGCAGCACCGGGCGGCTGACAACCACACCGAACATGGTGCCTGCGGCCAGCCATTCACGGACGCAGCCCAGCAGCACCAGCAGCAAAGCATAGCCCACCGTGATGCGCAGGCCCTTGGAGACAGCCTTGCGCACCGTCTCCTGCACGCGGCCAAAGCGGTAGGTCAGCAGCGGCTCCACCGTGAGCAGGGGAAGATAGATGCCAAGGCTCAGCAGGCTGGTGCTGAACAGCATATTCAGGATGGGATACACCGCCAGATACACCACCGCCGTGCTGAAACCGTACACCAGTGCACGGGGCAGCAGCTTTTTCTGCAGCGTTTCCGGGGCGGGGTCCTCGTCGTGCAGGGGCACAAGGCGGCTCAGCAGACAGGCCAGCACGCGGGAGGGCACCAGCAGCAGCGCCACCGCCGCCGCCAGCATCCCCGCATTCTGGCCGCTGGTGGCAAGCACCACCAGCGGGGCAAGGCCCATGCCCTGCATGACCACCGGGTTATTCAGGAACACACGGTCGTGGTGGGCAAACTTGTTGGGATCTTTTACGATCAGTTCAGCCGTTGCGCGTCTCATTGTGCTGCCCCCTTTCCGGCATCTGCCTGCAGATGGGTCAGGTGATACAGCTTTGCCTCGGTGCGGTCGATCCATGCCGACACACTGTTGACCGCCAGCAGCGCAAAGCACACACCGGTTTCGTACACGCCATAGTAGCGGAAGCCCATGCTCACAACGCCCACCAGCACGCCGTACAGCACACGGCCCATGCGGTGGTGCACGCAGGTGTAAGGCTCGTTGATCAGGAACACCGCGCTGAACAGGATCGCGCCAGTCAGCAGCTCATCCCGCACACACTGCAGGCGGGGCAGGATATTTGACAGCACGGCACTGTCGGCAAGGCCCGCCTGCCGCGGGAAGAAGAACGCAATGACCGCACAGGTCACAAGAAAGCTGATCGATGCAGACATGTGGGCATCCTTCTGGGTCCACAAAAACAGGCCGCAGGCAAGGATCACCAGCGCAGCGCCGGTGCCCATGGGAGCAGCATATTCGCCCAGACCCAGCGCCAGCGAGCCGATGTTCAGCATGCCGCCGCTGCGCAGGGTGTCCTCAATGGCGCTGGAGACCGGCACCATGGAGGCATCCCACAGGGGGATGCTGGTGTAGGGCTGTGGATAGCGGAACACCTGTTCCGGCCATGACACAGCCGCCACCACATAGCCCACAGCAGCCGGGTTGAAGGGGTAGCTGCCGTAGCCGCCAAAGATCTCCTTGCCGATCAGCACACCGGCAATCACTGCGGCGATCAGAACATAGATATCCACCGTCACCGGCATCAGCAGGGCAATGACGAGCGCAAAGCTCTCGTTGGAAAAGTCACCGCCCTGATACACGCGGCGGCGCAGCAGCGAAACGAGACGGTCGCACAGGTTGCCGGTAAGCACCGCAATGCCGCACAGCAGCAGCGGGCGCACACCGTACAGGAAACAGGCCATGCACAGCACCGGCACCGCCATAAAGCAGATATGCTTATAGTAGCGGCCGGTCTTCTGGAGCTGTGCCTCCTGCTCCCGGATCAAAGATTCATCCATAAATGGTTATCCTTTCAAAGGCTGGCGAGGTGCTGCACGGCTGCAGCAGGGTCTGCTGCGCCGAACACCGCACTGCCCGCCACCAGAATATCAGCGCCCGCTTCCACGCACTGGGGCGCGGTGGCATTGTCCACGCCGCCGTCCACTTCCAGCAGATAGTGTGCGCCGCGCGCTTCGCGCTCTGCCTTGAGCCAGCGCAGCTTGTCCAGCGCCGAGGGCATGAACTTCTGCCCGCCGAAGCCGGGCTCCACGCTCATCACCAGCACAAGATCCAGCTGGTCAAGATAGGGTGCCAGCGCCTGCGGCTCGGTGCCGGGCTTGATGGTCAGCCCCACCTTGCAGCCCAGCGCCCGGACGGCATCGATGGTGGCCTGGATATCGTCCTCGCACTCAAGGTGGAAGTTGTACAGGGTGGCACCGGCTTTGATGAAGGCTTCCGCATACTGCAGCGGATGGCTGATCATCAGGTGCACATCATAAAAGGCATCCGGCAGCTTTTTGTGCAGGCTCTTGAGCACCGGCACGCCAAAGCTGATGTTGGGCACAAAGTGGCCGTCCATCACGTCGTAATGCAGCATCTGTGCACCGGCATCCAGCACCATGCGGCAGTCTGCACCCAGTTTGCCAAAATCAGCGGAAAGGATCGAAGGACTTACGATTGCCATATTCTATTTTTACGCTCCGTTATTTTATAAATTCTTATTCCCATTTGTCCCATTGTGCTGGCAGTTTCAAACCGCAAAAACAGCATGGGCATGGTTATCTTTTAGTTTACATGAAAACGAGCAAAAAATCAAACCCGCCAACGGCTTTTTCACGGAAATGACGTATTTGGAAAGATTTGTCCATTTGCGAAGAAACTCCCTCAGTCAAAGCCTGACAGCTTTACCAGCTCCCTCGGAGAGGGAGCCTCTGGCACGCCCGGAAGATTTGCACTTTAACCGGAAGCTTTACCGCCATGCCAAGGGCCCCATCCCAGAGGGGGCTGGCATTGAGCGCAGCGAGATGACTGGGGGAGTTTCATCGGCGGCAAAGTTTCCCCACGCCAAAACAGCCAGACCGCCCCGGGTCCGGGACAGTCTGGCTGGAAGTTCATTCTACGGGCTTCATGCTTGCAGGGTCTTCCACGGTGGGTTCACCGCCGGCTTCGTCCGGCAGACGCTTCATGCCGCCGGGGTTCGGGGTCACCGTGGGCAGGGTGAACACGAACCGGCACCACTCGCCCTGCTGGCTCTCCACCCGGATCTGCCCGCCGGAAAGGTTCACCAGCACCTTGCAGATGTTCAGGCCCAGACCCGCGCCCCGGGCGTGCAGGCCGCGGGAGCGGTCCTCTTTATAGAACCGCTGGAACACGTATGGCAGCGCTTCCGGGCTGATGCCCTGACCGGAATTCCAGATGGAGATCTCGGCTTCCGGGCCAAGCTTTTCCACCCCGAAGCGGATGGTGCCCCCTGCCGGGGTGAACTTGATGGCGTTGTCCAGCAGGTTATACACCACCTGATGGATCAGGTCGGGGTCGGCGTAGACCAGCACCTTTTCGTCCATGGTCAGGCCGTCGATGTCGATCATGCCGTCGTTGATGCGCTGCTCTGCCGAGAGCGCCACGCCGGTGATGGTCTCCCAGATGTTGAACATCCGGGCGTTTACCTGATATTCGCCGCTTTCCAGCTTGGAGAGATCCAGCATGTTCTGGATGAGCCGTGCCAGACGGCCCGTTTCCTCACTGACCAGCTGCAGGTAGTGGTTCTGCATATCCGGCGGGATGGTGCCATCCAGAATGCCGTCCACAAAGCCCTTGATGGTGGTCATGGGGGTGCGCAGCTCGTGGGCGATGTTGCCCATGAACTGACCGCGGGAGTTGTCGTTCATCTGGATGTTGTCTGCCATGCGGTTGAAGGTGCGGGCAAGGTCGGCTGCCTCGCCTTCGCCTTCCACCCCCTCCACACGGACGGAAAGATCACCGCCGCCAAAGCGCTGGGCGGCATCCGTCACCTTCTGCAGCGGGTCGGTGAGCTGGCGCATCAGGATCTTGGTCAGGATGCTGGCACACAGCAGCATCACACAGGCCGACAGCAGGAAGTTGGACCAGAACTGCTGCTTGAACTGGGTCAGCTGCTCGCCGGAAGAGCACAGGAACAGGTAGCCGCTGGGCTGGCCGTTCTCATTGCGCATTTCGCTGACCGTGATGTAGCTTTTCCCGTCCAGCATGCCGCCCAGCGTGCCGAACACATGGTAGTAGTCCGCATCGGCAGTGTCGATCTTCTCCATCATTTCTTCCGGCACGGTCAGGCTCTCCAGCTTGTCCGGGCTGGAGGCGATCATCACCCGGCCGTCGTTGTCGGTAAAGAACAGATAGGCCTCTGCGCTCTCGCCGATGATCTCCAGCTTGGTGCTCAGTGCGTCCAGCTCATCGCCTTCCGGCAGCTCCGCCTGCTGGACCAGATACTGGGCCGTGCGCTGGGTGACGCCCACCACCTGATCCAGTGTTTCGTAGCGATCCTTGGCAAAGTAGTTCTTGAACAGCACCCACTCCGAAGCGCCCATCAGCACGATGCCCAGCACCATCAGGGTGGACACCAGCGAGAAGAACGCCACCGAGATACTTTTGCGCATTACTGACGCACCTCGAACTTATAGCCCACGCCCCATACGGTCTTCAGCTCCCATTTGTCGGAAGCACCGGCCAGCTTCTCGCGCAGGCGCTTGACATGCACATCAATGGTGCGGCTGTCGCCGTAATACTCAAAGCCCCACACCTCGTCCAGCAGCTGGTCACGGGTATAGACGCGGTTCGGATGGGAGGCCAGACAGTTCAGCAGTTCCAGCTCCTTGGGGGGAGCCTCCACCACCTTGCCCTTGACCCGCAGCTCATAGCTGTTCATGTCCAGACGCAGGTTGTCGAATTCGATCACGCCCTCGGTGCTCTCGGCAGCAGCCGTGGTGGTCTGGCAGCGGCGCAGCACCGCCTTGATGCGGGCCACCACTTCCTTGGCATCAAAGGGCTTTACCATGTAATCGTCTGCACCCAGCTCCAAGCCCAGCACCTTATCAAAGGTCTCGCCCTTGGCCGTAAGCATCATCACCGGGGTGTTGCCCGCCTTGCGGATGCGGCGGCACACTTCCAGACCGTCCATCTTGGGCATCATCACGTCCAGCAGCACCATATCGGGCTTGACCTGATTGAACTTTTCCAGACCTTCTTCGCCATCGTTTGCCACCGTGACCTGATAGCCCTCCTTGGTCAGGTACAGCCGCAGCAGCTCGCAGATATTGGTATCGTCGTCCACAACGAGGATCTTTTCGTTGGCCATAATGATCTCCTCCCATTTTATCGGATGCCCGCCGGGCGGGCAGAGCAGCAAAGGTTTCCACTTCTTATTATACGGAAGAGTTATGACAAAATAAAGAAGGATTTGTATGATTTTTTGCTCTGAAGCGGAAAAGCAGGCTTTCTTTTCCGAGAAAGTCTGCTTTTCCATTCACTGATTTTCTTTTAGAACATGTTTATTTCATCAGGATAGCATTTCAAATGTTCCACCGCTGCTGATTTTTGCAATGTGTCCGCTCAAATCTGTATAAAGGAAGCCATCATAAACCTCGTAACTGCCATACGTTGTTTTCTTGTCTGCATACCCATAGTAACCATTAAATTGCAGACCATCCCAATTTTGCAGCTTTGCGCCATTCTGATTATAGGTCTGATACATGTCTGTGTTTTCTTCACAAGTACTGATCAAAACACCATCTGCTGTCGGAAAAACATATTTGATCGTCCCTTTCTGAGGTTGAGATGTCCAATTTCCATTTTTGTCCATAACACCCCAAAAAAGTACACCATCGGGATTTCGCAACTGGAGGACGGCATAACCGTTCATAAACCGCGGCTCAGAATTTTCATTGATCGGCCGAACATCGTATTCACTGAGATCTATTATACGGTTTAAATGAACATCATAAAATCCCGATGGATAATCTTCAAAATCATCTGCATCCCTTCTAACATCCAGATAGAGCAGCCCTTCGCTTAATACCGGTGTTCCGCTTCGTCTTGATTTTATTGCTTTCCATTCTGGGAGTTCATTAAAGTCACCATCAAGCGCTCTCAGTCCCGGTTGTGTTCGAATCATCTGGTTTCCTTCCACCTGCACCAGATATGCATTGGGTTCCCGCACCGAAAAGAATTTTCCCGTGTCGATGTTCATAAACACATAGTAAAGATCGCTCCTGATCCGATATACACTCCCCCCACAGTATGCAAATGCCTGTGAAATACCAATCGACTCGTACTGATTCTGTGACAGATCATTGTATACAGTATCAGGATTCATCTCCGAGAATTCATCCCGTGTAGTGTCGCATTGAAAACGAATTTCTCCATTCGCATCCCAAGCCGTCAGAATGGCTGTCGTTCCTTTAATTGAGTCTTCCCTTTTTACTGTCCAGAGAAGTACACCATCATCGTCTTTTGCATATCGAACGATAGTCTCGTCATCCGACAGATAGGTCGGCCGAAAGAATGTATCATCTTCTTTTGCCATCACACCAGTACTTGTCAAGCACATACCATTATAGAATCCAGACACGATGTTTACGTCATCATCAAAAATGCAATGCACCCGTCCTTCCTTATCGAACAGGCAGTACTTATGCACTTCTCCTTTGTAAAGCATCCCAACCGACAGTTCTTCAAAATTCGGGTAACGGAGACTACAGCCGTTATAGTCTCCTATTTCCTCCTTTAATGTCGAGTAAGTTTCGTTTTCGAGGGCACTATCGCTCGTTTCTCCCATCCCGTACATATCTTTCATATGTTCAGGCATTTTTGTAAGCGGCGACTGTTGTGTTCCGTTTTTCTTGGATGCCATCAATTCTGAAAGGCTGCTGGTTTCTTCGCTTCCGCAGCCGCTTAAAAGCAGTGCGCATGTCAGCCCCAGTACCGCAATCATTCTCGGAAACTTCATATCCAGTTCTCCTTTTTGACTCTCAGTGCTTCACTGCATCTTCCGCTTTATGCCAATAGGTGATCGTCTCTTCATCTTCCCGACCATCATAAATTTGCCGGCAGGTCATGGAATCCTTGTCGATGTCCTCGATCTTGAGCACCGTAGACTCCCCGTAGAAATCAGAGATCTTCAGTTGATTGTCATTTACGATTGACCATTTTCCCGTCCCATAAGTACCCGGGATATTGACCGTCCCGTCATCATAAATCGTAAATCTCAGCCGGTCAGAGCCTTCCAGATACCAGTCACCAACCACCAGTTTTTCCACATTTTGACCGCATCCCGTCAGCGAAGCTGCTGCACACACCAATGCAGCGGCAGCCGCGATCCGCAAAAATTCACGCCGTACAACTTTCTTCATTTGAATGTCCTCCTGTCTCTGCTTATGACTTATACGGGTTCACTCGCAAGTGTTTTTGATATCCATTTGGATATCATACATTCAGAATAGCATCTTCCTGCGGTACTGTCAAGATATCCATTCAGATATCAGGAGGATATTTTTATGGCCTATTATCGCCGCATCCGTGATATGCGCGAGGATCACGACCTGACTCAGCGCCAGCTGGCTGCCATCCTGCATATGCCGCAGCCGCAATACAACCGCTACGAACAAGGCCTGCGCGACATTCCCACCGTTACCCTCGTTCAGCTGGCTGACCTTTACAAAACATCGACCGATTATCTTCTGAACCGGACAGACGACCCAACACCACCAAAAGCGCTATAAAAGAGACCAGCCTTCCGCAGACATTTACCATCTGCGAAAGGCTGGTTTTCAGTTCTTCATTACTCGATCATCAGCCGGATGATCTCCTCATTGGTCTCCTTCATGCCGTCCTTGCCCAGACGTCCGATGCCCTTGATGGTGGTCTCGATGTCCTTCATCACGATGCCGTCGCCGCCCTTGAACTCCTGATGGCACTTGTACATGTTGTAGCCAAGCAAGGCCGCGTCCACCGAGGATGCGATCTTTGCCGCGCAGGAGGCCTTTGCGCCGTCGCACACGATGCCGGACACGATGGCCAGCGCATTGACCACCGTGTGGATGGCGGCCTGATAGCCGTCGCCGCACAGATATACGATGCCCGCGCCAGCGCCCGCACCGGCGCTGACTGCGCCGCAGTAGGCGGACAGGGTGCCGATGCCGGTCTTTTCGTGGATGGCCACCAGATTGGAAATGATGAGGGCACGGTAAAGCTTTTCCTTGCCGCTGTGCAGCTCCTTGGCATATTCAATGAGCGGCACCGAGCAGGTGATGCCCTGATTGCCGCTGCCGGAGTTGATGATGACCGGCAGCTCACAGCCGTTCATGCGGGCATCCGAACCGGCGGCCGCCTTGGCCTTGGCCCGGATAGACACATCGTTGCCGTAGGTAGAGAGCAGCACCCGGCCGATGTTCGCGCCATAGTCGCCCAGAAGGCCCTCCTCTGCAATGGCGTTGTTGTAGCGGATCTGGCGTTCCAGCAGGTCCGCCACATCCTGCAGGTCGGCCGTCTCGGCAAAGTCCCAGATGTCCTTCATGTTCAGCAGGCTGCGGTCGACCCGGCTGTCCCGCCGGGCCTCCTCGTTCAGCAGCGGCTTTTCGTAGAGCACCCGGCCGTTTTTTTCGATCAGGCAGATGTTGGTGTGAAAATCCGCAATGCGCACCTTTGCGTAGGAATCCCCGCTGCGCTCGGTAACGATGATATCGAACACATGCCCCTGCTCGATGTGCTGGATGGAAATGGGCACCGTCTGCAGATAGTCCCGGATGGCAGCCTTCTTGTCCTCGCTGACCTCGGAGATGACTTCCAGCTCCTTTTCTGCCGAGCCGGCGATGATGCCCGCTGCCACAGCGGCTTCCATGCCTTTCAGGTGGCCGGTGTTGGGCACGATGACGCTCTTCACATTCTTAATAATGCTGCCGCTCACCTGCAGCTGCACGCTTTCGGGCAGCATGCCCAGCACTTCGCGGGCTTTGGCTGCGGCATAAGCCAGCGCAATAGGTTCGGTGCAGCCCATTGCCGGGATCAGTTCTTCCTTTAATATTTCCACATACGCCTGATAGCGCGGATCACTGCGTTCCATGACGGTTCCCTGCCTTTCCTGTCGATTCGATATTTACCAACAGGAATAGTATACTATAGAACCCGCGCAATGTAAAACAAATTCTTCCCCGCCCGCAGGGCCGGCTATTGCAAAGCGCAAACAGCAGAAGTAGAATAGGAGCATCCAAACCGATAAATCCATGGAGGGTCTTCCAATGATCGAAAAAGAAGTACAGGAGCTGCTGTCCTTCATTGACGGCAATCCTACCGCATACCACACCACTGCATCCGTCCGGAATATCCTGCTGAAGGAGGGCTTTTCCGAGCTGCTGGAGAGCCGCCGGTGGCAGCTGGAACCTGGCGGGAGCTATTTTGTCTGCCGCAACGGCTCCAGCATCCTTGCATTCCGCATGGGAGAACAGCTGGAAAACTACAGCTTCAACGTGGCCGCTGCCCACACGGATTCCCCCTGCTTCCGCATCAAGGAAAACGCCGAGATCCACATGGGCCGGAAGTACACCAAGCTGAACACCGAGGGCTACGGCGGCATGATCTGCTCCACATGGATGGACAGGCCGCTGTCGGTGGCAGGCCGCGTGCTGATAAAGGAGAACGATGCCATCACTTCCCGCCTGCTCACGCTGGACCGCGACCTGCTGATGATCCCCAGCGTGGCCATCCATATGAACCGCGAGGTCAACGACAAGGCTTCCTACAACAAGCAGGTGGATATGCTGCCCCTGCTGGGCAGTGCCGCCGAGGAAGGCGTGCTGAAAAAGCTGGTCGCCGCCGAGCTGCAGGTCGCAGAAGAGCAGATCCTTGGCAGCGACCTGTTCCTCTGCATCCGCGAAAAGGCCGCCGTCTGGGGCTGCAATGAGGAGTTCATCTCCTCCGGCCGTCTGGACGACCAGCAGTGCGTGTTCGGCATCCTGAAAGGCTTTCTGAACGCACACAGCGCCCAGTCCATCAACGTTGCCGCCTTCTTCGACAACGAAGAAGTGGGCTCCGGCACCAAGCAGGGCGCAGCTTCCACCTTCCTGTACGACGTGCTGCACCGCATCGCGCAGAACGTCTGCCCCAGCGATGAAGACTTCCACCGTGCGGTGGCGTCCAGCTTCATGTTCAGCGCCGACAACGCCCACGCCGTGCACCCCAACCACCCGGAATACACCGATGTGAACAACTGCACCTACATGAACGAGGGCGTTGTGGTCAAGGTCCACGCCGGTCAGAAGTACACCAGCGACGGCATGAGCATGGCCGTTGCCAAAGAGCTGGCCGCCCGCGCCGGTGTCCCGCTGCAGTATTTTGCCAACCGTTCCGATAAAGTCGGCGGCAGCACTCTGGGCAACCTTGCCATGGCGCAGGTATCCATGAACTGCGTGGACATCGGCCTGCCCCAGCTGGCCATGCACTCCTGCTACGAGACCGCCGGTGCCCGGGACATCGTTTCTCTCATCCGGCTGATGGAGGAATTCTACGCCAGCCATTTTGAGGAGACCGCGTCCGGCACCCTTGCCATCTGCAAGTAAGACCCGTACAACCTGAATCATAAGGACCGCCCGTGGAAAAGCAGCACTGCTTTTCCACGGGCGGCTTTTCGTTTCCACTTAAGTAAGTATTGAGAAAAAACGTCCATTGTGCTACAATTATCCTGTTATAATATCGCTTTTTACCGCAGCGTAAAATCTTTTTCGCAAGGAGTATAATAAAATGAAATTAGGTATCGGAGTTTACAATTCCTGCAATGCATTCTGATACCACTTCATATATTCTTATATTCATCGTTGCTATGTCATTTGCACTTCTATGTAAATTTGTACATCCTGCTGCATTCTCATGGCAAAAGGGTGAGTAAAGGGTGAGTGCATTCTCCGCTTTAAGCCCACACAACCAAAAAAATTATGGCCGCTCATGGATCGAGAGAAGATTCTCTCTTTCCACGAGCGGCCTTTCTTTTTTATCCGATCATTCGCATTTGAGACACCGTTCACCAGTCTCACACATTCGATATGTTTATCGGCAAGATTTTTACGTTTCTTCATTTATCTGTTTGATTTCTTGCCGATAAAATGATATAATCATCTTACAGGAGGTGTTCAGATGAACTATCAATCTGTCGCTGATACGGCAAAATCATGGAATGTTTCAGAGCGCACTGTCCGCAACTACTGTGCTACCGGCAAGATTCCTGGAGCAGTCCTTATCGGCAAGACATGGAACGTTCCGCAGGATGCAGAACGTCCAGAACGTATCAACAAAAAGCAGCAAGCACCTCGCACCCTGCTTACTATTTTACAGGATGAAATGACCGGGCATGTCAAAGGCGGCATCTATCACAAAATCCAGATCGACCTTACCTATAACTCCAACCACATTGAGGGCAGCCGCCTGTCCCATGACCAGACGCGGTATATCTATGAAACCAATACCATTGGCATGGAAAATGGCGTTGTCAATGTGGATGATGTGGTCGAAACGGCCAATCACTTCAAGTGCATTGATATGGTCATCCGGGATGCTAAGAAGCCCATCAACGAAGCTCTGATCAAAAAGCTACACCTTACCCTGAAAAGCGGCACCAGCGATTCCCGCAAAGACTGGTTCGCGGTCGGTGAATATAAAAAGCTCCCGAACGAGGTCGGCGGCAGAAGCACCACTGCGCCGGAGCTGGTCGCCCCACAGATGAAAGAGCTTTTATCTGCGTACAATCAAAATTCTGCCAAGTCGCTGGAAGACCTGCTGGAATTCCACTATGCCTTTGAATCCATCCATCCGTTTCAGGATGGAAATGGCCGTGTCGGGCGGCTTCTGCTCTTCAAGGAGTGCCTGCGGAACAATATTGTTCCGTTCATTATTACGGATGACCTCAAAATGTTCTACTACCGGGGGCTGCACGAGTGGAAAGCCGAACGCGGGTATCTGCTGGACACCTGCCTGACCGCGCAGGATCAGTTTAAGGCCGTCATGGATTACTTCAGAATCCCTTATTAAGGATTTTGTCATCAAAAAGGATGCAATCTCACTTCTCACATGAGATCGCATCCTTTTAATATACGCAGGTATTGTTCTACACAACTATTTTATCGTTTTACATTTGACTGTGAAAGAACGCTAGCTGCAAAGCTCTTTGTTTCATTTGAGTATTTATTGCTTTGTAGCACACGAGATGCAACATCCTCCATAGCTACCCCGGTTTGTTTCGACGTCGAACGTTGTGAGAGGACACTAGCCGCAAGCGACTTCTGAATTTTTGAAGAGCCATTGCTATTCAGTGCCCTTGCTGCCTTTGATGCCATAGCGTTGCTACTTGTCTTGCGATTCATAACTATCCTCCTTTTAAAATTCGATTTCTTCTTCTGCCTTATTGTAAATATCGATCTGGTTTTCAACATCAATACGGTTGACCACCCATCCTCGCATCGTGCATAGTTTAATAAAATCGTCAATACGATTTTCACCATACATTTCTTTTAAGGTAACAACCACTCCAAACGAAAGCCCGCGGCCATTTTTCTCCTTTAGACGCTCTTTCGTCTTAATGCTTAGCCCCCACATTCCTGCGCCATATACCTTTCGTGGGACAGCTCGATCCTTCAATTCTTCGCTTATAAGTTTTACGTTATCCCACTTTCGGTATAATTGGCGTGCCTCAGGCTCATAAAGATGTTTTCCGCCCTCGTCTCCTTGAGAATTGGAGTTGATAGGCGAGATAGATGCCTTTCCTTTCGTTTCCACAACTCGGCCAAAATGAATATCCATTTCTGTGCTTGTGTAATCGACTCCCTGATCCCTCATACATTTTGGAAAGTAACAGAGTATCGCGCGAGCATAGAATGGTTGCTTATCCTTATAAATTGGCACAGGGATTCTGTACGTGTAAGTTTCGTATGCATCAGTTGTCCCTGTCATAACAAAACGTATCTCATCGTCTGCTGTTTTGACAATATTTTCAATTCGTTGAGGAACAACTCCATATCCAATAGAACATGAGACATCGTCTTTTCGATTCCACCCTGCCGCAGCGTCAATTATTAGTGCCTTTGCAATCTCACGTGAAAAGCCCAATATGCAAATCAAATAAGCCATCTTGCGGGCTATCCATGGAGCAGAAAAAGAAGTTCCCTTTACAAAGCCTTCGCCAGTTGGCGTACATACATGCATAGGCTGACCAATATCTCCACCATAGTAGCTAACATCTGGTTTGTGAAAGAACGAAAGTACCGGACCAACGCGGTGATACGAAGCCGGATTTCCTTCAAGCGTCACAGAATTTACAACCAACGAGTTTAGCGAATCAGCTGGTGCCCCTATGGGAATCGGTTTCTGATCTGGATTGCCATTGGTTCCTGCAATCACAAACACAACATCAAACTCGCTTTGAATCTTATCAAGTTCCGCAGCTTCTGGAGAAATGAAGTTCGGCTTTATTGGCAGTATCGATCCAAGGGAAAGATTCCATACTTTGATATCACGATTTTGAGAAACCGCCTTACGAATCGACCTGAGAATTGTGTAGGAACTGAATCTACCCATTTTGGCAACGCCAAAATGCTTCACTCTGAACCGCCCACACCCATCGTCCAGCATAGGGTTAATCGTTGGGCCATCTACAATAATAGATGTAACTTCTGTGCCATGCGTATAGTCACGTGCATCCAGTTCTATGCCATCCCCAAGCATACTTTCATACGAAACCCAATCTTTGAAATAGACATCCTCACAAAATGGCGTATCGATTACTCCAATAATAGGCTCCTGCTTTGGTTCCGGTATTTGAACAATATGCGGATCGCTTGCGATGCTTTCTTCAGGCGGCACTTCTCTCAAATCGCGAACCTTCATAGCTATAAGATATGGTGCATTTTCTTTTAAGCACGCAATTTCATCTGGCCGCAAAAGCACCGTATTTTCATCAATTTTCTTTGCATTCAGGTAATCAATACCAATCGCGCGAAACACGTCTTCTGTTTTCACGTCCGTACGATAAAGAGTGACAATTGCATCTTTTTCTTCGTCTGTTTCTGCAAAATCAACTGAAAATTTTTGAACATAAAAAGCATCCACAACTACATTCACGAAGTTTGTCTTTGCCAAACGAGCCGAGTGTTTGTATTGCTTGTGGCCGTTGTTTAGAGCTTCAATATCTTTATGAGAAATTTTGCCATTATAATCGTGCTCTACAATTTCTTTGGCAGCAACTAGTCTTATGATGCTTTCCGTAATGATATCTAATCCAACATAGTATGTGAATACATGCTGGATATGAGGTGCTTCTCCAGCAAATTTAGCACCTCGAATGGAGTCGTTTGGATCAGAAGCGCCACGACACAAAAGGCCCCGAATTCGGTTACTCTTTGCAACCACGCTTGTATAATAAACACTAATAAGCGCACCCTTGATTAAGGTATGCTCACTCCAATAAGTCTGCAAAGAGCGCAAATCGTTAATTAAGCTCAGGATATGAGCAGACTCAACAAACCTGCCAACAGGAATATTTCGTTTTCCACCCCCAGAATTTCCGCTCTGGTGCTCAAACTGGCCCTTTAATTGAAGTATGCTATTCATTTAGTCCTCCTTCAACTCTCGAGATACTTGACTCTTTGATATTCCGGTTAGGATTTCTATTTCTCGCACCGTAAATCCTTGCGATTGCATAACATGAATATCCATCGGTTCGGTATACACCGCTTTGTAAAAACGTCTAAGATAATCAAACTCGTCCGAAGGATTGCTAAACGCAACAGACGCTCTGATGATATTCTTTAGTTCACCCGGGTAAGGGATGGGTGACATCAGGCTGACAATTTTACGGAATAGTCTGATATTTTTCCCTGTGCATTTAAACTTGTTTAGGAAGTCATTAAGCAAAACCTCCGCAATTTCCGCCAAATCTTCCTGTGAATACCTATTGAAGTCAATAATCGAGTCAAATCTTCTGACTAAAGCCTTGTCGAAATGGTCAAATAAATTTGTCGTTGCAAGTAAAACAACGCGGTCATCCAATCTATCAAATTCTTTGAGTAGTGTGGATGTAGCCCGTCCCATTTCACGTAGATCGTTCGAATTAGTCCTATCCAATGCGATAGAATCGATTTCGTCAAATAGCACAATCACTTTTTCTGGATGGGCAAATTCTGTTATTTCACGAAATAGCGAAACAATATTCTTCTGTGTTTGTCCAAGTTTACTATCAATCACGGCAGAAAAATCTACGGCGTATAGTTCGCGATTCAGTATCCGTGCAACTTGCTTAGCCGTTTCGGTTTTTCCTGTACCAGGAGCACCCTGGAACAGGAATTTGTTAATTCCAAGATTTCGACTAATAGCATTGACCATGCCCATTACATCTTGTTCGATCAATTCAGGAAGAGGAAGAGGAGAATTTCCAACAGTTACCTTTTCAAAAAAGCCAGATGACAAATCACTCACTTGGGGAACAAACGTGTTGGCATTTGAGAGAAGTGCCATAATGTACTCCGCTAACTGGTAATCGCCCACTTGGTCAAATTCTTTTGCAATCTCATATGCCTCACTTCGAAAACCCGCTTCATTACCTTCAGAATGATACCGTATCAAATTTATAATGTTCTTCTTTTTCATGGAAATCCCTCCAAGACTAATGGTACTTACATTGTAAATCAATTTGGGACAAAAGTCAATATATTGGGACAACTTTCTAAAAACACACAATGTTTCCTTTACTCGTCTTCGTACACTTCATGCCGCACCAAGCACCAAAAAAGAATAGTATTATAACTTTCGGTTCCTGTGCGTCAATAATTTAATTATTATAAATTTTTATTTTTTAAGCCACTCACCCAGATATAATAATCGTGAATCCGAAACCTCTGAGCCGAAAGACTCAGGGGCTTTTTTATGTTTGGAGGTGAGCATTTTGTTATTCCGCACCATCACTATCATTATTAAAATCGTATTTTAATGCGCAGCTGCGCAGAAAGGAGAAAGCCTTATGAACTTTTGGTCCGAAATCGTCAAAGAAGTTGGCACCGTCTTGGTGGAAGTCCTCGTCCGCATCGCTGAAGAAATGGAAAACAACAATTGAACAAAATACATCTACATTGAATTTATCCAAAGAGGATTGGCTCCGTTATCGCAAATGCGGTATTACCGGCACGGATGCCGGGGCTATCCTTGGCCTGAATCCCTATCGCTCTGCATTTCAGGTGTACCACGATAAAATCAGCGATACCATTGAGAATATCGACAATGAGGCCATGCGGCAGGGTCGTGATTTGGAGGATTATGTAGCACAGCGGTTCTCCGAAGAAACAGGGTTTAAGGTGCGCCGTGCAAACGCTATCTATCAGAGCGAGGAACATCCGCTGCTTCTGGCAGACTTCGACCGCCTGATCGTTGGACAGAAGGCCGGGCTGGAATGCAAAACGGTCTCACCGTTTTCCGCAGACAAGTGGGCAGATGGAAAAATCCCGGCTCACTATCTGGCGCAGGTTGACCACTACTTAGCCGTCAGCGGTTTCGACTGCTGGTATGTGGCGGCTCTGATTTTCGGCAGAGAGCTGGTGATTCACAAAATCGTGACAGATAAGCAGGTGCTTTCTGACCTCATTGATAAGGAAGAGCTTTTCTGGACGAACCATGTTGTGCCCCAGATTCCCCCTGCACCCAACGGTTGCGATTGTGACACCCAGCAGATCAACCAGATGTATGAGGTGGACGACCGGGATAAGACCGCTGACCTGAGTGCCTTGCATGGACTTCTGGATAAGCGGCAGGAGCTTTCTGACCAAATCGAGCAGATGGAACAGGAGAAAACGGCTATCGAGCAACAGGTCAAGCTGCAAATGCAGGATGCTGCCTATGGCACAGCACCGGGTTATAAGGTGTCGTGGGTATCCTCCGAAAGCAAGCGTGTGGATTCCCAACGCCTGCGGAAAGAGCAGCCAGACATTTTCAACCAATACAGCAAAAATGTAAGCAGCCGCAGGTTTACCATCGTTCATGCGGCATAACATTTGTAATTGGCGGCAGGGAGTAAATACTCTGCCGCCTTTTTTCTTGGAGGTTATCTTATGGCTACGGAAAATCCATTCGTAAAATTATTTGCTATCGACTTCAAAGATCATCTGGAAGTCAAAAAGTCCGGCAACACAGAACTGAAATATGTAAGCTGGGCGTATGCCTGGGCAGAGGTGAAAAAGCTGTATCCTGCTGCCAGCTATGAGGTCAAGAAATTCAACGGCCTGCCCTATGTTTATGACCCCATAACCGGCTTCATGGTGTATACCACTGTCACGATTGAGGGCGTTTCGCACGAAATGTGGCTGCCTGTACTGGATGGCGCAAACAAAGCCATGAAAGCTGTGCCTTATACCTACACCACCCCGAAATGGGACTACAATCCGCAGACCCGCCGCCGTGAAAAAATCGGCATGGAAGAGCGTACCGTAGAAGCAGCCTCTATGTTCGATGTGAATAAAGCTATCATGCGGTGCTTGGTGAAGAACCTTGCTATGTTTGGCCTTGGCCTGTACGTTTATGCCGGAGAGGATTTGCCGGAAGATGCTGCACCGCAGCCGGAGGCAGAACCGCAAAAGCAGCCGAAACCGAGATCCGCTAGCCCGAAGCAGGAACAGCCGCCTGTGCCCTGCATCTGTGCCCGGTGCAACCAGCCTATCAAGAGGGTCAAGCTGAAGGATGGCTCCATCATGCAGGCGGCAGAGTTTGCAGCCACCCATGAGGGAATGTGCGCTGACTGCTATAAGGCTACAAGGCTAAACGTAGCATAAGGAGAAGGAGATTTTACGATGAAAGAAGAAAAAATCAAAGTCCTTGCGCTCCTGCCAATGGAGCTGCCAAAGGAAATCGAGCTGGACAACACCCTTGAAGCCATGCAGAAATTTGTAGGCGGGCTGATCGAATGCATCACATTGAGTGACACCGGTTCAGCGGTCACACTGGTCTGCAATGATGAAGGCAAGCTGCTTGGCCTGCCGCTCAATCGTCCGCTGTGGGATGGAGCCGATGTTCTTGCCGGGCCGGGATTTCTGGCCGGATGTGACAACGAAGGGAATCTGACTTCTCTGCCGCAGAGCGCAATGGATTTCTACAAAGAGAAATGCATGAAGCTCACAGGTCTTGCCCGGAATACCTATTATAAATATAAGCGTCAGATCCGTGCCGAACTGATAGCTGAACAGGATTTGCCGAAAGGAGCAAGTATCTTTTATGAACCACCAAAATCATTCTGAGCCGGAGAACAGGCTTACTTTGGAGGAACAGCAGGAGTTTTTGAAGCTTCTGGCCCGTCTGTCCCCTGAACAGCGTGAAGCACTGAAAGAAGTGCTCAAGTCCTTTACTTAACAAAAATGTGCAGGGCGGCGTTTCTGCTACCCTGCACATTTTTATTTTTTGTTATGCACGCTCTACTCTGACGCTGCCAGTACGAGCATCTTTGATGATACGGAAACGAGAGCCGCAACCAGCGCAGCTTTTTGTCTGATTTGTTCCGCCTCCAAGGATCACTCGTGCCAGCTCGTGCCCACAATCAGGGCATTTGATAACCTTCATAGCCATGTTAGCGCCTCTATTTAAATTTGATTTGTCATTTTCAAAGGTTGCGCGCATAAGTCAGGCAGCATTGCCATCTTTGAATTTCCCTTTGTATTGAACGCTTCCATCTGCATTATAAAGTGTTCCTTTTCCATTGTACTTTCCTTTTTTAAACTTTCCATCGTAACAAAGCTGGCCATTGGAATAGTAGCTTTTTCCTTTTCCAGAGGGCTTATCGTTTTTATAACCATACTGAACAAACCGCCTTGATACCGCCTATTGGTTGGTTTCATCTGGACGACCGCTGGATTTATACTTCTTATAAAGAGGATTGTTGCTCTGACCCGTTGCTAAGCACCTCCATCCCCTTAGTCCTAATAAAGATTTTGGCGGTTCTCAAGACACGAATGTCGGACAAGTTCAATGGTGGTAAATACCTTTTTGCAATATCTGGCAACGATTTCCCTCTTCATATAAGGTTAACGGTTGACAACAAGCCGAAGCAATTTGATCAGATGCTTGGTCAGTACAGTATCGCAGCTTTGTTACCAGTCTACGGTGACGATCCGATGCTCACAGCTACCGTTGGCGACTATCGTTCAAAAACGAATTTTTGCGACGCTGATTACGCGGACTAAAACAGAGCCTCGTTTTCCGCTATGCCTTATCGTATCTACGAACGGCATTACTGAGTTGCAGCAGAAGCACTGTCTGTTCTTGCCTCACGAGGAAAGCCCTACAGCCGCGCTGCCTCTGGCAGAAATTGTTAGCAAGCTGTGTACCCTTGTTGAGCACAACCCAGATGCCTTTGAGCGCATCGTTGAGCGATCCTACACAACTGCTTTAGGTTCCTTGGATGAAGAATGCGCCTTTCGGAATGAAATCGCGCTTCTAAGCGTTTCATCCGCTGTTCTTTGCTGGGCATTAAAACTCCTTAAGCAGCCGGATTCAGCGCAAACAACACACGAGGTCTGTCAGGCATACATCAATAATTGCTTATCCGAGTGGGACAGCTCGCTGGATTGCAACGCAAAGGAAATTTTACACAAGGCACTCTTTTCGGCAAGCGAAGCCGGTGATATTCGTTTTATACGCTATGAAGAGATCGATTCCAGCTATGACCCTGAACGGGACATCGTCCAAAAAAAGGATGCTTTCCTTCTGAAAGGGTCTTTGCTGAAGTCTCTGCTCCATGAGTATGCACCGGGATATAGTGCACCCGATGTTATTTCGCGTTTGCAAAGTGAGCATCTGCTCTCTGAGTTCAGCTCTGCCAAAAAGATTCGCATTAACAGCGGAACCTATGTAGATGCTCGACTCTTGACTTTGAAGTGCAGTTGCTTAACCGAATATGAAGATTCTGATTAAAGCAGGAGGAACGGAACCATGAAGTTGAAAATAGGCTCTACCTATCAAAAAGCCGTTACAATCGTTGAAAAACTCAAGGAAGGGAACGCTTCCATTTTTATCTGTGGAAAAAGCGGCGTAGGAAAGTCTACCCTTTCCTCCAATATCACAAGGAAACTGCTAGAGGCAGGTGTTCGGATCGTAGCCATAGATCATCGGCACGCTGTGTCTTTTCCAGTAGAACTAGAACCGTATGTACATCGTCAGGACGTATCTCAAAAGCCACTCAAGCTGCATTTGTTCGGGGCATCAGATAATCCAGCGGATGCGGCTGCATCTTTCGTTGATACTATCACATCCGTTATCGCTCTGTCGAATGCACAAGAACAGCTATTGCGGCCTCTTTTAAAAGAGGCGCTTCGCGCTTCACCGGCTCCGAATGAAGTGCTGGAATACCTGCATCAGGAGATCAAGAGTTCTCATTCACGCTCTGCGCCCGGTTTGGAAAACGCCTTGGCACCCCTATTTGCACAAAAGCTTTTTGAGGATGGTGACATAGAGTTTTCTCCCGGCATCACCTTGCTGGATTTGAGCTCGTTTTCGTTATCTACGCAACACATCGTTGAAGAGGTGCTTTTTGCAGCACTGTTACGAGAAGCCACCTGCGAGGATTTTCCGCCTACCTTTTTGTATCTGGACGAGTTAAGCAACTATACGCTACGCTCTTCCAACGCATTGGGGCGAATCCTCTGTGAGGGCCGCAAACAAGGTCTGTACGCACTGCTGGTTGCCCAGAGCATTCGTGTGTTCAAGCCTGAACAACGGACTTTGCTTCAGCAATGCAAGTATATGATGTGTTTCCAGCCAGCTGATGAAGAGGTTCGTATGTGTGCCCGTTTAATTAGTTCGTCAGGTGGAACCAAGTTGACTTCCATACTAAAGAGTCTTCAGGTTGGTGAGTTCATGGTCTCCGGCCCAGTTTATGTAGGTGATTCTGATACGCCAACTACCAAGCCACTGGTCGTCCATAGTAAGTCACCAGAGGATGTCGTTCCTGCCAATGGCCCGCTGGCGATTCCGGTACCTTCCGATACAGAACCGATCCTGCCCCCAGCGCAGATTGACCTTCTTCTGCCGTTGGACGCTCTTGATGACTGTGACGATGAAGAAGCCGCTCCCAGCAAACCGGAAACCGTAACGGAGAACGCCTGTCCTCTGCTGCCGGATTCGCCTTCGGAGCCTTCCATTGAACCGCTGCATCTTCGTGATGAATCTTCTGCTCCACAAGAACAAAGTCAGTCACCGCAAATGCAGCTGCTTCGATCTGCCGTTTTTACATCCGTTCCTATGAACTCATATTATGGTAATTATAACTGTTCTTGGCCACCAGCACAAGTGCACCCGGCAACCTTTTCTTACCCGAACATGGATTTCAGTTCACTGATTCAACAGGATGATGCTCAGATTTCCTTTCAAGCGCTTATCACACCATAAGGCAAAATGTACGCTAATTCAAGCAGATATGCTTATCATGAAGCAATCCGCTTCGCATTCAATTTTAATTTCAGGAGGAAAACACTATGAGCACTCATACCAACATCAACATGTCCACCGCTGCTTCCAATTTTGCAGCCGATCTCAACTCGGAACCGATTTCCTTTCCGAGCACCGATACATCCATCAAAAAGTCCGTCCCGTTCGTGCCGCTCAATGAAAAGTGGCTGTTGACGATTCCAGAGGCTGCTGCCTATTTTGGTGTAGGGCAAAACCGCATTTCCGAGCTTGCCTTGCAGGATGGGTGCAAGTTCGTTGTGTTCGTGGGGGCTAAGAAACTCATCAAGCGGAAGAAGTTTGAGGAGTTTTTGAACGAGCAATACGCCATCTGATACCCTATAACGCCCGCTGAAGGGCTTGCATAAACTACGCCCGCATGATACAATAAAATGTGTTGTGTGGGCTCTTTTTATCTCGAAAGGAGCCACAAACATGGGCAAAAATCTTAAAGGAAAACAACTCGGAAAAGGGCTTGGTCAGCGAAAAGACGGCTTGTACTATGCGCGTTGCCGAAATTATCGCGGTGAGCGTGAGGAACGCTGCTTCAAGACCCTTCCAGAAGCCAAGAATTGGCGACAGGAACAGCTCTATCTACGCTTACACCCTGAAGGTCGGACTGTGGCATCGCCCAATATGACGGTGGACGCATGGTTCAATCAATGGGTCAAGGATGTCGTTGGCAACCGTGCTCCGAACACTGTTCGGAATTATCGGGAGCGATACGAGCACAACATTCAGCCATTCATCGGTTCTATGCTGCTGCGCGATGTCAAGCAGATCGACTGTCAGCGGATTTTGAACGCCATGGAGGACGACTACGCCGGTTCAACCATCCGGCAGACCTATATGACAATGGGTACGTTCTTCAAAAGCGCCAGAGAGAACGACCTCATTGCCAAACACCCAATGGACGGTGTCCGCTACACAAAGCCCGTTCGTGCACCTGATGATATCCACTTTTTGACCGTAGCTGAGCAGAAACAGTTTTTGGATGCTGCCAAGCATTCCCATAACTACGCTCAGTATGCGCTGATTCTAGAAACAGGCTTACGCACTGGTGAAATGATCGGTCTGACATGGGATGCTATTGATTGGGAAAAGCATACTCTGACCGTCAACAAAACTTTGGAGTATCGTCACAAGCAGGGCGTGTGGCGTGCTGGCCCTCCGAAAACGGAATCCAGCTACCGCACCATTCCTCTGACCGACACCGCTTACGACATCCTGCGGGAAATCTATGACACCAGAGAATACCGCAAGGAATCGAAAGACCTGTCCACTGTCCTGACCTTTATGGATCGTAAGACTGGTCAAAAGCGGAAGCTGGTTATGTGCGACTTAGTGTTCATCAACTGGCGTACCGGAATGCCTGCCAAGAACAGCTCCTACGACACCCACCTCTACAAGCTGTGCGATGATGCAGGGATCAAGCGTTTCTGTATGCACGCTCTACGCCATACATACGCTACCCGCGCCATTGAGAGTGGAATGCAGCCCAAAGTCCTGCAAAAGCTGCTGGGTCATGCCAGCATCACGACCACCATGAACCGCTATGTTCATGTGACAGACGATTCCATGAAAGAGGGTGTAGCGCAGTTCGCAAAGGCACAGGAAGCGCAAAAAGGGTGAGTAAAGGGTGAGCCAATCTGTTTCATCCAACCTTTTCCAAATCCAATAGTTCGTAAAAACAACTTATAGCCGTTTAATATAGCTGTTTATCATCTACATCATAAAAGGAGAAATCATAAAAATGAAATTAGGTATCGGAGGACCGCTACCTGATTTTATATCTCAATAATCCTCAATAAATACGAATATTACTTGATTTGAAGCGGATTTTGGAACAAACCAACCATATATAACTTCATGTTTTCCTATGCTACTCTATACGAAAATGGCGTAAAAATGGCGTAGAGAAAACTTACACGAGGGATATAGGTACGCCGCTGCTACAAATCAGTTTTCCAACAGGTGTGGGACGCTAACAACTCCCACGCCTGTTTTTTTGTTGTCCTTCGGGGCAAATATCGGGGATATTATCGCTTGTGCGCCGTTTATTTTTCTCTGCCATATTACCACCCTACATTTCACTTATCTGCCCCTTGTGCGTTACAATCTGCAAATACCCGCCTTTATTTAAGCAAGGGGCAAGCCCATAATGAGCTTGCCCCACTGTCATTCGGAAGTTCAGACGGTGAACAATCCGTTCACCGATTTATTCCTCGCTTTCATTATCGCTGGCGGCATTTCTATAATCCTCCTGCACACCCTCGGAGAGGTCAAAACACATCGTTTTTGCGTCTGCGACCCAAAAGCCACGCACACGATAGCGTTTATCGCTTTGCCAAACGCCCTCCATAGCGGCACGAATGGGGTCAACCAGATTCTTGTTGGTGATGCTGACCGTGGCCTTCTGCTCACCCTTCGGCTTGGAGAACTTGTAGCCCCTCTGCTCACTACTCTTACACATACGAACCGCAAAAACCTTGTTTTTTGCGTCAAGCTGGCACAGGACAAAAGCAGGATAGTTCAGGTCATCAAGTACCTTTTTCGTAAAGGTGACACCGTTCTGGTTAATGAAAATGTCGGGGTATGCGTTGGTGTTCGCATCAAGGATCTCAAAGTTCAGTGCGTTAAAATCAAATTTCATAATGGATTTTCCTTTCGGTATTAGAGATTTTTCAGCTCTTTCAGCAGTTCGCGGCGTTCCGAAGCTGTCCAGCGCGGGTCTAAAATGATATACCCTCTGAAATACTTGTCTTTAGAACGTGTGACCGTGAACCGCTTTGGCATAGCGTGTAGCCTTGCCGATTTGCCGGGTAGTGGCTTTTCATCTAAAATCTGTTGCACCTTCTGCCAATCGGATTTTTTTATGATTGCTGTGTGGTGTTCCTCTTTGAAATACTTGTTGAGCATAGTGTTTTTCACTGACTTATGCTCCCGAAAATCAATCGTACAAGTTTTCTGCATGAGTGCGTCCCCGCAATATTTCTCGTTCCGGAGAATACCGCGAATAGTAGCAGCCCGCCAAAAATCTTTCCCTTTAGGCGATTTGATGCCTTGCTCGGTCAGCGCGGCGGCAATTTCTGCGGGGGTTGCACCTTCCAAACAGCTTTCGTAGATGTACTCAACAATCTTTGCTTCTGTTGGCTCGATCAGCAATCGTCCGAAGTGGTCCCAATAGTAGCCAAGCGTGTTTATCACCGAGAATTGGTAGATACCCTCTGCCATGCGCCAGCGAATACCGTTTTTGATGGCTTCGCTCTTTTGCTGTGATTCCAATTCTGCAAGTGCTGACAAGACCGCTATCAGTAGATTGTTGCTGCCATCCCCGATAGAGGACAGCCCTTCGCTTTCAAATCGCACCGGGACAGGTGGAGTCAAGGCGTTCAGAGTACGCAAATTGTTCAAAATATCAACCGTATTTCTACCAAAGCGATTTATGCCCTTTGTCAAAATTAGGTCAATCTTGCCTGCTTTTGCGTCATCAATCATGTCCTTAAATCCCTGCCGCTTGTTCGTGGAAGTGCCGCTTACGCCGTAATCTTGATAGATTTTTACTAACTCCCAATCGGGATTGCTCTCAATTTTGGATTTGAAATAGACAATTTGCATCTCAAAACTGCCTACTTGCTGTTCTTCCTGTGTGCTGACACGGACATAAGCTGCAACACGCATTTTTCGGGGAGTCTGCCCTTGCGCTTGTACGGCTGGGGGTGGCGGTATTATAATTACACCGCCGCTTTCCCGATTCTTGCGGATTCCGTCATGTATGCGCTCCTTGCGTTCCTCCCGATTATCGGCGCGAGTCTTTTTTCGGCGGGACTGCTCTATCTCTTGAGGGTCAAGTTTCTTTGCCATATAAGCCCTCCCTTGCAGATATACGGATATTCCCGATGTGGTTCATAGGCGGCGCACCTCCTCGCTTACTGTTTTTCATTGGACAATTAACCTCCTTGCTGATTGTTATTTATGACTACCCTGCGGCGCATGAGCCAGGGGGTCACACAAAAGAAAACGAGCAGCAGAATTGCTCCTGCTGCCCGAATCGGCACTGCTTCTTATCGGGGGTAGATTTTATCGCCCCCTGCAAGTGACGGATATATGGTTATTTGATTTACAATGCCTTAACCGTGTCGATAAACTGGCCCATGCTCACCGCACCCGGCAAGAGGTTTTCCTCATTCTCAAATACCATGTAATAGCGGAAATCCTTGCCCGCTGCTGTGCGCCACGCTTGACCGAGTGCGATTTTCTCCCGGCTGTCATCATTTTTCAGATGTTCGCCCTTAGTTTCCGCACAGATGAGCTTGCCGCTCTGGGTCATAATCAGAATATCGGGGTAGTGCTTGATAAAGCCGTTAATTGCAAAGTCTTGACGTGCAATATTTCTGTGCCACCAGCGGACATTCGGCAGGGCGGTCAACTCTACAATCAACTTCTGTTCCAGTTTGTTCATGTCACCGTCCTCTGCTGCATACAGAGAACGGGCATATATGTCGGTATATGTGGCAGGATGGATAGAGGGGCGCAGACGGAAATAGGGCTTGCAGACGATGCGCTCCGTTTCCAGCCACCTTTCAAAGTTTTCTCGATAATGGGATTCCAGTAGCGTTTCAATTTTGGCGCGGATCTTTGCCGCATAGCCCAGCGGGGCTTTCTCCATAGCGGCAAGCTGCGCCTTATCCATATCGTTCACAATGCGGTCTATGTAGGCTTTCAGTTCGGCGGCGTCCACCATGTTCAGCTTGTTAAGCTGATTGAACATCATTTCCTTGCATTGACGTACCCGGCATTCCGGCGGCAGATTGTTGAACCACTCTTTGAAGTACCGCTGTTCGGCGCTCTCCATCTTGAACACCTTTGGCAAACCGCCGTCCTGCTCCCGCACGTCGATTTCGCGGATTTCATCGTCTGCGGCGGCAAAGTCAATATCGTATGCCTTGCCCTTGAGGGTAAAGCCCTCTGCCAGCATTTCCTTGTCCAGCAGTTCAAAAGAACCGTCCGTAAACAAAGATTGCTCAACTTTCAGGAAAAACTGCGGGATTTGCAGCGTTTCAATATCCTCCCGGAACTGCGGGTTTACTTGGAATGATTTCACTTTATCCCGCACCTCCCACGGAAGATTGTCCATCATCGGGTCATTGTCTGTCTGTTGGATAGCGTCTGTATATGCCTTTTCGACCTCTGCGGCAGCGTCCAGCATGGTGTCGGCTTTCGGGGCAGTTTCAGGCGTTTGTGCCTGTTCTCTGCGCCGCTCCAACTCTGCCCCGATAGATTTCCCATCCAGCCCCGAAAAATCGTCCTCGGCGGTTTCCAAAGGGGGTTCCATTTCAGGACACCCTTGTTGATCAGGCAGCGTGATTTGTTCTGCTGGCTGTTCGGGAACCTGCGGTTTTGCGGACTCACCGATCCGATAGTCCTTATCGCTGAATCCTGCGCTGTTCAAGCCCTTGACTATATGCGCCACAGTATTGTTGAAGTCGTTGGAAGAAGTCAGCACATAGGACATATTGAGTGCGCTCTGTGTGTGCTGGCTCGTATGGGGCAGACGGAGAATCCGTCCTAAAATCTGCTCCACGTCAACCTGACTTGTCTTATTGGCAAGAGACGCAAGGATATAGGCAAAGGGGCAATCCCAGCCCTCTTTCAGCGCATTGACCGTGATAATGTATCGAATCGGACAGCTTAGGGACATCAACTCCACATTTTTCAGTTCGTTCACATCAGCGGTACGAATGGCAATTTGCTCGGCGGGAATCCCGGCGTCCACCAGTTTGTCCCGCAGTTTTTCAAAGGTGGTCGCGTCCTCCTTGCCTTTCGGCTGTGCCTGAAACAGCGCGATAGGGCGGATATATTTCCCCGTCTTGGCGTACTCCGCGCTTGCGATTTCTTCCAGTTTGTTCCGCAGGTCGATCGCGTCAATCAGTACCTCGGATTGGCTGTCCCGGTTATAGACGATCACGGGCAGCTTTACCATGTGTTCGTTTTTCAGCTGCACCGCGTCCACATAGGAGATGATATTGCTCTCCTTTTTCGGCGTGGCGGTCAAATCCAGCACAAAGCAGGGATTGAAGTTTTCCAGCATTTCAAGGCTCAATTCCGACCGGGCATGGTGGCTCTCGTCCACGATGACAAGCGGGTTAAGCTGGTTGATGATCTGGAACAGTGCGGTTTCATCCGCTTTTTCAATGGGGCTGTCGGGCTTACCCAGCACCTTTGCAAACTCGGCAAGGTTGCTGTTCTCCTGATAGGCTTTCAAGACCTCCTTGCCGCGCCCACGGAACGAATCGTAGGACAGCACCATAACCGACAACTGCTCCGTTACGGCGGTGGGGTTGAAGTTCTGACCGTTCAAAAGCTCCTGCTTGGTGTAGACCTCCACACGCCCGCCGAAATCCACGTCGATTTTTTGACGGTAGGGGTGCTGCGGGTTCTTCAGTGATTTTGCCGTTTGCGTCAAAATCGCGTCCGACGGAACAAGCCACACGACCGCCTTTGTCTTGGTAGCGGGGAGCGCGTCAAAGATGGGGCGAACGGCGTTGCAGGCAATAAAGGTCTTGCCGCCGCCTGTCGGCACCTTGAAGCAGAGGTTTGGAACACCGGGTATAACGTTTTGGTATAGCCCTAAAGTCGGGGCTGATTTTTCCTGCCAAAACAGGCGAAACGCCGCTGCGTCACTCTTTGTTTCGTTCAGCAGTTCCAGATAGCGGGTCAGGTCCGCTATAACCTTTTTCTGATATGATTTCAGTTCCATACAGCGAACACCCCCTTACAGTCTGCTAATATCGCGCGGAATTTTCTTAAATGTGATGCCCATTTTTGCCAGCTTATCCTCGCTGATAGAGCAGCGGTCGGCGTAGATCACCGTCCCATCAGCTTTTTCCGTAATGGTGGAGAGAAACGCATAATCCAGTACCGTCACGCGCTGCGGCTCGTAGTAGAAGTAATAGCCTGTGCTGTTGTGCTTGCCGAGGTAATACGGATTGTCGCCGATAGGTGGGGCGTAGGGCTGCTTGGTTTCCATGAACCAGATGTATTCCCGGATTTTCTCTGGGGCAACCGCTTCATTCAGGCAATCGCCCACAAGCAGCGGTTCGCCCAAGTCATAAAAGCTGAAATTGCCGCCCGTACCCGCCACGGCATTCTTGCCCTCGCCGTAGCCATTGATAACACGCTTGACGCGTTCGGCGGTGATGCTGTCAGCATAGTCTCCCATTTCAACAAGGATGATTCTTCTGCATCCACCATCATGCTTATTCATGTTAAGAACCGCTTGCGCTGTTGTACCAGACCCAGCGAAAGAATCAAGTACAATCGAGTCTTTTCTTGTAGCAATTTGAATTATACGCTGTATCAATCGAACAGGTTTTGGATAGTCAAAAGCTGTTGGCGTACCGAAGATTTTTCCAATCTCTTTTGTAGCTTCCTGCGAATGCCCGACGCCCTTGTTATCCCACCAAGTCCAAACGTTTTTACCCTCCCGTTCAGATAAGTAGGTCTTTCGACGCGGTATGCCCTTTCCGTCAGCTCCAAACCACATTCGTCCTTCATCACGTTGCTTGATAAACTCACTCTCCACGTTTTTCCAACAACGACCTTCTGGGGGAGTATATCTCGCTCCGCCTGGTGTAATAATTTCATACATCTGGTTCGGACGAAAACCCTGCGCTGTAAAATCGCTCGATGCCCACGGACCACGGGGGTCATTATCTGGATTTTTATAATTCTCGGCATCTTCTTCGCTTAATGCAACTTTGCTTATTGCGTTAGGGAGATAAGAGATGTCTTTACAATACGCGCATACATATTCGTGGGCGGTACTTACCAATTTACGCATATCGGGAGAGGTGCGTTTTTGCCAAACAAATTGTGCCAAGAAATTATTTTCACCAAAAATTTCGTTACATATCATCCGTAGTAATACTTGCTCTCTGTCATCAATGCTGATGAAAATAACACCATCGTCCGCCAGCAGCTTTTGCAGCAGCTTCAAGCGCGGGTACATCATGCACAGCCACTTGTCATGACGGGTCAAGTCCTCGCCCTCTTTGCCGACAACCTCACCCAGCCACTTTTTGATTTTCGGATCGTTGACGTTGTCGTTATAAACCCAGCCCTCGTTGCCAGTGTTGTAGGGCGGATCGATGTAGATGCACTTGACGCGCCCCTCGTACCGGGGCAGCAGGGCTTTCAGGGCTTCAAGGTTGTCACCCCGGATAATCATGTTGTCGCTGCCGTTGTCCTCGCTATGCTCCCCGTTTTCGTCAAAGCTATACTTGCGCTCCAACACCCGGAACGGAACTTCCTGATGATGATTGATAACCTTGCTCTTTCCAATCCATTCAAGTGTTGGCATGGCTGATTTCCTCCATAATCGTGTTATCCTCATTTCAAATGAGGGTTTTTCTACCTTGACCCTCAGCAGTAATGAGGGTCACTCCTGTCTATGCCTGTGCAGTGGTTATTGTGGTGAAAGACCTATCCTGTCTCGGAAGGACTAAATCTTTGTCAAACACTGTCATCGTTTGTCGAATCGACGATTTAGGTAGATTCGTGACAAGGGATCAGTGCGCCCATTCGCACCCGCGAGGTGGAATAGACCCCATTATTTCGAGTTAGAGTCGCTGATATAATCTGCGGCTTATTTTTCATTTTCGGCAGTTTTTTTGATATACTTGCCGTTCTTGATTCTCGCGTCCGCTGGCTTCTCTGCGTCCTCTGGAATCCCCCAGACCGAGCCAATGCGGATAGCACCGGGGACGCGCCCCTCGCCGCACAAAATCTGAATACGGCGGGTGGAGATGCCCCAGCGTTCGGCGGTTTGCGCGATAGATAAATACTTCATGGGTAGCACTCCTGTTGCAGTTAAGTTCCGCGTCTGCTTATAAAATCACAGTATAATTATAATCGTCAAAGCGAATAAAAGCAAGGGCTTTCTGAAAAGTTCAGGAAGTATTTTCAATTCAGACATGAAAGGGGTGTGGGGATTCCCCAACAACAAAATGAGCAGTTCGGGCGCAAGGCTGAACCGCTCATTTTTCCGGTGTGTACGGACACCGGATGTGCTTGCTACTCTCTCAAATCTCATATCCGCAGATACAACGCGCTCCCGCTTTCGCAAAAGCAGGGGCGCATATTTTTTGAAAATCTTCCGTTTCGATACCTGCGTTTTGACTTAAAAATGTCCGTTGTAAAGTGAAAGGAAAAAATTTTTGCCGCCATACTCAACAAACGGCAAAAAGGTGTCCGTTGTAAAGTGAAAGGAGTTCTTTGATATGCCAGACCGCACACGACCCATCCGCAAGGAAATCTGCCTAAATGAGCAGGAATTGAGCGTAGTTCGCCACAAGATGAATCAACTCGGCACCCGCAACTTCGGCGCGTATGCCCGGAAAATGCTGATTGACGGGTACATCATCAAGGTCGATTACACCGAGCAGAAAAAGTTAGCTGCCGCTGTCAGCAGGATTGCCACAAACATCAACCACGTCTGCCGCCGCATCAACAGCACCGGGCATTTCTACGATGCCGACGTTGCCGAGCTGAAAGAACGGATGGCTGACGTATGGGAGCTGCTGAAAGTACAGCAGAGAAACGAATTGTAATTCGGGAAAGGAGTACAGATATGCCGCGCATGAGCAAATCAAAAAAGCTGGAATGGTCGTTCTTCCTGAATGACCGGGGACGCAAGGCGTACAACACGCTCTGCCGCCGCTGCGTCCACGATTGCAAGCAGAGTTTCCGGGCGGTTGTCGTTATTTGCCCGCATTATCAATCCAAGAGGGCAAAAAAGGGTGGTACATCTGCGTACTCCCCTCGCGGACCCGATGGAACGCCACCATGAATACCGCAGACACCGAAAGGAAGTGATACGCCATCTATATCAAGATTGATACCTCGCTCCCACCGTTCATTCCTTTGCCACAATTTATGGTAGTCAGCGAACATTCCATCAACGCTAAACTGCTGTATGCCCTCCTGCTGAATCGCACGATGCTTTCGCAAAAATCGGGGTGGGTATCAGAGGACGGAAATGTGTATGTCATCTACACAATCAAGCAGATGGCGAATGACCTGAATCGGAGCGAAAGAACGGTAAAAACCGCCTTGTGCGAACTGGAAAATGCCGGGCTGCTGACTCGCGTCCGACAGGGCTTGACCAAGGCTAACAGGCTGTTTCTGCAAATACCCGATGGGGTGCAGCTTTCTTCCCCTCTGATGGGCAAAGGCTGCCTTTCAGAAGTGCAGAAAACCGCCCCTCTTGATGGGCAGAAATTGCCCACAAGTAATACTAATACAGAATATAAAGAACAGAGTAAGACCGAAAGAGTAGAGAGTACGCGCCGCCGATATGGAGAGTATCAAAATGTTTTTCTGTCAGGAGAGGAATATTCCCGGCTGGAGACGGCTTATCCCGGCAAAGCTGCCGAATACATTGAGCGGCTGTCCCGGTACATGGCTTCCAATGACAGGCACTATGCCAATCATTACGCCACCATCAAGAAGTGGTTGGACGAGGACAGCAAGGGCAGGAGAGCGAAAAACTACACTTACGACGATAACGAGGGAGAGTGTCTATGAATCCGATTTTTACAAAAATGGTTGATGCCGTTGAAGCGGCTAATGCCGCACCTGACGATTACATCAATTCCGCTGATGGGCTGAAATACTGCGGCAAGTGCCATACGCCGAAAGAAGCCTTTTACCCCGCAGACCTTCAGGCACAGGGCTTTACCAAGCACCCGGTTATGTGCAAGTGCGTCGCCGAACGCCGAGAACGGGAAGAAGCGGAGCGTCGGGAATATGAGAGAATGTCTTACATGACGATGCTCCGCAGCGAGGCGTTCCGCGATATGCCCGCCGCTGGCTGGCGGTTTGAGTCAGCCGCAGTTACAACGCCCCAGCTTGCAAAGGCGAGGGGTTACGCGCAGAACTGGGACGAGTTCAAAAAAGCAGGAATCGGGCTGCTCCTGTTCGGGAATGTCGGCACGGGAAAATCCTATGCCGCTGGATGCATTGCCAACGCTCTGATTGACCGTCTGGAGTCCGTCCTCTTTGTGGGAATGTCTGATGTAGTCAACCGTATGCAGGGTAACTTCGGTTCGGACCGCGACAATTACATGAAATCGCTTATGCGCCCCGACCTCCTCATTCTGGATGATTTGGGGGCAGAACGTAACACCAGCTTCGGTAAGGAGCGAGTGTTCGATGTGGTTGACAAACGGCTGCTGACCGGCAAGCCCATGATCGTCACCACGAATATCCCGCTTTCCGTTATGAAGCAAGCTGTCGATCTGGATGACCGCCGAATTTATGACCGCATCTTGGAGGTCTGCGTCCCGATCATGTTCGATGGAGACAGCTTCCGCAAAAGCACCGCTGCCGACAATCTGAAAACGGCGGCTCGTCTGCTCGGCTGATAAACCCAAGAAAGGAGCTTTTACATGGAGAATTGCATCGGCACAGTTCCGATCCATCTGAAAATGACACTGACCACCAAGGAGGCGGCAGAATACAGCAACATCGGCATCAACAAGATCGACAGTATGCTCCGCTCGCCCAACTGCCCCTTCGTTTTGTTTGTCGGCACAAAGAAGCTGGTCAAACGAAAGGAATTTGAGCAATTCATCAGTGAGAAACTGGTGATATAAGAAGTTCCGAAAAATTTACAAATTGCCGGAGAGTTTTTCACAATAACTACTTGAGGGAATGGACAAAATCTGCTATACTTATCGTGTAGCAGTGCGTCCATTTCCCTTCAAGGGAAAGGAGCATTTCATGGGAAAAAATCTCAAAGGAAAAGACTGCGGTAAGGGTATCTACCAAAGAAAGGACGGTTTATACAGCGCACGATTTGTTGATAAAACAGGAAAAAGGCATGAGAAATATTTTCAGACTATTCCCGAAGCAAGGAATTGGATGGAAGAAGCGAAATATGCCGACAAGCACGAAGAAGTTTTTGTTGCCACCGAAACAACGGTTGACCAATGGTTTAGTTTCTGGATTGAAAATATAGTAGGTGACTTAGCCCCTAATACGCTCCGCAATTATCGGGAGCGATATTCCAAAAACATTCAGCCCGTTATCGGTAGAATGGCGATTGCCAATGTCAAGCCCATGCACTGTAAGCAAGTCTTGATTCGGATGGACGCTGATTATGCTGGTTCTACTATCCGACAAGCCTATATTGCTATGGGCACATTGTTCAAGGCGGCGAAAATGAATGACTTGATTGCCAGACACCCAATGGATGGTGTGCGGTTTACAAAGCCAGTTCGTGCTGTGGATGATATAAAGTTTCTTACTTGCGATGACCAACAACGTTTTCTTGAAGTTGCCCAGCGTTCCCACAACTATAACCAATACGCCCTTATCCTCGAAACAGGCTTGCGTACTGGCGAAATGATTGGATTAACTTGGGATGCGATTGACTTTGAAAAACGAACACTTACGGTCAACAAGACTTTGGAGTTTAGGCACGCTCAAAAATACTGGCGTGCAGGTCCTCCAAAGACTCAACAGAGTTATCGCACAATTCCCTTGACGAACAGAGCCTACGATATTCTGAAAAGCATTTGGGATAGCCGGGATAACAGGAAAGAATCTCCCTTGCTTTCACAGACGCTTGAATACATAGACAGGCGCACAGGCACAACCTCACAGCTTGTTATGCGTGACCTTGTTTTTATCAACTGGCGTACAGGAGAGCCAGCGAAGAACAGCTCCTATGATACCCACCTTTACAAGCTCTGCGACGAAGCAGGGATAAATCGCTTTTGTATGCACGCTCTACGCCATACTTACGCCACAAGAGCCATCGAAAGTGGTATGCAGCCGAAAGTGCTGCAAAAGCTATTGGGTCATGCCAGTATCAAGACAACGATGGATAGGTATGTTCATGTAACTACCGATTCGCTCGACCAAGCTGTACGGCAGTTTGAGTCAAAAGGGTTTTCTGACATAAAACTCAATGCGAAAATGGCGTAAAAATGGCGTAGTAGCCGAAAAGCCAAAACCCGAAAACCCTTGCAAATCAAGGAAAAATCGAAGGAGAATGAGTATATATGAAATTAGGAATCGTCGGCCTGCCGAACGTCGGCAAGTCCACTCTGTTCAATGCCATCACCTCCACCAAGAACGCAGAAGCCGCAAACTATCCCTTCTGCACCATCGAGCCGAACAGCGGCATCGTAGCCGTGCCGGACAAGCGTCTGGACAAGCTGGCCGAGATCTGGCAGACCAATAAAAAGACCCCTGCCATCGTGGAGTTCGTGGATATCGCGGGCCTTGTAAAGGGTGCCAGTCAGGGCGCGGGTCTGGGCAACAAGTTCCTGGGCCACATCCGCGAGTGCGATGCCATTGTGCATGTAGTGCGCTGCTTTGACGATGACAACATCATCCATGTGGTGGAGGATGTTTCCAAGGCTGAGGCCGTGGACCCCATTGCCGACATCGATGCCATCGACTACGAGCTGATCCTGTCCGACCTTGAGGTGGTGCAGAACCGCGCAGGCCGCATGGCAAAGGCTGCCAAGAGCGGCAACAACAAGGGTGCTGCCGCCGAAGCCGCATGGCTGCAGCAGCTGGCCGACCACCTGAGCGCCGGCAAGCCTGCCCGCAGCTTCGATTTTGACGAGGGCGATGCCGAGCAGCAGACCGTGCTGCATGAAATGGGCCTGCTGAGCGCAAAGCCGGTGCTGTACGCCTGCAACGTGGGCGAGGACGACCTGATGGAGGGCATCGAAAACAACAAGTATGTCCCGCTGGTGGCCGCACGCGCCAAGGAAGAGGGCGCACGCTACATTCCCATCTGCGCCAAGACCGAGGAGGATATCGCCGACTACTCTCCCGAGGAAAAGAAGGCTTTTCTGGCTGAAATGGGCATTGAAGCCAGTGGTCTGGACAACCTCATCACTGCCAGCTATGATCTGCTGGGCCTGATCTCCTTCCTGACCGACGGCAAGAAGGAGTGCCGCGCATGGACCATCCGCAAGGGCACCAAGGCACCGCAGGCTGCCGGCAAGATTCACAGCGATTTCGAGCGCGGCTTCATCCGTGCCAGCGTCATTGGCTACAGCGATCTGGAAGCCAACAACTTCGATTACGCCGCCGTCAAGGCTAAGGGTCTGCAGCGCACCGAGGGCAAGGAATACGTTGTCAACGATGGCGATGTGATCGAGTTCCTGTTCAACGTGTAATATAATCTTCTTTGAATCGTCATTTTATACGTAAAGGAGGGCTTAATCATGTCCTTGGCACAGACTAAAATAGAAAAATATACAGAAAAACTCACCGAGCAGGAAATGAGAATTCTTCAATATGGCGAAAATCCCTTTGGATATGTGTATGTTCAGGGTGAACTTACACCAAACTCCGATATTAACTCTGCTCTTAAAACTGCTGGCGGAAAGCCTAAGGAGTGTAATCTTTTTGATTATACTCGCCGTGGTTCTGGTCGTGCCAAGCCGGAGTATGTTATAACATTAAAGCACGACCTTCAGACAATTATTGTTGTCGAATGCAAAAACAGCTCTCGAAAGCATCGTAGTCCAGAGCTCAATCGCCCCAAAGATTATGCGTTGGACGGCGCTCTTTACTATGCAAAATATTTAAAATCCTGCTTCAATGTTATTGCTATCGGTATTTCTGGAGCCCAAAAGTCTTCTGTTTTGGTCGATGCTTGCTATTGGCCTAAAGAGCAGGCTTCTTATATTGATCTTCCCAAGTCTAAAAACATCATTCTTGAACCCGAAAACTATTTAAAGCTCGTCCACGGTGAAAAAGTTCAAAAAGAATACAGTCTCTCTGAAGTCAAAGCGACTGCTGTAAATATTCATGATTCCCTTCGTGTCAATAAAATGACTGAGAAGCAAAAGCCTCTTTTAATTGCTGGCATCCTTATTGCGTTGCAAGATGATTCATTTAGCAATGACTATGACCGAATTTCAAATTTTGATACACTTTTGGATAGTTGTTGCTCCGCAATAAAGCGCGTCCTTAATGATGGTGAAATTGATCGTGATAAAATTGAAGAAATTCAAAATAAGTTTCGAGAAATTCGGTCTGTTATTAAATTACGTGCAACGCCTTTGTCTGATGACAACTCTCTGCGCTGGTATATCAATCAGCTTGAAATGAAAATCAAACCTATGATGGACTATGTTGGAAACACCATTGATGCTCTTGGCATTTTCTATCATGAATTTATAAGTTATTCTTCTGGCGACGGAAACTCTCTTGGCATCGTTCTTACGCCGCAACATTTGACGGAATTTATGGTCGATTTGATTGATGTCGATAAGAACTCCCATGTTGTCGATATCTGCTGTGGAAGCGGTGCATTTCTAGTCACAGCCATGGGACATATGTTCAAGCAGGCCTCCACCCCAGAAGAAATTGAATATATTCGAAAAAACAATCTTTATGGTATAGAACAGGATTCCGATATTCATACACTTGCACTTGCAAATATGATCATGCGAAAGGATGGAAAATCGCATATCATCCACGGTGACTGTTTTGACCCTTTCACATTAAATCAACTGAAAGGAATTCATGATACCGCCGGAAATCCGGTCATCTTTAATAAAGGGCTTTTAAATCCACCCTATTCTCAAAAAGATCATAGTGAACTTGAATTTCTGGAACAAGAGCTTAGTCTCATCACACAAGGCGGCGAGGTCGCTATTGTATGCCCTATGAGTTGTGCGATTGGTACCAAATTCAAATCAATCCGCCGAAGACTTATGGAACATCATACCTTGAAAGCAGTCTTTTCCATGCCTGATGATATTTTCTACGGTCAGGGTGCCGGAACCTGCGTATGTGTAATGGTTTGGGAAGCCGGGAAGCCTCATAATCCTTTGCTCTCTACTTTTTTTGGATATTACAAAAACGATGGTTTTGTAAAACGCAAAAAACTTGGTCGAGTCGATGCATACAACCGTTGGGAATCGATTAAAGCACAGTGGCTGCATCTTTATCGTGAAAAAGAAGTCATTGATGGTGTAACCGCCAAAGCCTGTGTCGATGCCGAGATGGAATGGCTTTGTGAAGCCTATATGAAGACGGACTACTCCCAACTGACGCAAGAAGATTTCCAAGCAACCTTGAACGATTATCTTGCTTATCTAGTTAAGGAAGGAAAAGTTTATGAACCTTGAGCCATTCTCTTGGAAAGAATTCCGATTGGGTGATTTGTTTTTTACTCAATATGGTGTAAATCTTGAACTTGTAAACTGCACGCCTTCTACGTCGCCTAACAGCATCAATTTTGTTGCTCGCACATCTGAAAACAACGGTGTTGTCGCACGTGTTGAACCAATAGACGGTATTGTCCCCCAGCCAGCTGGGACTATAACTTGCGCCGCAGGTGGAAGTGTCTTATCCACATTTGTTCAAACACGCGACTTTTATAGTGGTCGAGATTTATATCTCTTACTCCCCAAGACTCCTATTTCTATTTATGCCAAACTTTTCTGCTGTACTATCATCTCAAAAAACAAATACCGCTATAATTATGGACGTCAGGCAAATAAAACACTTGACGATTTAATTTTAAAACTTCCTGCAAAAGACTGGCAACCAGATTGGGACTATATGGACCTGTATATTCGTTCTCTTCATCATAAACCAATTCATACCTTTATTCCATGTGTCATACAAACCCTCAATCCTTTCTCTTGGGAAGAATTTATGTTAGGCGATCTTTTTTCAATTGAAAAAGGGAAACGTCTTACAAAAGAGAATATGTTTAATGGCCCTGACAATTATCTTGGCGCTATCAGCAGCAACAATGGCGTCCGACAAAAAATAACCGCAGATTTTTTATGGGTTCCCAACTGTATCACTGTTAATTATAATGGCAGTGTTGGTGAAGCATTTTATCAATCCGAACCATTTTGGGCTTCTGACGATATCAATATACTTTATCCAAAGAACTGGACCCTCAATAAGTATATTGGTCTTTTCATTGCGACCGTTATAAAATTGGAACGGCCAAAGTACAATTATGGGCGAAAATGGACAAAATCTATTATGGAAACTTCTATTATTAAGTTGCCATCAAAAAATCATTCTCCCGATTTTGATTGTATGGAACGTTATATCAAATCTTTGCCTTATAGTGACCGAATCTGACTGTCAGAAGTGGAGTGTAAAATCTTATGATCTTTGGTATTATGGGCGCAATGCCCGATGAAGTCGATCAGCTGTGTGCAAAGCTGGAAAACGTCACCGTGGAGCCCTACGGCGGCGTGGATTACCACAAGGGCACGCTGGCCGGCAAACAGGTGGTGGTGTGCTGTGCCGGCATGGGCAAGGCCAATGCCGCCGCCACCACGCAGGTGCTCATCACAAAATTCGGCGCGGAGAAGATCATCTTTTCCGGCATCGCAGGCAATATGACCTCGAAGATCGGCATTGGCGATGTGGTCATCGGCAAGACCGTGCTGTACCACGACGCACAGCTGGACATGATCTGCCAGAACCCGCCGTTCCTCAAGGAATACACCGGCGACCCGGAGCTGATCGCTGCCGCCGAAAAAGCCTGCGCCGAAGCGGGTGTGAAGGCTCTGGTGGGCAAGATCGCCACCGGCGACCTGTTTGTGGGCGACAGTGAAACCAAGGCTGCCATTGAAGCCAAATGCGCCCCCGACTGCGTGGAGATGGAAGGTGCCGCTGTGAGCCAGATCGCCGCCAAGAACGGTGTGCCCTGCGTCATCCTGCGCGCCATGAGCGACAACGCTGACGAGGACGGCCACGAGGTGCTGGTGGTGAAAAAGTTCAGCATTGCGGAATATGTAGCCACCGCCACCAAGATCGTGGCAGCAATGGTGGAAGCACTGTAAAAAAGAACCCTCTCAGTCGATGCTTAGCATTGCCAGCTCCCCCGAAAGGGGGAGCTTTTGACATTCCGGAAACGTTTTCCGTTTTGCCAATGGCTCGCCCTTCGGGAGAGCTGGCGAACAAAGTGAGCCTGAGAGGGTTTTCTTTTACAAGAACTGTTCCAGCTTTACCCGGCTATCCTCCTGAAACTCCTGCAGTCTTTGGGCAAGGCGCTTTGCGCCGGGCGCGGCATTGGGGTAATCCTTCTGGGCCTTTACGCAGTCCACCACCCCCATGCCGCTGCCCTGTGTGAGCATCTCGGCCAGATTGCGGGTGGACTTGTCCGTGAGGGTCTTCATACTGATGCCCATTTTCGTGTTCAGCTTTGCCATGGCGCTCTGCCCCTGCGCGGTGCCGCCGCAGGCCTCAATGGCGGTGTGCGCTTCCTGATTGAGCTGGTGGTACACATTGCGCTGGCGCAGCAGCTCGGCCTTGAACTGCACATCGTCGGTCATCGGCACGATCTGTTCCAAGGTGTTCTTGCCCATCTCGGTATTCTGCACCACGGCTTCCAGCAGGTTCAGGTTGTCGTTTTTCTGGTTTTCCATACAAAAAATCCCCCTTCTGGCCTTAGTCTGCGCCAAAAGGGGGATTTTATACACTGGTTTTATTCTGCACGCATCTGATCGCCGCCGGCGTTCTGTGCCTCCCGCAGGCGTGCGTCGCACAACTCGTACAGTGCCTGCCAGTTCTTGGCCTGCACATCCTCAAGGCTCGCCACGCCGCAGCTCAGGGTAAAGGGCACCCGGCGCATCATGCCGGTGGTGGTGATGCATTCCCGGGGCATCTGCCGATACAGGTTCTGCATTTCCTCTGCCAGCTGCTTGCCGTCGGCATCCAGACAGCCCACCGCAAAGATGCTGCCGGTCAGGCGGCAGACCACGCGGGCCGCAGGGGTATCAAAGCTCTTTTTCCACTGGTTGCCCACAAAGCAGTGCAGCTGGTCCATCACAGGCTGGCCGTAGGTATCCCGCAGCTTCTGGCCGTTGTCGATGCTCACCAGCGCCACAGCCGCCTTGCGGCCCTGCGTTGCACACTGTTCCAGCTTTTGGGCAAACACCGTTTCCAGATAGCGGCGGTTGTACACGCCGGTAAGGAAATCGTGGCTCATATCCTCGCGGCACAGTTCCCGCTCCCGGGGTGTCATGCGCTCTTCCGGCAGCACATTGCCTGCCAGCGGTGCGCACATTTCCAGCTCCCAGCATTTGCCGTCCGCTTCCACTCTGCGGTGCAGCACACAGTCCACACGGCCATTGCGCAGCTCGTAGTCCACCCGCAGGCCATCGTCCTGCCAGCCGTCACAAAGCGGTGCTTCGGTCAGGGTCACTGCCTCAAATACGGCCTGCGCTGAGCGCGCAAGTTCCCGTAGATCCTGCTCGGTACATTCTTTCTTCATGTAATTTTCCCCATCATCTGCGCACGCGGCGCTCCCGTATCCCGCGTGCAGTCACCTGTTCCCCATACGTTCAGGAACCATCTGCCGCATTATGCATCCCGCGCCCGTCCTGTTTCCGGAAATGCCGGGAACGCATCAGGTAAAGAAAAATGGCATAATGCCGCTTTAGCAACATTATACCATTCAGCTTCCGATTTTACCAGCAAAACGCACAATTTTCTGCCGGAGTTTTTACATTTTCGTCAAATTGCTAAGCTCCCGCCGCTCTTCGCCTTCTGTTTATACGCGGCAGTACACACTGCACTCGTCGTGGATGGTCTTGGCCAGTGCCTTGGCGGCAAAGCCGTCAGCGGCGCGCCATGCCCAGTTTCCGCCCAGCTTGCCGGGGGTATTCAGGTGTGCTTCCGCACCCAGACCCAGCCAGTCGTACATGGGGATGATGGCCCGGTCAGCCACCGACCCCAGCGCTGCGCGCAGCAGAGCGATGCGGACATCATCGGTCCGGATGGCCGCCAGCTCCTTTGCGGTGGGCTTTACGCCGGTCAGGTGCAGGTAAGCGGCAGCGGCAGCCTTTTCCTTTTCGGAAGCGCCGTTCTCCCACCAGTCGGTCAGGGTGGTGTTATCGTGGGTGCCGGGATATACCACGCTGTTCTTGACGTGGTTGTGGGGCAGATACTCGTTGTCCCCGCCGCCAAAGGCGAACTGCAGCACCTTCATGCCCGGGAAGGTGCTGTCGGCCAGCAGCTTTCGCACGCTGGGGAACAGTTCGCCCAGATCCTCGGCAATGATGGGCAGCTTGCCAAGGGCAGCTTCCAGCGCATCGAACAGCTCCATGCCGGGGCCGTTCTCCCACTTGCCGGTGCGGGCGGTGGTGCTGTCCGCCGGGATGGCCCAATAGGTATCGAAGCCGCGGAAGTGGTCGATGCGCAGCAGGTCGTAGATGCCCAGTGCGTGGCGCACCCGGCGCACCCACCACGCGTAGCCAGTCTTTTTGTGGTAGGCCCAGTTGTACAGCGGGTTGCCCCACAGCTGACCGTCGGCAGAGAAGTAATCCGGCGGGCAGCCCGCCACACGGGCAAAGCCGCCGTCGGCATCCAGCTCAAACAGCGCGCCGCCCACCCATGCATCCACCGAGTCGGCAGAGACATAGATGGGGATGTCGCCCAGGATCTGCACGTCCTTTTTGTTGGCGTAGGCCTTCACTGCCTGCCACTGGGCCGCAAACTTGTACTGCACGAACTTCCAGAAGCCGATCTCTTCCTCGTTTTCGGCGGCAAAGGCAGCAAGGGCCTTCTTGTCGCGCAGGCGGTAGAGCTTGTCCCACTCCACCCAGTTCTTCATGCCGTTGGCCACTTTCAGGGCCATGTACAGGGCGTAGTCGTCCAGCCATTCCTCATTGGCGAGGGTAAAGGCATAATAATCATCCGGGAAGTAATAGCTGCAGCCGTGCAGCCCAGCGCACTGCTTGCGCCATGCGGCGTAGGCGGTGCGCAGGACTTTAAAGCGGCTCACATACAAAGTGCCGTAGTCCACCTCTTTGGGGTCTGTGCCCCATTTTTCGGCCTTGAGCTGGGCGGCGGTGAGCAGGCCTTCTTCCTTCAAAGCGTCGAGGTCGATAAAATAGGGGTTGCCCGCAAAGGCCGAGCAGCTCTGATAGGGGCTGTCACCGTAGCCGGTGGGACTGAGCGGCAGGATCTGCCAGATCTTCTGGCCCGCTTGTGCCAGAAAATCCACAAACTTGAATGCTTCCTTGCCAAAGCAGCCAATACCGTAAGGGCCGGGCAGGCTGGACACCGGCATCAGGATTCCACTTTCACGCATGCTATTACCTTCCTCATTTTTAACATTTTATGGGAATATCGTTGTTTCTTATCATAACATATCCGCAGACTATTTTCCACAGGCAAAAAACGTGGTATACTTATTTTTAAACTGGATGTGTATCCCTTTTTCGATTTTAAATAGCCTCCGCTTTCGCTCTGGCTATATTCAGCGGAATCCAGATTTTTTATTTCGCGTTTGTCGCGGCCTGCGGAACTTGTCAGGGCAAGGCCCCTCCATCTGCTGACGCAGACCGCTCGCCGCTTAAAAGCCCCACCGGGGCTTTCATTGCTGCGCAAACGCGGGCTGCTCCAAACGCATTTTCACCAGAAGGGCCGAAACCGGCAGATACAGTAAAAACTCTTTTGTTGTTGGCCTTTACGGCCCCTTGCGTGAAAAAGCAGAATCGGAACGACCGCAGTCGTTCCAATTCTGCAAAAATAAAAATAAATTTTCCGCTGAATATGGCCAGAGCCTGCGGCGGCCATTTTAAATCGTCAAACTGCACCCTGAACAGGAGGTACCCGCGCCATGCAGCGCACTGAAAAATACTTTGAACCGGACGCTTTCCGCACCCAGTGCGAGAGCATCATCCTTGCCGCAGAGCCGGACGAAAAGACCGGCGGCGGGCGCATTGCGCTGGACGGCACGGTGTTCTACCCGGAGGGCGGCGGTCAGCCTGCCGACCGGGGCACCCTGACCCTGCCGGACGGTGCCACGCTGAATGTGACCGATGTGCACGAGCATGACGGCATCCTCTGGCACAGCGTGGACGCTCTGCCGGAAAGCGCTGTTCCCGGCACTGCCGTTTCCGGCTGCATCGACTGGGAATGGCGCTTTGACAAAATGCAGCAGCACACCGGTGAGCACATCCTTTCCGGCATCCTGCACCAGATGTTCGGGGCCGAGAACGTGGGCTTCCACATCGGTTCCGAGGCTGTGCGCATGGACACCAGCGTGCCCATTTCTGCCGAGGGCCTGCAGGCAGCCGAGCTTGCCGCCAACCGCATCGTGTGGCAGGATGTGCCGGTGCTGGTCAGCTACCCCACCCGGGAGGAGCTTGCCGCCCTTGTCTACCGCTCCAAAAAGGAGATCGAAGGGCAGGTGCGCATCGTGACCATTCCCGGTGCGGATGTCTGCGCCTGCTGCGGCACCCACACCCGCACCACCGGACAGGTGGGACAGATCAAAATTCTGGCCAGCGAGAACTACAAGGGCGGCGTGCGGCTGAGCGTGGTGTGCGGCCAGCGGGCATTGCTTGCTGCACAGGCTATGCGCCAGCGGCAGGCAGAGATCGGGGCGCTGCTCTCGGCCAAGGCCGACCAGACCGCTGTGGCGGTGCATCGCGTCTACGATGAGTATACTGCGCTCAAGTTTACACACTTTGGCGTATGTTCTCAGCTGTTCGATGCACTTGCCCAGCTGGCAAACCCCGGTGAGGATGCCATCCGCACAGTGCCCGGCCTTGACCCGGACGGCCTGCACCGACTGGCGGTGCGCCTGACCGAAGCCACCACCGGTCTCTGCGCCGCCCTGACCCCCACCGAAAAGGGCACCGGCTACTGCATCGCGCAGGCAGACGGCGATGTGCGCGCCCTGACCAAAGCCCTGAACGCCGCCCTGAACGGACGCGGCGGCGGCAAGCCCGGCATCTGTCAGGGCAGCTGCGCCGCTGCACCGGAACAGGTGGAGACGTTTTTGCGGGAGCAGAATTTGTAAGCATCCTCGCCCTCTCAGGCGCTGACGCGCCAGCTCCCCCAAAGGGGGAGCCCTTGGCAAAACCGGTAAGCTTTCCGCACTGCCAAGGCCTCTCCCTTTGAAAGACTTCCCCCGGTCGTGGGAAGATGTCACGCAAGTGACAAAAAGGGGAGCAAGGTGGATTTGCGAAGCAAAGACGGAGAGGGCGAGCCACGTTAAATTTAAGGAGAACAACAAACTATGAGAATGCGTTTCAAACCCTATGCCCACGACGAGCTGATGGCAGCCGACTTCCATGTGCACGAGCCGCTGATCTGGGGCGGCAGGTGGCACGCCCAGTACGCCCGCCCGGAGCAGCCCTTTGTGCTGGAACTGGGCTGCGGCAAGGGCGGCTTCATCTCCCAGTTGGCCTGCGCCCACCCGGAAAACAACTATCTGGGCATCGATATCACCGATAAGGTGCTCATCCTCGCCAAGCGCAAGATCGAAGCCGCCTATCAGGCTGCAGGCCGCCCCATCGACAACGTGAAGATCATGAGCACCGACATCGAGCGCATCAAGGGGGTCATTACCGCCGAGGATACGGTCAGCCGCATCTACATCAACTTCTGCAACCCGTGGAGCAAGAACGGCTCTTCCCACAAGCACCGCCTCACCTACCCGCGCCAGCTCATCAACTACCGCGAGTTCCTCAAGGACGGCGGCGAGATCTACTTCAAGACCGACGACGATGATCTGTTCCGCGACAGTCTGGAATACTTCCCCGCTTCCGGCTACGACATCGAGTGGATGACCTTTGACCTCCATGAGAACGAGCCGGAGTGGAACATCCGCACCGAACACGAGGGCATGTTCACCGAAATGGGCATCAAGATCAAGGCCCTGATCGCCCGCAAGGACCCGGACCCCGCCAGCGTGACATGGATCGAGCCGAAGATCCTCAAGCGTCAGGCCCGCGAAGCCGCCGAGGCCGAGGCTGCTGCCAAGACTGCACAGGAAGGCGAAGACAATGAATGACCCCTGCGAGATCTGCCTGAACAATGTGCAGGATGAGTATGGCAGCTGGTACTGTGCTCAGGGCGGCTGTCTGGACGAGGACGAGATGGCCCGCTATCTTTCCCGCAGCACAGCCGCCTGCCCATTCTTTGAGCCGGGCGATGAATACAAGATCGTACAAAAACAGAACTGACCTGCACAGCAGCATGATTCTCACAGGAGGTGTTTTATGCTCAACTTTCTCACGACCACCACAGTATGCGGCTTTTCGCTGTATCATGTGCTGGCCTTCTTCCTCATTTATTCCTGCACCGGCTGGTGTCTGGAGGTCATCTTTGCCGCCGCCACCACCGGTCAGCTGGTGAACCGCGGCTTTCTCAACGGCCCGGTGTGCCCCATTTACGGCTTCGGCATGGTCATCGTGCTGTTCGCCCTGACCCCTCTGCAGGACAGCGTCCTGCTGCTGTACATCGGCGGTGTCATCCTGCCCAGTGCGCTGGAACTGGTAGGCGGCTGGGCACTGTATAAGCTCTATCACACCCGCTGGTGGGACTACAGCGACTTTCCCTTCAACATTGGCGGCTATATCTGTCTGGAATTCAGCCTGCTGTGGGGCGTGGGCACGCTGGTGGTCATGCGCATCGTCCACCCGGTCGTCGCCGGTCTTGTGGATATGGTCCCGCCCTTTGTGGGCTTTGTCGTTATGTGTGTGCTCTATGCGGTCTACGCGGCAGACGTAGTCGTTACGGCCTTTGCCGCCTCCGGTCTGGCCAAGACGCTGGATGCCATGGAGCAGCTGGCTGACAGTATCCATGCCGTCAGCGATGCCATGACCCAGCTGCTGGGCACCACCACCCTGAACGCCGACCAGAAGCTGGACGAGCAGCGCCTGCAGCTCAAGCTTGCCGCCGCCGAGGCCCGCGAAGCCGCACCGGAAAAGCGTGCCCTGCGTGAAACGCTGGCCGCCGTCCGTGCCAAGACCGCTGAGGCCCGCGAGGCGGCAAAGCATGCTTCCGAGATCGCCAAGCTCAACACGGCCGAAGCCGCCAAGGCTGCACAGCTGGCCGCCAAGGGCACGATAGAGCGCGCTGCCGAGCTGCTGCGTCTGGAACAGCTGGCCGAGGAGCTGCAGGCCCGCAGCGATGAAATGCAGGCCCAGCTGCTGCGCACCCCCCGCATCGTTGGCCCGCGCCGTATGCTGCGCGCCTTCCCCGGCCTGAAGCATGGCGTAAAAAAGACCACCCTCAAGGCCCTGCGCCTTGGTCTTGCCCGCCGGGAAAGCCCTGAAGAAGAACCGAAGAAAAACGGCTCCGACACCCGCAAGGATGCCTGAGACCGCTGCCCAAAAGACCGCTGCACAGGAATGCAGCGGTCTTTTTATGCCCCGCCTTCCGGACCCGTCCGGCGTTCCGTTCTTTTTTGCCGCAAAGTTTTAAATATCTATTTTCAAAGGTTTAAAATCGTGCTATACTGTTTTATAGAATGCCACATTTTGTCGAAAACATCCAACAGCGAGGGATTTATCATGTTCGAAGAACTGAAGTTGAATGAAAATGTCGGCGCACCGCAACCCGATGCACTTGCACAGATCGCTCGCAAAGACGACTTCCTGCAGCAGCTGCAGGAGTTTCTGGCGCAGCACAAAGGCGAGAACTGGTGTGTTGCCGCCATCGATATCGAGCATTTTAAACTGTATACCGAGCTGTACGGTTCTCAGCAGGCGCACAGCCTGCTGCTGTCTCTTACAGCCCTTCTGCTGGAGCACAGCAAGGCAACCGGTTCTCCGGTGGGCTACCTCGGCAGCGACGATTTTGTGCTCTGCCTGCCGGATGACAAAGAACAGCAGCTGGCCATCATCAGCCATCTGCAGACCTGCGTGAACGACTACAGGCAGGGCGTTACCTCCTTCTTGTCTTTTGGTGTGTGCCCTGTGGCCGAGCATCCAGATGCTGACGTACAAACCCTGTGCAGCTATGCACAGATCGCATCGGTAGACCCCAGCCCGGCCGTAGGCGGGATGCACCGCTTTACTCCGGCCATGCTCAACCGTCTCAAGAAGCAGCGTCAGCTGCTGAGCGAGCTGGAGCTCGCCCTGAAAAATCACGAGTTCTGCTTCTTTCTGCAGCCCAAGTGCAACAGCATGACCCGCGCCATCGTGGGCATGGAAGCACTGGTGCGCTGGAACCATCCCACCCGCGGCTGCGTGCCCCCGGCCGAGTTCATGCCCCTGCTGGAAAGCACCGGCCTTGTGACCCAGCTGGATCAGTACATCTGGGAGTCTGTCTGCAAGACCCTGCACAAGTGGCAGGAGAGCGGCAGCAATCTTGTGCCTGTATCTGTGAACGTTTCTGTGGTGGATATCGTCAATCTGGATGTGCCGCAGATCTTCTCCAACCTTGTGGAAAAGTATCAGCTGGAGCCAAAGCTCCTGCTGGCCGAGATCACCGAGACCATGCTGGCCGAAAACGCTTCTCTGATGGAAAACACCATCCAGGGCCTGCACCGCAAAGGTTTCTCTGTGATGATGGACGACTTTGGCAGCGGCTATTCTTCGCTGAATATGCTCAAGGACACCAATGTGGATGCCATCAAGCTGGACATGAAGCTCATCGACATGAACCAGCAAAACCGCAGCAAGGGCGTGCAGATCGTGGAATCGGTGGTGGATATGGCCCACCGCCTGAATCTGCCCATCATCGCCGAAGGCGTGGAAACGCCGGAGCAGGTCTCCATGCTGCAGGCCGCCGACTGCCTGTATACGCAGGGCTATTATTTCTACAAGCCCATGCCGGTGGAGAACGCCGAGGCCCTGCTGGCCCAGCCCAACAGCGAGGATTACTGGGATATGCGCCGCGACCTGATGCGCCGTGACCGCCGGGTCCCCATCTCCAACAGCGAGCAGACCGCACTGGCGCTGCAGGCCTACCAGATCTTTGCGGACAATGTGCTGGAGCTTTCTCTGCTGAACCTTTCCACCGGCGAATACCGGGTCATCAAGCGGGACCCGCGCCTGCCCGGTGCGGGTTCGGACACTGAGGAGGACTTTGCCGCTTACTGTGAGCGCATGGTGACGAATAAGGTGATCCACCCGGACGACGCGGAGATGTTCACCGACCAGACCGATTTGGAGCCCCTGCGCTCCGCTGTTTTCAGCACCCAGCAGCCGGAGGCCTACCGCTTCCGCAAAAACGTGTCCGGTCAGTTCGTGTGGATCACCATGGAATTTCTGCCCTGCCGCAACTGCTGCGCCCAGAACCCCTGGGCCACCGTGGTGGTGCGTGAGGATGCACAGGCCGACCATCTCAGCGAGGAGCTGGACTTCTCCTACAGCCACGACACCCTGACCGGCCTGCTGAACCGCAGCCTCTTTGAGACCGATCTGCGGACGCTGCAGTCCAGCGAATACGACTCCATGGTGTGCACCTACATCGATGTGGTGGGCCTGCACGAGATCAACAACCATCTGGGCCACCGCAGCGGCGATGCCATGCTCTGCTTCATTGCCAATGCGGCCCGCAAGTTCTTTGCTTCCAGCCGCATCTACCGCATCGGCGGTGACGAATTCGTGATCCTCACCCCGAACCAGCCGCCCTACAGCGTGTGGGTGGCTGTGGACAAGATGCGTGCTTTCCTGCGCGAGAAGGAATATGAGATCTCGGTGGGCATCCAGAACACCAACGACCTGCACCGGCTGGACGATGCCATGAATCAGGCCGAAGCTGCCATGCGGCAGGACAAGCAGGCCTATTATGCCCGCAACGGCCAGGAGCGCCAGCTGCGGGGCCTGAACGAGAAGCTGGAGCAGACCCTGACCGAAAAGCGGGATGCCGAGCATTTCCTGCGGATCCTTGCCCCCAAGTACAAGAGCGTGTTCGTTGTGGATTTGAAGACCGACCGTATGCGCGGCGTGATCGTCCCGGACTATTTCCAGAAAATTCTGGATGCCTCCGGCGGCTCTTATATTGCCGTTCTGCAGCAGTACCGTGATACGCTGGTAGAGCCCGCCTGCCGCGAGAGTCTGGCAGACCTGCTGGATTACAATTATATCCGCAGCAAGGTCCTGACCGGTGACATCGTGGAGCGCACCTATAAAAAGACCGACGGCACCACCTTCTGCGTCAAGGTGACACCCTATTCCAAGAGCGGAACTCACATTGATGAGACCATCTGGATCTTCTCCTGTGAGGATGCAGCTCTTACCCCCCCCCAGACGAAATAAGTGACTAAAGAAAAAGAGACGGCTGATTTGAACGATCAGCCGTCTCTTTTTTAGTTTATGCCCACAAATTCTCCGGGTACTGGCCCCCTGCCGTTTTGCGGGCAATGGCTTCCACCACCAGCGGCTTGTCCTCACGGTAGGTAACGCCGTACCATTTATCTGTGCTGCGCAGCACCTGAATTTTTGCCTTGCCCTCTTCGATCAGCTCCGTGACCACCAGCGGCAGGAAATACTCACACTTGAGCGGGTTTTTAGGCAGATTTTCGGTCAGCCAGCCCGCAAAGCGCTGCTCGGCTTCGTCCAGAAAGCTTTTGCCAAAGCCCCACAGGTTCATACTCACCGGGGTATCGCCGGGCAGGTCGGTCCAGCTTGCGCCGCCGTCCTCGGTGAAGTGTACGCCGTTTTCGTACGTTTCAATGCGGGTGCGTTCGGTCACACTGTGCAGGGTGCCGTCGGGTTCGGTCACGCATACGCCGCGGGCCACGCTGCCATTCTCGGAGACAGTGTTCCGGAGCAGGTAGCTTACCATGCAGTAATCGTAATAGCTGCCGTCCTCGTGGGTGGACAGGTAATCATACATCACCCGGAAGGCCTCCGGGCCGTAATAATCATCGGCATTGATGACTGCAAACGGGCCGTCGATGAGGTCCTTTGCAGCCAGAACGGCGTGGCAGGTGCCCCAGGGCTTGACACGGCCCTCCGGCACGGCAAAGCCTGCGGGCAGCTCATCCAGCTGCTGGAAGGCATATTTCACGTTCATGGCCTTGGATACACGCTCGCCGATCGCTGCCTTGAAAGCATCCTCGATCTCATGCTTGATAACAAAGATCACCGTCTCAAAGCCTGCGCGGCGGGCATCGTAAAGGGAATAGTCCACGATCACCTGACCGTTCGGCCCCACCGGGTCGATCTGCTTCATGCCGCCGTAGCGGCTGCCCATGCCAGCCGCCATGACCACCAGTACCGGTTTGTTCATATAAGGTTCCTCCCCCTGTTCAGGCCGCAACTGCGGCAGAATATTTATTGTCTCATTATACTCCATTTTGGACAGAAAAACAATTTGAAATGGCTCCGCTGTGCCATTATTCCAGCTTATTTTTACCGTGCTCGCCCTCTCAGGCGCTAACGCGCCAGATTCCCTCTTTTGTCGCTGCACGACATCTTCCCCCGGCGCGGGGGAAGTCTTTCCTCAAAGGGGGAGCCTCTGGCGGAACCGCATACTTTGCGTGGATTGCCAAGGCCTCTCACTTTGGGAGAAGTGGCATTGCGCAAGCAATGACGGAGAGGGCGAGGTTGCCGACCTTCTGCAAGTCAAAATTTCCAAAATATGCAATTTATTCTTGCAAAAGTATTGTTTTTGCCATATAAATATTGTATAATGGCGATATCATTGCAGGTTTTACCTGTCAAAAAGCGTCCTTTAGTGAAAGCAAAGCTTTCCAATACGATCAAGAAAGAGGTATTTTATCATGAATGAAGCCGTTACCAAGCGCTTTCTGCTGTATTTCCGCCTGATGCTGCTGGTGTGGATCCTGATCGCCAACGCCATCATCCATGTGACCGGTCTGGAGTATAGCTGGCTGATCTTCCTGAGCAATATCATGATGTTCACGCTGGAAGGCGATGTGAAGGATTGCTTCGTCACCGTTGAGCTGGGTGGTCTTGTGGGCCTGATCCTCACTGTGATCGCTCTGCTTTCCATCACGGCCCTGACCCCGGTGCTGGGCGGCTTCTTCGGCTTCCTCATCCCGCTGGCCGTGGTGCTGTTCATCCTCATCATCCTGCACCCCTACGCACCCAAGGTGCTGAACAACGTGGGCTTTGCCTACCTGACTGTGGCCTGCATCGACACCACCGCTCTGGCCACCCACCTGCCCCAGTTCTTCATCACCTTCATCGTGGGTTCCGTTCTCTTCAACGGCGTGTGCGTGCTTCTGATGAAGCCCGCCAAGGCTCTGGCCGTCAAGAGCGTTCAGAAGGAAAATGCCTGATTTCCTTTTTATAAAGCATCCAACGCCAAAGGCCGCTGTTTCCATTTGAGCAGCGGCCTTTGGCGTTTCGCTGCAGCAAAAAAAGCGCCGCTCTCCCCTGCCGGGAAAGCGGCGCTTTGTGTTTTGCAGTGTCTGCTTACAGGCTGCGGTTGCGGATCTCGGCAGTCACCTTTGCGATGAACGCATCCAGCTCCATCGTGGTGGTCTCGCCCTTGCGGTCACGCACCGAGATGTTGCCTGCCTCGGCTTCCTTGGCACCCAGAACCAGCATATACGGCACACGGTCCACCTGCTGTGCCTCGCGGATCTTGTAGCCGATCTTCTGGTTGTCGTCGTCCAGCACAACACGGACACCGGCTTCCACCAGCTTTTCGGTCACGCCCTCGGCGTAGTCCAGCGTCTTTTCGGAGACGGGCAGCACCTTGACCTGCGTGGGAGCCAGCCAGGTGGGGAACTTGCCCTTGGTCTCTTCGATCAGGTAAGCCATGAAGCGGTCCAGAGAGCCCAGGATGGCGCGGTGCAGCACCACGGGGGTCTTTTCGGTGCCGTCCTTGTCCACGTAGGTCAGGTGGAACTTTGCGGGCAGGCAGAAGTCCAGCTGGCAGGTGGACAGGGTGTACTCGGCACCCACGGCGGGCTTGACGTTCACGTCCAGCTTGGGGCCGTAGAAGGCAGCCTCGCCGATCTCCTCGGTGAAGTGGATGCCCAGCTCGGTCAGCACTTCGCGCAGGGCCTGCTCTGCATGGTTCCACATGGCATCATCGTCGTGGTACTTCTTCTTATCGGCAGGATCACGCAGGCTCAGCACGCAGCGGTAATCGGTAATGTTGAAGTCCTTGTACACCTCAAAGATCAGGTCGCACACGTTTGCGACCTCGCTCTTGATCTGCTCCGGGGTGCAGAACAGGTGAGCATCGTTCTGGCAGAAGTGACGGCCGCGCTCGATGCCCTTCAGGGTGCCGGAGGACTCGTAACGGAAATCGTGGGCGATCTCACCGATGCGCATGGGCAGGTCACGGTAAGAATGGGGACGATTTGCGTAGATCATCATGTGGTGGGGGCAGTTCATCGGGCGCAGAACATAGCTCTCGCCCTCCATCTCCATGGCGGGGAACATGTTCTCACGGTAGTGATCCCAGTGACCGGAGGTCTTATACAGGTTCACAGTGCCGATGCAGGGAGTCATAACGTGCAGATAGCCGCGTGCACGCTCCTTCTCCTTGATATAGTTCTCCAGCTCCTGCCAGACGGTGTAGCCTGCGGGCAGGAACATGGGCAGGCCGCGGCCAACCAGATCGTCGGTCATGAACAGGCCCATTTCCTTGCCGATCTTGCGGTGATCGCGCTCACGGGCCTCCTGCTGCTCCTTCTCCCAAGCATCCAGCTCTTCCTGATTGCGGAAGGCCACGCCATTGATGCGGGTGAGCATCTTGTTTTCCTTGTCGTTCTTCCAGTATGCGCCGGACTGCTGGGTGATCTTGAAGGCCTTCAGCGCCTTGGTGTAGGTCAGGTGGGGTCCGATGCACATATCCACGTACTCGCCCTGCTGGAAGAAGCTGAACTCGGTCTCATCGGCCAGATCCGCCATGTGCTCGATCTTGTAGTTCTCCTTGCGCTCTTCCATCAGCTTCACGGCCTCGGCGCGGGGCAGGATGAAGGGCTTGATGGGCAAATTCTCCTTGACGATCTTGCGCATCTCTTTTTCGATGTTTGCCAGATCCTCGTCGCTGAGCTTCTGGTCGCCCAGATCGACATCGTAGTAGAAGCCGTTCTCGGTAGCGGGGCCGAAGGCGAAATCAGCCTGCGGATACAGGCGCTTGATGGCCTGCGCCATGATGTGGGCTGCGGTGTGGCGGATAACGTGCAGTTCCTGATCCTGCGGGCACTCGTCCACATGACCGTCCTTATAGATGATCTTCATAATGTTTGCTCCTTTGACAGATAAAGTAAAACAAAAAAGCGCTTCATCCCGCACACTTACTCACGGGATGAAGCGCCTGAAAAAATCAGAAACGTTCCACGGTTCCACCCGAATTGCGTGCTTTTCTGCACGCCACTCGCTGTGCTGTAACGGGCGCACCCGGCAGAGGTTCTCCTCTGCGCTCTGCGGTGGTAGAGCTCCGGCACATGACAGGCTGCTTGCAGCGCCCTTGCGGGGCAGCCCTCTCTGGATCATGGAGAAACGGGAACTCAGTTTGTCCGCATCATCGCTTTTACAGGATGAAACTACGCTGATTGTAGCACGTCCCGCGGAAAAAATCAAGAGACGCAGCCATGAAATTTTTTCTTCATTTTTCTTCCTTCGGCTGCAGGAATTCCGAAAAAAGCTTGCTGGTGCGGAACCCCTGACTGGAATACAGGCTGTGATAGCCGGAGAACATATAGCTCAGGCCGCAGGCCAGAGCCATCAGCTCAAACCCGGCCCCGCTGAACAGCTCAGCCGCCAGTACAATGGAAGCCACCAGCGTATTGGTCGCCCCGCAGAACACGCACACCAGACCCACTGCAGCAGAAAAGCCCGCCGGGAGCCCCAGCAGCGGCCCCACCACGCAGCCAAACGTTGCGCCGATGTAAAAGCTCGGCACCACTTCGCCGCCCTTGAAGCCCACGCTCAGGGTCAGCACCGTAAGCACCATTTTGCACACAAAGTCCCACGGCAGAGCCTGCTCCAGCTCAACGGCATCCATAATGACATCCATGCCGGCACCGTTATAGCGGCCCACCCCCATCAGGTAGGACAGTGCCACCACAGTCGCACCGCCTGCAGCAGCCCGCACCCACGGATTCGGCAGCAGTTTGGGGATCTCATGCTCAAAAAAGTGCAGCATCTGGCAGAAAATCACCGCCACCACCGCGCAGCACATGGCCAGCACGGCGGTGCGCACCACCGTCCGGGCATCCAGCGGCGGCGCTTCCATCACAAACCGTGTGGGCGCAACACCGGCCTTCAGCGAGATGCTGTATGCAATGAGCGCCGCCAGAAAGCCCGGCACGAAGGCCACGGTCAGCATCAGGCCCACATCCACCACCATCATCGCAAACAGGGTCGCGGTCAGCGGTGTACCGAACAGCGCCGAAAAAAATGCCGCCATGCCGCACACGGTAGCCGTGCGGCAGTCATGATTGTTGAAGTGCAGCACCCGGCCGATATTCCAGCCGATGCTGCCGCCCATCTGCAGCGCTGCGCCCTCGCGGCCGGCCGAGCCGCCGCACAGATGGGTGAGCACAGTGCCCAGAAAGATGGCCGGGACCAGCCACGGCGTCACCGAGCTGCCGTCCTGCACGGCCCGCAGCACATCGTTGGTGCCCTTGCCGACACAGCCCGTCGCCTTATACAGAGCCGTGATGGCGATGCCCGCCGCAGGCAGAAGCCATAGCAGCCAGACATGCTCCGTGCGCTGCTCGGTCACCCATTCCACTGCCAGATGGAACAGCGTTCCGATGCCGCCGCACAGCACGCCGGTGCACACAGCCAGAAGCGTCCACCGGAACAGCGCCAGAAGCGAGACCCGGATCGCTTCCTTATAATGCAGGAACCATTCCTTCATTTTCCACATGTTTCTTCCCCGCACCTCTCTTATTTTCAATCTGATTTTGTCTATATGCGCCAAAACATAACATGTTTTTCTATCAATGTCAACCAAAGAACGGCAAAGGATATTATACAACTTTCACATGCCCGGTAAAACAAATGCCAAAGGCCCCGCTTCTTTGTGCGCAGAAGCGGGGCTTTTGAGTCGGATCAGAAAAAAGGAAAAAGGAGAACAACGGGCATTTGTCGGGGCGAGGCCCCTCCATCTGCTTTCGCAGACCGTTTGGCCGCTCGAAAGCTCCACTGGAGCTTTCGTTGCTGACGCAAACGCGTATATCACGCCGCTGTACAGAGGCCGGTGTCGTGCCGGTGCGCCTGCACCGCAGCGGGACAGCTGTTAGAATTTTGGAGTTTTACTCCACATCCTGCAGGGCGGCGAAGTTCTCTTCGCCGGTGCGGATCTTGACCACGCGGGTCACATTGTAAACAAAGATCTTGCCGTCGCCGATGTGTCCGGTGTACAGTGCCTTCTTGGCGGCCTCCACCACAGCGTCCACGCTGATCTTGGAGACGATCACCTCCACCTTGATCTTGGGCAGCAGGGTGGTATCCACAGGCACGCCGCGGTACTTTTCGGAAGTGCCCTTCTGGATGCCGCAGCCCATCACCTGCGTGACGGTCATGCCGGTAACGCCCAAATCGTTGAGAGCAGTCTTGAGCTGATCGAACTTGGAAAGCTTTGCAATGATGGACACCTTGTGCATGCCGGTGTCGTACACGCCATCGTGGATCACGGGCGAAGGCTCGCGCACCACAGGAACGGCAGCGCTGATCTGCTTGTCGGTGGCCTTGGTCACATCGTCCTCGCCGAGGTCGGTGTTCTCGTTGGGCACCATGGCAGCAGAGTTTGCATCGGAGATGGAGAAACCAGCGTAAGCGGATGCCAGACCATGCTCGTGGATATCCAGACCGTCGATCTCCACCTCTGCGGGAACGCGCAGGCCGATGAACTTATCGATGAGCTTGAAGATAATGAACATCACAACGACAACGTAGATGTCAACGGTAACGAGGCCCAGCAGCTGGGTGCCCAGCTGTGCCAGACCGCCGCCGTAGAAGAGACCTGCGTGCTCAGTGTTGGCACCGGTGGAGAACAGGCCCACCGCAATGGTGCCCCACACGCCGTTTGCAAAGTGGACGGAAACTGCACCAACAGGGTCATCCACCTTGGCGATGTTATCGAAAAACTCAACGCTCAGAACAACGAGCAAGCCGGCCACAAAGCCGATGAAGAATGCGCCGAAGGGAGAAACGGTATCGCAGCCTGCGGTGATCGCCACCAGACCGGCCAGAGAACCGTTCAGGGTCATGGAGACATCGGGCTTGCCATAGCGCAGCCATGTAAAAATCATGGTCACACAGGTAGCAACGGCTGCAGCAAGGTTGGTATTGAAGCAGACCAGACCGGTCATGGTCATGGCCTCGTCGGTGGCAAGGCTCAGAGAAGAACCGCCGTTGAAGCCGAACCAGCAGAACCACAGGATGAACACGCCCAGAGCACCGGCGGTCAGGTTGTGGCCGGGAATGGCGTGAGGCTTGCCGTTCTTGTCGTACTTGCCGATGCGGGGACCCAGCATCCATGCGCCCAGCAGAGCGATGACACCGCCCACATTGTGGACTGCTGCAGAGCCTGCAAAGTCATGGAAGCCCATGCTCTGCAGCCAGCCGCCGCCCCACATCCAGTGGCCGCAGATGGGGTAGACCACCAGCGAGATCGCAGCGGAATAAACGCAGTAAGCCTTGAAGTTGGTGCGCTCGGCCATGGAGCCGGAAACGATGGTGGCAGCCGTTGCGCAGAACACGGTCTGGAACACGATGTAGACCCACAGCGGGATATCCAGACCCAGATGGCTGTAATCGCCCTGAATGAACGGGTCGAAGCCGCCGATCAGTGCGCCGGTGCCGCCGAACATCAGGCCAAAGCCGATGATCCAGTAGCACGGAGTGCCGATGCAGAAGTCCATCATATTCTTCATCAGAATATTACCGGTGTTCTTTGCACGGGTGAAACCGGCTTCGCACAAGGCGAAGCCCGCCTGCATGAAGTAGACAAGGAACGCTGCAACCAGCGTCCAACAGGTGTTGACGGAGCTGAACATAACTTTCCATACCTCCCACGAATGTGATACCGCAAGGCCACCAGAACCTTTTGGCGTGTGCGGTGTTCCCCGTGCCGATTGCACGCAGGAACGCTTCATTTGCACTCAGGAGACCCTCTATCTTCCCCCGAGCGGCAATATCCCCGAAAACACAAAAGGCGCTGGCGGAATCTCTTCCGTCAGCGCCTTTGCTTTCGATGGCAAGAGTATAGTCCCTTTGTGCAAAAGTGTCAAGGGCTCATGTCAAGGTTTTACGTTTTTCACAACGCAAAGAAAGTTATCACGGCAAAAGTTTGGCAAAACTCTGTTTTCAGCTGCGCACTAGTCATTCTTTTCCGCTTCTGTGTCGTTTTCCGCTTTTTTGCGGCCGGAGCGGTGTCCGCCCTGCATTTCCCAGTGCAGCATCAGGCTCATCATGGCACGCAGTGCAAAGGTGGCAGCCAACGGCACCACCGACTCCAGATTCTGCAAAAGGAAGGTCTTTGCGATCTCCGCCGACATCAGGAATTCCAGCGCCGTGGTCAGGCCGCTGCTCATCTCGTGGTGGAAATCATGGTGGTCATGGAAGAAGGTCGCCCGCACATAGTGGTAGGTGGCCTTGATAAGACTGGTGACGATGATGAACAGACCGATCACTTCGGCAAGGCCCGCGATCATGGGCACTGCGGTCTCCAGAAAGCCTTCCAGTCCATGGGTAATGCCTGCGTTCAGATGATAAAGCCAGCCCATAGCAGCATCCTCTTACAGCAGGGTCTTGACGTATGCTGCCAGCTCCTCGTCCTTGCAGGAAGCAAAGAACAGCTCGCTGAACTTTGCACCGGCCACAGCGCCCTTCAGCAGGTCCTGATCGATGCTCTTCAGGCACTCGATCAGCGGCTTGAAGGTAGCGGCACGCACGCCGTCCAGGATCTTCTTGTTGCGCTGCTCAGGCTCCACGCGCTCCTTGGGGTAGCCCTGACCGTGGCCGAAGCCGAACAGTTTCTCGAAGCAGTACTCAAGGTTCAGCTCACCGCCCCAGCCGAAGCCCTTGGCAAACGGCATGGCAACGGCGTTGCCGTCGTTGACGTGGGCAAAGGTGTAGGCATCCACAGGGTCCTCCACATGGCCGCAGATCACGCCGGGGAAGCTGTTCAGGGCCAGCATGGCACCCTCGCCGGTGCCGCAGCCGGTGATGACGTAATCGGCTGCGCCGCTGTTCAGCAGGATGGCAGCCAGAATGCCGCACTGCACATAGGTCAGCTGGGCGGCGTCATCGGCGGCGTACATGCCGTAGTTGACCACCTCGTGGCCCATGGGTTCCACTACCTTTTTCAGGGCAGTTTCAATGATGCCGTTCTTGGCGGCCTGACTGTTCTCGTTGATGAGTGCAATTTTCATGGGTTTATGATTCTCCTTCTTATTTTTCTTCCCTGCAGATGCAGGTGTTATACAAAGTCCTCGCGCATGGGGGTAAAGAAGTCCAGCATCACGCCGCCTTCCAGACACACACAGCCGTGCATCACGCCGTCCTGCTTGAGCAGGGTGTCGCCGGGGCCCACCTCGCGGGTCTCGTCGCCGATGGTAAAGCGGTAGCGGCCGGAAACGATGTAGGTGACCTGCGTGTGCGGGTGGCAGTGCATGGCACCCACACCGCCGGTCTCAAAGGTATTTTCCACGCACATGGCATCCTTGCTGTAGGCCAGAATGCGGCGCTTTACGCCCTTGCCGCATACCTCCGGCTCGATCTCGGCATGGGGCACCCATACTGCGTCTTTATGCTGTTTTTCCATTATAACACAACATCCTTTCCCATACAAATACAAAAAGCGGCAGCCAGCAGGCAAAGCCTGCCCGGCTGCCGCCGTGCTCAGTCCTTTGGGAGATCCTCAGCCATTACTGGGGCTGCTTGCCGATGTAAGCCAGAATGCCGCCATCGACGTACAGGATCAGGCCATTGACAAAGTCAGAAGCCTCGGATGCCAGGAAGACAGCAGGTCCGCCCAGGTCCTCTGCCTCGCCCCAGCGGCCTGCGGGGGTCTTGGCAACGATGAACTGGTCGAAGGGATGACGGCTGCCGTCGGGCTGGATCTCGCGCAGAGGTGCGGTCTGCGGAGTAGCGATGTAGCCGGGTCCAATGCCGTTGCACTGGATGTTGTATGCGCCGTACTCAGAAGCGATGTTCTTGGTGAGCATCTTCAGGCCGCCCTTGGCTGCAGCGTAGGCGGAGACGGTCTCACGGCCCAGCTCGCTCATCATGGAGCAGATGTTGATGATCTTGCCGCCGCCCTGTGCGATCATGTCGGGGATGATGGCCTTTGCCACGATGAAGGGAGCGTTCAGGTCAACATCGATGACCTGACGGAACTGAGCAGCGCTCATCTCGGTCATGGGGATGCGCTTGATGATACCGGCGTTGTTGACCAGAATGTTGATGTGGCCAACTTCCTCGGTGATCTTTGCCACCATGGCGTTGACGGCATCCTCATCGGTCACGTCGCAGACGTAGCCGTGAGCCTTGATGCCTGCTTCTGCGTAAGCAGCGATGCCCTTATCCACCAGCTCCTGCTTGATGTCGTTGAACACGATGGTAGCGCCATTGGCTGCCATTGCCTTTGCAATTGCCATGCCAATGCCGTAGGATGCGCCGGTGATCAGCGCGACCTTGCCGGTCAGATCAAAAGATTTGGGAGTGCACTGTGCCATAATAGAGTCCTCCAATCAAATTGTTCCTTTGCGGGGAAGCCCCGTTTTTGCTCTGCAGGACGCTCAAAAAGCCGAACTCTCGATTTTAGCGTCCTTCTTGTATACAGGGTAACATTCTTTTTGGGCTCTGTCAAGGCATTTTCTTCTGCATTTTTGCTGTATTTTTAATTTTCCGGGAAATTTTTTCGTGAAAAGTCGTGCAAAGCTGCAAAAAACCGGTTTTTTCTTGTATACACGGTTTCAGTCATTAGCAGTGCGCACAATTTCGGCGGAAAAATTTGGGCTTGTTGACAAGAGCCATATTAAGCCATCCAGAATATCATCCCAGCTTCTTTTTCTGCTGCCGTGCCACAACGGGCATCAGCAAGGAGGCAGGCAGCAGCTTCTGCGCCGTGGTGCATGCCCGCATAAAGGCCGAGGGCACGATGATGATCCTGCGGTGCATCATACCGTGCATGGCTTCCTGTACGCAGAACTCCGGCGTGATGCCCTTGAGGGCAAACACCACCCCCGCCCGGTCGTTGAACTCGGTATCCACCGGCCCCGGGCAGAGCGCACACACATAGACCGGGCTGTGCAGCTCCTGCAGCTCCCGGGCAACGCCCCGGGTCAGGCTGACCACATAGGCCTTGCTGGCATAGTAGCCCGCCATATAGGGTCCGCCGGGCAGCAGCCCCGCCGAGGATGCCACGTTCAGGATGGTGCCGCCGCCTGCCGCGTGCATCCTGCGCACTGCAAAGCGGAACAGCCGCGCCATGGCTTCCACATTCACCCGGATCATTTCCTCTTCCCGGGCATCGTCGGTCTCCAGATAGCTGCCGCACACGCCAAAGCCCGCGTTGTTGATAAAGATATCAATGGTCTCCCCCTCCAGCTCCTTGAAAAGGCGCTGGCAGTCCTCTTCCTTTGCAAGATCGGCAGGCAGGATGCGGCAGGGCGTGCCCAGTTTTGCGGCCAGCGCTTCCAGCCGGTCGGTGCGGCGGGCAGTCAGGATGAGCCGGCAGCCCAGCTTTGCATAGCGGCGTGCAAACTCCTGCCCGATGCCGGAGCTTGCGCCAGTGATCCAGATGGTCTTTTGCATGGTGATTTTCCTTTTTCCTCTCGCCCCCAAAGCGGGGGCTTTCTGTACTTATTGCCCCTATTTTAACACAGTTTGACCGCATTTTCTATGCAATTTTCGTAAACTATAAAAAGAGTGTCCGGAACGCCTGCGGCATCCCGGACACTCTCATAGATTTTATTTCAACAGGTTGTCGTTGTCGAAGTAATCGATCCGCATGGACTTGCGCACCTCGGCCAGCGTGGCGGCGGCAGTCTTTTCCGCGTAGGCGCTGCCCTCTTTCAGGATCTCCACCACCTCGGGCAGGCGCTGCTCCCACTCCTTGCGGCGGGTGCGGATGGGCTCCAGCTCGGCCTGCATGACGCTGTTCAGGAACTTTTTCACCTTCACGTCGCCCAGACCGCCGCGCTGGTAGTGCGCCTTCACCTCGTCGAGGTTCTGGTATTCCGGCCAGAACTCTGCAAAGTGCTCCGGACGGCAGAAGGCGTCCAGATAGATGAACACCGGGTTGCCCTCCACCTTGCCGGGGTCCTGCACACGCAGGTGGTTGGGGTCGGTGTACATGGACATGACCTTCTTTTTGATGTCCTCCGGTTCCTCGGACAGGTAGATGCAGTTGCCAAGGCTCTTGCTCATCTTGGCCTTGCCGTCGGTGCCGGGCAGACGCAGGCAGGCGGCGTTCTGGGGCAGCACGATCTCCGGCTCGGTCAGGGTATCGCCGTAAACGGCGTTGAATTTGCGCACGATCTCGCAGCACTGCTCGATCATGGGCTTCTGGTCCTCACCGGCAGGCACGGTGGTGGCGTGGAAAGCGGTGATGTCCGCCGCCTGACTGATGGGGTAGCAGAAGAAGCCCACCGGGATGCTGGTCTCAAAGTTGCGCATATGGATCTCGCTCTTTACGGTGGGGTTGCGCTGCAGGCGGCTCACGGTGACGAGGTTCATATAGTAGAAGCTCAGCTCAGTCAATTCCGGCACCATGGACTGGATGAAAATATGGGTCTTGGCGGGGTCGATGCCGCAGGCCAGATAATCCAGCGCCACCTGCAGGATGTTCTGGCGCACCTTTTCCGGGTTGTCGGCGTTATCGGTCAGGGCCTGTGCATCGGCGATCATAACGTAAATCTCATCGTACTCGCCGGAGTTCTGCAGGCGCACCCGCTCCTTCAGGGAACCGACATAATGGCCCACATGCAGGCGGCCGGTGGGACGGTCGCCGGTCAGAATGATTTTTTTCATGATGTTCTCCTTTATTTTGCCGGAAGGCGGCTCGCCCTCTCCGTCTTTGCTCCGCAAATCCACCTTATTCCCCTTCTGGCACTTCGTGCCACCTCCCCCGGCCGGGGGAGTCTGTCAAAGGGAGAGGCCTTGGCAATGCGGAAAACTTTCCGGTTTTACCAAGGGCTCCCCCTTTGAGGAAAGACTTCCCCCGCTCCGGGGGAAGATGTCGCGCAGCGACAAAAGGGGGAATCTGGCGCGTTAGAGACTGAGAGGGCGAGGATGCTGCCCTTAAAAGCATCCGCCCACCAACAAATTTTCAATTCTAAAACATGCTTTAAGTATATCCCGCCTCGCATTTTCTGTCAACAAAAGCGACCAGAGAAAAAGAAAAAAGCGATGGAAAACTTCCATCGCTTTGCTGGCGCCTCTTGCCTGACTCGAACAGGCGACACCCTGATTAACAGTCAGGTGCTCTAACCGACTGAGCTAAAGAGGCATCTATATAAAACGGCACATGACCGTTTTACTACTATAAAATGGTGACCCGTACCGGAATCGAACCGATGTTAAAGGCGTGAGAGGCCTCTGTCTTAACCGCTTGACCAACGGGCCATACGTCCATTTTGCATCGGGTGTTCGCTCCCGACTTGGCTATTTTAGCATAGCACGCCTGCTTTGTCAACACAAAAATTCAATTTTTTCAAAAAATCTCCCGCACCCGGGCCGCGCCGGTGTGGAACAGGCCCAGCGCCAGCCCCAGATATACGCCGATCACCGTATCGTTCTGGTCAAATTCCATCTGCTGGCGCTGCGGCAGGCCGGCCAGTGTACCCTTGTATACGCACCGCAGCTCTTCCAGCCGGGTGTAGTCGTTCGGGTGCATCAGGGTGCTGTGCTTGGGCAGCTCCATGGCACCGCTCTTTTCCAGCACCTCGCTGACGAACTGGGAGCAGAAATAGTGCCGGCGGCGCTTCCAGCGGATATGCATCCCGCAGAGCGCAAGACCGATAACGTTGAACTGGTAAAGTCTGCCGTGGGCCATCATGTGCTCGGCACGGCGGCGGGCACGGGTGTAGGCTTCATCGCTCACATCCAGCGCATACAGTGCGCAGGGCACGTTCTCCCGCAGACGGAACACACCCCGGTTCAGGTATTCCCTGCTGGGCCCTGCCGGGAACATGGTATAGCCGTTTTTGCGGGTAGAGCTGTACAGGCAGCTCAGGTCTTCGTCAAAAGCCAGCGAAGCGTGGGTATAATTTGCACCGGTAACAGCGTAAACAAGGTTTGAAAGCAGGGTACCCGACCGGGTGAGCAGGATGTAGATGGTCTTCATGATCTTTTTCCTTTTTATATGCAGCACACAGAAAAAGCGGGGCTGTCCTTTTGTCAGATACAGTATACCACAGGCAAAGCTTCTTTGCCATGAAAATCGTCAAAATCTCGTAAATTTTGCACAAATCGGGCTGTGGATCCTGTTCCGCTCTTCCCTGCCGCGCCGTTCTGTGGGAAGGGTTGCTTTTGTGCACGTTTTTTTCATGCATCCCAGCTCGTCAAAATTTTATCAAAAAATTGTTTTTCTGCCTTTCCACCTTATTTTTTCAGGTTTCGCCCCCTGCTTTTGTTTCCTGAAATTGTTTCAGGCAGTTAAATTTCTTAATGAAATTTGTTTCTTTTCTGCAAATAGCACGGTTTATTTATTGATTTTGCAAGGCTTTTATGTATAATGGTATACAGGAGAATTTGCATTTACAAACTGCAAGCCTTCTGCGCAGCGCCCGGCCCGCCGGGAAACGCTGTGCCCTATACAGGACGTATGGATCAAACGAAAGTAGAGGTATAGCGAATATGGCAAAGTTGGATCTTACCAAGTATGGCATTACCGGCACGACTGAGATCGTGTACAACCCCTCCTACGAGCAGCTGTTCGAGGAAGAGACCAAGCCCGGTCTGGAAGGCTACGAAAAGGGCCAGGTCAGCGAGCTGGGTGCTGTGAACGTTATGACCGGCATCTACACCGGCCGTTCTCCCAAGGACAAGTTCATCGTTATGGACGAGAACTCCAAGGACACCGTGTGGTGGACTTCCGACGAGTACAAGAACGACAACCACCCCGCTTCTCAGGAAGCATGGGCTGCTGTGAAGGCCATCGCTCAGAAGGAGCTGTCCAACAAGCGCCTGTACGTGGTGGATGCATTCTGCGGTGCCAACAAGGATACCCGCATGGCCATCCGCTTTGTCATGGAAGTTGCATGGCAGGCACACTTCGTCACCAACATGTTCATCAAGCCCACCGCTGAGGAGCTGGAGAACTTTGAGCCCGATTTCGTTGTCTACAACGCATCCAAGGCCAAGGTTGAGAACTACAAGGAGCTGGGCCTGAACTCTGAGACTGCTGTTGTCTTCAACATCACCAGCAAGGAGCAGGTCATCGTGAACACCTGGTACGGCGGCGAGATGAAGAAGGGCATGTTCTCCATGATGAACTACTTCCTGCCGCTGAAGGGCATGGCTTCCATGCACTGCTCTGCCAACACCGACCTGAACGGCGAGAACACCGCTATCTTCTTCGGTCTGTCCGGCACCGGCAAGACCACCCTGTCCACCGATCCCAAGCGTCTGCTGATCGGCGATGACGAGCACGGCTGGGACGACAACGGCGTGTTCAACTTCGAGGGCGGCTGCTACGCAAAGGTCATCAACCTGGATAAGGACTCCGAGCCCGATATCTACAACGCCATCAAGCGCAACGCTCTGCTGGAGAACGTCACTCTGGATGCCGAGGGCCACATCGATTTCGCCGACAAGAGCGTTACCGAGAACACCCGTGTGTCCTACCCCATCAACCACATCAAGAACATCGTCCGCCCCATTTCTTCTGCACCCGCTGCAAAGAACGTCATCTTCCTGTCTGCTGACGCATTCGGCGTTCTGCCCCCGGTCTCCATCCTGAGCCCCGAGCAGACCCAGTACTACTTCCTGTCCGGCTTCACTGCAAAGCTGGCAGGCACCGAGCGCGGCATCACCGAGCCCACCCCCACCTTCTCTGCATGCTTCGGCCAGGCCTTCCTGGAGCTGCACCCCACCAAGTACGCTGAGGAGCTGGTCAAGAAGATGCAGAAGAGCGGCGCCAAGGCTTATCTGGTCAACACCGGCTGGAACGGCACCGGCAAGCGCATCTCCATCAAGGATACCCGCGGCATCATCGATGCCATCCTGAACGGCGACATCAACAATGTTCCCACCAAGAAGATCCCCTACTTCGACTTCGAGGTTCCCACCGTGCTGAACGGCGTGGACACCGGCATTCTGGATCCTCGCGACACCTATGCTGACGCTTCCCAGTGGGAAGAGAAGGCCAAGGATCTGGCAAGCCGCTTCATCAAGAACTTCAAGAAGTACGAGGGCAACGAGCACGGCAAGGCTCTGGTCTCTGCCGGCCCCCAGCTGTAAGCTGATCTCTGCCTGATACTGAAGCGATAAAAAAGGACGTGTTCCCGCAAGGGAGCACGTCCTTTTTGTTTTGTAAACCGGAAGTTAAACGTTCCGTCGGTTGTGTTTTCCACATTTCTGTGTTATCCTGTGGAAAAGGATGTGAGCAGAATGGATGCAAAAGAATTTGGTGCATTCCTTGCACAAGTGCGCCGGGAGCGGAACATGACGCAGGCCGAACTGGCTCAGCAGCTTCACGTTACGGATAAAGCCGTCAGCCGCTGGGAACGCGGCATCGGGCTGCCAGACATCAACACGCTGGAGCCGCTGGCCGATGTGCTGGGCCTGACCCTCGCTGACCTGATGCACTGTCATGACTCCCGTCAAAAAGATGACACTCCTCCCGTTCCTCTGGAAGATTTTTTCACCATGCTGCGCCGCCAGCACACTGTAGACTGGCATTCTGTGCGTACTGCTCTTCTTGCATTAAGCATTGCACTTGCCCTGTGGGGAATTTTTGCCTGTCCAGGCAGATTAGCTGTGCACTGGCGGACTCTCAGCGATGGTTCGCTTCAGGCCGACGGCTGGATGTCCTCCCTGGTCATTTTTCCATTGTTTGCCGGATTTGAATTTCTATCTCTTGAGCTCTGGAACAATTTTGAGCAAACCGGTTACTACCGGCGCTGGGGTGAGGTGAATCTTTTTATCATTCATGCCATGTCTTTCGGCACGCCGCTTACCCGTCTGATGCGGCTCGTGCTGGATCTTCTGTTCTTTTTCTGTTTTGGATTTCTGCTTCCATGCTGCGAAGCATGGCTGATTCTTTTGAATTAAATGCCGCTTTCCTCTCCGTCCCCACCCGTGAAAAAGCAAAAGAGCAAAGCCCGCCGGCTTTGCTCTTTTGCATAAGGATCCATCATTTTTCCGCTGCTATGCCCAGAGCACAGCGGAGGGCATTCCCAATCGTTTTTACTTGGCAGCGTCGAACTCTGCCTCGATCTCTGCCGAGGGTGCCGGGGTGACAAGGCTCACCACAACACAGATCACCAAAGACATCAGGAAGGCAGGCAGCAACTCGTAGATGCCAAACACGCCGCCCAGCGGGCTGATGATGTACTTCCATACAAAGACCATCAGGCCGCCGGAGAGCATACCGGCCAGTGCGCCCTGCCAGTTGCAGCGCTTCCAGAACAGGGAGCACAGCACCACTGCGCCAAAGGAGCCGCCAAAGCCGGCCCATGCAAAGCTGACGATGCCGAACACGCTGGAGTTGGGGTCGCGGGCCAGCACCACGCCCACCACGCTGATGCAGATGATGGTCAGGCGGGCGGCGAACAGGCTCTGCTTCTCGGTCAGCTTCATGTGGCCGAACTCCTGCAGGATGTTCTGGGATACGCTGGAGGCCGCTGCCAGCATCTGGCTGTCGGCGGTGGACATGGTAGCGGCAAGGATGCCGGCAAGGATCAGGCCTGCCAGAATGGCTGCCAGCACGCCGTGCTGAGCGATCAGGCTGGCCACGCGCACGATCAGGGTCTCGCTGGAAGAACCGCTCAGGAACTCCAGTGCGCCCGCCTTGGTCATGCCCAGACCCACCATGCCGATGACGATGGAAGCGGTCATGGCAATGACCACCCACACGCTTGCAATGCGGCGGCTGAGCACCAGCTTCTTTTCGTCCTCAATGGCCATGAAGCGCAGCAGGATGTGGGGCATGCCGAAGTAGCCCAGACCCCATGCCAGCGTGGACGCGATGTCCAGCAGACTGTAGGAGGTGGCAGTGTTGTCTGCTACATTGTGGCTTGCAGCCATGGTCAGGTAGCCGGGCAGGCTGCGGGCGTTGTCCAGAACCACGTCCCAGCCGCCTGCCACGCTGACACCATACACCAGCACTGCGATCAGCGCCATGCTCATGACAACGGACTGGATCAGGTCGGTGGTAGACACAGCGCGGAAGCCGCCCATGATGGTGTAACCCACGATGACCACAGCGGACAGAACCATGGCCGCCATGTAATCCACGCCAAACAGGCTGTTGAACAGCTTGCCGCAGGCGGCAAAGCCGGAAGCGGTGTACGGGATGAAGAACACGATGATAATGACCGCGCCCAGCGCGTTGAGCAGGTTGCGCTGGTCATGGAACCGCAGGGAAAGGAACTGCGGCACCGTGATGGCATCCAGATTGGCCGAGTAGCGGCGCAGGCGGCGGGCCACGATGAGCCAGTTGAGCCATGTGCCCACAGCAAGGCCGATGGCCGTCCAGCCCGGCGACGCGATGCCGGTGAGATATGCAAGGCCCGGCATACCCATCAGCAGCCAGCTGGACATATCGCTGGCTTCGGCGCTCATAGCCGTGACCAGCGGGCCCATCGTGCGGCCGCCGAGGTAGAAATCGCTGCTGTCCTCGTTGGACTTGCTGTAGACAAAGCCAACCAACAGCATTCCCACCAGATAGATCACAATGGTGGCAATGATGCAGATATTGATCATTTGATTACCCCTCTCTTTCTTCCCCTCAACGGGAACACATCTTAAATATTACCACAAAAACCTGCATTCCTGCAAGCTTTTCGGGCAATTCAAGAGCACAAACTGCTGTTTTTCCGGGTTTTGAACAGAAAAAGCAGCATTTCTGGTGCAAAATCCATCAGAAACACTGCCGTCGTAAATTGATATCCGCAGCCCGGCGTAAAGCCGTATCCGTATTGAACCCAAAGAGCACCCCCTGCCATGGCCTTGTAAGGGTCAGCAGCGGGTGCTCTTTCTGGTTTATGTCCGTACAAAGAAATCCGGGAACCGTTCCAATATCTTCTGGAAATTCTCGCGGTACATGCCAAGGTGATGCTCAAACAGGGCTTCTACGTCCACGTCCAGCGGCAGGCCGTCCCGCAGGTAGCCAAAGATCTGCTCGTGCTCTTTCTGCACCGAGGCAATATTTCCCCGGCAAAGGGCCGAGTCCAGATACCGCACACGGTCCATATGGGAAGTAACGTTGTGCATGGCCTCCCAGATGCGGTCGTAGCCGGAATCGTGGTACAAAAGCCTGTGGAAGTCGTTATCCAGCGAGATGAAGAAGTCATCTGCTGCATCCTGATCCAGATAAAGGTCTTCGTTCTGCCGGTTCAGCAGTTCCTGAAATTCGTTCAGCTGTTCCCTTGTCAGCTTTCCGGCCAGCCCGCGCAGCAGCGCCGGTTCCAGAATGCGGCGCATGGCAAAGCCTTCGTTCAGGTATGGAACGCTGATCTTGGACACAATGCTGCCGCGCTGCGGCAGAACATCCACAAGCCACTCGCTTTTCAGCATCATCAGCGCTTCGTGTACCGGTGTGCGGCTCATGGCCAGCTGTTCGCACAGTTCGGCCTCGCTCAGCTGACAGCCCGGCTGCAGCTGCAAGGTCATAATATTTTTGCGCAGCATACGGTAGGCGTAAGCCCGGTTATTTTCGTCCATTCTGCGCACGTCCAGCAGCAGCGGCAATGCGCTGGCCTTTTCTTCTCTCATAGCAGTTCCCTTTTTTGCTTGCCGTAATTTTACCGCAGGGCGCGCCGCCCCGCAGACATCTGAAATCATTCTTATTATAAAGCATCCCGCCGCACATGTCAAAAAGAAAAAGCACCAAGCATTGCTGCTTCGTGCTTTTTTGTGGTGCGCCTCGCGCACTCCTATCCGAACGGTCTTACAAACATCCCCTTTGTGTTTTCTTTCCGGAGGAAAATCGGTTACTTCTTCCGTTTGTTCGTCTGATACATCGCCCCGATCACCTGAAGCCGGTTCACCCGGACATCTGCGCCAAGGGTGGACTCCGTTTCCGGGGTGACCAATTCATTTTCTACCGCCCAGCACACGGCTTTCAGAACCTCTTCATCCTGTACGTCAGTGTATGTCTGCTGAGAGGCCGGTTCCGGCTTGCCTGCCATGTTCCACAGCACTACAGCCAGCTCCTGCCGGGTCTCAGGAACCGCAAAGCCTTCGGGCAGGTTATTTTGAATGTAGCTGTGCGCCAGCAGAATGCCGCCGCCCACAACGACCGTGCCAACGGCCAACGCAGCGATCACGGCACCTGCGCCGCCATCTTCAGAACCAGCACCGGGCTGTTCCGGGTCATGCTCCGGATTATCCCAAATCGCACCGCCGCCGATCGTTCCGCCATTGTTCGTGATCATGCAACCCCTGAAATCGCCGGCCGTAACGGATGCGCCCTCTTGATTGACCAGTGTTCCGGTGAATTGAGTGACCGGCGTGCCGGTTGCCTGGATCGTTCCCTTGTTGGTCACTTCGCTGGTCACTGTGCCGCCATTTGCATTCAGGACGCCGTCATCGTCATTTTCAATGGGGATGCTGAGGGTGCCGCCGGTGCTGCTGTCGATCAGCGTCAGGGTGCCATGATTGATGATCTTGAAATCGCTTTCCTTTGCAGAGAGCGTTTTGCCCGCCAGATCCACCGTGACTGTGACCCCCTTCGGGATCTCCAAGGAGTTTTCCATTACCGGTGGTAAATAGCTCGAAACCTTGAGGGTGATGCTTTCGCCCGCTCCGCTCGGGATCTTCCAACTGCGGCCGAGCAGATAAACATACTCGTCACACGGCGAGTCTGTAATTGTTCCTTTATAGGGGGAGCGATGCTCGATTCTGTGGATCTTGCATCCTGTAATTTCAGCTACCGCATATCCCGAATTTTCTACCGTACCGGTAAACTCGGCGCTACCCTGACCCGTGATCTTGCCCAGGTTCAACACAGTTCCGCCGACCTGAGTGTTTTTCACCGTCAGTGCGGCCCTGCTGCCAATATAGATATCATAACGTTCGCTGCCCTTGACAGAGCCTCCGCTCATCACAGCAGATCCGTTATCCACCCATACACCAAACCCACTGTTGTCTTCGATGGTGCCGCCGCTCATGCTGAATTCAGATGTACCGCCTATTGCAGCGATCGAGACACCATCCTGATTGCAGTTTTTGATCTCGCCAGAACCGCTCATGCTGAAGCTGGCTTTTCCGCTGGAGGCAAGCACTTTAACGCCTGCGCCCTCATGTGCTGTGCAATTTTCAATCGAGCCGCCGGACATCTCAAAGGAGCCGCTGGACACATATACGCCGCCGCCCGCGTTGGCCGCATTGCAAGCGGAAATTGTTCCGCCGGACATCTCAAAGGAGCCGCCGGACACATATACACCGCCGCCGTCGGTTGCAGTAAAGCCGCGGATCGTGCCGCCGGTCAGCGTCAGTGCATTGTTGCTGTCATTGCTGCTCATCCAGATGGCACCGCCGTTGCCAGTCACGGTCCCGCTGCCCTGAATGACACCCGTGCTGCCGCTGTCCTCGATCGTCAGTGCGCCGTTCTGGATCCGGAACGCTTGGCTGTTTGCCGCTGCCGTAAGCGTATGGCCGTTCAGATCAATGGTCAAACGATTTCCATTGTTAACTGTAACTGCCCCGGTCATCACAATGTCTTCCGTCAGCCGGACCCTGCACTCGTTGCCTGTATAGGTCAGCTGATCCAGCGAAGAGACCTCTGAATAGTCCCCACTGCTGTTTTGCCGGTCGACCTCCTGCCCGATCACAGTTTCAGGTTGCTGCCCCCCCCCCGGACGCAAAAGCAGGGGCAGGCATGATGCTGACTGCCATACTGACCGCCAGAACCATGCTGATCAAACGTTTTTTCATTTGCAAAGTCCTCCTTGAAAGTAAAATTTTTCCTGTCTGTTACAGACAAATCATTGTTTTTATTCTAACGCTTTTGAACGGTCATTGCAATAGACTGCAGCGATCCAATGCAATGTATTTTCACACAAGACCAGTTTCTCTGTTTTCTATTTTTGTACAATCTTGCTCTTATGCATCGCAGCGGAATCGATTACAATAAAGTCTGACAAAGGCAGTGTGGCCCCGGCGGGCTGCACTGCCTTTTCTTTTTTATATCGAAAACCCGAATCTTCTGGCAACCAAGATCATCGTGCCGCATAAGCTCATCCAACGGGAGAGCTGCTGCCCGCCGCCGGAGATCTGATATGCAAAAAACGAGGCCGTTCCCTCTCTTTTCCAGAGAGGCGGAACGGCCTCGTTTTGCTTATTTTTTCCGGTACTCCCGGGGTGTCATGCCGAAGTGCGCCTTGAACGCCCGGTTAAAATAGGAGAGGTTCTCAAACCCGCACCGGGAAGCGATGGTCAGAACCGTCTCATCCGTGGCCTGCAGCGCTTCGGCGGCGGCGTTGAGCCGGTACTCGTTCAGAAAGGCCACAAAGCTCTGCCCGGTCATCTGCCGGAACCACCGCATGAAGTGGCTGGCACTGAAGGAGCAGACCCCGGCGGCATCGGCGACCCGGAGTTCCTCGGTATAATGGGCCGAAAGCCATTGCAGGAGCGTTTTCAGCCGCTGGGTATCGGCTGTCTCGGCGGCAAGCCGCTGCCGGCCCTGTGCAAGGAGCAGGGCAAGAAACCGCAGCAATGCCCCCTTGACCTGCAGCTCGTAGCCGGGGAGCTTGGCGCGGTTGGCATCCTCCACCTCCCGCAGGCAGGCGGCGACCTGCAGATAGCACAAATCGTTCGGGGTCAGCCGCGCAGGCAGCGACAAGCGCCCGCTTTGCAGCGGAAGCAGATATTTCTCGGCACAAAGGTCCTCTGCGCCGCCCAGAAGCTCCAGCTCAAAAATGATATTTTCGTATTCCATGCACTGCCCTTCGGCCTGCCGCAGGGCATGGAGGGTGCCGGGCGTAAAAATAAAGATGTCCCCCATGCGGGCCGGGCAGCTCTCAGCGCCCACCTGCACCAGTCCTGTGCCCCGCTTGACAAAGACCAGCTCCATGCTCTCCTGCCAGTGGAGCGCCACCTGCGGAAAGTCCCCCGGAATGGTGCAGGGATACAGATTGAAGGGAAACCGCACGGCACCATGCTGCTTGGTCTCCTGCAAAGATGCCTGATTTTGCATCGTTTCACCTCCCGATGATAGGATTGTACCACAGTCTGCGCTTTTTAGGCAAGATTTTGATTGTTTTATGTGGTATATCTGGAAGTACAGATGTCAAACCTGTTTTCCGCAAGGTGTATTTGAAAACAAAGAAAATGACGAATATTTCGCAAGCACAAGCGGGATCCAAGGCTGTTTCACGCAAGATCCGGCTGTGCTTGTAGAAATAGACTAAATTTTCGACTTTTCAGATACACCCTAACAAAGGAGGATGCATTTATGAGCTTTACCGAAACGTTACAGGGTCTCACGGGCAAGCCGCTGGCAGACTGCACGAATCAGGAGCTGTATCTCGCGCTGCTGGAACTCGTCCGGCAGAAGAGCGCCGACCGTGTGCAGCCGGTCACCGGCCGCAAACTGTACTATATCAGCGCCGAATTTCTCATCGGCAAGCTGCTGTCCAACAACCTCATCAATCTGGGACTGTACGATGAAGCCCGCGATGCACTGGCTGCCGTCGGCAAGAGCCTTTCCGATATCGAAGAGGTAGAGCCGGAACCTTCTCTGGGCAACGGCGGTCTGGGCCGTCTGGCTGCCTGCTTCCTCGACTCTCTGGCAACGCTGAACCTGCCCGGCGACGGCGTGGGCCTGCGGTATCACTTCGGCCTGTTCCATCAGTCCTTTGAGGACGGCGTGCAGAACGAAAAGCCTGACCCGTGGCTCACCGCCCACAGCTGGGCAGAAAAGACTGACATCACCTACCCGGTGGAGCTGGCGGGCAAGGAGTACACTGCCCGGCTGTACAAGCTGGCCGTTACCGGCTACGAGGGCCGCACCAACACCCTGAACCTGTTTGACCTTGACACCATCGATGAAAGCATCGTCCATGACGGCATTGCCTTCGATAAAACTGCCATCGACAAGAACCTGACCCTCTTCCTCTACCCGGACGATTCCGATGAGGCAGGCCGCCGCCTGCGGGTGTACCAGCAGTACCTGATGGTCTCTGCCGGTGCCCAGCTCATTCTGGCCGAGTGTGCCGCCCGGGGCTGCGATTACCATGATCTGGCCGACTACGCCGCCATCCAGATCAACGACACCCACCCCAGCATGGTCATCCCGGAGCTGATCCGGCTGCTGGGCGAAAAGGGCATCGAATTTGAGGAAGCCGTAAAGATCGTCACAAAGACCTGCGCCTACACCAACCACACCATTCTGGCCGAAGCGCTGGAAAAGTGGCCCCGCGCCTATCTGGATGCCGTGGTGCCCCAGCTGATGCCCATTATCGAAAAGCTGGACGCACTGGCCCGCACCCGCACCAAGGACGAGAGCCTTGCCATCATCGACAAGGACGACCGGGTGCACATGGCCCACATGGATATCCACTTCACCCACTCCACCAACGGCGTGGCAGCGCTGCACACCGAGATTTTGAAAAATTCCGAGCTGCACGGCTTTTACGAGCTGTACCCGGAAAAGTTCAACAATAAGACCAACGGCATCACCTTCCGCCGCTGGCTGCTGGAATGCGACCCCCGCCTGACCGCCGCGCTGGAACAGCACATCGGCTCCGGCTTCCGTAAGGATGCCGCCGAGCTGGAAAAGCTGCTGGCTTTTGCTGACGACGAAGCTGTGCTGGAGCAGCTGACCGCTGTGAAAAAGGCCAACAAGGAAGCACTGGCAGACTGGCTGCTGCGCACCCAGAAGGTGAGCGTGAACACCGATGCTGTGTTCGACATCCAGTCCAAACGCCTGCACGAGTACAAGCGCCAGCAGCTGAACCTGCTGTACCTCATCCATCAGTACTACGAGATCAAGGCCGGGCACCTGCCCGCTGCTCCGCTGGTGAGCATCTTCGGTGCCAAGGCGGCACCTGCCTACACCATTGCAAAGGACATCATCCATGCGCTGCTGACCCTGTCCAAGGTCATTGCCGCAGACCCGGAAGTGTCCAAGTGGCTGCAGGTGGTGTTCGTGGAGAACTACAACGTTACCGCCGCCGAAAAGCTGATCCCCGCCTGCGACCTGTCCGAGCAGATCAGCCTTGCCTCCAAGGAAGCTTCCGGCACCGGCAACATGAAGTTCATGCTGAACGGCGCGCTGACGCTGGGCACCATGGACGGTGCCAATGTGGAGATCAGCCAGCAGGTGGGCGAGGAGAACATCTATATCTTCGGCCAGACCTCCGATCAGGTCATCCACCGCTACGCCGTGGGCGACTACGACCCCGCCCAGTGGGTGGAGGGCGATGCCAACATCCGCCGCGCCATCAACTTCCTCACCGGCCCGGAGATGCTGGCCGCCGGTCACGCCGAAAACCTGACCCGCCTGCACAACGAGCTGATCCATAAAGACTGGTTCCAGACCCTGCCGGACTTCAACGCCTACGTTGTGCGCAAGGGGCAGGCCCTCAGCGATTACGCCTGCGACCCGAAGGGCTGGCGGCGCAAGTGTCTGGTGAACATTGCCAAAGCGGGCATGTTCTCCTCCGACCGCACCATTGCCGAGTACGACCGCGACATCTGGCATCTGGGCGAATAGTTTATTATCGCAATTTTATTGATTTTCTGCCGCAGGACGAGATCCATCTAACCATGGGCACCGCCTACGATTTGCGGCATCAAAGAAGATTTCCAAAATCTACTGTACGCAAAATTTCTATCGGCACAAACTCTATGCTGCCAGAATTTCTGCGCGACCTGCCTGGATGAGGTGGTTGCCGCCATCCGGAAGCACCCCTATTTGGAGCTGCTCTATGAGCCGGACGCAGATGAGCACAAATAAAAGACGGGGTGCTGCACAAATGCACAGCACCCCGTCTTTTACTTACCTTTGTAGAGGACGAAGGATGGCACCGTGCGGCAAAGCGATACAGTGAATTTCTGCGCCGTCACGAGGGACAGCGCATCCTCTTTCTGGAATTGGGCGTTGGCTACAACACCCCAGTCATCATCAAATATCCATTCTGGCGGATGACCGCTAAAAATCCAAACACATTCTACGCCTGTATCAACCAAAATCAGGCAGTTTGCCCGCCGGAAGTTCAACGGCAGTCTGTCTGCATCCATTCAGATATTGGCGCAGTTACCCGCCGAAGGCGAACCGACCATCTCTACGACTGCTCTGCTGGAACTGCTGAAGAATGCAGACCCCGAAGTAAAGGCGCAGCTCCGTCTGGCTCTGCTGACCTAATGCAAAATTTACCACGCACTTCAAAGTAATTCCAGCCCATGCAGAGGATTCCTATGAAAACACCAATCGTGCATTGACCGTGCAAGCCCCGATTTTTCGGGGTTACATAACAAAAAAGAACGCCAAATCTTACGATTTGACGCTCAATATCTGGTGCACCTCGCGCACTCATATCCGAACTTTTCTCCGCTTTCACGGCTTCCCCGAAAGCGACCGTTTCTGTACCTTCCTTATAGTTAAAGGTAATAAGCACCTTATCATCGTAGAGATAGATGGCATTGATGAAGGTATCTACCAGTGCCTGCCGCTGCTCCGGCTGGGTCATATCCAGCTTACGGAAACGGAGCAGCCAGAACCGGACGAATTCTTCTTTCATCTTCGGCTTGGCCAGCCGTTCTTCTGCAATGCGGGCTTGCAGTTCCTTCCGCTGTTCTTCCAGCGCTTCCAGCCGCTCCTTGGTGGAGCTGGTCAGAATGCCCATCTGGATAGCGTTCAGCATATTGGTGATGCCGGTTTCCGTTTCCTTCAACTGCTTTTCGTAGATAGGCAGGTCAGTGCTTTCCTGATTTTGCAGCTCCATGACCTTGGCAATGATGGCATTCATGGAAGCATCATCTTCCACCAGCTTCATGGTTTCGGTCACTACCAAATCTTCCAGCCATTGTTTCCGCACTGCCTTTTTATCGCAGGTCTTTTTCTTCTTGGCGGCAGCACACTTGTAATAAGTGTACATCCTGCCGGTATGACTGACACCACTTTCGCCAAACATCAGCGCTCCGCACTTACCACAGTACAGCTTGGTGGTGAGCAGATAACTTTCCTCTGCCTTATGACGGGCAGGGGCCTTTTTATTTTTCGCCAGCTTTTCCTGCACCTTGTTGAACAGGTTCGCGTTTGCGCAGCGAAGCGGAGCAATGAAAGCCCCAGTGGGGCTTTCAAGCGACAGAACGGTCTTGCGCAGCAAGATGGAGGGGCCTTACCCCGACAAGTTCACCTGATACGAGTGCCGGGATCGCATTGGGCTGTACCACATCCCGCAAACGCAATTCGCCGATGTACCGGCGATTACTCAGCATCCGCTGAATCGTGTTATAGGACATCTCCCCGCCCATTGAATTTTTGATGTTGTGCGCCTTTAACCAATCCCGCAGGTCGGTCATAGTCGCGCCGTCTGCATACTTCTGGAACGTCTGCTCCACATACGGAGCCAACAACGGGTCGGGCTGGTAATGCCGGGTCTCATCGATCATGTATCCGAACGGAATCGTGCCACCATTATAAATACCCTTGAGAGCATTCTCGGTCATGCCACGCACGACCTTTTCAGACAGGTCAGCCGAGTAGTATTCCGCATAGCCCTCCAGAACAGACTCCAGAATGATGCCCTCCGGGCCAGCCGAAATGACTTCCGTAGCCGATACCAGCTTCACACCATTGCGTTTCAGCTGGGTCTTGTACCGTGCGCTGTCGTAGCGGTTCCGAGCAAAGCGGTCAAGTTTCCAGACGATGATAACATCAAAGATGCCACGTTCACTGTCTTTGATCATCTGTTGGAACTGCGGGCGGTTGTCCGTTTTTGCAGAAACGGCACGATCGATGTAGTGTTTGACCACCGTAAAGCCGTTCTTCTCCGCATAGGCGGTGCATTCCCGGATCTGACCTTCAATGGATTCTTCACGCTGACTGTCAGTAGAATAGCGGGCATAGATCACGGCGGTCACGGCAAGCACCTCCCATTTATACATCATTGAACGGTGGAGCGTTCTTTCAAAACAGTGTTTCGTATAATGTATATACCACAGTTTTTAACTGAATGCAAGACTTTTTCCCAAATAAAAGCCGCCCTCATTCTCAGATCGTCCAATTCTGGCTTGCCGACTGCAGATCCACCATGTGGGTATACAGCCCCTTCCGGGCGTACAGCTCTGCCGGGCTGCCCTGCTCGGCCACAATGCCACCCGACAGCACCACCACCTGATCCGCACCAGCTACGGTGCGCATCCGGTGGGCGATGATGAGGACGGTTTTGTTTTTAATGAGCCGGGACAGTGCCCCCTGAATGGCAGTTTCGTTTTCCACATCCAAGCTGGCGGTGGCCTCGTCCAGCAGGATGATAGGCGCATCCTTCAGAAAAGCACGGGCGATGGAAATGCGCTGACGCTCGCCGCCGGAAAGAGCGCAGCCATTCTCGCCGATGTTCGTGTTCCACTTGTCCGGCAGCTTTTCGGCAAATTCCTCGCAGTTTGCCAGCTTTGCCGCCGCCAGAACTTCCTCGTCGGTGGCACCTTTGCGCCCCAGACGGATGTTTTCCAGGATCGTGTTGTCAAACAGGGTCACATCCTGAAAGACGATGGAATACAGGCTCATGAGCTTTTCCGGGTCGATTTGGGAAACCTCCATGCCGCCCACGGTGATGCTGCCCTTCTGGTAATCCCAGAACCGTGCTGCCAGCCGGGAAACAGTGGTCTTGCCGCCGCCGGAGGGGCCCACCAGTGCCGTGACCTCGCCCTGCTTTGCGGTAAAGGAAACATCCCGCAGAACCGTCTCGCCAGAGTTATAGGCAAAGCCCACATGGTCGAACACGATATCGCAGCCCTGATTGGTCAGCTGCTCGCTGCCGGTCTGCAAGGGAGCGTCCAGAATCTCGTTCATCCGCCCCACATTGGTGCGCATGGCAATGACCGCTGCCAGATTCTGCAACGCGCCCTGCATAGGGTCGTACATCCGGGAAGCCGCCATCAGGAACAGAAACAGGGTCAGCACGTCGATACTGCCCTGCACCAGCAGCACCGCGCCGGTGAGTGCCACCGACGCAATGCCCAGCTTGAGCACCATGCCCGCAGAGGACACGAACAGCGCCGTTTCCAGCTCTGCCGCGATGGACTGCTTTTCCACAGCCCGAATTTTGTCGGAAAGACCGGACAGATACCGCTGCTCCGCATTGCTGGCTTTCAGGTCGCGGAGGGTCTCGATGTACTCCTGAATGCCGTCCGCACAAGCCATTTTCGCCGCCATGGTCTTGGCCTGCACCTTGTCCTGCACCCGGTAGCTGCCCATCACGATGGCAGCGGATACCGGGATGACCCACAGGGCTGCCAGCGCCATCCGTCCGTCAAAGGCGAACAGGCTCAGGGCAATGAGCACGGTAGAGATGAGGGAACCGAACAGACCGGGGATGAAGTGGGAGCAGTCCTTTTCCAACACCTCGCAGTCTGCCATGATGGTGCTGGTCAGGTCGGCAAGGTCCCGCTTGCCGAAAAAGGACAGGGGCAGCTTGCGCAGCCGCTCCGCAAGGGTCAGGCGGCGAGTGCCGCTCTCTTTATAGGTCGTAAAATAGGTGTCGTTGTACTGGAACCACGTGGTCAGCAAGATCAGCGCAAAGCAGGCCGCACACCCCAGCAGATAAAAGGCGGTTCTCCCGCTCGCGGAGCCTGCCAGCAGATCTTTTACCAAGAGATACAGCAGCCCGGTGGGCAGCATGAACGCCATGTTTTGGAACGCACAGGCCAGAACGCCCTTTACAAGCCCCTTTGCGCCCTCCGGGGAGCTGGCCGTGGCGTGTTGAATTTTTTCGATCATCCTTTACCCCTCCTTTGCGACCTTCCACTGCACCGAGGCCTGATAATCCTGCCACATCCGGGCAAACAGGCCGTTCTGCGCGCACAGTTCGTCCTTTGTGCCAGTCTCCGTAATACGCCCATCCTGCACCACATAGATGCAGTCAGCGTTGGCTACGGTAGACAGGCGGTGTGCGATCATCAGCACCGTTTTGCCCTTGGCAAGCCGGGCAAAGGCCGCCTGCACCTTAGCTTCATTGTCCGGGTCGGCAAAAGCGGTGGCCTCGTCCAGGATCAGGATGGGCGCATTTTTCAGCATGGCGCGGGCAATGGCAATGCGCTGCTGCTCGCCGCCGGACAAATACACGCCCTTGGTGCCGATAACGGTATGGATGCCCGCCGGGAACTTCTCCACGATATCCATGCACTGCGCGGCTTTCAACGCTGCCAGCACCTCGGCTTCGGTGGCCTGCGGTCTGCCCAGACGGACGTTATCCAGAATGCTGCCCTTGAGCAGGCGGCTGTTCTGGAACACAAAGGAGATGGTATCCATCAGCTCTTCCTTGGGGATATCCCGCACATCCGCTCCGCCCACCCGGACGCTGCCGCTCTGCACATCAAAGAACCGGCAGACAAGGTTTGCCAGCGTGGATTTTCCGCCGCCGGAAGGGCCTACAAAAGCTACGGTCTGTCCCGGCTGAATGTCCAGAGAAACGCCCTTGATGACCTCGGTTTTTCCGTCGTAGCTGAAATGCACATCCCGCAACGTGACAGAGGAATCCTTCGGGTGCTGCGGAACAGCCTGCACCTGCATGGGCGCCGCCTCCAGCACCGAGTCGATGCGTGCCAGCGCATCCGCTACCACCATCTTGTTCTCACTCATGTACATTATACGGGTCAAAGTCAGGGAGATCACCGGCGTGATGATGATATAGAACAGCAGGTTCAGCAGAAACTCCGGGGTGACGCCGTGGGTCGTGAACAGCAGCCCGCCCGCGATCAAAAAGGCGAACACGCCGTTGACGGCGGCGGTATAGAACATCATGGGCAGGCGCAGGTCTTTGGTGTAGGAGATGACCCACTTTTCATACTCATCAATGGTGGTCTTGAACTTTTTGAAGGAAAATACCGATTGCCCGAAGGTCTTGACCACCGGGATGCCCCGGACGTATTCCACTGCCTCGTTGGACATAGCCTCCAAGGCGTTGCCGTACTGCCGCATTTTTTCAGCCATCCGCTTGCCGGTCATGGTCGTCATAATGAGGAAAGCCAGCACCACCGGCGCAAGGCTCAGCAGCCCCAGCCGCCAGTCGAACGCCAGCAGCAAAACCAGCAGCCCCACCGGGGTTGCGATGGCGTTATACTGATCGGGCAGCTGGTGGGCAAGATAGGTCTCGGCGGCTCCGGTGCTCTCGTGGATGATCTTGCGCAGCTTACCGCTGCCGAAAGTCTCGGCAAAGCCCAGCGGCAGCACCGCCAGATGCTCCGACACCGCCAGCCGCAGATTGGTCGCCACCCGGAACGCCGACAGGTGGGAGCACATCAGCGCCGCAATGTAAATAAGGTAAGACAGCACTGCAAACAACACTGCCATCCAGCCGTAATGGGGGATGTTCACCGCCTGCGCGTAGTCCGGCGCGGCGTTCAGCACATCCCGCAGGATCTTCCAGATGTACACAAAGGGCACCAGCGCCACCAGCGCACTGACCGCAGACAGCACCCACGAAGCGTAGGTGAAATATCGGTAGTTCCCGGCGTAGCCCATCAGCCGGGAAAAGTCCGATCGTTTTTTCAATCAAATCACATCCTTACCGTAATATTGCCATGCGCAACTGCCTGACATGATCGGGTGCACATGTGCCGCTTATTCTGCCTCAGACAAATTTTCTGTGGCGAAAAGTTCAATGACATTTTCCATAGTTGCCTGATCATAGTTCTCTGCGATGGCGGCAGCATTCCAATAAGCATAATTTCCTTCATACCAGCTCTGCAGGTCGTCGAGATCCTCTGCATAGCGGAATTCCAGATGATACGTCGTTTCCATCGTATCGGGCGCAAAGGCAAAGTAGGTAAACTCCCCGGAATCCGCATCCTCGCTCTGGTAGAAGAGGAAGCTGTTTTCATTGTCCACATCCAGTTTCTGGTAGGTGTGTGCAAACACTTCCTGTCCTTGCGCATCCAAACCGGTGATGGTGTCGCCATTCATCACGAATTTTTCCACGCCGCCCAGAAAATAGCAGTTGAACGCCGTGCTGTCCGGATCTGCTGCATATTTTTCAATAGCCTCCTCGCCATACGGCTCTGCCATGCACATTCCCAGCAGCATATCCGTAGCCGATTCCGCATTGTCCTCGCCTACCAGCGGAGTCGCAGCGTCGAGCCACAAATTCCGGTATTCACTCTTTGCCATCTCCGGGAACAGTTCCACATAAGTCCCGCTGATACCAGACAGATAATCCTCCGCATCCATTACCTGACTTGCGGAAGCCGAAGAAGCCACCGAGGAGGAAACGCTGGATGCCGAAGACGCTGTGCTTGCGCTCTGCTGGCCGCAGCCGACAGCAGACAGCAGGCAGACCGCAGACAAGGCCACTGCAACAAATTTCTTTTTCATCATCATATGAAAGTACCTCCGGTTTTAAAGTAAGTTTGTTCTAACCGCTCTGTACTTTAGCATATTTTTCGGCCGTGGACTACTCCATTCTGATTTCCCTGCTCCGTTTTGCGAGTCCATTTGCGTGGGTGCGGTACTGCGACGGGGTCGTTCCATATCGTTTCCGGAAAGCCTCCGAAAACTTGCTGGCGTTGTCATATCCTGCATTCTGTGCGATCTGCGTAATGGGCTTTGCGCTCCGGACAAGCTCTACGGCAGCCTGTTCCAGACGGTATTCCTTGATATAGTGGTATACTGGCACACCGTAGACCTGTTTGAACATTTTTTGCAGGTGCGAAACCGAGATCCCGTGTTCTTCTGCCAGCTGCACAAGGGAGACATACCCCTCCCGGTTTGTCAGAAGGTGATCCCGGAGATGGTGTGCCAGTTCGGTCTGTTCGGTAGAACAGTACAAGTCCGTTCCTTCCTCCTGCGGAATGCGGCTCAGCAGCATCAACAGCTCCACCACCTTGAGCCGCAGGAACCGGAGATCCATGTAGGGCGCATTTTCGTACAATTCCCGGAAAACGTGCTCACAGCGGGGTCCTGCCGTACCGAACATGAACCATCGGTTTTCCAGAAGATTCTGCTTCAGTACCGCAAAATCCACCGAAAAGCCCGGTGCGTTCTTCTCAAGCCAGTTCTGAGCGGCTGCTGGATCAACTTCCAGACACAGCCCTTCGTAACAGCCCAGCGGGAACCGTGACTCTGAACGTGTTCCATGCCGTCCGTCGTAGCAGCTGACGGCCATATCCCCCGGCTTTAGCAGAACGCTATCACGCATGGAAAAGCTGGTTTCAAAACGGCCATTGATGCAGAAATTGATCTCTATCATACCGATCTGCGTGCGGATTTCCGTATAGGTCTCCATCTCCAGCCGCAGCAGCATGATCCCCACGCCATCAAACAGCCGGTAATAGTGAATTTCTCCACTTCCGGCCGCATTTTCAAAGCCGCCTGTTTGTCCGGGATTATAGGGAGTGACCCCCGTTTTGTCATGAAAAATGATATCAATCATACTGTTTATTCAATCCGATCTCCACAATCCGTCTTTTGCAGGGCTTGGAATGGCAGCTGTGGTCAACTGGCAGATCTCTGTCTTTCATGTTTTTCCTTTCTTCGCCCCTTGCATCGCAATTTTCTCAACCATGCGCTATCCCAGTGCCACATCCAGTACCATCATCACGCTGAAGCCTACCGCAAAAACACCGTGCCGACGTTAGAGTGCTGCCCCTGCGACATTTCCGGGATCAGCTCCTCCACCACCACATACAGCATGGCTCCGGCGGCAAAGCTGAGCAGATAGGACAAAGCGGGCACCACAATGCCTGCCGCCAGGATCGTCAGTACTGCCCCGATTGCACCGAGATATACCATCGAATCAGCTTTTTCGGTTTCTCCGTCTTCATCTTTTTTGCCTCCGATTGCAGTTCATGATTCTGCTTTTCATTTGGGCAATTTCCAACTTCTTAGAAAATCAAATGGACAATACCGCCGACAATTGCCGCTCCCGCAACCCAGATCAGCGCCAGTATACTTCGCTTTTTCAGCACCTGCCTCCAGGTCTGCACGAACGACGCATCTTCAAGCCCTGGCAGCACCCAAAACTGGCTGTGCCCGACCCATAGCTTGTCGATTACAACGCCGTCATAGATATTCATGACCTCAAGAAACAGCAGCGCCTGCCAATAGGCCTCACCAAAGGAGGAAGCCCCGTTCCACAAACCGATAATCAGCACAAGAGCAGCAAGCATCACGATAAAGAACGGTATCATAAAGCATTTTCGTTTCCGGTTCATCGTATTGCGGTCGATCAGTCCCAGTTCGATGGCGCGATCCTGCACCTCCTTGGGATAAAAGTACAGTCCATTGACAGCACCACCGATCACAGCGATTTTTATCATTGCGGTAAACAGCAGACAATAAAGCAGCAGTTGCAGTACGATCATTGTTTTTCTCCTCTCAGTCTGCGTGCGAATCGGGCATCTGGCATCATCGCGGTGTAGCGGATTCCTTGTTTTCCCTTATGCTGAAGCTGCTGGATATGGGCTTCTGTTGTTTTTCTTTTTTTCATGCAGGACTTTTTTATCACACGCATAGAAAATCTCTGCCTCCCAAAACTATTGCTTCTGTCACACGTCCTCAAAGCAGTGCGCAAAGCCACGCTGCCACAGCGGAGGCGGGAATGTAGATCACAAAGTGCCGGATATGTGTTCGCTTGTTATAGCCGAACATATGCGGACCGACCACGCCCTTCAGCTCCGGATAGAAATGCGGAAAGAAATTGGAGTGACACAGCAGCACCCAGTCAAAGAAAATGATATCGTAGGTCTCCATGGCGTAGAGCACGGCGAAAAACCGCACAAAGAAGTCCAGGAAGCCGAAGCCGTTTCTGACGCCGTCCCATACGCTTAGTGCCGCCGCAGCGAGAAAAAGCAGGATGGCAATGATCTCAATCACCCAGCCGATACTATGTGCGCCGGGAAATCGTTCCTTTGTATCGGGGATTGCGTCCAGATTTTCCTTTGGTGCGGATGAGAAAAAACGCTTGTCCTGAATGAAACCCACCCCGCCGTATAAAACAAGAAAGTATGCCAGAAATACCATGAGCGTTACAAGAACCGTGATTTTCATTTCGACTTTACCTTCTCTCCTTCACGTCCGCAAATATGGCAGATCATTGCATTCCCGCGTCGGGGTATTTGATGAGGCCATACAGCGAGGAGCATCTCCCATGTATTGTTTCAAAGTACGGTAACGATCAGGGCTGTCAGCGCGGCGATCGCGGCAAACAGCGGCATTCCGTGCAAAAACGATTCGATATGCTTTTTCGGATCCTGATAGTATTTCTTCTCCGGCAAAAACGAGAAACGGATGCGTTTTGTACTGCGCCACCAGAGCAGATCGATCACAAGGAGATCGAACAGGCCCAATCCCTCGCCGAATGCAAGGAAGTACCAAAATGCTGACAGGTAATTGTTTAGGCCCAGCACACTTTTCAACGCAAGCCCCAAAACGGAAAACACCACTGTAAACAAAAGAAGATTACTGAGCAAAATGGCAGCGGTGGATTTTGCCTTCGGAACTGCTTGCCCAAGCTGAGGGTCGCTTTGCACACGGGTCTGAACCTCATCGGGATAGGAACGCAATCCGATGAGATTTTTCCTGTCCGTGCCTGTTCCGAGAAAGCATACGCCCCAATACAGAAAATAAAATACAGCGGCGATCATGATTTTCATATATATCTACGCTCCCATTCCATTTGCCGACCTCTCCGCTCCTGACGAACGCTTTTCATACCAAACTGCCTCCCCGCTATTTTTTGACCTTCATGCAGAAATCGCAGCGGTCATTTCCGCGCCCCAGCGTTTTTGTTCGATGCCAAATGAGCTTCGGATGAAGACCGGTACAGCTGATGTCATCACTGTCGCAAAAGCAGCGGCACAGCTCCGGACAGCCGTAGTCCGCACAGGTGTCGTGATAGGGACACTTCATCATATCCACACGCCAGACGCCGTTACCAGTCTGCAGTTCTTTTGGGGCAAAGCCCGCCGCCGGGCCGAAAATGCTCCGGGTGGATTTGACGAAAACGCCGGGAACAAGGCGGTAAAGCCCCGGTATGTGCAGCAGGGCGGCAAGCTGTTTGTGGCTCGTTCTCGCCAAGTGCTCCACATAGCCGTGAACGGTTTGCAGTGCCTCCTCTTTCGGCATGACCCGCTGCAAGGTCTCGTAGGCCGAAATGCCCGGCAATATCTGCCGCTTGAGGTGATATTGCATTTCCTTGCTTGCACCCGCATTTTCAGCCAGCAGCGCACTCAGGCGCATATCAAAAGCGGCGTTCAGCTGCTTTGCCTGCGCAGGAAAGCGTTGCGCCGCAGTCTCCCGAAAGTCACGGGAAAGATAGGTTTCCTTCGCCTTCATCGTCCGTCACCCCTTCTTTTTGTACCCGCAGTCGCAGTAGGGCCCGCCGGAGGCAAGGGTGTACTGCCGCACAAACTTTGTCACACCGCCTGCTTCGCTCATGGTGTAGTCCAGATGGCACAAAGCAGGGGTCAGGTCATACAGCCCCAGCTCCTTCATCAGCACACAGATGCCGCATTTTGTAAAGCGTCCCTCGTAGCCGCTGCCATCCGGGTATTCGTAAAAGTCCATGTTCCACGAGTAGGGGTTGCGGTCGGCGGCTTTCAGAGCGGCGGTGGCTTTCATGGCGGCAATGTCCTTTGCGGTAAACTTGCTTTTTCCGCTCTTGCGGCAGAACCACTGCATGGGCTTTGTCATCATGGATCTTGCATAGTAATCCGTCAGCCTGTCCGCTTCCGGGCGCTCCGGCATGGAGAGAATGAACGCGCCGAGCATTGCGCAGTTGACGATGTTCATCTTGAAGCGGTCCGCTTTTTCAAACTCCGGCAATTTGGCGATGATCTCTTTGTATTTCGGCTTGGCGCTTTTGGTGATCTGCTTTGCGGTGGCTGCATCATAGCCCAGTACCGCCGTCAGCTGCGTCTGAAACGATTTCGCAAACACGGCCCACATCGCCATAGGGATTCCCATCCAACGCATTTTACTTTTCCCCTTTCCATTCTGCCAGCACCCGGCACATCCGTTTCTCGATGTCTTTCCGGGTCTCCCGGCATTCCTTCGGATATTTCCGGGCCGCATGGAAGGCCCATTTCACAAATAGGCCGGAGCCAACCGGCAGCATAATTTTCAGCATCCCCTCCGGGAAAACGAAGTGGGTGCCGTGGGCATAAACCATCGTCTCGATCTCGCATTCATGCGGTTTTTCGGCAAGGCGCTTTTCCATCCGGCGGATATACTTTGCGGTGTCCCACAGCGCATCGTCCTCCGCGCCGATCAGCAGCAGCTTTCCCCGGATGTTTTCAACGGGAATGTATTCTTCCGGCTCGATCGGATGAGCTGTCTCGGAATCGTCAAACAGCTTGCGGGAGTTTACCATATCGCCGGCGCGTTTGCTCTCGGCGGCGATGCAATGCCAATAGTCGGGATGCTGATAGCAAAACGGCATATAGGGCAGCGGCTTGCCCCGGTAGGAGAACAGCGATTCACCCTCGACCGGCCACTCCTTGCAGCCGTCCCTTTTGCCCTGCAGAAAGCCCTGCCACACAAAGTCGCTGGGTGTCATGGCAATGGTCAGGGTGATATCCGGGAACATGGCAGCCGCTGTCAGCGCAAGCGTTCCGGTGGTCGATGCACCGGCAATGCCGATCTTTCTGTTACCGTTAGCTTTCAGCCATGAAATTGCCGTCTCCACACGCTCAAGCGGGTAATTATGATGTCCGTAATCTTTTTTCGCGGGCGACATTGTGAGCACGTTCACGCCGCACCCGCAAAGCCATTTCACTGCCGAGCGCGCAAGCCGATCCTCCGGATCATCCCCGATCATCGTGATGACCGCACAGTCTGAACCGCCGGCACACGCCCAATACGCACCGTAAAAGCCATTGAGTTCCACATCAAAGTGCAGGTGTTTCATGCTCTCCCTCCAAATCCGATCTTCACGATCTGCATTTTCATCCCGTTGTCCCCAACCCTTGCGAGGAATCGGAAAAAGCCGCTGACGGAAGGGTCTTTCAGGTCGCTGTAACCCAGCATATAGCCCCGGCTGGATACCTGCAGGCGGCTGTCCCATGGGGAAAGCTCACTTTTGGCATCCGAAACGGCGAAATATGCCCCCACATCCTTGATCTTTGCAGTCTTGAGCCATGTTTTTGCGATCATCTTCACCGCCGTACGGTTGGCGGCATCAAAGACCAGCACACCGCCGGGGAAAGCGTCTGCCATCCCCCGCACCAGTTTCCGGACCTGCTGGGTCGGGAAGTAATAGAACACCCCGGAGGCAAAAAACACCGCCCCGCCGGAGGCATCGATTCTGCCAAACCATGCGGGGTCTTTCAGGTCGCAGGGAATGTTTTGCTCCCGCTCCCCGGCGGGCAGCAGCTGCTGCCGCAAGGCAATAACATCCGGGAAGTCCAGATTGTAAATTTTGCATCTGCCGTTGTCGCAGGCTCTGCCGGTGTTATCCAGCCCGCAGCCCAGATTGACCACCGCTGCGCCGGGGTGTTTTTTCAGGTATTCCCGCACCTCAAAGGCAAGGTCATTCTGCCGCATGGCCACCTCCAGCGCACCGAACCGCTGCATCAGACTGCGGGAGCTTTTCTCCGCCCCTGAAAAATCGTAGTCGATCTGGTCGATCAGATGCACCGCTGTTTCGTCTTGGTAAAGGTTCGGATACAGCTCGGTACACAGCTTCCGGGAATACAGCGGGAGGATCAGCGTCTCCTGCACGGTGTTTTTCTCGATTTTGTATTTCATAGGTTCCTCTCTCAGTAAAGAAAAATAGTCATCATTGCCGACAGCACCGCCGCTATGACTGCCATGCCTACCGTACCAAAAAGCCATTTTTTCTGCTTGTCTTTTGCGGTAATGTACGGCTTCAGATCCTCTGTTCCGGGGATCGTCCATGCGTTCGTATGCCCCACCCAATAGCCGTCAACCAACAGGCGGTCCATGAGATTCATAACGGACAAGATAACGAGTAACTGCCAGAAACCCTGAACAAAGCCCTTTGCACCGTTTATCCCATAGACACAGACCAGCACATAGCCGATATAGCCGGGAATGCAGACTGCTTTGAACAGCAGGCTGTTGCGTCGGATGCGTTCCGGGCTTGTAAGCCCCAGTTTTACGCACCGCTGCTGCACCGCCGGGCTGTAAAGATGCACCATCCCAACAGCCCCTTTGCGGATGCCCGCAGCGCAGACCAGAACCAGCAGTGCCCCCAGCCCAAGACCTTCCAGAATCACCTGTAAAAGCATTACTTATTCCTCCTGTATCCGTTTTCATCCCGGTATTCGGGATGTTCCTTTACGTATGGATCCTTATCGCCGCAGATGGTATAGTCGCATCGGCAGCCGTCCACGCAGGTGGTCGTCCGCACGAGCTTGGCATGGAGCAGTTCCATGGACGCATAGTCCACATTGCACAGGGCGGGCATAATGTCCGCAAATCCAAACCGCTTGGCAAATTCCGCCGCCGGACACGCCGTAAATTCATAATAGATGGGCTTGCTGTTTTCGTAAGGCGCAACATCCATCTCGTAATCATGCCATGTGTCACAGTGCTTTTGGGCGGTGCTGAATGCCCGATACATCAGCTTCCTCCAAAACGGCTTGTTGATATCAACAAAACGTAGCTTCCGGAAAGCCGGCAAGATCAGATTTTCTTCGATCTCTTCCATTTCGCGGAATGTGACCACATCCCGGCACACATCGTAAAAGCACATGATGGCGATGCAGTCGTAGGTGCCGCCTACGCCGTTGTGAAAATTCTTTTTACCGCCGAGGTCGGTGCGCCACTTGGAAAGAAGCTCTTCGTATCTCAGCTGCACCTGCTCCCAGACCGCCTCGCGCTCCACCTCCGGATAGTGCAGAGTGATTTTCGCCAGAATTTCCTTTTTGCAGGGTTTGGAATATAGCACATGGCAGCTACGGTCAATTTGTAATTCGCTGTCCTTCATCTTCCCACGCCTTTCAGAAAACCGCTCTTTGCATTTTCTTCGGTGTCGTCCGATTCGTCGTAGGCATCATAGGGTGCCGATGGGTCGTGGACTTTTTTCTTGAACGGTGAGCTCAACTCATTTCTGTGCGCAAAGGCAAACTCCATGTTGTCCGTCCAGCCGGTGTGTCCGGTAATGAACAGCGGATGCAGCCCACGTTTTTTCAGCTTTTTCTCCAGCAATGCCAAGGACTTCACCGCCAGCTTGTTGTCCTCTGCCAATGCGGAAATAAAGCTGTATCCACCGTCCGCGCCGAACCAGATGGTATCGCCGGTAAAGAGATATTTCCCGTCCACAAGGTATACCATGTGCCCCCATGTATGACCGGGAACGAGAAAACACTCGATTTTGATGCCGTCAATGTCAAGTACCCGCCCATCGTGCAGCAGTACCTTTTCGTTGTTGATCGTGACCTGCGGCAATTTATAGAGATGATAGATGACTTTTCGCCGCACCTCGCCGGTGAGATACCGGTTCTCGATCTCGCCGATGTACAGCTTCGCATTCCGGAACAGCCCCGGACTGTCTGCTTCCACCGCCCCCACATGGTCGGTGTCCTGATGGGTGATAAGGATATGGTGTATCGACTTCGGATCAATCTCAAGCCAGCCCATTTTTTCGGCAAGGCGGTCGTAGTTATATCCCGCATCGATCATAATGGTCGTATCGCCTTTGCGGTAGAAGAAGATGTTAGCCACCCATTCGCGCACGCAGGCAACATTCTCGTCGATCCAGCCAGTGTTCAAAGGCTTGAAGATTTCCTTGCCCCGGTACATCCAGCTCATTGCTTTTCTTTGAAATTCCGTTGCTTTTTTCGACATGATCGCACCTCATTTCTGTGCTGTGATGCACAGCCAGCCCTTTTTATTTTTGTGGTTCTGGATCTTACAAAATCCTGCTTGCTCCAGATACGTTTTACCGTTCACAATGCAATGCTTTTTACCAGATGCGCCCACTGCTCCGGGTGACAGGCCAGCAATTCCTCGTGCTGCAAGTTCTGCTCATGGAGAACAGGATGTGCAAAATGCTGCTGATACCGGGCGCGATATTTTGCGCCCATTTTCAGGGCGTAAAAAATATGGATCTCGGTACCGGGTACATGGATCTTATCCGGCAGCGGAGTGATAAGATCGGAATAGAACTGATTTTTACAGCTCTGCATGGTCACATAAGGGCGGGCATCGCCAAACATTTTCAGAAAAGCCTTGACATAATCCCCCGACTCTTTAGCACACTTGTCCAGACGCTTTTGGAGAAATTTCGCCTTAATCTTTCCGTCCCGCACCACAGGGTAGATCAATGGCAGCAGAAAATCCGTCTGCAAGCTTGCCGTCAACGGCGATGCCTGATCCAAATCGGAGCTACCCAGAATGCCGTAGTCCATGTGGATGTTCTGCCGCGCCGCCAGCAGCCCCACGAAGGAACCGCCCAGAGAACAGCCGTAGGCTGCCCGGATGTGACCGCCGCAGTGGGTCTTGAGGTAGGCCTCGATCTTTTCGGTCTCCTCCAGCATGGTGGGAAATTCGGTCTGTTCAGTCTCATCAAAGCCATTGTAGCTGACGCACAGCACCCGGAAGCTGTCAGCCAGAAGCGGGATCACGGCACCGAAATTGCTTTTCCAATGGCAACAGGTGCCCGGCAGCAGCAACAGCACCGGGGCATCCTCTGCACCAAAATGGTAGATCTTCATCCTGATACGCTCCTTCTCTATTTATTTTCCACCTGTAAATAGAAGAGATATATTCCTTCGTATAGGGTAGAGTCGCAAGTTATATAAGGCTAACTTTCAGTCCTGTGAAAAGCCGCTTCTCAGCGGTCCTTCTACCAAAAGAATACGCCCTGCCGTCTCCTCTGTCAAGGAGTTTAGTCATTTTCGGAGATTTTGAAAAAGATTTCGTTATTGGAGCTTCCCCTGCGGCATAGAGGAGGCAAAACGTTTCCCGCATCGAAAAAATTTCGCCCCTGTAAACTTGTCTGTTTCTGCTTGACAACGCCCGGTGGGAGTGCTATTTTTACTTCGCGAATTTGTTTTGCCTAACCATCTGAGGGGTTTTTCCCCTGCATTTTTTGCATCGATTGTTAGACAATGGTCAAAAATGCAACATCCTGTTGCTGCCGGCAATAGAAAGATCTACCGCAGACAGAAAATGGGGTTTGTTCTGATGCACAGCAAAACTCCTTCATCTCTCCCTGTCCACTCTCATCCGCCGTGCACTGCACAATGCGAAGATTGAGCACACTGTTGTCGTTGCTGGCGGCGGAGAAGAAACCCTGACCGCTGTTTCCACCCTGCTTGCCCAGTGCAGCAGGGTGGGCGGCAACCTGAACCAACTCGCACGACACTTTAACTCTGGCGGAGCAGACACCGAACAGCTCCGGGCGAAACTCCTTGACGAACTTGCAGACCTGACTGCATTCCGGCTCCACGCCGAGAAAGTTCTGGGTGAACTGTATGGCAACGCTCAAGCATATCGCCTCTAAGAACTCGGCCTACACCGCCATCGAAGCGTACCTCGTTTACCAGCACGATGCGTTCACCGGGAAGCAACTTTTGGACGAACATGGCAGACCCATGCTGCGAGAATCGTACATTCTAGACACCCTTGAGTGTGGCGATTTCTCGTTTGCAACTGCCTGTCTGCTGGCAAACCGCAAGTACAACAAGAATAACCACCCGGATGATATCAAGAGCCACCAGTATATCATCAGCTTCGACCCACGGGATGCAGCCGACAACGGCTTGACTATGGAAAAAGCACAGGCTCTCGGCCTGAACTTCTGCAAAGAAAACTTTCCCGGTCATCCTGCCATCGTCTGTACCCATCCGGATGGGCATAACCATTCGGGAAACATCCATGTCCACATCGTGATCGGCAGCGTCCGGACACGAGAAGTGGAGCGCAAGCCCTATATGCAAAAGCCCCGCGACTGGCGTGAGGGTATTAAGCATTCCAGTACGGCCCAGACTATGCGGCACCTGCGTGTTGAGGTCATGGAGCTGTGCGAAGGTGTCGGACTGTACCAGATTGACCTGCTCAACGGCTCGAAAGAGCGTGTCAGCGAAGCCGAGTATTGGGCGCGTAGGCGCGGTCAGATGAAACTTGACCGTGAGAATGCTGCCCTTACCGCAACTGGACAGCAGCCCCGGCAGAAGAAGTTTGAAACCGTAAAAGATACCCTGCGGAAACAGATTTCATCTGTATTGTACCGTTCCACCAGCTATAAAGATTTTTCCGACAGGCTCTTGCAGCAATACGGCATTGCCGTCAAGGAAAGCCGTGGGCAGCTCAGCTATCTGCCCGCTGGCAGAACGAAGTTTATCCGAGCGAAACATCTCGGTGACAAGTTCGATGCGAACTTGATCGACAGCAGCAAAACCTGCGACCGAATCGCAGCAGAAAACGGAGTGAGCAAAGACACCGTTATCCGCGCCTCGAAGTATATGAGAGGCGTAGAGATTGCAGAAGAACTGATGCCTGGCCTGAAGCAGAGCATTCTGTCCGGACAGACAAAAGTGTCCAAAGCAGATATGCACCGCCTTGCCAAGGCGGCCTACTATGACCGCGCACAGATTTTGCAGGATATTCTGCACCCGGAGCTGAAGGTGGAACCGACACCTGACGCTGATGGTGTGATCCGCGTTCCGGGCAAAGCGCCTGTCATGCCATTCCGAAAGTTCGAATCGGTTTACGACAGCGATGCCTACCCGGAGGATGTACGGTACGAGTATGTGGCGTTGGAAGAACTCACTACTCGTTTCCGCATTTCGTTCAACTACCAGTTGGAGCAGATGCCCGATAATGCGCAGCGTGATGTGATTCTGGAGATTATCAATATCCCCGCAATACGCATCTTGTGGAACTGGGCGAACAAAGCCACAATACAGGCATCCTGCTGGATGGCACAGTGGAAGAGTTTCTGTATGATGAAAATGGCAATCAGGTCAGCATCTGCCGGCTGGCAAGTGGGCAGATTTTCGGGGCCGAACTGGCCTGTACCGGCTGGAGTACCAGTCCGGTCTGCCTGCGGGCCGACTCAGACTGTACGGTGCTCCGGTTGGATTTCAGTGCGCTCATGTCCCAGCAGACCATGACCTGCCCCTGTCGGATGCAGGTGACCGCTAATCTGATGCAGGATATGGCGCAACAGCTTCTGTTCTTCAATACAAAGGTGCGTATTCTTGCCCAGAAGCGTCTGCGGGATCGGCTGAAAATTTATTTGCAGACGCTGACACCGGACAGCAAAGGGTGTTATCATCTGCTGTACAGCCGCACCGAACTTGCCGACTTCCTCTGTGTAGACCGCAGCGCGCTTTCCCGCGAATTGTGCCGGATGCGGGATGAGAAGGTTATTGAATTTTCCGGGGCAAAAATCAAGATCCTAGATCATGATTTTCTCCGTCACTGAGCTTCAAGCTGAAATAAAAGGAAGACAGGGTGTTCTTTTGATGGAACACTCCGCCTTCCTTATCGTGTGTGGATTTTGGGGGTTAGTCTTCTAGTCCATGGATTCCAGCCACATTCTTCAAATATTCCTCCGGTTCGCCGTTTAGAATCAGGTCTGCATACGCCAGAGGGTCGTTATAGATGAGATACTCTAACTCCGACCTCTGCGCCATGGTAACGTCCAACGCATCCTCGACCTCGGTACAGTCGATAGAGATTTTTCTCCCATCCCGGAGCAGCAGCTCCACGCACCCGGCGTCCATGTTGAACGAACAAACTCTTGCATCGTACTTCATAATTTTGTCCTTTCTGCCTTACGGCACTCTTACCGTGGTCTGTCGTGCTTTTTTGTGATAAGGTCTAGGACGTTTTTCGAGGGAAGCAAGAGATTCGTTTTGTTTTCCAAAGAAAACAAAAAATCCGAACCCTTCTCCTATCGGAAAAAAGTTCGGATTTTGTTGATGTGGTGCACCTCCAGGGACTCGAACCCTGGGCCCACTGATTAAGAGAGCAAGCCGCCGGTTCGTCTCAATTTATGGAAGTTTCGAGTCATCGTTATTTTTAATCAAGACAACGTGATTTTTCACCCAGTAATTTCTGCACCCTTTGTCGGATTTTGCAACGAAAAGCACCTTCTGCACGTTTTGAAACCGTGCAAAATCCGTGCAGAAACCGTGCACTTACTCCCCGACAAATAAAATCGCTCTATCCCCCACCGGCTTGACGGCATTGGTTTGAGTGGCCGAACATCAAAATCAAGTCATGGAGGACACGACTATGAACAAACTGCTTTCTTGCCACTACAATATGGACACCAACCGGGTGGAAGCCCAGTTTGCGGACGGCTCTGCTGTTGCCATCGACTGCATTGCCATTGAGGACGAGTACGGCAACACCCCGGCACAGCGGGCAGAACTGGACTGGCTGCTCTACAATAAACCATTGGAGTACGCCCAGCTTGTACTGGGTGGTGAGATTGAACATTATCTCTCGCTCGGCCGCGACCATGGCAGATTAGAAGATTGACCTTTAATTAGAATATTCCAAACAGACCAACAGCCCTCTACTTGCGATCATTGCAAATAGAGGGCTATCGGTTTGTTAATAGTTATCAAGTTTTTCCACAACTTTTGTCGCCTATTTGTTCTTACTCCTCTGCTTGAAAAAATTCCTGCTTCGTCCCGATAATATCTTCATAGTTGCTCTGAGTTACTGTGACTTCCAGATGATCTCCCTTATTTTCAATTTCTGCTTTTATATCATTTCCTCTGTCGTCTTTGCCGCTAAAGCTAAGAATCCCTGTTTCAGAATCGTAAGTTCCAATCGCGTTTTCGACATAAAGCAAATGGGTAACGCTATACTCGATCCTATATGTGCCATCATCTTCTTTAGTGATATTCAGAATTTCATCAAAATCATTACTATAATAGACTTCCTCTGGCATTTGAAAATTCGCAGTATCATTATTGGTTAAATGCTCGTTTGATACTATATCACTAACATTTTTGTTTTCTACTTGTACTGAAGTGCTTTCAGTCGATGATTCTTTATTTTCCTGAGATTGCCCACATCCAGCTAACCCCAAAACCATGCATAGCACAAACAGGTAAATTACTTTTTTCATAGCATTCTTCTCCTTTATTCAATCTATTTTTGTCGATTTATTTGTTATCGCATTTTATCATACCATAATTATTAACTTTTCTGTTTAAACAACGAACTTCAAGCCTATTTTATTTCGTTTGTCCACAAAATTTTTCAAAATCGTATAGCTGCACATAAATTTCCAGAAAACTTGTAGCACAATCACGATTTTTCTTTTCATTCAATCAAACCACCACGGCAGTTCCAGCCACAGGTTATCCATGGTCTGTTCCTCGGTCTTTTTGGCGCGGCCTTTTGTCAGGCGAAAGTATATCGCCGTGCCGATCAGCGGATGTTCCTCGCCATCGGTAAAGCCATAGCGGTACAGCAGATAGGTCTGCTCCCGTTGGGTCAGCCGTTTCAGGCCATCGTACAGTTCCCGGCGCGATTCCTGCTCTTCCATAATACTCTGCGGCTGCATGGCGTAGGGGTCGGCTATGGCTTCAATGCGCCGCAGTTGTTCCTCTCCCGGCAGAACATCGTCCAGCGAAACGCGCTGGTAGCAGACGCCGTCCTTGTCCTCCGTTACCATCCGCTGCTCAAAAGCGGCAAAGGCATCCCGCACCATGTCCATCATGGCGTTGCGGATGGCAGGAGCCGCATAGGTCAGGAACTTCATGCCGCGCGCTGCATCGAACTTTGGCACAGCATTCCATAAGCCCAGATTGCCCGCCTGTTTCAAATCGTCCGTGTCAAGGTTCAGGCCGGACTGTGCCAGATTCATGCTGCGGAAAAGGTCATTTGCCACCTTGCCAATAAAGGACTTGTTGTTGTCGATCAGGCTGTCCAGCGCGGCAGCATCGGCTTTCTGTGCCAGCGCACAAAGCCGTTCATTCGTCTGCTTCATGGGCGTTTTCCTGCTCTGCGGCAGACTGCAAGATTCCCAACAGGCCGTTCCGCAGCTGTTCCAGTGCCTCCGGCGTAGCTCCCTCCATGCCCGAAACGCTGTCCAACATTGCATCCGTCAACTGCTCTGCCGTAATCGTTGGGTGCTGCACATCCTGCCCTTTGGTCAGTTCTGTAAACATTTTTTCTGCCACTTTCTTGCTCATGGCTTCCTGTTCGGCATAATGGCTCCCGATACCCTTTTTGATTTCCTTGATTGCCGCCATGAAATACATCTCAATGTCATCAAGGTCGCCTTGATATACGGGCTTTCTCCGAAGGCTGATGTCCTTTGCGGCTTTGGCTGCTTCCGGGGTCTTGACCCTTGTACGCAGCAGGGTGCTCAATGTCGTGAGCATGGCATTCTGTGCTGCGATGCCGGATGCAAAAGTATCGTCAAAATACTGCGCTATGCGGTAAGTAAGCTCTGCAAAGCGGGCGTTTTCCAGCAGCAGATTGACCACCTCTGTATTGACACGCCCTGTGTAGAGGTTCTTTGCGGCTTCTACGGACAGGCCAAGTTCGGCAATGTCGTAGTTCTTGCGGTCGGGGATGTTGGTTTCTCCAAGCAAAAAATCCGTGGACACGTTGAACAGCCTTGCGATCTTCAGCACCTGCTCATGGGTCAGAGTCCCTTTTGCGCCGCTGATGAAGCGGCTGATGGTGCTTTTGGAGCAGCCGATCTCCTTGGCAAGCTCCGGTTGGCTTATGTTGTGCTCTTTCATCAAGTCCGCAAGACGGACGTTGGATGGTGCGGGCAGATATTCCTGTGCCATGTGGTCGGCCCTCCTTTTTGATCTTTTTCCTCATTATAATACGCTCTGCCGTTTTGTTCAATATACGGTTACCTCTCCGCCCTTGCTGTTGCAGTCCTGCAACCAGTGAGGGCATTTTTCTTTTTCCGTTGCAGTTCTGCCGCTTTTGCGCCTTTCCTGCAAAATTTTCCGTATATTCAGGCAGGAAGCAAAAAACACCAGAGTTCCCACTTTGGGGTACTCTGGTGCAGTACATAACATCGCCCTGCCCGGTGGCCGCAGGGTGCGGGGCTTTGTGGGCATCGAGCCGCTTGTCCACCCCTGCCCGTAAAAAGTGCATTTTTTCACGGAAGAAGTTCGTACAACCTGTACGGTATGTACTTGTACGCATCTGTACGGCGAATTGAAACAAATTAAAACGAATTATCGTTTATATTTCGGATTTCCGTACGTCGTACGAGCCGTACAGGTTATTTGAAGTCCGTACGCAATTTTTTCAGATGCGTACGGAGCGATCAAGTTCGCATTGTGCGAACTTGATCGTAGCTCTCCCGCAGGAGACGTTCCCCCTCGGAGAGTCCTCGAAGAGCCCACTACACTTTGCAGACCGCAGGGATGAAAGTGTCATAGTGGGTTATTACACTTCCTCGGAAGTGCATCTCCGTTCCCCGTCACCTCTCGATGAACCTTGAAAGGAGGGATGCCCTTTGGCAAGAAATGATGGTATTGACCGCACCAGTGTCCGAAATCTCGCCGTTTCGGACAAGGCCGTTGGCAACACTCAGCAGCACAATGAGCGTGAAAAGGACAGCTATCGGAACCCCGATATTATCCCCCAGCGCGCTGCATGGAACGTCCACTTCAAGAAGCCAACCGCCAGCTACACCGACCTGTTCGCCCAACTGGAAGCCGCTGGAACCATTTCCACGCGCGGCCTGAAGCCGGATGCCACCCACTACTGCGAACTTGTCTTTGATGTCAACTCGGCCTACTTTGACAACCACGGCGGCTACGAGTTCGCCAAGCAGTTCTATGAGGATGCCTACCAAGCTGCCGTTCAAATCGTGGGCGGTGAGCAGTATATCCTCTCGGCAGTCATGCACGCCGATGAGATCAACCGTGCCATGACCGAAGCACTAGGCCGCGAAGTTTACCACTACCACCTCCATGTGGTCTATGTACCTGTGGTGGAAAAGCAGATCCTGTGGTCGAAACGCTGCAAGGACAAGGCACTGGTCGGAACAGTCAAGGAGACCGTCATGCAGGTCAGCCGGAGCAAGAAGTGGGCATCCAAGCCCCTGCTGGACGATGCCGGAAAGCCTGTGCTGCAAAAGAACGGCAAGCCAGTCCTGAAGAAGTCGTACAGTGTCCTGCAAAACGATTTCTTCCACTATATGCGCAACGCCGGGTATACGGATGTAGAGCGCGGTGAGCGTGGCAGCACTGAAGAACACCTGACCGTCACCCAGTTCAAAGTCCAGCGGGAGCAGGAGCGACTGGACACTCTGACCGCCCAGATTGACCAGAAAGAGCAGCACCTCACCCAAACCAACAAAACCCTCTCCAAGACCGAAAAGGAACTTGCCGCTGTGCAGAAAAAGGTCGCGCTCACAAAAGAAGCCCTCATTCATGCGCGCGATCTGGATTATATTGGTAAGCGCACCTTTCTCGGCAACTATTCGCTGACCGAAGAAGAGTTTTCCAAGCTGAAAAAGCAAGCCGACCACGGCTATATGATGGATGTGGAGAACCGCCGCCTGAAAGAAGAACTTTCCACCGCCAAGAAAGAGGCCGTTCGTTGGAGCAACAAGTACCACGACCTGTGGTACGACGTGAAACCCTATCTGGATGCTCTCCACCGTGCGCCCGAACTGGTGCGTGGCTTTCTGGAAAAGATTCTTGCCCCCAAGCAGGAGCACACCATGAATGTGCCGCAGCAAAACCGTAAGCGTGGGCAAGATGTAGAACTTTAAGCTGAATTTTTAGATGATATGACAATATAAGGAGCAATGCTTATGGATTTTGACCGTAATTCTATGACCGTCCCTGTGCAATCTTCCGATTATACGAAAAAGTTCTTGCAAAAGGACTCGAATCCCACTACAATGGAAGTGGTCACTCAAACCAATGCCGTCAAGTCTCCGACTGACAGCCCGGCAACCACGAAACTGGTGTACACGGTGGAAGAGATCGCACGAATGCTGGCCATCAGCCTGCGCTCTGCTTACAATCTGTGCAACAGCACCACCGAATTCCGTGTCCTGCGAGTAGGCGGAAGCATCCGTGTGCCGAAGGACAGCTTCGATGCGTGGCTCTACCGGGCAGCTTGATAAGGAGGCAAACAGTATGGCATATATTACGAAGCGCGGCAACTCTTACAGCGTCCGCTACACCTACGAAGATGAGCACGGCAAGAGCTGCGACAAATGGGAGAGCTTTCCCACAAAAGAGGAGGCAACGAACCGAAAAAAGCAAATCGAGCATGAACTGGCCGCTGGCACTTTCCTGATCCCGTCCTCGGTAACGGTGGCAGAGTTCCTGATGGACTGGCTGCCGAAACAGTGCAGCAAGCACAAGTGGGCACCCAAAACCTACGAATCCAACCTTTCCACCATTCAGAATCTCATTATCCCCTATATCGGTAGCATGGAGATGCAGAAGCTCAAGCCCTACCACATGGAGAACCTCTACACGACCCTGAGCAAAACGCCCTGTGGTTCGTATATCGAGGGCAAGAAGCAGAAACTGACCGAAAAGCAGAAGCAGCGTTTCCTTTCCGGCACAACGATCCATGAGGTGCACCGGCTGCTGGGCACTGCCTTCCAGTATGCCGTAGAGTGGGGCATCCTTGTCAAAAGCCCTGTTCCCGTGGACAGCCCCAAGAAGTCTACGCAGGAGCGCACCATCTGGACGGTAGAGGAAATGAGGGCGGCTCTGGACAGCATGGAGGACCCCATCCTGCATCTGGCAGTCCACCTCACACTGGTGGGCGCACTGCGAGAGGGCGAGATCGTAGGTCTGACCCCGGAAGATCTCGATTTTGACGCAGCAGATGGCATCGGAACCTTCCGTATCAACAAGTCCATGCAGCGGGTGCGAAAAGAATCCCTGAACCAAGTGGACGATGGCTGCATCATCAAGATATTCCCGGACAAGCTGGAGCGCAGCACCACTTCCCTCATCCTGAAAAGCACCAAAACCGCATCCTCCTGCCGTACCATCTTCATGACCTCTGCACTGAAAGAGGAATTGAAGAAGTGGCTGAATCAGTTGGCGGCAGACGAGATGAAAGACCCGGCACGCTACCATGATAGCGGAATGCTGTTCCGTCTACCCAATGGTCTGGCAGTGGAGCCGGTGCTGATCCGCAAGAAGTTCCTCAAATGGCAGGATGCCCACCCGGAATTCCCCCGCATTGTGTTCCACGGTTTGCGGCATTCCAGTGCCACCTATCAACTGATGATCTCCGGCGGCGATGTGAAAGCCGTTCAGGGCACCACAGGGCACGCCACGGCGGATATGCTGGTGAACACCTACGCTCATATCCAGCAGTCCTCTCGTGTAGAACTGGGCAGGAAATTTGAGGAAGGGTTCTATGCTAAACAGGAAAGCCCCAGCCCGCAGGCTGTACCCGCCGCAGGCGAACCGACCATCTCCATGACCGCTCTGCTGGAACTTCTGAAGGACGCAGACCCCGAAGTAAAGGCGCAGCTCCGTCTGGCTCTGCTGACCTGATGCAAAATTTACCACGCATTTCAAAGCAATTCCAGCCCATGCAGAGGATTCCCACGAAAACGCCGACCGTGCAAAAACCGTGCATTGACCGTGCAAACCCCGATTTTTCGGGGTTACATAACAAAAAAGAACGTCAAATCTTACGATTTGACGTTCAATATCTGGTGCACCTCCAGGGACTCGAACCCTGGGCCCACTGATTAAGAGTCAGTTGCTCTACCAACTGAGCTAGAGGTGCATATTATCAGAATGCGGTTTCTTCATTCTGATAACTCAAGTCGGCGACCACCTATTTTCACGCGCCGTTTCCAGCGAACTATCTTCGGCACAAGTGAGCTTAACTTCTGTGTTCGGAATGGGAACAGGTGGAACCTCACCGTCATCGACACCGACCGATCTGACTGGCCTAGTATAACATGTTTGTTGTACTTTGTCCAGTGTTTCTTAGAAGGACGTGCCTTCAAAACTGAATAATCACTGCTTACATTTTTTCGTTGACTCTCAGAGTCTCAAGCGAATTGTGGTCAAGCCCTCGACCTATTAGTACACGCTTGCTGAATGGATCGCTCCACTTACACATCGTGCCTATCAACCTTGTAGTCTTCAAGGGGTCTTACTTGTTTGAAACAATGGGATATCTTATCTTTGGGTCGGCTTCACGCTTAGATGCTTTCAGCGTTTATCCGATCCGTACATAGTTGCCCAGCTATGCTCTTGGCAGAACAACTGGTGCGCCAGAGGTACGTCCGCTCCGGTCCTCTCGTACTAGGAACAGCTCCCATCAAATATCCTGCGCCCACGACAGATAGGGACCGAACTGTCTCACGACGTTCTGAACCCAGCTCGCGTACCGCTTTAATTGGCGAACAGCCAAACCCTTGGGACCGAATACAGCCCCAGGATGCGATGAGCCGACATCGAGGTGCCAAACCTCCCCGTCGATGTGGACTCTTGGGGGAGATCAGCCTGTTATCCCCAGGGTAACTTTTATCCGTTGAGCGATGGCATTTCCACTCACATACCACCGGATCACTAACTCCAACTTTCGTTACTGCTCGACCCGTCAGTCTCGCAGTTAGGCTCGCTTCTGCGTTTGCACTCTTTTGCTTGATTTCCGTTCAAGCTGAGCGAACCTTTGAACGCCTCCGTTACTCTTTAGGAGGCGACCGCCCCAGTCAAACTGCCCACCTAACAATGTCCCCCGCCTTGATTCAAAGGCGCAGGTTAGAATTCCAATATCGCAAGGATGGTATCCCAACGGCCACTCCACAAGCGCCAAAGCACCTGCTTCCCAGTGTCCCATCTATCCTGTGCATGCAACATCGAAACCCAATATTAGGCTACAGTAAAGCTCCATGGGGTCTTTCCGTCTTGTCGCGGGTAACCGGCATCTTCACCGGTACTACAATTTCGCCGGGCGGGCTGTTGAGACAGTGCCCAAATCATTACGCCTTTCATGCGGGTCAGAACTTACCTGACAAGGAATTTCGCTACCTTAGGACCGTTATAGTTACGGCCGCCGTTCACTGGGGCTTCGATTCAATGCTTGCACATCTCCTCTTAACCTTCCAGCACCGGGCAGGCGTCAGCTCGTATACGTCATCTTTCGATTTAGCACAAACCTGTGTTTTTGGTAAACAGTTGCTTGGGCCGATTCTCTGCGGCTGCATTGCTGCAGCACCCCTTCTCCCGAAGTTACGGGGTCAATTTGCCGAGTTCCTTAACAACCCTTCTCCCGTTGGCCTTAGAATCTTCTTCCTACCTACCTGTGTCGGTTTGCGGTACGGGCACCGCAGAAATACACACAGCTTTTCTCGCCATCTTCCATCCCGGACTTCGGTACTAACTTCCCTCGATCGCTACCGGAACCAACACCCGGCTCCGAGACTTCATATGTGTCCCTGTGTTTAACTCTTTTGGTGGTGACGGAATCTCTACCGTCTGTGCATCGGCTACGCCGTTAGGCCTCACCTTAGCTCCCGACTGACCTGGAGCGGACGAACCTTCCTCCAGAAACCTGAGGCTTTCGGCCATGCAGATTCTCACTGCATTCGCGCTACTCATTCCGGCATTCTCACTTCTATACACTCCACAGCCGCTTGCGCTACTGTTTCACCGCGTATACAACGCTCCCCTACCCAATACATTGCTGTATTGCCTAAGCTTCGGTGTCAGGTTTAGCCCCGTTAAATTCTCCGCGCAAAGACGCTCGACCAGTGAGCTATTACGCACTCTTTGAATGAGTGGCTGCTTCTGAGCCAACATCCTGGTTGTCTACGTATCTTCACATCGTTTTCCACTTAACCTGACTTTGGGACCTTAGCTGTAGATCTGGGCTGTTTCCCTTTTGACAATGACATTTATCTGACACTGTCTGACTCCCAAGCATCAATACTCTGGCATTCTGAGTTTGATAAGCTTCGCTAACCTCTCGGCCGCTAGGCTATTCAGTGCTTTACCTCCAGGTATCTAACTTGAGGCTAGTCCTAAAACTATTTCGGGGAGAACCAGCTATCTCCGGGTTCGATTGGAATTTCTCCGCTACCCACAGTTCATCCGCCGCCTTTTCAACGGAGGTCGGTTCGGTCCTCCATGGAATTTTACTTCCACTTCAACCTGACCATGGGTAGGTCACCCGGTTTCGGGCCCATTATATGCAACTTAACGCCCTTTTCAAACTCGCTTTCGCTTCGGCTCCAGACCTTAAGTCCTTAACCTTGCTGCATACAATCGCTCGCCGGACCGTTCTACAAAAAGTACCCTATCACGCTTTGACGCGCTCTAGGTGCTTGTAGGCACAGGGTTTCAGGTTCTTTTTCACTCCCCTCCCGGGGTGCTTTTCACCTTTCCTTCACAGTACTATACGCTATCGGTCACTGGGTAGTATTTAGGGTTGGAGGGTGGTCCCCCCGTATTCCGACCAGGTTTCACGTGTCTGGCCGTACTCTGGATCCTGCGCAGCTCTCTCCGTTTTCACCTACGTGGTTCTCACACTCTCTGACCGGCCTTCCCATGCCGTTCGGTTAACAGATTAAGTCCTAAAAGCAGTCCGTACCCCGAAAGTATTTCTACTCTCGGTTTGCCCTCTTCCGCGTTCGCTCGCCACTACTTACGGAATCTCGTTTGATGTCTCTTCCTCGCCCTACTTAGATGTTTCAGTTCAGGCGGTTCCCCCGATATACCTATTTTGAAGTTCAGTATAACGTACCTGAGTATGAACCCAGGTGAGTTTCCTCATTCAGAAATCTCCGGATCAATGCTTATTTGCAGCTCCCCGAAGCTTATCGCAGCTTATCACGTCTTTCATCGGCTCCCAGTGCCAAGGCATTCGCCCTGCGCCCTTGTTCGCTTGACCTTTCAAACGTTCTCTTGGAACATTTGGTATCCTCTTGATTCTCTCTTGCCAACGAAGATTATTGTTACCCTTCCTTTTGAAATTGTAATATTTCTTAAAAAAGAACTTACTATAATCTTTGTTTCGCAGTTATTATTCAGTTTTCAAGGTACGTCTTTGAGTGTCCTTTTCAGGGCCCTCAAAATCGAACAATATCTACTCTACTTGTTTGTTACCTGTCCAAGGACTGTCCATCTTTTGATGTCCTGTCCTTGCCTGACTCCTTAGAAAGGAGGTGATCCAGCCGCAGGTTCTCCTACGGCTACCTTGTTACGACTTCACCCCAATCACCAGTTTTACCTTCGGCGGCGTCCTCCTTGCGGTTAGACTACCGACTTCGGGTCCCCCCGGCTCTCATGGTGTGACGGGCGGTGTGTACAAGGCCCGGGAACGTATTCACCGTGGCATGCTGATCCACGATTACTAGCAATTCCGACTTCGTGCAGGCGAGTTGCAGCCTGCAGTCCGAACTGGGACGTTGTTTCTGAGTTTTGCTCCACCTCGCGGTCTTGCTTCTCTTTGTTTAACGCCATTGTAGTACGTGTGTAGCCCAAGTCATAAAGGGCATGATGATTTGACGTCATCCCCACCTTCCTCCGTTTTGTCAACGGCAGTCTGGCCAGAGTCCTCTTGCGTAGTAACTGACCATAAGGGTTGCGCTCGTTGCGGGACTTAACCCAACATCTCACGACACGAGCTGACGACAACCATGCACCACCTGTCTCCTTGCTCCGAAGAGATTACATATTTCTATGTCTGTCAAGGGATGTCAAGACTTGGTAAGGTTCTTCGCGTTGCGTCGAATTAAACCACATACTCCACTGCTTGTGCGGGCCCCCGTCAATTCCTTTGAGTTTCAACCTTGCGGTCGTACTCCCCAGGTGGATTACTTATTGTGTTAACTGCGGCACTGAAGGGGTCAATCCTCCAACACCTAGTAATCATCGTTTACGGTGTGGACTACCAGGGTATCTAATCCTGTTTGCTACCCACACTTTCGAGCCTCAGCGTCAGTTGGTGCCCAGTAGGCCGCCTTCGCCACTGGTGTTCCTCCCGATATCTACGCATTCCACCGCTACACCGGGAATTCCGCCTACCTCTGCACTACTCAAGAAAAACAGTTTTGAAAGCAGTTTATGGGTTGAGCCCATAGATTTCACTTCCAACTTGTCTTCCCGCCTGCGCTCCCTTTACACCCAGTAATTCCGGACAACGCTTGTGACCTACGTTTTACCGCGGCTGCTGGCACGTAGTTAGCCGTCACTTCCTTGTTGGGTACCGTCATTATCTTCCCCAACAACAGGAGTTTACAATCCGAAGACCTTCTTCCTCCACGCGGCGTCGCTGCATCAGGGTTTCCCCCATTGTGCAATATTCCCCACTGCTGCCTCCCGTAGGAGTCTGGGCCGTGTCTCAGTCCCAATGTGGCCGTTCAACCTCTCAGTCCGGCTACCGATCGTCGCCTTGGTGGGCCGTTACCTCACCAACTAGCTAATCGGACGCGAGGCCATCTCAAAGCGGATCACTCCTTTTCCCTCTGCTCGATGCCGAGCCGTGGGCTTATGCGGTATTAGCAGTCGTTTCCAACTGTTGTCCCCCTCTTTGAGGCAGGTTCCTCACGCGTTACTCACCCGTTCGCCACTCGCTCGAGAAAGCAAGCTCTCTCTCGCTCGTTCGACTTGCATGTGTTAGGCGCGCCGCCAGCGTTCGTCCTGAGCCAGGATCAAACTCTTTATAAATGATATTTATCACTTAAAAGTGTTAAATCTTGCTCGCTCAGCACGCAATCGCTTGCGTCCTGTGTGAATTACTTTTGGAATTGTTTTTAGTGTTTTTCCAAACACTTAAAAGGTTCCTTACAAGTTTTTCGATATTGTTCAATTTTCAAGGTCCTGTAGCGCCCCAGCCTTTCGGCTGACGACCTGTTTATTTTACCACCGAAGTGGTTTTTTGTCAAGCCTTATTTTTAGAAGCTTTTGAACTTTCTGAACTTGGACATCCAAGAAGTTTCTCAGAACAAACTGGAACTTTTCAGCGTCTATTGGTTCTTTTCATGGGCTTCCTGCTGGGGCTCTGGAAGTCATTCTTTTGCCTCAGCGCTTGGCGCTCAAGTATAATACCACACCCCCGCCTCCTTGTCAACACTTTTTGACAACTTTTTTCCAATTTCTTTGCAGAGCAAAGCTTCTCCCTGTTTTTCACCCGTTACAAGACGCTCCTTCTTTCTTGACAAGACTGTGCACAGAACGTATTATGGAATCATCCCCGTATCCTGTGTTATATAGCTATACTTATTCTATAAGGGAGAAGCGCCATGTCCTGTGTCAACATCCGCGGCGGGCGCGCTATTATATTATATATACATTATATTGCGCTGCAGAGGAGGGCTTTGTTTATGATACTCACCGTCAACATTGGCAACACCCACATCACCGTGGGCGGCTACGAGCAGGATACTCTGCGTTTTTGTGGACGGCTGCACTCTGATACCTCCGCAACGGTGGACGAATACGCCATCCGTCTGGTGAATCTGCTCTCTCTGCACGGTGCTTCGCCGGCACAAATTGAAGGCGGTATTCTGGGCAGTGTAGTGCCCGTGCTGAGCGGCCGGGTTCTTTCCGCTTTGCGTATCCTCTGCAATGCGCGCATCCTGACGGTCGGCCCCGGCCTGAAAAGCGGCATCAAGCTTCGGCTGGACAATCCTGCCCAGCTGGGCGCCGAGCTTTTATGCGGTGCTGTTGCTGCACTGGCAGAGTGTTCTGGGCCGCTGGTGGTGATCTCAGCCGACACCGCTATCTCCATGATGGCAGTCAATGCCAAGCAGGAGCTTGTGGGCGGCGTGATTCTGCCCGGGCCGCAGCTCTCGCTGAGCGCACTGGTGCAGAATACTGCCCAGCTGCCGCAGATCGACCTTGCTGCAAAGGCTCCTGCATCCATTCTGGGCAAGAGCACCTCTTCCTGCCTGCAGAACGGCTTTGTGCTGGGCACCGCCAGTCTGCTGGACGGTCTGGCGGAACGTTTCTGCGCAGAGCTTGGCCCGCAGACAGCATTCTACGCCACCGGCAATCTGCCCATTCCCATCCGGGAAGCATGCTGCACCCCCATTCTATACCGGGAGACCCTCATCACAGACGGGCTGTACCGCATCTGGATGAAAAACAAAAAGGGATAGCTCGAATCCTCCCGGTCGCACAAAAAGAATCCCCGGCACACGAAAGTGTGTCGGGGATTCTTGGTGCGACCGGGAGGATTCGAACCTCTGGCCTTCCGGGTCGGAGCCGAACGCTCTATCCAGCTGAGCTACGATCGCACATATTTATTTCATCGGTGTAAAGTAGTATAGCACAGCCACACAAAAAAATCAAATAGGAAATGTCGATGCTATCTTGCAAAAGCCGCAGCGGCCCATATAATAGAGGTGTGCCCCGGTGTGCGCGGGCACGGTTTAGGTTAAAGGATAAAAAGAGAACATGAAATCAAATACCAAAACACTGACCGAAGGCCCTCTGGCCAAACAGATCTTTCTGGTCAGTCTGCCGCTGGCGCTTTCCAATCTGCTGCAGGTGCTGTTCAACATGTCGGACGTGGCCGTGGTAGGCCGGTTTGCAGGCTCTACAGCGCTGGGCGCGGTGGGTTCCACCAGCATCCTCGTCAGCCTGTTCACCGGCTTCCTGATCGGCCTGAGCGGCGGCATCAACGTGTTGGTGGCCCGCTTCTACGGTGCACGGCACGAGCACGATGTGGAAAAGACTGTCCACTCCGCCGCCATCGTCAGCCTGATCGCGGGTGTGGTGCTGCTGTTCGTCGGCCTGCTGGGCTCCCCCTTCATGCTGCGGCTGCTGAACACCAAGGACGACCTGCTGCCCGGTGCCATCCTGTACCTGCGGGTGTACTTCCTTGGTATGCCCGCTCTGGCCTTGTACAACTTCGGCAACGCTGTGTTCAGCGCCATCGGCGACACCAAAAAGCCGCTGATGTACCTGTCCATTGCGGGCGCACTGAACATTGCACTGAACCTGTTCTTTGTCATCGTGTGCCAGTTAAGCGTCATGGGCGTGGCGCTGGCCAGTGCCATTTCGCAGTGCGTCTCTGCCGGGCTGATCCTGCACGCTTTGACCAAAGTGCAGGACTGTTACGTGCTGGACACCAAAAAGCTGCATCTGGACCCCGCCACAACAAAGAGCATTCTGGGCCTTGGTCTTCCGGCCGGTTTCCAGAATGCCATTTTCGCCATTGCAAACCTGTTCATTCAGGCAGGGGTCAACTCCTTCGACTCTCTCATGGTCAAGGGCAACAGCGCCGCCGCCAATGCCGATGCCATGATCTACGACTGCATGGCCGCATTCTATATGGCCTGTGCAAGCTTTATGAGCCAGAACTACGGCGCTGGCAAGCCGGACCGCGTAAAGAAGAGTTATTTCATCAGTCTGGCCTACTCCTTTGGTGTGGGCCTGATCCTGGGCGGAAGCCTGTTCCTCTTTGGCCGCACCTTCCTTGCCCTGTTCACCACCGAGAGCGCCGTCATTGATGCCGGCATGAAACGCGTGGGCGTGATGGGCTTTGCCTACTGCATCTCCGCCTTTATGGATTGCACCATCGCCGCTTCCCGCGGACTTGGCAAGACTGTGGTGCCCACCATTATTGTGGTAATGGGTTCCTGCGTGTTCCGGGTGATCTGGGTATACACCATCTTCGCGCACTTTCACACCATTCCCTCGCTGTACGCACTGTACCCCTGCAGCTGGGCGCTGACCGCCCTTGCCGAGATCGTGTACTTCGCACACTGCTATAAGGAATCGATGAGGATTTTTGAGCAGCCAAAAGCTGCCGCATAAAGCACAAAAGCTCCTGTCTGAATGGGCAGGAGCTTTTGTGTTACTGAACTTTTACTTCACCGGCCAGAACGCGCTTGTAATCCTCATAGTTGCGGGCCAGCAGGGCGGGGGTATCCAGACCATATGGGCACTTGGCCTTGCACTGGTTGCAGTGCAGGCAGCCCTCGATCTTTTTCATCTTGGCCTGACCTGCGGGGCTGAGATGCTCTGCCGAGGGCGAACGCCGCAGCAGCAGGCTCATGCGGGCGCAGTTGTTGATCTCGATGCCTGCCGGGCAGGGCATACAATAGCCGCAGCCGCGGCAGAACTCGCCGCACAGCTCGGTACGATCCCCCTCAATGACGGCACGGATGTCGTCGGTCATGCGCGGCGGGTTGTCGATATAGGAGAGGAACTCGTCCAGTTCCCTTTCACGCTGCACGCCCCAGATGGGCAGAACTCCATCGAACTGCGCCTCAAAGGCATAGGCTGCGGCGCTGTTGGTGATCAGTCCACCGGACAGGCCCTTCATGGCGATAAAGCCCATATTTGCCGCCTTGCACTTGTTCACCAATTCCAGCTCCTGCTCACCGGAGATATAGCTGAACGGGAACTGCAGCGTCTCGTACAAACCGCTGTCAATGGCCTCGTGGGCCACCTTCAGGCGGTGGTTGGTGATGCCGATATGCCGGATCATGCCCTTGGTTTTGGCCTCCTGCATAGCCTCGTAGAGGCCGGAGCCGTCGCCGGGCTTCGGGCAGAATGCGGGATTGTGGAACTGGTACAGGTCAATGTAATCGGTGCGCAGGTTGGTGAGTGAGGTGTGCAGATCCTTCCAGAAGTCCTCTGCGTTCTGCGCTGCCGTTTTGGTGGCGATATACACTTCCGTGCGGATGCCGTCAAAGGCTTCGCCCAGCTTCACCTCGCTGTCGGTGTAGGCGCGGGCGGTATCAAAAAAGCGGATGCCTGCCTTGTAAGCCTTGCGGGCCAGATAGACGGCATCTTCCTGCGAGATGCGCTGGATGGGCAGTGCGCCGAAGCCATTTTTGTTCACCGTGATGCCGGTGCTGCCAAGGGTGACCATATCCATAGCTGTTTCCTCCACTCGTGGGTGTAAAGACTCTCCTTTTTCATTATAAAACGAACGATTCTGCTGTGCAAGAAGTTAGGCAAAACAAAAGGGCCTTCCCCGAAGGAAAAGCCCTCTTTGCTTACTTTTTACTGATAATCGTGGTTCAGGAACATCGCCTTGATGACCACCACCTCGTCGTATTCCTCCTGTTCCACCTGCACGTCTGCGTTCAGGGACTTCAGGCGGTTTTCCACGGCAGTCAAAGCCTCCGGCACGGTGACGGCGCGGCCCTCTTCAATGGCATCGGCCATCTGCTTGAGCACGATGGGATGTGCGTAATGGCTGGGCACCGGGAAGGCACCGTTCGGGTAGTGCTTCACGTATTCTGCCATAGCAGCTTCGGCCTTCTCGGCCCGCTTCATGATGGCGCTGTGGTTGTTGTGGGCGGTGGGCAGCATGTTGTAGCTGGAGAACAGGAAGATGGCTGCAAAGCCAAACAGTGCAAAGTAGATGCCATAGCCGCCGGTGTGGGTGGTAACGGCATACAGGCCGTAGGCCGCGGAGACGATGCCCATAACAAAGATGGCAAGTGCCACATAGCGGTACACCGGCTTGCTTTGCAGCTGGGCGCGCTTGCGGCGCTCGGCTGCACTCAGCTCATCGGCGATTTCCGGCTTTGCTTCCAGATATTCCTTTGCCCTGTGCAGCACGGTGATGCTGTGACGGGCATCGTCGGTCAGCTCGCTTTCCGGCAGCTTGCGGGAGGCCTTTTCGGCTTCCTTCTTCTGCAGCATCTGCTCACCGGCTGCGCTGAGCAGATGGATCTGCGGCTGCTCTTTGGCCAGCACCTCCAGCAGCTTGTCCACATCCCGCTCGTCCTTGAAGTTGCACTGCTTCTGCTTGCCGCCATCGTACTCCACCACAAGGTAGGCCATGGAGGCAAACATGCCCTTGCCGGTAAAGCCGCCGGAGCTCATAGCCACCCGCTTGAACACGCGGCTGATGCTGCCGTAGGGCAGATAATAGCGGCGGTCGATGTAAAAGCTGTTGAGGTACAGCGCCTTTTTGCCAACGCCGCAGGGGCCGATCTTTTTGCAGGACTTTCTGTCCTCCACCAGCTCCTGTTTATCAAGCTTTGCCATACCCAGCTGTGCAGGTTTGAAGATCATGGAAGTTCCCTTCTTTACTGTTAGTTTCCGGTCCAGCCGCAGATGCTGCAGCCATTCCAAATAAAATCACCGGTTCTATTTTCGCACTGCAGCCCTCAAAATGCAACCCCTTCTGCTGCTAAGATTTGCACAAAAGGTTTGTCTGTTATGTCAAAACACCCCCGTCACTGCGGGGTGCAGCGGCGGGGGTGTCAGAGTTTAAGGCTTATGCGGTGCGGCAGACATCCTTATGCCTTCTGAGAAGCGGTGTGCTTCTTGGTAGCATGGATGAAGAGTGCCAGCATTGCGATTGCAAAGATGATGCCGATGGGGTATGCAACGGCAGTGTTGTAAGCGACCAGCTTGCCGTCTGCGTAAGTATTGATCATCTTGCCCAGGCACTCAGGTGCCAGCACGAAGTAGGTGCAGGACACAGCGCTCATGAAGGTAGCGGGCACAGCGGTGATCCAGTAGTTCTTCTTTTCCTTGAACAGGTACATGGATGCAGCCCACAGAACGATCATGGCCAGCGTCTGGTTGGTCCAGCTGAAGTAGCGCCAGATCACAGTGTAGTTGATGAAGCCCAGTGCGTTGCCGATGCCCAGGAAAGCACCAACGCCCAGAACGGGGACACAGAGCTTCAGGCGGTTTGCGTAGCTGTCCTGATCGATCTTGAGCCAGTCGGCCAGAGTCAGACGAGCGGAACGGAACGCGGTATCGCCGGAGGTGATGGGGCAGATGACAACGCCGATCATTGCCAGAGCAATGCCAATGCCGCCCATGGTCTTTGCACACACGTCGTAGATGGCAGCAGACTGACCAGCAGCCAGAGCCTCGGCCAGACCAGCCATCTTGCCGTCGGTGATGGTGTACAGTGCGCAGCCGGCAGCGGCCCAGATCAGAGCGATGACGCCCTCGCAGACCATTGCGCCGTAGAACACGAAGTGGCCCTGCTTCTCACTCTTCATGCAGCGAGCCATCAGAGGCGACTGGGTGGAGTGGAAGCCGGAGATAGCGCCGCAGGCAACGGTGATGAACATGAAGCTCCAGATAGGAGTGCCCGACGGATGCATGTTGCCGAAGTTTGCCCAGATCTCGGGGATGGTGTAGGCGGGGTTGGTAAAGATGCCGAAGATAACGCCCACAGCCATGATGATCAGGCAGATGCCGAACACGGGGTAGATCTTACCGATGATGGCATCAATGGAAATAAAGGTTGCGATGAAGTAGTACACCAGAATGATGATCAGCCAGAACAGGGTGGTGGTCAGCAGACCGGACATGCCGCTGTTCTTGCACAGGGTAACGATCAGGCCTGCGGGGCCCACTGCGAACACGGTACCAACCATGATCAGCAGCACAACAGAGAACACACGCATGATGTTCTGCATGACAGGTCCGAGGTATCTGCCGGTGACTTCAGCGATGGATGCGCCATCGTTGCGCTCACTCATCATACCGGAGAAGTAGTCATGCACACCACCTGCAAAGATGGTGCCGAAGGTGATCCACAGGAACACCACAGGACCCCACAGAGCACCCTGCAGTGCACCAAAGATGGGGCCCAGACCTGCAATGTTCAGCAGCTGGACGAGGAACAGCTTCCACTGGGGCATCACAACGTAGTCAACGCCGTCGTTGATGCGCACAGCAGGAGTTTCGCGGTCGTCCGGTCCGAACGTGTTGTCAACGATCTTGCCATAGACAAAGTAGCCGATGATCAAGAGCGCCAGACAGAGTAAGAAACTAATCATACCAGAAACCTCCTTTTTGATTCAAACCACAGCCAGCATTTTGCGTGCCCAGCTGCGGCTCTGACCAATCTCTGGCTTCATGTTAACACTTTTTTCATAAAGCAGTTAATATTTTTCTGGTATGGTTCCCATATCAAAAAGTATATGGCAAGATGCTTCCGCGGAATACCTGCAAAGAATTTTTATCGCGTTCACGACAAATTTTCTTAATTCCCCGGCAAAGACCTTTCCCGGAACCGGTCAAAGCCGCTGCTGCCAAACTTTCTGGCCTGCTTTTGTGCAAGTTGCTCAATCGTTTTCAATTTTCTCCGCAAATCGTGATTTCTTTGCCTGAAACGCCGCAAAATACAAGGCACCCTCCGCCGAGCCATTTCAGCGGAGGGTGCCTTATTCAGCAGATCATTTGTATATATCTTTGTATATATCGTGTCATGCCTTCTGGGCTGCCTTCTTCGTTGCGTGGAGGAAGACTGCCAGCATTGCAATGGCAAAGATGATGCCGATGGGGTATGCAACGGCGGTGTTGTAGATGGTTGCGCCTTCTGCGGTCTTGGCGTTCAGCAGGCCGCCCAGACATTCGGGAGCCAGAATGAAGTAGGTGGAAGAGACCGCGCTCATGAAGGTAGCGGGCACAGCGGTGATCCAGTAGTTCTTCTTCTCCTTGAACAGGTACATGGATGCAGCCCACAGAACGATCATGGCCAGCGTCTGGTTGGTCCAGCTGAAGTAGCGCCAGATGACCGTGTAGTTGATGAAGCCCAGCGCGTTGCCGATGCCAAGGAAAGCGCCCACGCCCAGAACCGGGATGCAGAGCTTCAGGCGGTTTGCGTAGCCGTCCTGATCGATCTTGAACCAGTCGGCCAGAGTCAGACGGGCGGAACGGAATGCGGTATCGCCGGAGGTGATGGGGCACACCACAACGCCGACCATTGCCAGTGCGATGCCCACGCCGCCCATGGTCTTGGAGCAGACATCATAAATGGCCTTGGACTGGCCCATGGCCAGTGCTTCGGCCAGACCGGTGTTCAGGCCGCCGGTCACCTCGTACAGGCTGCAGCCAGCAGCGGCCCAGATCAGAGCGATAACGCCCTCACAGACCATTGCGCCGTAGAACACGAAGTGGCCCTGCTTTTCACTCTTCATGCAGCGGGCCATCAGAGGCGACTGGGTGGAGTGGAAGCCGGAGATAGCACCGCAGGCCACCGTGATGAACATGAAGCTCCAGATGGGGGTTCCCGACGGATGCATGCTGCCGAAGTGATCCCAGATCTCCGGGATGGTGTAGGCAGGATTGGTGAAGATGCCGAAGATGACGCCGATGGCCATGATGATCAGGCAGATACCGAAGATGGGGTAGATCTTGCCAATGACGGCATCAATGGAGATAAAGGTTGCAATAAAGTAGTACACCAGAATGATGATGAGCCAGAACAGCAGCGAGGTGAGCACGCCGGAAGCGCCGCTCTGACTGCACAGCTCCACGATCAGGCCAGCGGGACCCACCGCGAACACGGTGCCCACCATGATGAGCAGCACCACCGAGAACACGCGCATGACGTTCTGCATCACAGGGCCTAAGTACTTGCCGGTAATCTCGGCGATGGAAGCGCCGTCGTTGCGCTCGCTCATCATGCCGGAGAAGTAGTCGTGCACGCCGCCTGCAAAGATGGTGCCGAAGGTGATCCACAAAAAGACCACCGGGCCCCACAATGCGCCCTGCATGGCACCAAAGATGGGGCCAAGGCCGGCGATGTTCAGCAGCTGAACGAGGAACAGCTTCCACTGGGGCATCACAACGTAGTCCACGCCGTCATTGATGCGCACAGCAGGCGTTTCGCGGTCGTCCGGGCCGAAGGTGTTGTCCACGATCTTACCATAGACAAAGTAGCCCACGATCAGGATCGCCAGACAGAGTAAGAAACTGATCATACCAGAAACCTCCTTTTTCTTTGTGCCGGAATTATGGAAGCATTTTCCATATTTTCCATTCATCCCGGCCAGCTTTCTGGGTCTATGTTAACATATTTTTCATAAAAGTGATAATATGCTTCTGGTATGGGGGCATATCAAAGACCATATAGCCGCAAAGTTTTTTAGCCGATGTTTCGTCTCTTTTTTGCTCGATTTATCAGCAAAAAGACAGCCGCAGCGCATAAAGCGCTGCGGCTGTCGGCCAAATTCCTTTGCTTTCCGGTTTTTCCTCATTCCGATGTTTTGCCAGTTCTTAACCGGTTTCGGCGGTCATTTCACGGTCAGCGCCGCCTGCTTGTGCAGCAGCTGCACAAAGGTCTGCTCTTCCGGGCGCAGGGTCCCCCTGTCCGGATAGACCAGAACATCCTTCATGCGCTGGCGCTGGGCCGGGCATTTCCTGAGCACCAGATGGTATTGTTCCAGCGCCCGCTTTGGCATGGGCGAAGCCCACATATAGGCATTGGGCAGGTTCTGCAGGATGGAAAACTGGCTGCACCGCTCATACACATGGATGCGGCGGTTCGGGTTCGTATGCCAGCGCAGGCCGCTGTCCTCACCGCCGGGCAGCTGGAAATCACCGTGCAGGACTTCCATATAGCTGTTCAGCTGGATGATGTCGGTCACTTCGCACTTTGCCAGCGGGCCTTCGCGGTTGGTCAGCAGCCGGTATTCAAACTCCATCACCGGCTCCCGGTGCAGGCCGTGACGGTCGCAGTAGCGGCGGTAATAATCCTCATCCTCCTCCGCGTAGCGCAGCAGGGCCAGATGATAGCCCCGCCGCAGTACATGGTCCAGCGCTTCCATGGTGCCGGATTCCCGGATATGCACCCGCAGCTGCTGGCTGTCTGCCATCTGCTGCAAAAAATCCACCGTCGCGTAGGAAGCGTAGGTGGCGTGGGGCAGCACCACCCGCAGCTCCGCACAGCTGCTCTGCCGGCTGCGGGCATCCAGATCCAGCCGGTCCACCTCGTCCAGCACCCGCTCTGCCTGCCGGATAAAATGCCGTCCCTGTTCGGTGGGGATCATGCCGGTGGACGAGCGCTCAAAGATGCGGATGCCGTATTCCTCTTCCAGATTCTTGAGTGCCTTGCTCACATTGGGCTGGGCCGCATACAGCTGCTTTGCCGCCGCGCTCACCGAACCCCACTTGCGGATGGCCACCAGATAACGCAGTTCCGTAATATTCATGTGACTGCCCCCCTGTTCCAAAAATCATTCCTATTTTATCAAGCCGGGCGGCCGGCTGTCAAGCCAAATGCGGTTGACGCGCCCCGCGCAGAGCTTTATAATAAAAATGCTGTATTTACAAAAAGGAGTTTAGCTGCTATGGAGACTACCTACCGCGTTCTGCGCATTGAAGAGCAGATGTATGGCTGCGAGGAGCTGCCCGCCGGTCAGCCGGTGCTGTGCGATGTCACGCTGGCCGATCCCGCCGGGGAGCGGCGCACCTTGCCCTACCCGGACAAAGAGCTCACCCGCCTAGGCATCGACGAGGGCAGCACGGTCGTCCTGACCGCAGACGGAACGCTGAAAAAGGCATAAAACACAGGAGGAACACATGAAAAAGATCAAAACCTCTGCCCTGATCGGTCTGGGCGCACTGGGCATCCTGTTCGGCCGCAAAATGCCCGGCGTGCAGGTCATCGCCGATGAGGACCGCATTGCCCGCTACTCTGCCGAACCGGTCGTCTGCAACGGCGAAGAATGCAAGTTCTCTTATGTCACCCCCGCCGAGGGCAGGCCGGTAGACCTGCTTCTGGTGGCCGTCAAGGCTACGGTGCTGGAACAGGCCATTCAGGACATTGCAAAGTTCATTGGCCCGGACACCGTGATCCTCAGCGTGCTGAACGGCATCACCAGCGAGGAGCACATTGACGCAGCCTATCCCGGCCACACCCTGTGGAGCGTTGCCATCGGCATGGATGCCACCCGCACCGGGCGCACGCTGGTGTTCAATCAGGCGGGCAAGATCCAGTTCGGTGAGCGCAGCGGCGAGATGACCGACCGTGTGCAGGCCGTGGCCGACTATCTGGACGAGTGCGGCATTGCCAACGAGCCCTGTGGGGATATCCTTTACAAGCAGTGGAACAAGCTGATGGTGAATGACGGCCTGAATCAGGCCGCAGCCGCCTTTGACCAGCCCTACGGCGGCCTGCGCCAGCCCGGCGAAGCACAGGACATGATGCGCGCGGCCATGCAGGAGGTCATCCGGCTGGCGAACCTTGAGGGCGTGCCCCTGCCGCCGGACAACGATGTGCAGTTCATCGATGCCATGATGCCCACCTTTAACCCCGAGGGCATGCCCAGCATGCGGCAGGATGTGCTGGCAAAGCGCCCCACCGAGGTGGAGGAGTTTGCCGGTGTGGTGCGCCAGCGGGCCAAGAAGTACGGGATGCCCACCCCTGCCAACGACTTTTTCTACACCCGCATCCGCGAGATCGAGGCGGGATACGACCAGTAAGGAGCCACCCATGCATACGCTTTATTTCACCCGCCACGGAGAGACCGTCTGGAACGTTGAAAACAAGATCTGCGGCATGACCGACAGCCCCCTCACCGAGCGGGGCCGCCAGCAGGCCCGGAAGCTGGGCGAAGCCGTCAAAGCCAGCGGGGTGCACATCGATGAGATCCTGTACTCTCCCCTGTCCCGCGCCGCCGACACGGCCATGGCCATTGCCGAGGCCACCGGCCTGCCCGCCCGGTGTGAGCCGCGCCTGCGGGAGCAGTGCTTTGGCAAATACGAGGGCACGCCCCGCAACGGCGGCGAGTTCCGCGTTTCCAAGACCCACTTCGCCGACCGCTACGACGGCGGCGAGAGCATGATGCAGCTGGCCCAGCGCATCTATAACCTGCTGGACGAGCTGAAGGCCGACACCGGCAAAACCTATCTGCTGGTAGCCCATAACGGCATCGCCCGGGTGGTGCAGTCCTATTTCTACGACATGACCAACGAGGAATACGCAGCTGCGGGCATCAGAAACTGCGAACTGGTGGAATACCATTTTGAGTGATGCCCACAGCAAGCGAACGGTTTAAAACGGCTCCGCGTGCGCTGCGCCATAAACAGCGGAAATATTATTTTTATAATTTGCAGTTCCGAAACGACTGCGGTCGTTTCGGAACTGCTTTTTCACCGATCGGGCCGTACCGGTCAAATGCATCTTTTCCGCTGCGCGACGGCCGCAGGCCGACAGCGGCAAGATGCCGTTTATCTCCACGACCTTCCCCGTGAAAAGTGAAAGCCAGAAAATCCGCAGATTTTCTGGCTTTCTTTCTATAAAAAATAATTTTTCCTCTGATATTGCAACGGCGACGACTGCGGCCTGCGGCCGAAGCAGGGAGGAGCTGTTGGGGCCGTGGCCAGCAGGATGCAAGGCCCGCTCAAGGGCCGTAGTAGCCGCTGGGTGCCACAACTCGTCCAGAGCGAAGCGGAGACAATTTTAAATCTGTCAGCCTTTATACAGCCCAAACAGCTTGAGCAGCTTCTGCCAGAAGGTCAGGGTCACAGCCACCGGTTCCGGCTGGGCTGTCGGGGCTGGGGCTGTGATGGCAGTGGTCTGCAGCGCAAACTGCACCGCGCTCACCTCGGTGTTCTCTGCCGAGGTGAAGCTCTGCACCTCCCCGCCGCCGGAAAAACTGTTCAGCAGGCCGTCCAGCTGGGCACCCATGTCGATATCGAAAACGCTGCTGCGCAGCTCGCCGGTGCCGCCGGTCAGCTGTGCAGCACCCTCCGCCAGTTGCGCAACACCCGCCTTCAGCTGGGCTACACCGTCGGTGTAGGCGTTCAGGCCGTCGTCCAGCTGGACGTACTGGGCGGCAAGCTGGTTCACGCCGTCGGTGAGCACCGAGAGATTGCCCAGCATCCCAGTCAGCACACCGGCCAGCTGACGCACCCCGGCATCAAACTCGCCGTAGCTGCCGTTCAGGGTGCTGCTGCCCTCGTGCAGCTGGGCAATTCCGCCGTTCACGGTGTCGAGATAGGTCTGCATGGCATCGATGTTGGCGGTGGAGCCCTGCAAAAGCAGGATCACATCCTTGAGCTGCGGCATCATCCACACCATGCCCTGCAGCTGCTGGATGGCCTTGGCATTGCCATCCTTTACCACGTCAAGGTCAAGGCCGTTCTCTTTGAGGATGGCCTTGTAGGCTTCAAAGCTCACCTGCTGCTCCAGCTGTGCCGCGCCCTCATCCAGCCGGGCAATGCCGTCCCGGATCTGGGTGGAGGCATCCAGCAGGGTGTTCAGCTCGTCGGTGGAGGCAGAGATGCCGTTCAGCGCGGTCTGCATCTGGGTGAGGGCCCCACGCACCCGGGCTGAGCCGCCGGTCAAGGCACCGGAATTGCCGTTCAGGGTGTCGATGCCCGCCTGCACCTGCGCAATGCCGTCTGCCAGCGCGTTGGCACCATCGTCCAGCTGCGCGGAGCCGCTCTGCAGCTGTTCCAGCATCCCGGTCAGGTCCATATCCCCGAGGTCGAGGTTCAGGTTCAGCCGCACGCCGTTCAGGGAAACGGCATCCATGGCAAAATCCGTCACATCGGCGGTGACGGTCACATCGCTGTCCGCGCCCGGCAGCAGGATGTAGGAAAGCTGCTTTTTGCTGCCCACATTCGCCACCGTAGCGCCCGGCGCGCTGATGTTCCGGGCAAGGCCGGTATCCAGACTCATGGTCACCTGCAGCGCGTAGTCGTCAAAAAAGCTGCCGGTGCAGTCTGGGTTGCGGCTCACCTGCAGCCGGATGGAAAGGGCACCGCTTTTGCCGCCCAGCTCGTCGGGGCTGATTTCTGCCCCGTCCAGCGTATAGGTCAGCTTTACCACCCATGGCAGGGCCGTGGCGGCGTCCATGGTGCCCTCATAATAGAGCTTGCCGTCCTCGGTCACATGCACTGTGACCGTATCGCCGCTCTGCTCCACGGCATCGCTCGTGGTCATGTTGCGCACGGCAGTGTAGCTGCCGTGGTCCGCAACGGTGTCCCCCGCCTGCACGGAAAAGCTGTTCACGGCGTACACGCCGGTCACAGCACCGGAGGCCGTCAGGTTTGCATAAATGACCTCTTCCTTGGCAGCGGAGGCTGCTGCAAAAGCCGGCAGACTGCTGCCCGCCAGCAGGCAGCCTGCCAGCGCCAGCGCCGACACCCGGCGCACAAATCGATGTTTCATCTCGGTCAAGCCTCCTTCGGCTGTTTTTTCTTTTTTATAATGAGCGGGTCGGCCAGATACAAAAAGCCCGGCAGTGCTGAAAGCACGATGGCCAGCGACACCAGACTGCCCACGCCCAGAAAATTGCCCAGCTGGCCCAGCAGCTGGTTTGTGGAAATGGCTCCCATCAGGAAGCCCACCACCGCCATGGCGCTGCCGGTGGTGCTGACCGAGGTGGTCACGGCGGACACCGTGGCCGCAACGGCTTCTTTGCGGCCCAGTGTCTCGCGGAACTCCTGATAACGGTCGGAGAAGAGGATGGCGTAATCCACCGTAGCACCCAGCTGCACCGAGCTGATGATGAGGTAGGCAATGTAGAACACGTACTGGCCCCGGAAGTACGGGATGGCCAGATTGATCCAGATGGCGGTCTCGATGCTGAGCACCAGAATGATGGGCAAAAGCAGCTGGCGCTTCATGAGGAGCAGGATCAGGAACACCGCACCGATGGCCAGCAGGTTCACCTTGACCATGTCGGCCGTGATGGTGTCCATCAGGTCATAGGTGCTCACGCCCTGACCGGCCAGATAATAATTGTCCGGGTAATATTGCTGCACCGTGGCGCGCACCCGCTCCACCAGCGCAAAGGCCGCATCGCCCTCGGTGTCGGCATCCACCGTAAGCACCATGCGGGTGTAGCCGCCGGAGACCAGCAGCCCCAGCGTATCCCCGGGCACGAACTCCGGCGGAATGGACGCGCCTGCGTTGTCCACATAGGAAAGGATGCCGGTCACCTCCGGGATGGCGTGCAGTGCATCCGAAAGCTTTTGCTGCGTGGCGGTGTCGCCCTCCGGCACCAATACAACGTAGGTGTCGCTGCGGCCAAAGGTCTCCTCGATGGCGGCGGTGTCCGCACCCAGACGGGTGTTCTCTCCAAACATGTGGGCGGCACCGTAATAATACTGGTTCGAGTTGGAGGCCAGATAGCTGGGCACCATCAGAATGACCAGCACCAGTGCCATGGGCAGCATGATGCGGGCCACAAAGCGGCCGAACTTGTCAAAGCTGGGCAGCAGAGGCCTGTGGTGGGTCTTATCCATCCACTTGTAGCACGCCAGCGTCAGCGCAGGCATGAAGGTGAACACGGTGACAAGGCTCAGCACCACGCCCTTTGCCAGCGCAAGGCCCAAATCCGGGCCGATCTGGAACTGCATGAGCACCAGTGCCAGAAAGCCGATGACGGTGGTCAGGCCGCTGGACAGGATGGAGCCGGTGGATCTGCACAGGGCATCCACCATGCACTCCTCCGGGCTGGCATCCGGGTTTTCAGCCCGGCACTCCGCAAAGCGGTGGATCAGGAACACCGAGTAGTCCAGCGACACCGCCAGCTGCAGGATGCTGCCCGCCGCATTCGTCACAAACGAGATGGTGCCGAAGATGAGGTTCGTGCCGTTGTTGAGCAGGATAGCCGCGCCAAGGCCCGTCAGCACCAGCAGCGGCTCCGCCCAGGAATCGGTGGTCAGGATCAGGATGAACAGCACATACACCACCGCGATGGCGGCGATCTTTGCCACCTCGGTCACGGTGGAGTTGGTGGCAACGGCAGTGGAGACCGCCGCGCCCTCCAGCGCGTTGCCCTCCCCGATCAGATCCCGCACGGCAGCCACGGCTTCCAGACGCTTCTCGTCCTCCACCGTCACGGTGAACAGGGCGCAGCCATCCTTATAATAGCTCTCCACCGTGGCGGTGTCCTGCATCTGCAAAGGCACTGTCACATCCAGACTGTCGTCCAGCCATGCAACGGAGGACACTCCGTCGATGGCGGCAAGCTTTTCCTTGTACTCCAGCGCCTGCGGTACCGTGACATCCCGCACCATGACCCGCATGTTGGGGATGCCGCCGGTGAAAGCACCGTTCATCACCTCGATGGCGGTGGTGGAGGGGGATTCCGGCGGCAGGTAGTCGTTGATATCGTAATCCACCTTTACCTGACGCACAGCGAACACACTCAGCACAGCCGCCAGTGCAAACACCGCCAGCACCAGCCTGCGGCGGCGCACGATGGCGGTATAAAAACGTTTCATCAAAACAGGAGTTCTCCTTTCCGGATCCATAAAAAAACTTTTATCATTCTAACAGGTTTGATAAACGTTGGGAAGAGACAGTTTATGAATTTTGACCCTCGAATGCCGATTTTTTTGATTTTTCTGCCTTGACAACAAAAATAAATTCTGATATGCTTTTTTTCGGTTCATCGGAGGACCGTTTTCAACGTAATTTGAAACGGGCCGGATAAGATGCCGTGCAGACAGCGCCCCGCCGGAGGTTTCGTTGCCGTAGTGACGAAGCAGATCGAGGCCGGGCGTGCACTCACGGACATTTATCCGGCCCGTTTTTTGCACCTTGTGCAGAAAGGAGGACACCATGTCCAAGCAGCGGATCCAGCTTTCCGATCATTTTACCTATTCCCGCCTTTTGCGGTTCGTGCTGCCCTGCATCGGCACCATGCTGTTCACCTCCATCTACGGCATCGTGGACGGCCTGTGTGTCTCCAACTTTGTGGGCAAGACAGCCTTTGCGGCGGTCAACCTCATCATGCCGCTGCCCATGCTGCTGGGCACCATCGGCTTTATGCTTGGCACCGGCGGCAGCGCCATCGTGGGCATCACGCTGGGCGAGGGCGACCAGAAAAAGGCCGACCGCTATTTTACCCTGTTCCTGCTGGCGGCTCTGGTCTCGGTCAGTGTGCTGGCCGTGCTGGGCATTGTGTTCCTGCGGCCCATTGCCGTGCTGCTGGGTGCCAAGGGGGAGCTTTTGGACTATGCGGTGCGCTATGGACGCATCTTGATGGTGTCCCTGCCCACCTTTGCGCTGCAGAATATGTTCCAGAGCTTTTTCGTCACCGCCGAAAAGCCGCACCTCGGCTTCTGGTTCACCGTGGGCGCGGGCTGCACCAACATGGTGCTGGATGTGCTGATGGTTGGTATCTGGGGCTGGGGCGTGGAGGGCGCGGCCATTGCCACCTTTATCAGCCAGCTGGTGGGCGGTGTACTGCCGGTGTTCTACTTCATCGACCGCAGCAACTCCAGCCGCCTGCACCTGTGCAAGACCAGTTTTTACAGCAAAGTACTGCGGGATGCCTGCATCAACGGCTCTTCCGAGCTGATGACCAACCTTTCCATGTCGCTGGTCAATATCCTGTACAACTACCAGCTGCTGCGTCTGGCCGGTGAGAACGGCGTGGCCGCCTACGGTGTCATCATGTACGCAGCCTTCCTGTTCGTGGCGGTGTTCGTGGGCTATGCCGTGGGCAGTGCGCCCATCGTCAGCTTCCACTACGGTGCCCGCAACCACGCCGAGGTGCACAATCTCTACCGCAAGAGCCTGCGGCTCATCGCCGTGGTGGCTGTGACCCTGACGCTGGCTTCCATGTTCATCATCCCCTGTGTAGCACGCGTTTTCGTGGGCTACGATGCGGAATTGCTGGCCCTGACCAGCCGGGCCTTCCGGCTGTATGCGCTGAGCTTCCTCATCATGGGCTTCAACGTGTATGCGTCCTCCTTCTTCACGGCGCTGGGCGACGGCGTGACCAGCGCGCTGATCTCCTTTTTGCGCACGCTGGCGTTTCAGGTGATTGCCATTCTCCTGCTGCCACTGCTGCTGGGCATCGACGGCATCTGGCTGGCCGTCACCGCCGCCGAGCTGGCGGCTCTGGCCGTGAGCGCTGCCATGCTCCTCACCAAGGACAAGGTGTTCCATTACCGCAAGGCATGATAAGATCCCCTGCTTTCTGCGAAACGGCGAAAAGCGGGGGATTTTTTTGGTGATTCTGGCTCTGCCGCTGGCAGCAAAATCGTGTTAAAATGGACACAGTCTTTATTCACTTTTTATGAGGAATCATTATGACATTGTTTTTGACCAGCAGCCCCAGCGGCTGCCCCTTTGAGCCGGGGCCGGATATTCCGGTGCTGGACACCCGCAACCACTTTGTGGCGAACCTGCGGGCCGTCTGGCCGGATCACGCCGTGCTGGGCCTTGCCATTGCGGCAGACCCCTATGCCTACGAGCAGAACGATGAGATGTGCCGGGTGTTTGCCCAGAGCTTTGCGAACGCCCACCTGCCCCTGACAGCGCTCATCCCCTGCGATGCCCGCAATGCCGAGGAGATCGGTTCTCTTCTGCCCCAGAGCGGCTTTGTGATGCTGTGCGGCGGGCACGTGCCCACCCAGAACCACTTTTTTGCTCAGCTGGGCCTGCCGGGGCTGTTCCACAACTACCACGGCATCGTGCTGGGCGTGAGTGCCGGCAGCATGAACGCCGCCCACATCGTGTACGCCGCGCCCGAGGAACCGGGCGAAGCCGCCGACCCGCACTACTCCCGCTGGATGAACGGCCTTGGCCTGACCGAGACCCGCATCCTGCCCCACTACCAGTTCATCCGGGATCATGTGCTGGACGGACAGAAGATGGAGGACATCGCCCTTGCCGACAGCAAAAAGCGGCATTTTCTCGCTTTGCCGGACGGCTCGTATATCCTGTGCGCCGACGGCAGCGAGGCGCTGTACGGCAAAGGCTGGTACTTTGCGGACGGGATGATGGAAGAGATCAACGAGGATGAAGATGTGCTACCACTGCGGTAGCAATAAAAAAGAAGCACGCAGATGCGTGCTTCTTTTTTTATGATGTTCTGCTGCGCAGAAATGAGGTTGCTGCGCAAAATGATGTGTGCTATCGCACATTCTATCATGCCCCGCAGGCAGACATCATTGCGCATACAATGCGCACATCATTCCGCCGCAAGGCGGACAAAGGGCGCTATGGCGTTGGTGTCGCCGTGGCGGACGATGGAGTAGGTGATGTCGCAGTAGGGCTGAATGGCGGTGCTCTTTTCCACGGTGGAGATGAGCAGCACCTGCAGCTGCAGGCGGCGGAACAGCTCCATCATGGGGCGGATGCGGTCGCTGGTCATCTTGCTGAAAGCTTCGTCCAGCAGCACAAGACGGATGCTGTTCTCGCTCTTTTCGTAGATCTGCAGCAGGCTGGCGCAGATGGCCACATAGAAGGGGGCCTGATTCTCGCCGCCGGAGGAGTCGCGGCTGACCCGGGACAAGTATGCCTGCTGGCCGGTGACCCGGTTGGTCACCTTGATGTCGTAGTCCAGATAGGTGCGGTAGTCCACATAGTCCGAGAGGGTCACGCCGCCGGTGCGGCCCTCCTGCCGGGCGCGGGTGTTCTCGTCCACGTCCGCCATGATCTTTTCCATCAGCTCGTCCACCTGACGCTCATAGGCCGGGTCGGCGGTGGCGGCAAGGTTGTCCAGCGAGTCGCCCTCGGTCATCTGCTGGTTGCCCTTGTCCACGATGACCTGATAGAAGGCCGCCAGCTGCGGGTCACGGCTGGGCTCCAGCTCAAAGCGGTAGACCTCCTCGCCGTAGGTCAGCTGTTCCATCACCTTGTTCAGCTCCCGGAACTGCCGCCGTGCGTTGAAGATATCGTCCTTCATGCGGAACAGGATATCCTTGCGGAAGCGGTCCTTGCAGTCCCGCTGGGCCTGCTCCAGACGGGCGGCGTAGCGTTCCAGATCGATGCGCACAAGGCTCTCGTGCTGGGCGCGGTACTGGTCCAGCCCTGCAAGGCCCAGCGGATAATCGCACACATAGTGCTCGTTGTAGGCCTTCTGGGCCGGTTCCAGCGTACCGGTCAGATAGACGGCCAGCGCATCGTCCAGCTTGGCCTGCGCCTTTTCCGCAGCCTGTGCGGCGGCGCGGGGCTTATCTGCCGGGGCCAGCGCCAGCATCCGGGTGCGGGCCAGCGGCTCCACCAGCGGATGCGCCGCAAAGAAGCTCCGGGCAGCATCGGCGCTCTGCTGTGCCGTTTCCCCTGCCTTTTTCTGCTCTGCTTCGCAGGAGGCGATCTGCTTTTGGCACACGCGGATATCGCCGCCCGCCTGCTCCACGGCGGCGCGGGCAGTCTCCCACGCGGCTTCGCGGGCTTCTTCCTCCTTGTAAAGCTGCTGCAGCAGCGGGTTCTCGCGGCACTCGGTGAGCTTTGCTTCCTGTTCGGTCACAGCATTCTGTGCGGCAGTCAGTGCGGCGCGGGCATCCCACAGCGCAGCCAGCTCGTCCAGTGCCGTGCCCCGCAGCAGGGTCTGGTACTGGTTATAGGCGGCTTTCAGGTTCTGTTCTGTCTGGGCGGCAGCACGGGCGCTTTCCCCCAGAGCTTCCAGCTCGGCCGCCAGCGCCCCGGCGCGGGCGCGGCGTGCGTCCAGACCGATATACCGCTGGGGAGTGCGCAGCCGTTCCAGCCGGAAGGGGTGGTGGCGCAGAAGGTCGCGGGTGGCGCTGTCGGGATGCTGTTCCAGCGTATCGGGGGTGTCGCAGCAGACGATGCGGCCCAGAATGGTCTGGGCATACTGTGCAGCCAGCGGGTTTTCGCTGCTCACCTGCGCGGCAAGGCTGTCCGGGCCGTACTTGTCGGCGCGGCGGTTGGCCTTGCGGATGCCCGGGGTGTCCAGCAGGCTGATGGGGCCTACCTTGTCCTTCAGAGCCACAAAGGCGCTTTTGGCGGCTTCGTAGTGGGCGGGCGGCACAAGGATATCAAAGCGGCGGTCGCCAAGGCAGGCTTCCACGCAGTCCTGCCAGCTTTCGTCCTCCACGTTCAACAGTTCACAGAAAATTTTCGCATCCGGCTGCATGCCCCGGCTCTTGAGTTCCGCATTCACGGCATCCCGCACCCGGGTGGCGGCATCGCCGTGGGGGTAGACCCACTTGCCGCCGGACACGGCATCCAGCTCCGCACGCTTGCCGGCCTGCTCCTTCTGCAAAGCAGCAGTGTTCTGGCGGGCAGCAAAATAGGCTTCCTCCAGCGGTTTTTCCTGCGCGGAGAGCCATGCGGTGAGCTGCGGCAGAGTGTCCGCCGTCAGCTCTTCGGCCTTGATGCCGGCAGCAAAGCCGCTGCGGCGCAGCACAGCCAGCAGGCTCTGGGTGCGGGCAAGGGCACTTTCTGCCTTTTCGGCTATGCGTGCGGCGGTATCCAGCGCCGTTTTGCGGCGGGAAAGCTCCTCGGTCAGGGTGTCCAGTGCCCGGCCCTCGCCGCTGGCGCTGGCGGCACCGTGGGCGGAAAGATAGGCCCGGCGGGCTTCCGCTTCGGCATTTTTGGCCTCGGCATAGCGGGCGTTCAGCTGTTCCAGCTGGCGGCGGCCCGCATCCAGATGCTCCTGCCAGACGGTCTGTTCGCTGCCGTCGGCAGCGGCGCGGGCCAGCAGCGCCGTGCCCCGGTTCACAAGGGTCTGGGTCTGCTTTTCGGCAGCTTCGCGGCCAAAATCCACGATCTCTTCCAGCGCGTCGGCGCGGGTCTGTGCTTCGGCCAGCACGGCGTGCAGATTTTCCAGTTCCAGCCGGTCGCCCTGCAAAGCGTCCAGATCCAGCTCCGGCTGGGGCAGGATGTACTGGTACAAAAACTCCCGGAAGTTGGGGATCTCGTCCATGCTGGTGCCCATCTGGAACACCTCGTTGAACTTTTTGCCCAAGGGGCTGGAGGCGCGCCCGATGCCCAGCGCACGGCAGATGCGGTCCCGCGCTTCGCTGGGGCTGCGGGTGTAGGAGAGACGGCCCGTTGCGGGCTTGAAGTCCTCCTTTGCGCTGGGTGCACCGGTCTTGGGGTCGATGAAGGGCAGCTGTTCCAGCGTGCAGCCGTCCTCCGAAAGGTACCATGTCTGATCGCCGGGGTGCAGTTCCTGCATGGGGCCTTCGGACTCCACCCGCACCGCGATGACGAAGGGGGTGCGCTTGACGCTGTCCCAGAACTCCGCCCCGATGTAGGCCACGGTATGGCCCGGGCGGCGGTAGGCGTTCTCGCCGCGCTGCTTTGCGTGCACCGAACCCTGCAGGGTGCGGCCGCTCTTTTTATTGCCCAGCGCATTGAAATTGCGGTTGGTGGTCAGGCAGTAGCGGATGGCATCCAGAATGGTGGTCTTGCCCACGGCGTTCACACCGATCATATAGGTGAGCCGTGCGCAGTCGAAGGTGACATTTTCAAAGTTGTGCCAGTTGATAAGCTTCAGCCGTTTGAGTTCGATCATTCTTCACCCTCCCCTGCTTCTTCCGGTCGTTCATAAAGGCCAAGCTCTGTGCGGGTGCGGGCAGATTCTGCCGCTGCATCCGCAAGGTCAGCATCCGGCAGGGCCAGCAGCACGGTGGGAAATACTTCAATGCGGCTGTCCAGCCCGGAAAGCCGCCCCACAGGCCGCGCCAGATTGTACCGGCGCAGGGTGCGCATGAGGTTTTCCAGCGTTTTCTGGTCCAGACGGCGGGGCAGGTTCATCTTCTGCAGCTCGGTCTGCACCTCTTCCACCGTCACCAGCACCTCGTCGGCATTGGCCGCAAGGCTCTCGCGCTTTTGCAGGTACAAAAGCCGCAATACCAAAAGCAGGATGCTCTCGTATTTCAGCAGCCGGGCCTGACTGCCCTCGTGGCCGTTGACCAGAGCCGCCGCCTGCAGGGGTGCCGGGTACAGCAATACAGAATAGCCCAGCGGGGCGAACACAGCGCGGACCTCGTCCAGATGATCCTGCACGTAGAGATATTTTGCCCGCTGATCCTCCACGCCGCCCAGCACGAAGCAGTGGTTCAGCAGGTAATTCGCGGTTTCTTCCAGCATGTTAATGGTTGCCATTTTCTTCCTCCCTGCGGCGGGTGAGGATAAAGTCCTCAAAGCGGAAACCGCCGCGCTCCACCCAATTGCCGGTGAGCTGAATGTCATAATCCCGGTGCGGCGACTGCGAGTAGGTATGCAGGCCGATGATGCGGGCAAAATCGTTCGGGTATTCGTCTGCCAGAAGTGCCGCGTTCACCTGCGGGCGGGCGGCAAGGGCCTGCCGGGCCAGCAGGGCCACGTTCTCCTCGGTAACGGCAAGGCGGGCGTAATCCAGCAGCAATTGCTGCTCTTTTTTGAGCTGTTCCGGATCGAATCCTTCGGTGCGCACCGGGGCCAGCGGCTCGGCGGTGCGCTGGGCAGCGGGCGGGTAGAGGAATTTCTCCCCGAACACTGCCGCCGGGTACAGATGCAGCCGCTTTGCCACCGGGCCGTCGTCCGGCTCAAACAGCTGCTCCGGAGTGCGGATGTCCTCGGCGTAGCGGCGCAGCAGGGCGGTGACGCTGCCCTGCGAAGAACGGTCGCTCAGCAGCAGGAACTGTGCCCGCTGCACAGCCCGCTTGCGGTAGCGGATGTGGCTTGCATCGATCTCGCGCATGAGCAGGCTCATCTCTTCCAGCGCGTCCCGCTGCTTCTGGATGAGTGCACGCACGGCAGGTGTCGCTTCGTTCGGGGCGCAGCGCTCCACCCGGGCATAATCAAAGGCCAGCTGCGGCAGGTAGTTCTCCTCGCAGTCGTCCAGCTCTTCTTCCAGATAGGCGCGGTAGTTGAACAGGTTGTCGCTGGTCTTGAAGCGGTGGTAGGCCGCCGCCACCACCTTTTCCTCGTACTGGTCGAACAGTTCCAGCACCTCCTGCGGGGTGCGGTTGCGGGTGAGACGGTCGATGTAGTGGCCGATGGAGGCGTTGAGCGCCCGGAGAGAGCGGTTCAGCACGTCAAGGTCTGCGTCCACCTCCCGCAGAACGTTCTCATAGGGGCTTTTTTCCTGCCCGATGCTGCCCAGCAGCTGCCATGCCTTGTACAGCTTTCCGGTATAGGTAACTACGCGGGGATTCAATATTTCTTCCAGCGCTTCCAGCAGCGGCGTTACCTCCGGCACAAAGGCAAGGGACGCTTCCCCCTCGTAGCTGCCGGGCTGCTCTTCCAGCCAGCCGGTGCGGCGCAGCCGCAGCAGAAAGCCCACGGCCAGCGTGTGAGGGTCGCGGGTGGGCTGCTCTTCTTCATCGCCCGCACCGTCGGCATCCAGCGCAAGGGGCTTTGCCAGTGCGGCAAAGTAATCCTCGGCACGCCAGACGGCCTCCGCACGGGAAATGCTGTAATCCGCCGTGTGGCGGCACTCCTCCCAGAGCAGAAGCAGCAATTCTGCATAAAAAGCCCGGTTCGGCCCCGCCAGCGGGCGGAACAGCCGCGGGGACACCAGTTCAAACAGCTGCATGGAAACGTCCTTTCCTGTTCACATCAGAATACGTTTTTATTGTACCACAAAACGACACGGTTTGACAGAGAAACCATTCAGAATTGCCGCCGGGAGGGGCGGGGCAGACTCCTTCCGTCAAACCCTGCGGGTTTGCCACCTCCCTCAGTGAGGGAGGCAACCCTCTCCGTCATCGCTGCGCGATGCCACCTCCCCCGAAAGGGGGAGGTTTATTGCATCTGACCGGAAGGCGAAAGGCTCCCTCTTTGAGGGGGCTGTCGCCGCAGGCGACTGGAGGAGTTTGCCCCCAAACACAAAAAAGCCCCGCAGAGCGGGTGCTCTGCGGGGCAGGGATGCAAGTTTTGAGAAGGTACGCTTATTCGCTGACCACGAAGAGAACCAGAGTGTATTCCTTCTGCTTGGTAACGGTAACGCCGAACTTGGTCGGATTGTAAACACAAGCCTGTTCCAAGTTACTCGGAACATCCATTTTCGAAACGGCATCGGCCAGAGTATCCTTGGTGACTTCTGTTCCGCTCGGAAAGTCCACGGGCACCAGCGCAGCCGTTTTGCCCTTCTTTGCTTCAGCAAAAAACGTCTCCCGCTTTTCCACTGCGTCAAAATAAGCCTTCGGATCAATCGGAGAAGTAAGCCTAGCATCCACCGCCTTGACAGCAACAGGCAGGCACTTATTGCTGATCTCTGTCAATTCCGAATCAACGGTCAGTGTCGGGTTTTGGTTCTTGCCCCATTCCACAGTCCACTGGGCAACATCCCTTTCCAGCGCAGTATCGCGCATTGAAGGTGCGCTGGGAGTAACGCCGCAAGCGGTGAGCATTGCCAGCGCCATGATGCCGACCAGAAGGACGGCCACAAGACGTTTCATCTTTTTCATATTAGGTCTCTCCATCATAAAATGAATTACAGGCCTTTTCCGCGTCCCAAATGCCCGGAGGGCCTATGTATATTTTACAGTTTTCCCCTCCCCCTCGTCAATGTACAGACTACCTATCGTTTCCAATCATTTTTGAGCCAATACGTCAGTTCGTTGGATACAAAAAGCCCCGGGGCGGGGCAGACTCCTTCCGTCAAACCCTGTGGGTTTGCCACCTCCCTCAGTGAGGGAGGCAACCCTCTCAGTCATCGCTGCGCGATGCCAGCTCCCCCGAGAGGGGGAGCTTATTTGCTGCAAACCGTCAGATGCCTAAAAGCTCCCCCCTTTGGGGGAGCTGGCACGCCGTAAGGCGTGACTGAGAGGGTTCAAACGCAAAAAAGCCCCGAAGGGCGGCCTTGCAGCCACGCTCCGGGGAGAAAGGGTGAGGAATTTTTTACTTTTTGCCCTTGATGCGGATGGAAATACCAATGTAGCTCTGCTCGTTGTTGCTCTTGACCACAACGCCTATATTCGACCAGTTGCCGTCCTGCTCTACGCTGGCATTATGATCAGTGTCAACGTGATGAGAGATCTTATCCAGCACATAGCTCAGGAGAGTGTCCTTATAGTCATATCGGGCGGTGATGGTGATGACCAGATCACCTTCCAACCTATCCGTATGGAAATTGAACGCTCCTGCATATCCGAGGAACTTGAACTTAGCATCAAGATCCTTGCGATCATCGTTCAAGTTCCTTTCAGCCACTGCGCGGAGCTCTGCGTCATTGGTCACCTGGACGCTCTTCTCCTGACTGATCTGGGCCAGTACTTTCTGCTCTTCGGTTGGGCTGCCGCCACCGCCGCAGGCCGTCAGCAGGGCCAGAGCCATCACACCCACCAGAAGCAGGGCAGCAAATTTCTTCAGCTTTTTCATTGTAAAGCGCCTCCTGTCATTTCAAGATTTTGTTGATTTGTCTCATTTCAGTGCTGTGTTTTCGCACTACAGAACGGGTGTCGTTCTGGCCTGATTATATCCGACAGCAGTTGGTTTTGTCAATCGAGAAGATGCATAAAGTTTCCGAAACATTTTCGTTCAAAATCAATGAAACAGCGGCTTTTTTGTTGCAGTATTGAGATACACTGTCCTTATTTCGCAAAGGTTCTTTACCGTGCTGGAAAATCTTCTTCCAGCCGGAAGCTCCATGCGGTTCTTTTCCGGGGCACAGTCCTTCCCGGTTTGAACAGATGTTGTGTTCCGATCCATCTTGATCCATCTTTCAGAATCCTTTCAAAAAATTACGATTTTACACAATTCTACCATTTTTGCATGGTAAAATAAGGTCGTAGAAAAAACAAAGGATGTGGCTTAATATGCAACACTGTCCCGCCCGCGCGGCACAGCGGCTGGCGGCGGCAGTTCTGGCGCTGTGCCTTGTGCTGGCTCTGGCCGTTCCCCACGCACACGCAGCTGCCCTGCAGGAAACGCACGGCATCCGGATGCTAGACTTCAACACCAGCCAGATCCTTTCCATCGGCAACCAGACCTCCGGCAAATGCAGCTGGTACGCCTTGCGCTATGCACGCACCATTCTGGATGGAAAAGTTTCCTCCGGCAGCGGCATGTGGTCAAACGGTGCGGTCTGGTCTGCGGGCGGCTACTACGGTTATTCCGGCAGCCTGTCCGAGTGCCTGCAGAAGCTTTACACCGAGCTTTCCGCCGGGAAGCCGGTGATCGTGCATCTGAAAAACACTGCGGTGAGCGGTGTAAAACGGCACACGAACCGCACCTCCAGCTATGAATACCACCTGACCAGTTCCGGCTGGAACGAGGTGAACTACCCCCATATCGCCACCAGCGCTGCGTATGGCCACTGGGTCTGTGTGGTGGGCATCCGTGCGGATGCAGACCCCGCGAACCTGAAGGAGAGCGATTTCTACGCGCTGGACCCGGCCCGTGTTTCCGCAAACGGCACTCTGGCTGTGACCCGGCTGCTGGACGGCACCATCTGGACAGACAATTCCCCGCTGAAAACGGCAGGTTGATAAATTTAGAAAGAGCAAAAAAGCTGACGCTTTCGCGTCAGCTTTTTTGTTTGTACGAACCCTCTCAGTCTCGCTTTGCTCGACAGCTCTCCCGAAGGGCGAGCTTTATAAGCGGGGATCATTCAAGATCCTCTTCCCGAGAGGCAGTGCTTGCCAAAAAATGTCAAAAAGCTCCCCCCTCGGGGGAGCTGGCAAAGCCGACAGGCTTTGACTGAGAGGGTCTCGCATCAATACCCTTTTACCGAGAAGCCCCGCTCCCATGGGTCGGGCGGCAGATCCTTCTGGCGGATGCCGGTGATCTGGATATAATCGCTTTTCTGGATCATGGCGAACAGCCGCAGGAACTTTTCCGGGTCGCCCTGCACTTCCAGCGTCACGCTGCCGTCGTCCTCGTTCTCCACCCAGCCGGTCAGTTCCAACGTCTGGGCCGCATAGCGGGCGCGGTAGCGGAAGCCCACCCCCTGCACCTGCCCTTCAATGGAATAGCGGCGGCGCACAGTGCCTTCCGGCAGGGCGGGCGGCGTGGCATCCTGTGCTTTTTTATGCAGAAAATCAAACATCTTACAGCTCCTGATAGGCGGTCATCAGCGCCGGGATGAACTGCTTTTTGCGGCTCACCACACCGGGCAGGGTAAAGCTGCCGTCCTCGGCAGGCTGGGTCTCAAAGCCGTCCGAGAGCACCTCGGAAGCATAGCGGCCATCGCTGATGACCACGCTCTCCTCCTTGGGCACGTCGGTGAGCAGCATGTAGATATCCTCCACGTTCTGCTTGTTGCGGGCTTCTTCCAGATAGGGCTGCAGCAGCGCTTCGGCGGCAAGCAGGTTCTTGCGGGTCATGTAGCTGCCCTGCGCCACGCCAAAGCGGATATCGCCGCACATGAACACCTTGAAGTCCTGCAGGAACACCTCCTCGGCGGTCTTGCCGTCCAGCTTTTCGCCTGCTTCAAACATCTCGCTGGCAAACTCGTCAATGTCCACACCGGCAATTTTTGCCAGACGCTTTGCAAGGGCCTCATCCAGCGGGGTGCAGGTGGGGCTGCGGAACACCAGCGTATCCGAAAGGATGGCCGCCAGCAGAAGGCCTGCGATCTGCGGCGGGATCTCCATACCGTTCTCGTCGTACATCTGGGTGATGATGGTGGCCGTGCAGCCCACCGGCTGGTTGCGGAAGTACACCGGGCCGCTGGTCTCCAGACTGCCGATGCGGTGGTGGTCGATGATCTCCAGGATCTCGGCCTGATCGAAGCCCTCCACGGCCTGCGTGGCCTCGTTGTGGTCCACCAGGATGATGCGGCGTTTTTGCAGATTGATGATGTTGCGGCGGCTGACCATGCCGCAGTATTTGCCGTCCTCGTCGAGGATGGGGAAATAGCGGTGGCGCACCTTGGCCATCACGCGGGTGACGTCTGCCACCGGGGTGACGAGGGTGAACTTCATGATGTCGCTGCGGGTCATATAGTAGGAGATGGGAGCGCACTGGCTGATCAGCTTACCGGCGGCGTAGGTGTCCACCGGGGCCGACATGATGGCCACGCCCATTTCCTCGGCAATGCGCTGGATGGTGCGGCCCACCTTGGAGCCGTTGCAGATGATGAGCAGCGACGCTTCCTTCTCGATGGCACACAGCTGGCTTTCGTAGCGGTTGGTCAGGATGACGATGTCGCCTTTTTCCACGGTATTTTCCAGCATTTCGGGCGTGGCGGTGCCGATGCGGATGTGGCCGGTGGTGCACACGTCGTCCTCGCGGCCCACCACCATGGTGCCGCCCAGCGTTTCCAAAATATTGCGGTAGGTGGTCTGGCTCTTGGCCAGGATGCCGGTGTCGAACACGTCCATGTTGGCGGTGGCAATGTCCTTGACCGTGATCACGCCCTCCAGCTCGTTGTCCGGGCTGGTGACCGGCAGGGTGTCGATCTGCTTGTCGCGCATGATCTCCCACGCCTTGCGCAGGCTGGTGGAGCCGGGGATGCCGGGCATCTCGCGGTAGTCCACATCGCGGATCTTCGGGTTCACGTCCGTGCACATACGCGGGGGCTTTACCCCGAACTTTTTGAGCACGAACTCGGTCTCCTGATTCATTTTGCCTGCACGGCGGGGCTCACAGACCAGATCACTGGTCTTGTTTTTCAACTCTGCATAGGCAATGGCCGAGCAGATGGAATCGGTATCCGGGTTGCGGTGGCCGATCACGACCACCTTATGGGCTGCTTTTGGCATATTGTTCCCCCTTTGGGTTCTGATTTACCTTTTATTTCTTATCTCATTTACCACAGTGCACTCTCCTCTCCTGCAAAGCACGGTGCACCTCAGGTTTATTTTATCACAATTGCCTGCACGGGTAAAGTGGAACAAACACGCTGCGGCGCGGCTTTTCCGCCTGCCGCAGTCCTTGACAGACCCTGCAAAAAACAGTAAGCTTTACCTGAAAAAAAGCACAAATGGAGGCATCTATGAAAAAACATTTTTTCCGCATCCTCTCCTGCTGCGTGCTGCTGGCCTGCCTGTGCGCCCTGCCCGCCTACGCACAGGAACCCAAGGCCGCACAGCCCGCCTCAAAAGAGGATAAGGTGGTAACAGACGTCACCGGTTCTGCCGACCTGATGCGCAATGTCGTTGGCTTTACCACCAACTTTGGCGGGCCGTACCACTTTGCGCAGGCAGACCACAAGTCCCCTGCGCAGGCCTACGGTGATGCCCCTGCCGAGGGAGCCGTTGCGGTGCTGCGGCTTTTTGCCCGCGCCGATGACCACGGCGATGTTCCCCTCAACACCAGCGGACACAGCTTCCTCACCATCACCAATGTCTCGGAGCAGGATATCAATGTGGGCGGACTGCTCATTGCGCCGGATACGTCCATCACCGTAAGCACCCGTGGCAACCGCTGCGAGCATTCCGGCATCTGGTACAATCTGGAGGGATACTACAAATATTACCTGAACGCTTCTTACTATCAGAATCTTTACGGCATTCAGGTCTCACTGGACCAGAGCCAGCTGGACACGGTAAATCTGGCATTGGCCAACGCAGACCACTGGTCGGCCATTTACAACTGCACCTCGTTCTCTGCGGGCCTCTGGAATGCCGTGTGCTCCGATACGCTCTGCGCCGGTGTGCCCGAGACCCCGGCCGACCTGAAAGCGGACATGCTGAGGAAGTACCCAGACAAGACGGTGTTCGGGCCGACCGTCCCGTATGATTATATCGTATATTACGGCACCAGCCTGACCCCCAGTCAGGAATTTTCCTGACAGAAGATTTTCTCTTGTAATTCTGCGCGTTCTGCTGTATGATATAGGTCATGTATCCAAGTGCATCTTGTCACCGTTACGGAGGAACCTATGACAGCAACCAAAACGCCCGCGTTCCATAAGCCGCCGCTGTTCACCCGGCAGCAGCTCATTGCCCTGCTGCTGCCGCTGATTGCAGAGCAGGCGCTCAGCGTGACCATCGGTCTGGCCGACACGCTGATGGTCTCCTCGGTGGGGGAAGCCGCTGTTTCCGGCGTGAGCCTTGTGGACAGCTTCAACACCCTGATGATCCAGATCATGAGCGCCCTTGCCACCGGCGGCGCGGTGGTCACCAGCCAGTACATCGGCCGGCAGGAGCCAAAGGATGCCAAGAATGCAGCGGCGCAGATCCTGTTCATCCTGTCCAGCTTCAGCCTGCTGGTGGCCGCCGTTGTGGTGGCGGGCCGCCATGCCATCCTGCGCGGCATCTTCGGCTCCATCGACGTGGACGTGATGCGCTATGCCGAGACCTACTTTCTGCTCTCGGCCCTGAGCTACCCCTTCATCGGCCTGTACAACGCCGGTGCGGCCCTGTTCCGGGCGCAGGGCAACAGCAAGATCAGCATGATGTCCAGCCTTGTAATGAATGTGGTGAACATTGGCGGCAACGCCGTGCTGATCTACGGCTTCAAAATGGGCGTGATGGGTGCCGCACTGGCCAGCCTTGTGTCCCGCGCCATTGCCTGCGTGGCTGTGCTGTACCTGCTGCAGCGGCCCGCCTGCCCGCTGCGGGTGGACGGCCTGCAGGCCCTTGCCCCGAAGGCACGGCTCATCCAGCAGATCCTGCGGGTGGGCATCCCTGCCGGTATTGAAAACGGCATGTTCCAGATCGGCAAGCTGTCCGTTTCCAGCCTGACCTCCACCCTTGGCACCGCCGCCATTGCGGCCAACGCCGTGGCAAACACCACCACCACCTTTTTGAACATCCCGGCCAACGCCGTGGGCATGGCTGCGCTGACCGTGGTGGGCCAGTGCCTTGGCGCAGGCGAAAAAGATCAGGCCGTGTATTACTCCCGCCGCCTGATGCTGTTTGCCTACTGCGGCGCATGGTTCATGAACCTTTCGGCCTTCCTGTTTGCCAACAAATTTGCACTGGGCCTGTTCAACCTCTCGCCGGAAGCCTACGCCATGGCGCTGGAAGTGATGGTGTGGTTCAACATCGTTTCGCTGTTCATCTGGCCTTCCAGCTTTACCATGCCCAACATCCTGCGTGCGGCAGGCGATGCCCGCTTTACCATGACCGTGAGCATCGTGTCCATGTGGGCCTTCCGGGTGGGCTTCTGCTACCTGTGTGTGCTGGCCTTCCACGGCGGCCTGCTGGCCATCTGGATGGGCATGTATCTGGACTGGGCGTTCCGCTCCCTGTGCTTCTTTGTACGCTTCCTGCGCGGCAAGTGGCTGGAACAGCAGGTCATCTGAATCTTTCCTCTGCATTTTATAAGAGCCTGCCGCGAAGGCAGGCTCTTTTTTACGCAATACGCACAAATAATTTATTTGTTTTTCAGCAATGTTGTCTGCTTTCGTTCTTGTTTTTGTCACATTCCCGGCGTATAATTTCACAGTGCTAAGAGCTTTCACTTCTGCAAAAAGGAGGCTTTTTCAATGAAACGCAGTTGGTTTTCGCGCCATCCGATTTGCTTCATGGCGCTGTATCTCATACTTTATCTTTCCGCATTCAATTTCCTGAACACCCAGATCCATATGCCGCACATCCTCGTGCACTGCCGGCTGGACGATCTGATTCCCTTCTGCAAATATGCGGCCATCCCCTATTTTGCATGGTTTCCGTGGATCCCGTTCACCCTGTTCTTCCTTCTGTGGAAGGCACCCCGGGAGGACTTCTGGCGGCTGTGTATGCCGCTGTTCAGCGGTATGACCATTGCGCTGGCCTGCTACGTGATCCTGCCCACCGGGCTGAATCTGCGCCCCTGCTATGTGCCGGGCACAGACATCTTCGCCCGTGCGGTGCGGTTCCTGTACAGCACCGACACACCCATCAATGTCTGCCCGTCCATCCATGTGTTCAACTCGGTCACGCTGATGCTGGCCTATCACCGCTGCCGCATCTTTGAGCAGCCCCGGTTCCGCTGGATGCGCCCGGCCGCTGATGTGCTGTGCATCTCCATCGTATGCTCCACCATGCTGCTCAAGCAGCACAGCTGCATCGATGCAGCGCTGGGCGCTTTGCTGGCGCTGGCACTGGATACCGCGTTCAGCCGTATGATGGACACCAACGATCTGCCGCAGATGCGCCGCATCTGAATCTCTATAAAAAAGAAATGCGCTGTCATCGGGGGACAGCGCATCTTTTTTTGTTCAGAACAGATCCTCCGGCAGGCAGACATCCTGCTTTGGCACCTTTGCCCAGGAAAAGTCCTTGATCAGGCTTTCCGGTGTGCGGGGCGCAGGCTCCGGCTGCAGGCCGTAGGCGTAGGCAAGCTTGCCCACGATCTCCTGCGCGGTATACTTTTCCCGCAGGTTTTCCAGACTCTGGTCGCCGTCGCGCTTGGAGAGCCGCCGCCCATCTGGGGCCAGCAGCAGCGGGCAGTGGGCAAACCCCGGTGCCTGCAGGCCCAGCAGGCGGTACAAATACAGCTGCCGTGCCGTGGACGAAAGCAGGTCTGCACCGCGCACCACTTCGGTAACGCCCATGCGGGCATCGTCCACCACCACGGCCAACTGATAGGCGAACACGCCATCCGCCCGGCGCAGGTAGAAGTCACCGCAGTCGTGCAAAAGATTTTCGGTGTGCAGGCCCATGCAGCCATCCACAAATGTGATGTCCTCGTCCGGCACCATCAGACGGTAGGCAGGGGCCTTCTTTTTGCGTTTTTCCTCAATTTCGGCAGCGGTCAGGCTGCGGCAGGTGCCCGGATAGACCACGTTGCCGTCCGAGGTATGGGGCGCACTGGCCGCGTGCAGCTGGGCGCGGGAGCAAAAACACGGGTACACAAGGCCGCGCTCTTCCAGCTTTTTGTAGCTTGCGGTGTAGATCTCCGCGCACTCACTCTGGTAATAGGGGCCGTTCGGCCCGCCGGTGCTGCCGCCCTCGTCCCACGCAAGGCCCAGCCAGTCCAGATCCTGTTCCAGCAGGTCAGCATAGATGCGCGGGCAGCGCTCGGCATCCAGATCCTCAATGCGCAGCACGATGCGCCCGCCCTGACTTTTTGCGCTGAGCCACGCCAGCAGGCTGCAAGCCAGATTGCCAAGATGCAGCCGCCCGCTGGGGCTGGGTGCAAAGCGGCCGATTGGCGGTACAGGCTCTGTTTTTTGCGTAAAAACTGCTTGTTCTTGCATGTGTATCCTTTCAGCCGCCGGACGATTTAAAATTGCCGACGCGTTCGCTTTGGCAATATCAGCGGAAATATTATTTTTAAATTTGTAACTCCGAAACGACTGCGGTCGTTTCGGAGTTACTTTTTCACGGGAAAAGTCGTAACGGGAAACGGCATGTTGCTGCTGTCGGCTTATCGCCGTCGCGCAGCGACTATAGATCGGTGGAACACAAAAAATCCTTTCGCTCTGCACAGGAAGCCGCTTTTTCCCTATTATAGTTGCCCGTCCGCCAAAGGTCAACAGACCACCCGGCCAAGCCGCCGCTCCACCGCCTGCCGCACCTCCGGCGCGCGGATGCCGTACACGATCTGCACATCGCAGCCGCTTTGCACCACACCGCTGCAGGGCAGGGCTTTCAGGGCCTGCTCCTTGACGAAGGCCGGGTCGTTCACCGTGACACGCAGGCGGGTAAAGCAGTTATCCACCGTGCGGATGTTCTCCCGCCCGCCAAAGGCTGCAATGAGCTTTTCTACTCCCTGCTCGTCCAGCGGCAGGGCCTTTTCCGGCCAGGACGGCTCTTCCGGGCGGCGGCCCGGTGTGGGCAGGTCCAGCGCCTTGATGAGCACAGTGAACACCACAAAATACACCGCGATCTGGGCAAGGCCCAGCAGATACAGCACCGGGTAGTTCGTGCGGGCCGCACCAGCGGAAAGGTTCATCACAAGCGACCCCAGAAGGTTCGAGGTAAACGCCGTGACTCCGCACAGGTGCAGCAGCACGATGAAGCTGCCGGAGATGGCTGCGTGCGCCAGCCACAAAACCGGTGCCGAGAAGCAGAACAGAAAATCCAGCGGCTCCGTAATGGAAGCCAGCGATGCCGTAAAGGCCAGCGGCAGCAGCTGAAGAGCAGTCTTTTTGCGGCTGCCCCGCTGGGCACAGAAGATGAATGCCGCCGCAATGCCAAAGTAGCCGAAGGTCTTGGTAAAGCCGGTGTACATCCACACGATGCCATCCGAAAACGGCAGGCCGAGGTTATATTCGGTCATCGTGACCACATAGGCACCGGTATAGGTGATGCTGCCCACCGTGAGCTGACCGCCCAGCTGCGAGAACTGGAACGGCATATACACCAGATGATGCAGCCCTGTAGGGATGAGCAGCCGTTCCAGAAAGCCGTACAAAAACAACCCGATATTGCCGGAAGCGGCAATGAAGCCGGTGACGGCCGCAATGGCCTTCTGGACAGGCGGCCAGACAAAGCAGGCCCCAAAGCCCAGCACCGCCGCCAGTGCCGCCATGCAGGCAAAGGACCACCGCACACCGGAGAACACACCGCCCAGAATGCCGCGGTGGGCTTTTTCGCAGGTGCGGTCATACACAAAGGCGGTGAGCAGGCCCAGCAGAATGCCGCCGAACACGCCGGTATCCACAGTCTGGATGCCCAGCACCATGGTCTGGCCTGCGCTGTACAGGCCGGTAAGCGCATCCGGCTGCGCCAGCAGGCCCAACTCGGTCAGCGTTACATTGCCCGCTGTCAGGTAGACAAGATAGCTCATCAGGGCGATGAACGCCGCCTGATGCTTTTCCCGCTTTGCCAGCGCCGCCGCAAGACCGGTGCAGAACAGCACGCTCAGATTTGAAATGACCGCCGTGAGGCATTTGTAAATGATCCTGCCCGCCAGCTGCACCGGCTCCCACCGCAGAAAGGGCAGCACCCCGGCCAGCGGCGCACTGGTGAGCAGTGCGCCCACCACCAGCAGCAGGCCCGCCGCCGAAAGATAGCTCAGCGGTGCCAGCATTGCGCGGGAGAACCGCTCCAATGCGGCTGTGATGCGGTGCTTCATGGGCGTTTCCCTCCTTTCCGGCTGACGTGGGCAGACACTATACTTGTAGTCAACCGATTTTTGCAAAAAATGTCAAGAATGCAAAGTTCCCAAAAATACATCCCTTCTTTGTGCAGGGTGCATATTTCCCGCTTGAAATTCGTTCTGCGCTGTCCGATTGACAACCGCCGCGGCAGAACGTATACTTAGGGTGTATCGTTTTGAAGTGCTGCGGCCCGGCTGCGGCACCGCTCAAGGAGGACATTACTATGAAATTGAGATATACCCGCATCCTCTCGCTGCTGCTCTGCGCAGCGCTGGCCTGCAGCATTCTGGCAGGCTGCGGCGGCTCAACCGCCAGCAGTTCCGAAGCGCCAGGCTCTGCCAGCAGTTCTGCAAGCTCCGCTGCTTCCGGCGAGGACCTGCCTGATTCCACCACCCGGGCCGACACCTCCGGCCTGAACCCCGGCGATTTTGACGAGAACTCCATCTTCTCCATCACCGGCACCGCTGCCGCCTTTGAGCCTTGTCTGGGCTGGGGGCCGGGTGTTTCCGGCTGCTCGCTCAAATCGGTGATCGCAGCGGCATCCCTGCTGCAGTGGGCAGAAAACGCCCGCCTTGCCTCCCGCACCCCGGAAGCCGTGCAGGAAGCTTTCTACAGCTGGTACGACACGCTGGACGCTGATGAGCAGGAAAGCTTTGCCGAGGCCTGGACGATGATCGAGCCGGACGCGCTGAGCCTTTTGAGCGACAAGGACAGCATGGCTGGCCGCATTGAGGATGCCGGCCTTGACCCGGACACCCTGCCCGGCTGCACCCTGAAGAACTGGCAGGCCCTGCAGACCGTGCTGGACGACTGCGTGCCCGCAGCGGGCCAGTGAACCCAACATAAAAAGAAGCTGACCGGGCTGGTCAGCTTCTTTTTGTTTTTGCGGAAAAGGCCGGGGCCGCCTGCGGCATCAGACCTTCTTCAGCACATACTGGCGGGTGCCCATGCCGATCTTCTCGGCCTGATCCAGCGTGGCCTTCCACTCGATATTGGGGTTGGAATCCTTGAAGTTGTCGTGGTGGCAGTTCCAGCCGGGCTTTGCAAGGTTCTGGCCCAGCTGGCTGTTCGGCAGCGGCTGTGCATTCAGGCAGGCATCGGCGCAGGCCTGATCCAGCGCCACCGGATCAAAGGATGCAAAGATGCCGATATCCGGCAGGATGGGTGCATCGTTCTCGCAGTGGCAGTCGCAGTTGGGGCTGATGTCCTGCACCAGAGAAACATGGAAGCAGGGACGGCCTGCGCATACGGCAGCCGCGTACTCGGCCATTTTGCGGTCCAGCATCTCATTGGCGCTGTCGCACTGGGAATAGATAGCGTCAAAGTTGCAGGCACCGATGCAGCGGCCGCAGCCCTTGCACTTGGTCTGGTCGATGACGGCCTTGTTGTTTGCATCGTAGGTGATGGCATCGGAGCCGCACTCCTTGGCGCAGCGGTGGCAGCCGCGGCACAGGCTCTGCTGCACCTCCGGGTGTCCGGCGGCGTGCTGTATCATCTTGCCTGCGCGGGAGCCGCAGCCCATGCCGATGTTCTTGAGAGTACCGCCGAAGCCGGTGGATTCGTGGCCCTTGAAATGGGTCAGGCTGATAAAGATATCTGCGTCCATGATGGCGCGGCCGATCTTTGCCGTCTTGCAGTATTCGCCGTTCGGCACCGGCACCTCTGCCTCATCGGTGCCGCGCAGGCCGTCCGCAATGATGACCTGACAGCCGGTGGTCATGGGCCAGAAACCGTTCAGCTGGGCACAGGTGAGGTGCTCCAGTGCGTTCTTGCGGCTGCCCGGATACAGGGTGTTGCAGTCGGTCAGAAACGGCAGACCGCCCTGCTCCTTGCACAGATCGGCCACCACCTTGGCGTAGTTGGGGCGCAGGAATGCCAGATTGCCCAGCTCACCGAAATGCATCTTGATGGCAACGAACTTGCCATCCATATCAATATCCTTAATCCCGGCAGCAATGCACACGCGGCGCAGCTTGTCCAGCAGGCTGGTGCCCACGGGACAGCGGAAATCTGTATAATAGACCTTGGATGCTTCCATAGCAGTTTCCTCCATTTTGTTTGCGCGGCACGCTGCCGCATACTCTCTTGTTTTGTAGTATAGCACATCTTTTTGCAAAGAAAAAGTGCAGTCGTAAAGGGCGGTGGGCACACCTCTGTGTCCCACGATCAAAATGGCCTCCGCTGATCGCTCTGGCCATATTTAGCGGAACTATTATTTCATAAGTAAAGAAAGCCGGAAATCTGCGGATTTCCGGCTTTCTATTTTCACAGGAAAGAGTCGTAGCAGTCAGCGGCATCGTGCAGCGCCGGCTCCCTACGGAAGCGTTCGCGCAGCAGACGGAGCACAAACTTGCCCGCACGGCGCGTCGCGCAAGCGACTCAAAATCGGCGGAACACAAAAAATCCTTTAGCGGAGCGGCTTGGATTTTTTGTATGGAGCCCAACAGCTTTGGGGTCACTAGGGGCGAGCAGCCCCTTTTTCATGGATCCAGCGCGTTGAAATCGCTGTGACCTTGCCGCGCTGAACACGCGGCATTTGCTTTGCAAACCGGTCTGCGGCTTAAAAGCCCCACTGGGGCTTTCATGCCCTGCGGGCACCGCCGTCCTTTCTGGTTCTCTTTTGGCACGCAAAAGAGAACATCCCCGGCGGCGATGCATCTTGCAAAAGGCATGAAACCTTAAACACGCGACTACGCTCTGTGCGGGAAGCATTCTAAATCAGAAGATTGCCGTCGCAGCCGCCACTGCCAGCACGATGATGCCCAGCACGATGCGGTAGGCACCAAAGAACTTGAAATCGTGGCGCTTGACGTAATCCATCAGGAAGCGGATGGCGGCAAGGCTCATGCCAAAGGCCACCACACAGCCCACTGCCAGCACAGCCACCTCGGTGCCGGTCATCACAGAACCGCCGACAACGAACTTGACCACCTTGAGCAGGGATGCGCCCGCCATGACCGGGATGGCCAGATAGAAGGTGAACTCTGCCACACAGGCGCGGGACAGGCCCAGCAGCAGGCCGCCCACGATGGTGGCACCGGAGCGGGAGGTGCCCGGAATGATGGCCAGACACTGCCACAGGCCAATGATGATGGCATCGCGGTAGGTGATCTGCTCCAGCCGGCTCACGTGCGGCGCGGCGCGGCGGTTCTCCACAACAAAGAACAGCGCGCCGTACAGAATGAGCATCGCGGCAACAGTGATGTAATTGTAGAAGTGAGCTTCCATCCAGTCGTCCAGCGGGCTGATGATGAGCACCGGGATCGTGGCCGCTACCACCTTGAACCACAGGCTCCACACGCTGGGCTTGGAAATGACTCTGCCCTGCTTTATGCCAAAGGGCCACAGCTTGCCCCAGAACAGCACCACCACGGCCATGATGGCACCCAGCTGGATGACCACACGGAACATGGACATGAACTCTTCGCTTGCGTTGAATTTGATGATCTGTTCCAGCAGGATCATATGACCGGTGGACGAAATGGGAAGCCACTCGGTAATGCCCTCCACAATGCCCATCAGGATGGCTTTGATGATCTCAAAAAACGTAAGTACCCCTCCTTGTGCACAAAGGCACAGTAACTTATTTTCTTCCAGTATACCATACTATGTCTCTGCACGCACGCAGAATGCGAAAATTTTTACGCCCGCCGCCACTTTTGCCCTGCAGGCTGTTACTGCGCTGGGAAATGTGTTATACTGATGCAAAGACCCTTTTCCTTCTATTTTATCCGCAAATCAAAGCAGCGTTTAAACACCCTTGGTATTTTTGTTGAACTATTCTACAACGAGGTGAATCCATATGAATATTCTGGTGATCGGCTGCGACCAGGTGGGTGCTTCCCTCATCCGCGATCTGGAACGCATCGGCCATGATATCTCGCTGATTGAAAAGGATCCCGAACAGCTCAAGCGTCTGGATGCCTTTGACGACTACAGCTTTGGCGGCACGGCTCTGGTGGGCGACCCCACCGACCCGGATACCCTGCGGCAGGGCGGCATTGACAACTGCGATGCCGTGGCCGCTGTGAGCGAGGACGACTCGGTAAACCTGATGGCGGCACAGATCGCAAAAAGCATCTTCCGCCGTGAGAAGGTGATCTGCCGCGTGTCCGACCCGCACCTGCAGGTGCTGTACCACAAGGCTTACGAGATCGACACCATCTGCCCCACGGTGCTCACCGAGCAATCGGTGTTCCGCGCACTGGCAAAGTAAAAAGTGAGGGAAGCATATGAAAGTTTGTATCGCAGGCGGCGGCAAGGTGGGCATGTATCTGGCCCAGAGCCTGCTGGCCCACCGCCACAAAGTGACCATCATTGAACCGCAGGAAATGCTGTGCCGTTCGCTGGCCGATTCGCTGGATATCCCGGTGATCTGCGGCGATGCCATCAGCTTTGACACCATGCGCACGGCCGACGTTGCCAACTGCGATGCCTTTGTGGCCGTGACCGGTGCGGACGAGAACAACCTTGTGGCCTGCCAGATCGCAAAGCGGGAGTTTGGCGTGAACCGCACTGTGGCCCGGGCCTCCAACCCCAAGAACCGCGAGCTGCTGCACACCTTAGGCGTGGACACCGTAGTGTGCGGCACCGACAACCTGAGCCACATCCTTGAGCGCGAGATCGAGACGGATACCATCCGCCAGCTGCTGTCGCTGGGCGGCGGCACTGCCAGCCTGAACGAAATTTTGCTGCCGGAGAACTTCAAGTTTGCAGGGCAGGCGGTCAAGGACATCCCCATGCCGGGCGATGTCATTCTGGTGTGCATCACCCGCGATGCGGAGTTCATCATCCCCCACGGCAACACCACCTTACTGCCGTGGGACCGCATCCTCTGCCTGACGCAGGATGACACCCTGCACCTGCTGATGGATGCCTGGGGCCTTTCCGGCAAATGACCGAACGTGACCTGCTGCGCACGGCGCTGATCATCCCGCCCAAGGGCCGGGCCGTGCTGTGCGTCTGGGCCGCTGTTCCCGGCGTGTTCTGCGCGCCTTTTGTGTTCTGGCAGAGCCTGTTTGCCGGGTGTATTTTCTGTGCCCTGTGGGCGTGCCTTGTGTTCGCCGCGTGGGCAAGAGCCTGCAGCTTTACCGCAGTGCTCACCGCCCGGAACACTGCCGTGCGGGCCGGTATCGCCGTTCCCATCACACGGCAGCTGCCCCGCCGGGCCGTGACTGGCGTGTGGACCCTGCGCACGCCGCTTCTGTGGCTGGCCGGGTGCAGCGTGCTGGTGGTGCACGGCCCGGGCGTACAGCTGTTCCTGCCGGGCGTGGATGCCCTGCAGGCGCAGGCCCTTGCCGCTGTGCTGATGGAGGAAACGCCATGACCGAACGCGGCTTCCACCCGTTTGCGGTGCTGCATTTTCTGCGCAAGACCATCCTGCTGTATCTGCTGCCGCTTTTGCAGGTGCTGTTTGCCCGCAACTGGGCGGCGCTGCGCACGGCTCTGGTGCAGGGCGCAGTGCTGCTGGCGGTGATCGCTGCCGTGAGTGCTGCCGTGCTCCATACAAGCCGCTGGCGGGTGGATGCACAGGGAACCCTGCGGGTGCGCTGGCGGCTGGGCGTGCGGCTGGACCGCTGCCTGAAAGCCAGCCAGCTGGCAGCGCTCACCATCGAGCGGCCCCTGCTCTACCGGCTGGCCGGTGCCAGCCGGGTGGTGCTGTATCCTGCCGGGCAGAAGCGCACCCTGACCTTGCTTTTGAGCGCGCAGGACGCGCAGTTTTTAGCTGACCGCATGATGCCGCGCCGGGATGCTGTGGCCCACACCCCGCGCGGCGGCGAAAAGCTGGCCTTTGCGGTGCTGGGTGCCAACGGCCTTTCCACCCTTGCTTTGCTGGCGCTGGCCATCAAACAGAGCAGGCCCTATGCGCCGGATGCCCAGACGGCGGCCTTTGCCCACCTGAACCGCATTGCGGCGTGGGCGGCGCGCTGGCTGCCCATGGGCACAGCATGGCTGCTGGTGCTGGGCGGTGTGCTGTTCTGCGCCAGCCTTGTGCGCAGTGCGGCCCATGCGGCCCATTACACCGTGTGGCGCACCGAGAGTCACCTTGGCAGCAGGGGCGGCTTTGTGCGCCGGTATGAGATGCGCCTTGCGCTGGAACATCTGAGCTATGCGGACCTGCGCCGCTCGCCTGCCACATGGGCGCTGGGCTGCTGCCCGGTGTTCGTTACAGCAGGCAGCTTCCAGCCAGAGATCCCGTTGCTGGTCTGGCGGGAGGACGGCCCTTTTCTACAGGAGCTGCTGCCCGGCTTTGCCCTGCCGCCAAAAGCCCCGGTGGACACCGCAGGCCGCAGCATCCCGGCGTTTTTTCTGCCTGCCGGCATTCCCTGCGGGCTGTGCCTGCTGCTGACAGCGGTATCCCGCTACACCCTGCCCGCCCTCACGGTGCCGCTGCTGGTGGTCACCGCTGTGTTTGCCGCCCTGCTGGTGGGTGCGTACAACGGCTGGCGCAAAGAGGGCATCTGGCTGCAAAACGGCCGCCTGACCCTGCGCTGGCAGCACGGCTTCCATCTGCACGACATCTGCGTGCTCTGCCCTGTTCCGGCCCTGACGGCCATGCAGTCGCCATGGGCCGCGGCGGTGCACCGCACGAACCTCACCCTCACCTTTCCGGGCGGGGTGAAGTGCAGGGTGCGCAGCGTAAAGTGCATCGAATTGCCTTTTTTGCTTTTCTGAAACTGTAAGGAGTCTTTTTCTGTGATAAAAACTGTATTATTCGATCTGGACGGCACCCTTCTGAACACCATCGACGACCTTGCCGATGCGGGAAACTGGGTGTGTGCACAGCACGGCTGGCCCACCTTTACGGTGGAACAGTTCAAGCACATGGTGGGCAACGGCATCCCGAAGCTGGTGGAGCGCTTCTCGCCGGAAAATGCCCGCACACCGGAGCAGCTGGCGGCCACGCTGGCCGAGTTCACTGCCCGGTACGACGCCCACAAGGAGGACAAGACGGCCCCCTATCCCGGCATCCCGGAGCTGCTGGACGAGCTGCGAGCACAGGGCATCCAGTGCGCAGTGTTCTCCAACAAGGCCGACCCGCTCTGCGGCAAGATCATCGCCCACTATTTCGGCACAGGCCGCTTTGCCGCTGTGCGCGGCAGCAGGCCCGGCGTGCCCACCAAACCGAACCCCGCCGGGCTGTATGCGCTGATGGACGAGATCGGTGCAGACCGCTCTGCCACCCTTTTTGTGGGCGACAGCGATGTGGACATCCTCACCGGACACAATGCCGGACTGCCCGCCATGGGCGCGCTGTGGGGCTTCCGGGGCCGCGCAGAACTGACCGCTGCCGGTGCGGATGCACTGGCAGCGGTGCCGGAGGATATTTTTACTTATATCAAAAACAACTGAAGACGCAAAAAGGCGAGCCGCCCATTGGACGGCTCGCCTTTTGTGTTCTTTGGGGTAACTTTATCAGCCCAGAGTGACTTCCTGGATCTTGGAGGAAGCGAACTCGAAGGGCCAGACGGTCTTCCACTCCTGATCCTGCACCTGTGCGATAGCAACAGAAGCGTAGGTGTTGTCACGGTAGTGCTTTGCGCCGCCGATCTCGTACTCGGGAGCGAACTCGATCTTGGAGTAGGGCAGAACGATCTTGCGGCCGCCCTCGAATGCACCGTCGATGGACAGCTCTGCCAGAGCGTCGCGGACAGCGGCGCCGTCGGTGGAGCCGGCCTTCTCGATGGCGGTCTTGAACAGCCACACAACGGTGTAGGACTCAGCAGAGTGACCGTTCATGTTGACATTGTAGACCTTCTTGAAGTCCTCGTTGATCTCCACGCCGTTGGTCAGGTCGGGGTTGAACTCGACAACAGAAGCCACGCCGTTTGCGGATGCGCCCAGGTTCGGGATGAAGGAAGGATCGGTGAAGCCGTTGGCCTTGGCAACGATCATCTTGGGCTTGTAGTTCTGCTCCTTCAGGGTCTGGACGAACAGAGTAGCGTCGCCGATGTAGGAGTCGCACAGGATGGCATCGGGATCAGCCTGCTTCAGAGCCAGGACCTGAGAGGACAGGTCGGTAGCGTTGGAGCTGTAGTCCACTTCGGCCACAACATCCAGACCGTAATCGGGTGCGAACAGGTTGACGCAGCGGATCAGCTCCTGACCGATGGCAGCCTTATCGGTGAAGATGGCGACCTTCTTGATCTCGTTGCCGGTCTGCTCCTTGGAGTCCTGCAGATACTTCAGCATATCTTCCACGTAGACGGAGTTCAGCGGGCACAGACGGAAGAAGTAATCGTAGTCCTTGTGGTCCTCGTCGGTCAGACGGTCCAGCGTGGAGATAGCGGTGATCATGGGGATGCCGTACTGCTGGCAGACCTGAGCCACGACCTCGGTAACAACGGACATGTGGCAGCCCATAATGACGTTGACACCTTCCTGAGTGATCAGGCGCTCTGCCTCAGACTTACCGGTAGCTGCGTCGCCTGCGTGGTCGCCGCGGACGACTTCCAGCATCTGGCCGTTCACGCCGCCTGCCTTGTTGATCTCGTCCACTGCAAAATCGATGCCGCGCAGGATGTTCTCGCCGATGGCTGCGTTGCCGCCGGACATTGCGTAGATGGTGCCGATCTTGATGGTATCACCGCTGGCTGCTGCAGTGCTGCCGGATGCTGCGGCGCTGGTAGATGCTGCAGTGCTGGTGGAAGCGGAAGAGCCGCCGCAGGCGGTCAGAGCAGCTGCGCTGCCCAGAACAGCGGATGCCTTCAGGAAGCTTCTACGAGAGATCTTTTTCATAATTGTCCTCCAATTCTGTTTGTAAAAAACAGCTTGTTAATCCGAGATGCCCCGCCGCACCGTGTGAAGTAGTGCCCGCCGGACATCCAGTTTCCAAAATCAGATGCCGAGGTACGCCTTCTTGACGTGCTCGTTTGCCGAGAGCTCGGCGGCGGTGCCTTCCAGCGCCACGCGGCCGTTCTCAATGACATAGCCGCGGTCAGCCGCTGCAAGGGCTTTGGTGATATCCTGCTCCACCAGCAGAACCGAGATGCCGTCATTCTTCACCATGGTCTTGGCCACTTCCAGAATGTCGTCCACGATGTTGGGAGCAAGGCCCAGACTGGGCTCGTCCAGGATCAGCAGCTTGGGCATACCGATCAACGCACGGGCCACGGCCACCATCTGCTGCTCGCCGCCGGACAGGGTGCCGGCAGCCTGCTTTGCGCGCTCGCGCAGTTTGGGGAACCAGTTATAGCACTTTTCCAGATTTTCTGCAAAATGCGCCTTGGTCTCCTTATTGAATGCACCCAGTTCCAGATTTTCCAGCACGGTCATCTCGGTAAAGAGCTGACGGCCTTCCGGCACCTGCACGATGCCGCTGTCCAGAATAACGCGGGAGCTTTTGCCGGAGAGGTCCTCCCCGTTGAACTCCACCTTGCCGGAGCTGGCCTTGACCATGCCTGTGATGGTGCGCACCATGGTGGTCTTACCGGCACCGTTGGAGCCAAGGATGGCAACGATCTCGCCATCCTTCACCTCAAAGCCGATGTCCCACAGGATGTTCACAGAGCCGTAACCGGCGTTCAGACCTTCAACTTTAAGCACTTGCGCCCTCCTTTTTGGTGCCCAGGTACACCTCCATGACGTAAGGATCGTTCATGACCTGCTCGGGCGTGCCCTCAGCGATCTTTTCGCCGTGGTGAAGGACGATGACCTTCTCGCACAGGCTCACGACCGCCTTCATGATGTGCTCGATGAGCAGGATGGTGACACCGGACTCGTTGATCTTGCGGATCAGCTGGATGGCCTCTTCGGTCTCAGCCGGGTTCAAGCCTGCCATGTTCTCGTCCAGAAACAGCACTTCGGGCTTGGTGGCCAGAGCGCGGGCCATCTCCAGACGCTTCTGGTCCGGCGTGCCCATGTCCTTGGAGATCACATGACGCTTTTCGTACAGGCCGGTGAAGTGCAGCACCTCCATGGCGCGCTCCTTGGCCTCTTTTTCGCTCTTTGCACCGGCGTGGCCGAAGTAGGCGGCGGCGGTGACGTTATCCAGAACGCTCAGGTTCTTCAGAGGCTTCATGATCTGGAAGGTGCGGGCGATCTTCATGTTGGTGTACTCATACGCCTTTTTGTTGGTGATGTCCTCACCATTGTAGAAGATCTTGCCTTCGGTGGGCGGGTAGTAGCCGCAGATCATGTTGAAGGTGGTGGATTTACCAGCACCGTTGGGGCCGATCATGCCGGTGATGGAGCCTTTCTCCACCGAGAAAGAAACATCATGCACGGCGGTCAGACCCTTGAACCGCTTGGTCAGGCCCTGGACTTCAATAATAGGCTTTTCTGCCATGATTACTTCCCTCCCTTGTCTGCCATCAGCTCATACTCTTCCAGCACGTCCAGAGACGGCTTTTTGAGGATCTTTTCATCGATGAAGGTCTTGACCTTCGAGTTCATGTACCAGCCCAGAATACCGGACGGACGGAAGCGGATGACCACGATCAGCACGATGGCGTACATCAGCATGTTGATGCCGGGCAGGATGGCGGCAAAGTTTGCACGCAGCAGTTCGCTCAGCGGGATCATGATGAGGCCGCCGATCAGCGGGCCTTCGATGTAGGCAGCGCCGCCCACGACTGCGGGCAGCACGATCTCAGTGGACTTGGACTGGATCATAACATCGGGGTCGATGTAGCGGATGTAGCTGACATAGAAGAAGCCGACCAGACCGGCAATGATAGCCGAAATGACAACGGCAATGACCTTGTACTTGGTGGGGTTGATGCCGATAGCGGCGGCTGCGTCCTCATCCTCGCGGATGGTGCGCAGCGCAAAGCCCAGCTTGGAGCGACCGATCTTCTTCATGATGAGATAAACGCCCACCATCATGATGAAGCCGATGTAGTAGTACGGCACCTTGCTGGTAAAGCGGAACTGCGCAAAGGAGTCCTTGCCGAAGGGCAGGCCCACACCGGATGCGCGGCCGAAGAACTCCGAGTTGATGATGAACTGACGGATGGACTCGGCAAACGCGATGGACACCAGCGTGAAGTAGGGGCCGCGCAGGATCAGGCTGGGGAAGAAGATGACTCCGGCCACAACGCCCACAACGAGCATATCCAGCACAGCGGCCACCCAGGGGTTCATGCCCGTCTTTGTGACCACCAGACAGCACACATAGGCACCCAGACCCATGTAAGCGGCCAGACCCAGCGAGTTCTGGCCGGTGATGCCGCCCAGAATGTTCCATGCCATGGACAGGGTGGACATATAGAAGGTAAGAACGAAAATGTTGATGATGTAAGGTTTATCCACGACCAGCGGGATCGCTGCGAAGATGGCGACGATGATAGCCAGAACGATCGCCAGATTGCGGTGATAGGTTTTAACTGCTTTTCTGGTATCCATCTTATCGCCTCCTCAGAATCATGACCTGACGCACGACCAGAATGATGATGAAGGTGACGAACACGATCATATCACTGTAGGACGGGCTGATGAACAATGCACTCATCTGCTCCAGCAGGCCCAGGAAAATACCGGCGAAGAATGCGCCGGGGATGGAGCCCAGACCGCCCACGACCACGACGATCAGTGCGCGGAAACCGAAGCTTGCGCCTGCGGTGGGATAGATGGTGTAGAACTGGGTCAGCAGAGAGCCGGCGATACCGGCCAGAGCAACGCCCAGACCATAGGTCAGGATGTAAATTTTCTTGACGTTGATGCCCACGACCTCAGCACCAATGGGGTTCTGGGATACGGCGCGGATCTGCTTGCCGGTGGTGGAATACTTGAGGAAGGCAAACAGTGCAATGGCGACCACGATCAGGATCAGGAAGCTGACCAGACGCGGCAGTGCAATGGTGACCGGGCCAAGCGGGATATAGGTCTGCGAATAAGGGGTAATGATCTTATAATAGGTGGAACCAAAGATGACCAGAGCGCCGTTGGTGAGCAGCAGGCCCAGACCGACGGTGAGGAACAGCAGGTTCGTAAAGCTCTTGGTCTTGAGCGAAGGGGTGATCAGAGTGGACTGGATCAGCGCGCCCAGCCCGAACATGAGCACTGCAACGATGGGAAGGGCTACATAGGGGTCCACCCCAAAGTAGGTATACAGAACATAGGTAATGTACATGCCCACCATCAACATTTCGCCGTGGCAGAAGTTGACGATGTTCATAACACCGAAAATGATGTTCTGGCCCATACCCATCAGGGAGTAGAAACCGCCCAGCAGGATCCCGTTTACCAGTGCTTGCAAAAAGACTTCCATTGACATCCTCCCGTTCTAAGCATCAGGCGATGGGAACAGATGCTGCAAAAACTGCACGCTGCATCCGCCACCGGCCCGTACTCGTGATTGAAAATTGCCCTTGTGGACTCCATTTCCTCCCTTCTGCTCGTACAATTGAAATATCATCTGTATCGTAACGTAAGTGCAGCCTGTATACAAGATATTATTTCTACCAAACTTTGTCATGAATTTATATGGAAAGTGCTAGAATATTCCAGAGTTTTTGGTGTGCAAGCCAATTTTCGCAGTTAAAAATGGAGGATTGATGTCTCATTGACATAATTTTGTTACTATTTCAGGCCAGAAATTTACGGAAAATGCAGAAAAACCCGGCAGAAGAGCACCTGAACGTGTTCCCCTGCCGGGCTTTTTATCCATAAAATGGCATGTGGTATTCAAGATGAAGGCGCACCGCCGCCCTGTCCCGGGTTGTGGTTCCCAGCGTATGCTTCACGCCTTGGAGCGGCGTTCGCATCCCGCTGACCACGGCCCCAGCTTCGCTTTCCTGTACTCCCCTTTTTGTCGCTATGCGACATCTTCCCCCGACCGGGGGAAGTCTTTGCTCGCTGGCGGCGGTCAGCTCAGCTGCAATTCCCGTACGGGTCAAATTAAAAACGCCCTTGCGCATTGCAGCGGCAGCAACCACATTAGACATTCCTACAGGATGGGACCCAAACACTAAAAAAGAGCCCACTGGGCTCTTTTTTGCCGCCTGCGGGCGGCCGTGTTCCTTTGATTCCTCGTACGGGTTGCATGAAACAGCTACCACATTAGACATTCCTACAGGATGGGACTTGCAACAACGACGACCGCAGCCAGTGGCCGATGCAGGGAGGAGTTGTTGGGGCAGCGGCCAGCAAGACGCAAGTGCCGCCCAAGGCACGCGCGGATGCTGGGAGCCGCAACCCGGGGCACTAAAAAAGAGCCCACTGGGCTCTTTTTTGCCGCCTGCGGGCGGCCGTGTTCCTTCGATTCCTCGTACGGGTTGCATGAAACAGCCACCACATTAGACATTCCTAGCCGTTGGGACCCGCGGGCTAACCAAAGCCCCACTGGGGCTTTGGTTGCGGTGCTGCGCACCGCCGCCCTGTTCGATTCCCGTACGGGTCAAATTAAAAATCCCCCGAGCGAATGCAGCGGCAGCTACCACATTAGACATTCCTAGCCGTTGGGACCCGCGCACTAAGCAACAGCCCACTGGGCTGATTGCTTACCCTGCTGCGCAGGGCCGTGCTGTTCGATTCCCGTGCGGGTCAAATTAAAAACGCCCTTGCGCAATGCGCAAAGGCGTTTTTATGACCCGTACGGGAATCGAACCCATGTTACAGCCGTGAAAGGGCCGTGTCTTAACCGCTTGACCAACGGGCCTTAGAAATACAGAGCTTCGCTAAAACCTCCGACTTCCATCGTCCACTACTGCAGACGACCGTCCCCCTAACCTTAGCGAAACTCTGTAAAAGTGGTAGCGGTAACTGGATTTGAACCGGTGACACTTCGGGTATGAACCGAATGCTCTAGCCAACTGAGCTATACCGCCACATATTGTTTGTGCACTTGAACAGTGCTCTATTATTATACCCACAGATACCCCTTTTGTCAACACATATTTTTAAAAAAATCATATTTTTCGTGTCGTCCAAAATACAAACGGAGATACGTAAAAATCCCGCTTTCCATTGAATAGAAAGCGGGATTTTTCAACCATTTATCCGAACCTTGTGGAAAAGTCGGTCAATTCTTCAGCCCTTCTTATGGGTGGGAACCATGACCTTCAGGCCGCCCATATACGGCTGCAGCACTTCGGGGATGGTCACGGTGCCGTCGGCCTGCAGATGGTTCTCCAGGAAGGCGATCAGCATACGCGGAGGTGCCACGCAGGTGTTGTTCAGGGTGTGGGCCAGATAGGTCTTGCCGTCCTTGCCCTTCACGCGGATGTGCAGGCGGCGTGCCTGTGCATCGCCCAGATTGGAGCAAGAGCAGACCTCGAAGTACTTCTGCTGGCGGGGGCTCCATGCTTCGATATCGCAGCTCTTCACCTTCAGGTCGGCCAGGTCGCCGGAGCAGCAGTTCAGCTGACGCACCGGGATCTCCATGCTGCGGAACAGCTCCACAGAGTTCTTCCACAGCTTCTCGTACCAGTCAGCGCTCTCGTCGGGGCGGCAGACCACGATCATTTCCTGCTTCTCGAACTGATGGATGCGGTAAATGCCGCGCTCCTCGATGCCGTGAGCGCCCTTTTCCTTGCGGAAGCAGGGGCTGTAGGAGGTCAGGGTCAGGGGCAGAGTGGCCTCGTCCAGAGTCTGGTCGATGAAGCGGCCGATCATGGTGTGCTCGCTGGTACCGATCAGGTACAGGTCCTCACCCTCGATCTTATACATCATGGCATCCATTTCCGGGAAGGACATGACACCCTGCACCACGTTGCCGTGCATCATGAAGGGAGGGATCACATAGGTGAAGCCCTTGTTGATCATAAAGTCGCGGGCATAGGCCAGCACAGCCTCGTGCAGGCGGGCGATGTTGCCCAGCAGATAGTAGAAACCGTTGCCGGCCACGCGGCCTGCAGCGTCCATATCGATGCCGTCGAAGCTCTCCATGATCTCGGTGTGGTACGGAATGGGGAAATCGGGCACCACAGGCTCACCAAAGCGCTGTGCTTCCACGTTATAGGTATCATCCGGGCCGATGGGCACGCTGGGATCGATCATCTGCGGAATGGTGTACATGATCTCCTGAATGCGTGCGGACAGGGTCTCTTCTTCCTTTTCCAGCTCAGCCATCTTGTCGGCGTCGGCCTTGACGGCGGCATTGTTGGCGTCGATCTGAGCCTGCAGCTCAGCCTTCTGTGCCTCATCGGTGCACTTCTTCAGCTGGCCGAACAGGGGGCCGTTGGCCTTGCTCAGCTTGTTGCGGGCAGCCTTGAGGGCTTCCACTTCCTTCAGGCATGCGCGGTACTTGGCATCCTTCTCGATGACCTCGTCCACCAGCGGGAGCTTTGCATCCTGAAACTTCTTCTTGATGTTTTCCTTGACAGCGTCCGGGTTTTCACGGACAAATTTGATATCAAGCATGATTGACTCTCCTTGCTCTATTTCGGTTCGCACAGAAGATCCCCTCCCCTGTGCCGTTCAAAGACGGTCGCCCGCCTTGGATCGCTTTATTCTTCGTTCTGGTACTGTCCCAGCAGGTTGGCAAAGGCCCGCAGCTGCTCGTCTGAATAGAAATGCACGGTCAGCTTGCCCTTGCCGTCGTGGTAGGCCACGTTCACCTCGCTGCCCAGCACCTGCTTGAGGCTTTCTTCCACCTCCACCGGCAGGGTGCCGCGCGGCTGGGGCTCTCTGGGCTCCTTTGCGGGCTTTGCCAGCTTTTTGCACAGCGCCTCGGCCTGACGCACATTCAACTGGTTGTCCGCAATGATCTGCGCCGCCTGCTCCTGCAACTCCGGTGTGGGCAGGCTCAGGATCACCTTTGCGTGGCCGATATTGATAAAGCCGCTTTTCAGCAGTTCCAGCACGTTTTCCGGCAGGTTCAGCAGGCGCAGGCTGTTGGCCAATGCGCTGCGGCTCTTGCCCAGCTTCTGTGCCGCCTGCTCCTGCGTCAGGCCGCAGCGGGTCATCAGCTCCCGGATGCCGGTTGCTTCTTCCACCGGATCCAGATCCTCGCGCTGCAGATTTTCCACCAGAGCCAGCTCCATGGCCTGCTCGTCGCTGACTTCCTTAATGACCACCGGCACATCGTTCAGCCCTGCCATGCGGCAGGCACGCCAGCGGCGCTCACCCGCCACGATGCTGTAGCCGCCGCGCGGGCGCGGACGCACCGCGATGGGCTGCAGCAGACCATGCTCTGCAATGCTGGCCGCCAGCTCGCCCAGCGCCTGTTCATCAAAGGTCTTGCGCGGCTGTTCCGGGTCCGGTTCGATCTCACGCAGGGGCAAGGTGTCTACCTTTGCACCGGACTCAAAAACCGGGGCGGCATCTTCAAACAGACTGTCCAGCCCGCGGCCAAGTCCTCCTTTTCCTCTTGCCATTCATGTTCCCCCTGAGGTTTAATCTTCCAGAGCATTTTTCGTCTGCTCTGCGACGGGTGCACTTTTTCTGCGGGCCTTTTTGGGCTCGTGCGGGCGGTTGTTCTTGACAAATTCGATTGCCAGATCCATGTACGCTTCGCTGCCCTTGCCCTTGGGTTCATAGAAATTGATGGGCTGGCCGTAGCTGGGTGCCTCCGAAATGCGGATGGAGCGCGGGATGGTGGTCTTGTACACCTTGGAGCCGAAATACTTCTGCACCTGCTCCACCACCTGCACGGTCAGGTTATACCGCAGCGAGAACATGGTGAACACCACGCCCTCGATATCCAGATACGGATTGTACTTTTTGCGAATGGTCTTTAAGGTGCTGATCAGCTCCGAAAGGCCCTCCAGCGCGTAATACTCGCACTGCACCGGAATGAGAACGCTGTCGCAGGCACTCAGGCCGTTCAGGGTGAGCAGGTCCAGACTGGGCGGACAATCGATAAAGATGAAGTCATAGTCCTTCTGCACCTCGGCCAGCGCCTTGCGCAGGCGGCTCTCACGAGCGGGCAGGTCGATCATTTCCAGACTGGCACCGGCCAGACGGGTGTTGGAACCGATGACATCGGTGCGGTACTCGGTCTTACGGATGGCCTCGGATGCTCGTGCTTCACCGATCAGGATCTCGTAGGTTCCCTTTTCCACGCTGCGCTTCGGGATGCCGTAGCCGGTGGTGGTATTGCCCTGCGGATCAAGGTCTACGATGAGCACCCGCTTGCCCAGCGCCGCAACGCAGGACGACAGGTTGACGGCGGTGGTTGTTTTGCCAACGCCGCCCTTCTGGTTCGCAATTGCTACAATTTTTGCCACGCACAATTCTTCCTTCCGGGAAAATTTAATTGTTCCATGTGGAACATTCGCAGTCATGCCCGCCGGTTTCCCGTCCATACAGGCACCTTAACACCTAGTATAGCACATCCAAATCGGTTTTTGAACCATCTGAAGCGTTTTTCCGCTGGATTTTTAACTTTTAGAGGTGGGAAAATCAAAAACTGCACTGTTTCGGGAGACAAAACAAACGATTTTGAATGCGCGCCGGGAAGCTGGCTAACCCTCTCAGTCAAGCCCTGTCGGGCTTGCCAGCTCTCCCAAAGGGAGAGCCCTTGGCATGACGGCAAAGTTTCCGGGCAGACCGCAACGCTTGCGGGTGCGCTTGCTCCCACTTGGGGGAGCTGTCGCGCAGCGACTGAGGGGCTTCCAATCGGCGGAACACAAAAAATCCTTTAGCGAAGCGACTTGGATTTTTTGTATGGAGCCCAACAGCTTTGGGGTTACTAGGGGCGAGCAGCCCCTAGTTCGTGCCTCCCGCGCCTCGAAAGTAGCGGGTGCTTTTCTGGTTCTCTTTTGGCACGCAAAAGAGAACGTACCCGGCGGCAATGCTTTAGCAAAAGGCATGAAACTTTAAACACGCGACTACGCTCTGCACGGGAGTTTCCTGTTCCACATGGAACAATTTTACCGTTCGGCGGCGGTGGTTGGGATGCGCACCGTATATTCGATATACCCGTCCTTCTCCTCCCGGTGGGCAGTGGCGGGCACACCATTATCGGTCATCAGACGGATGGCATGGTCGATGGTGTTCACAAAAATACGCACATCCTTGACCATCGAGATGCGGTGCCTGCCTTTTGCAGGGGTGTTGAGCAGCTGTTCAATGTAGAGGTCGGTCTGGCGGGCGTTCATGCGGCGCTTGGCAATGTTGATCAATGCTTCACTGCGGCGGTTCTCCGGCAGACGCAGCACCGCCCGGGCATGGCGCTCGGTGAGGCTGTTGTCCAGCACGAACTGCCGCTGGTCGGCGTTCAACTGCAAAAGCCGCAGCTTGTTGGCAAGGGTGGGCTGCGCCATGCCCAGTCGCTTGGCGGCTTCGGCCTGGGTGCAGTCCCACAGCACCATCACATCCTTTAAGCCCTGCGCCTGCTCAAAGGGGTTCAGGTCGGCCCGCTGGATGTTTTCCAGCAGACCCAGCGCGGCGGTGCGCTCATCGTCGTAATCACAGAGGATGGCAGGGATGGTGTTCATTTTAGCAAGGCGGCAGGCACGGAGCCGCCGCTCCCCGGCTACCAGCTCGTAGCCGCCATCCGACACTTTTCGCACCGAGATGGGCTGCAGCAGACCATTTTCACGGATGCTCTGGGCCAGTGCAGCCAGCTCCTGCTCGCTGAACTCCCGCCGTGCCTGAAACGGCGACGGCCTGATCTGATCGATGGGCAGGAAATAAATCTTGCCCGCCTGCTTTTTGCGTTCAAACATGGATACACGGCTCCTTTCGCGTGGTGGATGGGTTTTGTTTTTCACATTTTCCCGGGAAAGCGTGGAAAACTCAGGCTTCAGGCACAGTGTATCACACAAATAAAAGCCCTGCCAGAAGTTTCGTTCGGCAGGGTTTTACAAAGTTCTATCGATATTTCGTTATTTCAACGGACTTTTCGCAATTTTTCCTCCGTTTCTGGGGTAGGCTGTCGGAGTCTGCGAAATCTTTTTGCACAGGATCAGTGTACGGGTGTCGCCGCCCGGAAGGTGCAGAGTGCGGGTCTCTTTGTACTCGCCGCCCAGCTTTTTGATGGCACCGCGCGCTACGGTCAGCTCTTCCTCACCGGAGGAGCCTTTCATGGCGAGGAAATTGCCGCCCACCTTTACCAGCGGCAGGCAGTATTCGGCCAGCATGGGCAGCGCAGCCACAGCCCGGGCAGATGCCAGATCAAACTGTTCACGCCACGCCTTGCGGGCGGCTTCCTCGGCGCGCTCCTTTGCAAACTCCACGCCGGTCAAGCCCAGCTGGGCACAGGCGTACTTCAAAAACTCCACCCGTTTGCCGGTGGGCTCCATCAGGGTCAGCTGCAGCTCCGGCTTGTAGATCTTGGTCACGATGCCCGGGAAGCCTGCGCCTGCGCCCACATCCACCATGCGGCCCGCCACTTCCGGCTGGCTGGCAAACAGCAGGCTGTCGAGGAAGTGCTTATCCTCGATCCCCTCGGGGTCGGTGATAGCGGTCAGGTTGACCTTCTGGTTGTAGTCCACCAGAATTTCGGCAAAGGCATCCAGCTGGTCCAGCTGGGTGCCGGTGAGAGTGATGTTCCATGTGGAACATTTTGCTTCAAGGCGCGGTTTATCGATCATACGCAGGTTTTCCTTTCTGTTATTCGCCGGTCAAGTGAACGAAGATCGGCTCGTGGTGCACGGCAGGCAGGAAAGTTTCCAGCACATCTGCCGTGCGCAGCTTGAGCGAAGAGGTGTTGATGCAGGGGTGGCAGCCGAGGTACTCCCCTGCCTTTATGTCCTCATCCATCAGCAGCTGCACCTTATTTTCAGCATCATTGGCAAGGCCCATAATGGAGGAGGAGCCGGGCGTGCAGTCCAGATACTGCTCCATATCCTCGGGCGAGGCAAAGCTCAGGCGGGCAATGCCAAGCTGATGGGAAAGCTCTTTGGTTTTGAAGGGCTTGTCCCCGGGCATCATGAGCAGATAGAAGTTCGTCTTCTGCCGGTTGCACAGGAACAGGTTCTTGCACACGGTGGCATTCAGGCAGGCATCGATCACATGGCAGTCCTCCATGGTGTCGGCCTTCATCCAGCCGTGGTCGGTGCGCCAGAATTGGATGCCCAGCTTGTCCAGCAGGTCATAGGTACGGATCTCTTTTTCCAGCCGCCCGGCGCAGTCGGCAGGACGGCCCTCGTAAAGCTTCAGTTCTTCCATTTTATTTTCCTCTCGCTGCCAGTGCAATGCTCAGCTGCGCCACATCGGAGGGCGATACGCCCGGGATGCGCCCCGCCTGACCGAGGTTCTTCGGCCGGATGCGGGCCAGCTTTTCGCGGGCTTCCAGCGTCAGGCCGGCCAGATCCGCATATTCAAAGTTGTCCGGGATCAGGGTCTTTTCGTGCCGGGCCACGTCCCGGATCATCCGGTCCTGCCGGGCAATATAGCCTGCATACTTGATCTCGGTCTCCAGCCGTTCGGCCAGCATGGGGGTGATCTCCTCGCCCCAGCCGATGACACCGGCCAGCAGCGGATAGCTGATCTCCGGGCGGCGCAGCAGCTCTTCCGCAATGCCGCCTTCGGCAGCAGGGGCAAGACCGGCCGCTTCCATGGCGGTGCGCAGGTCTGCGGTGCGCAGATGTGTCTCGTGCAGGCGGCGGCGCTCCGCTTCCAGAATGCTCTGGGTGTGCTGGTACTTGGCCCAGCGATCATCCTGCACAAGGCCGTATTCCCTGCCGATGGGGGTCAGCCGCTGGTCGGCGTTGTCCTGACGCAGGGTCAGGCGGTACTCGCTGCGGCTGGTCATCATGCGGTAGGGGTCCATGACCCCTTTGGTGACCAGATCGTCCACCAGCGTGCCCAGATAGCTGGTGTGGCGCGGCAGAATGAGCTGCTCTTTGCCCAGCGCATTGCGGGCGGCGTTCAAACCTGCCAGCAGGCCCTGTGCGGCGGCTTCCTCGTAACCGGAGGTGCCGTTGAACTGGCCCGCACCGTACAGGCCCCGCACCACCTTGCTTTCCAGCGTGGCTTCCAGACTGGTGGGGTCCACGCAGTCGTACTCGATGGCGTAGGCCGGGCGCATGATCTCGATGTTCTCAAACCCTTTGATACTGCGGTAGAAGGCGTTCTGCACATCCTCCGGCAGGCTGCTGGAGGCACCCTGCAGATACATCTCCTCGGTGTTCTCGCCGCAGGGTTCCACAAAGATGGGATGCCTGTCCTTGCCCGCAAAGCGCACCACCTTGTCCTCGATGGAGGGGCAGTAGCGCGGGCCAACGCCCTCGATCATGCCGCCATAGAGCGGGCTGCGCTGGATGTTATCCAGAATGATCCTGTGGGTCTCGGGGTTGGTATAGGCGATCCAGCACTCCACCTTGTTGTGCATGGGTGCATCGGTCATAAAGCTGAAGGGCTGCAGCTCATTGTCCGGGTCGCCGGGCTGGCATTCCAGCTTGGAAAAATCGATGCTGCGGCGGTGCACCCGGGCAGGGGTGCCGGTCTTGAACCGGCGCAGCGGCAGCCCGGCAGCCTTCAGGCTGTCGGTCAGGGCGTTAGCGGCGTGCATCCCGTCCGGGCCGGAGGCGTACCACGCATCGCCCACAAAAATTTTGCCGCCAAGGTTCGTGCCGGTGGCAATGACCACGCATTTGGCGCTGTATTCCCCGTTCAGCTGGGTCACGACGCCCTTCACACGGCCGTTCTCGGTCTCGATGCTCACAACCTCAGCCTGATGGATGGCAAGGCCGGGCGTGAGTTCCAATGCATGCTTCATATATTCATGGTAGCGCTTGCGGTCAGTCTGCACACGCAGGGCGTGCACCGCCGGGCCTTTGCCCTTGTTGAGCATCCGGCTCTGCAGATAGGTGGCATCTGCAGCAAGGCCCATCACGCCGCCAAGCGCATCCAATTCACGTACCAGCGTTCCTTTTGCCGTTCCGCCAATGCTGGGGTTGCAGGGCATGTTGCCAATGGCATCCAGGCTCATGGTAAACACGGCCGTTCTCGCGCCCAGCGTTGCGGCGGCGTGAGCTGCCTCGATGCCAGCGTGGCCGGCACCGATGACGATAACGTCATAATCTCCTAAGTGGTTCATACTTTCTCGGGTTCCCTCTATCGGTAAGATAATGATTTAAAATTGTCTCCGCTTCGCTCTGACAATATCAGCGGAAATATTATTTATATTTTGTAAATTGGAAAAATCTGCGGATTTTTCCAATTTACTTTTTCACAAAAAGGGGTCATAACGGGAAACGGCATATTGCTGCTGTCAGCCTGCAGCTGTCGCGCAGCAGATAACGCATAAACTTGTCCGTATGGCTCGTCGCGCAAGCGACTACAAATCGGCGTAACACAAAAAATCCTCTAGCGGAGCGACTTGGATTTTTTGTATGGAGCCCATCTCCTTTGGGATTATTAAGGGCGAGTAGCCCTTAATTCGTGCCTCCCGCGCCTCGAAAGTAGCGGGTGCTTTTCTGGTTCTCTTTTGGCACGCAAAAGAGAACATCCCCGGCGGCGATGCATTTTGCAAAAGGCATCAAACTTTAAACACGCGACCACGCTTCGCGCGGGAAGCTCTTCGTCACTTTCCCACGCAGAAACGTTCAAACACCTGTTCGATCACAGCTTCCGAGGCGTTCTCACCGGTCAGGTCGCACAGGGCGGCCAGTGCGTCGTCCACACAGACGGAAACGGCATCCAGCCCAAAGCCGCCTGCGGCAGCATCCAGTGCACCGGCCACAGCGTCCCGCGCACGCAGTGCGGCGGAAAGCTGACGCTGGCCGGACAGACTGGCGGCATGGGGGTCGATCTGGCTGGTACCCAGCAGGCGGGCCACCGCAGCGGAGATCACCTTGCGGCTCTCCTCCTCCTGACAGCACACCGGCAGCACCATGGCAAAGCAGGGCGCTATCAACTCTGCATCAAATTGCGTCGGTTTATCCTCTTTGTTGATAAGTGCAATGGCAGGACGGCCTGTGCAACGCTGTGCAAGCTCCAGATCTTCCCGCGTGGGCGGCTCAGAGCCATCGAACACAGCCAAAATCAGGCCTGCCTCCTCCAGTTTTTTCCAACTGCGGCGGATGCCCTCGGCTTCAATGGCATCTTCGGTCTCGCGCAGACCGGCGGTATCGAACAGATTCAGCTGGATATCCCCCAGCTGTACCGCCTGCTCCACCACGTCACGGGTGGTGCCAGCCACCGGCGTGACGATGGCCCTGTCGAACCCGGCCAGCAGGTTGAGCAGTGTGGATTTGCCCGCATTTGGTCTGCCCACAATGGCGCAGTCCACACCTTCGCGCAGGACGGTATCCGCCTGATAATTATGGATCAGCTCGTCCAGCTCTGCCTTTACCCCACTCAGTACGCGGTGCAGATGGTCACCGTCCAGCTCCGGCACATCCTCTTCGGGAAAATCCACCCATGCGGCAAGGTGAGCCTGAATGGCGGTAAGCGCTTCCTTTTGGGCACTGATCTTCTTTGCCAGCGCACCGCCCAGCGCGGCATTGGCCAGCGCGGCACCCTGACGGCCATCCGCCGAGATCAGATCCATCACCGCTTCGGCCTGCGTCAGACCCAGCTTGCCGTTCAGGAACGCGCGGCGGGTGTACTCGCCGGGCGCGGCAGGCTGAGCACCGGCAGCAAGGCAGGCTTCCACCAGACGGCGGGCCACGGCGCTGCCGCCATGGCAGGAAAGCTCCACCACGTCCTCGCCGGTATAGCTGTGGGGCGCGCGAAAAAACAGGGCCACGCCCTCATCAAAGGCTTCGTCCCCTTCCCGGAATGTGCCGTACATGGCGGTGTAGCCTTTGGCATCCTCCACCTTTTTTGCGGCGTTGGCCGGGCGGAACACCCGGGCTGCTATGGGATAGCTCTCCGCACCGGAGAGCCGCACGACGGCAATGCCGCCTGCGCCCGGCGCTGTTGCAATGGCTGCAATGGTCGTTTCCTGCATGGTTTTCCTTTCAGCGTCCCTGCTGCTCTCGCAGGACGCGGTAATGCTCTTCCTTATCAAGATACATCCGCTTTTCTGCCTTGCGGCACAGCGCACCGACATCGATGCCGCCCGCACTCTCGGTGGCAACCCCCACGGCCACCGAGTAACCTGCGCTGCCCACGATGGAGACAAAATCCTTTACACATTTGCGCACAGCCGGATCCTGCCGGTCCGTCACATAGGCTAAAAATTCATCGCCGCCAATGCGGTAGCAGTTGTTTTTGCCAAACATTTCCCGTATTTCCAGCGCCACCACCTGCAGCATCCGGTCACCTTTGTCGTGGCCTTCGCTGTTGTTCAGGTCATGCAGGCCGTTCACATCCATATAGATGCAACTCAGCGACACCGAGCAGCGGGAAGCCCAGTCCTCCCGCTCCCGTTCGTAAGCATTGCGGTTCTTCATGCCAGTAAGGATATCAAAACTGGCGATTTCGCGCATCCTTTTGCGGGAGAGTGCGTTCTGGTACATGGTGATCATGGTAAATGTGGAAATGATGCAGGAGATCACCCCAAAAAACACCGCATTGACGATATCCACCGTCACGGTGCGGCCGCTTTCAAACACGACCACCATCCCGATAAAGATGCCGTCAAACAGAAGCACATTGGCAATGTGCTGGATGGGCGGCATCATGAACAGCAGTGGCACCGCCAGCAAAAATGCAATGAAGGTGACAGAAAGCTCTTCCGGCGCGTGCACCGCTTCCGCAATGCCCAGCGCATACAACATAGCTGCAAAGGCATACATCAGCCACCGCAGAAGCAGGCCGTTTTGATCCGGAAACATCAGATCCACAACACGCAGGCCCGCGCACACCACAAGGGCGATGCAATAGAGCAGGCTGTGCTCTCGCAGAACACCGATCCCTCCCGACAGGCAGGTGATTGCAAACAACAGGCCGCACGCCATGTTCAGGTACACATGCATCTTTCTGCGGTTCTCTTCCTCGATCTCCGGCTGACAGTCCCTGTAATCCTGCACTTCCAGCCCGCTATAACACAGGAGCTTTTGGATCTGGTTCAATGCTGTCTGCCTTCTTTCTGCAAGATCCCTGTGATCCTTTTTCTTTCAAAAAAGATACCAATACTTTTTTATTGTACCACGAAAATTCACAGAATGATACTGTTTTTCAACCATTTCCCGGGAAAAGGTTGAAAAAAGCGTCTTCTATTACTCAAAAGGGGCCTTCCGGCCCAAACCGGAAAGCCCCCGTTTTTACAGAGATCTGTTTTTTAGAACTTGGCGATATCCGCCGTGGTGATGGCCTTGCCGGGCAGCGTGCGTGCATCGGCGTTCTCATTCAGGGCCAGCTTGCCTTCGCGCAGCAGCTGCACAGCCTTCTGGTGATCGGCAGCCTTCCAGTTGTTGCCCACGATCTTCCAGTTGTTGTTCACGTGCGGCTCAATGGTGCCGCCCTTCACGGTGCGGATGTACTCGCCCAGCAGCTCGCGGATGCCGCCCACGTCGCCGCGCACATCGATCTCCAACAGCTTGGGCAGCTCTTCGCCCGGCAGGAAGATGTCCGCAGCCGTCAGCAGCTGGGTGGTTGCGCGGTAGTTGTTCACTGCCACAACAAAGGTGTCGGTGTCCTTTACGGCCTTGCCGTTCGGCCACTTGAGGTTCTTGATGCGGTGGCCCGGCTCCTTGGAGATGTCCAGCTCGTAGCTGACACCCTCAAAAGCATCGTACAGGTAGTAGCGCACCGAGGGGTCAAAGGCAATGGTCACTTCATCCGGCTTCCATGTCTTGAAGAAGGCAGCAGACCACTCCATGAAGCGGCGCAGCTGCTCGCCGGTCATCTGCAGCTTGTACAGGGTGTTCTGGTAGGTGTAGATGCTGGCCATATCACACTTGCGGATGGTGCCTGCGCGCATCTGGGAGGTCATGGAGGTCAGGGCGGTAGCAGAGACCTGCGCACCGGTGTAGTACATCTGCACTTCGTTGATGAAGTCCAGCAGCGCGGTATCCTGCACCATGGCCTGCGGCAGGCAGTCGATCTCGTTTTCGGGGGCCAGATCGCCGCCCTTCAGCTCGCCAATGGGAGTAACAGCATCTTCCTTGGCGCGAGTGTCGTAGGAGGCCAGCAAAGCGGTCAGCTCCGGATCGGGCTCGTACTCCTTGATCTGCAGGTTTTCAGAGGTGCGGTTCACGACCTTCCACTTACCGTCCAGCTGGCGCTCCAGATAGACGTGGATCTCGGACAGGGTGGCACCGGCGTTCTTGTTCTCCACCACCAGCACGTTGTTGATCATCATGTTGGGGATGCTCCTGTGGCCGTGGCCACCCACGATCACATCAAACTCCGGGCAGGCATTTGCCAGATCGGTAACGCCGGAGCCGTACACACCGTACTCGTTCTCGGTATCCATGTGCATGACGCCGATCAGAACATCCACCTGATCCTTGATCTTATCAATGATCTTGCGGCTCTCGTCCACGGGGTTGGTGACAGTCCAACCCTCCAGATTCTTGGCATCCCAGCGGGTGATGTTGGGCGTGACCATGCCGATGACACCGATCTTGACGGTGCCCTTCTTGATGATGGTGTAGCCGTCGGCCAGCGGGGTGCCGTCCGGTGCGTAAACGTTGCCGGTGAGCACCTTGGCCTTCTGTTGTCCCATGACCTTTTTCAGCACATCCATGCCGTAGTTGTACTCGTGGTTGCCGGTGGTCCAGATATCATAGCCGATGGCATTCATGGCAGCGACCATGGGATGCAGGTCATCGTTCAGGAACAGCTCTGCGGAGTTGGCCTGAATGGTATCGCCTGCATCCACCACCAGCGTGTTCCGGGTGCGGCACTGCTTGATGGCGGTCGCCTGCTGGGCCACACTGCCGGAAGCATCTGCCTTATTGGCGGCGTAGTCCCATGGATCGAATTTACCGTGGGTATCGCTGGTGGCAAGGATCTGCAGATCCATGCTCCACAGGGACTTGATGTCACAGGCGGCTGCAGAGGGTGCCATGCAGCTGGCGGCTGCGATGGTTGCGGATGCCCCTGCACCACGCAGGAAGCTGCGGCGGGAGATCTTGTTCTGAGCCATAGTTGAATACCTCTCTTTTCATCATTCTGTCTGTTCCTCACGAACAGAACGCTCTTGACTACAGTATAAATCCTTGACCAATTGTTTTACAATTGCCATTTAAGAGAAAGATTTCGGCAAAAAACAGGCAGGTTCTCCAAATTTTGAGAAGAATGACTTTTGACAGGCTCAGTATACCGCAACGGCTGCCCGCCCCGAAACCACCTTGGCATCAGGTTTTGGTAAAATCCTTTTTGCGTGAAAAAAGGTCTCCGGAAAATCCGCAGATCTTCCGGAGACCCTGATTTCAAAAGTAATTCCGTATTACAGCTCGATCTTGCCAAAGCTGAAATCGGCAAAATCGTCCACGCGCTCGGTGCGCTTGGGTGCTACCGGTGCTGCATTCTCTGCATCACGGGGTGCATAGGTGCGCTCCGGCACGCCGGAAGGCCGCGGGCCGCGGGGTGCACCATTGCGGCTGCCACGGTAACCGCCGCGGTTTCCATTGTGGTCGCCATGCTCAGAACGGTTCCCGCCGCGATAGCCGCCATTGCGGCTGCCGCCGGGACGACGGCCATTGCCGCGTCCGCCGCGGGGACGGCGCTCGCCATAGGTGTTCTCGGTCTGTGCATCGGGTGCGGTGGAGTAGATGACCACACGGCGGTCACGGCCTTCGCCCTTGCTCTCGCTGCGCACGCCCTCCATCTTGCTGATGGCAGAGTGGATGATACGGCGCTCGTAGGGGTTCATGGGTTCCATGGCAAAGCTGCGGCCGGTCTTGCGCACCTTGGCACCAATGCGCTGTGCCAGTGCGGTCAGGTCGCTCTCGCGCTTATCGCGGTAGCCGGCCACATCCAGACCCAGCTTGATGTAATCGCCCTCCAGACGGTTTGCCACAAGGCTTGCCAGATAGGAAAGGCTCTCCATGGTCTCGCCGCGGCGGCCGATGAGGGCACCCAGCTTTTCACCGTCCAGACGGATGATGGTAGCTTCGCCCTTCTGCACAGCGCTGAAGGTGACATTCTCCACGCCCATCAGGGCAATGACCTCACGCAGGTAGTCCACAGCAGCCTTGATCTTAGCGTTCTCTTCGATCACGATGGGGACTTCCGGCTCCTCTTCCTCGGCAGCGGGCTGCTCTGCAGCAGCTTCTGCAGCGGGGGCAGCAGGCTCTTCGGCCTTTGCTTCCGGCTGTGCTGCCGCAGCAGCAGGCTCCTCTGCCACGGGAGCGGCCTTGACAGCCTCCTGCACGGGAGTCTTTTTCTCAACAACAGGCTCAGCGGGTGCTGCAGCCGGAGCATCCGGCTCCTCCACGCTCACGCACACCTTAGCGGGGGTGAGCTTCAGTCCCAGAAAACCAGTCTTCTGGGGCATTTCCAGCACTTCGCAGCTGACATTCAGATCATCGGCCTGCACGCCCAGCAGAGCGCAGGCTTTTGCGCGGGCTTCATCGACCGTTTTGCCGGTCGCTTCCTGCTTACGGATCATAACCGTTCATCCTCCTCTTATTCTTTATCCTGCTTGTTCAGCTCGCTCAGCGGCACGGTACGCTCGTCCTTGTAGCGCTCCTCGTCCAGCTGGCGGGCATACTCCAGACGGCGCTTGTTCATCTCGCTGGCAGAAAGGTTCTTTTCCGTGGTCTTGCCGGTCTTGGGATCGGTGACCTTGACGGTAGTGTTCTTCACACCGCGTTTTTCCTGCTTTTTCTTTTCTGCGATCTGCGCTTCGATCTCCTTGCGCATCTTATCGGGGTCGTACACCTTGCGCATGACCTGGGTCTGCACGGTCATCACGATGTTGGAAATGACGTAGTACAGAGAGAATGCCAGAGGATAGGTGAAGCAGAAGAACAGGTACATCAGCGGCATCATATACATGGTCAGCTTCATGCTGCCCTGCATCTGCTGGCCGCTGGCCTTCATGCTGATATGGGTGGACAGGAGCATGGTGATGACCGACAGCAGCGGCAGCACGATGTCCAGAGAAAGGCCCAGCTTGGGGATGCGGGTCAGGTCGATGCCGAGGAAGTTCATGTGCTGGCTGAACTCGGTAATGGTAGCGATCTGCTCGGCGCTGAAGCAGCCCAGCACACCGCCGTTGCCAGCAATCACCTGTGCGATGATGTTGGTATCGCGGGTGATGGCGGTAAAGGCGACGCCGGAGGCGGTCAGGGCCTCACCGGCGGCGGTCAGGGCAGCAGCGCTGATGTGGAAGATGCGCTCCAGCGGATTGTACACGACACCGATAACGCCGAACATGACAAGGAAGTTCAACAGCATGGGCACGCAGCCTGCGGTGGGGCTATAGCCGTAGTCCTGCTGCAGCTTGAGCATTTCTTCCTGCTGCTTTTCGGGCTTGTCCTTGTACTTGGTCTGGATCTCCATCATCATGGGCTGGAAGGCCGACATTTTAGCCATGCTCTTCTGCTGGCTCAGCTGCAGAGGGATCTTGACGATGTTGATGAGCAGCGTGAAGATGATGATGTCCCAGCCGTAGCTCGGGAGCAGCTTGTAGATCCACTCCATGACATAGCCGAGAGGACCGCTCAGGATGTAAAAGAAGTTCATACCTTTGTCCATTCTGCCCCGTCTGTGGCACGGGACTTGTTATTTTTATCGTAGGACACGCTGCCCACAGTGCACCGCGTCACAAGAAGCATATTTACTTTTCCACCTTTTGCTTGTGCCGTGTGGAAAACAGCTTTGCGGGCTGCAGCCGGCGGGCAGGGTTCTGCCATCTTCCCTGCTCCGGCACCGGGTCAAAGCCCCATTTGCCGAAGGGATTGCACCGGGCGATGCGCCATGCCCCCAGCAGGATGCCCTTTACGCACCCATGGGTCATGATGGCCTGCATGGTGTAGTTGCTGCAGCTGGGCGTAAAACGGCAGCTGCGGCCGATCCATGGGCTGAGAGTGTACTGGTAGGCCCGGATGGGCACGCACAGCGCGCGGCGGCAGATGTACTGCAGGCGGTTCATGCGTCCGGCTTTTCCGCCTGTGCCCTGCGTGCCGGGGGCACGGTGGCAGGGGGCGGCGCATCCGGCCGTTTGGCCTTATCCGGCAGACCAGCTTGTGCAAACAGCTTTGCCACAACGCTGCTCAGCTGCCAGCTCTTCAGCCGCGGGGTCATACCGCGGGCTACAAAGATCAGATCATAGCCGCCGATGTTGTAGTCCAGATGCTCGTCGATGGCCGCCTTCATCACGCGGCGGGCGCGGTTGCGCTGCACGGCGTGGCCGATCTTTTTGGTGGCGGTCAGACCCACGCGGGTCTTTTTGCTGCGGGTCTTGAGTACATACATCACAAGACCGGGGTTCACATAGGATTTGCCGCGGGCATACACTCTGCCAAACTCGCTGTTGCGGCGGATGGGACGATAGCGCATGATTCCGCGCCTCCTTTCTGTGGCTGAGAACACGCCCCGAAGGGTGCATTCTTCAGCCAGTATATCAAAAATTTTTCGACTTTGAAAGCCCATGCGGGCATTTTTACGAAAATTCTTTCAATTTTCAAAAAAAAAAATAAGACCGCTAATCCAATATCAGCGGTCTTTTGTGCGCATATTCATTTCTGCGCCGGATCCCGTCATAAAAGGCCGGATCAGACAGTCAGGCTCTTGCGGCCCTTTGCACGGCGAGCATTGATGACCTTACGGCCGTTCTTGGTGCTCATGCGGGTCAGAAAGCCATGAACTTCCTTGCGCTGACGCTTCTTGGGCTGAAAAGTTCTCTTCATGGTTGTATCCTCCGTAAAAACTTATCCCCGGTATGGGGTCTGATGTGGTCCCAGATTGGGGACAGGCTTGCAATTCAACAGTATATCGCATAGTATGGCGTTCTGTCAAGCATTTTTTTCGCTTTCCTTCAAACTTTTTTGTGAAAAGATTTTCAACTTTTTCACCATTCTGCCGTGGAAAACTCTTTTGCCACAAGATATTGTGGCCCTGTTTTGCCCATGCCACAACGGCCGTGCAGGGGCTTTTCTTATGTATTATAAATTACATTATAGAAATATGGACGCACAGCGTTTTTTGTGGTATACTAACCTAGTATCAGCAGCATTGTTGAAAACTTTAACGGAGTGGATGTTTTATGGATTCTTTTAAGGACGTTTTAGAGGCCGCCCAGGCGTACTGCAAAACGCAGATGGCCGAGCCGACCTATAATCTCTATATCGACGGACTGGAGCCGATCAGCTTTGAGGATTCCAGCCACATCACCCTTTCGGTGCGCAACGACTTCATCTGCAAGATCGTGACGGACCGCTACCTTGGCCTGCTCAAGGAAGCCTTCAAGACCGTGCTAGGCTTCGACGTGGACATCACGCTGGTGGTGCCCAGCACGCCGCCGCACGAGGTGGTGCTGGCCCAGCAGTACGAGGCGAACCCCGCCTCCCCGCAGGGCAACTACGAGTTCACATTTGAAAACTTCATCAAAGGCCCTTCCAACCAGTTTGCGTTTGCTGCTGCACAGGCGGTTGCGGCCAATCCCTCCGGCGCATACAACCCGCTGTTCATCTACGGCGGCTCCGGCCTTGGCAAGACCCATCTGCTCACGGCCATCCAGACCGAGATCAAGCGCACCCACCCCGATTTCGTCATCATGTACGTTACCTGCGAGCAGTTCACCAATGAGCTGATCGCCGCCATCCGCGCCGGCAGCACCGAGGACTTCCGCATGAAGTACCGCGTGGCAGACCTGCTGCTGGTAGACGATATCCAGTTCATCGCCGGCAAGGAGTCTACGCAGGAGGAGTTCTTCCACACCTTCAACTCCCTGCACGATGCCCACAAGCAGATCGTCATTGCCTCCGACCGCCCGGCCAAGGAGATCAAAAGTCTGGAAGAGCGGCTGCGCACCCGCTTTGAGTGGGGCCTGACCGCCGATGTGCAGCCGCCGGATTTTGAGACCCGCGTGGCCATCGTCAAGCGCAAGGCAGAGCTTTTGCATCTGGATCTTCCCGAGGATGTGGCCGAGTTCATTGCCAACCACCTGAAGAACAACATCCGTCAGCTGGAAGGCGCTGTAAAAAAACTGAACGCCTACTACATGCTGGAGGGCATCCAGCCAGTCATCAGTGTGGCCCAGAATGCCATCAAGGACATCCTCAACGAGACCCAGCCGGTACCCGTGACCATCGAGAAGATCATCGGCGAGGTGTCCCGCACCTTCAACGTCTCCCCTGCCGACATCCGCGGCACCAAGCGCAACGCCAACGTTGCCTCTGCCCGCCGTGTGGCCATCTACATCCTGCGCGAGGTCACCGGCATGAGCATGGAAGAGATCGGCCGTGAATTCTCCGGCCGTGACCACTCCACCATCGTCTACTCCCTCAAGACCATGGAGCGTGACATGAAGAACGACCAGCACCTGCGCGAGACCGTGAGCGACATCATCAAGAACGTGAAGGCCTGACCTCAGAAATCGTGCAAAAGTCGTACTCATTTATGGGTGAAACCCCAAAATATGGGGAGAAAACGGAACAAAACGGGAAAAAAGAACCTATATCTTGTGGTAAAAACGCAAACCTTTCCACACTTTCCACAGAGTTTTCAACATTCAACCTCCGTTCTCCACATGGTCTGTGGAAAGAAAGACCTATCCCAACCTTTCCACGATCCATTCACAACACATTCACAACCCCGTGGAAACCAAAACCCCCGCATTCCGACAAGGCTTTTCGGGGTTTTCCACAAGTTCCCCACCCCCTACTACGGTTACTACAACAAGTTCAATAAGATAGACCGATTCTGAAACTGTTTTCAAACACAAAACAACATCAGAAACGAAAAAACAAAGGAGAGAATTCAGTTTGAACATCGTATGTGATAAAGTTCTGCTGAGCGCAGCCATCGATGGTGTGTCCAAAGCCGTCACCATGCGTTCTGCCATCCCTGTGCTGGAAGGCATCCTGCTGAAAGCCGAAGGCTTCCAGCTCAACCTCACCGGCTACGATCTGGAAATGGGCATCGTGACCACCATCGAAGCCAATGTCAAGGAAGCCGGCGAGGTTGTGCTGAATGCAAAGCTGCTCAGCAGCATGATCAGCCGGATGCCCGCCGGTCAGGTCAGCATCCTCTCTGCCGAGAACGGCAAGACCACCATCCAGAGCGGCGTGGTCCAGTTCGAGATCCAGTCCATGCCGGCCAACGATTTCCCCGAGCTGCCCAATACCGGAGCGGAAGAGACCCTGACCATCAAGACCGGCGTGCTGAAAGATATGATCGATCGTACGTTATATGCTGTCAGCCAGGACGAGAAAAAGCCCGCCCACACCGGTGAGCTGTTCGAGATCCTGCCCGACAAGCTGACTGTGGTGGCACTGGACGGCTACCGTCTGGCCATCGTGGAACGCCCGGTGACGGCGGTAAAGGATATCCGCATCATCGTGCCCAGCAAGACCATGACCGAGGTCGCCCACCTGCTGCCCAACGACGACGAAGAGCCGGTGCACATCAGCGCCAACCGCCGCTATGTGGTCTTTATGGCCGGCGGCTACACCATCATGAGCCGTCTGATCGAGGGCGAGTTCCTCAACTACCGCAACGTGATCCCCGCCGACAGCCGCACCCGCGTGACCATCGACACCAAGGAATTCATCGAGACCATCGAGCGTGCTTCGCTGATTATTACAGAGCGTTTAAAAAATCCTCTTCGCATCTCCTTTACAGAGGGTAGAGTCGTGGTGCGCTGCCAGACCAACCTTGGCCGCGTGGTGGACGAGTTCAACGCCGACTGCGAGGGCGACGAAGTGGAGATCGGCTTCAACAACCGTTATCTGCTGGATGCGCTGCGCAACGCCCGCACCGAGAAGGTCCGCATGGAGATCAGCGGCCCTCTGAGCCCGGTCAAGGTGCTGCCTGCCGAGGGCAACGACTTTTTGTATCTGGTGCTGCCGGTGCGCTTCAAGAACGATTAAGAGGGCGAAATTATGCAGAAAATTCTCATCCATACGGAATTTATCAAGCTGGATGCCCTGCTGAAATATGCAGGCCTGTGCGAGACCGGCGGCGAAGCCAAGGAGCTGGTGCAGGGCGGTGCCGTGAAGGTGAACGGCGAGGTGTGCACCATGCGCGGCAAGAAGTGCCGTGCCGGTGATGTGATCGAGCTGGACGGCCAGACCGTGGAAGTGGGTCAGGGCCAGTAATGCGTCTGCTTTCACTGGAAGTTGCGAATTACCGCAATATTGCGGCAGCGCAGCTGGAACCGGGCCGGGAGCTGACCGTGATCTGCGGCAACAACGGTCAGGGCAAAACGAACCTGTTGGAGGCCATCTGGCTTCTGACCGGCGGCAAAAGCTTCCGGGGCGGCAAGGATGCCGAGCTTGTGCGCCGCGGAGAAACATTCGCGGTACTGGAGGCCGTCACCCAACGCACCCGGCAGGAGGATCAGGAACCGGACGAACCGGCAAATGTGCGCATTACGGTGGGCACGCCGGATGCACAGCGCCCCGGCCGGTATGCATCGGTCAACGGCTCTCCGCCCAAGCGGGCGGCGGGCCTTGCGGGCAGCTTTCCGGCTGTGGTGTTCGACCCCGGGCACCTGAGCCTTGTAAAAGGTGCACCGGAAGGACGGCGGCGGTTTCTGGACGCAGCGCTGTGCCAGCTGTACCCCGGCTACCTTGCCACCTACCGCCGCTATGTGCGGGCATTGCAGCAGAAAAACGCACTGCTTCGTCATTCGGCGGCTGGCGTAGAGCGCCCGTGGGCAGAAAAATGCGCCCTGCTGGAAGTGCTGAACCTGGAACTTGCCGCACAGGGCGAGGCCATCCAGAAGCGGCGGCGGGAGTATCTGGCCCTGCTCACACCGCTGGCCTGCGCCAACTATGCCGAGCTTTCCCACGGGGCAGAGCGCATGGCGGTGCGGTATGCCGCCCAGTTTGAGCCGGGCGGGCTGTCCACACTTTTGAAGCAGCGCCAGAACGAAGAGCTGCGCGCCGGGCAGAGCCTGTGCGGCATCCACCGCGAGGACGTTGAGCTGCTGCTGGACGACCAGCCCGCAAAGGTGTTTGCGAGTCAGGGACAGCAGCGCAGCGTGGTGCTGAGCCTGAAAATGGCCGAAGCGGCTGCCGCTGCCCGGATCACCGGAGAGCACCCGGTGCTCCTGCTGGACGATGTGCTCAGCGAGCTGGACGAGGGCCGCAAGCAGTATCTGCTCACCCGCATGAAGGAAAAGCAGACCTTCGTGACCAGCTGCGATGATACCGCGTTCCTGAAAACGGACGGCGAAGTGTACCGCATGAACGGCGGTGTGCTGAGCAAAGCATGAAGAAATGATGCAAAAGTACATGCAGCCGCCGGTGAATAAACGGCGTTTTATGCATGAACTGCCAGAATGAGGAAAATACTGTATGTATATTCATCTGGGCCGTGACTACGTGCTGAATGACCGGGACATCATCGGCATCTTCAATCTGGAAACCACCACCATCACCCCCCGGGGCCGGGAGTTTCTGAACTACGCCCAGAAGAACGGCGCGGTGGTGAGCCTTTCGGACGAGCTGCCCCAGAGCTATGTTCTGGCAGACGGGGCCGTGGTGGATACGGTGTATCTTTCGGAGCTGTCGCCTGCTGCCATGCGGCGCAGAGCCGAAAAAATGATCGAGTAAACCAGCCAACAGGCGGAGAATATGCTCTGCTTTTACGATAGATCGAACAAAAATGCAAACATTGAACAAAAGGGAGAAAGGAAATGGCAGAAGAAATCATTACCAGCACAAATGCCGAAACCGCTACCGACCATGAGTATAATGCCAGCGAGATCCAGGTCCTGAAGGGTCTGGAGGCGGTGCGCAAGCGCCCGGGCATGTATATCGGTTCCACCGGCGAGCGCGGCCTGCATCATCTGGTCTACGAGATCGTGGACAACGCCATCGATGAAGCACTGGCCGGCTACTGCGACCACATCGAGGTCAAGATCCTGAAAGACAACATCATTCAGGTCACGGATAACGGCCGCGGCATCCCTGTGGACATTCAGGCCGACACCGGCCTGCCCGCCGTCACCGTCGTTTACACCATCCTGCACGCCGGCGGCAAGTTCGGCGGCGAGAACTCCGGTTACAAGGTGGCCGGCGGCCTGCACGGCGTGGGCGCTTCGGTGGTCAACGCCTGCTCCGAGTGGCTCACCGTCAACGTGCGCCGCGACGGCCACGAGTACGAGCAGACCTTCCGCCGCGGCGACCCGGACGGCCCGCTCAAGTGCATCGGCACCGTAGCCGACGGCGTCACCGGCACCCGGGTCACCTTCAAGCCGGACCCGGAGATGTTCCGGGATACCACCGTGTACGACTTCGACACGCTGGAAAAGCGCCTGCGGGAAGAAAGCTTCCTGAACGCCGGTGTCAAGATCACTCTGACCGACGAGCGTGAGATGTACACTCCCGTACTGGAGGACGGCAAGGAGGGTGAACCCTGCTACCGCACCGAGGTCATGTGCTACGAGGGCGGCATCAAGAGCTTCGTCACCTATCTGGGTGAGAAGCGCAAGCTGGACGTGCTGCACCCCAATGTGATCTACCTCAAGGGCCAGACCGACCGCGGCATGGCAGAGATCGCACTGCAGTATAATTCCAGCTACAACGAGCTGCTGCTGAGCTTTGCCAACAACGTCAACACCCCGGACGGCGGCACCCACGAGGAGGGCTTCAAGAACAGCCTGACCCGTGTGTTCAACGATTATGGCCGCAGCCACGGCCTGCTGAAGGATAAGGACGAGAACCTGTCCGGTGCGGACGTGCGCGAGGGTCTGATCTGCGTGATCTCTGTCAAGCTGCAGGAGGCGGAGTTTGAGGGCCAGACCAAGGCAAAGCTGGGCAACACGGAGATCCGCACCCTTGTTTCCAACATGGTCTACTCCAAGCTGATGGAATTCTTTGAGGAGAACCCCGGCGTGGCAAAGGCCATCTTTGAAAAGGCCACCCAGGCCGCCCGCGCCCGCGCCGCTGCCAAAAAGGCCCGCGAACTGGTGCGCCGCAAGAGCGCATTGGAGACCAGCCGGATGCCCGGCAAGCTGGCAGACTGCCGCGAAAAAGACCCCAGCCGCACCGAAATCTTCATCGTCGAGGGCGATTCTGCAGGCGGTTCCGCCAAGATGGGCCGTGACTCTGCCATTCAGGCCATCCTGCCGCTGTGGGGCAAGATGCTGAACGTGGAAAAGGCCCGCGCCGATAAAATTTACGGCAACGACAAGCTGATGCCCGTTGTGCTGGCACTGGGCTGCGGCATTGGTGACGAGTTCGATATCTCCAAGCTGCGCTACGATAAAGTGTTCATCATGGCCGATGCAGATGTGGATGGCTCCCACATCTGCACCCTGATGCTCACCTTCTTCTTCCGCTATATGCGCCCGCTCATTGAGCAGGGCCATGTGTATGTGGCCCAGCCGCCTCTGTTCAAGGTGCAGAAGGGCAACACCATCAAGTACGCCTACAATGACGCCGAAATGGCCGTGCTTTCGCAGGAAATGCCCGGCGCAAAGGTGAACCGCTATAAGGGCCTTGGTGAGATGAACCCCGAACAGCTGTGGGAGACCACCATGAACCCCGATAACCGCGTGATCGTACAGATCACCATTGACGATGCCGAGAAGGCCGATGAAGCCTTTACCATCTTGATGGGCGATCAGGTGGAGCCGCGCCGCCGCTTTATCGAGACCAACGCCCAGTACGCAAAGCTGGACGTGTAATTGGAGGAAACAATGGAAGAAGATTATGTGATGATACCGGGCAGCGGAACCAAAAAGATCATCCGCGATGTGAAAAAGGAGATCGAGACCGCATTCCTGGACTACTCCATGTCGGTCATCGTGTCCCGCGCCCTGCCCGATGTGCGCGACGGTTTGAAGCCTGTTCACCGCCGCATTCTGTACACCATGCACGAGCGCGGCAATGATCCCAGCCATCCCTACCGCAAATCCGCCGACACCGTTGGTGCGGTGCTGGGTTCCTACCATCCCCACGGCGACGCATCGGTCTACGATGCCATGGTCCGTCTGGCACAGGACTTCTCTCTGCGCTATCCGCTGGTGGATGGTCAGGGTAACTTTGGTTCTGTGGATGGCGACCCCCCGGCTGCCTACCGTTACACCGAGGCCCGCATGAGCCGCATGGCGGTGGAGATGCTGACCGATATCGAGAAGGACACCATCGACTGGGACCCCAACTTTGACGAGACCAAGAAGGAACCCAGCGTGCTGCCCTGCCGCTTCCCCAATCTGCTGGTCAACGGCAGTCAGGGCATTGCGGTCGGCATGGCCACCAACATCCCGCCCCACAATCTGAGCGAGGTCATTGACGGCTGCATCGCCTATATCGACGATCCGGACATCGACCTGCCCGGCCTGATGGAATACATCAAGGGCCCGGACTTCCCCACTGCCGGCATCATCATGGGCCGCAGCGGCATCCGCGCCGCCTACGCCACCGGCCGGGGCAAGATCACCCTGCGGGGCCGCGCCACCATCGAGGAAACCAAGAACGGCCGCACCCAAATCATCATTACGGAAATTCCGTATATGGTCAACAAGGCCCGCCTCATTGAGAACATGGCCGACCTTGTCAAGGATAAGCGCATCGAGGGCATCACCGGCCTGAACGATGAGACCAACCGCAAGGGTATGCGCATCGTGGTGGACATCCGCAAGGATGCCAACGCACAGGTCATCCTGAACCAGCTGTACCAGTACACCCAGCTGCAGGATACCGTGGGCGTCATCATGCTGGCCATCGACCACAAGGTGCCGAAAGTTCTCACCCTGAAGCAGATGCTTCAGAAATACGTGGAATTTCAGGACGAGGTGGTGCGCCGCCGCACCCAGTACGACCTGAAAAAGGCCAAGGAGCGCGCCCACATTCTGGAAGGCCTGAAGAAGGCCACCGACATCGTGGACGAGCTGATCGCCACCATCCGCGCCTGCAAGGGCGGCATGGCAGAGGCCAAGGCTGCCATCATGGAGCAGTTCGGCTTTGACGACCCGCAGGCAGATGCCATCGTCAAGCTGCAGCTGGGCCGTCTGGCAGGCCTTGAGATCCTGAAGATCGAGGAAGAGCTTGCCAGCCTGCAGGCCAAGATCGAGAACTGGGAAGCCATTCTGGCCGACGATGCCCGGGTGCTTGCCATCGTCAAGGAAGAGTTGCTGGAAATGAAAAAGCGCTTCGGCGACGAGCGCCGCACCGAGATCCAGTCCGTGACCGGTGAGGTGGATATCGAGGATCTGATCGCCGAGGAGCAGTGTGTCTACACCCTGACCGAGGCCGGCTATATCAAGCGCCAGCTCAAGGCCACCTATCAGGCACAGCGCCGCGGCGGACGCGGCATCTCCGGCATGACCCGCAAGGAAGAGGATATCGTGCAGGAGATGTTCGTAGGCTCCACCCACGACTATGTGCTCTTTGTCACCGACCGGGGCCGTCTGTTCCGCATCAAGGGCTACACCATCGCCGAGGGCAGCCGCACCAGCAAGGGCAGCAACATCGTCAACCTGCTGCAGCTGGCCGAGGGCGAAAAGGTCACCAACATGATCTGCCAGTCGAAGGAAGCCGACACCGAGGGCGGCTTTGTGACCATGGTCACGAAGCAGGGCCTCATCAAGCGCACCCCGCTGGAACAGTATGCTAACATCCGTAAGTCCGGCCTGATCGGCATTGCCCTGAACGAGGGCGACGCTCTGGCATGGACCCGCCTGACCTCCGGCCACGATATGCTCATCGTTGCCACCCGCAACGGTCAGGCCATCCGCTTCAACGAAGCCGATGCACGTCCCATGGGCCGCAGCGGCCACGGCGTGCGCGCCATCCGTCTGGCCGAGGGTGATGAAGTTGTGGGCGTGTGCATCTGCCGCGAGGGCGGCACGGTGCTCACCGTCACCGAGAACGGCAAGGGCCGCCGGTCGGACATCGATACCTACCGCATCACCGCCCGTGGCGGCAAGGGCATCCGCAACTACGATGCCGCCAAGGATAAGGTGGCTGCGGTCAAGATCGTGGACGACGTGGACGATGTGCTGCTGAGCAGTCAGGAGGGCATCATCATCCGTCTGCACGCCAACGAGATCCCGCTGCAGAGCCGCTACGGTTCCGGCGTGCGGGTGATGCGCTTGGGTGAGAACGACAAGGTGATGGTGCTTGCCCGCACCGACCACGACGACGAGGCCCAGACCGAGCAGATCGACACCTCTGATGCCGATGCCGAACCCACCGCAGAGCAGCTTGCCGCCATGGAAGCTGCGGATGCTGCCGCCGCTGCAGAAGCCCCGGAAGCAGACGATAAGGGCGAAGAGTAAACCTTGAAAACACAATAAGATTTGAAAGAAGCCGCCGCGCAGAGATTTCTGTACGGCGGCTTCTTTTCAAATCCATCCAAACCATGTATAATAGAAATAGCGTGTGAGGAATAAAAATAAACACAGAAAGTGGTTTAAGGAACATGACAGAGCAAAAAAAATCCCCGGAGATCAGCATCATCGTGCCGGTGTATAAGGTGGAAAAATACCTGAACGAATGCATTGATTCCATTCTGGCACAGACCTTTACGGATTTTGAGCTGATCCTTGTGGACGATGGCTCACCGGACAACTGCCCTGCCCTGTGTGATGCAGCGGCGGAAAAAGACAGCCGCGTGCGGGTGATCCATAAGCAAAACGGCGGTGTAAGCACAGCCCGTAATGCGGGTTTGGCAGCTGCACAGGGAAATTGGATCGGCTTTGTGGACCCGGATGACTTTGTAGACAAGACTTACTACGAAAAAATGCTGCGGGCAGCAAAGCAGACAGGTGCTGAACTTGCAGTCTGCAACGAAGTTTTTATGGAAGAGGATGGAAGTCTTTGTGATTATCAGGAACAGCCTTTACGTACAGAAGTGCTTTCCCGTGAGGAAGCAATACACCGCATCCGCCTTACGCCGTTGATTCAGGCAGCAACAAGACTGCATCGGAGAGATGTGCTGGAAGGAATCGTTTTTCCTGTGGGCAAAAACTATGAAGATGCATTTACCACACCGGAAATCATTGAACATGCAACAGCTGTGGCTTGTATAAAGGAAAAACTGTACCATTACCGGCTGCATCCGGCAAGCATCATGCATGGAAAGGTCACCTTGAAAAATCTGGATGAGATCGATGCAAACTACGGCCTTCTTGCTTGTGCACTCAAGTATGGGAAAAAAGACACAGCATTCCTGCAGTATGTACTGATGAAACGCATGCTCCGAAACACAAAAAAAAATCTGCCACCCAAACAGAGAAACAGTGAACGGGTTCAGCAGGCGGAAGCGTGCTTGAAAAAAGCAGGCAGAGAGGTTCGTCAACAGGGGGCCTGTACCCTGCGCAACGCAGCAGAAACCGCACTCTGTATTGCAAACCCGCAGTTCTACTTCAACTTCAAGTACCGGAAATAAAACTGAATTCCGAATGGGAGAAATACTGTGAGTGAAAGAGCAGAAAGTGGAAGACCGGAAATCAGCATCATCGTGCCAGTGTATCAGGTGGAAAAATATCTGAATGAGTGCATTGATTCCATTCTGGCTCAGACCTTTACGGACTTTGAACTGATCCTTGTGGACGATGGCTCACCGGACAACTGCCCTGCCCTGTGTGATGCAGCAGCAAAAAAGGACAGCCGCGTGCGGGTGATCCATAAGCAAAACGGCGGTGTAAGCACAGCCCGCAATGCGGGTCTGGATGCAGCACAGGGAAATTGGATCGCATTTGTGGATTCGGATGATACAGTAGCACCAGAATATCTGGAAAAAATGCATAAGGCAGCGCTGGAAATGGGTGCAGATTTTGCAATCTGCAGCAGTCAGTGCATTGATGAAACGGGCAAAACGCTTGCAGGCGGAGAACATCGCCTTTTGAACGAGTTTTTGCCGCAGGAGGAAGTTCTGCGCCGGATGGTGGTGTCGGATTTTCAGGTTCCGTGGAATAAGCTTTATCGCCGAAAACTGCTGGAAAATCTGCGCTATCCAGAAAACAAGGCGTTTGAAGATACCTGTCTCATGCCGGTCATTTACGCAAGAGCGGCTTCTGCCTGCGGTGTATGGGATTTTTTATACAATTACCGCATCGTTACCGGCAGTGCCATGCACCGCAAGACTACCTTGAAAACACTGGACTGGGTGGAAGCATGGTACCGCCTGTTTGATGTGCTGTACCAAAACGGCATCCGGGATGCTTTGTGTGCAGCCTATCGCCCGATTTTGACTGCCGTGTGGGACATCTGGCTGCACCTGACACCGGAAGAGCGCAAAAGCCCCCGGATGAAGGAAGCCTTTGCGTATGAGCGTACAGCCCGCCATCGGCTGATGCAAGCCCGCGGCGTAACACTAAAAAATTTGTGGGCGGCAGTGGTCTGCGCTGCATCGGCCTGCAGTTATCTGGATCTATGCCGCAAAAGGGCGGAAAGACGGCAGAAAACGACCTGAAGCAATGAGGAGTTTATTGTGCAGGAACAACATAAAAAACAGCCGGAGATCAGCATTATCGTGCCGGTATATAAGACAGAGCGTTTTCTGAATGCCTGCATCGCTTCCATCCTTGCCCAGACCTTCACGGATTTTGAGCTGATTCTGGTGGACGATGGCTCTCCGGACAGCTGCCCTGCTTTGTGCGATGCCGCAGCGGCAAAGGACAGCCGCATCCGGGTCATCCACCAGAAGAACTGTGGTCTGAGCGGGGCCCGCAATGCCGGGCTGGACGCGGCAGAGGGCGAATGGATCGCCTTTGTGGATTCAGACGACACCATCACGCCGGACTTCTGCGCAAAGCTTTACCATGCGGCGCAGGAGACCGGTGCACAGATGGCCGTGTGCAATTACCGGCAGGTGGACGAAGCCCTGACCCCCATCCGGGAGCAGTATCTGCATGTGCGGCGGGAGGTGCTGACCCCGGAGCAGGCGTTGGAGCACAGCACCCTTCTGCCCTACATGGTGGTGTGGAACAAGCTGTACCACCGCAGCATTTTTGCGCAGCTGCGCTTTGCAGAGGGCAAGCTGAACGAGGACACCCTGCTGATCGCCTACGCCTACGAAAAAGCGGACAGAATCGCTAATATCCCGGATGTGCTGTACCTTTACCGCAAGGTGGCGGGCAGCATCGTCAACAGCAAAGTCACCCTGCGCAATCTCGACCGTGTGGAAGCAAACTATACCGTGTTCGAGTGCGTCCGCCGCCATGGCATCACGGGTTCGCTGTGTGAGCTGTACTGGGCACTGCTGCACTCCCTGATCGATGTGGGAATGCACCTGACCGCCGAAGAGCGCCGGAGTGCCCGGATGCAGCAGGCGCGGGAGTACGAGAGCTGCGCCCGCCGGGCCTTGCGTCAGGAACATGCTGTTACCCTGAGGGCACTGGGCAACACCCTGTGTTTTATTATTTCACAGGACTGGTATTTTGCCCGCCGATGGAAAAATACCGTGTAACCGCGCAGGTTTGTCTGGACTTCCCTGCAAAGATATGCTACAATGGCAAAACAATCACAAATACCCGTGGGGGAGTAGCAGGCGCTTTTGCAGGGCGCAGCAAGTCAACATGATGACCGTTGGTTCCGGTCTGGCTTGCTTTCATTTGCGAGACTCATGTGTTTTTGGCGCATAGAACAGCGCCCGTGCACATGGAGTTGGTTTCAAAAAATCACCCGGTCCCGGACGTACATGTGCGCCCGTGACCGGGTTTTGTATTGCCCGATATTCTGGTCAGATTCAGGAGGCAGACAATATGGAATGGAGTTTTGTATTTTTCCTCAACAGTGCCCTGCTGGGCGTGGGCCTTGCAATGGATGCGTTCTCGGTGTCTATGGCAAACGGCCTGCACGACCCCCGCATGAGCAGGGGAACCATGTGCAGGATCGCGGGCACCTTTGCCCTTTTTCAGGCCGTGATGCCCATGACGGGCTGGGTGTGCGTGCACACCATTGTGGAGCTGTTCTCTTCGTTTGAAAAATTCATCCCGTGGATCGCGCTGGCTCTGCTGGGCTATATTGGCGGCAAAATGCTTGTGGATGGCATCAAGGGCGAAGAGACCGAAGAAGCAGCAGAGCTGAGTGCGGGTGCACTGCTCATGCAGGGCGTGGCTACCAGCATTGATGCGCTTTCGGTGGGCTTCACCATTTCGGAATACGGCTGGCTGATGGCACTTGCGGCATCGCTCATCATTGCGGTGGTCACCTTCTTTATCTGCATGGCGGGCCTGCGCATCGGCAAAAAGTTTGGCACCAAGCTCTCCGGCAAGGCATCCATTCTGGGCGGCATCATCCTCATTGGCATTGGTCTGGAAATTTTTATTTCCGGGGTGTTCTGAAATTCAGACAGCATAAAACAAAAGGGCACGGCGCTGCAATGCGCTGTGCCCTTTCGTTTTATAAAATGTTCCACATAGAACAATTACTTTTCCGGCTCAAAATAATCGGCATATTCTTCGGTCAGCTTGGAGCCAAGCCGCCGGATGCCGCCGTACAGGTGCCGTTCCACCAACGGTTCAAAGGCGGCAAGGTCGCACCGCTCGATGGCGTTCATCAGGTTGCGGTGGTCTGCGATCACCTCGGCAAGGCCGCCGGTGGTCATGGTGTCCAGCATCCGGAAGCGGCTGTAGTCGGCGTGGGCGTTCTGCAGGGTGCTCCACAGGTACATTTTATCCATGGCCGCAAACCATGTCTCGTGCAGGGCACGGTCGGCTTCGTACAGCTTGTTGTAATCCGGGCTCTCCATGGCCGCAAGGGCCTCGTAGGCTTCCACCCGCCTGCGGATCAACGCCCGCTGCTCCGGGGTGCACCGGGGCGAAAAATCCCGCAATACGCGTGCTTCCACGGCGGTGCGCTCGTAGATCAGCTCGTCCACGATGCGGCGGTTCAGCCGGGTAACGGTGGTGCCCTTGTAAGGCACGATCTTTACCAGCCCGTTTTCCTGCAGCTTCTGCAGCACCACCCGGATCAGGGTGCGCGGTGCGCCAAAGCGGGCACAGAGCGGATTTTCGCTCAGCAAAGAGCCGGGGCGGATGGTCAGGTCAATGATCTCCCGCTCCAGCACAGCATAGATCTCAGCATCAGTTTTGTATTGTTCCATACCTCTCACCTAATGGAAATGCATTATTCTTCAAACGGTTTCCAGAACGCACCCTCCGGCAGCGGCAGCGTAAATGCCATGGGCTTTCCGGTCTCCGGGTGCAAAAACTGCAGGCCACAGCTCTGCAGGGCAATGCTGCCTTTTACGCGGCTTCCGTATTTGCCGTCTCCGGCCAGCGGATGCTTCCGGGATGCAAACTGCACCCGGATCTGATGGGTGCGGCCGGTGTGCAGCGTGATCTCAGCAAGGCTCATCTCTCCTGCCGTTTTCACGATGCGGTAATCCAGCACGGCTTCCCGCACACCTCTGCGCGGACGGCTCACAGGGAATACCCGGCCTTTGCGGCTGTCCTTGAACAGCCAGTCCCGCAGGGTGCCTTCGGCGGGCAGTGCTTCGTCCGGCCCGCCTGCAATGACGGCCCGATACCGCTTGATGAACTGCGGCACTTCCGGCTTCCCTTCGGCCCTGCCATCCTGCACAGCGTAGGCGTTCTGGCTCTGGGTGATCTGACGGCTGAGTGCGGCCGCAGCCCCGGGCGTTCTGGCAAACACCATCAGGCCGGACACACCCGTGTCCAACCGGTGCACCACGCCTACAAAGGCATCCGGCTGGCCCCACAGCTGCCGCAGGGCTGCGGGCACGCCCTCTTCGCTGGAAAGTCCGGCGGGCTTGTCCAGCACCACAAGGGCGGCATCTTCGTACAGGATGTTCACAGCCTGCCCTCGGCGATCAGGGCCTTGAGCTTCAGGATACCGGCAATGGTCTTGCCGTCCCGGATCTCGCCGCTCATGACCATCTCATAAGCTTTATCCAGCGGCACACGGTCAGGGGTCAGGAATTCATCGGCATCCAGATGCATCTGGGTCTTGTGCAGGCCGGTGGCGACCCATGTATAGATCACTTCGGTGTCATAGCCCACGGTGGGGAAAAACTGGCCCAGAGAGATATAATTGTCCGCGGTCAGGCCGCACTCCTCGCCCAGCTCCCGCTTGGCGGCTTCAAAGGGGTCCTCACCCTTTTCCAGCTTGCCGGCAGGCAGCTCCCACAGCTCCTGCTGCATGGCGTAGCGGAACTGGCGCACCATGCAGATGGTGCCGTCCTCAAAATAGGGCAGGATGCACGCACCGCCGTGGTGATGCACCACTTCGCGTTCGGCGGTCTTGCCGTTTTCCAGCAGAGCAGTGTCTTTTGTCAGGGTGATCACCCGGCCCTCGAAGAGCACCTCACTGGTGAGTGTTTTTTCGTAATGCACGGTCTTCTCCATTTTATTACCCTCTTTGCCCGGCACAGCGCCGGTTTTCTATGGCTTCAGTTTACGGCAAAATGAGGTTTGTTGTCAATAAAGATGTGATAAATACAAGGGAGAGGGTTCCCTCCCCTTTTTGCGAAAAAAATTACAGGATCTGGCAAAGCAGGCAGGCCAAAACCGGAAAATCCGCGCCATTGCTCACTTTAACGAACTAAAGACGTACAAAAGCGCTAAAAAATTTTCTTTATTTTTGGTGCGTTTGTTGAGCGGTTTGCGTTTACTTTATGGGCGGAATTTGCTATTATAGTATACAAGCAATAGTGCCTTTATGGGGTTCTCCGGTCCCATGTGGGGCATATTGCCCCGCGCAAAAGGTACCAAATTCTGAATAATGGAGGAAGAAAAATGCCTAGAGCAAAGCAAACTATGGATGGCAATACCGCTGCCGCCCATGTAGCGTATGCCTACACGGACGTGGCTGCCATCTACCCCATTACCCCGTCTTCTCCGATGGCTGACTCTGTGGACCAGTGGTCCGCAGCTGGCCAGAAGAACATCTTCGGCAATCAGGTCAAGGTCGTCGAGATGGAATCTGAGGCCGGCGCTGCTGGCGCTGTGCACGGCTCTCTGGGTGCAGGTGCTGTTACCACCACCTTCACCGCTTCTCAGGGCCTGCTGCTGATGATCCCCAACATGTACAAGATCGCTGCTGAGCAGCTGCCCTGCGTGTTCGATGTTTCTGCACGTACCGTTGCTACCCAGTCCCTGAACATCTTTGGTGATCACAGCGACGTTATGGCATGCCGTCAGACCGGCTTTGCAATGCTGGTCGAGAGCAGCGTGCAGGAAGTCATGGATCTGTCCCCTGTCGCACATCTGTGCGCCATCGAGGGCAAGGTTCCCTTCCTGAACTTCTTCGATGGCTTCCGTACTTCTCATGAGTACCAGAAGATCGAGAAGTGGGATTACGCCGATCTGAAGGAAATGTGCAACATGGAGGCTGTGGAGGAGTTCCGTAAGAAGGCTCTGAACCCCGAACACCCCAAGATGCGCGGCTCCCACGAGAACGGCGACGTGTTCTTCCAGCATCGTGAGGCATGCAACAGCGTTTACAACGCTCTGCCTGCTGTTGTTGAGAAGTACATGGCCAAGATCAACGCAAAGCTGGGCACCAACTACGATCTGTTCAACTACTACGGCGCACCCGATGCTGACCGTGTGATCGTGGCTATGGGCTCCATCTGCGACGTTGCTGATGAGGTCATCGACTACCTGAACGCCAAGGGCGAGAAGGTCGGTATCGTCAAGGTCCGCCTGTACCGTCCCTGGGTCTCCGCTTCCCTGCTGAAGGTCCTGCCCAAGACCGCCAAGAAGGTAGCTGTGCTGGATCGCACCAAGGAGCCCGGCTCTCTGGGCGAGCCCCTGTACCTGGATGTTGCCGCTACCCTGCGTGAGGCTGGCCTGAACGATGTCGTTCTGACTGGCGGCCGTTACGGTCTGGGCAGCAAGGATACCCCGCCGTCCTCCATCTTTGCTCTGTTCAAGGAGCTGGAGAAGGATCAGCCCAAGGAGCGCTTCACTCTGGGTATCACCGATGATGTCACCTTCCTGTCTCTGCCGGAAGTCAAGCCCGCTCCCATCACCGCAGCTGCTGGCACCAAGGAGTGCAAGTTCTGGGGTCTGGGCGGCGACGGTACTGTCGGTGCTAACAAGAACTCCGTCAAGATCATCGGCGACCATACCGACAAGTATGTTCAGGCATACTTCCAGTATGACTCCAAGAAGACCGGCGGCGTGACCATCAGCCATCTGCGTTTCGGCGACAAGCCCATCCGCAGCCCCTACTACATCAACCAGGCTGACTTCGTGGCCTGCCACAACCCCGCTTACATCCACATGGGCATGAAGATGGTCCAGGATGTCAAGCCCGGCGGCGTGTTCATGATCAACTGCCAGTGGTCCGATGAGGAGCTGGGCCAGCACCTGAACGCCGAGGCAAAGAAGTATATCGCTGACAACAACATCCAGCTGTATACCATCAATGCAATCGATAAGGCTATCGAGATCGGCATGGGCAAGCGCACCAACACCATCCTGCAGTCTGCATTCTTCAAGCTGGCTGACGTCATGCCCATCGAGGATGCCGTCAACTTCATGAAGCAGGCAGCTCAGAAGAGCTACGGCAAGAAGGGCCAGGACGTCGTTGAGATGAACTGGAAGGCTATCGATGCAGGCGTTGACGCCATCCACAAGGTGGACGTGCCCGCATCCTGGTCCAACCCCGAGGCTGATCCCGCACCCAAGGCTCTCACCGGCCGTCCGGAGCTGGTCAAGCAGATCCGCGATGTCATGGAGCCCATTGCCCGTATGGACGGCGACAGCCTGCCTGTCTCTTCCTTCGTGGCAAATGCAAACGGCGAGTGGGAGCAGGGCGCTTCTGCATACGAGAAGCGCGGCACCGCTGTCAACGTCCCCGAGTGGGATGCTGCAAAGTGCGTTGGCTGTAACCAGTGTGCATTCGTCTGCTCTCATGCTACCATCCGTCCCTTCCAGCTGACCGCCGACGAGCTGGCAGCTGCTCCTGCACAGACCAAGAGCCGCGACAACAAGCCCGCAAACGAGTACAAGTTTGTTATGGCTGTGTCTCCTCTGGACTGCATGGGCTGCGGCGAGTGCGTCACCGTCTGCCCCACCAAGGCTATCACCATGGTGCCGCAGGACAGCCAGGCCGATCAGCAGGCAGTGTTCGACTACTGCGTGGCCAACATCTCCAAGAAGCCTTCCAAGTTTGCTGACGATACCGTCATCGGTTCTCAGTTCAACCAGCCGCTGCTGGAGTTCTCTGGCTCCTGCGCAGGCTGTGCCGAGACTTCTTACGCTCGCCTGATCACTCAGCTGTTCGGCGAGAAGATGTACATCTCCAACGCTACCGGCTGCTCCTCCATCTGGGGCGGCACCGCTTCCATCTCTCCGTACACCGTCAACAAGGACAGCGGCCATGGTCCTGCATGGTGCAACTCCCTGTTCGAGGATAACGCAGAGCATGGTCTGGGCCTGTACATCGGCCAGAAGACCGTCCGCGAGAACCTGATCAAGGAGATCGCAGAGGTTGCTGGTTCCGACAAGGCTTCTGCTGAGCTGAAGGCTGCCTTTGAGAAGTTCCTGGAGACCAAGAACAACACCAAGGCCAACGACGAGCCCGCAAAGGCCCTGATCGCTGAGCTGGAGAAGGCTGCTGCTGCCGGCTGCGAGAAGTCTGCAGAGATCCTGAAGAGCAAGCAGTTCATCGCCAAGAAGTCCGTCTGGATCTTCGGTGGTGACGGCTGGGCATACGACATCGGCTTCGGTGGTCTGGACCACGTTCTGGCTTCCGGCGAGGATGTCAACGTGATGGTCTTCGATACTGAGATGTACTCCAACACCGGTGGACAGGCATCCAAGGCTTCCAACATTGGTGAAGTCTGCCAGTTCGCTGCTGCTGGTAAGGAAATCAGCAAGAAGAGCCTGTCCGAGATCGCTATGACCTACGGTTACATCTATGTTGCTCAGATCGCACTGGGTGCTAACCCGGCTCAGGCTGTCAAGGCCATCGCTGAGGCTGAGGCTTACCCCGGCCCGTCTCTGATCATCGGCTACGCTCCCTGCGAGCTGCACGGTGTCAAGGGCGGCATGACCAACTGCCAGAACGAGATGAAGAAGGCAGTTGAGGCCGGTTACTGGAACCTGTTCACCTTCAACCCGGCAAACAAGGCTCAGGGCAAGAATCCGTTCACCCTGACCTCCAAGGCTGTGGATAACGAGAAGTATCAGGCACTGCTGGCTAACGAGACCCGTTACAGCCGCCTGACTCGTGCATTCCCCGACCGTGCTAAGGAGCTGTTCGCACGCAACCAGGAAGTTGCAAACGACCGCTACGAGCACCTGACCCGTCTGGTCGACCTGTACAAGTAAGCATTCTTCTGCGCTTTGGATGCAGATATTTGCGGCACCTTAGCCCCACAATGCAAGAGGGCGGCTGCCCCGTACCGGCGGTTACTGCGCAATGCAGCGGTACGAAGCGGAGAAATGCATCCATCCATGCAGGTGATGTGCTGAAGTACAGCATTCGCCATACGAGTTCTATCTGATTTCACTTCCCGGGCGGTGCTTTGTTCCGTGCGAAGCACCGCAGCGGGATATGAGATACCAAAGCGCCCGCGAGGGTCCTTGAAAGCACACCCCGCGTGTGTCAGGAGCATAAGGTCTGCTTGCAGATACCTTGCTCCGCCTGCTGCATAAGACCTGCTTTGCAGGGATCTTGCCGCAGTAAAAACGAGCTTCGTTTTAGCGCCCCGTTCACCGCAAGGTGACCGGGGCGTATTTTTTGTGTAAAAGAGAAGCGGCTGCTGTGATCTGGCATCACAACAGCCGCTTTTACAGTTCCATTTTAGCATGTGAAAAAACGAAGGTCAATCAAAAAATGTTATCACAAAATCTTCCAAAAGATACCATTCCCTTTTTACAGTTTCTTCATAGCTTCTTAACGAATTCAATTGTGAAAGCTGTTATACTTTTGCCATGGGAAGCGGGGCCGCAACCGCTTACCCAAGTAACATGATTCCTCCTCACACCAAGGCAATATCCAAGCAAAACACCCTTTTTCGTGTGCCGCAACACGGAAGAGGGTGTTTTGTTTTGCAAAATTCTGGTAAATCGGTGGTTTAGGGTTGACCCCGTTTTTTTGCGGCGCTATAATAAAAATGAATATGAAAACTTGGAGGTGAACGCAGGAAAATGGACCCGGATCATAGTCGAAGTAGAACCACCGGCGCGGTGGATCAGAAAACAAAAACAACTGCGTTTTCCCCAACCGTTCGCCTCCTTCGCTGAGTCCTGCGGAAAAGCACCGCTTCAACGGTGCATCTTTCCGCAAAACAGAGCAGAGGAAGGCGCGGCTTTGTGTGCGCAGAATGCGGCGTTTGCGGCATTCCGGCAGGCAAGGCGGCGCGTTTTTTGTTTCCCGATCTGCTGCGTCCTCCGGATACAGGAGCTGCTCCTGTTCCGTAAAAACTGAGGAGGTACGCCCAATGGATATGGAAGAAAAAAAGCTGACGGCTGATGCTGCGGAACAGGCTCTGCCGGTGCAGGAGCTGCCTGCTGATATCCCCGCCGAGGTCCGCCAGAAGCTGGCTGAAGATCTGAACGAGGAAGCTACTGAAGACCTCAAGCAGGATATGCGCGAGGCCGAAAAAGAGGAAGCCAATGACGAAGAGGTCAGGGCCAACCCTGAGATGCTCACCAAGAGCCGCCTGCTCAAGCTGCTCATCAAGAAGCAGTACGTCAAGCTGCGCGAAGTGACCGAGGAAGAGCAGCCTGCTGACTTGGCCGAGCTGCTGGAAGAGCTGGACGAAAACAACCGCCTTGTGGTGTTCCGCCTGCTCAAAAAGGAAGTGGCCACCGAGGCCTTTGCCTATATGTCCGACGAAGCCCGCGACGATCTGGTGAACGCCTTCTCAGATGTGGAGCTTGTGGGCGCTATTGAAGAGATGAGTCTGGACGATGCCGCCGATCTGCTGGAGGATATGCCTGCAGGCGTGGTGAAGCGGGTGCTGGAGAAATCCTCCAAGCAGACCCGTGAGAGCCTGAACAAGCTGCTGAACTACCCCGAAAGCTCTGCCGGCAGCCTGATGACCCCCGAATATGTCCGTCTGCGCGAGGATATGACCGTGGCGCAGGCCTTTGAAGCCATCCGCAAGCAGGGCGAAAACGCAGAGACCGTGTACACCTGCTACGTGGTGGAGCGCAACCGCCTGAAGGGCGTTGTTTCTGCCCGAAGCCTGCTTCTGTCAGAGCCGCATACTCCCATCAACGAGATCATGGATGATAACGTGGTCACTGTGAAAGTGACCGACGATCAGGAGTACGTGGCCCGTGAGATGCAGCGCTACGACTTTACCGCTATGCCTGTTCTGGACAACGAGGGCATGTTCGTGGGTATCATCACCATCGACGATGCAATCGACGTTCTGACCGACGAGAGCACCGAGGATATGCAGAAGATGGCTGCTATTCTGCCGGACGACGATGCCACCACCTACTTCGGCACCAGCGTCTGGACCCACGCAAAGCAGCGCATCCCATGGCTGCTGATCCTGATGCTGTCCGCCACCTTTACCGGCATGGTCACCACCCACTATGAAGAGGCCTTTGTCAGCCTGCCGCTGCTGGTCTCCTTCATGCCCATGCTGATGGATACCGCCGGCAACTGCGGCAACCAGATCAGCACCCTGATGGTGCGTGGTCTGGCTCTGGGCGAGGTGGAACCCAGCGACTTTTTGCAGGTGCTGGGCAAGGAGCTGCGGGTGTCTGCCATCGTGGGCGCGGTGCTGGGCATCGTGAACGGCCTGCGCATCTACCTGATGTACACCTTCCTGTTCCCCGGCCAGTACGCCAACGTGATGGGCTATGCCATCGTGGTCAGCGTTTCGCTGTTCTTCAGCGTCATTCTGGCAAAGCTGGTGGGCGGTATGCTGCCGCTGGCAGCCAAGAAGCTGGGTGCCGACCCGGCCATCATGGCTACCCCCTTCATCACCACCATCGTGGATGCCTGCAGCCTGATCCTGTATTTCCAGATCGCACAGCTGGTGTTCCACAATATGATGTAAATAATAAAGCAATGCCGGACGGTCTTGAAGTGACTGCCCGGCATTTTTATAGGACGAACCCTCTCAGTCGTCGCTGCGCGATGCCAACTCCCTCAGTCAAAACCTGACGGTTTTGCCAGCTCCCTCAAAGAGGGAGCCTCTGGCGTGCCGCAAGCTTTGCACATTAGCCGGAAACTTTTCCGTACTGCCAAAGGCCCCATCCCAGAGGGGGCTGTCGAGCGCAGCGAGACTGGGGGAGTTTGCTCCCGGCGCGCCCGCGAGCAGCAGCTTTTTCCGGTGTGGAAAACTGCATGTTTCCCCGCCTTTTCCACACAGAAAAACGGCAGCGGCCCGGTGTTGAAAACTTGGGGCCAGCCATTCCGGATTGGAGAAAAATAAATCACCGCCCAGAAACGGTTTGTAGAATGCAAAGAAAATCCTTCGACTTTCTTTTTTATAAAAGGCAGAATGCCCGCATTTTTGCCCAAAACTTACCAGAAAGCTGCGGCCTGAATTACGGTGTGTATAGGGCTGATGCCCTTTTGTTGTGGAAAACCCGGTGGAAAAAGTGGAAAACCTCATGGAAAACTTGCCCTTTTCTTCACAAAAACGGTGGAAAACCCGGTGGAAAAAGTGAAAAGTTCATTCCAGACAGGAAACTCCATACACTTTCCGGTTGTGCTTTTGTGCCGCAAGATCCGCTTGACAGCTGTATTTTTGGGCGGAAGATGCGGCAGTTTTCCACACTGTGGCATTGCCTTGAATGCCCCGGCCAATCATGGTACAATAACAGCAGAAAAATGCGGCAAAACTCACCGATATCGGAATACAATGCGTTGGAGGCACCCTATATGAACAATTGGCTCAACCAGCTGGAGCGCAAATACGGCCGCTTCGGCATCCCGAATCTGACCAACATTCTGGTGGGCGGGCAGATCCTTGTGCTGGCCATCGAGCTGTTTGTCAACCAGACCGTCAGTGTCTGGCTGGCACTCAGCCGCTATTTTCTGCTGCGCGGCCAGATCTGGCGCATCATCACCTTTGCGTTCATCCCCTCTTACGGCGGCAGCATCCTCAGCGCGGTGCTGGGCATCTATTTCACATGGTTCATCGGCACAGCGCTGGAACAGGAATGGGGCGATTTCCGCTATACGGTGTATCTGCTCTCCGGGATGCTGGGCACCGTGCTGGCCTGCCTACTCACCGGCGTGACCGGCAGCACCTACTGCCTGTCCCTTTCGCTGCTGCTGGCCTTTGCCATGCTGTACCCGGAAGTACAGGTACTGCTGTTCTTTGTCATCCCCATCCGGGTGAAATACTTTGGCTTTTTTGCGGCAGCACTGTGGGTGCTCAGCTTTCTGGGCGCGCCGCTGCCGCAAAAGCTGAGCCTGCTGCTCAGCATGGCGAATGTCTGGCTGTTCTTTGGCCCGATGGCTTATCGTTCCGTCCGCGCGTGGGTACGCCGTGAGCAGTGGAAGCGGAGAAACAGAAGGTAAGGAGAAACACCATGATGCTGGACCGCATGGAGGGCAATGCAGAACTGAAAAGCAGCGTGCAGCTGATGCTGGCAGCCCGCCGCCTGACCCACAGCGTGCTGCTGGTGGGTGAAGAGGGCCTTGGAGCCGGTTTTGCGGCCCGCTGCATTGCGGCAGATTATCTTTACCCTGCAGGCGGAGCGCCCGCTGAGGCCCTTCTGCGGGGCGAATGCTGCCGTGCTGTGGGTAAGCCTGGCGACCGCGACAGCGGCCATGTGGAGACCGGCATCGTGCGTGAAGCGATCAGCGTTGCCGGTATGGGCGCAGGCGGAAAATATCTGGTCAGTCAGGTCAAGGCTATGCGCAGCGAGATCTTCAACACCAGCCTTTCGGCCGAGGGCCGTGCCGTGCTGCTCTACCATGTGGAAAAGATGAATGAGGAATCCGCCAATGCCCTGCTGAAGGTGATGGAAGAGCCGCCGGAGGGGGTGCTGTTCCTGCTTACGGCGGATTCGCTGGCAGGCGTGCTGCCCACCATCCGCAGCCGCTGCGTCAGCTTTGCAGTGGCTCCTGTCTCGCCGGAGCAGTGCGCCCGCTACTGCGCCGCACAGGGGGTGGACAAAAAGACGGCCACGCTGTACAGCGAACTGTTCGACGGTCACATTGGTACGGTGCTTGCCGCCGCACAGGACGAAGCCCGCACCGCGCAGGTGGAAAAGGCCCTGCAGCTGGCAAAGGCCGCTGCCGACCGTGACAGCTATGCCGCAGCCTGCCTGCTGGCCGCCTACGAAAAGGACAAGGCCGGAGCCGCCGCCCTGCTGACGGACTTCCGCGCGGTGGCCGCTGCGGGCCTGCGGCAAAGCCCCCACGCACCGGTGCAGGGCATTGCCGCCCAGCGTGCCCTGCGGCTGGCCGAAGCCGCCATCCAGCGCCTTGGCGCGCAGGTGAACCCTAAAATCGTGCTCAGCGTGTTTGCGGCAAAGTTCCGCGCGCTGTAAAAGAAAAATCCCGGCAGACATGTAAATCTGCCGGGATTTTAAATTGTAAATTATTTGATCGTGGGAGTGTCAAGGGGCGAACTGTAAGAGAAGGTGACCTTATTGGAGCCATCCGTGTAGGTGACATCAAAGGGGCCGACATGAGAGATGTCCACATCGTAGATAGAGCCAAGATCAACATAGAGAGGAATAACAGAGTTACCGGTATTGATCGGTACAGTTTCAAAGTATTTATATTTCTGTGTGGCACTGTCAATAACGAAGTTGTCAAGGCTGCGGGCGTTTTTGGAGATATTGCCTTTCTTAAATGTAAAAGTGATCTGGTTTTTGCTGAGAGAAAAAGAAGTATCTACACTCTGAAAACCAAGGGCGGTGTAGAGATAATAGTGACGACATCCGTCACGTTCATACACAGAATTTGATTCAAAAGTGCCGCTGAATGTGCCCATGCCAACGGAATAACTGGAAAGTCCCTTGTAATTGAGAGTGTCAATGGTGGGCAGGGTCGGGTTGCCGGGGGTTGCACCATAACCTTCGCCGCAGCCAACCAGCATACTGCCGGCGGCAGCGACCAGTGCGGCGGCACCAGTGGCCTTTAAAAAAGTACGGCGGGTGATCAGTTCAGACATAAAAATCTCTCCTTTGATTGCAGGAAATCATAAAATACAAAAGCTGATGCAAACAGAAACTCCCTCCGGCGCTTGCGGTACACCGGAGGGAGTTTCTGTTTGGGGTATTGCTTTGGTGTGAGGAGGAATCATGTGCGGAAAGACGGTTGCGGCCCCGTCTCCCCGCAGGATATAGTATACCCGATTTTAAGTGAAAAGTCATTACATTTCTGTGAAAAAACATCCCACAATGAACTTTTTACAAAATTCCCCCAATGATAAAAACCAAACAGCGCGGTGTACAAAAATTCTGGTATTCCAGAATGCGGCAGACTGTCACTTTCACTATAGTAGATAAGGTGCAAAGTGTCAATCTGAATCGCAGTTTTTCCCTTATGCCTTTTCTACTTCGCCCACCACCAGCTCACCGGTCTCGGAGGAGTAGCTGCCGGTCACCTTCTGGTGGCCGCTGGTAAAGGTGAGGCTGACAGTATGAACCTGCTTGAACCAGCTGTTGTAGGCACTCTCGCTGATGCGGTAGATCAGCACAAAGGTCTTTTCTTCGTTCGGCTGCAATTCGTAGTCCTTCTGGGTCCACCAGCTGTCGCCGCTGGCGTTGTCCGCAAAGCCAAAGTAGATGGGCGATGCAGCAGAATGGTCGATCTCAGCCGGGAAGTTGTCGGCGGTCAGGGTGACGGCACGGCTGCTGACGTTTTTCAGGGTGACAACCACCTTGACCACATGGATGGTGCCGTATTCCTGCGTGCCAAGGATCGTGCGGTTTGCGCTTCCGCTTACGTATCCGATGCCGTTCACAGTGCCGGGGATGTCAATGCTGCCTGTGCCGCCGCAGGCGGTCAGGGTGCCGGTGAGCCCTGCCGCAAGCAGTGCTGCGCCGGAAAGCTTAAGGAATGCGCGTCTTGAAAGATTTTTCATGTTTTTTACCTCCTGCCCCCAAAACAAGGGCTTTTTGTACAGTATACCATGGCTAAAAACGGGGGTCAATCCATTTTGCACTGTGCTGCGTGCACTCTGCCGTGCTCCACATAGTGGGCGGCGTTGTGCAGGTTGGCCTCGGCCTGTGCGGGGCTCACCTGCTTGATGACCCTTGCGGGCACGCCCACAGCCACCGAGTTATCCGGGATCACCATGCCCTCCGGCACCAGCGCACCCGCGCCGATGATGCAGTTTTTGCCCACGACACAGTGGTTGAGCAGGGTGGCGTGCATTCCGATCAGGCTGCCGTCCCCTACCGTGCACCCGTGCACCAGCGCACTGTGGCCCACGGTGACGCTTTTGCCCAGCATTACAGCACCGCCCACATCACAGTGCAGCACGGCGTTATCCTGCACGTTGGAGTTTTCGCCAATGGTCAAAGTGCCGTCGTCGCCGCGCAGCACGGCCCCGTACCACACCGTGGAACCGGCTTTCAGGATCACATCTCCCTGCACGGTGGCGTTGGGCGCAACAAAAGCAGCCCCCTCGTCGCGGGGAACTTTTCCACAAAAGGACAGAAACATTGTTAAAAACCGCCTTTCTCTCTTTCTCTTTTGGCTGGTTTATGGTATTCTTTAAAGTAGTATAGCAAGCCAGAGCCTTTCCGGCAAGTAGGAGCTGTTTCAAAACAAAAATTTTTGCCGTGCGTCGGCAAGCAGATACAAGGGGGCACGCTCATGTTCAAAAACACCATCTTCCGCCGCATGACGGCGCTGGTGCTCACGCTGGCACTGGCCGCTGCTGCTGCACTGCCGGGCCTTGCGGTATATCCCATGCCCATCCAGACCGTCAGCGAGACCGAGGCGGTGTACCTGTTCAACGCCGACACCGGCAAGACCATCCTGAACCAGAATGCTGACCAGCAGCAGTATGTTGCCAGCCTGACCAAGCTCATGACGGTCCTGCTGCTGCTGGAAAGCGGCAAGGATCTGAACGGTGAAGTGACCGTGCCCACCGCCCTGACCCAGGAGTTCCGGGATATCCAGAACGCCAACGGCACCACCATGGGCCTGCGCATCGGCGAGACGGTGCGCCGCATCGACCTGCTGAACGCCATGCTCATCGTCAGCGCCAACGACGCAGCCAGCGTCATTGCATACGATGTGGGCGGCAGCGTGCTGGATTTCGTCAAGCAGATGAACGCCCGTGCTGAGGAGCTGGGCTGCACCGGCACGAACTTTACCTGTGCCCACGGCCTGTTTGACTACGGCAACGTGTCCACCGCGCAGGATCTGGCAAAGATCGCCGCCGCCTGTGCGGCAAACCAGACCTTTGCACAGGTGGCGGGCACCGCCAGCTATGTCCTGCCGGCCACTAACCTCCGCAAGGCTGAGCACACCATCAGCAGCTCCAACAGCCTGATGAACAGCGAGAGCGCCAACTACCGGGAGTATGTCCGGTGGGTCAAGGGCGGCTTTACCACGCTGGCAGGCCGCTGCATCGTGGCCTTTGCGGAAAAGGACGGACACACCTACGGGCTGGTGATCCTTGGCTGCGATACGCCGGACCACCTCTTTGCCGAGTGCGATGATCTGTTCGACTGGGCCTTTGAGAGCTTTGCGGACCGTCCGCTGGTGGATACCCAGACCGAGCTCACCACCGTGGCGCTGACCAAGTGCCGCACCGAACCGGCGGTGGCGCTGTATGCCGCTGCGCCGGTCAGCGGCTACGGCCACGCAGACGATATCGTTACCTACTCCTTCGACCTGCCGGAAAGTGTTTCCGCTACCGTCAAAAGCGGCAGTGTGATCGGCTCGGCCACTGTTTATCTGGATGGCTACGAGGTGGGCACGGTAGACCTTGTGACCCACAAGGAGTATGTCTCCGATTTCCGCACCGACATGAAGGCGACAGTGCTTCTGCTGTGCGCACTGGTGCTCATCCTGTTTGCAATGATGGTGCTCACGCTTGCGGCCGGCGGCGGTTCACTGAACCTTAAAAGAAGAAAGCGCCGCAGATAAAATGCCGTGGCCGCAGATGCGGCGATTACAGAATACCACGGCAAACTGCAAAAAACAATAAAGAACAGCAAAAAGCGGCACTCGGAGCCTTGCACAAAGGCCCGATGTGCCGCTTTTGCTTACTTGTTCAGAAACTGGATGAAGTGGTAAGATTCCACGATCTGGAAATACTTGATGATGCGCGGGTACAGCGGTTCAGCTTTTTCACCAAACTGCTGCTTCATGCAGTCAGCAAGCTGTGCAACGGTCTTCTGGCCGTCGATCAGCGGCCAGAGATAGCTGCCGGTCTCGTCCAGATGCACCTGTGTGGTGCGCGGTTTATGGAACACTTTTTGCGCGATCGTATTGAACACACCGGTGTTCTCCACCTCAAGGGTGATAAGGCCGGTGGCTTCGTCTGTGTGCCAGCGCAGGGTTTCCGCCCGCTGCGGAATGAGGTCCAGATAGTTGATGGACTGCTTTTTCTTACTCATCAGTTCTTCTTTTTCTTCATGGAGAAGGCCAGCAGGCATGCGATCATCACGATCATCAGAACCACGCCGCCAATGTTGCCCAGATCAATGCTCAGGGCAGTGCTGATGCCGAACACGGCAAACACAGCCAGCAGGATGCCCACAAGGCCCTCGCCTGCGATCATACCGGCACAGAACAGGGTGCCGCGGGTGGTCTGCTCTTCCTTGAGCTTCGCGTCAACATTCTTGCGGCTGTCCATGAACCAGCGCACCGCACCACCGATCATGATGGAGGTGTTCAGGTAGATGGGCAGATACAGGCCGATGGCAAAGGGCATCACGGGGATGCGCAGGACCTCCAGAGCAATGGCAAGGAACACACCGGTGAACACCAGGTTCCAGGGCAGGTTGCCGCCCATGATGCCCTCGACGATCATCTTCATCAGGGTAGCCTGCGGTGCGGGGACCTCGGCACCGCCGTAGCCCCATGCGCTGTCCAGCAGGTACAGCACACCACCGATGGCCAGACCGGCGGCAATCACGCCGATCAGCTCACCGATCTGCTGCTTGACCGGGGTCGCACCCAGCAGGTAGCCGGTCTTCAGGTCCTGAGAGGTATCCGCAGCAATGGCAGCACAGATGCAGATGACAGAGGCGATGGCCATGGAGCCGATCATACCCTCGATGCCAACGTTGCCGGTGGCCTTCAGGATCATGGTAGCGATCAGCAGGGTGGCAATGGTCATGCCGGAGACCGGGTTGTTGGAGCTGCCGATCATGCCGACCATACGTGCAGAGACGGTGGAGAAGAAGAAGCCGAAGATGACGATCAGCAGAGCACCCAGCGGGCTGACGGGGATGGCCGGAGCCAGCCAGATGATGAGGATGATGAGCAGGATGCCGCCCAGAATAAAGGGCATGGGCATGTCCTTATCGGTGCGGGAGGTGCCGGAAGCGCTGCCGCCCTTCATGCTCTTCATGGCGTCGCGGAAGGTGGATACGATCAGAGGCAGACTCTTGATCAGCGAAATAATACCACCGGTAGCAATGGCGCCTGCGCCGATATACTTGACGTAGTTGGACCAGATAGCGTCTGCACCGCCTGCTGCATACAGATCAGCAATGGTGGTGCCGGCTGCTGCCGGGTACAGGGAGATGTTCGCGCCGAACAGGCAGATCAGCGGGATAATGACCATCCAGCCCACCAGAGAACCGGCGAACATGTAGGAAGCGGTCTTGGGGCCGACGATGTAGCCCACGCCCAGCAGAGCGGGGTACACTTCCATGCCCAGAGCACCCTTGAAGGAGCTGAAGGCCACGGCAATGTCGGCGGGGATCATCTTCAGGCCATCCACGATGAACTTGAAGATGGCTGCCAGACCCATGCCGGAGAACACGGTGGAGGCGTTTGCACCGCCCTCTTCACCGGCCAGCAGAACGTCTGCACAGGCGGTGCCTTCCGGGTACAGCAGGGTGGCGTGTTCCTTGACGATCAGGGCATTGCGCAGGGGCACCATGAACAGAACGCCCAGAATGCCGCCGCACAGGGCGATCAGGGTGATCTCCAGGATGCTGGGCTTGTCGCACAGGCCCTCTTTTGCCCACAGGAACAGTGCGGGCATGGTGAAGATGGCACCGGCGGCCAGGCTCTCGCCTGCGGAACCGATGGTCTGCACCATGTTGCTCTCCAGAATGGAGTTCTTTTTGAGCAGGACGCGGATCACGCCCATGGAAATGACTGCTGCCGGGATAGAGGCAGAAACAGTCATGCCGACGCGCAGGCCCAGATAGGCGTTTGCAGCGCCGAAGACCACGGACAGGATGATGCCCATGATCACAGAGGTCGCCGTCATTTCCGCGGTGATCTTTTCCGCAGGAATATACGGCTTGAAGGATTCTTGATCTTTCATGCTTGCTCTCCTTGCGACAGCACAAGTGCCTTGCTTTTTGGGGCATGGCGCTTGTGCTGTCCGTTTTCCTATTTCCTAAAACACGCGCATCCTATCCAACAAAGGATACGCTGGCACGTACTCTATTATACTAAAGTATGGCTGAATTGGCAACTGGAAATGTACACAACAAATTCACAAAAAGTTCGTGAATTCAAGCGTTTTGCGGAAAAATCGAGCAAAAATGTGCAAAGAAACTCCATGCAGACTTAAAACTGTCTGCGTGGAGCGTACAGTTCTATAAAACTCAGACGGCCCCGTAGATGCCGTGCACCGATACTTCGCCGGTAAAAACGTGCACTTCGCCGCTGTCGGTGCGCACCACCAGACGGCCCTCTTCGTCCACATCGACAGCTTCACCGGCACCCTGCCCGCCGTCCGGCAGGTCAAAAGTGACCCGGCGGCCCAGATTGACGCAGGCGGCTTTGTATTCCTCCCGGAAGGGTGCAAAGCCATCGCGGGCAAACACATACATGTTGCGGTCAAAGCCAAAGTCGGTCAGGCCCTCGGCCAGCCATGCGGGGTCGGTGGAAAGATCCACCTTTGCGCCCTGCAGCGCCAGCGAGGTGCCGTTGGGCAGACCGGCGGCATCAAAGTAGCTCTGCGGCTGGGCCAGATTGATGCCGATGCCGCACAAAATGCCCCTGCCCTGCTGCTGGTAGCCGTAGCTCACGCTCTCGCACAGGATGCCCACGACCTTTTTGCCATTGAGCAGAAGGTCGTTGGGCCACTTGATCTGGCAGTCCACGCCGTAGCGCAGTTTGAGCTGGGTGCGCACGGCAAGGCTTGCCAGCAGCGGCAGGGTGGCAGGCTGGGCCAGCGGTTCCCGGATGGCTGCTGTATAATACAGGGCCTTGCCCTCGGCGTTCACCCAGCTGCGGCCCAGACGGCCCCGGCCGGCGGTCTGGTTCTCGGTATACACCGCGCCCACCGGGCCGAACTCCTCAAAATGTTCTTTGGCGTAAGCGTTGGTGCTGCCGCATTCCGGCAGATAGCGCACCTCATTGATGCTCATTGTTTGGGTACCTCTTTGTGTTCGTATGTGATCACTTTGCCTTCGTCCAGCGTCAGGATGCCGTAGGTGTCCGGCCCGGTGTAACACCGGCCGCAGGAGCCGGGGTTGAACAGGAACACCCCGCTGCGGGCCTCTGCATGGGGGATGTGGGTGTGGCCGAACAGGGCCACCTCGGCACCCCGGGCAGATGCGGCATCTGCCAGCGTATCCAGATCGTATTTTACACCGTACATATGACCGTGGGTGTAAAAGATCACCACGCCGTCAAAGGCGGCAAGGCCGTCGGTGGGTTCCAGTGCGCCGTAATCGCAGTTGCCCGCCACCGAGTAGGCCCGCAGCTTGGGGTACTGCGTCAGAGCCAGTTCCAGATCCCGCAGGCCGTCGCCCAGAAAGATCAGGGCATCGATGCTTTTGCTCTCTTTCATCAGCACGCGCTCAATGGCGGCACGTCCACCGTGGCTGTCGCTCAAAACCAGAAGTTTTGTCACAAAAGGGGTCCTCCTCTATTACCATTTACCTGAGATGCTGTCATTCACCAGCCTGCTGGCCCTGTTGCAATACCAGCAGCTGCTTGTACACTTCGCTTTTAGAATAAGGTGTACCCTGTGCCGCCGCCTTGGCTGCGGCGGTGGGGCCAAAGCCCTGCCCGGTCAGCTCCAGCGCCCGATGCGCTGCCTGCTCCAGCGTCAGCTCCTGCTCCGGGTCGACGGTCTCCGGCGCACCGGCCATCACCAGCACATACTCGCCGCGCGGCTCGTTGGTCTTGTAGTGCTCCACCGCCTCGCCGAGGGTAGTCTTCCAGATATCCTCGTGCAGCTTTGTCAGCTCCCGGCACAGGGTGATGCTGCGGTCTGCGCCAAAGGCATTGGCCAGATCGTCCAGCGTGGTGCGCAGCTTGTGGGGCGCTTCGTAAAAGATGGTGGTGCGCTTTTCCTGCAAAAGCTCAGCAAGGCGTTCCTTTTTCTGCTTGCGGTTCACGGGCAGAAAGCCCTCGAACACCCAGCGGGAGGTGTCCTGCCCGGACACGGCCAGCGCTGTGACGCAGGCGGAAGCCGCCGGCACCGGCACCACTTTGATGCCCCGGGCCAGTGCGTCCCGCACGATCACCTCGCCCGGGTCGGAGACGCAGGGCATGCCTGCATCACTGCACAGGGCACAGCTCTCGCCTGCTTCAATGCGGCGCAGGATGCCCTCACCCTTCTGCAGGGCGTGCTCATAGTAGCTGACCATGGGCTTTTTCAGGCCCAGAAAGTTCAGCAGCTTCATGGTCACACGGGTGTCCTCGGCGGCAATAAAGTCGGCCGCGCCAAAGGTGGCCGCTACGCGCGGCGGCATATCGTCCAGATTGCCGATGGGCGTTGCCACGATATAAAGAGTTCCTGCCATAGTTTACCTCCCATATAACGCCGCACCGGCGCTGATCAACACATCCGGCTCCACCCGCAGGCCGGTCTTGCGGTTCTTCTGCGCTTCCACAAGGAAGAGCCATGGCGCGCCGTCCGCCTTGTTCTTTACAAAGGCAAGACGTTTCGGCTCCAGCCGGGAAGCCCGCAGCACCGCCAGCACCTCCGCCAGCCGTTCCGGCCGGTGGCACAGCGCAAAACGCCCGCCATCCTTCAAAAGGCGGAACGCACACTGGCACACATCGTCCAGTGTGCAGGTGTTCTCGTGCCGGGCAAGGGCGTGGGCTGCGTTTTGGCTTTGGGGGCCATCCGTGAAATAGGGCGGATTGCACGCACACACGTCAAAACTTCCATCGCCCTGCCGAAAAGCGCGCAGGTCGGCACAGACAGGCTCAATGTGCCCGATGTCCTGCTCCTGCACCGCAGCGGAAAGCAGAGCGCTGCCCTCGGGCTGCAGCTCCAGCCCCATGCAGGGGCCGCGGTGGCCCCTGTCGTGCCATTCCAGCGCCACGATGCCGCAGCCGGAGCACAGGTCTGCGGCCTTCTGGGCACGCTTTGGCTCACAGAAACGGGCCAGCAGCAGCGCGTCGGAGCCGAAACGATGCTCCGGCGAGCAATAAACCATAGTTCTATTATACAAGACTTCGGTAGAATGTTCCATAGATAAGTGTGCCGTACCCTCTCAAAAAAATGCGTGGAATTGCTCGGGGAATTTGTGCGAATTACTGCAAAACAAAAAAGCAGCAGACCTGCTTTGGACAGGCCTGCTGCTTTTGATGCGTTTTTTGTGCAGCTGCTAAAATTATTCAGCAGTGATAGCACCGGTGGGGCAAGCACCCTCGCAAGCGCCGCAGTCGATGCAAGCGTCTGCGTTCACAGAAGCAACACCATCAACGGTGATAGCGCCAACCGGGCAAGCGCCCTCGCAAGCGCCGCAGCCAACACATGCGTCAGAAACCTTGTGTGCCATAATAAACTCTCCTTTTTATCTCCGTGCCCGAAGTATTGTATGAAGAGTCATGTATGGCACGGCTGTGCATGTCTCTCCGGAAATCATATCCTTGCCTGCATTTTAACAAAGCAGGTGAGAAAAGGCAAGACTAACCGTGACCCGAAAAACACAAAAGTCTGTTTTTTGTTGGGTTGCACAAAAGCACAGGCTAACTTATGGCCAAATTTGCAGGAGTTTTTTGGCAAAAATCACGAAGAACAGTTAGTTTTGGCAGACTAACCCCTCAGAGCCGCCGGCGCGGCCCTCACTCCTTTTCGGCAGCGCGCTTCCGGGCGCAGCCACCGCCCGCGCAGCGCTTTTCGCCATCGTCGGAGGAAGCCACCACCGGGGCCGGGTTGCGCACGCCGGAGTAATCGTCGTCCGGGTCCGGGCGGCGGGGCGCACGCTTGCCGCCGCTGATATATTCGCACACGCCCACCTTATAGTAACGGGGCGAAAGGCTTTCGGTGCCGCAGCGCACCCGCAGGTAGCCGGAGACCGGGTTCACCTCCAGCACGGTGCCAAGACCGTCCGGCGTGCGCACGGTGCTGCCCACCATGGGCATGATGCTGTTCAGGTACTCGTAGGCGCTCTCCTCATAGGCAAGGCAGCACATCAGCCGGCCGCAGGCACCGCTGATCTTGGTGGGGTTCAGCGAAAGGCCCTGCTCCTTGGCCATCTTGATGGAGACGGGCTGGAAGTCCTTTAAAAAGCGGCTGCAGCAGAAGGGCTGGCCGCAGATGCCAAGGCCGCCGATCATCTTGCTTTCGTCGCGCACGCCGATCTGGCGCAGCTCGATGCGGGTGTGGAAGATACCGGCCAGATCCTTGACCAGCTCGCGGAAGTCCACGCGGCCATCGGCGGTAAAGTAGAACATGATCTTGGAGCGGTCCAGGGTATACTCGGCCTCCACAAGCTTCATTTCCAGGCCGTGGCGGGCAATGCACTCCTGACAGGTGCGGTAGGCGCGCTTTTCGTCCTCACGGTTCTGGCGCATCCGGCGGATATCCACGCTGTCGGCCATGCGGGTAATGGGCTTGAGGGCCTTGGGCACTGCCGCATCGGCGATCTCCCTCACGCCCTGCACCACCTCGCCGCACTCAATGCCGCGGGCGGTCTCCACGATCACGTATTCGCCGGTTTTGATGTCGGCCCCGGCGGGATCAAAATAATAGCTTTTGCCGTTCTCTTTGAAACGGACGGAAATGACTTTTTTCATAGTGTTCCTCGTTTTTATCGGTCGAATCTATAGGATAAGGCCCGAAAAAGAGCCTGCTGATCCATTCTGTACTCTAGTATAACATATTCAAATGCACATTTCCACGCAAAAAACAAAAAGCGGCTCTGGCGCTTCAGCAGAAAAATTTTAAAAAGGTGCAACAATCTGCCCGGCTGCCGCGTATCCATAAAGGAAGACTGACCGAATTTGGTCGCACCCGCAGCCGAAAAATGGAAAAATGGAACGGCAAATGTTAAAATCTTGCGAAAGTATCTAAAGAATCGCAAAAGAATCCCACCCCGCTCTTGCAAGGCGGGGGCTTGCGTGTATAATAAAAATGTTGAAGTGTAGCCTTTCCCGCAGGGAAAGCAGCTGTCCTGCTTTGCGGCAAGGCAGAGAAACGGTAGGAGAAAATGGAAAAATTCAGTGTCAAAAAGCCGTTTACGGTGCTGGTTGCAGTGGTCATGATCCTGATTCTGGGCTTTGTGGCGGTCACAAAGATGGATACGAACTTGCTGCCCAACGTGAACACACCGTATCTGATGGTGGTCACCGTGTATCCCGGCGCAAGCCCGGAGCGCGTGGAGAGCGAGGTCTCGGATGTGCTGCAGAACTCGCTCACAGTGCCGGGCGTGTCCAAGATCACCGCAACATCGGCAGAAAACTACAGCCTGCTGCTGATGGAGTTTGCCGAGGATACGGATATGAACAGCGCGCTGGTCAAGGTGTCCAACAAGCTGGATCAGGCCAAAAGCGACCTGCCCAGCACCTGTCTGACCCCCTCCATCATTGAGTACAGCCTGAACATGAACGCTTTCATGACGGTGGCTGTCAGCCGCGAAGGTGCCGACCAGTACGAGCTTTCTGAGTTTATCCAGAACACCCTTGTGCCGGAAGTGCAGCGCAAGGGCGGTGTGTCCAGCGTTTCGTCCAGCGGTCTGGTGGAAAAGCTGGTGCAGGTGCAGCTCAATCAGGATAAGATCGACGGGATCAACGCAAAGCTGCTGGAACTGATCGATACCCAGCTGGCTGCAGCCCGCTCCCAGCTGGAAAGCGCCGAGGCGCAGATCACTGCCGGACGCAAGGAATACGAAAAGCAGCTGAAAAACTTTGGCAATACGGTGTCCAACTCGGTCATGAGCCAGATGAGCACCGAGGTGGGTGCCGCAGTGGAAACGGTGCGCGCGCAGGCGCAGGCTCTTCTGGAGAGCGTGAACAGCCTGATCGCTGTGGTCAAGGAGCCTGAGATCCAGCAGGCCCTGATCGAAGTGCGCGACGGTCTGCAGAAGGTCATGGACAAGTTCAACGAGACCGGTATGCGAGATATCGACTCTCTGATCGATATTGTGGCTGAGCTGCGCACCATTACCGATAAGCTCACTACCGCCCTGCAGAAGCTGCAGGAGCGCGTGAACACCGAGACCGGCTCCGAAGGCAGCACCGCAGAGGATCTTGCCAATGAGATGCAGCTGCAGGAAAGCCTGAATGTGGTCTATAACACGCTGGAAAGCACTATCAAGGCCATGGACAATGTGCCCCAGCTGATGACCGAGTTCTCCGGCGCACTGGGCAGCTTCTCCCAGCAGCAGCTCAACGCCTATATGCAGTTCACCGAAGCGCGTGAAATGCTGAACGAGTACGAAAAGCAGCTGGAGGCCGCCAAGGCAGAGTACGAGACGGCCAAGACCAACGCTCTGGCACAGGCCGATGTGACAAAGCAGCTGGACATTGAAACGCTGGCGCAGCTCATCTATGCCCAGAACTTCTCCATGCCGGCCGGTTACGTGCAGGATAAGGACGGCGAGTCCTGGCTGCTGAAAGTCGGCGAAGAGTACGACAGTGTGAAGGATATCAGCGGTGCCCTGCTGCTGCATGTGGAGGGCTACGGCGACGTGCGCCTTTCTGATGTGGCGGATGTGGAGGTCATTGATAACTCCGCCGACAGCTACACCCGCCTGAACGGCGAAAAGGCATCCATCCTCAAAATCTATAAGAATGCGACTTCCAGCGCAGGCGAGGTCTCCGACAACTGCCTGACCGCATTTAAAGAGCTGGAAAAACAATACGACGGCCTGCACATGGTGGTGCTGTCCAATCAGGGCAACTACATCACCATCGTCATCAACAGCATCCTCACCAGCATGGTGGTGGGCGCTGCACTGGCCATCATCGTGCTGGCCATCTTCCTGAAGGATATCAAGCCCACCCTCGTGGTCGGCATCAGCATCCCGCTTTCCGTTCTGTTCGCGGTGGTGCTCATGTACTTTACCGGGCTGGACCTGAACGTGATGACCCTGGCCGGCCTTTCCCTCGGCATTGGTATGCTGGTGGATAACTCGGTGGTCGTCATTGAGAACGTCTACCGTCTGCGCAGCCGCGGCGTGCCTGCGGCCCGCGCTGCCGTGCAGGGCACAAAACAGGTGGGCATGTCGGTGGTGGCCTCCACCCTTACCTCGGTGTGCGTGTTCCTGCCGGTGGTGTTCTCGGCCAGCATTGTGCGCAGCCTGATGATGCCCATGTCCCTGTGCATCGGTTACTGCCTGATGGCCTCCCTCATCGTGGCGCTCACGGTGGTCCCGGCGGCATCCTCTACTGTGCTGAAAAAAGCTGAACCCAAGCGCCTTGCCTGGTTTGAAAAGGTGCAGGAAAAGTATGCCCATAGTTTGGAATGGTGCCTGCAGCACCGTGCCCTGCCCCTGATCGCGGCGGTGGTGCTGCTGGTGTTCAGCGGCTGGCAGGTGCTGAACATGGGCGTGGAGCTGCTGCCCAGCATCACCAGCAACGAGGCGCAGATCACCCTGTCCACCGCTGACGGCCTGACCAAGGAGGAATCCTATGCCATTGCGGGTCAGGTGGCACAGGCGGCCCTGAATGTGGAAAATGTGGAAGAGGTGGGCATCACCCTCGACACCAGCATGGCCGGTCTGGATATCAGCCAGCTGGGCCTGCCCACTGCCATCACTGATATCCTGAACTCCGCCAATGCCTACGGCAGATACAAGATCAACGTCATGATGAGCGAGAGCCTTTCCTCCCGTGAGGTGGAAAAGACCCGGCAGGCCATGGAGGATGCAGTGTCCCAGATCGAGAACTGCACCGCTGAGGTCAAGCTGTACGGCATGACCGATGATCTGACCAGCCAGCTGGCCACCGGCCTGTCGGTCAAGGTCTACGGCAAGGATCCGGAAACGCTGACCACCGTTTCCGAGAAGGTAATGGAGATCGTCAACGATACCGAGGGCTTTGCCAATGCGGACAACGGCCTTGGCAGCGGCGATGCCACCATCATCCTGAAGGTGGACCGCGACAAGGTGCGCGCCTACGGCCTGACCGTTGCGCAGGTGTACCAGCAGATCGCGGCAAAGCTCACCACCACCGCCACGGCCCAGACCCCCGTCACGGTGAACGGCACCACCATGGAGGTGAAGATCACCAATAATCTGGACCCCGTCACCAAGGAAAACATGATGGAGCTTACCTTTGAGACCACCGAAATGTCGGCAGACGGCACAGTGACCAATGGTACCTGCACCTTGAACGATATCGCCAGCTGGACCACCGGCACCGCACCGGATGCCATTACCAGCGAGAACCAGACCGAGTATGTCACTGTGACGGCGGATACGCTGGATGGCTACAACACCATGGTGCAGTCCCGCGTGCTGCAGAAGAAGCTGGACGAGTACGCAGCCAGCGGCGAAATGCCGGAGAGCTGCAGCGTCACGCTGGGCGGCGAGACCGAGAGCACCGACTACATGGTGAACGAAATGGTGCAGTGGATGGCTCTGGCCCTGCCCTTTGTATATCTGGTCATGGTGGCACAGTTCCAGAGCCTGCTGTCCCCCTTCATCGTGCTGTTCACGGTGCCGCTGGCCTTTACCGGCGGCCTGCTGGGCCTGCTGATCACCGGCCAGCAGCTCACCATGATCTCCTTGATGGGCTTCATCGTGCTGATGGGCACGGTTGTCAACAACGGCATCGTGTTCGTGGACTATGCAAACCAGCTGCGCATTGGCGGCATGGAGCGCCGCGCTGCGCTGGTGGCTACCGGCAAGACCCGTATGCGCCCCATCCTCATGACCACCCTGACCACCGTGCTGGCCATGCTGCAGCTGGTGTTCAGCGGCGATATGGCAAGCCAGCTGATGAGCGGCATGGCCATCGTCATCATCTGCGGCCTGAGCTACGCCACCCTGATGACCCTGTATATCGTTCCGGTGCTGTACGATATCCTGTTCAAGAAGCCGCCGCTCAACGTGGATGTTGGCAGCGACGATGATCTGGACGACATCCCGGACGATGCAGCCGAGTTCATTGCGGCGCAGAAGTCTGCGGGCACGGCACGGCCGGAAGCCTGACGATTCAGAAGGCCCTCCACGTCTTGCTGGGCATCTTCGGCGGAAGGATCATTTTAGAACAGAGCAATGCCGGGCGGTCTGCGGACCGCCCGGCATTATGTTTTCACGGAAAGGGTCGTAACGGGAAACGGCAGCTGCTGCTGTCGGCTTATCGCCGTCGCGCAGCGACTCAAAATCGGCGTAACACAAAAAATCATTTAGCGGAGCGGCTTGGATTTTTTTGTGTTACATGCCTCGCCACCTGAATAATTTCAACAAAAAATAGCTGGAAAAATTGGATGCAAATTCTAAAATCGGTTCCCCACAAAGATATAAAACTGTGATATAATCATAAATAAGATAGAATACAGTGGAAGTCTGCCTGACTGTATGTCCGAGTAAAATCTGAGGAGGCGAATGCCCAATGGCACAGATCCGCTCCAAGCCCTTCGGTGTGACCAAACAGGGCGCAAATGTTACAGAGTACATCCTTTCCAATCCCGGCGGCCTGACGGTGAGCGTTCTGGACTACGGATGCATCATTAAAAACATCATCGTTCCGGCCAAGAACGGCCCGGTGGATGTCGTGCTGGGCCACGACACCATGGCAGATTATGAGGATGACTTCACGTCCTCCAGCAGCACCTGCTGCGGCGCGTTCGTAGGCCGCTATGCCAACCGCATCGAGAATGCCACCTTCAGCGTGGGCGGCAAGACCTACCAGCTGGAAGCCAACAACGGCCCCAACCATCTGCACGGTTGCTTTTCGCGCAAGCTGTACCGGGTAAAATCCTTTGGCGATACCCTGCTCATGGAGGCTGAAAGCCCAGACGGCGAGGACGGCTTCCCCGGCAGCCTGAAGCTGGCGGTGCGCTATACCCTCACCGAGGACAATGCCTTCCGCATGGATTACCGCGTCTCTTCGGATGCGGATACCATCGTGAACCTCACGAACCACAGCTACTTCAACCTGAACGGTGAGGGCGATATTCTGGGCCAGAAGCTGCGCATCTATGCCTCCAACTATCTGGAAGGCAACAATCAGACCTGCCCCACCGGTGCCATTCTGCCGGTGGCAAACACCCCCATGGATTTTACCGAGGGAAAGCTCATTGGCCGGGATATCGATACCGGCTTTGCCCAGACCACCATGGTGGGCGGTGGCTACGACCACTGCTTTGTGATCGACCGCGCCCGCGGCTCCAGCCAGAGCATCTGCGCATGGGTCACCAGTGAAAAGACCGGCATCAGCATGAAACTGTACACCACCCAGCCGGGCATCCAGTTGTACACCGGCAACTTTTTGCAGGACTGCCCCACCCCCGGCAAGGGCGGCGTGCCCATGCAGAAGTACGGCGGCTTTGCGCTGGAGACCCAGCACTACCCCTGCAGCCCTTCCCACCCGGAGTTCCCCACCACGGTGCTGCGGGCAGGCAAGGTGTTCCGCGCCACCACCACCCTGCGCTTCTTCACCGGCAAGCAGTGCGGAAAATTGTAAAAAATGATGTACCACACAAAAACGCCTGCTCCGGCAGGCGTTTTTTGCGTGGCAGGAGGAAAACTCCCCCAGTCGCCTACGGCGACAACCCTCTCCGAGGGAGCTGGCAAAGCCGTCAGGCTTTGACGGAGGGAGTTTTCGCGTCATTTCTATGTTTTGCACAAACCGTGCCTTTTATCCATGACAAAATGACAAAAAACGTTTTCAAATCAAAACCTCAAAAACAAAGATGCAACAAAAATTCATCTAAATAAAAGACACATCCCTTGATTCTGAGCCATAAAAGCGGTATTCTTTAGGCAAGGCCGGGGAATGCCGGCATCAACTGTAATGTAAATGAGCGAGAGAGGTACTAGGCTATGGCAATTTTGGTTTCCGGCGGCGCCGGTTATATCGGCAGCCACACCTGCATCGAACTGCTGAACGCTGGCTACGACGTTGTTGTGGCAGATAACTATTATAATGCATCTCCGGTGGTGCTGGACCGCATCAAGCAGATCACCGGCAAGGACTTCCGCTTTTACAAGGCAGATATGACCAAGCACGAGGATGTGGAGCACATCTTCTCTGAGTGCCCGGACATTACTGCTGTGATCCAGTTCGCAGCCTACAAGGCAGTGGGCGAGAGTGTTTCCAAGCCCATTGAATACTATTACAACAACCTCAACTGCACGCTGGTCATTCTGGACGTGATGCGCCATCACAACTGCCACAACTTCGTGTTCAGCTCTTCCGCAACCGTCTATGGCGACCCCGCCAGCGTGCCCATCACCGAGGACTTCCCCACCGGTGCCACCACCAACCCCTACGGCACGACTAAGGTGTTCACCGAGCGCATCCTGCAGGATGTGTGCAAGGCAGACCCCAGCCTGAACGTGGCCCTGCTGCGCTACTTCAACCCCATTGGTGCGCACAAGTCCGGCCTCATCGGCGAGGACCCCAACGGCATCCCCAATAACCTCATGCCCTATATCGCCAAGGTGGCCGTAGGCAAGCTGGAAAAGGTGCATGTCTTTGGCAACGACTATCCCACCCCGGACGGCACCGGCGTGCGCGACTACATCCACGTGGTGGATCTGGCCCGCGGCCATGTGTGCGCCATCAAGAAGCTGGAAACGAACTGCGGCCTGTTCATCTGCAATCTGGGCACTGGCAAGGGCTACAGCGTGCTGGATGTGATCCACGCATTCTCCAAGGCATGCGGTAAGGAGATCCCCTATGTGATCGACCCGCGCCGCCCCGGCGACATTGCCGAGTGCTATGCAGACCCCACCAAGGCAAAGAACGAGCTTGGCTGGGTGGCGGAATACGGCATCGAGGAAATGTGTGCCGACAGCTGGAACTGGCAGAAGAACAACCCCGATGGCTACCACACTGTGAAGTAAACGCATAAGCTTTCAAAGCCGTGCATTCTCTGAAAAGAGGGGGCACGGCTTTTTTGTGTGCAAACTCCCTCCGTCAAAACCTGACGGTTTTGCCAGATTCCCCTTTTTGTCATCTGCGGTGACATCTTCCCCCGGCCGGGGGAAGTCGTCCTCGGAGAGGGAGCCTCTGGCGTGCCTGCAAGCTTTGCGTTTTAGCTGCAAACTTTCCCGCTATGCCAAAGGCCCCATCCCAGAGGGGGCTGTCTGCGCAGCAGACTGGGGGAGTTAAACCTTCACCATTTTATCTATTGACAACCGCGCAAAGTTAGCCTATATTACTATTGTTAACACAAACTAACACACTTTGACAGTGGATAAAATGAGAAGGTCGATCTTATGACATTAAAAGAATTGCAGATCGGAAAAAGCGCTGTTGTGGATACCGTCGGCGGCAGCGGCGCACTGCGCCAGCATTTTCTGGATATGGGTCTGATCCCGGGGGCGGAGGTCACGCTGGTCAAGCTGGCACCCATGGGCGACCCCATGGAGCTGCGCATCCATGGCTACGAGCTGACCCTCCGGCTGGACGATGCCGCGCAGATCGGCATCACCCCCACCGAAAAGGCCCCGGCAATGTCGGCGGCTCCGGCAGATGATAGAATGGTGGATCACCCCGGCCTTGGCGAGGGCGGAAAATACCACATCAAAAAGGGGGAGAATCCCCTGCCCGAGGATAGGACCCTCACCTTTGCGCTGGCTGGCAACCAGAACTGCGGTAAGACCACCCTGTTCAACCAGCTCACCGGTTCCAACCAGCATGTGGGCAATTTCCCGGGCGTGACGGTGGACCGCAAGAGCGGTGCCATCAAGGGCCACCCGGAGACCGAGGTCACCGACCTGCCGGGCATCTACTCCATGTCCCCCTATTCCAGCGAGGAGATCGTCACCCGGCAGTTCATCATCGGCGAAAAGCCCACCGGCATCATCAACATCGTGGATGCCACCAACATCGAGCGCAACCTCTACCTGACCATGCAGCTCATGGAGCTGGACATCCCCATGGTGCTGGCACTGAACATGATGGACGAGGTGCGCGGCAACGGCGGCACGGTGCGCATCAACAAGATGGAGGCCATGCTGGGCATCCCGGTCATTCCCATCTCCGCCGCCAAGAATGAGGGCGTGGATGAGCTGGTAGACCACGCCCTTCATGTGGCAAAGTATCAGGAGCGGCCCGGTCGCATGGATTTCTGCAGTGAGGACGACCACGGCGGCGCCGTACACCGCTGCATCCACGGCATCATCCACCTGATCGAGGACCACGCTAAGGCGGCGGGCATTCCGGTGCGGTTTGCCGCCACCAAGCTGGTGGAGGGCGACCAGCGCATTGAGGAAGCCCTGAAGCTGGATCAGAATGAAAAAGAGATGATCGAGCATATCATCGTGCAGATGGAGCAGGAGCGCGGGCTGGACCGCGCCGCCGCCATTGCGGATATGCGGTTCTCCTTTATTCAGGAGCTGGTGGCCAAGACGGTGGTCAAGCCCCACGAAAGCAAAGAGCAGCTGCGCTCTAACCGCATCGACAAATTCCTCACCGGCAAGTACACCGCCATCCCGGCCTTTATCGCCATCATGGGTCTGGTGTTCTTCCTCACCTTCAATGTCATCGGCCTGTTCTTCCAGAACCTGATGGAAACGGGCATCGACGCGTTGACCGGCATCGTGGACACGGCGCTTACCAACTGGAACGTCAATGCGGCGGTGCACTCCCTGCTCATCGACGGCATCTTTACCGGCGTGGGCAGCGTGCTGAGCTTTCTGCCCATCATCGTGGTGCTGTTCTTCTTCCTCTCCATGCTGGAGGATACCGGTTACATGGCCCGCGTGGCCTTTGTGATGGATAAGCTGCTGCGCCGCATCGGCCTTTCGGGCCGCAGCATCGTGCCCATGCTCATCGGCTTTGGCTGCACGGTGCCCGGCGTCATGGCAAGCCGCACCCTGCCCTCGGAGCGGGACCGCAAAATGACCATCCTGCTCACCCCGTTCATGAGCTGCTCGGCAAAGCTGCCCATCTACAGCCTGTTTGCGGCGGCGTTCTTCCCGCAGTATGCGGGCCTTGTGATGGTGCTGCTGTACTTTACCGGCATCGCGGTGGGCGTGCTGGCGGCACTGCTGCTCAAGAGCACGGTGTTCAAGGGCGAGGCGGTGCCCTTTGTCATGGAGCTGCCCAACTACCGCCTGCCCGGCCTGAAAAACGTGGCACAGCTGCTGTGGGAAAAGGCCCGGGACTTTTTGCAGAAGGCCTTCACGGTGATCTTTGCGGCCACCATCGTCATCTGGTTTTTGCAGAACTTTGACCTGCAGCTGCGGTTGACCGCCGACCCGCAGGCCAGCATCCTTGCCCGCATTGCGGGCGACATCGCCCCGCTGTTCGGGCCTTTGGGCTTTGCGGACTGGCGCATATCCACCGCCCTCATCACCGGCTTCATGGCAAAGGAGAGCGTGGTGTCCTCGCTGCTCATCCTCTTTGGCTCCGAAGCTGCGCTGTCGGCGGCCCTCACCCCGGCGCAGGCGGCTCCCCTGCTGGTGTTCTGCCTGCTGTACACCCCCTGCATCGCGGCAGTGGCATCGGTCAAGCGGGAGCTGGGCAACAAGTGGGCGGTCATCATGGTGGTGAATCAGTGCGCCGTGGCATGGCTGTGCGCTTTGCTGGTGCGTCTGGCGGCTGTGGTGCTGTTCTGAAATATTCGTTTGGTTTTGAGGTCCTGAAAAGCCTGCGGGCTTTTCAGGACCTCTTTTTCTCTTGACATCTCTCCTCTTCTGCACTATAATACTTCAAAAATGAATCATTCAAAGATGAAAGGACGGACCTGCTGTGAACCCGAACGTAGAATTTGCGATCAAGACCTCGCAGGCGTACAATGCCGTCTGTAAGCCGCTGTGTCAGGAGCTGAAGCTGCCGCAGACGGCATTTGACATTTTGATGTTTCTTGCCAACAACCCGGACTATAAAACGGCCCGGGATATCGTGGAGGTGCGCCATATCAAGGCGAACCTCGTCTCCATGAATGTGGATAAGCTGGTGCAGGAAGGGTATCTGGAACGGTACGCTGTGGTCGGCGACCGCCGCAAAACGAAGCTTCTCTGCACCGGCAAGGCAGACCCGATCATCCGCCGGGGCCGTGCCGTGCAGAACGCCTTTTTCAAGCGCCTGCTGGATCATGTGGAGCCGGCCGATCAGGAGGTCTTTTTCCGGACCATGGAGCTGATCGGGAAAAATCTGGACGAAATTATAAAGGAGAACGCATAAAATGAACGTGTTGTTTACGGTTCTTGTCACCTTTTTTGCCGGCATGGGGGCCGGCCTTGGCACCGGCTTTGCCGGTATGAGTGCGGCTGCAGTTATCAGCCCCATGCTCATCACCTTCCTGCACATGGACCCCTATATGGCGGTGGGCATCGCCCTTTCTTCGGATGTGCTGGCCAGCGCCGTTTCGGCCTATACCTACCACAAAAACAAGAACCTGGATATCAAAAACGGCCTGATCATGATGGCCAGCGTGCTGGTGTTCACGGTGGTGGGCAGCTGGGTGGCCAGCAGAATGCCCGCTGCCACCATGGGCGGCTTCTCGGTGTTCATGACCTTCCTGCTGGGCATCAAGTTCATTGTGCGCCCGGTCATGACGACCAAGGAAGCTATGCAGGGTGTCAGCGCCAAAAAGCGTGCCATCCAGTCCATCGTGTGCGGTGTGCTCATCGGCTTCATCTGCGGCTTCATCGGCGCAGGCGGCGGCATGATGATGCTGCTCATCCTCACCAGTGTGCTGGGCTACGAGCTGAAGACCGCCGTGGGCACCAGCGTGTTCATTATGACCTTCACCGCTCTGACCGGTGCTGTCTCCCACTTCATGATCGGCGGTGCGCCCAATTGGTTCGTCTGGGCGCTGTGCGTGGCGTTCACCCTGCTGTGGGCGCGCATTGCCGCTGTGTTTGCCAATAAGGCAGACCCCAAGACCCTGAACCGTGCCACCGGTATTGTGCTGGTGGTGCTGGGCGTGGTCATTATGGGCTTCAACCTTCTGAGCTGATATCCCCTGCCCTTCAAATAAAAAAAGAAAGCCCGTGCAGCCGGAAACTGCACGGGCTTTCTCTGTATCAGAACTTACTTTTCTTCAATGGTGGAGTGCTCGATCACCCAGTCGGCAGCCTTGCGGATGCCCTCGTTGCGGCGCATGGCGGGAATATCGGATTTTTCCTTGATCTCTTCCAGCGTCTTTTTGGCGCGCTCTGCACGAGCGGCCAGAGCCTTATCGATATCTTCCTCGGTGGGCACCAGATTTTCCTGCTGCGCGATCTGCAGCAGAGCCATGTGCACACGGGCGGTTTTCTCGGCAGAAGAGCGCACCTTGGCGGTAAAGCTCTCGCGGGTCTCGTGGATCTGGCTCAGGTAGCGATCCAGGCTCAGGCGCTGCATCTGCAGCTGCTGCTGGATCTGCTCCATCTGCTGCTGGTAGGTGGTCTCCACCAGCACACTGGGCAGTTCGCCCTCAGAAACATCGGCCAGCTGGGTCAGGATCTGATCCTTGGCACGGTTCAGCGCACCGGCGTGCTTGCCGTCGTGCAGCTGCTGCTTGACCTGTGCACGCAGCTCGTCCATGGTGTCCAGATTGGCAACCTTCTTGGCAAAGTCGCTGTTCAGAGCAGGGATCTGGCGCACACATACGTCGATCAGCTTGATCTTGAACACGACGGGTTTACCGGCCAGATCCTTTGCGTGGTAACGGTTCGGGAAGGTGACGAAGATCTCGAATTCCTCGCCTGCCTTGTGGCCCAGAATGCCCTCTTCAAAGCCGGGGATCATGCGGCCGCTGCCCAGCTGGACGGCCTGGTTCTTTGCGGTGCCGCCCTGGAAGGGCTTGCCCTCCAGCAGACCTTCGTAATCGATATGTACGATGTTGCCCTTTACGGCCGGACCCTTGTGCGGCACCAGCTCAGCGGCAGCAGCGCGGCGGCGCTCCAGCACATTGTCGATCTCCTTGTCGGTCACTTCCGGAGTGACGCACTCGGCGGTAAAGCCGGTGGTCTTGGTCAGGTTCAGTTCAGGCTGCAGAGCAACCGTGGCAGTGGCCACAAAGCCCTCGTCCTTTTTCACGCTCACAAGATCGTACACAGGATTGTCAACAGCCACAAAGCCGTGCTCTGCCATGGCGGCATCATACAGCGCGGGCACGTCCTTGTCCATCAGATCGTTGATGGCATCGTACCAGAAGGTGTGCTCGCCGCGGTCAGCCTCGATCTGTGCGCGGTCCGCTTCGCCCTTCTTGAAGCCGCGGATCGTATAGGAGGCGCGGGTGCGTTCGTAAACGGCGTTGGATGCAGCTTCCAGCTCTTCGGGGCTGGCGCTGAAGGTCATTTTGCAGACACTCTTTTCGGGAGTTTCCACGCTTACCAGTTTCATAGGATCTACCCTCCGTGGTGTCTCGCTGCAGAGAAAACCAGGCGGCGCAGCCTCCACGCGGTGCTGCCCGTAAAGCTCCTGTACCCCTGCACGGACACAGATTAAAAACATATAGTAAGGCTATTATAGCACAAGAACGACAAAAACGATACAAGAAAAATCATAAAAAATGCTGCTTTTTGAAAAAGACAAAAATATTTGCAAAAAACGGTTGACAAAACCCAGTCTGAGTGATAGAATACATCATGTTCCGAACGGAACGTATGCGTTGGTAGCTCAGCTGGATAGAGTGACTGACTACGAATCAGTAGGCCGGGGGTTCGAGTCCCTTCCATCGCACCAGAAAATGCCGTGAAATCGAAAGATTTCATGGCTTTTTTGTTTTGTAAGCCATGGCTGCACGGTTTCTGCACGGTTTTTGCACGGTCGGTGTTTTCCATGTCCGATTATGTAGGGCGCTGTATTGCATTGCAATCAGTGCCCTTTTTTGCATCAGGTGAGCAGTGCCAGGCGCAGCTTTGCCTTCATTTCCGGGTCGGCATCCTTCAGCAATTCCAAAAGAGCCGTCATGGAGATGGTGGGTTCGCCTGCGGCGGGTACAGCCTGCGGGCTGGAGGTGTCGGGCTTGGCATAGAAGCCGCTTTCAAACTTCTTGCCCAGCTCCACACGGGAGGACTGCTGGATATGAGCGTAGGTGTTCACCAGCATATCCGCACTGGCGTGTCCTGTGGTCCCCTGCACCGCCTTGATGTCACCGCCGGAGATCATCAGCTGATAGGTGGCACTGGAATGCCGCAGCCCATGAAAGACGATACGGGGGAACTCCGGGTGCGCGTCCTGCCATTTCAGGAACTTTTTGCGGATGAGCACCGGCTCCACCGCCAGACCGTTGGGGAGCCGCAGCAGCATCCCGCTGCTGCGGTACCGCTCCGGGTCGAGGGCTTCTTCCCGCTTCAGCCGTTCCAGCCACTGCTTCAGTTCCTCCCGCAGGGCAGCGGTCATAAAGATGGTGCGGCAGGAGGCTTCGGTCTTGGTGTCTTTCAGGATGAGGGAGGTCTTGCTGCCCTCCAGCTTGTCCGGGAAGATGCGGAGGATGCAGCCCTTGTCCACCTGTGCCAGCGTGTCCTTCTGCACCCGCTGCATGGAACGGTTGACGGTGAAGGTGCCCATGCCGTTGGCAGCATCAAAGTCGATGTCCTCCGGGGTCAGACCTGCCACCTCCCCTTCCCGCAGCGCACCCACCAGCGTCAGGTGCACCGCCAGATGCAGGATGGGGTCCTCCATGCTGTCCAGCGCTGCCCGCATCTCCTCCACCTCCCAGATACTGCGCTCTTGAGTGGTCTTTTTTGGCGCTTCCACCGGGACGGGACTTTTGATAAGGATGCCCCACTCCACTGCCAGCAGAAAGGAATTGTGCAGCAGTTGGTGGACCTCATGGAGGGTAGTGCCGGAGAGGGTGCGCTTTTGCTGCTTGGGCGAGAGGTCTCGCCGCTTGCCGCCCACATACTGTCCGCAGGGGGTCTTGCTCAGGGTGTCGTACAGGGCTTCGATGTGGTAGGGCCGCAGCTTCTGCATCTGCATCTCCCCGATATAAGGGATGATGAGGTTCTGAATGAGCGCCAGATTGGACTGGTAGGTCTTGGGTGCCCACTTGTGCTTGCTGCACTGCTTGGGTAGCCAGTCCATGAGGAACTCTGCCACCGTCACCGTGGACGGGATCAGGAAATTGCCGGTCGCCAGCTCATGCTCGATCTGCTTCTGGCGTTTCACCGCCTCCTCTTTGGTGGGAAAGCTCTCCCATTTGTCGCAGCTCTTGCCGTGCTCGTCCTGATAGGTGTAGCGGACGCTGTAAGAACTGCCGCGTTTCGTGATATATGCCATAGATTTGCCTCCTTATCAAGCTGCCCGGTAGAGCCACGCATCGAAGCTGTCTTTCGGGATGCGGATGCTTCCGCCTGCCCGCAGGACACGGAATTCGGTGGTACTGTTGCACAGGTTGTAGGCGGCACGCTGGCTGATGGCCAGCATCTGTGCGACCTCCTTCACCGTGTACACCAGCTTTGTGGTCTCAGGGCTGTTGGTCGGAGACTTGACGGCATTGGTTCGAGTGACCACCTCCATTGTAGCCGGATCCGAGTCCGACTGCAAGAATTTTTTCGTATAATCTTCAAATTTCACAGATGCGTTCTTCTCAAAATTCATATCCATATGCTTTTCTCCTTATACTTCATGACGCACCACAGGCTCCTGCGTGCGGTTTTCGTAGAATCGAATGACCTCCGGCGGGATGCTGTCCAGCGTTTTCAGGGCGGCTTCATAGTCCTGTCGCAGCTTGGCATCCTCCAGACGCTTCAAGACGCTCCCTTCCTTCGCTTTGTCCAGCGAGGCAGAGAGCGTCCTGTTTTTCTCTTTCAGCTTTTCATTTTCGACGGCGGTCTTGGTGAAGGCTACGTTGTACTTTCGCAGATGGTCCTTCATCCGTGCCACGTTGGGGATATAGCTGTCCAGCACCTTGCTGATCTCCGCCGCACGGCTCTTGCCGTTGAAGGGGGTAATGCCCACCAACAGGGCATCCAACTGCTCCTTCTGCTTGGTCAACTGGGTCATCTCCTTGAAGATGCGGGGCGGGATGTGCTCTCGCCCGGTCTGGCTGGCGCTTTCGCCCCGTTCCAGCTCCGGGTACTGCTTGACCATGTGCTGCCAGAACTCGTCCTGCCACCTCACAAGGTTCTTGCGGTTGCCAATAATCTCTTTCGCGCTCAGCCGTCCGTCAGCAGTCAGGGGCACGAAGCAGAGGTGCAGGTGGGGCGTTTTCTCGTCCATGTGGACAACAGCCGAGATAAAAGTTTGGGCGTTCTGCTTGCTTTTCAGAAACTCTAAGGCATACTCGAAATACGCCTTGATCTCCCGGTTGGTCTTATCCTTGAAAAACTCCGGGCTGGCGGTGACAAGAGCCTCCACCACCCGTACGCTGTCCTTGCGGACACGGCAGTGGGCGGCGGCTATCATGCGGTCGGCTTCTTCCCGGTACCTGCCCTGCGGCTGCACCAGATGGAGGTTGTAGCGGCTCCGGTTCGTGTCGATATCCGGGTTGCTGGCGTACTGCTCCTTGGTGCGCTCGTTGTGGGCTTCGATGGGGCTGATGGCAGGCCCCTTGTACTTTTTGAATCGCAGGATTCCGTATTGGGCTTTCATAGACCACGCTCCTTCTTGGGGTGTACAAAAAATCTGTACGGACTTCAAATAACCTGTACGGTTCGTACGGCGTACGGAAATCTGAAATATAAACGATAATTCGCTTAATTTGTTTCGACTCGTCGTACAGGTACGTACAAGTACAGACCGTACAGGTTGTACGAACTTCTTCCGTGAAAAAATGCACTTTTTACGGGCAGGGGTGGACAAGCGGCTCAATGCCCACGAAACCCCGCACCCTGCGGCCACCGGGCAGATAGATGTTGTTGGTGGCTTCAAGGTTATAGCGGCGGTCATTCTGGCGCAGTTCTGCGCTGAAACGGATCGCCGATACGCTGTGACAGGCGTTATCTTCGCACCACAGTTTGTAGATTTCATAGAAATCTTTGGAACTGATGGAGTAGTCTGCCTTAAAGCGGAAGTAGCCCTCAGATTCCATGAAGTCGATGACATTGTTGCTGCTGCGCTTGATGGTGTCCACGTTGGCAGCAGCTTTGGGGCTGACCGTGAAGCGGAAATCGTTCTGCACCAGCCGGTGCAGCCCTTCCAGACACCAGAGCAGGATGCCTTCCAACTCGGCGCACATCTTCTCCACAAGGAAGGGGTCATCCATGCGGTCGGTGGGCTTGTCCTTGGTGGTCAGGATGAGCTGGCGGCGAAAGAAGCCATCCGAATGGTCGTATAGCGAGGTCAGCGCACCGTTGCCAAAGCAGAGGAACCGGGCGTAGATGTCCCGCTGGTAGCTCTGGACACCCTTGCGCTCCAAGTCCAGCTTGGCTTCGGCGGTCACGATGGTCTTGATATAATTCGTTTTGGGCAGGGCGTTCATGTCCATGTCATCATCGATCATCAGCAGGCGGCGTTCCAGATCGGCGCGGGCAAAGCGATTGTTCTCCACTTTCTGGACGCTGCCATTGCTGGCGGCATCTCCCATGAGCCGTTTCAGTACCAGCCCGATGCGGGACTTGCCCTCGCCGCCCTTGCCGACAATGAGCATCATCTTCTGCCCCTTGGTGCTGGGGACCAGGCAGTAGCCCAGATATTCCTGTAAGGTGGGGATGTCGGCATCGTCCAGCAGCTCGTGCAAAAAGGTCAGCCAGCGGTCAGGGCTGGGTGCTTTTGGGTCGTACTTCACAGGTAGGCGGTTCTGGCAGAACAGGCGGCTCTCCTGAAAAGAGCCGTCTGGCAGATGGTACACGCCGTTCTGGAGGTGGATGCAGTCCTGTTCGATGGGGAACGGGTCGGAAAAAGCCAGCAGCTTGATGGTCTCCAGAATGTTGGTGACCTTTTTGGACAGGCCGGAGGTGACATATTCCTCGATGTTCTCCAAGATGCGCTGCTTGATCTCGCTCTCGTCCTCCACCGGACCGTCCAGCGTGTACAGCGTACCGTTGACGCATTTCAGCGGCCACTGTTCCAGAAAGGCACGGCCAAACTGGACTTCGTCGATCTTTTTGCCGTTGTACCAGTCCGGCCATAAGGGGTTGCGGGAAATGTTTTTCTTCATAGAGTGGTTCTCCTTTAGAAAAGTGAAGTGGTGGGTCTCACGGTGAGACCCACCACTTCGGGTGAATAAACTATTAGGCGCACTTTGCCAGAGCAAGGCGGTCGGTGCGCTCCTCCAGCATCAGCAGGTACGACCCGGACAGCAGCCGTGCAGCGGCATCGGCTTTCTGCTGGGGTGTCCCAAATGCAACGCAGTCCGTCAGGTGCTCGATGGTCTCGGTCATGTGGAGGGCTTCTTCAAACCGTGGGTCATGCGATTCCTCCGGGGTGGCAGGCTTGTAGCGCTCTCGCCAGTTGTGCAGCAGGTCAAGATAATCGGTCAGCACCCGCAGGCAGTAGGCGATGTCTGCCCACTGCTCGTCTGTCAGGCCACGCTTGGGCGGCAGCAGGGCGATGGCATTGGCGGGCGGCTTGTCCGGGTCAAGCCCGAAGTCACTTGCGAGCTTCTCGGCGGCTTGCCGGGGGTTCAGGTCGAACAGTTTGGCGGTGAGGTCGATGGCATCTCCGTTGGCTCCACAGCCAAAGCAATAATAATAGTTGTCGTTCAGCTTCATGCTGGGGTCGCTGTCGGAATGGAACGGACAGCACACCATGCCATGGCGGTCGGGTTCCATGCCGTACATCTCTCCCACCTGCCGAACGGTGATGGCGGACTTGATCTTTTGATATAAACTCAAAATCTCTCCTTTGGTCAAAGGCTCTGGCACGGATCGTTTTGATCCCTGCCACGTTCAAAGTCACCGGTGTTCCTAAGTGGGAATCTCGGTGAAGCCGGTCTCCCTTGCTGCCTCCCGACAGGAAATCTTTTTGGACTCTGTGTCGGCCCCATGCAGGGCGCTCGCTCCCCCGATGGGAGGTCTTGGCGGTCTGGGCAGTTCGGACGGTCATTCTGTTCTCAAGGTTCTGGTATGAAAGATATTTCAGAGGGCTTTCGCGGGAAGCCCTTAATATGTTCGCTGCCGGGGAGTTAATATGTTTTCTTTCTGTCTATAGGATAGCACCGCAACGGCCGCTGTGCCGTATATCCATAATGTCGGAAAACAGGTGCAGAAACTGCAAAATTCCACGCTTATGGACAGAAACCGCCGGAAGTGGTATACTGTGCAAAAAACATCGGAGGTGCGACCATGAACATCAAGCTGACACTGGGAGAACGGCTCAAAGACCTGCGTGTGGAGCGGAATCTGAAGCTGGAAACGCTGGCAGAGCAGACGGGTCTGTCCAAATCGGCACTGTCGAAATACGAAAGCGACGATGTGACCGACCTCAGCATTTATGCGGTGACAACGCTGGCTGAGTTCTATGGTGTGACCACCGACTACCTGCTGGGTGTGACGGAAAACAAAAAACGCCCAGATGCAGTCCTTTCGGACTTGCATCTGAGCGATGGCGCAGTGGACGTATTAAGGAATGGAAAATTCAATCATCGGCTGCTGTGTGAGCTGATCGTGCATGAGAATTTTCAGAGGTTCATGACCGATCTGGAAATCTATGTGGACGGATATGTCAGCGCAAACATTCAAAACCTCAATGCTGGTCTGGAAGCGACCCGGCAAATGCTGAAAAAGAAGTATGCAGCAGATGAAAACGATTTGTACATGAGCACCTTGAAGCTGGGGCAGATCGATGAAGATGAGTACTTTGGCCGGGTCTTGTACGATGAGTTGGTGGCCATCCTGAAGAACATCAAGACGGAACACCGCAAGGACAAGACCACTTCGGATGGTTCAATGATCGATAACCTGATGAAGGAACTGGAGGATGCACAGAAACATGAAGGGTCTGCGGATGAAAAGAAGATCCGAACGGCATTGAAGGCAATCGGCATCAACTACGATAAGCTGACAGAGGATGAAAGAAAGCTGATAAAGAAGATCCTTTATAAAACGGCAATGCTGAAACCGGGGACACTTGCAGGCAACCGGGGAAAGCACAGACGTTGATTATTTACCTTGCGGCTTATAGGGGAAAAACGCTGCTGCGGCAGGAAGGAGAACGTACACCATTGGTTCCTCTGCAAGCCTGTGCTGGGTGGGCAAAGACCGTCAACTGCCACGCCCATCCGCGCATCCTTCTGCCACAGAACAGGTGCTTGCCGGAGCCTTTCGCAGCCCCTTTTCCGCATCAGCCGGAACCAAGGTGTAACACACTAGACTTTGCAAGCAAAGTCGTGTGCCAACGAGCGTTCCGCCGCTCTTTGGATTCTTCCCGGCAGGGCACTGGAAAATGGGGTGCCCTGTGCAGCACGGGGCGCATCCGTCACCTCGCACAAAAAATTGACTGCAAGTTTTACTTGACAATTCGCAGAATATGCACTATCATAGCCATAAGATGAATATAATGTTTATAACGATATACTCAATTTGAGGGTGAGGTATTCCATGGCAATCAATGATAGTGCTGTCGTCCCGCTTTACCAGCAGGTAAAGGATGACATTCGTGCCGCGATCGAGAGCGGCAAGTACAAAACCAACGAGAAGATCCCCCCGGAGCCGGAGCTGAGTGCAGAGTACTCGGTCAGCCGCATCACGGTGCGCCGTGCCGTGGAAGAGCTGTGCGCCGAAGGGTATCTGGTCAAAATGCAGGGGCGGGGCACCTTTGTCAGCAAGCCCCGCATCCATCGTAAGTTTGCCAGCGGCAGAGGAACTGCCAGCTTTACGGAGACCTGCAAAGAGTACGGCATGGTGCCGGGCGCCCGGCTGCTGAACCGTCAGATCGTGCCGGTGCGTAAGGATGAGGAAGCCTTCTTCCATGTAGGCCCGGAAGCCTTGCTCATCTATATCCAGCGTCTGCGCACCGCCGATGGTCAGCCGGTGTTTCTGGAAAATCTCTTCCTGCCCTACGAGCCCTACAAGAGCCTGATGAGCGAGAATCTCAATGATGTTTCCATGTTTGACACCATTGAGCGCATCTCCGGGCTGCGCCCTGCAACGACCTCCTGCCAGCGTATCGAGGCGGTACGGGCTTCGGCAGAACAGGCACAGCTGCTCAACCTTTCGCTGGGCGAGCCGCTGCTGTATCTGAACGCCTACTTCCATGACCAATATGACCACCCGCTGTGCATCGGGCGGCAGTATTACATTGGAAGCCGGTATATGTTTGAGTTTTAAGGGCAGAATTCTGTCCCAAAAGAGCGTCTTTTCCACCCGGAAAAGACGCTCTTTTTGTCGTTCCAAGGAGAATTGTTGGTGAAACTGCTAAAATATAGGGGAGATGCTTTGTGCACGTTACCAAAGTAAAGATTTTTTTAGAAAAACCTCTTGACGTCTGTGCAAAATGTGATACTATGTACATGACGATTATGACGTCTATAACGAATAGGATGATACAGACGCCGAAGAGATGAAGGAAACACAAGAAAGGTCGTGGATGCGTATGAACCGAATCATTCTTGCTTCGCACGGAGGGCTGTCTGCCGGGATGAAGGACACCGTGCAGATGATCCTTGGCGAGATGCCGAACCTTTATGCCCTTGCTACCCTGCGGGATGAGACCGAGCCTATCACGGTAGCGGCACGCCGGCTGCTGGAGGGCTTTGCAGCAGAGGATGCTGTGTACATCGTGACCGATGTGATGGGCGGCAGCGTGAACAACGAGATGCTGACCCTTCTGCCGGAGTATCCGGCGGTGCACCTGATCTGCGGCATGAACGCTTCTCTGGTGCTGACCCTTGCTTCCAACGACGAAGCCCTGACACAGGACGAACTGGCCGAGTGCATTGCAGATGCCAAGGCGCAGATCATTGATTGCAACCTGCTGCTGAAAAACGCAGCCCAAGATGAGGAGGATGACCTATGATCAAATTAGTACGTCTGGACTACCGCCTGCTGCACGGTCAGGTGGTATTCTCGTGGACCGGCCATGTGGGCGCACAGCGCATCATCGTGGTGGACGATGACGCTGCCAACGACGAAATGAAAAAGTCCGCCCTGCTGCTAAGCAAGCCTGCCGGTGTCCGGGTGAACATCTTTACGGTGGACAAGGCCATCGCCAAGATGCCCAAGGTGGAGCAGCTGGACGAGAAGATCATGATGATCTTCGGCAACACCGCTGCCCTGCTCAAGTTCTGCCAGGCATACCCCAAGATCAAAGAGATCAACTACGGCGCTGTGGCAAACAAGCCCGGCTCCAAGGCCTTTGACCAGTCGGTATTCCTGACCCCGGAGGAGCAGGCAGACACCCAGAAGCTGCTGGATATGGGCATTAAGATCTACAGCCAGCAGACCCCCACCTTTAAGGTAGTACCCATCGATCACATCTGATCGTAAGGAGATAAGAAGGAGGAATTGACCCATGTTTGTTACCGCACTGCTTCTGGGTCTGGTTGGCGTGTTCTGTATTCTGGACTCGCGCATTCTGGGCCGCATGAACTTCGAGCGTCCGCTCATCACCTGCACCATCGTCGGTGCGCTGCTGGGTGATCTGCAGACCGGCCTGACCCTTGGCGCATCCATCGAGTTGATGAGCCTTGGCATCGTGAACATCGGCGCAGCAGCACCCCCGGACATGAACATGGCTGCCATCATCTGCGCAGCTTTTGCCATCCTGACCGATGCTTCTGCCGAGACCGCACTGGCGCTGGCCATTCCCATCGCTGTTCTGGGCCAGATGCTGGGCGTGCTGATGCGCACCATCCTGTCCAACCTGACCCACGTTGCCGACCACGCCATTGCAGAAGGCAAGTTCCGCAAGGCATGGAGCATGCACATCGTCTGGGGCACGCTGCTGTACAGCCTGATGTACTTTATCCCCATCTTCCTGTCCGTCTACTTCGGCACGGATCTGGTGCAGAAGATCGTGGCTTTCATCCCCGCATGGCTGACCGATGGCCTGAACCTCGGCAGTAAGTTCCTTACCGCTTACGGTATTGCCCTGCTGCTGTCCACCATGCTCAACCGCGACCTGACCGTCTACTTCCTGCTGGGCTTCTTCTTTGTGGGCTATCTGGGTCTGGATGTTACCGCTGTGGCAATCTTCGCCGCAATTCTGGCTGTGATCCTGACCGGTCTGAAGTATGGCAAGGGCGCACCCGCCGCAGCCGCTGCCGGTGCAGCTGCTGCCAACCCGGATTACGACCCGCTGGAAGATGACGACGATCTTTGATAGGAGGAAGCTGAAATGAGCAACGCAACCAAGACTGCAAAGCGCAGCGACTTCAAGAAATACTTCCAGTTTATGTGGCGTTCCCTGAACATTCAGGCCTCCTGGAACTACGAACGTCAGATGAACATGGGCTTTTTGTACGGCATCGCTCCCACGCTGGACGAGCTGTACCCCAACGAGAACGACCCCGAGCAGCTGGCGCACAAAAAGGAAGCCTACGAGCGTGAGATGGCGTTCTACAACTGCACCCCCCAGACCAGTGCCTTTACGCTGGGTCTGGCTGCTTCCATGGAGGAGCAGTACGCCGCCGACCGTGAGAACTTCAACCCGGAGACCATCAACGCCGTCAAGACCTCGCTGATGGGCCCCCTGTCCGGCGTGGGCGACTCCTTCTTCCAGGGCACTGTCCGCCTGATCGCTTTTGGTCTGGGCATCTCTCTGGCACAGCAGGGCAGCGTTCTGGGCCCCATTCTGGCTATGATCATCTCCATCGTCCCCTCTGTGCTGGTCACATGGTTTGCCGGTAAGCTGGGCTACACCATGGGCAGCAAGTACCTGACCAAGCTCAACGGCGGCATGATGGACAAGTTGATGTACGTCTGCGGCATCGTAGGCCTGATGGTCATTGGTGCCATGGTGGCAAGCATGGTGGGTTTGACTACCCCCATTACCTTCGCAAGCACCGGTCTGGTGCTGCAGGATGTGCTGAACAGCATTCTGCCGAACCTTCTGAACCTTGGCATCGTGATGCTGATGTACACCCTGATCCGCAAAAAGGTCAAGACCGGCTGGCTGCTGGGCATCTGCATCGTGGGCGGTGTTGCCATCAACGCCCTTGGTCTGTTGGTGTAACCGGGTTTCCGGCTTACATAGATATCCGTACGCCTGTAATTTGTGATTCATCAGAACAAAAAGAAAAATAATTTGGAGGATTGCATTATGTATAACATTGATCTGGCAAACGTCAAGTCCATCGTGGCAGACATCGTGGCAAAGCACAACGTGGAGAACGTGGCCTTTGTTGGCTGCGGTGCTTCCAAGGCAGAGCTGTACCCCGCAAAGTACTTCCTGGCAAACTGCAGCAAGAAGCTGCGTGTGGCACACTACACCGCCAACGAGTTCAACTACGATACCCCCGATTGGCTGGGCGACACCACCGTGGTCATCACCGCTTCTCTGGGCGGCAGCACCCCTGAGACCGTCAAGGCCAACAGCGTGGCAAAGGCTGCCGGTGCAACCGTTGTCAGCGTTACCCACGCTGCCGGTTCTGCCCTGACCAAGGAAGCTGACTACACCATCGTTCACGGCTTTGAGGCAAACTACGCTGCCAAGCTGGAGAAGATGGGCTACGTTCTGGCACTGGCTGTGGAGATCCTGCAGCAGGTGGAAGGCTTCGACAAGTACGACAAGATGATCGAGGGCCTGACCAACGTGTTCGAGGCTGCCGAGAACGCTGCCAACTCTGCCCGCAAGTCTGCCAAGGAGTTCGCTGAGAAGTACAAGGACGCTCCCGTCGTCTACGTCATGTCCAGCGGCGCTTCCATGGAGGTCGCTTACTCCACCTCCATCTGCCTGATGATGGAGATGCAGTGGGTCAACTCCGGCTCCTTCCACAGCGGCGAGTTCTTCCACGGCCCCTTCGAGATCGTGGACAAGGACGTGCCCTTCATCCTGCTGATGAACGACGGCAAGACCCGTCCCGTGGATGCCCGCGCACTGACCTTCCTGCACCGCTTCGATGCTCTGACCACCGTTGTGGATGCAAAGGATTACGGTCTGGGCAATGCTGTGGACAGCAGCGTCATCACCTACTTCAACCCGCTGATGCACACCGCCGTGTTCCGCGTCTATGCTGAGGAGCTGTCCTACGTCCGTCAGCATCCGCTGACCCTGCGCCGCTATATGTGGAAGCTGGAGTACTAAGCGATCGACCGGGATCAATAGACCCATGCTTGGGGGAGGGGCTTGCCCCTCCCCTTTTTTGATGAAGAGGGAAATGAAGAATGATTGAAGCAGTGATTTTTGATATGGATGGGGTGCTGGCAGATACAGAATATTACTACGAGAACCGCCGTAAAAACTTTCTGCTGGAAAACGGCATCCCCATCCCGGAGGGCAACTTCATCGGCTCCAACGAAAAAGCCATCTGGGAAGCCATTGTCCCCAACGACCCTGTGCGCCGTCAGGAGATGCTGATGGCTTACCGGGAGTACCGCAAGGCTCGCCCCACCCCCTACGGCAAGCTTACCGACCCGCAGGCAGAGCCGCTGATGAATGCGCTGCGCAGCCGGGGGCTGAAGGTGGCGGTGGCGTCCTCCAGCGCAGCACCGGATATCATGAAGATGCTCACGGAGGGCGGCTTGAAAGCCATGGTGGATTTCGCCTTCAGCGGCGAGGACTGCGCCGCCCATAAGCCTGCACCGGATATCTATCTCAAGGCGCTGAAGGCACTGGGGCTGACGGCAGACAAGGCTATTGCGGTGGAGGATTCTCCCACAGGCATTGCCTCCGCAAAGGCGGCAGGGCTGAAGGTGCTGGCACTGAAGCCCCGCCACGGCGAGCCGCTGGACCAGTCCGCCGCAGACTGCATCATCACCCAGCTGATGGATGTAAAGGAGCATCTGGACTGAGATGGAAGCGATCAAGAACGGTCTGCGCAAAAACCTGACTCCGGCACAGCTGTGGAGCGGCGCACGCTTTTTTCTACTGCTGAATCTGGGACTTATCATCTATGCAGTAGCACTGAACTTTTACTGTGCGCCCAACCACTTTGTATTTGGCGGCACCACCGGTCTTTCCATCGTTCTGGCCACCTGCTTTCCGGCTCTGAGCGTCAGCACCTTTATGTGGATCACCAATGCGGTGCTGGATGTGCTGGGCTGCGTCTTTCTGGGCATAAAGACCATGGGTTGGACACTGTACTCCTCCTTCATGCTCAGCTTTTATTCCAGTATGTGCGAAAAGATGTTTCCCGTGTCGCAGCCTTTGACGGATGATACTTTGCTGGAGCTGTGCTTTGCGGTGGCGCTGCCTGCCATTGCCAGCGGCATCGTATTCAACATCGGGGCATCCACCGGCGGCACCGAGATCGTGGCGATGATCCTGCACAAGTACATCAAGGTGGAGATCGGCAGGGCTCTGCTGCTCAGCGATATCGGCACAGTGCTGTTTGCGGCTTACCTCTACGGCCCGCAGACCGGGATGTACTGCGTGCTGGGACTCATCGGGCGCAGCACCATCGTGGATACAGCTATCGAGAGCCTGAATCTCCGCAAGGTGTGTACGGTCATCACCTCAAGGCCGGAGCCCATCCGGCATTTCGTTACGGAAACACTGGGACGCACAGCGACCCAGCAGAACGCCACCGGCGTGTACACCGGCGAGCCCCGCACCATGATTATGGTGGCGCTGACCCGGCGGCAGGCAGGGCTGCTGCGGGATTTCCTGCGCCGGGAGGACCCGGAGGCCTTTCTGACCATTGTCAACTCAAGCGAGATCATCGGCAAAGGGTTCCAGTCCATCTGAAAACGCAGAATGCCCGCCCACTGTGGCTTTCCACAGGTGGGCGGGCATTATTATATATGGTAAATGGTTGTTTACGCTGACTTCCCGGGATTTACGCTGAAAATACGCTGACTTGGCATGGTTTACGCTGAATTTACGCTGAAAACGCGCAATCGCGCGAACAAAGCGCGAATAAATCCGGCTGACCGCGAATAAACCGCGAACAAAGATCGCACGGGCGTGCATTCTTCATGCGTGGGAAGGTGCGACGTGAAAGTTGGAACTTGTAAAAATAAACTGTAATACGATTGAATTTCGGAAAAGTGGAATCGCACGCTGGAATGCGCGCGTGCAATGTTGCCTGAATAAAAGTCAGCGATAAAAACGCGCGCCGCGCGATTAGCATTTTTGCCGCGCGTTTTCTAAGGCTCAATCTTCCAGCCTGCCGTGGTCACAGCCGAGGGAAAGATAACGCTCCATCTCCCCTCTCAGCACCATCTGTGCGTACTCCAAGGGCTTATTATACAGCAGCCAGTCCAGTTCTGCCCGCTGTGCCGGGGTGTTGCCGTACTCGTCCTCCACGGTAATGCAGTCGATGACAACGGTGGTGCCATCCGCGAACAGGGCTTCCACCCGGTTGGTGTCCATGTTGTAGCGGCAGGAAAGCAATTTTGTCATAATAGTATCCTCCAAGACTTGATTTATGGTGTGCGGTCGCTCGAACCAATGCCGTCAAGTCGTTGTCGGATAAGTCGATTTTTCATTTGTCTGAGAGTAAGTGCACGGTTTCTGCACGGTTTTTGCACGGTTTCAAAACGTGCAAAGGGTGCAAATCATTGCAAAATCGGACAAAGGGTGCAGAAACTCGAGGTTCAAAATCTGCGATGTATCGCAAAGAAATGACGTTGAAACGTAACTTCCAAAAATTGAGGGAATCGCCCGGCGTGCGCTACGAATCAGTAGGCCGGGGGTTCGAGTCCCTTCCATCGCACCAGAAAATGCCGTGAAATCGAAAGATTTCATGGCTTTTTTGTTTTTCTGGCAGGGTCTGCACACTTTTGCACATCTCCTGCACACTTTACAAAAAAGCCATGAACTCTTTGCATCGCTTGCACAGCGTGTATTTCGCTGCACAAAAAAGAATCTTTTACGCGAAGAGCACCCGCGTCAGCTCGCGGCGTTCCTCTGCGTCCATCTGCCGGATGGCTTCAAGGATCATTTTACCCGTGATTTTTGTTGCCACCGGCGTTTTGTTTTCCGGGGGTTTCTGCGGCTTTGCACCGGCCACATCCTGCGTGTAGAAGTCTGCTTCGATCTTCTCGGTCAACTCCAACCGGGGTTTGTCCTGCGTGTGGGCGTAGGTGTCCATCAGGACGGTGGCGGTTGCATGGCCGGTGTTGCCCTGCACCGACTTGAAGTCACCGCCAGACTGCAGCAGCTGGTAGGTGGCACTGGAATGGCGCAGACCGTGGAACACGATCTTCTCAAACTCCGGGTGCTCTGCCCGCCACATACGATACCACTTGGTCAGAACGTCCGGGGCAATGGGTAAGCCGTCTGGTAAGCGGAACAGCTGACCGCAGTTGCTGTACTTTTCCGGGGCGCTCTGCTCGTCCTGCTTCATCTTTTCCAGCCATGCCAGAAGCTCCTCTTTCAAGGGCTTGGTCATGTACAGAATGCGGTTGGACTTTTTGGTCTTAGTCCGCTTGAGAATCAGCGAGGACTTGCTCCCCTCCCGTCTGTCCGGGAAGGTGTGGTAGATTTGGGTGGGGTCGATCTTGGACAAGGCGACCTTGTCGGCACGCTGCAGGGCTTTGTTCACCGAGATGGTTCCCCGTCCGTCTGCTGCATCAAAGTCGAGGTCTCCCGGCTGCAAGCCGAGGATCTCGCCCTCACGGAGCGAGAGGATCATGCTCATGTGCACCGCCAGATGCAGAGCGGGGTTCTCGATGGTCTGCAGCGCCGCCAACATGGTGCGCTCATCCCAGATGGTGCGTTCTTCGGTGTTGATCTTGGGGGCTTCACGGGGAGTAGGCGATTTGTGAATCAGATCCCAGTCAACGGCATACGAAAAGGCGGTCTTCAGGAGCGTGTGGACTTCGTGAATGGATGTGCTGGATAACAGCCGTTTCTTCTGATTTTCCGTCAGCTCCTGCTTCACACCGTGCACATACTGCCCGCAGGGGGTCTGGCTCAGGGTGGCGTAGAACTGCTCAATATCGTAGGTGCGGAGGTCTTGCACCTTCCGCTTTCCGATATACGGCACGATGAGGTTCTGCACCATCGCCACAGATTGGGTGTAGGTCTTGGGAGACCACTTGTGTTTGCTGGACTGAATGGGGATCCACTTGTACAGCATCTCCTCCACCGTCATGGTGTCGGGCACGAGGAAGGTGCCGTCCAGCAGTTCCTTCTCCACCGTAATCTTGCGCTCCTGCGCTTCGGCCTTGGTCTTGAAGGTTTCCCAGCCCTTGCAGGGCTTGCCAGCATGATCTTTGTAGTTGTATCGGACGGAATACGTGTTGCCACGTTTCATAATAGATGCCATAGATGTTCCCTCCCTCAGACCGCTGCAAACCAATCGTCAAAGCTCTGCTTGCTTACCCGGATGCTGGTACCGAGGCGGATCACCTTGAAGTCTTTCGTGGTGTTGCACAGATTGTACGCAGCACGGTTGGAGATCGCCAACAGTTGGGCGATCTCTTCCACCCGGTAAACGAGCGGGGCGTGTCGGACGGTTTTGCTGGTCTGGTCAGAAGGTTCTACGGCAGGGGTTTCGGACAATTTCATTGTAGGGGATTCGGGCGCGATTTTCAAGTCCTCACGGGTCAGTTTGGCGGAATTTTTGCGGACATTCGTCATAGGCATGTCTCCTTTGCACTTCTCCAGACCCGGCGCAGCTCCGGTTGAGTTGCACCCTTGTGGGCCGGTAAATATGTAAGGGCCTGCCGCTCCTGACCCGAAGCAGCAGCCCCAAAAAAGTGCGAGAACTTGAATTTACGCGCCCCACGCGCCCCAAACCACACAAAAGTACCTTCCTGTGTTGATTTTATGGGGCGCATGGCTGGGATGGACGCGCCCTTTTGGGGCGCATCTTGGTTTCTCTCCCGCCCCGAAGGGCGTGTTGCCGCCCCACATCCGCCCGGAAGGGGCGGACACGAACCCGAAGAAAACAGCGATAACAAGTCGAAACCACTGATTTGGGGCGCGTAGGGCGGGAGATTTTCACTTTTCGTGTGTTTTATGCCGCAGCAAAGGCGGGGTGGACGCATACGCCCCGGAAGCCGCGATACTTTCCCTCGATGTGCTTGGAGAAGGTCAGGCCATACTTCCCTGCATTTTTCAGCAGAAACTGGCTGAACTTCTTTTGCGGAACAGGCGATTCCAGATTATCCTCGCACCACTTGGTGTAGGCGCGGTAGAGATAGGTGGAGCGTTCCTCGGTGTCGGGCTTGAAGCGGACATACGCCGTTGCCTGCATGAACTGGGTCAGGTTGTCGCTGTCCGCCATGGCTGCTTCGAGGTTCTGGATAGAGCGCTCGCTGATGGTAAACTGATAGCGGTTCGCCAGCAGACGGTGCAGCCCCTCCAGCATCCACAGCAGGATGCCGGGACGCTCCTCGGACAGCTCTTCGATGAGGAAGGGGTTATCCACCCGGGCAGGGTCACGGTCTTTTACCGTGATGAGGATCTGTCTGCGCCAGAAGCCGTCGCTGTCATCGTGAGCAGCCACAAGGTTGCCATTGCCGAAGCAGATGAAACGAACGTACAGCAGGCCTTGGACAGCCTGCTTGTTTTTCCGCTCGATGCACAAACGGTCTTCAGCGGTGACGATGGACTTGATGTTCCGTGTTTCGGGCAAAGCCACCATGTTCAGGTCGTCATCGACCATGACCAACTTGTACTCCAGATTTGCACTGGCAAAGCGGTTCGTTTCGATGCGGAGGATGGATTCGGAGTGAGAGGCTTCCCCGAACAGCTTCTTCAGCAGCAAGCCGATGCGGGATTTTCCTTCGCCGCCCTTGCCGGTCATGACCAGCATCTTCTGCGCCTTGGTAGACGGGATCAGAAGATAGCCGAGATATTCCTGCAAGGTCAGAATGTCCTCCGGGATCAGTAGACCGTCCAGAAATTCCAGCCACTTGGTCGGTGCGGGGGCATCGGGCTGGTATTCCACGGGGAGCCGGTTCAGGCAGAGTTCCTTTTCCGGCACAAAGCCCCGCTCGTCCAGAAAGTAGGTTCCGTTCTGGAGATGGATGCGGTCAAGCTGGGGTTTCCATTCGGGGGTATAGGTTTCGATACGGAGTGCGTCCAGAACCTGCTTTTCCTTCTTGGCAAGGTTGTCGAGCACAAAGTCACGGAGGTCGCTGTGGACTTCGTAGAGCAGTGCGTCCTCGTCTACCTCGCCGTTCTGGTCGAACAGCTTCTGTTTCAGGCACATCATGGGGTGTTTCTCTAAAAGGTACTGGCAGTAAGCGGTTTCACGCACTTTGCCCTTACTGTCTACCCAAGGGCATTCGCATTCTTCCTCTTCTTCCAGTTCGTCCTCATCACGCCAATCGTCGTTCCTCTTTTTCCAGTCGCTCATGCAATCCCTCCCAATACTTCCGTAGCTCGTCTTCGGTCTTCGGGTCCGGGAGCACCGAACAGTCCAGATAATATTCAACGATGTCAAGGTTCTTTATCGCTTCAAGGAAGCAGGGGTGAAGTTCTTCTGTGGGTGACTGCGGTGCGTATCGGATCCGCCAACGCTGCAGACAGCGGTAATAGTCCAGCAACTGCTGCCGGACGGTGGGCGGTCTGCGGGGAGCAAGCCGCACCTTGCCGTCGGCAAGTGCCATGCCGAAATCGTTCTTCAACTTTTCCACGGCCTTATAGGGAGAAAGTTGAAAAAGTCTGCCGACAAAATCGATCACATCGCCATCTGCCTGACAGGCGAAACAATGGAAACGGCTGTCCACCTTCATGCTGGGGTGTTTATCCCCGTGGAAGGGGCAGCACATCATACCGTTCCGGTTTACGGCTAAGCCGTACAGCTCCGCTGCCTGCCGGGTCGAGATGGCGTTCTTTACGTCCGAAAAGACAGAGGTGCTACCCTCCGTCCCAATGGGTGGGGTACAGGCGAAAGGACGAAGCCCGGTGAGGGGCGTGGGTGAGGTTGGGTTTATTCACACATCGATCCGTCAGAGTGTTGTTCATTTGACCTCCTGCTGCGGTACGGCGTGGCTGCGCTCCTCCTTGCGGAAGAAGGTTTCCACGTTCTGTAGTGCGGTGCGGAGTTCACGCAGTTCGATCTGCGCTTTCTTGTAGCGGGTGTAGAAACCGTTTTTCTCCGAGGAAAGGGTCTGGTATTCGGCATCCAGTTTTTTGAGGTCCGGCAGAGTCCGAAGCCCATTGGCCTTGAAATAGGCGCAAGCGGCCTCGTACACAGCAAACTCTGCACGGTGCTGCTCCTTGAACTTGGCGGGATTCCGCACAGTCTGGAGCTTCTGTGCAAGAGGCTTGTACTGCCGATAGACCACAAGATGCCCGCGCAGCTCCTTGAGGGAGACCATGCGGGCATCCATGTCTTTGACCACCGCCAGTGCATCGTCGTGCTGGGTTTGCAGTTCGGCAATGCGCTGGTTCAGGGCATCTTCACTGAGCAGCTTTTTCTCCTGCAGGAGACACAAGGTCTGCGACCAGCGTTTGAGGTTGAACTTTTTCGCCCAACGCTCATAGCCGATGCCCTTGCCTGCAGCAACGTTCGCCTGAATGTCAACCAGTTTCCTGATCTTATCCGGTTTCTTCTCGCTGCTGGGCTGGATGATGGCGGCAAGCTGGATGTTCTGGGCGAGGGCGGTCAGCACCTGCTCTTTTTCCAGCTTCTTGCTCAGTTTCTTGGCGGTGATGAACTTTGTCCGGCCGGGCGGGCAGTAGCTCAACCGACCTCGGCTCTCTTTCACGGCGATGCCGTGTTCCTGCATGAGCAATGCAGAAAATTCCTCGAAGGTGGTGGTCTTGTTCAGCACAGCGTAGATCTGCTTTCGCAGCTTGTCCAGCTCGGTCTGGTAGACGGTCTGGGTGGGCTGCTGCCCTTCGGCGGCAAGTTTGGCGTTGGCATGGTCGAGGCGGCGCTGTCCGCGCCGCTGCGCCCAATACTCGCGCTCCGAAACATGGTCGCCTTGGGCTTCCAGCAGGTTGATCTGGTTCAGATCGGCTTGCTCGCACATTTCCATGACCGCGACACGGAGGTGCCGGAGCATGGCAGAGGTGCAGCGGTGCTTCTTGCCCGCTTCCCAGTCGCACGGCTTGTCCATGAAGGGCTGCCGTTCCACGGTGCGGACGCGCAAGCTGCCGATGACGATGTGGACGTGAATGTTCCCGGCACTGTTGTGCCCGTCCGGGTGGGTACAGACGATGGCGGGATGACCGGGGAAATTGTCCCTGCAGAACTGCAAGCCAAGGGCTTGCGCCCGCTCCATGGTCAGGCCGTTCTCTACTGCGTCCTTCGGGTCGAAGCTCACAATATAATGGTGGGTCTTCACGTCCTCCCGCCTGCCGTTCTTGCCGTACTTGCGATTGGCAATCAGGCAGGCCATAGCGAACGAGGATTCGCCGCACTCAAGGGTGTCGAGCAGGTACGAATCCCGCAGCTTGGGTCTGCCCTTCTCGTCCAGAATGGGCAGACCAGTGTACTCGTTGTGCTGAAAGGTGAGATAGCTTTCGGCGGCGGCATAGTTAGAGTTTTTCGAGGTCAAATGCTTGATGGTTGCCATACAGTTCACCAACCGTTTCTTCGGCTTTCAGCCGAAAGTTCGTGAGTGCGGACAGTTCCTCCAGAATTTGCGCCCGGAGCTGCTCGGTGTCTTTGCCGCCGGAGTTTAAGTGCCGTGCAAGCTGGTTGAGGTTGCTGCCTACCTTGCTGCACTGGGCAGACAAGGCAGCAAGCGCCGCCAGTACATCCTCGCCGCCCTGCGCCACCACAACGGTGTGCTTGACGTTCACGCCGTACAGGACGCGGCGGACGAGTTCGGATTGGGTGAGGTGGAGTTCTTTGCAGGCGTATGCGATCCGCAGTTTTTCTTCTGCGGTCACTCGGACTTTGATGATGTGTGTCTTTCGTTTTCGCGGCGTGTCATTGCGGTTCTCTCGTGCGTGTACGTTCGGACTTTTCATTTCAGTCATATTCGACCTCCTGTGAAAATGATAAATGCCCACTCCGGGATGGAGAGGGCTATGTAAAGCGACACGCCGCTTTTGCGCTGAAACCAGCGCAACACTGGAGCAGGGTTTGGGGAAGGCACTCCCCAACAAGTGGCAGACCATGTGACAGAACATTTTCAAGCATTGAAAATTTGTGGCCACAGGTCGATACTTGCTTTCGCCCTTTCCGTGCAACACTGAAAATTTCAGAAGTCGAACCGCAATGCACATTGAAAATTTTGCAGAGCAAAACGTGTGAAAAGGCAAAGCCCCTGCTCATGATCACCGTTCACACCGAACGCAGTTCCTGCCCCTGTTTTGCAGCGGCGTTGTCCGGCTCGCCCACAGAAAGTGTGAGGTCATGGCGCAGTATCTCGTTCAGACGGCTTATGTAAGATTCAAGGTACAGTATGAAGAAAGCCGGACGCAGTGCGGACACTACAACCTGCTTCTTTCAAGCACAAGAATAACACTTTGCGGTTGTGCAGTCAACAACCAAAAACAAATTTTGGAAGATTGAACAACTACATAAGATTTTATTTGTGAAAAAGAAAAATACCGCCCATGCAGCGCAGCGATGATTTTGTCGGGTGAATCGGCGGCAAAATAGATCGGGTGTGTTGCGGGGCGGTAAAAATCTTCATGGAGAATAAATCCTCGCCGCTCTGTACTTTTCTACAAATTTGGTGGGATTTGCGATAAAGGGTATCATGGATTGCGGTGAGCGTCAAGATGGTTTTGCAAGTTTTATTGCAGTAAAACAGTGATAGTAGGACTTATATTCTGGGAAATTTGATGGAAACCGGTGCTTGTATGCACGGTTTTATCGCAGCAGTGTCGAGGAGAGCGCGAACAGTGTCGAAAGCGCGGGGTTTAATTACCAAAAAGACTGTCACAATGAAATAAAAACTGTGCAGGGTGTATACTGCAAGCACAAGGAGGGATGCATATGAGAACTGTAATCCTAGCGTCACACGGACATTTGGCATCCGGCATGAAGAACACGGTGGAGATGATCCTGGGAGAACAGGAGGCGCTCAAGGCGTTCGATGCCTACACAACGCCGGAGTGCAATGTCCATGACACACTGGAGGCGATGCTCCGTCAGGCAGACGGAGAATGCGTCATCGTTACGGATGTGCTGGGTGGCAGCGTGAATAAGGAAGCTGTCGTCTTTGCGGCACAGCCTGGTGTGCGCGTGATCACCGGAATGAATTTGACGCTGGTCGCAACTCTGCTGACCGAGGAGGAGCTGCCGCTGGATGAACTGGTCAGAACCGGCATCGCAGAGGCACAGGCTTCCATTCAGCAGCCGGAGTTCGTCAGTAAAGAAGAAGATTTCTGATAAGGAGGAAAAAATTTATGATCCAACTACTGCGCGTTGACCATCGTCTGCTGCATGGTCAGGTGGTTTTCAGCTGGTGTGGCCAGCTGAACCCCAACTGCATCCTGATCGCAAACGATGCGGCCGCTACCGATGATGTGCGCAAGGCTGCGCTGCGTCTGGGCAAGCCCAACAATGCCAAACTCGTCATCAAGACGGTGGATGATTCCATCGCCGCCATCAATGAAGGCAAGACGGACAAGTACAGCCTGATGATCGTGACCGGCAATGTCAAGGATGCGGTGCGTCTGGCGCGGGAGACCACCCAGATCAAGAGCATCAATCTGGGCGGCACAAAGTCTGCGCCGGACCGCCACGCACTGTCCCATACGGTCTATGTATCGGACGAAGAGGAAAAGCTGCTGCACGAGGCCGCTGCGGAGGGCATTGAGGTGTTCATCCAGGCAGTGCCCAGTGATGCCAAGAAAATATTGACCTGATCCATCAAGAACAGGAGGAAAACAACATGCTTGTAAAGACATTATTGATCGCACTGGTTTCCTTTATCGGTTTTCTGGAATGCGGCGTCGGCAACTCCATGATCCAGCGCCCCATCGTGATGGGCCCGCTGGTCGGTCTGGTGCTGGGCGATGTGAACGCGGGTCTGGCCGTGGGTGCTACGCTGGAGCTGGCCTTCATGGGCAACGTGACCATCGGCGCAGCGCTGCCGCCGGAGATTACCGCAGGCGGCATTCTGGGTACGGCGCTGGCCATTGTTTCCGGAAATGGCACAGAGGCTGCCCTTGCACTGGCACTGCCCATTGCAACGGTGGCTCTGCTGATCAAGAACACCTTCTATCTGACCGCCCGCAGCTGGTTTTTGCATAAGTCTGATAAATATGCGGCTGAAGGCAACGCCGCCGGCGTAAATGCCATGCACATGATCAGCTTCCTTTCCTACGATATCGTCATGTCTCTGGTCATCGCCATCTGCTTCTACTGCGGCAGCGACGCCGTGCAGAGCTTCCTTGCCATCATCCCTGCTTTCATCATCCGCGGCATTTCCGTGGCCGCCGGCATTCTGCCTGCACTGGGCTTTGCTATGCTGGGCAAGATCCTCATCAGCCCCAAGGTTGCTCCGTATTTCCTGCTGGGCTTCCTGCTGGCTGCATACCTCAATGTTCCCGTGCTGGGCATTGCATTGCTGGGCGTGATCATTGTGGCTCTGATGCTGGTCAACGACCAGAACAAGCCGAATAATACTGCTGTGGTTGACGGAGGTGCTGACGATGACTTCTAATAACGAGAAAAAGCTGCTCACCAAGAGCGATATCAACAGGGTTTTCTGGAGATCCTTTACGGTCAATGCATCCTTTAACTACGAGCGTCAGATGAGTCAGGGTGCGCAGTATGCGCTGTCCCCGATTCTACAGAAGCTGTATCCGGACAAGAAGGAGCTGGGCGAGGCACTGCAGCGTCACGCCGAGTTCTTCAACACCACGCCCATGCTCTGCCCCTTTATCTTCGGCATTACAGCGGCCATGGAGGAGGAGAACGCCACACAGGAGGACTTTGACCCCAACACCATCAACTCGGTCAAGGCTGGTCTGATGGGCCCTCTGGCCGGTATCGGCGACTCGGTATTCTGGGGCACCCTGCGTCCTCTGGCCGGCGGCATCGCCTGCTCGCTGGCACTTACGGGCAACCTGTTTGCACCGTTCCTGTTCCTGCTGCTGTTCAACATCCCCAACGTGCTGGTGCGCTACTTCGGCTGCCACTGGGGCTACAACTCCGGCATGAAGGCACTGAACCGCTTTGAGGAGCTGGGCCTGACCGAAAAGATCTTTACCGCAGCGGCCATCATTGGTCTGCTGGTCATCGGCGGTATGTCGGCCTCCATGGTCAGCATCAACCCGGTCGTTGCCATTGGCAGCGGCGACAACGCCATCAAGCTGATCGATGTCATCAACGGCATCATGCCCAAGGTGCTCTCGCTGCTTACCACATTGGGCGTCTACAGGCTGCTCAAGAAGGGCACGAAGCCCAACACGATCCTGCTTGGCATCATCGTAGTCAGTGTGCTGCTCACTGCCATCGGTATTTTCTGAGCAGAACTTTTCAAGACGGCGATTTTATAGTAAAATGGAAAGCGGATGGGAGCGTGGGCTGACATCCGCTTTCCCACTTATCAGGAGGCTGCAATGAACTGTACCGAAGAATTTATTGCGAAAATGAAGCAGAAGGATATCGTCATCAACTTTGTGCAGGCATGGCGCAATGATACGCTGGAGGAAAGCTATGCCCGGCTGGATAAGCCTACGCGCCTGCACGCTTATTCGATAAGCAAAAGCGTTACCTCCATCGGTGTGGGTCTTGCCGTGCAGGAAGGGCTGCTGCGACTGGACGACCGGGTGCTCAGGTTCTATCCGGAGTATGACCCCGCAGAGCTTGCACCGAACCTGCGCCGCATGACCGTGCGAGACCTGCTGATGATGGGCTGCGGCTCCAAGGATAAAATGTTCTTCTGGAATGATGCGCAGCGGCTGCAGTGCAGGGACTGGCAGGATTATTTCCTGCGCAATGCGTTCCCCTATGAGCCGGGCACTCGGTTCGAGTACAACAATTTCAACAGCTATATGTGCAGCTGCATCGTGGAGCGCGCTGCGGGCTGTACCCTAAAGGACTACATGACGCCCCGCTTTTTTGATAAGCTGGGCATCGGCAACCCGGACTGGCTCACCTGCCCCATGGGACATTCTGCCGGAGCGAACGGCCTGTTTTTGAGCATTGACGAGATGTCCCGCATCGGGCAGTTCCTGCTGCACGACGGTTGCTGGAACGGCGAGCAGCTTCTGGACCCCGCATATTTGCATGAGGCAGAAAAAAACCAGTACCCGGTCAATGCCCCCAAGCACGGCTACGGCTATTTCTTCTGGACGAACCCGGACGACGAATCCTACCGCGCAGACGGTATGTATGGTCAGTACATCGTGGTGGTGCCCAAGAGCAAAGCGGTGATCACGGTGCAGGCGCTGGACAGTAAAAAATTCTTCGACGATGTGTGGTCGGAGCTGGTAGTCCCCTTTCTGAACAAGGGCTGAGCGTAAAAAACAACAGGAGCAAAGGTGACAATGGCAAATCTGCAGAAGCTGAATCCGACCCAGCAGGAGCTGTACAACTATCTGGAACAGCAGACCGGACAGGTGAACTTTGAGGTGCTGCAACCGTTTACCACGCAGGAAATGGGTGCGGTGCTGCACATCAGCCGCAACACGGTGAGCCAGTACCTGAACGAGTTTTTCAAAGAGGGCTGGATGGTCAAGATCAATACCCGGCCGGTCTATTATTTCCTGCGGGAGACGCTGAGCCGGAAATTCAACGTTCAGACGCTGGATTCTGAATATGAGGATCTGCAGTTTCTGCAGCAGGATCTGAACCATGGCCGCCGTGCGGACAGCTGCTTTGCGGGAGTCATCGGCTATCACCTCAGTCTGAAATCCGCCGTGGAAAAATGCCGTGTGGCGGTGGAGTATCCGCCCACCGGTCTGCCGCTGGTGCTGGCGGGCGAAAAAGGCACCGGCAAGCGTCTGCTGGCCGGCAAGACATGGGAGTATGCAAAGGAAAAGCAGGTCGTGCCGGCAGAGAGCCGTTTTGCCGAGTTGGACTGCGCCATGTGGGGCGCAGCAGAGCCGGGCGGCACCGGCTTTGCCGCTTCGTTCAAACGCAGGCTGGAGGCTGGCACCGGCAGCGATTTTTTGTACCTGCACGGCTTTGACCAGCTGGAGAGCAGTGTGCAGGCCGAGGCGGTGCGCTTTTTAACGGCAGTGCTGCCGGAGCTGGGCGCGAAGTATCCGCGCCTGATCTTCGGTGTGCAGACGGTGCCGCCCTCGCTCAAGAACAGTGTGCCGGTGCAGGCAGAGCTTCTGCCGCTGCGCAGCCGGTCGCTGCTGGAGAAAAAGCGGCTCATCTATCGTTTTCTGATGCAGGAGGAGCAGCGCATCGGCCGCAGGGTGCAGGTGACGGGTCAGGCATACCAGATGCTGATGCAGTATCCGTATGAGCGGAACGTGGGTCAGCTGGAGCAGGTCATCCGTACCAGCTGCACCAATGCATACTCCCGCAGCCGGGACGGCGACATCTGCATCGGTCTGCCGGTGCTGCCGGATGCCGTGTTTGAGAGCTGCCTGCTGCTGCCGGAGGCCGGTGCACAGAACCGTGCGCTGACACTGGACGACCTGCGGGAGGACTGCGGCTTTGAAAGGGAGCATCATCTGCTGGAGGAGATCCGGGAGCAGGGGCGGCTGTATTTACAGGGCAGTCTGGAATGTGCCGGATTCTGCACCCGCATGGTGCACCGGCTGGAGGAGTACAACAACTATATCCTGTTCCAGAACAAGATCGCAGATGAGCGCATCAAGGGCATCGAACAGGGAATGCTGCGCATCTCGGAGCGCATCCATGAGCTGTACGGTGTCGGCTTCCCCAACAGCTTTATCCTGATGCTGGCGCGGTGGGTGTATTTCGGCAATGTGTTCGATGATGCCTTGCCGGAGGACAGCGCCGAGATGCAGCAGTTGGTGGCAGACCTGACCGAGGCTGTCCGGCGGGATGCGCCCTACAGTTTTGCGGTGGCAAGTGATCTGCTGCTGATGGTGCAGAACACCACCGATGTGCATTTCTCGTCCATCGGCATCCTGATGATCAGCGCTTTTGTGGAGGTGCTGCACCGCCCCGGCAACAAGCTGCCAGTGCAGGCGTTCATCATCTGCCACGGTTACGCTACGGCCAGCAGCATTGCAGACGTGTGCAACAAGATGCTGCATAAGTATCTGTTCAACGCCATCGATATGCCCTATGATGTGCCGGTCAGCGAGATCGTCAGTCAGGTCAAAAAGATCCTTTATTTCAACGAGAACCGCGATGTGCTGATCCTGGTAGACCTCGGCTCACTGGAAAACATCACCGAGCTTCTGGACGACCTGCCGAATGTCAACCTCGGGATCATCAACAATGTTTCCACAGCGATGGCACTTTCGGTGGGCAGCCATATTCTGGACGGGATGCCGCTGGCAGAGGTTCTGGAAAATGCCAAAAATGCTTCGCAGATCCGCTATAAGATCTTGGAAAAAGCCCGCAAAGAGGATGTGATCCTGTTTGTGAGCGAGAGCGGCAGCAACGTCGCTGCAAAGGTGAGCGAGCTGTTCATGCACAGCCTGAATCATCTGAACACGAAGGTAAACGCGCGCTTTTTGTGCTACGATGTGCAGACCTATGAGCAGCTGCGTCAGAATGGCCACTGGGACACCTGCAACGTGTTGTTTGCAGCGTCCACCATGGAGCTTGGCCCGGCGGATTTCCCGGTGGTGGCCGTGGAGGACATCATCACCCAGCGCGGACTGGATAAGATCAAGAGCGGCCTCAGCGGTTATCTGACCGAGGAAGAGTTCGAGCACTTCAAGCAGAATCTGGTCAATCAGTTCTCGCTGGAAAACGTGGTGGAATCGCTCACCATCCTGAATGCATCGCGGGTGCTTTCGCTGGTAGCAGATATGCTGGAGGAGATGCAGCGGGCGCTTGGCTCCCACTTCCAGCCCAAGACCGTGGTGGGTCTGAACCTGCACATCAGCTGCCTGATCGAGCGGCTGGTGAAAAAAGAGGAGATCAAGAGCTACCGTGATCTGGAACGCTTCTGTGAAGAGCACCGGGACTTTGTGGCACTGGCGCGGCGCTGCTTTGCCAACATTGCCGAGCAGTACCGCATCAACCTGCCGGACAGTGAGATCGGCTATATTTACGATTATATTTCCCACGATTACAGCGATGAAAGTCCTTGGAAAAATGAGTTTTGAACCAATAGGAGGAAATTCAAATGGATTACAATAAAGCAGCTCTGGAAATGCACGAGACCCACAAGGGAAAGGTGGGCATCGTGAGTAAGGTGGAGGTCGCCACCCGTGACGACCTGTCCACCGCCTACACCCCCGGTGTGGCCGAGCCCTGCCGCAAGATCAAGGAAAACCCTGACGATGTATATAAGTACACCTTCAAGGGCAACATGGTAGCCGTTGTCTCCAACGGCACCGCCGTGCTGGGTCTGGGCGATATCGGCCCGGAAGCCGGTCTGCCGGTCATGGAGGGCAAGGCCGTGCTGTTCAAGGAGTTCGGCGGCGTGGATGCCTTCCCCATCTGCATCGACGCCCACGACGCTGCCAGCGTCATTGCTGCCTGCAAGGCCATTGCGCCCACCTTTGGCGGCATCAATCTGGAGGACATCAAGAGCCCCGAGTGCTTTGAAATCGAGGAAACCTTGGAGCGGGAGCTGGACATCCCGGTGTTCCACGATGACCAGCACGGCACCGCTATCGTTGTCACCGCTGCCCTCATCAACGCCCTGCGTGTGGTGGGCAAGAAGATGGAGGATGTGCACATCGTGCTGAACGGTCCCGGTGCTGCCGGTACTGCCATCATCAAGATGCTCATGACCGCAGGCGCAAAGGACATCATTGCAGTGGATCAGTTCGGCACCCTGTACAAGGGCTGCAACAGCGCCGAGGCCCACAAGAACTGGCTGGGCGAGGTGACCAATCCCCGTCAGGTCAAGGGCGGCCTGAAGGAAGCACTGGAAGGTGCCGACGTGTTCATCGGCGTTTCCAAGCCCGGCATCCTGACCACTGAGCTGTGCAAGACCATGAATAAGGATGCCATCGTTTTTGCCATGGCCAACCCCACCCCGGAGATCATGCCGGACGAGGCCAAGGCCGGCGGCGTGCGGGTGATGGCCACCGGCCGCAGCGACTTCCCCAATCAGGTGAACAACGTGCTGTGCTTCCCCGGCCTGTTCAAGGGTGCGCTCAGCGTCCGTGCCCGGGATATCAACAATGAGATGAAGCTGGCTGCTGCCTACGCCATTGCAGACCTCATCACCGATGCAGACCGCAGCGAGGAGAACATCATCCCCGGCGCGTTCGACCCCCGCGTGGCCGAGGCTGTGGCCGCTGCCGTGGCAAAGGCTGCCCGCGAGACCGGCGTGGCGAAGAGCTAACAAACAAGATAAGGAGCCGGACGACACAACGGATATTTTTAATAATGCTTTCGCAGGAAAGAACGATCATGGACGACCTTAAAATCGTATTTAGTGATGTAGATGGAACGCTGCTTGATTCTCGTCAGGAGATCACGCCAAGGACGCTTCGGGCCTTGAAGCTCCTGCAAAAAAAGGAGATCCCATTCGTTATTATCTCGGCGCGCAGTCCTTCTGGCATCGAACCCATTGTGAGGAAATACGGCCTGCGGTGTAGTATTGTTTCCTATAGTGGAAGCCTGATACTGAACGAGGAGCGACAGATCATCTATCACCGCGGGATGAGCCGAGCAGAAGCAGCAAAAATCCTTGACTTTACGGCGCAGCAGCACTTTGATATGGCATGGGGTGCATACTCGTTTGACCAGTGGGTCACACCGGACCGTACGGATCCGCGCATTGAACGGGAAGAGCGAATCGTTAAGGCGACCGCCCAGCAGGGCGTGATCGCGGATATGATCGCCGATGAAGTGCATAAGCTGTTGTTCATCTGTGCTCCCGCTTGGACAGACACCATAGAAGCCACATTGAAGGCTCAGTTTCCGCAATACGAAATTGTCAAATCATCGAATGCTCTGCTGGAAATCATGCCCGGAGGAACGACCAAGGGAGAAGCCGTGAAAAGGATCTGCGCCCTGCGGGATATCTCCCCGAAGGATGCTGTTGCCTTTGGGGATAACTACAATGATGTGGAAATGCTGGAGCTTGTTGGTCACGGCTATCTGATGAGCAATGCACCGGAGCTGCTGAAGAAGCATCTGCCCAGGCATACTACCGATCGTGACCATGATGGTATAGCTGAGGCGCTTGCAGCGCATGGGATATGCTAATAATACAGTTGGCATCATGTAGACGACCAGCTTTTCATGGTCAGGGGCAACTCCATTACAGAGGCCGGAACCGCTGGGTATGAGCCGTATTCTGAGGTGATGGCCTCGCTGATTGCACAGGTGCTGGGTCTGCCGGACTACAACGCTTGGGAAATCGTCAAGCGCACCAATGCCTGCCTGATGGAAGCCCCCTATTGGCTGCGATTCAGCGAGGATGAAACCTTTGAGGACACCACGTGCGGCCGAGCCAGAAGGATCATGAATGAAAATCAGAAAACCAGCTGATGTTAAAAAGCCAAATCTCACCGTACATCCTGTACTGCTTGAGGTTTGGCTTTTTTCTTAAGCAATGCAGACGTATATACATCTGCGCACTTATTGGGAAACCTCAAACCCTGTAATTATCATGCTTCCGTGATGGCTGCGCGCTTCTACGGCGCACCAAAAAGCGTTTTGTAAAAACGCGCAGCCTGCATCGGTACGGTGCAGATCTGAAAGGGTTTGGGATTTCCCAACAAGCATTTTGAAATTGGATTTTAAAAAATCCGATTCAAAAATCGCAAGTTGGTACCAACTTGCACTGCTTGCTGCGAATGCGAACGCCTTTCGAATTGCAAAATGATTTTTCAGTTGCTATACTGGGCTTACCAAAATTTTGTCAGGAGGCTGCTACAGTGACTGCACAGATAATGCAAATCGGGAACAGACCTTGCCGCATTTACGGCGAAGCCCATGCAGAATACCTACTGCTCCAAATGACCGGTGAACATGAGCTGCAAAGCATGGAAAGCGAGGTTACCGCTATTGCACAGAGTGCGCACCACTTTCTGTTTGCGGCTATTCCGGTGGAAAGCTGGAACGATGCACTTTCTCCGTGGATGGAATCAGAAACGTTCCGTTTGCAAGTTCATGTTCGATTTGTTTTTTGCGATTTGTTGCCTCCTCTTTTGTAGAAAAACTTTCCCATTTGTTGCAGTCTTTACCCTGCTCGTCTTGGTAAGTATAGCGGACACCATAGGAGCTGCCGCGTTTCGTGATATATGCCATAGATTTGCCTCCTTATCAAGCTGCCCGGTGGAGCCACGTATCGAAGCTGTCTTTCGGGATGCGGATGCTTCCGCCTGCCCGCAGGACACGGAACTCGGTGGTGCTGTTGCACAGGTTGTAGGCGGCACGCTGGCTGATGGCCAGCATCTGCGCGACCTCCTTTACTGTGTACACCAGCTTTGTGGTCTCAGGGCTGTTGGTCGGAGACTTGACGGCATTGGTTCGAGTGACCACCTCCGTTGTAGCCGGATTCGAGTCTGACTGCAAGGATTTTTTCGTATAATCCAAAGATTTCACATTTTCGTACATTTTATTACACATAGGCATTGCTCCTTACTTATCGTGACGCACCACAGGTTCTTGCGTGCTGCGGTTCTCATAAAAACGAATGACCTCCGGCGGGATGCTGTCCAGCGTTTTCAGGGCGGCTTCATAGTCCTGCCGCAGCTTGGCATCCTCCAGACGCTTCAAGACGCTCCCCTCCTTCGCTTTGTCCAGCGAGGCAGAGAGTGTCTTGTTTTTCTTTTTCAGTTGTCTGTTCTCGGCGGTGGTCTCCGTAAAGGCGACCTGATAGCGGTTCAGTTCGGTGCGCATTTTGGACACTGCCGGGATATAGCTGTCCAGCACCTTGCTGATTTCCGCCGCACGGCTCTTACCGTTGAAGGGGTTGATACCCACCAGCAGGGCATCCAACTGCTCCTTCTGCTTGGTCAGTTGGGGCATCTCCTTGAAGATGCGGGGCGGGATGTGCTCCCGCCCGGTTTGGCTGGCGCTTTCGCCCCGTTCCAGCTCCGGGTACTGCTTGACCATGTGCTGCCAGAACTCGTCCTGCCACCTCACAAGATTCTTGCGGTTGCCAATGATCTCTTTCGCGCTCAGCCGTCCGTCAGCAGTCAGGGGCACAAAACAGAGGTGCAGGTGGGGCGTTTTCTCGTCCATGTGGACAACAGCAGAGAGAAAGGTATCCGGGCGCTGTCTGCCCTCCAAAAATTTCAGGGCGTACGCAAAGTACGCCCTGATCTCCCGGTTGGTCTTATCCTTGAAAAACTCCGGGCTGGCGGTGACAAGAGCCTCTACCACCCGCACGCTGTCCTTGCGGACACGGCAGTGAGCCGCCGTGATCATGCGGTCGGCTTCTTCCCGGTACCTGCCCTGCGGCTGCACCAGATGGAGGTTGTAGCGGCTCCGGTTCGTGTCGATATCCGGGTTGCTGGCGTACTGCTCCTTGGTGCGCTCGTTGTGGGCTTCGATGGGGCTGATGGCAGGCCCCTTGTACTTTTTGAATCGCAGGATTCCGTATTGGGCTTTCATAGACCACGCTCCTTCTTGGGGTGTACAAAAAATCTGTACGGACTTCAAATAACCTGTACGGTTCGTACGGCGTACGGAAATCTGAAATATAAACGATAATTCGCTTAATTTGTTTCGACTCGTCGTACAGGTACGTACAAGTACAGACCGTACAGGTTGTACGAACTTCTTCCGTGAAAAAATGCACTTTTTACGGGCAGGGGTGGACAAGCGGCTCAATGCCCACGAAACCCCGCACCCTGCGGCCACCGGGCAGATAGATGTTGTTGGTGGCTTCAAGGTTATAGCGGCGGTCATTCTGGCGCAGTTCTGCGCTGAAACGGATCGCCGATACGCTGTGACAGGCGTTATCTTCGCACCACAGTTTGTAGATTTCATAGAAATCTTTGGAACTGATGGAGTAGTCTGCCTTAAAGCGGAAGTAGCCCTCAGATTCCATGAAGTCGATGACATTGTTGCTGCTGCGCTTGATGGTGTCCACGTTGGCAGCAGCTTTGGGGCTGACCGTGAAGCGGAAATCGTTCTGCACCAGCCGGTGCAGCCCTTCCAGACACCAGAGCAGGATGCCTTCCAACTCGGCGCACATCTTCTCCACAAGGAAGGGGTCATCCATGCGGTCGGTGGGCTTGTCCTTGGTGGTCAGGATGAGCTGGCGGCGAAAGAAGCCATCCGAATGGTCGTATAGCGAGGTCAGCGCACCGTTGCCAAAGCAGAGGAACCGGGCGTAGATGTCCCGCTGGTAGCTCTGGACACCCTTGCGCTCCAAGTCCAGCTTGGCTTCGGCGGTCACGATGGTCTTGATATAATTCGTTTTGGGCAGGGCGTTCATGTCCATGTCATCATCGATCATCAGCAGGCGGCGTTCCAGATCGGCACGGGCAAAGCGATTGTTCTCGACTTTCTGGACGCTGCCATTGCTGGCGGCGTCTCCCATGAGCCGTTTCAGCACCAGCCCGATTCTGGATTTGCCCTCGCCGCCCTTGCCGACAATGAGCATCATCTTTTGTCCCTTGGTGCTGGGGATCAGGCAGTAGCCCAGATATTCCTGTAAGGTAGGGATGTCGGCTTCGTCCAGCAGCTCGTGCAGGAAGGTCAGCCAACGGTCAGGGGTGGCGGCTTTGGGGTCATACTTCACAGGCAGGCGATTCTGGCAGAACAGGCGGCTCTCCTGAAAAGAGCCATCCGGCAGATGGTACACGCCGTTCTGGAGGTGGATGCAGTCCTGTTCGATGGGGAACGGGTCGGAAAAAGCCAGCAGCTTGATGGTCTCCAGAATGTTGGTGACCTTTTTGGACAGGCCGGAGGTGACATATTCCTCGATGTTCTCCAAGATGCGCTGCTTGATCTCGCTCTCGTCCTCCACCGGGCCGTCCAGCGTGTACAGCGTTCCGTTGACGCATTTCAGCGGCCACTGTTCCAGAAAGGCGCGGCCAAACTGGACTTCATCGATCTTCTTGCCGTTATACCAGTCCGGCCATAAAGGGTTGCGGGAAATGTTTTTCTTCATAGAGTGACTCTCCTTTAGAAAAGTGAAGTGGTGGGCCTCACGGTGAGACCCACCACTTCGGGTGAATCAATCGTCAGGCGCACTTTGCCAGAGCAAGGCGGTCGGTGCGCTCTTCCAGCATCAGCAGGTACGACCCGGACAGCAGCTGTGCGGCGGCATCGGCCTTCTGCTGGGGCGTCCCAAATGCAACGCAGTCCGTCAGGTGCTCGATGGTCTCGGTCGTGTGGAGGGCTTCTTCAAACCGTGGGTCATGCGGTTCCTCCGGGGTGGCGGGCTTGTAGCGCTCCTGCCAGTCGTGCAGCAGGTCAAGATAATCGGTCAGCACCCGCAGGCAGTAGGCGATGTCTGCCCACTGCTCGTCCGTCAGGCCACGCTTGGGCGGCGGCAGGGCGATGGCATTGGCGGGCGGCTTATCCGGGTCAAGCCCGAAGTCACTTGCGAGCTTCTCGGCGGCTTGCCGGGGGTTCAGGTCAAACAGCTTGGCGGTGAGGTCGATGGCATCGCCGTTGGCTCCACAGCCGAAGCAGTAATAATAGGTGTCGTTCAGCTTCATGCTGGGGTCGCTGTCGGAATGGAACGGACAGCACACCATGCCATGGCGGTCTGGCTCCATGCCGTACATCTCTCCCACCTGCCGAACGGTGATGGCGGACTTGATCTTTTGATATAAACTCAAAATCTCTCCTTTGGTCAAAGGTTTTGGCACGGATCATTTTGATCCCTACCACGTTCAAAGCCGGTCTCCCTTGCTGCCTCCCGACAGGAAATCTTTTTGGACTCTGTGTCGGCCCTATGCAGGGCGCTCGCTCCCCCGATGGGAGGTCTTGGCGGTCTGGGCAGTTCGGACGGTCATTCTGTTCTCAAGGTTCTGGTATGAAAGATATTTCAGAGGGCTTTCGCGGGAAGCCCTTAATATGTTCGCTGCTGGGGAGTTATATGTTTTCTTTCTGTCTATAGGATAGCACCGCAATGGCCGCTGTGCCGTATATCCATAATGTCGGAAAACAGGTGCAGAAACTGCAAAATTCCACGCTTATGGACAGGAACTGCCGGAAGTGGTATACTGTGCAAAAAACATCGGAGGTGCGACCATGAACATCAAGCTGACACTGGGAGAACGGCTCAAAGACCTGCGTGTGGAGCGGCATCTGAAGTTGGAAACGCTGGCAGAGCAGACGGGTCTGTCCAAATCGGCGCTGTCGAAGTATGAGAGCGACGATGTGACCGACCTCAGCATTTATGCGGTGACAACGCTGGCTGAGTTTTATGGTGTGACCACCGACTACCTGCTGGGTGTGACGGAAAACAAAAAACGCCCAGATGCAGTCCTTTTGGACTTGCATCTGAGCGATGGCGCAGTGGACGTATTAAGGAATGGAAAATTCAATCATCGGCTGCTGTGCGAGCTGATCGTGCATGAGAATTTCCGGCGGTTCATGACCGATCTGGAAATCTATGTGGATGGATATGTCAGCGCAAACATTCAAAACCTCAATGCTGGTCTGGAAGCGACCCGGCAAATGCTGAAAAAGAAGTATGCAGCAGATGAAAACGATCTATACATGAGCACCTTGAAGCTGGGGCAGATCGATGAAGATGAGTACTTTGGCCGGGTCTTGTATGACGAGTTGGTGGCTATCCTGAAGAACATCAAGACGGAACACCGCAAGGACAAGACCACTTCGGATGGTTCAATGATCGACAACCTGATGAAGGAACTGGAGGATGCACAGAAACTTGAAGGGTCTGCGGATGAAAAGAAGATCCGAACAGCATTGAAGGCAATCGGCATCAACTACGATAAGCTGACAGAGGATGAAAGAAAGCTGATAAAAAAGATCCTTTATAAAACGGCAATGCTAAAACCGGGGACACTTGCAGGCAACCGGGGCAAGCACAGACGCTGATTATTTGCCCTGCAGCTTATAGGGTGCGCTGCTGCGGCAGGAAAGGGGAACGTACACCATTGGTTCCTCTGCAAGCCTGCGCTGGGTGGGCAGAGACTGTCAACTGCCACGCCCATCCGCGCATCCTTCTGCCGCAGAACAGGTGCTTGCCGGAGCCTCTCGCAGCCCCTTTTCCGCGTCAGCCGGAACCAAGGTGTAACACACTAGACTTTGCAGGCAAAGTCGTGTGCCAACGAGCGTTCCGCCGCTCTTTGGATTCTTCCCGGCAGGGCACTGGAAAATGGGGTGCCCTGATGCAGAGGCTCCGTCTTGACTGCGTGGGAAAATATCTGGGCACACGTCCAATCATAATTGGAAATACTGCACAAATGTGTTATACTCAGACAAGGAATTATACTAGAATCATAGGAAGATTAGTATATGGTCCGCTTTTTGGGATGAGAAGTGCGTTACAATAAAAAACACCGACGGAGGAAGTCGATATGCCTGAGAAAAAAGTTGTTGATGTCATGTGGGATGACAGTCCGGTGGATGTATCTGCCGAAGTGAATTTTATCTGGTCCATTGCAAATAAACTGCGCGGACCGTACCGCAGCGACAAATATAAGGATGTTATCATTCCGATGACAATCATCCGTCGCTTTGAGTGTGCTCTTGCACCTACCAAGCAGAAGGTCGTGGAGCAGTTCAAAGCAAATCCGAATTTTCCGGCAAAGGCGATGTACCGTATTTCCGGCTTCCAGTTCTACAACACCAGTGAATTTGACCTCGCAGAGCTTGTAAATGACGCAGACCATATTGCTGCCAATTTCAAGAGTTATCTGCAGGGATTTTCTGCGAATGTGCTGGAAATTTTGATGTCCAAGGAGCGCGGTTTAAACTTCGGAGAAGAAATCGACAAGATGGACAAAAACAACCGGCTGCTCTCTGTCGTTAAAGCATTTTCTGAACTTGACCTTGATCCTCGCACCATCGACAATGTGAAGATGGGGTATATTTTTGAAGATCTGATTCGCAAATTTTCTGAAAACGCTGAGGCTGGCGACCACTACACTGGACGAGATATCATCAAGCTGATGGTCAATATTCTTCTTGCTGAAGGGTGCGATGATATCTTCGATGACGGTAAGGTCATCACAATATTGGATCAGGCTTGTGGTACGGGTGGTATGCTGTCCACCGGCTTTAATTTTATTAAACGCTATAATCCCACGGCAGATGTGCGCCTGTTCGGGCAGGAAATCAACCCGGAGTCCTACGCCATGTGCCTTGCTGAAATGCTCATCAAGGGACAGAATGCCGAAAATATCTGCTATCAGGACACCATGAAAGCAGACCGCTTTAAAGGCACGAAAATGCGTTTTGTGCTGGAAAATCCTCCTTTTGGCACCGCTTGGGGCGGTAAAGATGCGGCTGAAGGCGTGGAAGATGCTGTCAACGCAGAATATCAGAAAGGTTTTGACGGCCGCTGGGGCGCAGGACTGCCCGGTTCCGGTGATATGCAGATGCTGTTCCTTCAGTCTGCCATTGATAAGATGGACGATAACCTTGGCCGTGCTGCCATTATTGAAAACGGCAGTCCTCTTTTCTCCGGTGGCGTAGCGTCCGGTGAGAGCCAGATCCGCCGCTGGATGCTGGAAAGCGATCTGATTGAGGCGATTATTGCGCTGCCTACTGACCTGTTTTATAACACCGGCATTGCTACATATATCTGGGTTCTCTCCAAGAACAAGCGCCCGGAGCGCAAGGGCAAAATTCAGTTGATTGATGCTTCTACGTTTTTCAAAAAACTGCGGAAAGCACTGGGTGATAAGAAAAATGAAATTTCTCCTGAGGATCGCAGCGCCATTACAAAGCTGTATGCGGATTTTACAGAGAATGAATATTGCAAGATTTACCCTAACGAGGAGTTTATTTACCGTGAGTACACGGTGATGCAGCCGCTTCAGCGCAGCTATGCTATTACGGAGGAACGCATTGAATCCATGCTTTCCAAGGGATCGCTATCTGCCTTGTATGACCAGTCCAAGGTGGACGAACTGGAAAATGCCGAAGAACTGACCGGCAAGGATCAGAAGAAGTTGGAGGTATATCAGGCAAATAAGCCGGTTTATGATGCCATTGTCGCCACACTGAAAGCGGCAGTTTCGGAGCAGATTTATAATTGCCCGGCAGAGTTTACTCCGGTGCTGTCCAAAGCACTGTTTGCGGTGACTGCCGACAAAAAGTTGCTGGAAAAGATTACAGACGGCCTTTCCGTTATGGATAAAAAAGCTGAGATTCAGCGGGATCGCAAGGGCAGCATCATCTACGACAAAGAAACCAAGGATACCGAACAGGTAAAATGGGAAGAGAATATCGAGGACTATATGGCAAGAGAAGTCCTGCCGCACATCCCGGATGCCGCCGCATTCTTCGAGGAGAACCTTAGCGCCAAGAAGCCTGTTATCAAAACCGGTGCAGAGATTCCGTTCACACGGTATTTCTATAAATATCAGCAGCCGACAGCAAGTGAAGAACTGGAAGCAAAGTTTTCAGAATTGGAACGGTCTGTCTCCGAGCGTGTCGCTAAATTGTTTGGGTAAGGCGGTAAAACTATGCGTGAAATGAAGGATAGTGGGATTGAGTGGATTGGGAAGGTGCCCGTTGAATGGAAAATTGATAATCCCCAATACCACTTTAGTCAGAGAAAAGATCGTGCGAAACAAGGCATGGTACAGTTGACTGCTTCTCAAAAATATGGGGTGATTACTCAAACCGAATACATGGAGAGGACAGGTGCAAATATAGTCACAGTTCAAAAGGACTTTGATATACTGAAACTCGTATGTGCTGGAGATTTTGTGATCCACATGAGGAGTTTTCAGGGGGGACTGGAATATAGTGAAAAGACCGGAAGCATTAGCTCTGCTTATGTTATGTTAATTCCAAGCAATACCATTCGTGAACCGAGATACTATAAGTGGTTTTTTAAGTCCAGCAACTATATTGATGCGTTAAGCAGTACCTCAAATCTGGTGCGCGACGGTCAGGCTATGCGGTGGTCGAATTTTATACAGTTACCAATACTGTTTCCGCCTGCAGAGGAACAACAGCGCATTGCTGATTTTCTTGATGCCAAATGTGCCGAGATTGACGCACTGACCGCCGACATCCAAACCCAGATCGACACGCTGGAGCAGTACAAGAGATCTGTTATCACCGAAACCGTCACCAAAGGGCTGAATCCCGATGCCGAGATGAAGGACAGTGGGATTGAGTGGGTAGGGAAGATGCCATTGGCATGGGATGCTGTCCCAAACAAATACCTAATGTACAAGGTTAAAAATATCTGCCCGGTTTATAACGGCGAAGATATTCTTTCACTCACTACAAACGGCGTAATTATTCGAGACCTAAATGGTGGCGGAAAGATGCCGACATCATTTGATGGATACCAGAAGGTCACTCCCGGCAATTTGCTTATGTGTTTGTTCGACATTGATGTAACGCCCCGGTGTATCGGCCTGGTAAAAAATTTTGGACTAACAAGCCCTGCATACAGTCAGTTTGTTATGAGGACTGGCGCATACGCGCCGTATTACTATTACTACTATCTAATGGTGGATTACACGAAAGAACTACTGCATATGGCAAAAAATCTACGTCATTCGCTGACAGAGGACCAGCTTGGTGCAATCAAAGCTCCAAATCCACCTTATGAGGAACAGGTTCAAATTGCGGAATTTCTCGATAAAAAATGTGTGGAAATCAATCTGGTTATCGAGGACAAGAATAGACAGCTTGCAACGCTTGACGAATACAAGAAATCACTCATTTTTGAGTATGTAACTGGAAAAAAGGAGGTACCCACATCATGAAAGTTGAATATGTAACATCACCTATTGGCGGAGGAACCGAACTTTATATTTCTGCCGCCGAGTATAAGCGAGTTAACAGCAAAGATGGGTGGAGTGACCGTCAAAACCTGATGTTTGCAGTACGATCCTATACTCAAACAAATCAAAGCAGGAATAAGATCAAGAGCAGAGATTTAGAAGAAGCGTTCCGACATATTAAAAAAGACGGAACCATTGTTCTTGCAACTAAATTGGCCGGGGAATTTGCGTGGTGTGAGATATATGTTATCACAGATAACAAAATTATTCCGGTTCTCACAAGCAGTGACGGTGAAAATGTTAACATCAACTATTCAGAAAAGACAAAACGAGAATTGAATCGTAAACCGTGAGATGAGGCATTGATAGACATGAATAATATCCTCTCAGAAAAAGAATATCAGCATTTCATCATGGACAGGCTTGTGCAGGACAATGGCTACATTGTCCGTAAGGCAACAAACTATGACCGCTTCTTTGCTATGGATCGGGAACTGCTGTTTCGATTTTTGAACGATACACAGCCGAATGAGATGGATGCGCTCCGCAAGATCTATAAAACGGATCTGGAGGATACGATTGTCGGTTTCATCAATGCCGAGGTCACCAAAGCGCGCGGTAGCTTGTTGGATGTGCTGAAGCATGGCATAGAAATCTCCAACATGAAGCTGGAACTCATGTATACCAAACCCGCTACTACCTTTAACCGGGAACTGCTGGCAAAGTATGAAAAGAATATCTTTTCCGTTATGGAGGAGGTCTGGGCAAGCGACAAAGAGCGCGTTGATCTGGTGATTTTCCTGAACGGTCTTGCTATCATGTCCTTTGAACTGAAATGCAATGCTGCAGGTCAGTCCTATCAGGATGCCATCTATCAGTATCGTGTTGACCGTGACCCGAAAACCCGTCTGTTCTGGTTTAAAGCAGGTTGCCTTGTGAACTTCGCTATGGACCTGGAACAGGTCTATATGACCACTAAACTCGCAGGCAACGCCACCTTCTTCCTGCCGTTCAACATGGGCAACGGTGAAGGGGTCAACGCCGGTGCGGGAAACCCGACCTTCAAAGACAAATACAGCGTGTCCTATATGTGGGAGGATATTCTGACCAAGGATACCGTCCTTGATCTCATCAGTAAGTTCATCTTTATCGAAACTAAGGAAAGCAAGGATGAGCTGACAGAGAAAACGAAAAAATCCGAAAATGTCATATTCCCTCGGTATCATCAGTTTGATGTGATCCGCAAACTGCTGGGTGATGTCCGTGATAATGGCACAACGCAGAATTATCTGATCCAGCACAGCGCAGGCTCCGGCAAAACGAACTCTATCGCATGGCTGGCGCACCGCCTGACTTCTCTGCACGATGCGGATAATAAAATCATCTTTGACAATGTTGTGATCATCACTGATCGAGTTGTGGTTGATCGTCAGCTGCAGAAAGCGATTATGGGCATGGAGCATAAAGCGGGGCTTATCCGTGTCATGGACGATAAGTGCAACTCGGCAGACCTTGCCATTGCTCTGAACGGCAATACGAAAATCATCGCCACTACAATTCAGAAATTCCCGTATATTGTAGACAGTGTTGCCGGGCTGAAAAACAAGCATTTTGCGGTTATTATCGATGAGGCACATTCCTCCACGGCAGGTAAGGACATGGCAGCGGTCACAAAGTCGCTGGGTGCAGGAGAACAAGAAGGCATCGATGTGGAAGATATGATTACGGGTGAAATCCGCAGAAACGGCAAACAGGCGAATGTTTCCATGTTCGCTTTCACCGCCACCCCCAAGCCCACAACGATTCAATTGTTTGGTCGACTGAACACCAAAGGGCAGCGTGAGGCGTTTCATATCTATTCTATGAAACAGGCCATTGAGGAGGGCTTTATCCTTGATGTGCTTCAGAACTATACCACTTATGATACCTTTTATCAGCTGAACAAGGAGATTGAAGAAGATCCTCGATGCAAGACTGCTGATGCAAAGCGGCAAATTGCGCGGTTTGTGGAACTGCACGAGACGAACATTGCACAGCGTGTAGAGGTTATCATTGAACATTTCCGCACAACAGTGATGCCGGAACTTGGCGGTATGGCAAAGGCAATGGTCATCACTGCTTCCCGGCAGGGCGCGGTCAAATACCGTCAGGCGTTTGAGAATTATACAAAGAAAAAAGGCTATACCGATATCAAAGCTTTGGTTGCATTTTCTGGCAAAGTAAAGCTCCCGGACGATGAAACCGAATATTCCGAGGCTTCCATGAACGGTTTCCCGGAGGATCGTCTGACAAAAGAATTTGATAAGGACGAATATCAGGTACTTCTGGTTGCGAATAAGTATCAGACCGGGTTTGACCAGCCGAAACTCTGCGCTATGTATGTTCTCAAAAAGCTGAAGGGCGTATCTGCTGTTCAGACGCTTTCCCGCCTGAATCGTATTTGCCCGCCGTTCGAGAAGAAAACCTTCGTGCTGGACTTTGCAAATACATACGAAGATATCAAAGCGGCATTTTCACCGTACTATACGACTACGCTGCTCTCCACTTCCGTAACGCCGACGGCGATTTATGATCTGGAAGCTCAAATCGATGCGTACACCGTGCTTGACCCGGATGATATCGAAAAAGCCAACGAGCTGCTGTATAAGAAGAATATATCTGCCAAGGACAAGCAGAAGCTGACGTTTTACTCTAAACGGGCAAAGAATATGATCGAAAAATACGATCTTATCAAACAGCACGAGATCGTATCTGCGATGCGGCACTTTGTCCGATTCTATGAGTTTCTGTTGCAGGCATCCTGTTTTGAGGATACTGATCTGCACAAGAAATACAACTTTATCACATATCTTCTGGCCTATATCAACATCAAACATCCGGGCGGTGGATACAACCTAGACGGAAAGATTAAGGCAACCAATTTTGTTCAGAAAAAGGTCGAGGAACATACAACGTCAAACCTTGTTGCACAGCCAGTGGTGAAATTGCCGACTGCCGAAAGTTTCGGGCTTACTGAAGCAAAAGAGGAACGGCTTTCAGAGATCATTGCGGAGATCAATAGCCGTACCGGAAAGGCCTATAACAATGATGTGGCAGTTAAGGCTATGTTACAGATCAGGGACATCCTTTTAAAATCGGATAAACTGAAAACCAGTGCGCGAAACAATACCGTCAAAGACTTTGAATTTTCTTATTTTGATGATATTGACGATGCCTTGATTGAAGGATTAGAACAGAATCAGGATTTCTTCTCACTTCTGCTAAGCAATGAAGAAATCAAACGGCAGGTGCTCGGTATTTTTACAGAAGAAATATATAAGAGCTTGCGGGAAGCTTAATGTAAAATAGTATATGAGGTAGAGTGGAGGTGAGATACAGGACACGCAATGATGGACGATGAATTTAGAACGCTGGGATAATAATTCATTATGGAGGAATTATGAATATTTCACCTGACGATTTTAAAAAGATTGGTATAGATAGTTCTGCAATTCAGAGTAAAAAAGAGCAGACTACTTATAAAATAAAATATGTTACGCGATATGTTCGGCAATGGGCGATTGTTGAAGCAGGAAGGAAAACTATTAGCCAAATAAACTTTATTGATTGCATGTGCAATGCTGGAATATATAAAGATGGCGATTTTTGTACAGGAATGGAAGTTATTAATATCTTTAATGAACTGGCTCAAGATCCACGTTACGCATCGAAAAAGTTTGTGGTTTTTCTGAATGATTTGCGAGAGGATAGAATAAATAATTTTATAAGTATAATTAACGGAACCGTTAAGAAAAGCAAAAACTTAAAGATATTTACTGCCCATGCAGATGTTAATTACATACTGGATGACATTGCAAATGCGACTCCACTTCACAGAGAATTGTTTAAGTATGGAAGCTGTAGCCTAATATATGTGGATCCATATAGCTTTGGTACTGTTCAAATCCCCAAACTCCATAATATTTTGAAGGACAACTACTGTGAATTACTTTTCAACTTTTTTACGAGTGACTTTAATCGCAATAAAAATCAAGATCGAGGTCGGATACAGCGATGTCTAGGAGATTTGAAACCAAAAGATAGAAAGCAAGTGGTTGATGATGTGGTTCGGGCTTTAAAAGTTGGAAAAATTAAATATGTCTATTTGTATTCTTTCCGCACGGTAACAAATGCGGAATTGTACCAGATACTTTACGCGACACCAAGTTTGAAAGGACTTAAAGCCCTTAAAGATAGCATCTGGGATGTGTTTGATGGCGAAGAATACCATCGAAATCATTGCGATAGCGGGCAGTTGTCGATGTTTACAACCGAAGATATAAAAGCACTGAATCTGCAAGAATATGAGTTGGAAGCTCAAAACATTGTATATGAAGCATTCAAGGGGAAGACTGTGCCGTTTTTAAAGATTGAAGAAAAAATTCTTGTAGAAACCATGCTTAGAAGTTCCCAAATTATAAAGCACGTGTTAAAGCCGATGATAGCTGAAGGAAAAGTAAGAAAACATAATGATGCAGGAAAAACCAATTTTACAGAGGATAATTACACATTTATATGAGTGAAAAAAAAGTACATGAAAATATCAGAAAAAGCCTGATATACAAAACGGCTGTTGAATACGGCGATTATACGTTGAACCATGTGACAGGTTGCTCACACGGCTGTAAATATCCTTGTTATGCTTACATGATGGCTAAGCGGTTTAAAAAAGTGGAGGACTATGAGGAGTGGATTCAACCGAAACTGGTTGATAACATTTTTCCGCTTTTATCAAAGGAACTGCCTAGATACAAGGATAAAATAAAGACGTTGCATCTTTGCTTTTCGACTGACCCATATATGTATGGACATCCCGATATTTGCAATGCGAGTACACAAATTATTGAGAAAGCAAACGTTTTTGGAGTTCATTGTTCGGTGCTGACAAAAGGCATTTTGCCAGTAGAACTTGCAAAAATGCCGTTAAAAAATGAGTACGGCATAACAGCTGTTACGCTTGACGAGGATTTCCGAAAAGAGATGGAGCCGGGTGCGGCACCGATGGAAGATCGTATTAGCGCGCTAGAAGCACTAAGCAAACAGGGATGCTATACATGGATTAGCATTGAACCGTATCCAACCCCCAATATTCATGAGCAAAATCTCGAACAGCTTTTGGAACGAGTATCTTTTGCGAATCGAATTATTTTTGGAAGACTACATTACAATAAGCAGGTAACAGCGTATAAAGGTTATCAAGATTTTTATAATGCTTGCGCTAAAAAAGTTATAGCGTTTTGCGAAGAACGAAAAATAGCCTATCATATTAAAAAGGGAACGTTTGTGGAATAAGAACCGATTTTGAGAAGGGAGGCCCCAACCATGACCGAACAAGCGCTCCGTAAAATGATTACTGCCGGGGAGAGCACCCGGCAGGAGTTTAAGTCATGGGTGAAGTGCAAGGACTACCGGCAGCGGAAAGAGTTGGCGGTAAAAAGTGCGGTTGCGCTGGCAAATACAAAGGGCGGCGTTCTGCTGTTTGGCGTGGAAGATGACGGCACCATTACGGGCTGCCCCAAGAGTGACCCGCAGGCACTGATGGAAGCCATCTACGATATGACCCGACCAAGCCTGTTTACCGAAATCGAGCCGGTGGAAACCTCTGACGGCGTGGTGCTGGTGGTATCGGTGGAGAAATCCAATTCTCATGTTGCCACCACCGGCGGCATCTATTACAGACGGCTGGGGAACGTGACGAAGCCTGACTACCCGGCAAACGATGTGTACTCCCCTGCCGATAACCCGGACTTTTCGGCAAAGATCGTGGAGGGGGCATCCGAAAGCGACATTGACCTGCTGGAAGTGTACCGCCTGAAAGAAAAGCTGCGGATTCGGGATGCAGGCTCTGCCCTGCCGGATTTGGCAGATACCACCTTTCTGGACAACCTGAACCTGATCCGCATGGACAAGGACGAAGTGCGTGTGACGGTGGCAGGGCTTCTGTTTGTGGGCAAGGCGACCTCCCTTGCGCGGCTGCTGCCGCAGGCAGAGGTGATCTACCTCCATTACAGCGACGAAGCACAGACGGAGTACGACAACCGCATGGATATGCAGGAGCCGGTGATCTCGATTCTGGATAAGCTGACCGAGCGCATCCGCACCTATAACCGCCTGACCAATGTGCAGGTGGGGCTGTTCCGGCTGGAGGTGTACGATTTCTCCGAAGCGGTTTTTCAGGAGGCGTTGCTGAATGCGCTGGCGCACCGCTCCTATGAGGATATGGCACCGATCTATGTCAAGCACTACCCCACAAAGATCGTGATTGAGAACCCCGGCGGCTTTCCGGGGGACATCAACGAAAGCAACATCATCACCCACCAGTCCATTCCCCGGAACAAGCTGATTGCCATGACCCTTCAGCATCTGAAGTATGTGCAGCGTTCCGGGCAGGGTGTGGACATTATGTTCCAGAGTATGCTCACCGAGGGCAAACCTTACCCGGAGTATGCCAGCACGCCCAACTCCGTCCGGCTGACCCTTCGCAGCACGATGGAGAATCAGAGCTTCGTGCGTTTCATCGCAGAGACACAGGATAAGCGGTCCAAGATGTTCACGCTGTCGGAGCTGATGATTCTGCACTATCTGCGGGAGCACCAGAAAATCACCCTGAAGCAGGCGGCAAAGACGATTCAGGAAACCGATGACAACGCCCACAAGGTTCTGAACGCTCTCCGAGACGAGGGGCTTTTGGAACTCAACGGCAAGACCTATATGCTGTCCCTCAAGGTCTACGAAACGGTGAAAACCGATGTGGCCTATGTGCAGGATAAGACGGTCAGCCAGATTCAGGCAAAGGATCGGATTCTTGAATATCTGAAGCATAAGCCGTCGATTACGAATCAGAAAGCACAAGAGCTGTGTGGATACACAAAAGATCAGGCATACCGTATTCTCCGAAAGCTTGTAGAAGAAGGGAAGATTGAAGTAAAAGGAGCAGGGCGCGGAAGAAGATACTGCTTAAAAGAAAATCAGCGATAAAAACACGCGCCGCGCGATTATTACGCGCAAAGAAACGCGCGATTTTCTTGGGAAAGAGCAAAAAATGACTGCAATTCGATAAAAACTGAAATCGTCAATCGCGCGCCGAAACGCGCGCCGCGCGATTAGCGATTTTGCCGCGCGTTTTCTAAGGCTCAATCTTCCAGCCTGCCGTGATTACACCCCAATAACAGGTAGTGCTCCATCTCCCCTCTCAGCACCATCTGCGCGTACTCCAAGGGCTTGTTGTACAGCAGCCAGTCCAGCTCTGCCCGCTGTGCAGGGGGTATTGCCGTACTCGTCCTCAATGGCGATGCAGTTGATGTCAACAGCAGAGCCATCCTCGAACCGGGCTTCTACCCGGTTGGTGTCCATGTTGTAGCTGCAGGAAAGCAATTTTGTCATAATAGTATCCTCCAAGACTTGATTTTTGGCGTGCGGTCACTCGAACCAATGCCGTCAAGTCGTTGTCGGATAGCCTGCGGGTCCCAACCCGTAGGAATGTCTACCGTGGAAGCTGTAACCGAAAGATTTCATGGCTTTTTTGCTTTGTAAGCCATAGTTGCACGGTTTCTGCACGGATTTTGCACGGTGGGTGTTATCCATGTCCGATGATGTAGGGCGCTGTATTGCATTGCAATCAGTGCCCTTTTTCTTAGCGTGAAAATGTAAAAGACCAACTGTATATTTCAGGCTTCGGAAAGAAGCTTCCCTTCCTCCAGCATCTTTTTCACCTCGCGCAGGTCTTTGCACTCGGCGGTGTACAGACGGCGCATCTCGTCGTCGGCGGGGGCAAGGTCCGGCACCATCACGGTGACAAAGCCGCCCCGCGCACCGGCCCGCACGCCGTTGTAGCTGTCCTCCAGCACCAGCGTTTCAGCCGGGGTGGTGCCCAGCGCCTTGGCCGCGGTGAGGAAGATCTCCGGGTCGGGCTTTGACGAGGTGAACTGCTCGCCGGAAATAAGGGCCTTGAAGTGGCTGGTCATCTTCCAGTTGTTGAGGTGCCGCAGGATGGACGCCATCCGGCTGGAGGAAGCCACCACCATGGGAATGTGCTGCGCTTCCAGATAGGCGATGAGTTCATCCAGACCCGGCTTTTTGGGCGGCGGTGCCTGAAAGGCCGTCTCCGCCTGCGCGTGCAGGGCATCCATGATGGCATCGGTGTCGCAGTCCGGGCCGTAGAAGCGGCGCAGCACGGCCCGCATGGAATCGCCTGCCGAGCCGCGCGCGGCAGCGTCCAGCCCTTCCTTATAAGGAAGACCCAGTGTGGCCAGTGCGGGCTTCCACAGGGTGGCCCAGATGCGCTCGGTGTCGAACATCAGCCCGTCCATATCAAAAATAACACCTTTTATCATTGTGCAAAAGCTCCTTTCTGAGCCTGTAAGATCCGGCTTATGCCTTCATTGTATCATATTTTGGGCAGTTTGCACATGGAAAAGCAGGCAATTTAGCGCAACTTAACCTGTCCAAAGATGAAAGATTTTTCGTTTCCTTGTAAATCACATTCATATTATTATAATAGAAAACAACATTCGGTGTTTGCGGGCGCATTTTCACTCGCTGCGCCCGAGATCAGGAAAGAGGGAAAATAAATCATGTTGGATATCAAGATCACCCGTACCACTGCTCCGAAGGCAAAGCCTGACGAGAGCAATCTGGGTTTTGGCAAGAAGTTCACCGACCATATGTTCGTGATGGATTACACCGAGGGCGAAGGCTGGCACGATGCCCGCATTGTCCCCTACGGCCCCTTTGAACTGGACCCGGCTACTGTCGTGTTCCACTACGCTCAGGAGATCTTTGAGGGCATGAAGGCATACCGCACGGCCAATGATACGGTCCAGCTGTTCCGCCCGGACTGCAACGCAAAGCGTTTCCAGGACTCCGCCGACCGTCTGTGCATCCCCAAGATCCCTGTGGAGGACTACATTCAGGCCGTTGAAACTCTGGTGGACGTGGACCGTGACTGGGTGCCCCATTCCGATGGTGCTTCCCTGTATATCCGTCCCTTCATTTTTGCAAACGACGTGGGTCTGGGCGTGCACGCTTCCAAGCACTACATTTTCTGCATCATCTGCGCTCCCTCGGGCGCTTACTATGCCGAGGGCATCAACCCCGTCCGCATCTATGTTGAAGACGAGTACATCCGTGCCGCTCCCGGCCTGACCGGCTTCACCAAGTGCGGCGGCAACTATGCTGCTTCCATCAAGGCCGGTGAGCTGGCCGAGGAGCAGGGCTACGCACAGGTGCTGTGGCTGGACGGCGTGGAGAAGAAGTACGTCGAGGAAGTTGGCAGCATGAACATCATGTTCAAGATCGACGGCAAGGTGTACACCGCTGCTACCGTCGGCACCGTTCTGCCCGGCGTTACCCGCCGCAGCTGCATCGAGCTGCTGAAGGACTGGGGCTATGAGGTCGTCGAGGGCAAGATCGCCATTGCCGACATTATGGCTGCTGCCCGCGAAGGCAAGCTGGAAGAGGTGTTCGGCACCGGTACCGCCGCTGTCGTCTCCCCCGTCAAGGAGCTGGTCTGGAAGGGCGAGCACGCCTACATCGGCGACGGCAAGATCGGCCCTGTCACCCAGAAGCTGTACGACACCATGACCGGTATGCAGTGGGGCAAGATCCCCGATACCAAGGGCTGGATCGTGCCTGTTGAGAAAAAGAACTGATCCCGATTCTCCGGAGAGAACCTTTTTATTCAGAATAGCAGCAAACGCCGCCAGGCCTCCGCTCGGCGGCGTTTGCCGTATATTAGGATAACGTCCTCGCCCTCTCCGTCAAAACTCCAAAATTTCCCGGCGCAATTGCTTTCTGTGCCCTGCAGTGCTAAACTGAAAACAGAACAGCGGCCTGCATTGCGGCAGGCCATGTGCAGGAAAGATTGAGAGGAATGGACCCATGGTCAAAAAATGGAGCGTGAGCTACCCTGCCGTCAACGGCACCGAGCAGCGCAGAGTATATGTTTATCTGCCCACGATGTATGAAGCTGACCCCGACCGCCGGTATCCGGTGCTGTATATGTTCGACGGCCAGAACGTCTTTTTTGACGAGGATGCCACCTATGGCAAAAGCTGGGGCGTGGCCGATTATCTGGACTACACCGACACTCCGCTGATCGTGGCGGCGGTGGAGTGCAACGCCGGAGCCAACAACGAACGGCTGGTGGAGTATTCGCCCTACCGGTTCGATGACCCGCAGTTCGGCCACTTCGACGGCACGGGTCAGGCCACCATGAGCTGGTATATCCACCGGTTCAAACCCTTCATCGACCGCAACTTCCGCACCCTGCCCGACCGGGAGCACACCTTCATCGGCGGCAGCAGCATGGGCGGCCTGATGAGCCTGTACGCCCTTTTGCAGCACAACGACACTTTCAGCCGTGCGGCGGCGCTGTCGCCGTCCATCTGGGTGTCGCCGGAAAAGCTTTCCGGCCTTGTGGGCCGGGCAAAGCTGGAGCCGGGCACCGTGCTGTACATGGACTACGGCTCCCGCGAGATGGGCAACCACGACGGGATGCGCCGCGGCTTTGCAGAGATGTGCGCAAAGGTCATGACCCGGGGCATCCACCTTACCAGCCGCATCGTGCCCGGCGGCACCCACAGCGAAGCCAGTTGGGAAAAACAGCTGCCCTTTATGTTCCATACTCTGATGTATGAGGTGGAGGAGTAAACCCTAAAAGGAGGAAACACCATGGAAATGCAGTATTTTAAGGACTACAGCCCGGCGCTGGGCCGCGACATGGAGTGCAAAATTTACGGCCACGCAGGCCGCCCGATGCTGTACATCCCCTGTCAGGATGGCCGCTTCTTCGATTTTGAGAACTTCCACATGAACGATACCCTTGCCCCATGGATCGATGCTGGTAAGATCATGGTGATCTCCATTGATACCATGGACAAGGAGACCTGGTCCGACACGCAGGGCGACCCCTATTGGCGCATCCGCCGCTATGAGCAGTGGCTGCGCTATATCGTGGAGGAGGCTGTGCCCAAGATCCAGTATCTGGCCAAGGAGCGCAACGGCTGGGACGACCTGCCCGGTGTCATTGCCTTTGGCTGCAGTCTGGGTGCCACCCATGCGGTCAACCTGTACCTGCGCCGCCCGGATGTGTTCTGCGGCTGTCTGGCCCTCAGCGGCATCTACACGGCCCACTATGGCTTCGGCAATTATATGGACGAGCTGGTGTACATGAACTCGCCCGTGGACTACATGAAGAACTTCCCGGAGGATCACCCCTACATGCAGCTGTTCCGCAGCCAGAAGGCGGTCATCTGCTGCGGTCAGGGCGACTGGGAGCAGCCGGACACCACATGGTTCCTCAAGCGCATCTTCGAGGCCAAGAACATCCCCATCTGGGTAGACCTGTGGGGCCACGATGTGAACCACGACTGGAACTGGTGGTATAAGCAGACTGCATATTACATGCCCTACGTGCTGGGAGAGCAGTAAACAGGGAACTCCCCCAGTCTGCTTCGCAGACAGCCCCCTCATGGAGGGGGCCTTGTAAAAGCTCTCCGCAACGGAAAAAGGCCCCCCCGGAGGGAGCTGGCACGGCGAAGCCGTGACGGAGGGAGTTTTTATAGAGGAAAGAGGAATCATAAAACCATGCAGAATTTTATTTTTATTTCGCCCAACTTCCCCACCAACTACTGGCAGTTCTGCCGTGAGCTGAAAAACAACGGCATGAATGTGCTGGGCATCGGCGACCAGCCCTACGATGAGCTGAAGCCGGAGCTGAAGGACAGCCTGAACGAGTACTACAAGGTGGGCAGTCTGGAAAACTACGACGAGGTCTACCGCGCCGTGGCCTTCTTTGCATTCAAGTATGGCCGCATCGACTGGCTGGAGTCCAACAATGAATACTGGCTGGAGCGGGACGCAGCCCTGCGCACCGATTTCCACATCACCTCCGGCTTCCAGACTTCCGATATGCCCCGCATCAAGTACAAGAGCAAGATGAAGGAGTATTACCAGAAGGCCGGCATCGCCACCGCACGCTACCACATGGTGGACGATTACGAGGGCTGCCGGAAGTTCATCGACGAGGTGGGCTACCCGGTGGTGGTAAAGCCGGATAACGGCGTGGGCGCATCCGATACCCACAAGCTGTCCAGCGACGAGGACCTGAAAAAGTTCCTCGTGCAGAAGACGGCCCATCACCCGGATGTGGAGTACATCATGGAGGAGTTCGTCCGGGCCGAGGTGAACAGCTACGATGCCATCATCGATGCCAACGGCAACCCCATCTTTGAGGCCGGCAACGTCAGCCCCATGTCCATCATGGATATCGTCAACGACAACGACAACTCCATCTACTACATCATCAAGGACCTGCCCGAGGACACCCGCGCTGCAGGCCGTGCCGCCGTCAAGAGCTTTGGCGTGAAGAGCCGCTTCATCCACTTTGAGTTCTTCCGCATGACCGAGAATCAGGCCAGCATGGGCAAAAAGGGCCAGATCGTGGCGCTGGAGGTCAACATGCGCCCCTGCGGCGGCTTTACCCCGGACATGATCAACTTTGCCCGCTCCACCAACGTGTATAAGATCTGGGCGGACATGATCGCCTTTGGCGGCACCGATATGCCGGTGGGCGAGCACTTCTACTGCCCGTTTGCAGGCCGCCGCGACGGCAAGCACTTTGTGTACAGCCACGAGCAGATCATGCAGAAGTACCAGCAGAACATGCGCATGGTGGACCGCATCCCGGATGCCCTGAGCGGTGCCATGGGCAACCAGATGTACGTTGCCACATTCTCCACCCGCGAGGGCATGGAGCAGTTCTACGCCGACGTGCTGGCCACCACCGACGACAACAACGCCGCTGTACAGAAGGAACTGAGCAGCATTCTGGCTCTGGGCGAGCCGGAGACCACCCCGGCGGAAAAGCCCGCCGCTCCTGCCGCTAAAAAGGCACGCACCACAAAGAAAAAGTAAGAATACGCTCAAACAGCCCCGGAACGGCATGCCCGTCCCGGGGCTGTTGTTATATTGCAAAAAAATGGTCACCCGTTCTGAGCGAAATGACAAATTTTTTCAGATTGGTTGACAAGATGCCGGGGGGGGGTAAGATGTGGGTGTGAAGCATATTTTTGGGGTGCTTCGGCACAAAAAACAGGAGGCTTGTATTATGAGATTGTACAAAAAAGCAGCCGCTGTTCTGCTGGCGGCAGCAATGGCTGTTTCCATGATGACCGCTTGCGGCGGTGGCGGTGGTTCCACCGGCGGCAATGGCGGCGGCAGCGGAAACAATGGCGGAAGCACATCCGTGGCTGTGCCTGCACCGGACAAGTTTGAAAATGTTGGCACTGGTTCCGAAAGTGAGGGTGGCGGGTCCGGCACTTTGGGTACGCCGATCGCAAGCTTCAGCGGAAGCCAGTATGCAGCTTTTGTTCAGAATGTGAAGAATCATCAGTCCACCGGTCTGTACATGGAATACACCACTGTGGAATATGATGCGAACAAAGCATATAAATCTGGAATAAATTATATTCTTGCAGCGGATAGAAATGACATCTATTTGAAAATGAGGTCTGTCGGCAGCACATCCTCGGTTCCGAGTGTGGTATTCGGAACGGTCGAGAACAATACAGAGTGGTTGTACGCCTTGTATGAAAAGTCGAAGGTTGCAGTGGGCGAGCAGGGAGCCTATAATGAAGGCCAGCTGTGGGATGATATTGGCTTTAGTGCAGATGCTCTGCCCTATCAGATGTACAAGACTGTTGTAAAAGTGAACGGCCAGCCCTATGACGCTGAGACCTTTACGGATTCCTATGGAACCAAGTACACTATCTGCTATCAGGGCAGTATGCCGAAGTATACGATGATTGAATATGCGCATCCGGATTCAGACGGTGTGCAGTATTACGTCACCGAGTATAAGACCATCCAGTACACCACCAACGGCCTGTGCCAGTGGCCGAAAGACGGCTATAAGGTCTATAAGTACGTCAGCACTTCTCAATCCGGCAATACGGCAACGATCGTGCTGGCCGATGAAGCAGGCAAGCAGTATACGATCACTGTCGTGGAAGGCGTCCCCAATGGCCTGACCGTTAAGGATGGAAACGGCAATGTCGTTACAGACCAGTTCAAGTGGCTTATGCAGGGCGAGTAAAACAAGAATATAATTTACAACCAATAATCTTCAGCCCCGGAATGGCGTGCCCGTCCCGGGGCTGTTGTTATATTGCTAAAAAATGGTCATCTGTTCCGGGCAAAATGACAAAATTTTTCAGATTGGTTGACAAGATGCCCGGGGGGGGTAAGATGTGGGTGCGAAGCATATTTTTGGGGAGCTTCGGAACAAAAAAACAGGAGGCTTGTATTATGAGATTGTACAAAAAAGCAGCCGCCGTTCTGCTGGCGGCAGCAATGGCTGTTTCCATGATGACCGCTTGCGGCGGTGGCGCAGGCGGCGGCAACGGTGGCAATGGCGGGAATGGCGGTAATGGTGGCGACACTGAAATCGTTCAACCGGTTCCCGGTCCGGATACAACGGACCCGGATCAGGGCGGTGAGACTGGCGGCACTACGACTCAGCCCGAGAAGACAAAAATCCCGGATGTGACAAAGAGTCAGTATGCACAGTCCTCGAAGAAGATCTACAATTCGAACGAGTTCTATGTCCTGGCTACTATGGCCGATTATGATGCCAATAAAACAAAAACGAGCGAAGGACAGATGATTTTGGCCCGCAAAGGCACCGATGTTTACATGAAAGCTGCCTTTACTCAAAACAGCAAGACCCAAGAGCATGCGGTGTTCGCAGAAAAGACAAACGATGGCAAGTATGCAAGTTACCTGCTGTTTGAGGATGCTAAGACTGCATTGAAAAGTATTCGGAACGATCCGCCCATGGACTTTTCTAAAGAGGAAGAATTGCCGAACGAAATGTACCGCACTACTGTAAAAGTCGGCGGCAAAGAATATTACGCAGAAACCTATACAGATAAAAACGGTTCCGAACAGATCATTTGCTTTGACGAAAATGGCATGCCGAAATATCAATTTTCTCAGCGAAAGGATGGCACCTCTGAGACTACGGTGTACCAGACCATCCGAATCGGTAACTCTAACAACCTGTGTCAGGTGAACGGCTATAAGGCTTATACGATGGAGAACGATGCGGAAGGTAAACCGATTCTGGTCGATGAAAGTGGCAACAAGTATAAAGTTACTTTCAAGATTGACGAGACTACCCACAAGGTTACTGAAGTGAAAGTCGAAGACAGCAATGGCAAGGATGTAACGACGAAAGACTTTGCATGGTTTGTTAAGTATTTTAAAGGTTAAAGCACTTTTCTCAAAAAAATAACAAGATGTTTTGCCCCGGCTGTCCCCCGACAGCCGGGGCTTTTCGTTGTCCCTTTTGGCAAAGTGTGGTATACTGTTGCCAGAGATTTTATTGGGAACGAGGTACATCTATGAAAATTCCTGCAAACGGCTTTACCCATGCCGGCAAGTTCCACGCCGACGATGTGTTTGCCACTGCGCTGCTGCAGATCCTGCGCCCGGATATCAGGATCACCCGCGGCTTTGTGGTGCCGGACGGTTTTGACGGCATCGTGTACGATGTGGGCTTTGGGATGTTCGACCACCATCAGGAGCCCCGGGAGTACCGCGCAAACGGTGTGCCCTACGCGGCCTTCGGCCTGCTGTGGCGGGTGCTCGGCCCCGGCCTTGTGGGCGAGCGTCAGGCCCGGCTCATTGACGAGAACTTCATCCAGCCGCTGGACCTCAACGATAACACCGGCGAGCAGAACAGCCTGTGCGATGCCATTGGCTTTTTTAACCCGGTGTGGGACTCCAAAGAGGATCAGGACACCTGCTTTTTCAAGGCGGTGGCCGTGGCAAAGCAGATCTTGGAAAACCAGATCGCCAGCGCCAACGCCGTGAACCGCGCCGACGAAAAGGTGCAGCAAGCCTACAAAAACTCCCGGGACGGCATCGTGGTGCTGCCCTGCTATCTGCCGTGGAAGAACGGCCTGTACAAGACGGACGCGCTGTTCGTGATCTACCCCAGCCAGCGCGGCGGCTGGAGCGCCCAGTGCGTCACCGACCACAAGACCAAGCGTCCCAAACTCCCCTTCCCCCAGAGCTGGGCCGGCCAGCCGCAGGAGGTCATTGAGCAGAAGAGCGGCATCCCGGGCATCAGCTTCTGCCACGCCAGCCGCTTCCTCATCACCGCCAAGGATAAGGAAACTGCCCTTGCTGCCTGCCGTCAGGTGTTAAAGAACAATGGCCGCATCTGAGCCGTGCGCCCGGCCAAAGCCCGCCTTTGTGTATATGGTGCGGTGTACCGACGGTACGCTGTACACCGGCTGGACCACCGACCCTGCCGCCCGCCTGCAGGTCCACAAAAGCGGCAGAGGGGCCCGCTACACCCGGGCCAGAGGTGCAGCGGCCTTTGCCTACGTGGAGCGCTGTGCGGACAAGCGCAGCGCCCTGCGGCGGGAAGCTGCGCTCAAAAAGCTGCCCAAGGCGCAAAAAGAGCTGCTGTGCCGCGCATGGAGCGCGGCGGGCGGGCCCTTTTCCGGCGCATAAAGACAAAACGAAACCCGGAACTCTTTCAGGGCCAGACGGCTCACAAAAGGGTCCCGGGCGTTTTGTTTTTGCGGTGTGAATTCTTTCCGTGTGCTGTAGTCCGCACATGCCTCCGGACAGGCTGCATGTGCCCCGAATATATACTGCGCAAATGCATAAAATATGAATATATTCTGCAAATAACGCATAAAGATACAAATTGAACCAAAACAGAGGTCAAATCCGTGTAAGGTTTGGCGGTTTTCGGCATTGACGGAAAAGCCGCGCGGCGTATAATAAAAGCATCAACAGAAATGCAGATGCAAGAGGGTGCGGGAGGGATGCCTGCATCAGAAAACAAAAGTGTATTTTTAAAAGGAGCAATCATCATGAAAAAGGAAAACATCAAAAAAGTCGTTCTGGCATACTCCGGCGGTCTGGATACCTCCATCATCATTCCCTGGCTGAAGGAAAACTACAACAACTGCGAGGTCGTTGCCGTCTCCGGTGACGTGGGTCAGGGCACCGAGCTGGACGGTCTGGAAGAAAAGGCCAAGGCTACCGGCGCTTCCAAGCTGTACGTGCTGGACCTGAAGAAGGACTTTGTGGAGAACTACATCTTCCCCACCCTGAAGTTCGGCGCGAAGTACGAAGATTACCTGCTGGGCACCAGCTTTGCACGTCCCTGCATCGCCAAGGCTCTGGCAGATATCGCCATCAAGGAAGGTGCAGATGCCATCTGCCACGGCTGCACCGGTAAGGGCAACGATCAGGTGCGTTTTGAGCTGACCCTCAAGGCCCTGTGCCCGGATATGGCCATCATTGCTCCGTGGCGTGAGTGGGATATCAAGAGCCGTGACGAGGAGATCGATTACGCCGAGGCTCACCACATCCCCCTGAAGATCAACCGTGAGACCAACTATTCCAAGGACAAGAACCTGTGGCACCTGAGCCACGAGGGCCTCGATCTGGAAAGCCCCGCCAACGAGCCGCAGTACAACAAGCCCGGCTTCCTGGAGCTGGGTGTCAGCCCCGAGCAGGCTCCCGACGTTCCCACCTATGTGACCATCCACTTTGAAAAGGGCATCCCCACCGCCGTGGACGGCAAGGAGATGGGCGCTGTGGAGCTGGTGGAATACCTGAACAAGCTGGGCGGCGAGAACGGCATCGGCCTGCTGGATATCGTGGAGAACCGTCTGGTGGGCATGAAGAGCCGCGGCGTGTACGAGACCCCCGGCGGTGCCATCCTGTACAAGGCCATCAATGTTCTGGAGACCATCACTCTGGATAAGGAAAGCTCTCACTTCAAGGCTCAGCTGGCCCAGAAGTATGCTGATATCGTTTACAACGGCCAGTGGTTCACCCCGCTGCGCGAGGCTCTGGATGCCTTTGCCGACAGTCTGGAAAAGACCGTTACCGGCGATGTGAAGCTCAAGCTCTACAAGGGCAACATGATCAACGCCGGTGTCACCTCTCCGTATACCCTGTACGACGAGCAGACCGCTTCCTTCGGCGAGGACGAGGACTACAATCAGGCTGATGCAACAGGCTTCATCAACCTGTTCGGCCTGTCCATCAAGGAGCGCGCAAAGCTGTCCAAGAACTGGCCGGAGATCAAGTAAGCAGTTGTAACATCTTCCCTTTCGTGTGTTTTCACACTTTCACACGGAAGTTCCATCCAACCGGCATCGTTGCCGGCGGCACCGCCGCAGGAGCGTTTTCCCCTGCGGCGGCTTTGCCGTTTTTAGAAGAAATAAAATGAGCGGCAAAAACTCCTTCCGTCAAACCCTGACGGGTTTGCCAGCTCCCTCAGTGAGGGAGCCTCTGGCGAAGAGGTGAAGCTTTCCGCACTGCCAAGGCCTCCCTCCTTGAGGGAGGTGTCACCGAAGGTGACGGAAGGAGTCTCGGCGAGCCGCCTATCAGTAAAGGATAAAATTATGGCAGAACAACTCTGGAAGGGCCGTTTTTCCAAGGCCGTGGATTCCCGCGTGAACGACTTCAACTCCTCCATCCGGTTCGACCAGCGCATGATCGCGCAGGATATGCGCGGCAGCGGCGTGCACGCCGCCATGCTGGCAAAGCAGGGCATCATCTCGGAAAAGGACTGTGAGGACATCCTCAACGGTCTGGCTTCCATCGCCGATGATCTGGCCAGCGGTGCGCTGACCATCGACCCCAATGCCGAGGATGTGCACACCTTTGTGGAGCAGACCCTCACCGCCCGCATTGGCGATGCGGGCAAGCGGCTGCACACCGGCCGCAGCCGCAACGATCAGGTGGCGCTGGATATCCGCCTGACCCTGCGGGACTACAGCCACACCCTGCAGGCCTACATCGTGGAGCTCATCAAGGTCATCTGCAAAAAGGCCGGTGAGAACACCACCGCCGTCATGCCCGGCTACACCCATCTGCAGCGTGCCCAGCCCATCACCTTTGGCCACGCCCTGATGGCATATGCATCCATGCTGCTGCGGGATCTGCAGCGCTTTGAGGATGCCACCGCCCGCATGGACGCACAGTGCCCGCTGGGCAGCGGCGCGCTGGCTGGCACCACCTACCCGCTGGACCGCCAGTTCACCGCCGAAAAGCTGGGCTTTGCGGCTCCCTGTGCCAACAGTCTGGACGGCGTGTCCGACCGCGATTTCTGCATCGAGCTGGCCAATGCCATCTCCATCTGCATGATGCACCTGTCCCGGCTTTCCGAGGAGATCATCCTGTGGTGCAGCTGGGAGTTCAAGTTCATTGAGCTGGACGATGCCTTTACCACCGGCTCTTCCATCATGCCGCAGAAGAAGAACCCGGATGTTACCGAGCTGATCCGCGGCAAGACCGGCCGTGTCTACGGCGACCTGAACACTCTGCTGGTGATGATGAAGGGCATTCCCCTCGCCTACAACAAGGACATGCAGGAGGATAAGGAAGCCATCTTCGACGCAGTGGATACGCTGGAGCTGTGCCTGAAGACGGTCACTCCCATGCTGGACACCATGAAGACCATTCCGGCCAACATGCGCCGCGCCGCCGCCAAGGGCTTTATCAACGCCACCGACTGCGCCGACTACCTCACCAAGAAGGGAATGCCCTTCCGGGATGCCTACAAGCTGACCGGCTGCATGGTGTCGGACTGCATTGCAAAGGACAAGACCCTTGAAGAGCTGACCCTCGACGAGTTCAAGGGCTACAGCGCTCTGTTTGAGAACGATATCTACGATGCCATTGATCTGGTCAAGTGCTGCGAGGGCCGCACCAGCTACGGCGGCCCCAGCGAAGCCAGCGTGAACAACCAGATCGCACTGGCAAACGCACAGCTGGATGCGTGGGAGGAAAAGAACGCATGAGCGTGAAAGTTTTTATTGATGGCTCTTCCGGCACCACTGGTCTGCGCATTGCCGACCGTCTGGCACAACGCCCGGAGATCGAGCTGCTTTCCATTTCCGCAGAGGGCCGCAAGGATGTGAACGAGCGGGCGAAGGTGATCAACTCTGCCGACCTCGCCTTCCTCTGCCTGCCGGATGCCGCTTCCAAAGAGGTCATGCCCCTGCTGCGCCCGGACGTGAAGGTGCTGGACACCTCCACCGCCTTCCGCACCGATGCCGCATGGGACTACGGCTTCCCGGAGCTGGCGGGCCAGAAGGAAAAAATCAAAAATTCCTGCCGCGTGGCAGTGCCCGGCTGCTATGCCAGCGGCTTTATCAGCATTGCCCGCCCGCTGGTGGAGCTGGGCCTTGCACCGGCAGAGTATCCCTTCAGCTGCACCGGCATCTCCGGCTACTCCGGCGGCGGCAAAAAGATGATCGCCGAGTACGAGAGCGCTGATCGCCCGGCGCACAGCAAGCTGGATGCACCCAAGAGCTACGGTCTGGGCCTTGCCCATAAGCACCTGCCGGAAATGCAGAAGATCAGCGGCCTTGCCCACACCCCCATGTTCGTGCCCGTGGTGTGCGATTACTACTGCGGCATGCAGGTGCTGGTGCCGCTGGATCTGACGCTGGCGGGCAGCACCGCCGAACAGGTGGCCGAGGGCATTGCGGCATATTACAAGGATGCTGCCACCGTCAAGGTGCACGCTCTGAACGAAGCCCTGCCGGAGAACGGTCTGTACTCCAATGCCATGGCCGGTACCGACCGCATGGAGCTGTACATGACCGTGAACGCTGCAGGCGACCAGATGATGCTGGTCTCCCTGTTCGATAATCTGGGCAAGGGCTCTTCCGGCGCGGCCGTCCAGTGCATGAACCTGATGCTGGGGCTGGAAGAGACCGAAGGGTTGGAATAAAGATGGCTCGTACACGGGCAGCGTCCTCGCCCTCTCCGTCTTTGCTTCGCAAATCCACCTCTCCCAAAGGGAGAGGCCTTGGCAAAAAGATGAAGTTTGCGTGGACTGCCAAGGGCTCCCACTTTGGGGGAGCTGGCGAACGTATGTGAGCCTGAGAGGGCTAGCCCGTTCGAGTGAGAAGTATTTCTTTGTGGGAAAGGAAGATCATTATGCAGTATCAAGAAGTTGCGGGCGGCATCTGCGCGCCCAAGGGCTTTGCAGCGGCTGGCGTGCACTGCGGCATCCGCGCAAACCATGCAGAAAAATACGATCTGGCACTTATCAAGGCGGACGTGCGCTGCGCCGCCGCCGGTGTGTATACCACCAACAAGGTCTGCGGCGCACCCATCAAGGTGGACCGCGCCCACCTGAAGGACGGCTACGCACAGGCGATCATCGTGAACAGCGGCAACGCCAACACCTGCGCCGCCAACGGCGTGGCTCTGGCCGAAGAATGCTGTGAGCTGGTGGGCAAGGAGCTGGGCATCGACCCGCAGGACGTTCTGCCCGCCTCCACCGGTGTCATCGGTCAGCCCATGGTCATCGACCCCTTTGCCCGGGGCATTCCCGCCGCCGCCGCAAAGCTGGCTGCGGACGAGCAGGGCAGCACCGATGCCGCCACCGCCATCATGACCACCGACACCCACAAAAAGGAATACGCCATCCAGTTCGAGCTGGGCGGCAAGACCTGCACGGTGGGTGCCATTGGCAAGGGCAGCGGCATGATCGCCCCCAACATGGCAACCATGCTGGCCTTCTACACCACCGATGCCGCCGTCTCGCCCATCCTGCTGGAAAAGGCCCTCAAGACCGTGGTGCCCGGCACCTACAACCAGATGAGCGTGGATCTGGACACTTCCACCAACGATACCTTGATCATCATGGCTTCCGGCCTTGCAGGCAACCCGGAGATCTGCGAGGAGAACGCGGACTACGAAGCCTTTGTTGCCGCGCTCACCGCCATTGCAGAGCACATGTGTGCCGAGCACGCCGGTGACGGCGAGGGTGCCACCCACCTCATCACCTGCGAAGTGACCCACGCCCCCGACCTGAAGACCGCCCGTGCCGTCAGCCGCAGCGTGGTGTGCTCCAACCTGTTCAAGGCCGCAGTGTTCGGCCGCGATGCCAACTGGGGCCGCATCCTGTGCGCCATCGGCTATACCCCCGGCGATTTCTCCATTGATAAGGTCTGCGTGTGGCTTTCCAGCAAGGCCGGTGAGGTGTATGTGTGCGAAAACGCCGCCTACCACCCCTACAGCGAGGACGAAGCCGCCAAGGTGCTGGCTGAGCACGATGTGCTGGTCAAGGTGGACATGGGCACCGGCGATGCATCCGCCAAGGCATGGGGCTGCGATCTGACCTACGATTACGTCAAGATCAACGGCGATTATAGAACTTAATGGAACTCCCCCAGTCGCCTGCGGCGACAGCCCCCTCACGGAGGGAGCCTGAAAGCCTCCCTCCTTGAGAAAGACTCCCCCGGCCGGGGGAGGTGGCACGAAAGTGCCAGAAGGGGAATGGGTGGCATCGCGTAGCGATGACGGAAGGAGTTCGTCTGGTGGAAAACGAATGCCGGAGCAAGCGTGCTGGCGGCAAGGAGAGTATATGAAAAACGAAGAAATGGCGCGCCTTTTCTCTGAGGCGACACCCTACATCCAGAAGTATCACGGAAAGACCATGGTGGTAAAGTACGGCGGCAATGCCATGATCAACGAAGAACTGAAAAATGCCGTCATGAACGATCTGGTCACCCTTACCCTGCTGGGTGTGCGCGTGGTGCTGGTGCACGGCGGCGGCCCGGCCATCAACGAGATGCTGAAGAAAGTGGGCGTGGAGAGCCATTTCGCAAACGGTCTGCGCGTGACCGACGATGCCACCATGGAGATCGTGCAGCAGGTGCTGGCCGGTAAGGTGAACAAAGATCTGGTGGCAAAGCTGCGCGGCCGCGGCGTGGGCCTGTGCGGCATGGATGGTCAGATGCTGCGCTGTACCGAGCTGGACCCCCAGCTGGGCCATGTGGGCGAGATCGTGCATGTGGACGCTACCCTGATCGCAAGCCTGCTGGACGGTGGCTTCATCCCCGTGATCGCCACGGTGGGCATGGACGATCTGGGTCAGGCCTACAACGTGAACGCCGACACCGCCGCTGCGCAGATCGCGATTGCGCTGAAAGCGGAGAAGCTGGTATCCATGACCGATATCGCGGGCCTGCTGCGGGATAAGGACGACGAGAGCACCCTCATCCCCGAGGTGGAGGTGTCCGAGATCGAGGGCTATAAGTCCGCCGGCATCATTGCGGGCGGCATGATCCCCAAGATCGGCGGCATGGCCGATGCCATCTATCAGGGCGTGCACGAGGCGGTCATCATCGATGGACGCGTGCCCCACTCCATCCTGCTGGAGCTGTTCTCCAACCGCGGCTCCGGCACCCGCTTTTACCGCCGCAGCCACCGCGAATAAGCATTGCGCCGGTGCCGTGCAGGCGGTATAATAAGAAAAATGACCCTCTCAAGCCTTTGCCAGCATTTTCTGGCGCGAAAGCGCCTGAGAGGGTTTTCTGTTCGCAGTTTCTGTTCACAGGAGGGTACACCTATGGATTCTGAAAAAGTCATCAAGCGGGACGGCGAATACGTCCTGCACACCTATAACCGCAACCCTATTGTGCTGGAAAAAGGCCACGGCCTGCGCGCCGCAGGCCCCGAGGGCCAGCAGTATCTGGATTTTACCAGCGGCATTGGCGTGAACAGCCTTGGCTACTGTGATCTGGACTGGGCCGAAGCCGTCTCCGAGCAGGCCCACAAGCTGCAGCATACCTCTAACCTTTACTACACCGCGCCCTGCGGCAAGCTGGCCAAAAAGCTGTGTAAGCGCACCGGCATGAGCAAGGTGTTCTTTGGCAACTCCGGTGCCGAGGCCAACGAGGGTGCCATTAAGGCCGCGCGCAAGTACAGCGTGGACCACTACCGCAAGGACCGTACCACGGTCATCACGCTGGTGAACAGCTTCCACGGCCGCACCATCGCCACCCTGACCGCCACCGGTCAGGAAGTATTCCACAACTACTTCGGCCCCTTCAATGAGGGCTTCCTGTATGCTCCGGCAGGCGATATCGAAGCGCTGGAGGAGCTGGTGGACCGCACAACCTGCGCCGTGATGCTGGAACTCATTCAGGGCGAGGGCGGTGTGATGGCGCTGGACCCGGACTACGTGCAGGCCGTGCGCAAGCTCTGCGACGAAAAAGACCTTGTGCTCATCGTGGACGAGGTGCAGACCGGCGTGGGCCGCACCGGCACCTTCCTGTGCTGCGAGCACTACAACCTCAAGCCGGACGTGGTCACGCTGGCCAAGGGTCTGGGCGGCGGCCTGCCCATCGGCGCAGTGCTGATGAACGAAAAGGTGGCCGAGGGCATGGGCCCCGGCACCCACGGCTCCACCTTCGGCGGCAATCCGGTGGTCTGCGCCGGTGCCAATGTGGTGGTGGACCGCATGGACCAGAGCTTCCTTGCCAATGTCAACGAGCGCGCCGTCCAGCTGCGCGCAGGCATCGCAAAGCTGCCCCATGTCAAGAGCATTTCCGGCATCGGCCTGATGGTGGGCATCGAGTTCTACGACCTCAAGGCCGCAGATGTGCTGGCCGCCTGCCGCGAAGCGGGCCTGCTGGTGCTGACAGCCAAGACCCGCCTGCGTCTGCTGCCGCCGCTGACCCTCAGCGAGCACGATGTGGACATGGCGCTGGAGATCCTGAGCAATGTGCTGGGCAAGATGGAGCCGACGGCTCCGAAGGAGCAGGCATGAAAAATCTGCTGAGAATGAGCGACCTCTCCCCTGCCGAGCTGACCCACATTCTGGATGTGGCCGATCAACTCAAGGCACAGCAGCAGCTGGGCGGCACGGCCCCGCTGCTGGCAGGAAAGACGGTTGCCCTGATGTTCTCCAAGGCATCCACCCGCACCCGCACCAGCTTTGAGGTGGGTGTGTACCAGCTGGGCGGTCTGGGCAACTACATGAACACCGCCGAGCTGCAGGCCGGGCGCGGCGAGCCCCTCAAGGACACCGCCCGGGTGCTGGGCCGCTACTACGACTGCGTGGTGTGGCGCACCTACCGCCAGAGCGATCTGGAAGAGTTTGCCGAGCTGGCCGGTGTGCCGGTGATCAACGGCCTGACGGATTACGCCCATCCCTGCCAGGTTCTGGCCGACCTGATGACCATTCGGGAGCGCCGGGGCAGCCTTGCGGGCCGGAAGCTCTGCTTTGTCGGCGACGGCAGTAGCATGGCAAACAGCCTCATCGTGGGCGGACTGCTGGCTGGGATGCAGGTCACCTGCGTCTGCCCGCAGAGCTACCGCCCGGCGGCGGATGTGCTGATGTTCGCCCACAAGTACGGCAGCGCCTTCCACCTGACCGCAGACCCTGCCGAGGGCATTCAGGATGCCGACGTGGTGGCAACGGCTGTGTGGAACACCGCCAAGCCCGGCACGCCGGAAAGTGAGCAGCGCCTGCGGGATTTTGTGGGCTTCCAGCTCACCGGCAAGCTGCTGGAAAGCGCAAAGCCCGATGTCATGGTGCTGCACTGCCTGCCCGCCCACCGGGGTGAGGAGATCTCCTCGGTGGTGTTCGAGCAGCACGCACCGGAGATCTTCGATGAAGCCGAGAACCGCCTGCACGTGCAGAAAGCCGTGCTGGCCATTCTGCTGGCGGGGAAATAAAAACAGAACGCCAACAGGGCCGCCGCACATCGTTTGTGCGGCGGCCCTGTTTTTTATCGTGGGAGAGTTCGCGGCGGAATAGAGCGCTGGCTGTGCGCTGCGGTGAAATGGCGTCAACCGATATGTTGCTGGTGCTCGTCGCCATAGGTCTCTATGTAGCGGAAGAACAGGTATTCGCACAGCATCAGCAGCTGTACGCGGGACTGCACCTGAATGCCGGAGCACACAAAGTTTGTGGCGTTGACATACAGGTTTTCATCTGCCATGCCGCTGAGAGTATTGCTGCCGAGATTTGTAAAGGAAACCAATGCGGCCCCACGGCTTTTGGCAACCGTTGCAGCGGCAATGATCAGACTTGTTTCGCCGGAAATGGATAGAGCCAGAACCAGATCATCGGAAGTCAGCTGCCGTGCGCTGATATTCATCAGGGTGCTGTCATCGTAACAGAAGGCGGCCTTGCCGATGGTTTGCAGCCGCTTTGCAAGTTCGGAGCCGGGCATCCTGCTGCTGCCTACGGCATACAGCTCAATGCGGCGGCTGCAGTGGATCAGCTCTACGATACGCTCTACGGTCTCCTCCGGAACCATCTCGATGGTTTTGTGGATATCGCGGAAAAAGTCGGTCGGGTGAGATTTTCGCGGCGTTTCCTCCGGCTCAAACAGATCCATGCGCAAAGATGCCTTAAAATCGGAATAACCACTGAAACCGAGCTTCTTGCAAAAGCGGACGACAGAAGCCGGTGAGATGAACAACCGGTCCGCAAGTTCCGTCACCTTGAGATTGGCGATTTCGGTGTGGTTGCGAATGCAGTAAGAAAGAAGCTCATTATCGTTTTTGTTCAGCTGGGGCGTGTGTTCTGCAATGCGGGTGAAAAAGTCCATGATGTCCTCCGGCGGGAAGGCTTTGAAGAAAGTTAGCAGGTGTGAAAATATTTTCAGACTCTGGAATTGTTTCAACTTGGGCAAACTGATTCAAAACTTTCAAAACGCCTTTAAAAAAATGTTTATATCGATTATATTATAGTCACTCTCCAAAGCGCGCGCAAGGGTAAAATCAGAAACATGATCGAAAAACGAATGGGAGGTTTCAAAAATGGAAGGTTTTAAAGTTGTCATTGTTGGCGGTGGTTCCAGTCACACTCCCGGCATTATCCAGAGCCTGATTGCAAATCTTGATCGTTTCCCGCTGAAGAAACTGGTGCTGTATGATATTGATCCGGATCGTCTGGAGCTGGTGGATACCCTGTGCGGTTCGCTGATCGCAAAGCTGGACCCGGAGTGCGTCTACTTCACCACCACAGACCCGGAAAAGGCCTATACCGATATTGATTTTGCTTTTGCTCAGATCCGTCAGGGCGGCATGGAAATGCGCGAAAAGGACGAAAAGATCTCGCTGGAGTTTGGCGTTGTGGGTCAGGAGACCTGCGGCCCCGGCGGCATGGCATACGGCCTGCGTTCCATCCCCGGCGTGTTCCAGGTGATCGACGATGTGCGCAAGTACGCACCCGAGGCATGGATCATCAATTACTCCAACCCTGCTGCGATCGTGGCTGAGGCCACCCGCCGCAAGTACAACAACTATAAGATCCTGAACATCTGCGATATGCCGGTAGCCATCATGCTGTCCTTCGCAAAGATGCTGGGTCTGGAAAAATACAACGATGTGGACCCGGTCTACTTTGGTTTGAACCACTTTGGCTGGTGGACCCACCTGTACGACAAGAGCGGTGTGGACCGTATGCCGGAACTGAAGGAAAAGATCATGAAGTTCGGTCTGGCTGCTTCTCATGATAAGCACCACTCCGATCCTTCCTGGCGCCACACATGGGAAAACTTTAAGGAAATCCTCACCGACTTCCCGGAGTATCTGCCCAATACCTACCTGCAGTACTATCTGTATGCCAAGGAAAGCGCCGAGGATATGGATCCCAACTACACGCGTGCCAACATGGTCATGGATGGCCGTGAGAAGGACATGATCGAGCAGGCAAAGCTGATCCGCGAGAGCGGCGGCAAGAAGGAAGCAAACCTGAATCTGTTCAATGCTTTTGGCGATTTTATTGTGGATGTGGCATGTTCCATTGCCTATAACAATGCGGACCGCTATCTGGTCATTGTGGAAAACAAGGGCTGCATCCCGCAGATGCCGTATGATGCCATGGTGGAAGTTCCCTGCTACCTGCGCAAGTGGGGCCCGGAGCCTGTTACCATCGGCAATATCCCCCAGTTCCAGCTGGGCATGATGATGCAGCAGGTCTCTTCGGAAAAGCTGATCGTGGATGCTTATTTTGAACACTCCTACCAGAAGGCACTGGAAGCATTCACGATGAACAAGACAGTTCCCTCTGCCAAGGTGGCACGCAAGATCCTGGATAAGATGATCGAAGCCAATAAGGGCTACTGGCCTGAACTGCACTGAGACCCGCAGGAGGTAAATCATGGAGAAGAGAGAGAAAAAAGTTACCTTTTCACAGTTCCAGAAACTGGGAAAAGTTCTAATGACGCCTGTCATGATCCTGCCCATCGCAGGTATTCTGGTGGGCATTGGCTCTGCGTTCACGACAAAGAACATTGTGGCACTGTGGCCGGTTCTGGGCAATACCTATGTCAAGCTGTTCTTTAATCTGCTCAAGGCCATGGGCAATACCATTAACTCCTATCTTCCAATCATTTTTGCTGTTTCCGTTGCCATCGGCTATGCGGAAAAGGAAAAGGGCATCGCAGCATTGTCCAGCGTGATCGGTTTCCTCGCCATGAACAATGTGATGAATATCCTGCTGACCAGTCTGGGCATTCTGGACCCTGCGGCGATGAAGACCGGCCAGTCCATGGTCATGGGCATCGCTTCGCTTGACACCGGTGTATTCGGCGGTATTCTGGTGGGTCTGCTGGTTGCAAAGCTGCATAACAAATACTATAATATTCAGCTGCCGCCGGTTCTGGGCATCTTCTCAGGCACAAAATTCGTGCCGATGATCTCGCTGCTGGCCTGCTCTGCGCTGGGTCTGGTAATGTCTGTGGTGTGGCCCTTCGTTCAGACCGGTCTGGGCTTCATGGGCGAGATCATTTATGACACTGGCATGGCAGGCAGTGTGATCTATGGTCTGGCAGAGCGTGCGCTGCTGCCTTTTGGCTTGCATCACTTTATTTACACTCCGTTCTTCTTCACAAACCTTTGCGGTTCCATGGTCATTGATGGCACGCTGTATGAAGGCGCAGTGAACATTTACAACGCCATGCTGGCTTCTCCGGATGCCATGTTTGACGTGAACATTACCCGCTTTATCATGAACGGCAAGGTTATTTTTGCTATGTTTGGTCTGCCCGGTGCGGCTCTGGCCATGTACCATTGCGCAAAGCCGGAGCGTAAGCCTCAGGTCAAGGCGCTGCTGATCGCAGCCATCATCCCCTCCATCTTCACTGGCATCACCGAGCCCATTGAGTACAGCTTCCTGTTTGCGGCTCCGCTGCTGTTCGTGGTGCACGCTGGCTATGCAGGTCTGGCCTACCTGCTGACTTACATCTGCAAGGTGAATATCCCGGGGCCCAGTTCCTTCGGCGGCCCTTTCCTGAGCACGATCTTCAATGGCATCATGCAGGCGGATAAAGGCTCTAACTGGATCTGGGTGTTCATCATTGGCATTCCCTGCTTCTTCCTGTACTATTTCACCTTCCGCTTCATGATCACCAAGTTCAACTACAAGACTCCCGGCCGCGAAGATGATGGCCAGGAGGTCAAGAAGCTGGACAAGAAAATGAGCGACGAGATGATGGCGACCATCATTGAAGGTCTGGGTGGTGCAGACAATATCCAGCATGTGGATGCCTGCTTTACTCGACTGCGCGTCAAAGTCAAAGACAAGGCTCTCGTTATGCCGGATACTGACTGGAAGCAGAAGACGGGTGCAAACGGCGTCGTTCAGGTCGCAGATGGCGTGCAGATCATCTACGGTGCCAAGGCCGATATCTACAAAAACAACCTCAAGAGCGCTCTGAACATGGACTGATTTTTCAGTGCCGGTCAGGGTTTCCCGAATAAACAGCGAGGGCATCTGCCAACGGCAGATGCCCTTTCTGCATACAAAAAAATCAAACCTTTGCCGCACCGCGGTCGAGGATCTTATCGAACCGGGCAAAGAAGGTGATGGTGGTGATGGTGGCGGCCAGAATGTCGCTGACCGGCTCGGCCAGAAACACGCCGAACACCGGGTTCGGCAGAACGTGCGGCAGAATGAAGATGAGGGGGATCAACAGAATGATCTTGCGCAGGCAGGCCAGCAGCAGGCTGACCTTAGCCTGCCCCAGCGCCATAAAGCTTTGCTGGCAGGCGATCTGGAAGCCCATGGCAAAAATGCCCGCCATGTAAATGCGCATGGCCCACGTGGTGTACTGGATCAGTGCGGTGTCCGAGGTGAAAATGCCCGCCACCGCGCCGGGAAACAGCATCATCAACAGCCAGAACAAGCAGGTGTAGGCCCCGCACAGCGTCAGCTGAAAACGGAAGGCTTCCTTGACGCGGGGCTTTTTGCCTGCGCCAAAGTTGAAGCTCATCACCGGCTGTCCGCCCTGACAGATGCCCTGAATGGGCAGCGTGCACAGCTGGGATGCGCTGGTGATGACGGTCATGGCACCCACGGCCACATCGCCGCCGTACCGCGCCAGACTGGAGCTGAAGCTGATGGAAAGCAGGCTCTCGGTGGAGAGCATCACAAAGGTGGAGATGCCCAGAGCCATCACCGGCAGGATGACATTGCGCTCCGGGCGCAGATAGTCCCTGCGCAGGCGCAGGAGGGTCTCTTTGCCGGTGAGAAAGCGCAGGATCCACACCGCGCCCACGGCCTGACTGAGCACTGTGGCAATGGCTGCGCCCCGCACACCAAGTCCGAACCCGAAGATCAGGATGGGGTCGAGGATAATGTTGATCACCGCGCCGATCACGGTGGTAAGCATACTGGTCTTGGCAAAGCCCTGCGTGGTGATAAAAGGGTTCATGCCCAGCACCACCAGCACGAAAACCGAGCCTGCAATGTAGATGCGGCTGTAGCTCAGGGCGTACGGCAGGGTGACATCGCTGGCACCGAACAGCCGCAGCAGCACCGGTGCCCCGGCATAGAAGCCGATGGTCAGCACCACGGCAAAGAACATCAGCACGGTAAAGCTGTTGGAGATGATCTTTTCGGCCCGCTGCCTGTCCCCCTGCCCCAGAGCAATGGCGGTGCGCGGCGCGCCGCCCGCGCCCACCAGCATGGCAAAAGCGTTCAGCAGCATCAGAATGGGTGTGAACAGCCCTACGCCGGTCAGCGCTGCCGCGCCAATGCCCGCAATGTGGCCGATGTAAATGCGGTCCACGATGTTATACAGCAGGTTCACCACCTGCGCCACCACGGCGGGGATCATGAGCTGCAGCATCAGCTTTTTGATGCTGCCGGTGCCCATATCTTGTTTTGCCTGTGCCATTGGAATGCTCTCCTCTGTACTTCAAATTTGAAAAATATCGTTCCTATTATACTCGGCTCCCGCCCAAAAGAACAGCCTTTTTTGCAAAGAAACCGCGCTTTTTGCCCCAAAAACGCAAAACAGCACGGCTGCGTATGGCTTGCAGCCGTGCCGTGCCGTAACGGGAGAAAAGTGTTGACGGGAAACCGCTTTTTTGCTATACTGTAAAGGCTAATATATGGAGATGTATCGAAGCGGTCGTAACGAGAACGACTCGAAATCCAAGTGGATGCTTCGCCAGAGATCTCCATATCACACGGGAGAACGTCAATTTTGATGTCCCGACAGGCTTCAGAACCTGTTTGAACGATGCGTTTTCTAACAATATTCTAGCATTAAATTTCTAAGATTCAAGAGGAAATCGACAATATACAAATTGCAATTTCTTCTTAAAATACAACGTGGAGTAGTACTCAAGTGGTCGAAGAGGCGTGACTCGAAATCTCGTAGGCCCTGCAAGGGGCGCCAGGGTTCAAATCCCTGCTACTCCGCCAGAGCGCACTATCGGACATTTTTTGCTCGATAGTGCGCTTCTTTTTAGGCGTATTAGCTCAGTTGGATAGAGCGTAGCCTTCGCAAGGCTTAGGTCGCGGGTTCGACTCCCGCATACGGACATAATGACGGGAAAGAGCCGTTTGCATATAGATGTTATCTAAAGTCGCTATGAGATTTCATGGCGGCTTTCTTACTTTTTCATTTCTAACAGCTCTGCGATCACGCCAGCAGACCCCTCCTTGCTCTTGTAATCAAGATGCGCATAGATGTCAGCGGTGGTCGAGAAGGTGCTGTGTCCCAGCCACTCCTGAACCTGCTTCATCGATACGCCGTTCATAACCATCAGGCTGGCACAGCTGTGCCTAAGCTCGTGGAAGCGGAAAACAGGGCATTACTCGTGGTAGCGGAAAGCAGAATATGCTATAATGCAGACAGGCTATGGTTTTGCCGTAGCCTGTTTTGCATTAGAAGGAGAGGACTGCGCATGGCACGAAAAAGCCGGAAGCGTCAGACTGTAACGCTGCCACATCTGCATTCAAAGACTGCCGGGTACATCCGTTTGTCTGTCACAGGAAAGGGCGGCGATGATTCCATAGAAAACCAAAAGAAAGTTATTGAGGCATGGGCGCGAGAAAACCAGCATCCCATATCGCGATGGTACATTGATGCAGGATGGAGCGGCAGAACATTCTATAAGCAGGAAATACAACGCATGGATTCCATCATTGAAGCAGCTTCTCTCAAATATGAGGAAGCTACTGATTTCAGCATGAAGCAATATGAAAAGTATGTCATGGGTGAAGGTTCTAAAGAAGCCATTGCGGCTGCACGGCCTGCAAAGGAGCAGGCCGAAGCGGAACTGAACAGGGCGATTGCAGACAAAGAAGCCTATGAAAAACAGTATCAGGTGTTTTTCAAACTGCTGAAAGCTAGCAGAAAGGAAGTCCCGTTGAGCGAGATTATTGATTGTATTGAACGGATCGTGGTTGATGTTGATCGAAAGATTATGGTAAAATGGACTGAGTAAAGAAGAAGGCGCGCGGTCAGATACTCAGAATTGATAAAGCAATTCCCGATACAAACAGCGTAATATGATGGAAAGAAAGAAACCCTTCGGCAGATGTTTGCCAATTCTCACGTCGATATGATTTATGGCTCTGCTGGTACCGGTAATTCTACACTGATTAATCACGACGCCAGATTATAAAGGTGAACGAAATGGGAGTAATCCAAGAATTCTTTAATAATCGAGAGATAGCTATCGGGATTTGGGTTATTATTGGTCTTGCTGTCATTCTCCCTACTAAACCTGCAAGACAATTTATAAAAACTGCTATTCCAATTTTGTTTTGCAAGAAATTTGTGATATTTTACATTGTATTTCTCAGCTTTTTGGGTTTGGTGTTGTTCGCATTAAATTGGGCAGGACTTTGGGATCTCACTTTGTTAAAAGACACTGTCTTTTGGGTATTGTTTGTTGAACTTCCCCTTTTTGCCAAGGCGATTGAGAAAGCAGACGGTGGACGATTCTTTTCAAAGCTAATTCGGGAAAATGTTGCTATTGTAGTTGCAATTGAGTTTTTTGTAGGATTTTGGACTTTCAGTTTAATAACGGAAATTATCCTTATCCCTTTAACAGTTTTGATTTCAGTCCTACAAGTATTGGCTGGACAAGATAAAAAGCACCGATCTGTGAAACGCTTCTTTGATGGTTTGCTGGTACTGTGGGGAATAATACTGTTGATTAATGCAATTTACAGCCTTATCCATGCTCCAAATCAATTTTTAAGTTTTGACACCTTAAAATCACTATTGCTCCCGCTGGTACTGTTAGTGTTCAATCTTCCGGTTGTATATGGATTGGCATTATACAATACTTACGAACAAATCTTCATCAGAATAAAAGGTTCCAAATCAGAACAAAAGAAAATGAAATGGCAAGTAATTCGCTTTTCTGGAATAAACCTTTCAAAAGTATCGGCTATCAGAAAGAGCCTACCAAATACAATTGTTTGTTGTCGAACTTCAAATGACCTACAGATAAATCTTAAAAAACTGGCAAGACGATTGGACTTACAGATAGGAGAAAACTACATGAAACGCTCGCGTTATTATGTATTAGCTTGTATAGCCGGATTGATTCTGAGTTTTATTGGACTCATAGGTGCTAATTCGGATGTGTCCTTAAAAGACCTTGTTACGTTGAATTTTGTATTTGATATACCAAGAATCAAGGAAATTCTGACAAATATTTTCTCTACAATGATTGTTTTCAGTGCAACATTGTTTTTCTTTGCAATTGGTTTTGCAAAAAAGCAGAGAGAAGATGTTTCCCAAATCAAGAAATATGCCTTATATGAGCTTTTGCTATCCGTTAAAATGCAGCATTCTCAACTGGTAGATTACCCTCCTATAGACGAACCCGCGGACTTGTTTTGTGCTTACGTACATAATGTATATGAAGTTCGGGCCGCTTGTGATAAAGTGTTGGCTGCATATGAGAATCTACTAACAACATGGGAGCAAGAAACGTTGAAGAACTTACAGCATTCTGCAATGGTCTTGTCAGAGGACTTTGGCATTTCTGCCGAAAATTTTAGAGAGTATTCTGCTACCCAATTTTGTAATTTTTATGATGAAAAAGTTCGAACTGCTCCGCAGAATGAAAAAATCAATGTATTTACTCACAAGATCAAAACGGATATAGAAAAATACTCAAAACATATTGAGCAGTTTTGCGAGGACTTTAAGCACTATTATTGATCCAATTCAACAGACGATGTCTGTTGCGTTGAATCAACTTGTGTCACTCTTTGCATCGCTCTTGTTGGCACTTACGAAAATATTCTTCAAAAAGTATTTGACCATCTTGCACAGTATCATTGTTCAATATGCAAGAGCAAAAAGGTCAGCATTGATGGTGATGACTCAGACGAGAATGGAATGGTTCAAAAATGCTACTTACGCTGCGAGAAATGTGGTTCCATAACAGAAGTCGATTTTGAAAAAAGTAGCGGCGATAGCCCATCGTATACTACTGGCAGGGGTGTTGAGTAAGATAACTGCAGCATTTATACCCCGACTATTCAGATGGAGTTTGATGAATAATATGAAAATCAACAGGCTAAAAATTGTCAACTACAAGCTTTTTCAGAATGTTACCATTGAAATGAACGAGAATATAAATATCTTTGTTGGAGAGAATGATTCGGGAAAAAGCACCATCTTAGAGGCCCTATCAATGGTTCTGACCGGTAAAATTAACGGTAGCAGTGTCGCAAATCGGCTTAATTTGGATTGGTTTAATGCTCAAGTCCGACAAAAATTCAAGGAATCTATTGAGGCTGGTAATACGCCTGACTTGCCCACCATTGAAATTGAGGTATACTTTGCTTCTCCCGATGAAGATGAAATTGCAATAAAAAAGTATAGAGGCACAAATAATTCACTTCATGAGGATGCTGAGGGTGTCAAACTGGAAATAATATTTGACACCCAGTATGCACCAGCATACAAGCAGCTCCTGGTTGAAGGAAAAGTCAGAGACATCCCTGTTGAATACTACAGGGTCAATTTCAGGTCTTTTGCAAATCCAGAATACTATGTCCAGACAACGGCAAGAAAAGTGGCATGTATTGATACTACAAAGAAAGACTATGGTCCGGTGCTGAGTCGCTTTGTTTCTACCAGCATAAACGAATATCTCTCGGAAGAAGATATGACCGAGTTGCGTCATGCTTATAGAGCAAATCGACATGAATTTACTGAAAATCAAGCAGTAATACGGCTTAATCAAAAACTACAAGAGGGTCACAGCTTTGATGGCAAAACGATAGGACTAAACTTAAGAGAAAGTGGAATTGATGAATGGAAGGGAGATATGTCTATTTCATTAGATGGCATTCCTCTTGAAAATTCGGGTTTCGGCACTCAAAATATGTTTAAGTCGGAAATTTTCCTGCTTCAAAATACGGATGTTGATATTTTAATAATTGAGGAACCCGAAAATAACCTTTCCTACTCAAACATGTCTATTCTCATCTCTAAACTGTCTGAGAGCAACGGAAAGCAGTTGTTTATTTCAACCCATAGCAGCTTTGTCGCAAATAAACTGGGCCTGCAGTGCCTTCATCTTGTTGCAAATGCGAGGACGACACCATTCAAATCATTAAGCAGTGATACTTACAACTACTTTCTAAAATTACCGGGCTATAACACGCTACGAATTCTTTTGGCGAATAAGGCAATATTGGTTGAAGGACCGGCTGACGAATTGATACTGCAAAGAGCATATATTGATAACTATGGAAAACAACCGATAGAAGACGGAATTGACGTAGTCGCTGTCGATAGCTTGGCGTTCCAACGATATTGTGAGCTTGCTTCTCTAATTAGTAAACCGCTGACTGTAGTTACAGATAATGACGGTAACGCTGAAGCTGTTCGTAAGCGCTACGAAAAATACACAGGCCTTGTTACTCTTTGTGTGGAATCTGATAATACCCTAAACACGCTTGAACCCTCTGTCCTTGCAGCAAATCTTGATACCTTTGAATCGTTCAAATCCATCATCTACTTAGGAAAGGACATAGAAAGCAGAGATCCAGATAGCATTAAGAGCTTTATGATAGGAAACAAAACTGAATGGAGTATGCGTGTCTTTACCAGTGAGAAGAAGATAAACTACCCATCATATATTTTAAAAGCCATCGGGATAGATAGTGAAAATGTGGGTGATAGAGATGAATAATCAAGTAGTATTTGCGGCAGCGGGGCATGGAAAAACATATTCACTGTGTTCACAAGCCAAAACCGCCATAGATAACACCAATAAACATGTGCTGCTTATTTCATATACAAATGAGGGAGTTCGTTCTTTAGAGAATGAGTACCGGAAGCAAAACGGCGGTGTATTGGATGCCAGAGTCATATTCAAATCTTGGTACAGCACTCTTCTCTCTGAATTTATAAAACCATACCAGTGCTCACTTAAACTAAAAGAAAAGCGCTATAAGCAAGAGTTTCCAGTTACATTGCCAGAAAATTTTGTAAATTCCATTGCATTTTATGATACAGAAGCACCGCCTAAATGGTATAACCAGACCCACGTACAATATTACGTGAATAAGCGTGGCGATGTTGTTCCTGACAGGACAAGCCATTTAGCTTGGCTATGCAATGAGCATTCTAGCGGAAAAGTGATTAGGCGAATCCAAGAAATATACTCCCACATATTTATTGATGAACTCCAAGACTATGCTGGTTGGGATTTGGAAGTCATAACTTTGCTATTCAAGTCCAAAATACCTATAACATGTGTAGGCGACTACAAGCAGGCAACATATAGGACAAATAATTCACTGAAGAATAAACAGTATAGAGACGAGAAAGTTCGAGCCTATTTTCTCATGCTTGAAGCACAGGGTTTATGCGTTACTTCATATGCGAATACCACAAGACGATTCAATCAGGAAATATGTGATTTTATCAATACGATCCACGGAGATGCGGATTCGATGGTTGAACCCGATCCAAATAATCAGCAAGAAATGCCAGTAGAAAATAGCGGAGTCTACATGATGAACGTGGATAGTCTGCGTGAATACTGCGAATACTACCATCCAATAATATTGCGATATGACAAAAAGGCGAAGGTTGGTTTTCAACATGACTGCGATGTCTTCAACTACGGTGGGTCCAAAGGCGCAACATATGAAAGAGTAGTAATCATACCTGTCAGTACAACGTTACCATTTATAGAAAGACAGGTGAAAATCACGTCCAATCAAACGCGAGCTAAATTTTATGTTGCATGTACGCGAGCGAAGCATAGTGTTGTTTTTGCTATGGAGAACCCCTGCGAAAACGGGGTATTCAAAGCAACCGATATTCATTTCTCTGATAAGTCTATTCCAGCATATAAGTTTAGTAAGCCTGACTCAGATATTTGATTAATCGAACCATAGTAAAAACAGAAATCCCAGATTACCACTTGTTGGTGGTTTGGGATTTCTGCTTTTGCAGGAAATATTTTTTGTCGTGTGCTTGACATACGGGTGGCGCAGGTCGTGGAAGCGGATGTGCGGCAGACTGTACTGCCGGAGCAACCATTCAAAGTGTTCCGTCACAAAGTTGGGACGGAGCAGCTTGCCCTCCTGATCGGTGCAGACGAAGTCCAGATAATCGGTGCGGTAGCTCTTGCCGAACAGCCTGCGGTAAAGCTGCTGCTTTTCCTTCTGCTTGAGCAGTTCGGCTTCCACCGCCGGAATCAGCGGCAGGGTGCGGCAGCTGGTCTTGTTCTTCATCACGTCGCTGACGACCGGGACATACTTGCCGTTCACCCGCTGTTCCGTGACCTTGTGGTTGATGGTCATGGACTTCCGCTCGAAGTCGATGGACGACCACTTCAGTCCCAGCACCTCACTCCGGCGCAGACCGTAATAGGCCGTGATGAGGATGCACAGGTGGAGCGGGTCATCCTGCGAAACTTCCAGCAGCTGCTGAACCTCGTCCTTGGTGTAGAAGTTGGGCCGGAAGCTGTTCTTCTTGGGCCGGTCTACTTTCAGCATCGGGTTGACTTCCAGATAATCTTTGCGCACAGCATCCTTGAACGCCTTGCCGAAGATGGCGTGGTAGTGGATAACGGTGTTGGTGGTGCAGCCATCCAGCAAAATCTTTTCCTGAAACTCGTCCAGCACCTGCGGCGTGACCTCGCAGAGCTTCAGACCCAGCGGCTTGAAGTATTGTGTGATGCGGCCCTGAATCATCTGGTTGTAGCTGATGAAGGTGGCGGTCTGGATGGATGCCTTGTGAATCTGAATCCACTCGTTGAGATAATCCAGAAACAGCATCTCCGACTTGCTGGCCGTTCTGACCGGCGCAGGGATGGGCTTTGCCGTCCGGGTGTCTACTTTCTCGTAAGCACCGCCCCGGCCTGTGGGCAATTCGCCGGTTTCGTCGTAGCGGAGCAGGACTTCGTGGAGCATCGCCTCGGCTTTGCGCTTGTTGCCACGCACGGTCAGGCCGGTGGAGATCCACTTGATCTTCCGTTTGCCGTTGGCATCGTAAAGGTTGAGTACGAAATAGAAACGTCCATTTTTCTCTTGGACAGACCCTGTAGTTTTCATCATAAACCTCCTTTGGGTCAACAGGCGTGCTGTCCGTTGCTGCACCCACAGCATACCACATCCAGCGGCGGATTTCCAGCCGGAAACGCACTCTGCCCGGTGAGCAGGAACTCGATGACGCTCAGCTTCGGGATACGATAGGTGCGGCCGATTTTAAGCGCAAACAGGCGGCGGGATCGGATCAGTTCCCCGACCGTGTGGCGGTTCAGACCAAGCATCTCCGCAGCCTGCTGAAGGCTGACGGCATCGGGGTAGCCGGGAAACATCTGGGAATAGGCATTGTTAAACTTCATAGGTACTCCTTCAGCATAAGTAGTCTAAGGTCAAAAAGTGTGTTACCTGCGGTTATATCCTTTGCAGCAAAGCGGCGGTCAGGTGACAATGTAAAGAGAACTGGCAGCAATTCCAGCTCCCCCATCGCAGATGGTTTCAAACCCGTCTGCGTTAATAAGTTAAGGTCTCCCATATTGGTCCTCGACTTCCCTAGGAGTGGGGAATCGTCCAGCGGCGGGCTTAAACCGTACCATTGGCATTTCAGCCACCCCGCCTTCGTCATGGCCGGGCTGCGAGTTACAGAAGTACCTTTTGTGAAGTACCGGACGATTGAGCTATTCTGTTTTCAAGGAACAGAGTTTTGTAGAAAATCCCCGGAAGTTGAGCTACCGAAAAATTATCCCTCTAATTGGTAGGTGTCGAGAACGCCTGTTTCGTAGCATTGGTGAGGAACTTGTAATCAAATTGTAATTCTTGAGACCGAATCTTCGCTTTTGAAAAAGTCCTTTCACTTGGTAGCCGACGAAAACAGCCCAAAGACAACCATCTTTTTGAGAATTAACAAAAAGGTCACAAATGACCGGCCTTCAAAGAGGAGGTTCTATTATTAACAGAAAAAGTGGCTTGAAATGGGGGTGTTGACGTTGATTTTTTTGCCTTCATTGAAGGTTGAGAGCGTTCCCTCATTTGGTAGGCATCGAGAAAGGCTGGTTGACAACCTCCATTTTGAAAATCAACAGAAAGTTAACAAAGCAAGATGCGCTGAACAAGAAACAACAGCCGCCCACTCCGGGAAAGAGTGAGCGGCGGTTGCAATTCAAGTTCTTAATTCAAGAAAAATTAGATGGTTACTAAAATATTTGTCAGTGTGGCGACAAATGCTTCATCCTGTGCCTTCGACCGTTTTGCACTCCCTTTCGGGTGCTTGCCGGCACGAAGGAGCTTTTTGTTTTCGTACCGCCGCAGCATGAGGGCATCCATGTTGTCAGCAGTGTACTCCAAGCCGTTCTGATTCAGCACTTTGGCACACCGGGCAAGGCACATACTCGCCAGTCCATAGTCCTGTGTCATGACAATATCCCCCGGCTTTACCCGGTTGACCAGCGCAAAGTCCACGCTGTCAGCACCCTTGTCGAATACCAGTGTTTGCGCACCCTCACGTTCGATCTGGTGCGAGGTTTCGCACAGGATGATGACGGGGACACCGAACTGCTTTGCAATCTGCAAGGTCAGGTCAACAACAGGACAGCCATAGTTGCTATTCGCAAAGATCGTTGGGTCGCAAATTTGTTCTATAGATTAGCAGACAAAAATACACGTAATGGCATTCAAATTTTTGAAGATTTCTGTAAAAGCGGGCATATGAAGGAAAAGGATATTCTTGCAATGCGAGTGCTTGGCGATGATGCGCAGATTCCTGCGTATCGGTTTGAAAATGTCCTTCTTCGTAAGAACCGTCGTTTTTATAACGGTGATGAATCGAATTTTGTGAATTTGTTTGCATCTGATTACAATGACGATTTTCCGGATCCGTTTGTTCGTGCCGATATATTGAATTGGCTATATCAAGTGCAAGCACTGAGTGGTCCAACGGGTGATAAAGGTCTATTTCAAGTGTCAGAGCTTGCACGAAGCTTGCAGGTATATGGTCATAGCCTTGCTGTTATTTATCGTGAATTGGCTTACTTGGCAAGGAAGAATTTAGTGCTTTGTGAAAATTCGGCGATGCCAATTGAGGAAGGCGATTTGGTTAAGATTACTATCCCGGGTGCCTTACATTTGCAAATGTTAAGAAACGTTTCGTATCTTTCGGCATGCGCAGAAGATACTCTCTTTAAAAACACTGAGGTTATGACGCGTATATCTAATCGACTTAAATTTCATGAAAGTGATTCAAAACTTGTTGTTGCACTAAATGCAAGAGATTTGGTGAATTATTTGATTGAATATCGAAAGGAATATTTGACAAATAGTGACGAATTAGTGTCGGAAAAAGCAATTATAAGTTCTGTTGATTTGAATGATTCGCTTCATGCTGTTGAACAATGGATTCAGGCAGATGAAAACCTTAAAAAGACAATCAGTGAGATTGATTATTTTACAGTTGATATGGATGTAGATGCATGTGTGGTTAGTAAAAATAGTGGCGGTGTAGTTTGTACGATTGCTGATAAAGATGTAAAAGGATTCATTTCAAGCTTGGAACCCAAGTACTCATTTCCGCGCGATGTTTATTCGAAAATCAAACCAGGAGACATCTTGAAATGCAAAGTAATGGAATTTGATTTTACGCATAGAAGCTTTCAGCTTAAATATTTGAACTGAAAATAAGCATAGGTGTTTCTCTAACATTACGGAGATTCATCCATGCTTTTGTAGTGATAGTTGATATATTCAATGATAAATATTGTGGATTGAATAACGTAAGGCTTCTGTAGCTGTTGAGTATAATAAAGAACCGATTTTTAATTTAAATGTATAATTGATCCCCATACAGCAAATTGGTAATTTTTGTAAAATTGCAACAATAAAAATCTGGACGATGGATTTCATCCCAATGTCGCTCGAATCCGTTCCAGAATCGTCTGGTCAGCCGGGAGCCACTGTACAGAATCCAGTTCGTCTTTTGTCAGCCAGCGCGCGGCTTCGGCTTCTTTCAGAACAAGGTCACCAGAAAGGACCTCACACCAGAAGCAGTCCATCGAAAGATGAAATGCAGGATAGTCGTATTCGATGGTGCCGATTTTATCATGTACCGCAATTTCGGTATCCAGTTCTTCCCGGATCTCTCGTTTCAGTGCCTGCTGCGGGGTTTCACCCGGCTCGATTTTGCCGCCCGGGAATTCCCATCCGCCCTTGTACTCGCCGTAGCCGCGGGCGGTGGCATAAATTTTATGTTTCGTCTGAATATCGTCGCAGATCACAGCTGCAACAACGCGAACAACCTTCATGATATTCTCCTTTTAACCGACCACCAGCTTGTTGGTCTTTTTGAGAAACTTTGCAGGGATTGGGCGGTTCAGCCGCCATGTGATATTCATGGGGCGGGAACCATCGTGTTTCACATAGTTCACCGTGCCCAGATAGGTATACGCTCCTGCACCGCCAAAACGGGCATCTGCCTTGAACTCGCGCACGAACAGCAGCACCCGGCTTCCTTTTTCCCGGTGATGGATGTAGCGCTGCCCGGTGGCAGAGTTTTCGGCGGTGGTGCTCTGGCTCTGCCAGTGGAACAGGCTCTCGTTGATGGAATAATCCTTGTACATGGTGGTGGGGGAGTAATCCTTGTCTGCCTTGTTCAGGGTCACAAAGAATACGTCCAGCTGCTTTTCCGGCAGCCACTTCACGCCCTCGCGGACAGTGGCGGGCTTCAAAAAGTCCAGTGCTACCAGCAGCTGGTCGCGGGTATAGGTGCAGTGCAGGTCCAGCGGACAATCAAAGCCCACATCTACCGGCTCGTCAATAAAATCAATGCGGTCATATTGATACTGCAAAAGTGCCTGCAGCTCCCCCAGCAAAACGGGACTATCCGAGAGAGCATACAGGTTATCGAGAACTTCTTCATCCTCCCAGCTTTCTGCAGTTTTGCCCCAGAGGGTCACATAGAACATTTGCAGCATCCGCTTCTCTACTGGCGATAGAGCTGCAAAGTCGGTGTTATCCAATTTTGGCAGAAGCCCCAGCAAAAAACAAATCCACCTGCGGGAATCCACGACTGCAAAGCGTGCAAAGGCTTTGGTCATGGTCTCTTCCAAAGGCTCTGCAAAATCGGATGCCGCCCCTGCGCGGACGCACAGCCTGCTGAAGCAGACCTTTTTGCTGTAAATTGCACGCGGGTCAAGATGATAGTAGTCGAGGAAGTTCCCCAGTGTCAGGGGCAGACCGGTATCCTCGGTAAAGGCAGCCGCCCGCGCCACAAGCCCGGAGGTGCGGTCATAGGAAGCGCTGATATTATCCAGCACATACTTTGCAGCAATTTTCTCCAACTGAATATAGCAGCCTTTAGGTGCAGAGACAAAGCCCTCTTTGAGCTCCCGGCTGACGCTGCGGGTGGTGTTCGAGAGCAGTGCTGCGAATTTCTCCTCAAAATTATACTTTTTGTTGGCCTGTCCGATGAAATCCAGAACGGTCAGGCAATCCTTGTTTTCTGCCAGACGTAAGCCGCGCCCCAACTGCTGCAAAAACACGGTCAGCGACTCGGTAGGACGTAGGAACAGCACCGTGTTCACCTCGGGGATATCCACGCCCTCGTTGTAAATGTCCACCACAAAGAGAAAACGGAGCTCCCCGGAAACCAGCCGCTGCTTGGCGGCGTTGCGCTCCTCGTCAGGAGAGTCGCCGGTCAGTGCCATAGATGGAATGCCGTGGGTATTAAAGTAGCGCGCCATGAATTGGGCATGAGCGATGGAAACGCAGAAGCCCAGACCCTTTACCTCGTCGATATTGGTGACATATTTCAGGATGGAGTTCACCACAAGGTCAGCGCGGCGCTCCGCCACCATGCCGCTGAGGGTGTACAGGTTGGACAACTCGTTTTTATCGTAGCCGCCGGTACGCCATTTCAGGCTGCTCAGATCTGCGGTGTCGGTGACGCCGAAATATTGGAAGGGACAGAGCAGTTTCCGGTCGATCGCTTCCGGCAGACGGATCTCGGCGGCAATGCGCCCGCCGAAATAGTCCAGAACGCTTTTGCCGTCCATACGTTCCGGGGTAGCGGTCAGTCCAAGCAGGATCTTCGGCTGGTAATATTCCAACAGCTTCTGATAAGTGGGTGCAGCTGCATGATGGAACTCGTCCACAACGATGTAATCGTAAAAATCTGCTGCCGTTTTGGCGGCAAGCTCCTGAGAATTGAAGGTCTGGATGGAAACAAACAGATGATCAATGCTGTCGGCTCTGTGACTGCCCACATACAGTTCGCCGAAATTGGCATCCTTCAGTACCGCCCGGAAGGTGTACAGGCTCTGCTTCAGGATCTCCTCTCGGTGTGCCACAAACAGTAGACGGCAGGGCTGCCCCGGATACTGCCTGCAGAAGCGCTTGTAATCCAGTGCAGAGATCACAGTTTTGCCGGTGCCGGTGGCGGCGACTACCAAGTTGCAGTTGTAACCCCGAACGGTGCGCTCGGCATCCAGTCGGTCCAGAATTTCCTGCTGGTAGGAATAGGGCAAAATATCCAGGGTATAGATCCCGCTGTGGTCGGTCTCGCTGTATTTTTCAGCCTTCAGGGCGCGGGTCAGCCGTTCCCGCTGCCCTTCATCGTAATATTCAAACTCGCTGGAATTCCAGTAGCTTTCAAAAGTGGCTGCGATCTTTTCAATGGTCTCCGGCAGGTCCTTTCGGGTCACCTTGACGTTCCATTCCAGACCGCTGGAAATTGCCGCATTGGACAGGTTGGAGGAGCCTACATACGCCGTAGTAAAACCGGTGTCCCGGTAAAACACATAGGTCTTTGCGTGGAGCCGGGTACGCTTGGTGTCGTAGCTGACCTTGATCTTCGTATTGGGCAGCGCGTGCAGCTCCTCAATGGCTTTTACGTCCGTAGCGCCCATATAAGAGGTGGTGATGATGCGCAGCTCTCCGCCGTTCTGGGTAAACTGTCGTAGCTCGTCCATAAGCAGGCGCAGACCGCTCCACTTGATGAAGGATACCAGCATGTCGATGTGGTCGGCAGACACGATCTCCTTTTTCAGTTCAGTGTACATCTGCGGCTCGTGGATGGCACCGGTGAACAACGAGCTTTGCGCAAGAGACGTTTCCGGCCGTTCGATGTCTTTGGCCGCTTTTCCGGTTGCAAGGCGGGGGTCATTTTCCCGTAAAAGCGCAAGAAGCTGCTCTGCACGCTGGTCAACGCCCAGCGCGGCAAAGTCAGGTTCTTTGGTGGTAGTCTGGATGGTGCTTACGATCTGGTTTGCCAGAGCAATCTGTGCTTCGATGCCGCCGCCATTGTCCTGTACGTTGTCGAAGCCTTTCTGTACCACTTCGGTCAGGTACTGCGCCAGCACTTTAGAGGCTTCTGCCGTGTCGATGGGCGCAGTGGATTTACGAGCTTCCGGAACCTCCGAAAGCTCGCGGTTCAGCGCATTGTTAATGACCTGTTCGTACAGTCCGGGGTGAAGCATGATGACACTTCCTTGCAGTTTTTTTCTATTATAGCGCGGACAAAAGCCCTATTCAATGCTCACAATACGGATGAGACATTGCTTAACCACTCAAAAGCACAATAAACAGGCAGGTTGCTGACATATTTCTGTACTAATCTCTGGAAAGAAGTCAGAAAGGTGTAGCTGTGGTCTCTGCTGTGTAGATGGCGGTAAGGACACTACTTGCGGCGTGTCATCAGGACCACCGAAGGCGGAAAATATGAGGACTACTGCGAAGAGCTTTCAGAGTGGGTGGAAGTTCCTGACCCGGACGATGATGACTGAACTCAAATGGATACAACAAGACCCACAGATTGGGATGAGCATCCAATCTGTGGGTCTTGTTGTATCCATTTGCTGATACTTATTGATACCAATTGGTATCAATATACTGACAACCAACAAAAAGTCAAGTAAATAGGGCTACTTTATCCCTTACTCAATGCGGATTCCCTTAAAATTGGCCGTATTTTAAGGGAAAGATGGAGCGATTAAGGGATTACTTCAACCGTAGGTACACAGTTGATTTGCCTGCTCCCTCGCGTTTCAACTCGCCGTTTTCAACGAGTTTCCGCAAGGAACCCTCAATGGAACTAAGGCTCAGCGAAGGGCAGAGTTCCCGGATATCCTGCTTGGTAAAGCGCCCGATCTTGTTCTTCGTAGCATTCCGAACAACTTCAATGGCTGGAAGTTTTGTTTCCACGAGGGCAAAGCGTTCTTCAAAATCGCGGTATGCAGAGAGAATGGTTCCCAAAATATATTTGATGAATGGAACAACATCCTCTGTGCCCTCGTACCATCCGCTTTGCGCCTGCGCAAGAGCTGAATAGTAGAGGTCTTTGTTCTTGGCAATCTTGGCTTCAAGTGAGATGTATTTCCCGACATAGAAACCGTTCTGATACAGCATCAGGGTCGTGAGAAGGCGGCTCATCCGGCCATTGCCATCGTTGAACGGATGAATACAGAGAAAATCATGGATGAACACAGGAATTGCGATCAATGGTTCTACTTCAAAGTTCCCGATCACACGGTTATATTCTTCGCAGATTCGATCAAGAGCCGCTGGCGTTTCGTAAGGAGCCAATGGGGTGAAAAGAACTTCGCTATGTCCATCGGGATAGGTTGCGCTGATATAATTCTGTACGTTCTTCGTCCGTCCTGCGACGGGGTTGTTCATGTGGCTGTACAAAACCTTATGCAGCTGCAAAATATAATTCTGCGTAATCGGAATCACATCAAAATTTTCATGAATGAGGTTCAGGACATCACGGTAGCCTGCAATCTCTTGTTCATCACGGTTGCGCGGCGTCGTTTTTTCCTCCACGAGCTGCTTGATTCGGGTGCTGGTGGTCACGATTCCCTCGATGGCATTGGATGCTTCGGTGCTTTGCACCTTTGCAATCTCCACCAGACGTTCCAGCTCTTCAGGACGCTGCTTCAAGTAAAGTTCCTGCTTACCCGCTTCTTTATAGATTGCAGCAATATAGCCGAGAATCTCGGAATCCCATTTTTGCTCTTTGATTTTGGAGTAATTGAATGCTCTCATGCCCTTACCACCCTCTCTTTCCCTTAAAATATACTACATTTTAAGGGAAAAGCAAGACGATTAAGGGATTCTGCTCTAAAAAAGTTGGACATTCGAGAAGAACAAGCATATACGGCAGCAATGCCGCCTTAAAGTGAAAAGGCGGTGGTTTTTGCCCTAACAATGATATAAATGATATTAATTGGTGTCAGCTGACTTCTGATATTCAGCCATGATTTTTCTTGCCCTGCCACGGGTAGTGTCCTCAAAGGTCTCATCTTCGCTGAAGCGCAGCCAGAAAGGGTCTTCCATCAGGCAGGCATTGGTGCGCTTGACAATTTCCCATGCGTTGTAGTCGGGCAGTCTCATCATCTCCAGAATCTCTTTGCAATCCATCCGATTTCGGGGAAAATGCGTTTCTTTGCCCAGACGACTACATCGACCAGCGGCACCTTGCGGCTGTTTCCAATAAAAAGGTTCAAGGGCAGGTCGTACTATAGCACGCCCTCATTAACGCAGAGATACTACCTATCTTCGCTCAGATGAGCGATTTCCCGTTTATCTAACATCAGTTTCAGGTAAGCCATATTTATACGCTCCTTAATAATTCTTTCCTCATGTGTGGAATCGCCCCATACCGGCCTTGCAGATAGCCTTTGGCGATGTTCTCGCCTTTCCGCGGGGAGAATTCCGTCAAAGCATAAATATCGGTCTGCATGGTCTTTTCGTTCTTCTCTGCAAACCAGATCTGGTCACGGCGCAGCAGGGTCAGGTCGAGAAGGCCATTATCATGGGTGGTGAAGATAAGCTGGGCGTGGTTCGTATTGATGGCAGTATCCTGTACCATCTCGATCAGATGTCGGGTCAAAAGCGGGTGCATACTGGATTCGATCTCGTCTACGACCAGCACGGCTCCGGATTCCAGAGCGGCCAGCCACATTCCGATGCGGGAGAAGAAACGCTGTGTGCCGACCGATTCCAGCCCCAAAGGAAGCCAGAATCCCTTGGAAGTGCCCTCCCTGGAATCCAGCGTGTGCAGGGCAGAGATGACGGGTTCGTCCTTGGAGCCGGTAATGCGGATGTCCTTGATGCCGAGGTCTGCGCACAGCATTTCATGCAGGATACGGCTCTTTTCAGAGCCGCCCTGCCGGATAGCAGACAATGTGGCATCCAGCCGCATTTCTGTTCCCATAAATCCTGTCAGTTTTTCAAAAAACCACAGATATGCCTTCTCGGTCTGCGGACAATTCCACTCGTTGGAACTGGATAGGTACAGACGATTTTCGGCGGTTCGTCCAGAAAGTGTAAGCTGTTCTTGGACGTTTTCACGAAATTGGTAGCTGCTTCCCTCTCTGGAAAAAATCAACGCTTCCCGGCCATTTGGCCAGTGATAGAGATATTCGGTCAGGACTTTGGACTTGTCAAACGAGAACCCATAGGCATACTTGATGCCGCCATAAAAATAGATGGCTTCAAAGCTGGTCGGTTGTGTAGGCTGATTGGTAAAAGCAAACGGTTCCTGCGGAAGCGGTTCACCCTTCAGCAGCTTGGCATATCGGCCGCAGACCATTTCCCGCATGAGCAAAAGAGCATGGAGAACATTGCTCTTTCCGGCCGCATTTGCGCCATACAGTGCCAGCACAGGCACAAGCTGTTTCTTCTCGTCCGGTGAAATCAGGCAGTCAGCCAGACTTTTGTCCGTGGATGCTTTCAGGCTGATAATGGATGTTTCCTTGATGGAACGGTGGTTGGTGACTGAAAATTGAAGCAGCATCGCAATTCCTCCCAGATGATTTTCTGAATCCAGTGTACTCTATTCTAGGCGGAAACTCAAATTTTAATTTTGAAATTTGCAAGCATCATGCAAAAATTAAGAACAAAACTTGAAATATCAGCTTTTGATACCGCTCAGATACTATCAAAGATTATTCTGCGTACACGATCTCCCTCAACATTACCTCCTCGGCCGGTGCTTTCAGCTCGGTCTAATTTAAAAACATTCTTGAGCTCCGTTCGACAAAAACACATTTCCTAGTTCGAGAGATAGTTATTTACTATTTTAATGTTCGATAGTTGCACTATATGTTGAAAATACGCAAAAGAGAGAGTATACTTCTGTAAAGTAAAATTGAGATGCAATGGAGGAATCAGAATATGAATAATCATCATGTGGAAGATGATGGATTCGCGGTATGGGTTGTTCCTATTGATAAACGAGACGGATCATGTGATGTTGACCTTCATATAAATCAGTGGATTATGCCAAGCCGAAAAACGTCTTCAGTGAAAGTATTCTCTGATTTTGGTATAAGAGTTAGTCACGCGCACAATATAAGTAACATTTGCTTTTTTGTGCCTTTTGATATGAAAGAGAGTTATACGGATTTATCTAAAAAATTGAAAAATCCAGATATCTCACGCGGAATTTTTAACACGAATTGCACAATAAATGCGAATGATGGAAAAAATATTTTTGAATTGAGCTATAATTCTCATCAATCAAACGTTTTAGAAATGATCCCCCGTATGAAGGGGGTAAATAATGGGGTACTTGTGACCTTTGATTTGAAATCGATCATTGACAGTTTAACAAAAGATGAAGTGTATGTGCGCTTCAGAATCAAAAATAGTAAATTAGGTGTTTTTTTAGAAAAAGAATCTAAAATGATTGAGTCATTTGCAACCCTTTTGTCGAGTCCGATTATTAAAGAGGGTTATTCTTATACTATACGGGTTAATGAAATGCGCTGTCTGCCGGATGAGATCAGACGTGATATTTTTTTGCAAGAACAAAAAGTAAAGAAAATAATTTTGACGGTTTGTATGAATGGTCAACTTCTTATAGACAACAATACGTGTTATAAAACTCGTACACTTGAGAAAGCACTATACAAAGATTATATACCATCCAATTTTATCTCGGAAAATTGTATGGTATACCAATGGTTGCAAGAAAAGCCTAATGGAAGTCATTATAATTTAACTACTACATTTTATAAAGAATATATCAATAAAAAGAGCTTCCTTATATATGCAATATTTGTCGTTCTGTTCTCAGCGTTAGGTGGAGGAGTTGTAGAAATAATAAAACTTATTATTTCATATTTATAATTTTAATTCAACTGATAGAATGCGGCAGAGTGAGCAGGGGCAGTTGATAGTCCCCGACCTGTGCATAGGGAATTGCGGTGCGGACAATCGTTTCCTTTTTCATGGTGAATCTCCTTTTCGTTTGGTTTTCAACGTCTTTTGCGGCAATGGTGGAAAACAGCAGTCACTTCTTCCGATTCTGTGCGGTCAGCCAGTTGCCCTGCGCCTGATAGTAGTGCTCCATCGTGGTGGGGGCGTTCAGGATGGTGGTGCGCAGATAGGCCATGATGTTCTTGATGGGCTGGGTGGTGTTGGACATCACATCGAAGATGTACTCAACGTGCTGGCTGGTCAGCTTGTCCAGCCGCAGCCGAATGGCTTTGGTGGTCTGCGGCTGCCTGCCGACGTACTGAGTCTGTCGTGGACAGCAGTACATCTCCACAATGTTGTCCAGCAGTTCCTCCAGCTTGTCGGGGTCGTACCGCTGGGCAAGGGTGTCGATCTCCAAACGTTCCCGAAACTCCTCCCGTACCTGTGCTTCCATCTGGTCAAAATCTGCGGATTCGCCTGCCTGCCCTGATAGATTAGTACTTTGTCTTTTAGTATTTTGTTTATTAGTATTTTGTTGCGTTGCCTTTTCCAAATTGGGCTCAGCCAAATTTGGAAAATCCAAAAATGGTGAAGAACAAGGTTTCATGCGGCTTTTCGGGCTTTTGGTTGCGGACGGGTTCGATGGCCCGCCTTCCTTGCCGGGAACGGCAGGATCGTCCTCAACAGGCGATTCATAAACCTGATAATCGTAGTCGATGATCTGCCCTTTGGCATTGCGGACTTTCTGACGGCGGACGTAGCCGTGTTCTTCCAGTTCCAGAACAGCGGTGCGTACACTGTCCAGACCATCCTTGCAACCAACGGTCAGCCCTTTCAGGCTGTAATCCCAATCGTCCGGCAGGGAGAGCATATAGGACAGCAGTCCCTTGGCTTTCAGGGACAGCCTCTTATCCTGCAGGTGGTGGTTGCTCATGACGGTGTAGTTGACATTTTTATTGACGCGGAATGTTGACATGGCGGCTTCCCTTTCAGCCCAATGCGGGCAAGAGAAAACGCAGCATTTCCCGGCTTTCGGGAAACGCTGCGTTCAGACAGGGAAGCCTGCTGTGAGCTGGCACAGCAACGGCAACACTGCATATTTCTAACGGACATCTAACACAACTACACCTGAAATGCAGCCGCTGACGGCCTGTGTGAAAAAAGCTTTTTCTAACGTCATTTCGCAAAAAGCGGCTGATTTTTGCCTGCAAATTGCGGTGTGACGTGCCTTTTTGGAGGTTACAAGAATGCCCTCAGCTGCCAATGACAGCCGCGAGGAACCAGCTTCATCCAACAATTTCAAAGACTCGAAATGCGATAGGCCGGGAGACCGGTGCCAGGGTTCGACTCCCTGATGCTCCGCCAAAAAGAATGGACAGGTGAATTTTATTCGTCTGTCCATTCTTTTTTGCCGGAACATCGCCCGTCCACCCTGTCTTGTGGGCGTATGGCATCATGCTGACGCATTGCCATAGGCCATTTTATCACCCCATGGCAGATTTCAGGTAGTGCAGACGGTATTTCAGATACTGGCGGATCGCGGACGCTCTTTTTTCGCTCAGCAAGGCAAGAATCGGAGAGATTGCCTGAAGAATCTTCTGATAATCTGCTGCCCCCGGCCTATGAATTTTGCGTTTTTTCACGCAAAAGGGGCCACCGGTCTTCAGGCAGAAGGAGCGTGGAGATTGCACCGCCCCACCACCAGAAAAGCCACAGCGGAACAAGTCCACTCGTCAATTATGTACATACCTTAAAATCGTTTTTATAACTTCATCAATCACAATCGGCTTTGACAAATGTGCGTTCATTCCTGCATCCAGTGATGCCTGAACATCTTCTGCGAATGAATTAGCTGTCATTGCTATAATAGGAATGTTTTTTCCATCCGGTCTGTCATTCATTGCCCTGATTGCTTTTGTCGCTTCATAACCATTCATTTCAGGCATCATGACATCCATCAGGATTACATCAAATGTGCCTTTCGGATGATTTCTGAAAATCTCAACAGCATTCTTTCCATCCACAGCTCTTTCTACATTCATCCCGAGCTCTTCCAACTGCACGGCAGCAATCTCTGCATTCAGTTCATTATCCTCTACAAGAAGGACCTTCACACCTGTAAGATCTACCTTTTCAGAAAAACCTGTGTCTGACTTATTACATTCCTTATCTGTAATTTCCAAAGGAATATCCACAGTAAATGTGGTTCCCTCATGCTTTTTACTCTGCACAGAAATGGTTCCGCCCATCATATCCACATACTTCTTTACGATAGCCATCCCCAGTCCAACTCCGTGGTACTGCGTTCTCACATCGGAATCTTCCTGTGTAAATTCCTCAAAAACTTCTTTTGTAAATTCCTCACTCATGCCAATACCAGTATCCGAAATGCGGTAACGTATATTTATATATCCATCCCCGCCCTTTTCCTGACACCGGGCTTCAAATGTAATCGTCCCTCCATCCGGAGTGTATTTTACGGCATTGCTCAGAATATTGACCAGCACATCGCGCAGGCGTGCAGGATCCGCAAGTACATTTGGAATCTTTGCGTCTTCACGCTGAATCTTAAAGTTGATATCCCTGTTCGTAAGAAAGCCTTTTATAATATCCAATGCAGAATCTGTAATGTTTTTCACATCCGCCGGTACCGGATCGTATTTCACTTTTCCACTTTCGATATGGGTCAGATCTAATACATCATTGATCAGCGACAGTAAATACTCTGAGCTTTCGTCAATCTTTTCCAGACAATTTTTCACTTCGTCTGACGGATTGTTTTTCATTGCAATACCGGTAAATCCTATGATTGCATTCATCGGTGTCCTCATATCATGGGACATATGTGACAAAAATGCTGTTTTTGCCTTGTTTGCAGCCTGTGCATGCTCTGCCAGTTCCGCCATTTCCTCAGCTTTCTCCTGAGCCGCCTTCTGAGCTTTTTTTCTTGCACTGAGACGCACCATTATCACAGCCATAGCAGTCAGCAGCCATCCAAAAATAAGTAGAGCCCAAACAGTAACAACAGGATACAGACGGATCCAGTCAACAAATGTCAGCTCTGTTGCTTTGTATGTGGTATACTGTGCTGCAAGATCTTCAACAAGATTTTGGGGCATGGCATACATTGCTTTCGTCAGAATACCAGCCAGCGCATGGTTCTCAGTTGATGAAATCACCATGCGGTAGGTGAATGTAGGCTGTTCCAGCAGAGTATATGTCATTGTGCCCGTAGTGTCACTGTTCACAAACGCCTGTGCCATGTAATAGTAGACGAAGGCAGCATCTGCTTTACCCTTACGGACAGCTTCCATCATTTCCTGTCGGGTACTGCACATCAGTTTTTCTGCACCGGGTGCCATTGCATCTTCAATTGAATTAGATGCTGTCTGGTCAACAGTAGTAACAACATTGATTTTTCCATCAAAGTCACGCCGTGTCACCCTTGCCAGCTGCATCGTAATGAAAGGTGCAGTAATCCCCCATTTTTTCGTCTCAGCATAGTTATCTGTTTCCAGGCGCGCATCGATGCTAATATCTGTAGTTTCCTTATTTTTCTGATAAGCAATATACTCATCTCTGGTGGCAGGTGTAAGAAACTCATAGGAAATCCCGACATAGTCTGCAATTTTCCGGAAGTAATCCGGGATAATACCCTTCATCTCACCATTTTCATTATAAGAATATGGATAACGGGTCGGATCACACAGAACATGAAGCGGGTTTTCCTTGGAATACTGTGAAATTATACTTTTTTCTTTCTCCGTATATTCCAGATTCTTAGTTTGTATGCTTTCATAATTTTTATTACGAAGCGTCGTTTTCCAGTCACCCTCAACTGCATTCATCTGGTCGATTGCATAATTGATCTCATTCAGCAATTCTGTATTACCTTTTTTAACAATGACATAGAAATCGCTGCTGTCAAATTTATCCACGATACGCTCATTGTTTGTTTTTCTCATAGAAGTGGCAGCAATCGCATCAACATTTCCGCTCTGAAGAGCTTCCTCCATCTCTGCTGTCGTATCAAAATAAAATGGATCATATGTAAATCCTTTATTGTCTGCAAAATCCGTAAACTCTTTATCTCGTGAGCTTCCGTTCAAAAATGCCACACGCATACCGTTGTAGGTACTGTAATTGCCATCCACAATCGTGCTGTTGTCACTGCGGACGGTCAGAATCCCATTATTGGTTCCGATCGGACGTGAAAAATCAAACGTTTCTTCTCTTTCCGGTGTTTTGCGGGGAGATGTTACCATATCAATCTCGCCATCTTCAAGCATCTGCTGCATATCATCCCAGCTCTTATCATATCCGACATATTCGTAATCTACATCCCAATAACGGGCCATCAGCCGAAGAAAATCATAGCCATACCCACTGCGGTTGCCTTCTTCATCCATCACATGATAACCATCCATGGCAAAGAAACCGACTTTGACAGTTTCATGCTGCGAACTGTCCTCGGCTGCATATGCAGTCAGGGGAAAAAACATCATACACACGCATACAAAAACCAGTAACACTGCCACATATTTCTTTGCTCTCAAAATCATATTAAATCTCCTGTCTGGCAAATATATTTCTCTATGTGTCCTTTTCCTGCTTCGCGCATGTACGGCAGGACCGCCTTGTTCCCATTGACTGTGCCGAAGAAGTTCGTATCGAACTGTGCCTTTGCCTGATCAAGCGGTGTAATGATACAGTGGAACAATTAAAACAAAACGGTTCGTCCGTTTTGTTGCGGTGCATTCATAGCAAATCGCACGGCATCACGGTCGGTCATGGGATCTACAATGCCAATCGTCAGGTGCTCCTTGTGAAGCAATAAGAGCGCCCATAGATCAACTTCCTTCAGAACAACCTCTACGGTCTGCGTTTCGCCGGGCATCAATTTCGGAAGAGAAAGAGGAAGCTGCACCGTGCTTAGCGTGGTACCGTCTGCGCTCTCCAGATAAAGATTCGCTGCCCAATCCCAATAAAATGGGGCGGCACCCTCATTTGCCACAGTCAAGCTGACCACAGCTTCTCCGTCATGCGGCATCAGCTTCAGTGTTGTCACACGGAGCCGGTAGCCCAAACGCTTTAAGACCGCCTGATATCCCTGTGAATATGCAGGCTGTGCTGCTTTCGGACCAAGAAAGCTCATGTGAGAAGCATCCAATAGCTGCAGTGTGCGGGAAAGCTCTGTGTCCAGCAGCTCCTCCATCGGCAGGCTGCTGGTAAACTCGCCGCCTACGGGCGCATCCTGCCAGAAATTCTGCATAGCAGAAAGTCCATTCGCTTCTTTGCCGTACCAGCCGCCGTTTTTGATCCAGTTCAGCCACTCATTGGTGTCCTTTTCGTGGCCGGTCATATCGTTGTAAAGACCAAGCCGGTTACTTACAGCGATGTTGAACGGTCGCCGCATCAGGAGCTTTGCATTGGAAAATGCATTCAGATAGTCTGTTGCATATTGATCCCGAATGGTTTCGTCCGGCATAGGTACAAGACCATCGCTGCTTTTGATATGCCATTCGCCCCAGTGGCCGAGACTGCCCAGTTCTACATAAGTCACAAAGCCATCTGCGTCAAAATGCTCGGCCAAGGCTGAAACAACTTTATGGTGTGCGGCACGAAGGATATCGTTTGCATAATCCGGGGAATAACCTTTGCCATACGAGGTACTGTACCAGCTGCCATCGGCAGTCTGAGCATATAACCACTCCGGAATATCAAGGTGCTTCTTCTGGCCGGGTACGTCACAAACGAACCGCAGTACCAGATGGATGCCCTGCTCGCGCAGGGCGGCAAGTCCGTACCGCTGTTCGATAGCATCCCACGCATACTGGCCTTCCGTTGGTTCCACCTCTCGCCATGTCAGCTCCAGATAGCGCAATGTGGCATTCGGATGGTCCGTACTGCCTACCATTGGAGCGTAGCCGATCTGTGCGTTGGCAAAGGCAGACGGATCTTCCTGATAGGTACGCGTGCAGATCATATTCCGAACCATACCAAACCCCACCCCAAGCAGACAAACCGCAGATACGAAACCTTTTGAAAGCTTATCCATGGTATTCGCCATTATATTGGATCAGTGTAACATCCTGTACGCCATTTACGGCGCGCAGGCGATCTGTAAATTCCAGATTCGGGTCTTTGCTGAATACCTCTACCGCCATTTCGGTGCTATCCTTGCGCATGGTCTTGGACTTTACCACAAATTTGCAGCGGCCAAAGGCACGAACGATATCGTCTTCTGCGTCTGTACCAAGATAGTGAATGACCGCAATGTACACTCTGCCTTTGGCCTGCCAGTGGTAGAAAAAGAGGATCATCCCGATCATGACAACGGCTGTTACAAGGCCCAATGCGTACATACCGGCACCGGCTGTAATGCCGGTAGTGATCGACCAGAACAGGTATAACAGATCCAGAGGGTCTTTGACGGCAGTACGGAAGCGGACGATAGACAACGCACCGACCATACCAAGGGAGATGACAACGTTGGTACTGATGGCCAGTGTTACCATGCAGGTCAGCACACACATGCCAACCAACGTGACAGCAAAGCTGCGGGAATATACAACGCCGGTATAAAACTGCCGATAGACAAGATAGATGAGGATTCCCAATGCCAGTGCAGTCAGCAGGGCAAGCGCCAGTTTGGGAGCATCGTATTGGGTAAAGGTGTTCAGGACGGATTTTTTGATAAAGTCTTTTGTGCTCATGGGCGAAAGGTTCCTTTCTATAGGGCTCAGGTCTCCTGCCAGTAAGCAAATCCGTTCATATAGGCGGTTTTGTCACAACAGAGGACATATTTTGATACAGCCGTAAGCTCCTGCGCACGGGGCGGCAGAAGATTCCGGACGATTTGGGGCAGATATTCTGTAAATTTTACTTCCATTACCAGCTTACCCGGTTCCAGCACCGGAAGCGCAGGAAGCGTGGAGTCGAAGATATCCCGGCTGCCAACCGCGGCGCGTACATCCGTATCAAAGGTGATGCGTACCGTACCGGCATCCATGATCCATGGCTCGCGGTCGTAGTCTACAATAACACGGGGACGCAGCATGTTACAGATACACTCGGTATAGAACTCCTGACACAGGCGGTAACGGCTATGCAGGAGAAAATCATAGTCCCCGGCGAGAATGGAATCAAACTCTGCGTGGGTCAGAGGCGCGGCTTCTTTATAGATATAACTGCCAAATTTTTTCTTTCGCTCCAGCTTGATGCTGCGGTCGCTGCAGTTATAAATGCGGATGCGGTATTTCTTGCGCAGCAGCACGCCGGCATCCTTTTCTTCATAAGCGGTGTTCCAGTAATCGTCAAAATATAAGCTGCGAATGAAGTAGCCGCCGTTCGTTGCATGGGGGTCCAGTTTGAGGATAGGGGACATCCGCGCGGTCAGCTCGGCCTTGTCGGCCCACGAGATAAGATACTTTAGTTCATGACGATAGTGCTCTGTGCCTGTGCATCGTGGAGGGGCCAACAACTGATGATACAGCATCGATATCTGAGGCTTAGACATCTTCATAGGTGTCCTCCGCAATGCTGCCGTCCGGCTGGACGTAAAAGCAGAGCATGCCATAATGCTTGCCTGCTTCGGTAACATAGTAGTCAAAGGCATCCTGCGTATAACCAGAGGCATTGGTCGCTCTTACGCGCAAAAAATACTGCCCGGCCGGGAGCGTATCCATGGTAAGCTCTGGCAGGATCAGATTCTCCTGCCGAAAGAACGTAGTCGTAAACAGATAATCCTTTGCAAGCTCAACAGTATAGTAAATGTTTTCAATCTCGAAGTTATAAGAGGGGTCCCAGGTCAGCAGAAGGGAGCCGTTTACCACCTGCGGCTCGCCAATATAAAATGGCATGGGTTTGCGATAGCTCTCCCAATAGTAATTATAATTTTCATCAATTTCCGGCCAGATACTTTTCAGGACCTCTTCGTATTCGTCATGTGTGATGGGAACGTTCATTCGGTCCGGCATCTGCCAGACATATTTTTCCGTTACGCTTCGGTAATGCTCCATCATGGACTGAATGCGTTCCTCATTCATGTAAGCATAAAGCTCCTTCATGGCGGTATCCAGCAGATCGCGGTAACTTTGCGTTTGCAGACAGCGCCGGAACAGGACATTGCCCCAGTAATTGCTTACACCACGTTCCCAACTTTCGGAGTCGGAGAAGTTAATGATCTCACGTTCCCGGCGGCGGAGCATACCGTCATTGTCCCAGTCCCACAAGTACCATTTGCTGGAGTTTTGAGGGCTGTACAAGTAGACGTTGCGATTTTGGGTGTCCGTATTGCCGGTTAACAACTGAAATGCCATCCAATATGCAATGTTTTCTTTATCAAAGTACGTTACAAATAGCTCATCGTCCATAGAAGAGGATTCATCATTGAGAACATCCAGCATTTTGATCAGTTTGGAATGGTCGCTGTCTCCTTTTATCTCCAAGTGCTTTTCGAACGCAGTTTGGTCATATGCTGGGTCTGTTGTAAGACGAATGACATCTTCATATCGGTAGAACTCAAAAGAATTGATTTTATACAGCTGTCCGTTTGGATCCACACCGTGCGCCTTAAGGGCTGTTTTATTCAGCTGTTCTACCTGCGTGTACAAACCATAATCCTCAAAAACACCGCTGGCGCTATCGGTCAGATCCTTCACATAAAGATGAACGAACTGGGTGCGCAAGCCCATCATCTGGTCGATGCCTTTAATAAGGTCATAGGCCATTTTGTTACGGAAGCGCAGTCCCTCACCCTGATGCTTATTCAGTGCGATCGTGCGCTGGCCTCGCCAGCTGCCTTTGTTTTTCTTTAATTTGACCTTGTAGTTTTTCTGAGTATAACGGCTGGAAGTCTGACCGCGTATTTGTACCGTGGCATTTGGGGCAAGTGTATCGTAACCAACTTCGCCGGCAAGGGGGCCGTTTTCATCGCCCACCTGCAAAAGACCATTCACCTGATAGCGTGCTACGCCCATCGCCGTGTAGTCGTAAGCGGAATAATGGTTGATCTCTGCCCAGCTGTGGTTTGTATTTTCGCTGTCATTGCCGCGGCTCACGGTAAGATACATCGTCACAATGCCGCTGTCATCGTAGACGTTGTACAGCTCTGCGTTGTCGCGCAGGTGGACACTGTTGATTTCAGATGCGGGAGCCTTTTCAATGGACTGGTTGCTTTCTGCACTGGCGGCAGCGGATCCGGCGCTGTCACTTTCCACAGGTAAAACTGCGCAGCCTGCGCACAGACCAGCCAGCGCAACGCTCAACCCCAGAATCCTGCGGCGCGAAATCAGAAACTCCTCATTCATGTGATCGATTTTCCCTCCTGATGGTCTGCCTTGCTGTTTTTGGCATCCTGTTTTTCAAGAAAAATGCCAAGGCGTGTAAAAAGATGTTCTTTGGTTTCGGCTACGATAGGCTGCTGACCCAATACCCGATAGGGCAGGTTGGCGGTAAAGGCATCCAGACGAAACAGAGCAACCAGATAAAAAAGCGCTGCACCTGCCAGAAATCCGAAACCATAAAATGCTGTGTTGAAGAGCAGTGAGAGCAGGGTAAAGGCAGTGGTGCTGGCTGCAAACACAGCTGCCGCCAGAACAGCACCCAGATAATCTGTAAAGTAAAGCAGGATCAGCAGCACCGTATTACCAACGGCGTATAAGCCGTATCCCACGCACAATGTCCGGAAATAGCCATGCATCAGATCATTGAAGCCAAGCGGTAAAAGATTCAGCAGCGTGCCCGCCAGTGAAATGACCCCTGCCGTACAGAACAGCTGCTTGAGGGCAGTGAAGCGAAGCTCCCGGTTGAGCACTGCCAGCATTTCTTCTTCAGCGGTAACGATATCGCCCACAACACCGCCATCGTTGAACAGGCTGTAATAATCCCGGTATTTCGGATAGAAGTTTACCTCTACAGACACCACAAAGTTGATGCTGGTGATCAGGATGCTTAAAAAGGCGATCAGAGCCGGAACGTCGTAGTAAGGTGCACCGTAAAACAGGCCCTTTACCTGCACGCCGATCGGCCCGGACCAATATAGGACCAGATGGGAGAACAGGCCGAGGTTTGTGCACAGGCCGGTAAACGCCAGAGGCAGAAACCGATCGACCCAGCGCAGAAAGGTCCATGGGCTGTCATCGCTTTGCGGGAAATAGCGGTAGAGCAGCACCACATCCCACACCATCATCAGGCCATACCCCATCGTAATGGAAAACAGCATGCCTTCCAGTACAGGAGCACCCAGAATAAAGACGAGCAGATATCCCAGCCCGAAAGACAGCGCGATCGCCGCCAGAAAGGAGCACAGGATGCCCCGGTAATCCTTGATAGCGGTCAGGTAGCTCATGCCGTTCCAGTTCAGGATCATCTCGGCAAACAGCCATAAACATAACAGCCCCTGCAGGAGCGTTGCGCCGGAGAACAACAGAAAGATGCCGTACAGGATGCAGCCAATCAGCAGCATCAGGACGCTGGACCCCCAGAAAGAGGGGAGAATTGCATCCTCGCGTTCTTCGTACAGCATATCGGCCAGATAGCGGGTCACAGGCATGGAGAAAAAGCTGGTGACAGTCAGCGAGGACAGCAGCGTATAGGTGACCATACACACCAGCAAGTCCTGCTGGGTACGCTCGGCCCCGGCCCAGCTGCACAGCAACAGAATACCAAGCTGCAGCGCAATACCCAGCAGCATCGGTCCGGTGCAGATGATGCCGGCATAGCCGTAGGCGCGCAGCCATGCAAACAAACCCTTGCGCCGAAATAACTTTTTTAATTCAAATCCGATTCCTGCCATTTGTTACTCCAAATGAAAATGCTCTGCAGTTGCCTGGTACATCTTCCGATAGTTGTCTAACATTTGTTCGTGATGAAAATATCGGTCTACGCGCTGCTGACCGATGCGCCCCATTTCTTCCCGACGGGCACGGCTGGCACACATCCGCTCCATGGCATCTGCCAGACCCTGCCGGTACATGGGCGGCACACAGTACCCCGCTACACCCAGATCATCGCCGGGCGCGCCTTCCAGCAGTTCCCGACAGCAGCCCACTTCAGTCGTCACGCAGGGGCGGCGCGCAGCCATGGATTCCAGTACGGAAAGTGGCTGACCTTCCGAGATACTGGTCAGGATAGTAAAGTCCAGCTTTTGCATGTATTGCACCACGTCCACACGGCCGGTAAAGATCAGATTGTCCAGCCGGAGCTGCTTCACCAGGGCATAACACTCCTGCGCATAGTCCTCATCGTCCACGCCGCCCATGATGTGCAGGCGAACCTGCGGAACCCGGGAGGAAAGCTCAAAGAAGGCGTAGATCATGGTTTTGATATCCTTGATAGGGGCCAGACGCACTACAGCGCCAATATCGACCCAACCGTCCTCAGGCTTGAGCGGGATGTCGCAAAAGCGCTGATACTGCACGCCATTGGGGATAACGATGCATTTGCTGCCATCACAGCCCATTTCGATCTGAGTACGGCGGGCGTTATAGAACAGACTGCTTACCCGGAACGCTCTGCGGTAGATATCCTCGGACAACATATAAAAGAAGCGGATCCAACGGCTTTTGAAAGAGGGAACGACCCAGTCAGCACGGATGATCTCTTCTTCACGCTCGCGCGTATAGATGCCGTGCTCTGTCAGAAGCACCGGCGCATGGTTCATGCTGCCGCCCAGACAGGCCAACAGGCCGCCATATCCGGTGGAGATCGCATGATAGATCTGCGCTTTTGGCACGCGTCCGGTCAGCAGGTACAACACCGGCAACAGCATGGAGCGCATGGTGTGAAAAGCGTCAGCATAGGGGACATAGGGATATTCCTCCAAGCAGATATCGGTAAACAGTTTCATAAACTCCCGGCTCTGCAAAAAGGAGAGAGGATGCACCTTTTTCTGCTGAAACAGCCGGAACAGCACGTCCCAGTCCGGCGTTCCGAGCCGCAGTAATTCCCGCAAGGCAGTACGCTCTTCTTCGGTAAACAAAACAGGCACATGTTCTCCGTGCAGGCGTAAGGCATCGTCCAGAAATACCTCTTCCACCTCAACAACATTGGATGGAAGGTCGTAGACGAATTTGCCGCGTCCTTCCGCTTTTGCGCCAATGACCCACAGCACAAACTCGTGCTCCTGCATGGCCTGAATATAGGCGTGCATCCAGGTGGAAACACCGCCATGCACATAAGGGTAGGAGCCTTCCAGAATCAGACAGATCCGCATTCGGTTCATGCTCCTTTCCGCTCAATGCGCACTGTTTCGGCGGTGGCCTTCAGCAAGTAGAGATCTCCGGTCAGATGGGTCAGCTCGCCATTTGTTACGCGGCCGGGCGTTCCTTCATTGGCACGGAAGAAAAGCCATGCTTCATCGACAAAATTGCCGAGATGCAGGGTCCACGCGGTGTCGGTGCTGTCCAGCGCAACGGTCAGCTGCGCGTACCGTTGGATGGCACCGGAACACTCGGTCCCGGTCTGACGGCGAAGATCCGGTGCAGAGGTGCTGAGCCATTTCAGATAGTCCTCCAGACCGCCTTTATACACTTCCCAGCCTTCCGCTGCACCGCGGTCTTCATCCAACAAGTCATCCGGGTGCATAAAATGCGTGCTGACATAGTGCATATTCAGCTCACTCATAGCCGCTAGGCGCATATAAGTATCACCAACCATACCACCGGACACGATACGAGGCTGCTCCACGATACCATCCGTTGCCACACCGAACTCCTGTACATAGGGCAGATCTGTGCCGTCTTTAAAATAGGTGCTGGCAATGGTACGGATCTGCGGAACTTTTGTGCCAAGCACCCGTCGGCCTTCGGCAGAGAGAATGTTGGAGGGCGGAACATATACCGTGCCATTCGTGTAAGGGAGAACGGTTTGCTGAAATTCAATCAGCTCTTCCATGGCGGCTGTAATGGCTTCTTCGCTGGGCCACTGCCGATAGGCGTACAGACCCTTGTAATCGGTATTTGGCAGCACCAGAGGCTGGTGGTTGTAACCGTGAAACCCTATCTCGCCGCCCTGCCGCAGCAGAAGGCTTCCAAAATAACGAAACTGCTGTGTATCTTTTTGACGTGTCGGTTCATCCACGGTGTCATCCTCGTAGTTTTCAATCATGACACCGGTAAAACGAACTCCGTATTTCTGCGCCAGCTGCACCAGATCCGGCCACCAGACTTTGCTGTAAAAGTCGCTGATGCTCATGCTGTAATCTCTGCGGATATAGGTACCATCACCGCCGGGAACAGGAGAAGGAAAATCGTCCAGATAGAACACGGAACCGTTAATGACAGGGTAAGCAGTGGCATCGCATAGCAAGCTGAAGGATGCTGCATAGATACCGCGCATGATTTTGTCGTAAATGCCGATATTGTCTACCACGATTCTTCCGCTGCCCAGTGAAACACTCCACACCAGCGGCGTGCCTTCGTCTCCGGTACGGGCATGCACTGTGGCTTCTTCCCGGAGGCTGACACTCAGAGCGGATTCAAACGGGTCGCTGAATTCATAGCGCTGTCCACCGCCAAGCATAAATTCCTCCGCAGGAACGATGCTCTCTGCAAGTTTATAGTTCCAGGAAGAGGAAAGCACACCCAGTTTCAGAGAAATCACGTCAAAATAGGAGGTTTTGCTCGGCGTCATAGCAAACAGGATGCTGCCGCCCTGTTGTGCCCAGTTCATCAAAGTGATCAGATCCTGTCCCAGTACATCCAGATCAGGCACTAACACCACAACCGTCTTGTAATTGGAAAAGTCCGGAAGGAGAGTGGACGATTTGGAAATATCCACTGCTTGTGTACTGACTTTCATGTCCAGAAGGATCTGATCAAACTGCTTTTTTGCCTCGGACACATTGTCCTGGGTACTGTCATACAACAGGAGATTGGTGACCGGCTGGCCAAATAACGCATTTTGAGCCGGCAGCACAGAGGTCCGGCTCAGGTAATCGATCTTGAAATTGGTTGATGCATACTTTATGCCGCAGCGCTCTGCAAAAAGCACGCCGGCAATCAGCAGAAATACCAGCCAGATCAGCAGCAGTTTGCTCCAGCGAAATTGTTTTAGTTTTGATAGAAAGCGGAGTTTCATTTGGAATCCTCTTTGCCATACCAGAAATTTACGATTTCCTGTCCTTTGGAGGTAAGATAGACATTCTGCTCCTTGATTTTGTGCAGAATGTCCTGGATCGCAGTGCCATTGTGCAGTATGGCGGCTATTCGCAGCTGGAGCAGCCAAGGCTCTTCTCTCTGCGGCCAGCGTTCGGAAAGTGCGTCAATGGTCTGGCGGGCGGTATCATATTCCGCTAAGTCTAACTGGACAGAAGCCAGCTTGCACCCCAAGGTAAAATCCCGACGCGTGCCGATGCGTTTTTTCAGCAGCCGCTCCAACTGGCGCTGCTGGATCTCGGCCGCACGGCCCTGCACATACCCGGATTCGATGTAGCTTTCCAGATAATCGCAGTAACTGCACAGGATATCAGGGTCGTCCGGGTCAGAAGCATATTGCTGTTCATGCTGTTGCAGTGTGAGATCAGCTTCCTTGGAAATTTGCGCCAGAGCAGTGGAAGCATAGTGCACAACCTCACTGTCGTTATTCAGCCGGGCCTGCTGCAAAAGGTGATAATAACTGGTAGGAGCTTCTGTCAGAACTGAGAGGATCAGCTGCCGCTTTTGAAGGGGGTTGTTTACCAGAAGAGCTTCTTCCAGCGGAATGACCTGCTCCTCGTCTGCGTTTCCGGGAACAAGAATGCTTCGGTGGATCTCTTCGTTGATGTGCATTTTTTCCAACGTCTTTTCCAGCAGGTCATCGCCAAATAATGCCCGGTTGGTGTGCAGGATCAGAACACACAAAGGTCCCCAGATGGGGATCAACAGAATCACCGGAAAAAAGTATCCCTTTATATCCAGAATGCCGCAGCGTATAAGCAGCCATAGCACAAGACAGACCAAAAGATGAAGAAGTAACAATACCAATGTTGAAATACTAGCATTCATTAGCAGGATCCTTTTTTGCAGCAGCGATCAGGCGGTGCTGTCCATCCAACGATACAGATGTGACCTGAAATCCTTTTTCGGCCATGCGCTGGGTAAGGAGCGGCAGGTTTTCCTCTGTGGCCTGATTCAGCAGCAGGTAAACGTTCTCGTCTGTGCCAAGTCCGGCAATATCGCTGCTGCGGATGCTGCGCTCCAACTGCGCATAAAATTCCTCTGAAGTTGCAAACTTACCGGAGACGCGCAGCAGCAAATGCTGCGCCATCTTGTCCTCCTGTAAGGTGCAGGCGTTTGCGAGCTGCTCCGCGAATGGCACGGGCCGCATCAGACAGGTGCCCGGAAGATACCATGTTTCCTGAATGGCACTTTCATATTCAAAAGCGCGGATCAGTGCGGTTTCTACCAGACCACACAGGATGCGGAACAGGTTCTGATAATAGAGTGTCATCTGGTTTTCCCCGGCTGTCCGCAGGCTGATGAGCACTACGATCGAACCGTTCTGGCGTACACCGGCTGCATACATGGGAAGATCCGGAGCAAACGTCCGATTGACCCACACACCATCCTGTTCAATGGCACGAAACACATCGATGTATTTATCAACGGCAAGTGAACGGGCAGGAGCAGGCTGCAATCCGGAGCTTGCTGCGGTCAGCCGCGCAAAGGCATACCCCTTTTCCAAGTGATAGATCGTGAGGCTGTGGTTTTCCAAAATATCTTCCATGACCTGTATGGTCTTGCGGTAAATCTCCTGCGGCTGCAGGGTGTTCAGCTGCTGCGTTACAGTATAGATCTTTCCAAAACTGTCTCTGCGGCCAAGGATCTGATGCCGGAAAAGCTGCTTATCCTCCAAGGTGTCCTCATAGAGCTCCTGCGTAAATTGAAGCCGCTGCCGCAGCAGGTTGTTTTCATTCTGTACAAAGCGCGAGGTTTCCGTATTGCGCAGCTGCACATATCCGCAGGAAGCACCTATTATGAAATAAACAAGGAACGGCAGCCAGTAGGACGGCTCGTAAAACAGCAGTACAAGCGTCATTCCCTGCCGAAAGTATCCAAAAATCAAAGAAAGAGACGCGAGAAAAGCTGCAAACACACCGGCGTTCAGGCCGTATACAGTGCCGATAAGCATTACGAAAGCCAACCGGAAATCAACCATCTGGAATTGCGCGTCTGTGTGGGTAAGCTGTACCAGAAGTTCCGTGACCCCCGATGCCAACAAGATCTCGAGAAAGCGCAGCAGCCGGATCTGATTGCGCAGAGTATCGATTATCCGGTGGAGCAGCGGCTTTTTCGGCGTTTGGCTTTTCTGCCATGCATGATAGATCTGCGGCAGGTCGTCCAGCAGACAATAGCGTTGAAACCACCCATATCGGTTGCGTACCACCTTGTCGTCTGCAGGATACGTCTGGAGCGTATCGGTACCGTAGGTCACTTCCAGTGTCGGGCGTAGTTTTTGCAGCGCGGTGCCCAGCATCCGGTAGTCGATGTGAAATACCTCCGGAAGCGTGAAAAGCTCCGGCTGAGGCGTCCATGTATCAAACACGCGATTTACAAGGCTGGCCAGTTCGTCAAAACAGAGTGCGTAAACAGGCTGCGCGGCTTGCTCGTCAAACGAAACATTTTCGGTGGGGATCTGCTGGAAAAGCCGCTCAAAGCATTTCGGCCCAGCTGCCGAAATGCTGTAGATGTAGGGAAGCCGGAAAACCTTGACCTGGATCTTGCTTGTTTTTGCATAGTGCAGACAAAGCTCTTCTGCCGTCCGCGTCAGTATGGATTGACTTGTGGGCGGTGTCAGGACGCTCTCCGGGCCGGAAAAGTAGATCAGCTCCACTTCCTTCTCCCGGAACTCCTGCAAAACGCGGCGAAGCCGATCCAGCTCGCCTTCCGGGTTGTTGTGAGGCAACAGATATTCTGAAAAGTAGACGATCCGGTCAAAATCGTAGGTAGTGTAAAGCCGATCCAACAGCTGCCTGCTATCCAGAATAACTGATTTTATGCGAGTGTCCGAAAGCATATCGTCTTTGCGATGTGTCGTCAGAACGTGATCATCGGGAAAGGCTTCCTCGATCCATTCCTTTGTCAGAAACATCGTGTTTCCTGTAAGCAAAACTTCCATGTCATTTTACCGTTATTGTTTAAGCTTCTGAGAAGAATAAGAGATTTTATAGAATAGTATCATATTGGGTAGAAAGTTGCAAGGACGGGTGCTGAATACAGGGAGATACAGCGAAAATCTTCTAAAAAAGACCATCCGCGGTGATATGTATGAAAATCAATCAATGTTTGCAATTCAAAATCTTTTTCGGTGTTTCTGAAAACTTCATGTCCTGCTCCTTCGTCCGCTTTGCACTCCCTTTCGGGTGCTTGCCGGCACGAAGGAGCTTTTTGTTTTCGTACCGCCGCAGCATGAGGGCATCCATGTTGTCAGCAGTGTACTCCAAGCCGTTCTGATTCAGCACTCTGGCACACCGGGCAAGGCACATACTCGCCAGCCCATAGTCCTGTGTTACGACAATATCTCCCGGCTTTACTCGGTTGACCAGCGCAAAGTCCACACTGTCAGCACCCTTGTCGAATACGAGTGTCTGCGCCCCCTCACGTTCGATCTGGTGCGAGGTATCACACAGGATAATGACCGGGATGCCGAACTGCTTTGCAATCTGCAAAGTCAGATCAACCACGGGACAGCCATCCGCATCAATCAAAACATTCATCGAATATCCTCCATCACCCATCGAAACGCCCTTGCCGTGCGCAGGTCGGTATCCTTGAAATGCCCGCCGCTGTTCCATTCAAGCGTGCAGTCTGTGCCACGCTCTATAAGCCGGCTGTGCAGGGTGCGGATGTTATCACCTACCGCAGCCATGACAGCGTTTTTCGTATGCTCTTCCTTGTCGCCAAGGCTCAGATAAACGCGCTGTGCCTGCATCGGGTGCTGCTGTTCAAACTCCATCCATCCCGGAAACCATACGGAAGGCGAAGCAGCCGCAACACCGGAAAACAACGCTGTCTGTGTGGATGCCCACAGCGCGAACAATCCGGCCAGCGAGTAGCCGCCCAGAATGATCCGGACGTTTCCCGGCAGTGCAAACTGCTTTTTCAGAGTGGGGATCACCTGCTCGGTCAGAAAGCGCAGGGTATCCGCTGCATTGCCGCCGAAACTTTCTTTGCCCCACACCGCAGGAGCTTCCCACGGAGAAAGTGCATCGTTCCAGCTTTCCACTGGGATGGCCGCAAACAGAAAGTGGTGCGCACTCTGTGCAATAGCGGTAACCTCGCTTTCCATGCTTTGCAGCTCGTGTTCGCCGGTCATTTGGAGCAGCAGGTATTTTGCATGGGCTTCGCCGTAAATGCGGCAAGGTCGGTTCCCGATTAGCATTGTCTGTGCGGTCACTGCGGCATCCTCCCGAAAATTTTCGATAAGCCCAGTATAGCAACTGAAAAATCATTTTGCAATTCAAAAGGCGTTCGCATTCGCAAGCAGTGTCTTCGTAAAAAAGCTGGCACCTGATTTGAAGTTGTGCGAGGCTTCCAGAGTGATGTATCAGCAGTTTTTGAACGATCATGCCGTAGCCCATAAGCGGCAGACGAACCGGGCACGTGGGATCTGAACAGGGCAGCGTTATTCAATACCGCTAAGCTCGCGGTACAGCGTGCGGGCATAGGAATCTGTCATGCCGCTGATATAGTCGGTGACCATCAGCAGCCGGAGGTACAAGTCAAAAGATTCAGTGCCGGTTCGGGCGTTTTGGTAATCCTGCTTGTAATTGCCGGAGAAGATGGCGAGAAGCTTTTTGTCGGCCTTGGAAGGTGCCTGCCCGTCGGTGCAGTATGCAGAGTCATAGTACAGCACGGCGGGAACAAAATGATCCAGCAGAAAATCGAGAATGACCTGTCCGGACAGCTCCAGTTTCAGGATGCCGGGCGTATCAAAGGCGAATTTCCGCATGGCCCCTTTCAGGATGTCAATGGTGATGGCGTGATTGGTTCCTTCAAACAGATCACCGCAGTAGGTTCCGGCCATGATCTCTTTATATTTGCAGGAAAAACGGTAGATGGCTACATACATCAGCCACTGACGCGTTTGGGTGAGCCATTTTTTAAATGCAACGCTGTCGTTTTCTGGGGTGTGGTCTGCACCGTGCTGCTTGGAAAGCGCTTGGATCTGCTCATTGGAGAAGTACTCAGGGCTTCTGCTGGGAATGATCTTTGAATGGTCATAAGAATTTGTGTAATATTCAATGAACTGGTCAAGGGTGAACAGGCCCTTTTTAAAGGCATCTTCCAGATCGGCAGTAGAGTACGCAATGTCATCGGCTGCTTCCAGCAGGTAGGTCAGCGGATGGCGCACAATGCCTTTGTCGGGAGTGGCGGTCCCAACCGCTTCCGAGATCTGCTCAAAAGTCTCCTGTTCTGCAGCGAAGAAGCCGAGTTTGTGCTTTCGGATATCCGCACTGCCTTTATCAACGGAGCAGGAGTCGGTGGGGTATTTTACCAGCGTGCTGATGATCGCTTTGGACAGATTGAGGCTGGAACCGTGTTTTGCTTTCAGCAGGATCCGCAGCGCCTGTGCATTGCCCTCAAAATTTTCCAGATCAGCGATCATCTGCTCGGATAACCAGCTGCGAAGGGGCTGTCCTTTGTATTTTACATGGTCGAGGTTCTCTTTGAACCAGTCACCGATCACGGTCTCGCCGAAATGCCCGAAGGGCGGATTGCCGAGGTCGTGCAAAAGGCCAGCGCAGAGCAGGACGGATGCGATGGCTTCGGCATCCTCCGGAACGGCAATATCAGTTGGCTTGTACTGTGTTGTGTTTTTGGAGATCATGATGCCAAGCTGCCGGGCGATCGTGGAGACTTCGATCGAGTGCGTCAGGCGGGTTCGGATGAAATCACTCTTATCCAGAGGAAACACCTGCGTTTTATCCTGCAGCCTGCGGAATGCAGCGCTGGAAACGATCCGGCTGTAGTCCTTTTCAAATGCATTGATGGGATACTCCTTGAACGAATCGGGCTCAGGAGGTTCAGAAGAAAGTTTTTCAGTTGACAGCAATTTTGCCCATTCCATAATCAGTACACCTCGCTTTTGAAACGTCGTGATCAAAAATCTGCAAAAGGCATCGGCCTTCCATCACTGCCATTATACAAAAGAAACGCTGCTCCGGCAACAAAAAACGGATTCTCTGAAAAAAACACAAAAACTGCAGCTTGAACATGTGCAGAGTTCCAATTTATTTCGGGATCCGAAAAAAGGAAAGCGGAGTGTTATGCTGCGGTGTACTGCTTCCGTCAGATGCACCCGAAATTGAATCAGACAAAAGCTTCCCTTTCCGTGGGCTGTGTGCCTGCGGCGGGAAAGCTTTTTTGTATGCCTGAGGGGCAGGAACGGCGGGATATCAGCCAGATTGCACAAAACGCATTGTACAAAATTGAACAGCTTTTCAGGAAAAAATCTTGCTATTCCGCTTGCGCTCATGTATAATGGATTTAACTTGAAAGGTAGGATGTTTAAAAACACTCTGCCGTATGCTGCTGCAGATGACTTGAAAGGTGGAACATGGGATGTTGTATAAGAAAGCTTCTGAGATGAAACCCACTCCGATCCCCCATTGCATGGGCGGCGAGGGCACCGTGATGATGGAACGCCTGCTGGATGCGCCTGCCGAAATGCTGGGCAAGGGCCGCGCCTACGTGCGCCACACGCTGGCACCGGGCGTGACCATTGGCAGGCACACGCATGAGCACGAGATGGAAAGCATGGTCATCGTCTCCGGCCGCGCTGTCCACATCATCAACGGCGAGGAGCAGATCTTGGAGAAGGGCGACATCATTGCCGCCATGCCCGGCGACACCCACCAGATCGCCTGCCTGAGCGACGAACCGCTGGTGCTGATCGCACAGGTGCTGTACGAATAAAGGAGGAGCTTCAGATGGAACAGATCCGCAGTGCCGATGTTCTGGCCAATTTTCCGCAGGTGGATGAGGAAAAACTGAACGCCGCCCTTGCCGCCGAAGCTGCCGCCAGCAACCGCAAGATCATTGTGCTGGACGACGACCCTACCGGCGTACAGACGGTACATGATATTTATGTTTATACAGATTGGACGGTAGAAAGCCTGCGCAAGGGCTTTGCTGCGCCGGAAAAGCTCTTCTTTATTCTGACCAACAGCCGCGGCTTTACCGTGGCCGAGACCACCAAGGCCCACCGCGAGATCGCGGAGAACACCGCCAAGGTGGCCCGCGAGTTCGGCATGGACTACCTTATCATCAGCCGCGGCGACTCCACCCTGCGCGGCCACTACCCGCTGGAGACCGATCTGCTGCGCGAGGTGACGGAGGCTGAGAACGGTTACAAAATGGATGGCGACATCCTGTGCCCCTACTTCCGCGAGGGCGGACGCTTTACACTGGACAACGTGCATTATGTGCGCTACGGCGCAGAGCTTGTGCCCTGCGGCCAGACCGAATTTGCCAAGGACGAGACCTTTGGCTACCACGCCAGCAACCTGTGCGAATACATTGAGGAAAAAACCGGCGGCAAAGTCCGTGCAGGAGACGTGACCTGCATCTCGCTGGAAAGCCTGCGCGCCATGGACTTTGACGGCATCGAGGCCCAGCTGCTGGCGGTGCACGATTACGGCCATGTGATCGTGAACGCAGTGGCGGACTGCGACGTGAAGGTGTTTGCAGTGGCACTGTACCGCACCATGGCAAAGGGCCGTCACTTCACCATCCGCAGTGCGGCCGCACTGGTCAAGGCCATCGGCAATATTTCCGACCAGCCGCTGCTCACCCGGGAAAAGATGGTCACGCAGGAAAGCAAGGCAGGCGGCATCATCGTGGTGGGCAGCCACACCAAAAAGACCACTGCCCAGCTGGAAGAACTGAAAAAAGTACAGGACATCGAGTTTATTGAGATGGACAGCGACAAGGTGCTGGTGCCGGGCGAGCTGGAAAAGGAAGCAGCCGCCATCGTGGCCCACTGCTCACAGCAGATCGCAAAGGGCATCACCTGCTGCGTGTCCACAAAGCGCGTGGTGCTCACCCTGCCGGACGACACCCCGGAAGCAGCCCTCGTGCGCAGCGTTGCCATCAGCGATGCACTGCAAAGCTGCGTGGGCAGGCTGACCGCTTCCCCGGCTTTTGTGGTGGCAAAGGGCGGCATCACCAGCAGCGACGTGGGCGTGAAGGCCCTGCGCGTGAAATGCGCCAAGGTGCTGGGCCAGATCCGGCCGGGCATCCCGGTATGGCAGACCGGTGCCGAAAGCCTGTTCCCCGGCACGCCGTACATCATCTTCCCGGGCAATGTGGGCGAAGTGCCCACCCTGCGGGAAGCGGTGGAAATTTTGCTGGGCTGACACTCTGATGATTTAGAATGCCCTCCGCTTCGCTCTGGGCATATTCAGCGGAAAAATTATCATGATTGCAAAACAGCCAGACCGCGGTTGCGCAGCAATGAAAGCCCCAGTGGGGCTTTCAAGCGGCAGAACGTTCTTGCGGGAGCAAGATGGAGGGGCCTTGCCCCGACAAGTTCCGCGGGTCTGGCTGTTTTGCTTTTTCACGAAGATAAGCTGCTTCTTGTGCAGTGGGTATTCGTGTGGGGCAGGTTTGTATGGCTTTTATAGAATGCATTGCCGCCGGATACGTTCTCTTTTGCGCGCCAAAAGAGAACCAGAAAGGACGGCGGTGCCCGCAGGGCATGAAAGCCCCAGTGGGACTTTTGAGCCGCAGACCGGTTTGCGAAGCAAATGCCACTACCTGTTACGACCCTTTCCCGTGAAAAAGCAAAGCCGGAATGACCGCAGTCATTCCGGCTTTGCAATATACAAAAATAATAATTCCGCTGTTTATGGCGCAGCGCACGCGGAGCCATTTTAAAGGAACGATCACTCTTTTTTGGCTTTCTTTTTCTTCTTTGCTGCCTTTTCCTCCGGCTTGTTCTTCATCAGCCTGCCGAGGGATGCGGCAGTGTATACGCAGAAGCAGCCCACCACCACGATCAGCACGACGGCGCTTGCGTCCAGCGCCACGGTGCCGGCGCGGACAGCGGCCAGATACAGTGCCAGCAGCACAACGCCGCCGCCCAGCCACAGGCTGCTGCTGTTCACCTGCTTTTGCCACTCCTGCTGCGGCGTGAGCGGATGCTGCTGCGCCTTGCCCTGCCGGGCCTTCTTTTTCCAGATGTTATCACTTTGAAACGGATTCATGTTCCGGTGGCTCCTTCCCTGTCTTTTTCTTTAAGGGTATTATACGCCGAAAGATGGGATGATGTCCAGAAAGAAGTGGATTTTTCACCACCTGCATCCCATATTTGTGCAGAACGACCAAAACCGGCCCGAAATATCGGCTATTCGCCAATTTACTTTTTGCGGGCCGAAGAGTAATCTAATGGTAGGATGTAAAGACGGACAAGCTGTTGAGATTGAACTAAAGGTAGGATGTAGCAAAGAACCTTTGCTGCGGGCTTGTCCGGCACGAGAACGCGAAAAACAAAAGGAGGCTTTTCCGTTATGAAGGTAGGTCTGATCTATACCAGCACCACCCCGGAACTGATCGAACTGGTGGAGCAGGAGGTCAAAAAGCAGCTGGGCGATGATGTGGAGCTGTACAGCCTGCAGGACCCCAGCATTCTGGCAGATGTCCGCGCGGCAGGCTATGTGACCACTGCACCGGCAGCACGCCTGATCGGCATGTACATGAAAGCCGCTGAGGAAGGCGTGGATGCCATGCTGAACCTGTGCAGCAGCGTGGGCGAAGTTGCCGACAGCGCACAGGACGTGGCAAAGTACATTGGTGTGCCTATCGTCCGCGTGGACGAGGAGATGTGCCGCGAGGCTGTCCGCAAGGGCCAGCGCATCGGCGTGATGGCTACCCTGCCCACCACGCTGGAACCCACCAAGGGCACCATCCTGCGCATGGCCCGCGAGTGCAACAGGCACGTGGAGCTGGTGGACTGTCTGGTGGACGGTGCATTCGGTCTGGATCAGGACCAGTTCAAGGCCCGCATGACCGAGATGGCCGGTACCATTGCCGACAAGGTGGATGTGATCGTGTTTGCACAGGGCAGCATGGCCTACTGCGAACAGTATATCGCCGATAAGTTTGGCAAGGTGGTCCTCAGCAGCCCCCGCTTTGGTGCAGCCGAGCTGAAAAAGGCGCTGGAAAAGAAGGGCACCATTTAAAAAAGGAACAAGAGCCGGAGCACGAGACCGGCTCAGGAGAAGATATTTTTTTGAAGGAGAATTCTTATGAAAAAGATGATTTCCCGTCGTGACTTCCTGAAGGTGGCTGGCATTTCCGCTGCTGCTCTGGGTCTGGCTGCCTGCGGCGGCTCCGGCACCAGCACTGCTGCTTCCACTGCCTCTACTGCAGCTTCCACCGGTTCTTCCGCTGCCGCTTCCGGCTCGGCTGTCACCCTGAAGCTGGGCTTCTCCACCAACGAAGAAGACCCCCGTGCAAAGGGCGCAAAGCAGTTTGCAGAAGAAGTTGCCGAAAAGACCGGCGGCGCTGTGGAAGTTCAGCTGTACCCCTCCGGCCAGCTGGGCGGCGATGCTGACCTGATCAACTCTATCGCTCTGGATTCCGGCACGGTGGATATCATCATCACCGACGCTTCCAACTTTTCCACCTACGATGCAAAGATGGGCATTTCCGCACTGCCGTTCCAGTTCGAGACCTTCGACGATGCATGGGCATTCATGGACAGCGACATCGAGGCTGCCGCTGAGGAAGGCCTGCTGAGCCAGAATATGCGTGTGCTGGCCCACTACTGCAACGGCTTCCGCTGCGTGACCAACTCCAAGGGCCCCATCAACAGCCCTGCCGACATGAACGGTCTGCTGATCCGCACCCCCGAGAACCCCGTCATCATGGCTACCATGACCGCTCTGGGTGCCAACCCCCAGCCGCTGAGCTTCTCTGAGCTGTATCAGGCTCTGCAGCAGAAGACCTACGATGCACAGGAGAACCCCATTCCCGTTATCTACAACAATAACCTCTACGAAGTTCAGGAGTACCTGAGCATCACCAACCACATCTACTCCGGCATGTGCTTTACCATTGCCGAGAGCAGCTGGAACAAGCTGAGCGCTGACCAGCAGCAGATCGTTTCCGACGCTGCAAAGGCATCTGCCGATTACGACCGTGAGCTGAACGAGCAGCAGACCAACGATTTGGTCTCCGCTCTGGAAGAGAAGGGCATGAAGATCAACAGCCCGGAACTGGCTCCGTTTGCAGCTGCGACCGAAAAAGTCCTGACCGACAACGCTGATACCTACGGCGACCTGCTGGATCAGCTGAAGGCATGGAAAGAAGCCCGCTGAGATCACTGACCAGAAAACCTTGAAATAAAACCGAAGCAAAGGGACGAGGGGGCGTGCCCTTCGTCCCTTTGCATTTTATCTGAATCGCACTTGGAAAGGAGTTTGTACTGTGAAAAAACTGCAAACCACTCTGGACAAGATCACCACCCTCATTTCCGCCATTCTCTGCGCGGCTATGATGGTAATTCTGTTCGCAAACGTTGTGCTGCGCCTGATCCCCGGCATCGGCGGCTTCAAGTGGTATATGGAGAGCAGCCAGTATCTGAACGTCTGGTCCATGCTCATTGCCTGCATCGGCATCAACGCCATGGGTACCAACCTCCGCGTGGAAGTGGTGGATTCCATCCTTGGTAAGACTCCGCTGGGCAAAAAGATCGTTGTCATCATCCGTGATGTGTTCATCATCCTGTTCTACGTCATGGTCACCTACGGCGGCTACCAGCTGTGCACCCGCGCAAAGCAGGCCGTTTCCACCATGCCGCAGTTCACCATGGGTCAGGTGTACACCATCTTCCCCATTGCCGGTGTGCTGTGCATCCTGTCCGCCGTTCTCAACCTGATCGTTGAACTGACCGCAAAACCGGAAGGGGGCAAATCCAAATGATCGCATGGCTGCTGATCTCATTCTTTGTTCTGCTGTTTCTGGGTGTGCCCATCGCCATGAGTCTGGGCCTGTCCGCCATGGGCGGCATCTTGTTCCTAGGCGGCGGCAGCACCGTCACCATTGCCCAGCGCATGTTTGAGGGCATGAACAGCTTTGCACTGCTGGCCATCCCTCTGTACACCTTTGCCGGCTTCACCATGTCCAAGGGCGGTATTTCCAAGCGCCTGATGGACTTCTGTTACTCCATCGTCGGCCACATCTACGGCGGTCTGGCTCACGTGAACGTGCTTTCCAGCATGATCTTTGCGGGCATCTCCGGTTCCGCTGTTGCCGATACCGCAGGCGTTTCCGGTATGTTCATGCCGGAAATGGTGCGCAAGGGCTACTCCAAGAATTTTACCGTTGCCGTTACCGCCATTTCCTCCACCATCGGCATCATCATTCCTCCGTCCATCCCCATGGTGGTCATTGCCGGTATCTGCGGCATTTCCACCGGTAAGCTGTTCCTCGGCGGCATCATCCCCGGTGTCCTGTGCGGTCTGGCACAGATGATCGTCAGCTATTTCATGGCCAAGAAGGAAGGCGTGCCCAAGGAGCCGGGCCACTTCACCATCGGCCCCGTGCTGCATGGCCTGTGGGAGAGCTGGCCCGCCCTGCTCATGCCCATCATCATCGTGGGCACCATCACCATGGGCATCGTCAGCCCCACCGAGGCAGGCGTGATCGCTGTTGTTTACGGTCTGTTTGCCGGCGGCATCATCTACCGCGAACTCAAGTGGGAGGACATCAAGTTTGCCTTTGCAGAGACCGTCCGCACCAGCGGCCGTATCTTCATCGTTATCGGCGCTGCAAAGCTGTACACCGTCATGCTGACCACTGCGGGCTTTGATAAGTGGGTGGCCAAGACCATGCTGGGCTTCTCCACCAACCCCACTGTCATTCTCATCATGATCCTGCTGATCTTCTTCATCGTCACCATGTTCATGGAGTCCATCGCAACGCTGACCCTGTTCATGCCCATCCTGTATCCCATTGCTCTGGGTGTGGGCATCGACCCCATCGTGCTCAGCGTCCTGATCACCGTGGTCATCGGTGTTGGCCTGGTCACTCCTCCGGTGGGCATGTGCATTTACGTTGCCTGCGATCTGATGGATGTTACGGTCGGCGAGGTGTTCCCCACATTGGTGCCGTTTATTGCGGCCACCTTCGTCTGCATTGCGCTGATGGTCGCCTTCCCCCAGCTGATCCTGCTGCCCACCTATTTGATGGCGTAACCGTTGCGTCCGCTTTTCAGATATGGTAAAATAGTGGCGGAAATTCAACGTGTGATGTTTGGAGGTTTTCTGCCCCGGAACGTTCCACGCTGAACGACCCCGAATATCCACAAAACCGGATTTGGAGGCGGAACTATGTCAATGGAACATCCTGAAAAACAGAAGAATGCGGTAAAGTCTGTAGTCGATCAGGTCATGGATGGGATCATCTCCCAGATCATCGACGGCACCCTGCATCCGGGCGACAAGCTGCCTACCGAAATGGAACTGTGCAAGCAGTTCGGCGCGGGCCGCAACTCGGTGCGGGAAGCTGTGAAAAAGCTGCAGGCCTACGGCATCCTGTACATCAAGCGTGCCGACGGCACCTTTGTGAGCGAAAACTACAACCAGAAAATGCTGGACCCGATGCTGTACAGCATCATCCTGCAGAAGAACAGCTGGCAGGAATTTGTGGAGCTGCGCTCCGTAATTGATATCGGTACGCTGAATATTATCATTCAGCGCAAGGATATCGCATCCTTTCTGCCGGACCTGTACCGCACCTTCGGCGAGCTTTCTGCCGAAATGCACTCGCCGGAGCCTTCGGTGGATAAGGTGCTGGAGCTGGACAGCCGGTTCCACACCCAGATCGCCAATGCGGCCCAGAACCCCATGCTGGCCACCATCACCGAGTACATCACCCGGCTGACGCTGCCCAGCCGTCTGGAGACCACCCGCAAGGTGCTTGCCAAGGGCGAAGCGGAGATCGAGCGGTTCGTAGAGCTGCACCGCCAGCTGCTTAGCGTGATCGAGCGCAGGCAGGTGGACGAGATCGCCGCTACAGTGCAGGATCACTACATCTTCTGGAAGAAGTAAGCATACAGGCCTCCTGCCTGCCGTAAAAGGCGGGCAGGGGACGGTGAGTTTACAAGATGGGATGTTTATGCTAAAATAGCGTTAGCATCCTTTGTTAAGCTTCTCCAATGCGACATGCAAGGAGTGTTCATCCAATGAAAAAAATCATGATCTCCGTGGCCCCCGTTGCGGCCACAGACATTCTCATCAATCCGCGGGCCATTGCCCGGGATGTGTATGAGTGCTACAAAAACGGCGCGTCCATGGTGCATCTGCACTGCCGCGACCTGAACGGCAACCTCACCCCGGATCTGAGCCTGCTGGAAGAAACGGTGGCCTACATCCGCGAGATGTGCGACATCGTGGTGGAGATCTCCACCGGCGGCGTGTCCAACCTGACCATTGAGGAGCGCGTGCAGCCCTGCTACCCCTCCTGGGTGGAAGCCAACAGCCTGAATGTCGGCTCGGTGAATCTGGGTACCTCGGTGTACCAGAACCCCATCAAGGATGTGGAGTACTGCGTCAAGACCATCATGGACAACAAGAAGATCCCGGAGACCGAGGTCTTTGAGCTGGGCATGATCAACACCGTGCGGGAACTGAACGACAAGTTCCACTTTGTAAAACCCATCCTGTTTGCACTGGTGTTCGGCCATGGCGGCGAGATGCCTGCCACGGTGCCGGCCCTGCGCCACATGATCCAGGCGCTGGAAGAGAACTTTCCCAACGGCGACTACCTGTGGGGCTACACGCAGGCCCACCGCGAGGACTGGGAAATGGTCAAGACTGCGCTGGATATGGGCGCTTCCACCGTGCGCATCGGCTTTGAGGATTCGGACATGATCGCGCCGGGTGTCCATGTGGACAACAACGCAGCGCTGATCGCAAAGGTGTCGGACATCGTAAAGTCCAAGGGCATGATGCCCATGACTCCCGACGAGGTGCGCGCCATGCTCAAGATCCCGCCGCTGCGCCGTTAAAAAGGAGGAAAGAAACGTATGGTGATTCAAGGCGTTACTTACCTCTCAGACTTTGAGGCAAAAAAAGCCATCATGGAAATGGCCCGTCGGCTGGAAGCCAAGGGCTGGCTGGTGGCCGGTGACGGCAGCATGAGCGTCCGCGTCGGACCGCAGGCCGTGTGGGTGACCGTTGCCGGTGCCGACAAGGCCGCGCTCACGCAGGATATGCTGGTGCGCGTGGATATGAATGGCAAGGCGATGCTCAGCGCAAAGCCCAAGCCCCTGCCCGAAGACCTGCCCATCCATCTGAAAATCTATCAGGAAAACGAGAACGCCCAGTGCGTGATGCACACCTATCCGGCCTGCGCGGCTGTGATGGGGATGCAGGGCCAGACCGTGCAGCCTGCAGCATTCAGCCCCGCAGTGCGGGCGCTGGGACGGGTGCAGCTGCTGCCCGCCCAGAACGTGGACGCACAGGCACAGGCTGTCAGCCTGTTGTGCCGCACCGATAAGGCTGTCCTGCTGGAAAATGACGGCTGCCTGACCTGGGGCAAGACCCCGGCAGATGCGGCCCATCTGGTGGAAGCACTGGATTACTACGCAGCCGTCACCGCAAAGCTGGGCTGCGCAGGCTGCTCCAAATGCGGCAGCTGCGGCGGTCACTGCACCGGCTGCAGCAAGTGCGGCGCACCTGCCGTGCAGCCCATGGCTCAGCCCGCTGCACAGCCTGTGGCAATGGCAGTACCCTCCGCACAGCCTGCCCAGCCGGTGAGCCTGCCGGGCGTTACCGGGCTGATCCAGCCGGGCATGGCGCTGCCCACCCTGCCCAAACAGCAGGCGGCTCCTGCCCCTGCCCCGGTGCCCGCCGCACAGCCTGCGGCAGTCCCTGCAATGGAAGCGGCCCCGGCCGCACCGAAGTCCGCAAATGCCCGCGATGCCGCAATGGCCGAGGTCATCCGCCGGACGCTGAAGAGCTTTCAATAACAAAAAGTTTCGTTTGATCCAACGGATATGACCTTTACGGAAAGGAACGAAAACCATGGATATCAGTTCGCAGGAAATTGAAGCGATCGTCAAGCAGGTGCTTGCCGGTATGGGCGGTGCACAGACAAGCGCCGCCCCCGCAGCCTACACGGCTGCACCCGGCGGTGCAGCAGGCGACCGCGGCGTGTTCGAGAATGTAGACGATGCAGTGGAAGCTGCATGGAAGGCCCAGCGCGACTGGGCGGCCAACTACAAGATCGAGGACCGCCAGCGCATCATTGAAGCCATCCGCCGCTGTGCCCGCGCACATGTGGAGGAGTGGTGCCACAAGATCGTGGAAGAGACCGGCATGGGCCGCTATGAGGACAAGGTGGAAAAACATCTGGCCGTCATCAACAAGACCCCCGGCCCCGAATGCCTGACCACCGAAGCCAAGAGCGGTGACGCGGGCCTGATGCTGGAAGAGTACGCACCCTTTGGTGTGATCTGCTCCATCACCCCCACCACCAACCCTACCGAGACCATCATCAACAACACCATCAGCATGATCGCAGGCGGCAACACCGTGGTGTTCAACGTGCACCCCCGCGCAAAGCGGGTGTCTGCCGACTGCCTGCAGACGCTGAATACCGCCATCATCGAGGCGGGCGGCCCTGCAAACCTCATTACCATGACCCGTGAGCCGACCATGGAGAATGTGGACAAGATGGCCGCAAACCCCAAGATCCGCCTGATGGCAGGCACCGGTGGCATGGGCATGGTGAACGCCCTGCTGCGCAGCGGCAAAAAGTGCATCGGTGCCGGTGCAGGCAACCCGCCCGTCATCGTGGACGAGACCGCAGACATCGAGCTGGCAGGCCGCAAGATCTACGAGGGCGCTTCGTTCGATAACAACATCCTCTGCTTTGCAGAGAAGGAAGTGTTCGCCGTGAACACCGCCTACGACGGCCTGCTGCACGAGCTGCAGAAGCAGGGTGCCTACCTGCTGAACAAGGCCCAGACCGAACAGCTGGTGAACATCGTGCTGCAGCCCAAGAAGGGCGGCGGCCACGAGGTGAACAAAAAGTGGGTGGGCAAGGATGCCGCCCGCATTCTGGAGACCATCGGCGTGCATGTGCCGGATACTTGCCGCCTTGCCATCTGCGAGGTGCCTGCCGACCATCCGTTCGTGCTGGTGGAGCAGATGATGCCGGTGCTGCCCATCGTGCGCTGCCAGAGCTTTGAACAGGCTGTGGAAGATGCCGTGGTGGCCGAGCACGGCAACCGCCACACCGCTTCCATCTTCTCCAAGGATGTGGACCACATGACCCGCTTTGCCCGGGTCATTGAGACCACCATCTACGTAAAGAACAGCGCCACCAAGGCCGGTGTTGGCATTGGCGGCGAGGGCCACTGCACCATGACCATTGCCGGCCCCACCGGCGAGGGCATCACCTGCGCAAAGAGCTTCTGCCGCCGCCGCCGCTGCATGCTGGCCGAGGGCGGGCTGCGCATCATCTGAGTTTTTGAAGGACGAAACCATCACATACAATTTTTTCAGTGTTCTGACAGGAGGAACAACTTATGAAAGCTCTGGGTTTTATCGAGACGAAGGGTCTGGTTGGCAACATCGACGCTACCGATGCAATGCTGAAGGCTGCTGACGTTGAGTTCATTGGTTCCGACACCATCGGTGCCGGTCTGACCACCGTGATCGTTACCGGCGAGGTGGGCGCTGTCAAGGCTGCTACCGAGGCTGGCGAAGAGGCTGCTTCCCGCGTGGGTGAGCTGTTCTGTGTCAACGTCATTGCACGTCCTCACGCAGATCTGGCCCGCATCATGCCCGCCAAGGGCCCCGCGACCGGCAAGTCCGGCCTGCCCGCAGGCGAGCAGGTGCCGCTGGATGCCGCTCTGGGCATGATCGAGACCAACGGCCTGACCGCTTCCATCGAGGCAGCCGATGCCATGCTGAAGAGCGCAGATGTCTCTCTGGTGGGTCAGGAGAAGATCGGCGCAGGCCTTGTTACCGTGTTCGTGCAGGGCGACGTTGGCGCTGTGAAGGCTGCTGTTGAGGCAGGCCAGACCGCTGCTTCCCGCATTGGCGAAGTGGTCAGCGCACTGGTCATTCCCCGCCCGCACGCAAGCGTGTCCGAGTGCATGCCTGAGCTGCGCTGAGCCCTGCGCTGACGCTGCATAAGAAAGGAGCGCTGTGCCTTGGTTTACCATGACATCAGTCAGGAACAGCTGCTGCTCCTGATCACGCAGGCCGTGCAGGCAGAGCTGCAAAAGCGCAGCCGTCAGGTGCCGGTAGGCATCTCGGTGCGGCACATCCACCTTACCCGCGATGATGTGGACAAGCTGTTCGGCTATGGCTACCAGCTCACCCCCAAAAAGGCGCTGAGCCAGCCCGGCCAGTTTGCCTGCGAGGAATGTCTGGACATCATCGGCCCCAAGGGCGAACTGAAGCATGTCCGCATCCTTGGCCCGGAGCGCAGTGCCACTCAGATCGAGCTGGCGCAGACCGACTGCCGCAACATCGGCATCAAAGCGCCGGTGCGTTCCAGCGGGGATACAAAGGGCACGCCGGGCGTGACCCTGCGCGGCCCCAATGGCACCCTGACCGTGCCGGAGGGTGTGATGATCGCCGACCGCCACATCCACATGACTCCCGCACAGGCAGCTGCCTTCGGCCTTGCCGACGGCGACCGCGTGAAGGTAAAGATCGACGGCCCCAAGCCGGGCGTGATGGGCGGGGTGCTGATCCGCGCAAACGACAAATGTGCACTGGATTTTCACATCGACACGGACGATGGCAATGCCTTCCTGCTCAAGCAGGGACAGCTGGTCACCGTACTGGGCAAAGAGGAGTAAGCTATGATTTTAGGGATCGTCAAGGGGACCGTTGTCGCCACCCGCAAAATGCCGGAGCTTGTAGGCTATAAGTTCCTGCTGGTGGAGCCGGTGTTCGGCTCCAAAAAGGATACCATCGTGGCGGGCGACAACATCGGCGCGGGTGTAGGCGAGATGGTTCTGGTCACCACCGACGAGACCACCCAGCATGGTCTGGACCATCCGTCGCCCATTGATGCTTTCATCGTGGGCATCGTGGACAATCCTCCCACCCTGAGTAAGTAACACCCTGCAAGTTTTGCCGCAGAGAGGGGCTTCCTCCCGGCGGGATCGTGAGGCTTAAACAATGAAAATTATTATCATCGGCAGCATTGCCGCCGGGGTTTCGGCCGCCGCCAGACTTGCCGCCGCCCAGCGCGGAGCGCAGATCACCGTCTACGAAAAAGGCGGCTTCTACTCCTGCGGCACCGGCGGCCTGCCCCATTACCTGTGCGAGGATCTGGACAGCCTGAACAAGGCCATTCAGGCCAAGGAGACTGAGCTGAACGCGCAGGGCATCACCGCACATCTGCGCCATGAGGTGCGCGGCATCGACGCAGCCGCCCGCAAGGTGACGGTATGTGATCTTGCCACCGGACGCGTGTTTGAAGACCACTACGACAAGCTGGTGCTGGCCACCGGTTCTTCCAACCGTGTGCCGCAGGTGCCCGGCAGTGACCGCGTGGGCGTGCAGACCCTCAAGACTGTGGAAGATCTGATCTTCCTCAAGGAGTTCGTCCGCACCCCCTATGTGCGGGACATCGTGATCCTGGGCGGCAGCTGGGCCGGTTTGGAGATCGCAAAGTCCTTCCTCAAGCTGGGCCGCAATGTGCGTATCATTGAAAAAGAGCAGCAGCTTTTGCCCCAGTTTGACCCTGAGGTGAGCAAGCTGATCCAGAAGGAGCTGGAAGCGCAGGGCGTGCAGTTCAATCTGGGCGAGCAGGTGCGCTCCTTCCCGGGCCGTACCTTCGTGGAGCAGGTACAGACCAACCGCGGCACCTACCCCTGTGACCTTTGCGTGGTAGCCATCGGCGTTACCCCCAACACCGGCCTGCTGGCCGGTACCGGGGCGCAGCTGGCACCCAATGGCGCTGTGCTCATTGGTGCCGACCTTGCCACCAGTGTGCCCAATCTCTATGCCGTGGGCGACTGCGCAGCCTGCCGCGACGGCTCTCTGCGCACCAGCAGCCTGAAGGTGGCGGATCTGGAGATCGCCCGCACCGGCCTGACCGAGACCGAGGCCCGCAAGGCCGGTCTGCGGGTCAAGAGTGCAATGGCCACCGGCACCGACCGTCCTGGCATCTGCCCGAACCCCCACCGCATCACCATCAAGCTGGTGTATGAGGCCAATACCCGTCAGGTGCTGGGTGCGCAGGCATGGGGAGAAAAGAATGTTTCGGCCCGCATCAACGCCATTGCCGTTGCCATCCGCGCTGGCATGACCGTGGAAGCACTGGGTCAGGTGGATTTCGTCTATTCCTCCTCGTCCTGTTCCATTTGGGACCCGGTGCAGATCGTCTGCGGTCAGGCACAGTAAGCGGAGGGTGAACACATGGCAGAACGCATCAACGCCGTCAAGACCAGCTTTTTTGGCAAGGGTGCCATCCGTCTTCTGGGACCGGAGCTTCAGAAGATGGGCATCCGCCGTGCTTTGCTGGTGACGGATCGCTTTCTCTATGATTCCGGTGCCGCTGCCCGGGTCGGTCAGGTACTGTCCGATGCCGGTGTGGAGTACGCCGTGTACTACAATGTGCAGCCCAACCCCACCGTACAGGTGGTGAACGACTGCATTGCCGCAGCCCGTACCCTGCAGGTGCAGCTGCTGGTGGCTCTGGGCGGCGGCAGCGCCATCGATACCGCTAAGGCAGCCAGCATCGTGGTGGCCTGCGGCGGTACCGTGGAACAGTACGAGGGCGAGAACAAGTCCTCCAAGCCCGGCCTGCCCATCGTGGCGGTGAACACCACCGCCGGTACCGGCAGCGAGTGCACCTCCTTTTACATCGTCACCGACCCTGTCCGCCACAGCAAAATGGCCATGGTGGACCCCAACTGCATGGTCAGCATTGCGGTGAACGACACCGACTTCATGTCCTCCATGCCGCCCAAGCTCACCGCAGCCACCGGCATGGACGCGCTGACCCACGCCATCGAGGCGGCGCTTTCCAAAAACGCCAACCCGCTCACGGACAAGGATGCCTACTGGGCCATGCAGGCGATCGTGCAGAACCTGCCCCGAGCCGTTGCCAACGGTCAGGATGAAGCCGCCCGCACCATGATGGCCTACGCCGAAAATGTGGCAGGCATGGCTTTCTCCAACGCGGGCCTTGGCATGGTGCATGCGATGGCACACGCGCTGGGCGGACACTACAACCTGCCCCACGGTGTGTGCAATGCGGTGCTGCTGCCCTACGTGCTGGCCTTCAACAGCCGCAGCCCGGTGTGCCGGGAGCGGTTCATGACCATTGCCGCTGCCATGGGCCTGCAGGGCACTTTTACCCCGGACACTGCCGCACCGGCAGTGATCCAGTTTGTCCGTCAGCTCAGTGCAGGCGTGGGCATCCCCGCCAATCTTGCGCAGCTGAACAAGGTGGACCCTGCAGATTTTGCCGCGCTGGCAGAGCTTGCCCTGCACGACACCTGCATGTCCACCAACCAGATCACCCCCACCCGCGACGAGGTGGTGGCGGTATATACCGCTGCTTTCCGCGGATAAACTTTGAGACCTCCTCCATTTTCTCCATACCCAAACAAAGCCGCCGCTCTCCCTCTGCAAGGGAAAGCAGCGGCTTTGTGCTGTAAAAAAGGGGTGGTGGGATTGTTTTTAAAGAGGGTTCTGTTATAATAAAATAAAAATGCGGCGCAGAATTAAGAGGAGAAAGCGATGGAAACAAGAGAAAAACAGGCGTACCTGATAGAAGCACATAAATGTGATGAGATGCTTCTGACCCTGTTGCGGATGCTGGATGTACCGTGGAATGATATATTCATCCACATGGACAGCAAAAATACGGACTACCAGCCGGAAACGGTGGAGTGCCGCATGAAATATGCGAAAGTGTTTCACGCAAAACGGCACAGTGTTGTGTGGGGCGGTGTCAGTCAGGTAAAAGCGGAGCTTGTGCTATTGAAAACAGCAGTGGCCCATGGCCCGTATCAGCATTACCACCTGATCTCCGGTGTGGATCTGCCCATTCAAACACAAGAAGATATCCGCGCATTCTTTGAGGCAAACCCGGACAGGGAATTTGTCCATTTCGACCCGCACCCATTCAGCCCGTTCAATGATGAGCGCGTTTATTACCGGCACTTTTTCCAGAATATCGATCTGCGCCGCCATCCGGTGCTCGGCGTGATCAATGGAATCCTGCTGTCGGGCCAGAAGCTGCTGAAAATAAAGCGCAATCAGGACGTTCACTTCACAAAGGGCAGCAACTGGTTCAGCTGCACTGACGGCTTTGCACGGTATCTGCTGACAAAAGAAGAGTGGGTCCTGCAGGTGCTGGACAAGACCTTTTGCTCGGACGAGTTCTTTGTGCAGACACTGATCGCGCAGTCGCCGTATCAGGATAAGATCTATCAGGGGCCGGGTGATACCAGTGCCCGTGCCATCGATTGGGACAGAGGCAATCCGTGGGTCTGGAAATACGCTGATCTGGAACAGCTGAAAGCATCGCCCTGCATGTTTGCCAGAAAATTTGATATCGAAAAAGAACCGGAGCTTGTGCATGAAATAGAACGCCTGTATGCACCTCATATATAAAAACAGTGCCGGACAGTTTTCAGGCTGTCCGGCACTGTTTTTTACTGTTCATTCTTTTTCGCCAGATCCTTGGTGTACAGGGCACGGGTGGCGTTGAGCACAGCCAGCACCATCACGCCCACATCGGCAAAGATGGCGGTCCACATGCTGGCCATGCCGATCGCGCCCAGCACAAGGCAGGCAAACTTGATGGCCAGTGCAAACACGATGTTCTGGTACACGATGCGTAATGTGCGGCGGGCAATGCGCATGGCCAGTGCGATCTTGGCGGGGTCGTCGTCCATCAGCACCACGTCAGCGGCCTCAATGGCAGCGTCAGAGCCAAGAGCGCCCATTGCAATGCCCACATCGGCACGGGACAGCACCGGGGCATCGTTGATGCCGTCGCCCACAAAGGCAAGGTTCTCCTTGGGCCGCTTTGCGGCGAGCAGCGTTTCGATCTGGTCTACCTTGTCGCCCGGCAGCAGGCCCGCATGGTATTCATCCAGCCCAAGCTCTGCGGAAACGGCCTTTGCAACCGGCTCGGCATCGCCGGTCAGCATCACGGTCTTGCGCACACCGGCATCCTTCAGGCCCCGGATGGCCTGTGCGCTGTGGGGCTTTACCACGTCGGCGATCAGAAGATAACCGGCGTACATGCCCTCGATGGCCACATGCACGATGGTGCCGGTCTCGCTGACGGCGGGAGCCTTCAGGCCCAGCTTTTCCATCAGGCGGGCGTTGCCGGCAGCAACGGTCCTGCCGTCCACCTTGGCGGTCACGCCGTGGCCGCCAAGCTCCTGCACATCGGTGACACGGTTCGGATCGATCTCCCTGCCGTAAGCGGCCTTGATGCTGAGGGAGATGGGGTGCTTGGACCAGCTCTCGGCCAGCGCGGCAGCTTCCACCAGCTGCTCCTCGCTGGTGCCCTCTGCGGGGTGGATGCCGGTCACTTTAAAGGTGCCCTGGGTCAGGGTGCCGGTCTTGTCGAACACAACGATGCCGGTGCGGGCCAGCTCTTCCAGATAGGTGGAACCCTTGACCAGAATGCCGCAGGCAGATGCACCGCCGATGCCGCCGAAGAAGCTCAGGGGAATACTGATGACCAGTGCGCAGGGGCAGCTGATAACAAGGAAGGTCAGGGCACGGTAGACCCAGTCGCCAAAGCGGGCGGGCTGGCCCATGAGCAGCAGCACGATGGGCGGGATAAAGGCCAGAGCCAGTGCGCCATAGCACACGGCGGGGGTGTACACGCGGGCAAAACGGGTGATGAAGTTCTCGGCGCGGGCCTTCTTCATGCTGGAATTTTCCACCAGATCGAGAATTTTAGAAACGGTGGATTCGCCGAATTCCTTGGTGGTCTTTACCTTCAGCAGGCCGGTCATGTTCACGCAGCCGCTGATGACCTCATCGCCGGTCTGCACATCGCGGGGCAGGCTCTCGCCGGTCAGGGCGGCGGTGTTCAGGGCAGAAGCGCCCTCCACGATCACGCCGTCGATGGGCACGCGCTCACCGGGCTGGACCACGATCACGGTGCCGATCTCCACATCGTCCGGGTCCACCTGCTCCAGCCTGCCGTCCTCGCCCTCAATGTTGGCGTAGTCCGGGCGGATGTCCATTAAGCTGGAAATGCTCTGCCGGCTTTTGCCCACAGCCACGCTCTGGAACAGCTCGCCGATCTGGTAGAAGATGATAACGGCACAGCCCTCCACGTAGTCGCCCAGTGCAAATGCACCCACAGTGGCAACGGCCATCAGGAAGCACTCGTCAAAGGGCTGACGGTTCTTGATGCCAAGCAGTGCCTTGCGCAGCACGTCCCAGCCGACCACCAGATACGGGATGCAGTACAGTACCAGCTCCACCGGCGTGGGGAACTGGGGCAAAAGCTTGAGGATGAGCACCAAAATCAGCGCAATGATGATGCGCTGCAGGTTCTTTTTCTGCTTTTTGTTCATACAAAACTCTCCTTTTGCGGGATCCATGGGCCGCATCACGCTGCGGCGGGCGGGGATTTCAACAACTTTTCCCCATAAAAATGGATATTCCACGGTTTTACCCGTGTTTTCCACACAGTTTTTCAGGCGTAAAAGCGCTTTTCCACGTTTATTTTACGCTTTTTCCGCAAATGGTGTTGAAAACTGAGTGGAAACTGTTGAAAACTGTCTGATTTTTCAACAGAAAAAGTTATTGCACAACACAATCGCACACAAAGTAAAAAGCATCTGCACATTCGTTTGAGCTCTCAGAAAATCTACGAATTCTTGCTGCAGATGCTTTTTTCTTTAGCGGGCTCGCCCTCTCAGTCAAATCCTTTGGATTTGCCAGCTCTCCCAAAGGGAGAGGTGTCACCGCAGGTGACGGAGAGGGCGAGGCTGTTGATCGTGTGCAGCAACCTGCCGCGCATCAGATGTCAAAGATCTCGCAGTCGTCCTCCACCTTCTTGCAGGCGGCCAGAACGTTCACCATGGTGTCGTGGGGGTCTGCACCTTCAGAGAACTCCACCTTCATCTTCTGGGTCATAAAGCTGACGGTAGCATTTGCCACGCCTGCAACGGTGTTGGCAGCGTCTTCCATCTTCTGAGCGCAGTTTGCGCAGTCCACTTCGATCTTGTAGCTCTTCTTCATAAGTAATACCAGCCTTTCGTTATTCTTCGATATGATCCATCCCCATGGAGAGGATGCTGCGCACATGGTCATCGTCCAGTGCGTAGTAAACGGTTTTGCCCTCGCGCCGGAACCGCACGAGCTTGGAATCCTTGAGCACCCGCAGCTGATGGCTCACCGCCGACTGGCTCAGCTGCACGGCGTTTGCAATGTCCTGCACGCACAGCTCGTTGTCGTGCAGTGCATACAGGATCTTGATGCGGGTGGAGTCGCCGAACACCCGGAACAGGTCGGCCAACTCGTACAGCACCTCGTCGTCCGGCATATCCAAGGCTTCCGGCTGCGGCGCGGGCATTGCTTCCTTTATTTCCGCCATGTTGACGTCTCCCTTCGCTGTGGATTCACATGAACGCTTGTTCATGTGTTCATAGTATCACGCGGAATGCTCCTTGTCAAGGCTTTTTTAAAGATTTTCGGCGTCTGCTCTAAATTGATGAAATTTGCCTTAAAACGCAGAAAATTTGCGTTTTTGAATCGCAATAAGGATGCGGATTGGAGGGAAGGCGAAAACAAAAAAGAGGTCGCCGCATGGTCAGTGTCCTCGCCCTCTCCGTCACCTTCGGTGCCACCTCTCCCAAAGAGAGAGGACTTGGCAGCCCGTTTGCGCAAAAAGAAAAAGAGAAATTCACAAAAAAGTGCAAAATAGGGTGCGTTCTGGTGCAAAATGTGGTATCTTATAAAGGTGTTCAAAAATAAAATGCGCCATACGGCGCACAAAAGGAGAGGAAAGTATATGACATTGGAAACCGGTATCCGCGGGGAACAGAGCGTGCTCGTCACCGCAGCCAATACAGCAAAGACCATGGGCAGCGGCACGCTGGAGGTGTTTGCAACCCCGGCCCTTGTGGCTCTGGCGGAAAAGACCTGCTGGATGAGCGTGGCCGACGCGCTGGGCGAAGGCAATGGCTCGGTGGGCACCAAGCTCGAGCTGGAGCACACCGCCCCCACCCCCGTGGGCATGACCGTGACCTGCGAGAGCGAGCTGGTGGCGGTAGAAGGCCGCAAGCTCACCTTCAAGGTGGCCCTGCACGACGAAAAAGGCCCTGTAGGCGGCGGCACCCACGAACGTTTTGTCATCAACAACGCCAAGTTCGCAGCCAAGGCGGAGGCAAAGAAGGGGTAAAACTCCTTCCGTCATCGCTGCGCGATGCCACCGTTCCCCTTTTTGTCGCTTACACGACATCTTCCCCCGGCCGGGGGAAGTCTTTCTCAATGAGGGAGGCTTTGGCAGTACGGTAAAGTTCCCGGTTTTGCCAAAGGCTCTCTCCTTGGGAGAGCTGGCACCGAAGGTGACTGAGAGGGCGAGGACGCTGACCGAAGAAAACTATTCTTCATCCGTCTGCTCTGTTTGCTCCAATCGGATCGGCGGCGGGTCAGCTTCCAGCAAGTGCTGCTCAGCACGCTTCTGCGCGTCCTGCAAGAGCTGGGCGGCCTGCACGCTGGCCCGGAACAGCTCAAAATACATCGCTTTATAGTCCGGCGCGGCGCACACCTCCCTTTGCATTCGATGGGGATAGTTTTTCCTGCGCAAAGAGGGGTATGCATCCCCGGAAATTTGAAAAAAGAGGAATCCGTTATGAAAAATAAGAACCTTTCATGGTTCGCGGCCCTGCTGGTGTTTGCCCTGCTGCTGTGGTGCACAGCGGCAACGCCCGGCAAGATCGCGGACCCGTCCACCTATACCTGTGCGGTGTACAGCACCATCTTTTCGCTGCTGCCGCCGGTGATCGCCATTGTGCTGGCGCTGAACACCAAGGAGGTGTACACCTCTCTGCTGGTGGGCATCGCATCCGGTGCACTGCTGTATGCCAACGGCAATCTGGAGCTGGCCATCAACACCCTGTTCTTCAACGAAGACGGCGGCATGGTGGCCAAGCTTTCGGACAGCAGCAACGTGGGCATTTTGGTGTTCCTTGTCATGCTGGGCATCCTTGTGGCCCTGATGAACAAGGCCGGCGGCTCTGCCGCCTTTGGCCGCTGGGCCTCCACCCACATCCACTCCCGGGCCGGTGCGCAGTTTGCCACCCTGCTGCTGGGCGTGATGATCTTTGTGGACGACTACTTCAACTGCCTGACCGTGGGCTCTGTCATGCGCCCCGTCACCGACCGGCAGAAGGTGTCCCGCGCAAAGCTGGCCTACCTGATCGATGCCACCGCAGCACCCGTGTGCATCATTGCGCCGGTGTCCAGCTGGGCAGCTGCGGTCACTTCCAGCGTGCCGGAAGGCTCCGGCATCAACGGCTTTACCATGTTCCTGCGCACCATTCCTTATAACTACTATGCCCTGCTCACCATCGTGATGAGCCTGTTCCTCATCTTCACCGGCACGGACTTTGGCTCCATGAAGCTCAACGAGGACAACGCCAAAAACGGCGACCTGTTTACCACCGCCGACCGTCCCTACGGCAACGATGTGGACGACGGCACCGATACCTGCGGCCATGTTGCAGACCTGCTCGCCCCGGTGCTGGTGCTGATCGTGGCCTGCATCTTCGGCATGATCTACACCGGCGGCTTCTTTGAGGGCGTGGACTTCGTTACCGCCTTTGCGGACTGCAACGCTTCTGCAGGTCTGGTGCTGGGCAGCAGCATTGCCCTGCTGTTCACCTTTGTGTTCTACCGCGTGCGCAATGTGATGACCTTTCAGGACTTTGCCGCCTGCATTCCCGAGGGCTTCAAGGCCATGGTCAGCCCCATGCTGATCCTCTCCCTCGCATGGACCCTGTCCGGCATGACCGGCCTGCTGGGCGCAAAATATTACGTTGCCAACCTGCTGAGTGGCTCTGCTGCAGCGCTGCAGTACATGCTGCCGGTCATCATCTTCCTTGTGGCAGTGTTCCTTGCCTTTGCCACCGGCACGAGCTGGGGCACCTTCTCCATCCTCATCCCCATCGTGTGCCATGCCTTCCCGGAGGGCGAGATGCTGGTCATCTCCATTGCGGCATGCCTGTCCGGTGCCGTCTGCGGCGACCACTGCTCCCCCATCTCGGACACCACCATCATGGCATCCGCCGGTGCCCACTGCAGCCATGTGAACCATGTGTCCACCCAGCTGCCCTACGCCATTACGGCGGCTTCCTGCGCGGCAGTGTGCTATGTGATCACGGGCATTGCACAGGCTTTCCTTGGCGCAAACGGCAGCCTGTTCACCTCGCTGATCCTGCTGGCCGTTGCCATTGCCGTAGAGCTGGTGGTGCTCAGCGTGATCCGTGTGCGCACGAACAAAAAGGCGGCAGAATAAATTCCTGCCCAAAATTCAGCTGTTTCGCTTTGCGCCGCGGCCAAAACGTGGTATTTTTAAATAAAATGAACTATCGGAGGCACACGACCTATGCTGGAACAGGCATTTCAGGACGTATACACCAAATTCAAGCTGCATTTCTACCAGAACATTTTTCAGCGTTTTGCCACCCGGGAAGCCACGCTGACCACGGTGGAGTCCTTCTGCATGGAGGGCATCATGGCCATGGGCGAACCCACCATTGCGGAGTTTTCCCGCATGATGCAGATCTCCACCCCCAACGCGGCGTATAAGATCGGCAGTCTGGTGAAGAAGGGCTATGTGGAAAAGATCCAGTCCACCACCGACCGGCGCGAGTACCACCTGCGCCCCACCCAGAAGTATATCGATTACTACAACATCAGCTATTCCTATCTGAGCACCGTGATCGAGCGGGTGCGCAAGCGCTTCCCGGAAGAGGACGTGGACAAGCTGGAGCAGATGCTCACCATCATCAGCGATGAGCTGATGCCGGAGCTGGACCTGATGAACAAGACCCGGCAGCGGCTGTCGGAATAAAAAATGCGCCCGGGAGTATCCCGGGCGCATTTTTGGTAGGGCGGCTTTACAGCACCATAAACAGGGTGCCGGCGGTGATCAGGGCACAGCCCACCAGGTTTTTGGCGGTAAAGGGTTCCTTCAGGATCACAAAGGCCAAAGCCAGGGTGATCACCACGCTGAGCTTGTCCACCGGAACCACCTTGGAGGCGGCCCCGATCTGCAAAGCGTGGTAATAGCACAGCCAGCTGGCCCCGGTGGCCAGGCCGGAAAGGATCAAAAACAGCCAGCTGTGGCGAGAGATATCCCCCACGCCGCCCTGGGTCCCGGTGAGGAACACCATGCCCCAGCTCATGACCAGCACCACCACCGTGCGGATGGCGGTGGCCAGGGTGGAGTTGACCCCCTGGATGCCGATCTTGGCCAGGATGGAGGTAAGGGCCGCAAACACGGCACTGCCCAGTGCAAACACGAACCACACAGTAAGATGCGCCTCCCTTTTTGTCTAGTGTAACACCGCAGCCCTCCCGGCGCAAGGGTGCACAGGCAAAACCGCCGGGCAAGCACTGGCCTGCCCGGCGGCTTTATCCTCAGTGATAGAAGGTGTCAAAGTTCACCTGACGGTAGAACCGCTGCTGCAGCTGGTCAAAGCTTTCGCAGTTCTGCGCCAGCAGCCACATGCTTTTGGTCACTACGGCCTCGATGGTCATATCGTGGGCTTCCAGAAAACGGAAGCGGTTCTTCGCCCGCTTGCCCACCTCGTAAACGCCCACGTCGCTGCCCTCGTAGGTGACCTGCGTGGTCATGATGAGCACCTTATGGGTGGTCTCGTAGTCGTCCAGGCCTTCGGCAAAGGCATCCATCAGCTGCTGCGGAATGCCGCCCACGCCGAAGCTTTCCACGATGACGCAGTCGTACAGGCGGAAGATCTCCGGGATGAGCGCCGGGGACATGCCCGGGGTCAGCTTGAGCAGGAACACCTTCGGGTCCAGCACACGGCTGAACTCCACCGGGCCGGTGGGCCACGGCGAGGAAATGTACCGCACCAGCCGGTCACCCTGCACCAGCGCCAGCTCCGGGAAGTTGACTGAGGCAAAGGCATCGTAGCTGATGGTCTTGTTCTTCTTGGCACGAGTGCCCGCAATGACGTGTCCGCCAAACACCACCATTACGCCCCGGCTGCCCGGGTCGATGGCGCAGACCACGCTGTCCCGCAGGTTTTTCTTGGCATCCGTGATCTCGTTGGAGATGGGCTGCTGTGCGCCGGTGAGGATGATGGGCTTATCCGCGTTCTGAATCAGGTAGGAGAGCGCCGCCGCAGAGTAGGCCAGCGTATCCGTGCCGTGGCAGATGATAAAACCATCGTATAAAGCGTAGTTTTCCTGAATAGCGCGTGCCATCATGAGCCAGTGCTCCTGCCCGAGGTCGGTGCTGTCAATGCTGCACAGCGCCAGCGTTTCCGGGCAGCACAGTTCTTTCAATTCCGGCAGATGGGCAAGCAGCTCCTCGCTGGTAAGCACGGGTTTTAACCCCTGCTGAGTGCGTACGCTGGCAATGGTGCCGCCGGTGGTGATGAAAAGGAGACGTTGCTTGGTCATAAAATAAGCCTCCGTGGCAGAAAATTCAGATAACTGAAACAGTATAACATACTCTTTTCCGCTTGAAAAGCGGCCAGCCGCCGCAAAGCGCAATTTTTGCGACCCGGTCATAGAAGTTTGGGGGAATTTGGTGTATACTAAAGACCTGCTAATAAAAGTCAAGTCCCAAAACAAGAAAATTCGCTAACCGACCGCTGCCCATGACAAACAGTATTCAAATGCTGGTCAAAACACAGCGAGGGCGACGGAGGGGATAGCAAAGCAAGCCCAGCCAGCCCTCGCAAAATCAGGATAGCATTTGAATGCTTCGGTTTGTCAAGGGTTCGCTGCGCCAGCTAAGCGGTTCTTTGAATTCAGCTCAGGCTCAAGAGGAAATTACGACCAAAAACAAATATCCATGCTTATTTTGAGTGTTTGGAGTCCATTACAGCTTTCACTCTAGCATAATAGATTCGCAAGAACTTGTTGGCTGAAGCCATCATGTAAACTTTGTAGGGTTTTCCCTCAGAGCGCTTTTTGTTCATGAATTGAAAAACCGGCTCATCCTGAGGTTGTGTCTTCAAGATGACAGTCATAATCAGAAAGAGCGTCCTACGTAGAACAGCCGAACCCACTTTACTAATTCCGCTATCGTTGCCCACAATCTTGCCAGAATCATTTGGCTGCGGTTCAATTCCTGCAAATGCAATGAGTGATTTCTTGGATGAGAAACGACGGACATCTCCGATCTCAGCCATCAGTTGAGGACCGAGAGAAGGGCCGACGCCGTACATTTCCATCACAGTATCAAATTCCGGAAGCTGTTGAGAAAGGCGAAGCATCTCCTGCTGGAATGCAGCCACGGACTGAGATACGGCTTTCAGCTGAGCGACCTGTTGCTGAATAAGGAGTTTTGAGGTTGGGGATTTTGGAAGAGAAGCAGCATTGACTGCACAGGCATAGATCGTATCCGATTTTGAGCGAGTGAAATTATATCCGTGCTTCTGACACCACTTTAAATACTTTTTAGCAAAGGCATCAGAGGAAAGGCTTGAAACACACTCACTGTGCCAGAAGTCTCCAATGAAATCGACCCATTTTTCGCACCCGTTGCTCTTTGCGGGGCTTGAAAATAGCTTGTTTGCATCTGGAAAGGTCAGGTCAAGAGATGAGATCAGATTATTCTTCAGCATAGTACGAACTGCCACGGCTTGCTGGTACTGACGATAACAATTCTTCAAAGCCAGCCGGGTATCATCTTCGGGAAGATACTGTCGTAGCCGTGTCCACTTGTCGAGCGTATAGTTGGCGATTTTAACAGCGTCTTTTCTATCCGTTTTGACACGTCTTAAACTGTTGTTGTCATAGTCATGAATCAGAACAGGATTGACTACGGAAACGAATAAGCCCGCATCGTGTAAAACGAAAGCAACTGGTTTGTGGTAATTCCCGGTGGCTTCCATGACGACACGGGTCTCTCCGTCCAAAGCTTTGAGCTTCCCAGCCAGATCGTTCAGGCTTTGGGCGGTGTGTAAAACTTCAAAGGGTTCGAGTACTACTTCTCCAAAGGGGCGCATGACGCAAACCATGCTCTTTCCTTTGGAAACGTCAATGCCTACAGCGTTCATAACGGTTCCTCCATTACTTTGTATTTGCAACCGGAATCCATCTTTTACTCGTTGCCGATTCAATCTATTGGGTGACACGAACGCTCCGCTTGGCGGGTGGCTCAACCTGCTTAAAACGAATGCTACAACAAGAGAGATGGTCAACTGTCTTTAGAACGGGCGTAGAAGCCCAGAGAATGATGCGTTAGCCGATTACTCTCTTATTGTAGCTTAGGTACGAGTTGGAATGGAATATGGCTGGCTGCCATATCCGGTTCCATGTTTATTGTAATAGAAAATGATAAAAGGAGAATGTTATGCCCAATATTGTCATCATCGGTTCCGGCCCGGCGGGCGTATCCGCCGCGCTGTACGCTGTCCGCGCCGGTGTGGATACCACGGTGCTCACCAAAGGCCCCGGTGCGCTGGACCGCGCCGAAAAAATTGAAAACTACTACGGCTTTGCCCAGCCCGTTTCCGGGGCGGAGCTGGAACGCCGCAGCATCGAGAATGCAAAGCGCCTTGGTGTGAGATTCGTCACAGTCGAAGCCGTGGGCCTGACCTATACGGATAAACTCACCGTAGAAACAGTGGATAAAAATTACCCGGCGGACGCTGTGATCCTTGCCACGGGCGCATCCCGGGCGGTGCCGCGCATCCCGGGCCTTGCCGGGCTGGAGGGGCACGGTGTGAGCTATTGTGCCGCCTGCGACGCCTTTTTCTACCGTGGAAAGGACGTGGCGGTGCTGGGCAGCGGCGAGTATGCCCTGCACGAGGTGCAGGCTCTGCTGCCGGTGGCAAAAAGCGTTGCCCTGCTGACCAACGGCGCACCGCTGACGGCGGACTTCCCGCCGGAGGTCACAGTCTATCCGCAGGCCGTGGAGGCTGTTCTGGGCGAAAACGTTGTCACCGGCGTGCAGCTGTCCGGCGGTGTGCAGCTGCCTGTCAGCGGTGTATTTGTGGCACTGGGCGTGGCGGGCAGCACCGCACTGGCTAGGAAGATCGGCGCAGAGGTGGACGGGAACCGCATCGTGGTGGACGAAAAAATGCAGACCACCGTGCCCGGCCTGTATGCGGCGGGCGACTGCACCGGGGGCCTTCTGCAGGTGGCAAAGGCCGTGTATGAGGGCGCGCAGGCGGGCACTGAAGCCGCCAAGGCCCTGCGGAAAGGATGAAAAGCAATGTCGGAAACAACAAAGGAACACCGCGATTGTCTGGCCAAAGGTTTTCCCTTCTGGAACGACCTGACACCCGACGAACAGGACATGCTCTGCCGCTATACCCGGCCGGTGCACTACGCAAAGGGCGCCCGGGTGCACAGCCCGCTGGAAAGCTGCGTGGGCATCCTGCTGCTGCGCTCGGGCCAGCTGCGGGCCTACCTGCTCTCGGAGGACGGGCGGGACGTGACGCTCTACCGCCTGTTCGGCGGGGAGGTGTGCATCCTGTCGGCATCCTGCGTGATGGACTCGGTGAACATCGACCTGTATATTGATGCCGAAGAGGACACCGAGGCCTACTGCATCAGCGCGGGCGTTTTCCGCAGGCTGATGCAGCAGAACGTGCATGTGCGCTGCTACGCCTACCAGATGACGGCGGAGCGCTTTTCCGACAGCATGTGGACCATGCAGCAGGTGCTGTTCATGAGCGCAGACCGCAGGCTTGCCATTTTTCTTACCGATGAGCTGGCCAAGACCGGCGGTGATGAGGTGCGCATGACCCACGACCAGATGGCAAAATACATGGGGTCTGCCCGCGAGGTGGTGAGCCGGATGCTGAAATACTTTGCGCAGGAGGGCTGGGTGCGGCTGTTCCGGGGCGGCGTGCAGGTGCTGGACAGGAAAAAGCTGCAGCAGCTGGCAAGAGGACAATAACAAAAAAGGGACGATGTGAACATCACATCGTCCCTTTTTGGGTCATAGGTTATCCTTTGCAGCCCTGTTCTTCCCAGTCGCCAAAGTCGCTGGCTTCGGCGATCTTGGTGGGGTCGAATTTTCCGCTCTCGTCTTTGGGAGCAACAGCGGGGCCTGCTTCCACAGGGTTCTGGTTGGGAGCTTCCGGGTCGAACACCGGCTTCTCGCCGCCCTCTGCGGGTGCCGCCGGGGCAGAGGCTTCTTCGGCGGGCTGGGCAGCAGCTGCCGCTTCTTCGGCAGGAGCTTCCGGCGCAGCTTCTTCTGCAGCCTTTTCGTTGGCAGCATCGGAGGCTTTGGTTTCCGCTTCGGCGTAGGCTTCGGCAGTCTTGGCGGCTTCCTCAGCGTTCTGCTCGGCGTCCTCCGGGAACTCTACTTCCTCCACATGGAGCGGGTCTTTCTGGTTCAGGATCTTGTCCAGTGCCACAATGGCAGCACCGGTAACGGCCACAGCAGCGGCCGTGCCAAGGATACGAAACAGTGTTTTCATGCCGGGACCTCCTTGAAAGATCAGATCAAGAGAATGTTACCACATCGTTCAGCGGCTTTTCGGCAGGCTCCACCGAAATGGCGGTGAGCACCGGGCCTTTGCCGCGGTAGATGTTGTGGAACTTGTAGCCTACCTTTGCGGTCACCCGCACCCATGCGCGCTGCTCCAGCGCCTTGTAGCCATCGTAGCTGCAGGGGAAGCCCACGAACTGGATGTCCTGCACGCAGCAGGTCATGGCGAAACGGCCCGGCACGAAGCTGTTCTTGCCGGCACGGTTGGTCTGACACACCTGTGCAAGGAATTTGACCGTTTTGCCGGTATACTTCTGGGGCTCGTCCTGACAGTCCATATACCAGATGCCGAAATCGTCATCCGGAATGTCGATGATGTCCGCGTTGATGTCAAAGGGCAGCGGATCAGGGATATCGTCGTAGGCCACGCTGCCGTCGGCAAACTCGTAGGCGATATCGCACTTGCGGGAAGCCTGACGCACCAGCTTGTGCAGCTCCTGACGGGCGGCATCGTTGTTCACGGCCTCAGCGCGGTTGAACACGATCAGCTCACTGCGGGCGATCTTGTCCAGCAGCAGGCTGCGCATGGAGTTGTCGCGGGCGTAGGTCAAGGCGGTGGTGCCGTCGGCGGTGGCGATGCACTGGTACACGATCCAGCTCTCGGGCAGAGCCTCGGCCAGATCCTGCAGCAGCCACATGCCGTTGTACTCAATGACTACACGGCCTGCACCGGATTCCTTTTCCAGCTTGAGCAGATTCTGCGGGTTCAGCTCGGCCTTGTCCTCCAGCACCTTGACGGTCACACCGGGAAAGGCGAACTTCTTCTCGTTGTACTCCTCTTCGCCCTCCTCGCAGATCAGCAGAAGGGTCTTGTCGCCGGAGTCGAAGTTGGGGTCTTCAAAGGTCTCCTGAATGAATTTGGTCTTGCCGCTTTCCAGAAAGCCCACAAACAGGTAGACCGGAATTTCTTTTGCCATAGGAATGGTTTCTCCTTTTTACTTTAAGCTCAGCAGCCGAACAGCTCTGCAATGGCCTTTTCGTTCAGCTTGGAGCCGATCACGACCAGCTTGCCGCCCACATCTGCACCGCGGGCACGCACTTCCCATTCGCCGGGCACATAGTCGAACTCCAGCCAGCCGTCTGTGCCGCCGTTCACGATGCCCTTGCTGCGCAGGATCATGCCGTAATTGCCGGTATCCAGCTCGGTGAGGGCGTGCTCCACTTCTGCCTTGGTGAATTTGCGGGCCGTCTCGACGCCCCAGCTGGTGAACACCTCGTCGGCGTCGTGGTCATGATGATGGTGATGGCCGCAGCAGCAGTGGCCGTCATGGTCGTGATGATGCTCGTGTTCGTCCTCATCATCGTCATGATCGTGGTCGTGATGGTGGCCGCAGCTGCACACACCGTTCTCGTCATCGTGGTGATGGTGGTGATGCTCTTCTTCGTCCTCGTGGGCGTGCTCTTCGTTGGCCTTTGCAGCCATGGCGATCAGCTCTGCCTTGAAGTCGTCCTTGGTGGACATGGCCTTCAGGATCTGCTCACCGGTCAGCTCGTCCCATGCGGTGGTCACGATGGTAGCGGTGGGGTTCTTCTCGCGCAGCATGGCGACCGCAGCGGCGATCTTCTCTTCGCTGGCGGTCTGGGTGCGGCTGAGCAGGATGCAGCTTGCGTGGCTGATCTGGTCGTCGTAGAACTCGCCGAAGTTCTTCATATACATCTTCACCTTGTTCACATCGGCCACGGTGACAAAGCTGTTCAGCTGCACATCCAGATGCTCGGCCACGCCTTCCACAGCGCGGGTCACATCGGAGAGCTTGCCCACGCCGGAGGGCTCGATGACGATGCGGTCGGGGTGGTACTGCTCCACCACCTGCTGCAGGGCGGTGCGGAAATCGCCCACCAGAGAGCAGCAGATGCAGCCGGCGTTCAGCTCGTTGATCTGGATGCCGCTTTCCTTCAGAAAGCCGCCGTCAATGCCGATCTCGCCGAACTCGTTCTCGATCAGCACCACCTGCTGGCCGGCAAAGGCCTCTTTGATGAGCTTTTTGATCAGGGTAGTTTTACCGGCACCAAGGAAGCCGGAGAAAATATCGATTTTGGTCATGATTCAATTGCCTCTTTCTTTGAATAGCACACAGAGCCGCAGAGTGCTGGCTCAAAAATCTTACACTCCTATTATAACAAGGCTGTCAATGGGAAAACGGCCTTTTTCAAGAAAAAATTGTAACTTTTTTTGCAAATTGGCGGCATTTTGAGGGAGAACGAACTCCCTCAGTCAAAACCTGACGGTTTTGCTGAGAGGACGCCAACCCTCTCAGGCTCACTGCGTTCGCCAACCGTTCCCCTTTCTGGCTTCGCCATCTTCCCCCGGCCGGGGGAAGTCGTTCCACTCAGGGGGAGCTTTTTGTTTTCTGAAGGTCGGCACGAATAAAGCTCCCCCTTTCGGGGGAACTGGCAAAGCCGCAAGGCTTTGACTGAGAGGGTCCAGCCAGCGAGGATGCTCCCCGGCAGCGGAGGTCATTCCAAACCGTCCCGCCCCTGCATTGCAATCTTTTTCCCGGAATGATACAATAAGGCCAAACAGAAATGCACCGTTGCCGGGCTTTCCGGTGAGAGAAAAGGAAGCAAATCATATGAGCATGAATACCGTTCCAGAGCGCCTTGCCGCGCTGCGTGCCGCCATGGCTGCAAACGGCGTGGCCGTTTATCTGATCCCTGTGGGTGATCCCCACGCCAGCGAATACCTGCCCTGCCATTACACCAGCCTGACCTGGTTCTCCGGGTTCCACGGCGAGAACTCCAACTTCGTGGTCACCCGCACCGAGAGCGCCCTGTGGGCCGACGGCCGTTATTTTGTGCAGGCCGAGAAGGAAATTGCGGGTACCGAGATCAAGCTGCAGCGCATGGGGGAACCCGGCGTGCCCACCGTGGAGGAATACTGCGCAAATGCCCTGAATGAGGGCGAAGCACTGGGCCTGTGCGGCCTGACCGCCAGCACGGCCCTCGTGAACGACCTGAAAAAGGCACTGGAAAAGAAGGGCGCTTCCATCAAGCCCCTGAACCTTGAGGACGAGCTGTGGACAGAGGGCCGCCCTGCCCTGCCGGATACCCCAGCGTGGATCCTGCCGAAGGAATATGCGGGCTTCTCCCCGGCGGAAAAGCTGGATCAGCTGCGCAGCAAGCTCAAGGAGCTGGGCTGTACCGCTCAGTTTGTGGGCAAGCTGGATCATCTGGCATGGCTTTTGAACCTGCGCGCCATGGACATTGAGTGCACTCCCTATGCCATGGCCTACTGCTATGTGACCCCAAGCCGCGCGGTACTCTTCATCAACACGGCCCGCGTCACCCCGGAGGCAAAGGCAGAGCTGGAAGCCAACGGCATCACGCTGGCGGAGTACGACGATGTGCTGGAGTTCCTCGCTGCTGAGACGGAACCCCAGACCGTGCTGGCCGAGACGGCCACGGTGAACTACGCCGTGTATCAGGTGCTGGAGCAGAACCCTGCCCTCACCGTGAAGGACGGCACCGACCCGCTGCTGATGATGAAGGGCGTGAAGAACGAAACGGAGCTTGCCCACACAAAGCAGGCCCATATCCGGGACGCTGTGGCCATGGTGCGGTTCCAGATCGAGCTGGAAAGCCGCCTTGCTGCCGGTGAGACCCTGACCGAGCTGACGGTGGATGAAATTCTGCACAAGTACCGCAGTGCGGACGATAAATTCCTTGTGGAAAGCTTTGGCACCATTGCGGCCTACGGCGGCAACGCAGCCATGATGCACTACCACGCCACCCCGGAAGATCACGCTGTGCTGGAAAAGAAGGGCTTTCTGCTGGTGGACAGCGGTGCCACCTACATGGACGGCACCACCGACATCACCCGCACCTACCCGCTTGGCCCGCTGACCGAGGACGAAAAGCGCTTCTACACATGGACTCTGCAGAGCCACATCGACCTTGCCAAGGCCGTCTGGCTGGATTACTGCGAGTGTAAGATGATCGACACCATTGCCCGGGAACCGCTGTGGCGGCACCTCATCAACTACCGCTGCGGCACAGGTCACAGCGTCAGCTTTGTGGGCAACGTCCACGAAGGCCCCCACGCCCTGAACGGCCGCAACACCACCCTGATGCGCCCCGGCATGGTCGTCACCGACGAGCCGGGCGTTTACGAGACCGACCTCGTGGGCATCCGCATCGAGAACGAGCTGGTGTGCGTGCACAAGGCCGATAACCAGTACGGTACCTTCCTTGGCTTTGAACCGCTGATGTTCGTGCCCATTGCCACCTCTCCCATCCTGCCCGGTGTGCTGGATAAGGACGAGATCGCATGGCTGAACGATTACCACCGTCAGGTGTTTGCAAAGCTGGCACCGCACCTGAACGACGAAGAGCGCAGCTGGCTGGCGGAGAAGTGTGCCGCCATCGGCTGCTGAGAAAGCGCAAAAAACACCCGGAGCCGTGCAGGAGCCAGAGCGGCTCTCGGCGGCAGCCGGGTGCTTTTTATAGGGTCACAGCTTGCAGCAGTGCGTCTGTGGGGTGTCCAGCGGCGGAAGAGTGAACTCGTTTTCGCCAAAGGGCGAACGCAGGATGGCCGCCCGCGTTTCCGGGTAGATGCCAAGTTCGGTGTAGATGTCCCGGTACAGGAGCATCACCCGCCGCCGCAGCGAAAGGATGCCGGCGGTGGTCACTCTGGAGTGGGAGACGCTCTGGCTGTTCTGCAGGTAGTAATAGCCGATGTCCGGGATGGAAACGGCGGTGCGCACATAGCGCAGATATTCGGTGTTGAACAGCTGATCCTCCGCAAACAATTCTTTGCGGAAATGGAGGCTGTGCTTCCGCAGGAGGTCACGGCGGTAGAGCTTGTTGCAGGGACTGCCATAGTAGAAGGTGTTCGGCTTCTGCATCAGATGCTTTGCGTACTCCTGTCCGGTGTACACCCCGGCAGGCAGATAGCCATAGGCCCGGGTGCGGGGCGGATTGCGCTGGAGCACATGCTGCAGCGCCTTTTCCCATGGGCGGATGCGCTCCACATAGTTTTCCGGGTACACCATCCAGAAGGGCGCGATCACAAGATCGGCGGTGTGGGCCTCGGCGGCGGAGACCAGCTTTTCCGTAAAATCGGGGGCCAGCCAGTCGTCGCTGTCCACAAACTGGATGTATTTGCCGTGGGCCAGCGCAATGCCCTGATTGCGGGTATCCGCTGCGCCGGTGTTGGTTTTATCCACCAGTGCAATGCGGTGGTCGCTGGCGGCAAGGGCGCGGCAAACGGCAAGGGTGTCGTCGGTGGAGCCATCGTTTAGCAGCAGGATCTCAATGCTCTTATAAGTCTGGGCGCAAATGCTTTTGACACAGCGGGCAATGCACCCGGCAGTGTTGTACATGGGCACGATGATGCTTACAAGGGGAAATTCCATAGGTTCTCCTTTTCTCAGATGCGGCTGTGGGTGCGGGCAAATGCGTCGGAAAGCTTCTGCACCGGGCCGTTGGGCAGAGGGCTTTCAAACAGGCTCAGATAGATGCCGTGCAGCCGCAGGCGGAATTTATCGTACACGCCCAGCTGGATACACATTTCCTTGTAGGTGTGGTACATCCGGCTGCGGTGGCGCAGCATGTCCGCCGCGCTCACCTGCGTATGGCATACGCTCTGCGGGTTCTGGATGTAGCAGTAGGCGGCTTCGTTGATGGCGGCAAACCGCTGTGCCACCTGCAGATACCGGGTGTTGAACAGCTGGTCCTCGGCGTATACCACATGCTCGAACCGGATGTGCGCCATCTGGATGAGATCCCGGCGGTAGAGCTTGTTCCAGAGCACGCCGTAGTAAAAGGCAGCGGCATTGCCGGTGAGCTGCCACAGGTAATCCACCTTGTTGTACACCCCAGCGGGCAGCAGGCTGTACTCCCGGGTGTCATAGCCGCCATCCTTGCGGGGCACCATCATCCGGTAGGGAGCCAGCACAAGGTCGGCATGGCTGCGCTGCATAGCAGCCACCAGGTTTGCGGTGCAGCCCGGCAGCAGGTGATCGTCGCTGTCCGCAAACTGGATGTATTCGCCGTGGGCAAGGGCAAGGCCGCAGCTGCGGGTGTCTGCTGCGCCGGTGTTGGGCTTGTCCACCACACGGATGCGGCTGTCGGCGGCAGCAAGCTTCCGGCAGACAGCAAGGGTGTCGTCGGTGGAGCCGTCGTTCAGCAGAAGGATCTCAAGCTCCGGGTAGCTCTGGGATGTGATGCTCTCCACACAGCGGGAGATGAAGCCCGCCGCGTTATAGGCGGGCACAATAACGCTGACAAGCGGCTGCGGCATGGCGGGTCCCTCCGTTTTTTCTTTTTTCGATGCAGCAAAGTTTTATTTATCATACTCCAGCCCTGCGCAAAAATCAAGGCGGGCGGCTGGCAGAAAGGAGGATGTGAGATGGTATTTCACATTGCGGTATGCAGCCCGGACGCGGCCTTGCGCAGCGGGCTGGAACGCCAGTGCATGGAATATTTTGCCCGGCGGCAGGATGCGTGCATCGTGCAGCAGCTGCCGGATGCAGATGCGCTGCTGCGCCGGGACACCGAGGGAGAGCGGTTTGACCTGTATCTCATCGAGCTGGGCGCTGTAGCGGCCCCGGCAGGGCTTTCGGCGGCTGCGGAGCTGCGCCGCCGGGGCCGCAGGGCTCCGCTGGCCTTTGCGGCCCGCACACCGGCCCACGCCTATAGCGCTTTCCGGGTGGATGCCATGCAGTATCTGCTTCTGCCGGTACACCAGCAGGAGCTTTCGGCCCTGCTTGCCCGCGCCACCGAGCCGGAGTACGGCCCGGCAATGACCGTTGCCACCGCCGAAGGCATGCGGGCGCTGGCCTATGCGCAGATCGAATATCTGGAGTGCACCCACCATGTGGTGCACTTCCATCTGCTCAGCGGCGAGGATGTGGTGTCCCTTTCGCTGCGGGTGTCCTTTGCCGAGGTAGCAAAGCCGCTGCTGGAAGACGGGCGTTTTTTGCAGCCGCACCGCTCCTATGTGGTCAATCTGGCGGCGGCACAGCTGCTGACGGCGGGCGAGCTGCAGATGTGCAGCGGTGCGCGCATCCCCATCCCGCGCGGACGGGAGGGTGCAGTGCGCGAAGCCTTCCGCAGCTGGATCGACCGGTAAAATGGCAAACAAAAAAAGAGCCGCTTTCACGGCTCTTTTTTTCGTGCCCGGAGATCAGGCATCGGGTTCGGTTTTGTGTTTCTTTTCCTTGTCGGAAGCATCCAGAACACCAAAGCCCCAGCGGTTGGCCATGTCCATGATGATCTTCTGGGGAGAACCGGAGGGATAGGCGTTCTCGGAGAACGCGGTCAGGAATTTATACAGCTGCGGCTGCACCTGATCGTACAGGCCCAGCTTTGTGTACAGCTCCTTGTAATAGCGGAACACCTGCAGTTTGTTCTGCACGATGGAAGCCAGATTGATCTGGGTGTGGCAGATGCTCTGGGGGTTCTGCACATAGTGGTAGCCCGCTTTGGAAATGGATACGAAAACATTGGCGTACAAAATGTATTCCAGATTGAAAACCAGATCTTCGGCCCAGCGCACCTCGCTGGTGAACTGAAGATGATGGTCTGCCAGAATATCCCGGCGGTAGAGCTTGTTCCACAGCACGCTGTAGAAGAAGGATGCGGGCTTCTCCATCAGGCGCAGGGCAAAGGTATCGCGGTCATAGATGCCCTCGGGCAGGAAGCCGTATTCACGGATATCATCAGGCTTTTTCTCGGCATCGATGCCAAGGTTCTCCTGCAGGTTTTCCAGTGCCTGCGTGGCCTTGGAAGAGTTGGCGGGAATCACCATCCAGTAAGGTGCAATGACCAGATCGGCGTTGTTCGCTTCGGCAGCAGTCACCAGCCGCTCAGTAAAATCAGGGTCGAGATAATCGTCGCTGTCCACAAACTGCACATACTTGCCCTTTGCAAGGGACATGCCGCAGTTGCGGGTCTCCGACACACCGGAATTGGATTTGTCCACCAGAACGATGCGGGGGTCCTTTTCACGGAATTGCTCACAGATGGAAAAGCTTTCGTCCCGGGACCCGTCGTTGACCAGAATGACCTCGATATCCTTCCATGTCTGGGCACAAATGCTCTCCAGACAGCGGGCAACACTATTCTGCACGTTGTACACAGGCACGATAATGCTGACGAGTGGGTTGTTCATGACGGAAGGTCTCCTCTTTACGGATATTATACCTTTATATTGAAAATCACAGAGTGTATTCTCACAAATAAGGACACTTCCCCCTTGGGGCAGTCCTATTTATAATATCATACTCTTCTTGCGAACAAAATGCAAGAGCAAAGAAGGATCAGATAAAGAAAAGAACCGCACGCTGCGGCCCTTTTTTATTACACACGTGTCCAGTCCAGCATATCCCACCGGGGCACGAACTGGCTGCAGATGCGGCGCATCTCCGGCTCGTCGGCGGCAGAGGTGCGGTCTGCGATGCCAATGACGTAATACCCGGCCTTGTGGGCGGTGGCGGCGGCGTATACGGCATCCTCGCACACGGCGCAGGCGGCGGGGTCTGCACCGCCCAGACGGCTCATGCACTCAAAGAACACCTCCGGGTGGCTTTTGTGCAGCACGCCCTGCGCTTCCACGATGAAGGAGAAATACTGCGCGATGCCCAGCCGGGTAAGCACGGTGCGGCACTGTTCGGCCCAGGTGTTGGAGCAGATGCACATGCGTGCGCCCTCGGCCTGCAGCTTTGCCAGCATCGTGCGCACGCCGGGTTTCAGCTCCACGGTCTCGTACAATTCGGCGATCACCTCGCGCATCACGGAAAAATAGCTTTCCTCGGTCAGCGGCAGGCCGTACTCCCGGATCAGATACTGTGCGCCCTCCTGCATTCCCATGTTCAGCAGTGTGGCGCGCAGATCCCCCCGCGGGGTGCGGCCATAGCGGCGCAGCAGTGCGTCGGGGGCACCCTCCCACACCACGGTCATGCTGTCGGTCAGGGTGCCGTCCATATCAAAGATCCATTGCTTGCAGTGCATGAGAATGCCTCCTTTTGAGATCCTGACAAGTATACCATGTTTCTTTGCCGGGAGAAAGGCATCAATTTACAAAAAACGGAAGAAATTTCTCTGGAAATATGCTATAATCTGAACAAAACCGGAAACGATCAAAGGAGGCGGATGCAATGGATGAACGCAGTGCTCCGTGCAAAGCTCTGGTACTGGCGGGCGGCGGAGCTAGGGGCAGCTATCAGGTGGGTGTGTGGCGCGCGCTGATGGAGCTGGACTGGCACCCGCAGATCATTACCGGCACCAGCGTTGGCAGCCTGAACGGTGCCATGTTCGTGCTGGACCAGTACGAGACGGCCCGCGATATGTGGCTGGCCATCCGCAGCAAGGATGTGATGGAGCTGCCGGAGGAGGATGCCGACCTTTCGGCCCTGCACCAGTTCCTGCGCAGCGTGGTGAAAGCCGGCGGCATGGATGTGACCCCGCTGGAAGAGATCGTGGAGCGGGTGCTGGACGAGGATGCCCTGCGCGCGGCTCCCATCCGCTTCGGCCTTGTCACGGTGGAGCAGCGGGGCTTAAAGTCCCGGGAGCTGACGCTGGACGAGATCCCGGCAGGAAAGGTCAAGGACTACCTGATGGCCTCCGCTGCCTGCTTCCCGGCGCTGCGTGCGCGGGACATCGACGGGGTCAAGTTTCTGGATGGCGGCTACAGCGACAACATGCCCACCGGTCTTGCCAAACGCATGGGCGCGGATGAACTGGTGTGCGTCGATCTGGAAGGCGTGGGCATCACCCGCCCCAACCTCACCGGCCTGCCCACCGTGATGGTGCGCAGCTACTGGGAGCTGGGGGACATCCTGCACTTTGACCCCGACACCGCCCGCCGCAACATCGAGCTGGGCTACTATGATACCCGCCGCGCTATGGGATATCTGCGGGGGTGTGCCTATGCTGTCTCCTGTGATGTCCAGAGCTGCACGGACGCTGCTGCGTTCCACGCAAAATTTGAGCGGGTGCAAAAGGCCGTGCGGGAGAAATATCCGGTCACCCTGACGGCAGATGCGGCCCTGCTGCTGGCCAAGATGAAGGATGCCGACCTTGCCCCGCTGGAAGCCGCCGCGGAAGATGCCGGTGTGGACCCGGCCCATTACTACACCACCCATACTTTGTGCGATGCATTCCTTGCAAAGTGCGATCAGGCACGGATGCAGAGCTTTGCACCGCTGTTTGAGGGCAGTGCCGATGCGGCGCGGGCTGCACTGGCCGCGCTGCTGCCCAATACCTTTTTGCAGGCGCTGGTCTGGCGCACCCTGACCACGCCGGAAGCCGAGCTTTTGCCGGAGGTGACCGAACATGAAAGTGTATAAAGGTTCCTGCGCTTCTCCCGGCCTTGTGCTGGGGCAGGTGAGCCGTCTGGAGCACCATGTGGAGACCACGACCGTGGGCCCCTTTAAACCGTCCCGGGAGCTGCAGCTGCTCACCGATGCCATCCGCACGGCGCAGGACGAGCTGGAATCCATGGCAGACCGTGCCGCACCCAGCGAGCAGGCCATCTTCCAGTTCCAGAGCATGATGCTGGACGACGAGGGCATGATGAACGAGGTGCGCTTCTGCATCAATGCAGGCATTGGCGCGGCAGCGGCCATGAATCAGGTGGGCCAGCGCTACGCCGACCAGCTGGCCAACATGAAGGACAACCCTTACATGCAGCTGCGCAGCGTGGATATCCTCGACGCAAGCCGCCGGGTCATCAACATCATCACCAACCGCCCCCGCATGTGGCTGGCGCTGGATCACCCGGTGATCCTTGCCGCAGAGCGGCTGATGCCCACCGACCTGTTCAGCGTGCCCTCCGGCATGATTTTAGGCATCATCACGGCAGAGGGCAGCGGCCAGAGCCATGCCGCCATCATTGCCCGGGCAATGAACATCCCCGGCCTTGTGCAGGTGGGCCGTGATTTTCTGGACGACTGCGACGGCCGCGCCGTCATTCTGGATGCCACCAAGGGCGAGTGCACACTGGACCCGGATGCCAGCGCCCGCCAGCAGGCCGAGACCCGCATCTGTGAGCTGCAGCGCGAGAACGAAGAGCTGGGCCGTCTGCACGCATTGCCCGACAACACAAAGGACGGCCAGCCCTTTGAACTGCTGGCCAACTGCTTTGGCCCGGAAGATATCGACACGGCCATGCAGTCCGGTGCGCGGGGTGTGGGCCTGCTGCGCAGCAGCTATATGATGCTGCCGGGCCGCATCCTCGATGAGCAGGAACAGTATTTCTTCTACTGTTCCTGCCTTGCTGCCGCCAAGGGCTGCCCGGTAACGGTGCGCACCTTTGACTTTGGTGCCGACCGCACCATGGCGGACGCTTATCAGGGCCTGCAGTCTTCCAAGCTTGGCCTGCGGGGCATCCGCAACAGTCTGCGCCAGCCCCACCAGTTCGAGACGCAGCTCTGTGCGCTGCAGCGCGCCGCCGCCCGCGGCCCGCTGCGGGTGATGTTCCCCATGGTGACGAATGTGGAGGACTGGGACGCAGCCATGCGTGTGGTGGAGCGCTGCCGCGAGCACCTGCGGGAGCGCGGCGTGGCGTTCAACGAAGATACAAAGTTCGGCGTGATGCTCAGCGTACCCGCTGCCTGCCTGACCGCTGAGGAATTTGTAGAGCACGGGGTCGATTTTCTTGTGGTCGGCACCAACGACCTGACCCAGTACACTCACGCGGCAGACCGGGAGCTTGCCAGCGCCGAGCACTACTACCGTCCGGCCAGCAATGCCATGAAAAAGCTCATCACTATGGTGATGGATGCCGCAAAGGTGCGCAATGTGCCGGTGACCATCTGCGGCCTTGCCGTAGGCAACCCGGCCAACACGGTGCAGTATCTGCAGCTGGGCCTGCGCAGCTTCTCGGTGAGTCCGCAGAACCTTTTGAATGTGAAGAAAGCTCTGCTGGAAGCAGAGACATAAACCCTGAAAATAACAAAAAAGCAGCTGCAACGCAGCTGCTTTTTTGTTATTCCAGATTCCCCGTCAGGGTCATGACGGACGCAAGCACCGCCAGCGGGGCGGTCTCGCACCGCAGGATGCGGGGGCCAAGGCCCACCGTTCTGGCTCCGGCCTTTGCGGCCATCTCGGCTTCCTCGGCGGCAAAGCCGCCCTCGGCACCAGTCACGATGGCGATTTTCAGTTTTTCGCCATCGGCGGGCGCGGTCTCTGCCAGCAGCCGGCGCAGGGGCGCACCGCCGCACTCGTAGCAAAACAGCACAAGGTCATACTGGTCAAAGGTGCGGCACACGGCACCGAAGTTTGCCAGCGGCAGGGCCACATCCGGCAGAATGCCCCGGCCGCACTGCTTGGCGGCTTCCACCGCAATGCGGTTGTAGCGCTCGTTCTTCTGCTCCTCTTTTTTGGGGGCCGCCACGCAGTAGCGGCTGAAGAAGGGCACGATATGGGCTGCGCCCAGCTCCACGCCGTGCTTGATGATCTGTTCCAGTTTGTCCTGCTTGGGGTAGCCGGCCAGCAGAGTGACCTCCACGCTGGGTTCGGCGGCGCTGGGATAGCCCGGCTCCACCGAAAATTCTACGCACTCATCCCCGAAGCCGGTGATGGTGGCGGTGTATTCCACGGCATTGCCGTCGCATAGAATGACAGTATCGCCCAGCCTTGCGCGCATCACGCGGGCAAGATGGTGGGCATCGGCCCCGCGCAGGGTGGCGGTGCCGTCAGAGATCTCGGTGGTAAAATAACGGTGCGGCATAAAATCTCCTTACGCTTTCTTGCAGACGATGCACTCCCAGCCGCGCTTTTCCTTCACTTCCACAACGGCAAGGCCGGCTTTTTCCAGCCCGGCGATCACTTCATCCTTGCGGCTGTCGATGATGCCGCTGGCAATAAAGGTGGCACCCTCCGCCATCAGGCCCGGCACGGCGGGAGCCAGAGACAGGATGGCGTTGGCCACGATGTTGGCGGTGATGATGTCGTATTTGCCGCTGGCCTTGTCCGAAAGGTCGCCCACCAGCACGGTCAGCTTGTCCTGCACGCCGTTCAACGCGGCGTTCTCGCCTGCGGTGCGTACGGCCACAGGGTCGATGTCCACGCCCTCGGCCACAGCAGCGCCCAGCTTCAGCGCCGCAATGGCAAGGATGCCGCTGCCGGTGCCGATGTCCAGCACCCGCTCGCCGCCGGTCACCCGCTCGTCCAGCGCTTCCATGCACAGGCTGGTGGTCTCGTGGCCGCCGGTGCCGAAGGCTAGGCCCGGGTCAAGGATCAGCTTCACCCGGTCAGTGTCGTACTGCTGCCACGAGGGCACCACCGCCAGCCGTTTGCCGATTTCCAGGGGGTGATAATACTTGCGCCAGCCGTTCTGCCAGTCCTCCTGCTCCACGCCCTCGGTCTCCACGGTGTAGGCGATGTTTGCAGCTTCCATGCGGGCGGCAATGAGGGCCAGCGTCTCCACGGGGGAAGCGCCCGGCTCCAGATACATATGGATGATAACGGTATCGCGGGGCTTGTCCAGCAGCTCCTGCTCGATCAGATCCACATGGGCGATCTCGGCCACCTGCTGCTCGATGTCGCTGTAGTCTTCGATATAGATGCCGCCCTCGGCGATCATGGTGGCAACGGCTTCGGCGTTGTCAGCGTCGGCCTTGGCCACGGTCAGGCGGATATCAGTCCATTCCATAAAATAAACCTCCTTCGGGTTCCCGCTTTTCTTATAATAGTATAGTACCTGATTCGGCTGTGGGATGCAAGCCTTTGGGCAAAATGTACGTAAAAAGAAAAGAATTTTCAACATAAAGACGACCCTTGTGCGGAAAAACCAAAAATTATTGATTGAAAAACTGCCAAATGAGGACTTTTGATGCATTTTGATAGAAAAAAGGCGAAAGGGACTTTCTTTTTTTGCGGAAATATGTTACTATTCTATTACGGAATTATGGACGGCCTGCAACCAGAGGCGTCTGTAAACACAAACATTTCTTAAGGAGGAATGTGCTTTATGATGAAGTATCTCCAGAAACTGGGCAAAGCTTTGATGCTTCCCGTCGCGGTCCTGCCGATCTGCGGCATCCTGATGGGTCTTGGTTATGCCCTTGCTCCGGGCGTTATGGGCGTTCCCGGTGCAGCAACCTCCGGCGCAGCTTACACCGTTGGCTTCCTGCTGGTCAAGGCAGGCGGCGCTCTGATCGATAACATGGCATGGCTGTTTGCCATTGGTGCCGCTGTCGGCCTTGCAGACAACGACGGCACCGCAGGTCTGGCCGGTCTGGTCAGCTTCCTGATGATGCAGCAGCTGCTGAACCCCGGTGTGGTCGGCATGGTCCGTCACCTGGAAGAAGGCACTGCTACCTACATCGCCTTCCAGAAGGTCGCCGGCAACTCCTTCATCGGCATTCTGGCCGCTGTTGTGGGCGCTGCCTGCTACAACAAGTTCAAGGATATCCAGCTGCCTGACTGGCTGGCATTCTTCTCCGGCAAGCGCTTCGTTGCAATCGCTACCGGTCTGATCTCCATTCTGGTGTCCGTTGTTCTGCTGTTCGTCTGGCCCGTCATCTTCGACGCTCTGGTCGCAATCGGCAACGGCATCGCTGGCATGGGCGGCATCGGCGCCGGCATCTACGCCTTCCTGAACCGTCTGCTCATCCCCACCGGTCTGCACCACGCTCTGAACAACGTGTTCTGGTTCGACACCATCGGTCTGGGCGACCTGAGCCACTTCTGGGCTGGCGAGACCTCTGCTGATGTGGGCTGGAGCCTTGGTATGTACATGTCCGGCTTCTTCCCCTGCATGATGTTCGGTGTCCTGGGCGCTGCTCTGGCTATGGTCAAGACCGCTAAGAACAAGAAGGCCGCCATCGGTCTGGTTCTGTCCGCTGCCATCTGCGCATTCGTCTGCGGCGTTACCGAGCCCTTCGAGTTCGGCTTCATGTTCCTGTGCTTCCCCCTGTACGTTGTGTACGCTGCTCTGTACGGCATCTTTACCGTCATCACCTACTACTCCGGTTTCCGTGCCGGCTTCTGCTTCTCCGCAGGTGCCACCGACCTGGTGTTCTCCGCTTCCCTGCCCGCAGCTGCCAAGACTTGGATGATCATTCCTCTGGGCATCGCAGCCTTCGTGGTGTTCTACGCAGTGTTCTACTTTGCCATCACCAAGTTCGACCTGAAGACCCCCGGCCGTGAGGACGAGGACGAAGAGGCCGAGAAGAAGGTCGTTCTGGCAAACAACAACTATACCGAAGTCGCTTCCGCTGTTCTGGCTGCTGTCGGCGGCAAGGAGAACGTGAAGGAAGTTGGTTACTGCGCAACCCGTCTGCGCTTTGAGGTCAAGGATAACGCCAAGGTGGACGAGAAGGCTGTCAAGGCCGCTGGTGCTGCCGGTGTCATCCGCCCCAGCAAGAACGCTTGCCAGGTGATCATCGGCACCAAGGTTCAGTTCGTGTACGACGAGCTGAAGAAGATGCTGTAACGCACACAGCATTCTGAACGGAGTTTGTGCGGGAGACTGGTTGCTCCTGCATTCCCATAAAAGCCGCCGGGAGAAGGGCAGAACCTGCCGCTCCCGGCGGCTTTTGCGTTCCCGCGCGGAGTGTGCTATACTGGTTCAAAAGGCAGATACGGGAGGAAAAACCATGAGCAAAGTGTACAGCTGGCGGAAACTGAACGAAAAAGAACTGACGCGGGTCTATCTGGACGAAATGCGGCGGGACTTTCCGCCCACGGAGCTAAAGCCCCTGAGCATGATCCTGAACAGCGAAGCGGACGGCACAGCCCACACATGGGGCGTGTTCGACGGCGAAACACTGGCGGCGTACCTGCTCATGGTGCGCCCGGCAGGCAGCAGGGTGAGCCAGCTGGATTACTTTGCCGTGCTGCCGGAATACCGTGCTGCAGGGCTGGGCGCGCAGCTGCTGGCCGACCTGCCGCAGCATGAGCGCGGTGCGCAGGCCATCCTCATTGAGGCCGAATGCCCGGATAAGGCGGAGGACGAAGCTATGGCTGTGCGGCGGCTGGGCTTTTACGCCCGGTGCGGCGCGCGGGACACCGGATTCACCGAGCACCTGTTCGATGCATGGTTCCGCATTCTGGTGCTGGACTGCCCGGGTGCCGGTACCTTTGCGGACCGGCAGGCCGTGGATGCACTGGTGGACTGCTACCGCCGCACCATCAGTGAGACCGAGTGGCAGAAGTACGTGCAGTTCTACTGCCCGGACGGAACAAAATACTGCTGAGCAGAAGGCGCTCTGTGCAAATTATGTGTACAGAGCGCCTTTTTGTCATATTTTTGTTGACAGACTCCCAAAAAGTGGTACGCTAAAAGCACAGCAAAATGCTTGTAGAGGAGGGCAATATTATGGCAGAAAAAATGACCCGGCGTACCTTTATGAAGGGCGCAGCAGCTGCGGCTGCAGCAATCTCTTTGTCCGGCGTGCTGGTCGGCTGCGGCGGTGGAAGTGCTGCGGCCGATGAGGTGAAGCTGGGCGCATATACGGTGAAACTGTACAGTGCGAATACACATGCAGAAGTACAGGGCACCGGCGGCTCTTCGTATAAGATCACGGCAAAGGCAGATATTACATTTGATAAGAATGCGGGAGGCACATTCCAGGAACTGCCCTGTAAAGGAATGTTTACGGGTAAGATCGACACGGTTTCTCTGAATACAGACAAACCGACCGGCAGCCTTAAGATGTCGAATTTTGCAGGCCTGAATTGGTTTATGAGCAAGGCGACCGTCGAGGTCGAAATGACGATCCCGACAGAGGAAGCCTATAAGAAGATCGCCGCCGGAACCCCGGTGGAGGTAACGGTCAAGCTCAACAATGTAGAGGGAAAGCTGTATATCGTACAAAAGGATCAAACGTTCCTTGTGCTGAATACAGACCCGACGCCCGCAGAGTGATTTTAAACGCAGATCACGTTAGACAGCGATCAAAAAAGAAGGCGCTCCATAGAGAGCGCCTTCTTTTTTTGTCACTTTATCCAGCCAGAAAATGGCATTTTCGGCATATTTATCCTGTTTGTAAAATCCGAGTGCAGGTTTTTCATCCCGGCTTTACGCAGGCTTGACACAGCCGCCGGAGCCTGTGCAAAAGCTTTACCTCCATTTTGCGCGTACATGGTCGCAGCGCACACGGCGGTGCGGTACAATAAGGCCGTTCCCAAGGAAAACACAAGAAAACATCGGCCGGAACGACGTTCCGGCATTTATTGGAGGAAAAGGGTTATGAAAAAGATCACTCGTCGTTCGTTTATCACTGTCTGCGGCGCTGCTGCTGCAGCGATGGCTCTGACCGCCTGCGGCGGCGCAGCCTCTTCCACTGTGGCATCCTCTGCTGCAGAGTCTGCCTCTTCTTCTGCCGCTGCTGAGACCGCTGCTGCAGGCACCCTGTCCGGCAATGTGGCTACCGGCGGTTCTACCTCTATGAAGAACGTCATCGCTGCCCTGACCGAGGGCTTTGCCGAGGTGGAGCCGGGTGTCACCGTCAGCTACGACCCCACCGGTTCCGGCGCAGGCATCACCGGTGCTACCGATAAGACGCTGGACATCGGCCTGTCCTCCCGCGCCCTGAAGGACGACGAGAAGAACGACGTGGACGGCACCACCGTGGCTCTGGACGGCATCGCCATCGTTGTCAACAAGGCCAGCAAGGTGGCAGACCTGACCGTGGACCAGCTGAAGCAGATGTTCACCGGCGAGATCACCAACTGGAAGGATGTGGGCGGCGACGACGGCGAGATCGTTCTGGTGGGCCGCGAGGCCGGTTCCGGCACCCGCGATGGCTTTGAGAGCATCGTGGACGTGAAGGACAGCTGCAAGTACGCACAGGAGCTGACCGCTACCGGCGCAGTCATCAGCGCTGTGGAGGCCAATCCTCTGGCCGTCGGCTACGCTTCCCTGTCCGCTGTGGGCGACACCGTCGCCATGGTTACAGTGGAGGGTGTGGAGTGCAGCGAGGACACCGTGAAGGACGGCAGCTACAAGATCCAGCGTCCCTTCGTGTTCGTCACCAACAAGAGCGTGACCCTGTCGGAGCAGGCACAGGCCTTTGTGGACTTTGCCACCAGCAAGGACGCTGCCGACCTCATCCGCACCGCAGGCGCTGTGCCGGTAAACGAGTAATTACCGGGTGGTTTGCCGGGGAAAGCTTCCCGGTGAACCGCCCGCCCCGCATCTGAACAAGAAAACTGCCGCGTCGGGCTGCCGTTTCTGCGGGCCGACGCGGCTTTTATAAAGGATTTCAGCTATGAACAAAAAATCCTATCTGAGCCGGGTGCGGTTGCCCCGCACCCCCGCCGAATGGCTGGAAGCGGTGATGAACTTCATCTTCTTCCTGTGCGGTATGCTGGCGGTGGGCTGCGTGGTGCTTATCTCGGTGTACATGGTGATCTCCGGCGTGCCGGCCATCCACAAGATCGGCCTGTTCCAATTCCTGTTCGGCACAAAGTGGGCCTCCACAGCAGCCCAGCCGCTGTTTGGCATCCTGCCCTTTATCCTGTCCAGCATCTACGGCACGCTGGGCGCTGCCATCATCGGTGTGCCCATCGGCCTGCTGACGGCGGTGTTCCTCTCCAAGGCCGCCGACCCCAAGCTGCGCACCGTGGTGGTCACCGCCATCGAGCTGCTGTCCGGCATCCCCAGCGTGGTGTTCGGCCTGCTGGGCATGCAGGTGCTGGTGCCCGCCGTGGCAAAGACCTTCGGCAAGGCTTCCGGTGCCTGCCTGCTGAGCGCAATCGTGGTGCTTTCCATCATGATTTTGCCCAGCATCGTGTCCGTGTCGGTCACGGCACTGAACGCCGTGCCGCCGGAGTATGAGCAGGGCAGTCTGGCACTGGGTGCCACCGACACCGAAACATGGTTCAAGATCAGCATTCCGGCAGCCAAAAGCGGCATTGCCGCAGGCATTGTGCTGGGTATCGGCCGCGCCATCGGCGAGGCCATGGCGGTGATGATGGTGGCAGGCAACAGCCCCAACATGCCGGACAGTCCCTTCCGCAGCGTCACCTTCCTGACCACCGCCATCGCCAAGGAGATGAGCTATGCCGGCGGTCTGCAGCGGCAGGCGCTGTTCAGCATCGCGCTGGTGCTGTTCGTCTTTATCATGATCATCAATGTTGTGCTGAACGTTGTGCTGAAGGGAGGAAGCCGGGATGAATAAGGGCCTTTCGCCTTCCCGTCAGATGTGGAACCGGGTCATGACCGCACTGGTCTGGGCCAGCGCCGTTCTGGTGATGGTTCTGGTGGCCGGTATCATCGGCATGGTGCTGGTGCGGGGCATCCCCCACATCAGCTGGAAGTTCCTTTCTACCACTGCCAGTGTGCTGAAAAAGACCGACGGCATCCTGCCTGCCATCCTCAACACACTGTATGTCATCGTGCTGACATTACTGATCGTACTGCCTCTGGGCGTGGGCGCGGCGGTCTACCTGACCGAGTATGCCTCCAACCGGCGGCTTATCGAGGTCATCGAGTTCACCAATGAAACGCTGGCGGGCATCCCCAGCATCATCTACGGTCTGGTGGGCATGCTGGTGTTCAGTCAGGCGCTGGGCTTCCAGACCTGTCTGCTGTCCGGTTCACTCACGCTGGTGGTCATGAACCTGCCCACCATCATCCGAACCACGCAGGAATCCCTCAAGACGGTGCCGCAGGGCTACCGGGAGGGTGCCATGGGTCTGGGTGCAGGCAAGTGGCACATCATCCGCACCATCGTGCTGCCCTGCAGCATCGACGGCATCGTGACCGGCTGCATTCTGGCTGTGGGCCGCATCGTGGGCGAAAGTGCCGCCCTGCTTTTCACCGCCGGTGCCGCAGAGGTCATTGCCAAGAGCGTGGCCAAAGCCTACACCTCCAACGGAGCCACCCTGTCGGTGCTGCTGTACCTGCGTGCCTTTGAGGACGGCGATTTTGCTTCCGCATGGGGCATCGGTGCGGTGCTGCTGGTGCTGGTGCTGGCCATCAACCTTGCGGCGCGGCTGGCAAAGACCAAGCTGAAACAGAAACAGTAAAAGATTGCAGATATTTGATAGCGGCCTCGCCCTCTCAGTCTCGGCACTTCGTGTCTCGACAGCTCTCCCAAAGGGAGAGCCTCTGGCGAAACCGAAAGCTTCGCATGGACTGCCAAGGCCTCTCACTTTGAAAGACTTCCCCCGGTCGGGGGAAGATGTCGCGTGAGCGACAAAAAGGGGAACAAGGTGGCATTGCGCAAGCAATGACGGAGAGGGCGAGGATGCTGAAAAAATGCGATCGTCCTATAAAATATGAGGTATTCTATGGAAAACACGAATGTGCCGGTCATTTCGGCAAAAGACCTGAACCTCTGGTACGGCGACTTCAAGGCACTGAAAGGCATCTCGCTGGACGTGGGCGAGCGGGAGATCACCGCTCTCATCGGTCCTTCCGGCTGCGGCAAATCCACCTTTTTAAAGACCCTCAACCGCATGAACGACCTTGTGCCGAATGTGCGCATCGAGGGCGATGTGCGGCTCAAGGGCGAGGATATCTTTGCCCGGGAAATGCAGCTTACCGACCTGCGCCGCCGGGTGGGCATGGTGTTCCAGAAGGCCAATCCTTTCCCCATGAGCATTTACGACAATATCACCTACGGCCCCAAGTTGCACGGCGTGCGCAATAAGGCTGAGCTGGACGAGCTGGTGGAAAGTAGCCTGCGGGGCGCGGCCCTGTGGGACGAGGTGAAGGACCGCCTGAAAAAGAGCGCGCTGGGCCTTTCCGGCGGCCAGCAGCAGCGTCTGTGCATCGCCCGGGCGCTGGCAGTGAAGCCCGAAGTGCTGCTGATGGACGAGCCCACCAGCGCACTGGACCCCGGTTCTACCATGAAGGTGGAGGAGCTGATGAGTGAGCTGAAGAAGAACTACACGGTGGTCATCGTTACCCACAACATGCAGCAGGCGGCCCGTATCAGTGACCGCACCGCCTTCTTCCTGCTGGGCGAGCTGGTGGAAGTGGGCCCCACGGCGCAGATCTTCAGCGCACCGCAGGATAAACGTACCGAGGACTACATTTCCGGTCGGTTCGGTTAAAGGAGGAAACAGCTATGAGTATCCGTAAACAGTACGACACCGATCTGGAATCGCTGAAAAAATCGTTGACCGAAATGGGCCGCAACTCTGCCGATGCCGTGGAGAACGCTCTGGAAGCGCTCTGCGTTGCTGATGCCGATGCAGCTGCGGCCATCGTGAAGGGGGATGCCCGCATCAACAATATGGAGCGGGATATCGAGCACCGCTGCATGACGTTGCTGCTGCGTCAGCAGCCGGTGGCAGGCGATCTGCGCCGCATCTCCACTGCCATGAAGGTGGTCACGGATATTGAGCGCATCGGCGACCATGCCGCCGACATCGCCGAGATCATCCCCCACCTTGTCACCGTCCGCAAAGAGGGCGACCCGGCGGTAAGTCAGGCCATTGCCATGGGCAAAAAGGCCCACCAGATGATCCTGGATGCCCTCGATGCCCTGACGGCAGAGGACGAAAATGCCGCCCGCAGGGTGATCGCCGCAGACGACGAGGTGGATTACGACTTCAACGCCATCAAGCATCAGCTGGCGCAGGAGATCGCCGAAGACCCCGGCAAGGTGGATGCAGCGCTGGATCTGCTGATGGTCATTAAGTATCTGGAGCGCATCGGCGACCACGCCGTGAATGTGGCCGAGTGGGTGCAGTTCGTGCGCACCGGCCACTATAAGGACGAGAGCATGTTCTGAGCATTTCCCTTCCTCATTTTTGAGGGTTCGTGTTTTCTTTATTTCTCCTGAAAAAGGCCGTTTCTGCCCGGTGCGGAAGCGGTCTTTTTCTGTAAGACGAAACTCGTGGACGAAAAATAATAAAAATTTTTTAGCTTTCTGCAATATTCCGGTGCGTCGGTTCGTATCTGAGGTGTAGGGCGGCAGGAGCCGCCATTCCCTGTGCGGCGGGCGTCCGACATCCCCCAGTCCCCGCCCGCCGCACCCTTTACGGAGGAAACGCAGATGACACAGACGAATCCTATCCTGCCGGAAGTCAGGGCCGGAACGGTCAGCCGCGAAGCACTGGTGCAGGCGGCACTCAAAGAGATCACCCAGAATTACCGCGAAGCAAGCCTTTCCAACGTGGCACGGGAGTACGGCGTTTCGCTGGCATATGTCAGCGAGTGCGTGCGTGCCCAGACCGGACGCACCTATAAGGAATTGCTGCAAAAGCACCGTATGGAGACCGCTGCCCGCATGCTGCGCCGCAGCGACATGAACATCCAGCAGATCATTTCTCTGGTGGGCTACGAGAACACCAGCTATTTCTACCGCCTGTTCCACGAGCGGTATGGTCTCAGCCCGCGGGAATACCGGCTGGTGCGCACCGGCCATGGCCGCGCCAGCGCATAAGGTACTTACTCTAAAAGCAGGGACTGCTGCACATCGTTTTAGCCGAAAGTGCAGCAGCCCCTGCTTTTTGCCGTTTTGGAGCATTTTAAGGTACTTTGGTGCGGGAACTGGATTTTTATGGTAATTTGTAGTACAATAAGAACAATTCTCAAAGTGCTGTGCCGGACCGAGCGCAGCGCAGAAAAGACGAGGTGGAATGAATGTTTCGTGGAGCAGTGAGAGGGGATCTGCCCCAGATCCTGAAGATCTACGCCCATGCACGTGCAGTCATGAAGGCATCCGGCAACCCGACCCAGTGGGGGGATAATTTCCCGCCGCAGGAACTGCTGGAGGAGGATATCGACTCGAACCGGTTGTTCCTCTATGTGGTCAACGGCCAGATCGAGGCCGTGTTTGCCTTTATTCTGGGGGCAGACCCCACCTACGCCGCCATTGAGGACGGCCAGTGGCTGGACGATACCCTGCCCTATGGCACGGTGCACCGTCTGGCATCGGCCGGAAAGCACAAGGGCGTGGCATCGGCAGTGCTGGACTGGAGCATGGAGCACTGCCAGAGCCTGCGTGCCGACACCCACGCCGACAACAAGATCATGCAGCATCTGCTGGAAAAGAACGGCTTTACCCGCTGCGGTGTCATCCATGTGGCAGACGGCTCGCCCCGCTTTGCCTACCAGAAGCTTGCCCCCACCCAGCCGCTGGAAGCATAAAAATACAAAAACCTCTGGAGCTGTTGCACTGGATTTTATCCTTGCGCAACAGCCCCTTTTATTTTTCCTGAAAAGCAAACCTGTCCTTGCTACAAATACAGATTGACAGAAAAACCCCATGGGCACCGACCTGAATGCAAATTTGTGAACGAAAAATGTCTGAAAATGCTTTCATTTCTCTGCCGTATGTGCTATAATAACACCCGTCCTTGTGTAAGAGACAGGAAGCTGTGCGCCGTTGGCGTACAATAGGAAAGAGGAGTGTCTATATGAAAACGTTGAACAAGGCAGTTGCCCGCTACAACGGCATCAGCCTGATCGTTCGCATTCTGATCGGTCTGATCATCGGTGCGGTGCTGGCTCTGGTGGCCCCCGGTGCAGGCTGGGTGGGTGAACTGGGCAGCCTGTTCGTTGGCGCACTGAAGGGCATCGCCCCGGTGCTGGTGTTCGTGATTGTGGCAAGTGCTCTGGCACAGGGTTCTTCCAAGCTGGACCGCCGCTTCGGCACGGTCATCTGGCTGTACATGCTCACCACCTTTCTGGCTGCGGCCATCGCAGTGGTGACCAGCTTTATGTTCCCGGTCACGGTCGTGCTGGCAGACGCTGCCCAGTCGGACGTGGTGCCGCAGGGTCTGGGCGAAGTGATGGGCACTCTGCTCACCAACTTTGTGGCAAACCCCGTCAGTGCCATCATGAGCGGCAACTACATCGGCATCCTGTTCTGGGCCTGCATGTTCGGCGTGGCCATGAAGAAGATCGGCTCTGACACCACCAAGACCTTTATGGCAAACACCGCCGATGCGGTCTCCCAGATCGTGCGCTGGATCATCAATCTGGCACCCTTCGGCATCATGGGTCTGGTCTACACCAATGTTTCCGGCAACGGCCTTGCCATCTTCACCCAGTACGGCAAGCTGCTGGCCCTGCTGGTGGGCACCATGCTGTTCATGGCCCTCATCGTCTCCCCCCTCATCATGTTTATCTATCTGGGCTGCAACCCCTATCCGCTGGTGTTCTGCTGCCTGCGTGAGTCCGGCCTGACCGCCTTCTTCACCCGCAGCTCCGCCGCCAACATCCCCGTGAACATGGCCCTGTGCGAAAAGCTGGGTCTGGACAAGGATATGTACTCCGTCTCCATCCCGCTGGGCGCTACCATCAACATGGACGGTGCCGCCATCACCATCACCATCATGACGCTGGCCGCTGCCAACACCTTGGGCATTCAGGTGTCTCTGCCTGCAGCCATCGTGCTGAGCGCTATGAGCGCTCTGGGTGCCTGCGGTGCTTCCGGCGTGGCCGGCGGTTCCCTGCTGCTGATCCCCATGGCCTGCTCCCTGTTCGGCATTTCCAACGATGTCGCCATGCAGATGGTAGGCGTCGGCTTCATCATCGGCGTGGTGCAGGACTCTGTTGAGACTGCCCTGAACTCTGCCGGTGACGTGGAGTTCGCTGCCACCGCCGAGTACCATCAGTGGCGCAAGCAGGGCAAGCCCCTGCCGGAGTTCCTGAGCGGCAAGAAGAATTAAAAGAGCAAAAAAATGGCTGGCATCCTGCGATGCCAGCCATTTTTTGTCAGTCGATGACCTTTGCCTTCTGCAAAGCCACCAAAATCAGCGGGATGAGCACCAACTGAGCCACGATGCCCGGCACGGCGGTGAGCAGCGCACCGGACAAAAACGCGCTGAACGGGAAGCTGGAACCGGTCAGGCCGGCCAGCACAAAGCGTACCGCACCCCAGACCAAACGGCCTGCCACCATGGCGGTGACAAGAGAAGCATACATCATGGGCACGGTGTGCTTCACCTTGTGCCAGAGCACGCCGGACACAAGGCCGTAGGCGGCCAGCTCAAAGGCCATGGCAATGGCGATGGGGAACATCGGCGGCATGCCGAACAGCACCGACCGCACCAGCGGAGCAATGAAGCCCACGGCAAGGCCCCATGGGCCGCCCAGCACAAAGCCGCACAGCAGAATGGGAAAGTGCATCGGGCACAGCATGTTGCCCACCTGCGGCACATGGCCGGTGATCATGGGCAGCACAAAGGCCAGTGCAAGGAACAGTGCAGCCAGCACGAGGCTGCGGGTGGTGGAATGGGGGTTCGTTTTCATAAAAAGCTTCCTCTTTTGGCCAGACAAAAAAGGGGCCTGCCCGGCTTACAAGCCAACGGCAGACCCCTTCGTGGTGTCTATAGCAGCAAAAATAAGATGGCAGAACGCAAAGGCCCCCTGTGGGCTTTGCGCTGCACCGCTGCGTAAGCGCAGCGGTGGATAAAATGCTCCATCAGGATGGAGAACACGGGCTTCTGTCCGCACACCCGGCTTCGTACCGGAATCTGTGAAAAATATAGCAGATGCCTCTGGCTTTGTCAAGATACGGCAAAAAGCCTGCAATTTAACCAAAAAGCGGCAAATTTCCATGCATATTTCCCCGCGTGTGTACATTTTGCATGAAGAAGCTTGACCTTTTTGCATAGAATAGCTAATATAAACTTGAAAAAGAGCGCGCTGCGGGCAGCAGGACTGCACCGGCGCTGACGAAAGGCTTTTTTGAACATGTGCAAATCTGAGGTTCATACGGGAGGACCATCATGACAAATGCAGAAAAACTTACTCTGGCCAAGCACGCCTGCCACATCCGCATGGGCGTGATCGAGGGCACGCACAGCGCAAAGTGCGGTCATCCGGGCGGCAGTCTGGATATCGCCGAGCTGCTGAGCTACCTCTATTTCGTGGAAATGAACATTGACCCGAAGGACCCCAAGAAGGCCGACCGCGACCGTCTGGTGCTGTCCAAGGGCCATGCTGCACCGGCACTATATGCAGCGCTGGCAGAGCGCGGCTATTTCCCGGTGGAAGACCTTAAGACCCTGCGTAAGATCGGCAGCTATCTGCAGGGCCACCCCAACATGAACGAGACCCCGGGCGTGGATATGTCCACCGGCAGTCTGGGTCAGGGCGTGTCTGCCGCCTGCGGCATGGCACTGGGTGCCAAGCACGCCGGTAAGCCCATCAACGTCTACACCATCCTGGGCGACGGCGAGGTGGAAGAGGGCGAGTGCTGGGAAGCCTTCATGTTTGCCGCACACTACGGCCTTTCCAACCTGTGCGTTGTGCTGGACCGCAACCACCTGCAGATCGACGGCACCACCGAGACCGTGATGAACAGCGCCCCGCTGGAAGAGAAGCTGAAGGCCTTCAACTTCAATGTCGTCACCATCGACGGCCACGACTACGACCAGATCGAAGCCGCCATGCAGGCGTTCCATGCAGAGACTGTAAAGCCCACCTGCATCATTATGGACACCACAAAGGGCAAGGGTGTTTCCTATATGACCAACTCTGTGGACTGGCACGGCAAGGGCCCCAACGATGACGAGTACAAGATCGCAATTGAGGAACTGAACGCCGCATACGCCGCGCTGGAGCAGGAGGAAAACTAAGATGGCAGATGTGAAGAAGATCGCTACCCGTGAAAGCTACGGCAACACCCTGAAGGAGCTGGCCGCCGAAGGCCACGAGGATCTGGTGGTGCTGGACGCAGACCTTGCTGCTGCCACCAAGACCGGTATGTTCCGCAAGGCTTACCCGGATCGTCATTTTGACTGCGGCATTGCCGAGGAAAACATGATGGGCGTGGCTGCGGGCCTGTCCACCATGGGCTACGTGCCCTTTGTTTCCAGCTTTGCTATGTTCGCCGCCGGCCGTGCCTTCGAGCAGGTGCGCAACTCCATTGGCTATCCCCACCTGAACGTGAAGATCGGTGCCACCCACGGCGGCATCTCGGTGGGCGAGGACGGCGCTTCCCATCAGTGCTGCGAGGACTTTGCCCTCATGCGCAGCATCCCCGGCATGACCGTGATCTGCCCCGCCGACGATGTGGAGGCCCGCGCCGCTGTGCGTGCTGCCTACGCAATGGAAGGCCCCGTCTACCTGCGCTTTGGCCGTTTGGCTGTGCCTGTGTTCCACGATGCCGAGAACTATCACTTCGAGATCGGCAAGGGCGAGCAGATCACCGAGGGCAGCGACATTGCCATCATCGCCACCGGCCTGATGGTCAACGAAGCCCGCATTGCTGCGGAGCAGCTGGCCGCTGAGGGCATCCATGCCCGGGTCATCAACATCCACACCATCAAGCCTCTGGACGAGGAGATCGTCCTCAAGGCTGCAAAGGAGTGCGGCAAGGTCATCACCGCCGAGGAGCACAATGTCATCGGCGGTCTGGGCGAGGCTGTCTGCGCCGTGCTGAGCGAAAAGCTGCCCACCCCTGTGCGCCGTGTGGGCGTGCAGGACAAGTTTGGCTGCTCCGGCCCTGCATGGGACCTGTTGCGTGAGTACGGTCTGGATGCCGCTACCATCTGCAAGACTGCCCACGAAATGCTGGGCAAATAAAGCTGCCGGAATCTCACAAAAGCTGAAGGGGCTGCTGCACGTTTGTTCAAAACGATGTGCAGCAGCCCCTTTTTGCGCCCCAATGTGACCCGGTTACGGAAAAACCCCGGTGTTTTGGGTATACTGATGCCATAAGAACAACCACGAACGAACCCTTTCAGGAGGTAGAAATATGGCAGTTGTTACGATCACGAAAGAAAATTTTGAGCAGGAGGTGCTGCAGAGCGCAAAGCCTGTCCTGCTGGACTTCTGGGCCAGCTGGTGCGGCCCCTGCCGCATGCTCAGCCCCGTTGTGGACGAGGTAGCTGAGGAGCGCACCGATGTGAAGGTGGGCAAGGTGAATGTGGACGAGCAGCCGGAGCTGGCCGGGGAGTTCGGCGTCATGAGCATCCCCACTCTGCTGGTGTTTGAGCAGGGCAAGCTGGTGCGTCAGGCCGTGGGTGCCCGCCCGAAGGCCAGTGTGCTGGAGCTGCTTGGGTAAATATGCGTGCTGAAAAGGAGCTGTTGCGCCATGCGACGGCTCCTTTTCTTCTTTTCCCTGTACAAACGCACAGAAAAATCGTATCATTGAGTTGGAAACACCGTCACTTTCCTACTTTACAACTTTACCGAGATAAAGTAAAATAAACTCAAGTAAGAAATGGGGGAACCGACAATGGAATTCAGCCTTGCAAACCTGCAGCCCAAGGAGCGCGCCTCCTTTGCGCTGCGCGCCTTGTACGAAGCGGCGGGCTGCCGCAAGTATCATATGGGCCGATTTGAGGAGTACGGCCTGTATCAGGCCAACCGCAGTTTTTTGTCGTCCGAGCAGGTCATTACCTTTACCGATCTGGACGGCCGTCTGCTGGCCCTCAAGCCGGACGTGACCCTCTCCATTGCCAAGACGGCGCAGCCCGCCCCCGGCGAGATCCTGCGCTACTACTATCACGAGAACGTCTACCGCCCTTCCGCCGAGAGCCACACCTTTAAAGAGATCAGCCAGATGGGCCTTGAGATGCTGGGTGCGGTGGGCGAAGCACAGGTGCAGCAGGCGGTGTGTCTGGCGGCGCGGTCGCTGGATGCGCTGGGGGCCGATTGGGTGCTGGAAGTGAGCCACATGGGCTACCTGTTCGGCCTGTTCGACGCGCTGGGCGTGCCGGATGCCGCCCGCGCAAAGCTGCTGGAAAAGCTGCGGGAGAAAAACGCCCACGAGCTGCGGGCTGCAGCCGGAGCCGCCGGCCTTGCCGATGCCGCCGATACCCTGTGCAGTGTGCTGGATCTTTCCGGTGCCTATGCCGAAACGCTGGAAAAGGCTGCAGCCCTGTGCCGCAACGACGCCATGCGCGCGGCGGTGGCCGAGCTGGAAGCGCTGGCTGTGCCGCTGGAAAAGGCGGGCGGCGTGATCCGGCTGGACATGACGCTGGCCGGTGAGATGGAATACTACAACGGCCTTGTGTTTCAGGGCTACCTGAAAGCCCTGCCCCGCCCCCTGCTCAAGGGCGGCCGCTACGACCTGCTGATGCAGAAGTTCACCCCCGGTGCCGGTGCCATCGGCTTTGCGGTCTATCTGGACGAGCTGGACCGCCTGAGCGCCCCGCTGCCGCCGGTGCAGAAGAACAGCACCGACAGGGTGATGCTGAACGTGGCTCTGCCCAAGGGCCGTCTGGGCGATAAGGTGTATCACCTGCTGGCGGGCATCGGCTACGGCTGCCCGGAGGACTACAACGCCACCCGCAAGCTGGTGGTGGAAAACCCGGAGGCCGGCATCCGCTACTTCCTCGTCAAGCCCAGCGACGTTGCCATCTATGTGGAGCACGGTGCCGCCGATGTGGGCATCGTGGGCAAGGACATCCTCACAGAGGCTTCTGCCGATGTGTACGAGCTGCTGGACACCGGCCTTGGCAAATGCCGCATGTGCGTTGCCGCCCCGGCCGATTACAAGGACGACCCCAGCCGCCCGGTGCGGGTGGCCACAAAATTCGTCAACATTGCAAAGAGCTATTACGCATCCATGGGGCGGGACATCGATATCATCAAGCTGAACGGCTCCATTGAGCTGGCCCCCATTCTGGGCCTTTCGGACGTCATCGTGGATATCGTGGAGACCGGCACCACCCTGCGGGAGAACGGCCTGAAGGTGGTCACCGAGTTCATGCCCATCTCGGCCCGGTTCATTGCCAACAAGGCCAGCTACCAGTTCAAGCACGCCGAAATGGACACCATGCTGGAAAAGCTGCGGGCGGAACTGCAGAACAAGGAGGAAGCAAAATGATCAAGCTGTATAACTTTGACGAGCTCAGGCCCGAAGAGATTCTGAACCGCGATATCCGCGCGGAAAAGAACGTGGAGGATGTGGTGGACGGCATCATTGCCGATGTGCGCGCCCGGGGCGACGATGCCCTGAAGGATTATGCGCTGAAATTTGACGGCGCGAAGATCGATGCCCTGCAGGTGACGCAGGAGGAGATCGACGAAGCCTTTGCGGGCATGGACCCCTACTTCCTCGAAACGCTGCGCGAAGCCGCTGCCAACATCGAGAGCTTCCACCGCCAGCAGGTGCACAAGAATTTTGTGGTGAACGACAAGCCCGGCATCGTGCTGGGGCAGAAATATACCCCCATTGAAAAGGCCGGTGTCTATGTGCCCGGCGGCACGGCGGCCTATCCCTCTACCGTGCTCATGGACGTGATCCCGGCAAAGGTGGCAGGCGTGTCCGAAATCGTCATGACCACCCCCGCCGGAAAGGACGGCAGGGTGAACCCGGTCATCCTTGCCGCCGCTGCCACCGCAGGCGCGACCAGGATCTTCAAGACCGGCGGCGCACAGGCTGTGGCGGCTCTCGCCTACGGCACCCAGAGCATCCCTGCGGTGGATAAGATCGTTGGCCCCGGCAACATCTACGTTGCCACCGCCAAGCGCAAGGTGTTTGGCAAGGTGGGCATCGATATGATCGCAGGCCCCAGCGAAATTCTGGTGCTGGCCGACGGCGGCTGCAACCCCGCATGGGTGGCAGCAGACCTGCTGAGTCAGGCCGAGCACGACAAACTGGCAAGCCCGGTCCTCGTCACCGACAGCCCGGAGCTGGCCAAGGCCGTGCAGGCGGAGCTGGAGATGCAGATCCCTCAGCTGCCCCGTGCCGCCATCGCCCGCGCCAGCGTGGACGACAACGGCAAGATCATCCTCTGCACCGACCTGCACAAGGCCATTGAAGCCTGCAACATCATTGCACCGGAACATCTGGAAGTGTGCGTGGAGGACCCCTTCGGCGTGCTGAACGAGATCAGAAACGCAGGCAGCATCTTCCTTGGCCGCAACGTGCCGGAAGCGCTGGGCGATTACTTTGCAGGCCCCAACCACACCCTGCCCACCAGCGGCACCGCCCGCTTCTCAAGCCCCTTGGGCGTAGACGACTTTGTAAAGAAGTCCAGCTTCCTCTACTACACCCGGGAAGCGCTGGGCGAGGTAGCCCCCCGCATCGCCGATTTTGCCGAGCGCGAGGGCCTGCACGCCCACGCCCGCAGCGTGACCATCCGGTATGAAAAGTGAGGATTTGAACCATGAGTAAATTCCTTTCTCCCACGCTGGCCGCTGTCACCCCCTACACCCCGGGTGAGCAGCCGCAGGATCAGCAGTACATCAAACTGAACACTAACGAAAGCCCCTATCTGCCCTCCCCGGCGGTGATCGCCGCCGTGAGCGAGCACGAGGTGGAAAAGCTGCGCCTTTACTCCGACCCCGCCTGTGCCGACCTGCTCAAGGCGGCCGCAGCCCACTTCGGTTTGCAGCCGGAGCAGATCATGCCCGGCAATGGCAGCGACGAGAACCTCTTCTTTGCGCTGCGTGCCTTCTGCGACGCAGACCACCCGCTGGCCTATGCCGACATCACCTACGGTTGCTACGGCGTGTGGTGTGGGCTGATGCACATTCCCAGCCACATCATCCCGCTGAAAGAGGATTTCACCCTTGACCCGAAGGACTACTACGGCCTGAACCAGACCATCGTCCTTGCAAACCCCAACGCCCCCACCGGCATTGCACTGCCCCGGGTGGAAATTGAGGGCATCTTAAAGGCAAACCCGAACAATGTGGTCATCGTGGACGAGGCCTATGTGGACTTTGGCGGCGAGAGCTGCGTGCCCCTCATCGACCAGTACGAGAACCTGCTGGTGGTGCAGACTTTTTCCAAGTCCCGGCAGCTGGCCGGTGCGCGTCTGGGTCTTGCCATGGGCAATGCAAAGCTCATTGCCGACCTGAACCGGGTCAAGTTCAGCCTGAACCCCTACAACATCAACCGCCTGACCCTGAAGGCCGGGCAGGCTGCGCTGGAAGATACCGCTTATTTTGACAGGACCCGCGCCGCCATCGTGGACACCCGCGCATGGACAAAACAACAGCTGGAACAGCGCGGATTTGCCGTGCTGGACAGCCGCTCCAACTTCCTGTTTGCAAGTACCAACAGGAAAGACGGCGGAACACTCTACAAAGAGTTGAAGAAAAATGGCATTCTGGTGCGCCATTTTGACGCGCCCCGCATCCAGAACTGGCTGCGCATCACCATTGGCACGCCGGAACAGATGCAGACGTTTATGGAAACGCTGGATAAGATCATGGAGGAATGAACCATGCCGAACCGAATGATCTCGCTGGAACGCAACACCAATGAGACCCAGATCGACCTTACCCTTGATCTGGACGGCACCGGCCGCTACGAGGTGGACACCGGGTGCGGCTTTCTGAACCACATGCTGGAGCTGTTCGCCCGCCATGGCCGTTTTGACTTAGTGCTCACCTGCCACGGCGATGTGCAGGTGGACTACCACCACACCACCGAGGATGTGGGCATTGCACTGGGTCAGGCCTTTGCACGGGCGCTGGGCGATATGCGCGGTATCCAGCGCTACGGCAGCTTTTATCTGCCCATGGATGAAGCGCTGATCCTGTGCGCCGTCGATCTCTCGGGCCGCTGCACCCTGAACTGGGACATCCATTGCAGCACCGAAAAGGTGGGCGATTTTGATGTGGAGTGCGCCAAGGAATTCTGGCTGGGCTTTGCCCGCAGCGTGCCCGCCACTGTCCACTTTGTACAATTTGCGGGAGAAAATACACACCACATCCTCGAAGCCTGCTTCAAGGGCGCAGGCCATGCACTGGGCGTGGCCGTGAAGATCGACGAAGCCCACAAGGACGAGATCCCTTCCACGAAAGGACTGCTGGTATGATCGCAATTATCGATTATGGCGTGGGCAACCTGTTCAGCCTGAAGTCCAGCCTGAAACAGCTGGGACTGGAAGCTGTTGTGACTGCGGATGCGGACACCATCCGCAAAGCCGACCGGCTCATCCTGCCGGGCGTGGGCGCTTTTGCCGATGCCATGGCAAAGCTGGAGGCAACGGGTCTTGTGCCGGTCATGAAAGAAGAAGCCGAAAGGAAGCCGCTGCTGGGTATCTGCCTTGGCATGCAGCTGCTGTTTGAAAAGAGTTACGAGTACGGTGAGCACGAAGGCCTTGGCTTTGTGAAGGGCGAGGTCTGCCCGCTGGAGCCCGACCTTGCGGACAAGAGCCTGAAGGTGCCGCAGATCGGCTGGAACGCCTTGCACATTGTAAAGGACGACCCGCTGTTCAAGTACATCCGTGAGGGCGAATACGTCTATTACGTCCACAGCTACTACGGCAAGAACTGTACGGAGAGTACACTGGCTGTGAGCGACTATTCCATTCCCGTCACCGGCGCGGTGCGGGCAGGCAGGGTGTACGGCACCCAGTTCCACCCGGAAAAGAGCGGGGATACCGGCCTGCGCATTCTGAAAGCATTTGCGGAATTGTAAGGAGAAAAATTATGCAGCTTTTTCCAGCCATTGACCTGCGGGGCGGCAAGGTGGTGCGCCTGACGCAGGGCGACTACAGCCGCATGACCGTCTACGGCGAGGACCCCTGTGCACAGGCGCGGGAGTTCCTTGCAGCGGGGGCCAAAAATCTGCACGTCGTCGATCTGGACGGCGCAAAGGACGGCACCCTTTCCAACTACGATACCATTGCCGCGCTGGCAAAACAGGGCGGCTTATACATTGAGGTGGGCGGCGGCATCCGCACCGAGGAGCGCATTGAAACATATCTCTCCCTCGGCGTGGGCCGCTGCATCCTTGGCAGCGTGGCGGTGACGGATTTTGCCTTTACCGCCCGGATGCTGAAAAAATACGGCGATAAAATTGCCGTGGGCGTGGACGCAAAGGACGGCTGTGTGGCCATCCATGGCTGGAAGGAAGTGAGCGCCGAGCCGGGCGTGGACTTCTGTAAGCGGCTGGCAGATGCCGGATGCACCGCCATCATCTACACGGACATTGCCTGCGACGGTGCCATGAGGGGCACGAACCTCGGCCTGTACCGCACGCTTGCCAAAGAGGTGCCCGGCGTGGACTTTACGGCCAGCGGCGGCATCTCGTCCGAAGCAGAGCTTCTGGAACTGAAAAAAATGGGCACTGCCGCTGCCATTTTAGGCAAGAGCCTGTACACCGGCGCACTGGACCTTGCGCGCTGCGTGCAGCTGGTACAGAAGTGAACGGAGGGGAAACGACATGATCACCAAACGCATTATTCCCTGCCTTGATGTGCGCAATGGCCGCGTGGTCAAGGGCACGAACTTTGAAGGCATCCGGGATGTGGCCGACCCGGTGGAAATGGCCCGCATGTACAATGCTGCCGGTGCCGACGAGCTGGTGTTCTACGATATCACTGCCAGCTTCGAGGGCCGGGCGCTGTTTACGGATATCCTGACCCGCGTCGCCAGCGAAATTTTTATCCCGCTCACGGTGGGCGGCGGCATCAATACGCTGGAAGACTTCGACCGGGTGCTCAAGTGCGGTGCGGATAAGGTCAGCGTCAACTCGGGCGCACTCAAAAACCCTGACCTCATCCCGGCGGCAGCACAGCGCTACGGCAATCAGTGCGTGGTGCTCTCTGCCGATGTGAAGCGGGTGGACGGCCAGTTCCGGGTGTTCGCCAAGGGCGGGCGCGAGGACACCGGCCGGGATGCACTGGACTGGATCAGCTGGTGCGTGGACCACGGCGCGGGCGAGATCTGCCTGAACAGCATCGATACCGACGGCGTGCGCAGCGGCTTCGACCTTGAGATGCTGGATGCAGTTGCGGCGCGGGTGAATGTACCCATCATTGCCAGCGGCGGCGCAGGCAAAAAGGAAGACTTTCTGGAGCTGTTCCACCACAAGGGCATCGACGCAGGCCTTGCGGCGGGCATCTTCCACCAGAAGCTGCTGACCATCCGCGACCTGAAAGAATACCTCAACGCAAACGGCGTGGAGATGCGGCTGTAACGCCGGGGTGTTTCTCCCCGGCGCGGGGAAAAGCCGTAACGCGAAACTGGATTTCCGCAAAAACAACCCGCAAACTCTTGCGTTTGCGCACCGAATACGCTAAACTAGTAATATCCCCATCCGGGGAGGGAGAACCGTTATGAATCTGAAATTTGATGAAAAGGGCCTGATCCCTGCCATCGTGCAGGACCACTACACCAAAGAGGTGCTCACCCTCGCATACATGAACGCCGAGACGCTGGCGCTCACCATTGCCGAGGGCCGCACTGTGTTCTGGAGCCGCAGCCGTCAGGAGATCTGGCGTAAGGGCGAGACCAGCGGCAATGTGCAGCGGGTGGTGTCCATCACCGCCGACTGCGATGCCGATGCACTGGTGGTGGAAGTGGTCAAATCCGGCCCCGCCTGCCACACCGGCGCCGAGAGCTGCTTTTTCAACGAAGTATACGTCTCGCCGGAGCTGAAGCAGTTCAGCTGGCAGGGCCTGTACCAGCTCATCAAGGGCCGCAAGGATAGCCCCAAGGAGGGCAGCTACACCACCTACCTGTTCGAGAAGGGCAAGGAGAAGATCCTGAAAAAGGTGGGCGAAGAGTGCACCGAGGTCATCATTGCGGGCGAAAAAGAGGATAAGGAAGAGACCGTTTACGAGATCAGCGATCTTGCCTACCATGTTCTGGTGCTGATGGTCAGCGCCGGCATCACGGTGGAGGATGTGACCCGTGAACTGGAAAAACGTCACGTCATTGACCACAAGGTCAAACAGGAAAGGATGCAGTGAATTATCTATGGCAGATTATAAGAAGTCCAGTGTCCATTGCCACTCCACCATGTGCGATGGCAAAAATACCTTGCAGGATATGGCAAGTGCTGCGTGTGCGCAGGGCCTGACCACGCTGGGCTTCACCGGCCATAGCTACACCCAGCGCGACCGTGAATACTGCATGAGCCCCAGCCGCACCGCCCAGTACAAGGCCACCATTGCCAAGCTCAAGACTGAGTACAAGGGCAAGGTGGATATCCTGTGCGGCATCGAGTGGGATATCCTGAGCGAGGATAAGCGCATCGGCTACGATTACTGGATCGGCAGCGCACACCACCTGTACGGCAAGAACACCGGCAAGTATTACGAGATCGATTTCCGCCCGCAGGACCTGTGGGACTGCATCAACGATGATTTTGACGCAGACCCCCTTGCCGCTGTGGAAGCCTACTTTGCCGAGGTGGAAAAGGTGGCTGCCCTCAAGCCGGATATTCTGGCCCACATCGACCTCATCAAGAAGCTGAATGCCAACGGTGAGTTCTTCGACGAAGAGTCGCCCCGCTACAAGGCCGCTGCCCTCAAGGCACTGCAGGCCGCAAAGGCGAACGACTGCCTGCTGGAAGTGAACACCGGCAGCGTGTACCGCGGCTACCGCAAGGACTTCTACCCCGGCCCGTGGCTGCTGGGCGAGTGGCAGAAGATGGGCGGCAAGGTCATCATCACTTCTGATTCTCATGATATCAACAGCCTGACCTACGGCTTTGACGAAGCTGCCGCCGCCATCAAGGCTGCAGGCTTTACCAGCGTGCAGGTGCTTACCGGCAGCGGCTTCGAGACGCAGGAGCTGTAAGAGCGCTATTTTATTGCCAGCATCCTCGCCCTCTCAGTCATCGCTGACGCGATGCCAGCTCCCCCAAAGTGGGAGCCTTTGGCAGTCCACGCAAAGTGCATCGTTATGCCAAGGCCTCTCCCTTTGGGAGAGGTGGCACCGAAGGTGACGGAGAGGGCGAGCCAGCAAAAGATCGATCATCTGCAATGCCTTTTCCTGCTTTTTATAAATCGGGAAGGGATTGCAGATGTTTTGTTTTATGTACAGATATCTTAAAAGTTATAATTTTGGAGGAACCCTATGACCCACGCGCAGCCCCAAAAGAAAAGCTTCTTCAACATGAACGTAGACCTGATGCACGGGCCTATTTTAAAAAGCCTGCTGCTGTTCATGCTGCCCATTCTGGTTTCCAACCTGTTCCAGCAGCTCTACAACACGGTGGATACCATGATCGTGGGCAATGTGCTGGGCGATACAGCCCTTGCCGCCATTGGCTCCTGCGGTTCGATCTACGAGCTTTTAGTCGGCTTTGGCATCGGTATCGGCAATGGCCTTGCCATCGTTGCAGCGCGCTCCTACGGCGCGCAGGACGAAGACCTGCTCAAGCGCACGGTGGTGGGGTCGGTCGTCATTGGCCTGATCGCCTCGCTGGTCATTACAACGGCAGGCTTTTTCGGCCTGCATGCCCTGCTGCAGCTGCTGGATACCCCGGCGGAAATTCTGGAAGATGCCTACAGCTACATCATCGTGATCGACCTTGGCGTTGTGGTCATGTTTATGTATAACCTGTGCGCAGGCCTGCTGCGCGCCATTGGCAACAGCGTAATGCCGCTGGTGTTCCTGCTCATCAGCTCGGTGCTGAACGTGGGGCTGGACCTGTGGTTCATTGCCGGGGTTGGCATGGGCGTGCGGGGCGCAGCGGTGGCAACGGTCATTGCACAGGGCATCTCGGTGGTGCTGTGCGTTCTGTACGTGCTGGCAAGGGTGCGCATCCTCATCCCGGAGAAAAAGCATTTCGCCGTGGGCAGTCATCTCTACTGGGAGCTGTTCAGCCAGAGCATCTCCATGGGCCTGATGAGCAGCATCGTGTCTGCGGGTTCGGTGGTGCTGCAGTACGGCATCAACGGGCTTGGCACCCTGACCATTGCGGGGCACACCGCTGCCCGCAAGCTGTTTGCCTTTACGGATATGCCGCTCATCTCCATGGCGAACGCCGGTTCTACCTTCGTTTCCCAGAACCGCGGCGCAAACCAGCCCGACCGTGTGCGCAGGGGAATGCGGCAGATGTATCTGTACTCGGTGGTGGTGATGGTCGCCGCCGTAGTGCTGATGAACTTTGGTGCTCAGTGGATGGTGCAGCTGATCTCCGGCTCTTCGGAACCCATCGTGCTGGAAAACGGTGCGCGGTATCTGATCTGGAACGCACCCTTCTATGCCGTTCTGGGCGTGCTGCTGTGCACCCGCTACGCGCTGCAGAGCCTTGGCCAGAAGGTGCTGCCGCTGTTCTCCAGCGTGATCGAGCTGGTGGGCAAGGTGATCTTTGTGCTGGTGTTCATCCCGAAATTCCAGTACAACGCCGTGATCCTGTGCGAGCCCATCATCTGGTGCTTCATGGCGGCATATCTGGTGGCGGTGTACCTGCACGAGCCCTTTGTGTTCCCGAAAAAATAACCCTCTCAGTCATCGCTGCGCGATGCCAGCTCTCCCGAAAGGGAGAGCTTTTTGCATTTTACGGGAAGCACAAAGAAAGCTCCCCCTTTCGGGGGAGCTGGATGCGAACAAAGTGAGCAGACTGAGAGGGGTTACAGCGCCGAATAGCCAAAGCTGTTCACCAGCGCATCGATGTGCTGGCCGGCCTTGCACAGGGGGCAGTCGCGGCTGTCAAAGCTGGCGTAGTCCGGCAGGCTGGCGGGGTCAAAGATGGAGGTGACCTCATAGCCCATGCACTCATGGGTGGTGGCAAAAATAGCGGAAAGGCCTGCCACGGTGCCGCCGTAGTAGTTCACGGCCTCCACAGCGGCCTGCACGGTGTAGCCGGTGGTGATGGAAGCCGCTAGAATGAGCACATGCTTGCCCTTGACCATGGGGGCCAGATTGTCGCGCAGGATGATCTGGCTGCCGGTGGTGTACTCCGGGGTGATCACATAAATGGTCTGGTGGGCGTTCATGTTGGCAAAGCCGTCCTTGGTCAGCTCGTTGGCAAGGCAGGTGCCGATCACCTGCGTGCCGTCCAGACAGAGCACGGTGTCCACAATGGTGCTGTGCTGGTAAGCGGCCACCAGCTCCTTTGCCACGGCCTTGGCCTCGGAAAGGCGGGACTTCTGGGTGGTGACATCGATGTAATAGTTGATATGGCTGTGGCTGGTAGCAAAGTGGCCCTTTGCTACGCGCAGGAACAGGTTACTTTTTTTGGTGGGAAGCTTTACCATATTGATCATCGAAACAGCACTCCTTTTCAGGTTTTCCGGGTTGCCCCTCAAATGCAAAAAGCACCGCATCGCTGCGATGCTCCTGCACATTTTTATAACCCTATTGTACCGGAAAAGAAACCTGTGCACAAGGCATAAATCCACTAAAAAACTTTGTACATTTTACATGATATCGCCCAAAACTTGGATACAAATGGCCCGCATACGCAAAAAGACCCGCACCTTGTGGGTGCGGGCCTTAGACATAATATAAAATCAAGCGGTAGGGATACTATCCTTGATGGCATCGGTGATATCCCAAGTGCCGTAGATATCATTGTAGGAATCATTGGGTTCACCAGTAGCGCCATGCTTGGGAGTATACAGCACAGCTACTTTGGTAGCGCCGGAGAGGTCCAGATCGAGAGTCAGAGTGGCCTCGGTGACACTGTTCTTTTTAGCTTTGGGGTTGGCGGTATTGCCCAGACTGGGTGCAGGAGTGGTATTATAATAATAGTGCTTCGTGCCCGCAGCAGTCGTAACATCGACCTGGAAATGGCTGTCAGTGATCTCCAGCAGTTCGATCTTGGTGACGATCTTGAAGTTGCAGGTCAGGGCATGGGTGGCAGAATTATAACTCGGTTTTTTGTCAGCACTGTTCAGCAGAGTAGCTTCGCAGATGCCACTGCCCGGCTTCAGGGTGTCACCGGCCTTGCCGACAGGACGGTTCGGGTTGGAGCAGCCGGTCAGGGAGCCGGAGACTGCCACGGCAGCGGCGGCCAGTGCGGTATATTTCATAAAGTCACGGCGGGAGAATGTATAGGACATGTTCGTTCCTCCTTTAAAAAGCAGATCAGTACGGCCTTACGGCACTACCTATAAGATAGGCGAAACCGGGCCGGATGTCAATGCCTTTTGGCAAAATAAAATGATGAAATTTTGAGCTGTGACGTTGTTTTGCGACGAAATTTCGTCCCGGGAAACCGTTCTCTCAGGCGCGGGTCACGTCTGCGGCGGTCATGACAAAGGTCATGGTCTTATCCGCTGCAAAGGTGGGCATGTAAGTAACGCTCAGCTGCTGCCAGCCCTTGGGGACCATCAGCATCAGCTGCAGATAGCCGGTACCCTGCGGGGGCAGATTGGTGGAATCCGAGAAGGTCTGAGAGTTGGAGTTGTACAGCGAGATGTTGGCACCGCACTCCACGCTCTGGCCGTCGCAGGAAGCAGAGAAATCGGTAGAAGCTGCTGCCAGTGCATGGAAGTTTGCATCCACGTTCTCCTGCGGGGGCACGGGATAAGCGGCGTTGATCTCGGCCAGATTCTGTGCGCCGATGTTGAAGGTCTGGTTCTTGGTGCGGTTGACCACGGTGACCAGAACAGCAATGTATTCGTAACCGGCCTGTGCAGGTACGGTATCAATGTTGAACAGGCTGGTCAGCTGAACGCCAAGGCCGTTCCAGTTGCTGACCTTATCACCGACCTTGACATCCACGATGGTGGCGCTGCCATTCTGCTGGCAGCCGCCCAGCAGGCTTGCTGCGCCCAGAGCAGCAACGGATGCGCCGGTGCACTTGAGGAAGGTACGGCGGGAAATGGAGTTGGACATAGAATAAATCCTCCTTTTGATAGGAAAAAACCGTATTCCAGAATGTTCTATTCTGTTTATACCCTTTCTGCCCGAAAGATGCAAGGGTTTTGGGGGTGAATTTACAGCTTTTTCACAGGAATATCACCCTTCGTGGGTAAGGCCCTTCACATGTGTTTCGCTGGTTTTGACCAGATTTAACAGGCTGGGCGTATAAAGCGGGAACTCGCGGGTCAGGCTTTCTGTGGTCATGGTCAGGCAGGAAGGGTCCTTTACTCCCTCGCCGCCGTTCACATCCTGTCCGTCCAGCAGGGCTTCCACGTTGGCTTCGGACATGCGCATCACGGCATCGGAGCAGCCGCGCCAGCGGATGGGATCGATGCTGAACATACTGGCGGCGTTGTGCGGCTCGGCCGAGTACAGCAGGCGGAACATTTTGGCTACGGCCATCATCAGGTAGGCGCTCACCTCGGTGGTAAGGGCCTTGCTGTGGCACTGGCCGATCTTGGCGTACAGCACGTTCAGGCTGTTGGAGATCAGCTTTTTGTTCATGGTGGGCAGCACGCTGCCGTGGTAGATGTTGTCCTTCATCTTGTCCGGGTTCGGGATGTCTTCTGCCGAGAGCATCATGCCGTTGCGCTCTGCACTGCGGCCCAGAAGATAATCGCAGGAAACATTATAATAGTCTGCCACGCGCACCACAAAGTCCAGGCCGCATTCGCGGATGCCTTTTTCGTAGTGGGACAGCAGCGCCTGCGAGACGCCAAGATCCTCGGCGGCCTGCTTCTGGGTGATGCCGCGTTCCTTGCGCAGCAGCTTGATGATACGGTTGAATTCCATGATTTTTGGCTCCTCAAAGTTCGATGTAGGGGGACATCCTTGTTTTTGGTTTACAGCAGGTTGATTATACACAACGGAAAACCTTTTGTAAAGCAAGAAAAGTGACGATATTTTTCGTTGATTTTCGTCATTTCTGTCAAAAGGCTTGCTCTGGACACCATATCTATGCTAAACTATAGGTATTAACGCATACATTTTGTGGCGTACGCGGGGCCGTAGCTGCCGCCAAAGAGCAAAAAATCTGGCAGACGACACGTTTTTCTGCCAGATTTTTTCTCCGCAGCGGGTTTTGCCGCCCGTTCCCGTGCCGCCGCACAGCGATAAAGAGAGGCACTATCCATGAAAACGTTCAAGCTTCATCTCATCCGCCACGGCATGACTGCGGGCAACCTGCAGGGCCTGTACATCGGCAGCGGCACCGACATCCCTCTGTGCGACGAGGGCCGCGCTCAGCTCAATGAACTGAAAGAGCGGTTCGAGTATCCGCAGGTGGATACCGTGTTCTCCTCTCCGCTGCTGCGCGCGGTGGAAACAGCCAACATCCTGTTCCCGGATGCAAAGCACACCTTTACCGTGCACGACCTGCGGGAGGCCGGCTTTGGCAAGTTTGAGAACAAGCCGGTCAAGGAGCTGGTGCACGACGAGGACTTTAAAAAGTGGATCACCCCCGGCTCCGGCTATGTGCCCGAAGGCGCAGAGCCTACCGACCAGTTCCACGCCCGCTGCGCCGAAAGCCTGATGAAGCTGTTTGAGTATATGATCCGCATGGATGTGACCGAAGCAGCCTGTGTGACCCATGGCGGCGTGATCATGAGCATGCTCAGCCAACGCGCCGTGCCCACCCGCCGCCCGGAGCAGTGGATGGCAGACCCCGGCTGCGGCTACACGGTGCAGACCGATGTGCAGCTGTGGATGCGGGACCGTCTGGTGGAAGCCATCGACATCGTGCCCTTTGGCTATGCCGATACCCTGCGCGGTCAGGCTGAGACCGAGGAGAACGAAGCCTTTGAGTAAGGATTCGGTTACAGTTTCGGCCCATCCCTTGACAGAAGCGGCGCAATCCTTTATTGTATAAGGAAACGATTGTTTTAGGAGGAAGTTCCATGTCCCAGTCCATTTCCCGCCGGTCATTCCTGAAATGTGCCGGTTCCGGTGCGGTCAGCCTTGCGGCAGCGCTGCTCACCGGTGTATCTGCTGCGGCGCAGCAGCCGCATCTTGCAGGCGAACCTGCCCTGCTGGACGGCAAAGCTGCCGTGGAGCTGCTGGGCTATGCCCCTGCGCAGGAAATGGGCAATGTGCTGGTGTACCTCTCGGTGGAAAACCTCTCCGCATCCACCCTGCCGGTGGGCGCAAGCTATCTGCAGAGCCGTGAGGTGTGCACGCTTGGTGAGCTGTACAGTATGGGCACCGGCGTTACCGCTGTGTGCGATGGCAAGCCGGTGCGCTGCGGCAGCTTTGCTGCGCCGCTCTACGGCGAGAACGCGGCGGATGCTTCGGTGTTCACCCTGAACCTGACGGCAGGCCGCGGCGCGCTGCTGCACTGCTTCTGCGCAGTGCCGGACAACTGGCAGACGCTGGAGCTGACCTATCACCCGGATTTCGCGGCGGGCCGCAGCGTGACCTTTACGGTCAACCGCAGCACGGACCGTGCCGTGCTGGGCGTGGTGCCCACCTCTCCTGCCGAGGTTGGCAGCGTGGTGGATCTGTAAACTCCTTCCGTCTCGCATATGCTCGACAGCTCCCGAAGAAGTCCTTGAGCGGAATAAAAGATAAAAGACCATCTGAGATGCAGTTAAAAATGCCTCAGATGGTCTTTTTTGTTTTGTCAATTCAGCACATTCTGCCCGGCGGAATCCAATACCGTCAGCTCCTGCCCGGTCACGCTGGAGACCAGCGCAATGTAGCTGCGTCCGGTGCGGATGGTCAGCGGCCTGCCGTCGGCATCATAAAAGGCAAAGGTGGAGTCTGTGCCCTGCGTCCATGTGATGTGCCACAGCTGGCTGCCGTTCAGCCAGACACCGCCGCCAAGGGACAGGTCGTAGTCCAGCGTGGTGCCGTCGTCCCGCAGGCTGGAAGCGGAGTAAAGGACCAGCAGATTGTCGAATTGCGCCTGCGCGCCGGTGTTGGCATCCAGCTGGGCGGTGCCGTCTGCACGGAGCATTCCGTAGGTGCCGCTGGCCGCATCGTAGGCAAAGCCGGTGGTGCTTTGGGGCGCAAAGTTGATCTGCACCTGTTCGGCATCCCGGGAACCGGGCTCCGGCAGGCGGGGCTCTTTGGCCTGCGGCAGCAGGGCGGGCAGAGCGGAAATGGCAGAGCTGTCCTCGGCAGTGCTGGCCGAGGAGGAAGCGCTGCTGCCGTGGTCGCCCAATGCGCCGGAAAGGTTCAGGCTGCCCAGCACGGAAGCGACCTCCGCGCCGCTGGTATGCCACAGCGGCGCGCCGCTCCAGACATCATCGCAGGAAAAGGCGTTGCGGCCCACTTCCAGCGCGTCCACGGCCCGCAGGTTATAATAATCCAGATAGTTGCGGGCAAACTGCCCTGCACCCCGCTGGATGGGCAGTACTTCCTGCCCGCTGAGCAGCCGCCAGTAAAGATCCTGCCCAAGGGTCACTGGGCCGACGGTTGGCATGGCCGATACCGAAGGATAAGCCAGGCACAGGCTGGTGGGCTGGCCGCTCTCGGTCAGGGCTTCCAGCACCACCGATGCGCTGCCAATGCCCCACTGTGTGGTGCTGGAAGCGGCGTTGTCGATCACCACGGCGGCGGTGCGTTCGCCGGGATACTGCAGCTCCTGCCCGGTCAGCGGGTCGGTGGGCGCTGCACTGTCCGGGGCAGTGGGGCCGGCCAGCGCACACCCGCACAGCAGGGCTGTGCACAGCACCGCCGTGCCAAGGGCCAGATTCCAGATGCGTTTCATGCGGTTCCCTCGTTACTGATAGCTGAAGTTGGACCACTCGTCGTCGTCCACGATGGCAAGATAGGTCTTGCCGCGGTTGAAAAGCATCTGCGCACCGGTCTTGTCGTAGACCAGCAGCGGATGCTCAGGCGAAGCCTTTTCCCAGCGGCCATGCTGTACAGCGCCGCGGCTGAAATAATAGGCATCGCCGCCGGAGATGTAGCTTACCTGCTGCACATCGCCGGAGTCGCCGGAATAGCGCTCGATGGGAGCAAAGCAGACCAGCAGGTTGTCAAAGCTCAGCTGCTTTGCGTTCAGCTCGTCCACGGTGTTTTCAAACTTGCCGGAGATGCGGCTGTACATCTGCATTTTATAGGTGCGGGACTGCGGATCATAGCGGAAGCTGGTCTTGTAGTGGTCCGAGTGGGTGATGCTGACCGTCTTGCCGGATGCTGCACCCTGCATGGCGTTCTCCTCGCCGGTGCGGTAGTCCGCAAAGCGGAAGAAGGTGGCGTCGTAATCGTACTTCAGCCCGATGCCCGCGTTGGAAGCGGCCTGCCGGATCTCCTTGCCGGAGGTGAACTCGGTGTGTTCATAGGCCACATCCCGGCCCCGGCTGTCGCGGTGAGCCGCATGCGGATGGGTGGGAGTATTAAAGTAGCTCTTGCCACCGATGTTCAGGCCGGAATAGTTGTATACGCTGATGAATTTGGTGCAGGCGGCGCTCTCACCGTCGTGGTAGTACAGCGCCTGATAGGGCATCAGCAGCTGCAGGAACTGGTCGCGGCCAGAGCGCAGCGGGCCGATCTCCGGGATGGAGTCGGCATCGTGGAACACCGCGCAGAAGCGGGTGATGCCGCCCTCCACCTTGCACTCGATCAGCAGATCGGCAGAGGAAAGACCGCGCTGCGGACGGGCGTTCTGACGGGAGGTGTTGGAGATGTTGTTCACCATCACGCCCACGATACGGCCATTGCTGCGCTTGGCCTCACCGGTCAGCGGGTCGGCATCGTAAGCGGGCAGTGCGGCAAGACTGGCAGCGGGCTGCTCGCCTGCTGCCAGCGAGGAAGCAACCATGTCCTCCGAGGATGCAGCAGAAGAAGCTGCGCCGGAAGAACTGATGCCCAGTGTCTGCTGGAGCCAGCTGGAAAAATTGCTGCCCAGAATGGCACTGCCGGAAGCACTGCAGTTGGAAAGCGCCAGCGAAGCGGCAGCGGCACCGGTCAGGCGAAGAACAGCACGGCGAGTGATCTTCATAGGAAAAACCTCCTGCAAAAAACGTATCGGCGCGGCCCGGCAGAATGCCAAAGCCGGGAAAAAGTTTGCGGGTGCAGCGCGGCGGGGCGCACACTGCCGGGCAGTAAAACGCAGCGCACTGCAGACGGATTTGATTTGATTGTAACGATTCTTGCCGGGTTTGTAAAGAGGAAGTTATCGGGATGAAGCCCCTTCCGCTGCCGACACCGGAGCATCTTCGATCTGCTGCGCGGATGAAAAGCGGAAGCCCACACCGATGCAGGAGCTTTTTGCGCCTTTTTGCCCGGGAACCCTTGCATTTTTGCGCAAGTTGTGGTAATATTATTCGGCAGTATGTTCACTGCGGAAATATGCGCTCGTAGCTCAGCCGGTAGAGCATCTGACTTTTAATCAGAGGGCCAGGGATTCGAGTTCCCTCGAGCGCACCAAGATCCCACGAAGAATCGTAAGATTCCTCGTGGGATTTTCCATTTTCTGGGGCTCTGCACACTTTTGCACACTTTTTGCACACCGGCGGGAAAGCCGTGTTTTTCCTTGCATTGTCTGCATTCTGTGCATCGTGAGCGTTTTTTCCATACTTTTTTCAGGCGAACAGCAGGCGGGCGAACTCACGCCGCTGCTCGGGGTTCATCTGTCGGACAACTTTCAGCATCCCTTCTGGGGTGATCTGGATGCTGTCCGGCAGATTTTCTTTTACCGGCACAGAGCCGGATTTGGGGGAGCCGATGTCCTGCGAATAGAAGTCTGCTTCCAGCTTCTCAGCCAGCTCCAACCGGGGCTTGTCCTGCGTGTGGGCGTAGGTGTCCATCAGGATGCCGGTGGTGGCGTGACCGGTGTTGCCCTGCACGGCTTTGATGTTGCCGCCGGATTCAATCAACTGGTAAGTGGCACTGGAGTGGCGCAGACCGTGGAACACGATCTTCTCAAACTCCGGGTGCTCTGCACGCCAAGTGCGGTACCATTTAGAAAGGGCTTCCGGGGCAACAGGCATACCGTTGGGCAGGCGGAAGAGCTGGCCACAGTTGCGATATCTGCCATCCATGGCAAGCTCGTCCTGACGGAGCTTTTCCAGCCAAGCCAGCAGTTCCTCTTTCAAGGGTCTCGTCAGATAAAGGGTGCGGCTGGATTTCTTGGTTTTCGGCTTCTTCAGCACCAGTGCGGAGCTGCTGCCCTCACGCTGGTCGGGGAAGATGTGGTAGATCTGGTTCGGGTCGGTCTTTTCCAGTGCAGCCTTTTCGGTGCGCTGTAAGCTCCTGCCGACCGTGATGGTCCCACGTCCATCCGCTGCATCGAAGTCGATGTCTCCCGGCTGCAAGCCAAGGATCTCTCCGACACGCAGCGAGAGAATCATGCTCAGATGAACAGCAAGGTGAAGCGTAGGGTCGGTCATGGTCTGCAACGCAGCAAGCATGGTCTTTTCGTCCCAGATGGCACGTTCTTCCGAGGTCGATTTCGGGGCTTCTCTCGGAATCGGTGACTTGAGGAGCAGACCCCACTCAACGGCATAGGAAAAAGCAGTCTTGAGCATAGCGTGGACTTCCCGGATGGAAGCACCCGTCAGAAACTGCCGCTTCTGCTTGTCGGTGAGCGTTTGCTTGACACCCTGCTTATACAGTCCGCGCGGTGTCCGGCTCAGCGTGGCGTAGAACTGTTCAAGGTCATACGTCTGAACCTTCTGAATCTGTTTCTTGCCAAGATAGGGCACGACAAGATTCTGGATCATGGCTACCGTGTGGGTGTAGGTTTTGGGTGCCCACTTGTGCTTGCTGGACTGGATGGGAAGCCACTTGTACAGCATTTCCGCTACCGTCATTGCATCGGGTATGAGGAACGTACCGTCCAAGAGTTCTTTCTCTACCGAGATCTTGCGGTCTTGCGCTTCCTTCTTGGTTTTGAAGCTCTCCCAGCCTTCACAGATCCGGCCAGCATGGTCTTTGTATTTGAAACGAACGGAGTAGGAATCTCCGCGCCTGAGAATAGATGCCATAGATGTTCCCTCCCTCAGACCGCTGCAAACCAATCATCGAAGCTCTGCTTGCTTACCCGGATGCTGGTACCGAGGCGGATCACCTTGAAATCTTTCGTGGTGTTGCACAGATTGTACGCAGCACGGTTGGAGATCGCCAACAGTTGGGCAATCTCCTCCACCCGGTAGACAAGCGGGGCGTGTCGGACGGTTTTGCTGGTCTGGTCAGAAGGTTCTACGGCAGGGGTTTCGGACAATTTCATTGTAGGGGATTCGGGCGCGATTTTCAAGTCCTCACGGGTCAGTTTGGTGGAATTTTTGCGGACATTCGTCATAGGCATGTCTCCTTTGCACTTCTCCAGACCCGGTGCAGCTCCGGTTGAGCTGCACCCTTGTGGGCTGGCTAATATGTAAGGGCCTGCCGCTCCTGACCCGAAGCAGCAGCCCAAAAAAGTGCGAGAACTTGAATTTACGCGCCCCACGCGCCCCAAACCACACAAAAGTACCTTCCTGTGCTGATTTTACAGGGCGCATGGCTGGGACGCACGCGCCCTCTTGGGGCGCATCCTGGTTTCTCTCCCGCCCCACATCCGCCCGGAAAGGGCAGATACGCGCCCGGAGAAAACGGCGATAACAGGTAAAAACAAATGCTTTGGGGCGCGTAGGGCGGGAGATTTTCACTTTTCGTGTGTTTTATGCCGCAGCAAAGGCGGGGTGGACGCATACGCCCCGGAAGCCGCGATACTTCCCCTCGATGTGCTTGGAAAAGGTCAGGCCATACTTCCCCGCATTTTTCAGCAGGAACTGGCTGAACTTCTTTTGCGGAACAGGCGATTCCAGATTATCCTCGCACCACTTGGTGTAGGCGCGATAGAGGTAGGTGGAGCGTTCCTCGGTGTCGGGCTTGAAGCGGACATACGCCGTTGCCTGCATGAACTGGGTCAGGTTGTCGCTGTCCGCCATGGCTGCTTCAAGGTTCTGGATGGAGCGCTCGCTGATCGTAAACTGATAGCGGTTCGCCAGCAGACGGTGTAGACCTTCCAGCATCCACAGCAGGATGCCGGGACGCTCCTCGGATAGCTCTTCGATGAGAAAGGGATTATCCACCCGGGCAGGGTCACGGTCTTTCACCGTGATGAGGATCTGTCTACGCCAGAAGCCATCGCTGTCATCGTGAGCAGCCACAAGGTTGCCATTGCCGAAGCAGATGAAACGAACGTACAGCAAGCCTTGCACAGCCTGCTTATTCTTCCGCTCGATGCACAAACGGTCCTCGGCGGTGACGATGGACTTGATGTTCCGTGTTTCGGGCAAAGCCACCATGTTCAGGTCGTCATCGACCATGACCAGCTTGTACTCCAGATTGGCGCTGGCAAAGCGGTTCGTTTCGATGCGGAGGATGGATTCGGAGTGAGAGGCTTCCCCGAACAGCTTCTTCAGCAGCAAGCCGATGCGGGATTTGCCCTCTCCGCCCTTGCCGGTCATGACCAGCATCTTCTGCGCCTTGGTAGACGGAATCAGGAGATAGCCAAGGTATTCCTGCAAGGTCAGAATGTCCTCCGGGATGAGCAGACCGTCCAAAAATTCCAGCCACTTGGTCGGTGCGGGGGCATCGGGCTGGTATTCCACGGGGAGCCGGTTCAGGCAGAGTTCCTTTTCCGGCACAAAGCCCCGCTCGTCCAGAAAGTAGGTTCCGTTCTGGAGATGGATGCGGTCAAGCTGGGGTTTCCATTCAGGGGTATAGGTTTCGATACGGAGTGCGTCCAGAACCTGCTTCTCCTTCTTGGCAAGGTTGTCGAGCACAAAGTCACGGAGGTCGCTGTGGACTTCGTAGAGCAGTGCGTCCTCGTCTACCTCGCCGTTCTGGTCGAACAGCTTCTGTTTCAGGCACATCATGGGGTGTTTCTCTAAAAGGTACTGGCAGTAAGCGGTTTCACGCACTTTGCCCTTACTGTCTACCCAAGGGCATTCGCATTCTTCCTCTTCTTCCAGTTCGTCCTCATCACGCCAATCGTCGTTCCTCTTTTTCCAGTCGCTCATGCAATCCCTCCCAATACTTCCGTAGCTCGTCTTCGGTCTTCGGGTCCGGGAGCACCGAACAGTCCAGATAATATTCAACGATGTCAAGGTTCTTTATCGCTTCAAGGAAGCAGGGGTGAAGTTCTTCTGTGGGTGACTGCGGTGCGTATCGGATCCGCCAACGCTGCAGACAGCGGTAATAGTCCAGCAACTGCTGCCGGACGGTGGGCGGTCTGCGGGGAGCAAGCCGCACCTTGCCGTCGGCAAGTGCCATGCCGAAATCGTTCTTCAACTTTTCCACGGCCTTATAGGGAGAAAGTTGAAAAAGTCTGCCGACAAAATCGATCACATCGCCATCTGCCTGACAGGCGAAACAATGGAAACGGCTGTCCACCTTCATGCTGGGGTGTTTATCCCCGTGGAAGGGGCAGCACATCATACCGTTCCGGTTTACGGCTAAGCCGTACAGCTCCGCTGCCTGCCGGGTCGAGATAGCGTTCTTTACGTCCGAAAAGACAGAGGTGCTACCCTCCGTCCCAATGGGTGGGGTACAGGCGAAAGGACGAAGCCCGGTGAGGGGCGTGGGTGAGGTTGGGTTTATTCACACATCGATCCGTCAGAGTGTTGTTCATTTGACCTCCTGCTGCGGTACGGTGTGGCTGCGCTCTTCCTTGCGGAAGAAGGCTTCCACGTTCTGTTGTGCGGTGCGGAGTTCACGCAGTTCGATCTGCGCTTTCTTGTAGCGGGTGTAGAACCCGTTTTTCTCCGAGGAAAGGGTCTGATATTCGGCATCCAGCTTTTTGAGATCCGGCAGTGTCCTGAGCCCGTTGGCCTTGAAATAGGCGCAAGCGGCCTCGTACACAGTAAACTCTGCACGGTGCTGCTCCTTGAACTTGGCGGGGTTCCGCACAGTCTGGAGCTTCTGTGCAAGAGGCTTGTACTGCCGATAGACCACAAGATGCCCGCGCAGCTCCTTGAGGGAGACCATGCGGGCATCCAAGTCTTTGACCACCGCCAGTGCATCGTCGTGCTGGGTTTTCAGTTCGACAATGCGCTGGTTCAGGGCATCTTCGCTGAGCAGCTTTTTCTCCTGCAGGAGACACAAGGTCTGCGACCAGCGTTTGAGGTTGAACTTTTTCGCCCAACGCTCATAGCCGATGCCCTTACCTGCGGCAACGTTCGCCTGAATGTCAACCAGTTTCCTGATTTTATCCGGCTTCTTCTCGCTGCTGGGCTGTATGATGGCGGCAAGCTGGATGCTCTGGGAGAGGGCGGTCAGCACCTGCTCTTTTTCCAGCTTTTTGCTCAGTTTCTTGGCGGTGATGAACTTTGTCCGGCCGGGCGGGCAGTAGCTCAACCGGCCTCGGCTCTCCTTCACGGCGATGCCGTGTTCCTGCATGAGCAATGCAGAAAATTCCTCGAAGGTGGTGGTCTTGTTCAGCACAGCGTAGATCTGCTTTCGCAGCTTGTCCAGCTCGGTCTGGTAGACGGTCTGGGTGGGCTGCTGCCCTTCGGCGGCGAGTTTGGCGTTGGCATGGTCGAGGCGGCGTTGTCCGCGCCGCTGCGCCCAATACTCGCGCTCCGAAACATGGTCGCCTTGGGCTTCCAGCAGGTTGATCTGGTTCAGGTCGGCTTGCTCGCACATCTCCATGACTGCGACACGGAGGTGCCGGAGCATGGCAGAGGTGCAGCGGTGCTTCTTGCCCGCTTCCCAGTCGCACGGCTTGTCCATGAAGGTCTGCCGTTCCACGGTGCGGACACGCAAGCTGCCGATGACGATGTGGACGTGGATGTTCCCGGCACTGTTGTGACCGTCCGGGTGGGTGCAGACGATGGCGGGATGACCGGGGAAGTTGTCCTTGCAGAACTGCAAGCCAAGGGCTTGTGCCTTCTCCATGGTCAGGCCGTTCTCTACTGCGTCCTTCGGGTCGAAGCTGATGATATAATGGTGGGTCTTCACGTCCTCCCGCCCGCCGTTCTTGCCGTACTTGCGATTGGCAATCAGGCAGGCCATAGCAAACGAAGATTCGCCGCACTCAAGAGTGTCGAGCAGGTACGAATCCCGTAGCTTGGGTCTGCCCTTCTCGTCCAGAATGGGCAGACCGGTGTACTCGTTGTGCTGAAAGGTGAGATAGCTTTCGGCGGCGGCATAGTTAGAGTTTTTCGAGGTCAAATGCTTGATGGTTGCCATACAGTTCACCAACCGTTTCTTCAGCTTTCAGCCGAAAGTTCGTGAGTGCGGACAGTTCCTCCAGAATTTGCGCCCGGAGCTGCTCGGTGTCTTTGCCGCCGGAGTTGAAGTGCCGTGCAAGCTGGTTGAGGTTGCTTCCCACCTTGCTGCACTGGGCAGACAAGGCGGCAAGCGCCGCCAGTGCATCCTCGCCGCCCTGCGCCACCACAACGGTGTGCTTGACGTTCACGCCGTACAGGACGCGGCGGACGAGTTCGGATTGGGTGAGGTGGAGTTCTTTGCAGGCGTATGCGATCCGCAGTTTTTCTTCTGCGGTCACTCGGACCTTGATGATGTGTGTCTTTCGTTTTCGCGGCGTGTCATTGCGGTTCTCTCGTGCGTGTACGTTCGGACTTTTCATTTCAGTCATATTCGACCTCCTGTGAAAATGATAAATGCCCACTCCGGGATGGAGAGGGCTATGTAAAGCGACACGCCGCTTTTGCGCTGAAACCAGCGCAACGCTGGAGCAGGGTTTGGGGAAGGCACTCCCCAACAAGTGGCAGACCATGTGACAGAACATTTTCAAGCATTGAAAATTTGTGGCCACAGGTCGATACTTGCTTTCGCCCTTTCCGTGCAACACTGAAAATTTCAGAAGTCGAACCGCAATGCACGTTGAAAATTTTGCAGAACAAAACGTGTGAAAAGGCAAAGCCTCTGCTCATGGTCACCGTTCACACCGAACGCAGTTCCTGCCCCTGTTTGTGCAGCGGCGTTGTCCGGCTCGCCCACAGAAAGCGTGAGGTCATGGCGCAGTATCTCGTTCAGACGGCTTATGTAAGATTCAAGGTACAGTATGAAGAAAGCCGGACGCAGTGCAGACACTACAACCTGCTTCTTTCAAGCACAAGAATAACACTTTGCGGTTGTGCGGTCAACAACCGAAAAGAAATTTTGGTAGATTGAACAACTACATAAGATTTTATTTGTGAAAAAGAAAAATACCGCCCACGCAGCGCAGCGATGATTTTGTCGGATGAAGTAAGCGGCAAAATGAATCGGGTGTGTTGCGGGGCGGTAAAAATCTTCATGGGGAATAAATCCTCGCCGTTCTGTACTTTTCTACAAATTCGGTGGGATTTGCGATAGAGGGTATCATGGATTGCAGGGCACGTCAAGATGGTTTTGCAAATTTTATTGCAGTAAAGCAGTGATAGTAAGACTTATACAAATCAAAACACCGCCCGATTCTGGTGAAGGAGAACCAGAATTGAACGGTGCAAATGGAAGAAGGAGAAAAGCGTAGAAAATCAGACGATGCAATCTGGGAGCAGCGCATGGAGCTGTGTCAGCAGTTCTTCGCAGGAATCGGAATAAATCACAAGGGTAAGCGGATTGCTCAGGTCGAGACTGTAAATGCCAAGCAGGGATTTGGCATCAATGGTATATCGCCCGGAGACTAAGTCCATCTCATAGGGATATTTGGACAGCAAATCTACAAAGTCCTTGACCTGATCGACCTGCCGCATTCTGATCTGTAATTTTGTCATAGGGTATCCTTTCTTTTACATCAGTGGGATAGAGGCAATGCAGTTCTGAATTTCCACCATGGAGGGCATTGCAGGGATTGCGCCGCCCTTTGTCGTGGTCAGACTGCCCGCTGCATTGCCGAAGCGGACGATTTCTTCAAGCTCAAATGCGGGGAGGGTACGCAAATCCTCCGCAGCTTTTCTCCGCAGCTGGTAGTGAATTGCGCCCATGAAAGCATCGCCTGCACCCGTCGTGTCCACGGTAGGCACATCATAGGTGGGAAGATGCCCTGCGCCCACAGCGTTCCGGTAATAAGCACCCTTTGCACCCAGCGATACCAGCACAAGAGATGGCCCCATTTCGAGCAGGGCTTGTGAGCCGCGGGCAAGGTCGCTTTCGTTTGTGATAAGCTGCATTTCTTCCTCGGAAACTTTCAGAAGATCCGCCAGCTTGACACCTTCCTGCATCTGGACAACGGCATCTGCCGGGTGCTCCCACAGAAGCGGACGGTAATTGGGGTCAAAGCTGACCAGCTTGCCCTGCTGCCGTGCATACCGCGCAGCTTCCAACGTGGCGGTGCGGCTCGGGTCGGAGGTCAGAGAGACAGAGCCGAAATGGAAGATGGCAGCATCGTCAATCAGATTCCTGTTGACTTCTGCCGAAGTCAGCATCACATCGGCACCGGGGTTCCGGTAAAAGGTAAAGGAGCGGTCTCCCTTGCTGTCAAGCTGTACGAAGGCAAGGGTCGTGGGAATCTTTTCGTCAATCACCAGACCGGACACATCAATGCTGCTTTCCACAAGGGTCTGGCGGAGAAAATCGCCAAATCCGTCTTTGCCGACTTTTCCGATGAATGCTGTTTTGCCGCCCAGACGGGCATTCATGGCAAGGACATTGGCGGGTGCACCGCCGGGATTCCGGGCAAACAATTCGATGCCCTGTGCATTGGTTCCGTTCGGGGTAAAGTCGATCAGGCTTTCTCCCAAAGCTACAACATCAAACATGGTATCACCTCAACCTGTTTTTTTAGCGTTCAGTTCGGACATAATCTGGTTATACGAACGCTTACTGATTCGGTAGAAGAACAGGACAATCGCTGTTATCAGCCACAGCACACCGGGAAGCAGCGAGAATGCATAGTGCATCGCATTCTGCACGGCAGCATTCTGCACCTGATTGGGGGCAAAACTCAATGCACTCAGCACACCAGCCAGCGCAGAGGTGCCAATCGCCATGCCCAGTTTGTTCCCCAGTGAAACGAATGCGTACTGGAAACCATCGTTGCGGACACCGGTTTTCCACTCGCCATACTCCACGCAGTCGGGAACGATGGCGTAGATGGCGGTATTGAATCCGCAGAAGAAGAACTGGGACAGTGCAGCGAATGTATAGAACGGAATGGGAGAAGAAACTGCACTGAAGAAATAGAGCGCAATCAGGGAAACGCCGGTTCCGGCAGCGAAAAGGGAAGCGGTGTGCCCTTTGTTGCCCAGCTTTTCAAACACGAAGGGGAATGCCGCAGCACCCAGAATAGAGGGAACGATCAGGATCATCGAGTAGATGGTAAACAGATTCTCGTTGCCTTCCACATATTTGAAGTAATAGAGCAGGTCGGCATTGCGGCCATACAGCGTCACACCGAACAGGAACTGACCCGCCAGTGCAATCAGGTAGGGCTTGTTCTGAAGTGCTGCATCCAACTGCTTTTTCAGTGAGACTTTTTTCCGCTCCGGGGGCTGGACGACCTCTTTGGTTTTGGCAAAACAGAACCAGTGACAGAGGGTGAAGATACCGCCGTAAAGGACGGTCACCAGAAGATATCCCCGTGCTGCATTATCACCGCCAAAAGCAGAGATCAAAGGCAGGGTGATGATGTTGATGATATTGATGGCAATCATGGCACAGACGGAGCGGGAGGTGTTGATTTTCGCACGCTCCTCGATGTTCTGGGTCAGGGTGCCGCAGAGCGTACCATAAGGGATGTTCACGCAAGTATAGCCCAGAACCAGTACACAGTAAGTAATGTACATATACAGGCTCTTAGCACTGTCTGACCATGTGGGGTGCGCCCAGAACGTCAGCACGAGCACCACAGCAGTTGCCGGTGCGCCGAACAGCAGCCATGGACGGTAGCGTCCCCAGCGGGAACGGGTGCGGTCGCTCAGCGAACCGATCACGGGGTCATTGATGGCATCCCAGAAGCGGGAGACCAGCATCAGGAGGGACACTGCCGCCATGCTGATGCCGCAGACATCGGTGTAAAAAATCATCAAGAAGTTGCCAACGAACATCCAGCTGAAGTTGCAGCCCACATCGCCCATGCCGTAAGCGATTTTACTGATCAGAGGGACTTTGATGTTCGTATCCTGCTGTTTCGGCTCTGCTGTGTAACTCATACGGCGCGCTCCTTTCTCCTCTTGACGCGATGCTTATAATTTCTGGCAGAACTCTATTCTCTCTTTATTCGGGCCTTCGACCATGAAAAAGCGAACACCGTTTTCCCAGAACGGCAGTGACTGGATGCTGGAATGCAGCAGGTGCATCCCTGCCTCTTTTGCCGCAGCAAAGGCGGCTTCGATATCGGTCGTTGCCAGAGCTACATGGTCGATTGCTCCGGCCTTTTCCGCCGCACGATGGTTTTCATAGGTTTCGATCATCAGATCGCCAAGCTGAAGAAACGCAACGCGCTCCCCGGCGGCTTTGTTCACCGTTTCCAGCGCAGAAACAAACCCCAGCTTCTTGTAAAATACAATGGTCTTGTCGAGATCATTTGTTGGGATGCCAATGTGCGCCACACCGGTCAGAACCTGCGGAAAGCTCATACCTTCGTTTCCTCCGCAATCTTCACCACTGCTTTGACGATGTTGGCCTTGTCCGAAATGCTCTTGTCCATGGCATTCTGGATGTCGTCAAAGTCAAAGATGTTGGTCACAATGCCCTTCAGATTGATTTTGCCGGAAGCAACGGCATCAATCGCCATGGGGTAAATGTGGCGATAACGGAACACGGTCTTGAAGGTCAGTTCCTTGTCCAGTGCAAGGCTCATAGGCAGGGTCATCTCGCCGGATTTGGAGTAACCAACCAGAACGATGTTTGCGCCCTTCTGCGCCATCTCAATGGCCTGGCGGGTAGTGATTTCTGTACCAGCAGTCTCGATAACGAGGTCGCAGCCCAGACCATCGGTCAGGTCGAGAATCGTCTGGACAGCATCCTTTTCGCGGCTGTTGATCACACCGTCTGCACCCAGTTCAAGAGCCTTATCCAGACGCTTCTGCATGATATCTACAACGTAAACACGGGAAACACCCTCGGCTTTCAGCGCCATCATGGAGACCAGACCAATGCAGCCTGCACCCATGACCACCGCAGTCTGACCGGCATGAGCACCGCCCTGATTGGCGGCGTGGAAACCAACGGCCAGAGGCTCGATCAGCGCACCTTCCATGGTGCTTACGTTGTCCGGTAGCTTGAAGCAGAGGTTTGCTTCATGTGCCACATACTCCTGAAAAACACCGTCTACCGGCGGGGTAGCGAAGAACACAACATCCGGGCAGAGGTTGTATTTGCCCTCACGGCAGAACTTGCAGTGACCGCAGGTCTTGCCCGGCTCCAGCGCAACGCGGTCGCCAACTTTCAGATGCTTGACAGCACTGCCAACTTCCACGACTGTGCCGCCCGGCTCGTGGCCCAGCACGAACGGTGGCTTGACCACATAATTGCCGATCGCACCCGTTTCATAGTAGTGCATATCGCTGCCGCAGATGCCAACGTATTCCAGCTTGACAAGAACTTCGTCCTCTTTGGGTGTGGGGATCGGGCGGGTGGTGTAGCCCATCTTGCCGATGCCGTTCATGACTGCAACTTTCATTGTGCCTTTCATAAGATGACCTCCGTTTTTATTTGTTTATTGACTTTTATAAAGTGTTTATGAATGTGACTACAAATTAACACACCGCACAACCAAAGTCAAGCCCTTTTTCGCGGATTCGGAGAACTGCACAAGGAAAAAGCGGCGGAATTGTGCAAAAAATCGAGGACGGCAGGTGCCGTCCTCGATGGGAAGGTTTATAGGTTCTGAATAAAGGCTTCGATATGGAGCAGAGCGGCTCCCAGCGCAGAGGCTTCCAGCCTATAGCGGCTGAACTTCAGGTAGGAACTGTCCGGCTCAAACGTATTACGCTCGACCAGCATTTCCCGGAGCGGTTCGCCAAACTCTGCCAGAAAGCCGCCAACGTAGCCGCCAACAATTACATCACAGTCGAAGGTCATGCGCAGATTATTGACTGCTACAGCAAGGTAAGAAAGGTATTCATTCCATGCCGTTTGCAAAGCTGCATTGCCGGAGCGCAACCCGTCAAAGAATAGTGCAAGATTTCCGTCGGTCAGCTGGGAGAGGACTTTTGCAGAGCAATAGGCATCCAGACAGCCCTTTTTTCCGCAGTAGCAGGGGCGGCCATCGGGAACGAGCGTGTTGTGCCCGAACTCTCCGGCACGAAGATGGTCGCCGCCATAGAGCGCTCCACCGGTCAGAATCGCACCGCCGACACTGTTGCTCAGAGAAAGGTAGACAAGGCTGCGGGGAGATTCGAGGTCGCGCACTTCAGCAAGTCCGGCAGCGTTCGCGTCGTTGATGAACCGGCAGGAGAATGGGATGTAACGGCTGAATTCTTCGGTAGGAACATTCCGCAGACCCAAGGCATGAGAGTAAACCAATGTCTGCCCCTCTTTGTCCAGAATACCGGGCAGCGAAATGCCGACGCCCAAGATTTTTTCGACCGGGCAGCCCTCTTTTTCAATCAGCCCCTGCACGATTCCGGCAAGCATTTCCGCATAGGTGTCCGACCGCTCATAAAGACGCTTTTTACGCTCATAGTGGAGAAGGTTACCGGACAGATCGACCAGAACTGCTCCGACATGATTCTGGGTGATCTCCAGTCCGACCGCAAGTCTGGCATTCCGCACGGGAGCAAATGCTCTCGCCTTGCGCCCACCGGTAGATTCAAAGGTGCCGACCTCCTGCACCAGTCCCATCGCTATCAGTTCTTTGACATTCTGCAATACGGTCGGCCAGCTGTTGTTGACTTTTGCCGCAAGCTCCGGCTGCGAGATTCGGTCGCAGGAAAAAATGCTGCGAATCGTTCGGATGCGGTTGATTTTTTTAACATCACGGTTATTTGCGCCGCTGCCGGTCATGGGCTTACTCACCTCCAAGAGCAGATTCAACATTTGAAAGAAGATTTATAAAGCTCTTTCTTATTATAGAGAATCTGGAAAGATTCTGCAAGGGAAACATTTACAAAAAAGCGTTAGCCGAAAAGAGCGAGTTGCTTATGGATAAGAAGCGATGCTACCAGCTTATGGCAAACCATAGGTCGGTGGGCATCGTGTTCTTTATAGGGACTTAATCTTCCAGTCTGCCATGGTCGCAGCCAAGCGACAGATAACGCTCTATCTCTCCACCCAGCACAAGCTGGGCGTACTCCAAGGGCTTATTATACAGCAGCCAGTCCAGCTCTGCCCGCTGTGCCGGGGTGCTGCCGTACTCGTCCTCCACGGCGATGCAGTCGATGGCAAGAGTGGTGCCATCCTCGAACCGGGCTTCCACCCGGTTGGTGTCCATATTGAAGCGGCAGGAAAGCAGTTTGTTCATGGTGAACCTCATTTCTATATCAAACGGTGTCTGTTCGGATGTCCTAAACCCTGCCATAAAACCGGTGGTTGATTTGTCCATTGGGCTTTGTTTTGCCCGTCTGCACATTTTTGCACACTTTTTGCACACCTGAATAGCTGGATAACAGTTGCAAAGCATTACGCTGTATGCAAACAATGCGGTGTGTGCAAAGGCGTGTTTTGCGATGATGCGATAAAAATAATGCTTCTTCGAACTTTTGAAATTTGACGAATGATGCACCTTGGATTCTTTTAATCAGAGGGCCAGGGATTCGAGTTCCCTCGAGCGCACCAAAAGGACGATAAATCGTTGAACTAAACGGTTTATCGTCCTTTTTTTGTTTTATACGGGCTTTTTGAGCTTGTACCTATGATTTTTTCAAAAATTTTAGAGGTCAGAGGTACAAAAATGAAGAAGATTCAGAAGAATGCAGCCCGATTTGATAATCTAAAGCAAGATTTTTTGGACGATAAGAAGTATTCTGGCACAGCAGAAGCCACGTTGAACGGCTATCGATATGATATTACACGGTTTTTGAAGTTCCTGTCAGATGAGCAGTCAGCCGTGAATCGATGCAAGTAGATAGAACGATTGATCGATTTGTGCTAGACTTATCAATAAGAAATGGATTATCTTGCAGAGGTGCGTATCTGGATCAGGAAAAAGACTACTTATCTGGTTCGACAAAAGCAACCTATCAGAACAAAGCGTATCTGAGCAAAAACGATCCCAATTTACATAACACACCAAAAGATGCAATCGTTTTTGGCGCAGCGGTCAATGCGGTGGTGGCCCCCTGTTTTGCCCGCGGAAAATACCGGCAGATTTTGAATGAAGCAAAGTATTATCAGGCAATTGAAAGCATCTACGATGACTTTACTGCGACAGTAGAACGCTCTGCGGCGCAGGATACAGTTTATGTTCAACAGATAAAACACCAGGATACTATTATGCTTTTCGTACTTCAGCTGGGATCTTGTTCTGGCTCAGATATCCCACAGGGAGGGCGCAGAGGTGGAAACTGCGGCGGCACCTGCGCGCATGGCGGCCATGACGTCGGCTTTGTCCCGCAGCAGGCCGCCTGCAATGACAGGCACCTGTGTGCGGGTGCTGATCTCGGCGATGACCCGGGGCATGATGCCGGGAAGGATCTCGACAAAATCCGGCTTGCCCTGCTCCAGCTGGCCGGACAGGCTGGTCAGCGAGAGGGAATCCAGGATGAATGCCCGCTGGACGGTCAGCAGGCCGCGGTGGCGCGCCCGGCGGATCAGGGTCGGGCGGGTGGAGATGATGCCGTCCGGGTGGCATAGGGCGTTGAGGGAGTCCACCGCGATCTCCCGTGACGAAAGGCCGTCCACAAGGTCAATGTGAACCACGGCCAGTTTTCCGGCATCATGTATGCGGTGCACCAGACCGTCTACGGTGAGCAGGGTGCTTGCCAGCAGAAAAATAGTACTGCAGGGCGAGGCCAGCGCAGCAGCCAGGGCTTCGTCCGTTTTCACAGCGGCGATCACCGGTTCGTTCAACAAAGTTTCGGCAAGAGGATGCATTGGGTAAGACTCCTTTTTATCAAGTGCTTCTATTATCCTATAAAACAGCCGCCGTGTAAATGAGCTGCACGGCGGCTGTAATGTAAAATTTTGGGTTGATCAGAATGTGGTTGCAATCAGCTCACCGCCGCCCAGAATGGTAGTGGTATTGGAACAGCTGACCATGACGATAAACATTAGAAAATAAACAATTAAAAAATATTTTGTGTATGAGCTATAGGTTCGGGCAAAGATCGTCAATGCTCTGCCCAGTCGCAGCTTCGGCCCACAGCCTTGTGCCAGCCGGAGAGCAGACGGGTGCGCTCGGTCTCGTCCATCTGCGGGGCAAAGGTCATATTGCAGTGCCACAGGCTGCGGATCTCGTCCCGGTCCTTCCACACACCGGTGGCAAGGCCCGCCAGATAGGCTGCGCCCAGAGCGGTCGTCTCCCGGATGGCCGGGCGCAGCACGGTCTTGTTCAGGATGTCGGCCTGGAACTGCATCAGGAACTGGTCGCGGGATGCACCGCCATCCACCTTCAGCGAGGTGATGGGCACGCCGGTGTCCTTTTCCATAGCAGCCACGAGGTCTGCGCTCTGGTAGGCAATGGACTCCTCTGCCGCGCGGATGATGTGGTTCTGGGTGGTGCCGCGGGTGATGCCAACAATGGCACCGCGGGCGTACATATCCCAGTACGGTGCACCCAGACCAGTAAAGGCCGGCACGATGTAAATGCCGCCGTTATCCGGCACCTTCTGGGCATAGTATTCCGCATCGCGGCTCTCCTGGATCATGCGCAGGCCGTCGCGCACCCACTGGATGACGGCACCGCCCACAAAGACGCTGCCCTCCAGCGCATACTCCACCTTACCGTTCAGGCTGATGGCGATGGTAGAGATTAGGCCGTTCCGGCTGCGGCAGATGGTATCGCCGGTGTTCATCAGCAAAAAGCAGCCGGTGCCGTAGGTGTTCTTGGCCTCCCCCTTGCCAAAGCAGCTCTGTCCGAACAGCGCAGCCTGCTGGTCACCGGCAATGCCGGCCACCGGGATCTGCACACCGCACAGATCGGTGGTGCCGTAGACCTCGCTGGAATCCGTCACGCGGGGCAGGATGCAGCGCGGGATATCCAGCGCTTTGAGCAGGGTGTCGTCCCAGTCCAGCGTGCGGATGTTATACAGCATGGTGCGGCTGGCGTTGGTGCGGTCGGTGACGTGCACTCTGCCGCCGGTCAGCTTCCAGACCAGCCATGTGTCCACAGTGCCGAACAGGATCTCCCCTGCCTCGGCCCGCTCCCGCGCACCGGGCACATTGTCCAGGATCCACTTGATTTTCGTTGCGGAGAAATAGGCATCAGGCATCAGGCCGGTGTTCTCCCGGATGTAGTCTGCCATGCCGGGCTGCTGCAGCAGTTCATCCACCAGCGGTGCCGTGCGGCGGCACTGCCAGACGATGGCATTGTAGATGGGGCGGCCGGTGGCCTTTTCCCACAGGATGGTGGTCTCCCGCTGGTTGGTGATGCCAATGGCGGCGATATCGTGGGCATCGACACCGCTCTGGGCCACCACCTCGTTCATGACTCCATACTGGGTGGACCAGATCTCCATGGGGTTGTGCTCTACCCAGCCCTGCTGCGGATAGATCTGCTCAAACTCGCGCTGCTGCACCGCAATGATATTCTGCTCATTGTCGAACAGGATGGCACGGCTGCTGGTGGTTCCCTGATCCAACGCCAGAACATATTTTGTACTCATGCTTTTGCTACCTCCGTATCGTTTCAGGAGTGTGTATCACAGATTTCGCGTCGCCACAACGTCCACGCCGGTGCCGCACACATCTGCCAGCACCACCTGTCCGGTGCGGACGGGGGCGTGCAGGGTGACGCGGTCCAGCGCAGCCATGACCTCGGTCATCTTCTCTTTGGGCACAGCCTGCGCAGTCTTTACCGGGCAGCGCGGATACAGCCCACCCTCTACCCGCACGGTGCTGGTGAGGATGCGGGTGGGATGGGTCAGCTCTTCCCTGCCGTAGGCGGCACCGTTGGGGCAGGCGTTTCCAGTTACATTATAATCATTTTCCGGGTCTACCTGCAAGTGGCAGCCGCAGGGACAGCAGATGCAAATGACTTCTTTGATGCTGCTCATTCTGCAATAACCTCCTCTACCGCAACGGTCAGCGGGCCGTCTGCTTTTTCCAGCAGGACTTTGGGCAGTGCGATGTGTTCCATCTCACCGGGAGCCATGCGCTGGCGCTTGAACCGGGCCAGCTGCCTGCCGCCGCAGGTCACGGTGATCTGGCTGGGGCCGTAGTTCTGCCGCACACGGAAGGAAATGTTCACGCTCCTGTCCACATCAGCGGGGCGCACCCGCTGCGGCACGGTGTAGCCCAAGCCATTGCCCGGGATAAGGTCAAGCACAACCGTATCGGCGGCTTCGCCCTTAAAAACATAGGCCGCCGCAGAAGCACCGGCAAGGTCGCTTTCGCCCGAAACGAAGTCCACCAGATCATGCACGTGCACCACGTTGCCGCAGGCGAACACACCGGGGATACCGGTCTCCATATTCTCGTAGACCACAGCGCCCTTGGTGTGGGGGTCCATGGGGATCCCGGCCTGCCGGGTCAGCTCATTTTCCGGGATCAGGCCGACGCTGAGCAGGATGGTGTCCACATCAAATTCCATCTCGGTGCCCGGGATGGGGCGGCGGTTTTCGTCCACCTTGGCAACGGTGGCCTTTTCCACGCGGGCCTTGCCCTGAATATCCACGATGGTATGGGACAGATACAGGGGGATGTCGAAGTCCTGCAGGCACTGCACGATGTTGCGGGTCAGGCCGCCGGAATACGGCATGACCTCCACGCAGGCCAGTACTTTGGCACCTTCCAGCGTCATGCGGCGGGCCATGATCAGGCCGATGTCGCCGCTGCCGAGGATGAGCACCCGCTTGCCTACCAGATAGCCCTCCATGTTGACATAGCGCTGGGCCGCACCGGCGGTGTAGATACCGGCAGGGCGGCTGCCCGGAATGCCAATGGCACCGCGGGTGCGCTCCCGGCAGCCCATGCAGAGGATGATGCTTCTGGCTTCCAAAATCTGATAGCCCTTTTCCCGGCTGACGCAGTGGATCTTTTTGTCCGGGGTGACGTCCAGTACCATCGTGCCCAGCTCCACCCGGACACCGGTGGAGCGCAGCAGTTCAATGCAGCGGCCTGCGTATTCCGGGCCGGTGAGCTGCTCGCCAAAGCGGTGCAGGCCGAAGCCGTTGTGGATGCACTGGTTCAGGATGCCGCCCAGCTCGTTGTCGCGCTCTAAGATAAGGATATCGCGCAGACCATGCTGCCATGCGCTGTAAGCTGCGGCAAGGCCTGCAGGGCCGCCGCCGACGATGACCAGATCAATCATGGTGCTCTCCCTCCTGCTTGGTTTCGCACAGTAAGACGTTGGTGCCGGCCTTATCCTGCAGCACGTCCAGCGGACTGATGCCCAGCGTTTTGCTGATCAGTTCCAGCACCCGCGGCCCGCAAAAGCCGCCCTGACAGCGGCCCATACCGGCACCACAGCGGCGCTTGACACCGTCAATGGTGGTGGCGGGGATCTCTTCGTGCAGAGCGTCCAGAATTTCGCCCTCGGTGATCGTCTCACAGCGGCAGATCACGCGGCCATAGGCGGGTTCCTTTGCAATGAGCCGGGCTTTTTCTTCGGGCGGAAGCTCCTTGAAGCGCACCCGGGTGCGGCCATCCCTGTAATCCGCCTTGGGGGCGGGCAGATCGCCGTGAGCTTCCAGAATTTTGACGGCTTCTCTGGCAACGGCCGGTGCACTGGAAAGGCCGGGCGATTTCATACCGGCCAGATCGATGAAGCCGGGTGCGCCTTCCGCTTCGCCGATAACGAAGTCGCCCGTGTCCACATTAGCACGGACACCCGCAAAATTGCGGATGGACTCGCTGAAGCGGATGTTCGGCACGCTGCGGCGCGCTGCGGCGCTGACGAAGGCCAGCCCGGCGGCGGTGCAGGCGGTATCGTCCCCTTCCACGGGGTCGGCGTTTGGGCCGACGATCAGGTTGCCGTGGACGGTGGGGGCCACCAGAACGCCCTTGCCGTTTTCGTTGGGGCACTGGAAGATGACGTGGTGCACACGGCTGCCCTCGGATTTATCCAGCAGGTAGTATTCGCCCCGGGTGGGCTGGATGGTAAATTCGTGGGGTGCGGCCATATCGTGCACGGCCTGCGCCGAGATGCCTGCCGCATTGATGATATAGCGCGTTTCCACAATTCCGGAGGGGGTGGTCAGCGCCCAGCCGCCGGCGGTCTTTTCGATGCGGGTCACAGGGCAGCTGCGGTGCAGCTCCACGCCGTTGCGCACAGCCACTTCTGCCATTGCCAGCGCAAACTCCCACGGGCTGACGATGGCGGCGCTGGGCGCATACAGCGCGCCAACGACAGTGGGGGCCAGATTCGGTTCCATGGCAAGCGTTTCCTCTGCAGAAAGCAGCCGGATGCCCGGCACGCCGTTGGCGATGCCGTTCTCATACAGTTTCTGCAGGTGGGGCAGCTCTTCCGGGCTGAGGGCCAGCACCAGACTGCCGCACTGCAGGTACGGCACATCCAGCCGGGCGCAGATCTCCTTGGCCAGTGCGGACCCCTCCACGTTGAGCCGCGCCATCCGGGTGCCCGGTTCGGGGTCGTAGCCAGCGTGCAGAATGGCACTGTTGGCCTTGGTGGTGCAGTCTGCCACGTCATTTTCAGCCTCGAAAATGGCGGTCTGCAGCGGGTAATGGGACAGCTCATAGGCGGCTGCCGCACCAATGACACCGCAGCCGATAATTGCTACATCCAGCATAAAAACCTCCTGATCGCTCCGTTTGCCGAATAAAAGAAAAAGAGCAGGACAAACAAAAGGGCCTTTCGACTCTCCCCTTGCTTGTTCTGCTCGATCCTCTGAACAAACTTTTATTGTCTTTATGATAATGCGATCTGCACAAGATGTCAAGCGTTTGTTGAAAATTTAAAGCTCATTTTTACCTGTGCGGCTTTTTCCTGCTCTTTGCGGGCGCGGGGGCTTTTGGCAGAGAACGGCCTGCTGCAGCATGGCCTGCAGCGCTGCGCCCGGCCACAAGGCCGGAGCCGAACGCCCAGTGCAGGTTAAAACCGCCGCAGCTGCCTGCGCAGTCCAGCGTTTCGCCCACAAAGTAAAGGCCCGGACAGCCCTTGAACTGGAAGTGCTGATCCACCTCCCGCAGGGCCAGCCCGCCGCCGGTGGTCTGGGCCTGCTTCCAGCTGCAGGGGGTCAGCCCTTCAAAGCGCCAGTGCTTGGCGGTGTGGGCCAGCTTCTGCCACTGTGCGGCGGTGAGCACGGCAGGCGCGTCGCTGTCCTGCAGCCCGGCGGCAGACCACACAGTACGGCCCAGCTTCTGGTTCAGCAGGCCCAGCCAGAAGTCTGCGGCGCTGCCCCCTGCCGTCTGGGCGGCGTGGGCCGCAAACAGGCTGGCAAGTGCGGTTTCGTCCACTGCCGGGAAGAGGTCCATCTCCACAGCAGGAGCCTTGGGGCCGCGGCCCGGGGCCAGCAGGCCGGACAGCTGCATGATGCAGATGCCGGAAAGGCCGTAATCGGTGAACTGTACCTCGCCGTTCTCGCAGGCAAGCACACGGGCACCGTCCAGCAGGGATGCTGCTGCCTTGGCACGGATGCCAGCCAGCGCTTTGCTGGGCTTTGCGCACTGCAGGGCGGTCAGGCAGGGATACAGCGGCTCCACCCTGCCGCCGCACTGGGCAGCGAACCGGGTGCCAAAGCCGTCGGTGCCGAACTGCGGCCCTGCCTCGCCGCCCATGGCGCAGATGACGGCATCGGCGTGCAGCGTTTCGGCAGAGCCCTCTGCCGTCTCGAACTGCACGGCGTAGCCGCTGCGGCTCTGGCTCAGGGTGCGCACGGTGCAGCCGGTGCGCAGCTGCACATGGTGCTGCGCAAGGTGGTGCTCCAGCAGGGCCAGCACGTCCGCCGCCTGATTGGAGTACGGATACACCCGGCCCGCCTCGTCGGTGCGGGTGTAAAGCCCCAGCGCACGGAACCAGCGCAGCGGGTCGGCGGTATTTACGGCATCCAGCAGCGGACGGAGTGCTGCCGGGTCGGCGGTGAAATACAGCTCCGGTGCAATGCCGGTGTTATCCAGATTGCAGCGGCCATTGCCGGTGGCAAGCAGCTTTTTGCCCGGCTTCGGGTTGCGCTCCAGCACAATGACCTGTGCAGCGGGGGCACTTTGTGCCGCCGCCAGCGCGGCTGCAAGACCGGCGGCACCGCCGCCCAGAATGAGGATGTTCGGCATCCGGACACCTGCCTTTCTCAGCAGAATTTTAGGATCTGTCTTCATAAGCGGGGTGCTGTGCTTATGAAAACGGCTTTTTGTATCATTGTAGCAGAACCCTGCCGGAAACGCAACGAAGAGGCAGCTTTCCGTGCAGGTCTTTTTGCGCGGGGGCAGCAGGTATAAATGGCCCGGCCTGACAGATACTAGTGCTGCAGGCATTTTTAAGGAAACGGAGGAGCAAAAACATGAAAGCAACAGGAATCGTGCGCCGCATCGACGAGCTGGGCCGGGTGGTGATCCCCAAGGAGATCCGCCGCACCCAGCGCATCCGCCGCGGCGACCCGCTGGAGATCTTCACCACGGGCGACGGCGAGGTGATCTTTAAAAAGTATTCGCCCATTGGCGAGATGAACGCAGTAGCGGCCCAGTATACCGAGGTGCTCAGCAAAAGCTTTGCACTGACCGCACTGGTGGCCGACCGTGACCGCATCCTGACGGTGAGCGGCTCCGGCCGACGGGAGCTGGCCGACCGCAGCATCAGCCAGCCGCTGGAAAAGCTGATGGACGGCCGCAGGCCGTACCAGAGCGAGGGCATTGCCGAAAAGTGCATCCTGCCCTGCGAGGGCTCGCCCCGAGCAGTGCTGTGCGCCGCACCCATCATTGCGGCGGGCGATGTGACCGGCGTGGTGGCCCTGCTGACCGAAGACCGCACGGCCACGCCGGATGCCGCCCAGCTCAAGGCCGTGAATGTGGCAGCGGCATTTCTGGCAAGGCAGATGGAAGAGTAAAGAACATGCCGGAGCGCTTTCCTTATAATAAGGAGAGCGCTTTCTTCGTTTATGACAGAATTATGAATCTTTTAAAACATTTTTCCAAGGGGCTTGACAGCACCGGAAAATTGGCTATAATGGTCTTAGCACTCAGGAACAAGGAGTGCTAAACAAACAAAGCAAACGCAAAAAGGAGGCAGGCGCTATGACGATGGATGCACGCAAGCAGCGAGTCTTGCAGGCGATCGTGGCGCTGTATGGTCTCGAAGGCGAGCCCGTTGGCAGCAGCGTGCTGGCAAACTACTTTGATATGGCGGTTTCCAGTGCAACGCTCCGCAATGAGATGGCGGCGCTGACAAAGCTGGGCCTGCTGGAGCAGCCCCACACCAGCGCGGGCCGTGTGCCCAGTGCCAAGGGCTACCGTTACTACCTTGATAATCTGCTTGCCGACGATCAGCCGCTGGACCGTGTGACCCGCGCCCGTGTGGATGCGGTGTTCGCAAGCCTCGACCATGAGCCGGAAAAGCTGGCCGCAGGTGCCGCCAGGGCGCTGGCCGCCATCAGCGGCTGCACCGCCGCCGTCAGCACCCCATGTGCCGAAGACCTGTGCATCGCCCACTATGAAGTGGTTCAGGTGGGCCGCAGCGCAGCGGCTGTGCTGGCCGTTACCACGGCCGGTTACGTCCGTACCCGTGTGGCACGGGTGCGCACCGGCCTCTCCCGCGAGAATGCGGCAGCACTTGCCGCACTGCTCAACCGCAACCTTACCTTTGTAGCGCCGGTGGATCTTTCCACCCGGCTGCTGGCAGAGCTGTGCAGCCAGATCGACCCGGAGCTGGTGCCCGTCATCAGCGCGGCGGCTGCCATCCTGCAGGATTCCGTCAAGCCCCATGTCTTTCTGGGCGGCGAGCAGTATCTGCTGGACTGGCCCCAGCTGGACGGCAAGGTGGGCGACATCCTCACACTGCTGAACGACGAGGAGCAGGCCGCTGGCCTGATCGCACCTCCGGCAGAACGCAGTGAGAGCGTGCTGCTGGGCGAGGATCTGGAACCGCAGATCCCGGGCCTGTGCATCGTGAGCGACCGGTATCTGGTGGGCGGAGGCCTGTGGGGCTCCATTGCATTGATCGGCCCCACCCGGATGCCCTTCCAGAAACTGATGCCGCTGCTGCATTACTTTGCAGACCAGCTGGGCGAGGGCATGAGCGGCAAACGAAAAGACACCCCGCAGGCTGCCGTACCGCGGCGGACTGTGATCTATAAGGAGGATCTGGAATGAGCGAAGAAGCAAAAAAGACGGCTCCGGCTCAGGAAGCGGAGCAGCCCGAAACGGCTCCCGAGGAAAAGGCCCAGCAGGCAGCACCCGAACAGGAACCTGCTGCTGAAGCTGCCGACCCGAAGGATGACAAGAAGAAAGATGGCGGCTGGTTCAACAAGAAGGCCCGCGAGCTGGAAGCCGTAAAGGCAAAGCTGGATGCTGCCGAAGCCAACGCCGCACAGGCCAAAGACCAGCTGCTGCGCATGGCAGCGGAGTACGAGAACTACCGCAAGCGCTCCACCCGCGAAGCCGACCAGAAGTTCAACGATGGCATTTCCTTTGCGGTGAACCAGATCATTCCCATTCTGGACACGCTGGAGATGGCGGCCAACGCCCCCACCACCGACGAGAACTACAAAAAGGGCGTGACCATGACGCTGGACAAGGCCGCCAAGGCGCTGGATGCCCTCCATGTGGAGGAGATCGAAGCGCTGGGCAAGCCCTTTGACCCCAACTTCATGAACGCAGTGCAGCAGATCCCCGCCCCGGATGGACAGGAGAGCGGCACCGTGATCACCGTCTACCAGAAGGGCTACAAGCTGGGCGATAAGATCGTCCGCCATGCGACCGTTGTAGTGGCCGAATAACAAAGCAGAAACCCGAAAGGGTTTTGAATATAACATCCGCTTACAAACATTTGAGCATCACATAAACAATAAGATTTGTTCTTTCGAGAGGAGTTTTCATTATGAGTAAGATCATTGGCATCGACCTTGGTACTACCAACAGCTGCGTGGCTGTCATGGAGGGCGGCGAGCCCGTTGTTATCGCAAACTCTGAAGGTGCACGCACCACCCCGTCTGTGGTGGGCTTCACCAAGACCGGCGACCGTCTGGTTGGTCAGGTGGCAAAGCGTCAGGCAATCACCAACCCTGAGAACACCGTTGCTTCCATCAAGCGCTTCATGGGCACCGACCACAAGGTGACCCTGAACGGCAAGGAGTACACTCCCCAGCAGGTCAGCGCTATGATCCTGCAGAAGCTGAAGGCTGATGCCGAGGCTTATCTGGGCGAGCCTGTTACCGAGGCTGTCATTACCGTTCCTGCATACTTCAACGACAGCCAGCGTCAGGCTACCAAGGACGCAGGCACCATTGCAGGCCTGAACGTCAAGCGTATCATCAACGAGCCTACTGCCGCTTCTCTGGCATACGGCATCGATAAGGAAGAAGACCAGAAGATCATGGTCTACGATTTGGGCGGCGGCACCTTCGATGTCTCTATCATCGAGATGGGCGACGGCGTTACCGAAGTTCTGGCCACCAACGGTGATACCCATCTGGGCGGCGATGACTTCGATGAGCGCATCATCAACTGGATGGCAGATGCCTTCCAGACCGAGAACGGCATCGACCTGCGCAAGGACAAGATGGCTGCGCAGCGTCTGAAGGAAGCTGCCGAGAAGGCAAAGATCGAGCTGTCCAGCGCAATGAGCAGCCAGATCAACCTGCCCTTCATCACTGCCGATGCTACCGGCCCCAAGCACTTGGATATGACCCTGACCCGCGCAAAGTTCAACGAGCTGACCGCTGATCTGGTCGATCGTACCATGGGCCCCGTCCGCAAGGCTCTGCAGGATGCAGGCCTGCGTCCCTCTGACCTGAAGAAGGTCCTGATGGTCGGTGGTTCCACCCGTATCCCCGCTGTCTACGATGCAGTCAAGAAGGAACTGAACTGCGAGCCCTTCAAGGGCATCAACCCCGATGAGTGCGTGGCTGTGGGCGCTGCCATTCAGGGCGGCGTGCTGCAGGGCGATGTGAAGGGTCTGCTGCTGCTGGATGTCACCCCGCTGAGCCTGGGCATTGAAACTCTGGGTGGCGTGTGCACCAAGATCATCGACCGCAACACCACCATCCCCACCCACAAGAGTCAGGTGTTCTCCACCGCTGCAGACAACCAGCCCTCTGTTGAGGTCAACGTGCTGCAGGGCGAGCGTGAGTTTGCCCGCGACAACAAGAGCCTGGGTGTCTTCCATCTGGACGGCATTGCTCCGGCTCCCCGTGGTGTGCCTCAGATCGAAGTTACCTTCGATATCGATGCAAACGGCATCGTGAAGGTCAGCGCAAAGGATCTGGGCACCGGCAAGGAGCAGAACATCACCATCACCGCTTCCACCAACATGTCCAAGGAGGACATCGACAAGGCTGTGAAGGAAGCTGAGCAGTTTGCTGCCGACGATAAGAAGAAGCGTGAAGAGGTCGATATCCGCAACGGTGCCGACCAGATGGTGTTCCAGACCGAGAAGATGCTGAAGGAGAACGGCGACAAGCTGCCCGCCGACGTGAAGAGCGAGGCCGAGAGCAAGCTGGCCGACCTGAAGACCGCTGTTCAGTCCGGCAACGTGGACGACATCAAGGCAAAGCAGGAAGCTCTGAGCCAGGTGTTCGAGAAGATGTATCAGGCAGCCGCTGCCGCACAGCAGGCCGCCGGTGCACAGCCCGGCCCCGATGCAGGTGCAAACAACCAGCAGAAGCCGGGGGATGACGGCGTTGTGGATGCCGACTTCAAGGAAGTCTGATAAAAAACACAGCAGTGTGTGCCCGGCCAAACCGGCGGACGCACGCGTGGAATAGCAAAAGCCGCTCCGGTTTTGCCGGAGCGGCTCTTGCTGGTTATAGAGCGAGGAACCAACCGGGGCGTTTCCCGGATCAAACGTTCCCGGAGAGGTGAGTGGATATGGCACAGGAAAAGCGTGATTACTACGAAGTGCTGGGGGTATCCAAGACTGCGACCGATGCCGAGATCAAAAAGGCATACCGCAAACTTGCAATGAAATACCACCCGGACTATAACCCCGGCGATAAGGACGCCGAGGAAAAGTTCAAGGAAGTAAACGAAGCAAACGAGGTGCTTTCGGACCCGAAAAAGCGCCAGCTGTACGACCAGTACGGTTTTGCAGGCGTTGACCCTGCCTATGCAGCACAGAACGGCGGCGGCCCCGGTGCGGGCGGCTTTGGCGGTTTTGGCGGCGACGGCGTGGATCTGGGCGACATCTTCGGCGATATCTTTGGCGGCGGCTTCGGCGGCTTTGGCGGTTCGTCCCGTCGGGCCAATCCCAACGCCCCACGCAAGGGTCAGGACATCCGTGTGCGCATCACCCTGAGCTTTGACGAGGCCGTGCACGGCTGTAAGAAGAACATCACCATCACCCGCCAGCAGGAGTGCACCGAGTGCCACGGCAGCGGCTGTGCCGCCGGTACCAGCCCCGAGACCTGCCCGGACTGCGGCGGCCGCGGCTTCGTGATCCGTCAGCAGCGCACCCCCTTCGGCGTGATGCAGACCCAGCAGCCCTGCTCCCGCTGCGGCGGCAAGGGCAAGCTGGTCAAGAACCCCTGCAAGGTCTGCCACGGCGCAGGCAAGGTGGCTGCTAAAAAGACGCTGGAGGTGTCCATCCCCATGGGCATCGACGACGACCAGAGCTTTGCACTGCGCGGCATGGGCGATGCCGGTGCAAACGGCGGTCCTGCCGGTGATGTGATCGTCATGGTCACGGTGCGCCCCAGCGAGGTGTTCCAGCGCGATGGCTACGATGTGTGGGTCACAGTGCCCATCACTTACAGTCAGGCCGTGCTGGGCGACACCGTGCAGGTGCCCTCCATTGACGGCAAGGTGGAGTACACCGTGCCCGAGGGCACCCAGAGCGGCACCACCTTCCGCCTGCGCGGCAAGGGCATCCAGTACCTGAATGGCCGCGGCCGCGGTGATATGTACGTCAAGTGCGAGGTGGAGATCCCCAAGAAGCTGAACAAGACCCAGCGGGAGGCCCTGAAGAAGTTCGAAGGCACCCTGAAAGAAGAAAACTACGAAAAGCGCAAGGGCTTCTTCAAAAAGCTGAAGGACATGTTCAACAGCTGAGACGGAAAACCGCATAACATAAAAAGCGGCGGCACTTCCCAAACGGGAGGTGCCGCCGCTTTTGTTTTTTTTTCAGAACAGAGACCGGGACTTAGTTGCCGAAGATCAGCAGGGCGTTGGGCACCAGGCCGATGATGGTTGCGCAGGAACCAATGAACCAGAAGCTGCAGCCGATGTCATGGATGGTGTTCGTGGGGCTTTTTTCAGCATGGGCAACCAGAGCGTTCATGCCGTTTTCCACCCAGTTGGAGTTGATATTTGCCTTGCGGTAATCGTGGATGGCAGAAACAGCCTTGTACCAGCCGTACAGCGGGAACCATGCCATGGCGGCTTCCACAACACCTACGCCGCCCTCGGTGTAGGTCATTTCTTCGCAGGACAAAACATTGTATGCAGCAGGATAAGTAATGGCGTTCGTCATAAAGCAAAACTCCTTTTTTAGGTTTGATAAAAAAAGCGGCGGCTCTTCCGCTGAAGAGCCGCCGCAAAAAGCCCTTTGGTGTACTCCTGAAAATTAGAAGTAGATGTTGCCCAGAGCAGCAACAGCATACAGACCCAGACTGCCGATGGTAAAGACTGCGTTGTTGACAATGATACCAGCGTAGTAGAAGCCGTTGGTCACGTTGCCCTTGCACTCGGCCAACATGTTGTTCCATGCATTGGACAGCCAGTTGTTGCGGTCCTTTGCAACTTCCTCACGGCACTTGCCAATGCCGATCTGGGTAGCATAGCCGGGCCAGAACCAAGCTGCCAGTGCCTGACCGACAGTAGCACCGCCTTCGGTGTAGGTCATTTCTTCATTAGACAGGACATTGTAAGAAGCAGGCATCATCATTTTGTTTTCCATAATAACACTCCTTTGAATCAAAGCTATCCAGACAGTGCAAGATCGCACTGTTTAAAACCCAAAAATAAACCGGGATATGCGCTTGGAGATCGTTCTCATAAAGCAGGGTGCGCCGCCGCATGACGCGAGTAGTTGCTTGCAGGAAAAGGAAAGCAGTGCTGTTCTCTGCAGGCAAAAGGCCGTTCAGACGGTATACAGTGCTCAGGCAGCCGATTTCTTATTTCTGCTTGATGAAAAGCCCGCGGCCCTCTCTGGCGGAAAAGGCCGCGGGTAAAGGGGTCTTTGGTCTCTCCGGACGGATCTTATGAGCAGGGTCAGAGCAGGACGATGGCAGCATTGACCAGAAAACCAATGCCGGTAGCGCTGGTCGCGGTGACCCAGACGATGCGTCCCAGATCACGCAGCATGTTCTGCGCACTGGAATCCATATCGCGACTCAGAGCATCCAGACCGGTATCCAGCCAGTCGTTGGGGTGGCTCTTGCGGTAGTTGCGCATGGCGGTAACACCCATGTACCAGCCAATGGGCGGAATCCAGTTCAGCAGAGCTTCCGTAAAGGTAGCACCGCCCTCGGTGTAGGTCATCTCTTCGCAGGAAAGAACGTTGTAGAAAGCAGGCATCATGATCTTGTTTTCCATAATAACACTCCTTTGAATCAAAGATCGTATCAGCACATTCTATGCACTGTTCACACCAGATCGAACCATCGGTGAAGAGCAACTGCTCTATATCGCCATTGTACAACACCCGTTGCATTTTTTCAAGGGGTGAATGGGCAGAGTGCGCAAAAACTGGAGAGACTTCCGAAAAGAACTGGAAAAATTTGTGAAAAAAGACTGCAATAATTTGACATAAAAACAACAGCGCCCTTTCCTTTGCGGAAAAGGCGCTGCCATGTTTACCCGGCCACACCGGCACGGTAGAGGTACGGGTCGCTCTTGAAGCTGTCAAAGCTGTACAGCACCAGGATCTGGTCATAATCGTTATCCGCGATCAGCTGATCCAGACCGTAGTTGTAGTTGCGGAAGTCCACCACATCGATCTGGGCGTAGTTTGCCGTCAGATACGGTGCAAAGCAGTTGGCGTAGCTGTCCTTGATCACCAGAATGCGCCCGGTGCCGTCACCCTCAATGCGGCTCAGACCGTTGTTGCCATGCAGGAACATGGCGTACTTATCGTACACGTTCAGCTTGTCCGTGTCGTACAGGCCGGTGGTCTGGCCGTCTGCGGGCTGACCTGCAGCAGTGACATTATAGATGGTCAGGCTGTTCGGCAGGTCATAGTAGGTGATAGTATCCGGCACGGCATTCCATGTGCGGGCCTTGGAGTAGTGGGTGCCGTAGAAATTTTCGGCGGTCAGAGCCGTGTGCGCGGCGGGGTCGAAGGGGGTCAGGCTCAGCGTACCGCACAGCTGCTGGTAGGCGTAATAAGCGCCAAGGCTCGTCCAGTGATGGTCGGTGCGGTAGTAGATATATTCGTCCTTGTGTTCGGCAAGGGTCTGCCGCACATCCACAAAGCGCCCTCCGGCGGCCTGTACGGCGGCGGAAAGCTGGTCGAGATAGGCATCCTCATCCAGCAGCGGCGCGTTTGCAGGCACGTTTTCCGGGTAAATGACCGATGCTGCCGGGGCCAGCAGTACATCCACCTTACCCGGGTGGCGCTGGCACAGTGCTTCCACGGCGGCGGTGTTCTTGGGCAGGGTGCGGTTCTCGCTGTCCAGCAGGCTGAAGGTGCGGGGGAACATCATGTGCTCTTTGCCCAGCAGGATGCCGCCGTTCTGCTCCTTCTGCAGCAGGGTGGTCTCCACTACGCTCTGCAGGCTGATCCACTCATCGCGGCCGAACACCTGATCCTTCACGTACTTTGTGTAGGCGGTAAAGTAGCTGTTCAGCCCCTTGGCGGAAAGCTGGGTCAGCGCCGGGCGCTGGGAAAGGGTGGTGTTTTCCATCTCGCTGTAGGCGCGGTCCGGTGTAATAAGGTCCAGTGCGAACAGACCAATAAAGAACAGGCTGAACACCACCAGCACCGGGTAGTGCAGGAGCAAGGAAGACTTTTTGGAATGCTTGTCCATCTTCACGCCTCCTTAAAAGTTGAAATAGAGGAATGGGCTGTTGGTGCTGCCCACCACATAGGCGGTGGAGACCACCAGCAGCGCCAGAATGGCGGCACAGCGGGTGACGGCATTCTTTTTGAGCAGGTTCCAAATCTTTTCAATGAGCGGGGTGCAGCAGAGGATGCTGACCACCAGCAGCACACCGTAGTTGCGCAGGAAGTACAGCGGCGAAACACCGCCGGAAGGAACGAACAGCTTGTGGAACAGCAGACCGAAGCTTACGCCCGTATCGTTGCCCACGAACATGGCCCAGCCCACCACAACGAGGAACAGGGTGTAGATGTGGGGCCACACTCTGCCCTTTTGCAGGTGGGGCAGCAGGAACAGCTTTTCTACAGCCAGCAGCACAAAGTAGTACAGGCCCCAGCAGATAAAGTTCCAGTTCGCGCCGTGCCAGATGCCGGTGAGCAGCTCCACCACGAACAGGTTGAAGATCTGGCGCTTCAGGCCCTTGCGGTTGCCGCCGAGAGGGATATACACATACTCCCGGAACCAGCCGGAAAGGGTCATGTGCCAGCGCCGCCAGAACTCGGTGATGGATGCGGAGATATAAGGGTAGTTGAAGTTTGCGGGGAAGTCGAAGCCCAGCATCTTGCCCATGCCAATGCCCATCATGGAGTAGCCGGAAAAGTCAAAGTAGAGCTGCAGGCTGTAGGCGATGATGCCCAGCCACACCAGCGGGGTGGATGCATTGGCAAGGCCCACAAAGGTGGTGGAAGGGCTGTCCGCAACGCCGATGATGTCTGTCCACAAAGCACCGATGGCATCCGCCAGCAGCACCTTTTTGGCAAGGCCAAAGGTGAACAGGGTCATGCCCTCTTCGATCTGCTGCAGGCTGTAGCGGTGCCGGTATACGTGCAGCTGGTTCGAGACATCGCGGTATTTCACGATGGGGCCGGCGATGAGCTGAGGGAACATGACCACATAGGCACCAAAGTCGATGATATTACGCTCTGCCTTTACATCCCGGCGGTAAACATCGATGGAGTAGGAAAGGGTCTGGAAGGTGTAAAAGCTGATGCCCAGCGGCAGAGTGCCAATGCCCTGGATCTCGGCAAAGGCGGTGCCCAGCAGGGCGTTTGCGCTGCGCAGCACAAAGTTTGCGTATTTGAAGTAGAACAGCATCCCAAGGCTGCCAATGAGGGCTATCAGCAGAAATGTCCTGCGCAGGGCCGGCTTTTGGTCGAAGTGCTCGATGCACAGGCCGCTGATGTAGTTGATGAGGATGAGGGCCACCATGACCGGGAAAAACCGTACCTCGCCCCAGCAGTAGAACACCAGACTGCAGAGGAACAGCACGGTGTTCTTGAGCTTTGCGGGCGCAAGGTAATACAGCGCCAGCGTGATGGGCAGAAACCGGAACAGAAAGATGATGGTGCTGAAAACCAAAGCGTCAGCCTCCTTTTAGCCGAAAAAAGCCGATGCCGCAAATGGCACCGGCCTTGGGTGGATCCAGATTCAGTCTGCCAGTGCGCTGTCCACGGCGCTGTCCAGATCGGCAGTGCACTCGTTGGATGCGATCACCATGACAATGGTGTTGCCCTTGAAGGCGATGACGGCGTTCTCCACGTTATCCTGCGCCTGAGCAAACTCGGCGTAGTTGCCGTAGAAGGCCACCTGATCCTGCTGGTAGGAAGCCAGCTGGTTGGCTACGTCCTCGGCCTTGCCGTCGGCAGCTTCGAGCACCAGCACCAGACCGGCATCGCCGTTGTCGTTGCTCTTCACGCCCTTGTAGCTCACCACGTCCTCAGCCTTCAGGCCGAAATCGTACTCAATGTTCATGGCTGCGATCTCGAACTGGTTGGAGATGGGGTCGGCTTCCAGCAAAGCATTGAAAACACCGTCCAGTGCATCAGAGCCGTTCTCGGCAGCATTGTCCACAACAGCGGATGCGGCGGCGCTGGAAGCGGGAGATTCCGCAGCAGCGGTGGAAACGGAGGAGGGAGCGGCCGAAGAGCTGGCGGAACCGCCGCAGCCGGTAAGAGCGACAGCAGCCAGCGCGCCGGTGAGAGCAATTGTAAAGATTTTTGTGCGATTTATCATAAAATATTCCTTCTTTTGTTCAAAACATTCTTGCAGCTGCCCAAAGCGGTCCTGCATCAGGGCAGACTATTGTTATCTTACCATAACTGTGTGCAAAATGCAACGAAAAGCCCCTCGGTTTTACGGATTTTTAACCGGTGATCTTCTCCCCTGCAGCAAGCTTCTGCAGCACGGCAACGGCATCCTCAAAGCACAGGCCGCTCTGCTGGATCAGGGCCGCATTTTCCGGCCCCACATAGCGCCAGTGCCACGGCTCGTAGGTGATCTCGGTAACGGCTTCTGCGTTTTTGGGGTACCGCAGGATGAAGCCGTATTCCACGGCATGGGCGCTCAGCCAGCGGAAGGCCTCGGTGTTTTCAAAGCCCTCGGTCAGGTCGGTGTGCTCCGGGCTGTTCAGGTCGGCAGCAAGGCCGCAGTTGTGCTCCGAGTAGCCCGGCGGGTTCACGATATTTGCCGCCTGCTTTTTCGCTTCGGCTTCGCTCAGGCCCTTATTGCGGAAATACTGGGTCTTTTGGTCGTAGAGGTTCTTCTGGTAGTCCACGCTGCGGTAGCCGCTCTGCATCCAGATGGTCACGCCGTCCTTTGCGGCGGCGGCCTGCATGGCGAGGAACGCATCGGCGGCTTCGGTCTGCAGGGTCTTGTTCACAGCGGTGGCCGAGCCGCACGCCTTGGTGGTAAAGGTATGATCGTCCGGCATTTTGTTCGTGTGGTTCACCAGCACCATGCGGGGATCATCCAGAATGGCCTGCGCCTGCCGGGCGGTCAGCAGACTGCTTTCTGCCTCTGATGCTGCCGAGGCGCTGGACGTGGAAGTTGCCGAGGCAGCAGGCACAGCGGAACGGCTGTGCAGCACGAACGAGGCCCCGCCCACGGCAATGCAGGCCACGACGGTAACGGTGAGCACGCGCCGCACGGCGGGCCGCAGATGGCGGCGGTGATGAGGATGGACAGACAGGTTCATCTGGAATACCTTCTTTCCGGTGGATGTGCATAGAGTTTGCTTCCTATGGGCAAGCTATGCCCGGAGGGGAAACAATATGAAAATGACAGCACAGGAATATGCGCGCCGGGTGCGGCGCATCGGGCCGCACTCGCCCTTGGGGCTGGACTGCCTGTGGGCTTTTGGCGTGGGCGGCGGCATCTGCCTGCTGGGCGAAGTGCTGCGCCAGAGCTATCTTGCCATGGGCGTGGAAGCCGACCTTGCCGGCACCCTGACCAGCTGCAGCCTGATCGTGCTCTCAGCGGTGCTTACCACGCTGGGCTGGTACCAGAAGCTGGCCGCAAAGGCCGGGGCCGGGTCGCTGGTGCCCATCACAGGCTTTGCCAATGCGGTGGTCAGCGCGGCCATCGAGTTCAAGGCCGAGGGCCGGGTGCTGGGTACCGGGGCCAAGATGTTCACCATTGCCGGGCCGGTGATCGTGTACGGCACGCTGGCGGCGGTGGTGTACGGCGCGGTGCTGTGGGTGCTGGGCATGGCGGGTGTGCCTGTGCTGTCATAAACACGGACAAGTGTGCCGTAAGATTGCAGCATGATGTTATTATACAACATTTTATGGAACGTTTTTCATCTATTTTCCACGAAGGAGAAATTTTGCCTATGACGGTCCGGTGCGGGGATACCCTGCTGTTCCAGACACTGCCGGTGATCTCTGCGGGTGCAGCGGTGGGCGGCAAAAAAGAGAGCGAAGGCCCGCTGGCGGCAGAGTTCGACGAGCTGAGCGCAGACAACCGCTTTGGCCAGTCCAGCTGGGAAGCTGCGGAAAAATACCTGCAGCTGCGCGCCGCGCGGCTATGCCTGCAAAAGGCGGCGCTTCCGCAGGAAAAGGTGCAGCTGGCCCTTGCCGGGGATCTGCAGGCCCAGTGCACGGCATCCAGCTATGCCATGCGGGAGCTGGGCGTGCCCTTTGCCGGGCTGTTCGGGGCCTGCAGCACCATGGCCGAGGGCCTTGCGCTGGGCGCTGCTCTGTGCGAGGGCGGTGCTGCGCGCAATCTGCTGGCCATGGCTTCCAGCCACTTCTGCGCGGCAGAGCGGCAGTTCCGCACGCCGCTGAGCTACGGCGCGGTGCGCACGCCTACGGCCCAGTGGACTGCCACCGCTGCCGGATGCTGCCTTTTGCAGCCGCAGGGCGAAGGCGTTGGCATTGCCGCTGCCACCTTTGGCCGTGTGCAGGATTATCAGGTAAAGGACATCAACAATATGGGGGCTGCCATGGCCCCGGCAGCAGCTTCCACCCTGCTGCATTATTTTAAGGATACCGGCACCGAACCGCAGGAGTTCGACTGCATCTATACCGGCGACCTTGGGCAGGTGGGCAGTCAGCTGCTGCGGGAGCTGCTGGCCGCAGAAGGCTTGCTGATCAAAAACCATGTGGACTGCGGGTGCATCCTGTTCGACGCAAACGAGCAGAGTGTAAAGAGCGGCGGCTCCGGCCCGGGCTGCTGCGCGGCGGTGCTGTGCGGGCACATCCTGCCGCGCCTGCGCCGGGGCAGCCAGAAGCGGGTGCTGTTCACAGCCACCGGGGCCCTGATGAGCCAGACCACCTTTTTGCAGAAGGAGACCATCCCGGCGGTGGCGCATCTGGTGGAGCTGCGTGCGCCGGAAAAGGAGAAGTAAGATGAACTATTTCTGGGCTTTCTGTGTGGGCGGGGCCATCTGCGTGGCGGGACAGCTGCTCATCGACCTGACCGGCCTGACCCCGGCCCGCATCCTGACCGGATATGTGGTGGCGGGCGTGGTGCTTTCGGCCATTGGGTGGTATGCCCCGCTGGCCGAGTTTGCCGGGTGCGGGGCCACGGTTCCCCTGCTGGGCTTTGGCCATCTGCTGGCAAAGGGCGTGCGCACTGCGCTGCAGGAAGAAGGTGCTGTGGGCATCCTCACCGGCGGGCTGACCGCCGCTGCGGCCGGTGTTACCACCAGCCTTGTGTGCGGCGTGGTGTGCAGCTGGGTGGGCAAAAGTCACGACCAGAACTGAAGAAGAAATACACCAGAACATTGCTGCTTTGTCCGCCACCCTTCGCCCTGTTTTTCCACCGCACTGCGGTAAACTGTGCAAAACAGGAGGTGATGCGGATGAAGCACCGCTGGACGACCCTTTTGTGGGAGCTTTGGGCTGCACAGGCCTTGTGCGCGGTGGCAGCCCTGCCGCCGGGCAGTGCGTTCCATACATGCCCGGCACTGGCGCTGCCGGGGCTGGCCCTTGCGGCGGCGGTGCCCACGGCATGGGCTGCGTGGGCGCTGTTGGCCGAGCCGCCCGACGGCCTGCCGCCGGAGCAGCTTCTGGAGCAGGCACCGGGGTTCGATTTTGCCACCCTGTGCGATTTTGAGCGGCCTGCTGCCGTGCCCTGAAAAGCGGGCAAAACAAAAACCCCTGTGCCGGGAACCCGGTACAGAGGTTTTGTTCGTCAATCAGAAAGCGATCAAGCGTTCTTGTTAGCACGCTTTGCCATACGGCTGATCTTGCGGCTGGCGGTGTTCTTTTTGATGACACCCTTAGCGCGAGCCTTGTCGATCGCGGAAACAGCAGCCAGGACGGTTGCGTCCTTGTCAGCGGCATTCGCATCGATGGCAGCGTCTGCCTTCTTGACGACTGTTTTCAGGTTGGTCTTAATGGCCTTGTTGTGAGCCTGCTCTGCAGCAGCCTGCACGACGCGGTCCTTCTGAGATTTGATGTTAGGCATTCGTTCCACCTCCTTGGCTACCTATAACAGCGCACCCTATGATACCATATTTCGCGTACCAGCGCAAGCGTTTTTTTGATTTTTGTTTAGAAAAGTTTTATTTTTTCCATACTTTCTGCGTGCAGAGGGGGCATTTGGCCCCAAAACAGGCAGGAGGAGCAGAAAAATGCGTTTTACCGATATGGCAGACGAGATGTTTGGCGCGGCACAGGGGGCGCTGCCTGCCGGGGTAAGGCTTGCCACAGCAAAGCGCGGCGGGGTCACAATAACGCGGGTGGAGATCGCGCGCGAAGGGCTGGCGAAGCCCCGCGGACGGTATGTCACGCTGGAAATGCCCAGCGTCAGCGTGCTGGACGAGCGGGACGCTGCGGTGATCGAGACCTGTGCGGCAGAACTGCGCGCCCTGCTGCCGCCGGAAGGGCCGGTGCTGGTGCTGGGCATCGGGAACCGGCGGGTCACGGCGGATGCCCTCGGCCCGCGCACGGCGCAGAAGATTTTAGTCACCATGGGGCCGCAGCACACGCTGCCGGTAAAAGGCATCCGGCCGGTGGCCGCCATTGCGCCGGGGGTGTCGGCCTCCACCGGGCTGACTCTGCGCCAGCTGGCCGGGGCCATGGTGGAAGCGGTGCGGCCGGCGGCCCTGATCTGCGTGGACAGCCTTTGCAGTGCCGAGGGCGCGCGGCTGGGCCGCAGCGTGCAGTTCTCCGACACCGGGTTGTACCCGGCGCAGGCGGATCATGCAAAGCATCTGGACGCGGCAGCGCTGGGCGTGCCGGTGATCGCGGCGGGCATCCCCACCTTGATGGATTCGGACGAAGGAGCAGATCTTGTGGTCACGCCCCGGGCGCTGGACAGCGTGATCGCCCACGGCTCGGCTCTGCTGGCCGGTGCCATCAACCGGGCCTTGCAGCCAAGGCTCAGCGTGGCGCAGCTGTTCTGGCTGGCGGGGTAACACCGGTGGGCCGGAAGGGAGGTTATTTTATGCGCAGCAAAGCACTGCCGCCCGCCCGGGCGCAGGGGCATATCGTGCCGTTTCTGGAAGCGGCTGCTCTGTTTGCCGCACTGTGTATCTTTGCCCGCACGGCGGCACTGATGCTGGCTGCGGCCATTACTGCACCGCTGCCAATGGCCGAAACTCTTTTCTGGCTGGGGCGGCAGGCCGCACAGGAGCAGCCCGCATCATCTGTGCAGGTGGAAGCCGCACCGGACAGCACGCCGGAAGCGGCGGCATCCTCTCTGCCGCAGGCCGTGCAGGCGCTGACCGGGAACATTGAGGACTACTTTGTGCCGCTGCTGGGCGAGGAAGCCCGCCCGGCGGATGCGGGTACTGTCATTGAAAAAAATTATCCGCAGGGCAGCGGCGAAAAGTACATTCCCTGCGGGGCGGGCAGCATCAAAAACAATACCCGGCAGACGGCGGCAGACATTGCGGCGGAGATTGAGAATCCGCTGCCCTTTGCCATTGAGCCGAACAGTCCCGACCCGCAGGTGCTGGTGATGCACACTCACGCCACCGAGGACTACCGCCTTTCGGCCGGGCTGTGGTTTGCCCCCGGCGATGGTGCCCGCAGCACCGACTGCAGCGTGAACATGTGCGCGGTGGGCCGTGTGGTGGCCGATACCCTCAATGCGGCAGGCATCAACACCCTGCACGACGAGACCCTGAACGACTACCCCAGCTACACCGGAAGCTATGCCAACAGCCGGGCCGTGGTGCAGCAGTATCTGGCCCGGTATCCCAGCATCAAGGTGGTGCTGGATGTCCACCGGGATGCCATCGAAACGGAAAGCGGCAGCCGCTATGCCCCGGTGTGCACGGTGGACGGACGGCAGGCCGCACAGGTCATGATCATCTGCGGGTGCGACAACGGCACCACCGTTCAGCTGCCGGGCTGGCGGCAGAATCTGCGCTTTGCCGCTGCGTGGGAGCGCAGCATGGAAGGAATGTACCCCGGTTTTACCCGGCCGGTGCTGTTCAGCTACCGGTTCTACAATCAGGATCTGACCACCGGCAGCCTGCTCATTGAGATCGGCGGGCACGGCAATAACCTGAACGAGGCTCTTTATGCCGGGCAGCTGGCGGCAAAGGGCCTTGCTGCCGCATTGCTGGGCGGTGCTTGACAAAACGCCGCCAAAGTGCTATTTTTTAAAGGTCAAATGCAAAGATCGGGAAAAGTAGCGCGGGCCGTCCGGCCCAGAGAGTGCGGCACAGCTGAGAGCCGCGCCCGCACGCCGCGTGAACGAACACCCGGGAGCAGCAAACTGAACATGGCAGCTGCCATTAGTAGGTGCGCCGCAGGCCCTGCGTTACAGGGGCAGCGCTTTTATTGAGCGCGTGAGCGACCGGACACTTCCGGTAATTCAGGTGGCACCGCGGACATTACAAGACAGCTTGTTCGCCCTGAACTTTCAGGGAGAACAAAGCTGTCTTTTTCATTTTATATCGAAAGGGAGAACAAACACTATGGAACGCACTGAGATCGTTTCGCTGTTCAAAAACACCCCCGCCGACGGCACCGAGATCACCGTCTGCGGCTGGGCAAAGAACATCCGCGACTCCAAGAACATCGGCTTCATCGCCCTGTCGGACGGCGGCTGCTTCAAGACCCTGCAGGTCGTGCTGGAAGCAGGCAAGCTGGCCAACTACGATGAGGTGATCCACACCGGTCTGTACAGCAGCCTGCGCGTCAAGGGCAAGCTGGTGCTCACCCCGCAGGCAAAGCAGCCCTTTGAGCTGAATGCCGACAGTGTGGAGATCCTGGGCGACTGCCCGGCGGACGAGTATCCGCTGCAGAAAAAGAAGATGAGCATGGAATATCTGCGCACCATGCCCACCCTGCGCCCCCGCACCAACACCTTCAACGCCGCTTTCCGCGTGCGCAGCGCCGCGGCCTACGCCATCCACAAGTTCTTCCAGGAGAACGGCTTCGTTTACTCTCACTCCCCGCTGCTCACCTCTTCCGACTGTGAGGGCGCAGGCGAGATGTTCCGCGTGACCACCCTCGACCTTGAGAATGTGCCCAAGAACGAGGACGGCACTGTGGATTACACCCAGGACTTCTTCGAGAAGCCGGTCAACCTGACCGTTTCCGGCCAGCTGGAAGCCGAAGCCATGGCCATGGCATTCGGCAAGGTGTACACCTTCGGCCCCACCTTCCGCGCCGAGAAGAGCTTCACCACCCGTCACGCCGCCGAGTTCTGGATGATCGAGCCGGAGATGGCATTCTGCGATCTGTCCGGCTACATGGACACCGCTGAGGCCATGACCAAATATGTCATCCGCTACGTGCTGGACAACTGCCCGGATGAAATGGCCTTCTTCAACCAGTTCATCGACAAGGGCCTCATCGAGCGTCTGGAGCTGGTGGCAAACTGCGAGTTTGGCCGCATCAGCTACACCGAGGCCATCGAGATCCTGAAGAAGAACAACAAGAAGTTCCAGTTCCCTGTGGAGTGGGGCGTGGACATCCAGACCGAGCACGAGCGCTACCTGACCGAGGTAGTGTTCAAAAAGCCTGTGTTCGTCACCGACTACCCGAAGGAGATCAAGAGCTTCTACATGAAGCAGAACCCGGACGGCAAGACCGTGGCAGCCGCAGATATGCTGGTGCCCGGCATCGGCGAGCTGATCGGCGGCAGCCAGCGTGAAGAGAACTACGACAAGCTGGTGGCCCGCATGGACGAGCTGGGCATGGACAAGACCAACTACGACTGGTACCTGAACCTGCGCAAGTTCGGCGGCGTGGAGCACGCCGGCTACGGCTTGGGCTTCGAGCGCATGATCATGTACCTCACGGGCATCCAGAACATCCGTGACGTGCTGCCCTTCCCCCGCACCGCATACGGCTTCTGATAAGCGCGCATACTTTTACCGGGCTGCTGCACCTTGCGGCGGCCCGTTTTTTGATAAGGAGCACAAAACAAGTGGAAAACATTTCCTCTGCCCTGCTGGAATGGTTTTACAAAAACCACCGCATCCTGCCCTTCCGCACCGACCCCAGCCCCTACCATGTGTGGCTCAGCGAGATCATGCTGCAGCAGACCCGGGTCTCGGCGGCACTGCCCTACTACGAACGCTTTCTCGCCGCCCTGCCGGACATTCCGGCCCTTGCCGTCTGCGAAGAGGAAAAGCTGCACAAACTCTGGGAGGGTCTTGGCTACTACAGCCGGGTGCGCAACCTGCAAAAGGCTGCACGCATCGTCTGCGAGCAGTACGGCGGACAGCTGCCCGCCGACTATGATGCCCTGCGGGCCCTGCCCGGCATCGGGGACTACACGGCGGGAGCCGTTGCGTCCATCAGCTTCGGCATCCCGGTGCCCGCCGTGGACGGCAATGTGCTGCGGGTGTTCTCCCGTTTGTACAACGACCCCGCTGCCGTCACCGAACCGGCAGTGAAAAAAGCGTTCACCGCCCGCGTGATGGAGCACCAGCCGCCGGATGCGCCCGGCGACTACAATCAGGCCCTTATGGAGCTGGGAGCACTGGTCTGCGTGCCGAACGGTGCGCCCCTGTGCGAAAAATGCCCGCTTGCCCACCTGTGCGCCGCCCGTGCTGCGGGCACTGCATTGGAGCTGCCCCGCAAAGCAGCGCCCAAGCCCCGCAGACTGCAGCCTGTGACGCTGGCCCTGCTGGAAAGCCCGGCAGGCTTCCTTTTGCAGCAGCGGCCCCAAAAGGGCCTGCTTGCCGGGCTGTGGCAGCCGGTACTGTGGGAGGGTGAAGCCCTTGCAGCCGGAGAGGTCCTTGCCCGCCTGCAGGCCATGGGAGTGGATACCGGCACCGCCGCGCCGGAAGCGCTGCCCGCTGCAAAGCACATCTTCAGCCACATCGAGTGGCATATGAACGGCATCCTGCTGCATGTGCCCGCCCAAGATGCCCCGGCAGGCTGCGTGTGGGCAAGCCGGGAAGCCCTGCAGGCCGAGTATACGCTGCCCGGCGCATTCAAGGCATACAGGAAGCTTATAGTATGAAATTTTGGCCTTTTTGACCGGAACAGTTGTAATTTTTGACAGGAACGGGTATAATAAAAGCCAACAAGCACTGGAATGAAAGCTGAAACATCGTTTCAACGAAAAAAGGAGTGTATTGAACCTATGAAGAAATCTTGTCTGGTCGCTGTGATCACTGTTCTGGCCGCTGTTGCCGGTGCCCTTGCTGCTGTTGCTGTTTACCTGCACCGCCGTGAGAAGGAGCTGGACGAGTACGAGCGTCTGCTGTTCGGCGAGGACGATGCTGCAACGGTAGAGCCGGAGGCTGCTGCCGAAGAGGCTGCCCCTGCAAAGGATGCTGCAGAATAAAAAACACGAACCGTAAACCTTCGGGCGCACCGGCAGTCTGCAAAAGGCTGTGCCGGTGCGCCCTTTTTGCTACATAGAAGGAGTGTATCATGAAGCGTTTTCTGCTCTGGCTCGTGGGTGTGGTGCTGGGCGTAGGCATCTTTCTGGGCGCAGTGATGGGCGTGAGCTATGCCTTTACCACCGAGGGCGGCTGCCCGGACAGCACCGCGCAGTTTGGCACCGAAGCGCTGGAACCCAACGGCTGGTGCTGGCAGGTGCCGCTCATCGGCGGAAAGCTCGATAAGGTGTTTGCCAGCCCCGCCACCCTCACGGTGCAGAAGCTGGGCACGCTGTACACGGCCCACCCGGCCCTCATCCTGCCGGACTGGGCCAGCTACACCACCCTGACCATCCGGACGGCTTCCGGCGAGACGGTGTTCACGGGCACAGCCAGTGAATACGAGAGCTTTTTGTTCCCGGCCAACGGCGAATATAAGGCAGAGCTATCGGTCTGGCGGGTGCCGGAGGGCGGCATGGCCACCCAATTTGAGGGCGGCAGCACCGGCTCAGTGCGCAAAAATCTGGGGCTGGAAAAGCCCGCAAAGCCCACCGGCTGGTATCGTTATGCCTTCCGGTTCACCCTGCAGGCCAGCGCGGAGGTGGAGCTTTCCGCCGAGCGGGTGGAGCAGGGCGGCATTGTGGGCCTGCGCATCTCCGGCATGACCGGCGATGCAGCACCCACTGTGGAGACCGACCTTGGCAATGTGCAGTGCGTGCGTGCAGCCGATGGCTGGCGGGCCTACATCCCGGCGGCATACAACGCTTCCTCCGGCGGGCATGAGGTGAACATTACCGTGAATGGCGAGACCATCACCCGCAGCATCATCGTGCTGCCCAAGGATTTTGGCACGGTGGACGTGGAGCCGGAACCGGATGCATCGGATGCGGCAAACACCCAGTTCCGCAATGCAGTCTGGGGCCTGTACGAAGCGCCCGCGCGGGAAAAAATGTGGCAGGGCGGCTTTGTGAACCCGGTGGAAAGCTATACCACCCTTGTGGATTACGGTCAGGTCAGGGTGGTCAACGGAAGGCAGGGCAGCCGTTCCAACTCCACAAAGCTTTATACCATCCCCGGTGAGCCCTGCCGCGCCCCGGCAAACGGTGTGGTGGTGCTGGCCGCAGAGCTGGCCCTTACCGGCAACACGGTGGTCATCGACCACGGCTGCGGGATGCGCAGCTACCTGTACGGGCTGCAGACTCTTTCCGTCTCTGCCGGGCAGACGGTGGAAAAGGGGCAGGCCGTGGGCGTGCTGGGCGAGGAGCTGACCATGGACTTCAAGCTTGGCAGCAAGAGCGTGAACCCATGGCTGCTGTTCCAGACCAGCGGCGGATTGTTCTGGAAGGAGAACAGCTGAGATGCAAAAAAGCCTCTGACCATTGCGGTCAGAGGCTTTTTGCGTCTTAAATCAAAAACTCAGGAAATAGCATCCACGTCCCACTTCATGCGGACGGCATCGGCACCGTCCAGTTTGATGTTCAGCGCACCGGCGTTGTCCATTACCTGCTGCGGAGTGCGGGCACCGCACAGCACATGCAGGCCGGGGATCATGCGGGCGGTCAGGGCGATCACCAGCTGTGCCAGAGAGCAGTCGTATTTCTCGGTCAGGTCGCCCCACTTTGCCAGCATGTCCAGCGCTTGTGCCCGGCGGGCGGGCTGGAAGCTGGGGTTGGAGTTGCGGGTGCTGCCCTCGGGATAGGTGGTTTCCATAGTCACCTTGCCGGTCAGCAGGCCCTGCTCCAGCGGAGAGTATGCCTGCACCGAAACGCCCAGCTCCCTGCAGGTGGGCAGCAGCTGCTTTTCCACGCGGCGGGTCAGCAGGCTGTACTTTTCCTGAATGACGTCCAGCTGACCGTACTTGCAGTAGCCGCGGATGATGTCTGCAGTGACGTTGGATGCACCGATGGCACGGATCTTGCCCTGCTCCTTCAGCTTCATCATGGCTTCCACCGTCTCTTCCAGCGGGTAGATGCCGAAATCGGGGGTCTGCCAGTGGGTGTACAGCACATCCAGATGATCGGTGTGCAGGCGGCGCAGGCTGTCCTCCACATCCTCGATGATGCTCTTTGCAGAAAGGTCGCGGTAAACGGTGGTGCCGTCCACGACCTTGTGCAGCACCGGTGTTTCATGCCGCCACTCCAGACCGCACTTGGTGGAAAGCACCACCTTGTCGCGGTCGATGTGCTTCATGGCTTCGCCCACCACGGTCTCGCTGTGGTACAGGCCGTAGATGGGGGCGGTGTCGATCCACTGGATGCCCTGCTCCACAGCAGTCTGGATGGCCTTGACTGAAAGGCTGTCGTCGTTATCGCCCCACCATGCACCGCCGCCGATGGCCCAGGTGCCCATGCCGAGAAATGGCACCTGAATGCCGCTTTTGCCAATATTGATATTCTGCATATACTTTACCCTCCATGCCAGCAGTGTTCCCCGCAATGGGAGCAGCTCATTCCATAACTGGCATTCTTTGTTGTATTTTTTGTGCTTTATGAAAAAAGAGCCGCAGCTGCAGGATATTCCCGCACCGCAGCTCTCTTTCAACTCAGATATTGCCGAACTCGCTCAGTTTCAGCGTTTCGTTGTGGGTCTCAGCCCAGCGCACCGCCCAGTCGGAGGTGAACAGCAGCAGACGGTTGCCCTTCATATCCTCCACAGCCTTGGTGTCGCTGGTCAGGTCCAGATCCCGCAGGTTGTAGGTGTCGGGGTCGTTCTGCACCCAGCGCAGCTGTTCAAAGGGCAGCTGCTGCATCCGGATCTCCACGTTGTACTCAGTGTTCAGGCGGTACTCCAGCACTTCCAGCTGCAGCACGCCGACCACGCCGACCACCACTTCTTCCATGCCGCCGCCCACTTCGCGGAAGATCTGGATGGCACCCTCCTGCGCGATCTGCTCCATGCCCTTCACGAACTGCTTGCGCTTCATGGTGTCCTTCTGCTCAATGCGGGCAAAGTGCTCCGGCGAGAAGGTGGGGATGCCTGCGAACTGGACCTTCTTTTTGCCGGTGCACAAGGTGTCGCCGATGGAGAAGATGCCCGGGTCGAACAGGCCAATGATATCGCCGGCGTAGGCTTCGTCCACGATGGCGCGGTCCTGCGCCATCAGCTGGGTGCCGGTGGCCAGCTTGATGTTCTTGCCCTCCTGCACATGGAAGGCCTCCATGCCGCGCTCGAACTTGCCGGAGCAGATGCGCATAAAGGCGATGCGGTCGCGGTGGGCCTTGTTCATGTTGGCCTGAATTTTAAAGATGAAGGCAGAGAACTCGTCACGGCAGGGGTCCACGGTCTCGCCGGTCAGGCTGTCCACGCGGGCCAGCGGGGTGGGGGTGAGCCGCAGGAAGTTCTCCAGAAAAGGCTCCACGCCAAAGTTGGTCAGAGCGGAACCAAAGAACACGGGGCTCAGCTCGCCGCGCAGCACTTTGTCGAGGTCAAATTCCTCGGCAGCGCCGTCCAACAGCTCGATCTCATCCACCAGCTGCTGGTGCAGATACGGGGTGAGCAGCTCGTCCAGTGCGGGATCGCCCAGCTCGGCCTCGGTCTCATCCACTTTCTTCACGCCGTTGGCGCGGCCGTCGCTGGAAAATGCCAGCACCTTGCGGGTGTTGCGGTCGAACACGCCCTTGAACTCCTTGCCGCAGCCGATGGGCCAGTTCATGGGGTAGGTCTTGATGCCCAAAATCTCCTCAATGTTCTCCATCAGCTCAAAGGGGTCGCGGGCTTCGCGGTCCATCTTGTTGATGAAGGTGAAGATGGGGATGTGGCGCAGGGTGCACACCTTGAACAGCTTGATGGTCTGGGCCTCAACGCCCTTTGCAGCGTCGATGACCATGACGGCAGAGTCTGCCGCCATCAGGGTGCGGTAGGTGTCCTCCGAGAAGTCCTGATGGCCCGGGGTGTCCAGAATGTTCACACACTTGCCCGCGTAGTTGAACTGCAGGACAGAAGAGGTGACGGAAATACCGCGCTGCTTCTCAATGTCCATCCAGTCGGACACGGCGTGCTTTGCGCTCTGCTTGCCCTTGACGGAGCCTGCCTGATTGATGGCTCCGCCGTACAGCAGCAGCTTTTCGGTCAGAGTGGTCTTACCGGCGTCGGGATGGCTGATGATCGCAAACGTCCGGCGGCGCTCGATTTCTTCACGATTTGTCATAAACTAGTATTTCTCCTGAAATGGATGGAACTCCTTCAGTCACGGCTGATGCCGTGACAGCTCCCTCAATGAGGGAGCCTCTGGCGAAAAGGAAAAGCTTCTCGCCCTGCCAAAGCCTCCCTCTCAGAGGGAGGTGGCATCGCGCAGCGATGACGGAAGGAGTATATTTTTACACATACGTACCCTATTTTATCCGAAAACGCTCCATAATGCAAGTGTTTTCGTTATTTTTTCAGGATGATGCAGGGCAGAGGGGCGGTTTCGGCCCAGTTGGCAAAATCACACACCAGAACGGTAAAACTTTTGAGCGGAAGTGCCCGGAGATATTCCAGCACCGTCTGCTTTTCATCCGTGCCGATGACCTGCCCGCTGTAGAGGATGGCGCTCACCACGCCGCCGGGGCGCACGGCTTCCAAAGCCGCCTGCAGGGCGGGGATGCTGCTCTGCGCGGTGGAGAACACTGCGTGGTCGGCCCCGGGCAGCCAGCCAAAGTTGAACATCACCGCATCTGCCGTGCCGGGCTGCACAACCTGTAAAAGGTCTGCGTGGCTTTGGCAGTGCAGCTCATACCGGGCGGCAGGCACGCCCAGCTGCTCCAGATGCTTCCGGGTGGATGCAATGGCAGCTTCCTGCACGTCAAAGCCGACTACCTTTCCTTCCGGCGCGGTGATGCCGCACAGGAAGGCCGTGTCGCCGCCGTTGCCGCAGGTAGCATCGATGCAAAGGCGCGGCTGTGCCAGCCGCGCGGCCAGAAAGTCCTGCACGAACTTGACGGCGGTCAGGTCCGGCGTGCGGCGGCGCACCAGCTGCCTGCCTTCTGCCGCAAAGCCGAACTTTGCCCAGAACGCAAGCTCTGCGGCATCGGCGGGAAGCGGGGCGGTAAATACGGTAGCCTTTTCGCGGTCGTATCCGGCGTAGGCGCGCAAGGCTTCTTTTAATAGATAGGAACCGTAGCCTTTGCGCCGCCACTGCGGTTCGATGCCAAACGCGGTGATGGCAGCCCCCTTTGCGGCGGGCGTGAGCGCGCAGAAGCCGATCTGTGTTTTTTCCTTATAGAGGGCAAAGCCCTCGTCTGTGCGGTGCAGTTCCATGGTGTGTTCCTCCTGAATTTACACTTTTACAATAGCAAGCGCAAAGGCCGCTGTCAAGGGCGGAAAGCGCGTCTTTATTTCACAGTTTCTTCACGGCGCGCGCGATTGATTTTCACAATTGATGGTTACAATAGGAGCAGTTCAACGGAACAGGGCTCCTGTGGACGTATCCCTTACGGAAAGGAAGTATCAGCATGGACAATGAGAACAAATGGGAATATGATTATTCCTCTCAGGATAAAAACGAAAGCGGAGATACCGGTTATCCCAATGTGGGCAGCAGCGGCATGAACACCGCCAACCAGTACAACGACCCGCAGCCGGAACCGGAGACCGCTTACACCGCCCCGCAGACAGACAACGGCGCAGGCGGTGCAACGCCGCCGGTACATCCGGTACAGCCGCAGGACGCGCAGCCCCCTAAAAAGAAGAAAAAGTTCAATGGCAAGCGCGTTGCACGCAGCGCCGTGGCGCTGCTGCTGGCCGCAGCCATGGGCTTTGCGGGCGGCTTTGTGGGGGCAAAGTTTGGCGGAAGCGGCAAGGTGGTCATTCAGCAGGTGGCACCTTCCTCTACGGCCGACAGTGCATCCGGTTCGGATAGTTCCATCACCGCAGCATCCAGCAGCGGCAGCAGCCTGACCACTGAACAGGTGGCTGATCTGGTCAGCCCCAGCGTGGTGGTCATCACTACGGAGCAGGTGGTCTACTCTCAGTGGTCGTGGTACGGCCAGAATCAGGTGGAGAGCGGTGCCGGCAGCGGCGTGATCATCAGCTCGGACGGCTACATCCTCACCTGTGCACATGTGGTGGACGGCGCTTCCACCATCACCGTTACCATTGGTGACAAGGACTACACCGCCACCCTCGTGGGCGAAGATACCACCAGCGATATCGCGGTCATCAAGATCGATGCTGACGGCCTGACCCCCGCCACCGTGGGCAACAGCGACAGCCTGAAGGTGGGCCAGAGCGTGATGGCTGTGGGCAACCCGCTGGGTGAGCTGGGCGGCACCGTGACCGGCGGCATGATCAGCGCTTTGAACCGCAGTGTCACCATTCAGGGCAGCAGCTCTGTGAACACCATGTCCCTGATCCAGATGGATGCTTCGGTCAGCCCCGGCAACTCCGGCGGCGGCCTGTTCAATATGAACGGTGAGCTGGTCGGCATTGTGAATGCAAAATCCTCTTCCAGCGATGCAGAGGGTCTGGGCTTTGCCATCCCCATCAACGATGCCATCAAGGTGGCACAGGAACTGCTGGAGAACGGCTATGTGACCGGACGGCCTTATTTGGGCATCACCTATCTGGCTGTGACCGACGCACAGACTGCTTCTCAACTGGGCGTGAATGCCTACGGCGTTTACGTTGTGGAGGTGGTCAAGGGCGGCCCTGCCGAAAAGGCAGGCCTGCAGGCCGGTGACCGCATCGTGAGCGTGGACGGCACCGAGATCGCCTCCAAGGACGACCTTGGCACCCTGATGCAGAAGCACGCAGCAGGCGATACGCTTTCCATCACCATTGCACGCGACGGCCAGATGCAGACGGTCAATGTGACACTGGGCGAAAAGACGGCTTCCAACAGCTGAGCAAAATAGAAAATAGGAGCGGATGAGAGTTTTCCATCCGCTCCTGTTTTTATATCTGTCCAAAGATGGCGGCACTGTAAGGCATCAGCACGGCCTCGTGCTCATACACTCTTGCCGGGCCGCGCCACAGGCTGGACGAGATGCCGTCGCTCAGCATCTGCCAGCGTCCAACCGGCAGCGGCACGGCCTTGCTGATCTCGGTGGGGTTATAGAACACGCACAGCGCCTGCCATGCTGCGCCGTCGTCCCACTGGGCGGGCAGCTGCCAGCCCACCAGCGGCTGCTCCAGTGAGAAAAAGTACAGGGCATCCGGCGCGTGGGGGTCGGTGCTGGAAAGCCGCGGAAACCTTGCCCGCAGAGCCAGCAGGCCGCGGTAGTAGTCCACCAGTGCATGATATTTTTCGGCCCGCTCCCAGTCCAGCCGGTTCAGCGCAGGCGAAGAGCGGTAGCTGTTTTCCTTCCCTTTTTTGGTGCGGGCAAACTCCTCGCCCGCCTGCAGGAAAGGCAGGCCGAAGCTGGTCAGGTAAATGCCCGCCGCCAGCCGGTTCTGGGCAAGGGCTGTGCTGTCTGCCGCTGTGAACTCCGGCTTTTCGTACCGCACCAGCAGCAGCTTGTCCCACAGGGTGAAGTTGTCGTGGGCGGAAACATAGCTCACGATCTGGCTGGGCGCGTGGGGCGGCAGACGGTCACTGCGGCACCATGCCGCCACCGCGCCGCCGATGTCCCAGAAGCTGTCGGGCCTGCCCTCCACATAGCCCGGCTCCCGGGCGTTGAAGCAGCCGCCTTTGATGGTGTCGCGGGTGTCGTCGCAGAAGATGCCGATGCGATCGTTCAGCATGGCAAGATTCGCCTTGTTGGCCTCGTACCGGTGCAGCTGGCTGCCGCCGCCCTGCCACGGTTCGCCGTACATCAGGATATCCCGCCCACCGGGCAGCGCATCCAGCGCGGCGCGCACCGCGTTGATGGTCTCCACGTCGTACAGGCCCATCAGGTCGAACCGGAAGCCGTCGATGTGGTATTCCTGCGCCCAGTAGAGGATGGAATCGATCATATACCGCCGGGCCATGGGCCGCTCGCTGGCAAATTCATTGCCGCAGCCGCTGCCGTTGGAAAAGCTGCCGTCCTCGTTCTGGCGAAAAAAGTAGCAGGGCACGGTGTCGTTCAGCGGGTTCGCATTGCGGTACATGTGGTTATACACCACATCCATCACCACGCCGATGCCCGCCGCGTGCAGGGCTGCGATCATTTCCCTGCACTCCCGGATGCGCACCTCGCCGCGGGTGGGGTCGGTGGAATAGCTGCCTTCGGGCACATTGTAGTTGGTGGGGTCATAGCCCCAGTTGTACTGCCGCAGCAGCGGCTTTGCCTCGTCCACGCTGCCAAAGTCGAAAATGGGCAGCAGCTGCACATACTTCACGCCCAGACGCCGGAGATAGTTCAGGCAGGTGGGGTGGATGCCGTCCCCGTGCAGGGTGGTGCCCTGCTGGGTAAAGGCCATGAACTTGCCCCGCCATGCCGGGCGCACGCCGCTGGCAGCGTCCTGCGAGAAGTCGCGCACGCTCACCTCCCACACCGCGCGCTGCTCCGGCGGGATGACCGGACGCACATCCCGCTCCCACCCGGAGGGGGCGGTGCGGGCAAGATCTACGATCATGCTGCGGGTGCCGTTCACACCGGCAGCGCGGGCGTAAGGGTCGCCGGTCTCGCGGCTCACGCCGTCCACCGTCACCGTAAAGGTGTAATAACGGCCGTGCTGGTCGCCGGGCAGATAGATGCTCCACACGCCCTGCGGCCCGCGTTCCAGCGGCAGGGTGCCCATGCACACGCCGCCATTGCCCTTGCGGTAAAGGTTCACACACACGCTCTGAGCTGTAGGTGTCCACAGACGCAGCCGCGTGCCGGAAAGGGTATACTCCGGCCCCAGCGGCCCGGTGCAGGTGGTGTCCCGGGCAAAGGTGTCGCTCTCGAACAGTTCTTTCAGTTCAGCAGGGGTTCTGGCACTCATGGTTTCCTTCATTCCTTCTTCTTATTTTCCATACAGTAAGTGTAAACAACCGGTGTGGATTTTTCAAGGGGGAATTGCAAAACCTGTCCGGGTACACTATACTGGAAGAAAACGACAAAAACGGAGGGCAAACCATGGCATATACCGACGATTGGGAAAACCTTATGAACGGTGTGTTCGGCGCAGGGGGAAAACCGCGCTTTGGCGGCACGGCTCAGCCGGAAAGCAAAACGCCAAAGGCCAAAGCGCCCGCAGTGCCGGACCTGAATGCTGCCCTGCTGGAAAACCAGAAGCAGTTGGATGCCCTGCTCAAAAAACAGAACGCCCAGCTGAAAACGCAGGACACTGCGGTGCAGTCTGCTCTGGAGGACAGCCGCCAGATGCTGCGGGATATGGAAGCGGACGGCCTGCTTGCCAAGGGCACTGCCGATGTGACCGCAGAGCACCTTGGCAGCTTTGAGGGCCTTGCCGCCGAGGTGAAAAAGACCGTTCTCGGGCAGGATGCCTTTGTGGACAGCGTGGTGCGCGCCATGCGCCGGCCCTTTGTGCTGGGCACTGAGCGCCCGGCGGCACGCAATGTGATCCTGATCTGCGGAGGTGCAGGCACCGGACGGCACTTTGCGCTGGAAGAGACCGCCCGCATCATGGCGGCGCGGGGCCTTTTGCAGAGCGACAAAACCGCGGTGGTGGACCTTGCCCTCTACCCCAATTCCGGTGCGGAAAAGCTGTTTTTGCAGGATCTGTATGCGGCCCTGCACGCCCCCGGGGAGATCGTGATCTTTGAGCACTACGAAAGCTGCCATGCGGCTTTCCTCAAGACTCTTGCAGACCTTGCTGTGAAGGGCAGCGCACCGCTTTCCAGCCGGTATCTGGTGAACAAGGAGGGCATCCTTGTAGATGCAGGCACGGCGCTGGCACCGGGCGCGGTGAGCAGTATCACGCCCTGCGGCAAGTACCTCATCTTCTTTTCCCGCAAGGGCCGGGACGCGCTGGCAGATAAGTTCGGTGCGCCCTTTGTGGCGGCGGTGGGCGATGTGTGCGCCACCAGCGCCTTTGCCCGCGAGGACCTTGCAGCGCTGGCGGCGCAGCAGCTGAATGCGCTGGCCCAGAAGGTGAGCGCACGCCTTGGGCTGACCCTCTCTGCCGGGGCCGATGTGCGGGACTATGTTGCAGCCCGGTGCACCAAAGAAAAGGGCGCAGCGGGCCTTGCGGAATGCTGCGATAAAATGTTCCGCGCCCTGAGCGAATACTGCCTGCAGACGGATGCAAAGCTTACCGGCACCGTCACCCTGACCGCAAAGCCGGAGGGTGTGTGGTTCAGCCTGAACGACCAGCCCGAGCAGGAGCTGTCTGCCCTGCTGCCCGCCGAGTACACGGGGGCCGCAGAAGCGGTCCGCGCAGAGCTTGACGGCCTTGTGGGCCTTGGGGCGGTCAAGGAGTATGTGTTCGGTCTGGCGGATAACCTGCAGGTGCAGCAGCGCCGCGCGGCGGCAGGCTTCAAGACTGCCAGCCTTTCCATGCACATGATCTTCACCGGCAACCCGGGCACCGGCAAGACCACCATTGCCCGGCTGGTGGCAAAGTACCTCAAGGCCATCGGCGCGCTGAAGGGCGGCCAGCTGGTGGAAGTGACCCGTGCCGACCTTGTGGGCCGCTACACCGGCCACACCGCCCCGCTGACAAACAGCGTCATCGAGAGTGCGCTGGGCGGCGTGCTGTTTATCGATGAAGCCTACAGCCTCTACCGCGGCGAGCAGGACAGCTTTGGGCTCGAAGCCATCGACACCCTTGTGAAGGGCATGGAGGACCACCGGGACGAGCTGGTGGTCGTTCTGGCGGGCTACACCCGGGAGATGGAGGTGTTCCTTACCGCCAACAGCGGTCTTGCCAGCCGCTTCCCCAACAAGATCGAGTTCCCGGACTACACGGCAGACGAGCTGCTGGACATCACCAACGTGCTGGCAAAGGGCAAGGGCTACCGCCTTGCCGAGGGCTGTACCTTCCCGCTTTTGGGCTACTACAAGCGCCGTCAGGCGCTGGACAGCCGCACCGCCGGCAACGGCCGTCTTGCCCGCAACACGCTGGAAAAGGCCATTTTCCACCAGAGCCGCCGCCTTGTGGCAGAACCTGCCGCCGAGCTGGACCTGATTTTGCCCAGCGATCTGGAATTTGAAGAATAACTTCCATATATGAGAACGGCTCCTACCCAATGGGCAGGAGCCGTTTTTTTTTTAGCTATTGATGCATCTCCGCTAATTTTTTGGCTATTTCCCGCAGGCCCTGCCGCACCTCGGCGGGAGCCGTTACTTCCACCTTGCCGCCAAAGCCGCACACCCAGCCGTAGAACTGGGGGCTGACGCATACCGGCACATCAAAGTGAAAATATGCACCGTCTTCCTCCGGCACGAACAGCGGCGTTTTGCCAAAGCGGTCGCGCATGGCGCTTTCCAGGTCGGCGGTGCAGCGCAGGGTGACCCGGTACTCCGGCCCGCCGAACATGTTGAAGTGCTTGCGCAGATAGGCGGGCAGGTCGAACTGGCGGAACTCGGCCTTGCCCCGGCGGGCATCGCCCAGCACCGTCACGGAAGACATGCGGTCCACGCGGTAGTTGCGGATGCCCGCAGGCTCTTTCTCGTCCTGATAAGCGATAAGGTAGTAGCAGCCGTTTTCCCATGCCAGCTGCCACGGGCTGACGGTGCGGGTGCCGCCGTCCTTGTAGCGGAACCGCACCATTCTGCCCGCATTGATGGCGCTGTGCAGCGCATCGATGCTGTAAAGCAGGGTGTGGCTGTCGCTTTTGGGGCGGCCGTCCACATACACCTGACGCTGCAGCTGGGTGCCCTCGTAGTCGGAGCAGAGGGCTTCCAGTTTATGGATGAGTTTACTGCTGGTGCGTGCCGACACAACCTTGCTGGCCTGTACGGCATCCACCAGCAGCTTCAGCTCAGAAAGCTCAAAGGTGCGGCTGGCCAGCCAGTAGCCGCCGCCGCGCCCGCGCCGCAGCTGGATGTCATACCCCAGACTGCGCAGGGTGTCGATATCGCTGTAGATGCTTTTGCGCTCGGCAAGAATGTCCTGCTGTTCCAGCAGCTCTACCAGCTGCGGTACATTGAGCAGGTGTTCTTCGTCGGTCTTTTGTTCCAGAATACGCAAAAGGGTCAAAAGCTTGGATTTCTGGCCTTCCTGCTTGGGCATGGGAGCACCTCCGGTTTATTCGGGCAGTTTTTTGTCGAACGCCGCGCGACGCTGGGTGGAAAGACGGAACATCTCTTCCAGCTTGTTCCGGTCGTCGGCCACAAGGGCAGCGCGCATCTGCTGCAGCGCAGCATCGAACTGGTCGATCTCGCTGATGAGGTTTTCCTTATTCCACAAAAACAGCTCTGCCCACATTTTATCGTTGATGCGTGCAATGCGGGTCAGATCACGGAAGGAGTCGCCGGTGTACTCGCACAGCGAAGAGTTATCGTTGGCGCACATCAGGCTCACGGCGATGGCATGGCACAGCTGGCTCACATAGCCGATCATCTTGTCGTGTTCCTGCACCGTCAGGGTGCAGATGTGGTGGAAGCCCAGCACTTCGGCCAGGTCCTTTGCCCACTGAATGGCCTCTGGCGTGTTCTTTTCCGTGGGGGTGATGATGAAGTTGGCCGGGGCAAAGTTCACCTCGGCGGCGTGCTCCACGCTGGAAGTCTCACGGCCTGCCATCGGGTGGCTGGCAATGAACTCCACGCCCGCCGGGCACATGGCCTGCACCGGCTCCACAAGGCCGGTCTTTACGCCGGAAACATCGGTAAAGATGCAGCCGGGCTTGAGCAGATGGCCGTAGGTGTGGAACCACTCGATGAGGGCCGTGGGGTACAGACCAAAGATGATGTGGTCGGCGCTGCTCACAAGGTCCTCAAAATCGTGGGTCTTGCCGCTGGCGATATAGCCGTGCTCTAGCGCGTACTGCAAATGCCCCTCGCTGCGGTTGATGCCGTCCACATGGAAACCAGCTTTCGTCAGTTCCAGCGCGTATTTGCCGCCCAGCAGGCCAAGACCCACCACGAGATAACGTTTTGTTTTATCAAGCATATTCCACCTCCGCGCCCAAGGGCTTGATGGCTTCAAAGAAATTCGGCCAGCTTTTTGTAATGGCTTCGGCATCGTCCACGGTCAGGGGGATGCCCGTACTCAGGGCCAGCACCGCAAGGCTCATGACCACACGGTGGTCATTGTGCCCATGCAGAACACCCGCCGGAGCGTGCAGCCTGTTCGCGCAGCCGTGCACCGTAATGGTGCCGCCCTCGCTTTCCAGCACGCCGCCGCAGGCACGCAGCTCGGCCTCCATGGCAGCGATGCGGTCACTCTCCTTCAGGCGTAAACGCTCTGCGTTGCGGATGACTGTAGTGCCTTCGCACAGCAGGCCCAGCACCATGAGCACAGGGCCAAGGTCCGGGCAGTCCGCAAGGTCGATGTCCACCCCGTGCAGCGGTGACTTTGTAAAGGGGATGCCCGCTTCTGTTTGGGTGAACTTTGCGCCGCAGCGGCGCAGGATATCCAGAATGGCGGCATCGCCCTGCAGCGTTTCCGGGGCAAGGCCGGTGATGGTCACGCCGCCGCACACTGCACCCAGCACCGCCGGGAACGCGGCCTGACTGTAATCGCCCTCCACGGTGTAATCGCAGGGGTGATAGTGCTGCCCGCCCGGGATGGCAAGAGTGTTTTCGTCCAGCCAATGGCTCTGCACACCGAAGGCTGCCTGCACAGAGCGGGTCATATCGATGTAGCTGCGGCTCTCCACCGGCGGGATGAGGTGCAGCGTGCTGTTGCCGGAAAGCAGCGGCAGAGCAAACAGCAGCCCGCTGATGAACTGGCTGGATACATTGCCTGCAAGGCGGTATTCGCCGGGGGTCAGTGCTCCTTCCACGGTCAGCCCGGCAGCGCTCTGCTCAAACCGCAGGCCCTGCTCCCGGTACAGAGCTTCATACACCGACTGAGGCCGCTCCATCAGCCGCCCGCGGCCGGTGAAGGAAACTGCCTGTCCGGTCAGGCTGGCGATGGGGATGAGAAAGCGCAGGGTGCTGCCGCTCTCGCAGCAGTCCACCGGCGCGGCAAGGGGCACAAAATGCCCCAGCCCTTCCACCACAGCATCGTCTGCGCCGGTGCGCACACGGGCGCATAGCTGTGCCGCTGCGCCCAGGGTGGCGGAGATGTCCTTGCTGAATTCCAGATTGGTGATGTGGCTGCGGCCCTCGGCCAGTGCCGCACAGAGCACAGCACGGTGGGCCATGCTCTTGCTGGGAGGTGCGGTGATAGTGCCGCCCACGGGACGCGCGTTCTGAATCGTTACCAGCATAGGCCGTTACATATCCCGGCCAATGGCCCATGCCACCTGACGGCACTTTGCCATGGCCTGTGCGAAGGAATCCGGGGTCAGGCACTGTGCGCCGTCGCTCCATGCGTGCTGCGGGTCGTAGTGGACCTCCACTTCCAGACCGTCGGCACCGGCGGCCACGGCAGCGATCATCATAGGCTCGACCAGATTGGCCTTGCCGGTGGCGTGGCTGGGGTCCACGATGATGGGCAGGTGGGTCTTTTCGTGGATGATGGGCACTGCAGAGAGATCGAGGGTGTTGCGGGTGTACTTCTCGAAGGTACGGATGCCGCGCTCGCACAGAATGACCTGCTCGTTGCCGCCGGCCATGATATACTCGGCGCTCATGATCCACTCCTCAATGGTGTTGCACAGGCCGCGCTTGAGCAGCACGGGCTTGTGCATCTTGCCAACGGCCTTGAGCAGCTGGAAGTTCTGCATGTTGCGGGCACCGATCTGCACCACGTCCACGTACTCCTCAAACTCGGGGATGCGGTCCTCGCTCATCAGCTCGGAGACGATGGGCATGCCGGTGGCCTCGCGGGCCTTTACCATATCCAGAATGCCCTCGGTCTCAAGGCCCTGGAAGGAGTAGGGAGAGGTGCGGGGCTTGTAGGCACCGCCGCGGAACAGGGTGGCACCGCCGGCCTTGACGCCCTGTGCAATGCGCAGAGCCTGCTCTGCACCCTCGATGCTGCAGGGGCCTGCCATGACGGCGATCTTTTCCTTGCCGCCGATCTTCACGCCGCCGCAGTCGATCACGGAATCTGCCGGGTGGAACAGGCGGTTTGCACGCTTATAGGGCGCGGACACGCGGGTAACGTTGTCGATCCACGGGTTTGCCAGCACGTCGCGTTCGTCGATCTTGGTGGTGTCGCCCACAAGACCGAACACGTTGTAGTCCTTTCCGGTGATCAGGGTCACGTCCAGACCCTGCTTCTCGAATTTGTCAACGATCTTTTCCAGTTCGTCCTTCGGAGTCCCTTTTTTGGTGGAGATGATCATGGTGATAATTTCCTTTCGTTTTTACATCACGATATGCGCCTTGCTGGAGCCGTCGGTGCGCAGCAGCTGGGCCAGATAAATGCAGGCGTGCAGGTAGCCCTGCGGGCCTTCGCCGATGAAGTGGCCCTGACAGCCAAAGGACACCACGTCCGTCTTGCGGAAAGGCTCCCGCTCGTCCGGGGCGTGCAGCATCACTTCCACGGCGGGTACGCCGCACAGGCGCAGCGCATCCAGAATGGCCACGCTGTAGTGGGCGTAGGCCCCGGGGTTCAGCACGATGCCGTCCACCCGGCCCGCTGCGGCCTGGATTTCGTCCACAAGGTCGCCCTCGTGGTTCGTTTGGCAGCAGTCGGTCTCGATGCCCAGCTGTTCGCAGCCTGCCTGCACATAGTCCATGATGGCGTTATAATCCAGCTCACCGGGTACGCCCGGCTCCGACCAGCGCATGATGTTGAGGTTCGGGCCGTTAAGAATCAAAAATTTCATCCAGTGCCTCCATGGCGGCATGCAGGGCATCGTCCAGCGTGCCGTTGTTGGGAATGACGGCATCTGCCGCTGCCAGATACAGCGGACGGCGCTGTGCTTCCATCTGGCGCAGGGCGTCCATACTGGAAGAAAGCGGCCTGCCGCCGCCCACGGCCAACGCATCCACCGGCCGGTCGATGAACAGAATGACACCGTTCTGGTGCAGAGCACGCAGATTCTCCGGCTTTTTTACAATGCCGCCGCCGCAGGAAATGAGCTGTCGGCCCTCTTTGCCAAAGCGCTGTGTTTCGGCAGTTTCCTTTGTGCGGAAGCCGTCCTCGCCCTCGGCTGCAAAGATATCCGGGATGCTGCGGCCATCGGTCTTTACGATCTCCTCATCCAGATCCACAAAGGTACGGCCAAGGCTCTTTGCCAGCATCCTGCCGAGGGTGGTCTTGCCGGAAGAGGGCATCCCGATCAGGGCAATGTTCAGCATATCCCGGCGCAGTGCGGCAGTGATGCGCCGAATTTCAACCGGCGCATCCTCAAACTTGCGGTCCAGAAAATATTCTGCGGCATACACCGCCTGCGCCACCAGCATTTCAAGGCCGCCCACAGCCACCGGCACGCCCGCTTCCTCGGCGCGGAGGATGAGCTCGGTCTTGTCGGGGTTGTACACCACATCCACTACAGCCTCGAGGTCCGGCATGGCGGCAACGTCCAGATTGTACACGCCTACATTGGGGTACATGCCCGCCGGGGTGGTGTTGATCACGATCTGCGCCCCGCTGGAAACGGCCTCTGCATAGCTCAGTTCGCCCTTTTCCGGGTCCGGATGGCGGCTGACGGTGAGCACCTTTGCCGCGCCCTTGTCCCGGGCCACAGCGCTGGTGGTGTTGTGGGTGCCGCCGGTGCCCAGAATAACCACCGTTTTGCCTGCAAAGCTCACGCCGTGGGCGTCGCACAGGTGGGCAAAGCCCATATAATCGGTGTTATAGCCGTAGAGCAGGCCGTTTTTGTTCACCACCGTGTTCACCGCCCCGATGGCCTTGGCCCGCGGGTCGATGTAGGAGCAGTATTCCATCACCAGCTTTTTATAGGGGATGGTCACATTGATGGCCTTGAACTGCCGCTTTGCCAGAAAGGCCCGGGCCTCTTCCTCGGTGGGCAGAGGGCACAGGTCGTAGTGGTAGCCGCAGAGCATCTCGTGGATGATCTTGGAGTAGGAGTGGCCGAGTTTTGCGCCGATGAGTCCGTATTCCATTTTACTCGTCCTCCTTCCGGAAGCTGGTGGGGTGGGTCATCCAAGCCTCGCCGTAGCGTGCCGTGAGCAGGTCGCCCACAGCCAGTGCGGCGGCGCAGGTCTGCACGATGGCGGCTCTGGGCACGATGCAGGGGTCGTGACGGCCCTGAATGGACAGCTGTGCGTCCTTTTTGGCAAGATAGTCTACTGTATCCTGCTGCTTGTAGATGCTGGGTGTGGGTTTGACCACGGTGCGGAACACCACCGGCATCCCGTTGGCGATGCCGCCGTTGATGCCCGCATTGTGGTTGGTGGCAGTGACGACTGCTCCCTCCGGCGTCATGCGGAAGGCATCGTTTGCTTCGGAGCCGCGCATCCCGGCAAAGCCGAAGCCGGTGCCGAACTCAATGCCCTTGACGGCGGGGACGGAGAACACCAGATGTGCGATCTCGCTTTCCACGCTGTCAAAATAGGGCTCACCGATGCCTGCCGGCAGGCCGAGGATGGCGGTTTCCAGCATCCCGCCCACGCTGTCGCCCTCCGCACCGGCGGCACGGATGGCGGCTTTCATGGGTTCTTCTACGGTTTCATCCAGCACCGCAAAGCCCTCGGGCTTGCTGGCAAGGGCTTCCACCTGAGCAGAGAGCTGTGCGGCATCATCCTGTGCAAAGCGGGTGTCCGCAATGCCAGCGCACTCTGCGATATGGGTGGTGATGTCGATGCCCGCACGGCGCAGTGCGCTCAGCACAATGGCACCGCCCGCCACAAGGGCGGCCGTCACCCGGCCGGAGAAGTGCCCGCCGCCACGCGCATCCTGAAAGCCGTGGTACTTGGCGTAGGCGGTGTAGTCTGCATGGCCGGGGCGCAGAAGGTCTGCGGTCTTGGCGTAATCGCCGCTGCGGGTGTTGGTGTTTTCGATCATCAGGGCAATGGCGGTGCCGGTGGTGCGGCCGTTCACCACGCCGGACAGCAGCTGCACGGCATCCGCTTCCACCCGGGGAGTGGACAGGCCGTCGCCCCGGGCGCGGCGCTTGTCCATGCAGGCGGCAAGAAAAGTCTCGTCCACCGGCAGGCCTGCGGCCATGCCGTCCAGCACCGCGCCGATGGCGCGGCCGTGGCTCTCGCCGAAAATGGTCAGCGAAAGGTCGCTGCCGAATGTATTTTTCATGGCTTACTCCTCAATGCCCAGCAGGGGACGCAGGCCCTCCACCGGGATGGTCTCGGCGCGCCAGCAGCCCAGACCCGGCACCTTGATAATGGTGATCTGGCCGCTCTGTGCCTTTTTGTCGTGCAGCATTTCAGCCAGCACCTTTTCCTTATCGTAAGTAGTGCGGGTGGGCAGACCAAGGCGGCGGTACACCGCGCGCACCCGCTTCTGCAGTGCCTTGGATTCGATCATGGGCAGCATGCCCAGCGCCACGCACTCGCCGTGGTAAAGGCCCACGGTGCGGCGGCCCTTGATGCCCTTGACGGCCTCGATGCCGTGGCCGATAGTGTGGCCGAAGTTCAGGGCCTTGCGCATGCCCTGCTCAGTCTCGTCCTGCTCCACGATGTTCTTCTTGAACCGCAGGCTGCGGCAGATGATCTCGCCGATCTGGGCATCCACGTCGCCATTTTCAAAGATCGCGAACAGCTCGGGGTCTGCCAGCAGGCTTGCCTTGACGGCTTCTGCCAGACCGTTGATGAAGTGACGGCGGGGTAGAGTGGCAAGGGTGTCCGGGTCCACGATGACCAGCTTGGGCTGCCAGAAGGCGCCCACGATGTTTTTGGTATCGCCCAGATCCACGGCGGTCTTGCCGCCGATGGAGGAATCGATCATGGAAAGGGTGGTGGTGGGGCAGTTGATGAAGTCGATGCCCCGCATGTAGATGGAAGCGGCAAAACCGGCCAGATCGCCCACCACGCCGCCGCCTACGGCGATCACCAGATCACCGCGGCCCATGCCGAATTCCAGCATCTGCTTGAGGACGGATTCCAGAATTTTAAAGCTCTTGCTGGCTTCGCCCTGCGGCACCGTGATGATGTGGGCATCCTTGCACTGGTCGGCCACCATCTGGGCGTACTGTGCGGGCACACCACTGTCGGTCACAACGGCCACACGGCGGTCCAGCCGGGCGAACTGGTACAGGTTTTCCAGCGAGCCGCTCTTGACGATGATGTCATAGCTGCGCTCGCCCAGATTCATGGTCAGCTTGGTTCCGATAAATTCACTCATTTGGTATACACTCCTAACAGCCGCACGGTACGGCAGGTGCGGTCAAGCTCACGCAGCAGCGCGGCGGTCTCGTCGGCGGTGGGGTCACCCACCAGCTCCACGTAAAAATAATATTCAAACGGCACATGAGGCATGGGCCGACTCTTGATGGACTCCATATTGAAGCCGCTGGCACCGATGATCTGGATCACCTCGCCCAGCTTGCCGGGTTTGTTGTCCACCGTGAACAGCAGCGAGAACCGGTTGCCGCCGGTAGGCTTTTCGCGGCTGAGCACGATAAAGCGGGTGGTGTTGTCGCCGTCGGTGTTGATGCTGGGCACCAGCACCTCCAGCCCGTACAGTGCCGCCGTCTCCACGCTTGCAATGGCCGCTTTGGAGGAGTCGCCGCTTTCGGCCACGAACTTTGCGGCCATGGCGGTGTTGGCCATGGCGGTGGCGGGCAGGCCGAACTGCCTTAAAAAGGTCTCGCTCTGGGCGATGGCCTGCTGGTGGCTGTAGACGCTTTTGATCTGGTCGAGCTTTGTGCCCGGCAGCACCAGCAGGTTCTGGGAGATGGGCAGATCGTACACATCCACCACCCACAGCGCCGGGTGATTGTAGCACAGATCCAGCACGGCAGAAACATCGCCCGCATGGCTGTTCTCAAAGGGAACGACGCCCCGGGCAGCATCGCCGCGTTCCACCGCGTCAAACACCTCGTCCCAGGTGGGATAGCTCACAGCCTCGGCGTGGGGGAACAGCGCCCGGAGGGCAATGTGAGCAAAAGCGCCCTCCACGCCCTGATAGGCGGCGCGGTTTTGGCCCAGCACCACGGCTTCGTACTGCTTTGCCACGTCCATCAGGTTCTGCACGTGGTCTTTATAGTAGGGCCGCAGGGCCGGGTCCTGAATGCGGGCCGCAGCCTTTTCCAGCACTGCCGTCTCGCGGGCGGCATCGTAAACGGGCAGGCCATGGGCTCTTTTGTATTCGGCCACCTGCAGCACAGCAGCCATCCGCCGCTCAAACAGCGCAGCCAGCTGGGCATCCACCGTGTCGATCTCGGCGCGTGCCTGTTCCAGTGCGTCCATGGGTTCACATCCTTTTGCATGTATGATAAATACCATCAAGATAATAGATACCCAGTAAGTATACCATAACTGGGACGGAGAAACAACAAAACCTCCGGCGTTTCAAAGGGGAGAATATTTCAAATCAGATATGTGTAAAAAGAACAAAATAGAAAACGAACTCCCTCAGTCAAACCCTTGCGGGTTTGCCAGCTCCCTCAAAGAGGGAGCCGCTGACAAAGCGGAAAAGTTTCCGGCTCTGCCAAGGGCCCCATCCCCGAGGGGGCTGTCGCCGAAGGCGACTGGGGGAGTTCTATTTGCATATTATCTGTTTTTCAGCAGCTCTTCCCTGCTGCGGGCTTTGCCGTAATATCTCCCATAGGGATTATCCAGCGCCTGTGCAAGGGAGACCGGCTTTTCCGGCTCTGGCCTTTGCACCGGCTTTGCTGTGCGGTCAAATGTGAACCCGGCGGCAGGCCCGCCGCGCTTTACCCGGAACCGCATGGCTCAGCCCTCTGCAGTGGCGGTAGAAACAGCCCCGGCGGTCAGCTTGTTCCACAGTTCTTCGCCGCCCTCAAGCAGGTCGGCGGAGTCCTTGTTCCATGCGCCGCGGATGCCGATATAGTACCGGCTCATCAGCTCCTGACTGGAGCCGCTTTCGCTCTGCACAGCATCAGAAGCGTAATCGCCCAGATCAAGGCCCGCCAGCACCGGGCAGTCGGTCCAGCGGTAGACCATGTTCCACCAGTCACTGTCTGCGTCGGACTGCGGCAGGCTGCCGTCGAGGTAGCGCAGGGTGCCGGTGGTCTTCTGGAAGCCTGCGGGGTCGTACAGGATGAAGATGGAACTCAGCGCGCCCTGAATGTCGGTGGAAAGTTTGGTGGTGCCTGCCATGTCAAGGTAGGCGTCCGAGTCCTCGTTGCCAAAGTCCATGGTGTAGAGGTTCAGCTTTACCACCACCTTGCCGTCACCGTTCCGGTCTTCGCCGTAGGCGGCAAGGGCGTCCTGCAGGGCGGTCTGGGTGGCTTCCGGCAGGTAGTGGGGTGCCACAACGGCCACGTTATAGTCTGCATGGACGGTAAAGAAATACTGCCCGATGAAGTTGTAGCCGAAGAACACCACGATGATGCCGATGATGATGACCCACTTGAGGTTATAATCCCACCAGTTGGCCCAGCGTTCCTTGCGGGTGTACTGGCGCTGTTTGCGGGGCTGGAGGTCTTTGGGGTCGATATCGCGTTCGTAACGGTAGCTTGCCATGGGGCAGTTCCCTCCAAGTTCTGATTTACAGCTGTGCCAGAATGGCCTGACGCACAGCGTCCGGCAGCTGCTTCTGCTCGGCCTTGCTCATGCCTGCAGTCCGGATGGGCGGCAGCACCTTGATATGCACGCTGCCCGGATGGCACAGGTTGCCATTGTTCTCGAACAGGGCACGTGCACCGGTAATGGCCACCGGAACCACCGGTGCGCCGGTCTTGACGGCAATGCGGAATGCACCGGCCTTGAACTCACCGGCACCGCCCTCTTCCCCTTTGTAGCGGGTGCCCTCCGGGAAAATGACGAAGCTCTTGCCGCTCTCCACAATGGCAGTGGCGTCGTTCAGGGCGCGCACGGATGCCCGCAGGTCGTCGCGCTGCACGAACACGCAGCCCAGCAGCTTCATCCAGCGGTTCAGCAGCGGGATCTTTTCCAGCTCTTCCTTGGCAAGGATGCCGTGGGGCTTATCCAGACTGGCCAGCAAAAGCGGGATGTCGTAGTAGCTGCGGTGGTTGCCCACGAACACGCAGGCCGTATCTTTGGGGATATTCTCAAGGCCCTCCACGCTCAGGAAAACGCCGGTCACCTTTAAAATGCCCCGGCTCCAGTGCGGGATATGCTTGTTGACAAGTTCTTCCACCAGCTGCATGTCGCCTGCAGCTAGAGCGCGTTCCGCCCGGCGCAGCACGCCATAATGGACGATCATATAACCAAATAAGTAGATAAACATCGCAATCGTGCGAAAAATGCTCATTGCGTTTTCCTCCCTCCGGCAAAATATGCCATTGTCATTGTATCACACTTTTTGTAAAAAGGGGAGAAATAACACTTTTTTTACAAATCGGAGGATCTGCGGTCTTGCAAAATTGACAAAATGCGGGTATATTTATAGTTGTAAAGCCAGCACAATGGCACTTTCTGCACGAAATGCTTTCTGCCGGCCCAATGGATGAAGAGAGAGGTACCATACGAACATGGGTTTATTTCCTTCCGCAAATGACTTCAAGGCCGGTAAGGGCGTTGAAAAGGATGCTCCCCGCAAGACCGGCGTGGGCCGTTTTTTTGAGCTTGTGGGCCGTGATATGAACGGCATGTTCCTTGCAAACCTGCTGGCCTGCATCGGCTTTCTGCCGGTGATCTGTCTGGTGTACATCGGCTTTCTGGCAAACAGCCTGCCTGTCATGCTGGCAAGCGCGGTGGTAGGCGGCATTCTGGCCGGGCCTGCGCTGGCCGGCATGTACGATACCGTGCTGCGTGCCCTGCGTGACGAAGCCGGTTACTGGTGGGTGACCTATCGCCGTGCCTTCAAGCGCAACTTCAAGGCCAGCATTGCGCCGGGCATCTTCTACTGTGTGGTGGTCACGGCGCAGATCTTCCTTGTGTATTTCTGCTTCAATATGCTGAGCAAGGGCACCAATGTGGGCGTGCCGCTGTGGGTGGCCACGGTGCTGAACCTGCTCATCTTCCAGATGCTGTTCGCCTACATGTGGCCGCAGGTGGTGCTGCTGGATCAGCCCTTCAGCCTGACCGTGAAAAACAGCATCAACTGCATGATCGCGTTCCTGCCCCACGCACTGGCGGCGGCCATCGTGCAGATCCTGTTCTGGGGCGTGGTGATCCTGTGCATGCCGCTGGGCCTGCTGCTCATGCTGATCTTCGGCTTCTGGTTCGTGACCGAAGTATCCTGCCAGATCATCTACGGCGATATTGAAAAGGTGTTCCACATTGAGGAGAGCATCCGCAAAATGAAGGATGCCGAGCTGGAAGCCGCCCTCCAAGAGGATTACGGCGAAAGAACCGACGACACCGAAGAGTAAATTTGAACTTCCGCAAAGGAGGGGTGCTCCATGGAACAACGGAATAATCTGGTTTTGCAGGGCACCGAGACCTTCTCCCGCGGGCAGCTGGACAATGTGGCACTGGACGGCGGTGCACTGGTGCTGGACAGCGTGGCGGGCCGCTGCCTGCAATACGGCAGCTACACCACGCCGGAATTTGCCATGCCGGCCTTCTGCAACCTGAATGTCAGCTGGAACGCCTTTGCGCCCCACAACACCATGGTGGAGGTGCGCTGCCGGGTATATGCCGGAGGAAACTGGACCGGCTGGATGAGCTTTGGCAAGTGGGCGCCGGGCTACCCCCGCTGCAGCTGCAATTCCCAGAGTGACGACGGCATGATCTTCCTCATGGGCGATACCGTGACCGTGGCAACGCCCGGCGGCGGCACCGGCGTGCAGCTGCAGGTGAACCTTTCCACCAACGATGACAAGGTCTCGCCCGCAGTGCGCCTGCTGGCCGCGGCAGTGCGGCCGCTGGCGTGGGAAAAGCACAACGGCCACCCGCTGAACCGGCAGCTCTATCTGCCGGAATACTGCCTTTCCGCCCACGATCCCAGCTTTGGCCGCACCATGGATCTGCCGCTGGTCATGGCGGCACTGATGAACTGCTGGGGCGAGGATGTCCTGCCCGAAGAAGTGGCCTATGTGATGGAGGACATGGCCCACAGCACCACCGCCAATGCGGCCTTTGCGGCTGCTGCCGCCGGCTGCTGCGGCTACCCCTGCTGGCAGGCATGGATGGACCTTGCCGACCTGCGTGCCCAGATCCACGATGACTGCTGTGTGGCAGTGCAGGTGGAGCGGCGCATCCGCGGCCAGCGGGACCCGGTGCGGGTCTGGATGGGCCTGCGCGGCTTTGGCCACGACGATGCCGTAATGGCAGATTATGTGCTGCTGAACGACCCCACCGCAGATTCCAACGGCGCAGTGAACTGCACCATGGCGCTGGTGGACTTTATGCGTTACTTTACCGGGCGCGCCATCGCCCTGCGGGCAAAACCCCGCGATGTTGCCGCCAACCGTCCGCTGCGAATGCGCTGCGAGCTGGTGCCCGGCGAGACGGCAGACGTTTACTATTTTGAGCAGCGCGGCGTGAAGGACCCGCTGCCGGAGGGCTTTTCCGGCTGGGTGGCCTGTGCGTGCCACGACGGTGTGGCCCACGCCACCACCGCCCACCGCAGCTTCTGCCGGATGGAGCGCACGCCGGAGGGCGGCATCCGCTTCCCGGAAAAGATCATGGCCGCAGGCTGCCGCTGCAGCGTGTATGCAGTGGACCAGACCGGTGCCATGCGCGTGGCGGAGGTGCGGCTGCCAAAGCCGCGCCCCACGCCGGAGCAACCTGTTTCCCAGGCACAGGAAAAGCCGGCGGAATGACCGGCCCGACCCAAAGCCTTTGGGCTATAGATCAAGACATAGGAGGAACACATTATGGCAAAGACGATCATCACTTTGGGACGTGAATACTGCACGGGCGGCCGCTACATCGCTGAAGATGTGGCAAATGCGCTGGGCATCAAGCTTTACGACAAAGAGCTGATCACCATGGCAGCAAAGCACTCCGGTCTTTCGGAAGAAGCTGTTGCCGCCAGTGAAAAACGGCATACTCACAGCCTGCTGTACAGTCTGTACACCATGGGCAATGAGCTGCCGCTGGGCGATCAGGTGTTCATTCTTCAGAGCCGCATCATCAAGCAGCTGGCCGAGGAAGGCCCCTGCGTGATCCTGGGCCGCTGCGGCGACTATGTGCTGCGTGAGCGCAAGGATGTGCTGCGCGTGTTCGTGTACGCCCCCAAGGAGTGGCGGCTGGAATACGCAAAGACCAATCCTCTGGTCAAGGCCAAGGACGAAAAGGGCATCAAGGACGAGGTGGAAAAGACCGACCGCAACCGTTCTGCCTACTACAACTACTACACCCAGAACCGCTGGGGTGATGCCCACAACTATGATCTGGCCATCAACGCTGCTCTGGGCCGCGAGACCTGCGTGAAGATGATCCTGGACGCAGCCGCCGCCAAGGAGAAGAACCTTGGCTGACCGCCCGGGCACTTCAAAATAAAACAACGATGATTCGTGGGTAGGGTGCTTTTGCACCCTGCCCACGTTTCGGGCAACGGCGACTGTTTTACTCCTTCAGTCACGGCTCCCGCCGTGCCAGCTCCCTCGGAGAGGGAGCCTTTGGCAGTATAATGAAGTTTCTGATTTTGCCAATGCCTCCCTCATTGAGAAAGACTTCCCCCGGCCGGGGGAAGATGTCACGCAGGTGACAAAAAGGGGAGCGGTGGCATCGCGCAGCGATGACGGAAGGAGTTATTCGGCAGCGGCCTTGCCATATCACCTGAATCCCAATGTAAAAAGGAGCAAACGTGGAAACAAAGCAACCCCAAACCTCTCCCGCCCAAACGCGGGAAAACATTATGGGCACCATGGAGATCAACCCTCTGCTGGTCAAGCTGAGCGTGCCCATGATGATCTCCATGCTGGTGCAGGCGCTTTACAACGTGGTGGACTCGGTGTTCGTGTCCCATGTGAGTGAAAGCGCCCTCACCGCTGTGTCCCTCGCCTTCTCGCTGCAGAATGTGATGATCGCTGTGGGCGTGGGCACCGGCGTAGGCGTGAACGCCATGCTGTCCAAGAGTCTGGGCGAAAAGAACCAGAGCCGCGCCAATGCCACGGCGAAAAACGGCATCTTTCTTTCACTGTGCAGCTTCGTGGTGTTCCTCGTCATTGGCCTTACCTGCATGAAGCCCTATTTCTATGCACAGACCAGTGATGCGGCTATTGCGCAGCAGGGCATCCAGTATCTTTCGGTGTGCTGCATCTTCAGCCTGGGCCTTTTCACCCAGACCATGGGCGAAAAGCTGCTGGCCGCTACCGGCCGCACCTACCTGAGCATGATCAGTCAGCTGGTGGGTGCAGTGGTGAACATCATTCTGGACCCCATTTTCATCTTTGGTTACTGCGGTGAGGCCCTCAGTGGTACCACCGGTGCGGCTGTGGCAACGGTCATCGGCCAGTTCTGCGGCGCAGGCATGACCCTGTTCTTCAACCTGAACAGGAACCCGGATATCCAGATCGGCTTCAAGGGCTTCCGCCCCAGTGCAAAGGCCATTGGCCGCATCTACACGGTGGGCCTGCCCAGCATTGCCATGCAGTGCGTGGGCAGCCTGATGACCTTTGGCATGAACCTGATCCTCATGAGCTTCTCGGCCACGGCGGTGGCGGTGTTCGGTGTGTACTTCAAGCTGCAGAGCTTCGTGTTCATGCCCATCTTTGGCTTGAATAACGGCATGGTGCCCATCATCAGCTACAACTACGGTGCCCGCAGACCGGACCGCGTGAAAAAAACCATCATGCTGGCAGTCTGCTATGCCGAGTGCATCATGCTCATTGGTTTCTGCATCTTCCAGTTCGCGCCGGATAAGGTGCTGGGCATCTTTGCAGCCAGTGATGCCATGCTGGACATTGGCATCCCGGCCATGCGCATCATCTGCCTGCATTTCCTGTTGGCGGGTGCCAGCATCGTGCTCAGCTCGGTGTTTCAGGCACTGGGCAACGGTGTGTTCAGCCTGATTGTTTCGGTCTGCCGTCAGCTGTTCGTGCTGCTGCCGGCCGCATGGCTGCTGGCACAGACCGGCAATGTCAACAATGTCTGGTGGGCCTTCCTCATCGCTGAGATCGTCAGTGTCCTGCTGAGCCTTGGCTTCTACGCCCGCATCAACAAAAACATCATTGCCCCCATGTATTCCCCTGCCGAATGAGGGCGTGAAAAACTGTCCCTGCAAAGGAAAGGAACGTGATCTCTATGGTAAAAAAGCTCAAATGGAATCTGGTGCTCATGAGTGCGCTGTATCTGGGTCTGGGCGTTTTTCTGCTCATGAAGCCCACCACGGCCCTGAACATCGTGTGCTATGCGCTGGGCGCTGTGGTGCTGGCCTGCGCGGCGGTGCAGCTCATCCGCTATTTTGTGGTGGAACGCGGTGTGTTCCAGAGCCAGCTCACCCTGATCTCCGGCATCATCTGTCTGGCATTGGGTGCGTTCCTGATCCTGCGCAGCGACATCGTGGTGAGTATCCTGCCCATCGTGTTCGGCCTGTTCGTGATCTTTGACAGCATCAGTCGTGTGCAGAACGCACTGGACCTGCGCCGCTGCGGCTATTCCAGCTGGAAGAGCTTTCTGCTGCTGCCGGTGCTCAGCGTGGTGCTGGGCGTTATCATGATCCTGAACCCCTTCGGCACCATGGAAACGCTGGTCATGGCCATTGGCATCATCCTGATCGTGGAGGGTTCCATCAACCTGCTCAGCGCCCTGTACACGGTGCTGGCCGTGCGCCGTTTTGCCAAGCTGCACCCGGAGACTCAGTCCATGCTGGAGTCCCTGACCGGTGAAGACCTGAACGGCGACGGCGTGGTCGCCCCGGATGTGACCCGCACCGATGCCGAAGCCAGCGCTGTGGAGCTGGATGAGGTGGACGAGAGCGCCACTGTAGAACAGGAGAACGAGAAATAAGGAAACTCCTCCAGTCTGCTTCGCAGACAGCCCCCTCTGGGATGGGGCCTCTGGCCAAACCGGAGACTTTTCCGTTTCCGCGGAAGTTTGCCGGAATGCCAAAGGCTCCCTCAATGAGGGAGCTGGCAAACCCGAAGGGTTTGACGGAAGAAGTTCGCAATCAAAACAGCAAAGGATAAAAGAGAAATGGAAAAGTATGATCTGATCATTGTCGGTGCCGGCCCGGCTGGCATTTTTACCGCTGTGGAGCTGCTGCGCCACGGCAGCAAAAAGAAGATGCTGCTGGTGGAAAAGGGCAAGCCCGTGGAAAAGCGCCACTGCCCCAAAGCCGAAGTGGGCCACTGTGTCAACTGCCGCCCCACCTGCGCCATCACCACCGGCTTTTCCGGTGCAGGTGCCTTCTCGGATGGCAAGCTGAGCCTCTCCTATGAGGTGGGCGGCGACCTGCCCGCCCTGATCGGAGAGGAGTTTGCACAGGAGCTGATCGACTACACCGACAAGATCTATCTTGAGTTCGGCGCAGACCCCCATGTGGAGGGCATCTATACCGGCGAGGAGATCAAGGAGATCCGCAAGAACGCCATCCATGCCGGCCTGAAGCTGGTGGACTGCCCGATCCGCCATCTGGGCACAGAGAAGGCGCAGCAGCTGTATCTGGCCATCCAGAACTATCTGGCCGACAACGGCGTGGAGATGCTGTTCAATACCGAGTGCGAGAACATCATCCTTGAGAACGAGGAGTGCAAGGGCGTGCTGCTGAAGGACGGCGATCAGGTCCGGCCTGTGTATGCGGATACCGTGGTCATTGGCACCGGCCGCCGCGGTGCGGACTGGCTGGAAAAGATCTGCGCCGAGCATCACATCGCCCATAAGCCCGGCACCGTGGACATCGGTGTGCGCGTGGAGTGCCGCAACGAGGTCATGGAAAAGGTGAACAAGGTGCTGTATGAGTCCAAGCTTATCGGCTACCCCAAGCCCTGGAAGAACAAGGTGCGCACCTTCTGCCAGAACCCCGGCGGCTTTGTGGCGCAGGAAAACTACGACAACGATCTTGCCGTGGTCAACGGTCACAGCTTCAAGGAGAAAAAGAGCGAGAACACCAACCTTGCGATTCTGGTCTCCCACAACTTTACCGAGCCGTTCAACCAGCCCATTGCCTACGCACAGAAGGTGGGCGAGCTGACCAACATGCTGGGCGCAGGCCACATCATGGTGCAGCGCTACGGCGACATTCTGGACGGCAAGCGCACCTGGCAGAAGGAGTTGGCCCAGTCCAACGTGAAGCCCACCCTGAAGGATGCCGTGGCAGGCGACATTACCGCCGCCATGCCCTACCGCGCCATGACCAACATCATTGAGTTCATCAAGATGCTGGATATGGTGGTGCCCGGCTTTGCCGCCAACGAGACCCTGCTGTACAGCCCGGAGCTGAAGTTCTACTCCAACAAGGTGAAGATGGACGAGAACCTTGACACCAACATCAAGGGCCTGCACTGTCTGGGCGACTCCTCCGGCTGGACCCGCGGCCTGATGATGGCTTCGGTCATGGGCGTGCTCATGGGCCGCAAGCTGGCCGAAAAGGAAGGCTGCTAAAAACAAGCATCAACGAAAACAAAAATCCCGGCACCGTAAGGTGTCGGGATTTTTTAGGTTTAAAAATCAGCCCTCAATGAGCTCCACAGTCTTCATCTTGACCGGGGTGGTGGGCTTATCGTTCCAGTCGGTGCGGACAGCTGCGATCTTATCCACAACATCCATGCCTGCAACCACCTTGCCAAAGGCAGCGTACTGGCCGTCCAGATGAGGTGCATCCTGATGCATGATGAAGAACTGGCTGCCTGCGCTGTTGGGGTTCATGGCGCGTGCCATGCTGATCACGCCGCGGGTGTGCTTGAGCGGATTGTTCACGCCGTTTGCAGCAAACTCGCCCTTGATGTTCCAGCCGGGGCCGCCGGTGCCGTTGCCCAGCGGGCAGCCGCCCTGAATCATAAAGCCGGGGATCACGCGGTGGAAGGTCAGGCCGTTGTAAAAGCCCTCGCTGACCAGCTTCTTAAAATTCTCACAGGTGATAGGAGCGGCTTCTTCGTTCAGCTCGATATCGATGATGCCGCCGTCTTCCATAGTAATGCGAACCATAACGCTACAATACTCCTTTTGTGTTGCCCCGCAGCAGTGCGGGAGTGTTCGGCAGAAGGCCTGCCGGATATCTCTTATAGTATACCATAGGTTTTGGGGGTTGCAACGCCGCAGATGCAACGTTTTTGTTAAAATTCATCTTTCATCTCCACCATATCGGCCCAAAAGCGCTTGGGGCAGTGGGTCATGCGGCATTTTTCGTTGTGGCGGGCCTTGATCTCCAGCGTTTGGTAGAACTGCTTCCACAATGCCTGAAACTGCTGCTCCCGCTCGCTGGGCGGCGGCAGCTCCAGCGGTGCAGCCAGCTCCAGCAGCCGGGCCTTGTGGTCCTCCTGCAGCAGCACAGCCTGATGCACCGCATCGTAGATCATAAAGTTCTCTTCCGGGAACCGTCCGCAAAAGTGGGGCCGCAGCAGCGGCAGGATGTAGTTTTTGGGGTGGATGACGGCACCCAGCATCCCGTCGTGCTCCTCAAACCGCACAAAGCCCTGAAACTTGTCCACTTCCCAGTCAAGGCTTTTCTTCATCTCATACAGCGGGGCCACGTCCGGGTGGCCGGTGCGCTTCACGGTGCCGGGGCCGAGGGCGAAGGCCAGATGCAGAAAGCGGATGAGCAGCAGCTCTTTGTCCTCCCGCCCGGAGAGGAAATCCCGGCTGACGAGATACTCTGTCTCGGGGCCAAGCTTTCTGCCAAAGCTGGCAAACACCCGCTGAGCCTTGGCGTGGTCGGTGGGAATGTCCTTGACCGGGTACAGGGTGGAAGTTTCCCGCTGGGGTGTCCACACCGCAAAGGGGATCTCGTGCTGGGCAAAGCTCTCGAACACGCAGCACAGAAAGCCTTCAAAGCTGCTGTCGTAGAGATAGACCACATCCGCATCGTGGAGCCTGCGGGCTTTCTGAACTTGAACATTTACAGCGCCTTCGCCAGACATTGCACTGCCTCCTCCCGCACCATGCGCATGGCTGCGCGCGGTGCCACGCCCTGCGTGATCAGATCGTCCACCGCAGGCGGCGTGAACAGACTGAGCTGTTCGCAGCTGCCGCCGAACACGTTGGGGTCGATGAGCGCCTGCGTGATGCGCTCCCGCCCGGCGGTGCCGCGGCCCGGGTGCGCACCCGCAAAACCCTTGCAGGTGATGAAATACTGTGCCCGCTTGAGCACCACGCCCATGCGCTTCAGCTCGTCCAGCCCAAGGCTGGAAAGCTTGCGCGCGTGCCAGATGCGCCGGGCGCTTTTGGGGCCGATGCCCGGCACACGCAGCAGCATTTCAAAGGGCGCGCGGTTCACATCTACCGGAAAAAGCCCGTAGTGCTGCACGGCCCAGTTGCATTTTGGGTCGAGGTAGGGATTGAAGCTCTGGTTGGCTTCATCCAGAATTTCGTCTGCCTTGAACTGGTAAAACCGCAGCAGCCAGTCAGCCTGATACAGCCGGTGCTCCCGCAAAAGCGGGGGTTTGGTGTCCAGCGCAGGCAGGCGGGTGTCCTCGGCTACCGGGATGTAGGCGGAGTAGAACACCCGTTTCAGACTGTACTTCTGGTACATGCCCTCAGTGAGCTTTAAAATGTGGTAGTCCGTCTCCGGCGAAGCGCCCACGATCATCTGGGTGCTCTGTCCGGCGGGTGCAAACTTTGGCGCATGGCGGTAGACGGTCAGCTCCTGTTTGCTCTGCGCGCCGGAAACTGCGATCTGCTTCATGGGCCGGAAAATGGAGTGCCGCCCTTTGTCCGGGGCCAGCAGGTTCAGGCTCTGCTCACTGGGCAGCTCCACATTCACGCTCAGGCGGTCGGCCAGATATCCCAGCTGCTGCAGCAGTTCCGGGCTTGTGCCGGGGATGGCCTTGGCGTGGATGTAGCCCCCAAAGCGGTATTCGCCCCGCAGCAGCCGCAGGGCGGCCAGCATCCGTTCGGTGGTGTAGTCCGGCGTGCCCAGCACCGCGCTGGAAAGGAACAACCCTTCAATGTAGTTGCGGCGGTAAAACTCCACGGTCAGCTCGGCCAGCTCCCGGGGCGTGAAGGTGGCACGGGGGATATCGTTGGACTTACGGTTGACGCAATAGCTGCAGTCGAAGGCACAGCAGTTGGTCATGAGAACCTTTAAAAGGCTTACACAGCGGCCGTCGGCGGTAAAGGCGTGGCAGCAGCCCGGCGCATAGCAGCTGCCAAGAATGCCTGCCCGCGCGGTGCGGGATGCGCCGCTGGAGGTGCAGGCTACATCATATTTGGCGCTGTCCGCCAGAATGGTCAGCTTGTCCATTAAAGTCTGTTCCATTGGGTTTACCTCAAAAAGGGTATAAAATAAAAAGCCATACGCAAAATGCAGATGGCTTTTATGGCTTCACGGTTAGCGTCCTCGCCCTCTCAGTCTCACTTTGTTCGACAGCTCTCCCAAAGGGAGAGCCCTTGGCAAAACCAGAAACTTTGCTGTACTGCCAAAGCCTCTCCCTTTGGGAGAGGTGGCACTGCATCAGCAGTGACGGAGAGGGCGAGCCCGCTTCCCTTATAAAATTACCATTTTGCCTTAGTTTCCACCACGCGGCCGGCGATGTGCAGATGGTTCAGGTCCTCACCCTTGATGACCATTTCGCTGTAGGCCGGGTTGAAGGGCTGCAGCACCACGCAGTTGCCGCGCTGGATATAGCGCTTCAGGGTGCCCTCGCCCTCATCGCCGTAGATCAGCACGCCAAGGTCGCCGTTTTCCAGTGTGTCCTGCTTGTGCACAAGGGCAAGGTCGCCGTCCTGAATGCGGGGCTCCATGCTGTCGCCGCGTACCACCAGATAAAAATAGTTGGAGGGGTCCTTCACACGGGCATACTCCTGACCGTAGTCCTCCTCAAAGGCGAGGGCACCGTAACCGGCCTTTACCGTGCCGATCACCGGGATCAGGCTTTCAGAATAGCTGCCAAAGAACCGCTCTTCCGGGGCGGAAACATTGCTTACCGGGCGGTACAGGCCCAGCAGATAATCTGCTGTGGTGTTCAAAAGCTCGGCAATGCGGGCCACGGTAGACGGATCGGGAGAGGACTTGCCGCTTTCCCATTTGCCGACAGCCTGCTGTGTCACGCCCAGTTTGGAAGCCAGCTCAGCCTGGCTGATGCCCTGCTTTTTGCGGCACTGCTTCAAAAGTTCTGAAAACGACATGGTATATTTCTCCTTTACACCGCGAGGAAATTTTCTTGTGTTTATTATACAACAAAAAGGTGTACTTGTAAAGACCTGAAACAGGCCGAGACCCAAAAAGGTTGTGGTAAATTTTGTTTTTAAGGGCTGAAAGAAAAAAATTGCGCCAAAGGCTTGACACCGGCGTGCAAATCTGGTAAATTAAATAGGCATTCGACACGGCGTAAGGCGGATGTCCACAAGGAGAGATGTCCGAGTGGTTTAAGGAAGCAGTCTTGAAAACTGCCGTACGGAAACGTACCGTGGGTTCGAATCCCACTCTCTCCGCCATTTTTTATTGAATAAGTGTAACACACTTTGCTCTGGAGTAGTACTCAAGAGGTCGAAGAGGCGCCCCTGCTAAGGGCGTAGGTCGTCTAAACAACGGCGCGAGGGTTCAAATCCCTCCTACTCCGCCAAGAAAAAGCTCGTTGATTCGTTGAAATCAATGGGCTTTTTCCTTTGTAAAGGAAAAATGCGGCTTGCGGAACAAAAAGGAGGAACCAATGGCGTTTGGCGTTTTGGCGGGTCAGATCACGGTGATCTTTCTGGAAGTGCTGCTGGGTTATGTAGGTGCACGCAGCGGCATCATCAAGGATCGTGACAGCAAGTTTTTGTCGGATTTTATCATGAAGCTTCTGCTGCCCTGCACCATGCTGGCTGGTGCAGCCGTGGACGGTGAGCCGGAGCTGCTCACTCAGGCAGGGGTGCTGTTCGTGCTGCTGCTGGCACTGTTTGTAGTGACCACCGGCCTGTGCCGGTTGAGCAGCTGGCTGCACCACGACACGCCGGGCAAGTATGCGGTGCTGGTGGGCACGGCAGCTATGCCCAACTGCGGCTTCATCGGCCTGCCGCTGTGCAGCGCCCTGCTGGGCACCGCGCGCGGCACTGTGTTTGCAGGCATGGCCATGGCCTCTTATAATGTATGGTTCTTTACCTATGTGGTGTGCCTGTTCCGCCCCGGCGAGAAGATCCGGCTCAAGACCTTCATCACCCCCACCAACATTGCCACGGTGGCTATGCTGGTGCTGCTGGCAACCGGCTGGCGGCTGCCAGCACCGGTGCAACAGTTCTGCAGTGCGGTGGGCGGCTGCACCACGCCGCTGGCGCTCATGATCGTAGGTGTGCTGCTGGCAGACAGCGACATCCGTGCGCTGCTGCACACCGGTTTCCTGTACCGGGTCACCCTGCTGCGCGGCATCCTGTTCCCGCTGCTGTTCATGTTGCTGCTGTGGCTGCTGCCGCTGGACAATGTGCTGCGCACTGGCCTTTCCATCATTGCATGCTGCCCAGCCGGCAGCCTTGCCGCTGTGCTGGCCAAGCAGACCGGCACCGAGGCGACCCTTGCCAGTCAGGCGGTGGCCCACTCCACCGTGTGTATGCTGGTCACAGTGCCTGCCATGCTGCTGCTGACAGGCGTTATGTTCCCGATGTGAGAAGCTGTAAAAAAGCCCGCTGTCTTTGGACGGCGGGCTTTCTGCTGTTATAGCATAAGGTTCGTGATACCTGCTAGCACCAGCAGGTGCACCGGGTAGAACCAGTAAAAGGCTTTTTTCTGCAGCGGACTGCACGCGCCGCGCTGCCCGTTGTAGAACCAGACCAGCACAAAGGCCAGCGGCGCGGTCAGCTCGAACAAAAATAGCAGCGCACCTGCAAGGCACTGCCGCTTGCGGTCTGCGCGGGTCAGGTACAGGGTGCAGATGATGAGCACGCCGATGGCGTGGTAGTCGGTGTTGGCAGCCAGCGCCAGCGCGGCGCAGCCGCCCGCCCACACAAGCCCCTGCCAGCCGGGCAGGCCGTTTTCCTTTTCAAAGCGCTTGAGCCCTGCCATAGCCAGCACGCCCAGCGCCAGCGTCCAGTAAACATTCTGGTGCTGCGGGGCGAACGGTGTGCGGAAAAAGGCAAGGTCAAAAGGCACCTCGCTGACAAGCCCGAACAGCAGAAGCCGCCGGACGTATTTTTTTACATCGTGGGTGTGCAGAAAGCCCTCCACGGCCAGAAAGCAGAAGATGGGAAAGGCCAGCCGCCCGATATACCGCAGCACACGGTCTGCAGCCAGCAGGGTGCTGACCGGGATGCCGCCGCAGCTGGCAGCACCGGCGGCGAGGGCCGGCAGCAGGATACCGGTTTCGATGCAGGAAGCGCCGATGTGATCAATGAGCATGGTGATGCAGGCGATGTATTTGAGCGCTGTGCCGCTGAGTCCACAGCGGACAGGGGCTTTGGCAGTCTTGGTCATAAGGAATCCCTCACTTGATAAAAAATCTACTTTTTGTGCTTTTTTAATGATACGGCGCAGGCTGGCAGGCTCCTGCGTCATCTTTGACAAAATACGCCGGAAAAGCGCATAAATCGGGCAAAATGCTTGACAGAAAAGGCGCGGGATAGTACAATCAAGAATATAATTGAACTATCTCAAATGAAAGATGAAAAAGATTCACAGAGAATCGGGCGTCTCCGAACCAGTAAAGACGGAAGGAGGCTTTGGGCATGACGCTTTTTTCCTACGAGATCTTTGATGCCGTGGCCCGGCAGGGCAGCTTCAACAAGGCGGCACAGCAGCTGCACCTGACCCCATCGGCCATCAGTCACGCCATTGCCGTAATGGAGGAGGAGCTGGGCTTTGCTCTGTTCAACCGCGGCAAGAACGGCGTATCCATGACCAGCTACGGCGCATCCCTGTACCCCTCTATTCGCGATGTGCTCAACAGCGACGAGGCCCTCAAGCAGAGCATCGCCCGCCTGAACGGCCTGGAAAAGGGCAAGGTGAAGCTGGGCGTATTCAACTCGGTGTGTGCTTCGCTGCTGCCGGGCCTGCTCAAAAGCTTTATGACCCACTACCCGCAGATCGAGATCGAGGTGTATCAGGGCACCTACGATGATGTGAAGGAATGGCTGCGAACCGGTCAGGTGGATATCGCGTTCCTTTCCTCCACCTGCCGTGAAGAGTTCAACCTCACCGAGCTGTTCCGCGAGCCGCTGCTGTGCATCGTGCCGCAGGACTGGCCCGAACCGGAAAACGGCGTGATGACTCCCGCCCTGATGAACGGCCAAAGCTTCGTTGTGCAGTGCGATGCCACCGATGCTGAGATGCGCCAGTTCCTGAAAAAATATAAGATCGGCACCGAGCGCCGCTGCCATGTCATCGACGACCAGTCCAACATCGCCATGGTGGAAGCAGGTCTGGGCATTTCCATCATGCCGCAGATGCTGCTGCGCGACTGCAAGGCTGCGATCAAGATCTATCCCATCGAGCCAGAGGAAGACCGTGTGGTGGGCCTGGCTGTGCAGCGCCCCGCCGCAATGGCCCCAGCAGTGGAACAGATGTTCCACCACATCGTGGACTACTGCAGACAGATCGAGCTGAGGTGAGCCGGACACCTTTATACTATACCATAAAACAGTCTGTGTGTGGAGCATGGGCTGTTTTTTATTAAAAAAGAGCGATTGTATCAGCGTGCAAAATCCGCTATACTTAGAAAAACAGACTGGTTTTATGCAGAAGCCTTGATTGGAGCAGAAAGATGAAGACCATAAAACGACGTGCCTTTTGCAAGGCGGCAGCAGCTGCCGTGGCAGGCGTGCTGGCCCCGCACGCGGCGGCAGAGGCTTTGCTGCCGCAGGCTGTGGTGGGCAGCGCGGTGCCGGAGGATTACTACTCCTTTGCCTTCCGCAGCGACCACAGCGAAACAGATCTCTCCCACGATTTTTATTATACAGATGCCTTTTTTGAGAACACGGCGCTGCAGTACAGCCACAAGCTGGCACTGGCAACGCTGGGACTTGTGGCGGCAAGCGGCAGCACCTACCAGAGCGATGCGCTTTACTGGGTGGAGGGTGAAGCGGGCCGTGAGGACAGCATTGCGGATGCCTACCAGAAGCTTGGCTTTGCCAATGCGGTCTATGTGGGCTACCAGTGCAGTCTGAACACCCCGGTGGATACTGCGGGCTGTGCTTTTGCGCAGAAAACACTGGTACAGGATGGCCAGCGCACCACCATTATTGCTGCCATGCTGCGCGGTGTCGGCTATGGTGCCGAGTGGGCCAGCAACCTGCATGTGGGCGAAGGCGGCGGGCACTATGGCTTTGTGACAGCAGCAGAGCATTTTTTTGAGGATCTGCAGGACTACCTGAAAAAAGCCGAGGCTGCAGCGGGAACGCTGGGCACCATCAAGCTCTGGCTGGGCGGCTACAGCCGCGGCGCGGCTGTGGCAAACCTGACGGCGGCGCGCATCCGGCAGCAGCTGCCGCAGATCGCGCAGGAAAATACCTTTGTTTACACCTTTGCCGCACCGGCGGCACTGACGGCAGCGGACCGCCCGGATCTGCAGGCGGACTACGACAACGACCACACTGCAGACGGCGGACTGAAAACGGATTGGGATGTAAGCAATATCTTCAACATCATTTCCAGCGGCGACATCGTGGCCCGCGTGATGCCGGAAGAGTGGGGCTACCACCGCAACGGAAACGACCGCTTTCTGCCCTCCACGGCGTACCAGAACGAGCTGGATGATCTGAGCATCATCGAGAGCCGGATGGGCGGCGTGCCGCTGCGGTTCGACCAGCTGGCCACAAAGGAAGATGTGGATTCGGTGGTCGCGGCGGCTCTGGCGTTCTGCAAAAGCGCTGCAAATTACCACGAAAAATATGAAGCTGCCTTTATGGATATGCTGCAGTGTGCCTTTACCCTCTCGGAGAAAGAGGCAGCCGAGGGCGTGATCCTGGACGATGAAGCTGTGACGGAACGGCTGCGCAGCATGGAGAACATCCGCAAAATGTCGTGGACGAAGGTGCTGCGCTGCGTGATGATGGCTTCGGCCATGAGCAGACCCATTCTGGAGCAGGTGGGGGCCATCGTGCCGCTGCGGGCGCAGCAGGTGGTGGTGCCGGTGCTGGCGGTGGGTCTGTGCTACGAGGTGGAGAGCGATGTGCTGAAGCTGCTGGTGTACTACATCCTCAGCCTGATGAGCGTGAACAGCCCGGCAGACAGCGTTCTGCGTGCGGCATTCTGCCACTACCCGGAAAACTACATCACCCTGATGGAATATTACGACCCCGCCGAGCATGGCATGGAAGCCTATACCCGAAAATAAAATCTCCGGAAATAAAAAAGAGGGACTGTTGCAAAATAAAAATGCGATAGCAATTTGCACAAAGAGATAGCGCAAAAATCAGAAACCCGGAACCCTTTTTGAGCCATTTTGGCCCTGAGAAGGTTCCGGGTTTTTATAATTTTCCGGCGCAAGACCGGGCTGCCACTCAAACGCCCCGCTGGGGCGTTCGTTGCTTCGCAAACGCGGTCTTGTTGGGGCGTGCGGAGCCACAAACCCTGCTTCTTACTATTTGGAAATTACATGATTATGCACCACTGGGTCCACGAGAACTGACGCTCATCGGAGGCATAGAACTATAAAAAGATTGGCCGTTCACAGTGTTTTGAGTCAACCCAATCAAATCGATCAACTGGCTCTCGTTATAGCGCTCTTGACAGTTATCCAGCACAGCGCATTGGCAGCTATATACACCACTATCGTTAGAGACAACTCCCTACCATTCAAGGTCTGCCAAAAGTTTTCCAATCTTCTTGCGGTCAAAGCGTATTTCTTTTTCCAAAAGGGACGAGCAAATTTGTGGAGCAGACATCGGTTTTTGCTTTAATAGGAGAGCTAATGCTAATTCCTGTCCATGCAAACGGTGAAGCAAAAGACCTCTGCGAACCCAAATGTTCGATGCTTTTTTCATAGCAAATGCCTCCTTTTTTAGATAGCTCGTTCACTTAAAATACGATTGATGTCCATTTGAAATTGCGCTCATTCACAATTGTTATGTTGACGTGAGTATATCATATTACACAATAAAAGACTACTGTTATATATCAGAACTTGCCCTTTTTCCTGCGTACGTGCGTACCGACCATGTACGGACGTACGCAGCGATTGACCCGAAACGCACAATATAGGGGGATGCAAAACAAAAGGCAGGGCACAGCGCCACGGTGATACCCTGCCTTTGTTTATTGCTGTTCGAGTTCTGTACCGCTCACCACATTCTCAGACCGAATGGTCGGGCGACATCTTTCTTGGTAGACATTCCTAGCCGTTGGGAACCGCGGGCTAAGCAAAGCCGCACTGTGGCTTTGCTTACGGCGCTATGCGCCGCCGCCCTGTTCGAGACCTGTACCGTCCACCACGAAAAAAGTCCCCAGACCTTTTGGTCTGGGGACTCGTGGTGGACGGTACAGGACTCGAACCTGTGACCTCCTGCACGTCAAGCAGATGCTCTACCAGCTGAGCTAACCGTCCATATTCTGTTTTGCCGAAATCAGCTTGATTATATTACCATACCTTCTGCCAAAAAGCAAGTGCTTTTTCAAAAATTGTAAAACTTTTTTAAAGGCAGGGGCGCTGACTGCCCTTTTTACGCGCCAGCGCACATTTGGCGGCGGCATGCGAAAGGTTTTCTGTTGCTCACACTGTTTTGTTGTGATATAATAATAAAGTTATAATAGGAATAGTATCGGAAGGTATTTGCAGCATGAGAGTTTTGGGCATCGACCCCGGCTACGCCATCGTGGGCTGGGGCGTGGTGGATTACGCAGGCAACCGATTTGCGCCGGTGGATTTCGGTGCGGTGTGCACCGACGCGGGCGTGCCGTTCGAGCGCCGTCTGGACGAGGTGTATGCAGGCATCAAAGAGGTGATCGAGCGCACCCGGCCCGAGGTGCTTGCCATCGAAAAGCTGTTCTACCAGCACAATCAGACCACGGTCATCGGCGTGGCAGAAGCCCGCGGCGTGATCCTGCTGGCGGCAGCGCAGGCAGGCCTGCCCATCTACGAGTACACCCCCATGCAGGTAAAGCAGGCTGTTACCGGTTACGGCAAGGCCGTGAAAAAGCAGGTGCAGGAGATGACCCGCGTGCTGCTGCATCTGCCCGCCGTGCCAAAGCCGGACGATACCGCCGATGCGCTGGCAATGGCCATCACCTTCTGCCACACCAACGGCAACCAGCTCAACCGCTTTGTCCGCCGTGTGGCCGGGCCGATCTGACCCTCTCACCGGTTCCGTCCGCCTGCAGCGGCGCGGCACCGGAGTTCTCCCGAAGGGCGAGCTGAACAGAGGAAAATTGGCCGACACAGAAACGGAGAGGGTTTTAAATGATCTACTGTCTGACAGGAAAAATCGTCAAAAAAAACATGAACGCAGTGGTGCTCAGCTGCGGCGGTGTAGGCTACTATGCCCAGTGCCCGGCCAGCGTGGCCGGGGCCTTGCCCGGCGTGGGCAAGGAAGCCACCATTTATACCGTGATGAGCGTCACCGAGAACGATGTGAGCCTCTACGGGTTTGCCACTGAGGAGCAGCAGGCCTGCTTTGAGATGCTGACCGCCGTGTCCGGCGTGGGGCCTAAGGTGGGCCTTGCCATCCTGAGCGTGATGGAGCCGGACCGCGTGGCACTGGCGATCTCGGCGGGGGACCACAAGGCGTTCAAGGCGGCTTCCGGCGTGGGGCCGAAGCTTGCACAGCGCATCGTGCTGGAGCTGAAGGATAAGGTCGCCAAGGGCTTTGTGGACGGCATCTCGCTGGAGGATGTGGCAGGTGCTTTTGCCGACACACAGGCTTCTCAGGGCAGCAGTCAGGCCATTGCGGCGCTGGTGTCGCTGGGGTACAGCCAGAGCGAAGCAGCGCTTGCCGTTTCCAAGATCGACGCGGCATTGCCCGTGGAAGAGATCATCAAACTGGCCTTGCGCAGCATGGCAGGCAGGAGGTAAAGAATGCAGGACGAAACTGCGCTGTACGGCGCAAAAATGATGCAGCCCGGCATGACGGCGGCGGACAGCGAGGAAAACAACCTCCGCCCGCAGCATCTGGAAGACTATATCGGGCAGGAAAAGGTCAAGCAGAACCTGAAAATTTACTTGGAAGCTGCCAAGCGGCGCGGGGAGCCCATGGATCACATCCTGCTCTACGGCCCGCCGGGTCTGGGCAAGACCACGCTGGCAGGCATCATCGCCAACGAGATGGGGGTGCAGATCCGCATCACCAGCGGCCCGGCCATTGAAAAGCCCGGCGACCTTGCCGCCCTGCTGACCAACCTGCAGGAGGGCGATGTACTGTTCATCGACGAGATCCACCGCCTGTCCCGTCAGGTGGAAGAGGTGCTGTACCCGGCACTGGAAGACTATGCGCTGGATATCATGATCGGCAAAGGCCCCAGCGCCCAGAGCATCCGCATCAACCTGCCGCGGTTCACGCTGGTGGGTGCCACCACCCGTGCAGGCCAGATCACCGGCCCCCTGCGCGACCGCTTTGGCGTGCTGCTCAAGCTGGAGCTGTACAGCCCGGATGAACTGAGCAAGATCATCCAGCGCTCGGCAGGCATCCTCGACCAGCCCATCACGCCGGAAGGTGCTTACGAGCTGGCCAAGCGCAGCCGCGGCACGCCCCGCGTGGCAAACCGCTTTTTGAAGCGCATCCGCGACTTTGCCACCGTGCTGGGCGACGGCATCATCGACCGGGATGTGGCTCTGATGGGCCTCAAGCGGATGGACGTGGACGCACTGGGTCTGGACGAACTGGACCGCAGTATGCTGCGTGCGATCATTGAAATGTACAACGGCGGCCCGGTGGGTCTGGAAACGCTGGCGGCGGCCCTCGGCGAGGAATCCGTCACGCTGGAAGACCTGTGTGAGCCGTATCTGATGCAGATGGGCTTTCTGACCCGGACGCCCCGGGGCCGCTGCGCAACGCGGCTGGCCTACGAACATCTGGGCCTGAAAGCGCCGGAGACCGTTGCGCCCGAGGACAACGGGCAGCAGAGTTTGTTCTGAGATAAACGGGCTTGCCCTCTCAGTCTCACTTCGTTCGACAGCTTATTCCCCCTTTTGGCTTCGCCATTTTCCCCCGGCCGGGGGAGGTGGCACGAAGTGCCAGAAGGGGAACAAGGTGGCATCGCGCAGCGATGACGGAGAGGGCGAGGATGCTTACAATATTAAAACTTGCTTCTTTCTATAGAAAGTGGGGTATTATTATGGGAAAATATTTTGGAACCGATGGTGTGCGCGGTGTTGCAGGCGCAGACCTGACCTGTGAGCTGGCAATGAAGATCGGCCGCGGCGCTGCTGCGGTGCTGACCGGCAGCACCGGCCACCGTCCGCGCATCCTGATCGGCAAGGACACCCGCCAGTCCGGTGATATGCTGGAAGCAGCCCTGACCGCCGGTCTGTGCAGCGTGGGTGCGGATGTGGAAAGTCTGGGCGTTCTGCCCACGCCCGCTGTGGCCTATCTGGTGGGTAAGTACAATGCCGATGCCGGCATCGTGATCTCTGCCTCCCACAATCCGATGGAGTTCAACGGCATCAAGATCTTTGCCGGTACCGGCTATAAGCTGCCGGACGAGGTGGAAAACCAGATCGAAGTCTACATCGACAACGATTGCGCGGGCATTGAGCTGAAGACCGGTGCCGAGGTGGGCCGTGTGTACCGCCGCGATGACGGCCTGCAGGACTATGTGGATCACCTGTATGAGTCCATCCACGGCGACCTGACCGGCCTGAACGTCTGCATCGACTGTGCAAACGGTGCTTCTGCCGCTGTGGCGCAGAAGCTGTTCCCCCGTCTGGGCGCAAAGTGCACCTTCATCGGCATTGAGCCTGATGGCCAGAACATCAACAAGGGCGTGGGCAGTACCCATCTGGAAAATCTGGAAAAGGCCGTGGTGGAAGGCGGCTTTGACTGCGGCATTGCCTTTGACGGTGATGCCGACCGCTGCCTTGGCTGCGACGAAAAGGGTCAGGAGATGGACGGCGACAAGATCATTGCCCTGCTGGCCATGACCATGAAGGAAAAAGGCCGTCTGGACGGCGACACCGCTGTGGTTACGGTCATGTCCAATCTGGGCTTCATCAAATATATGGAGAGTCAGGGCATCAACACCGAAAAGACCGCCGTGGGCGACCGCTACGTGCTGGAAAACATGCGCGAGAACGGGTTTGCCATCGGCGGCGAGCAGAGCGGCCATGTCATCCTGCTGCACCATGCCACCACCGGCGACGGTGAGCTGACCGCCGGCAAGCTGCTCAAGCTGCTGGCTGAAAGCGGCAAGAAGATGAGCGAACTGAACGGCATCTACGCCCAGTATCCGCAGGTGCTGGTGAATGTGACCGCCAACGCCGCCCAGAAAAAAGCCTACAAAGAGGACGAAGTGCTGGCCGGTTTCATTGAGAACGAGCAGCAGAAGCTTATGGGCATGGGCCGCGTGCTGGTGCGGGTGTCCGGCACCGAGCCGAAGATCCGCGTGATGGTGGAGGGCCAGGATCTGGATGCCATCCACCGCTGCGCCGACCGCATCGTGGATAAGATCAACAAGCGCATTCTGGGCCAGTAAGAAACGGATAAAAGAGAAGGGAGGACGCTATGCGCCCTGCAGATACCTGGAAAGACTATGAACTGCTGGATGCCACCGACGGCAACCGTCTGGAGCGCTGGGGTGAGACCATCCTCATCCGACCGGACCCGCAGGTGGTGTGGAAAACGCCCAAGCAAAGCTCGCTGTGGGCAAAGGCAGATGCTGTTTATCACCGCTCCAATCAGGGCGGCGGCGAGTGGGAGTACAAGCGCCGTCTGCCCGAAAAGTGGAAGATCAGCTGCGGCGAGGGCGAGGATAAGCTCACCCTCATCGTCAGCCCCACCGGCTTCAAGCACACCGGCGTGTTCCCGGAGCAGGCTGTCAACTGGGCATGGTACGCCAAAAAGATCCGTGCCGCGAACCGTCCGGTAAAGGTGCTGAACCTGTTCGGCTACACCGGCGGTGCCACGCTGGCCTGTGCGGCGGCAGGTGCCACCGTCTGCCATGTGGATGCCTCCAAGGGCATCGTGGCGTGGGGTAAGGACAATGCTGCGGCAAGCGGCCTTGCCGACCGGCCCATCCGCTGGCTGGTGGACGACTGTGCCAAGTTCGTTGCGCGGGAAAAACGCCGCGGCAACACCTACGACGGCATCATCATGGACCCGCCCAGCTACGGGCGCGGCCCCGGCGGTGAGATCTGGAAGCTGGAGGACTGCATCTACGATCTCATCAGCCAGTGCGAAGAGGTGCTGAGCGATACGCCGCTGTTTTTTGCAGTGAACAGCTACACCACCGGCCTGTCCCCGGCGGTCATGGAGTATATGCTCAAAACAACGCTGGTGCCCCGCTTTGGCGGGCAGACCTCCTGCGACGAGATCGGCCTGCCGGTGTCCGCCACCGGCGGCGTAGTGCCCTGTGGCGCAACTGCCATCTGGGAAGAATAAAAGAGGTAAACGGGCTCGCCCTCTCAGCTTCGCGTTGCTCAGCAGCTCCCCCAAAGGGGGAGCCCTTGGCAAAACCGGAAACTTTGCCGTACTGCCAAGGCCTCTCCCTTTGAGGAAAGACTTCCCCCGCGCCGGGGGAAGATGTCACCGCAGGTGACAAAAGGGGGAGTGTGGCATCGCGCAGCGATGACGGAGAGGGCGAGGCCGCTAAAAATAAACAAGCAATCAATTTCAATAGAATGGGGTACAGCCCCTTTCAGAGGGGCGCACCACCAGAAAGAGAAACACAAATGGAAGAGACGATTTTAACAGCACAAAATCTGAAATTCCGCTACGACAGCGACCAGCCGGTTTACGCACTGGACGGTGTCTCAACGGAAGTAAAGCGCGGCGAATTCGTGGCCGTGCTGGGTGCCAACGGCTGCGGCAAGTCCACGCTGGCAAAGCACTTCAACGCTATCCTGCTGCCAGAGAGCGGCAAGGTCTACGTGGAGGGCATGGACACCGCAGACGACGACAAGATCTATGAGATCCGTCAGACCGTGGGCATGGTGTTCCAGAACCCGGACAATCAGATCGTTGCCACCGTGGTGGAGGAAGACGTTGCCTTTGCACTGGAAAACCTCGGTGTGCCGCCCGAAGAGATGCGCCGCCGCGTGGACGACTCCATGAAGATGGCCGGCATCTATGAGTACCGCGAGCGCGCACCCCACAACCTTTCCGGCGGCCAGAAGCAGCGCGTTGCCATTGCAGGCGTTGTTGCCATGCGGCCGGACTGCCTGATTTTGGACGAAGCCACCGCCATGCTGGACCCCCGGGGCCGTGAGCAGGTGATGCAGACCATCCACTACCTGAACAGGAATATGGGCATCACCGTGGTGTCCATCACCCACTACATGGAGGAAGCTGCGCAGGCAGACCGTGTGCTGGTGATGAGCAAGGGCCATGTGGTGATGGAGGGCACCCCCAAAGAGGTGTTCAGCCAGACCGAGAAGGTGCGCTCCCTGCATCTGGATGTGCCGCAGGCTGCAGAGCTGCGGGACGAGCTGGTGAAGGCCGGCATCCCGATGCCGGAGGGCATCATCGACACCGGCGAATGCGCACAGGCTCTGTACGAGCTTTTGCAGTAAGGGGGGCAGACGCAAATGGCAGATATCATCAAAGTAGAACATCTGAGCTACGTCTACAACCCCGGCATGCCCAATGCGGTCACTGCGCTGGACGATGTGAGCTTTACGGTGGAAGAGGGCGACTTTGTGGGCATCATCGGGGCCACCGGCTCCGGCAAGAGCACCCTCATTACCCACATGAACGGCCTGAACAAGCCTACCAGCGGCAAAATTTATATCGATGGCCGCGACCTGTGGGAAGATCCGGAGAAGATCCGAGACTTCCGCTTCCTCACCGGTCTGGTGTTCCAGTACCCGGAGTACCAGCTGTTCGAGGAAACCTGTTATAAAGATATCGCGTTCGGCCCCAAGAACATGGGTCTGGACGAAGCCGAGATCGACCGCCGCGTGCATGAAGCCGCCGATTTTGTCGGCCTTGACCCGGCCCTGCTGGAGCGCAGTCCCTTTGAGCTTTCCGGCGGCCAGAAGCGCCGGGTGGCCGTGGCGGGCGTTATGGCCATGAAGCCCCGCATTCTGGTGCTGGACGAGCCTGCTGCGGGCCTTGACCCGGAGGGACGGGACGACATCCTCAGCGAGGTGAAGGAGTACCACAAAAAGACCGGCACCACTGTGCTGCTGGTGTCCCACAGCATGGAGGACATTGCCAAGTACGCCAACCGCGTTCTGGTGATGAGCAACAGGAAAATTGCCATGTACGACACCGTGGAAAAAGTCTTTGCCCGCGCTCCGGAGCTGCTGGAGCTGGGGCTTTCCGTGCCGCAGGTGACGAAGATCTTCCTCAAGCTGCGGGAGATGGGGGTGGATGTGCCCGCTGATGTGTACACCATCCCCTATGCGGTCAAGATGATCCTGGAGGCCAAGCGCCGCCGGGAGGCAGGCGAGAGCCTTGTGCTCCCGCGGGAAGCAAAGAAGGAAGGAGGCGCTGCCGGATGCTGAGAGATATCACCATTGGCCAGCACTTCCCGGGCAACAGTCTGGTGCACCGGTTCGACCCGCGCCTGAAACTGGTGCTGACCATCGCCTATATCGTGCTGCTGTTTGCAGCTTCCAATCCGCTGGGCCTTGCCCTTTCCATTCTGTTCCTTGCAGCAATGTACAAGGTGGCAAAAATTCCCGGCAAAATGATTCTCAAGAGCCTGAAGCCCATCCTGCCCATTGTGATCTTCACAGCGGTGCTGAACCTGTTCTTTGTGTCAGGCGAGGGCGAACCGCTGGTGCACATCTGGTTTTTGACCATTTATGCCGAGGGTGTGCGCTATGCTGTGCTGATGGCAGTGCGCGTCATGGCGCTCATCGCGGGCACCAGCCTGCTCACCTACACCACCAGCCCCATCGTGCTCACGGATGCCATTGAGCAGCTGCTCAAGCCCTTGGGCAAACTGCACTTCCCGGTGCACGAGCTGGCGATGATGATGAGCATTGCCCTGCGCTTCATCCCCACCCTCATTGAGGAGACGGACAAAATTATGAACGCCCAGAAAGCCCGCGGTGCCCAGCTGGATACCGGCAAGATGACCGACCGGGTAAAAGCCTTGGTGCCGGTGCTCATCCCGCTGTTCATTTCGGCCTTCCGCCGCGCGGACGAGCTGGCCATGGCCATGGAATGCCGCTGCTACCGGGGCGGCGACGGCCGCACCCGCCTGAAGGTGCTGCGCTGCGAAAAGCAGGATTATATCGACCTTGCCGTGTGCATCGCCTGTTTTGCAGTGATCCTTGCCTCCCGGCTGGTGTTCCCGAATTTTTAAAACTCCCCCAGTCGCCTTCGGCGACAGCCCCCTCGAGGAGGGGGCCTTATAGCCTCCCTCTTTGAGGGAGGTGGCACGGCAAAGCCGTGACGGAAGGAGTTCCATGCAGAACTTTTTACTTACCCTTGCCTACGACGGCACGAACTACTGCGGCTTTCAGGTGCAGCCCAATGGCCGCAGCGTGGCCCAAACCTTTCAGGATGCGCTGCAGGCCGTGCTGGGCAGCCGCCCCGATATCAAGGGCTGCAGCCGCACCGATGCAGGGGTGCACGCGCTGGGCTTCAAGCTCAACTTCCACGCCGATACCCGCATCCCGGCGGCAAAGCTCCCGCTGGCGCTCAACCAGCATCTGCCGCCGGACATCCGGGTGCTGGACGCGCAGGTGGTGCCGGAGGATTTCCATGCCCGGTACGCGGCCCATACCAAAACCTACCTCTACCGCATCCACAACCACCCCATCGACTCGCCTTTTGACGCGGCTTATTACACCCGGGTGCCCCGGCATCTGGACGAAGCCAGAATGCAGGCGGCGGCGCAGCAGTTCGTGGGCAGGCACGATTTTCTGGCCCTGTGCGCGGCGGGCTCTTCCGCTGCAGCCCATGGCGATACCGTGCGCACCATCACGGACTGTCATGTTGCCCGCAAGGGAGACGAGATCGACATTGAAGTGACCGCCGACGGCTACCTGTACAACATGGTGCGCATTCTGGCGGGCACTTTGTGCGAAGCGGGCGCAGGCCGGCTGGACCCGGCGGAAATTCCCGCCATTCTGGCAAGCCGCGACCGCAGCCGCGCCGGGCCGACCCTGCCCGCCAAGGGCCTGTTTTTGAAGTGTGTGGAGTATGATCTGTAAGGAGAACCATTCATGAGCAAAATTCGCCGCGGCGGACATTCCGCCGAAGGGGAGACGCTTTCTGCCGGACGCGTCGAATATCTGGAAGCCGCCCGGGCCCGGGTGCGCACACGGCGCATCCGCCGCACCGTCATCATCGTAGCGGTGCTGACCATCCTTGTCCTGTTTGCCACCGGCGCAGTGGGGTCTTCCATTGCGCGCGCAAAAGACCTTGTGGATACTGCCGTCATCGCGCTGGCACCAGCCGCAGGCTGGCCGCAGCAGACCGGCATCACCGACCCGGATGCGGTGGCGCAGATGTCTGGCAGCTTTGTGGAGATGGGCGGCGACAGCTGCGTGGTATACAGTCTTGGCGGCACCCGCCTGAACAGCATCCAGAGCGGCTATGCCCGCCCGGCCATTGCTGCAGGCAAGACCCGCTTTGTGCTGTACAACCGCTCCGGCAATGAGCTGCGGGTGGAAAGCCGCACCCAGAACCTTTATACCAAAACCATGGACAGCACCATCTCGCTGTGCGCTGTGGCAGATGCCGGACAGGTGGCTGTTGTGACCGACAGCACCGACAGCGTGGCAAAGCTGACCGTTTACAATTCCAGTATGCAGCAGCAGCTGGTGTGGAACCTGACCAGTGAGCAGGGCACCCCGCTGCGCATGGCCTTTGCGCCGGACAGCCGCCGCCTTGCCGTGGCCGCTGTATCGGCGGTGGGCGGCCAGCTGACCACGAACCTTTATGTACTGCCCCTCTCGCAGGGCGACCCGGTATGCCTTGGCTCCGAGAACAGTGTGCCCCAGTGGATGGGCTGGATGTCCAACGGCTTTTTGCTGGTGCTTTATGAGAACCGCGCCGTGCTGTACAACACGAGCGGCGGCAGCGCAGGCGAACGCGCCAGTTACGATTTTGGCGGCGGCACCCTCGTCAGCGTGTCCAACACCGGTAACGGTGCGGCCCTGCTGCTGAGCAATGGCCAGACCAGCACGGCGGTGCTGCTGGACGGGGAGCTGACCGTGGGTTACAGCGGCAGCGTGCTCTCGGCCAGCCAGATCATCCGGGCAAAGAACGACGGCTTCTACCTGCTCACCGACAGCACGGTGGAGCGCTTCAACGGTGTGGGCGAGTTCCAGTGGAGCCAGCCGCTTTCGGCCCGGCCCCGGGCGCTGATCGAGGGTAGGCAGATTTTGGCGTTCACCGGCAACACGGTGCAGGTGGTCACACCGCCGGAGCAGACAGCTTCCAGTGGACAGTGATTTTTGGGTGAGAAGATCATGCGTAAATAGCACTCTTGCGGGGAAAGTGATAAAAATAACAGGGAAAACAAGGTATGTTCAAGAATCCGTCATTTCTTTTTGATATCATATGCACGGTAGCATGGATTATTCTGGTGGTGCGCTATGCGCGCAAGGGCTTTCTTTCGTCCGTTGTGCAGCTGGTGGGCAACCTGTTCAGTCTTCTGGGGGCCAAGGAGCTTTCCGCTGCCTGCGCCGGCTGGGTGTTCGAACACATGCTGGCAGGCGGCTTCCGCACCCAGATCGCAGCAAACATTGCTGCGGGCGGTGCGGTAGACCTTTCCGGCATTGCGGAAAAGTATGCGGGCTTCCTGCCTGCTTCCTTCCGCGCTTCCATCGTGGCAGCCTGCGAGCGCTCCATTGGCGCTGTGCTGGCCGATAACGCGGTGGTGCTGGCCGATTCCATTGTGGAAAACGTGCTGCAGCCGCTGCTCACACCGGTGATCACGCTGGTGCTGTTCTTCTTGTTCTATGCGCTTTTGCGCCTGCTGGTCAGTATGCTGGTCACGGTGCTGGGCCTTGTGAACAAGCTGCCGGTCATTGGCACGGTAAACCGCGGCCTTGGCTGGCTTGTGGGCGGTGCCACCGCGCTGCTGGATATCTATTTGGTGCTGTGCATCCTGTGGGGCATCATCGTCATCACAGGCGGCAACTTGAATGTGCTCAACGATACGGTGATGAGCAGCAGTCTTTACTACAAAATCTTCAATCTCTTCAACCCTTTCCTGTAAAGGGTTTTGCATAAAGGAGGAACTATGGTCTGTATTCGATGCCAGAAACGTCCGGCGATCATCTTCATCCAGCGGATGGACAATGGTCAGATGAAGCAGGAGGGCTACTGCCTGCACTGCGCCCGTGAGCTGCACATCAAGCCGGTGGACGATCTGATGAAGCAGTTCGGCATGTCGGATCAGGATCTTGATAACATGGAGAACCGCATGGAAAGCATGATGGAGGAGATGGGCGATGCAAACCCGCTCTCCATGATGATGAACATGGCGAACGGCGGCGAGGATGCTGACCCGGACAGCATGGACGAAGATCTGATCCCCGGCAGCAATGCCACCTTCCCGCTGGGCTTTACCAGCAGCGAGAAGAAAGATGGCGACAAAAAGGCCGACCGCAAAAACGGCAAAAAGCCGCCTAAGCGCAAATTTTTGGATACCTATTGCGAGAATCTGACCCGCAAGGCCCGGGAAGGCAAACTGGACGATATCATTGGCCGCGACCGCGAAATTTACCGCACCATCCAGATTTTGAGCCGCCGCCAGAAGAACAACCCCTGCCTCATCGGCGAAGCCGGTGTGGGCAAGACCGCCATTGCCGAGGGCATTGCGGAGCGCATTGCCAAGGGGGATGTGCCCATCGGCCTGAAGGATAAGGAGATCTATCTGCTGGACCTCACCAGCCTTGTGGCAGGCACCCAGTTCCGCGGCCAGTTCGAGCAGCGGGTCAAGGGCCTGCTGAACGAGGTGAAGGCCGCAGGCAATGTGATCCTGTTCATCGATGAGATCCACACCATCACCTCTGCCGGTGAGAGCGAGGGTGCCATGAACGCGGGCAATATCCTGAAGCCCGCCCTCTCCCGTGGTGAAATTCAGGTCATCGGTGCCACCACCTTCAATGAGTACCGCAAGTATATCGAGAAGGATCAGGCGCTGGAACGCCGTTTCCAGCCCGTGCGGGTGGAAGAACCCAGCGTGGCCGATACCCTTGCTGTGATGAACGGCATCAAGCACTACTACGAGCAGCACCATCATGTGCAGGTGCCTGCCGATGTGCTTTCTGCCACTGTCACCCTGAGTGAGCGCTATATCACCGACCGTTATCTGCCCGATAAGGCCATCGACCTGCTGGACGAAGCCTGCGCCTGCTGCAATCTGGCCCACCCGGTCATTTCCGAGTATCTGGGAATGCAGAAGGAGCTGGATGCCCTGAAGCAGGAAGAAGCCGAGATGGAGAATGCGGATGTGAACGAGCCCATCGACTACGAGCGCGTGGCCGAGCGCAAGACCCGCATTGCAAAGCTCGAAGCCGACCTGCCCGCAAAGCAGGCTGCTGCCAGCGAGATCCAGGTGACCATGGACGATGTGGCCAAGGTCATCGAGCTGTGGACCGGCATTCCGGCGGTCAAAATTCGGGAGACCGAGTTCGCAAAGCTGGCAAACCTTGAGGGCGAGCTGAAAAAGAAGATCATCGGGCAGGACGAGGCCGTGCATCTGGTGGCGCAGGCCATCAAGCGCAGCCGCGCTGACCTTTCCGGCCGCCGCCGTCCCGCAAGCTTCATCTTTGTGGGCCCCACCGGCGTGGGCAAGACCGAGCTGGTCAAGCAGCTGGCAAATCAGCTGTTCGACGGCCCCGACCCGCTCATCCGTCTGGACATGAGCGAGTATATGGAAAAATACGCGGTGTCCCGCATGATCGGTTCGCCTCCGGGCTATGTGGGCTACGAGGAGGCCGGTCAGCTCACCGAGAAGGTGCGCCGCCGCCCCTACAGCGTGGTGCTGTTCGACGAGATCGAAAAGGCGCACCCGGACGTGATGAACATTCTGCTGCAGATTTTGGACGAGGGCAAGATCAACGATGCGCAGGGACGCACGGTGGATTTTTCCAACACGGTCATCTGCATGACCTCCAACGCCGGCAGCAGCGACCAGAGCACCGGCGGGCTTGGTTTCAATAAGAGCGAGGAACAGCTCAGCGAGGAAAAGACCCGCAAGGCGCTGGCCCAGTTCCTGCGGCCGGAGTTCCTTGGCCGCGTGGATGAAGTGATCGCCTTCAAGCCGCTGAGCCAGCAGACGCTGGAGGGCATCGCGGCCCTGATGCTGGACGAGTACAAGCCCGGCATGGAGGCCAAGGGCATCGCATACAGCTATACCCCGGCAGCCCTCAAGGCTCTGGTGCAAAAGAGTCAGGGCGGCAAGTTCGGCGCCCGCGATTTGCGCCGTGTCATTCGCAAAGCCGTGGAAGACCCCGCCGCCGAGCGCCTGATTGACGGCACGCTGGCTTCCGGCGGCACCCTTGTGGTGGATGCTGGTGAAAACGGCGAAATCATCTTGAAGTAAACAAAGAGAAAGCCCCTGCATCCGTTTTGGAATGCAGGGGCTTTTCCGCTGTTTGGCGCTGTACGGCAAACTGGAATTTTTGTTATTCTACGATACCTTCAATATAGCTGTAATCAATATTTCCCTTTGTAACAGAATAGAAAAATGGATCTTTTCTAATTGTATCATCTGAATTGATAATAAAATTATTCCAATCGCCTGCCTCGTTGCCATCAGACAAATAAATAGTAACTTTGAAACTATATCCCATATATCCCAAAGACGGCTTTGACCGCTTTAATTCGACGCCATTCAAATTTTCGACAATATGCTGAATCTGCTCTTTGTCGGTAATATGTGTTGCGTTTCCGCTATTGCCATTGAAAACAACTATTTCCATGACCTCATTAGGGTCTAAGTCCATCAAGTCGAGTGGAATATTAAACCATACAACAATGCCCATCAAAAGAATTATCACAACAGACAGCAATAGGATGATTTTCTTTTTCATATCAGCTCAACTCCTTTGTCAACTTTCGATTTGTTGAATCAAGTATAGCATGTTGCGAACAAAAGGAAAAGGGTTAGATGTGAATGCATGATGTTATCCCGCATTGACAAAACTGCGCAGAATCAGTACAATAAAACATAGCTATCCGCAAATTTTTTGCATGAGAATAAAGGAGCGTTTTTCTATGCCGAGCAATAAAGTCCGCACCCGTTTTGCGCCGTCGCCCACGGGTTATATGCACGTTGGCAACCTGCGCACTGCCCTGTACACCTACCTGATGGCAAAGCACGAGGATGGCACCTTCATCCTGCGCATCGAGGATACCGATCAGGGCCGCTATGTGGAGGGCGCTGTGGATGTCATCTACAACACCCTGCGGGAGACCGGCCTGCTGTGGGACGAAGGCCCGGACATCGGCGGCCCCGTGGGCCCCTATGTGCAGAGCGAGCGCATGGGCATGTTCAAACAGTATGCCGAGCAGCTGGTGGCTGAGGGCAAGGCATATTATTGCTTCTGCACCGAGGAGCGTCTGGAGGCCCTGCACGCCGAGCAGCGCGCCAACGGTGAGATGACCCACTACGACGGCTGCTGCCGCGACCTGCCCAAGGAGGAAGTGGAAAAGCGTCTTGCTGCCGGGGAACCCTATGTTATCCGCCAGAAGATCCCCCGCGAGGGCGTGACCGGCTTCGACGATGTGGTGTACGGCCACATCGAGGTGAACAACAGCGAGATGGACGACCAGATCCTCATCAAGACCGACGGCATGCCCACCTACAACTTTGCAAATGTGGTGGACGATCACCTCATGGGCATCACCCACGTGATCCGCGGCAGCGAGTATCTGTCCTCTACCCCCAAGTACAACCTGCTGTATCAGGCATTCGGCTGGGAGATCCCCACCTACATCCACTGCCCGCCGGTCATGAAGGATGCGCAGAATAAGCTTTCCAAGCGCAACGGCGATGCCAGCTATCAGGATCTGGTGGCAAAGGGCTACCTGACCGAGGCCGTGCTGAACTACATCTGCCTGCTGGGCTGGAGCCCCAAGGGCGAGTATGCCGAGCAGGAGATCTTCTCCCTGCCGGAGCTGGTCAAGATCTGGTCTCCGGACGGCATCTCCAAGTCTCCGGCCATCTTCGATCCCCTCAAACTGCGGGCCATCAACGCGGAATATATCCGCCGCCTGTCCCCGGAAGAGTTCCAGAAGAAGGCGGAGCCGTGGATCGACAAGGCCGTGCACACCTCCATCGACAAAAAGCTGCTGTGCGCAAACCTGCAGCCCCGCTGCGAAGTGCTGGGCGAGATCCCGGAGCAGCTGGATTTCTTTGATGCGATGCCCGAGTACGATGTGAGCATGTACGCCAACAAGAAGCAGAAGACCACCCCGGAGACCGCCAAGGAGGCACTGGAAGCCCTGCTGCCTGTGCTCAGCGACGAAGCACTGGATTTTGGCAATCGCGATGCCGTCTTCGATGCCTGCAAGGCCAAGGCTGAGGAGCTGGGCAAGAAGAACGGCTGGCTGCTGTACCCGCTGGGCATTGCCCTTTCTGGCAAGCAGCGCACCCCCGGCGGCGGCACCGACCTTGCCTGCATGATGGGCCGCGAAACCACCCTTGCCCGCGTAAAAGCGGCAATTGAAAAGCTGAACGGCTGATTTTTGCCATAAAACCACAAAGCTCTGCAGCATTTTTGAACGCTGCAGGGCTTTTTTGCGTCTTTGGGCCGGTTTGCGGCAGAACACTGCACCGCGCCAAAAATCGCCGCGCGCCCGCGCTACAGTATATGCAGAAAGCGCGGGGAACAGAACCACAACGCCCCGCCGGAAAGCGGGGAGTTTTTATGACAGAGCGGATGGGTCTGGCAGCGGTCGGGCGGCAGAACAGACAGCGGGCAGCGCTGGCACGGCGGGCGGAGCTGCGCCCGGCAGCGCGCAGGCTGGCGGCTGTGGCAGTGGGATTTGCAGGCGGCTGGGCCGTTCTGTACGGTGCACTGATGCCTTTTGGTCTGGGTTTTGTGCTGGGCTTTGCAGAGGATTGCTTTGCCCCCTGTGCGGCGGGTGCGGCGCTGGGTGTGCTGCTGCACGGGTTTGGCGCGCTCTCGCTGCGCAGTGTCTGTATGCTGTGCGCATTGGGTGCTGCAGTGGCAGCGCGGTGGATGGGTGCCAGAACACTGACCCCGGCGGTGCTGGCGGGCTGCGGCACGCTGGTGGGCGTGGCGCTGTGCTTTGCCTTTGGCGGCGGCGGGGCAGAGCTGGTGTTTTACAGTGCGGCAGATGCCCTGCTGGCCGCAGCCATGGGCTTTTGTCTGCGGCAGTTTGCGCCCGAAAAGCCGGGTGCCGGGATGCTTCTGGTGGGAGCGGCCGCAGCGGCGGCACTGGGCAGCATACAGCTGTGGCAGCTGCTGCCGGGCGTGATCGTCTGCGCGGCGCTGGAACTGTATTTATGCAGCAAAGGGCAGGCCAAAGCCGCGCTTGCGGCCTGCGCGGTGCTGGGCGCTGCGCTGTGCGCGGCAGACCCGGCTCTCAGCTTTGCGGCATCCGGCCTTGCCTGTGCCACGGCGGCAGCGGCAGTGCTGGCACCCGGACGGCGCATGGAAACGGTAGCCGCCTACGCGGGCGGCTGCGTGACCGGTGCACTCTGTGTGCAGCCGCCCGGGAGCGCGTTCCAATATCTGCTGAACGTCTGCATCGGCATCACGGCCGTAGCGGCCATGCCCGCAGCGTGGCTTGTGCCGGAGCCGGAAGAAAAGCCGCAGGCAGGGCAGGCCCAGCCGCAGCAGTACAGTGCAGCGGCCACCCGGCTGGAACAGGTGTCCCAGAGCCTTGCATCGCTGGCAGAGACCGTGAACGATGTCTACGAAACGCTGCCGCACCGGCGTGAGGATTTCCATTGGGTAATTGATAACACCCATGATACCCTTTGTTTTAACTGCGGACGGCGGGATACCTGCTGGAAGCAGGAGTATGCCGCCACGCTGGAGGGCATGGAAGCACTGCGCCCTCTGCTGGAAAGCAGCGGCGGGCTGGAAACGGCTCAATTGCCCGGGCAATTATCCCGGTGCATCCATCCGGCAGCACTGTGCGCAGCGGCAAACCGCTCCTTTGCGCTGTACCGCAGCCGCAAGGAGGCCCGCCTTCATGCCGAAGCCATGCGCACTGCCCTGACCGAGCAGTACAGCGCCGTGGCCGAAGCGCTGGGCGTGTTGGGAGAGCAGCTGGGCCGTCCGGGCGACCCGGAACCCTATAAATCCGGCCGGGTGGCGGACTTTTTTGCGCAGCTTGGCACTCCGCCGCAGGAGTGTGCCGTCACGCTGGATGATCTGGGCCGCACCCATGCGGCGGTCACGCTGCCGCGCACCCGCTTCTCGGCGCAGGAGCTGGCCGCGCTGGCCGGGGAGGTGGGCCGCATCTGCCGCCGCACGCTGGAAGTGCCGCAGGTGCTTTCCTGCAAGGGAATGACCACCCTGCTGTTCAGCGAAAAGCCTGTGCTGCGGGCCGTGTTCGGCATGGCGGGCGCGGCGGCGCGGGGCAGTATTTCCGGCGATGCGGTGCAGCAGTTCTGCAGCCCGGCGGCAGCGCAGATGATCCTGTGCGACGGCATGGGCACCGGCAGGCCTGCAGCCGTGGATGGCAACCTTGCCGCCGAGCTGACGGCCCGGCTGCTCAAGGCGGGCTTTACCGCAGAGCTGGCGGCAAGGCTGGTCAACGTGGCCCTTGCCCTGAAAAGTGAGGATGAGAGCGGTGCCACGCTGGACCTCATCAGCGTGGATCTTTACACCGGCACGGCAAGGCTGTTCAAGGCCGGTGCGGCACCGGGCTTCCTTGTGCACGGTGGGCGGGTGCGTGCTGTGGGCGACACCAGCCTGCCGGTGGGCATTCTGGGCGGAGTGAACGGACAGAGCCGGGTGGTGCATTTGACGGTGGGCGATTATGCGGTGCTGGTCTCGGACGGGCTGCTGGTGGACGGCCCGGGCTGGGTGGCAAAGCAGCTGGAGCTTTCCGCTGCGGCAGGAGAAGCGCCGGAAAAAGTTGCAAAAACGCTGGTGGAAACGGCCCGCGTGCGCGCCCAGAAGACCGGCAGGCCGGACGACATTACGGCGGCGGTGCTGCGGCTGGAAAAATGCGTTTGATGTTCATACAAACTTCGTTGATTTTCGACGGAGGAGAAGGTATACTATGGAAGCATAGAAACAAAACGGGAGGACAGAAACATGCTTACCATAACCGTAGCGCAGGATGGCAGCGGCGATTTTGCTTCGGTGTCCGAAGCGGTGCTGGCCGTGCCTTATGCCTGCGCAGCAGAGATCCGCATTGGCCCGGGCGTTTACCGCGAAAAGTTGGTGTGCGAAAAACAGGATATCACCCTGATCGGCGCAGGCATAGAAAGCACCCGCATCGTGTGGGGCGACGGCGGCAGGCTGCCGCACCCGGACGGCAGGCCCACCCACACCTTCCGCAGCTATACCGCGTTTTTCCGGGGGATAGAACTGCGGGTGCGGGACCTGACCATTGAAAACGATGCCGGCCCCGGGGCAAAGGTGGGGCAGGCCGTGGCGGCTTATGTGGACTGCGCTCACACCCTCTTTGAGAATGTGCGGCTGCTGAGCAATCAGGATACGCTGTTCTGCGCCCCTCTGCCGGAGAAGGAGCGGGAGAAGGATGGCTTCCTTGGCCCGGGCCGTTTTGCGCCCCGCCGCCCGACGGCCCAGTATTACCGGCACTGCGAGATCGCGGGAGATATCGATTTTATTTTTGGCGGCGCGGACGCTCTGTTTGAGCAGTGCACCATCCGCACCGTGAACAACCACCTGCCTGCAAGCTACGTCACGGCTCCCTCGGGCCGTGCCGATGGCCTCGGGTTTGTGTTCTGGGACTGCGATTTTGTCTCGGACAACTGCCCGGCGGGCACGGTGTTTCTGGGCAGGCCGTGGCGGCCCACCGGTAAAACGGCTGTGCTGGACTGCCGCCTGGGAGCCCACATTGCACCGGAAGGCTTTTCGCCCTGGCAGAGCCGCACCGACTCGGACCTTGCCAGCTTTGCGGAAGCGGGCAGCACCGGCGCAGGCGCTGTGCCGCGCGGTGCATGGGTGAAGCAGTTGGACAGCCAGCAGGCCGAAGAGCTGCTCAGATGTGCACGGAAGCTTTGCAGACCGGAATAAAAGCGGAAAATATAAAATAAAGTATAAAACGGATTTGAAGGATCTTCTATGAAAAAACTGCCGAATTTTGTCAAATGGATCATCATTCTGGCGGCACTGGCTGCAATGGGCTGGATGATGTGGGCTGTGAATGATCGTGCCTCCCGGGTGGAAATGCCCGCACCGGATAATACATTCGGAATTTATCGCACAGCAGATTCCAGCCAGTAAATCATTTGGAATGGCCGCAACATTGCGGGCAGAAACGATGCTCTATAGAAAAAGCAAAAGCCGGGACGACCACACGGTCATCCCGGCTTTAAAATTATTCCTGATTATTCCTGCCCGGCCATCTCGGCTGCATTGGCGGGCAGGTCGTTCATGATGAACCAGAACGTAGTGCCCATGCCGATGGCGCTCTGCACACCAAAGCGGAAGCCGTGCTGCTGGAAGATGGCCTTGGTGATGGAAAGGCCCAGACCGGTGCCCTGCTTGCCGGCATCCGAACGGGAGCGGTAGTACCGATCAAAGATATAGGGCAGGTCGTCGGCAGAGATGCCGGGGCCGTGGTCCTCCACCTCGATCCGCACGCCCTCGGTGCAGCGCTGGGCCCGCAGGATGAAGATGCCGTCTTTGCCGATATGGTGCATGGCGTTGCCCAGCAGGTTATGCAGTGCGCGCTGCATCATGTTGGGGTCTGCGTAAACGGGCAGTTCCTCGTCCGGCAGCTCCAGCTGGAGCTGCCAGCCGTTCTGGGCGCAGATGGCATCGTACCGTTCACTCACCTCGTCGCACAGCTGGCCCATATCAAAGTGCACGCGCTCGCATTTGTCGGCACCGCTGGTCACCTTGCTCAGCTCCATCACGCTGGAGACCAGTGCGGTCAGGCGGTCGGTCTCGTCCACGATAATGTTCATCTGCTCATCGCGGTGGGCCTTGTCGTCGCCGGTAATGTCGCGCACCGTCTCGGCATAGCCCTTGATAAGGGTCAGCGGGGTGCGCAGGTCGTGGGAGACGTTGGCCAGCAGGTCGCGCTGCATCTGCGAAGAATGCTGCACCTCGCTTGCCATGTGGTTGAAGTCCCGGGCCAAATCGCCCAGCTCATCGCTGCGGCGGGTATCCACCTGCACGGCATAGTTGCCCATGGCCATCTGGCGGGCAGCGCTGGAAAGCTGGCGCAGCGGCTTTGTGAACCACTCACTGAACAGCCATGCCGCTGTCATGGCAAAGGCAAAGATCAGCGCCGCTGCCATGGGCAGCACGGTGCTCAGCACCTTGCCGGCTTCGGCCACATGCACAAGGCTGGTAGTGACCAGAACGGTGTACTCGCCGCCGGAGGTGTTGCGCCCTACCAGCAGCTGTGCCGAGCCGGAGAGCCGCGGCGGATTCAGGGTCTGCACAAAGCCGCCGGTGGTGCGGCATTTCTTGCGCATGGCCACAGCGGTGGAAACGATCATATCGTTGTTGGCGGAATCCGAGAGCAGCGTTTCGTGCAGGTTGCAGTAGGACTGGTTCTCGATCTTATAGATCGTGCGCATGGTGGTATCGGAAATATCCACACAGAAGCTGTTCAGCGAACCGCTGGCGTACAGCTGGGTGGCAAGCCGGTCAAAAAACGTGGTGTTGACCGTAAGATGGCCAAAAGACCATGCCGAAAGGGATTCGCCGTTTGCAATAGCCTTGTCCAGCTCGGAGGTGATGCTTTCTGCCTGAGTGGTCAGCTGTTTTTCAATGTGCTTGGTGTACAGCGGTTCCAGCAGCTGGGTGGACAGAAACCACACCAGTGCCAGCAGGAACAGACAGATACAACACAAAAACCACATCAGCTGGCCGCGGATGCCGGGGGAGTGATGGTGCCGCATGAATCCTCCGCTCCTTTATCAGCGCGTTGCGTCGGGGTCGAATTTGTAGCCGATGCCCCACACGGTAGCAATGTAGCTGCGGCACTTGCCCAGATGGCCCCGCAGCATTTTGACATGGGTATCCACGGTGCGGTCCTCGCCAAAGTAGTCGTAGTTCCACACCTTCTGCAGGATCTTTTCACGGCTGAGGGCGATGCCCTTGTTGGAAGCAAGGAACACCAGCAGGTCGAACTCCTTGGGGGTCAGGGCCACCTCCTCGCCGGAAACGCGCACCGTGTGGCTGGCCGTGTCGATGGTCAGCTCACCAAAGGTCATGGTGTCGGAGGCAGCGGCGGGCTTGGGCATGGTGCGGTTCAGCACGGCCTTGACGCGGGCTACCAGCTCACGGGGAGAGAAGGGCTTGACAACGTAGTCGTCGGCACCGCTCTCCAGGCCGGCCAGCTTGTCGTATTCCTCGCCGCGGGCGGTCAGGATGATGACCGGCGTGTTGATGTGGCGGGCGCGCATCTCCCGCAGGCAGGTCATACCGTCCATGAACGGCATCATCAGGTCCAGAATGACCAGATCGAAGGCTCCGCCGGAAAGCTGGGTCAGCGCAGCTGTTCCGTCAGCGGCCTCTTCACAGATATAACCGGAATATTGTAAATGTTCGCGGATCAGCTCGCGGATGCGCGGCTCATCGTCAACGATCAGGATCTTAGCCATAATACAGACACCTTCCTCAATAATAGACTTCTTGACCAGAATATCATACAGCAAGAATAAAAAAAAGCTGTGAAGTTTGCGTGAATGCTTTTCAAAAAAAGTGCCCGCAGCGGCGGGCTGCTTCCAGTACCAGTATACCACAGAAAAACGGCCCTGCACAGCCGGAGTTTGCAGGGCAGACCGCAGGCCCAGCCGGATGGTGGTGCTTTCCGACCTGCACAATTCCGAGTTTGGCGCATATAATAGTGAGCTTGTGGATAAGGTGCGGCTGTTTGGCCGTGGGATGTGCTGTGCGGCTTTGCAAAGCCGCTGCTTTCCACAGCGCCCTGCAGGGCGGTTTTTACGCTGTCCGTCACCCCAGCGGCATGATGTTCTGCGGTGCAGTGCCCAGAAACGCCGGTGCCTCCGGCGACGCAGCGGTCAGGTTCGTCTTGCTCACCTTCCACCACAGGCGGGTGGTGCCGTCCGGCGCGGTAAAGATCAGGTTCCAGTCAAAGGGATTCTCGCTGGTGGAGTTCAGCTGCACTGGCAGAGCGTTCGGCGCAGCTGGTGCGCAGGGGGCAAAGTCGTGGGCGCGGATGCCCACGGCGGTGCAGGTTTCCGGCACCTCGGCGGCAAGGTGAAGGGGCGCATCCCAGCCAGTCAGGCGCACGGTGTGGGCATCCACGCGGGTGCAGGACAGAATGTTCTTGCAGCCGGTCAGCCGTGCAGCGGTGGTGCTCTGCGGGTCTGCAAACACCTCTTTGGTGCCGCCGGTGCGCAGCACCTGCCCGCCATCCATCACGATCATATCCCGGCACAGGCGGTAGGCTTCGTCACGGTTGTGGGTGACCAGCAGCGCCGTGCCGCCAAACCCGGCCAGCAGGCTGCCCACTTCGCCCTCCACTTCCTCGCGCAGGTAGCTGTCCAGCGCACTGAACGGCTCGTCCAGCATCAGAATTTTGGGCCTGCCCACAAGGATGCGTGCCAGCGCGGTGCGCTGCTGCTGTCCGCCGGAAAGCTGGGCCGGGTAGCGCTTGGCAAGGGATTCCAGCCGCATGGCCTGCAGCATTTCGGCGCAGCGGGCCTTGCGGGCGGCCTTGTCTTTTTCGGCTTTCAGGCCGCAGAGCACGTTCTGCTCCACGGTCATGTTGGGGAACAGTGCGTAGTTCTGGAACAGCAGGCCCACGCCGCGCTGCTGCGGCGGCAGGTCGATGTGCTGGGCGCTGTCAAACAGCACCCGGCCGTCCAGTACGATGCGGCCCGCATCCGGCTTTACGATACCGGCAATGCAGCGCAGGGTCATGCTTTTGCCGCAGCCGGACGCGCCCAGAATGGCTGTGGCGGTGCTGCGCGCGGCAAAGTTGGCGTGAAGGGTAAAGCCATCCAGCTTTTTGGTAATGTTCACTTCAAGACTCATGCGCGGACACCTGCTTTCTGTTTTTTCTCCAGCAGATTCACGGCCAGCAGCACCACTGCCGAGATCACGATATCCACCAGCACCCAGCGCATGGCACCGGCTTCGTCGTTGGTGCGCCACAGCTGGTACACGGTGGTGGCAATGGTGGCGGTCTTGCCGGGGGTGTAGCCTGCGATCATGCTGGTGGCACCGTACTCGCCCAGCGCGCGGGCAAAGGCCAGCACCGTGCCGGCCAGAATGCCCTGACGGCAGCAGGGCATCCGCACCCGCCAGAAGATCCACACGTCCGACTGGCCCAGCGTTTGCGCCGACCATGCCAGCGTTTCGTCAAAGCTTTCAAAGGTGCCGCGGGCGGTGCGGTACATCAGCGGAAAGGCCACCACGATGGATGCAAAGATGGCACTGTACCAGTTCATGACCAGCTTCACGCCGAAATGCTCCATGAAAAAGGCACCCAGCGGCCGCTTTGCGCCGAACAAAAGCAGTAGAAAATAGCCCACCACCGTGGGCGGCAGCACCATGGGCAGGGTGAGCACCACGTCCAGCGCGCCCTTGACAGTGCGCGGCAGCTTGGCAATATAGTAGGCGGCAAAAATGCCAAGGAAGAACACCGCCGCGCAGCTGACGAGGGCGATGCGCAGGCTGTTCCAAAGGGGATACCAGTCCATAAATGATACCTCCGAATAAAAAGGCTTCCCCCGGAGGGGAAGCTCTGAAAAACAACGGATTTACAGTGCGCTGAAGCCCACGCTCTCGAACACGGTCGCGGCGCGGTCGGTCTGCAGATAGGCCAGAAACTCCCTGGCAGCCTCGGCGTTGGGGGCGGCCTTCAGCACGGTGGCAGGGTAGATGACCTGACCGCACATCTCCTTGGTGGCCTCATCCACGGGGGTCAGGCCTGCGCTGTAGGCATCGGTGCGGTACACGACACCGGCATCCACGCTGGCTTCGGTGATCTGGGTGGTGACCTCCTTGACGTTGGAGCCGTAGGTGATGACACCGGCTGCGGCCAGTGCTTCCTCGTCCAGAGCGTAGTAGGCAAGGATCTTCTGGGTGTACTGGCCCACGGGCACATCGCTGTTGCCCATGCAGAACAGAATGTCCTCGGCCTTGAGGTGCTCGGCCAGAGAATCGAAGCTGTCGATGCCCTTATCGCCATTCTCGGGCACGCACAGAACGACCTTGTTCTCCAGCAGGTCCACGCGGGAATCGCTGTCCACGAAGTCCAGTCCTTCGGTGTTCACATCGGCGGAAGCGGTGCTGTCCAGCTGGTTCATCTGCTTCTGACCGGCGGAGATGAACAGGTCGCAGTCCGCGCCTTCCTGAATCTGGGTCTTGAGGGTGCCGGAGGAGTCGAAGTTGAAGCGGAAGGTCACCTCCGGGTGTTCTGCCGAGTAGGTCTCACCGATGGCGGTGAGGGTCTCGGTGAGGGATGCGGCGGCAAACACGATCAGCTCCATGGATCCACCGGTAGCTTCAGAAGAAGCAGCGGCAGAGCCTGCCACGGAAGATGCAGTGCTGGAAGCGGAGGAGCCGCAGGCGGTCAGGGCCGCAGCGGCACCGGCGATACCGGCAGCAGCCAGAAAGCTGCGGCGGGAAATTTTAGTGTTGTTCATGATAAGCGCTCCTGTTTTTAAAATGAATCTTTGCATTTGATACGGTACAGGATGCGGTGCCGCCCACCGGGATACTTTTTTACTTCCGGGCGCATTCGCCGTCCAGCCCGGCGGCAAGGCGGATGCCGTGCGCAAGGCTGGGCAGGATGTACTCGAGGTTTTCTTTTACGGCCTTGGGGCTTCCCGGCAGGTTCACGATCAGGGTCTTGCCGCGCAGCACGCTGACACCGCGGCTGAGCATCCCGCGTGGTGTGATGGTAAGGCTATGGTACCGCATGGCCTCGGCAATGCCGGGCGCGTTGCGTTCGGCTACGCTCAAAGTCACCTCCGGGGTGATATCCCGGGGTGCAAAGCCGGTGCCGCCGGTGGTGAGGATCAGGTTCACCTGACGGGCATCCGCAAGGCGCAGCAGCTGGGTTTTGAGCTGGGCGGCATCGTCCGGCAGAAGCAGCGCTTCCTCCACCTTGTAGCCTGTGGCGGTGAGCATTTCCATAATGAGCGGGCCGCTTTTGTCCTCCCGTTCGCCGCGGCTGCCCTTATCGGAAAGGGTGATCACTGCCGCGCGCAGGGGCAGATCTGCCGGGGTGGGCAGCAGCTTCATCTCGTCGCCGGTGTGGATGGTGCCGCCTTTTACCACCCGTGCGAACACGCCCTCCCGCGGCATGATGCAGTCGCCGGTCTGCCGGCGGATGGCGCAGCCGCTGTGGCACTCCTTGCCGATCTGGGTCATTTCCAGCACGGCATCCCCAATGGCAAAAAAGCTGGGCACCGGCAGGGTGGCAAGATCGAACCCTTCCACCACCAGATTTTCGCCAAAGGCACCGTAGTCCACCCAGAGCTTTTGACGGAAAGCTTCAATTTTTTCCGCGCTCAGCAGGCTGACCTGCCGGTGCCAGCTGCCGCCGTGGGCATCGCCCACAATACCCCACTCCGGGGTGAGAACAGCGGACGGCACCGGTGTTTTCAAGGTGCCGCGCCGGGGGCTTGTGCAGATAGCCAGAATTTTACCCATAAATTTGTGTTATCCTCCGATCCGGTACATCCCTCGTGTGGCGGGCATGGAGCCTTGGCCGAAGTGATGTTCCCGGGGTTTTGCCAGAATCGTGTTTTGAATGGCCTGCAAAAGGGCCGCGTCGTCCGCGCCGCTGCGCAGCAGAGCACGCAGGTCGGTGCCGGATTCGCTGGCAAGGCACGGACGCAGAAAGCCCTGACTTGTCAGCCGCACCCGGTTGCAGGAAGCGCAGAATTTGCCGTGCACGGCAGCAATCAACCCGATGCTGCCGCGCCAGCCGGGCGCAGAATAATACACCGCCGGCCCATCGCCAAAGGCCGCACCGGTCACCGGCTGCAGCCGCGGCCAGCGGCGGTAAAAGCGCTCCAGCAGTTCCGGGCCGGAAAGGCCGGGCAGCCCGGCACCAAAGCCAATGGGCATCATCTCAATAAAGCGCACCTGCAGCGGATGCTCCTGTGCGAAGGCAGCAAGGCTTTCCAGCTCGCCCTCGTTCACGCCGGGCTGCGGCACACAGTTCAGCTTGACCGGAATGCCGCTGGCAAGGGCCGCCCGGATGCCGTTTTGCACGGCGGCAAGCTCGTCTTTGCCGGTGATGCGCCGGAAGGTCTCCGGGTGCAAGGTGTCAAGGCTGATGTTCACGCTGTCAAGGCCCGCCGCCAGCAGGGCGGGCAGCTTCTGGGCCAGCAGCACGCCGTTGGTGGTAAGGGCAACGCGGCGGATGCCGGGAATGGCTTTCAGGCCCGCCGTCAGTTGTTCCACGCCCCGGCGCACCAGCGGTTCACCGCCGGTGATGCGCACCGTGTCGATGCCGCACTGGGCGAACAGCGCAGCCAGCCGCAGAAATTCCTCATAGGTCAGAATATCTTCGTGAGCCAGCTTTGGCACGCCGTCCGGCATACAGTAGCGGCAGCGCAGGTTGCACAGGTCGGTGACCGAAAGGCGCAGATAGTGGATATTGCGGCCGTATGCATCAAACATAGCCGCCCTCGGCCCGCACATAGTGCCCGCTCTTGCCGCCGGTCTTCTCGACCAAGTGGATCTCGCCCAGCTCCATGCCCTTATCCACGGCCTTGCACATATCGTAGATGGTGAGCAGCGCGGCAGAAACGCCGGTCAGAGCTTCCATTTCCACGCCGGTCACGCCGATGGTCCTGGCGGTGCACACGGCCTCTACGGCCTGCTGTTCGGGCAGAAGGTGAAAATCCACAGTCAGCTTGCTCAGCGGCAGCGGATGGCACAGGGGGATCAGCTCGCTGGTGCGCTTGGCCGCCATGATGCCTGCAATGCGGGCCACGCCAAGCACGTCGCCCTTCTGGGCGGTGCCGTCCCGAACAGCGGCAAAGGCTGCCGCATTCATAGTGATGATGCCGCGGGCCACAGCCTGCCGTGCAGTGACGGGCTTTTCGCTCACATCCACCATCACGGCGCTGCCGGACGCATCAAAATGAGTCAGATTCTTTTCGTTCATAAAGATCGTATCTTTCTTGTTAAAATAAATCAAATTTTCAAACGTCCTCGCCCTCTCAGGCTCATTTCATTCGCCAGATTCCCCCTTTTGTCGCTGCGCGACATCTTCCCCCGGCGCGGGGGAAGTCTTTCCTCAAAGTGGGAGCCCTTGGCAGTCCACGCAAGTTTCATCTCTTTGCCAAGGCCTCTCCCTTTGGGAGAGGTGGATTTGCAAAGCAAAGACGGAGAGGGCGAGCAAGCTGAAGATCAGCAATGCCCGAAGCCGCAGTTGGGCCAGTGGCATTCGGCGCAGCCTAAGCACAGCCCGCCCTCGCCCAGCCGGGCAATGTCCTCGGCAGTGATGGGGTCGTCGGCCAGCAGGCGCGGCAGCAGCAGGTCAAAAATGGTGCGCTTGGCGTACATCACGCAGCCGGGCAGGCCGCACACCGGCACACCGTCCAGATAGCTCACAAGGAACATGGCACCCGGCAGCACCGGTGCGCCATAGGTGATGATCTCGGCACCGGTGTTCTTGATGGCAAGCGGCGTGCGGTCGTCGGGGTCCACGCTCATGCCGCCGGTGGTAAAGATCAGCTCGCAGCCTGCGGCCTTTGCTTCCAGAATGGCGGCGGTGATCCCGGCGGGGTCATCGTCGCAGGTTTTGTGATAGGTCATCTCGCAGCCGTATTCGGCCAGCTTGCCCACCAGAATGGGGGTGAATTTGTCCTCGATGCGTCCCTTGAACACCTCGCTGCCGGTGGTGATGACCGCAAACTTTTTCGGGTGGAAAGGCAGCACGTTCAGGATGGGTTCGCTGCCTACTGCGGCCTGCATGGCATCCATCTTCTCCTGCTCGATCACCAGCGGGATGATGCGGGTGCCGGCCAGCTTCTGGCCCTTTTTCACGGGCAGGTCGCCGTGGATGACAGCGATCATCATTTGGGGTGTGCGGTTCACAGCCAGCAGGGCGGCGCGGTCGATCTTCAAAAGACCGTCGCAGTCGGCAACCAGTTCGATCTTGCCTTCCTTCGGCTCAGTGCCGTGGATGTTGCGGCCCGCCGCTGCCTTGTACAAAAGGGCAGCGGCTTCGTCCTCGTGCAGGATGCCGGGGCGCTTCTCCCAGACATAGAGATTCTCTTTGCCAATGGAGAGCAGCACAGGGATATCCTCCGGCTGGACGATGTGCCCTTTGCGGAAGCGTGCTCCCTTGAACTGGCCGGGAATGATCTGTGTGATGTCGTGGCAGAGCACCTGCCCGACAGCGTCTTCGGTACGGATGAGTTTCATGCAGAACCTCCGTTACAGGGACGGCATCTGGTTCTCGATCCAGTCTGCCAGAGCAGCAGGATCGTCCAGTGCGAAATCAGCGTCCGGTACATCGCCCACGATGGCCATGGGCTGGAAGGCGGTGCCCACCGGGCTGACCGAGCTGCGCACCACCTCGATCTTGGCCCAGCCGCTGTCGCCAAAGCCTTCCAGCAGTACAAGGTCGTAGCCGTGGCGCTCGAACAAAGCCAGCAGGTCCTGCTCGTTCAGGCGGAACTGCTCGGTGAGCAGATAGCGCCCGGCAGTAAACACGGCCACACCCTCGGCACCGGCCTCATGCAGGCGGTCGGTCTCGGCGGGCAGGCGCAGGTCGTCAGCCTCGCGGATCACGCCCACCTTCAGCCCGCGGCTCTTGAGCACCGGCAGCAGCGCGGCCAGCAGAGCGGTCTTGCCGCTGCCTGCGGAACCGCTGACAGCCAGCACTGCCGGATGTTTGAAGCTCAGTTCGGCGGCAAGCGCCTGTTTTTGTTCACTGTACAAAAGTATCACCCTCCGTTTTATCCCATCGGCAAAAACTGCCGGTTCACTCCTCAATGCGCACAAAGCGCGGCTGCACTTTGCCGTCCAGCTCCACGGTCTCGCACCACATGGCGGCAGGACGCACCCAAAGCCCGCGTTCCCCATACAGGGCGCGGTACACCACCATTTCCTCTTCGGTCTCGCTGTGGCGGGCCATGCCCAGCACCTCGTATTCGTTGCCCTTGAAATGCCGGTAGCGGCCCGGCTGCACATGATATTTGAATGCTTCCATGTTATCCTCTTTTACACTGACATGCGGCATTCCGGTGCAGAATGCCATATTTATAATCAGTATAGCATATTTCAGCACGGCAAAAAAGGCTTTGGCAGGAAAGATGGAGAAAAAGGCGGCAGGCGGCGGCAAAAGCCGGGAGACAGAGTTGGGTGCTTGCACTGCCGCGCCACAGATGCTATACTGAAACGATAAGGGAATATCCCCTGAAAAAGCTCTGAAGATAAAGGAAAAAGCCCTATGAGGATCGGACTTGTTGAATTTCTGCTCATCCTTGCCATTGCGTCGCTCACCATCGGGCCGCAGGTGGCATTGTTCGTGGATCGCTGGATGCGCCGGGCAAACCGCGCCAATGCCCGCGCTGCCCGCCGCCGTGCCGAGTATGCGGCCCAGATGGCGGTGGAGCGGGACGCGCTGCTCAAGCGGTTCCGCACGGCCAGCACGGTGTTTGGCGTGTGCATCCTGCTGGCGCTGGTGTACGCACTGGTGTTCCGGCCCATCGATACGCCGCCACAAGGCTACACCGCGCCGGATGTCCGGCAGGACACCGGTGCAGCACAGACGGCCCTTGCCGCCGATCATAAGGGAACGCTGGATCTGGGCGAATATCAGGGTGTGGACTGCATCCGCACACAGGACGGCCTTGTGTATGCCGCAGCATACGACGGCGCAACCTTAAAAAAGCGCACGAGCGACCTTGTGCGCACCGACGGCGGACACGATGCGGCCATCCTTTCCGTGGACGGTGAGCTGACCGGTTTTGCCTTTGACGGCAGCGGGGACCTGTGGCTGAGCATCCTCACGCCCGGCGGCGGCAGCCTGTGCCGCGCCGCCCACGACAGCTGGGGCACGGCGGTGGAGCAGGTAGTGACCCAGATCGACGGTGCACTGCTGGGGGCAGTCTCAGCGGTGGAAGCCGCGCCGGACGGCAGGATCTACTTTGCTGTTGCTTCCAGTGCCAGTGCCGCGGACGGGCTGGAGAGCACTCTGCGCACCGAACTGCTGGCCCACACCGGCACGGGCTGCGTGTATGTATACGACCCGGCAGCACGCACGGTGCAGAAGGTGCTGGGCGGTGTGGCCGGTGCTTCCGGGCTGGCCCTGAGCCGGGACGGCAGCACGCTGTTCGTGGCTGACCTTGGGAACCGCTGTGTGTGGAGCGCTGCCGCCGATGCCCGCGACCTGACGGCGGGCGGTAAAAACTGCCAGAGCTTTGTTTCCGGTCTGCCGGGGTATCCCGGTGCGCTTGCTGTGGATGCAGATGGCACCCTGTACATCGGCTACCGGTGGGCGCGCAGCAGCTGGCTGGAAAAGAACGCCGACAGCACCCTGCTGCGGGGCATTGCCCTGCGTGCAGGCCGGAATCTGCAGGAAAAGCTATTCAGTCTGCCTGCCGATGCGCCCTGCGCGGAAGCTGTAGATACGGCAGACGGCAGCTGGAAGCGGACGGTCTCCAGCAAGGGTGCAGGCAGCGTGACAGCTCTGTGCCCGGTGGAGAGCAGGCTGTATCTCGGCCTTGCAGGCAGCGAAAAGGTGCGCAGTGCAAATCTTTGATCTTTGATAAAAACCGAGGTGTTTTTTATGACAGAAGAATTCAAAAAACAGATCGAGATGCAGGCCCGGCAGGCAGTGACCGAACTGCTGGCCGAAGCAAAGCTGAAAAAAGGCGATGTGTTCGTGGTGGGCTGCTCGTCCAGCGAGATCGTGGGCGGGCACATTGGCAAGGATTCCAGTCTGGAAGCCGCGCAGGCCGTGTACGCGGGCATTGCCCCAGTGCTGGCCGAAAACGGCATCTGGCTGGCCGCACAGTGCTGTGAACATCTGAACCGCGCTATTATCATCGAGCGCGAAGCCGCCGAAAAATACGGCTGGGAAGAGGTGTGCGTGGTGCCCCGCCCCCACGCAGGCGGCAGCTGGGCCACTACCTGCTGGAAGAAGTTCCGGGAGCCTGTGGCCGTGGAAGAGATCCGTGCCCATGCAGGCATTGATATCGGCGGCACCCTGATCGGGATGCACCTGAAGCGGGTGGCGGTGCCGGTGCGGCTGAGCCTTTCCAAAATTGGTGAAGCGAACATTCTGTGCGCCCGCACCCGCCCGAAGCTCATCGGCGGCGAGCGCGCCAAGTATACCGAGGAGGACTGAGCATCATGGCAGAAAAGAATCTGGAACAGATGCAGGAGGCCGTGGCAGAGATCCGGGAAAAGATGGCAGCCGCGGCCCGTGAAGCAGGCCGCGACCCGGCAGCGGTGCAGCTGTGCGCCGCCTGCAAGACCCGCACGGCGCAGACCGTGGCTGCAAGCGCAGCCCTGCCCATCGATGTATTCGGTGAGAACCATGTACAGGAGCTGTGCGCAAACTTTGACGCAGGTGCTTACTGCGGCAAGCCCAGCCACTTTATCGGCCATCTGCAGACGAACAAAATTAAAAAAGTGCTGGGCCGTGCCAGCCTCATCCAAAGCGTGGACAGCGAGCATCTGCTGAACGCCATCGAGAAGGAAGCAGCCAAGGCCGGCATCGTGCAGAATGTGCTGCTGGAGGTGAACATCGGCGGCGAGGAGAGCAAGACCGGCGTGGCACCGGAAGCGCTCTGGCCGCTGCTGGATGCTGCTGCCGCACAGGAGCACATCCGGGTCAAGGGGCTGATGGCCATTCCGCCCGTGAACGACGACGATGCCCGCAACCGCCGCTATCTGGCCGAGGTGTACAAGCTGTTTGCGCAGGCCGGAGAGCGCGGCTATTCCAACGTGTCCATGGAGACCCTCTCCATGGGCATGAGCGGCGACTTTGAAAACGCCATCCGGGAAGGTGCCACCCTTGTGCGCATCGGCACCGCCATCTACGGCGAGCGGGATTACAGTAAAAAGTAAGAGAACGAACCCTCTCCGTCATTGCTGCGCAATGCCACCTCCCCTGAGAGGGTTTTACAACAGGAGGAACCATGTCAAAAACCAAGATCAACGACCCCGGGGCGCACCACGCAGGCAGCGGTGCGCTGATCCGGCGTTTTCTGCCCTATCTGGCAAAGTACAAAATGACCCTGTTTCTGGACCTGTTCTGTGCAGCGCTGACCACCCTGTGTGACATCGTGCTGCCCAAGATCATGAGCACTATCACCAACGCCGCCATGGGCGTGGGCATCACCCTGACGGCGGGCATCGTGCTGCGGCTGGCAGCACTCTATTTTGTGCTGCGCATCATCGACGGTGCAGCCAGCTATTACATGTCCAGCATCGGTCATATCATGGGCGTGCACATCGAGACGGATATGCGCCGCGATGCCTTTGACCACCTGCTCAAGCTGGACCACACCTACTACAACAACACCAAGGTAGGCACCATCATGGGCCGCATCACCAACGACCTGTTCGATGTGACCGAGTTCGCCCACCACTGCCCGGAGGAATTTTTCATTGCGGCCATCAAGATCGTGGTGTCCTTTATTATCCTGTGCCGGGCCAGTGTGCCGCTGACGCTGGCGGTGTTCGCCTGCGTGCCGCTGATGGGCGTGGTGTCCGTTTACCTGAACGGACGGCTGCGGGCGCGGTTCCGTCAGCAGCGCGTGCAGATCGGCGAGCTGAACTCCACCATCGAGGACAGCCTGCTGGGGCAGGGCGTCGTGAAGGCCTTTGCCGCCGAGGATGAGGAACGCGAGAAGTTTGCAAAGGGCAACAGGGATTTTGAGCAGATCAAGACTCTCGGCTACTACGCCATGGGTGCCTTCAACACCTCCACCCGCCTGTTCGACGGCCTGATGTATCTGGTGGTCATTCTGGCAGGCGGCCTCTCGCTGGTGTACGGCAGGATCACCGCCGGTGACATGGTGGCCTATATGCTGTACGTCACCACCCTTATTGCCACCATCCGCCGCATCGTGGAGTTTGCCGAGCAGTTCCAGCGCGGCATGACCGGCATTGAGCGCTTTGCCGAGATCATGGACACTCCTGTGACCATCGGCGATGTCCCGGATGCGGTACCGCTGCAGCCCGGCCCCGGTGACATCCGGTTTGAAAACGTCAGCTTTGAGTACCCGGACGACCACAACAAGGTCCTGCACAACGTCAGTCTGGATATCCGGGCGGGCGAACGGCTGGCGCTGGTCGGCCCCTCGGGCGGCGGCAAGACCACCCTGTGCAACCTCATCCCACGCTTCTACGAAGTGACCAGCGGCCGCATCCTGATCGATGGGCAGGACATCCGCCATGTCACCCTGAAAAGCCTGCGGCAGGATATCGGCATCGTGCAGCAGGACGTGTATCTGTTCAGCGGCACGGTGGCCCAGAACATCGCCTACGGCAAGCCCGGCGCCACCCGCGAAGAGATCATGGAAGCGGCGCGTCTGGCCGGGGCGGAAAAGTTCATTCTGGCCCTGAAGGATGGCTTTGATACCTATGTGGGTGAGCGCGGTGTCAAGCTCTCCGGCGGACAGAAGCAGCGCATCGCCATTGCGCGGGTGTTCCTGAAGAACCCGCCCATCCTCATTCTGGACGAGGCCACCAGCGCACTGGACAACGAAAGCGAGATCCTGGTGGGCCAGAGCCTTGAAAAGCTGGCCCATGGCCGCACCACCCTGACCATCGCCCACCGCCTGACCACCATCAAGGACTACGACCGCATCCTTGTGCTGGGCGAAGAGGGCATCGTGGAATCCGGCACCCATGACCAGCTGCTGGCAAAGCAGGGCGTCTACTACCGCCTGTGGAATCAGCTGCCGGGGGAGGATACGCTGGAACTGGAAAAATGAACACAAAACTCATCACGCTGAGCAACTCCTGCAGTTCAGTCCTGAAAAGACAGCATTGAGTAAAAAAAGAGAACCTGCTGAGCAGGTTCGCACAAAATACCGCTGGGTTCAGCGGTATTTCTTTTTTGAGCAGAGGCAGGAGTACAGGCAGTTTGAATAAAAGAAAAAAATTTTTTTGTGAAAAAGTCAGAAATCAAGGATTGCATATTGACAAATACATACGGGGGGGGGGGTAAACTATTCGACGAGAACCCATCAGCGGTATGCGATACGAAATAACGGACTCACAGTGCCGCGGGGGAAAGCCATAAGGAGGAAAAAATTATGGATAAGATTTCTCGTCGTTCCTTTTTGAAGGGTGCAGGCATGACTGCACTGGCTGTTGCGGCAGTCGGTATGATGACGGGCTGCAAGGGCGAAGATGTTGTTCCGGATCCGCAGAAGGTTGATGTCGCTGTGATTTTCTGCCAGTCTGGCATGGGCGTTGTAAGCAGTTTGCCCAGCGGCAAGATTCAGGTGGTTGAAAAGGCAGCAAAAGAAGGTCAGGCAGTTGATAAGGCTGAAATTGAAAAACTGCTGGCCGATAAGAAAGGCTGGAAGCTGGACGAGACCGATCCGAGCGACCTGAAAGTTCATCCTTCGGAAGATGCAGTTGGCGATGAAGATCTGGCACTGCCGGTTAAGCTGAGCGGTCTTAAGTACTATGTCACGGTCAACGTTGCTGTGGATAAGGGTATTTGATAGCACAGAACAAATATAAAAAATGAAAAAAACCAGCCCCTGATACAGTACGTATCGGGGGCTGGTTTTTTTGCTTGAACGGCAGAGCTTCAATTTTTGTTCAGCAGTTTACCTTCTGAGGAGGGCGTTATTCACCCACGATCAGGCGCACAGAACCATAGATACCGGCATCGTTGCCGAGGATGGCGGGCACGATGGGGGTCTCACGGCAGGACTTGAAGGCATAGACCTTGAAGTGCTCCCGCAGCGGGGCAAACAGCACCTCGCCTGCGCGGGACACACCGCCGCCGATCATGAACATTTCCGGGTCCACGGTGTTGGCCACATTGGCCAGCGCCATGCCGAGGGTGTCGGTCATCTCGTCCACCTCACGGGCGGCAAGGGCGTCGCCATTGCGGGCAGCATCAAATACGTCCTTGGCGGCAAACTCGGTGCCGCGCAGGGCGCAGGGGGTATCCGGGTTCTCGTCCAGCAGCTTCTTCATGCAGCGCACAACGCCGGTGGCACTGGAATACTGTTCCAGACATCCGTGCTTGCCGCAGCCGCAGGCAGCGGTCTCGTGGCGGTCCACCGTGATGTGGCCGATCTCGCCGCCGGCACCGTGGGTGCCATCAATGACCTTGCCGTTGACGATGACACCACCGCCCACGCCGGTGCCCAGCGTGACCATGACCGCGCTGCGGCAGCCCTTGGCGGCACCCATCCAGATCTCGCCCAGAGCGGCCACGTTGGCATCGTTGCCCACCAGAACCTTGATGCCGCCCAGCATATCGCCAAGCTCTTCGGCCACATTATGCTTGCCCCAGCCGCCGAGGTTTGCACAGATGATGGGCACGATGCGGCTGTCCAGCACAGGGCCGGGCACGCCCACGCCCACGCCCTCTACCTGCTCAGCGGCAAGGCCCTTTTCCTGCATTTTGCCCTGCACGGCAGCGGCCAGATTTTTCAGAATGTGCTCACCGGCGTTGGAGGTGTCGGTGGGAACTTCCCACTTTTCCAGCAGTTCGCCGGTGGTCTTGAACAGGCCGATCTTGGCGGTGGTGCCGCCCAGATCGATGCCGAATGCGTATTCTTTCATGTTTCATTTACCTCTTTTTGACGGCCAGCGGCCGCAGTATTTCGCGTGTTCCAGTATACCACACCTACCCGCAAAAGAGCAGTGTCGCTGCGGATTTTCATGCAAACAGACGGAAAACGCAGTGGATATTTGGCACAAATGCCAGTGCTCACCGCACGGTGTTGGTCAGGCTGCCAATGCCGTCGATCTCGCAGCGCACCGTGTCGCCGGGCTTCAAAAACTGCGGCGGGTCCATGCCCATGCCCACACCTGCCGGGGTGCCGGTGGCAATGATGGTGCCGGCCTTCAGGGTCATGCCCTGAGTCAGCTCGTGGATCACGTGGTCGATATCAAAGATCTGCAGGCCGGTGTTCGAGTCCTGCCGCTTTTCGCCGTTGACAAAGCTTCGGATGCCGAGCTTGGGCGGGTAGGTGCCGAACTCGTCTGCGGTAACGATGCAGGGGCCGATGGGCGTGAAGCCATCGAGGCTCTTGCCGAAGTACCACTGCTTGTGGGCGGTCTGCACATCGCGGGCGGAAACATCGTTCAGGATGGTGTAGCCGAACACATAGTCTTTTGTCTGCCCGGCGGGCACATCCCTGGCATCTTTGCCCAGAACCACAGCCAGTTCGCATTCGTAGTCCAGCTTCTGCACAAGGTCGGTGTGAGCATCAATAAAGCCGCCGTCCGGCACAGCGCGGGAAACGCGCTTGGAAAAATAAATGGCATCCTGATGTTTGGTTGCAAAGGCATCGGCAGAGTATTTCTCCGCTTCGTCCGAGTGGGCCATATAGTTGATGCCAAGGCACACCACATCCTGCGCCGGGCAGGGGATGGGGCTTTGCAGCTGCACGGCATCCACGGGCAGGGCCGGGATGCCCGCAATGGCAAGCTGCAGGCCTGCCCGAACCTGCGGGGTCAGAAAGGGGATGGCATCGGACAGGGTTTCGTAGGAAAGGCCCAGCCAGCTCAGCGGCCAGATCTGTGTGCCGTCCGGCGAAAGAATAGCCGGATCTTCTACGCCGTCCGGCAGGCGGCAGGTGACAAAACGCATTTCAGTTTCCTCCCTCAGTGGCGGTAGGCGATGGCGTTCTGGATGCGGTCGGCCTCAGCCTGCCCGGCCAGCTGGCGCACCAGCTCCAGCGCAAAGGGGATGGCACCGCCCAGACCGTAGCTGGTGGTGATATTGCCGTCCACTACCACTTCGGTATCCAGCACCTCGGCACCGGCCAATTTGTCTTGGAAACCGGCGTGCGCCGTGGCTTTTCTGCCCTCCAGCAGGCCGAGAGATGCCAGCACGCTGGGTGCTGCGCAGATGGCAGCTACCTTTTTGCCGCTCTTTGCAAAGGAAACGCAGGTGTCGGTAACGGTCTTGTTGGCGGCAAGGTTCGGGGTGCCGGGGATGCCGCCGGGCAGCACCACCATGTCCACATCCGAATAATCCACCTCTTCGGCCAGTGCGTCGGCGGTGATATGCACCTTGTGGCTGCTCACGATCTCGCGGCTGCCGGATGCGCTGGCCACGGTCACCTCCACCTTGGCGCGGCGCAGCAGATCGACCACCAGCAGGGCTTCACATTCCTCGGTGCCCTCGGCAAAAAATACAACAGCTTTGCTCATAAAAATCAAACCTCCCTGATTTCTGATGAAGACGGCGCATCTGCGCCGCATGAGGAAAAACGATAGAAGTACCCCGCTGGCGTGGGGACTTCTGCCTTCCCGGTTGAATGATAAAAGCCGCATACCGCACGGGCGGCACGCGGCATGGTTTGTGTGGAAGTTCAGTTTTGATCGTCGGCAGCTTTTTCCGCTTCCAGCAAGGCGCGCAACACGCTGTCGTCGGCACTCAGCACCCGGCTTACCCGGCTGATGATGGCGCTGGATGCACCGGTCTTATCCATGATCTCGGTGTAGATGCGCTTGTCCACCAGCATCTCGGCAATGTTGTAGCGCTGCTCCATTGCGCTCAGCTCGGAATAGCTGCACACATCCTGTAAAAAACGGTAACACTGTTCCGGGGTCTTGAGCTGCAAAAATGCCTGATACAGACCGGACTGGCCGGTAGGATGATCTTTTGCCATGTCGTTCTCCTTTTTTGCAGATGCCGCCCACAGGCAGGCACTTTATTACACTACACCAGTGTAGTACAAACGGGGAGAAATTTCAATAGCTTTTGCGGCTTTTTAGCCCAGCGTGTGCTCAAACACCACTTCGTCCCGGGGGACGGTGCCGTTTTCCTGCTCGGCGGGCTTTAAATTGCGGTAGCGCAGGGCCTTGAAGAACTGCTGCACCGGCAGGGCCTTGGCGTGCACGGTGCACCACACACGGCCCTTGCCCTCGCCGCGGGCCAGCCGCTCGCAGGAGAGCACGATGTCCCGGCCCAGTGCCTTGCCGCGGTATTCGGGCTTGAGGTACAGGTGCATCAGGTGCAGGGCGGTGTTCTCCATCTTCCACGCAAAGTAGCCGATGGTCTTGCCGCCCAGAACCACGAGGAAGTAGTTCACATCGTTGTCGATGTCCTCCTCAATGGCATCGGCGCTCTGCAGCTCTTCCACAAGGGTGTCCAGCTGTTTTGCGGGGTAATAGCGCTTGTACACCTCATGCCAGAGTTCACTGGCAAGGTCGGCGGTGGCGTGGATATATTTGGCCTTGGCGACCAGCTTGTAATCAGGCTTCATAGTTCTCCTTACACTTTTACGATATAATCCGGCTTGCGGGGTGCTGCGGACTTGGGGTCTGCAGCAGGGTAGCCCAGAATGCAGTGGCCGATGCCGACCCAATCGCCCTCGATGCCCCACTGCCGGAGCAGGGCCTTGCCCTCTTCTGTTTCAAACTCTTCCTTTGCGCGGTTGATCCAGCAGCTGCCCAGCCCCAGCGAAGCTGCAGCCAGCATCAGGTTGCCCATGACAAGGCTGCCGTCGGGTACGGCATTTGCGGCGTGAGCATCGGCCAGCACTACCAGAATGGTGGGAGCGCCGTACATAGGGTCGGTGTCCCTGCCCATGACAGCGGCGTTCATGCGGGTGAGCTGGGCGCGGGCGGCAGCGTCCTGCACGACCACGATCTTTGCGCTCTGGCGGCCCATGGCGCTGGCGGCGTAGGTGCCGGCTTCCAGCACGGCATCCAGTTCTTCGTTTGTGATCTGCTCCGGCTTATAGGCACGGCAGCTGCGGCGGTTTTTGATGGTTTCCAAGGTTTCGTTGGTCATAGCAATTCCCTCCCTTAAAGCATGTGCCTTTATTGTATCACAACAAAGGCCGGAGTGCAAAGAGAAACCGGTAGGAAACGCTTTTGTTGCACGTAAACGTTTCAACGATGAAAATCATGTCAAAATGCACAATAAAACGTAAAAAGATTATGAAAAAGCGTCCTTGCTGCCAAAGGGTAAATACGTTATAATAGGGCTACCAAACTGGAAAGGAGTTGTGCTCTATGGCAAAGGTATCGCAGGCAGTCATTCTGGAAAATGAATTTTATATCATCAAAGCCCCCAATGGGAAGGTGCTGGAAGTAAAGAACTTCAACACCGAGAACGGCGCGGCCATCCAGCTGTGGAGCTATGCGGGCCATCCGTGGCAGCAGTGGCAGTTCGTGGACGCAGGCGAGGGCCGCTGGCGCATCTGCAACCGCTTTACCGGAAAGATGATGGATCTGGCCCTTGGCGGTGTGGTGGAGGGCACATGGCTGCACCAGTGGAGCCGCACCAGCGGGCTGAGCCAGTGCTGGGCGCTGGAGCCCACCCGCAGCGGGCGCACCCGCATCCGCAATGTGCTGGCGGATAAATACATTGACCTTGTGGGCATGAACACCGCCAACGGTGCACAGGCCCAGATCTGGAACTTTGTAGCAGGCGGCAATCAGGAGTGGACGCTGGAACGCATCGATCCGGACACCGCCCAGAGCGGCCGCCGCGCCGAGGAGGCCAAGGACCCGCAGCCCACACCAAGCCAGCGCAAGCATCAGAACGACCTTGTGCGCAAGCTGAACAATGCGGGCAAGGGAAGAGCAAGCCGGAAGGGGCAATGATTTTAAATTGCCGCCGCGTTGCTCTGGCATATTCAGAGGAAAAAGTTATTTTTGATTTGCACCCCGGCAAAGCCTGCGGGCTTTGCCGGGGTGCTTTTTCCCGGGAGGGGCCGCAGCGTAAAACGGCATTTTCCACAAAAACAAAATCAAAAGGAGAACTCAATGAATCTAGGAGCCTTCATGAACCCCGAATTTCCCATTTTCAGCACCACGCTGTGCTATCTGGAACGGGACGATGCCTACCTGATGCTGCACCGCATCAAAAAGCAGGACGACTACAACCATGACAAATGGATCGGCGTGGGCGGAAAGTTTGAGCGGTTTGAAAGCCCGGAGGACTGTCTGCTGCGGGAAGTGAAGGAGGAGACCGGCCTGACGTTGAAGCACTTCCGCGCCCGGGGTCTGCTGACCTTTATTTGGGGCAACATGACCGAGTTCATCCACCTGTACACCGCTGATGAATGGACGGGCGAGATGGTGCAGGGCGATGCCTGCAGGGAAGGCGTGCTGGAATGGGTGCCGAAGGATAAGGCGGCTGAACTGCCCATCTGGGAGGGCGACAAGATCTTCTTCCGGCTGCTGAATGAGGAACGGCCTTATTTCTCCCTCAAGCTGGTGTATGAAGGCGATACCCTGAAACAGGCGGTGCTGGACGGGAAACAGATCGTTTGAGCGCTTCCTGTGCAGAGCGTAGTCGTGTGGGTTGGGTTTAATGGCTTTTGAAAAATGTATCGCCGCTGGGTATGTTCTCTTTTGCGTGCCAAAAGAGAACCAGAAAAGCACCCGCTACTTTCGAGGCGCGGGAGGCGGCGGGTTGCGGCTCCCTGCGTCTGCTTCGTGCCTTGGTCGGCACTCGCATCCTGCAGGCCGCTGCCCCAACAGCTCCTCTCTGTTTCGGCCACTGGCTGCGGTCGTCGCCGTTGCAAACTAAGGGCTGCTCGCCCTTAATAATCCCAAAGCAGATGGGCTCCATACAAAAAATCCAAGTCGCTGCGCTAGAGGATTTTTTGTGTTGCGCCGATTTTGAGTCGCTTACGCGACGAACCGTGCGGGCAAGTTTGTGCTCCATCTGCTGCGCGACAGCTGCAGGCTGACAGTAGCAAAAGGCTGTTCACCGCCCGGCCCCTTATCGTGAAAAGGCAAAGCCGGAATGACCGCAGTCATTCCGGCTTTGCTATATATAAAAATATTTTTCCGCTGATATTGTCAGAGCGAAGCGGAGACAATTCTAAAAGTTAGTTCAGCTTCAGGTCGCCCTCTTTGATCCAGCCCAGCTTGCGCTCGATCTCGCAGAAGATCACACTCAGCACAGCGGGCAGAACAAAGCACAGCAGCACCATGGCAGCCCAGTCCATCGGGGTGATGGCGGCTTTGGTGCCGGCGGCAATGTCGCTGACCCAGCCGGTGTACACGCCGATCTGGCCCACCAGACCGCAGGTGCCCATGCCGGAGGACACAGCGGCACCGTTCATCTCAAAGTGGAACACGCAGGTGGCCAGCGGGCCGGTGATGGCACTGGCCAGTGTGGGCGCGATCCAGATGCGGGGGTTCTTGACGATGTTGCCCATCTGCAGCATACTGGTGCCAAGGCCCTGACTGACCAGACCGCCCACGCCATTCTCCTTGTAGCTCATCACGGCAAAGCCGATCATCTGGGCGCAGCAGCCTGCCACGGCGGCACCGCCGGCAAGGCCGGTCAGACCCAGCGCGGCGCAGATGGCGGCAGAGGAAATGGGCAGGGTCAGCGCCACGCCCACAATGACGGATACCAGAATGCCCATGGCCAGCGGGGCCTGCTCGGTGGCCCACATGATCAGGGTGCCCACCTGACTTGCGGCAGCGCCAATGGGTGCGGCGATCAGCATGGAAAGGCCCACGCCGGAAAAAATGGTCACCAGCGGGGTCACGAGGATGTCCACGCGGGTCTCCTTGCTCACGGCCTTGCCCAGCTCGGAAGCCACGATGGCAATGATGAGCACGGCCAGCGGGCCGCCTGCGCCGCCCAGAGCATTGGCCGAGTAGCCTACGGTGATCAGGCTGAACAGCACCAGCGGCGGGCAGTGCAGTGCCCAGCCGATGGCACAGGCCATGGCCGGGCCGCTCATGGCCGTGGCGTAGCCGCCAAGGTCTACCAGTACGTCAAGGCCGGTCTGCTGGCCCAGCGTCTTGATGATGGTGCCGATCAGCAGGCTGGCAAACAGGCCCTGCGCCATGGCACCCAGCGCTTCAATGAGATAGCGCTGCGGAGTGATGACGATATCCTTGCGTTTTAAGAAATCTTTCACATTTGACATGAGAAACTGCCTTTCTGTTTCAAGATGGTGGATTCAATGCAAAAACTGCATGTCAAGTATAATACCATACACATGTCAAGACAGCAAGACAAAATGCTGATTTTGCTGGAAATATCTGCAATTTTTGGCTTTGTGCAATGTTTTTGCGGGCTGAGACGTATCTGTTTTGGAGCATTTTCTGATACCGGGGCGGCAGCTTTTCGGAGCTGCGCTTTGCAGTGTGCGGCAATTGACGGGGGCTTGCCCGCGGGTGTATACTGAAAGAGTATTGAGAAGATGAAACGCTGCCCTTTTTGCGAAGGGCGGCATCCCGATAAAAATGCATGAGGTTTGGAGCACAGCATGAAAAAAACGTTCTGGAATAAACTGACTGCCCGCGGCACCCGCGGCAAAACGCAGTGTGCAGCGGCAGTTCTGGCATTGGCAATGACCTTTTCAATGGGGGCACCGCTGGCACTGGCTGCACAGCCGGAAGAAAGTACCGCGGCAGTGACCGAGACTGTTTCTGCACAGCAGGAAACGGCAATGCCCACCCTGCAGACGGAGACCCCGGAGCTTGCTGCACAGGACCCGGAAGCACCGCCTGTACAGGCCACTGAAGCGGAGGAGAACAGCACGAACCAGCACACGCCGGAAAACAGCGTGGTGCTGACACCGGAAGAGATCCGTGCCGCGCTGGATGCCGGTGCCATGGATGCCGCCGAGGCCCAGTGCATCGACCTGAGCGATGAGAACGGCTTTTTCAGCTGGCTGTTCAATTTCCTGTTTGGCTGGCTGGGCAAAGACGAGTCCCAGCCGGAGCCGGCCTACTCCGGCTGGCGTACCTCCGGCGGCAAGACCTACTACTACAGCCAGACCACCAACAAGCCGGTGACCGGCATCCAGTGCATCGACAATAAACTCTATTCCTTCAATGCGGATGGTGTGCTGGAAAATGGCAAGACATTCGGTGTGGATGTTTCCAAGTATCAGAAGAACATCGACTGGAACCAGATCAAAAAGGCAGGCGTGAGCTTTGTGATCGTCCGCATCGGCTACCGCGGCTATGGTGCTTCCGGCACGCTGGTGCTGGACCCCATGTTCGAGGAGCATTTCACCAATGTGAAGAATGCGGGCCTGAAGGTGGGCGTGTATTTCTTCAGTCAGGCCACCACCGAGGAGGAAGCCAAGGAGGAAGCCTTTGCCTGCGCCTACGTACTGAACGGACGCAAGCTGGATTACCCCATCTTCTTTGACACCGAAGCATCCGGCGCTTCCAATGGTTCCGGCCGCGCCGACGGTCTGGGTATGGAGGACCGCACCAAGTGCGCCATCGCCTTCTGTGAGGAGGTCAAGGCACAGGGCTACAAACCCGGTGTGTATGCCTCTACCCTGTGGTACCGCAAGCGTGTCGATCTGAACAGCCTGAAAAAATATACCATCTGGAACGCACATTATGGTGTTGCCAGCAGCCCCATCGACTGCGCCCTGTGGCAGGGCACCTGCACGGCACGCCTGCCCGGCTATAAGGGCGATATGGACGTGAACATCAGCTACATCGGATAAGTGAGGAAACTGCAATGGACCGCATTCGCCTGATCGCATCGGACATGGACGCGACCCTTCTGGACGAGTACAGCCAGTTGCCGCCAAAGTTTACCGAGACCATCCGTGCACTGGCCGGGCAGGGCATCTTGTTTGCCGCCGCCAGCGGGCGGCCTCTGTACACACTGGAAACGATGTTCCCGGATCTGCTGGAGGAGATCATTCTCATTGGCGACAACGGCGGCGCTGCCCGCTGGAAGGGGAAAGACCTGTTTGTGTCCGAAATGCCTGCCGAGGGCTGGCGGCAGCTGGCCCGCAGCACGAAGCAGGCCGGAGACGTGGGCCTTTTGTGCGGACTGCAGGCGGCCTACGCGGAAAAGCAGGACGAGAAATACGATAAAGTTTTCAAGAATTTTTATACCCGGGTGGAATACGTGGATGACCTGACTGCGGTGGAAGCGGCGGCGGATAAGTTTACCGTCTATCTGCCCAACGACGACTCGCAGAAAGCCTTCGACCGGATCTACGGCGCATTCCACACCGGAAATGGCGGTGCATTCTCGGTGGCAGTGGCAGGCAGAAACTGGGTGGACGTGATGAACCCAGGTGTGCACAAGGGTGCAGCACTGGCAAAGGTGGGTGCACTGCTGGGCATTCCGGCCGACAGCATGATGGCCTTTGGCGACACCTACAACGATGCCGAGATGCTCACCACTGCGAAGTACGGCTTTTTGATGGAGAACGGCAGCGGACCGCTGCGGGCGCAGGTGCCGTTTCTGGCACCGTCCCACCGGGAATACGGCGTGATGCAGGTGCTGAAACAGGTGCTCCGCCAGAACGGCGAAGTAAGCTCGGAAGATTTTACAAAAGCACATTGATCGATATTGACAAAAGGGCAGGTTTTACCTGCCCTTTTGTCATACACCCCAGCTGTGCTGAATAAATTGTTCTCAGAGCAATAAACAGGCTGGGGAGGCATGGGGATATGTTTGTAGTCACGTTGAGCAAAACGAGCCTGAAAAAACTGGGTCTGGGTGCCATGTGCTGCGCACTGGTGGTGGGCAGTGCTCTGCTGGGCCGGTTCATCAGCAACCGCACCGTTGCGGTCTCGGCGGCGGTGAACAAAATTGAGAGTGCACAGGACATCCAGACATGGTTCACCGGCTACGGTCTGGATGTGGACGGCGCATCCATCACGGCAGACAAGGTCAAGATCCCCCGCAAGTGGGATGACAGTTTTTCGGCCTTCAACGGGGTGGTGCAGCAGAGCGGCATGGACCTTGCACGCTACAAGGGCAAGACCGTGGAAAAATGGACGGCGCTGATCCCGGCGGCAAGCAGCGGCGAGACCAGCCGCTACGGCGTGCTGTTGGTGTACCGCAAAAAGGCCGTGGGAGCTTACCTGCTGGAACGGCCCTCCGGCGTTGTGGTGGGCCTGAAAGACATGCAGGCCGCCATGGCGGAAGCTGAGGCAAAGCAGACTTCCGGCGAGGACTACGAGGGCGACTGGGGTGAGCGCCACGACGAAGAGCTGACCGGCAGCGAACCGGCACAGCAGACCTCCGGCGAGGACTACAGCGGCGATTGGGGCGAACGCCATGACGAGGAATTGACCGCCCAGCAGACCTCCGGTGAGCCGGATGCCGTGCCGCAGGCTGTGCCTTATACGGAACTGCCGCTGGATGCCGAGGGATATCCGGTGGAATGAGCACCGGAACGACCTGCCAAAGCCGGAAACGACCGGGAACAGCTTCGGGTTTTGATGCAAAATCAGGCCGCAATTTGCCTAAAATTTGCGCACAAGCAGAAGAAAAAGTGAAATGCGTGCATTTTTGTCACATTTGTATGTTCAATTGTACCAAAATTTTGCATAAAAAATTAGCAATATGAAATGGTGAAAAATTCCCGGCAAGGGTTTATAATAGATGTATCAACCGTGCCGCGGCTCGGCCGCGTCTGGTGCAAGTGCAGAAGCGCCGCACGGGATCAAGTAAGGAGAAAATGATTATGAAGGAATTCCAGTATACCGTTAAGGATGCATGCGGCATCCACGCTCGTCCCGCCGGCCTGCTCGTCAAGACTGTCAAGGGCTTTGCCAGCAGTGCTACCCTGGAAAAGGACGGCAAGAGCTGCGATATGCGCAAGCTGATGGCTCTGATGGGCATGGGTGTAAAGCAGGGTGAGACCGTTACCGTCAAGGTCGAGGGCGACGACGAGGAAGCTGCAGCAGCAGCCATCCAGAAGTTCCTGACCGAGAACGTCTGATTCCGCAGTTAAGATGAGGAAGGCCCTCGCGGGTGAGCTGCGGGGGCTTTTTTTGGACTGTCGGAGCAGTGCGGCCCCGGCACAGATGAAGAAGGAGTAGTGTGCAATGCAGGTAGGCACCGGTAAGAGCATCCTGAATGGCATCGCCATCGGCAAGCTCAAGATCTACAAGAAAAAGGATACTGCCATTTCTGCCGCAGAGGTAGCGGATACCGCAGCGGAAGTGGCGCGTTTTGAAGAAGCGCAGCAGAAGGCCATTGAGCAGCAGACTGCGCTGTATGAAAAGGCACTGGCAGAGGCTGGCGAGGACATCGCCGAGGTGTTCAACATCCACGCCATGATGCTGGAAGACGACGACTTTGTGGATGCCATCAAGGAGATCATCAACAGCCAGAAAAAGTGTGCCGAGTACGCCGTCAAGACGGCAGGCAACAATCAGGCTGCGGTGTTCGCCGCCATGGATGACCCGTATCTGCAGGCCCGCAGTGCAGATGTCATCGATATCGCACAGGCCATTCTGGACATCCTGCAGGGGGTGGACAACGCCAGCCTGCAGGGCACCGAGCCCAGCATTCTGGTCGCGGAGGATCTGGCCCCGTCTGAGACCGTCCGCATGGATAAGAGCCTGCTGCTGGGCTTTATCACCCGTGAGGGCAGCTCCAACAGCCACACCGCCATTCTGGCCCGCAGCATGAACATCCCTGCCCTGATCCAGTGCAAGGATATTCAGGACGACTGGGACGGCAAGATGGCGGTCATCGATGGCTACAACGCCTGCGTTTACGTTGAACCCACCCCCGATCTGCTCAAGAGCCTGAAGAAGCGCCAGCAGGAAGATCAGAAGAAGCAGGCCCTGCTGCAGGAGCTGAAGGGCAAGCCCAACACCACGCTGGACGGCAAAACCATCAATGTCTTTGCCAACATCGGCGGCATGAGCGATGTGGGTGCTGTGCAGCAGAACGATGCCGGCGGCGTAGGCCTGTTCCGCACTGAGTTCGTCTACCTGAACTGCAAGGACTTCCCCACCGAGGACTACCAGTTCGAGGCCTACAAGCAGGTGGTGGAGAGTTTGGCTCCCCGCAAGGTGGTCGTCCGTACCTGTGACATCGGTGCCGATAAGACCGTCGATTACATGAAGCTGGATCACGAGGAGAACCCCGCTTTGGGCTACCGCGCCATCCGCATCTGCCTGACCCGCAGGGACTTCTTCAAGACCCAGCTGCGCGCTCTGCTGCGTGCTTCTGCCTACGGCAACATGAGCATCATGTTCCCCATGATCACCAGCCTGCGGGAGCTGCAGGATGCCAAGGCTGTTCTGGAAGAATGCCGCGCAGAACTGACCGCCGAGGGCGTGAAGATGGGCCAGAACATCGAGGTGGGCACCATGATCGAGACCCCCGCCGCTGTACTGATCGCGGACGAGCTGGCTGCCGAGTGCGACTTCTTCTCCATCGGCACCAACGACCTGACCCAGTACACCTGTGCGCTGGACCGCCAGAATGCAAAGCTGGAGCCGTTCTTCAACCCGCACCATCCCGCTGTGCTGCGCGCCATCAAGATGACCATTGAGGCGGGCCACCGCCACGGCATCTGGGTGGGCATCTGCGGTGAGCTGGGTGCCGACACCGCCCTCACCGAGACCTTCCTGCGCATGGGCGTGGACGAGCTGTCCATGAATGCCAAGAGCATCCTGCCGGTGCGCAAGATCATCCGCAGCGTGGACCTGAGCAAGCCTTCTGAGAAGTAATTCATCCGAGAATCCCGGTTTACCGTTCCCATAAAGCTCCCCGGCAGGGCATCCCGCTCTGCCGGGGTCTTTCTATACCGGGCAAAAGTTTTCGGAAAATACTTTAAAACGATAAAGCGAAATGCTATACTATAAGCGATGACAGGGTATGCAGGTGTCCAGCGCTGCCCATGGAGGACCGTTATGACTCAGTTTTTGATTCGTCTTTTCATCCGCCAGCCCGACCATGCGCAGGACCCTAAGGTGCGCGCCGCCTACGGCAACCTTGCCTGCTGGGTGGGCGTGGCATGCAACCTGCTGCTGTGTCTGGGCAAGCTGACCGTAGGCACTCTGTTCGGCTCTATTGCCATCATGGCAGATGCCCTGAACAACCTGTCGGATGCCTCGTCCAACGTGGTCAGTCTGGTGGGCTTCAAGCTGGCCGGCAAGGCCCCGGACGCAGAGCATCCCTTCGGCCATGCCCGGTATGAATATCTGGCGGGGCTGGTAGTCAGCGTGACCATTCTCGGCATCGGCTTTTCGCTGCTGAAGGAATCTGTGGTCAAGGTGCTGCACCCCACCCCGGTGGTGTTCAGCTGGCTCACGGTGGCCGTGCTGATCGCATCCATCCTCGTCAAGCTGTGGATGAGCGGCTTCAACCGCACCATCGGGCGTATCATCGGCTCCGAGACCCTCATTGCCACTGCTGCGGACAGCCGCAACGATGTGCTGAGCACCAGCGCGGTGCTCATTGCAGCGGTGCTGTGCCGCGTGACCGGCTGGGATGTGCTGGATGGCCTGATGGGTGTAGGCGTGGCGGCGTTCATACTGATCTCCGGCTGGGGCCTTGTGATGGATACGCTCAGCCCGCTGCTGGGCGAAAGCCCCAGCGAGGATCTGGTGGACCACATCGAGCAGAAGGTGCTCTCTTATCCCGGCGTGCTGGGAATGCATGACCTGATGGTGCACGACTACGGCCCGGGACACCAGTTCGCCTCCCTGCATGTGGAGCTGCCCGCCGAGCAGGACTCGCTGGAGGCACACGACCTGATCGACAACATTGAGCGGGACTTTTTTAAGAATGACCGGCTTTTGGTTACCATCCACTACGATCCCATCGTCACCTCGGACGCTGCCGTGGGCGTGCTGCGCGCCCGCCTGACCGAAAAGCTGCGTCAGATGGACCCGGAGCTTTCTCTGCACGATCTGCGCATCGTGCCGGGCAGGACCCACACCAACGTGCTGTTCGATCTGGTGCTGCCGGCAGGCTATGCAGGGGATAAGGTAGAGCTGCTGGCACAGCTGGAACAGTTCATCAAGGAACAGGATACAGCCTACAGCTGCATCATCAAGGTGGAACAGAGCTATACGGCTGCCCACAAATAAACTCTCAGGGGGAAGTATTATGCTGAATGAGACCTACCGCGCGATGCTCGGCAATAAGAGCGTCATCCGCGAGACCTTCATGTACGGCAAGCAGCGTGCTGCCGAGATCGGATATGAGAACGTGTTCGATTACTCGCTGGGCAACCCCAGCGTGCCCTGCCCGCAGGAGTTCACTGCCGCCATGCAGGATCTGCTGACCAACGAAGAGCCGGTAAACCTGCACGGCTACTGCCCTAGTCAGGGTGACCCGGGCTTCCGCACCGATGTGGCAGCGCACCTGACAAAGACCTTTGGCCTGCCCTATGAGCAGAAGCACATCTTCCCCACCACCGGTGCGGCGGGTGCCATTGCCCATGCCATCCGTGCGGTCACGCAGCCCGGCGACGAGGTGCTCACCTTTGCGCCCTACTTCCCGGAGTACGGCCCTTATGTGGCGGGCACCGGGGCAGTCCTCAAGGTGGTGCCGCCGCAGGCACCGACCTTCCAGCCCAATCTGGACGCATTCGAGCAGATGATCGGCGAAAAGACCACCTGTGTGCTCATCAACACCCCCAATAACCCCACCGGCGTGGTCTACTCTGCCGGGACGCTCACCCGCATGGCAGAGATCCTGACCGAGAAGAGCAAGGCGTTTGGCCACAACATCTTCCTCGTCAGCGATGAGCCCTACCGGGATATCGCATTCGACGGCAAAAAGGTGCCCTACCCGGCGGCGTTCTACCCCCACACTCTCACCTGCTTTTCCTATTCCAAGAGCCTGAGCCTGCCCGGCGAGCGCCTTGGCTATGTGGCGGTGCGTCCGGGCTGTGAGGGCGAGGATGTGCTGGTGGACATGATGGCCCAGATCTCCCGCTTCACCGGCCATAACTGCCCGCCCAGCATCATCCAGCGGGCCGTAAGCCGCTGTCAGGATGTGACCAGTGATCTGAGTGTGTATGAGACCAACATGAACCTGCTGTACGATAAGCTCACCGCGCTGGGCTTTGAGGTGGAGCGCCCCGGCGGTACCTTCTACATCTTCCCCAAGGCTCTGGAAGAGGATGCCAACGCTTTCTGCATGAAGGCCCGGGAGTTTGACCTGCTGCTGGTGCCCAGCGACAGCTTCGGTGTCAAGGGCTATGTGCGCCTTGCCTACTGCATCGATACCGAAAAGGTCAAGCGCAGCCTGCCGGCCCTTGAAAAGCTGGCAGCCGCTTACCGCAAATAAACATTCTGCCGAACTGCCCGCGCGGCATCTGGCAGTGCAGCGCGGCTGGAGAAACGATCCAAAGAGAGGAAAGGGAACCCTGCTATGGAAAAGATCAAAATGACCACGCCCCTCGTCGAGATGGACGGCGACGAAATGACCCGCATTCTGTGGAAGATGATCAAGGACGAACTGATCCTTCCGTTTGTGGACCTCAAGACCGAATATTACGATCTGGGCCTGCCCAACCGCGACGCTACCGCCGACAAGGTGACCATGGAGGCCGCCCTTGCCAACAAGAAGTACGGCGTTTCGGTCAAGTGCGCCACCATCACTCCCAATGCCCAGCGCATGGACGAGTACAAGCTGCATGAGATGTGGAAAAGCCCCAACGGAACCATCCGCGCTGTGCTGGACGGCACCGTGTTCCGCGCGCCCATCATGATCGACAGCATCAAGCCGGTGGTCAAGAACTGGAAAAAGCCCATCACCATTGCCCGCCACGCCTACGGCGATGTGTACAAGTGCACTGAGTTCCGCATCCCGGGTGCCGGCAAGGCTGAACTGGTGTTCACCGGTGCCGATGGCTCTGAGCAGCGCGCCACCGTGTTTGACTTTGAGGGCGCTGGCGTTCTGCAGGGCCAGTACAACAAGGATGATTCCATCCGCAGCTTTGCCCGCAGCTGCTTCAACTACGCACTGGATGTGAAGCAGGATCTGTGGTTCGGCGCAAAGGATACCATCTCCAAGAAGTACGACCACACCTTCAAGGATATCTTCCAGGAGGTGTACGACACCGAGTATCAGGCAAAGTTCGAGGCCGCAGGCATCACCTACTTCTACAGCCTCATTGACGATATCGTTGCCCGCGTCATTCGCAGCGAGGGCGGCTTTGTCTGGGCCTGCAAGAACTACGACGGTGACGTGATGAGCGATATGGTCTCCACCGCCTTTGGCTCTCTGGCAATGATGACCAGCGTGCTGGTCAGTCCGGACGGCAAATATGAGTTCGAGGCCGCCCACGGCACCGTTACCCGCCACTATTATAAGTACCTGAAGGGCGAAAAGACCTCCACTAACCCCATGGCTACCATCTTTGCGTGGTCTGGCGCGTTCAAGAAGCGCGGTGAACTGGACGGCCTGCCGGAGCTGGTGAAGTTTGGCGAGGCACTGGAAGCCGCCAGCCTGCAGACCCTGAACGACGGCATCATGACGAAAGACCTGTGCGGTCTGGCTGAGGGCATCACCCCCACCGCTGTGGACAGCGAGGGCTTTATCAAGGCCATCCGCACCCGTCTGGAAGCCAAGCTGGCATAAAACGATTTTCAATATAACATAAAAACCGGAACGATCCACCCGAAAAAAGGGACGATCGTTCCGGTTTTTGTTTTAGGCAGGATGTGCGACAAACTGGAATTTAGTAACGCAAAAGGAAATATACGACATATACCCAACTAAGTAATCCATGAAAAATCGCCCAACCGACAGACTTCCACGTTGTATAACTAATAACCATAGCTAATGCACTTCCAAAAGTTATTCCTGATTTTACCGTTTTCTTGACATTCGTTGATTTATTATCTTCCATGTTTGTTTCCTCCACAAATTCCGAGTTGTTGGTTACAAATGCAGTGCATCCAGTACTTCATTTACGATGTCCAGCGATACCTGCCCCGGTGCACTTGCCTGTCCGGGATTGGCAAAGGTCATGGCGGAGCCAAGGGCTTCGCCGGAAAGGCGGCTCACCGCGCCCAGAGCTCCCATGCTCATGGTAATGATGGGAGTCTCCGGATGCCGGTCGGCCATTTCAGCGGTGGCAGCCAGAAGCTCCAGCACATCGGCACGGCTCTGGGGCATCACAGCCAGCTTGGGCAGATTAGCCCCGGCCTGCTGCATGGCAACCATGCGGCTCACCAGTTCGGCGCGCGGCGGCGTTTTATGGAAGTCGTGGCTGGAACACACCACTGCAGCCCCGGCGGTGTGGGCATCTTCGATCAGCGCGGGAAGCTCTGCGCCTGCAGTGAAAAATTCAATGTCGATCAGATCGGCGCAGTCGGTGGCAAGAACGGTGCGGATAAAATGAAGATACTCTTCGTGAGCCAAAGCGGCCTTGCCGCCTTCGGCTTTTGTGCGGAAGGTGAAAAGCAGCAGTTGATCCTTCAAGGCAACACGGAGCTTCGCGGCGCAGTGCACGATAGCCGGAAGGTCTTTTGCGCCTTCAAAGCAATCGATGCGCCATTCCACACAATCGGCGCGCAATGTGGAAAACTCGGCAGCTTTTTCAAGAACGGCGGTTTCCGTGGGCTCTACAATAGGAATAATAACTTTGGGGCGGCCCTCGCCGATGCAGCAGCCGCGGATGTTGACACGGGACATGGCGCTTCTCCTTTATGTAATAAGTATAGCTATGTTATACAAGATATGGGGATGACTCCATAATACGTTCTGCCCGTCACCTTGTCAAGAAAAAGGCGCGCCCCGAAACGGGTGAAAAACAGGGGGATTCTTTGCTCTGCAAAGAAATTGGAAAAAAGTTGTCAAAAAGTGTTGACAGAGAGCGGGAGGTGTGGTATTATATTTGAGCGCCAAGCGCTGAGGCAAAAGAATGACTTCCGAAGCCTCAGCAGGAAGCCCTTGAAAAGAACCAATAGACGCTGAAAAGTTTCGGTTTGTTCTGAGAAACTTCTTAGATGTCCAAGTTCAGAAAGTTCAAAAGCTTCTAAAAAATAAGGCTTGACAAAAAACCACTTCGGTGGTAAAATAAACAGGTCGTCAGCCGCAAGGCTGAGGCGCACAGGACCTTGAAAATTGAACAATATCGAAAAACTTGTAAGGAACCTTTTAAGTGTTTGGAAAAACACTAAAAACAATTCCAAAAGTAATTCACACAGGACGCAAGCGATTGCGTGCTGAGCGAACAAGATTTAACACTTTAGAAGTGATAAATATCATTTATAAAGAGTTTGATCCTGGCTCAGGACGAACGCTGGCGGCGCGCCTAACACATGCAAGTCGAACGAGCGAGAGAGAGCTTGCTTTCTCGAGCGAGTGGCGAACGGGTGAGTAACGCGTGAGGAACCTGCCTCAAAGAGGGGGACAACAGTTGGAAACGACTGCTAATACCGCATAAGCCCACGGGTCGGCATCGACCAGAGGGAAAAGGAGCAATCCGCTTTGAGATGGCCTCGCGTCCGATTAGCTAGTTGGTGAGGTAATGGCCCACCAAGGCGACGATCGGTAGCCGGACTGAGAGGTTGAACGGCCACATTGGGACTGAGACACGGCCCAGACTCCTACGGGAGGCAGCAGTGGGGAATATTGCACAATGGGGGAAACCCTGATGCAGCGACGCCGCGTGGAGGAAGAAGGTCTTCGGATTGTAAACTCCTGTTGTTGGGGAAGATAATGACGGTACCCAACAAGGAAGTGACGGCTAACTACGTGCCAGCAGCCGCGGTAAAACGTAGGTCACAAGCGTTGTCCGGAATTACTGGGTGTAAAGGGAGCGCAGGCGGGAAGACAAGTTGGAAGTGAAATCTATGGGCTCAACCCATAAACTGCTTTCAAAACTGTTTTTCTTGAGTAGTGCAGAGGTAGGCGGAATTCCCGGTGTAGCGGTGGAATGCGTAGATATCGGGAGGAACACCAGTGGCGAAGGCGGCCTACTGGGCACCAACTGACGCTGAGGCTCGAAAGTGTGGGTAGCAAACAGGATTAGATACCCTGGTAGTCCACACCGTAAACGATGATTACTAGGTGTTGGAGGATTGACCCCTTCAGTGCCGCAGTTAACACAATAAGTAATCCACCTGGGGAGTACGACCGCAAGGTTGAAACTCAAAGGAATTGACGGGGGCCCGCACAAGCAGTGGAGTATGTGGTTTAATTCGACGCAACGCGAAGAACCTTACCAAGTCTTGACATCCCTTGACGATGCTGGAAACAGTATTTCTCTTCGGAGCAAGGAGACAGGTGGTGCATGGTTGTCGTCAGCTCGTGTCGTGAGATGTTGGGTTAAGTCCCGCAACGAGCGCAACCCTTATGGTCAGTTACTACGCAAGAGGACTCTGGCCAGACTGCCGTTGACAAAACGGAGGAAGGTGGGGATGACGTCAAATCATCATGCCCTTTATGACTTGGGCTACACACGTACTACAATGGCGTTAAACAAAGAGAAGCAAGACCGCGAGGTGGAGCAAAACTCAGAAACAACGTCCCAGTTCGGACTGCAGGCTGCAACTCGCCTGCACGAAGTCGGAATTGCTAGTAATCGTGGATCAGCATGCCACGGTGAATACGTTCCCGGGCCTTGTACACACCGCCCGTCACACCATGAGAGCCGGGGGGACCCGAAGTCGGTAGTCTAACCGCAAGGAGGACGCCGCCGAAGGTAAAACTGGTGATTGGGGTGAAGTCGTAACAAGGTAGCCGTAGGAGAACCTGCGGCTGGATCACCTCCTTTCTAAGGAGTCAGGCAAGGACAGGACATCAAAAGATGGACAGTCCTTGGACAGGTAACAAACGAGTAGAGTAGATATTGTTCGATTTTGAGGGCCCTGAAAAGGGAACTCAAAGACGTACCTTGAAAACTGAATAATAACTGCGAAACAAAGATTATAGTAAGTTCTTTTTTAAGAAATATTACAATTTCAAAAGGAAGGGTAACAATAATCTTCGTTGGCAAGAGAGAATCAAGAGGATACCAAATGTTCTTAAGAGAACGTTTGAAAGGTCAAGCGAACAAGGGCGCAGGGCGAATGCCTTGGCACTGGGAGCCGATGAAAGACGTGATAAGCTGCGATAAGCTTCGGGGAGCTGCAAATAAGCATTGATCCGGAGATTTCTGAATGAGGAAACTCACCTGAGTTCATACTCAGGTACGTTATACTGAACTTCAAAATAGGTATATCGAGGGAACCGCCTGAACTGAAACATCTAAGTAGGGCGAGGAAGAGACATCAAACGAGATTCCGTAAGTAGTGGCGAGCGAACGCGGAAGAGGGCAAACCGAGAGTAGAAATACTTTCGGGGTACGGAGCGCATTTAGGACTTAAGTTGTTAACCGAACGGCATGGGAAGGCCGGTCAGAGAGTGTGAGAACCACGTAGGTGAAAACGACAAGAGCCGAGCGAATTCCAGAGTACGGCCAGACACGTGAAACCTGGTCGGAACACGGGGGGACCACCCTCCAACCCTAAATACTACCCAGTGACCGATAGCGTATAGTACTGTGAAGGAAAGGTGAAAAGCACCCCGGGAGGGGAGTGAAAAAGAACCTGAAACCCTGTGCCTACAAGCACCTAGAGCGCGTCAAAGCGTGATAGGGTACTTTTTGTAGAACGGTCCGGCGAGCGATTGTATGCAGCAAGGTTAAGGACTTAAGGTCTGGAGCCGAAGCGAAAGCGAGTTTGAAAAGGGCGTTAAGTTGCATATAATGGGCCCGAAACCGGGTGACCTACCCATGGTCAGGTTGAAGTGGAAGTAAAATTCCATGGAGGACCGAACCGACCTCCGTTGAAAAGGCGGCGGATGAACTGTGGGTAGCGGAGAAATTCCAATCGAACCCGGAGATAGCTGGTTCTCCCCGAAATAGTTTTAGGACTAGCCTCAAGTTAGATACCTGGAGGTAAAGCACTGAATAGCCTAGCGGCCGAGAGGTTAGCGAAGCTTATCAAACTCAGAATGCCAGAGTATTGATGCTTGGGAGTCAGACAGTGTCAGATAAATGTCATTGTCAAAAGGGAAACAGCCCAGATCTACAGCTAAGGTCCCAAAGTCAGGTTAAGTGGAAAACGATGTGAAGATACGTAGACAACCAGGATGTTGGCTCAGAAGCAGCCACTCATTCAAAGAGTGCGTAATAGCTCACTGGTCGAGCGTCTTTGCGCGGAGAATTTAACGGGGCTAAACCTGACACCGAAGCTTAGGCAGCATGTTTACATGCTGGGTAGGGGAGCGTTGTATACGCGGTGAAACAGTAGCGCAAGCGGCTGTGGAGTGTATAGAAGTGAGAATGCCGGAATGAGTAGCGCGAATGCAGTGAGAATCTGCATGGCCGAAAGCCTCAGGTTTCTGGAGGAAGGTTCGTCCGCTCCAGGTTAGTCGGGAGCTAAGGTGAGGCCTAACGGCGTAGCCGATGCACAGACGGTAGAGATTCCGTCACCACCAAAAGAGTTAAACACAGGGACACATATGAAGTCTCGGAGCCGGGTGTTGGTTCCGGTAGCGATCGAGGGAAGTTAGTACCGAAGTCCGGGATGGAAGATGGCGAGAAAAGCTGTGTGTATTTCTGCGGTGCCCGTACCGCAAACCGACACAGGTAGGTAGGAAGAAGATTCTAAGGCCAACGGGAGAAGGGTTGTTAAGGAACTCGGCAAATTGACCCCGTAACTTCGGGAGAAGGGGTGCTGCAGCAATGCAGCCGCAGAGAATCGGCCCAAGCAACTGTTTACCAAAAACACAGGTTTGTGCTAAATCGAAAGATGACGTATACGAGCTGACGCCTGCCCGGTGCTGGAAGGTTAAGAGGAGATGTGCAAGCATTGAATCGAAGCCCCAGTGAACGGCGGCCGTAACTATAACGGTCCTAAGGTAGCGAAATTCCTTGTCAGGTAAGTTCTGACCCGCATGAAAGGCGTAATGATTTGGGCACTGTCTCAACAGCCCGCCCGGCGAAATTGTAGTACCGGTGAAGATGCCGGTTACCCGCGACAAGACGGAAAGACCCCATGGAGCTTTACTGTAGCCTAATATTGGGTTTCGATGTTGCATGCACAGGATAGATGGGACACTGGGAAGCAGGTGCTTTGGCGCTTGTGGAGTGGCCGTTGGGATACCATCCTTGCGATATTGGAATTCTAACCTGCGCCTTTGAATCAAGGCGGGGGACATTGTTAGGTGGGCAGTTTGACTGGGGCGGTCGCCTCCTAAAGAGTAACGGAGGCGTTCAAAGGTTCGCTCAGCTTGAACGGAAATCAAGCAAAAGAGTGCAAACGCAGAAGCGAGCCTAACTGCGAGACTGACGGGTCGAGCAGTAACGAAAGTTGGAGTTAGTGATCCGGTGGTATGTGAGTGGAAATGCCATCGCTCAACGGATAAAAGTTACCCTGGGGATAACAGGCTGATCTCCCCCAAGAGTCCACATCGACGGGGAGGTTTGGCACCTCGATGTCGGCTCATCGCATCCTGGGGCTGTATTCGGTCCCAAGGGTTTGGCTGTTCGCCAATTAAAGCGGTACGCGAGCTGGGTTCAGAACGTCGTGAGACAGTTCGGTCCCTATCTGTCGTGGGCGCAGGATATTTGATGGGAGCTGTTCCTAGTACGAGAGGACCGGAGCGGACGTACCTCTGGCGCACCAGTTGTTCTGCCAAGAGCATAGCTGGGCAACTATGTACGGATCGGATAAACGCTGAAAGCATCTAAGCGTGAAGCCGACCCAAAGATAAGATATCCCATTGTTTCAAACAAGTAAGACCCCTTGAAGACTACAAGGTTGATAGGCACGATGTGTAAGTGGAGCGATCCATTCAGCAAGCGTGTACTAATAGGTCGAGGGCTTGACCACAATTCGCTTGAGACTCTGAGAGTCAACGAAAAAATGTAAGCAGTGATTATTCAGTTTTGAAGGCACGTCCTTCTAAGAAACACTGGACAAAGTACAACAAACATGTTATACTGGTTCAGTCAGATCGGTCGGTGTCGATGACGGTGAGGTTCCACCTGTTCCCATTCCGAACACAGAAGTTAAGCTCACTTGTGCCGAAGATAGTTCGCTGGAAACGGCGCGTGAAAATAGGTAGTTGCCGACTTGAACAGAAAACGCTTCAGAAGAAATTCTGAGGCGTTTTTTTTGTCGGAAAATCAATAATTGAAATTCAAGGTACGATGCGATAGAATGAAAAGGGCAGGTGAAGAGAATATGGCATATGGAAAATCTATTGAGCTATTTTTGGTGAACGGGTCGCCAGACAGCATTATAACGGCAGAGCTTTCGAACTGGAACGGTAAAGCAATAAAAATTCCAAGGATTGACGTTCCGTCCTGTACGAGAAATGATATTATGCAGGCGGGCGTTTATTTCTTATTTTGCAAAGAGGATGATGGAACAGAAGCTGTATACATTGGTGAAGCGGAAAATGTAAAAGAAAGACTTGTACAGCATATCCGTGATTATCAAGCCGAAAAAGAAAAGTATTACTGGACTACAGCTGTGATTTTTGTTGGTCGGGATTTGAATAAAGCATTGATACGGTATCTTGAAAATCGCTTTGTTGAAATTGCGAGAAATTGTAAACGCTATGAGGTTCTTACAAAAAATACATATCGCAATACTGTGATGAAAGAATCTCAAATTGCTGTAATGGAAGAATTTATTGACAATGTGAAAATTCTGATTAGTGCATTGGGATATAAGGTTTTGGAAGCTGTTTTAAATACACCTACGCAAAATGATTCTTTACTTGATGATGAAATGTTGAGCATTGAAATTGGAAATGTTAAAGCAAATGGTAAAGTGACAACGGAAGGTTTCGTTGTGCTGAAAGGTGCAACAGTAAATGAAAAAACATCCGACAAATCTTTGACCGCGGGTGCAGTGAAGTTGCGAGAAAAGTATTTTCAGGATGGGCATGTAAAAGATTTAGTACTGACAGATGATATCCTTTTTTCGAGTTCTTCGGCGGCAGCTGATTTCCTTTTAGGGTATAGTGTGAGTGGGCCCAGAACATGGAAAACAACGGATGGAAGAGCATTAAAAGACCTCGAAGCAAGTACAGTTTAAGATATTGGAGAAGTCGGCAGGCATTGTGAGGTGTTATTGTATCTTCCCAATGACAGACAATCATAAAAAGCGGCCCCGCCGCGTTGAGCATTCAACGTGACGGGGCCGCATATTTTATTGGCTGGACTTTACTTATTATCAGCCACCATCATCTTGCTGGCCTTGTAGATGTCGCCGCAGCCGAGGGTGATGACCAGATCGCCCTCCCGGGCGTTCTGCTTGACCCACTCGGCGGCCTCCTCCAGACTGTTCACCAGAACAGAGCCGGGAATCTGAGCGGCCAGTTTTGCACTGGTAATGGTGGGATCGTTGGGCTCACGGCTGCCCATGATCGGGGTCAGCACAGTGATATCGGGGATCTTGAGCACATCCACAAAGTCGTTGAACAGCATCTTGGTGCGGCTGTATGTAAACGGCTGGTGGACGGCGATCAGACGCTTGTAGCCCATCTCCTTGGCAGTGTTCAGGGTAGCGCGCAGCTCGGTGGGATGATGCGCATAATCGTCCACCACCAGAGCGCCGTTACACTCGCCGTAAACCTCAAAGCGGCGGCCAGCGCCCTTGAAATTCAGGGCTGCATCGGCGCACTGCTCCACGGTCAGGCCGATGAAGCGGCAGACGGCGCACATGGCAAGCGCATTGTAAATGTTGTGGTAGCCGGGCACGGCCAGCCGGATGTGGCCGGTGATTTTGCTCCACTCCTTCAGGTCGAACTCAAAGAAGCCAGGTTTGTATTCGTTCACGTTCAGTGCCTGATAATCGCCGTCGTTCTGGATGCCGAAGGTGCGCACGCGGCGGTCCAGCGTGTACATGACATCCATGGTGTTCTTGTCGTCGGCGTTGGCAAAGATCATGAACTTGGTCATCAGGGCAAAGCGCTTGAAGGCAAACTTCAGTTCGCCCATGCTGCCGTAGTAATCCAGATGGTCGTTGTCGATGTTCAGCACAACGGACAGGTACGGGGTCAGTTTCAGGAAGGTCTCGGCAAACTCACAGGACTCAATTACGATATCGTCGCCCTTGCCGGCCTTGCCGTAGCCATTGATCAGCGGAAGCTTGCCGCCGATGACGGCAGACGGGTCGCGGCCTGCCAACTCCAGCGCAGTGGTGATCATGGAAGTGGTGGTGGTTTTTCCGTGAGTGCCGGAGACGCAGATGCTCTGTTTGTACAGGCGGCTCACGTAACCCAACAGAACGCTGCGCTCGATGGTGGGGATGCCGTAGGAGGCAGCGGCATTCAGCTCCACGTTATCTTTGGAAATGGCGGCAGAGTAGACCACCATGTCGGTGCCGATCACATTATCGGCGCTGTGACCCAGGCTGACCTTGACACCCATCTCACGCTCGTAGCGGATGATGCTGCCATCCAGCACATCGCTGCCGGAGATCTCGTAGCCTTTTGCGGCAAGGATCTGGATGAGCGGATACATGCCGCTGCCGCCGCAGCCGATGAAGTGGATCTTTTTTACATTGTCCAGCAGGTGCTGGTTGTAATCGGTGTACATGAACATATAAGGCAACCTCCAAATAAATAACGGCCGCAGAGCAGACCGATTCAATCCATTCTATTAGGATACATCTTATTATATAATTTTTGGCGGACAAAATAAACAGGTAAACCCGAATTTTCGGAAAGAACCATAAATCCAATTCGGAATTTGTGATAAGTGTACAAGAAAACCGAAACCGGGAACTGCTTCATAAAAGATTTACATTTGCCTTTCCAAAATACTTAACAACTTTGAATCATCTGTGGTAAAATAGAAAAGGACAATTTTTTTGAGGGATCATAGGCGCGGCCGACAGAGGATGCAGAACGGTTTTATAAAAGGAGAAATAATGTGAGAATCAAGATCACAGCGGACAGCACCTGCGACCTGTCCGAAGAGCTTTTGGCACAGTGGGACATTGCCCTGATGCCCATGCACATTCTGATGGGCGAGGACAGCTATCTGGACGGCGTAACGATCCACCCGGCAGATGTGTTTGCCTATGTGAATGCGGGCGGCAAAATGCCCAAATCCGCCGCTGCAAATCTGGTGGAATATACCGATTTTTTTGAGCCGTTTGCCAAAGAGTGCGATGCGGTGATCCATATTTCGGTCAGCAGCAAGCTTTCGTCCTGCTTCCAGAATGCGAAGCTGGCGGCAGGCGAATTCGAGAATGTCTATGTGGTGGACAGCCAGAATATCTGTACCGGGCAGGGCTATCTGGTGCTGAAAGCGGCCAAGTGGGCTGCAGATGGCCTGACCCCCCGCAACATTACGATGCGTCTGCAGAGCCTTGCCAAACGGGTAGAGCTGAGCTTTGTACTGGACCGGCTGGATTTTATGGCCAAGAGCGGCCGCTGCTCCGGTGTGCTGGCCTTCGGGGCAAACCTGCTGGGCATCAAGCCCGCACTGGAAGTGATCGACGGCGAACTGAAGGTAGTCAAAAAATACCGCGGCAGCCTGCCCATCTGCGTGGGCAAGTACATCACCGACCGTCTGGTGGAACGCGACGACATCGAGGACAGCCTTGTGTTCATCTCCTCCTGCCAGCCGAAGCCCGGCTGCATGGACGCAGTGAAGGCGGGGCTGAAGAAATACGCCAGCTTCAAGGAATGCCACGAGACAGACATCGGCACCACCATCGGCGGCTATTCCGGCCCGGGTACCATTGGCATCGTGTTTGCACGGAAGGAAAAATAAAAAGTGGCTGTTGCACATGCGACAGCCACTTTTTCTCACTGGGAGCGGCGTTTTAGAATTTCATCCAGAATGGCATCGGCCACATCGGCCTTGCTCATCAGCGGCAGCTCACGGGTGCCGTCCGGGGTAATGAGGGTGACTACATTGGTGTCCACACCAAAACCGGCACCGGCCACTTTCAGGTTGTTGGCAACCACCATGTCCAGATTCTTTTTGGTCAGCTTTGCGGAGGAGTTTTCCACAAGATCGCGGGTCTCCATGGAAAAACCGCACAGGAACTGGTGGGTCTTTTGGGGGCCGATGGTGCCCAGAATATCCGGCGTGCGTTCCAGAGAGATGGACATGTCGCCGTCCTTTTTTTTGATCTTGTCGTTTGCCACGGCAGCGGGGCGGTAGTCGGCCACGGCAGCGGCCATAATGAGCACATCCGCAGCATCAAAGCGGCTGGTGACAGCTTCGTACATCTGCTGGGCGGTGGTCACGGGCACATCGGTGGTAAACTTGACCGGCTGCAGGGCAGTCTCGCCGTGGATAAGGGTGACATCCGCGCCGCGCATGGCGGCAGCCCGGGCAATGGCATAGCCCATCTTGCCGGTGGAATGGTTGGTGAGGTAGCGCACCGGGTCCAGCGGCTCCTGCGTGGGGCCGGCGGTGACGGCAATGCGCAGACCGGCAAGATCTTTGGGCCGGGCAATGGCATGCAGGATATACTCGATCAGAACATCTTCCTTAGGCAGACGGCCGCTGCCAACATCCTTGCAGGCCAGCACGCCGCTCTCGGAGGGGATCACCGTGAAGCCGTAGCGTTCCAGCGTGGCGATATTATCCTGCGTGATGGGGTTTTCCAGCATGCCGGTATTCATGGCCGGAGAAACGAGTTTGGGGCACTTTGCGGCCAGCACTGTGGTGGTGAGCATATCATCGGCGATGCCGTGGGCCATCTTGGCGATGACGTTGGCAGTGGCCGGTGCTACAAGGATCACATCTGCCTTTTTGGCCAGCGAGATATGGGTGACATCAAACTTGAAATCGCGGTCAAAGGTGTCCACCATGCATTTGTGGCCGGTGAGGGTCTCAAAGGTGAGAGGAGTGATGAACTGGGTGGCGTTCCGGGTCATAATGACCTCCACATCGGCTCCCAGCTTGCGCAGTGCGCTGGCCACATTGGCCATTTTATAGGCGGCAATGCCGCCGCTTACGCCCAAAAGGACGCATTTTCCGTTCAGATCCATTGGTCAAACCTCCTGCAAAAACGTACTGTTTCCACATTTCTTACCTTAGTATAATGCAAAAGTTCCGCCAGCACAACAAAATCTTTGTACGGGCTTGTAACTGGGGACAAAATGCGGTAAAATACAGCTTGACAAAGAATAGACAGACTGCGGTGAGGGGCAGGCCATCGGGGAACTTTCTCCGCCGTCCTGCCGGATACTGCCGCGTTATAAAGGGAAAACAGAATTATGATCTTAGCCATTGATATAGGCAACACCACCGTCGCCCTTGGGGGCATTCGGGACGGACGTGTATGCTTTGTGGCGCGCATGGACACGGTGCGCACCCGCACGGCTGCAGAATATCGTGTCGAAATGGATAAAATTTTTGCGCACCGCCGCCATCCTGAGCGCCCCATGCGCTTTGAGGGCGCTGTGCTCACCAGCGTGGTGCCCCAGATCACCGGGGCACTGGCCGAGTGCGCCCGCCATTATACGGGCAGGAAGCCGGTCATCGTCTCGCCGGAGATCCGAACCGGACTGACCATGGGGGTGGAGGAACCCCACGCCGTGGGCAAGGATCGCCTTGTGGATGCGGCTTATGCGGCGGCAAATTTTCCGCTGCCGGTGGTCACGGTGGATCTTGGCACTGCCACGACCTTTAATGTGGTGGACGAGAACCGCGTGTTCCGGGGCGGTGTCATCTGCCCGGGGCTTTCCACCGGGCTGCGGGCACTGGGCGACCGCTGTGCCCAGCTGCCGCAGGTGCATCTTGGCTCGCCCAAAAGTGCCATTGGCACCAACACCGAAAAATGCATGCTGTCCGGCTCCGTGATGGGCACGGCTGTGCTCATTGACGGCATGGTGCAGCGCATTGAGGAAGAGCTGGGCCGTCCGGCCACTCTGGTGGTAACAGGAGGGCTGGCAAAGTATGTGACACCGCTGTGCCGCCACCCGCTGACCTACGACCCGGAGCTGCTGATGAAGGGACTTGCCCTTTTGTACCAGCTCAATGCGTCCCAGCCGCAGCACCACAGTGCGGGCGGCGGCAGGCACTATGGCCGGCAGAACCAGCACGGCCATGCAAAACAGCGCACCTACCCCAAAAAGCGCACCCGCCGCGAGCCGGAAGCGCTGGTAGGCTGACCAACGACAGGATGGGGAGAAAAATCAGATGAAATTAGGCATTCTTGGCACGGGCAAGATCGTGCGGGAATTTTTGCCATGGCTTGCAGAGCACACGCCTTTTACGGTGCAGGCCATCTGCAGCACCGAGCGCAGCGCCGAGCTGGCTCAGAGCCTTTGTGGCCAGTACGGCGTGCCGCAGCACACCACCAATTTTCTGGAACTGCTGCAATGGGTGGATGTGGTGTACATTGCAGTGCCGAACCTGCAGCATGTGCGCTATGCCCGCGTGGCGCTGGAAGCAGGCAAACATGTTATTGTGGAAAAGCCGCTGGCACCCACGGCAGCCCAGACTGAAGAACTGGTAAATCTGGCACGGCACAAAAAGGTGTTCCTGTTTGAAGCCATCACCACCCAGTACCTTGAAAACTACGCAAAGATCCGGGAGCTGCTGCCCCGCATTGGCACCGTGAAGCTGGTACAGTGCAATTTCAGCCAGTATTCCAGCCGGTACGATGCCTTCTGTGCAGGCGATGTGCAGCCTGCCTTTGACCCGGCCTGTGCCGGAGGCGCTCTGATGGATCTTGGCGTATACAATGTAAGCTACATCGTGGGCCTGTTCGGGGAGCCGAATCAGGCCAAATATACCGCCAACATGGAGCGCGGCATCGACACCAGCGGCATCCTGACCATGGATTACAGCGGCTTCAAGGCCGTGAGCATCGCCGCCAAGGACTGCGCGGCCCCGGCCCGGTACATCATTCAGGGCACGAAGGGCTATATCCTGCAGAAGTCCACCGCCAACTGCTGCGGCGGCATCACCTTCCACCCTAACGAGGGCAAGGAAGAGCACTATAACTTGAATGGCGGCAGGCCCCGGCAGGCGGCAGAGTTTGAAGCCTTTGCCCGTGCGCTGGAGAGCGGAGATCAGGAGCTGTGCGGCCGGATGCAGGATACCACCATCGCGGTGAGCCGTGTGCTCACGGTGGCCCGCCGCAATGCGGGCATCCGCTTCCCGTGCGACCACTGACCCCCAAAACAGCCATTTCCATTGGAACACGCCCTGACAAAACGCGCTCCAAATTATTTGAATATTTACTTTAAAACCCGCATAGAGCGGGCAGGTTTGCGCCGTATCCGACGTATAGGGCGGAACGGCAGCAGGAGGAAAACTGAATATGAAAAATACGAAAACTCTTACCCGTGTGGCGCTGCTGGTTGCCATTGAGCTGGTCATGAAGATGGTGGGTCTGGGCAGTGTGCCTGTGGGCCCGCTGTACATGAGCTTCCTGACTCTTCCCATTGCAGTGGGTGCCATCACCATGGGCCCCGCTGTGGGCGCATTGCTGGGCGGTGTGTTCGGCGCAGTGAGCTTCTACGATGCCATCACCGGTGCTTCCGCTATGACGGGTGCGCTGTTTCAGGTAAGCCCTGTGAACACCTTTATCCTGTGCGTGGGTATGCGCGTGCTGATGGGCCTGTGCTGCGGCCTGATCTTCAGCAGCCTGAAGCGCTTTGACAAGCCCGGCACATGGAGCTACATCGTCAGCGCCATGAGCGCCCCGTTCCTGAACACGGTGTTCTTCATGGGCTGGATCGTGCTGGCCTTCTACGGCTGTGACTACGTGCAGAACCTCGTGTCCGTCAAGGGCGCTGCGAACCCCTTCATGTTCGTGGTGCTGCTGGTCGGCGTGCAGGGCGTGGCCGAGTTCCTTGTCTCTGGCATTCTGGGCGGCATCGTAGCCCGTGCTGTGGCAAAGTTCGTAAAATAAAAGATGTGCCGGATGTCAGGGCGGCGCATTCTATAATCGTGATAAAAAACTCCTCCGGCGAAAGCTGGAGGAGTTTTTTTCACAACAAATATTTCTCGTGCATAGGATGGCCCACGAGCAGGCAAAGGGGGATGCGGCATGGAAGAGAAAAAGCTGTTTGCGGTGGTGGGCACCGATGCCCGGCAGGCGGCGGCAGGCCGGGTGCTGGAACGGGCAGGTTATGCGGTGGGCGGAGCCGAGCAGGTTGCACTGGCAGATTATATCCTGCTGCCTCTGCCGCTGGATGCGGCCCGCACCCCGCTGGCAGAGCTGCTGCGGGCCGCAAAGCCCGGTGCGGTGGCACTGGGCGGCAGGCTCTCAGTTCAGGCAAAGACCATCGCACAGGAAGCTGGCGTGGAGCTGGTGGATTACTTTGCCCGACCGGAGCTGACGGTGTACAATGCCATCCCTACGGCGGAGGGCTGCATTGGCATCCTGCTGGCCGAGCGCACCCGCACCCTGTGGGGCACAAACCTTCTGCTGCTGGGCTTTGGCCCGGTGGGGCAGGCGCTGGGGGTGCGGCTGGCGGCACTGGGGGCAAATGTGACTGTCTGTGCCCGGCGCGCCGAACAGCGGGCGCTGGCCGAGAGCCTTGGTCTGCGGGGGGCAGAGCTTGCCCGGCTGGCCGCGCTGGCTCCGGCCTTTGATACGGTGGTGAACACTATCCCGGCCCCGGTGCTGACCGAGCCGGTGCTGGCGGCTCTGCGGCCCGGCAGCCTGATCGTGGATCTGGCATCGAAGCCCGGCGGCACCGACTTTGCTGCGGCGCAGCGGCTGGGCTGCAAGGCCATCCATGCGCTCAGCCTGCCCGCCGCCTATGCGCCGGACACGGCCGGGGAAGCGGTGGCACGCACCGTGCTGACCATTTTGCAGGAGCGGGAGGAACACACATGAGCACGCAGAAAAAAGGACGCATTGCATTTGCGGTGTGCGGCAGCTTCTGCACACTGGAAGCGGCGCTTGCGGCAGCGCAGCAGCTGACAGAACAGGGCTGGGATCTGCTGCCCATTATGAGCTTTGCTGCAAAGCAGGATACCCGCTTTGGCACCGGGCAGTTCTGGCAGGAACGGCTGGAAGCCCTTACCGGCCACGCAGTGCTGGACACATTGCAGGCCGTGGAGCCGCTAGGCCCTAAAAAGCTGGCCAGTGCACTGGTGATCGCGCCCTGCACCGGGGCCACGCTGGCACGGCTGGCGGAGGGCCTTTCCGATACGCCGGTAACGCTGGCGGCAAAAAGCCTTTTGCGGGTGGGATGCCCGGTGGTGGTGGGCGTTTCCACAAACGACGGGCTGGGCGCGTCGGGGGAGAACATCGCTCGACTTTTCCAACGCAAGCATTACTATTTTGTGCCCTACGGGCAGGATGACCCCACCCACAAGCCCAACAGCCTGAAGGCGGACTTTGCCCGTCTGCCCGCTGCACTGGACGCTGCGCTGGCCGGGCGGCAGCTGCAGCCCGTTCTGCTGCAAAACAACGTTTGAATGGCTTTTCAGCCGGGGTAAAGTGTGGTATACTATTATCTGATGCTTTGCCGGTGCAGTACGACGGGCAGAAAAACGCTCAATGGAGAAAAAGCAGATGAAAAAACTGACAGCGGCGCTGTGCGTTGTGCTGCTTATGATCTGCGTGTTCGTGCCGGGGGCAGCGGCGGCTGGCCCTGCCCTTGGTGCCACCCGCGCTTACTGCATCATCGATGCAGACACCGGCCTTGTGCTGGCACAGCAGAATATGAACGAAGAGCTGCACCCGGCATCCATCACCAAGGTGATGACGCTGGGCCTTGCCTGCGAAAAGGCGCAGGGAAACTGGGATGATATAAAGCTCACCGTGACTCACGAGGATGTTTACTCGCTGGCGGGCACCGATTCCAGTCACATTGCCCTGCGCGAGGGCGAAGAAGTGCCCCTGACCGATGCGCTGTATGCCACCCAGATGGCCAGTGCCAACGACGGCGCGAACCTGTTGGCCGAATATGTGGGAGAGGGAACCATCGCGGACGGCGTGGCAAAGATGAATGCGCGGGTAGAAGAGCTGGGCCTTGCGCACACCCACTTTGCAAACCCCCACGGCATCAGTGACGACGACCACTACACCAGCTGCTACGATATGGCGCAGATCCTGCGCTGGGCACTGGAGCAGCCGGGCTTTGAGCAGGTGTTCACCCGCAATGAGATGTACACCATGGACCCCACCAACATCCAGCCCGTGACCCGCTACTTTTCCCAGCAGGACAAGATGCGCATTGGCTCCAGCCGGTACTACATCTCGTCCATTCTGGGTTCCAAGCTCGGTTATACCAACACGGCCCGCTACAGCTACGCCTGTCTGGCGGAGCAGAACGGCGTCCGGCTCATCTGCGTGACCATGCAGAGCGAGCTGAGCACCGATAAATACAACGATGTCCGCACTCTGCTGGACTACGCCTTCAGCACCTTTACCGGCTACACCGACCTGCCCGCGCAGGGCATCACAGCACCGCTGAGCGTGGTGGGCGGCGGCGGGAGCCTTGGCACCGTGACCGTCTCCGACCCCGGCGTGCGGCTGCTGCTGGCCAACGGCCTGACTGCCGACGATGTGGAGGTGACGCTGGAACTGCCGGAAAGCTATGTCCTTGGCTCTGACCCGGAGGTGTACGCTGTGTACACCGTCCACGGCGGCGAAAAGCAGGAGAGCACCAGCGTGCGTGTGGATGCAGAAATTTCCGGCCTGCCTGAACTGCTGGAGAACAGCACCGGTCAGGAGCTGGAAGCGGCCAAGGCGGTAAAGCCCCAAAGCCATGCATTCTGGCTGCTGGGCATCTCGCTGGGGTCCACCGCAGCGGCAGCGCTGGTGACTTTTCTGGTGGTGCGGTTCATCACTTGGCGGAAGAAACGCCGCAGAACGCGCACGGAACAGGGACAGATCCGCCGCAGCAAATAAGCGCAAAAGCCTGTGTCGAACAGACTTTTCCAGATAAAACAAACATGCTTCACAAAAAGAGAGGTACAAAATATGGGCAAGTTTACGTTTACTCAGACCGAGATCCCCGGTGTTGTGGTCATTGAGCCGCAGGTGTTCGGCGACGACCGCGGCTATTTTATGGAGACCTATCAGAAGGATCAGTTTGCCGAAGCCGGCATCGATAAGGAATTCGTGCAGGACAACCAGAGCCGCTCCACCCGCGGCGTGCTGCGCGGCCTGCACTTCCAGAAGAACCACACGCAGGGCAAGCTGGTGCGCGTGACCAAGGGCGAGGTGTTTGACGTGGCCGTGGACTGCCGCCCCCACAGCGCCACCTTCGGCAAGTGGGTGGGCGTGACCCTTTCCGAGGAAAACAAGAAGATGTTCTACATCCCGGAGGGCTTTGCACACGGTTTTCTGGTGCTGAGCGATGTGGCAGAGTTCTGCTACAAGTGCACCGATGTGTATGACCCCACCAGCGAGGGCGGCATCCCCTACGATGACCCCACCGTGAACGTGCAGTGGCCGGACTGCGGCTGCGAGCACAAGACCAGCGCAAAGGACAAGCTGCACGAGCCCTTTGCTGCACAGAAGTTTGAATATTTTGAAAAGTGGTGATCGCCTGTGGCAAAATTCAAAGCAATGTGGAACGGCTTCTGGTGCTACCGCTATCTGCTGTGGAACCTCGTCAGCCGTGACTTCAAGCTCAAATACCGCCGCAGCGTGCTGGGCGTGGTGTGGAGCGTTCTGAACCCGCTGCTCATGTGCCTTGTGTACTGGGCCGTGTTCAGCAGTCTGATGGACATGCGCGGCAGCGGCATCGACAACTTTGCCGTGTTCCTGATGTGCGGCCAGCTGCTGTTCAACTTCTTCAACGAGGCCACCTCCACCGGCATGAGCAGTGTGCTGGGCGCTGCGCCCCTGCTCAAAAAGGTGTATATCCCCAAGTATATCTTCCCGCTGGAAAAGTGCTGCTTTGCCATGGTGAACTGCGTGTTCAGCTTTGTGGCGCTGCTGCTGGTCATGATCTTTACCGGTGCACCCTTCCACCTGACCCTCATCGAGGCGGTCTACCCGCTGGTGACGCTGTTCTTCTTCAGTCTGGGCGTGGGCCTGCTTCTGGCAGCGGCTACCGTGTTCTTCCGGGATATCATGCACATCTGGAGCGTGTTCATCACCGCATTGCTGTATTTTTCCGCCATCTTCTACGATCCCACCCAGATGACCTTTTCCATCGGCGGGTTCAACATGCAGCAGATCATCAAGCTGAATCCCATGTACTGGTACATCACAGGCTTCCGCCGTACCGTGATGTGGGGCATCCCGCTGGATTTCAACATGTTCGCGGTGTGCGGCTGCTGCGCCGTGCTCTCCATGCTGGTGGGCGTGTGGGTATTCCGCAAAACGCAGGATCGCTTTGTGCTGCATATTTAAGGAGGAAGAACAATGGAACCGATCATCAAAGTGGACAATGTTTCCATGTGCTTCAACCTCTCCAAGGAAAAGCATGAGAGCCTGAAAGAGTATTTTCTGGCCATGGTGCAGGGCCGCCTGCAGTACGATGAATTTTACGCACTGAAGGACGTGAGTCTGGACATCATGCCCGGCGATTTCTACGGCCTTGTGGGTCTGAACGGCTCGGGCAAGTCCACCCTGCTCAAGACCATTGCGGGCGTGTACAAGCCCAGCAAGGGCAAGGTAACGGTCCGCGGCTCCATCGCCCCGCTCATCGAGCTGGGCGCGGGCTTTGATATGGACCTGACTGCCCGCGAGAATATCTATCTGAACGGCACGGTGCTGGGCTTCTCGCCCAAGTATCTGGACGAAAAGTTTGATGAGATCGTGGAGTTCAGCGAGCTGCAGAACTTTCTGGATGTGCCGCTCAAGAACTACTCCTCCGGCATGGTGGCCCGCATCGGCTTTGCCATTGCCACCATCACCAAGCCCGATATCCTCATTGCGGACGAGGTGCTTTCGGTGGGCGATTTCCTGTTCCAGCAGAAGTGCGAAAAGCGGATGCAGGAGCTGATGGCGGGCGGCACCACGGTCATTCTGGTGTCTCACTCCATTGAGCAGATCGAGCGCATGTGCAGCAAGGTGGCATGGCTGAGCCACGGCCACCTGAAAATGAATGGCGATACGGCAACGGTCTGCGCGGCCTACAAGGCAACGCAGCGCGGCGAGGCCTGATATGAATGTACGACTGAAACGTGCCAGAGAACTGGCAGGCTATGCGGTGCAGCTGACGAAGGACGAGGGCCTGCCCACCATGCTCAAACGGGGCGCGGGCTTTGTCAAGCGCCGCTGCTTTGGCAAGCGTGCCCGCTATCTGCCCGCCAAAAAGGTGCTGGAAGCCCAGCGGACTGAAATGGCCGGCAAAACGGCGGCAGACTGCGGCCTGCCCACCATCAGCATCCTGACTCCGCTGTATAATACACCGGAAAAATACCTGCGGGAATTTCTGGATTCCTTTGTGAACCAGACGGCCCCCAACGGTCAGCTCTGCCTTGCGGATGCTTCCGATGCAGAACATGCCGATGTAAAGCGCATCGTGGAGGAATATCAGACAAAGAATCAACGCATCGTATACAAAAAGATCGAAAACAAAGGCATTGCGGCCAACACCAATGCTGCGGCAGTCCTTGCCACAGGGGAATATCTGGCCCTTGCCGACCACGATGATATCCTTGCGCCCCACGCCATGTACACCATGGGCAAAGCCATTCTGCAGCTGCGGGCGCAGGGCGAGCCGGACGGCTTCCTCTACAGCGATGAAGCACTCTTTTCCAAGAGCATTCAGCGGCCCATGGTGGCCCACTTCAAGCCGGATTACGCCCCGGACTACCTGCTGTGCTGCAACTACATCTGCCACTTGGCGGTGTTCCAAAAGGCGCTGTGGGATGAGATCGGCGGGGAGCGGCCGGAGTGCGACGGCAGTCAGGACCACGACCTGTTCCTGCGCCTTGTGGAAAAGACCAGCGGCGCGGCCCATGTACCGCAGGTGCTGTACTACTGGCGGGTGCACGCAGGCTCCACCTCCGGCGGCACCGATGCCAAGCCCTATGTGGCGGCAGCAGCCAAAAAGGCGCTGGCCGACCATCTGGCCCGCACCGGGCGCACCGGCACCGTGGAGGACGGCCTGTTTCCCAGTACCTACCGGGTGAAGTGGGACATCGTGGGCGATCCGAAGGTAAGCATCCTCATCCCGAACAAGGACCACACCGACGATCTGGAAAAGTGCCTGCACAGCATCTGGACCAAAACCGGCTGGGAGAACTTTGAGGTCATCGTCATCGAGAACAACTCCACCGACCCGGCGACCTTTACCTATTATAAGGAAGCCCGGCAGCGCTACGACGGCCTGCAGGTGGTCAACTACCCGCAGAAGGGCTTCAACTTTTCCGGCATCAACAACTTTGGCCGGCAGTACGCCAGCGGGGATTACCTGCTGCTGCTGAACAACGACGTGGAGGTGCGCAATGCCGACTGGCTCACCGAGCTGCTGCGGCAGTGCGCCCACCCCGGCGGCGCGGCCATCTGCGGCGCAGAGCTGCTCTACCCGGACGAGACGTTGCAGCATGCGGGCGTCGTGACCGGCCTTGGCGGCTACGCGGGCCACAGCCACAAATACCGCAAGGCGGGCGGCAGCGGCTACATGTTCCGCGCTGCCACGGTGCAGGACTTTTCCGCCGTCACCGGTGCCTGCCTGCTGGTAAAGACCAGCGTGTGGGACGAAGTGGGCGGTCTGGACGAAGCCTTTGCGGTGGCCTTCAACGATGTGGATTTCTGCCTGCGGGTGCGGGATGCGGGGCACCGCATTGCGTGGACACCCTACGCCCGGCTGACCCATTACGAGAGCAAGAGCCGCGGCGGCGACGAAAAAGACCCGGTGAAGGCCCGGCGCTTTGCCGCCGAGCAGCAGCGGCTGTATACCGTGCACGGCAAGGCGAACATCCTGCACGACCCCTACTATAACCCCAACCTGACCATGGACCGGGAGGATTTTTCCGAAAGCAATGATCTGCGCGGGCTGAAAGAGGGACGCATCACGGTGCAGTGGAGGAAATAACAGCATGAACATCAAAGGCCATTTTGAGACCATCACCCGGCACAAGCTGCTGGTGATGAAATACTGTTTTGCCTGCGGGCTCTACGAGCAGGGCCTTGCCCATGACCTGAGCAAGTACAGCCCCACCGAGTTCATCCCGGGGTGCATCTACTATCAGGGCGACCACAGCCCCAACGAGGCCGAGCGCGCGGCGCGGGGCTACTCCTCCGCGTGGCTGCACCACAAGGGCCGCAACAAGCACCATCTGGAATACTGGATCGACTACAGCACCCGGAAGGCGGGCCTTGCCGGCATGAAGATGCCCCTGCGCTATGTGTGCGAAATGGTGTGCGACCGCGTGGCCGCCAGCCAGATCTATCTGGGCGACAGGTACACCGATGCTTCCCCGTGGGAATACTACGAGCGCAGCAAGACCCACTACCTGCTCCACCCGGAGACCCGCGCCCTGCTGGAAGAGCTGCTGAAAATGGTGCGCGACCTTGGGCATGACCGCACCTTTGAGCACATGAAATACCTGCTGGGCTGCGAAAAAGATTACTAAAAGGAATATTTTGCTTAAAAACACCGCTGAGGGAGACCCGGCGGTGTTTTTTTGTTGAAAAAATCAGGGATTTGAGTACAAAAATGCATTCAAAAAAGTATCCGAAAAGAAAGTGCAGGTGCCAAAAAAGAAAAGATATTTTTCACTGAAAAACCGTGAAAAAAGAGCAGATCAAACAAAAGTTCTTCCATGGAAAAATCTCCGGGGGAGGGTACAATAAAAGCAGGAAGGGAGTCGGAGAACATCCGCTCCGAAACATTCAACGATGGAAGGAGAATTTTGTTATGAAATTGTTCAAGCGCCTGATGACTGCTCTGCTGGCTGGTGTGCTGGCGATGGGGATGCTGGCCGGATGCAGCGGCGCACCGGCTGCCCCGAACACTCCGCTGCCCAATGACGCCGAAGCTCTGGCACTGTATCAGGGCGTCTCGGAAACCTGTAAAAAATATAATGTAAAGACGCCGGTTTACTGTGCTGAACTGGAACCCATCGCGCAGGAGATTGCCAAGGCGGCTGTGATTCACCGGTACTACACCACGCAACCGTCTGCTGCTGTGATCAACAAGGCTAAAATGGATGTGTCTGCTCTGATGGATGGTGCAGAGTATCTGGTGTATGAGTTGAACCCTTATGACACTGCAGCCAAAGCTCCGCTCTCCGTCAATAGCATGAAGAACACGATCATCCAGAAGGGTGCAAACCGTGTGGGTATTGCAATCGTCACCCTGACGAATGCCGATACCAAGGAAGAAGTAAAGTACGAGTGCACCGTGTATGTCCGTTTCCCGGATGCAGCTGCACAGGAATAAACCGGACAGGAGGAAAAAACGATGAAACTGTTTAAAAAACTGATGTCCGCAATGCTGGCCGGTGTGCTGGCGGTAGGGATGCTGGCTGGCTGTTCTGGCGGCAGTGTGAACGGCCCTGTGCCTACCAGTCCCCGCCCGGAAGACCCGGCCGTGCAGGCTGTATATGAAGTGATCGAGCAGAAAACCGCAAAGATGAACTTCGTTTCCGCCCCGGCCTACAGCAAAGAAGCTTCAGCACTGGCAGAAGCATATCTGAACGGCGGCGATAAGACCAAAGCATTTAACGAGCTGAAAGCCGCTCTGGCCCAGCAGGGCCTGCGCATTTCCAATGCACAGGATACCGCTGAAGCATCCAGCCTGAGCAAGTTTTCTGGTCCCGATGCTGTGTGGACCAGCGATCTGGAAGAAACCAACTATAGTTTGAACAAACGCTATACCGATACTATGATTGCGGGCTTGGTGGATTACCGCTGCAACAGCGTGGGCATTGCCGTGAAGGACGGCAAGATGTCGATCGTCTACCTGCGCATTACCGAGATCCCTGCTGAAAACAGCTGACCTCAGCATTTTTGCTTTCCTCATAAGTTCTCCAAGTGCAGCGCCCTGCCGGGCTTTCCCTCCGGCAGGGCGCTGCCGCGTTTTCGATGGTGCGCTTTACTGCAAAAAATACACGACATTATACCGGATGTATTATCCTGCTGCAAGGGCCCAGAAATAAATAAGAATTCTGAAAACACCGCTGAGGGAGACCCGGCGGTGTTTTTTGTATGCCATAAAAAAGCACAAAAACCACTCCGGTGGGCCATCACGCAGGGCTGCAAAAAAATACATGCCATTTTTTGTGTGATCCGCGCATTGACAAAGGGGTACGGGGGGGGAAACTTAACTCATCCAAGCCGGAGGGGTCCGGCTGGGGTGTGAAAAAAACTCTGACTACAGGAGGAATGTAAAATGAAACTGTTCAAGAAACTGGCAGCAATTGCTTTGGTTGCTGTAATGGCTCTGGCTATGGTGGGCTGCTACAGTGCACCGGCTGGCGCGACCCTGAATGACAAGCAGGCAACGGCGCTTGTGGCGCTGGTCAACACGGACCGTAAGACGGCAGGCAAGAAGACAGAACTGAACCGCTCTACAGAGGCAGAAGCGATTCTGGCCGATTATGCAAAGGCTATGGTCGATTATCTGGTAGTCCAGAATGAGACGACGGAAGCAGCAGGTGCGGCTGCCGAACAGGAAGCAATACGTAAGCTGTCTCTGCTTACGATCGACGGCAAAAAGGTCGATATGACCAAGTCGGAGATGGCAGTAGGCTTTGCAAAGGGCGTTACTGCAACACCGGATATGATCAAGAACGCAATGGAGCACAGCAAGCAGAAAACCGGCGAGGGTATTACGGAAGTGAACACCTGGGCTCCGATGGTCAACGCAGACGACGGCTATCTGGCGGTTGTCTGGGCTGAAAAGAGTGGTGCAACGGCAGTGATCGCATATAATATCGTTCTCAAGTAATCCTAAAATTTGAGCAAACGCCGCTGGCAAAAAGTCAGCGGCGTTTTTGTGTTGGTCCTACGCTGTAAAAACAACACATCCCCCAGCCCGGGCAGCGGCGTGCCGCTCAGGCTGGGGGATGTGTTTGTGCAAGACGGGTGTTACTGCTCGTTTTCGTAGATCTGGATATAGCGGGGCGCGTTTTTATCCTGAACAAGCAGCAGGGCGGCGGTCAGGGCAACGGCCAGCGTGGTGAGCAATGCGAGCAGCACTTTGAGAACTTTCATGGTTTGAAGCCTCCTTGGAAAAGTCTTGCGCGGAGCGGGGGACGTTCCGCAAGTGAATGTTGACAATAGTATACCATATTTCGTCTGCAAAGGCAAACACCGGATGCTGGAAGAAAAATACGGTGGTTAGTTGTATATAACCACGAAAAAATGAAAAGAAAGTTCAGGAAAATACATCATTTTTGTGCCATTGTCGTTGACTTCCCACGCCAAAATGATACAATAAACATGTTAAGCAGCTGCTGTCCCTGTACCAGTGCGCCTGCATGGGCGTGGGGGCGGCAATTCAAGCAGAATGGGGGATTTGAATTCCATGTTGAACAAGCTGAAACGTGCGGCGCTTGGCGCGCATACGCCGCATGACAAGGCAACTGCTGCAAGCAAACCGATCCCGATGCCTCTGCCCGCGCAGGTACGCATCCTCATGAGCCAGCATATCGGCGCTCCCGCCAAAGCTCTGGTCAAAAAGGGCGACGAGGTGTTCGTTGGTACAAAGATCGGCGAGGCTGGCGGCTTCGTCTCTGCAAACATCCACTCCAGTGTCTCCGGCACGGTTGCCGCAGTGGAGCCCTTCCGTCTGTCCAATGGCCGCATGTGCGACTCTGTCGTTATCAAGACCGATGGCAAACAGACCGTGGACCCGGCTGTCAAGGCACCGGAAGTGACCGATAAGGCCAGCTTCCTCAAGGCTGTGCGTGAGTGCGGTCTGGTCGGTCTGGGCGGCGCAGGCTTCCCGACCGACGTAAAGCTGCAGCCCAAGCAGCAGGTGGATACCCTGCTGATCAACGCTTCCGAGTGCGAAGTGTGGCTGACCAGCGATACGCAGGAGATGCTGAACTGCAGCGATGATATCATCCGCGGCATCAAGGCCGTGTTGCAGTACACCGGCATCCCGAAGTGCGTCATCGGCATTGAGAACAACAAGCCCGAGTGCATCGACCTGCTGTGCAAAAAGACCAATGGCGACAGCACCATCGAGGTCAAGCCCCTGCCCAGTGTCTACGGCACCGGCGCAGAGCTGATCCTTATTGAAAAGTGTCTGGGCCGCGAAGTGCCCCACGGCGGTCTGCCCGCAGATGCCGGGGCCATCGTCATGAACGTGACCAGCGTCTCCACCCTTGGCAAGTATCTGGCTACCGGTATGCCGGTGGTCGAGCGCACCATCACCGTGGACGGCGACGCCTGCGCAAAGCCCCAGAACATCGTTGTCCCCGTGGGCACTGCCTATCAGGACATCATTGATTTTGCGGGTGTCAAGGGCGAGCTGGGCAAAGTGGTTGCCGGCGGTGCCATGATGGGCCCCGCTGTGGAGAACCTGAGCTACCCCACCACCAAGACCACCTCCGGCCTGATCTTCCTGAGCAAGGCCGCTGCAGAGCCTGCACCGGTGAATCCCTGCATCCGCTGCGGCCGCTGCGTGGAGTACTGCCCCATGGGTCTGGAGCCTGTGGAGGTCAATCAGGCATACGCTGCACGCGATGTGCAGGAGTTGGGCAAGCTGCATGCAGACTACTGCTTCAACTGCGGCAGCTGCTCGTTCGTCTGCCCGGCAAAGCGCCCTGTTACCCAGATGATGAGTCTGGCAAAGGCGTTCTACCTTGGTGAAATCAAAAAAGGAGGCAATAAGTAATGGATACGAAGCTTATTGTTTCGGCTTCCCCGCATGTGCGCAGCGAAGAGACCACCCAGAGCCTGATGGCCAACGTGATCGTCGCCCTGTGCCCCTGCGTGGTGGCCTCTGCCATCATTTTTGGTATGCGTGCACTGCTGGTAACAGCCGTGTCCGTGGTGGCCTGCGTGGCCTTTGAGTGGCTGTACTGCAAGCTGCTCAAGAAGCCCAACCCCATCAGCGACCTGTCCGCCGTCGTCACCGGCATCATTCTGGCTATGAACGTGCCCGTGGGCATGCCCATCGGCCAGCTCATCATCGGTGATCTGGTGGCCATCGTCATCGTCAAGCAGCTGTTCGGCGGCATCGGCATGAACTTTGCCAACCCCGCTCTGGTGGGCCGTATCGTGCTGTTCATCAGCTTTGCCGGTTCCATGAACAAGTGGGTGTTCCCGGATGCAGCGGTGGACCAGCTGTCCAGCGCTACCCCGCTGGCTGTGGCCGATAAGTCCAAGCTGAGCCTGCTGGATCTGTTCATGGGCATCCATGGCGGTGTGCTGGGCGAGACCTGCGCACTGGCCATCGTGCTGGGCCTGATTTATCTGGTGGCCACCAAGACCATCAGCATCGCCATCCCGGCTTCTTACGTCGGCAGCATGTTCGTGTTCTACCTCATTGCTACCCACAGTGTGCACGAGGCTCTGGTTGCCGTGCTGAGCGGCGGCCTGCTGTTCGGTGCCGTGTTCATGGCTACCGACTACGTTACCAGCCCCTTCACCCTGAAGGGCAAGCTGGTGTACGGCGTGGCACTGGGCATCGTCACCTTTGCCATCCGTTACTGGGGCAGCTACACCGAGGGCGTGTCCTTCGCACTGCTGTTCATGAACCTGTGGGTTCCCTACATCAACGATCTGACCCGTCAGACCCCGTATGGCTACATCAAGCCTGCAAAGAAAGCAAAGGAGGGTGCTGGCAAATGAGTAAGTCTTCCAACTGGGAGAGCACCATCAAGCCCATTGTTGTGCTGAGCGTTATCTCCCTGATCGCCAGCCTGCTGCTGGCACTGGTGAACGGTATGACCGCCCCGGTCATTGCCGAGAACACCAAGCGCACCACTCTGGCCGCTTATGTCGGCGTGCTGCCCTCCGTTTCGGATGCCAGCGAGCTGGAAGAAGTGACCGATTACACCACCGCCGGCATCACCGGCGTGGTCAAGGCTCCGGACGGCAGCACTGCCATCAAGGCCGAGGAAAAGGGCTTTGACGGCGGTATCCTGACCGTTATCATGGGCTTTGATGCCAATGGTGCCGAGACCGGCATGTGGGTAGACGCTTCCACCCAGACCAAGGGCATCGGCTCCAACGTGAGCAGTGACGACTTCCTGGCGCAGTTCGACGGCATGGACGGCACCCAGAACATTGTGATGAATCAGGATTACGATGCCTACAGCGGTGCAACCATTTCGTCCACCGCTCTGTTTGCTGCCATCAATGACTGTGTCAACTGCTACAACGAGCTGGCGTAAAGGAGGTTGGTAAGAAATGGCACAAGAAAATAAGTCCAAGGTAAGCATCCTTACCAACGGCATTATCAAAGAAAACCCCGTTCTGCGTCTGGTTCTGGGTACCTGCTCCATTCTGGCAGTTACCACCGCAGTTTCCAGCGCTCTGGGCATGGGTGCCGCCTTCACCTTCGTGCTGGTGTGCTCCAATATCATGATTTCCCTGCTGCGCAAGGTGATCCCCGGCAAGGTGCATCTGCCCTGCTACATCGTCATTATCGCAAGCTTCGTGACCATCGTTCAGATGTTCATGCAGGCTTACATGGAAAGCCTGTACAACGCTCTGGGTGTGTTCCTGCCCCTGATCGTTGTCAACTGTATCATTCTGGGCCGTGCCGAGATGTTCGCCTGCAAGAACAGCATCGTGGACTCCGCACTGGACGGCGTGGGAATGGGCGTTGGCTACACCCTCACCGCTACCCTGATGGCATCCATCCGTGAGATCCTGGGCAGCGGCACATGGCTGGGCTTCCAGGTGATCCCGGAAAGCGTTGCCAAGGTCTCCATCATGACGCAGGCTCCCGGCGCATTCTTCTGCTTTGGCCTGTTGATGGCCGGCTGTGTGTGGCTGGAAGGCAAGCTGGATGCCCGCATCGAGCGCAAGAGCTGCTGCGACCTTGATAACCTGAAGAAGGAGGCAGAATAAGATGTTAGTAAAACTCGCTGCGATCTTCTTCAGCATGATCTTGGTCAACAACTACGTGCTGGTGAAGTTCTACGGTATCTGCCCGTTCCTGGGCGTTTCCAAAAAGCTGGATTCTGCGGTTGGTATGTCCGGTGCCGTCATCTTCGTCATGTTCATGGCAACGGCCGTTACCTTCCCCATCCAGATCTTCATTCTGGACCCGGCTGGTCTGAGCTACCTGCAGACCATCGTGTTCATTCTGGTCATTGCTGTTCTGGTGCAGTTCATCGAGATCTTCCTCAAGAAGTACGTGGTTGCACTGTATAACTCTCTGGGCGTTTACCTGCCCCTGATCACCACCAACTGCTGTGTTCTGGCTGTCACCATTCTGGTCGTGGGCGACTACGGCGCAGATGTGGCTGCTATGGGCTTCGGTGTTGCTTACATTGAGGCTCTGGTGTGTGCCATCGGCGCAGGCTGCGGCTTCATGCTGGCCATGGTCATGTTCAGCGGCGTGCGCAAGCGCGTGGAAGCCTGCGATCCCCCGGCACCCTTCAAGGGCCTGCCTATCACCCTGATCGCAGCAGCAATCACCAGCCTGTCCTTCATGGGCTTCGGCGGCATCGTCGAAAACCTGTTCAATGTCACGCTGTAAGGGAGGAACAGGATTATGAATATTGTATCTGCTGTTATCCTGTGTACCATCGTGGGCGCAGTCGGCGCGATCGTTCTGGTCGCAGCGTCCAAGTTCATGGCGGTGGAGGAAGACCCCCGCATTGAAGAAGTTACCAACTGCCTTGCCGGTGCAAACTGCGGCGGCTGCGGCTACGCAGGCTGTGCGGACTACGCAAAGGCTGTGGTCATGGACGGCGTGCCCTGCGACAAGTGCGCACCTGGCGGCCCTAAGGCTGCCGCTGCCATTGCCAAGATCATGGGCGGCACGGCCAGCGCTGTGGAAAAGAAGGCGGTTGTCCAGTGTCAGGGCAATTCCGAGCACTGCAAGCCTGCTTATGATTACAAGGGCATCCAGACCTGTGCAGCCGCTGCTGCACTGTACGGCGGCCCCAAGACCTGCTCCTTTGCCTGCGTTGGTCTGGGCGACTGCACTAAGGTGTGTAAGTTCGATGCTATCCACATTGTGGACGGTGTTGCCAAGGTGGACAAGGACAAGTGCACCGGCTGCGGTGCCTGCGCAAACATCTGCCCCAAGCAGGTCATCATGATCGACGTGGGCGGCCCGCGCAAGCCGGTGGTCATGTGCTCCAACAAGGACAAGGGTCCTGTGGCCATGAAGGCCTGCACCACCTCCTGCATTGCCTGTGGTATGTGCGAGCGCACCTGTAAGTTCGACGCTATCCACGTGGTGGACGGCGTGGCCCGCATCGACTATGACAAGTGCAAGGGCTGCGGCATGTGTGCCCAGAAGTGCCCCAAGCACATCATCCTCTTCCCGCTGAAGGATGACCCCAATCCTCCGAAGCCCGTGGTGAAGCCCGCCGCTCCCGCTGCTGCCCCCGCAGCAAAGCCGGAAGCCGCTGCTGAGGCAAAGCCCGAGACCAAGGCAGAGTAAACTGTAAACCAAAGCCCGCCGTGCAGCGATGCCCGGCGGGCTTTTCGCATAGAAAATGATTGGGAATGCCCTCCGCGTTGCTCTGGGCATCTTCAGCGGAAAAATCATTTTTAATTTCACGTTTGTCGCGCTCTGCGGAGCGCTCCAAACGCTTTTTTCACGAGAGGGGCTGTGACGGGAAAATGCATCTCATCTCTGCGACCTTTCTTGTGAAAACGGTAGAACGGAACGCCCGCAGGCGTTCCGTTCTACCGAAATCCAGAAGAATATTTCCTTGAATTATGCCCAGAGCAACGCGGAGGGCATTTTAAATCGTCCATGCCCCGGCGGGCTTTTTGCAACTTTTTGTAAGAAAATCCGGTTGCAATGAGGCGGAATTATGGTTAAATAGAAGGAGGATATTTTCACAGAAAGAGGACGATTATGGAACAACAGTCTGCACGCCTGCGGAATACAGGCTTTCTTACTTTCTTCTTCAGTGGCATCTGTGCCCATCAGTGCGGGCGTGGTGGTCAGCCTGCTGCAGGAGCGCTACGGCTTTGCCTACGGCATGACCGGCACCCTGCTCTCGCTCATGAGCATCGGCAACCTGATCGCCGGGTTTCTGGTGGGCGTGCTGCCCGGTGCGCTGGGCATGAAACGCAGCGTGCTGCTGCTGACCATCGGCTACGCGGTGGGCTACAGCCTGATGGGCCTGACGGGTGCCGTGGCGGTGCTGGCGCTGGCGTTTTTTCTGGTGGGCATTGCCAAGGGCAGCGTCATGAACACCTGCACCATTCTGGTCAGCGATCACTCTGCCGACCGCACCCGGGGCATGAACCTGATGCACAGCTGCTACGCCTGCGGTGCACTGCTGTGCCCCTTCCTCATTGCAGCGGCGGCAAGGGTGAGCACCGCACTGGCAGTGTTCCTGCTGGCGGTGCTGGGCCTGATGCTTTGGCTGGTGTATGGATTTACTCCGCTGGGCGGCGGGAGTCAGAAAACAGCCCGGACGAAAGAGGTCATCGACTGGAGCTTTCTGCACGCGCCGCGCTTCTGGCTGCTGACCGGCCTTTTGTTCTTCCAGAACGCTGCAGAGCAGAGCGTCAACGGCTGGATGGTCACTTACTTCAAGGGCAGCGGCATCATTGCGGGCACACTGGCGGCTTACACCGTCACGGTCATGTGGGGTGCCACGCTGGTGGCCCGTCTGCTGATCGCATTCGTGTTCCCGTTCAGGAGCCCGCGCAAGGCCATGGTGGGCATGAGCGTGCTGTGCACCTTCTTCTATGTGCTGCTGGTCATGGCCCACACGCAGGGCATGGCCATCGTGCTGCTGTTTGCGTTTGCGTTCTCCATGGCGGGCCTGAACCCCACTGCTGTAGCCAGCGCGGGCCGCATGACCAGCGTTACCAGCATGGGCATCATGCTGCCGGCGGCGTCCAGCGGTGCCATCCTCATGCCGTGGATCATTGGCATCGTAGCCGAAAAGGCTGGCCTTGCCGCCGGTATGGCATCCAACATCGTGCCCTGCGTGGGCCTTGTGGTCTTTACCCTGCTGGTGGCAAAGCTGCCGGAAGAGTAAGCAAAAAAGCGGCCTGCCCGATAACGGCTTACTTTTCGATCCCTCTGGCCTTCGCGCTGAACTCGCACCCGCAGTAATCCTGCCGGTACAGGCCGTATTCCTCCGAAAGCTGCAGGCTGCGCAGATAGCCGTTGTGCTTTTTGAAGTCCGAAGGCAGATGCTTTACGCCGAACTCGGCTTCCAGCTCCTGCCCGATGGCATTGATGCGCTTGGCATCTTTATGCGGGCTGATGGACAGTGTGGTGGTGAACCAGTCGAAGCCGTTCTCACTGGCGTATTGCGCCGCCCGGCGCATTCGCAGCCGGTAGCAGATCGTGCACCGGCTGCCCCGCTCCGGCTCGTTTTCAAGGCCGGTGACAGCAGAGTAGAACTCCTGCGGGTCGTAGTGGTCCTCCACCACGGTCACGCCCAGAGGATGGGCTGCTGCCACGAACTTTTTCAGCTCTTCGCCCCGGCGGAAGTATTCCTCTGCAGGCCATGTGTTGGGGTTATAGTAAAGCACTGTGATCTCAAAATACTGGCACAGCTGTTCCAACACTGCGCTGGAGCAGGGGCCGCAGCAGGCGTGGAGCAAAAGGCGCGGCCGGGTGCCATCCAGCGTTTTGAGCACGGCATCCATCTGCTGTGCAAAATTCAATTGAGTTGCCATTTTTATCATCCTTTGCTATACTGATTGAGAAAATTCCTCAAAAAGCTCGCCCTTTCGGGGGAGCTGGCATTGCACAGCAATGACTGAGAGGGTTTGCTTTCTTATTATAACATATTCCGCTTGAAAATACAGGAGGCACCATGACACAGGAAAAGATCGCCCGCATCAACGAGCTGGCAAAAAAGAGCAAGACCACCGGACTGACCGAGGCCGAAAAGGCAGAGCAGCAGGCCCTGCGCCGCGAATACATCGACGACATGAAGGCCAGCCTGCGCGCGCAGCTGGCCAACACCTCCATTCAGGAGCCGGACGGCACCATCCACAAGGTGACCCGCCGTGCCGACCTTGAGAACCCCCGCAGCTGAACGCACAATTTTGCGCACACTTTTTTGGAGGAAAACGCAGCCCAAAGCTGTGTTTTCCTCTTTTTTTGCACGGCGATCTGTGCTATACTATACTTGCATTGGTATGTGCTTTGTGTATGCCTGCTGATGCGTTTTCCCAAGGTGGCGTATCCCGGGCAAGGTGCACGGAAAAGGCTGTCTTTTGAAAAAATGATAAAGAGGTCATTTATTATGCTTACTGCAATTACGGGTATCAACTGGGGCGATGAAGGCAAGGGCCGCATGGTCGACCTCATCAGCCAGGAGTATGACATCGTTGCACGTTATCAGGGCGGCAACAACGCCGGTCACACGGTCAAGAACGAGCGCGGCAAGTTCGTGCTGAATCTGCTGCCCTCCGGCATCCTGCGTCCGAACGTGGTCTGCGTTATGGGCAACGGCATGGTCATCGACCCGCATCATCTGGACGGCGAGATCAACAAGCTGCGGGAGCAGGGCGTTGAGATCAGCCCGGCAAACCTGAAGATCTCCGACCGTGCAACCATCACCATGCCCTACCATGTGGAGCAGGACGGTCTGGAAGAAGCACGTCTGTCCAAGACCGGCGCACAGTTCGGCTCCACCAAGCGCGGCATTGCCTACGCTTACGGCGACAAGTACATGAAGAAGACCCTGCGCATGGGCGACCTGCTGCATCTGGACGACGCTGTGAAGAAGCGCCTCGTCACCATGGTGGATTCCAAGAATCTGGTGATGGAGGGCAGCTACAACGCAGCTCCCATCAGCGTGGATGAGATGTGGGCATGGCTCGAAAAGTATGCCGCCATCTTCAAGGATTACATCTGCGATGTGGGCCAGTATCTGGCCGATGCAGACGCTGCAGGCAAGAAGGTCCTGTTCGAGGCTCAGCTGGGCGCTCTGCGCGACATCGATTTCGGCATTTACCCCTATACCACCTCTTCCAACGTCATCGGTGCTTACGCTCCCATCGGCGCAGGCATCCCGGGCCACAAGCTGCACAACTCCATCGGCGTGATGAAGGCTTACTCCTCCTGCGTGGGTGACGGCCCCTTCACTGCCGAGCTGGCTATGACCGAAGAGGAAAAGCACGACCTGCGTGAGGCTGGCCACGAGTACGGTGCAGCCACCGGCCGTCCCCGCCGCGTTGGCCCCATCGATCTGGTGGCAAGCCGCTACGGCGTGTTCTGCCAGGGCTGCGATGAAGTTGCTCTGACCCTGCTGGACGTGCTGGACTACATGGAAAAGATCCCCATGGTCACTGCCTACAAGCTGACCGATGGCAGCACTACCACCCGCTTCCCCATGGGCGAAGCTCTGGACACCGCACAGCCCGTGGTGGAGTACCTGCCCGGCTGGCACTGCGATATCACCGCAGCCCGCAAGTGGGAAGACCTGCCCAAGGAAGCACGCGATTACGTGGAATATCTGGAAAAGGCTGTCGGCTGCAAGATCACCTACATCTCTGTGGGTGCCGAGCGTGAGGCTTATATCCACCACGTATGATCCCCTGCAAAGCTCCTGAATGATTCAGAAAAGGAAGCGTCACAGATGTTTGATATCATTACCGACAGCGCATGCGACCTGACGCTGGACACTGCCAAACAGCTCCAAATCGAGGTCGTGTCCTTCTATGTCTCGCTGGACGGCGAGCACTACCGCAAAGAAGGCAAGGAGATCGCCGTGCGGGACTTCTACCAGTTCATGGTGGACAACCCTTCGGCCTACCCCAAAACCAGCCTTGCTTCCATTGAGGACTTTGAGCAGGCATTCCGTGCCCATGCTGCTGCTGGCCGGGATGTGCTGTGTCTGGTGTTCACCAGCAAGATGAGCGGCTGTGTGGGCAGCGCCCGCAATGCCCGGGATCTGGTGCTGGAAGATTTCCCCGATGCCCGCATTGAGGTCATTGACAGCGCGGCGGCTACCGTTACCGAGTCCACCATGGTGGAAAACGCCGTGGCCATGCGGGACGCAGGCTGCACGCTGGACGAGACTGTGACATGGCTGGAAGCAGAGAAAGCTACCAACCAGATCTTCTTCACGGTAGGCAATCTGGACTATCTCATTAAGGGCGGCCGCATTGGCAAGGTGACGGGCCGTGCAGCCAACATGCTGGGCATCAAGCCGATGATCCTGTTCAAGGATGGCGAGATCTTCTCCGGCGGCGTGGCACGCGGCCGACAGAAGAGCTTTGAAAAAGCGCTGGAACAGCTGATGAACTATCTGGATGCCCACGGCGGCACCCCGGACGACTACCGCATCACCGTAGGCTACGGCTACGACGAAGAGGAAGGCAAGCGCCTGTGGATGCAGACCCGCGCGGCCCTGCGTGCAAAGTACCCCGGCGCACAGTGCGAAGTGGGCCTGTTGCAGATCGGCTGCACCATTGCCGTGCACACCGGCCCCTATGCGCTGGGCATGGGCGTGATGCGCCGCTGGAAAAAGCAGGGCTGAGATCACATTATATGAATTTTTGAACTCCAGAAAATCTATGGATTTTTTGGGGTTCTTTTTTTAGAGCAATGCTTCCCATACAGAGCGTATTCGAGTGGAACAGATTTCTTGACTTTTATGCAATTCTTCTCCACCGGATAAGTTCTCTTTTGCGTGCCAAAAGAGAACCAGAAAAGCACCCGCTACTTTCGAGGCGCGGGAGGCGGCGGGTTGCGGCTCCCTGCGTCTGCTTCGTGCCTTGCGCGGCACTCGCATCCTGCAGGCCGCTGCCCCAACAGCTCCTCCCTGTTTCGGCCACTGGCCGCGGTCGTCGCCGTTGCAAACTAAGGGCTGCTCGCCCTTAATAATCCCAAAGCAGATGGGCTCCATACAAAAAATCCAAGTCGCTGCGCTAGAGGATTTTTTGTGTTGCGCCGATTTTAAGTCGCTTACGCGACGAACGGTATGGCAAGGCTGCGTGTTTTTTCTAGCAAAAATTATGATTTGCAAACTTTTTATGAACCCTATTGACAAAGTGGGAAAACAGGAGTATAGTTTTAGCAGTCGAACAGATAGAGTGCTAAAACAAGTAAAACCAGTTCGGCAGGAGGTGCTTGAAACCGTGAAACAACTGAAGAATAGCCGCTGCTTCCCGTTCGACAGCATCTCTGCACCGGGCTTTTAGCAGATGACTATCGTGTTCGCTAAAATAAACCTTCCGGTATGAATGGAGGCTTGACTTTATGAATACCAATCAATATACACAGAAAACGCTGGAGGCTCTGCAGGCAGCGCAGCAGCTGGCTGTGGAGTATCAGCATAACCAGCTGGAACCCGAACATCTGCTGCACGCCCTCGCTTCGCAGGAGCAGGGCCTGATCCCGCAGCTGCTGCAGAAGCTGAATGTTGACCCCGGCAGCTTTGCTGCCGCCGTGGCCGAAAAGCTTTCGGCTCTGCCTCGGGTCTCCGGCTCCGGCCGTGACCCCGACAAGGTCTATATCTCGCAGGCTGCCGATAAGGTGCTCAGCGCCGCCGCCCGAGAAGCCAAGGCCATGAAGGACGACTATATCAGCGTGGAGCATGTGTTCCTTGGTCTGCTGGACGAGCAGACCCAGAACACCACCGAGTTGTTCCGTGCGTTCAGCATCACGAAAGATAAGTTCCTGCAGCAACTGACGGCTGTGCGCGGCAACCAGCGTGTGACCAACGACAATCCCGAGGAGACCTATAACGCCCTGCAGAAGTATGGTCAGGATCTGGTAGATCTTGCCCGCAAGCAGAAGCTGGACCCCGTCATCGGCCGTGATCAGGAGATCCGCAACGTGATCCGCATCCTGTCCCGTAAGACCAAGAACAACCCCTGCCTGATCGGTGAACCCGGCGTTGGCAAGACCGCCATTGCAGAGGGTCTTGCACAGCGTATCGTGCGCGGCGATGTGCCCGAAAACCTGAAGGACCGCATCGTGTTCAGTCTGGACATGGGCGCTCTGGTGGCCGGTGCAAAGTACCGCGGCGAGTTCGAGGAGCGCCTGAAGAGCGTGCTGAACGAGGTGAAGAAGAGCGAGGGCAAGATCATCCTCTTCATCGATGAGCTGCACACCATCGTGGGTGCCGGCAAGACCGATGGTGCCATGGACGCAGGCAACCTGCTCAAGCCCATGCTGGCCCGGGGCGAGCTGCACTGCATCGGTGCCACCACGCTGGACGAGTACCGCCAGTATATCGAGAAAGACCCCGCTCTGGAGCGCCGCTTCCAGCCGGTACAGGTGGATGAGCCCACCGTGGAGGACACCATCTCCATCCTGCGCGGCCTGAAGGAACGCTACGAGGTGTTCCACGGCGTGAAGATCAACGACAGCGCCTTGATCGCCGCTGCCACCCTTTCCGACCGCTATATCACGGATCGTTTCCTGCCGGATAAGGCCATCGACCTTGTGGATGAAGCCTGCGCCATGATCAAGACCGAGATGGACAGCATGCCCAGCGAGATGGATGATCTGGCCCACCGCATCACCCAGCTGCAGATCGAGCAGGTGAGCCTGAAAAAGGAGACCGATGCCCTGAGCCAGAGCCGCCTGAAGGATCTGGAAAAGGAGCTGGCCGAGCTGCAGGACAAGTTCCGCAGCATGAAGGCAAAGTGGGAGAACGAGAAGAACGCCATCGGCAAGGTGCAATCTCTGCGTGAGCAGATCGAGCAGACCAATGCCGACATTGAAAAGGCTCAGCGTGAGTACGACCTGAACAAGGCTGCCGAGCTGAAATACGGCAAGCTGCCTCAGCTGCAGAAACAGCTGGAAGAGGAAGAGAAGATCGCCGCCGCCAAGAAGGAGGACAGCCTGCTGCGTGACCGCGTGACCGACGAGGAGATCGCCCGCATCGTGGCCCGCTGGACCGGCATCCCGGTGGAGAAACTGGTGGAGGGTGAGCGCGAGAAGCTGCTGCATCTGGACGATGTGCTGCACCAGCGGGTCATCGGTCAGGACGAGGCTGTGACCAAGGTGAGCGAGGCCATCCTGCGCAGCCGCGCCGGTATCGCCAACCCCAACCGCCCCATCGGCAGCTTCCTGTTCCTCGGCCCCACCGGCGTTGGCAAGACTGAGCTGGCCAAGGCACTGGCACAGGCCCTGTTTGACGACGAGCGCAACATGGTGCGAATCGATATGACCGAGTATATGGAGAAGTTCAGCGTCAGCCGTCTGATCGGCGCGCCTCCGGGATATGTCGGTTACGAAGAGGGCGGCCAGCTGACTGAGGCTGTGCGCCGCAAGCCCTACAGCGTGGTGCTGTTCGATGAGGTGGAAAAAGCCCACCCCGATGTGTTCAACATCCTGCTGCAGGTGCTGGACGATGGCCGCATCACCGACAGTCAGGGCCGCACCGTGGACTTCAAAAACACGGTCATCATCCTCACCTCCAATCTGGGCAGCGACATCATCCTGAACGATCTGGAGCAGCGCCGTGCCAACGGCTCCAACGAGCTGAGCGAGGAAGCAAAGCACCAGATCGACCAGCTGCTGAAGAGCAAGTTCCGCCCCGAATTTCTGAACCGTCTGGATGAGATCGTCTACTACAAGAGCCTGACCAAGGACGAGATGCGCAAGATCGTGGATCTGCAGCTGCAGGATCTGCGCAAGCGCATGGACGAGGGCAAGCACCTCAAGCTGGAGGTCACCACCGCTGCCAAGGACTTCATCATCGATTCTGCTTACGACAGCGTCTATGGCGCACGTCCCATCAAGCGGTTCATCCAGAGCCGCGTGGAGACCCTGATCGCCAAGGCCATCATTCAGGGCAGCTATACCGAGGGCAATACCCTGACGGTAGACTGCGAGAATGGCGCTTTGACCCTGCGATAATGTAAATTTTACCTGTTCTGTATGGACTTTGCGGCAAGAAAGCTTGCACCACCGTACAGAATATGGTATGATTACAAATAACATTGATGTGCTTTTCATCGCGGAACAGCAACGATGGGAAGCACATTTTTGTATACGGAAAGAACTCCTTCCGTCATCGTGCGGCAAGGCTCCCTCTTTGAGGGAGCTGGTTGCGAAGCAGACTGAGGGAGTCTGTTCTTTAATAAAAACAGAAAGTTGAGTGTGATTTCCCTTTTTATGGACGATGGCAGTATTACGCTTTTGGCGGCGCTGATCATTCTGGTGGCATTTTCCGCCTTTTTCTCCGCCTCTGAGACCGCATTTTCTTCCCTGAACCAGATCCGCCTGAAAAGCCGCGCCGAGGACGGCGATTCGGCAGCAGCCCGCGTGCTGGCTATGTCGGAAAAGTACGACAAGCTGCTCTCCACCATCCTCATCGGCAACAATATCGTCAACATTGCCGCAGCATCCATTGGCACAGTGCTGTTCACCCGCCTGCTGGACCCGGAGCGGGGCGCGACGGTGTCCACCTTCGTGCTGACCATTGTGGTTCTGATCTTTGGCGAGGTGACCCCCAAGAGCCTTGCAAAGGAGATGCCGGAGACGGTTGCCACGGCGGTTTCGCCCTTTTTGAACCTGCTCATGATCCTGTTCACCCCGCTGACCTGGCTGTTCACCCAGTGGAAGCGCCTGCTGGGGCATTTCATCCACAGCACCGAGGAGGACACCATCACCGAGGGTGAGCTGATGACCATGGTCAGCGAGGCCGAGAACGACGGCGAGCTGACCGACCGGGAAAGCCAGCTCATCCGCAGCGCCATTGAGTTCGACGATGTGGAGGTGGAGGAGATCCTCACGCCCCGCGTGGATGTGATCGCGGTGGAGGACGACCTCTCGCTGGATGAGGTGGCCGATACCTTTGCGGAATCGGGATATTCCCGTCTGCCCGTTTACCACGGCACCATTGACAACATCATCGGTGTGGTACATGAAAAGGACTTTTACCTTGGCCGTCTGCGCAAGGATACCACGCTGGAAGACCTTGTGAAGCCCACCCTTTATACCACCGGCTCCACCCAGATCTCCCAGCTGCTGCGCACCCTGCGCGAGCAGCACCATCACATGGCGGTGGTGGTGGACGAGTACGGCGGCACCGAGGGCATCATCACGCTGGAAGATATTCTGGAAGAGCTGGTAGGCGAGATCTGGGACGAGCACGACGAAGCGACCGAGGACTTCCGCAGGCAGTCGGACGGCAGCTGGATCGTGCTGGGCAGTGCCGGTGTGGACGACCTGTATGAGAGGCTGGGCCTGCCGGAGGATGAGGACATCGATTCCAATACGGTGAACGGTCTGGTGCAGGAAAAAACCTGCCATCTGCCCAAGGTGGGCGACCGGTTCACGCTGGGCGAGTACGACGGTGTTGTTACCCGCACGGCCAAGCGCCGCGTGACCGAGGTGCGCCTGACCCCGGCGGAAAAGCCGGAACCGAAGAAGGAAGAAGACGAAAAGCCGCACTTCAACCGGCTGACCAATAAGTAAATCTAAGGGAGGATGCCGTTTTCCAATACGGCCCTATCCTGTGAAAATGCAAACTCCGGCAGACCGCAGTCTGCCGGAGTTTGCTTTGTAAAAATAATTGTTCCGCTGAATAGGGCTGGAGCGAAGCGGAAGCCATTAAATGGTTTTGCTTTCCGCCTGCAGATAGGTATACAATGCTCCCACCTGATTGGCTTCGCTGCTGAAATGGCAGGGCACGATCTCGCAGCGGGGCAGACCGATCATGTAAGGTGATTCCCCACGGGAAGCAAACAGCCCGGCATATACCCGGCGCAGATCGTCCAGCAGCAGCGGCTGCTTGCTGATGCCGCCGCCGATGGCTACCTTTTCCACATCCAGCAATACGGTCAGGTTGTAGATCTGCACGGCCACCATCCTGCAGAACCGTTCCAGCACTTCCAGCGCTTCCGGTTCTCCGGCATTGGCGGCTTCAAAAAAGAGTTTGCCATTCATGGGGGCATCGGCGGGCAGGCCCTTGCGGGCGCGGTACCACTTGAGCAGGTATTTGGTGCTGCACTGGCAGGCCATGGTTTTTTCGGTATTCTCCCACTCGTCGGCGTTGGTGTTCACAAAGCTGTACTCTCCTGCGGTAAAGTGCATGCCGCGCACCAGCTGGCCATTGGCAATGATGCCGCCGCCCACGCCGGTGCCGATGATAAACACCGCCGCATTGCAGCAGCCCTGCAAGGCACCGGCCCGCAGCTCTGCAATGGCTGCAGCCTTGCCGTCGTTTTCCAGCGTGACACGGCAGCCGCATCTTTCGCGCACCAGCTGCCCCACCTGCGTGCCGGTGTTGTACAGAAGTGCCCCGCCGTTGGAGACATAGCCGGTGTTGGCATCCACAAAGCCGGGCAGCGCCATGGCGATACCGTCCACTTCATCCTTATGCGGTGCATACAGAGCGTATATTGTGTCGAGAAAATGCGCCAGCGTATCCTGCGGCGTGGGCACGGAACCGGAATCGAAACGGTTCATCTGCTCGTCCATGACCGAATATTTGATCTCGGTGCCTCCTACGTCAAAAACCATGACCTTCATTGCTGTTCCCTCCACAAAGCTGATCTTCTTCCTTATTATGGCAAATACGCGCAAAAAAGTAAAGCCATCCGCAACATGCCGCGAATAGCTTTACTTTAATTTAGAGCTTGCTCAGCTGCGGGCCCTGTGCGGTATCCTTGACCGCCCAGCCCAGTTCGGTCAGCTGTGCACGGATGGCATCGGCAGTGGCCCAGTCCTTGGCCTTCTTGGCGGCGGCACGCTTTTCTACCAGCTCAGTCACCTCGGCGGGCACCTCGTCCTTCTTGCGGTTGTACAGCAGGCCCAGTACGCCGGTGATCTCGTCGAACGCAGCGGCGGCGGTCTGCAGGGCATCCTTGGAGGAAACAGCCGACAGCGTGTTGATCTCCTTGACCAGATCGAACACGGCAGCCAGTGCATCCGGGGTGTTCAGGTCATCGTCCATGGCAGTGCAGAACTTGGTGCGGGCCTCGGCAGCCTTTTCCTTCAGAGTCTCGTCGGTGCCAAAGGCATCCTTGGTCAGGGCAAAGTCCAGATTTTCGCGGCAGGTGTACAGGCGCTCGAGACTGTTCTTGCAGCTCTCGATGAGATCCACGGTGTAGTTCAGCGGCATCCGGTAGCCTGCGGTCAGCATGAAGTAGCGGATGGGCTCGTAGCCGTAAATGTCCGCCACATCGCGCACGGTAAAGAAGTTGTGCAGGCTCTTGGACATCTTCTGATTGTCCACGTTGATGAAGCCGTTGTGCATCCAGTAGCGGGCAAAGGTGCAGCCGTTGGCGCACTCGCTCTGTGCGATCTCATTCTCGTGGTGGGGGAAGATCAGATCCTGACCGCCGCAGTGCAGATCGATGGTCTTGCCCAGATGGGTGCGGCTCATGGCGCTGCACTCGATATGCCAGCCCGGACGGCCCATGCCGTAGGGGCTCTCCCATGCAGGTTCACCGGGCTTTGCGGCCTTCCACACGGCAAAGTCTGCGGGGTCCTCCTTCAGGTCGTCGTCCATCTGGCTGCGCAGCTCACGGTTGCCGCTCTCCAGATCGTCCAGCTTCAAATGGCTCAGCTTGCCGTACTCGGGATCGCTCTTCACCCGGAAGTACACATCGCCGTTCTTGGCAACATAAGCGTGGCCGGAGTCGATCAGATCCTTCACGATATCCAGGATCTGCTGGATGTGCTCGGTAGCCCGGGGCTGGACGGTGGGCTTTTTGCAGTTGAGGCCGGCGGCATCCTTGAGGTACTCGGCCTCAAAGCGCTGGGCGACCTCCTTCATGGAGGTGCCCTCCTCCTGCCCCTTCTTGATGAGCTTATCGTCGATATCGGTGATGTTGGAAACATAGAACACCTTGTTGCCGCGGTACTCAAGGTAGCGGCGCAGGGTATCGAACACGATCAGCGGGCGGGCGTTGCCGATGTGGATATAGTTATAAACGGTAGGGCCGCAGACATAGATGCGGTATTCACCGGGCACCTGCGGCACGAATTCTTCTTTCTGGCGGGTCAGCGTATTGAAAATCTGCATGGCTGTTTCTCCTTTTTTACTTTTTTCATTATAACGGTGTACAGAAGGGAAGTCAAGAAAAAACGACCGCTCCCGGCGCATTCTGCACACCGGAAACGGTCGTTTTTCAAATCAGGAGCTTAGCCGGGATACCGGCTCACTTCCAGCAGCTCTTCTGCACGCTTCACCTGCTCCGCTGTGGGCGGCACGGCATCCGGCAGCGGATAAGGGATGCCCAGCTTCTGCCACTTGAACAGGCCCAGCGTGTGGTAGGGCAGCACCTCCACCCGCTGCACCGTTTTCAGGCTGCGGATAAAGTCTGCGGTCCTGCGCAGGCCCTCCTCGTCGTCGGTCAGGCCGGGTACCAGCACATGCCGGATCCACAGCGGGATGCCGAGGTCCGAGATGTGCCGCGCCATCGCAAGGATGTTGGCATTGTCTTTGCCGGTGAGCTGCCGGTGGCGTTCCGGGTCGATCTCCTTCAGGTCGAGAATGACCAGACTGGTGGACTTCATCAGCCGGTCGAAACCGGCCAGATAATCCGGGTCATCGGGCCGGAAGGGCTGCCCGGCGGTATCCAGAGCCGTGTGCACGCCTTTGGAGCGGGCCAGCTCGAAGAATGCCGTCAGGAACTCCATCTGGCGCAGCGGCTCGCCGCCGCTGACCGTGATGCCGCCCTTTTTGCCCCAGTAGTTGCGGTAGCGGTAGACCCGCTGGAACAGCTTTTCTGCCGTCCATTCCTCGCCGCCCTCCGCAGCCCACGTTTCCGGGTTGTGGCAGTATTTGCACCGCAGGGCACACCCCTGCAAAAACACCACAAAGCGCACACCGGGGCCGTCCACAGAGCCGAAGGATTCCAGCGAGTGGACATAGCCGATGGGGTTACAGGGCTGCATGGCAGGTGCGGGAGATAACATCCATCTGCTGCTCGCGGGTCAGGTCGATGAACTTGACGGCGTAGCCGGAGACGCGGATGGTGAAGTTGGCGTACTCCTCCTTCTCGGGATGCTCCATGGCATCCAGCAGCTTCTCCTTGCCAAAGACGTTCACGTTCAGGTGGTGTGCGCCCTGATCGAAGTAGCCGTCCATGACCTGTACCAGATTCTCCACCCGCTCGCCTTCGTTGTGGCCCAGAGCGTCCGGGTTGATGGTCTGGGTGTTGGAGATGCCGTCCAGTGCCCAGTGGTAGGGCAGCTTTGCCACCGAGTTCAGGGAAGCCAGCAGGCCGTTCTGCTCTGCGCCGTAGCTGGGGTTTGCACCGGGAGCAAACGGGGTGAAGGCGGCACGGCCATCGGGCAGAGCGCCGGTGTACTTGCCGTACACCACGTTGGAGGTGATGGTCAGGATAGAGGTGGTGGCCTCGGAGTTGCGATAGGTGTGGCGCTTCTTGATCATCTCCAGGAAGGTGCGCAGCAGCCACACGCCGATCTCGTCGGCGCGGTCATCATCGTTGCCGTACTTGGGGAAGTCGCCCTCGGTCTCAAAGCCGGTGGCAAGGCCGCTCTCGTCACGCACTACCTTCACCTTGGCGTACTTGATGGCGCTCAGGGAGTCGATGACGTGGGAGAAGCCTGCAATGCCGGTGGCAAAGGTGCGGCGCACGTCGGTGTCGATGAGGGCCATCTCGGCTTCCTCGTAGTAGTATTTGTCGTGCATATACTGGATCAGGTTCAGCACATTGACATACAGGCCAGCCAGCCAGTCCAGCATCTGGACATACTTGGGCAGAACCTCGTCGTAGTTCAGGTACTCGCTGGTGATGGGGGCATAGTTGGGACCGCACTGCTCGTGGCTCTTCTCGTCCACACCGCCGTTGATGGCGTACAGCAGGCACTTGGCAAGGTTGGCGCGGGCACCGAAGAACTGCATCTCCTTGCCGGTCTGGGTGGCAGACACGCAGCAGCAGATGGAGTAATCATCGCCCCACACAGGCTTCATCACGTCGTCGTTCTCGTACTGGACAGAGCTGGTATCGATGGACACCTTGGCGGCATATTTCTTGAAGCTCTCCGGCAGGGCGGAGGAGTACAGAACGGTCAGGTTCGGCTCCGGTGCGGGGCCCATGTTTTCCAGCGTGTGCAGGAAGCGGTAGCAGTTCTTGGTGACCATGCTGCGGCCATCCATGCCGATGCCGCCCACTTCCAGCGTTGCCCACACGGGGTCGCCGGAGAACAGCTGGTTGTAGCTGGGGATGCGGGCAAACTTGACCATGCGGAACTTCATGACCATGTGGTCGATCAGCTCCTGAGCCTGGGTCTCGGTCAGGATGCCGTTGTCCAGATCGCGCTGGATGTAGATATCCAGGAAGGTGGAGATGCGGCCCACGCTCATGGCAGCGCCGTTCTGGGTCTTGATGGCGGCAAGATACCCGAAGTACAGCCACTGGCAGGCCTCCTTGGCGTTCTTTGCAGGCTGAGAGATATCATAGCCGTAGGCCTCGGCCATCTTCTTCATGCCCTTCAGGGCGCTGATCTGGCGGGCAATCTCCTCGCGCAGGCGGATCACGTCGTCGGTCATGGTGCCGTCGCCGCAGTTGGCGAAGTCCTCCTGCTTGAACTTGATCAGTGCATCGATGCCGTACAGGGCCACGCGGCGGTAGTCGCCCACGATGCGGCCGCGGCCGTAGGTGTCCGGCAGGCCGGTGATGATGTGGGTGTGGCGGGCCGCCTTCATCTCAGGGGTGTAGGCATCAAACACAGCCTGATTGTGGGTGCGGGTATAGTCGGTAAAGATTTTGTGCAGCTCTTCGCTGGGCTGGTAGCCGTAAGTGGTGCATGCCTGCTCTGCCATCTTGATGCCGCCGTAGGGCATAAAGGCGCGCTTGAGGGGCTTGTCGGTCTGCAGACCCACGATCTGCTCCAGATCCTTCAGGCTTTCGTCGATATAGCCGGGGCCGTAAGCAGTCAGGCTGCTGACGACTTCGGTCTCCATATCCAGCACGCCGCCCTTGGCGCGCTCGGCCTTCTGCAGCTTCTGCAGGGCACCCCACAGCTTGTCGGTCGCCTCGGTGGGGCCGGCCAGAAAGCTTTCGTCGCCGTCATACGGGGTGTAGTTCTTCTGGATGAAGTCGCGCACATTGACTTCTTCTTTCCAGATGCGGCCCTCAAAGCCTTCCCACTGTTCAAAATTGATCATTGGAACCTCCTTGCTCCATTACGCAGTTAGCGTTTTCTAACTAATGAGCCTTTGAAAAACCGCTCTGCATGGCGGCTTTCTGGGGGCAAAACGGTCTTGAACTGCCGATTGCGGCAGCCCCGACTACAAGGTGTAGACAAAAATGAAAACCTGCCCACAAAATCTTGCGTTATTATAATAGCAAGAACCACTTTAAAAAGCAATAGATAACAAGTGGGTTTTCTTCCAAAGCAAGGGGCTTTCTTTGGGCAGAATGTAGAAAAAGTGCCGAAATCCCGGCGGTGCACCTATTTTGCGAAAAAAATCGCAAAATAAGGGTTGACAAGACTAACCGGCTGTGGTATTCTGTTCTCGCAACGAGGTTAGACAAACCTAACCACGTTGCACCAGAAAAGCAGATGCTTCTGCAAAAGTGTCTGTGAAAAACCGGTCTGTGTAATGAACACAGACCCCAAGTTTGTCGCGGCGGGGCCGCTCCATCTTGCTTACGCAAGACCGCTTTGTGGCTTAAAAGCCCCACTGGGGCTTTCATTGCTGCGCAAACGCCAAGTTTGTCGCGGCAGGGCCGCTCCATCTTGCTTACGTAAGACCGCTTTGTGGCTTAAAAGCCCCACTGGGGCTTTCATTGCTGCGCAAACGCCAATTCCTCCATTCCATTCTCTTTTTTCAAATGAGCTGTGGTTTTAGTTTGCTCCCGCGGCTCGATGCGCGGCATTCGGTGTGATTGGTACCGCACCAAGTGCAAAAGAAAAACAAAAACGGGACATGCAGCTTGACCACCTGCGTGCCCCGTTTTTTGTTTTTAACTCCTTCAGTCATGGCTGATGCCATGCCAGCTCCCTCAAAGAGGGAGCCCTTGGCAGTGCGGAAAACTTTACGGTTTTGCCAAAGCCTCCCTCATTGAGGGAGGTGGATGCGAGTGCAGCGAGCAGACGGAAGGAGTTTTACTTCACGATCTCCGCCAGCTTTTGATACACTTCCTCCGCGCCGCCCTTGGGCGTTTTGATCTTTACGAACTGGCTGTTCACGATGGCGGTGCCATCGGAGTAGACGGTGAACAGGAGGTTATTGTTCTCGGCATCATCGTAGTAGCTCACAGTGACGGAATCCACTGGGTATTCGTGGCTGTAGGAGGAATACTGCTGGTTGAACCGCTTGACACAGGTAAGGTCGGAAAGCACGTTTGCGATCTGCTGATAGGCAGGGTCGTCGGCAGAGAGCAGCTGAACATCCATCTCTGCGGAGCGGGCAAAGTTCTGAATGTGCTCCACCCGGACACTGGCCTGTGTGCTGGCCTTGATCCCGGATGCAAGGTCGACTTTTGCGGAAGGAAAGATCAGCACCAGTGCAAGCAGCACTAAAATGACAATGCCGAACCGGGACAGGATGCTCTTATCTTTCATGGCGGGTCAATCCTCCTTTGGCGGCTCCAGATCGGTCAGATGCCGCTGAGCGATGAAGAAGCCCACGGTGCTGGCGGCGAACACCACATAATAGCTGGCGATGCGGTAAAGCATCATCACGCTCATCACCTCGCCGCGCTCCAGAAAGCTGCCGAACACCAGCAGGAATGCCGTCTCGATGGAGCCCATGCCGGCCACATTGGGCAGGGCGTTGGACAAAAACAGCATCAGGCTGGTGAGCAGCTGCACCTGCAAAAAGCTCAGAGGGGAAAGCCCCATGAACCGGATGCACAGGTAAGGCAGGCAGAACAGCCCGAACAGCTTGACCGCCTGCAATGCCAGAATTTCGGCGCAGCGGGGCTTATCTGCCAGCAGACGGCGGCTCTCCTCGCCCAGAACATCCAGCTGCTGCTGCCAGTCGGCGCGGCGCTGCTGCCATTTTTCCGTTTTGGGCAGCAGACGCATCAGCCAGCGGGCAAGGTCCTGCACCAGCGGCGATACGCACACCAGCACCAGCACCACAATGATGGCCGCCACTACAGCGTATGCCATGGGCAGATAATTCATCACACCGGTGGTGTTGGCGGCAAGCCATCTGTGCTGAAACAGCAGCATCACCGTGGCATACAGCAGCACGGTGGTTTTGTGGAACACGTACTGCAGGGTCATCAGGCCCACGCCCGGGCCAACCGGCAGGCCGCAGCGGTGCAGATACCATGTCTGCACCGGCACTGCGCCTGCGCCCAGTGTGACCACATTGCCAAAGGTGCCGCACCACGCGGTATCGATGCCCTGCCAGAGCCTGAAGCCCGGGATGCGGCTGCGCACGATGACCCACGCCACGCACCCCTCCAGCAGCGGGTAGCTGAGGCCGATGGCCAGCACCACCAGCACCTGCCATGCGGACAGCTGCGAAAGCGCTGCGGTGATCTCGGCCCAGTTGTCATCGAACAGCAGCACGATGATGCCGGTAAGTGCTGCGAGCACCAGCAGCGAGATCACTGTCTTTTTGCGGGAAGGTGCGGCAGAGGCGGGTTGGCTCATAGAGAGAACAGGCTCCTTTCAGGCGGAATGATTTGATAAAAGTATAACACACGTGGCCTGTGTCTTTGTGAACGGAACTGGAATTTTCTTGTGCAATTTTGATGGAATGATAAAAAGGCAAGGGCGGATGCACGCATCGACCCTTGCCTTTATCTTGTTTTTAGCCTGTTGATTCGTTCACCAGCCGTGTCAGGGTGGCAACATAGGCTTCGTTGGAATAATATTTCTCGTACATTTTCCGGCAGTCAGCTTTCATGGCGGCCAGCTGTTCCGGATGCAGGATAGCATGCTCCAGTACCTTTGCCAGCTGATCCGGGTCGTCGTCTTTGTACACAAAGCCGTCCACGCCCTCGGTGATCAGCCCGGCGGTGCCGGTGTGCTCCGACACGATGGAGGGCTTGCCGAAGATCAGGCCCTCGGTGACGAAGGTGGGCATGGGATCATCGCGGGAAGCGCATACCACGCAGGCGCACTGATCCATCAGGGATTTGATCTCGGGCCGTTCCAGACGCTTGCGGTAGAAAACGGTGTCCGGGTAATCCTCCACCAGTGCATCCACGGCGTTCTTCAGGCTCTTGTCCGCCGCCTTGCCCACGAACAGGAAAGCAGCCTTCTGGCGCACCTCGGGCTTTAGCAGGCGGATGGCGTTGCAGAAAATATCCTGACCCTTGCGCGGCTCAAAGGAACCTACGGTCACGAACAGCGGCCTGCCGCCGGCATAGCTGATATCGTAGGGCGGGAAGCTTTCCTGCGCATAGTCCGGCAGACCGTAGATCAGCTGTTCAATGCTGAAGTCCGGCCGCACCGAGTGCATGGCGGCAGTGGCGTGGGAGCCTACGGCGCACACATGCACATTGGAGCCCAGTGTTTTGGGAATCTTGTGCGCAATGAACGGGTAGCCTGCAAAGGCATCGTGCAGCCACCACAGCACCGGCACGAAGGAGCCGTTCAGGGTGCTCACGGCGGCAGCCTCTACCACGGTGTTGGCCAGCACAAAATCGGCGCTGGTGGCAAGGCCCCACAGCGACGAGTTCATCACGCAGTCGCTGCGGGTGACAACGGCGGCACCGGCATCCAGAAACAGCGGCAGCGAGCCGTCGTCCGCAGGGCCAAGCACCACCACTTCAAAGCCCATGCTGCGCAGCACCGGCACGGCACTTGTCAGCACGATGGGCGCACCGGTCATGGTCAGCTCGTGGCTCAGGATCAGAGCACGCTTTCCGGAGGCAGAGAACACATCGTCGGCACATAGCTCCCGCCGGAAGTGCAGCAAAGACTGCGGGATGCGGCGGCAGTTTTCCGCCATGGCGGTGGCAAGGCGCAGCAGCTCGGTCACGCTGTCCCTTCCGCGCGCAGCGGCACGCACCCGGTCCAGAAGCTTCCGCGACACCATGGCGCAGCGGCTGCACGGGATGTGCTGGGTGCTCAGATAAAGGGCGGTGGAGCCATCGAAGCCAAAGGCGGCATCACACACCACAAGGTCGGCACCGGTGCGCAGGGCGGCGGCAAAATAGGTCAGGGCGGTGGAGGTGCACTCCAGATCTTCGCTGACCAGCAGCACGCCCTCCACCGAGTCGGTCAGGGCGGGGGCCAGCTCCGTCACCAGCCGGAACTTGCGGTGCAGCTGGTTTTCCAGTGCGTGCTCCAGCGCCTGATGACGGCCCGGTGCATACACCAGCAGATAGGTGCTCTGGGTATCGGTATAAACCTGCTTCGTCAGCTGCTTACGCTGCAGGGTGCTGTAACTGCTGTACATGTTGACAACTCCTTTAGCGATCCGATTCAGCCGCGCAGCAGGCGGCGCAAAGCACGCAGCGGTGCGGTAAGCCGCCAGCTGCTGCTCTCGTACAGGTTTTCCAGCGAATCTTCATAAGCAGCACGGCTGTTCTGCAGTTCCGTCAGCTGATTGTTCAGCCGGGTGTTCTCGGCAAGGGCGGCCTGCAGCTGTTCCAGAACATCGTTCTTTTCGGCCTCAGCCTGCAGCTTGATGGTATTCAACGCGCTGAGCAGGGCCTTGCCGGGCTGCTCGTGCTGGAAGCGGCCCAGCGGATAGTAATGATAGGTCACGGCAAACTTCATCCCGGCCGCAAAGGGCACGGTGCTGCACACGGTCAGGTTGGGGTCCACATCCAAAAACAGCAGGCAGTCTTCCTGCAGCTGGATGCCGTTCATGGCGCGGCATTCCAGCCGCTCGTCCGAGATGCTCAGGTCAGTCACGCAGCAGGCCAGCTCACCGGGGTCCAGCCGCAGCGCACGGGCATCCGTGGGCAGGGTAAACACCGCAGAGACCTCGTGGGTCAGTTCGTCGTAGGCGTCCTCGGCAACGGTCAGGCATTCCCGCGGGGAATAGCCAGAGCCGGAATCGTAGAACAGCTGTGGCAGGGTGAGGGCGGCAGGCTCGTTGTCGCTGCCGTGCCTTGCCAGTGCGGCCTGATAGTTCAGCACCTGTTGTTCCAGCTCCAGACACCGCTGTGCCAGCCGGGATACACCTTCGTCAGAGAGCTTGAGCTGCTGTTCCAAGTCAGCAGCGCGGCTGCGGGCCGCAGCAAGGGTCTCGGGGGCATCGTTGTTCATAACCGGATTCTCCTCTTACTTTTATGATGGGCTGCACCGCAGCAGCCGGAAAAACATGTCAGTGCCGGGAGGTATAGTGCACGGCGGGCGTTCTGCGCTGTGCCGGGAAAAATCGGATGATGAGTGCGCGGCGTACACGCAGCAGCTCACACACCAGCCAGATAGAGCCCAGAGCGATGGCATATTGCAGCCACATGCCCAGCACCGGCTGCGCAGAGAACTTTGCTACCATCAGATACCACGGAATAGCGATGATCTCCACGGTATGTACGCAGAAAATGTTCAGCGAGCGGCGGCCCACCGCTTCCAGAAAGTGTACGATGGGGCCATGGCCATGGCTGAGCCGCATGAACAGCCGGATGAAAAGCAGGCCTGCAGCACCGTCCAGAAAGATGCTCAGCGGCCCCAGTGACCACTCGGCCAGCGAGATGCAGTCGGTGGTGCGGGTAGCAAGAGCGCCTACGGCAATGAGTGCTGTGGCGGCCAGCAGCCCGGCAAAGACTTTGGGCGGCAGGGGCTCGTCCAGCAGATGCTTCTTTTTGGCAAGGAAGCCGATATAGAGGTAGGGCACCACCACGGCACCCTGGATCAGGCAGAAGGGCAGCTCCCACACAAGGCTCGCGCCCCAGCCCAGCAGGACGCAGCCTGCCACAGCCCATGGAACATAGCGCTCCGGGAAGATGTTCAGGATCACATCCAGCAGCACCCAGCCTACCATCAGCGCCAGCAGATACCACATCGGCCCGCAGGAGAAGAACTCCTGCCCGAAATACTCGGCCGTGTGGGGCAGGCCCAGCAGAAAGCCGCCGGTGACCTTGATAGACTCGCCGATGGTGCCGGGTAGATACTGGAACGTCTTATAATGAATGATAAAGTGCAGCACGCAGGTGAACAGCGCCGTGTAAGCATAGGGTTTGAGCAGGCTTTTGAGCTGCTGGTGGATGCACTTGTGGATAGAGCGCTTGCGGAAGCCGTAGCCGCTGGCAATAAAAAAGGCGGACATCAGCGCTTCGCGGTAGATGAACGGGAAAAACGCGGTCAGGGACAGGCCGCTGACCGCCTGCATGGGATAAAGCTCGGCGGTATGCGCAAAAACGATGGTCAGCATACCGGCACCCTTGAGCATGTCGAACATGCCGATGGAGCTGGCGGTGCGGGGCTTGGTTCCTTCCATGGAGGTTCCTTCCTTGCGCGGGACATTCCATCAGAGCCGGACGCCGCACAATGCGTAGATTTTGAATGAAAAAGATAAAATTTTGTATGGATATAAACCCAGTATAATGCTTTTTGCACAGACTGTCAATTTTGAATTGCGGTCCGGCGGGCGGAGGGCACATTGCAGCCTGCAATAAAAGCATAGCACAGGCAGGGTGGCTTCGCAGCGAAAGGCAGAATTTACATCTGGAAACGACATGATATGCAAGAATTTATTGTCAATATTGGGAATTAAATGTTGCAAAACTCTTGCATTGACACAGGCCTTATTGTATACTGGGCACAGTTGGAAATGACTGGAAGGATCTGTGTTGGCGTACACAGGAGCGCCGGATCGGATGATAAAAATGGAGGCAGAAAAATGATTACATCGCTGTATCAGTCCCTTTGCAATATGGAAACCAACATTGCAGACCGTGTGGCTCTGCGCTGGTATGATGAAGAAAAGCAGGGCGTGGCCGAGGTGCACTACGCACAGTATGCCCAGGATCTGCGCCGGTTCGTGGCGTTCCTGCGTGCAGAGTATGGCGACGTGCGCGGCAAGCGTGTGGCGATCCTGGCCCGCAACAGCTACCAGTATGTCATCTGCATGTACGGCACGGTCATTGCCGGAGCCGTGGCTGTGCCGCTGAACCTTGGCAAGGACTGGGATGCCATCTCCTATGAGCTGGGCCTCACCGAGCCGGTGTGCATCCTGCAGGATGGCGAGTTCGCGGAGCGGGAGCCTGCCCTCGCTGAGACCTACGGCAGCATCCTGAAGCCCATGGATGTCTTTGCGGCCTATGAGCCTGCCGAGGACGTGACCGAGGTGGAGGACCTCTCTGCTCTGGCCTTTATCATGTTCACCTCCGGCACCACCGGCCGCAGCAAGGGCGTTATGCTGAGCCAGAAGAACCTGTTCAGCGCCATGCCGGCTTTTCTGGACCCCTTTGACGATGTGAAGAAGTACACGGGCTGGAACACCGACGAATTCTCGTCCCTGTCCGCCCTGCCCATGTTCCACATCTCCGCCATGACCAGCCTTGTTTCGTGGAGCATCACCGGCCACTCCATCAACCTGTGCAACAACCTGAAGTATTTCTATCGTGATCTGGGTGCCATGCACAGCGAGGTGATGGCGGTGGTGCCGGTGCTGCTGAAGAGCATCTACAGCGATGTGATGAAGGGCCGCCGTGACCGCCTGAACGGCCTGTGCGTGCTGACCTGCGGCGCTGCCATGTTCGACCCCAAGATTCTGAGTGATATGATGGAGAAGGGCTTCTTTGTGGCCCAGATGTACGGCCTGACCGAGACCTGCGGCGACGGCGCATGGAACTCCTCGCAGGAGGCAAAGTACCTGACCAGCGTGGGCCACGTGGACCTCAGCTGTGAATACAAGCTGGACGACGGCGAGCTGTGCATGCGGGGCGACCCCATCATGCTGGGCTACTACAAGGACCCGGAAGGCACTGCAGAAGTCATCGATGCAGACGGCTGGTTCCATACCGGCGACATTGCCCGGGTGGAAGAGGATGGCTACATGTACCTGACCGGCCGCAAGAAGAACGTGATCATTCTGGACAGCGGCGAGAACGTGAGTCCCGAGGAGCTGGAAAAGCTGCTGGTACCCTGTGCGGACATTCAGGAGTGCATCGTGAAGGAAAAGGACAAAAAGATCTGCGCTGTCATCTACTGTGACCCTGCAAAGCAGGAAACTGTGAAGGAGTTCGTCACTGGGGTCAACCGCGGCCTGCCGCTGTACAAGCGCATGGTGCCGGAGCTCAGCGCACAGCCGCTGCCCCGCAACGCCATGGGAAAACTGCTGCGCTGAACACAGGAGGAAGCAGAACAATGCGTAAGATCAGAGTGCTGGATAATGTCTACGACCTTATCACCATCAACATGGAAGACCGCTTCAAGGATAATGTGGCCTTCCGCTTCTACGACACCGCAAACGATGCCGTGACCACCATCCTCTATAAGGATTATGTGCAGGATATCCGCAAGGCGGTGAATTACTTCCAGTCCACCATCCCGGAGATCAAGGGCAAAAAGATCTGCCTGCTCACCAAGAACAGCTACGAGTATGCCGTGAACACCTTTGGCGTGGTGGCGGCCGGTGCGGTGCTGGTGCTGCTGAACCAGCGCAAGAGCTGGGACGAGCTGAGCTACGAGCTGGGCCTTGTGGAGCCGGACGCCATCCTGACCGACGGCGACGACTACGGCTTCAACGACCAGCTCAAGGCTGCCTACGGCGATATCCTCCGCCCCATGGATGGCTTCCGAAGCTATGAGCCTGCGCAGCTGACCCGCTGCATCGACCACGAAGCCCTGATGATCCTGATGTTCACCTCCGGTACCACGGGCCGCAGCAAGGGCGTGATGCTGAGCGAGAAGAATTTCTTCTCGGTGATGCGTGCCCACACCCAGATCGGTGAGCACATGATGGCGTATAAGCACGAACCGGACCTCGTCATGAGCCAGTACACCGTGCTGCCCATGTTCCATCTTGGCGCTTTCATCTGCCTGTTCTCCTGGGCCCACGCAGGCTGGGCGCTGAACGTCAGCAGCGACATCCGCAACTTCTATAAAGAGGTAAAGCGGATGCCCAGTCAGGCCATGGCGGTGGTGCCGGTCATCATGAACTCGCTCCACCACGATGTGATGCGCGGCCGCAAGGACCGTCTGGGTGAGCTGTGGGTGCCTATCTGCTCCTCTGCCATGTTCGACCCGCAGGTGATGCTGGATATGGCGGAACACGGCATGTTCGTGGTGCAGACCTACGGCAGCACCGAGACCTGCGGCGACGGCATCATCAACTACGCACAGGACGCAAAGCACATTGGCGCTGTGGGTCAGGGCAACGATTATCTGGACTACAAGATCGCCGAGGACGGCGAGCTGTGTATGCGCGGCGACAGCATCATGCTGGGCTACTACAAGGACCCGGAGGCCACCGCCGAGGTCATTGACGCGGACGGCTGGTTCCACACTGGCGATCTGGCCCGCAAGGACGAGGACGGCTACTATTTCCTGACCGGCCGCAAGAAGAACCTCATCATTCTGGACAGCGGCGAGAACATCAGCCCCGAAGAGCTGGAAGGCATCGTGGGCAAGTGCGAAGCCGTGAAGGAATGTGTTGTAAAAGAGATGGGCAAGAAGATCGGCGTGGTGGTCTATTGCGATGAGGACAAACAGCAGCAGGTGCGGGACTTTATCACCGAGGCAAACCGCACCCTGCCGCTGTACAAGCGTATGAGCGCAGTGGAGTTCAGCACTGAGCCGCTGCCGCGCAACGGTGCAGGCAAGCTGCTGCGCCAGTAATCCGGATGCGATCGAATGCCCGGATGCATAAATGGGCCGGCAGACCGGCAGACTGAAAACAGGAGTTCCGACAAAAAACAAAGCTTTGTTGCCGGAACCCTTGCGCACAGGAGAGAATCAGGGTATTATTATGGAAAGGCATAGGAGATTGTGCCTATTATCCGTCACGGAAAGGAAGAAAAATTCTATGGAACGAGCAGAGATCATTTCCCAGATCCTGGCCATCCTGGAGGATGTTGCCGAGGTCTCTCCCGAAGATGTGAATGAGAACAGCGTCCTGATGGACGATCTGGATCTGTCCTCAATGGAGATCCTGACCATTGTGGCAGACCTCGAGGAGACCTTCGGCCTGCGCATCCCTGAAAAGGAGCTGCGCAACTTTGTGACCATAGGGGATCTGGTGGATTATCTGGCGGCAAACGCGGGGTAACAGTTCATGAATGAGTCGCAGCGCTCGACGGAGTACATCTTTCAGGGAACGATGTACTTCTTCCGTCGGGAGAAGATCCTGTGTCGGTACCAGTTTGCACTGCAGGATGCGGTGGAACCCTCTCTTTTGCAGCGCGCACTGGAGGCGGCGCTTTCGGCCGCACCGTACTATCGGGTACAGCTGGTGCAGGAAAAGCGGAGCTTTTTTCTGGAGCCGAACCCGAACCCCTGTCTTGTGTATCAGGGCAGTGCACAGCGCGATATCCCGGAGGAAACGAACGGCTATCTTTTCAGCGTGAGCTGTGAGGGGGACACCGTCTATTTTGACTGGTATCATTTCCTCATGGACGGCCACGGGGTGTCGCCCTTCCTCACCCGCATTCTGGAACAGTACTGCAACCTGCGCTATGGCACGGCGTTTGCAAACACGCCCATCGTGTGCAGCCCGGCCTATGACATCGAGGCCATGATGGAAAAATATCCACCCCTCACAGCCACCGAGAGCACGATGCAGAGGGATGTGGTGCAGACCTACGAGGGCAGGATGCGCCGCACCCGGGTGCGGCTGACCAAGCAGAGCCTTGTGGACCGGGCAGTGGAGAACGGCGTCAAGCCCTTTACAGCGCTGGCCGGTTTGCTGAACCTTGCGCTGCGCAACTATCTGGGCAAAGACGAGATCCAGTATTCCTACTCGGCAGATACCCGCAGGGAAGCGGGCGTGCCGGATGCCCTTTACAACTGCGTGTGCTCCTTCCAGAGCGGCGTGAAGCTGAACGATGACACCCGCCTTGCGGACATCGTGCCGGAAATGGATGCCGAGGTGCTCCGCACCCTGCAGCCGGAGGCAAAGCTGCGCCAGATGGTCCAGCAAATGAGCTGGGTCTACAAGGTAGACCAGCAGAAAGCGCCCCTGCGCATCAAGCAGAGGGTGTTCCAGATGGGTGAGTACATCAGCGGTGTCTCGGCGGATTTCTGGCTCAGCTATCTGGGCAATCCGCTGCTGCCGGCTACGCCGGAGCTTCAGAAGTACACCAAAGACTTCAACGTCTGGGTCCCGCCGGATGGCGGCTCCATGGGTGTGGAAGCCTCCAGCCTGAATGGCATCATCACCCTGTGCATCGAGAACAAGGCCGAAATGCCAGGCCTTGCCGGGATGATCCGCACCGCCTTTGAAAAAGAGGACATCACGGTGCTGGAAGCCGTGGATCTGGATACATAAGTGCAGAACATAAAAAGCACTCTTTCCGGGCAGGAAAGGGTGCTTTTTTGCGTCTTATTCGGTCCGTGCAGGCCGTGTGGTCACTTCGCCGCAGCGCAGAGCTTCCTGTCGGCCGTTCTCCCGCTGGATGACCAGCCGCCCTTCCTCGTCGATGGCAAGGGCCTTTGCGGCGTAGGTCTCGGTCTCGGCACACACTGTCACCCAGTGGCCGGGCACAAAGCACCGGGCGCGGTACTCATCCAGACAGTCAAACGCCGGGCAGAGGGCCAGCAGCTCCCGGGCAATGGCCCCGGCCAGTGCGGCCCGGCTCACCGGGGCAGGCCCGCCGGGGTACAGGCTCCCGGCCTTGCGGGCCAGCTCCTCCGGCCAGTCGGCGGCGGTGGAGGTAAGGTTCAGCCCGATGCCGACCACCAGCCATTCCAGCTGTCCGCTCTCGAGGTCGGTCCCCGCTTCGGTCAGGATGCCGCAGACCTTTCTGCCCTGATAGTACAGGTCGTTGACCCACTTGACGGCAAGCTCCAGCCCGCAGAGCTTTTTCACGGCACGGCAGACCGCCACCGCGGCGCTGATGGTAGCGGTCTGGGCATTGGCGGCGGGCATTTCCGGGCGCAGCAGCACCGAGCAGTAAACGCCCTTGCCTGCCGGGCTTTCAAATCTCCGGCCCAGCCTGCCGCGTCCGGCGCTCTGGTGGGCGGTGAGCACCAGCGTGCCATGGGGTGCACCATCCAACGCCAGCAGCTTTGCCGTGCGGTTGGAGCTTTCCAGCGTGTCATATAAATAGATGGGTGCAGGGTAGTCCCCGATGGCTTCGGTGCAGAACGGGTCGCCGCCTGCCAGCCGGTAGCCCCGGCGGGGCGCAGCTTCCAGCGCGTACCCTTGGGCCGTGAGGGCCGCAGCGGCCTTGTGCACGGCAGCGCGGCTCACGCCGAGGGTCTCGGCCAGCTGCTGGCCGGAAACGTAGCTGCCCCCGGCAGCGGAAAGTGCCTGCAAAAGTGCCTGACGGGTACTGACAGCCATGGCCGAATGCCTCCTTTTGTGCTATACTACTTCTATTGTATCATAAAAATAAAAGTTTTTGCAGGATTTTGAACGGCTGTTTCGTATGAATGTGCAGAAGGGCAGCGCAGGGGCTGCACTTCGTCGGACCGGGACGAAACTGAAAGGAGGTGGGCAGGCCGTTGACGACCTTGGAATTCAGCGCGATGGTGCAGAAATACCAGTCGCTCGTATATACGGTCTGCCACCAGCTGGTGCCGGATGCCGGCGATGCGCAGGACCTGACGCAGGAGACCTTTCTGGCGGCATGGCGGGCCATTGACCGCTGCCCGTCCGGGTTTGAAAAACAGTGGCTGGCACGCATCGCTGCCAACAAGGCAAAGGACTATCTGCGCAGCGCATGGGTGCGCAGGGTGAACATTCCCGGCGACGATGTGCTGGCGCTGGAAGGTGCGCCGCCCGGCACCCAGCCGGAACAGCAGGTGCTGGATGCTCTGGGCGAGGAAGAGCTCACCACCATGATTCTGGACCTGCGGGAGCCCTACAGAACGCCTTGCCGTCTGGTGCTGCTGGAACAGCACACCATGGCCGAGGCGGCACAGCTGTGCGGCCGCCCGCCCAAGACGGTGGAAGCACAGATCTACCGGGCAAAAAAGATGCTGGCACAGCAGATACTACAGCGTGAAAACGATGGAAAGGAGTGCGTACATGGAACTGTTTGACAAAAACGGCTGTCTGACCGACGAAGGCCTGCAGGCCCTGCAGGCAGGCGGGCTGGATGAGCTGGGCCGGCTGGAAACCGCCGAGCATTTATCCTACTGCGATAAATGCATGGACCGCTACACCGCTCTGCTGACGGCAGATGCGCTGGAAACGCCGCCCCACTCCGCGCACAAGGCGGTGATGGCCGCCATCTGGGTGCGGCTGATGCAGAACACATGGGGCCGTGCCGCAGTGGCCGGTGTGGCGGCGGTGCTGGCCTTTACCATGTGGCGCTCCGGCACCATAGACCAGCTGCTGAATTTCCGGCAGGAGCTGCACACATGGACACCGGAGACCAGCCAGAGCCAGACCGAAGAAGCCTTGCAGCTGGGCAAGCCGGTGGAAGATGGCCGACCGTCCGCCCAGCCGGAAATACTGGGAAAGCCAATGGACGACGACAAGCCGAAGCAGCAGGCTTCGCTGGCAAAAGCACTCAATGACCTGCTGTTCGGAGCCGGCGGCCCTGCAGCAGAAAAATACAAAAATTCGCCACTTGCAGATCAAACAAAATAAGGAGATCGATTATGATGAAAAACGGAATCCTGACCTTCCTCTTCGCCTTTTGCCCGGGCGCAGGCCAGATGTATCAGGGCTACATGAAGCGCGGCCTTTCGCTCATTACGATGTTCTGCGTGGCCTTTGGTGCGGGCACTCTGCTGGAAGTTTTGTATGTAGCCATGCCCATTGTGTGGATGTACAGCTTCTTTGACACCTTCAATCTCCGGGCGCAGATCGGCGCAGGCACCGCCCCGCAGGACGATTATCTGGTGCACATCAACTGGCACGACCAGCGCATGGAACAGTTCATGCTGGACAGCCACAAGCTGCTGGGGTGGGGCCTGATCGCGCTGGGCGCGCTGGTGGCCTACCAGAACATCCTTATGAACACGCTGGGGGATATCGTGTGGCGCTGGGGCCAGAGCAGCCCCTTCTTCCGTGCACTTTACCTGATGATGGATCAGCTGCCGGAGGTGGTGGTCTGCGTGGCCTTGATTATCTGCGGTGCGTGGCTGGTGCGCGGCCCCAAGGGCAGAAAGCAGAAGCCGCAGAACGATGCCGAAGATTTTACCGAGTATACTGCACAGGATGCGCAGGCGGAGCCGGAAGCAAAGGGCTTTGCCATGCCCAAGCTCTCGGCTCTGCTGGGCAAGCCCGTGACCCCGGACGATGAGACGGAGGATGCCGACGATGGACGAGACGAGAAATGATGCGCCGCTGACCGGTGAAGCACCGCAGACTGCAAAACCGCAGCCGCTGCGCCGGGTGGGCAGCTTTACGCTGGGCGTATGCCTGATCGCAGCGGGCATCTTCTTTCTGCTTGCCTATTTTGTGCCGGGCGTTGACTGGAAGCTGATGCTCAAGATCGCCCCGGCGGCAGGGCTGATCCTGCTGGGCGGCGAGGTGCTCTTTTTTGCCGCCCGCCCGGGGCGCTGGAAGTACGATTTCTGGTCGGTGCTGATCTGCCTTGTGCTCATGGGCGGGTGCTTCTGTCTGTCGCTGCTGCCGGTCGTGTGGGATGAACTCGGCCCGGAGCGGAATCAGGCAAGCATGAAGCTGGGGCAGGAATATACGACAGAAGCCTATGACAAGATCAAACAAACAGCCCCGGATATCCGTGTGAAGAATATCAGCGGAAACGCCTACCTGTACAGCAGTGAGGCGAAAACGCTGCGGGATGTGAATGCCGGAAACGGCTATCTGAGCCTGACTGTGGAGCTGTTTGGCGGCTATGACAGCGTACAGGCCTTTGCGCAGGACTGCCGCAGCGTGACCGATGCCGTGCAGCAGTGCAGCGCACAGCCGGATGAGCTGCGCATTACATGGTCGCCGGAGAACGACCCGGGCCAGAGTCTTGCCTCCGGTAGCCTGCAGAATGTGGAGCAGTACACGCTGGAGCTGGTGGGCATTGCACAGCTGGACTGGACGGCTGACCAGATGGCAAAGCAGACCGAGGTGCAGTACCTGCTGGACGAAGAAAACGAAAAACCGGCGGAGTCCGAAGCTTTTTCCGAGGAAAGTTCGGAGCTGAGCGAGTGAAACAAAAAATGCTTCCGTGCGACGCACGGAAGCATTTTTTATACGTTTATACGGCCGATCTTACAGCTTTTTGCCGGTGAGCAGCTCGTAAGCTTCCAGATACTTGGCAATGGTCTTGTCGATCACGTCCTGCGGCAGATCGTAGTTGCTGTCGGGGTTGGCCTTGAGCCAGTCGCGAACGAACTGCTTATCAAAAGAGGGCTGGCTGTGGCCCGGCTCGTAGCCCTCCAGCGGCCAGAAGCGGGAGGAATCCGGGGTGAGCATCTCGTCGCCCAGCACCACGTTGCCGTTCTCATCCAGACCAAACTCAAACTTGGTGTCGGCAATGATGATGCCGCGGGAGAGCGCATATTCAGCACACTTCTTATACAGGGCAATGGTGTAGTCGCGCAGCTTGGTGGCGTACTCCTCGCCGTGGCCAGGGAACTGCTTTTCCAGCACCTCGATGCTCTTTTCGTAGGAGATGTTCTCGTCGTGGTCGCCGATCTCGGCCTTGGTGGAGGGAGTGTAGATAGGCTCGGGCAGCTTGTCGGATTCCTTCAGGCCCTCGGGCAGCTGAATGCCGCACACCTTGCCGGTCTTCTGGTAGCTGGCCCAGCCGCTGCCGGTGATGTAGCCGCGCACGATGCACTCGATGGGCAGCATGGTCAGCTTGCGGCACATCATGCTGTTGCCGTCGAACTGCGGCTGCTGGAAGAACTCCGGCATATCCTTCACGTCCACGCTCAGCATATGGTTGGGCAGCAGATCGCGGGTGTAATCGAACCAGAACTTGCTCATCTGGGTCAGAACGGTGCCCTTTTTGGTGACCTTGTTTTTCAGGATGACATCAAACGCGGAAATGCGGTCGGTAGCAACCATGATGAGGCTGTCACCGTTATCATAGATCTCACGAACCTTGCCTTCTTTAATGGGCTTGAACTCAGTCATAATCAAACACTCCATTTTCCAATGCCGAAAAAGCGGCGGTGTATCTTACCTGATTATTGTACCATGTCTGCGGACAGTTTGAAAGAAACAGAATGAAAGGAAAATCAGGCCGTTTTTGCATTTTTCTCGTGAAAAATGTACGAAAAATAGAATCAAAATTCGGCGATTTGACGATAAAAGTCGTACTTTCACAACAATGAAGCACCTTTTTGTAAAATGTAGGCATGGACATTCCAGCGATTGTGCGGTATCTTATAATTAACAAATTAAAATAGGGAGGGTTTACTTATGGGCAGTTTTCCCAAAGATTTTCTGTGGGGCGGTGCCACCGCTGCCAACCAGTGCGAGGGCGCATGGCAGGCAGGCGGCAAGGGCCTTGCAACCGTGGATGTGACCCCGTTTGGCCCGGACCGCTTCCCGGTGGCGCTGGGTCGGCTGGAAATGCTGGAGTGCGACGACAAGCACTATTATCCCAGCCATGAAGCCATTGACCTGTATCACCATTATAAAGAGGATATCGCCCTCTTTGCCGAGATGGGATTCAAGTGCTTCCGGCTGTCCATCGCATGGACCCGCATCCTGCCGAACGGCGACGATGCCCAGCCCAATGAAGAGGGCTTGAAGTTCTATGAGGATGTGTTTGATGAGTGCCACAAATACGGCATTGAACCGCTTGTGACCATCTGCCACTTCGATACCCCCATTGCCCTCATAAAAAAGTATGGCGGCTGGAAAGACCGCCGCATGGTGGATGCCTATGTGCACTACTGTGAAGTGCTGTTTGACCGCTACAAGGGGAAGGTGAAATACTGGCTCACCTTCAACGAGATCAACATGCTGCTGCATCTGCCCTTTACCGGCGCAGGGCTAGTGTTCTATCCGGGCGAGAATGTGCAGCAGGTGGAGTATCAGGCGGCACATCATGAGCTGGTGGCCAGCGCAAAGGCGGTCAAGCTGGCCCATGAAAAGATGCCCGGTGCCATGGTGGGCTGTATGCTGGCGGCAGGCCAGTATTATCCGCGCACCTGTGCACCGGAGGATATCCGTGCCGCGCAGGAAGCGGACCGCGACAACTACTTCTTTACCGATGTGCAGGCCCGGGGAGCCTACCCGGTGTGGGCAAAAAAGCGGATGGAGAAGGCCGGCATCACCCTACACACCGAGCCGGGCGATGAGCAGGTTCTGAAAGAAGGCACCGTGGATTTTGTCTCCTTCAGCTACTATTCCAGCCGCTGCATCACCACGGATCAGGAGATCCTGGCAGAAGAAAAGGCCGACGGCAATGCGGTGCTGGAAGCCGTGAAGAACCCGTACCTCAAGGCCAGCGAGTGGGGCTGGGCCATCGACCCGGTGGGCCTGCGCGTGACCCTGAACACCATCTACGACCGGTACGAAAAGCCCATGTTCATTGTGGAGAACGGCCTTGGCGCGGTGGATACCGTGGAAGCGGACGGCTCCATCCACGACAGCTACCGCATCGATTATCTGCGCGCCCACATCGAGCAGATGGAAAAGGCCGTCAACGAGGACGGCCTGCCGCTGATGGGCTACACCACATGGGGCCCTATCGACCTTGTGAGCGCATCCACCGGTGAGATGAAAAAGCGCTACGGCTTTATCTATGTGGATAAGGACAACGACGGCAACGGCACACTGGCCCGCAGCCGCAAGGACAGCTTCTACTGGTACAAAAAGGTCATTGCTTCAAACGGCACCGACCTTGCCTGAAATTTGCGAGAAAATAAATTTGTGAGAAAGAATTGGAATTTATGACACCTGAGATCATTGCACACCGCGGCGCGTCCTATCTTGCGCCGGAAAATACCCTTTCTGCGTTCCGCAAGGCGATGGAGATCGGCGCGGACGGCGTGGAAATGGACGTACAGCAGACCAGAGATAAAAAGCTGGTGATCCACCACGATTTTGTCATTGACTGGCACACCGATATGCGTGGCCAGATCTACGACATGACCGAGGGCGAGCTGAAGGCGCTGGACTTTGGCAGCTGGAAGGATGTGAACTATCAGAACGAGAGGATCGCTACCCTGCAGGAGGCACTGGCTCTGTGCAGGGAAATGGAAGGTACCATCGTTCAGCTGGAAATGAAGGCCACCATCGATGACGACCCGGATTTTGTCCCCCGCGTGATCGAGGAGGTGCGTGCAGCAAACATTACTGACCGGCTGGTGGTGATCTCGTTCAACCACGACCTGCTGCGGCAGGCAAAGCAGCTGATGCCGGAGCTGAAGGTGGGCGTGCTGGTCTACGGTGCGTTGGAGACCATGGCGCTGCCCACTAGCACATGGGAAATGCTTGGCCTGCAGAACGGGCTGGAAGAGGATGATTTTCCACAGCTGCCGCCGCTGTCGGTGGAAAATGTGGATGACGAAAACTGCAGCTGGGCCCTGCGCTGGATGGGCAACCAGATCAGTATGCTGCAGGCGAACTTTCCGGGCAAGAGTCTGGTAGAGGTAGCCCAGCGCCTGCTGGAACAGCGGGACCCGGTAAAGTATGTGCAGACGCTGGACTTCAAGCCGGACTGGGTGAGCTGTGAATATCACACCGCTTACCAGCAGCCCAGCATGGTGCAGAAGCTGCATGATCTGGGCATCAAGGCGGCATACTGGACGGTGGACGGGGAACAGGCCGTGAAAGACCTTTGGCCCCTGCAGCCGGATGCCATCGTCACAAACCGCCCGGACCGCGTGCGGGAATGGATCTCTGAACTGGAAATGACAGAATAAAGGGCAGAAGCTGCATCCCTTCGGTGCGGCCTGATTCCCCAAGCAACATCTGAAAAGCAAACAGCGGACAGCCTGCAGGCCGTCCGCTGTTGTGCTATGCAAAAGATGTTATAAAATATATCCGAGGCTCCGCAGCACGAACAGCCAGAAGGTCAGGCTGAATGCGCTGAACAGGGTGGTGGTAACGCACACGCTGCCGGTAAGCACACCTTCGTGGCCCATCTGCTTTGCCATAACGTAGCACGCCGGGGTGGTGATGCTGCCCAGCATCACCAGCAGGGCCACCAGCTTTTCGTCGGTAAAGCCAAAGCGCACAGCCAGCGGCAGGAACAGCGCAGGCAGCACCATCAACTTGACCACAGTAGCCACAGCAGTAGGCTTGAGGTATCCCAGAGCTTTTTGGCCCTTGAAGCCTGCACCAATGGCAAGCAGGGCCAGAGGGCTGGTCAGACCGGCCACATTGGAAAGGGCCTTATCCAGCATGGCAGGCATGGAAATGTGCAGCATGCTCCACGCAAAGCCCGCTGCAATGCCCAGAAGGATGGGGTTCGTCAGGATGCCTTTCACACTCTTTTTGAGCTTTTCGGCCATATTGCCGGTCTGAGCCTGCGCAGTGGGCGCTTCCAGCATCAAAATGACCACTGCCATGATGTTATACAGCGGCACACTGCCAAGGATCATCAGGCTGGACATGCTGGCATCGCCGTAGATGCTCTGCAGAAAAGCCGAGCCGAGGATGGCAGCCGACGAGCGGTAACACACCTGAACGAACTCGCCCACAAGGCCGGTGCCCTTTAAAAACAGCTTTGCCAGCGCCCAGATCACAAGGATGCACGCCAGTGTGACCGCAAAACAGAACAGCACATACCGGCCATCGAAGGTGGCGCGGACATCGTTTTTGCCAAGGTCGCGGAACAGCTGCACCGGCAGTGCCACATAAAACACGAACTTGTTGGCCCCGGCCACAAACGCATCGCTCAGAAAACCGGTGCGGTGCAGCACATAGCCCAGCAGCATGATAAAGAACAGCGGCATGGTGCTGTTCATGCTGAACAGAAGATTTTCCAGCATGGCTCACACCCCGCCGTGGCGGCGCTGCTCTGCCGCCAGCTCCTGCTGCAGGGCAGCTTTGCGGTGGTCCAGCAGCAGGTCTTTGTTGTACTTGAAGTAGCGCTCGCAGCCGTTCTCGGTGAGGAAGGCGTGGGACACCGGGTCCACCGTCAGCTCGGTGACGAACACCACCATCTCCTGGCTTTCGGCAAAGGCCTGTTCCATAAAGTCGAAAGCGGCTTCCAGCGCGGCGCTGGCGGTCTGCTGGGCCTTTTCGCGCTCATCGGCAAGGGACTGGAACTGCCCGCGCAGCAGGTCGAAGGCTTCCTGTGTACCGGCGGCGTTGGCACGGCGCAGTTCGCCTTCCCAGCCGCGCAGCACGGCCAGCACCTGCAGGCGGGTGGTCAGAGCATCTTTGCTCAGCAGCCCGGCGGCACGCTTTTGCTGTGTTTCGGTGTCGTGATCCATGATCTGCTGGTGGAACATTTCTGCCGAGCCGTCCGGGATATCCTCCGGAACGGTGGCAAGGGCTTTTTTGGTCTCCCGCAGAAAGGCATAGCAGCTGTCGGCCACTGCATCTGCCTGACGGGAGGCCGTGAACCGGGTGCCGAGGCCTGCAAGGATCAGGCTGACCAGCGAAAGCCGCTCGTCGAAGGGGGCCTGCAGCAGCCGTGCGAACACGGCGGGCTTTGCCTGTCCGGCCAAGATCTCCTCTACGCCGTAGTCGTCGCGGTACTTATAGTAAAGGTCGAGGTAGGCGGAGAAGTCCTCTGCGATCTTCGGGTGCTGGATGTACTCGCGGATCAGGTCTTCATCGGCCTGCAGACCCAGTGTTTCGTAGGTGTCCAGCAGATTGGAAAGATCTTCCCAGCCGCGGGCGGTCACGAACTGGGTGCCGTCCACATCGGCGTTGATCTGGTAGAAGTTCTGCGGGTGCAGCTCCAGATAGCTCAAAATGGCGCTGTGGATGTGGGCAGCGCGGGCATAGTCCTTCCACACGGGCAGGTCCGGCTCAATGTCCATGCGGCGCACGCGGTCCAGCGTAACGATATCAAAGTCGCGCACAGATTTGTTATATTCCGGTGGGTTGCCTGCCGCCACGATCACCCAGCCCGCAGGTACGGCCTGATTGCCAAAGGTCTTGCATTGCAAAAATTGCAGCATGGTGGGGGCCAGCGTTTCCGACACACAGTTGATCTCGTCGATGAACAGAATGCCCTCGGAGAGGCCGGTGGCCTCCATCTTGGCGTAGATGCTGGCAATGATCTCGCTCATGGTGTATTCGGTCACGGAGACATCTTTGCCGCCGTAGTTGCGCTGGCGGATGAAGGGCAGGCCCACGGCGCTCTGGCGGGTGTGGTGGGTGATGGTGTAGGCCACCAGAGCCACGCCGCACTCCCGGGCTACCTGCTCCATCACCTGCGTCTTGCCAATGCCCGGAGGCCCCATGAGCAGAATGGGACGCTGCCGGATGGCCGGGATGGCGTATTCGCCCAGAGCATCCTTGGCAAGGTAGGCTTTTACGGTGTGTTCAATTTCTTCTTTGGCTCGTTTGATATTCATAGCAAATTCCCTCACGAATTGTTCAGGTCACGGTACAGGTCGTCCTCTTCGGCCAGCGCGTCGGCAAGGGTGCTTTGCGGGCGGGCTGCTGCACCGGTAAATTCTTCTTCATCCAGAACCACCTTCATGGCCCACGGCGGTACATTGGCATCGTCGAACCGCTCCCCCAGAAACAGAAAAGCGGTGTCGTAGGCCGGGCGCTTGGCGGGGTAGGTGCCCATGCCGTCGGTGAAGTACAAAAGGCCCCGCAGGTTGGAGAACTTCTTCTCGGCGCACAGCTGGTTCACGTATTCAAAGGCCGGGCGGAAGTCTGTTCCGCCGCCGCCCCGCAGCTCAAAGTGGTTCATGGCGTGGATCAGCTCGTCCTCATTGTGGATCAGGATATCCTGCCGGATGGCGTTATCGGCCTGGATCAGGTGCAGGTTCATCCGGTGGAAAAAGTTCTCCTGTCCTTTCAGCAGAGTGTAGGTCTCCGCAAGGAACGCCCGCACCAGTTCACCGGAGGTGGAGTAGCTGGTGTCGATGACAAGGGCCAGCTCCTCGATCTTTTTGCTCTCCCGGCTTTCCAGAGGCTCGATGAGGGGCAGGTTTCCGTACACCGAAAGGCCGTAGGTGTAGAAGTTCAGGTCGAACTCGTCCGGGTCCAGCTTTACTTCCTCCCGCAGCACGCAGAACCGGCGCAGAAAATCCCGGTAGCTGCGGCGGCTGCGGTTGGCGGCTTTTACCTGCTGCTTCAGGGCATCGGCACCGTCCCCGGCTTCCTTATCCCGTAGGTCCAGCTCTGTCTGCATCCGCTCCCCGATCTTCTGCCACGTTTTCTGGGGCAGCGGCGTGGGCATCTGCTGGGGCTGGTCGGGAGCGTCCTTGGGCCACAGGCGGTGGTCGTCGGTCACGAACTCCCGCTCCAGCTGGCGCAGCACACCGGGGGTCTGCCGGGTGAGCCACCGATACACCGGCGCGGCTGCCACCACGGTTTCCTCGGCGGTGATCTGCTGGTAGGCGTTCTGGCGCACATAGGTCAGCGGGCGCTTGACGCTGGTGCGGTTCAGGCTGTCGATAACGTTTTCCACTGCGATATCACAGGCAAGGCTCCACAGCTGCGGCTCCCGGCGGCCTTTCAGCCACAAATGCCGGAATACGCAGTGGAATATGGTGTGTAGATACAACCGGTTGAGATATTTTGGATTGTCCTGATAGAGCCGCAGCAGGTGGCTGGGCTGATAAAACAGGACCTGACCGTCCGTAGCCAGCACCCGGCAGCGCTCGTCCGGGGCGGGGGACAAGGCACTGAGCGCCATATCCAGAAAGCGGAAGTCCAGATACAGCCCGCTGCGCACCACCGCCAGCACCTCGCCGCCCATGCGTGCCTGCCACTCCTCGTGGGTCTCCGGCCGCTGGGACTGGAACGGCTTGCGCGGGTCAAAAAATTTTTCTTTTTGGATCGTTTGGGGCAAAAGTGTCACCTCACTTAGAACCCTCTCAGCCTCGCTGCAAACTCCCCCAGTCATCGCTGCGCGATGCCAGCCCCCTCAGGGATGGGGCCTCTGGCGAAACCGGAAGCTTACCCTTACTGCCAAAGGCTTCCTCTTAGAGGGAGCTGGCGCACGAAGTGCGACGGAAGGAGTTTTCTGCTGTTTAAAAATCAAAATCGTACCGCTGCTTTTTGGGCTGAGGAACATACTTTTTGTGCTCCGCATCCGCCAGCAGAGCGGCGGCAGCGGCGTTCCCAGCCTTGGCGGCAAGGGCTGAAGCTTCGGCAAAGCCGTCTTTGTCCAGCACATCCAGCGCAATGAGTGCACGCACGGCATCATTGTCCTGCGCCTTCAGCAGGCGGGCCAGCACCCGGCCTGTGTTGGCTGCCAGAAATGCCCGGTAGTGCCCGGCAGCGGCTTCGGTCAGCTGCCACGGATACCGCAGCCGGTCAAAGCAGAGCATTGCCATCACATTGGCATCGTCGGCATCGTGGCCCTGCGGGAAGATCGCGTCGTATTCTGCGGGGAGGAATTTGTTCTCTAAAAAACACTGCCGGTAATGATATCCTTGGCCGGAAAAGGTGTGCAGAAGGATGTGGGCGGGGGTTTCCTCGATATCCTCCCAGTAGGCGGGATACCAAAGCGCCGCCAGCGGGGCTGCTGTACCGGCAGGGCAAAACTCAGCCCGCACCGCTTCGGTGATGTTGTTCACAAGGGCAAACAGGCCGGTAGGTTCTTCAGGGCCTGCCTGCACCCGGATGGTCTCCAGCGCAAAGCAGTTCAAAAACACATCGCTGCCCATGGTCAGGCTGCCCGTGCCCACCGTGAGCAGACGCAGCTTGCGGCAGTTGTAGAATGCGCAGCTGCCGACGACCTGTAAGCTGTCCGGCAGGGTCAGCTCTTCGAGAAAGTTCCCACACACCGGGTGCAGGTCGTCTGCATCCGAGCCGGCAGCGGGCGCGTCAAAGTCGAAGTCGTACCGGCGGCAGGTGCCGCCTACCGCCTGCCCAAAGGCCCGAGTCAGCCGCGCCGTGCCGTTCGGGGCCGCCTCGTAGCGGCAGGTCTTGTCTGCCGCAGGCAGGCTGCGCGGCTTTTCGGAAAAGCAGTAGTCGCCCAGTTCGGTAACAGCAAAGCTGCCGCCCTCCGGTGCTGGCAGGGTGCCGGGCAGCGCGATACACGGCTCTGTGCCGTACACCCGCACCAGCCGGGCTGTGTCTGCCGAAAGCGGCAGGATGTCCAATGTAAGGGCGTTTTCCGGATATGCCATGTTCTGACCTCGTTTTCCTGCAATTCATTCAAGGTTCAGTATACCGCGAACAGGGGGTGATTGTCCAGAGCGGAGAAGAGAAAAGGAGCCGCCGCACGGCGGTGTGCCGGTACGGCGGCTCTTTTGAGAAGGCAGAAAAACGCTTAGTTTTCGGCCAGATTGCCGGTGTACAGCTGGTAATACTTGCCCTTCTTGGCGATCAGCTCGTCGTGACTGCCGCGCTCGATGATGCGGCCCTGCTCCAGCACCACGATGCAGTCTGCATTGCGGACGGTGGACAGGCGGTGCGCAATGACAAAGCTGGTGCGGCCGTACATCAGGCCGTCCATGCCGCGCTGCACCAGCGCTTCGGTGCGGGTATCGATGGAGGAGGTGGCCTCGTCCAGGATCAGCACCGGGGGATCTGCCACGGCGGCACGGGCGATGGCCAGCAGCTGGCGCTGGCCCTGCGAGAGGTTGGCACCATCGCCGGTGAGCATGGTGTTGTAGCCCTCCGGCAGGCGCTTGATGAAGCCATCCGCGTTGGCAAGGCGGGCGGCGGCGATACACTCTTCATCGGTGGCATCCAGCCGGCCGTAGCGGATGTTCTCCATCACCGTGCCGGTGAACAGATGGGTGTCCTGCAGCACGATGCCCAGAGAACGGCGCAGATCGGCCTTTTTGATCTTGTGGATGTTGATGCCGTCGTAGCGGATCTTGCCGTCCTGAATGTCGTAGAACCGGTTGATGAGGTTGGTGATGGTGGTCTTACCGGCACCGGTAGAGCCGACAAAGGCGATCTTCTGGCCCGGACGGCCATACAGGTTGATATCGTGCAGGACGGTTTTTTCCGGCACATAGCCAAAGTCTACATCGGTAAAGGTGATGCTGCCTTCCAGCTTGTGGTAGGTGGTAGTGCCGTCGTGGTGCGGGTGCTTCCATGCCCACAGGCCGGTGCGCTCGTCCGTCTCCACCAGCTGGTCGTTGCGGTCGTACTTGGCGTTGACCAGCGTGACATAGCCCTCGTCGGTCTCGCTCTCTTCGTCCATCATCTTGAAGATACGCTCGGCACCGGCCAGAGCCATGATGATGCTGTTGGCCTGCATGGACACCTGACTGATGGGCATGTTGAAGCCCTTGTTCAGGCTCAGGAAAGCCACCACCGTGCCAAGGGTCGTGCCGCCCATGCCGCTCACGGCCATGGCTGCGCCTGCCAGCGCGCAGACGGCATAGCTGATATTGCCCAGCTGGGCGTTGACCGGCATCATGATGTTGGCAAAGCTGTTGGCTTTGTTGGCGCTGTCCTTCAGCTGGTCGTTCAGCTCGCGGAAGCCGGCCAGAGCCTTCTGTTCGTGGGTGAACACCTTGACGACCTTCTGGCCCTCCATCATCTCTTCGATATAGCCGTTCAACTTGCCCAGATCCCGCTGCTGCTGGATGAAGTATTTGCCGGACTGCTGGGTGATCTTTTTGGAGCAGAACATCATCAGCGCCACCATCAGCATGGTAACGATCGTCAGCTGCCAGCTGAGCATGCACATGCTGAAGAACACCGAAACAATGGTAATGGCGCTGGACACCAGCTGCGGGATGCTCTGGCTGAGCATCTGGCGCAGGGTATCCACGTCGTTGGTGTACACGGACATGATGTCGCCGTGGGGATGCTGGTCAAAATACTTGATGGGCAGGCTCTCCATGTGGGTGAACAGCTGGGTGCGCAGGTTGCGCAGGGTGCCCTGCGTCACGTTGACCATGATGCGGGCGTTGAGCCATGCGGCCAGAATGCCGATAACGTAGATGATGCCTACCCGCAGCAGAGCCGCAGCCAGCGGGGCAAAATCCGGGTCCTGCTGCTGGGTCATGGGCACGATGTAATCGTCCATCAGGGTCTTTAAGAACAGACTGGCCTGAACGTTTGCCAGCGCGCTGACCACGATGCAGACAAGTACAAGGATGCAATGGGGCAGATAGTGCCGGAATACCTCATCCATGATGCGCTTCAGCAGCTTGCCCGGGTTTTCCACTTTGGGCCGGGGGCCGCCCATGCGGGGGCCGGGGCCGCGAACTTCTTTTGCCTGAGCCATTACTGTTCACCTCCCTGTTTGTCAAAGTCGCCGCTGCCCTGGGTCTGGCTGTTGTAAACTTCCTGATAGATGGCGTTGGTCTTGAGCAGCTCTTCGTGGGTGCCCAGACCATCGATTTTACCGTTATCCAGCACAAGGATGCGGTCGGCATCCTGCACCGAGGAAATGCGCTGTGCAATGATGATCTTGGTGGTGCCGGGAATCTCCTCCCGGAATGCCTTGCGGATCTTGGCATCGGTAGCGGTATCCACGGCGCTGGTGGAGTCGTCCAAAATCAGAACCTTGGGCTTGCGCAGCAGGGCGCGGGCGATGGTCAGGCGCTGCTTCTGGCCGCCGGACACGTTGGAGCCGCCCTGCTCGATCCATGTATTGTATTTGTTCGGGAAGCGCTCGATGAACTCATCGGCGCAGGCAAGCTTTGCCACACGGATGCACTCTTCCTCGCTGGCGTTCTCGTCGCCCCAGCGCAGGTTATCGAGAATGGTGCCGCTGAACAGCACGTTCTTCTGCAGCACCATGGACACCTCGCGGCGCAGCACGTCGAGGTTGTAGTCGCGCACATCCACGCCGCCCACCTTCACGGTGCCGGTCTCGGCATCATACAGGCGGGGGATCAGCTGCACAAGGCTGGATTTTGCGCTGCCAGTGCCGCCGATGATGCCCAGCGTCTCACCGGGCTTGATGCTGAAGGTGATATCATTCAGCACCGGCTGGCCGCTGCCGTGCTTATACTTGAAGGTGACATGCTCGAACTCGATGCCGCCGTCCTTCACCTGCTGCACCGGCTGCTTTGCGGGGTGCAGGTCGGTGGTCTCGTCCAGTACTTCCACAATACGCTTTGCGGAAGCGGCAGACATGGAGATCATGACAAAAGCCATGCTCAGCATCATCAGGGCCATGAGGATGTTCATGATGTAGCCGAACAGAGCGTTCAGCTGGCCGGTGGTGATGGCGCCATGCAGAACGTACTTGGCACCCAGCCAGCTCAGGGCGATGTTGCAGCCGTAAACGGCGGTGAGCATGGCAGGGTTATTGAAGCTCAGGCGGCTCTCAGCGTTCACAAACTGGTCGTACAGGCTCTGGCAGGCTTTGGTGTACTTCTCGTTTTCAAAGCCCTCGCGCACGAAGCTCTTCACTACGCGGATGGCGGAGACATTTTCCTGCACGGAAGCGTTCAGGGCATCGTAGTTTTTGAACACCCGGTCAAAGATGTGGAAGGTGGGCACCATGATGCCTGCCAGCACCGCCACCAGAAAGACCACAGCCACCACGAAGATCAGTGACAGCGGGCCGCCGATCATCACGGCCATGAACAGGGCGAACACCAGATGCACCGGGGCGCGCACGCACATGCGCTCGATCATCTGGAATGCGTTCTGCACGTTGGTCACGTCGGTGGTCATACGGGTGACAAGGCCCGCAGTGGAGAACTTATCAATGTTGGAAAAAGAATAATGCTGGATGTTCTCATACATGGCATCGCGCAGGTTGCCGGCAAAGCCGGTGGATGCCTCGGCGGCGTATTTGCCGGCCAGAACGCCCAGCGCCAGCGCGACCACAGCCACCAGAAAGGTGAGCAGGCCGTACTTGAGGATGGCGTTCATATCGCCCTTTTCAATGCCCTGATCGATGATAAAGGCCATGATGGTGGGCAAAAGCACATCCATCACGGCTTCCAGAGCGGCAAAGAGCGGTGTCAGGACTGCGGCGCGTTTATACTCGCCCAGATGCGACACTAACTTTTTGATCATCTGAGTTCCCTCCTGTTACTTTTTATTTGTTTGGTACAGAACAATTTTATACAAAACATTTTAATTGTCAAGACGTTTCAAAAAATGTTCATAATTACTAATTTAACAACCCAAAATTTAGCAAACTGCATTACTGCAGCGCTTCCCGCAGCTTGTTTAAAAGCCGCAGCAGCTCGGTATTTTCCTCCGCTGTCAGCAGCCCGGCCACATAGTCGTCGGTCTGGTGGAAGCAGAGCATCGTCTTTTCGTGGAAGCAGATGCCCTCTTCGGTGAGCACCAGCTGCTTGAGCCGGGCGTCCTGCGGAACACTGCGCCGCTCAATATAGCCCTTGCGCTCCATCAATTGCAGGATGTTGGTCACGGTGGAGCGGGTGATGGAAAACTCCCGCTCAATGTCCCGCTGGAACACGGGGGTGTCCCGGTGGCGGTAGAGATACCCAATGATCCACCCGTGCATGGGGGTGGCCTGCTCCACGTCATTTTCGCGGGCAAACTGGTTGATCTTGCGGAAGATCAGGTTGTCCACCCGGCGGATCTGCGCCGGGATGACCTGTGGGCCTTCCCAAGGGGGATCGGCGTGATTGCAGCACTCGTTTTTGGTTTCGTCACACATCATGGTTTTGTCCTTCATGGTTGTTTTGGCATTGAACAGTTTCAAATAAAACTGTTTGATAGCATACATATTATACAGCAGTCAAAGTGAATGTCAAGGGGAAGGGAACGATTTTAAATGCCCTCCGCTTTGCTCTGGGCATAAAATAATGAAATATTATTTTTTATATTGCAAACCAGCCAAGCCTGCGGGCTTGGCTGGTTTGCTTTTTCACGGAAGGGGCCGTAGTTGCAAGCGGCATATTTTCCGGTTACGCGGTCATTTCCGAAGGAAATAAGCGCAACAGATGGAGTTTACCTTTTGGGCCATTACTGTGAAAATGCAACAGCAGACAGCCCGCAGGCTGTCTGCTGTTGCCCTATTATAAAAATATTTTTCCGCTAAATATGCCCAGAGCGAATGTGGAGGGCATTCTGAATTATTATTCCAGATTGTGTTTTTTACAGAACTGTTTGCTCACCCAGTACATCCCGCCCCACAGCAGAACGGCCAGCACCAGATACACCGGGTTCTTCATGGAACTGACCAGCGACTGCCCAAACACTGCCATCATGGCGATCATCACGCCCTTGCCCAGCAGCATGGTAATGAGATAGCGCTTTTCGTCAAAGTCCGAGATGCCAAAGGCCAGATGCATAAAGGAGCTTGGCGCGAAGGGCAGCAGCATGAGCATGAACAGCGACGAAGTGTCAAAGCGGTTCACCCACTGCTGAGCCTTTTCCAGCTTGGGCGAGCGGGAGGCAAACTTCCAGAAAAAGCGCTTGACCACCCGCCGCCAGAACAGGAACATGATGCTGCCACCCAGTGCCACACCGGCCCAGCTGTACAGAAAACCCAGAATGCTGCCGTGAGCCGCTACATTCAGCGCCACAATGGCAATGAGCGGCAGCGGCGGAAAAAACGACTCCACCATGGCCAGCGTGATGGGGGCAATGGGGCCAAGGTTGCCAAAACTGTCCAGCAGAGTTTCCCAGAACTCCAGCGTTCCCAGCTGGCGCAGCCAAAAGTTCATTGTGCACATCCATCCCTTCCGCCTGCGCTTTCCCATCCGCAGGTTCCTCTATCCGTAGTATATCCATATTGTATGACACAAGCATGAACACAAAGCGACATTTTTTTGCCCTGTGCACAGTCTCCTTGGGATACTACGAAGCTGCCGGTGCTGTTTTACTCCGCAGCCTGCTTTTCTGCGCGGGCCTTCATACGCTCCAGCTGGGCGGTGCGCTGCTTTTCCCACCGGGCAAGAGAAGCATCGTCCGGGATCTGCAGGCAGCGGGCGTAGCTCCAGTGCAGGCCGTCGCGGCGGGCCAGCTTGTAGCGCTGGAACACACCCTTGCCTGCGGCATTGCTGCTGCCGGCGCAGTGGGGGCACTGGCTCAGGGTGTACCAGCTGTTGCTGCCCTTTTTCAACCATACATCATCGGGCTTGAGCGGTGCGCCGCACTCCGGGCAGCTCATGGTGTAAATTTTGGGGTCGGTGCGCCAGGTGTACTGCTCCACATAGCCGCGGAAGACCTCAAAATCCCGGTAATCGCCGGGGGTGGGGCACAGGCTGGCCCGCAGGGATTCCTCCTCAGTGGGGTAGGCCGCAAGACCGGCCCGCAGGTCGAGCATCCGGCAGACATCGGCGGTGTACAGCGTGTCGGAAAGGGCATCGTGGAACTGCCGCTCCATGGGCAGCCCTAAGCGGGTGACGACGCTTTCCAGCGTCATGCCCTCGCCCTCTTTGCGGGGATGCTCCCGCAGGAACACCTGCTGCAGGTCGTACCAGACGGTGGGCTTTGATTCGTCGATGTTGCACAGGTACAGGTTCTGCTTGAGCACCGGTACGTCATCCATGCCCCACTCGGCAAATTCGGCATCCGGGCCGCACCACTGCATAAAGCGGCGCAGGCCCTGCACGATGGGCTCACCCTTGTCCAGATCGGCCTGCGTCAGGCCGGTGACTTTAGCAATGTGATGCTGCAGCTTGCGGAAGATGCGGGGCCGCAGATGGATGGAAAAGGTGTCCAGCACGTTGGCATCCTCGTCAATCTTCACGGCACCGATCTCCACAATCTCGCCCCGGAAGGTCTGCTGCACGCCATGGTAATTAAAGGTATACGGCTGGTAGCCGATATTCCATTCCAGATCAAATAAAACCAGATTGCGTGGCATTGTTTTGCGTTCCTCTCGTTACTTTAAAATAAACTTCTCCACAGCCTCGGCCACACCGTCGTGGTCGTTGTCGGCGGCAGTCACATAGTCGGCCACGGTCTTTACCGGCTCTTCAGCGTTCTGCATGGCCACGCCCACACCGGCGTACTCGATCATGGAGCGGTCATTCAGGCCGTCGCCGCAGGCCATCAGGTTTTCGCGGCCAAGGCCCATGTGCTCCAAAAGGGCGGCAAGGCTGCCGTCCTTGGCAACGCCCAGCGGCACGGCTTCAATAAAGAACGGGCTGGAGGGGTACAGGTCGATGCGGCCGTCAAACTGCTTTTTGCCGGCGGCCCACACCTCGTCCCGGCGGGCGGGGTCCAGCGTGATGAGCATTTTGCAGATGGGGTAATCCACATACTTGGCCAGATCGTCCACGCCGGTCATGGGCAGTTTGCAGGTAAAGCACTCGCGCAGTGCCCACTTGTCGTCCGGGTGCTCGGTGACAACGCCCTCTTTATTATAGGTGATAATGGTCACGTTCTGTGCGGCGGCAAAGGCGCACAGCTCGGGTACGTACTGGGCATCCAGCTGTTTCTGGTACAAAGTCTCGCCGGTGCGGCAGTCGATGATCTTGCCGCCGTTGTAGGAAAGGATGCAGCCGCCCTTTTTATCCAGCCCCAGTTCCTTTGCCAGCGGCAGCACGCCCGCGGTGGGACGGCCGGATGCCAGCACGATGGTGACACCCTTTGCAATTGCGGCATCCAGTGCGGCGCGGGTGCGGGGTGTAACTTCCTTCTGGCTGTTGGTCAGGGTGCCATCCAGATCCAGTGCCAGAACTTTGATCTCTGCCATATAAAATCCTCTCAATTTATATAAAGGTAAAAAAGCACTTACTCTCTTATTGTACAATGAAATGCCATCATCTTTCAACCCTTGCAGAGACGTTTGTGGAAAAAGTGGTGGCACTTGAGCAGGATTTTACATCCCTTTCCGGCTTTTTACGTTGGCGCGGATGCCGCAGCCGACGAGGAGAACTGCCTGCTGGGCCTGTTCCAGAAACCCAAGTACATCTTCCTGTTCATCGGCGACGGCATGGGCACTGCCCAGATCCAGTCTGCCCGCTTCTACAAGGACACCGTGGACAACAACGGCGCTGTGACCGAGGCCGACTTCCACATTTTCCCGGATAAAGTAAAACCTCCCCGCTCTGGAACCGCAGCGACTGCGGCCGGGCAGGGAGGTTTTGCGTTGATTATGCTGTTTGCCTTTGCGGCTCCGCGGGTGAAAAAACAAATCGGGAAAGTCCGCAGACTTTCCCGATTTGTAATTTAGAAAATGATTCCGCTGAATATGGCCAGAGCAAAGCGGAGGCCATTCAAAATTTAATTGTTGATCTCCGGGAAGCCCTCCAGCTTGCTGGTGCAGTGGGGGCAGCGCACTGCCTTGATAGAGATCTCACTCTGGCAGTAGGGGCACACCTTGGTGGTGGGCTCTGCGGGAGCTTCCGGCTCAGCAGGTTTCTTGTGCAGGGCGTTGATGGTCTTGATGACCACAAACAGCACAAAGGCCACGATCAGGAAGTTGATGATGGCGGTGATAAATGCACCAATGCCGATCATCACATCACCCACATGGATGCCCACTTCCGAGAAATCTGCGTTGAAGAACAGGCCGATGAGGGGGTTGATGATATCACCCACCAGCGAGTTGACGATGGCCGTGAACGCACCGCCGATCACAACACCGACTGCCATATCCAGCACGTTGCCGCGCATGGCGAAGGCCTTGAATTCTTCAAAAAACTTTTTGATGCCTTTCACTTCTTTTTCTGCCATAAGAAAATCCACTCCTTTACTCCCTTTATGCCGCAAGGAAACGTATTTGCTTCTATGATAGCGAATTTTTGGCGTGATTGCAAGGGAAAATGACAGCCTCAGCCCTCTTTTGGAAAAAAATAAAACGGGAAAGTCCTGCAGACTTTCCCGTTTTGCAAGGATGAAACAGTTTTTACTTTTCCGGTGCAGTAAAAGCGATGGGGGTAGCACCTGCAGCGGCATCCACACTCAGCAGGGAGATGGGAGCGACCTCGTAGTGCAGGGTCTCAAAGCTCTGGGTCTGGCCGTCCTCGGTGGTGAACTCCAGAATGTAGGTCACGTCGGACTGCTTGTCAGCCTCCACGTCGCGGGTGATGACGATGTTCTCGCCGTCAGCCAGACCGTTCTCACCGGCCAGATTGTCGCCCTTCTCGTCGCTGCCTGCATCGTACAGGTACAGCTCGGTGACGGTAGAACCGGTGGTGTTGTACACAGTGTACTCAGCGGTGGTGGGCTCAGCAGCTTCGCTGGAAGCAGCCTCAGAGCTTGCAGCCTCGGAAGAAGCGGCAGCAGAAGAAGCCACAGAAGAGGAAGCGGCGGTGGAGGATGCAGAAGAACCGCAGGCGGTCATGCCAACAGCCAGTGCTGCAGCGGCAGCAACGATCGCAATGTTCTTGAGTTTCATGTGAAATATACTCCTTTGAATTTACTTCGTATTCAGATCAACCAACAGGGTGTGATGGATGATGAAGACGATTATACGGGAATTTCGACAAAAAATCAAGACGCCTGTGTGCATTTTCAACGACGAAACAGGAACTGTTACCAATTCGACATGAAATTGGAACATTTTAACATGAGTTCACATGAAGCAAAGTTTTGTAGGAAAGGCCGCTTGCCGCTTCGTAAAAAGACAGCCCCATGCAGATCTTGGTCTGCACAGAGCTGTCTGGTCGGAAGGTTGAAGAAGACGCAGTGCCCAAATGGCTTTACTTGGGCTGGCGGCCGATGTAAGCCAGAATGCCGCCGTCGGCGTACAGGATCTGGCCGTTCACAAAGTCGGAAGCGTGGCTTGCAAGGAACACGCAGGGGCCCACCATGTCGTCCGGCTCACCCCAGCGGCCTGCGGGGGTCTTGGCAGTGATGAACTGGTCGAAGGGGTGGCGGCTGCCGTCCGGCTGCACCTCCCGCAGAGGTGCGGTCTGGGCAGTGGCAATGTAGCCGGGGCCCATGCCGTTGCACTGGATGTTGTACTCGCCGTACTCGGAGGCAATGTTCTTGGTGAGCATCTTCAGTGCACCCTTGGCGGCAGCGTAGGCGGAGACGGTCTCGCGGCCCAGCTCGCTCATCATGGAGCAGATGTTGATGATCTTGCCCTCGCGTTTTTCCATCATGTCCGGCAGAACGGCCTTGGAGCAGTTGAAGGCACCGCCTACATGCACATCGATGACCCGCATAAAGTCGGCGTGGCTCATCTCGGTCATGGGCACGCGCTTCATCAGACCGGCATTGTTTACCAGAATGTCCACAGGGCCGACCTCGGCCTTGATCTTTGCAACCATGGCGTTCACAGCGTCCTCATCGGACACGTCGGCCACATAGCCGTGTGCGTCGATGCCGGCTGCCTTGTATGCTGCAAGGCCCTTTTCAAGGCTTGCTTCGGAAGAGCAGTTGAAGCAGATGGCGGCACCGCACTTGGCCATGCCTTCGGCGATGGAAAAACCGATGCCGTGGGCACCGCCGGTGATCAGAGCCACCTTGCCCTGCAGGTTGAAAGCGGAAAGATCCATGATGTTCTCCTTCTCAAGTTAAATTTTTAGCAAAAAGCCCCGTACCGGTGGACCCGGTACGGGGCTTGTGTATGGTGCTTTTTAGCGCAGGTCAGTGGTAGCGATGTTGTCCATGTCGTCAAACTCCATGTTCTCGCCGCCCATTGCCCAGATAAACGTATAGTTCGAGGTGCCTACGCCGCTGTGAATGCTCCAAGAAGGGCTGATGACAGCATCCTCGTTGTGCATCACGATGTGGCGGGTCTGGGTAGGCTCGCCGCACATGTGGAACACCACCTGCCCCTCGGGCAGTTCAAAGTAGGTATAAATTTCCATGCGCCGCTCGTGGGTGTGGCTGGGCATCGTGTTCCAGTTGGAACCGGATTCCAGTTCGGTCATACCCATGCTGAGCTGGCAGGTCTTCAGAACATCCGGGTGGATGAACTGATTGATGGTGCGCTTATTGCAGGTCTCGACGCTGCCCAGAGGACGATGGTTTGCATCGGCCATCTTGATCAGGCGGGTCTCGTAAGAGCAATGTGCGGGAGCGGATACCATGTAGAACTTGGCGGGATGCTCCGGGTCGGCGGAAGCAAAGGTGACTTCCTTGGTGCCCTTGGTGATGTACAGGCAGTCCTTATAGCCCAGCTCGTACTTTACGCCGTCGGCCACCACGATACCGGTGGAATCCTTGCCGATGTTGAACATGCCGATCTCGCGGCGCTCCAGAAAGTAGTGGGTGCCGAAGTTTGCCCACACGTCGATGCCCTTGTCGATGGACACGGTCTCGTGCACCGGCATGCAGCCCAGCGTGACCATGCGGTCCACATGGCTGTACACAGCAACGACCTCATCGGCCTTGTACAGGCCGGTGATAAGCATTTCGTCCCGCATTTCCTCGGTGGTATAGCGCTTGAAATCCTTCTGGTTGCAGGAGTAGCGGATATCCATTCTGGACTCCTCCCTGCTCTTAGCGCTGAATACGGCCGGAACCGTCGCCGCCAGCCAGCTTCTCGACCTCGGACACGGTCATCATGTTGTAGTCGCCCTCGATGGAGTGCTTCAGAGCAGAAGCAGCAACAGCGAACTCAACAGCTTCCTGAGTGGTCTTGCCGGTCAGCAGGCTGTAGATCAGGCCGCCGCCGAAGGAGTCGCCGCCGCCAACGCGGTCGATGATGTGCAGGTCGTACTTCTTGGAGAAGCAGTACTCATTGGAAGCAACATCGTACAGCATAGCGCTCCAGCCGTTGTCGAAGGCGCTGTGGCTCTCACGCAGGGTGATAGCGACCTTCTCAAAGTGGAACTTGTCAGCCAGCTGCTTAGCCACGCTCTTGTAGCCCTCGGCATTCAGCTTGCCGCCGTAGATATCGGTAGCCTCGGCCTCGATGCCGAACACGTCCTTTGCGTCCTCCTCGTTGGAGATGCACACGTCAACGTACTGGCACAGATCGGTCATGGCAGCGCGGGCCTGCTCACGGGTCCACAGCTTGCCGCGGTAGTTCAGGTCGCAGCTGATCTTCACGCCGTGAGCCTTAGCAGCCTTGCAGGCCTCGCGGCAGATCTCGACGACATTCTCGCCCAGAGCCGGGGTGATGCCGGTGAAGTGGAACCAGTCCACGCCCTCGAAGATCTTATCCCAATCAAAGTCGGAGGGCTGAGCCAGCTGGATGGCACTGTTGGCACGGTCGTAGATGCAGACGGAACCACGCTGAGAAGCACCCTTCTCGTTGTAGTAGATGCCAACGCGATCGCCGCCGCGGGTGATCATGCTGGTGTCAACGCCGTAACGGCGCAGGCTGTTGACAGCGGCCTGACCGATTGCGTGTGCGGGGAGCTTCGTGACGAAAGCTGCGTCCAGACCGTAGTTGGCCAGAGAAACAGCAACGTTTGCCTCGCCGCCGCCGAAGGTGAACTCCAGGCTGTTAGCCTGAACGAAACGCTCGTAGTTGAACGGCTGCAGACGGACCATCAGTTCGCCAAAAGTAACGACTTTCATTGGTTATTCTCCTTTTATTTACAGGTGTTTATGACCTTCTGCTGCGGGGCATCCCCGGCGCAGCAGGGCTTTCACGGATAAGGGGGCCGGAGCTCAGGCCTGAACCAGGTGGAATGCGAAGCCGCCGATCTCGTCTGCAAAGTAGCAGGCGATGGTCTTGCCGTTCTTCACGACCTTGCTGTCCAGATCGAACTTGGCACCGCGCTGAGACAGGTGATAGATGGCACGATCCACGTTGTTGCAGCCGATGGCGATGTGGCCATTGGTGCCGCGGCCGACCTTCTTCATGATCTCGAACTCCTTGTTGCCGACGAAGATGCTGGAGTTGCCGGGAGCGACCTTCATGTTCAGCAGGCTGCCGATGATGTTTGCCACCTTCATGGCCTCTTCCTCGTTCTCGGTGTTGATGCCAATGTGCATCAGCTTCAGGCCCAGCATGGTGTCAACAGCTTCCTTGCTCTGAGCAGTGATCTTTGCCCAGTCGCCGGCTTTGATCACGTCACTCTTGCACATCCAGGTGCCGCCCACAGCAAAGATCTGGTCGTAGCCCAGATAATCGTTGACGTTCTTTGCGTTGACACCGCCGGTGCACATCCAGCGTGCGCTCTTCAGGGCAGCGCCGATGTTCTTCAGCATGCCGACACCGCCGTTTGCCTCAGCGGGGAAGAACTTCAGGGCCTCGCAGCCCATGTTCATAGCCTGCTGCATCTCGCCTGCAGAGCAGGTGCCGGGCATCATGATGCCGCCCTTGTCGATAACGTGCTTGCAGACTTCGGGGTCGAAGCCGGGAGCAACGATGAAGGAAGCACCAGCTGCCATTGCACGGTCAGCCTGCTCGGTGGTCAGGACAGTGCCTGCGCCCAGCAGCATCTCGGGCATCTCCTCGTGGATCTTGCGGATGCACTCCTCAGCACATGCGGTGCGGAAGGTGACCTCAGCTGCGGGCAGACCGCCGTCAGCCAGAGCCTTGCACAGGGGCAGGGCCTCATCAACGCTGTTAAAAGCGATAACAGGGATAATGCCGATCTGATAGACCTTTTCTACGATGGGATTCATAACGCATTTCTCCTTTTAGTTTGAACTCTCTTGGTGCGCGTGGGCTGCCGTTTGGGCATGGTGCACCCACTGTGCGCTCATATTATTAGTATAAACGACGGAAATGAGTTTGGAAATGCTCAACAAGCACAATGTTTTGCATAAGAGCTTGTATACATTGCACAAAAATGACGAATGACCTGAAAATTGGGGCTGTTTTGACCCTGTTTGCTCAAATACCAAGCCTGCCGAACAGCTCTGCAACGCCGTCGTGGTCGCAGTCGGCTTCGCTCACAATGCTGCCAATGGCCTTGATCTGGGGCATTCCGTTGGCCATAACAGCGGCGATCCCTGCCTTTTCCAGCATGGCGCGGTCGTTCTCGCTGTCGCCCACGGCAAGGGTGTTCTCGTGGGGGATGCCCAGCAGGTCGGCCAGAGCCAGCAGGGCACTGCCCTTATCCACACCGGCAGCAGTCACTTCAATGTTATCCGGCGAACCCTGCACCACGGACACGCCCGGGATAGCCTGAAACTTTGGCAGGGCAGCGGCGGTCTTTTCGGTGCTGTCGAAGAACATGCACAGTTTTTCAATCTCGTGCGCATGGCGGGACATCCAGCTCTCGATGCCGGGAATGACGGTAAAGCGGCCGTCGGTCAGGTTCTGCCGCGCCTCGGAGGAGAGAAAGTGGGCGGTGCGGGAGGTGAGCTTTGCAATGCCCTCCGGAGTCTTGATGGCAAGGCCGTCGCTGAATACGCTCAGCTCGCCATCGTACTGCTGGAACAGGTCAAAAGCTTCCCGTGCCACTTCTGCCGGCATCAGGCGGTGCATCAGGCAGGCGGGCTCACTGGTATGGCGCTGGGCGGCATTGGCATAGCGGCTGTGCACAGCACCCATGGGGTCATCGCCAAGGTCCCACACGGCGGCACCGTTGGAGGTGATGGCATACCGGATGCCGGGCAGCTTTGCCACAACAGGCGGCAGGCTGGCCAGCGGGCGGCCTGTGGCGGGCACCACCACCACGCCATGCTCTACAGCGCGGGCAATGGCTTGACGGGTGGCAAGGGTGACCTCGTTGTTCCGGTTCAGCAGGGTGCCGTCCAGATCCAGCGCGGCAAGGCGGACAGGGGGAAAGCTTTGCAACATAATGGCTCCTTTTATAATAGATACGCTCAAAAACAGAGCGCAGGTTTACAACACTCTTTTTATTTTATCGCACCGGAAAGGTTTGCGCAAGATGGCGTGATGTGGTATAATCATACGTCATCACATTGAAAATATAGGAGAAATACCATGAATCCCAAACAATTGTGGAGCCGGCGCCGCCCGCACCTGTGGTTCCAGCTGTACTGGGTGGTGTATCTGATCTGGTTCTTCTGGCTGGATCTGACCATCAAAGATCCCCAATATATCATCCACGCCCCGCTTGATGATCTGATCCCCTTCAATGAGTGGTTCATTTTTCCGTATTGCAGCTGGTTTGTGCTGCTGGCTGGTGTGACGGCCCTGCTGTGGTGGTGCGACACCCAAAGCTACGATAAGCTCTGCCTGACCATGTTTTCCGGCATGACCTTCTGCCTGATCCTGTACATGCTGCTGCCCAACGGTCTGGATATCCGCCCCACAGTGGATGCGGTGGGCCGCAGCAACATTGCAATGAGCATCATGCAGCTGATCTGGAGGGCGGACGCCTCGGTCAATGTGTGCCCGTCCATCCATTGCCAAAGCACGGCCTGCATGGCAATGGCGTTCAGCCACAGCAAGCTGGCAAAGGAGCGCCCGGCCCTGAAAATTCTGGCCTGGGTGTGGGCTGCACTGATCTGTGCGTCCACCGTGTTCACCAAGCAGCACTCCATCATTGATGTGGTGTGCGGTCTGGCCGTGGCCTTTGTGTGGGCGCCGGTGGTGTACCGTTCCGCTAAAAAGTAAACGCAGCAAAAGCCCTTCACCCGGAGGGCTTTTGTGCTGCCATGAGGCCTGTCTTGACAAAACAGAGAAAAATGTTGGCGATTTTTAGTTGCAGCTACACTTGACAGCCGCCCTGTGGTTGGGTAATATGGTCTTGATAACTTCAATACTAGTATATCAATTTTTGTTTTACACCGGAGGTTGAAGGGAGAGAGACCACATGTCATCACTGAGTGCGCGCGAAACGGCATACCAGACTATCCGCAGCCGGATCATCACGATGGAGCTGAAGCCCGGTGATCCGCTGAATGACCGGGAGCTGGCCGAAGAGCTGGGCATCAGCCGCACGCCCATGCGGGAGGCTTTGCTGATGCTCAATCTGGCCCGCATGGTGGACATCAAACCGCAGAGCGGCACCCATGTGGCACCCATCAACCTGAAGTTGATGGAGATGGAGCAGTTTGCCCGCTATACACTGGAAAAAGAGATCCTGAACCGGCTGCGCGGCCATGTGACACCCCGGCAGGAGGAAGAATACCGCAGCAACATTGAGACATACCGTGAGCTGGAAGCGGATATGAGCCAGCCGGACCGCACTGCCCGTATGCTGGAGCTGGATAATGCATTCCACCGCAAATCCTTTGAGTTGTGCGGCATGGAAGCTCACTACGACCACATGCTGGCCAGCCTGCAGCATGTGGAGCGCATCCGCAAGTTCAGCCTGCAGACCGAGGAAAACAAGTCGGTCTGCTCCTCGCACACGGCAATTCTGGAAGCACTGCTGCACGGCAGCGCGGACGACGTGAGCGAAGCGCTGGAAAGCCACCTGAGCCGGTATAAGCAGTCGGTGGCGCAGGCCCGCAGCGTCCACCCGGAATATTTTATTGATGAATGAACTTGAGGGAGAAACCGCTGGAAGAGGGCAGGTTCCTCTTTTTTGCATAAAATGTAAAAAAATTGAATTACTTGAATCACGTTATTGACCAAAACAGCGTTTTGCGGTAAAATCGAGGCACAACAGGCATGGTATCATGCCGGTTCCCGACGCAGCGTGCCGTGGGGCGTGGCTGTGCGATCCCTTTACAGAATAAGGAGGTCTTAAGCAATGAAGGCCAAACGATTGATAGCTCTTGCACTGGCAGCAGTGTTCATGCTCAGCGCGGCAGCAACGCCGGTGTTTGCCGCAGCAGCTCTGCCGCAGGAAAATGCAGCGCTGGAGCAGCAGAATGATATGGTTTCCATCCGGCTCAAAGCCACGGGCGACCTTGTTTATGGCTCCAACTACAAGCTGGAGGTGCAGACCAACCCTGCCGATACCCAGTATATCGGTGTTGTGGTGGGCGTTGGCGGCGAAGCGAATGGCTATGTGACGCTGGTGCTGTCGGATAAGATCCGCACGCTGCTCAAGATGATCCCGCTGCCCAAGAAGATGTCCAAGACACCGGATCAGGCAGAGGAGTTCAATGTGTACAGCTACCTCAAGCAGCTGATCGACGGCAACGATGTCAGCGTGCTGCTGCGGGTGGCCGATGAGGCCGTCTCGGTGATGGATGTGCTGCACTTCTATGTACCTACCATCGATCAGGTGTCCAACGGCCTGCGCCTTGCGCTGAACCTGATCCGCAAGTATCTGCCGGAGGGCGCGTTCAGCCGTATTTATCTGGACGAGCAGCCGGTGGATGCCGGCAACTATGTGGCCGGTGCACTGGCGCTGGAAAGCAGCGATATGAACACCGCAGGCTTTGCCATGTTCAAGATCAAGCCCAAGACAAACGGCGTGCGCATGTACTGGGCACAGCAGGCCGAAAAGCCCATGACCGCCGAAGAGCTGCAGAGCTTCAATGAAGCGGCTGTGCTGGAAGTGGATGGTCAGGTGGTGCCCACCGATAAGATCCGCTACAGCTACAAGAAGTCCGGCTGGGGCTGTGATGCCACCAGCGAGCTGCCCACAGAGCCGGGCACCTATGTGCAGACGGCAGAGATCGGCGGCAATTACTCCTGCAGCAAGATCAGCCGCAACATCACCGTAAAGTGATGTCGTAAAGCAAAAACAAGACCCCGCACCAGAAGGTACGGGGTCTTGCTGTATCTTATGAGAAAAACGGGATCACATGCGGAACCGGAAGCCCCAGCCGCCGCAGCAGCAGTTGCAAAGCAGGTTCAGCAGGATCATGCTCCAGCACCACTGCATCAGGCCGCCGGGGCTGGTGTAGGTGGCCTGTGTGGTGCGGTAGGTCTGGCCGGGGTTCTGCATCCGGCGCAGGTGCATCTGGTACTCGGTGTTGCCCGGGTCCAGCTGCACGGCACGGCGGGCATCCTGCAGCGCATCGATGCGGTTGCCCAAGCCCTGATTTGCGAGGGAGGAAAGATAATACCACCGGGCATTGCGGCCGGTCATGCCGTCCAGCACGCGGCGGGCCTCCGCATAGCGGCCATTGGCCACAAAGTTGCGGGCGGCCTGCATCTCCGGGCTGTCGGAGCCGGAATAGCTTGCGCCCTGCTGGCCATAACCCTGCTGGTAGCCGCCAAAGCCAAACCCGAAACCGAACGGGTCAAAGCCATCGAATCCGTCAAAACCGCCGTAACCGTTCTGATAACCCTGCTGCTGGTAGCTCTGCTGGCCGTAACTCTGTTGTTGGTAGCTGCCGTAGGGATTTCCGCCCATCTGGGGGCCGGTCTCGCCCTTGGTAATGGCATCGTAAGCCGCCTGCACTTCCTTGAAGTGCTCCTCGGCGGTAGGATCGTTGGGGTTCAGGTCCGGGTGCCAGCGCTTGCACTTGGCGCGGTATGCTTTTTTGATCTCGTCATCGCTTGCGCCGCGCGAAACGCCCAGCACCTCATAGGGGTCTCTCATGGATATACTTCCTCACGTCTCATTTCGCGCAGCCACAGTGCCGCGCAATGTTTATAGTCTACCGTATTGCCGTGGAAAAATCAAGACAAAGCCGCCATTCAGCCACGGCTGCGGGCCTGCTTGGCGGTTTTGCAGTTGTATTTGAGCCATACGCCGGAGTAAAGGATGTTGCGCAGCAGGTCTGCGTCCTCCACGCAGGGCAGGCGTTCAAAGCTCTGGGCACACTGCGCCAGCAGCAGCTCAAAGATCTCTTTCATCTCTTCCTCATAGCCGGGCTGCTGGCTGAGTGCTTTCAGCGGATTGTAGGCCCCCTTGCGCTGGTCGTGCTCCAGATCGTCATAGGCATCCAGCAGGTAGATGAACTTGCCCAGATGGAAGCCGATGCTGCGCAGCTCCGGTGACCAGTGATCCTGTCGGTAGTCGAACAGCTCTGCCATCAGCTCGCCAAAGCAGCCGGACACGGCATCCAGATCTTCGCTCCCGGCAGCTTCATATTCTGCCAGCCTGTCCAGACAGGTGCGGATGGCGCTGCACTGACGGGGCCAGCGGCTCTCGGCAGCCTGCTTACAGCCGGTAAGCAGCTTTTCATATCCAAGGCCCAACAGGCTGCGGTCGTCCTTCCACTTATCCTCGGCGTTGTAGTAGTGCAAGGCTACGCTCAGATCTGCACAGTAATCGGTGGGGGAGGCCGCCCGCCATTCCACACCGCCCAAGGGGTGGATGGGGCACCGGTCGTGGCCGGAAGAAGCTTCGGTCTCGCCCTCGTACAGGCTGCACAGCAGCAGGTTCAGGAAGGTGAGGTCATAGCTCAGCGTAAAGCGGCCCCGCAGGCCGTGCAGTGCGTCGATGCGGCGGCACAGCCCGCAGTAGGCGGTGCGGTAGCGCTTTTGTGCTTCGTCCGAAAGCGCGGCCTGATTGGGCACAACATAACCAAACATGGCTGCTCAGCTCTTTTTGATGAACTGGGTGCCGCAGCGCGGGCAGGAGATCTGGATGCGGCCGCGGCCACGGGGCACACGCAGCTTCTGGCGGCACTTGGGGCAGCGGTAGTAGTGGTAGAGCTTGCGGTTGGCCCACTGATCCTTCAGACCGCGGAACTTACGGTCTACGCGGTCCTTCAGGGCATAGTACTGGTAGTTCTCCTCCGTGCGCTTGGAAATGTTGCGGCTGAGCGAGCGGTAGTAGCACAGCACCAGCAGCACCAGACCCAGCCATGTGAACAGGCTGAAGCGGGTGAGCAGCGAGATCAGCAGCAGCACGATGGACGCGATGCTCAAAAACTGGTTCAGGCCATCGGTACCGTAGCGGCCGATCATAAACTGACGGAATTTTTCTCTCATAACTCCTGCATCCTTTGTTTTGGAATCAAAGCGGGCGCGCCCGCCGTTATTTTACAGTTCTTAGGATACCAGTCAACCATGATGAAATTTTGAACAGAGTGCAAATCTATCATGAAGGGACGGAAATTAAGCTTCCCGGCAACGGATGGTCACCACGGCATCGGTATCCAGCGCACCTTCCATGCGGCAGTGCAGCACGGCGCGGCCCGCTTCGCCGGTGGTGGCAAGGTAGGTGCCCGCCATGCCGCCGCGCAGCGGCACCACGCTGGGACCAATGATCTTCAGCGGGCCGTCCACGCTCAGCTGAACGGCTTCGCCGCAGTAGGGCAGCAGGCTGCCGTTCTGGTCGATGGCGCGCAGGCTGACAGCGGCGCAGTCCCAGGTGGGGCCGTCGGTGAGGATGGGGTTGTGCACGGTGCATTCCAGCCGGACGCTCTGCACCGGTTCCCGCACCACGGTGCGCACGGCGCGGCCATGCCACACGGCTTCAAAACGGTAGGCTGCGCACGGTGTGCCAAGCACGCCGATGTATTTGTAATACATGCGGGCTACCTCGTTCCAGCTCAGCCGCAGCGAAAGCATCCGCGCCTTGGAAAGCGGCGAAAGCTCCATGGCATCCCGGCGCATCTCGTTCAGGATAGCGGCTGTCATCTGGGCGGAGGCCAGGTCCATGCCCTCGTACTTTTCCAACAAAGAACCTACAAAATCGTTGATTTCAATGGGCGGATGCGTCATGGCGGCAAAACGGCCGTGCCGGTCAGGCGTGAACTCGGCAATGTAGTCGTTGCCGCGGTACAGCCGCACGCTTTCGGCGTTGGTGAACACCCAGCAGGCCGTGGGAACGCCGCCGGGCAGGTCGCCCAGTGCCATGCCGGAAGAGACTTCCAGCACGATGTCCGAGGGGGAACGCGGCGTTTTCTGGCTTGCATATACCGCCGCCGAAAGTTTCGGGTTGCGGAACATATCCATCACACCGTGGTAGCAGATGCGGTCGCCGCTGCCAAATTCCCGGTGGGTGTTGTAATCAGCCATGCACCAGCCAAAGCTGCCGGCCACACCCTGCTGCGCAATGGAATCGTTGATCCCGGCGGCATAGCGCAGAGCCTGCACCAGCCGGTGGGTCTCGTCGTCAAAGGGCTTGGTGGGCAGCTGCTGCCCGCCGAATTCGCTGATGAGATAGCCCTTGCGGGGATCGGAAGTCACTGCGGCGCGGGCTTCGCAGGCGGCACCGCGCCCACGGTAAGAGTAATCGTTGTAGGCGTAAACATCCTCCAGCAGCTGGCTCTTGCGGTGGTTCCGCGCGCCTGCCGTGGGGCGGGTGGGGTCCAGCCGGTGGATGGCCTCGTTGGTGCGCTTATAAAACGCTTCGTCGTCGGCGCTGTTGTTCACACGGGCACCCCACAAAAAGATGCTGGGGTGGTTGCGGCACTGGCACACCATCTCGCGGCAGTTCTGCAGGGCCTGCGCCTTCCAGCTCTCGTCGCCGATGTACCGCCAGCCGGGCATCTCGGTGAACACCAGCAGGCCCAGCTCATCGCAGGCATCCAGAAACGCCGGGCTCTGGGGGGAATGGCTGGTGCGCACTGCGTTGCAGCCAAGGTCTTTTTTCAGGATCTGAGCATCCAGCCGCTGGATGCTGTCCGGCATGGCATAGCCCTGATAGGCGTAGCTCTGGTGGCGGTTCAGGCCCCGCAGCTCCACGCGCTGACCGTTCAGGTACAGCCCGCCTGCCACGAACTGCACGGTGCGGAAGCCGAAGCGGATGGTCTTTTCGTCCAGCACACGGTCCGGCAGACCGGCAGAGCCGGGACGGATCAGCTGTACGGTGAGGGTGTACAGGGTGGGATGCTCGATGCTCCACGGGTGCACACCGTTCAGCACGCCGGTGATGGGCAGGGAAAGCTCGCCGCTGTAGGCGGCGCGGCTGCCGGAAGGGCTGCGGATCTCGGCCTGCAGTGTGCAGCCTACCGTCTCACCCACGGTGGAGGTATAGATGCGGAAATCGCCCTCGGCCTTTGCCTCGATGAACACATCCCGCAGGTAAGCGGGCTCCTTGATGTCCAGACTGACGGCACGGTAGATGCCGCCGTAGGTCAGGTGATCGATCTGCCCGCCAAAGGGCGGAATGTTCAGATCCTCGCGGCTGTCGCAGCGCACAGCCACCACGTTATTCTGACCCAGATGCAAAGCGCTGGTCAGATCTACCGTGAAGGCGGTGTAGCCGCAGGCGTGGTGGAACAGCCGCCGCCCGTTGCAGAACACGGTCGCGTCATGGGCAACGGCACCAAAGGTAAGCAGAACAGTGCGGCCTGCCCACTCTCTGGGTGCAAAAAACTCCCGCCGGTAGCCGCACAGGCACTGGTATTCATTTTCGTTGCAGTAATTGTAGGGCAGCACCCGCACAGTGTGGGGGATGCGCACCGGTTCCAGTTCCAGTCCGCACTCCGGCCGCACCAGTGCCGGGTCGAACCGGGGCGTGAACAGCCAGCCTTCGTTCCAATCGTAGTGTTCCATACAAGGGTCTCCATCCTGCTAAAATCACTTTACATCTTATAGTAACACAAACTTATGAACGAAAAAAGAAGCGGAAGGCGCTTTGAAAAAGGTTTTTTGCTGTTTTTGGCACGAAATGGTGTGGACTGCAAAGAAAAAGAGGCTCAGAGCAGCTTACGGACTGTTCTGGGCCTTTGGATCAGAAATTGATTTTCCGATCAGCGGATAAAATTGGTCATGGGGCGCTTGGGGTTCTGCGGGTGTTCAAAGCCTGCGGCCCTGCCTGCTTCGATGCAGTGCAGCAGCCATGCCATGTTGCGGCCCAGCTCCTGCATTACGGCGCAGCCCTCGGCATCCTGCAGCACCTGCTCGGTGTTGGAGCCGTGCACCATGGCCCAGTAGGAGCTGTTCACCAGCGGCATGTGGAAGAACTGCGGGTACTTTACCAGCTGGTCCAGCGTGGTAGTGGTGCCGGCGCGGCGGGCCGAGCAGCAGATGGCGGCAGGCTTGTAGGCCAGATATCTGCCGCCCGCGTAGGCAAGGCGGTCCATGAAGCTGGTCATGTTGCCGGATGCGGATGCATAGTGCACCGGGCTGCCGAACACGAAGCCATCGGCAGTTTTGGCCTTCTCGATGGCCTCGTTGACCACGCCGCCAAACACGCAGCCATTGCCTGCGGCACAGCCGCCGCAGCCGATGCAGCCGCCCACGGGTTTGCCGCCGACATGCAGGATCTCGGTGTCCACACCGGCGTCGTTCAGTTCCTTTGCAATGAGCGAAAGGGCGGTATAGGTGCAGCCTTTTTCGTGCGGGCTGCCGTTGATGAGCAGAACTTTCATGGGAATACTCTCCTTTTATGCCAGAATGCGCCGCAAAAGCCCGGCGCTGCCGGTTTTATTGTAGCACAAACCGCCAGACGGCGCAACGCGCGGCCCTTGACAAGAATATGCAGTTGGGTGATAATAAAGTGATACAAAAAACGTGTTTGCAGCCACATCTTCCGGCTGCAAGGAGGAGGAAAGAGAACATGCGCGTGATCGCAGGAGAAGCCCGGGGCCGCAGTCTGGAGGCCCTGCCGGGGACCGACGTGACCCGGCCCACCCTTTCGCAGGTAAAGGAGGCGATGTTCAGCATCGTCCAGTTCGACCTGCCCGGCGCACGGGTGCTGGACCTGTATGCGGGCAGCGGCCAGCTTGGCATTGAAGCACTGAGCCGCGGCGCGGCGCGCTGCGTGTTTCTGGACGAGAACCGCGAGGCGGTGAACATCATCATGCGCAACTGCAAGGCCTGCGGCGTGTTCGACCGCAGCCGCGTCAATATCGGCGAGGCTGCGCGGTATCTTTCCGCCTGCCGCGAGCAGTTCGACATCGTACTGCTGGACCCGCCCTTCCGCAATGGTACACTGGAAAAGATCCTGCCTGCGGTGGATAAATGCACCGCGCCCGGCGGCATCGTGCTGTGCGAGAGCGAGACCGGCATCGTGCTGCCGGCCGAAGCTGGCGGCCTGACCCTGAAAAAACAGTACAAGTACGGCAGGGTGCTGCTGTGGAAATACACAAAGCCCATGCAGAACACAGACCCTGCCGAGAACGAACCGAAGGGAGAAGCACTATGAACGTGAACGAACTTTTGGATACCATTGAGGACGCTCTGGAGGAAGGCGCCAATGTGCCCCTTTCCGGCGGCAAAAAGATCGTGGATGTGGAGCAGATCCGGGATTATCTGGACGAGATCCGCGCAAACCTGCCCGGAGAGCTGCGGCAGGCCCAGCAGATCGTGAACGACCGCGCTCAGATCGTGGAGACGGCCAACGCACAGGCGCAGGCCATTGTGAAAAAGGCTGAGGAGCGGGCGCGCATTCTGGTGAGTGAAGCCGAGATCGTGAAGGCTGCACAGCAGCGCGCCGGGGAAATCACCACTGCAGCCCAGAACGAGGCCCGCACCCTGCGCCAGACCGTGACCGACTATTGCGACAACATGCTCAAGAACACCGAGGAAACAATGGTGGAAAATGCGGCACAGGTAAAGAATGTGCGCGCAAATCTGCGCCAGAACGCCAAGAAAAACGGCTGAAGACAGCCTTTTTCACACACAAATTACACATACGGCAAAAACCAAAGTTCCTGCAGGCAGAAATGACGGCCGACAGGGACTTTTTTTGTTGCATTTTGCGGCAAAAACGGGAGCACAAACCCTTGCAATCAGGGGCCTGATTTGTTAAAATAAAACTGTGTTATCGGGTAAAAGTGTGCGCTGTGTGCACAGTGCCCGGAACACGGAAAGCTTATGAACTGAGAAAGGAGGCCGCAGCGATGGAACTTGAAACACAAGCAGCCTTTGACCCGGCCTCGTTTGAGCATATCCCCGTTCTGCTGAACGAGTGTCTGGAGGGTCTTTCCATTGATCCGGCCGGCACCTACCTTGACGGCACTGCAGGCGGCGCGGGACATTCCCGCCAGATCGCCTTGCGGCTGGATGCAGAAAAGGGCGGCAGGCTGATCTCGCTGGATCAGGACCCGGACGCGGTGCAGACCGCGCGTGCCCGCCTTGCGGGCCTGCCTGCCACGGTGGTGCAGATCAACTTCCGCTATGCCGGACAAGCTCTGGAAAGCCTTGGCATCGACAAGGTCAACGGCGCGCTGCTGGATCTGGGCGTTTCCAGCCATCAGCTGGACGATGCGGCCCGCGGCTTTTCCTACCGTGCGGATGCACCGCTGGACATGCGGATGAGCCAGCAGGGCGAAACGGCAGCGGACCTTGTGAACACCGAGAGCCGCGAAGAGCTGGCACGCATTCTGCGGGATTACGGCGAAGAACCTTTCGCATGGCAGATCGCGGGCAGGATCGTGGAGGCAAGGGAGAATTCTCCCATCGAAACGACCCTGCAGCTGGCAGACATCGTGGCCAGCGCCATGCCCCCGGCGGAACGCCGCAAAAACAAGAACCCTTCCCGCCGCACCTTTCAGGCGCTGCGCATTGCAGTGAACCATGAACTGGATGCGCTGGAAGAAGGCCTGGATACCATTTTCGATCACCTTGCGCCGGGCGGCCGGCTGTGCGTGATCACCTTCCACTCGCTGGAGGACCGGCTGGTGAAGAACAAATTCCGCCGCTGGTCCACCGCGTGCACCTGCCCGCCGGAGTTTCCGGTGTGCGTATGCGGCGGCAAAGCCAAAGCGAAGCTGATCACCCGCAAACCCATTGAAGCAAACAGTCAGGAATTGGAAGAGAACCGGCGCAGCCGGTCCGCCCACCTGAGAGTTTTGGAAAAATGCTGAACGGCAGAAGCCGTTGTGTGAGGAGGAGAGCAAACCATGGGTCAGGCAGCATATGATTATAACGCGGTACGCCGCAGAAAAGCCCCGCAGACACAGCGCAAGGCAGATCTGCGGGTAGCAAAGGGCGGCAAGCGTCGGCTTTCACCGCTGCAGGCAGCGGTGCACAACGCCATGCATCTGGTAGCAGCAGCACTGCTGGTGGGGTTTGCCATCAGCCTGCTGTGGAGCGAGTCCAAGCTGGTGGAGCTGAACGACCAGATTCAGGACGCAAAGGCTCAGCTGGTCAGCGAGCAGAGCCAGTATACTTACTATAACAGCACCCTGAACAGCAAGACCAACATCACCAGCGTGGAAGAGACGGCCGGCAGGCTGGGCCTGATGAAAATTGATCAGAGCCAGATCACCTACATCCGTTTGGGCGAGAGCGACACGCTGGAGCGCACCCAGTCCGCTGTGCGGCAGTGGACCGACTTTATCTACAACGGTGCCGTGAACATTCTTGGCACTGTAAAGTGAACCAAATACGGGAAAGCGTGCGGCAGCGCACGCTTTTTCGGTTTATACACCCTGTTTGCAGGGCAGTTCCAAATTTGACAAAAGCGCGGCAGAAGGCAGCAAATGCCCGCTGCCGCAGGAGCATACCATGTCGAAATTCTTCCGAAAATTCATCAAAAAAATAAAAGGCCCCTGGCCGGAAACCAGCACCGGTGCCCGCATGAACCCCAGAACCAGTCTGATCTGCGGCGGTCTGGCCCTTGTGGTCATGGGCCTTGCTGCGGCCCGTGTGACCTACAGCCTGTATGATATCCAGATCAAAAACGGTGACACCTACCGCCAGCTGGCCGCAAAGCAGCAGCTGCTGGATACCACCATCAAGGCCACCCGCGGCGAGATCTACGATACCTCCGGCATCACGCTGGCCTCCACCAGCGTGGTGTGGACCATCTGGGCCGACCCGGACAACAGCAAAATCTTATATGCCACCACCGGTAAGGATGAGGATGCGGTGCGCACGCTGGACACGGCCATGTGCGCCGAGGTCAGCCGGGAACTGACCCTGCGCCTGCTTTCCGGCGACGGCGAAAGTCTGGACGCGGTGGACACTTCCTCGGAAGCGTACCAGACCCAGTACCAGAAGGTTTACGATGCACTTTCCAAGACGGACACCAAGTATCAGGTGCTGGCCACCAAGGTGAACAACGCTGTCAAGCTGTCCATCGAATCCTACGTTTCCCAGTTCAACAAGGCACACAAGCGTGCCACTGAGACCTCCCGCAAGGGCAACATCTCGGTCGGCAGCGAGAAGAGCTTCCAGCGCAATTACCCCTACGGAGCGTTTGCAGCGGCAGTGCTGGGCTTTACCGATGCGGACGGCATTGGTACTTACGGTCTGGAAAAATCCTATCAGTCCACGCTGGCCGGTGTGGATGGCCGCACCATTACCCAGCGCAATGCCTACGGCAACGCCATTGCGGACGAGAATGCCACCACCTTTGCCGCCAAGGATGGCTCCAATCTGGTGCTTTCGCTGGATGTGAATGTGCAGGAGATCGTGGAACGGTATCTGAACGAAGCCATTGCAGCCAACACGGTGGAGAACCGCGGCTGCGCCATCGTGATGAACGTCAAGACCGGTGCCATCCTTGCCATGGCTTCCAAGCCGGATTTTGACCCCAACGACCCGCTGGACTACAGCGCAAATCTGGATTACCTCAACGAGCTGGTGCGCGCTGAGCCGGAGCTGTACGGCATCTACAAAAAGGATGAGAACGGCAACGAGCTGAAGGATGCAAACGGCAACCGCATTCTGGACGAGGAGGCCGATTACTCCGGCTACTTCCGCGATATCCAGTGGAAAAACAAGACCATCACCGAGTTGTACTACCCCGGCAGTGTGTTCAAGGTGATCACCTCGGCCATGGGCGTGGACTCCGGCCTTGCAAACATCAACACCACCTTTACCTGCGCCGGTGCTTACGGCGTGGCAAAGGAGACCTACCACTGCGCAGGCCACAAAGCCCACGGCACCATCACACTGGCCGAAGCTCTGCGCCAGAGCTGCAATATCTACTATATCCAGCTGGGCCAGCGCGTTGGCTCCCAGACCTTCTATAACTACTTCGATGCCTTTGGCTTTACCAGCCGCACCGGCGTGGACCTGCCCAGTGAGACGGGCTTCATGCAGTATTATAAGGCCAACCAGCTGGGCGAAGTGCAGCTGGCTTCCTCGGCCTTTGGTCAGGCAATGGCCATCACCCCGCTGCAGATGTGCACCGCTGTGGCCGCAGCCGTCAACGGCGGCTATCTGGTCACGCCCCATGTGGTGGATAAGATCACCGATGCAAATGGCAACGTGATCGAGGAGATCGGTGCCAATGTGCGCCGTCAGGTCATCAGCGAGAGCACCAGCAATGTGATCCGCCAGATCATGGAATATGAGGTGGGTGCCGGTACCGGCGGCGGCAAGTATGCCTATGTGTCCGGCTACCGTATCGGCGGCAAGTCCGGCACTTCCGAACAGTTGAACATGGATCGCCGTGCCGACGGTGACTACAAGAAGGTGGCATCCTTTGCCGCTGTCCTGCCCGCTGACGACCCGGAGATCATCGTCTATGTGATGCTGGATGACCCCAACAACGCCAGAACGGACTACTCGTCCCTGCTGGCAGCGCCCGTTGTGGGCAACATCATCAGCGAGATCGCACCTTACCTTGGCATTGCCGCCGACGGCGAGGATCGCAGCCAGACTGTGGTCACTGTGCCGAATCTGGTGGGCACCGAGTGGAGCAGTGCGCAGGTGCAGCTGAACATCAAGGGCCTCAGGCATCAGCTGGCCGAAAGCACCACCAGTCAGGCGGCAGCAGCTGTCACTTACCAGTATCCGCACGCGGGTGCAAAGGTGGCCTACGGCACCACCGTGTACCTGTATACCGATACCTATGAGGGCAGCCATACCGATGTGCCGGATGTGACCGGCAAGAGCGCGGACTTTGCCCGCCAGATGCTGTCTGCCGCCGGATTGAACTGTGTGGTGGAGGGCAATGCGAACGGCACCGTGCAGGCCCAGAGTGCAGACCCCGGTTCCAGTGTGCAGCGCGGCACCGTCGTGACCATTACCTGTGGATGAAAAGAGATAAACATGCTCGCCCTCTCAGGCTGCTTCGCGTCCAGCTCCCCCAAAGGGGGGACCTTGGAAAAAGATGAAGCCTGCGTGGCCTGCAAAGGCCGCTCACTTTGAGAGAGGTGGCACGGCGTAAGCCGTGACGGAGAGGGCGAACCAGCTGATAAAATAACGAGAGGGGACATGAACAATGGAAAAAATTTCTGCAAGCAAGCTTCTGGCAGGGCTGGTGCCCGCAGACTTCATCCGGGAAGAGGTGCAGGTGGAACTGGTGACCACCGACAGCCGCGAGGTGCGGCCCGGCTGCATTTTTGTAGCGTTCCCGGGTGAAAAATTTGACGGCCACGATTTTGCGGCCAAAGCACTGGAGAACGGTGCTGTTTATGTGGTGGTGAACCACCCGGTGGAGGGCGTGCCTGCGGAAAAGGCCATCCTCTGCCCGGACAGCTACCACGCCATGATGGTGATGGGTGCCAACTACCGCAGCCAGTATCACCCCAAGATGGTGGGTGTGACCGGCAGCGTGGGCAAGACCACCACCAAGCAGATGACCTACGCCGCCCTTGCAGGCTTTGGCGAGACCATCAAGACCGAGGGCAACCAGAACAATGAACTGGGCATGCCCCGCACCCTGATGCGGCTGGAAAGCAGCACTGAGTATGCCGTGATCGAGATGGGCATGAGCCATGCGGGCGAGATCGACCGTCTGGCCCGGGCCGCACGCCCGGATGTGGGCATCATTACCTGCATCGGTGTGTCCCACATCGGCAATCTGGGGAGTCAGGAGAACATCTGCAAGGCAAAGCTGGAGATCTGCAACGGCCTGCCGGAGGGTGCACCGCTGGTGCTGAACTATGATGATAAGTTCCTGCGCGCCGCAAAGCTGCCCGCCCACGTGAAGCCGGTATGGTTCAGTCTGGCAGATGAGAACGCTGATGTGTGTGCACTGTCCATCCGGCAGGAAGAGGACGGCATGAGCTTTGTGCTGGAAGATCAGGAAGAGGGCACCTTTGTGGTCAAGATCCCGGCCATGGGCAAGCACAATGTGGCAAACGCTCTGGCTGCCTACTGCGCCGCCACCCGCTTGGGCTGCGACCCGCGCGGTGTCATCAAGGGGCTTTCCAATTTTGAGCAGACCGGCCGCCGCCAGAAGGTGGTGCACAGCAAGGGCGTTACCGTCATTGAGGATTGCTACAATGCAAACCCCGACAGCATGAAGGCCGCGCTTGCCATGTTCAAGGAATTCCCCTGCAAGCGCCGCTTTGCCCTGCTGGGCGATATGCTGGAGCTGGGCGAGCTGTCCCGCGAAGCCCACGAGGAGCTGGGCCGTCTGGCTGCGGAGAGTGATCTGTACTGCCTTGTGACCTACGGCGAAAACGCAAAGCGCACGGCTGTGGTGGCTGCGGCCAAGGGGGTCAAGACCCTCCATGCCAACAACTACCGCGAGGCAGCGGATGCTCTGCTGAACCGGATAGAGCCGGGCGATGCCCTGCTGGTGAAGGCAAGCCGCGGCATGGCGCTGGAAAAAGTGCTGGAAATTTTCTACGCAGAGCAGAAAGATGCCGAAGAATAACCCTTTGGCATGAATTTGGAGATTGAAAAATGATTCGTTTCGCCTTGGTCGTCGCGTCGGTGCTGGGTTTTGTGCTGACTGCGGCGCTCGGCAATATGATGGTGCCGCTGTTGCGGGAGCTGCAGCGTGCGGCACGCGGCACACAGCCGGACAGCGATGCTCCGGACAGCCCGGTGCCTACCATGGGCGGGCTGTGCCTGATGGTGGGCACCCTTGCCGCTGTGGGCGTGGGCTGGCTGGCCGCATGTGCTGCACAGCCTTCCCTGCTTGGCAGCGACCGGCAGATGACCTCCCGCCTGCTCATTGCACTGCTGGGGTCGCTGGCCTTTGGCGCAGTGGGGCTGGCCGATGATCTGGCCCGCATCCGCGGCCGCTACCCGAACGGTTTGGGCCTTGGCCTGCGCTGCACACAGCGCCTTGCACTGGAATGCATCGCTGCAGCGCTGGTGCTGGGCCTGCTGGCACTGAACGGGTGCCTGCCCACAGGGCTGATCCTGCCGGGAGCATATTATGTGAAATGTACGCTGGCACCGCTGCTGTGGGCTGTGCTGCTGGTGGCGATGGCCGAGGCGGCCCGCGTGGCCGACGGTGCCGACGGCACGGTGTGCGGCGCGGCCTTTGTAGCTATGCTGGGCCTGATGATGCTGGAAACGCAGATGGGCTGGTTTCCGCTGGCAGTATTCCCGGCGGCACTGGCCGGTGCACTGATGGCCTTTCTGCTGTGGGATTTTCCACCGGCAAAGCTGCACCCCGGCCGGTGCGGCTGCTTGTATGCAGCGGGAGCCATTGGCTGCATCCCGCTGTGCATTGGCTACGCAGAGCTGAGCATCCCGCTGGCACTGCCCTTCTGGGTGGAGGGCGGCATGGTGCTGCTGCAGGTCCTGTTCTGCCGCTGGAAGGGCAGGCCGCTGTTTGCGGCGGCACCGCTGCACCGCTGGCTGGAAAAGCGCGGCATGAGTGCAGTGAATATTTTTTACAGCCTGTGCGCACTGAGCGTGTGCGGGCTGGCGCTGGCCGTGCGTCTGGCACGCTGGGCCTGAGCGCCTGATTCTGAAAATAAGGGGGCGTGGCAATGGCAGCCACCCGCAGACAACATAAAAACCAAAAAGAAAGTGCATGGGTGCCGCCGCTGCAGCGGGACCCGGGACCGTGGAACCGGCTGCTGCTCAACTGGCTGGCAACGCTGGCCATTATCATGGTGTTCGGCCTTGTAATGCTGTACAGCGCAAGCTACACCACCGGCTACCTGCGCATGGGCGACAGCCTGCACTACATCAAGCAGCAGGCTATCTGCATGGCCATTGGCATTGGCTGTATGGTAGTCATGAGCTATGTGGATCACCGCTTCCTGCGCTGGGCGAGCAAGCCGCTGTACTGGGTGGTGCTGGCCATGCTGGCCGTCACGCTGACCTTTGCACCGCTGAACGGCTGCCGCCGCTGGATCCGTCTGGGCGGCCTGACTCTGCAAACCTCTGAGGTGGCAAAGTTTGAGATGATCCTGCTCTCGTCCCATCTGGCGGCAAGTGCGCCGCAGATCGGCCGGTTCAGCCCGTCGCTGAGAGAAAAGATCAAGCCAAAGGATTGGCTGTTCATCCGCATCGTAAGGCAGCTGATCGTGCCGGTGCTGCCGCTGGTGCCGGTGGTGTTGCTGCTGTTTTTAGAGCCGCACATGTCCGGCATCCTGCTGACCACCGCCATCGTGGGCACCATCCTCATGCTGACCGGCTGCGGCGGTGTATTGACATGGTGCGGGGCCGCAGCGGCGGCTCTGCTGCTGAAACCGGCCCTGACGCTGGTGGAATCCATTGGCTATCTGCAGGACCGCCTGAACACATGGTCCGATGATCTGGAAGCGCTGAACGACCAGACCAAGCAGAGCTTGTACGCCATCGGCTCCGGCGGACTGAAGGGCCTTGGCCTTGGCAACAGCGTGGAAAAGCAGCTCTGGCTGCCGGAAAGCACCAACGACTTCATCTTCAGTGTGGTGTGCGAAGAATTGGGCTTCATCGGTGCGGTGCTCATCATCGTGCTGTTCATACTGCTCATAGCGCAGGGCCTGATGATCGCCTATAAGGCCGAGAACCAGTTCTGCACCATGGTGGGGATTGGCATTATGGCGCAGATCGCCTGGCAGGTGTTCTGCAACATCGCCGTGGTCACCAACACCATCCCGAATACCGGCATCAGCCTTCCGTTTTTCTCGTCCGGCGGCACCAGTCTGATCTTGCTGCTGGCAGAAATGGGCGTGATGGTGAACATTGGGCGCAACGGAGAGCGGGCGGCGCAGCAGAGGGCGGCGGCCCACGCACAGCGGCAGGCTGCAAAGGCTCAGCGTGATGCGGAGCTGAAGGACCGTACCATCAATCTGGACGATGCCCGCCGTGCGCGCGATGAACTGTAACGACTGTTTTGAGGGCGCAGGCCAGTGGGGAGCTCCCCGATGGCCTGCCCAGATGCACTAATAATAGAGGAGGAATCGTCATGCGAGTTCTGATTGCTGCCGGCGGCACTGCCGGCCATATCAACCCGGCACTTGCCATTGCAGGTGCTATCAAAAAGGCAGACCCTTCTGCCGAGATCCACTTTGCCGGCCGCAAGGAGGGCATGGAGTACCGTCTGGTAGGACAGGCGGGCTATCCCTTCCACCATATCGAGATCACCGGTTTCCAGCGCAGGCTGTCGCTGAACAACATCAAGCGCAACATCGTTACGCTGTGGAATCTGGCCCTCTCTGGCCCCAAGGCAAAGGCCATTATGAAGGAGGTCAAACCCGATCTTGTGATCGGCTGCGGCGGCTATGTGTCCGGCCCGGTGGTGCGCTGTGCCGCCAAAATGGGCATCCACACCGCCATTCATGAGCAGAACGCCTTCCCCGGCGTGACCAACAAGCTGCTGGCACCGGATGTGGATCTCGTGTTTGCCGCCGTGCCTGCTGCTGTGGAAAAGCTGGGCGCACCTGATAAGACCATCGTGGTGGGCAATCCGGTGCGCCCGGAGGTGTTCACCAAGGCAAAGGACCGCGATGCCATCCGCGCTGAGCTGGGCGCGGGCGACCGCACGGTGATCCTTTCCTTCGGCGGCAGCCTTGGCGCACGCCGCGTCAACGAGGTGGTGGCCGACCTGTGTGCATGGGAACAGCACGAGAAGAAGCCGGTGCTGCATCTCCACGCTACCGGCCAGTACGGTGTGCAGCTGTTCAAGGATCTGGAAAAGGAAAAGAACTTCGCGGAAGGCGACGGCCTTGTGGTGAAGGAATACATCAACAATATGCCGGAACTGCTGGCTGCGGCAGACCTTGTCATCAGCCGCGCCGGTGCGCTGACGCTGGCCGAGCTGGAAGCTGTTGGCCGTGCAGCCGTGCTCATCCCCAGCCCCAATGTGGCTGAGAACCACCAGTACTTCAATGCCATGGAACTGCAGAAGGCCGATGCCGCTGTGGTGATCGAGGAAAAAGATCTGACCGGCGAAAAGCTGGTGAGCACGGTGTCCGACATGCTGGCACAGCCCGGCAAGCTGGCTGAGATGGGCAAAAATGCCCGCAGCCTGTCGGTGGATGACAGCCTTGACCGTATTGCAGACGCTCTGATGAAACTGGTGCAGAAGTAAAACAAAACCTAAACCGGAAAGGAGGTGTGCGCCATGCAGCAATACCGCAATAACAGAAACAACGGCAATATCTACGACCTGCGGAAAGACCTGCAGCATACTCCGCCGCCTTCACAACAAAAAGGATCTTCCGGCAGTGCGGACGGGCGCTATGGCTTCAACGGGGAACCGCTGAGCTTTGCGCCGGACCGCACCGCCAATGGTACGGTGCGCCGCACCCGTACCGATAATAGCATCGAGTTCCCTTCGCAGCCGCGCCGCACCGAACAGAGCGGCACCCGGCGCACCAGCGGCCAGAACCGGAACCGTACCGCGCAGCGATGCCGCACGGCCCAGCCGGAACAGCGTGCATCCGGCACGGCCCGCAAGCCGCAGCAGCGCCGTTCACAGGGACAGAAGCCGCGCAAGACAGCGGCTCAGGCAGCGCAGCAGCGCTACAAAAACCAGCGTCTGCGCCCGGCACAACAGCAGCCACGCGACCCGGTACAGCGGGAAAAACGCAAGAAGCGCCGCCTAACCCGCGCTGCACTGAAGCGGCGGCGGATGCTGCGGCGGCTGATGGCCTTTGTGACCCTGCTGGCCGTGATCGCCGCCGGTGTTTACCTGACCATGACCATGCTGTTTAAGATCGGCACCATTCAGGTGCAGACGGCGGACGGCACCGTGGTGCAGGAGGTGGGCGGCTATTCCAGCAGCCAGATCCTGCAGGCACTGGGTGTGCAGACCGAAGAGAACATTTTCAGCTTTGACCCTGCCGCCAAGGAAGCGGAACTGGAAAAGCAGTTCCCGCTGCTGGAATCCATCAGGGTGGTTCGGGATTACCCCAACACGGTGGTGGTGCAGGTGACCGAGGCGGTGCCTACCTATGCCATGCAGACGAAGAGCGGCTGGCTGACCCTCTCGGATCAGTTCAAGATCCTGGCCTGCGAGTCTGCCCAGCCGGAAGAACTCAAGACCCTATACGGCGGCGAGCCGGTGTCGGTGACACCCGGCGACCAGCTGACCTTTGCAGCGCAGGCAGACCCGGCGGCATCGGATGCATCCGGTTCGGCAGCAGCTTCGGCAGCGGTGCAGACGGACGACCGTCTGGATGCGCTGAATGAGCTGCAGGCAAAGCTGGAAGAGTATGGGATGCTGGACGATGTGACCCGCATGGAATTTGCGGACACCGACCAGATGGCATTTTTGTATCAGGATCGTGTCAGTGTGCTTCTGGGTACACGGAACGATCTGGATTATAAGCTGGACCGCGCACGCTATGTGCTGACCAATGCCGACGGCAAGGGTTGTGCCCCTACCGACACCGGCAGACTGGATTTCAGCCATGTCAGCGCGGGCAGCACCCGTAAAATTTACTTTGCACAGGGCCAGCCGACCCTGCCCTCCGGTTATGTTGTGCCGGAAAAGACCGTGCCGGAAGAGCCTGACACCTCTGCTGCCGAGGATACTGCGGCAGACGGTGCAGAGGATGCCGCTGCGGCCCAGCCTGCGGACGATACGGCGGCAGCTGCGGAAGAAACACCGCTGACCGACCCCGCCCGCATGACCACAAATAACGAAGAAAACCCCATGTGACAAAATGTTTTGAGGAGCGTGTGCAGTATGAAACTGGAACAGTTATTGGAAGGCGTGCCCTTTACCCTTGCGCAGGGCAGTCTGGACACCGAGATCTCGGATATCATCTACGACAGCCGCAAGGCGGCACCGGGCCTTTTGTTCGTGTGCATCGTGGGCACCCAGCGTGACAGCCATGAGTTTGCCGCCGACTGTGCGGCAAAGGGTGTCAGCGCACTGGTCATCCAGCACGACATCGACCTTTCCACCCTGCCGGGCGTGACTGTGGTCAAGGTGGAAAGCAGCCGCTATGCCATGGCTCTGATGAGCGCGAACCTCTTCGGCAACCCGTCCCGCAAGATGACCATGATCGGTGTGACCGGCACCAAGGGCAAGACCACTACCACCCACATGATCAAGAGCGTGCTGGAAGCTGCAGGCCGCAAGGTGGGCATGATCGGCACCAACGGCATTTATTATATGGGCCGCCACAAGGAAACTGCCAACACCACCCCGGAAAGCTACGAGCTGCAAAAGACCTTTCGAGAATTTCTGGATGCAGGCTGCGACACCGCGCTGATGGAAGTTTCCAGCCAGGGCCTGATGATGGACCGCGTGGCCGGTGTGCACTACAATGTGGGCGTGTTCACCAACCTTTCGCCGGATCACATCGGCCCCGGCGAGCACAAGACCTTTGAGGAGTACCGCAGCTGGAAGGGCCAGCTGTTCAAGCGCTGCGACGTGGGCGTGGTGAACATTGACGATGAGAATACCGAAGCACTTCTGGAAGGCCACACCTGCCGCCTTGTCACCTATGGCCGCGCTGAGCAGGCGGACTACCGCGAGACCGGCTTTGAACTGCTGCGCACCCACGATTTTCTGGGCGTGAAGTTCCATGTGACCGGCAAGGACGAGATGGATGTGAAGGTGAACATGCCCGGCGAGTTCAGCGTGTACAACGCGCTGGCAGCTCTGGCGGTGGGCAAGGTGCTGGGCCTGCCGGATCAGGCAATCCACGACGGCCTTGGCAAGTGCGTGGTCAAGGGCCGCGTGGAGCTGGTGCCCATCAGCAAGAAGTTCACCATCCTGCTGGACTACGCCCACAACGAGGTGTCCACCGAAAGCCTGCTCACCACTCTGCGGGCCTACAAGCCCCACCGTCTGGTGGTGGTGTTCGGCTGCGGCGGCAACCGCTCCAAGCTGCGCCGCTACGGCATGGGCGAGATCTGCGCCAAAATGGCCGATTTCTCCATCCTTACCGAGGACAACAACCGCTTTGAAAAGGTGGAGGACATCCTTGCTGATATCCGCGTGGGCATGAACAAGGGCAACCCGGACGCAAAGTTCGTGGAGATCCCCGACCGTCTGGATGCGCTGCACTACGCAGTGGATCACGCGCAGGAGGGCGACCTGATCGCCGTCATTGGCAAGGGCCACGAGACCTACCGTGACCGCGAGGGTGTCAAGACCCCGTTCCTGGAGCGGGAGCTGCTGGAAGAGTATGCACAGCAGATCGGGCTGGAATAACAGATAAAAAATAACGCCGTGTCGAATGTTCAGACACGGCGTTATTTTTTGCGGTAATTATGCTTTCAGCTGCGGAGCCTTGTTCTCCGGCAGGAGATTGGTCATGCTCTTCAGGCTGATGCCGATGGTGGAGAGATTATGCAGCATGGCAGAGGAGGCCGGCTGCAGGATGCCCAGAGCACCCAGTGCGATGAGGGCCGAGTTGAAGGTGAGCACGAAGCGGTAGTTTGCGTGCACGCGCTTTTGCAGAGAGTTGGCGATGGCCTTGAGGGCCACCAGCTCCTCCAGACTGTCGGCTTTGATGGTCACGTCTGCAATCTCGCGGGCGATGGCAGCACCGGAGTTGATGGCAATGCCAATGTCGGCAGCGGACAGGGCGGGGGAGTCGTTGATGCCGTCACCGATCATCACCACGGTGTGGCCCTCGGCCTTGGCCTGCTGGACGAAGTTTGCCTTGTCCTCGGGCAGCACCTCGGCAAAGAAGCGGTCCACGCCCACCTGCTTTGCAATGGCGGCAGCGGTGCGCTCGCTGTCGCCGGTCATCATGACGGTGTTCCGGATGCCCAGCGCACGCAGGCCGTTCAGCACAGCGGCGGCTTCCGGGCGCAGCGGGTCGGAAATGCAGATCACGCCCACCAGCTGCCCGCTGGCAGCCATGTACAGGTGCGAATACGCGGGCTTGAGGGCATCGAACTTCTGCTGCTCGGCTGTGGGGATGGTACACTTTTCATCCTCAAAGACAAAGTGGTGGCTGCCGATGACCACGCGCTCGCCGCCCACGCGGCTTGCAATGCCGTGGGCCACGATGTATTCCACCTCGGAGTGCATCTCCTCATGGGAAATGCCGCGCTCTTTGGCGGCACGCACCACGGCGTTGGCCATGGAGTGGGGGAAATGCTCCTCCAGACAGGCGGCCAGCTGCAGAACTTCGCGCTCGTTGCAGCCGGAGAAGGGCACGACCTCCACCACCTGCGGGGTAGCGCGGGTGAGGGTGCCGGTCTTGTCGAACACGATGGTGTCTGCCTTGGACAGGGCTTCCAGATACTTGCCGCCCTTGACGGTGATGTGGTAGCTGCCGCACTCGCGCATGGCGGAAAGCACGGCCAGCGGCATGGAGAGCTTGAGCGCGCAGGAGAAATCCACCATCAGGCAGGAGATGGCGCGGGTGGCGTTGCGGGTGAGCAGATAGGTGACCACCGTTGCGCCCAGACACCATGGCACCAGCTTGTCGGCCAGCACCAGCGCACGGTTCTCGGTGCTGGACTTGAGCTTTTCGGATTCCTCGATCATGGCCACGATCTTATCGTAGCGGTTGGAACCGCCCTCGGCCTTGGCGATAAAGACACACTCGCCCTCCTCCACAACGGTGCCGGCATAGAGGGTGGCCCCCTCTGCCTTGCGCACCGGCATAGCTTCGCCGGTCAGGGCAGCTTGATTCACCATGGCTTCGCCTTCCAGCACGGTGCCGTCCAGCGGGATCATATTGCCGCTGCGCACGACCACCTCATCGCCGGAGCGTACTTTGGTCAGAGGCACCAGCACTTCGGTGCCTTGGCTGCGCACCCACACCTTGTCCACGTTCAGGGCCATGCTGCGGGCCAGATCGTCCAGACTCTTCTTGCGGGTCCACTCTTCCAGCAGAGAGCCCAGATTCAGCAGGAACATGACAGAACCGGCGGTGCCAAAGTCGCCGCGCAGCAGCGAGACGCCGATGGACAAAGCGTCCAGCACCTCCACTTCCAGCCTGCGGCTCAGCACGCAGCGCACACCCTTCCAGAGAAAGCGGAAGGAGCGGAAGGCGGTGTAGGCAGCGTCAAGGGGTGCGGGCAGGAACAGCTTGCGCAGGCAGCGGCCTGCCACCAGATCGAACATTTTATCCTGATATTCCCGGTTCAGCCTGCGGCTGTCGGCGGAGGTGACCAGAGCGTCATACTCGGCCACATCGAACTTATAGCCTGCCAGAATGGCAATGGCGGCGGTGCGCTTGCCGGTATAGGTAATGACCACATCGCCGGTGCGCTCGTAAACGGCGGCATGGACGATGGCATCATGGTGGTTCAGATAAGCTTCCAGCACATCGGCACGGTGCAAAGTCATGCGGACTTTTTCCACATGCACGCGCATCCGGCCTTTGCCTTCATGCAGAATGGTACATTTCATATATCAAATATCCTTCTCTATCTTTTTGCCGCAGCGTCAGGCTGCTATACCCTGCACGCCTGCGGCCCCACTCTCACAAAAAAGAGCCGCCCGAAGGCGGCTCGAAAGCCACGTTGGGGCTTTCAATGCTTTACGAACCGAAAATTACTCAGCGGTCTCTTCGGTGGTCTCGGCAGCTGCATCCTCGATCACAGCAGCCTCGGCTTCAACAGCACGAGCCTCGTTGATGGCCTTTGCATCGGCCAGAATGTCACCGGCCTGCTCCTGAACCTTGCTGACGGTCTCCATGGTGGAGTCCTTCATGCGCAGCACGGCAGCAGTGGTCTGGGTGTAGACCTTCTTGGCGTCCTTGCTGGACAGCAGCTTGAAACCGGCAGAACCGAACAGCGTGCCGGCGGCGAACAGTGCGATCTTCTTGATATCCATAGTAACTTCCCTACCTTTTCTATTTCCTGTCAGAGGCCCTGCATCCGCAGGACCTGTAAGATGAATATACCGGCCCAAAAGCCGGAGAACAGGGTGGACATTTCCCTTCTGTCGAGCCTATTGTAGCACAGAATTTACCATTTTCAAGCTTTTTCTTGAATGTTAATACGTGTAAACTTTTTACGATGCGTAGTTAGAAAAAGCTATCTCTAACGCGTTTTTCAAGACAAACTACAGTTTGTAAATAAAAACTAACCGGCAGATGGGACGAGAAAGAATTTCCAGTTTGTAAAAATGCAGTTTACCACATAAGTCAGACGGCCTCGCCCTCTCAGTCTCGCATTGGCTGCCAAAGGCTCTCCCCGTGGGAGAGGTGGATTTGCGAAGCAAAGACGGAGAGGGCGAGCACATTAAAATAAAAGCATCCGCAATAAAACTTTCCAAACTTTTTGAAGCTCAGAAATGCTTTTTGCAGATGCTTTTCATTTTTTGACAGTTTTTACAGGATGCGCACCCGGACCACGGCGGGGATGGCAGCCAGCTTTTCGGCCAGCTTTTTGTCCACAGCACCGGTAGCATCCAGCATGGTGTAGGCCATGTTCTTTTTGCTCTTGTTCACCATGTTCTCGATGTTCAGGCCGGCTTCGGTGGTCAGGGCGGTGATCTGGCTGATCATGCCCGGCTCGTTTTTGTGGATGATGCAGATGCGCTTGCCGCCGGCTCTGGGCTGGTTGACCTCCGGCATGTTCACCGAGTGGATGATGTTGCCGTTCTTCAGGTAGTCGCTCAGCTCCTTTGCAGCCATCACGGCGCAGTTGTCCTCGGCTTCCGGAGTGGAAGCACCCAGATGCGGGGTGCACACGATGCCGGGCTTGCCCAGAATGGCCTCAGACGGGAAGTCGGTCATGTAGCCGGACACCTTGCCGGTCTCCATGGCTTCCAGCAGGGCTTCGGTGTTCACCAGTTCGCCGCGGGCGTAGTTCAGGATCTTCACGCCGTCCTTGCACAGGGCAAGGGTCTGGGTGTTGATGGTGTCCCTGGTGGTGGGCAGGTAGGGCACATGGATGGTGATGTAGTCGCACAGGGGTAGCATGTCGTTCAGGTTCACGCAGTGGTGTACCTGACTGCTCAGGTTCCAGGCGGCGTCAATGGAGATGTAGGGGTCGTAGCCGTAGACCTCCATGCCCAGCTCAATGGCGCAGTTGGCCACGCGGGAGCCGATGGCACCCAGACCGATGACACCCAGCGTCTTGCCCTTGATCTCGTTGCCCACGAACTGCTTCTTGCCCTTTTCCACGGTCTTTGCCATGGCGGGGTCGCCGGTCAGGCCCTGACACCACTGGGCAGCAACAGCCACATTGCGGCTTCCGGCGATCAGCATACCGATTACCAGCTCGGCCACAGCGTTGGCGTTGGCACCGGGGGTGTTGAACACCACGATGCCCTGCTCACTGCAGCGGTCCAACGGGATGTTGTTCACGCCGGCACCGGCGCGGGCGATGGCCAGAAGATTGTCGTTGAAGGCGGTATTCAGCATGTCGGCGCTGCGCACAAGGATGCCGTCCGGGGCATCGGTGTCCACAGCCACCTCAAACTGCTTGTTGTTCAGCTTTGCCAGACCCACCGGGCTGATGGCGTTCAAAGTTTTGATCGTATACATATCTGAATTCCCCTCTTATGCATTTGCCTTGCGGAACTTCTCCATGAAGTCCACCAGCTTGTCCACGCCCTCGGCGGGCATTGCGTTGTAAATGGAAGCGCGCATACCGCCTACCAGACGGTGGCCCTTCAGGTTCACGAAGCCTGCTTCTGCAGCTTCGGCGCAGAACTTCTTGTCCAGATCTGCATTGGGGCTGGTGAAGGTGACATTCATGGTGCTGCGGTAGCGGTGCTCCACAGGATTCGTGAAGAAGCCCTGACCGTCCAGATAGTCGTACAGCACTTTGGCCTTGGCTTCGTTGATCTTCTGCATGTTGGCAAGACCGCCGATGTCGTTTTCCAGATACTTGAGCACCAGACCGGTCATATAGATACACCAGCAGGGGGGCGTGTTGTACATGCTGTCCTTGCCCAGCAGGGTGGTGTAGTTCATCATGGTGGGCACATTGTCGGCGGCATGGCCCAGCAGGTCGTCGCGGACGATGGCAATTGCCATGCCGGCGGGAGCTACATTCTTCTGCACGCCGAAGTAGATGCAGCCGTACTTGGTCACATCCACCGGCTTGGAGAGGATCATGGAGCTCATGTCGGCTACCAGAGGGACGCCCTCCACCTGCGGCACCTCGACAAACTGAGTGCCGAAGATGGTGTTGTTCTGGCAGATGTGGATGTAGCTGGCATCCTTGTCATAGTTGATGGCGTTCACGTCCGGGATGTAGGTGAAATTTTTATCCTTGCTGGAAGCAACGATGTTCACCTCACCGAATTTGGCGGCTTCCTTGGCGGCAAGGTTCGAGAAATTGCCGGTGACAAGGTAATCTGCTTTGCCGGTGGTCATGAAATTCAGCGGGACCATGGCAAACTGCTGGGTCGCACCGCCCTGAAAGAAACCGACCTTGTAGTTGTCGGGAATGTTCATTACCCGGCGCAGGGTGGCCTCGGTGTCCTTGATGATGGCATCGAACCACTTGCTGCGGTGGCTCATCTCCATCACGCTCTGACCGCTGTCGCCGTACTCGAGCAGCTCTGCCTGTGCCTGCTTGAGCACCTTCTCGGGCAGCATGCTGGGGCCTGCGCTGAAGTTGTAAACTCGTGCCATAATGAACTCTCCCTTTCCTGTATCGCACAGCACCGCGGTTTTCTGCGGTGCGTTCTGTTGATTGCTGTAGCCGTAGTATACCGGTTTTGCAGGGATGAAAACAAGAGCATCTTTGCACAAAGATACGGCGCAAAAGCCCCTGCGCAGGCACAAAGCACACAAATGTCCTTAACAGAAAGACAAAAACAAAGACAAGTGTAAAATAGAGCTGAAAAAGCCTGATTTCATCGGCGTTTCCGGCTCTTGCGCTTTAGCGCAGAAATTGGTATAATAATAAAACAAAGACAAATGTAAAAGCAAAAAAGATGCCAAAAGGAGGGAGAACAGCAGGATGTACGGCATCCCGGACAGTGTAAAGCCGCTTTCGGCGGCAGAGGAGCAGGTCATGCTGGCGGTGTGGGCCTGCCGTGCGCCCGTCACCCGACGGGACATCGACGCAAAGCTGCGCGCAAAGGGCTGGGCACCGGCGACCGTGCTCAACTTTCTTTACCGGCTGGAAGAAAAGGGTTGGGTGAAAAGCGGCAAGGATGGCAACCGCAATACCTACACTCCGGCCATCACCCAGCGCGCCTATAATGTGTGGAGCATGCGCGAACGGCTGGACACCCTCTTTGGCGGCGACCTTGCGGCAGCGGTGCGCGCGCTGGTCAGCGAAAGCGGCTGCGGCCAGAGCGAGCTGGAACAGGCCATGAAGGTGCTGGAGGAAAAGCATCTGGAAGCGGAAGAATATGATCTGTATGACCCTTATGGGTAAAAAGGAGAGCGGAAGATGGATTGCAAACTGCGTGCCAAAAACTGCGGCGGCTGCCCGATGCTGGGCATGGACTACGCCGCACAGCTGAAACAGAAAGAAGAGACCGTGAAAAAGCTGCTGGGCAGATTCGGCCCGGTGGAGCATATCCGGGGCATGGAAACGCCGTACCACTATCGGAACAAGGTGATCTCCACCTTTACCACCGGCTGGGGTGGAAAACTTACCTCCGGCATCTACGCGGCAAACAGCCACAAGGTGCTGCCGGTGGAAAGCTGCCTTTTGCAGGACGAAGTGCTGGATAAGACCATGCTGGCCGTGCGTGCGGCAGCGGGCACCTGCCATTACCAGCCTTTTAATGAGGATAAGGGCACCGGCCTTCTGCGTCACTGCCTGCTGCGGCGCGGTGTTATGACCGGGCAGGTGATGGTGGTGCTGGTGACAGCTCAGCCGGTGCTGCCGGGGGCCAAGAACTTTGTCAAAGCCCTGCTGACCGAAGCCGGAAAGCAGGGCGTGGCCATCACCACCATTGTCCAGAACGTGAACGACCGCAAAACCAGCGTGGTGCTGGGCGATATGGAAAAGGTGCTGTACGGCAAGGGATTCATTCTGGATACCCTCTGCGGCAAGACCTATGCCATCAGCCCACGCAGCTTTTATCAGATCAATCATACCCAGACCGAAGTGCTGTACGGCCTTGCAGTGGACGCGGCGCATCTCACCGGCAAAGAAGTGGTGCTGGATGCCTACTGCGGCATCGGAACCATCGGCCTGACCGCCGCCGATCATGCAAAGCAGGTAGTGGGCGTGGAGGTGAACCGCGACGCCGTGCACGATGCCATTGGCAATGCAAAGCACAACGGCGTGAAGAACGCCCGCTTCTTTGCCGCGGATGCCACCCGATGGATCGGCGAAGCCGCTGCGGCTGGTGAACGCGCAGACGTGATCTTTATGGACCCGCCGCGGGAGGGTTCTACGCCGCAGTTTATCGAAAGTGTGGCCCGCATGGCCCCGAAACGTGTGGTCTATGTGAGCTGCAACCCGGTCACACTGGCCCGGGATCTGGAGCTGCTGACGAAGAAAGGCTACAAGGTGGAGTGCAGCACGCCGGTGGATATGTTCCCCCACAGTGAGCATGTCGAGACGGTAGTATTATTGTCCAAACTCAAAGTCGACCATCATATCGAAATAGAACTTAAGATGGATGAGTTGGATTTAACGGCGGCGGAAAGTAAAGCAACCTACGATGAAATCAAAGCTTATGTTTTGAACAAGTACGGACTAAAAGTAAGCCAGCTTTATATCGCTCAGATAAAAAGAAAGTGTGGAATCATCGAAAGAAAAAATTATAACGTATCCAAAAAGGAAGATGCGAAAGTACCGCAGTGCCCGCCAGAGAAAGAGGCAGCGATTATGGACGCATTAAAGCATTTTCAAATGATTTGAAAAATTTTATAAATACGCCGTTTTCGGACGGCGCTCACTTCAAAAGGTGTTGCTTTCGGGCAGCGCCTTTTGTTTTGCCGGTCTGAGAGAAAAGGGGGTGAAAACATGGCCGAGCCGGGTGCATTGGATTACTTTTACGGAACGGAGGCAGAACAATATACCTTTTACCGGATTCCGAAGGTGTTGTTTACCGACCCCGGCTTCCGGCGTATAACAGCAGACGCGAAAATCCTGTACGGCCTGATGTTAGACCGCATGGGGCTGTCCATACGCAACGGCTGGCTGGACGAACAGGAGCGCGTGTTCATCTACTTCACGTTGGAAGAAACGATGGACGCGATGTGCTGTGGCCATAATAAGGCGGTGTCCCTGTTCACCGAGTTAGACAAGGTGGGCCTGATCGAGCGCAAGAAGCAGGGCCAGGGCCGCCCCACAAAAATCTATGTCAAGAACTTTATCCGGAAAGAGGAAGTCAAGACTTCCGAAAACCGGAAGTCTGCACTTCCCGAAACCGGAACTCTTGACTTCCGAAAATCGGACACAATCAATACTGATAAGAATAAGACTGATAGGAACGATACTGATCCATCTATCCATCCGGCGGCGCAGCCTTCGGAGGATAGACCGCCTACGGCGGCTGATGCGATGGATACGATACGGGCCTATCGGGAGATTTTGAAGGAGAATATTGAGTATGACATTCTCCGGAAAAACCTGGGCTATGACTGCGACCTGCTGGATGAAATTCTGGACATTCTGGTAGATACGGTATGCAGCACCCGAAAAATGATCCGCATTGGAGGCGAGGACTACCCAAAGGAGGTTGTGAAAAGCAGACTGCTGAAGCTGGACTCCGGCCACATCGAGTATGTGATCAGCAGCCTGCATGAGAATACGACGAAGGTGCGGAACATTCGTGCCTACCTTCTGACCTCCCTCTACAATGCCCCTACCACCATCAACAGTTACTACACCGCACTTGTCAATCACGATATGTACGGCAGCGGGTAACTGTTTTTTCATACTCAAATGAGGGCGGCGAGCCGGTCTTATCCGGCCCGCCCTTGGTTACCAATCTGCAAATGAACGGCACTGTGTCAAGAACGCGCACGGTGCGCGTTCATTTCATTCTTGACGCGGGGCCGTTGGTTTGCCACCCGGCACGAAGCCGGAGAAAGGAGCGACCCCATGAAGAAACCGTTTGCTTACATTTCTGCCGCCTGGAGCGGCCAGGAATTTACCGACACCGACCAGGCGGTGGTCTACTGCCGCAAGGTCTATCAGGCCGGTTTTACCCCGATCTGTCCCGTCCTCTATCTGCCGCACTTCCTCAATGACTCCATCCCCGCCGAACACAAGGACGGGATTGATATGGCGCGGGAGCTGCTGCGGCGCAGCCATGTGTTGATTGTCTGCGGCGACGAGGTGGACGAAGCCGTAAAGAACGATATTGCTGTGGCGCAGCGGCTTGGCATTACGGCCACCACGCTGGACGGCATTTTGAAAATCCGGAGCCAGGGCCATGAAGAAGCCCGTTGATTTCTTTCACCGGCGGCTGCGTTTCCTGCTGCACCGACTGGTGGTGCCGCCTTAGTATTCTGCTTTCCATTTCCACCCTGCCGGAAAGGAGGATAGCCCATGCAGGAAGAATTGGAACAAAAATCTGTGGCGATCAGCATTAAAGCGGGAAAGCTGACCGCAAATCTCTTGAAAAAGGCCCTGGAAAAAGCCCTGGCAGAAATGACAAAAAGCCAGAAGAACCCGAAAATTTATAAGGGCAAGCAGAGTGTGAAGCACCTTGTCCGGCAGGGCGCAGGCGTTTCCAATATCGAGATCACAGATGGTAACATCAAGTCCTTTGAGCGTGTTGCCCGTAAATACGGTGTTGATTTCGCACTGAAAAAGGACACCACAAGCCAGCCCCCCCGCTATCTGGTCTTTTTCAAGTCACGGGACGCGGATGCGCTGACCGCCGCTTTTGCGGAATATTCCGGCAAGGTGGTAAAGCGCCAATCCCAGGAAAAGCCGTCGGTTCGCCGTCAGCTTACACAGCTTCAGGAGGTTGTCCGGAAAATGGCGCAGTCTCTCTCCCGCAACAAACAGCAGGAGGTGACGCGATGAAGAACCTGCCAAAAATCAATCCGTCAAAGGCACTCAAAGCCAGCCTTCCCTACCTGATTGCCGGTCTGCTCTGCACGAAGCTGGGGGAAGCCTACCGGCTGACTACCGGTGGCGATGTGATTGACCGGCTACTGGCAGCATTTACAAAGCTGGGGCTGGTATTTCAAAACCCGTTTCCCAGCCTTCATCCCTTTGACCTGCTGGTGGGCGCAGCGGCGGCTGTGCTGCTGCGTCTGGTGGTCTGGTCGAAGATCAAGAATCATCAATTTTATCCTTGTCATTTGGGGCGTTGTTACTCTTAGTTTCTGCCTGCAAGTTTTCACTGGAACCGATCCGGCAGAGATGATTGTCCGCAAGGTCAATGTCTTTGCAACAGAGGAGCAGATTCAGGCTGTGCGAGAGGAGCTGGGACTGGACGCTCCCTTTCTGGAACGCTACACCGACTACATAAAGGGCGTGTTGACCGGTGACCTTGGAACCGCAATCACAAACCGTCAGCCGGTCATCGAAAATATCAAAGATGCCCTTCCTGTAACCTGTATGCTGGTAGTTATGGCAATGGCTTGGGTCATCATCTTCACGGTACTGATTGCCGCCATCTCTGTCATACGAAAAGGCGGGATTTTCGATAATGTCATGCGGATTATCTGTATCATTGGAATTTGCGTGCCGAGCTTTTGGCTGGCGCTGATCCTGCTGACCGCCTTCGCGGTTCAAATCCCCATTTTCAGCGTGATCTCGGACGGTAGTTTCAAATCTTTGATTTTGCCATCGGTGGCAATGGCGGTCCCTATCATCTGCATTGCGGCCAGAGTGTTGCGGGCGGCAGTGCTGAATGAACTCAAAAGTGACTATGTGACCTATGCCAGAGCAAGGGGATTCTCCAATACCAAAATCGTGTATGGTGAGGTGTTGCGAAACGCCCTCCCCGCAGCCATTACGCTTTTCGCTCAATACTGTGCTGCGCTTTTTGGAACCTCCGCGTTGGTGGAGAGCGTTTTCTCCATCCAGGGACTTGGTATTTACCTGATGGAGTCCTGCGAGAGTATGGACATCTATGGGATTTCTGGCTCCATCCTGGTGTGCGGCGTGTTGTTCGTCCTGCTCAACACCCTGGCAGATCTGCTTTCGAGTGCTATCTGCCCTGCATATAGGAGGAAAGCGGTATGAAACGAAAAGGGCAAATCATTATTGGACTGGCTCTGATCCTGATTTTTATTCTTATGGCACTGGCGGCTCCGGTGTTGGCTCCCAATGATCCGAATGCCACAAACCTTGCGCTGAAAAACGCTCCGCCTTCTGCGGAGTATCCCCTTGGCTGTGACCAGATGGGCCGCTGTGAACTTTCAAGGCTTCTGTATGGTGCAAGATACTCTATGGGATTGACCATCCCGGTGTTGATTATACTGGCTGCCTTCGCTCTGTTCGTGGGATGCTATTCCAGTTATAAAGGCGGCCTGCTGGATGAAGTAATGAGGATACTTTGCGACATCCTTATGGCCTTTCCACTCATCGTCATTGCGATGGCATTGGTGTCGGCGGTGGATAATTCTGTGGCAAGTGTCATCATTGCCATCGGGATTTCTATGCTGGCGTGGTTTCTGCGGATGGTACGCTCTTATGCAAAAACTGAATGCGGAAAGGAATACATAGAGGCAGCCCGGATTTCCGGCGCTTCTGGCCTTCGCATTGTACTTCGCCACCTAATCCCAAATGTGTTCCCGCAGTTTGTGGTGTACTTCACCACTGGAATTGCCACGGCGATCATGTCGGTGTCCAGCTTTGCTTTCCTGGGCGTTGGGCTGATCGCTGGAACCCCGGAATGGGGTGCGATGCTCAATGAGGCCCGAAACAGTGTCTACTCAAACCCTGCGCTCCTGATTTATCCGGGCATCTGCCTCATCGTTTGCTGCGCGGGCTTCAACCTGCTGGGCGAGGGCCTGCGGGATGCCATTGGGAAGGAGGATGATATTCGTGTTGCTTGAGGTCAAAGACCTGAATATCTCTTTAACTTCCGGGAAAAGCGTGGCCGAACATATATCATTTCAGTTAGGCCAGGGGGAAATGCTCTCCATACAACTCTCCATTCTATATATCCGATAAGTGTATTTCCGTCCTCAAAAGTAATTTGGATTTTACTGTCTGCGTTAATATAAGTTTCTACGCCATAACTGCCATTTTCTAATGTTATTCTGTAACATGGTGTAATACCAACAATTTTCATAATTATTCCCGTTCCTTTCCTTTTTCCCGTTCCGGCTCTTTGCCTTGCCGCAAAATGCTGTCTATGTTCCGTTTGATAACGTCGTATTCCTTGACCTGTTTTTTCAGCTTGCCATAATCAGTGTAAAGGGCTTCTTTCTGCGCTTGGAGCTTCCCGTATTCTTCCTGCATGGCAGCAAGATTGGGGAGCTTGGTAACGCCCGCCGCTTTCAATGCCTTTGCCGCCGCTTCATGGAGTATCAGACTGCTTTCCTGCTTTGCCCGGTATGTGTCCTTATCCTTTGCCTTGCGGTATGCTTCATAGACGGGTTTTGTCTTTTGGTAGGTGGTAACGTGCTTCATCAGCACCGCCATATCTGCAAGACGCTTTTCCACGCTCTTTAATGAGTCTGCTGTCTTTTCATTTTCCGCATTTATTTCCTCAATCCGGCTGACTAAATCTGCGTACTGCTCAATCTTATGTTCCGTCAAGAAATTCATAGTCTTTGCAGCCAGTTTCAGATTATGGATTTTCGCCCACTGTTCATAGCCCCGGCTTTCTTGTGCCTTGATACTGTTTTCAATGTCAATAAGCAGCGATACGCCGCGCTGCTCTTTGGGAGTTTTCGCCGCCTTTGTGCGTTTGCCCTCTATCCGTTCTCTTATGGCTTCCTCTGTATAATCTGCACCGAGGGTTTTTAAGCGGGTAAAGCGTTCCTGTCCGGGAGCGCGGCAGGAGATATATTTTCCCTGCTTTATCTCATAACCCGCTGCCTGTAACCGCTGCAACAATTCTTCAAAACTTGCTATTTGGGGGATAAGCGTATCAACGGCAATTTTCAACTTGCCTTTCCAACTTGTACCGACCTTTTCCGCTTGATACTCCGCATAGCTTTTTCCCTTGCTGCCTTTGCCCGGAACGACAACCGACAGCCCGTTTTCCCGACACAGCTTATCGCTCATGTTCCGTATGCCGTAGTAGCTGCGCTTATTGGAATTGTACTTATGGTAGTCAACAAAATTTACCGCACAAAAAATGATATGGTTATGGATATGCCCTTTGTCTATGTGGGTTGTTAAGACGTATTCATGCTGTCCCTTTGTTACCGCGTCGGCAAGCTGCTTTCCGATTTCGTGGGCTTTCTCATAATCTACTTCTCCCGGCTCAAAGGACTGTATCAAATGGTGGGCGAGATTGTTTCCCTTATCTATGGCTTGTGCAAGCGTAAATCCAAACTCAATGTCTGCCGTTTCATAGCTGCACCCAAAGGAGGACACAAGCATTTTCCCGTCTGTTTTATCCGGGTTTTGGATATAGTCGAGGGCTTTTCTCAACGTGCTTTTAATAGGCTTAATCTTTGTAACCGCCATATCTCTGCAAGCACCCCCTTTATTTCCTCTATGTCCTCTTGGTAAACGCTGCCTGTCGCATTAACACGCTTTGCAATCTGATTGATGTTGACCCCGATTTTCTGTATCTCTGCTGTCATGGCTTTTATATCGCTATGGTCTGTCTGAATGATATACCCGTCAATGGCAATCTTGCGAAGATACGCCGCCATGTTCCGGGTAGGGACAAGCTTCATTTTCTGTTCAATCAATGCCCTTTCTTCCTCTGTTACATAGAATTTGATTTGTACTTTTCTTTTGCGTCCATTCATGCAATCACTCCTTTCCGTTCCGAGGGTTTGGGACACTTCCCAACAAGCAATTTTCAACCGACGCACCGCAGGACGGGAGGGAGAAAATACGGAAAAGGGTACTCTTTTCCTATGCTTGCTACGAAAGTTTTTTCCTCACTGGTTACTACAACGCAATGCTCTATATGCCAAAAAAGAGCAAAAGAAAAACGCTGCAATCTGTAAAGATTACAACGCTTCCTAAATCATATTCAATTTGCCGGACACATTTATTTGTCCTCTTTTTCGACTTCTGAAATTTCTTTTGCAGTTGCCGTTACAATCCGTATGCCATTATCGCTCATATCATCAAGGAGAGCGTCGAGCTGCCGCCGCTTTGTATCTTTTTGGGTGGGCGTATCTAAAAGAAACTGGTCTACGGATATATTGTAACGAAGCATAAGCTCAAAAAAGATTTGCAGACTGGGGTGCTGTCCTTTGTTTTCGATATTTGCAAGATAGCGAGGAGAAATATACATTTCATCACTTACCTGTTTGCGGCTTTCTTTGCGCCCCGTCCGCGCAGCTTTTATAGCTTCTCCAAATGCCTTGAAGTCATATTTTTCTACCGGTCTTTTTGCCATATTTATTCACCCAGTTACATTTTACTGTTCCCCTTTCTCTTTGGATATGTCTATACAGTTCCACTAAATAGCCATAATAATTCATATTTATATACTTGCTATTGTTCGTGTGTCCGACTATAATTATTATGATAAGATTTTCAGAAAGGACGGGTGTTGTTATGGAATATATGTCTTGCCCCGAAGCAGCAAAGAAGTGGGGAATTTCTGAAAGGCGGGTACAGATACTTTGCAGGGAGAAACGCATACAGGGTGTTTCAAAACTTGGGTATATGTGGTTGATACCAAAAGACGCGGAAAAACCGATTGACGGTAGAACCAAACAAGGAAAGGAGCTATACCATGAATAAAGTTTTGATTATAGATGATGATAAGGAACTTTGTGCGCTGATTAAACGCAGCGTGCTATCAGAAGATATAGAAGCTGATTTTTGTAATACGGGAAAAGAGGGATTACAAAAATTAAAAGAGAGAGAATATCAACTTGTGATACTGGACGTTATGATGCCTGGTATGGACGGATTTGAAACATTGGAAGAAATTAGAAAAGAAAGCAGCCTGCCGATTTTGATGTTTACATCAAAAAATGACAGTGCTTCTAAAGTACGCGGTTTAAGGGCAGGAGCTGATGATTATTTGACAAAACCTTTTGACATGGACGAACTGATAGCCCGTATCGTTTCCCTTATACGCCGTTATACCCGTTTCAATCAACAGGACGGAATATCACAGCAACTTGAATTTGACGGGTTGAAAATTGATATTGAAAATCGTTCTGTTACTACGGAAAATGGAACTTTTGAATTGCCTCCAAAAGAATTTGACTTACTCTTATACTGCGCGAAAAATCAAGGGAAAATTCTGACAAAGCAACAGATTTATGAAGAAGTGTGGAGAGAGGAATATTTCTATGATGACAGCAACATTATGGCGATTATCAGCCGACTTCGCAAGAAATTAGAGGTAAATCCCGGAAGTCCAAAATATATTCAAACGATTAAAGGTATCGGTTATCGTTTTAACAAGGAGGTTTGATTTTCTATGGAAGCAGTCATTTTTCTATCCATAATAATTGCACTTTTCTCTATTCTTGTTTCCTGCTTTGCTATTCGACGTGTTAAAAAACAGATAGCCGAGATAACAGACGCATTGATTGATGTAAAAAACGGAAATGGAAACAGACGTATTTTATCTGCAACAAATGAACTGGTAGCCCCTCTTGCCTATGAAATAAATGAGATTGTTGTGTCTTATGAGAGCAGGCTTTCTACTGTCCGGCAGACAGAAGAAACAAACCGACAGCTTATGACAAGTCTTTCCCATGATGTTCGGACACCGCTTACAACGCTTATTGGGTATCTTGACGCTGCACATAAAGGAATTGTTACAGGAAAAGACAGGGACGACTATATCGAAACAGCCCGCCGCAAAGCTCACGATTTGAAAGAATATATTGATGTTCTTTTTGACTGGTTCAAATTAAATTCTAATGAGTTTGCTATGGATATAAATATTGTTGAAGCTGCGGAGCTGACACGAAATATCTTGATTGACTGGATACCCATATTTGAAGATAAGCAGATAGATTACAATATTGATATTCCCGAACAGCCTTTCCGGGTAAAACTTGATACGGACGGCTATATGCGGATATTGAACAATCTTATTCAGAATGTAATTTCTCACAGTCATGCGGATAAAATAGAAATAATCCTATCAAAGCAGGAAAAAAATATGCAAATCCGATTAGCAGATAATGGAATAGGGATTGAAAAAGAAGATTTGAAGCATATTTTTGAACGGCTCTATAAATGCGATAAGGGACGGTCTGAAAAAGGCAGCGGTCTTGGGCTTTCTATCGCACACCAACTTGTAGAAAAAATGAACGGCACAATAACAGCAAATAGCACACAGGGAACAGGAACGGAATTTACTTTGCTTTTTCCCTTAGCAAATTAAGGTTCTCCCGTTCTTTTGACGGGAGCCTTAATTATTTTTGGGACAATATTTCAAATTGCAAGGTTAATGCAAGGTTGCGGCAAGGTTAATGCAAGGTTGGTATGATAGAATAGTTTACAGAACAGGAGGTTTGAATATGGACAAAAATTATATCATTGAAACAAAAAATCTTACCAAACAGTACGGCTCACAAAAGAGTGTCGCTGACTTAAATATTCATGTGCAGAAAGGGAGAATTTACGGACTGCTTGGAAGAAACGGAGCCGGAAAAACGACCACTATGAAAATGCTACTTGGATTGACAAAGCCAACTTCCGGCGAAGTTAAAATATGGGGAAAGTCTTTGCAGGGGAATGAAAAGAAATTGTTGCCCCGTATCGGTAGTCTGATTGAGTCACCCGGTTTTTACCCTAATTTGACTGCTACGGAAAACTTACAAATTTTTGCTACCTTACGGGGCATACCCAACCGTCATTCAATTAAAAACACATTGGATTTGGTAGGATTGCCTTATAAAGACAAAAAACTGTTTTCCCAGTATTCTCTTGGTATGAAACAACGGCTTGCGATTGCACTTGCAGTTATGCACGACCCTGAACTTCTGATTTTAGATGAACCTATCAATGGGCTTGACCCGATTGGAATTGCAGAAGTACGTTCTTTTATTCGCGAGCTTTGCGATACAAAGGGAAAAACAATTTTAATTTCCAGTCATATCCTTTCGGAGATTTCTTTGCTAGCAGATGATATTGGAATTATCGACCATGGCGCACTATTGGAAGAAGAAAGTCTTGCGGAACTGGAACAAAAAAGCAGCAAACATATCCGATTTACTCTTTCTGATACCGCACAGGCAGCAAGAATTTTAGAGCGTACTTTCCATGAGAGTCATTTCTCTATACAGGACGACCACAATTTACGCTTGCATAATCTTGATTTGTCCGTAGGAAAAATCGTGACTGCTTTTGTAGAAAATGGATTGGAGGTATCAGAAGCCCATACTTGTGAAGAAAGTCTTGAAGATTACTTCAAGCGTGTGACAGGAGGCGAAGGAATTGCTTAAACTGATTAAGTGCGAATTTTGGAAATTAAAGCGAAAAAGACTGTTGTATGCACTGATGTCATTGTCGTTATTTTTTCCGTTGATTTTGGCATATATGGCAAAGGCGGGAACTGGTGCAGATACAACAGAACACTATCTTCAAACCCGATTTGATTATGTCTATACAATGATGTTGGGATATGGTTTAGTTTTTTTGCTTCCATGTCTAATTGGTATCATTGCCGCTATTTTGTTTTTTATAGAAAGAGATTGTGATACTTCCAAAAACCTTAGAACAATTCCAGTTACAAATACACAACTCATTATGGCAAAAATTTCTATGCTCTTTATTTTCAGCGTTGCATTTTGTCTGATAAGCACATTGTCTGTTGCGTTGTTTTGTAAATTGTTTCATGTAGGAATGGTTTACGGTATGACTTATAAGATATTTATGAGCCTTATTTTTGGAGTTCTTATCGTAGCAGCTTCTTTACCGATTGTATTTTTAATTATTTACTTTAACAAAAGTTTTTTACTTTCTATCCTGCTTGCTTTTTTTTATTCCATTTTTAACTGGGGCATACTGGGAACGATTGGGACATCTATAAGTGCTGCCAAAATTGCTTTCTTAAATTCTTTTCCGGTTATATGTGTTATGAACTGGACAAGCGGCTTAATGATGGATAATTTGCAAAAAGATAATCTTTTGCCGGAAGCCTATGCGATTGTACCAACTACTTTCCATACAATTTTTATTATGGCAATTACAGTTGTACTTTCTTTGTGGCTGATAATTCGCTTTTATAAAAAATGGACGAGGTAAAAGATATGAGAAATATAATAAAAACTGAATTTTTAAAATTAAAACGATATTCTGTAATAAAAGCCGGAATTATTATGACAACACTTTCTCCGTTGCTGTCACTGTTTTATTCCACAGCCAACGGTGGACCGACATGGACGTTTGACTATTTTATGCAACAGGTTATGATTAGTAATTGTACCTTATTTTTTCCGATTATTATTGCACTGATTGCAGGTTATATCATAACAAGGGAATATACAGACGATACTATGAAGAATATATTAACAATTCCTATTCCATATAAACAGTTACTTTCTGGAAAATTACTTATTCTATTGCTGTTGACAATCAGCTTTAGTCTTATAGGTTGTGTGATAGCATTAGTAATCAATATTATTGTCGGATTTCCGGGAGTTCATTTTGGCAATCTACTCAATATGTTTATTCGTGTTACTGGGGCGAATATAGGAATTTATATTTCAGTCTTGCCGATTATTCTGATATTCTGTTGTTCGGCAAATAATTTTTTGGGTGGAGTTGCACTAGCTTTTGTGTATGGATATTTTGGAACTTTTGAAGGAACACTGTTAAATTATTATCCGATTAAAGCAAGCATGATTTTAGTAGACCCTACTTGTGGTGCGGAATATGGTTATACTTATCACATTTTCCCCGCTTTCATTACAATAGTTTTGACTTTCTTGATTTCTATGATTATTCTTGCAAATAAAAAGAAAGAACCCGGTACATTGACTGTTGGTAAGAAGAAAAAAGCAGTTAGAAAAAAAGGTTGGTAAATACCAAAAAGATTGAACCGAAAATATGTATCATCTATTTAATAATTATGGAGGTAAAGATATGATGTATAGGACAGAATTATTAGAAGAAATTACTATTGAAAATGCGACAGTGAAAATCAATGCCAAAATAGAGGAAATGGAAAAGGAAAGCTATCGCCTTGTCACAATGTCATTTTGGGGAACCGAAAGGGCTGTATTGGTTTTCAAAAAAGGATTAAAGGGCAGTTTGCTTTAATATGTAGCTATCTAAATAGAAAATTACTCATTCTAAATTAACATCGGAGGTATAACTTATGGAAAAGGAAACAACAGGAACTGTAATTTCAGTTACAAAACAATGGTGGTTAAAAGTAAATCGTAAACCTGTCCGTACCCATGCTATGGATGGTGCAGCTTTTCCACATATTATCAAGGTCAAATACACGATAGGCGTCAAAGATTACACCTGCCAAAAATGGATTGGCGCAGGAAACAAAATTCCTGACAAGGGAACAACGATTAAAGTTATCTATTGTGAAGATAAACCATCAAAAGCAAGAATTGAACTCTGATTCAAATAGCTTGATATGGTAGGTTTTATTCGGTGTGGAGTAACAAGTTTTGGTAATTTGGATTCCTCACTACTGAAAAAATAGTGTCTTTTATGCACACTTCCTAATTCTACGCTACGACAGCAAAAGAAAAAAAGCCGTCGTAGCGCAGACATATTTTCACGCGCATTTGAAGCGGTGGCTTTAATTTTTAGAGCCGCCGCTTCTTTTTGTCTACTGCTAACATAAATTAGCGGCATTTAGGAGGGCTGCCGCTATGGGGATTTCTTTGTTGCTATACAGCATACATAGGTTACATTCATTAAAAAAAGTATAGCTCCCCCACCGGACAAGTCCGACTATACAGATGAACTATCAAATCAATTAAATACTGCTGTTATTTCCTATGCGTCGGTCTGCGCCTTGCAGATGGGCGCATTTTGCATTTTACAGAAGATTTTTCAAAGAAATTTTCGCTTTCGTCCGGCGTTTAAAAAAGTCGTCTGTATTATCCCGCGAAAAGGGGAGGTACTACCGCCTTTCGGCAGAAAGGAGGTGATTACATGGAACCTAATCGCAGAGAATTTCAGAAGCAATGTGTCTTTCAAAGTTTCTGTAAACGGGTGCTACACAACGAAGCCTGTAACGCCCATGATGAAATCCGGCGACGCAGGAAACGGGAAGTTTCTTTTTGTGACCTTGCCTTGCATGAGGAACGGCAGCTTTACACTACGGATAAATATTTTCAAGCTGAAACAGCCGAGCCGACTTATCAAATGGCAGGAAAAGAAATAACCCCGAAGTTATTGCTTGAAGCAATACGCACCCTGCCGGAAGAAAAGAGAACTGCTATACTTCTGTACTATTTCGAGGGCATGACTGACGTGGAAATCGGAAAAATGTTCAATACGTCGCGCAGCACGATACAGTACAGACGGACAAGCTCTTTTGAACTGTTAAAGAAATATTTGGAGGAACACGCTGATGAATGGAACGAATGGTAATCAAAACGACTACCCGGAAAATGCCCTTGTTCCCTATCCCGTTATTTTGGCGGCGAGCAAAGGCGACCCGGACGCTATGAAAATGGTCTTGCAGCATTTCAGCGGCTACATAGCAAGTCTTTCCATGCGGAAGCTCTACGACGAGCGCGGCAATGTCTATTATGGCGTTGACGAGGATATTCGGGAACGGCTGCAAGCAAGACTGATGAGGGCTATCCTCACTTTTCGGGCTGAATAACCTACGCGATATTGGAACGCTTCTTTCCCCTTTTCCGTTCCATACCGCAAGACAGCCCCCTGCTCTTTGATAAAGAAAGCGGCGCAATAGAACGGCGACGCAGCATAAGGCAAATCGGATACGTTCCTTTTGTGCCGAGCCATGCGGCGGGTACGCCATGACCTTTCTCTTAACAGAAAAGCGAGCGAGAAATACCACACCGTAAAGCAGGGATAGCAGCCTGCGGGCGATAACGCACAGAATACATAATGATACTTCCTTACAGCCATAGTCCGAGCGTTAGAAGCGTCGCAGGCAATGGGTAGGGCTTCGGCAGACCGCCGGAGGGGTGCAAGTCCCATGAGGTTACGCTAATAGCCGTCCGATTAAAGCCTATGTTACAGATTGATTTTTGACCCATTAAGAAAGGGGGACGACAAATTGAACAATAACGACGTGCCGATTTGGGAAAAGTACACTCTTACCATAGAAGAAGCAGCAAAATATTTCCGTATCGGAGAAAGCAAGCTGCGGAAACTGGCAGAAGAAAATCCCGTCCCGGACTGGGTAATGATGAACGGAAACCGTATTCAGATTAAGCGTAAGCAGTTTGAAAAAATGATTGATACGGTGGACGCAATCTAATAGTGAAATCGAGCCTTGAATGTGGTACAATGTAGTCAAGCATATCAAGGCTCTTTCCATTATGGAAAGGAGCATAACGATGTCGGAAAAAAGACGGGATAATAAAAATCGTATTCTCCGCACCGGAGAGAGCCAGAGAAAAGACGGGAGATATGCCTACAAATATATAGATACCTTTGGGAAACCGCAGTTTGTTTATTCTTGGAAGTTAGTGCCTACGGACAAAACCCCGGCAGGAAAGCGCGACGATATAGCGTTGAGGGAAAAAGAGAAAGAAATCCAAAAAGACCTTGACGACGGTATCGACCATATCGGAAAGAAAATGACGGTCTGCCAACTCTACGCAAAGCAGATACGCCACCGGGCAAATGTGCGGCATGGTACAAAGCAGGGGTGAAAACAGCTCATGCGGATTTTGCAGGAGGATAAACTTGGAGCCTGCCGGATTGAAAATGTGAAGCTCTCCGACGCAAAGGAATGGGCGTTACGCATGAAAGAAAAAGGTTACGGCTTCAAGACTATCAACAACCACAAGCGTTCCTTAAAGGCTGCCTTTTACACAGCCATACAGGACGATTGTATTCGTAAAAATCCATTTGACTTCCAGTTGAACACAGTCCTTGAAGATGATACGGAACCAAAGGAACCTCTATCCCCTACGCAGGAAGCGGCTTTTCTGTCCTTTGTACAGCATGATAAAGTCTATCAGAAATACTACGACGAGATTATCATACTGTTAGGGACAGGGCTTCGCATTTCGGAACTCTGCGGACTGACGGAAGCTGACATTGACTTAGACAAACAGCTTATCAATGTAGACCACCAACTTTTGAAGATTGCAGATGTGGGCTACTATGTGGAAACGCCTAAGACGAAAAGCGGCAACCGGGTTATTCCTATGAGTGAAAAAGTGTTGGAAGCATTTCAACGGGTGCTAAATAAACGGAAATATGTACAGCCTGTTATTTTAGAGGGCTACACAAAATTTCTGTTCCTTAACCGGAACGGCTTGCCAAAAGTGGCAGTCAACTATGAAAGTATGTTCCGGGGGCTTGTAAGGAAATACAACAAAACGCAAAAGGTCGCATTGCCAAAGGTAATGACACCGCACACCTTACGCCACACATTCTGCACCACGTTAGCAAATGCGGGAATGAACCCTAAAGCATTGCAATACATCATGGGACATTCCAACATCAATATGACGCTGAACTATTACGCACACACAACTTCCGAAACGTCAATAACCGAAATGAAGCGGCTGATTGCATAGTAGTAAATGGAGAATTTACTACTCCACATACTACTTTTGAACACAAAAACATACGGGGATATAAGAAGATTTGAGAGTATCTTCCACAATGAAAAATGCCGGAAAAGCCTGTAACAATAGGCTATACCGGCATATAAGAACTTTTGAAAAGATAGTCAAAAATTACTTTGTGATTTATTTTGAAAAACTATACGGGGTGATGAATGACGTAGAACGAAGAAGATTTATAGAAGCGCTGATTTCAGAAATACAAATCTTTCCGGAGCGCCAGCCCAATGGACAGTGGCTTAAATCAATCAAATTCAAGCTACCAATCATTGGGGAAAATATGGAATTAAGTTTGGACAATGATAAGCATGTTGAGGTCGTGTGTTCGATGGTTAGATTCAAAAAGCATTGATCTAATGTGAAGTAGGGTGAACCGTTTTATGTATTCTGTTACACAGCGTATAAAAATGATCCAGCAATATGAAGGAAAATAAGAAGACCTGTGCAGTCTGGTGAAAAATAACAACACAAATAGCACAGAGAAAAGGAGCATCCCATGAACGCAAATATCAATTATGATGAGATCCCGGATACCAGTGCCGTGCAGGAGGATCTGCTTGCGGCGCTGAGCAGCCAGCATGTGACCGTGCACACGAATGAGGAGCCGGACTTCGACTACATGGAAAACGGGGATGTGGCTTTTGTGGTCAAGAACCCGCACAATGGTGAGAATTTGCTCATTGAGATGTGCGGCGAGTTCTCGCTCTTCTTCGGCCTGTGGCATGGGCAGTACAAGGCCGTGGAGTACGACTACGACCGCATGAAGAAGGACATTGCAGCCATTCTGGCGGGCAATGCCGGTGCGCTGAGCCTGTATGCCGACGGCAGGTGGCAGGGCAGTGCCCTCTGCCCGGAGAAGGTGTCTGCCGATGCCGACATGGAAAAGCTGCTGGAACGCTGCTGGCAAAAGCAGGAGCCAAAGGAAAAACTGCTGGCACAGGGCGGCAGGGTGGAACTGCTTTATTGGGACCCGGCGGAAAATAAGAGCTTTATGATTCCGGCAAAGAACTGAATTATAACAAAAAGGACACACCACAACGGTGTGTCCTTTTTGTTATAGGATATGAAGCTTAAACCTTCTCGATGGTGATGCTCCAATCAGCGGTCATGGCCTCGTCCGGCTCCAGCACTTCGTGCTTGCCTTCCTCATTGACGCTGTTGGCCCAGCCGTTCCAGGGCTCCATGCACACAAAGCTCTCGGCATCCTGCTGCCACAGCACAGCGTGGTCGAAGCTGTCGTCGGCATCCACAGTCACCTTGTGGCCGTTGCCGCTGTCGGTGAGGGTCATGGGGAACTGCACGCCGGTCAGCAGGCGCACGCTGTTGTCAGCACCTTCCTTGCGGGTGAGGGTGATCTTTTCCGGGGCAGCGGGCTGCTCGCCCTTGGCGCTCTCGGAACAGGTGGCGCACTTGATATCGAAGTCCACATTCTCCAGCTTGGAAGCCTTGAAGTAGGGGTGGAAGCCAAAGCTGAAGGGCATGTTGGTGTCGCCCTCGTTGATCACGGTCATGTTGATGGCGGCAGTGTTGCCCTCGAGGTTATAGTTCATCAGCACGGTGAAATCGAAGGGATAGAGGAATTTGGTCAGCGGGGTGGACTCCAAAATCAGGGTCACGCCGTCCGGGCCGACGCTTTCCACATCCCATGCGCACAGGTCGGCAAAGCCGTGGTTCTCCATGGGGTATGCCTTGCCGTCAAAGATGTGCACGCCGTTATCCGGCAGGCCGCAGTTGGGGAACAGCACCGGCACGCCGAAGCGGGGGCGGTTGCACTCGGAAAAATTGGGGTGGCGGGTCCAGATATACTCCTCGCCGTTCAGGGAGAAGCCGGTGATCATGCCGCCGCGCTCCGGGGTGATGACCAGTTCGGTCTTTGCCTCAGCATCGGTGATAACGTACTGCTCATAGCAGGCACCGTTTTCGGTGACATAACGGGTGGTGATCTGATTCATAGTTCAGTCCTCCTTATGTTTCTGGTTCTGTGCCAGTTTTTCAAAATAATAATCAATGCCATAGCGGATGAGATATTTTATGATCCTTGCAATAACGGCCACGATAGCGGCAAAAATGCCGCCGTAAAGCAGAAACGCATAGATCATCATGCGAGTGGTCATAGCCATAAAAACACTTCCCTTCCGTTTTCATGCACAAAGAGGCTGCCGTACAGCCAAAGTGCCATACAGCAGCCTCGAAACGATTACAGAACGACGCCGTCCTTGAAGATGGAGATCTCGCGGAAGCCGTGCTTCTCGGCCTTGGTCTGCTCACCGCTTGCAACGCGGATGACCAGATCCAGCAGATCCTTTGCAGCCTCGTCGATGGTCTTTTCGCCATCGGCGATCACGCCGGTGTTGAAGTCGATCCAGCCGGATTTCTTCTGGGCCAGCGGGGTGTTGGTGGAGATCTTCAGGGTGGGAGCCGGGGCAGAGAACGGAGTGCCGCGGCCGGTGGAGAACAGGATCAGGTGTGCGCCTGCGGCGGTCATGGCCGTGGCAGAGACCAGATCGTTGCCGGGGCCGTACAGCATGTTCAGGCCCTTGGTGACAACGGGATCACCGTAGCCGATCACGTCCATGATGGGGGCGGTGCCGCCCTTCTGCACGCAGCCGCAGCTCTTGTCTTCCAGCGTGGTGATACCGCCCTGTTTGTTGCCCGGAGAGGGGTTATCGTAGACCACCTCGTTGTGGCTGATGAAGTAATCCTTGAAGCCGTTGATCATGTGCTCAGCCTTGACAAAGACGTCATGGTTGATGCAGCGATCCATCAGGAAGCCCTCGGCACCGAACATCTCGGGTACCTCGGTCAGCACGGTGGAACCGCCGCGCTGGCCCATCATGTCGGAGAAGCGGCCGATGGTGGGGTTGGCGGTGATGCCGGACAGGCCGTCCGAGCCGCCGCACTTCATGCCCACCACCAGATCGGACACGGGGATAGGCTCGCGCTTGAACTGCCCGGCATAGGCAGCCAGTTCCTTGAGGATATCGCGGGCAGCGGTGAACTCGTCGTCCACCTCCTGACAGGTCAGGAATTTCACACGGTCGTGGTCATACTCGCCCAGCTCTTCCACGAACTGATCGTGCTGCAGGTTCTCGCAGCCCAGATGCAGCACCAGAACGGCGGCAGCATTGGGGTGGCGCACCAGCGCAGCCAGCAGCTTGCGGGTCTGTGCATGGTCGTGGCCGGTCTGGCTGCAGCCGAAGGGATGGGTGAAGGTGTACAGGCCCTCGATGGAGCCGGTGACCAGATCCTGATTGTCGGCAACGATCTTCTTGGCGATGTCGTTGACGCAGCCCACGGTGGGGATGATCCAGATCTCATTGCGGATGGCGGCACGGCCGTCCTTGCGGCGGAAGCCCATAAAGGTCTCCGGCTCGACCTTGGGCAGGGGAGCTAGATCCGGGGCGGGGTTGTAGCTGTACTCTACCTCACCGGACAGGTTGGTGTGCACGTTGTGGGTGTGCATCCAGCTGCCGGGAGCGGCGTCAGCGGTGGCGTGGCCGATGGGGAAGCCGTACTTGATCACGTTCTCACCGTTCTTGATGGGCTTCACGGCCATCTTGTGGCCCTGCGGAATGTCCTCCAGAGCGGTCACGGCAAGGCCGTCCACTTCCACCAGCGTGCCCTTGGCAATGGGGTGCAGGGCAACGACCACGTTGTCGATGGGGCTGATATGAATTGCCTGCGGCATAGTTGTTCTCCTTATCGTATCGCACAAAAGGGCTGCTGCCCAAAGCAGCAGCCCTTTGTTGTGCGGGTAGGTTGGTTTTTCAGGCTTACAGGCAGCTCTTGTAAGCAGCCTCGGCACCCTGAGTGCGGATCATTTCCAGATCAGCCAGAACAGCGGCCTCGAGACCCTCGATCTTGGTCAGATCCTGATCCCACATCTGGGTGTTGGTCAGCACGGCGTGCACCAGCTGAGCAGCGGTGTCGTCCTTGTGTGCATAGTAGAAGTCCAGAGCCCATGCGTCATCCTGGATCTTGTAGGTGTTGCCGGCAGGACGCTTGCAGATCAGGCCGTCAGCGGTACGCTCCTGAATGTCGCTGGAATAGAAGGCAATGTAGGCTGCCAGAGACATGGTCAGGCACTTGGGCAGCTGCTTCTGCTCCTCGATGTAAGCCAGGAAGGAAGGCATGTTGCGGGCCTTCCACTTGGAGGTGGAGTTCAGGGAGATGCTCATCAGCTCATGGTTGACGAAGGGGTTGTTGAAGCGGTCCTCAACAGCGGAAGCAAACTCTTCCAGATCCTTCTTGTCCAGCGGCAGGGTGGGGATGATCTCCTCGTGCAGCATCTTGTTCATGAAGCCGCGGATGGTGTCGTTGTGCATGCAGTCACGCACGATGTCGAAGCCGGCCAGATATGCGCCCAGAACGAAGCCGGTGTGTGCACCGTTCAGGATGCGGACCTTGCGCTTCTTGTAGGGGGTAACATCAGGCACGACCATGACGTTGACACCGGCCTTCTTGAACGGCAGCTTGTCCTCCAGCTCAGCGGGGCCTTCGATGACCCACACGCCGAACACTTCGCCCACGTCCAGAGCGGCATCATGGTAGCCGTTGGCCTCTTCCATGGCAGCCAGTTCCTTGGGATCGCGGATGCGGCCCGGAACGATGCGGTCCACCAGAGTGGAGCAGAAGGTGTTTGCGTTGTTCATCCAGTCGATGAAGGCAGGCTCCAGATCCCAATCCTTGGCGTAGTTGTTGCAGCACTTCTGCAGCTCCTTGCCGTTGTTGTCGATCAGCTCGCAGGACAGGATGGTCAGACCCTTGTCAGCAGCGCCATTGAATGCCTTGTAGCGCTCGAACAGCACGCGGGTCAGCTTTGCGGGGAAGCTGTTGGGAGGAACCTGATCGAACTGGCTGTCACCCTGCGTGTAGGCGATGCCGGCTTCAGTGGTGTTGGAAACGATGGTCTCGAGATCCTCAGAGCGTGCCAGCTCCAGCACTTCGTCCCACTTGCCGTCGATGTAGGGGCACACACAGTCGGACACGCAGGAGATCACGCGCTTTGCATCGACCTTCTGGCCCTTCTCACTGCCGCGCAGGTACAGGGTGTACAGGCCTTCCTGCTCGTTGATCCAGTCTGCCATCTGGGGGAAGTTGCCAATGGGCTGCACCAGCTTGACCTTGCCGTTGTAGCCAGCCTTCTCGTTTGCAATATCGTAGAAATAGTCCACGAAGGCACGCAGGAAGTTGCCCTCGCCAAACTGCATGACCTTGACGGGTGCATCCTTCAGGATGTAGCCGTTATAGCCGGTGCCTTCCAGAACCTTGTAGTTCAAAGTTTCCATCTTGTTGATCTCCTTTATAAACTTGCTTTGCTCACCAGAAGGCCGCTTTGCCTGCCCTCTGTTCCTTACCCCTATTTTATGCTGTTGTATACAAATAAGTCAAGAGCTTTGTGCAATATTTTTAGCCCTAAGGTGACGATTTGGGGCATTTCCAGCGAAAAGCACAATTGTGTGCTGGAAAATTTGTCACTTTTTCAGTTGTATACATGCGCGTTTTCCGTTATACTAAAGGTAAGACAAACCTGCCCGTGCAGGCGGGTGTCCCGTTGTACACAAGGTTTGACGGATTTTTAACAAAAACCATCAGAGAAAAGGAGTTATCGACCCATGAAAGCATTTATGGATAAGGACTTCATGCTCCAGTCTCCCACTGCTCAGCATCTGTACCACGACTACGCTGCGGATATGCCTATCTGCGACTACCACTGCCACATCCCTCCCCGTGAGATCTACGAGAACCGCCGCTTTGAGAACATCGCTCAGGTATGGCTGGGCGGCCGCAACCCGGACGGCAGCTACTTTGGCGACCACTACAAGTGGCGTGTGATGCGTTCCAACGGTGTGCCTGAGGAGTACATCACCGGTGATAAGCCCGACCGCGAGCGCTTCCAGAAGTTTGCAGAGGCTCTGCCCATGGCCATCGGCAACCCGATGTACCACTGGACCAACCTCGAGCTGCATGTGTTCTTTGGCTACGAGGGCGTGCTGAACGGCGACACCGCTGAGGAAGTGTGGAACCTGTGCAACGACAAGCTGCAGCACGATCCCAAGCTGACTGTCCGCGGCCTGATCGAGCAGTCCAACGTGGCCTTCATCGGCACCACCGATGACCCCATCGATGATCTGTACTGGCACAAGAAGATCAAGGAAGATCCCACCATCAAGTTCACTGTGGCTCCTTCCTTCCGCCCCGATAAGGCCATCAACATCAACAAGCCCGGTTTTGCCGAGTACATGGGCAAGCTGGCCGCTGTTGTAGGCAAGGAAAAGCTGGCCTGCATCGACTGCGTCACCGACGCTCTGACCAAGCGCATCGAGTTCTTTGCCGAGATGGGCTGCCGCGCTTCGGACCACGGTCTGGATTACATCCCCTACCGTGAGGCCACCAAGGAAGAGGTCAATACCATCTACCAGAAGGTCGTGGCCGGCGAGAGCTGCACCGTGGAAGAGGCCGAAAAGTACCAGACCTACATCCTGATCCATCTGGGCAAGGAGTATCACCGCCTGAACATCGCCATGCAGCTGCACTTCAACTGCCTGCGCAATGTCAACCGCAAGCAGTATGCAAAGTTCGGCCCGGATACCGGCTTTGACATGATCAACACCGCTTCCTGCGGCGGCGAGATCGCAGCCCTGCTGAGCGCTCTGGACGAGACCAACGAGTGCCCCAAGACCATCATCTACAGCCTGAACCCGGCCGACAACGAGCAGATCGGCACCATTCTGGGCTGCTTCCAGAGCACCGAGGTGCCGGGCAAGATCCAGCACGGTTCTGCATGGTGGTTCAATGACCAGAAGATCGGCATGGAGAACCAGATGAAGAGTCTGGCAAATCTGGGCCTGCTGGGCAACTTCGTTGGCATGCTGACCGACAGCCGCAGCTTCCTGAGCTACACCCGCCACGATTACTTCCGCCGCATCCTGTGCAACCTGATCGGCCAGTGGGTCGAGGATGGCGAGTATCCCAACGACGAGAAGGCTCTGGAGAAGATCGTCAAGGGCATCTGCTTCGACAACGCAAAGCGCTACTTCAACCTGTAAGAGAAGCGCCTGAACCTGAATAAGGCATAACACAAAGCCCCCGGAACGTTTCACACCGTTCCGGGGGCTTTTGCTGTAAGCAGATAATGTTTACTTTACAAGGCTGCGCAGCACGACACGTGCAGTGGAAACGTCGGAACCAAGCAGGGTGTCGTAGGCGTTCAGGATGTCGCGGATGGCCTGCAGGTTGTCCTTGGTCAGAGTGTAGGTCTTGGTGGAGCCGTCCCTGCCGGTAAAGGTGGCGGTGACGCTCTTGGCGGCAAGCCACTCGTTCAGCCAGCTGGTGCTGTCGTCCATATCGAACAGCTCGTAATCAAACCAAGACTTGAGGTCGTTGTCGTAGCCGCCTGTGAACTGGTCGTCGCAGGTGAAGTCGTAGTAGTTATCCTCGGTCTCTACCCGAACAGATTTCATGTCCAGCTTTTTATTGCCGAAGTAGGTCATGCCCAGACTGAGATACACGGTGGGATCATCGTTGGTAACGAACAGGTAGGGGTACAGACCGCAGGAGGCCTTTTCCATGCTGGCCTCCTCGTAGGGAGAGTCGATCTGCCAGCCTTCGGCCTCGCTGTCATAGGTGACGGTGAGCTGGGACAGGGCAGAGCGCAGCTGCGCTTCCGACACCGCATTGGTCACAGAAAGCTCTGCCGGGGCAGGCTCGTCCGGAAGGGCGGGGCTCAGGGCAAAGGCGGAGATGCCGCCCATCAGGATGGCGGCGGTGCACAGGCAGGCGGCACCGCGCTTGAACAGTCCGGTCAGTTTCATAAGGATCTCCTTTCGCTTCACAGAAACGCTTTTTCTCTGTCCAGAGCATACCAGATTTTACGGCCTCTGACAAGCAAAACGGCATGAATCGCCCTTCAGATGCATCAAAACGACCGTTCAGATGGTGTACAGTGCGGATGAAAACGGCTTCTTACACCTGATGGTTTTCCAGCCAGTCGGTCATCTGCTGGGCGATGCCCTTGATGCTGCCCTCCTCAAAGGGAACTTTCAGCCCGGCGGTCTCCAGCAGCTCGGTGTAGCTGGCCGTACCGGCGCGGCGCACAAGGCGCAGGTAGCGCTCCCATGCATCCTTGTGGTCGGTCAGGCTCAGCAGGAAGAACTGCAGCGCGGCCATGGTGGACAGACAGTAGTCGATATAATAGAAGGGGCACTCATAAATGTGCAGCTGGCGCTGCCAGCCTGCGCCCCGGCCATAGAAGGGCAGATTGTCAAAATCGATCCACGGGCGGTATTTCTTTTCCAGCTTGAGCCACTCGGCATTGCGTTCATCGGGGGTCAGGTCCGGATTCTGGTACATGATGTGCTGGAACTCGTCCACCTCACAGCCGTAGGCAAGGAACACGAAGCTGTCCTCAGCGTGCAGCAGGGCGTATTTGTCGGTATCCCGGCCGAAGAGCAGATGATGCCACGGCGCAGTGAGAAACTCCATGGCCATGGAGTGGATCTCGGCGCTCTCCATGCCGGGGCATTCCAGATCGGCGGGGATGGCGGGGTCACGCTCGGCCACATAGCCCTCAAAGGCATGGCCGCATTCGTGGGTCAGCACGTCCACATCGCCGGAGGTGTTGTTCCAGTTGGCAAAAATGAAGGGGGCCTTGTAGCTGGGCAGGCTGGTCATGTAGCCGCCGGACATCTTGCCGGGGCGGCTCTCCACATCGAACAGCTCGTTGTCCTGCATAAAGTCGATGAACTCGGCGGTTTCCGGGCTAAGCTCATGGTACATGGTGCGGGCGGCATCCATGCGGGCTTTGTAGCCGGGAATGGGCTTGGGATTGCCGTCCTTGAACATGATGGGCAGATCGGTGAAGGTGGGGCGGGCGATGCCGGTGCGCTTTGCACGCAGGGCCATCACCTTCTGCAGCTGGGGCACCACATCGTTTGCCACCTGATCGCGGAATTTCCGGATCTCCTCCGGGCCGTAGCCGATGCGGTTCATGCGCACATAGGAAAGCTCACTGTAGTCGTGATAGCCCATCACCCGGGCCTGTGCATTCAGGTTCTTCACGATCTCGCCGTACAGCTCGTCCAGCTCGGCACGGTGGGCATCAAAATAACCGGCCTCGGCCTCGTAGGCGGCGCGGCGCACGGCAGGGTCCAGATCTTCTTTGTAGGGGCCCAGCTGGGGGATGGTGAGCTGTTTGCCGTCCAGCTCCACCAGTGCGCCGCCGTAGATCTGCTGGTAGCGGCTCACCAGAGCATTGAACTGCTGCTGCAGCTCCACGGTGCGGTCATCCATGCCCAGAACGGCATTCTTCATACCGGCCACACAGGTGGTGCCGAATTTTTCGGTCAGGGCATCCACATGCGGGTTCGCAAGGAAAGCGCGGCTGATCTCCACGCTGGCGTTGGTCACGGCGGGGCCGTTGGCATCAAAGAAGTCCTGCTCAGCCTTCCAGTATTCATCGCGGGTGTCGCAGGTGTAGTGGATGTTGGCAAGGTTCGCGGCGGTGTTGTACTCTGCAAAGGCTTCGCTCTGCTCATAGTAGAGCCGGACAAGGGCATCGCCGTCCGGTGCGGCAGCGGCCTTTGCGGCCAGCTCTTTGCACCGGGCCAGCAGGGCACCAATGTCCGGGCGGGTATAGGTCATTTCGTTGAATTTCATCGGGAAACATTCCTTTCCGGGAGAAGACTCCATATTTAAGGTTAAACCCATCTTACCACGTTATGCGGCAAATGAAAAGGGGACACAGGCCAAAACCCGGCAGATGCTATGCACAACTGCTAAAATTTGACGAGGTGGTTTGGCAAAGTTGTCTGTGCAGGCGGTTGCATGGCTGCGGCAAAAGGACTATAATAAAACCATCAACAGAGTAAGACCATGTGCGTTAAGTGCCGCATCAACGGGGAGTTGTGCTGTGGACGAAGGTGTACCCGCGGTGCATGGTCTGCATCCCGCTGCTGCATGGACTTGGGTGCAGGCGAGACGGCTTGCGTCCCGCCCGGAAGTGAAAGTTGTTGGATTCACGCCCTCCTTTGTGCGGTTTGTCACAGGGAGGGCGCTTTTGTTTGTGCAGACCGCCCGCCCGGTATTCCTTTTGCAAGGAGGACAGTTGATATGAACAACTCGAAAAATTCCGTCCGCACGCTCACCATGCTGGCCTTGCTGGTGGCAATGAGCATCGTGTTCAGCTGGGTGCTGAGCATCTCCACCGGCTTTGTGCGGTTCAATCTGGGCAGCCTGCCGGTGCTGCTGGCAGCGCTGCTGTTCGGCCCCGGTGCCGGCTTTGCCGTGGGCGCTGTGGCCGATATGATCGGCGGCGTGCTGGCAGGCTACGCCATCAACCCGCTCATCACGCTGGGCGCGGGTGCCATTGGTCTGGTGGCGGGGCTTGCATGGCAGAAACTGCCCCAGCTGCGCACCGGCCTGCGGCTGCAGATCAGTGTGCTGCTGGGACACTTTGTGGGTTCCATGGTCATCACCTCGCTGGCACTGCGCATCTTCTACGGCTACCCGTGGGCAACGCTGGCAGTGCGCATCCCCAATGCACTGATCCTGGCTGCGGTGAACACTGTGCTGCTGCGCATCCTGCTGGAAAACCGTGCCCTGATGAAGATGGTGAAAAAGTAAAAAGAGGCATTACAATGAATTACGAACAGGCAATGGAATACATCCATGCGGTCCAGTGGGCCGGCCACAAGCCCGGCCTGACGCGCACCCGCACCCTGCTGGCCGCACTGGGCGACCCGCACAAACAGCTCAGATTCGTGCATGTTGCAGGCACCAACGGCAAGGGCAGCACCGCCGCCATGATGGCGTCCTGCCTGCAGGCCGCGGGCTATCGGGTGGGCCTGTACACCTCGCCCTTCATCAACCGCTTCAACGAGCGCATCCAGATCAACGGCGTGCAGATCCCGGACGAAGAGCTGGTGAAACTGGTGGAGCAGGTAAAGCCCGCCGCCGATGCCATGGAAGATGTGCCCACCGAGTTTGAGATCATCACGGCGCTGGGGATGCTCTATTTTGCCCAGCAGAAATGTGAGATCGTGGTGCTGGAGGTGGGCCTTGGCGGCACGCTGGATTCCACCAACGTCATTGATGCCCCGGAGTGCGCAGTCATCACGGCACTGGGTATGGATCATATGAAGGAGCTTGGCCCCACTCTTGCGGACATTGCCGCGGCCAAAGCGGGAATCATCAAGGAAGGCTGCCCGGTGGTGAGCTACGGCGGCATGCCGGAGGCAGATATTGTTATCCGCCGCGTCTGTGCTGAAAAGCATGCCGAGCTGACTGAGGTGGATTTCAGCAGGCTGAAATACGAGGGCGGAAGCCTTGACGCAGTGGAGTTCGACTTTGACGGCCTGACGGATGTGCACCTGCCCCTGATCGGCAGCTACCAGCCGCGAAATGCGGCGCTGGCTATCACGGCTCTGCGGGTGATGCGCACCCATGGCTGGAACATTCCGGAAAATGCCATCCGTACCGGTCTTGAAACGGTGAGCTGGCCGGGCCGCTTTGAACTGTTGCGGCGCGAACCGGCGTTTCTGCTGGACGGCAGCCACAACGCCCACGGAATGCGTGCCACGGTGCAGAGCCTGAGAGACCGCTTCCCCGGGCAGAAGTTCGTTTTTCTGGTCAGCATCATGGCAGACAAGGATGTGGACCAGATGCTCAGCCTGCTGGCACCGCTGGCGGTGCGGTTCGTCACGGTGGCGGCGCACACGCCGCGCGCCATGCCTGCCGAAACGCTGGCAGAACACATCCGGGCCTATGGCTGCAGGGCGGAAGCGGCAGCTTCCATTGAAGCGGGCGTGGCCCGGGCGGTGGAGCTGGGCGGCGAAGGCCCGGTGTGCGCACTGGGCACGCTGTATTTCTCTGGCGATGTGCGGAAGGCGTTTGCGGAACTTGTGAAGGGCTGAAGATTTAAAATGGCTCCGCGTGCGCTGCGCCATCATCAGCGGAAAAATTATTTTTAATATTTGCAAATCAGGAAGATCTGCTGATCTTCCTGATTTGCTTTTTTCACGGTAAGGACCGTAATGGCTGACGGCATCTTGCTGCTGTCAGCCTGCGGCTGTCGCGCAGCGGATAAAGCGAAAGCTTGCTCGCACGGCTTGTCGCGTAAGCGACTTCAAATCGGCGGAACACAAAAAATCCTTTAGCGAAGCGACTTGGATTTTTTGTATGGAGCCCAACAGCTTTGGGGTCACTAGGGGCGAGCAGCCCCTAGTTTGCAACGGCGACGACCGCGGCCAGTGGCCGAAACAGGGAGGAGCTGTTGGGGCAGCGGCCTGCAGGATGCGAGTGCCGCGCAAGGCACGAAGCAGACGCAGGGAGCCGCAACCCGCCGCCTCCCGCGCCTCGAAAGTAGCAGAGACCTTGCCGCGCTGAACACGCGGCATTTGCTGCGCAAACCGGTCTGCGGCTTAAAAGCCCCACTGGGGCTTTCATGCCCTGCGGGCACCGCCGCCCTTTCTGGTTCTCTTTTGGCACGCAAAAGAGAACGTATCCGGCGGCGATGCCTTTTGCAAAAGGAGCAAAATTTCAGACACGCGACTACGCTCTGCGCGGGAAGCATCTTCCGCAGACAAAAAGAAAAAGCGGTGACTCGTGCAGGTTGAGTCATCGCTTTTCTTGCCCCTTGCGGGGCAGGCAGGGTAAATGATAAGAAGGTAAATGAAGAAAATAGCAATTTTAAGAACAAAGGTTTTGTGCTGAGCGAAGAACCGCTCGTAGAGGTTCATGTATCCAACGTAATGCCTTTGTTGGATACAACATACCACTTTTTTGGAAGAATTACAAGCCCTTTTTTCGATTTTTCACCGATAAACGTGCGAAAAATCGCATTTTTGGAGAAACGCACAAATTCAACGAAAAGTTCCCGGCAAACTGACGAACAAGCATAAAAATGAGCCGGTGCGGCCCGGAACGGCGGCAAAAAAGACGCAGAATGCGACAGTTCTTTACAAGAACCGGTCCGTGTGCTAAGATGAATACATTCAATGGGAAGTCTGCCCTGCGAAGGGTGGGCGTATGTGTCCGAGCGGGATGGCCCGGCACGGGGAAAGGAGCATATCAATGGAAAATCAGGCGGTGAGCGGAACAAAAAAGCCGCTCTTCGGAGGGCGGAAGCCGCTGTTCACACAAAAGGAACTGCTGCTGCTGACCGGCCCGCTGCTGGTGGAGCAGCTGCTGGAAGTGACCGTGGGTATGGCCGATACCATGATGGTGTCCCGCTGCGGCGAAGCGGCCATTTCCGGTGTCAGCCTTGTGGACATGATCAACAACCTCATCATCGTGCTGTTTGCGGCGCTGGCCACTGGCGGCGCAGTGGTGGTAAGCCAGTTTTTGGGTGCGCGGGAGCAGAAGGATGCCGATGCAAGCTCTGGCCAGCTGCTTTTGCTCAGCGGCGTATTCGGTTTGCTGGTGGGGGCATTCTGTTTTGTTTTTGCAAGGCCGATGATCCGGCTGTTCTACGGTGCCATCGATGCCGATGTGCTGGATGCCAGCGTGCTGTACCTGCGCATCATCGCCATCAGTTATCCGTTTCTGGCACTGTATAACGGCGGTGCGGCACTGTTCCGCAGCATGGGCAACTCCAAGATCTCCATGCAGATCAGCTTTTTGATGAACGTGATCAACATTGTGGGCAACGCAGTGTGCATCTTCGGATTTAAAATGGGCGTAGACGGTGTTGCATGGCCCAGCGTGCTGTCTCGTGTGGTGGCAGCGGCCCTTATCCTGCGCAAGTGCTACCAGAAGGGCAATGCCATCACGGTGCCCAAGACCACCCGGCTGGATGCAAAGATGACAAAGCGCATTCTGGGCATCGGCATCCCGTCCGCCTTTGAGAACAGCCTGTTCGAGGCCGGACGCATTCTGGTGGTGAGCATGATCTCCACCTTCGGCACAGTGCAGATCGCAGCAAACGCCGTGGCAAACAATCTGGACGGCATGGGCGTGATCCCCGGCAAGGCCCTCAGCCTTGCCATGATCACGGTGGTGGGCCGCTGCATCGGTGCGCGGGACGACGAGCAGGCTGTTTATTATACCCGCAAGCTGACGGTGTGGTCTTACATCGCAATGAGTCTTTCCAACGGTGCCATCCTGCTGTTTTTGCACAAGCTCATCGGCATCTACGCGCTGTCCGGTGAGACGATGGTGCTTTCTGAGCTGCTGGTACGTATCCATGCAGGCTTTGCCATCCTGCTGTGGACCCTGTCCTTCGTGCTGCCCAACGCCCTGCGTGCAGCCAACGATGTGAAGTTCACCATGATCGTGTCCATCCTGAGCATGGCGGTGTGGCGGCTGGGCTTCAGCTACCTGCTGTGCGTGCGCATGGGCTGGGGCGCTGTGGGCGTGTGGATCGCAATGATCATTGACTGGGTTTGCCGCGTGACATGCTTTGTGCTCCGCTTCCGCAGCGGTGTATGGAAAACCAAATATCAGGCATAACATAAAGAGGAGTATACCTATGAAACTGATCAGCTGGAACGTCAACGGCCTGCGCGCCTGCCTGACCCATGGCTTTGCCGAGAGCTTTGCGGCTCTGGATGCCGATATCTTTTCGGTGCAGGAGACCAAGATGCAGCCCGGTCAGGCGGATTTTGCGCCGGATGGCTACACCGAGTATACCTATTCTGCCGAGAAGAAGGGCTACTCCGGCACGGCCTGCTGGTGCCGTGAGCAGCCGCTGACCGTGACCGCCGGCATCGGCATTGAGCAGCACGACCACGAGGGCCGTGTGCTCACGCTGGAATACCCGGGGTTCTGGCTGGTGAACTGCTATACCCCCAACAGTCAGGACGGGCTGAAGCGTCTGGACTACCGCATGGAGTGGGAGGATGCCTTCCGTGCCTACCTGCTGGCACTGGACGCAAAAAAGCCGGTGATCCTGTGCGGTGACCTGAATGTTGCCCATAGGGAGATCGACATCAAGAACGACAAGACCAACCACATGAGCGCAGGCTTTACCGATCAGGAACGCGGCAAAATGACCGAACTGCTGGACGCAGGCTTTGCCGACAGCTTCCGCGTGCTGCACCCGGACGAGGTGAAGTACAGCTGGTGGAGCTACCGCTTCCACGCCCGCGAGAAGAATGCGGGCTGGCGCATCGATTACTTCATCGTGTCCCGCCGCATTGCCGATAAGATCCGCGCGGCGGAGATCCACAACGAGATCTTCGGCTCAGACCACTGCCCGGTGGAGCTGGACATTGACCTGTAACCTGTAAAAAAATGCCTGCTCTCCCGGAAAGAGCAGGAAAAAGGAGACTCTATGCTCAAAAGCTATCTGCTGGTATTTTTTGTTTCCATGGTGCCGCTCATTGAACTGCGCGGAGCCATCCCCATCGGGCTTGGCATGGGCCTGCCCATCCTGCCCACCTATCTGGTGTGCGTGGTGGGCAACATGATCCCGGTGCCGTTCATCTATCTGTTTGCACGCAAATTCCTGATCTGGGGCTACCACAAGCCCCTTATCGGGCCAATCTGCAAGTTCTGCATCGTCAAGGGCGAGAAAGGCGGCCGCGCACTGGAAGCCAAGGCGGGCCGCGGCCTTGTGGTGGCGCTGCTGCTGTTCGTGGGTATCCCGCTGCCGGGCACCGGCGCGTGGACCGGGACGCTGGCGGGCTCGATCCTGGATATGAAGTTCAAGGACGTGGTCAAGGCCTGCATGGGCGGCGTGCTGCTGGCGGGCATCATCATGGGTCTGGCCAGCGCGGGCCTGCTGGGTGCGCTGAGCACCCTGTTCTCGGTGGGCTGAGAAAAAAAGACTGCGTTCCGGCAAAGAACAACAATTGACAATGGCATTTTGCCGCCGAGTATGCTAAAATAAAAAAGTGTTTTGAAACCGGCGGCGAAAAGCTGCCGGACAGAAAGGAACGATAAGATCATGGATCAGGCACTGAATCAGAAAATCGACGCATATATTGCGCAAAACAAGGAACAGCTGCTGAAGGATATCGCCGCTCTGGTGGCAGTCAACAGCGTAGAGGGCACCCCGGAAGAGGGTGCACCCTTCGGCGCAGGCCCCCGTGCAGCGCTGGACAAGACGCTGGAGCTGGCTGCGGGCATGGGCTTTGCCACCCGCAACTGCGAAAACTACATCGGCTATGCAGAGCTGGCCGGCAAGGACCCTGAAAAGTATCTGGCGACCATCTGCCATGTGGACGTGGTGCCCGTGGGCAACGGCTGGACGGCCGACCCCTTCACCATGCGCATTCAGGACGGCTGGCTGCTGGGCCGCGGCGTTGCCGACGACAAAGGCCCCATGGTGGCTACCCTGTATGCCCTGAAGTTCCTCAAGGAGCAGGGCTATGAGCTGCGCTACCCCATCCGCGCACTGGCAGGCACCAATGAGGAGACCCACATGCAGGATGTGGACTACTACCTCAAGAACTACCCGGCTCCCGCTTTCTGCTTTACCCCGGATGCCGAGTTCCCGGTGTGCAACGGCGAGAAGGGCCTGTTCGGTGCCAAGATCGTCAGCCCGGTGTGCAACGGCGTCATCGTGGAGATCGAGGGCGGCGTGGCAAACAACGCCGTGCCCGACCGTGCAAGCGCGCTGGTCAGGACCGACATCTCTAAGCTGAAGAATGCCCCCAACATCACGCTGGAACCGGAAGGCGACGGCGTGCGCATCCGCGGCTGGGGCAAGTCCGGCCACGCAGCCATGCCGCAGGGCACCGTGAACGCCATTGGTCTGGTGGTGAACTACCTGCTGGACAATGGCCTGTGCAATGAGACCGAGCGCGCCTATCTGGAGGCCGTGCGCAAGCTGCACGCTTCCACCGCCGGTGAGGGTCTGGGCATCAACTGCGCCGACGGCCCCTTTGGCCCGCTGACCGTGATCGGCGGCCGCATCTACATGGAAGATGGCCGCATTTTCCAGACCATGGACAGCCGCTTCCCCACCTGCACCAACGGCAAAAAGATGACCGAGCAGATCCGTGCCGCACTGGGCGATGGCGCTGAGCTGCGCGATGTGACCGCTGCCGAGCCCTTCTATATTGAAGCAGACAGCCCTGCCATTCTGGCCTGCATCAACACCTACAACGAAGTGACCGGCGAGAACGCCAAGCCCTTCACCATGGGCGGCGGCACCTATGCCCGCCACTTCCCCTATGCTGTCAGCTTCGGCCCCGAGCATGTGGACCTGCCGCTGCCGGAATTCGGCGGCCCGATGCACGGTGCAAACGAAGCGGCACCCATCGACAAGCTGCTGGAAGCCGTGAAGATCTATATCATCGCGCTGCTGCGCCTTGAGGAGATCGACTTCTGATGCAGCCAATGAATGTGCTCGTCATCGATGGGCAGGGCGGGGGCCTTGGCAAACAGCTGGTGGCAGCCCTGAGCACGCAGTGTCCGGAGGCCCGGCTCACTGCGGTGGGCACTAACAGTCTGGCGGCAAACGCCATGCGCAAGGCCGGTGCCCCGCGTGCCGCCACCGGCGAGAACGCCGTGGTGGTGAACTGCCGCAGCGCGGAAATCATCGTGGGGCCCATCGGCATCGTCGTTGCGGATGCACTGCTGGGCGAGATCACGCCCGCCATGGCCACAGCCGTGTGCCAGAGCCATGCGACGCGGGTGCTCATCCCGGTGAACCACTGCGAAAACTATATCGTGGGTGTGCCGGAGCAGCCCATCAGCGATCTGGTGGCCGCTGCGGTGCAGAAGGTGAAAGCTCTCTGCGCCGGGGAAGGCTGCGGAAAAAGGGTTTATTGAAAATGCCCTCCGCTTGCGCTCTGGGCATCTTCAGCGGAAAAATATCTTATAATAGAGCAACAGCGGACAGCCTGCGGGCTGTCCGCTGTTGCATTTTCACGGAAAGGGTCCAAGAGGGAAACTTGATCTGTCTGTGCTTGTTTCCTGCGGAAACAGCCGCACAGCCGGGAAACAGGCCACTTCTTCATTGCGCCCGCTCCAGTGAAAAGGCAAGTCGGAAAATCCCGCAGGATTTTCCGGCTTGCTTCTAAAAAATATAAATTCCTTGAATAATGCCCAGAGCGCAAGCGGATGGCATTCTGAATCGTTACGACTTCTGTCGTGCGGCGATCTGCGCTGCCGTGGGCGGGGTGTCGCCCTGCGCAGCGTTTTCCAGCGCGCCGAGGCGGCGGTCCAGATCGGTCAGGCGCTGGGCTACGATATCCGGCAGATCCTGCTGATCCAGATCGTCCGCCGGGTTCACGGCCTTGTTGTTGATGCGCACCACCTCGGCGGGCACGCCCACAGCGGTGCAGTTGGCGGGCAGATTGCGCAGCACCACGCTGCCTGCGCCGATGCGGGAGTTGTCCCCGATATACACCGGGCCAAGGACCTTGGTGCCTGCACCGATCAGCACGTTGTTGCCCAGAGTGGGGTGGCGCTTGCCGGTGTCCTTGCCGGTGCCGCCCAGAGTGACACCGTGGTAGATGGTGCAGTTGTCCCCGATCTCGCAGGTCTCACCGAACACGATGCCCATGCCGTGATCGATGAACAGGCATCTGCCGATGGTGGCACCGGGATGGATCTCGATGCCGGTGCGGCGGCGGCCATGCTGGCTGACCCACCGGGCCAGAAAGAACCGCTTGTGCTGGTACAGCCAGTGCGCAATGCGGTGATACACCAGAATGTGAAAGCCCGGATACAGCAAAATGACCTCCAGCACGTTGCGTGCAGCGGGGTCCTTGCGCTGGATGTTCCGCGCGTCCTCCAACAAACCCATGGGAAAACCCTCTCTTTCCTGATTCCGATGAAGCTGCTCTGAATAAAAATCACGCCTCTGCCATGAAAACAGCCTCTGACTCTTTTGACCATATTATAATAGCACACCCGGACGGGAATGTACAGCAATATGCTAGGAATTGGCATGACTAACCCTGAATCTGGCGGGGAAAAACTGCTTTTGGGTAGAGTAGCTAAAATTCAGGGAGGGAAGCGGCAAACCTTTTTGCAACAAAATATATGCGGAAGCATTGACACATTTCGCGCTTCTATGCTAAAATATTATGAAAAGATTCCAGACTTATAAAAGGAGACAGCACCATGCAGAAAAGCGCGATGTGCACCAAACTGAACAAGCAGTTCGCATCCGGTTTTGCCGTGGGTTCGTTGTTTCCTTTTTTTGTGGAATGAGCTTTTCCCTTTGCGGGGAAAAGTTTTTTTTTGCCCGTAAGCCGGAAAGCCGAACCAGACAAACGCAAATCAGGAGGGAACTGCGATGCTGCTTGTAAATGCTGTGAACACCGAAGGAAGACCGCTTGAGATTTTTGTAAAGGACGGCAGGATCGCTGCTGTAGGTCAGGAGCTGGAGGCACTGGCCGGGGAGAACGAAACGGTCATTGATGCCGACGGGCTGACCGTGCTGCCCGCCTTTGTGGACCTGCACTGCCACTGGCGCACCCCGGGCTTTGAGTACAAGGAGGACATCGAGACCGGCAGCCGCGCCGCAGCCGCCGGCGGTTACACCTTCGTGAATCTGATGCCCAACACAAAGCCGGTGTGCTCTTCTGCGGCACAGGCGTTCATGGTGGAGCAGAAGGCTGCCGAAGCAGGTCTGTGCGATGTGAACCAGACCGTCTCCATCACCGAGAACTTTGACGGTGTGAGCATCGACCACCTCAAGACTCTGCCTGCCGGTGTGAAGTTCATCACCGAGGATGGCCACGGCGTGCAGGACAATGCCACCATGGCAAAGGCTTTCGCTATCTGCACCCAGAAGGACATCACCGTGATGAGCCATGCCGAGGATATGGAGATCAGCCCGTGGGACTACCGTCTGGCTGAGGACATCGAGACGGTGCGCAACTGCTGGCTGAGCGAATACTACCAGACCAAGCTGCACATGTGCCACGTGTCCACCCGCGGTGCGCTGGATGCCATCCAGATGGCAAAGCTGCGGGGGGCACCCGTCACCTGCGAGGTGACCCCGCACCACCTGTGGTTCACCAATGATACCTGCGATTACCGTGTGAACCCGCCCATCCGCACCGCCGACGATGTGCAGGCGCTGGTGGACGGCATCCGCACCGGCATCGTGGATGCCATTGCCACCGACCACGCGCCCCACTCCGAAGAGGACAAGCTGAAGGGCATGGCCGGTATGGTGGGCAGCGAGACCGCTTTTGGCGTCTGCTACACCAAGCTCTGCAAGCAGGAAGGCCTGCCGCTGGAAGTGCTGGTGCACCTGATGAGCACCCGCCCGGCAGAAATTCTGGGCCTTGCCAAGGGTCAGCTGGAGCCGGGCTACGATGCCGACATGGTGCTGGTAGATCTGGATACCCCCTACACTGTGGACAAGGACAGGCTGCACTCCAGATCTCACAACACCCCGTTCGACGGTGCCCAGCTGTTTGGTAAGGTCTGTGCCACCATCAAGGGCGGCAAGCTGACTTATCAGGCAGAGGATTGAAAAAACAATACTATATAAGATAAGAATCGATAAGAGAGCAAACAGGAGGAACCCACAATGACCAACATGGACAAACTGTATGAAGCTGTGGAAGCCCGCGGCCCGGTGTGCGTAGGTCTGGATACCGATTTCAGCTACCTGCCCGCCGACTTCGTGGACAGCACCCTGACGAAGGGCGAGAACATCGTGCGCTTCAACAAGAGGCTCATCGATGCCACCAAGGCCGTGGCAGGCTGCTACAAGGTGCAGATCGCTTACTACGAGTCTCTGGGCCTTGAGGGCATGAAGGCCTACGCCGACACCCTGAAGGCTGTGCGTGAGGCCGGTGTGCCGGTGATCGCCGACATCAAGCGCGGCGACATTGCCAAGACCGCCGAGATGTACGCCATGGGTCACTTTACTGGCGATTTCGAGAGTGATTTCGTCACGCTGGCACCCTATATGGGTCTGGACTCCATCAGCCCCTACCTGCCCTACGCCGAAAAGCAGGGCAAGGGCATGTTCGTGCTCTGCCGCACCTCCAACGGCGGTGCCAAGGACTTTGAGTATGAGAAGCTGGCCGACGGCCGCCACGTCTACGATCTGGTGGGCGACAAGCTGAATGCTCTGGGCAAGGACTACATGGGCGAGCACGGCTACTCCTCCATCGGTCTGGTCATCGGCGGCACCCACATCGAGGAGGCCACCGAGATCCGTGCAAAGTATCAGGACAGCTTCTTCCTGATCCCCGGCTACGGCGCACAGGGCGGCAAGGCCGAGGACATTGCCCAGTACCTCACCAAGGGCAACGGCGGCGTGGTCAACTCCAGCCGCGGCATCCTGCTGGCCTATAAGAAGCAGCCGGGCACTGCCTTTGACGAAGCCGCTTACAACGAATGTGTGAATATGAAGGAGGCCATTGCTCATGCGTGCAGCCTGCTGTGAAGCCACTGTCCTGCGCAATGAGGTCATTGCCCCGGACATCCGTCTGCTGACGGTGGTCTGGCCGGACCGCGACCACGCACCCCACGCAGGCCAGTTCTTTACCCTGCGTGCATGGGGCGCAGACGAAGCCCCCTTCCTGTCCCGGCCCATCAGCGTGCACCGCTGGAACCCGGACAGCAGCACCATCGAGTTTCTGTATCAGGTGGTGGGCGAGGGCACTGAAAAGATCGCGCAGCTCAAAATGAAGGATACCTTCCAGCTCACCGGCCCTATGGGCAACGGCTTTGATGTGCCGGACATCCTGAGCAAGTACAAAAAGATCGCTGTGGTGGGCGGCGGCATCGGCACCGCGCCCATGTTCCAGCTCACCCGCGAGCTGGCAGCAGCAGGTGTGAAGCCGGACGTGTTCTTCGGCTTCCGGGATGCCCCCTACTGCATGGAGGAGTATCGCGAGATCGCAAACCTCGTCAAGGTGTCCACCGACACCGGCGCAGTGGGCTTCCACGGCTTTGTCACCCAGCTGTACGACCCCGCCGACTACGATGTGGTGCTGGTGTGCGGCCCCACGGTCATGATGAAGAACGCCGCCCGCCTGTGTGCCGAGAAGGGTACCCCCTGCTTTGTGAGCATGGAAAAGAAGATGGCCTGCGGCATTGGTGCCTGCCTTGGCTGCACCTGCGAGACCAGGGGCGGCGAGGGCAAGAGCGTGTGCAAGAACGGCCCGGTATTTGATGCAACGGAGGTGTTCTTCTGATGGCTGACCTGAAAACCAACCTGCTGGGCTTTGTGATGAACAGCCCGGTCATCGGCGCATCCGGTACTGTGGGCTACGGTGTGGAGTACGAAGAGCTGGCAGACTTTGCCAAGATCGGCGGCATCTCCGGCAAGGGCCTGACCCTGCACGGCCAGTACGGCAACAAGGGCGAGCGCCTGTGGGAGACCCCCTCCGGCCTCATCAACAGCATCGGCCTGCAGAACCCCGGCGTGCAGCACTTCATTGACGTGGAGCTGCCCGAGATGCTGGAACTGAAGCAGAAGTACGGCACGGTGGCCATTGCCAACCTTGGCGGCCACAGCGAGGAAGAGTATGTGGAAGGTGCCGCGATGCTGAGCGACAGCGCAGTGGACATCGTGGAGCTGAACATCTCCTGCCCCAACGTCAAGGTGGGCGGCATGGCCTACGGCGTGAAAGCCGAAGCTGCCGGTGAGGTGGTGCGCATGGTGCGCGCTGCCTGCAAAAAGCCCCTGATGGTCAAGCTGAGCCCGCAGGCCGAGAACATCCCTGAGATGTGCAAGGCTGTGGAAGCCGCCGGCGCGGACGCCATCAGCCTGACCAACACCTTCCAGGCCTGCGCCATTGATCTGGAAAAGCGCCGCCCGGTGTTCAACAACATCTTTGCGGGCCTGTCCGGCCCGGCGGTGCGGCCCATCGCCCTGCGCATGGTGTGGCAGGCCGTGGGCGCTGTGAACATCCCGGTGGTGGGTCTGGGCGGCATCGCCACGGGCCGTGACGCACTGGAGTTCATCATGGCCGGTGCTGCGGCGGTGCAGGTGGGTGCCGCAAACTTTGCCAACCCCCGCGCCATGGAGACCATTGCCGACGAGATGGCCGCATGGATGGACAAGAACGGCGTGAAAACGCTGGACGAGATCCGCGGATGTGCCCGGAATGCTGAATAATCCAATTGATATACCAGCAAAATGCTAATTTATACGCATAAAAACAAAGTCGCTGCATAAATTTGCAAATCACGCAAAAGCGTGGTACAATACCGTTCAAAAGACATTTTTATAAAAGAGAGGGAGAAGTACAATGAGTGAAGCACTTGAGATCCTGAAGAGCTGTGACGCGTTCCTGGAAGGCCACTTCCTGCTGTCCTCCGGCCGCCATTCCAGCGCATACTGCCAGATGGCCTACCTGCAGCAGTACCCCGACCGCTGCGCCGAGGTGATGAAGACCGTGGCAGATAAGGTCAAGGAAATGGACGTGGATGTGATCGTCGGCCCGGCCATGGGCGGCATCGTGTACGCCTACGAGCTGGCCCGCCAGACCGGCAAGCGCGCCATCTTTACCGAGCGCGTGGATAATGTGATGACCCTGAAGCGCTTCGCCATCCACCCGGGTGAGAAGTGCCTCATCGCTGAGGACGTGGTCACCACCGGCATCTCCTCTCTGGAGACCAAGCGCGTGATCGAAGAGAACGGCGGCATCTGCGTGGGCATCACCTGCGTGGTGGACCGCACCAAGCCCGAGGCTCCGTCTCCCATTCCCATCGTGGCAAGCGCCCTCAAGCTGGATCTGCCCAACTACGCACCGGAAGAGTGCCCCATCTGCAAGGAGGGCAAGCTGCCGCTGGTGCATCTGGGCAGCCGCAAGATGAAGCAGGAAGCAAAGCAGACCCTGTAATGTGTTGAAACGAGGAAAACTATGAACGCATATCTTCTTTTGGCAAATGGCATGGTCTTTGCCGGCCAGTCGGTGGGTGCCGAGGGTGTCACCGTGGGCGAGGTGGTCTTTGCCACCGGCATGGTGGGCTTTCAGGAGACCCTGACCGACCCCAGCTACTATGGCCAGATCATCACCCAGACCTACCCCCTTATCGGCAACTACGGCATGAATAAGGACGACATGGAGTCCGACCGCATCTGGGCAAAGGGCTACATCGTGCGCGAGGCCTGCACCACCCCCTCCAACTGGCGCTGCGAGGAAACGCTGGACAGCTTTTTGAAAAAGAACAACACCATCGGCATTGAGGGCATCGACACCCGCCACCTGACCCGCATCATCCGCGAGAGCGGCGTGATGAACGGTGCCATCCTGACCACCTTCGATCCCGCCGACCCGGCCAACAAGGCCGAGACCGAGGCTCTGCTGGCTCAGATCCGCGCCTACGCCGTCACCGATGCGGTGAAGAATGTTACCTGTGAAAAGCCCGAGGTGTTCAACCCGCAGGGCGAGACCCATATCGTGCTGATGCACTACGGCTGCAAGCGCAACATCGTGCGCTGCCTTGTCAAGCGCGGCTGCAAGGTGACGGTCATGCCCGCCTTTGCAACGGCAGAGGAAATCAAGGCCCTTGCTCCGGACGGCATCATGCTGTCCAATGGTCCCGGCGACCCGGCGGAACCCGTGGAGGTCATCGAGAACCTCAAGCACATCTTTGAGCTGAACATCCCCACCTTCGGCATCTGTCTGGGCCACCAGCTGAGTGCTCTGGCAGCCGGTGCCAAGACCATGAAGCTCAAATACGGCCACCGCGGTGCCAACCAGCCCGTGACCGACTTTGAGTCCGGCCGCACCTTCATCACCAGCCAGAACCACGGCTACGCTGTGGTGGGCGACGAGCTGCCCGCCGAGATGGGCGAGGTGGCACAGGTGAACGCCAACGACGGCACCTGTGAGGGCATCAAGTACAAGAAGTGGAACTGCTTCACCGTGCAGTTCCACCCGGAAGCAAACGGCGGCCCCAAGGATACCGAGTTTCTGTTCGACCGCTTCCTGAACAACGTCAAAGCAGCAAAAAAGGAGGCACGCTGAAATGCCGAAGGACCCTAGAATCAAGAAGGTGCTGGTCATTGGCTCCGGCCCCATCATCATTGGTCAGGCTGCGGAGTTCGACTACTCCGGCACGCAGGCCTGCCGCGCCCTGAAGGCAGAGGGCATCGAGACCGTTCTGCTGAACTCCAACCCCGCAACCATCATGACCGACCCGGATGTGGCTGACCATGTTTACATCGAGCCCATGACGCTGGAAGTCGTGGAGCGCATTCTGGACATTGAAAAGCCGGACTCCGTGCTGCCGAACCTCGGCGGTCAGATGGGCCTGAATCTGTCCATGGAGCTGGCCCGCTCCGGCTATCTGGACCGCACCGGCATCCGTCTGCTGGCCTGCAAGCCCGAGACCATCGACCGTGCCGAGGACCGCGAGCTGTTCAAGGAGACGATGGAAAAGCTGCACCAGCCCATCATCCCCTCTGAGGTGGTGGAAACGCTGCAGGACGCACTGGCCTGTGCCGACCGCATCGGCTACCCGGTCATCGTGCGCCCGGCCTTCACCATGGGCGGCACCGGCGGCGGCATCTGCGAGAACAAGGCAAAGCTCATCGAGATCGGCACCAACGGCCTGCGCCTTTCCCCCATCCATCAGATTCTTGTGGAAAAGTGCATCGCCGGCTGGAAAGAGATCGAGTATGAGGTCATGCGCGACCACAAGGGCAACGTGATCACCGTGTGTAACATGGAGAACCTGGATCCTGTGGGCATCCACACCGGCGACTCGGTGGTCGTGGCTCCCTCCCAGACCCTGACCGACCACGAATACCAGATGCTGCGTACCGCCGCACTGGATATCATCACTGAGCTGGGCATTGAAGGCGGCTGCAACTGCCAGTTCGCCCTGAAACCGGACAGCTTTGACTATGCGGTCATCGAGGTCAACCCCCGTGTGTCCCGCTCTTCCGCACTGGCTTCCAAGGCCACCGGCTACCCCATTGCCAAGGTGGCCACCAAGATCGCCATCGGCTACACGCTGGACGAGATCACCAACGACGTCACCGGCAAGACCTGCGCCTGCTTTGAGCCTGCGCTGGACTACATCGTGGTCAAGTACCCGAAGTGGCCCTTTGATAAGTTCGTCTACGCCGACAAGTCTCTGGGCACCCAGATGATGGCCACCGGCGAGGTGATGAGCATTGGCAATAGCTTTGAGGCTGCCATGATGAAGGCGGTCTCCTCCATCGAGCTGGGTATGGACACCCTGACCCACAAGCCCTTTGAAGAGCTGACCGATGACGAGATCGTGGCTCACATGCATGTTCAGGACGCGGAGCGCGTGTTCTGCGTGTACGAGGCCCTCAAGCGCGGCATCGACCACCAGACCATCTACCGCATCACCAAGATCGACTGGTGGTTCCTGGACAAGATGCAGCATCTGGCAAACCTTGAGAATGGCCTTGCCAAGTGCAACGGCGTGCTGACCGAAGAGCAGTACAAGACTGCCAAGAAGTACGGCTTCCAGGATAAGACCATCAAGCGTCTGGCACAGGTAGACACCCTGCCTGTGGAGAACTACCGCGCCGGCTTCAAGATGGTGGATACCTGCGCTGCCGAGTTCTCGGCCAACACCCCTTACTTCTACTCTACCTACGACGGCGACAACGAAGCCGCTGAGTTCATTGCCGAGAAGGAAGCCGAAGCATCTGCCAAGGGCGAGCCCAAGAAAAAGAAGGTTCTGGTCTTTGGTTCCGGCCCCATCCGCATCGGTCAGGGCATCGAGTTCGACTACTGCTCGGTGCACTGTGTGTGGACCCTGAAGAAGCACGGCTGCGAAGCCATCCTGGTCAACAACAACCCCGAGACCGTCTCCACCGACTTTGACACCGGCGACCGTCTGTACTTTGACCCGCTGAACCCGGAGAGCGTGGACAACATCATTGCCACCGAGAAGCCGGATGCCTGCGTGGTGCAGTTCGGCGGCCAGACCGCCATCAAGCTGGCAAAGCACATGGACGAGATCGGCCTGCCCATTCTGGGCACCCCGGCAGATGCCATCGATGAAGCAGAGGATCGTGAGCGCTTCGACGAGCTGCTGGAGCGCTGCAGGATCCCCCGCGCACCGGGCCGCACTGTCTTTAATCTGGACGAGGCTCTGGCTGCCGCCGACGAGATCGGCCTGCCGGTGCTGATGCGTCCCTCCTACGTGCTGGGCGGTCAGAACATGATCGTGGCCTACACCAAGGCGGACGTGATCGAGTACATGGGCGTTATCACCGAGCATGTGGACATGGATCACCCTGTGCTGCTGGATAAGTATATTCTGGGCACCGAGTGCGAAGTGGATGCCATCTGCGACGGCGAAAACTTCCTGATCCCCGGCATTATGGAGCAGGTGGAGCGCACCGGCGTGCACTCCGGCGACTCCATCTGTGTCTACCCGGCACAGCACCTGACTCAGGCTGAGATCGACACCATGGTGGATTACACCGGCCGCTTTGCCCGCGAGCTGCATGTCAACGGTCTGGTGAACGTGCAGTACGCAGTTTCCAACGGCAAGGTGTACGTCATTGAGGTGAACCCCCGTTCCTCCCGTACCGTGCCGTATATCTCCAAGGTCACCGGCGTGCCCATGGTAGATCTGGCAGTGCGCTGCTGTCTGGGCGAAAAGCTGGCAGATATGGGCTACGGCACCGGCCTGCACCCCAACGCACCTTATGTGGCCGTCAAGGTGCCTGTGTTCAGCTTTGAAAAGCTGCACGGTGTGGATACCCAGTTCGGCCCCGAGATGAAGTCCACCGGCGAAGTGCTGGGCATTGCCCCCAACTACCACGATGCCCTGCTCAAGGGCCTCATCGGCGCGGGCTACACCTTCAAGACCCCCGGCCCTGCAAGCTGCTGCATCTTCACCGTGAAGGACAGCGACAAGCCGGAGTTCGTGGATATCGCATGGAAGCTCAAGAGCATGGGCTACAAGCTGTACGGTACCTCCGGCACCTGCGCATGGCTCAACAAGCACATGGTGCCCTGCAACGAAGTGCGCAATATGTCCGGCGAGTCGCCCAACATCGTGGACCTGCTGCAGAGCGGTCTGGTGGATTATGTGTTCTCTACCAGCGCTAAGGGCCGTGACCCCAAGCGCGACTCCGTCCGCCTGCGCCGCAAGGCTGTGGAGCTGAGCATCCCCTGCATCACCGCAGTGGATACCGCCAACGCTCTGGTGAACTGCCTGCGCAGTGATCACAGTCTGGAAAATATCCCGCTGGTGGATATTGCCACCCTGTATCACCGCAAATAATTACCTCACGAATTACCCGTAAAATGCTTTTTTGCAGCGCCCGCCAAAACAGCGGGCGCTGTATTTGTGAAGGACGGATAGAGATTACATAAGTTCGTGCGCAATAAATGACGTTTTGTGCGCAATCTGTCGCAAACAGTGTGTGAATTATGTTATACTCAACAACGCAAAATTTGCCAAAAGACGTTACTTTTGGACACTCCAGGAGGATATAGATACATGACCCGTTCCCAGATGATCGAGACTGTGGCACGCAAGACCGGCTTCACCGAAGCACAGGTCGAGACCACGATGGATGCAATGTTTGACCAGATCGCCGACTGCCTGCGCGCAGACGAGAAGGTGACCATCGCAGGCTTTGGCCGTTTTGAGATGCGTCCCCGCAAGCCCAAGGCCTACACCAACCCCAAGACCAAGGTTTCCAGCCGTCTGGAGTCCACCTCCATCCCCGGCTTCAAGGCCAGCGGCCGCTTCAAGCAGAAGCTGGAAGCAGGCAAGAAGAGCGTGGAAGAGACCGCCTGATCTTTGTGCATTGAGGACCGTACCCGTGACCCCGGGTGCGGTTCTTTTTGTTTCTCTGCTGACAAGTGCGGCATTTCATGCTATACTGGGTTCAGAATATAAAACGACAAAGGAACGGAGAATCAGATGCTTTACAGTGAGTTGCAGTGCAGCGATGCCATCCACAAGGCCGTGGAGCGCATGGGCTTTGCCGAAATGACCGAAATTCAGGAAAAGACCATCCCCGTCATGATGGCGGGCTATGACGTGATCGCAAAAGCCCCCACCGGCACCGGCAAGACCTGTGCCTTCGGCATCCCGGTGGCGGAGCATATCTTACCGGAAAACAAGTACCCGCAGGCCGTGATCATGGCCCCCACCCGGGAGCTGGCCCAGCAGATCGCGCAGGAGCTGGAAGAACTGACCTATTTTATGCCCGAAGTGCAGGTGGCCTGCGTGTACGGCGGTGCCAACATGGAAAAGCAGGCAAAGCGCCTTGCCGAGGGCTGCCAGATCGTGGTGGCAACGCCGGGCCGTCTGATGGACCACTACAAGCACCATTCCATTGATATCTCCCATGTGACCCAGATCGTGCTGGACGAGGCCGACGAAATGCTGAACATGGGCTTCTATAAGGATGTGCGGCATATCATTGAAATGATGAAGGCCCGCAAGTCCCTTTCCATGTTCTCGGCCACCATCAGCCGCGAGGTAATGGACATCGGCTGGCTGTACCAGCACAACGCCGAGGAGATCACCGTCCAGCCCAAGGAAGAAAGCCAGCCCAAGATCACCCAGTATATGCTGGAGACCTCCGGCCGCAACAAGCTTTCCGACCTTGCGCAGATCATCATTGGTGAGAACTACAAGCGTGTGATGGTGTTCTGCGATACCAAGTTCAACACTGCCACTCTGGCCAATCAGCTGGCACGACTGGGCTTCTCGGTGGACTGCCTCCACGGCGACCTCTCCCAGAAGGAGCGCAACCAGATCATGCAGAACTTCCGGGACGGCAAGCTGGCTATTCTGGTAGCCACTGACGTTGCCGCCCGCGGCATCGATGTTTCGGATGTGGATGCCGTGATCAACTACGATGTGCCCAGTGAGAACGAACATTACACCCACCGCATCGGCCGCACCGGCCGTGCCAAAAAGGAGGGCGTGAGCTACCTGTTCTATGTGCCGGAGGAGAAAAAGCGGGTGCAGGAACTGCTGCGCTTGACCCGCAATACCGACCTGTGCACCCCGGTGCACTTCGACTTCAACCATGAGCACATCGTGGTGGAGAAAAAGCAGGACAGCGCCGACCGGTTCCAGATCAAGTGCTACTTCTGATAAAATAAGAACTCCTTCAGTCTCGCATTCGCTCGCCAGCTCCCTCAAGGAGGGAGCCTTTGGCAGTGCGGCAAAGTTTTATGTTTTGCCAAAGGCCCCATCTCCGAGGGGGCTGTCTGCGAAGCAGACTGGGGGAGTCTCACTTTTTTATTAAAATCTATTGACCTTCCCCTTTCTGGAAGGTGTAACATAGGCACGTAAGGAGGCACCGGAGCCATGAAGATCAACGAAGTGGAAGCCGCTGTGGGCGTGACCAAAAAGAATATCCGCTTTTACGAGGAGGAGGGGCTCATTACCCCCAGCCGCGAGCCGGGCAACGGCTACCGCAGCTACTCGCAGGCGGACGTGGAACGCCTGCGCCGCATCAAGCTGCTGCGCAAGCTGGATGTGCCGCTGGCCGAGATCCGGGAAATGCTGGAAGGGCAGAAGACGCTGGCCGAGGGAATGGCCCAGCAGCTGGAACGTCTGAGCACCCGCCGCAAGGATCTGGACGAAGCCATCGGCTTTTGCAAGCTGCTCCAAAAGGACTCCGGCAGTCTGGAAGAACTGGATGTGGAGCAGACGCTTGCGCGCCTTGCTGCACGGGAGGAACAGGGAGTGACCTTTGTGAACATTGAACGCACAGACCGAAAAGGCGAGCGCATCCGCGGTGCCTGTATCGGCGCTGCCCTTTTTGTGGCGCTGATGGCTTTTGTGATCGCAACGATGGCGTGGGCCTTTTACAGCGACCCGCAGGAAGCGCCGCCGCTGCCGCTGCTCATCGTATTGTTCGGCATCCCGGTGGGGTGCATCGTGGGCACGCTGAAGGTGTTGCTGGAACGCATTGAAGAGATCGGAAAGGGAGAAGAAGATGCTTATCGTAACTATTAACGAAGTGCCCGGCAAAAAGCTGGAAGCGCTGGGCGTGGTGCGCGGCAGCACGGTGCAGAGCCGCAATCTGGGCCACGATCTGATGGCGGGGTTCCGCACGCTGGTGGGCGGTGAAGTGACCGACTATGCGGATATGCTCACCGAAGCCCGGCAGATCGCCACAGGACGCATGGTCAAGGATGCAGAGGCCCTTGGAGCGGATGCAGTTGTAGGGATGCGCTACGCTTCCGCCAGCGTCATGCAGGGCGCAGCAGAGGTCATTGCTTATGGAACGGCGGTGAAGTTCGTATGACGGCAAAAGAAAAACAGGGCTTCAGCCTGTACTTCCTGTTCGCCTTCGGCATGGCGTGGCTGCTGCAGGTCTATGCCAGCCTGCTGCTTCTCCGGGACGGCAACGCCGGGGCCTACCAGCTGCTGCTGGCGGTGAGCATGTTCTGCCCGCTGGTGTCCGTGCTGCTGGTGCAAAAGTTCTGGTTGCATCAGCCCACCGGCATCAGCTGGCGGCCCCGCCTGAAAGGCAACGGCAGGTATCTGCTGGCAGCATGGTTCGGCCCGGCGGTATTCACCGTGCTGGCAGCGGTGCTGTACTTTGCGGTGTTCCCGTCCCGGCTGGACACCTCCGGCAGCTGGCTGGCCACGGCCTATGGCAGGCAGTGGACACCGGAAGCCCTGAAAACCGAGCTGGGGGTGACCACGACCAGTTACCTGATCCAGAACGGTCTGCTGGCGGTCACGCTGGCACCGGTCATCAATATGTTCGCAGCTTTGGGCGAGGAAGCCGGATGGCGCGGGTATATGATGCCTCACCTGAAGGAGCAGCTCGGCCTGCTCAACGGCCGCCTGCTGGGCGGCGTGATCTGGGGTGTCTGGCACTGGCCGCTGATGCTGCTGGTAGGCTACGAATACGGCACCAACTACTTGGGTGCGCCAGTGCTGGGCCTTTTCGTGTGGTGCATAGTCTGCTTTGCGCTCAATACCCTGCTGGACTGGCTCTATGAAAAGACCGGGTGCATCTGGGTTCCGTCCATCGCACACGGCGCATTCAATGCGGTGGCAGCGCTGTTTGTGGTTTTGACGAACCCGGCAGACAGCTATTACAATGTATTGGGTCCGGCACCCATTGGCCTGATCGGAATGCTGCCCATGCTGGCTGCTGCAGTCTGGCTGACCCTGCGAAGATCCTGAAAACCTGAATAGTTCCGGGAGAGGACTCTTCCGCTTTTGCCGCCGCAGCTGCAATGCAGCTGCGGCGCAGTTTTTCCTGCGGCCTGCTGCTATTTTGGGGTGCACGCAAAAAAGAATGGAAAAAATCTGTCAAAAAGTGTTGACAAGGAGGCGGGGGGTGTGGTATTATACTTGAGCGCCAAGCGCTGAGGCAAAAGAATGACTTCCGAAGCCTCAGCAGGAAGCCTTTGAAAAGAACCAATAGACGCTGAAAAGTTTTGCGGTTGCGAAAGCAATGAATCGCCCCAGTGGGGCGTTCAAGCAAACAGAGCGGTCTTGCGAAAGCAAGATGGAGGGGATTCACCCCGACAAGCTCACGGTTTGTTCTGAGAAACTTCTTAGATGTCCAAGTTCAGAAAGTTCAAAAGCTTCTAAAAAATAAGGCTTGACAAAAAACCACTTCGGTGGTAAAATAAACAGGTCGTCAACCGCAAGGCTGAGGCGCTACAGGACCTTGAAAATTGAACAATATCGAAAAACTTGTAAGGAACCTTTTAAGTGTTTGGAAAAACACTAAAAACAATTCCAAAAGTAATTCACACAGGACGCAAGCGATTGCGTGCTGAGCGAACAAGATTTAACACTTTAGAAGTGATAAATATCATTTATAAAGAGTTTGATCCTGGCTCAGGACGAACGCTGGCGGCGCGCCTAACACATGCAAGTCGAACGAGCGAGAGAGAGCTTGCTTTCTCGAGCGAGTGGCGAACGGGTGAGTAACGCGTGAGGAACCTGCCTCAAAGAGGGGGACAACAGTTGGAAACGACTGCTAATACCGCATAAGCCCACGGGTCGGCATCGACCAGAGGGAAAAGGAGCAATCCGCTTTGAGATGGCCTCGCGTCCGATTAGCTAGTTGGTGAGGTAACGGCCCACCAAGGCGACGATCGGTAGCCGGACTGAGAGGTTGAACGGCCACATTGGGACTGAGACACGGCCCAGACTCCTACGGGAGGCAGCAGTGGGGAATATTGCACAATGGGGGAAACCCTGATGCAGCGACGCCGCGTGGAGGAAGAAGGTCTTCGGATTGTAAACTCCTGTTGTTGGGGAAGATAATGACGGTACCCAACAAGGAAGTGACGGCTAACTACGTGCCAGCAGCCGCGGTAAAACGTAGGTCACAAGCGTTGTCCGGAATTACTGGGTGTAAAGGGAGCGCAGGCGGGAAGACAAGTTGGAAGTGAAATCTATGGGCTCAACCCATAAACTGCTTTCAAAACTGTTTTTCTTGAGTAGTGCAGAGGTAGGCGGAATTCCCGGTGTAGCGGTGGAATGCGTAGATATCGGGAGGAACACCAGTGGCGAAGGCGGCCTACTGGGCACCAACTGACGCTGAGGCTCGAAAGTGTGGGTAGCAAACAGGATTAGATACCCTGGTAGTCCACACCGTAAACGATGATTACTAGGTGTTGGAGGATTGACCCCTTCAGTGCCGCAGTTAACACAATAAGTAATCCACCTGGGGAGTACGACCGCAAGGTTGAAACTCAAAGGAATTGACGGGGGCCCGCACAAGCAGTGGAGTATGTGGTTTAATTCGACGCAACGCGAAGAACCTTACCAAGTCTTGACATCCCTTGACGATGCTGGAAACAGTATTTCTCTTCGGAGCAAGGAGACAGGTGGTGCATGGTTGTCGTCAGCTCGTGTCGTGAGATGTTGGGTTAAGTCCCGCAACGAGCGCAACCCTTATGGTCAGTTACTACGCAAGAGGACTCTGGCCAGACTGCCGTTGACAAAACGGAGGAAGGTGGGGATGACGTCAAATCATCATGCCCTTTATGACTTGGGCTACACACGTACTACAATGGCGTTAAACAAAGAGAAGCAAGACCGCGAGGTGGAGCAAAACTCAGAAACAACGTCCCAGTTCGGACTGCAGGCTGCAACTCGCCTGCACGAAGTCGGAATTGCTAGTAATCGTGGATCAGCATGCCACGGTGAATACGTTCCCGGGCCTTGTACACACCGCCCGTCACACCATGAGAGCCGGGGGGACCCGAAGTCGGTAGTCTAACCGCAAGGAGGACGCCGCCGAAGGTAAAACTGGTGATTGGGGTGAAGTCGTAACAAGGTAGCCGTAGGAGAACCTGCGGCTGGATCACCTCCTTTCTAAGGAGTCAGGCAAGGACAGGACATCAAAAGATGGACAGTCCTTGGACAGGTAACAAACGAGAAGAGTAGATATTGTTCGATTTTGAGGGCCCTGAAGAGCGAAAGCTCGGAAGAACCTTCAAAGACGTACCTTGAAAACTGAATAATAACTGCGAAACAAAGATTATAGTAAGTTCTTTTTTAAGAAATATTACAATTTCAAAAGGAAGGGTAACAATAATCTTCGTTGGCAAGAGAGAATCAAGAGGATACCAAATGTTCTTGAAAGAACGTTTGAAAGGTCAAGCGAACAAGGGCGCAGGGCGAATGCCTTGGCACTGGGAGCCGATGAAAGACGTGATAAGCTGCGATAAGCTTCGGGGAGCTGCAAATAAGCATTGATCCGGAGATTTCTGAATGAGGAAACTCACCTGGGTTCATACTCAGGTACGTTATACTGAACTTCAAAATAGGTATATCGAGGGAACCGCCTGAACTGAAACATCTAAGTAGGGCGAGGAAGAGACATCAAACGAGATTCCGTAAGTAGTGGCGAGCGAACGCGGAAGAGGGCAAACCGAGAGTAGAAATACTTTCGGGGTACGGAGCGCATTTAGGACTTAAGTTGTTAACCGAACGGCATGGGAAGGCCGGTCAGAGAGTGTGAGAACCACGTAGGTGAAAACGACAAGAGCCGAGCGAATTCCAGAGTACGGCCAGACACGTGAAACCTGGTCGGAATACGGGGGGACCACCCTCCAACCCTAAATACTACCCAGTGACCGATAGCGTATAGTACTGTGAAGGAAAGGTGAAAAGCACCCCGGGAGGGGAGTGAAAAAGAACCTGAAACCCTGTGCCTACAAGCACCTAGAGCGCGTCAATGCGTGATAGGGTACTTTTTGTAGAACGGTCCGGCGAGCGATTGTATGCAGCAAGGTTAAGGACTTAAGGTCTGGAGCCGAAGCGAAAGCGAGTTTGAAAAGGGCGTTAAGTTGCATATAATGGGCCCGAAACCGGGTGACCTACCCATGGTCAGGTTGAAGTGGAAGTAAAATTCCATGGAGGACCGAACCGACCTCCGTTGAAAAGGCGGCGGATGAACTGTGGGTAGCGGAGAAATTCCAATCGAACCCGGAGATAGCTGGTTCTCCCCGAAATAGTTTTAGGACTAGCCTCAAGTTAGATACCTGGAGGTAAAGCACTGAATAGCCTAGCGGCCGAGAGGTTAGCGAAGCTTATCAAACTCAGAATGCCAGAGTATTGATGCTTGGGAGTCAGACAGTGTCAGATAAATGTCATTGTCAAAAGGGAAACAGCCCAGATCTACAGCTAAGGTCCCAAAGTCAGGTTAAGTGGAAAACGATGTGAAGATACGCAGACAACCAGGATGTTGGCTCAGAAGCAGCCACTCATTCAAAGAGTGCGTAATAGCTCACTGGTCGAGCGTCTTTGCGCGGAGAATTTAACGGGGCTAAACCTGACACCGAAGCTTAGGCAGCATGTTTACATGCTGGGTAGGGGAGCGTTGTATACGCGGTGAAACAGTAGCGCAAGCGGCTGTGGAGTGTATAGAAGTGAGAATGCCGGAATGAGTAGCGCGAATGCAGTGAGAATCTGCATGGCCGAAAGCCTCAGGTTTCTGGAGGAAGGTTCGTCCGCTCCAGGTTAGTCGGGAGCTAAGGTGAGGCCTAACGGCGTAGCCGATGCACAGACGGTAGAGATTCCGTCACCACCAAAAGAGTTAAACACAGGGACACATATGAAGTCTCGGAGCCGGGTGTTGGTTCCGGTAGCGATCGAGGGAAGTTAGTACCGAAGTCCGGGATGGAAGATGGCGAGAAAAGCTGTGTGTATTTCTGCGGTGCCCGTACCGCAAACCGACACAGGTAGGTAGGAAGAAGATTCTAAGGCCAACGGGAGAAGGGTTGTTAAGGAACTCGGCAAATTGACCCCGTAACTTCGGGAGAAGGGGTGCTGCAGCAATGCAGCCGCAGAGAATCGGCCCAAGCAACTGTTTACCAAAAACACAGGTTTGTGCTAAATCGAAAGATGACGTATACGAGCTGACGCCTGCCCGGTGCTGGAAGGTTAAGAGGAGATGTGCAAGCATTGAATCGAAGCCCCAGTGAACGGCGGCCGTAACTATAACGGTCCTAAGGTAGCGAAATTCCTTGTCAGGTAAGTTCTGACCCGCATGAAAGGCGTAATGATTTGGGCACTGTCTCAACAGCCCGCCCGGCGAAATTGTAGTACCGGTGAAGATGCCGGTTACCCGCGACAAGACGGAAAGACCCCATGGAGCTTTACTGTAGCCTAATATTGGGTTTCGATGTTGCATGCACAGGATAGATGGGACACTAGGAAGCAGGTGCTTTGGCGTTTGTGGAGTGGCCGTTGGGATACCATCCTTGCGATATTGGAATTCTAACCTGCGCCTTTGAATCAAGGCGGGGGACATTGTTAGGTGGGCAGTTTGACTGGGGCGGTCGCCTCCTAAAGAGTAACGGAGGCGTTCAAAGGTTCGCTCAGCTTGAACGGAAATCAAGCAAAAGAGTGCAAACGCAGAAGCGAGCCTAACTGCGAGACTGACGGGTCGAGCAGTAACGAAAGTTGGAGTTAGTGATCCGGTGGTATGTGAGTGGAAATGCCATCGCTCAACGGATAAAAGTTACCCTGGGGATAACAGGCTGATCTCCCCCAAGAGTCCACATCGACGGGGAGGTTTGGCACCTCGATGTCGGCTCATCGCATCCTGGGGCTGTATTCGGTCCCAAGGGTTTGGCTGTTCGCCAATTAAAGCGGTACGCGAGCTGGGTTCAGAACGTCGTGAGACAGTTCGGTCCCTATCTGTCGTGGGCGCAGGATATTTGATGGGAGCTGTTCCTAGTACGAGAGGACCGGAGCGGACGTACCTCTGGCGCACCAGTTGTTCTGCCAAGAGCATAGCTGGGCAACTATGTACGGATCGGATAAACGCTGAAAGCATCTAAGCGTGAAGCCGACCCAAAGATAAGATATCCCATTGTTTCAAACAAGTAAGACCCCTTGAAGACTACAAGGTTGATAGGCACGATGTGTAAGTGGAGCGATCCATTCAGCAAGCGTGTACTAATAGGTCGAGGGCTTGACCACAATTCGCTTGAGACTCTGAGAGTCAACGAAAAAATGTGAGCAGTGATTATTCAGTTTTGAAGGCACGTCCTTCTAAGAAACACTGGACAAAGTACAACAAACATGTTATACTAGGCCAGTCAGATCGGTCGGTGTCGATGACGGTGAGGTTCCACCTGTTCCCATTCCGAACACAGAAGTTAAGCTCACTTGTGCCGAAGATAGTTCGCTGGAAACGGCGCGTGAAAATAGGTAGTCGCCGACTTGAACAGAAACGCTTCAGAAGAAATTCTGAGGCGTTTTTCTTGTTTGATCTGCTTCAGAAATTTTTGCTGCATATTGCGCGTACAGTGCACGAAAAGGCACGGAGAGATCGTGTCTATCAAAAGGGGGAATATGAGGTGGAGCGAAAATCTGCAGTCAGGGCGGTGGGGATGTTTCTGCTGGCGGCTCTTACCATTTTGACTTTATGCCGTTATCAGCACACGTCTGCTGTCCGACCGAAGGATAGATTTTCTGGCCAGATCCCGCAGCTGCACAGCACAGCAGACGCAGACGGTGACGGTGTAGACGACCAGACAGACATCCTGAACGGCGCACTGGCATATGTGAGTACACATCCAAAATACAAAAGCCGCTATTATGAGACCGGTTATCCAGACGACGGCTATGGAGTCTGTACTGATGTGGTAGCATATGCTCTGAAAAATGCAGGGTATGATCTGCAGGCTCTGGTAGACACGGACATTCGGGAACATCCAGAAGAATATGGAATTACAGCGCCGGATAAAAATATAGACTTTCGCAGGGTGCGAAACCTGAAGGTGTTTTTCTCCCGTAATACGGTCAAACTGACCACCAATGTTTCCGAAACGGAACAATGGCAGGGCGGTGATATTGTGATCTTTGAAAGACATATTGGCATCGTGTCTGACCGGCGAAATAAAAACGGAGTGCCCTATGTCATTCACCACAATGACCCATGGCAGACGGCTTATGAGCAGGACGTTCTGGAAAAACGAACGGACATCGTCGGACATTACCGCATTTCTGAATAAAAGCAGAAAAAACGGCCCCGCCGCGTTGAGCATTCAACGTGACGGGGCTGCATATTTTATTGGGTGGAGTTCCCCTTACGATACAAGCTTCCGCTTAGCCCTTGCCTGCGCAGCCGAACAGCTCGATCTTCTCCTTGCACTTGGCCTCGATGGCCTTTGCGCCGGGAGCCAGCAGCTTGCGGGGGTCGAAGCCCTTACCCTGCTGATCTTTGCCCTCTTCGATGTACTTGCGGGTGGCCTCAGCAAACACCAGCTGGCACTCGGTGTTGATGTTGATCTTGGAAACGCCCAGGCTGATTGCCTTTGCGATCATCTCGTCGGGGATGCCGGTGCCGCCGTGCAGAACCAGAGGAATGTTATTGGTGGCCTTGTGGATGCGGTCCAGAGCCTCGAAGTCCAGACCCTTCCAGTTTGCCGGGTAGACACCATGGATGTTGCCGATGCCGGCAGCCAGGAAGTCAATGCCCAGAGCAGTGATCTTTGCGCACTCTTCGGGGTCTGCAATCTCGCCGGCACCCACGACGCCGTCCTCGACACCGCCGATGGAACCGACCTCGGCCTCGATGCTCAAGCCCTTAGCGTGTGCCAGAGCAACCAGCTCCTTGGTCTTTTCCACATTCTCCTCGATGGAGTAGTGGCTGCCATCGAACATGATGGAAGAGAAGCCGGCCTCGATGCAGGCCTTGCAGCCCTCATAGGTGCCGTGATCCAGATGCAGGGCAACGGGAACGGTGATGCCCATGGAATCGACCATTGCGCTGACCATGGCAGCGACGGTCTTGAAACCGGTCATGTACTTGCCGGCACCCTCGGAAACACCCAGAATCACAGGGCTCTTCATTTCCTCGCAGGCGGTCAGAACGGACTTGGTCCACTCCAGATTGTTGATGTTGAACTGAGGCACACCGTAGTGGCCATCACGTGCTTTGATCAGCATTTCGGTTGCATTTACCAACATTATTCATTACCTCCACAAAATCATTGGGGTCTTGCTCGTTTCATATCCGCTTTGTGCACGGTTTAACGAACCTACAGAATTAGTATACCCCAAACAGCGGCCAAAATCAATCCAAACCGGTGTTTTTCCTGTAACAATGCGGGGATTCTGTTTCTGGCAGGGTGCAGGGGGTTACTGCCAGAAGCGCGTATATTCGATAGAATGCAACAAATTTCCATATAATGTGCAATAAGCGGCCGAAAGACAGAAAGCGTGATGAAGGACGGATTTTCAACACAGATCCACATTCGTCAAAATGATATTGGGCAATTTGGCAAAAGCGGACAGGATGCAGTTCAAAAAATTGTCATATTTCCGACTTGTATTCTACAAATTGTACGCAGGAAATCAAAAAAGGTCGAACCAAAAAGTGGAAAACCTTGTGGAAAGTGTGGAATTCCACAGGCAAAACAGGCTTTAAAGCTGGACTTTTGAACTTTCTCCACAGGGTTTTCAACATGTGGAAAAATAATCGCTCTTCTACGGATTGTATACCGCGTTTTTGTGGAAAACTTTTTTCTCCGGCAAAACAGAGGGATATCTACCCAGCGGCCGGGTAAAGCTGATGCAGGGCGGCAGAACATTTCTGCAAAAAAGCGGAAACGGTCTCCGGCACCACGAACAGAAAAACTTTTGCAAGACGCGGATAAAAAACGGTAATTTGCTGGCAAACAAGGTCGGCTTATGCTATACTTCAAAATGAGTTATCAGCTTCAGATCATACCGGTGCGCGGCCCAGAGTGCGGCGCGCCTTTTGGAGGGTGTGCACAGCACCTTCCGGTGATACAACGGAAGGAGAAAATCATCATGGAAGAAAAGAACCAGCCGCGCCGTCCGCGCCGCAGCCCGGAAGAGCCGCTGCAGAAGAACGAGAGCCTTGTTTATGGCAAAAATCCGGTGACCGAACTGCTGAAAAGCGGTTCCGGCGTGGACACCGTGCTCATTGCTGAGGGCATGGCTCCGGCCGTGGCGGCTTACTATACCGCATTGGCAAAGGAAGCGGGTGCCACGGTGAAGCGGGTGCACCCCAACAAGCTGCGCCTGATGACCGGCACCGAGAGCCATCAGGGTGTGGCGGCATTTGCCAGCGAGATCGAATACGTGACGGTAGACGACCTGATGGCAGCAGCCAAGGACAAGGGCGAGGCACCTTTTCTGGTGCTGAGCGATGGCATTGAAGACCCGCACAATCTGGGTGCCGTGATGCGCAGTGCTCTGCTGTGCGGTGCGCATGGCATCGTGATTCCAAAGCGCGGCGGCGCATCGGTCACGCCTACCGTCATCAAGTCCAGCGCAGGTGCCGCAGAACGCCTGCCGGTGGCTCGTGTGGCCAACATCGGCGAGACCATCCGCCGCCTGAAGGAGCAGGGTGTGTTCGTCTACTGCGCCGATATGGACGGCGTGTCTCTGCGCAGGAACAACCTGACCGGCCCCATTGCACTGGTGCTGGGCAGCGAGGGCAGCGGTGTTTCGCAGCTGGTGAAAAAGCTGTGCGACGGCGTGGTGCGGCTGGATATGGCAGCACCGGGCACCGGTGTGGACAGCTACAACGTGTCGGTGGCTGCGGGCATTATTCTGTACGAGATCCAGTCCCAACGCGCAGCACAGCAGGCATGATCCGGCATTCGGGCCGGAACCTCAATTTGAATTACAGGAGGGACAAGAATGCCGAAAGATAAAAATAATGGCCGGGAAATGACCCCGGATGAAAAGTTCCGCTCCTTTTTCAGCACCACGGCGGTGGATATCCCGGAGGAGATGACCCGGAGGGACGAAAACCAGCCGGAGGAAAGGCCGCAGAAACGGTTTGGCCTGTTTGGCCGTGGTAAGGAAAAGCAGGAGACTGACGAAGCTGCAGCAGAGCAGCCGCAGGAAATGCCCACCGGTGAGGTGCGGCTGGGTGAGGATGCGCAGCCGGAACCGGAAGCGGATCTGGAACTGATGCTGAAGCCGGAGGCAGACCCGGAACAGGAACTGGCCCCGTGGCCTTTTCTGGAGAAGGAAGCAGAGGATGCACAGCCGGAAGCACCCGCCAAAAAGCCGGAGGAAAAATCTGCACCGCAAACGGCGGAACCCCCGGCGGCAGTGAAGCCGGAAACACCCCGGCAGAGCGCTGTCCCGGCGGCAAGACCCGCAGAGCAGCACAGCACGGCAAAGCCTCCCCGGTACCCCAAGAATGCGCCGGAGGTGCTGCTGCCGCAGGAAGAGCAGGAGCAGCAGGAGATGGCACAGCTCAAGGCGATGATCAACGGCCTGAGCGACCAGAAGCCGGAAAAGCCTGCACCGAGAGCCGAAGCAGCCCCGGCAGCAGAAACGGAACCGGCTGAAAGCAAAAAGAAACCGTCCGGTGCACCGCTGCCCGCGGCTGTGTTTGCAGCGATAAAGGAGACGGCACCGGAGCTGCAGCCGGAACCTGTGCCTCAGCCGGAAAAAACGGAGCAGCCGGTGGCCGATTTCTTTGGCAAGGCGCAGAGCGAGGACGCACCGCAGGCACCTTTGGCCCCGGCAGAGGAGCCTGCCGCAAAAGAGGACACCATGAGCCTGCCACTGCTGCCGCTGGACGGTGAAGAGCCGCAGCAGGCACCGGAGAAGGCATCCGCTGCGCCACAGCCGGAACTGAAAGCTGAGGCGGAGGACGCGGTGTCTCCGGAGGAACATGCCGAAACGGAGCTGCCCGAGCCGGAGGCCACGGCGGATAAGCTGCACCGCATGAGCGCAGAGCTGACGCTGCGCTGCGTGCTGGGCGGCATTCTGGCTGTGGTGCTGCTGCATTTTGGTTTGGTGTCGGATGGGCTGCTGCCCGCCATGGCGGCGCTGGATCCGGATGCTGCCCCGGCGGCATTCTATGGTGCAAACCTGCTGCTGCTGGCAGCAAGCCTGTGCGTGGGCTTCCCGGTGCTGCGCGACGGCCTGAACGGCCTGCGCGGACGGCCTTCTTCCGAGACGATGCCGGCGCTGGCCGCAGTGGCAGCGCTGGTGCAGGCGGTCACAGCCATGCTGAACGCAAATGTTTACCGCGGCACCACCGGCATCTCGCTGCTCAGCGGCATGGCCGCGCTGGGGCTGTTCCTTGCGCTGCTGGGCAGCCGGGTGATGCTGGCTGCTGTCAAGGGCGGCTATGAGCTGGTGACCAATGGTGTGGAGTTCGAGGGCGCCTACCGCGCCAAGGATAAAGACCTGCTGCGTGCCCTTGCACGGGATCTGGAACAGAAGGACCCCTGGGTGCTGCTGAGCCGCCCGATGAAGGAAGCTGACGGCTTTGTGGAGCAGAGCTTGAGCGAGCGCGCAAGCGAGCGCCGTGCCCGCAAAGTTTCGTACATCCTGCTGGGCGTTGCCCTGCTCAGCGGCGTGCTGTTCCTGCTGGCAGGTGCCGGCTGGAACAAAGCTGCGGCTGCCATGGCAGCTGTGCTGTGCATGGGCGCACCGCTTTCCTCTACCCTGATCGCGGGCGTTGCCTCGCTACGGCTGCAGCGTGCGGCTGCGGCTGTGGGCGCAGTCGTGCCCGGTTGGCAGGCCATTGAGCAGCTGGGCGGCATTGATACGCTGCAGATCGATGCAGACGACCTGTTCACCGCCGACAGCGCACAGCTGGAGGATATCCGCATCTTCAAGGGCGGCCGCATCGACCGCGCCATCCTGTACGCGGCCAGCGTGTTGAACGAGAGCCACGGCACCCTGAAGGGGCTGTTCCGCCAGATCGTTGAGGAACGCACAGACATCCTGTTCCCGGTCAGGGATCTGGAGCAGCACCATGGGCTGGGCTTTTCCGCCTGGTGCGATAACAACCGCATCCTCATTGGTACCCGCCGCTATCTGGAGCAGGAGGGCGTGCCGATGCCGGACGAGGAATACGAGATGCAGCACTCGAAGAACGGCGAGCTGCAAATTTTGTATCTGGCTGTGTCCGGCAATCTGCACGCTATGTTCGTGCTGAAATATGTGGGCGGGCGCAATGTGGCCCGCAGCCTTGCCGTGCTGCAAAAGGAGAACATCCGCCTGCTGGTCACATGCCAGGACCCCAGTCTGACTGCACACCACATTACCGAAGCATACCGCCTGCCGGAAGGCATGATCACCGTGCTGGATCAGGAGCAGTGCAACGCCATCAAGGCTGCACCGGCAGACCCGGAGGACACCTGCTGCATGATCCATCTCAAGGCGTTTGCCAGCCTGACCGGCGGTCTGCAGGCTGCGGATCAGGCCCAGAACGCCGAGAGCAGCGCCACCACGGTACAGATGGTCTCGGTGCTGTTCTCCATTATCATTGCAGCGCTGCTCACCAGTGCAGGCAGCATCTGGGAGCTTTCGGTGGCAACGGTGCTGATGTATCAGGCAGCGTGGAGCGCCCTGAGCATTGCTGTGTGTGCACTGAAGCAGCATAACTGAGAAATATTCTCATAATAAATAGGAATTATTCTTGATTTCCATCAAAAAATATGGTATACTCTGTTCAGAACCTGAGCCGCAGGCGAAAAAATTACCGCCGGGCTGAATGATAGAGTTGGGATCGGTCGATCCTGACAGAAGATCCGTTTTTGAAAGGAGAGCATCATGGAACTGAAGGGTACCAAAACCGAGAAAAATCTGATGGAAGCGTTTGCAGGCGAGAGCCAGGCACGCAACAAGTACACCTTCTTTGCCAGCATGGCAAAAAAAGAAGGCTACGAGCAGCTGGCCGCGATCTTTGAGGAGACCGCCGGCAATGAGAAGGAGCACGCAAAGATCTGGTTCAAGCTGCTGTGCGGCGGCGCGATCCCCGATACCCTGACTTGTCTGGACATGGCAGCAGGCGGTGAGCACGACGAGTGGACCGAGATGTACCCCCGCATGGCCAAGGAGGCCAAAGAAGAGGGCTTCCCTCAGATCGCAGCACTGTTCACCATGGTGGCACAGATCGAGAAGGAGCACGAGGAGCGCTACCGTGCGCTGGCCGAAAACCTGAAAAACAACAAGGTCTTTGCCCGCGAGGAGCAGCAGGTATGGCAGTGCCGGAACTGCGGCTACACCTATATCGGCAAGTCCGCACCGCTCAAGTGCCCGGTGTGCGCACATCCGCAGAGCTACTTTGAGCTGAAAAAGATCAACTACTAAGCGGAAAATTCAAAAGCAGAACAGCGCCGCCGCATCCGGTTTGCCGGGTGCGGCGGCGTTTTGTACAAAATTGAAAAGCGGATTTTATTATTCTCCACAAAATAAGGCTCAGCTGCCCGGCAGAATGGGCAAAAAACTTGACCCGGTTTTGCACTGCGTGTAAAATAATACGGAGACAGGAATATTTAAAGGATCTTGCAGCAAAGCAGGCGGGGAGGGCAAAGCCCATGAAGCAGGGGTTCAAAGCGTGTGTTTGTGCAGTGGTGCTGTGCGCAGAACTGTTTGCAGCCGGGGCGTTGTCGGCCTATGCTGCGCAGGAGCAGCCGCTGCCGGACAGCGGCATGACATTGGACACTGCCGAACTGACGCTGGATATCACCGAAGGAGACCCGGCCCCGGTGGCCTACCTGAATGTGCAGGCACCTAACGACTACTTCTTTCTGATCTGGACTTCCAGTGATCCGGCAGTGGCATCGGTGGACGGCACTGGCAAGGTGACCGGCCATGCCGAGGGCACTGCGGATGTCACGGCTCGCAATGAGCGCGGAGAAAAGACCACCTGTACCATCACGGTGCGCAAAAGCACAGCCAGCCGCCTGCTGCTGAACACCAGCGAGCTGGCGCTTACCATTACAGAGCAGGAGCCTGCCCCGACGAAGCAGCTGAAGCTGGAACAGAACAAAGGCGGGTTCACCTATGTGCGGCAGTGGGTCAGCAGCAACCCGGCGGTGGCATCGGTAAGCACAAACGGCACCGTAAAGGCACAGGGGTCCGGCAAGGCCGTCATCAGCGCACTGACCACAGCCGGGCAGGTGCTGCGCTGCACGGTAACGATCACATCGGAGATCGGACGGGTGCAGATGAGCAAAAACGCCATGCTGCTGCAGGCAGTGGGAGCCAGTCAGAAGCTGACCGCGCAGGCTGCAGGCACCAAAAACGGAACGATGACATGGCTCAGCAGCAATCCGGGCGTGGCAACTGTGAGTGCGGATGGCATGGTAACGGCGGTGGGCGACGGTGAAACGATGATCCTTGCCGTTACACCGGAGGGTCGTGCCGATGCCTGCTATGTGGCCGTGGGAGCGGCGGCGTGGCGGTTCCGCTCGGAGGACGAACTTGCCGAAACGCTGACCCTGACCGGTCAGCTGCCCTATTCGGATGGAAAATAAAAAGAAAAATGGGAGCGTTCTGTGCAGCAGGATGCTCCCATTTTTTCAAAACCCGCTGGGCAGAAAGATCATGGTCCCGCGGGAAGAATACACCAGCTTCTGCACCGCACACCCGTAGCAGCACGCCAGCACAAGCAGGATCAACGCGGCAAGCACAAGCCAGCGCAAAAACCGACCGCTGCGGCGGTATCTGCCGGAAAACGAACTGCCCTTTTTGTGCCGCATCCTGCCACGCCCTCCTTTTTGCTGTGCTGGCCCATGCTATGCGCGGCCAGCAGTGATTGTGCAACGTGCTGGGCTGTGGTACAATAAAATATCGAAATCTACTGTGCAGGGAGAACGATTTTATGCTGACCATTACACTGCTGGGCACTGCGGCTACCATGCCGCTGCCGGATCGGGCACTCTCGGCGGCGTTTGCTGCCTGCGGTGGCCACGGCCTGCTGTGGGACTGCGGCGAGGGCACGCAGGCAGCGGCACACCGGGCAGGCGTGAACCTGATGCGGGCAGATGCCATCTGCCTGACCCACTACCATGGCGACCACATCTTTGGTCTGCCGGGCCTTTTGCAGACTCTGGGGGCGCAGGGCCGCACAAGGCCGCTTGCGCTGCTGGGTCCGGAGGGCCTGCCGGATATCTGGACGGCGGTGCGGGCACTGACCGGCCCACTGCCCTATCCGGTGAAGCCGCAGGTGCTTATGCCGGGCCAGCCGCTGGCGCTGGATGCGCTGAGCGAGGGCTGGCCTGCCGGTGCGCGGCTGGTTCCGTTTGCCACAAAGCACCGGGTAAAAAGCCTTGGCTACCGGCTGGAGCTGCCCCGTGCAGGCAAATTTTCGCCGGAGCAGGCCCGGGCGCTTGGGGTGCCGGTGCAGCAATGGAAGCTGCTGCAGAAAGGGCAGAGCGTTGCCGTGGAGGGCAGAACGGTGCAGCCTGCGCAGGTGCTGGGCGCCCCGCGCAGGGGGTTGAGCGTGGTATTTTCCGGCGATACGGCCCCCTGCCCGTATTATTTGCAGGCGGCGCATGACGCAGACCTGCTGATATGCGATGCCACCTATGCCCTTCCAGAGCAGGAAGACCAGGCCCGTCAGTGGGGGCACAGCACCTTTGGGCAGAGCGCATCCCTTGCCGCGCAGGCGAGAGCAAAGCGGCTTTGGCTGACCCATTATTCCCCCATGATCACCGACCCGGAGGAATATGCCGCGCAGGCACAGAGCATCTTCCCGGCGGCGGAGTGCGGCTTTGACGGCAAAAGCATCACCCTGCAGTACGAGGAGGCACAGCCATGACCATTCCAATGGATGCAGGCGCGGCGGAACTGCTGCATGCCCTCCACGCAGCGGGCCATGCAGCCTACGTGGTGGGCGGCTGCGTGCGGGACAGTCTGCTGGGCCTTACACCGCACGACTGGGACCTGTGCACCAGTGCTCTGCCGCAGCAGGTGACGGAGCTGTTCGGCGCGCAGCGGTGCATCCCCACCGGCCTGCAGCACGGCACGGTAACGGTGAAGCAGAGCGGTGCCCTTTACGAGATCACCACCTTCCGTACAGAAGGCACCTACACGGATGGCCGCCACCCGGACGAGGTGCACTTTGTGCCGGATGTGCGGGAGGATCTGGCCCGGCGGGATCTTACCATCAACGCCATGGCCTACAATGAAAAGGAAGGCCTTGTGGACCCCTTTGGCGGGCAGGCCGACCTGCAAAGCGGCATCGTACGGGCGGTGGGTGTGCCCCGCCAGCGGTTCACCGAGGACGCGCTGCGCATCCTGCGGCTGTACCGGTTCGCAGCCCGGTTCGGCTTTGCCATCGACCCGCCCACGGCGCAGGCAGCACAGGAGCTGTGCGCCCATCTGGACTGTGTATCGGTGGAGCGTATCGAGGAAGAGCTTGCAAAACTGCTGAGCGCACCCGCCCCTGCGGCATATCTTAACGAAAAAATACTCGGTGTTGTTTTACCCGAGCTTTCACCGGAGGCACTGGCGGCGGCAAAGCCGGTAGTGGATGCCTGCCCGGCGGGTGCAGAAAACCTGCCCATCCGGCTGGCGGCGCTGCTGCTGAGCCTTGGCGAGGACGGCATCCGCCGCACCCTCAAGCGCCTGCGCTGCTCCAACGCCTTGATTGAAGAGGCGGCGGTGTTGGTGCGGGAAGCCAGAGGGTGTGACGGCAGCTTTCTCTTCGGACACGATTCGGGCCATTCCATCGCCCGCCCTATTGCCTTCGGCAACAGGGTCCCACCCCAGCGGACGGTCCTCAGAGAAACTACCGTCACACCCGGCTTTACCATCTACGCCCGCCGACTACTGGGCAAATATAACTTGTGTACCGTGCAGCGCATTGCTGCACTGGGCACAGCCCTGCAGCCGGAACGGGCGGCTGATTTTGCTGCACTTTCCGAATTGGCCGAACAATTGGACACGGACGGCGTATGCTGCCGCGTCAGCCAGCTGGCTGTGAATGGACGCGACCTGATGGCGGCAGGCGTCCCGGCGGGGCCGGGCATCCGCAAAGTGCTGGAAGCGCTGCTGGACGGTGTGATCCGGGAAGAATATCCCAACGAGCGGCAAGCCCTGCTGGCCGCAGTGCAGCAGCTCGCTGCGTCTTGACAAGCTCTTTTTTCAGAGTTACTATTATACTACTGTTTTAGTGTGTTGAATGCACCAAAGGAGAACTTATGACCACACAGACCCCTGATTCAAAGCCGCGTGCCCTCATTGCCATGAGCGGCGGCGTGGACAGCTCGGTGGCGGCATGGCTCATGCAGCAGGCAGGCTATGACTGCACCGGCATCACCATGCGGCTCACCCGCAACGAAACGCTGGGACAGTCCGGCTTTCACACCTGCTGCTCGGAAAAGGACATCGAGGACGCGGCAGAGGTGGCGTATGCCATGGATATCCCGTACGAGGTGCTGGATTTCACGGCCGACTTCCGGGAACAGATCATTGAAAAATTCGTCCGCGTGTATGAGGCGGGCGGCACGCCGAACCCCTGCATCGACTGCAATAAATATATGAAGTTCCGCCATCTGCTGGACTGGGCCCGGGCACACGGCATGGAGTATGTGGTCACGGGCCACTATGCCCGGGTGGAGCAGGACGATGCCACCGGCCGTTTCCTGCTCAAAAAGGGGCTGGACGAGGGCAAGGACCAGAGCTACGTGCTCTACAACCTCACTCAGGAGCAGCTGGCGCATATCCGTCTGCCGCTGGGCGGCCTGCACAAGACTGAGGTGCGCGAGATCGCGGAGCAGCACAAATTTGTCAATGCCCGCAAGCACGACAGTCAGGACATCTGCTTCGTGCCGGATGGCGACTATGCCCGCTTTATGGAGGACTTCACCGGCAAACACTACCCGGCAGGTGATTTTCTGGACGAGAGCGGCAGGGTGGTGGGCACCCACAATGGCGCGGTGCGGTACACCATCGGCCAGCGCAAGGGGCTGGGGCTTGCCATGGGGGCACCTGTGTACGTCTGCGGCAAGGACATGCAGGCAAACACCGTCACGGTAGGGCCGGAGGAGATGCTGTTCGACCGCATCGTGTATGCGGACGAGGTGAACTGGATCGCCATTCCGGAGCTGACCGGGCCGCTGCGGGTCACGGCCCGCACCCGGTACCATCAGGTGGAGCAGGCCGCCACCGTCTACCCGGCGGAGTGCGGCTTCCGGCTGGAATTTGACCAGCCCCAGCGCGCCCCTACGCCCGGTCAGGCCGTGGTGCTGTATCAGGGCGACACCGTGCTGGGCGGCGGCACCATTACGAGAGTGGAAAAGTAACAAGGAGAATAAAATGCAAAATCAGTATTCCCGCACGCAGTTGCTGCTGGGCGCGGAAGCTATGGAAAAACTGCACAATTCCCGCGTGGCGGTGTTCGGCATCGGCGGCGTGGGCGGCTACACGGTGGAAGCGCTGGCGCGCAGCGGCGTGGGGGCACTGGATCTGATCGATGATGATAAGGTCTGCCTGACCAACCTCAACCGCCAGATCATCGCCACCCGCAGCACGGTAGGGCAATATAAGGTAGATGTGGCTGCGCAGCGCATCCACGACATTGACCCGGACATCAGGGTGACCACCCACCGGTGCTTCTTTGGCCCGGAAACACAGGACCAGTTCGACTTTACCCAGTACGACTATGTGGTGGATGCCATTGACACCGTCACCGGCAAGCTGGCCCTTGTGATGAAGTGCAAGGAGGCGGGCACTCCCATCATCTGCTCCATGGGCGCAGGCAACAAGATGGACCCGACCCGCTTTGAAGTGACCGATATCTACAAGACCTCGGTCTGCCCACTGGCTAAGGTGATGCGCACCGAGTGCCGCAAGCGCAAAATCAAGCACCTGAAGGTGGTCTACTCCAAGGAGCCTGCCATGACCCCCATCGAGGATGACGCCATCAGCTGCAAGTATCACTGTATCTGCCCTCCGGGCACCCAGCGCAAGTGCACCCAGCGCCGTTCGGTGCCGGGCTCCAATGCCTTTGTACCCTCGGTGGCTGGCCTGATCATCGGCGGCGAGGTGGTAAAAGACCTTGTGGGCTTTGTACCGATGAAGGGCTGATATTTAAAATAGTTTTTACGGAACCCCGGAAAAGTCTGCGGATTTTTCTGGGGTCTTTTCTGTTATGGACAGTGTCACCGCCCGCTCTGTCCTTCTTCCGCTCGCCAGACCACCAGCGGGATGCAGCCCTCGCACTCCCCAGAAGAAAATATCGTCGATTATAGTTCTGGCCCGACCTTCAGACATGGCATCGCGTCATCCTGCCAGAGCAGGCGGCACCGCTGCGGCACAGGCTTCAAAAATACTGCAAAAATAAATTTGCAACTAATTTGCATTTTGGTATTGCAATTGGAGAGAATATCGTGTATAATCATCCCTGTTCAAAAATGCAACCAATTTGCAATTTACTAAAATGAAGCGACGAACGGTCGTTTTTAGGAGCGTATATGGAACTGTTTCTGGATGTTCTGGGCGAATCTCTGGTGGATACCGCTAAGATGCTGCCCTTCCTGTTTTTGGCTTATCTTCTGATCGAGTATATCGAGACCCGCCACGGTGAGCGCATTGAAGCACTGCTGGCAGGCGGCGGGCGCTGGGGCGCGATTCCGGGCGCGGTGCTGGGCTGTGTGCCGCAGTGCGGCTTCTCGGCCATTGCGTCCAACTTCTACTCCTCCCGTGTGATCACGCTGGGCACCCTGATGGCCGTCTACCTTGCCACCAGCGACGAAGCCATCCCGCTGCTGGTATCCATGCCGGCTTATTGGGACAAGCTGGCGGTGCTCATGGTCATCAAGGTGGTATACGCCATTGTGGTGGGCTTTGTGCTGGATTTTGTCCTGCGCGGCGTACTGCCCAAATCGCTGCGCGGCGGCTACACCGGCCATGCGGATGAAGTGGACTGTCACGAGGAGCACAGCGACGAAGAGGGCAAGCCTGCCCCCATCTGGAAAGCGGCCCTGCGCCACACGCTGGAGATTTTTGTGTTCATCTTTGCGTTCAGTCTGGTGTTCGGCCTGATCGTCGAGGGCGTGGGCGAAGATGTGTTTGCAGACCTTCTGGGCAGCATGGGCTTCTTCCAGCCGGTAGTGGCTGCGCTGGTGGGCCTGATCCCCAACTGCGCCGCCAGCGTGCTGCTGACCCAGCTGTATGTGGAGGGTGCTCTGCGCTTTTCCAGTCTGGTGGCGGGCCTTTGCACCGGTGCAGGCGTGGGCCTTGCGGTGCTGTGGCGCACCAATCCTTCGTGGAAGCAGAACCTGTTCATCACCGGCCTGACATGGGGTGCAGGCGCATTCCTCGGCGTGGCAATGCAGGTGGTCGTGGCAGTGTTTGCGTGATCACAAGAAGGAGCCGCAAAGAAAACGGCATCGTGAAATAAAATAAGGCTATTGCATGGAATTCTGTGCGATAGCCTTATTTTTATGCCCAAATGCACCCCAATTTTAAAAAAGTATGGTATACTGGTACAAAACTCAGTTCCATAGGGGAGAATAGAATGCAATATAAGATTCTGGCAAGCGATTACGACAACACACTGGTGCCCTTTGGCGAGGGCAAGCCGCGTCAGAAGGTGGTAAAAGCCATCAAAAAGCTGCAGGCCGCAGGCGGCAGATTTGTGCTCAGCACCGGCCGTGCGTATCCGTGCGTCAACCTCAAAGGGCAGCTGGGCGGCATCCGGTTCGATTATGCCATCACCTGCAACGGTGCCTGTGTGGTGGACCGCGAGGGCCGTATCGTGGCCGAGCACCCGCTCACTGCAGAGGAAATGTATGCACTGGTGGATTTCTGCGAGGATTATAACTATCCGCTGCAGTTCAATTTCAGGGATGCCTGCTACGCCTACTGCGAGTATGAATATCTGCACAGGGGCTATCAGCAGATGAACAGCATCGGGCTGGACTGTGTGGACGGTGAAGATCAGGACCGCCACCTGATCGACATGCCCCACGCGGCCTTTGCGGCCATGCCGCCGGAGCGTGTGGCGGACTTCAACGCCAAGTACGGCCATCTGGGCCTGCACTGGATGCAGGTGGGCGCGCAGAATGCCGACGGCCTGTGCTACTACGACATCGTGCGCGGTGGAATGGACAAAGGCGTTGGCCTTGCCGACCTGTGCGAAAAGATGGGCCTGACACTGGCCGATGCCGTGGCGGCAGGCGATTCTGCCAACGATGTGGCCATGCTGAAGGCAGCGGGCCTTGGCTGCTGCATGGCAAACGGCACGCCGGACGCAAAGGCTGCCGCCGACCGCATCATTGGCGATGTGCGGGAGGACGGCCTTGCCGACCTGATCGATGAGCTGTGGTTCGACGGCCCCAGAGCAGAGCCGTCCGGCCGCGACCTTGGCTCGCCTTGGGATAAAATTGAAAGTGCAGGCGGACAATGAGCTTTGAACCGGTGTATAACGAACACAGCCGGGCGCTGATCCTTGGCACATGGCCCAGCCCCAAAAGCCGGGAGATGGCCTTTTACTACGGCCACCCGCAGAACCGCTTCTGGCCCGTGCTGGCCGCGCTGACCGGTGAGCCGGTGCCTGCCCGTGAGGACATTGAAGCCAAAAAGCAGATCATCCTGCGCCATGGGCTGGCCCTCTGGGACACGCTGGAACGCTGCACCATCACCGGCGCAGCGGACGCTTCCATCAAGGATGCAGTGCCGAATGATATTGCTGCTCTGCTGGCAAAGGCGCCCATCGAAGCAGTATTCTGCAACGGAGCCACCGCATACCGGATCTATACAAAGTATCTGCAGCCGGTGTCCGGCATTGCAGCGGTAAAGCTGCCCAGCACCAGCCCGGCAAACGCTGCCTGCCGCCCGGAAAAACTGCGCGAAATCTGGGGCGCGGCCCTCTTGCCGTGGATCAACAAATGATGGCCAGGTTGTAAATTATCCGTGAAAGCCTTGCGTTTTTCGCGGGGTGCGGTATTATGGATGACATAAGGGGCAATGCCCCGGACAAGGAGAAGAAACATGAGCAAGATCATCCGCACCAGAAAGCCCAGCGTTCTGCCATTTTATGCAATGGCACTGGTCTTTTTGGTATTGTGCGCGGTACTGCCGGTGTATAAGCTGTGGGCGCTTCTGGCGGCGCTGGGCGGTGCATTTGTGGCCTTTGGTGCGGCACAGAAGGTCTGCCCGCCCCGGGTGGTGGAGCACGAAGTGCCTTTCCACACCGGTGTGGAGGATGTGGACGCGATGCTGACCGACATTCAGCAGAAACTGGATACCCTGCACACCCTCAACGAGCAGCTGCCGGACCCGCAGCTCTCTGCCGCCATGACCCGCATGGAAAAGGCGGGCCGCTCCATTGTGGAAGCGGTGGAAGCAAACCCGGAAAAGGCAAAGCAGGTGCGCAGGTTCGCAAACTATTACCTGCCGGATGCGGTGAACGTTCTGCAGCAGTATGCAAAGCTGGCAAAGCAGGGCGTGCGCGGCGAGAATGCCGCAGCCATCCGTACCGAGGTGGAGCACAATGCTGCTTCCATTGCCACGGCGTTTGAAAACCAGCTGGATGCCCTGTACGCCGCCGAGAGCATGGATCTTTCGGCAGATATCACGGTGCTGCAGAACATGCTCAAAGGGCAGGGCCTGAGCTAAGAAAAAAGGTAAACGGTATTTGGAAAGGAAGGAATCTCTTATGGCTGATAATACATTCAACTTTGACCTCGATGCACCCGCAGTACCCACCCTGACGCTGGACCCCACCCCGGCAGAAGAGGAAAAGGCGGCACCCGCCCAGCAGGAAGCTGCCGCACCGGAACAGCCGCAGGTGAACCTGACCCCGGAAGAACAGGCCATGGTGGATCAGTTTGCTGAAAAGATCGATATTACCAACAGCCAGCAGGTGCTGCAGTACGGCTCCGCCTGTCAGAAGAAGATCGGCGATTTCTCCGAGGCCGCCCTTTCCAAGGTGGCCACCAAGGATCTGGGCGAAGTGGGCGATATGATCACCAGCCTGATCGGTGAGCTGAAGAGCTTTGATGCAGGCGAGGAAGAAAAAAAGGGCATCCTCGGCTTCTTCAAGAAGAAGGGCGACCAGCTGGATGCCATGAAGATGAAGTACAACAAGGCCGAGACCAACGTGGAAAAGATCCAGTCCATGCTGGAGGGCCATCAGGTGCAGCTGCTCAAAGACATCGCCATGCTGGATAAGATGTACGAGCTGAACATGGCCTACTTCAAGGAGCTGAGCATGTATATCCTTGCCGGCAAAAAGAAGCTGGCCGATGTGCGCGCAAACGAGCTGCAGCAGGCCATGGATAAGGCCAAGGCTTCCGGCCTGCCGGAGGATGCACAGGCGGCTCGTGATCTGGCCGACCAGTGCGAACGCTTTGAGAAGAAGCTCTATGATCTGGAACTGACCCGCAACATCAGCCTGCAGATGGGGCCGCAGATCCGCCTGCTGCAGAACAACGACACCATGATGGCAGAGAAGATCCAGTCCACCATCGTCAACACCATCCCCCTGTGGAAGAACCAGATGGTGCTGGCACTGGGTCTGGCCCACAGCCAGCAGGCCATGCAGGCCGAGCGTGCCGTGACCGACATGACCAACGACCTGCTCAAGAAGAACGCCGAGGCCCTGAAGATGGGTACCATCGAGACCGCAAAGGAATCTCAGCGCGGTGTGGTGGATATCGAGACCCTGCAGCAGACCAACAAGAGCCTGATCGAGACGCTGGACGAGCTGAACAAGATCCAGAGCGAGGGCCGCGCAAAGCGCGCTGCCGCCGAGCAGGAGCTGAACCGCATCGAGGACGAACTGAAAGCAAAAATGATGGAGATCCGGAGCTGAGATGGCAAACGCAGATTTTTCGCAAAAACAGAACAGCACTTCCGGCGGTTTTGACGCGGGCAGCTACCGCGAACAAAAGCAGCCGGAGCAGGCCGTGCCGCTGACACCTCTGCAGCAGAAGCTGGCAGGGCTGGAAGCAAAGCTGCCCGCAGCCCTTTCCACCCGCGCAGCTGCACTGGCGCTGAGCGTGGTGGTGATGCTGGCGGCCTTTTTGGGCTTTGGCAGCGCCAAGCTGCGCAGCCGGTACAACGAAGTCCGCAAATGGTACACGGTGGGTGTGGCGGCAGACAACGGCTATAACCTCAACGAAGAGCTGACCACCCGCATGAACACGGCGGCAAACATCATCACCACCGCCGGCAGCACGCTGGGAGCGGACAGTGCCGAGGTACAGGCCGCACAGAGCGCGCTGAGCGATTTTACCGCCTGTCTGGAAGCCGTGCAGAACGGCGGCAAAAGTCAGGCACTCACCTCGCTGCCCTATTATCAGGGCAGCACGATGCATGCGCTGTATCAGGCTAACGAGGTGCTGGGGTCGCGGATCGATCAGCTCTACGCAAAACTGCAGGAGCAGGCCGCAGACCCCATGAAGATGGGCGCGGTGCAGGGCCAGTACGGCCAGTTCAACAGTGCGGCTACCATTATCGGCACCCTGAAATACAACGATGCCGTTTACGACTACCAGAAAGAGACCGGCGGCTTTCCGGCCAGCGTGTTGGGAGCCATTGCCGGTGTAAAGGAGGTTGAACCCTTCGCATGAAAAATTTTGCAAAACGCGTAAGCGCTCTGGTGCTGGCCCTTGTGGTGGGCGCAGCGGCCCTGTGCCCGGCGGCCCTTGCCGCCGCCAGCCTGCCGGACCTGCCCAGAGACGAATGTGTGGTGGATGATGCCAACATCCTGAGCGACAGCACTACCCAGACCATCGTTGATCTGAACAACCAGCTGCAGTCCAGCTGCAACGGAGCACAGATCGGCGTACTGACTGTAGATTATACGGGTAATTATTCCACTGAGGATTATGCAACACAGGCCTTCAACGCCTGGGGCATCGGCGATGCTACGAATAATAACGGCGTGCTGATCCTGCTGGTGATGGAATCGCCCATCTACGAGGACGGCGATTACTACGTGACCTACGGCGACGGCTTCCGCAATACCACGCTGGAAAGTCAGGCCAGTGCCATTGCCCAGAGCATGGAAAACGACTTTGCTGCCTATGATTACGACGGTGCAGTGACCACCTGTGCCAACAATGTGGCCAGCACCATTGCGGATATCTACGGTGTGAGCCTTTCGGGCAATAATGGCAGCTATGCCCAGCCGGACGACGGCCCCACCACTTTTGAGGATGTCGTTCTGGGCATCGTGATCCTGTTCATGTCCCTGATGGTGATGCTGATCATCGTGCTGTTCGTGTTCCGGGTGTTCATTGCACCCATCGGCCACGCAGCAGGCTGGAACTGGGGTCCCTTTGCATGGGGCTACATGGCAGGTTCGGCCCGTCGGCACCGTCCCGGCCCGCCGCCTCCTCCGGGCCCCGGCTTCGGTCCCGGATACGGCCCGGGCTATGGCCCCGGCCCCCGCAATGACCGGCCCCGCCCGCCCCGGAACAACAACCGGCGTCCGCCCCGTCCTCCCATGGGCGGCGGCTTTGGCGGCGGGTCCTTCGGTGGCTCCCGCGGAGGCGGCTCCTTTGGGGGCGGCTCGTTCGGCGGCGGCAGCTTCGGCGGCGGCTCCTTCGGTGGAATGGGCGGCGGCGGCAGCCACGGCGGCGGCGGTGGCCGCGGCCGTTAAAAACACAAAAACACGGAGAACTGCTGTGGGCGGTATGCCTGCGGCAGTTCTCTTTTTCGGTTTCAGGCGTGAAGGAAATTCATTTGACAAATCAACTTTGCTAACCTATACTGAGAAACATGCATAATAAGCCAGAAATAAAGGCTCTGAGGGCGGAAAAGCCGCAGAGCAGGGAACGATAAAAATAGAGGGAGAAAACCATGCTGACTCTGGATAAGATCTACCATGCAGCCTTTGTGCTCAAGGATGTTGCCCGCAAGACCGACCTCATCGAGGCACCCAAGCTCTCCAAGGACTGCCAGCTGTACCTGAAAACCGAAAACCTGCAGGCCACCGGCAGCTTTAAGGTGCGCGGTGCTTACTATAAGATCAGCCAGCTTTCCGAGGAGGAGAGCGCCAAGGGCGTGATCGCCTGCTCTGCCGGCAACCACGCACAGGGCGTGGCGCTGGCTGCTACCCGTCGCGGCATCAAGAGCATCGTCTGTATGCCGGACGGTGCCCCCATCATGAAGGTGGAGAATACCAAGAATCTGGGCGCAGAGGTGTGTCTGGTGCCCGGCACCTACGATGATGCCCACGACAAGGCTGTGGAGCTGCAGGAAGAGACCGGCATGACCTTTATCCACCCCTATGACGATGAGCAGGTCATCGCGGGGCAGGGAACCATTGGTCTGGAAATTCTGGATCAGCTGCCGGATGTGGATGCGGTCGTTGTGCCGGTGGGCGGCGGCGGCCTGATCTCCGGCGTGGCCTTTGCTATCAAGAGTCTGCGCCCGGAGGTGAAGGTCTATGGCGTACAGGCCGAGGGTGCACCCAGCATGTACCGCAGCCTGCACGAGCATAAGTACCAGACCCTGAAAGCCGTTTCTACCTTTGCAGACGGCATTCAGGTCAAGACTCCCGGTGAGCTGACCTACCAGATCTGTGAGCAGTATGTGGACGACATCGTGACCGTGAGCGAGGATGAGACCGCTGCCGCCATCCTCTCGCTGATGGAGAACCAGAAGCTGGTTGCCGAGGGTGCCGGAGCCGTGCCGGTGGCTGCAGTGCTGTTCCACAAGCTGCCGGTCGAGGGCAAAAAGGTGGCCTGCGTCGTCTCCGGCGGCAACATCGATGTGAACATCCTCAACCGCGTGATCACCCGTGGTCTGGTCATGAGCGGCCGCAAGGCGAACATGACCATTGCGCTGGAGGACAGGCCCGGCCAGCTCAAGAAGGTGGCCGAGATCGTGTCCCGCTGCGGCAGCAATGTGGTGTCGGTGCAGCACGATGGCTCCGATCCCAATATGCCCATTTCCAGCTGCTTCCTCAAGCTCACTCTTGAGACCCGCGATGCCGAGCAGATCGAGCAGATCCGCGCAGAGCTTGCAAAAGAGGGTTTCCAGCTTGTGAGCGAAAGAGTATAATAGAAGAAAAAAGAAAGGAACGTTTTATCATGAAAGTCGTTTCCACTTCCAACGCACCCGCAGCCATCGGCCCTTACAGCCAGGCGATCGATCTGGGCAATATGGTGTTTGTTTCCGGCCAGATCCCGGTAGACCCTGCTACCGGCAAGATGGCCGATACGGTTGAAGAGCAGGCTGCGCAGAGTCTTGCAAACCTCAAGGCCATTCTGGCCGAGGCTGGCCTTTCCATGGCAAATGTGGTCAAGACTGTCATTTTTCTGGCCGATATCAACGATTTTGCCGCTGTGAATGCCGTGTATGCCAAGGCCTTTGCTGAGCCGTTCCCTGCCCGCAGCTGCGTGCAGGTGGCCGCCATCCCCAAGGGCGCAAAGCTGGAGATCGAGTGCATCGCCGTGCGCGAATAATCAGGCCTAAACACAAAAGGGGCTGTGCCGCTGGCACAGCCCCTTTTGCATGTATGAGGAAGAATGAGAACAGCAATTACGGGCGCAGACCCATGCCGCCCTCCAGCGTGAGAGTCTCGCCGGACAGATACTTGAAGTCCGGCATGGCCAGCTGCACGCATACCCGGCCGATCTCGGTCTCGGGGTTGGCGTAGTGGCCCATGGGCGGCATCTTGACGTTGGCCTTGAACGCATCTGGGTATGCCTGCTGGAACTGCTCCAGCTTGGCGGTCCAGGCCAGCGGGCAGATCACGTTGACATTGATGCCATCCTTGCCCCACTCAGTAGCGGCCACGCGGGACAGGCCGCGGATGCCCTCCTTGGCGGCAGCGTAGGCGCACTGGCCAAAGTTGCCAAACAAGCCTGCACCGGATGCAAAGTTGATTACGCTGCCCTTGGACTTGGCCAGATAGGGATAGCAGGCCTTCATATAGTAAAATGCGGCGTACAGGCCGGAATAAAGGGCCAGATCAAACTGCTCGGTGGTGTGCTCTGCCAGCGGCACGCCGGAAGCGGATGCCTGTGCGTTGTTCACCAGCACTTGAATGCCGCCAAAGGTATCCACAGCCTGCTTGACGACATTTTGCACGGTGGCTTCGTTGTCGGTGCCTGCACACACATCTGCCTGCACCGGCAGAACGCGGATGCCATACTTGGCTTCCAGCTCGTTTTTTGCCTCTTCCAGTTTTTTTACATTGCGGCCAGTGATGACCAGATTTGCGCCCTCTTTTGCAAAGGCGGTGGCAATGCCATAGCCGATGGAGCCGCAGCTGCCATCGGAAAGTACGGCGCGTCCTGCGCCGGTGATGATAGCGGTCTTACCCGTTAAAAAGCCCATAGTTGCCCTCCAGAAATACTCAGTTGATATATCAATTGGCTGATGTTGGCCATATTATAGCCTGAATTTCCATAGAATGCAAGGCTTTTTACCGATAAATAAAAAATAGACAAAGAATGCCGAGAAGGTGAAAAAATTCACGACTTCTCGGCATTTTGTGAAAGATTTATCAGAGACTTTGATGTTAAAATAAAGACAAACTAATTACTTCTGCACGCCCGCCTCGCACTGCTCAATAAACTGCTTTGCCACGCGGGGGCTGCGGCCGCCGGCGCGGATGGCAAAGGCTTCGGCTTTGACCAGCAGCTGATCCATCGGCATGTCGATGCCGTGCTGCTTTGCCAGTTCGGCCAGAATGGTCTCAAACCGGGCCTTCTCCGGCCGCTGGAAAGTGACCGTCAGGCCGAATCGGGCCGAAAGGCTCATCAGCTCCTGCCGGGTATCGGCTTCATGGATGTCGTCGCCGGTGCGGTCGGTCAGTGTTTCTTTAATAAGGTGGCGGCGGTTGGAGGTGGCGTATACCGCAATGTTTTTGGCTCTGCCGCCCACGCTGCCCTCCAGAATGGCCTTCAGGGCGGCAAAGTTGTCGTCGTTGGCGGTAAAGCTCAGGTCGTCGATGAACAGGATGAATTTGAGCGGGTTCGCGGCCAGTTTGTCCATCAGATCCGGGATCTGGTAGAGCTGGTTCTTCTTCACTTCCACCAGCCGCAGGCCTTCAGGTGCAAACTCATTGGCAATGGCTTTCACCGCACTGGACTTGCCGGTGCCTGCATCGCCGTACAGCAGCACATTGTTGGCGGGCATCCCGGCCAGCAGGGCCTTTGTGTTGGCAATGACCTTTTCGCGCTCCTTCTCGTAGCCGGGCAGCTCGGAAAGGCGCTGGGGATCCGGGTATTTCACCGGCACCAGCTGGCCGTTCTCCACCGTGAACACATGGTGCTTGGCAAACATGCCATAGCCCTTTTTTCCCACCTCGCTCATGCGCTGGGCGTAGGCGGCAGGCAGGTCGATGCTGGAGGTCTCCCACCGGGGCAGGAAAGCCAGCTCCTGCGCCTGCCCTGTGGCAGAACCGGCAGCGGCCAGCAGTTCGTCCAGCGTCAGGCCGCACAGAGCCTGCAGAAAAGCCAGTTCACTGTCCAGCGCGGTCTGCAATGCAGGGGCAAGGGTGCCCGATGCAGCCTGACGTACGCAGACGGTCTCGGCTTCCAGCACAGCGGCGCTGAGGTAGCTGCCCCAGTTGGTGGTGTGCTCGAACAGTGCGGCTTCAAATTGGGCCACAGCGTCGCACACCGGGCCATAGCCGGGCGCACCGGCTTCCATGCGGTCGGTCAGGTCCACAAGCTTTGCCACAACGGGGTCGTCCAGCAGGCTGCGGAAAACAACAAGCCCGTGCAGCCGGGCATTCCATTCTCTCAATTTCATATTCCTGTCCTCTAGTTGGTCTTAAATTAAACGCGCAGGCGCGCATATCAGAAGTATACAGCGCATTGTGCCATGGCGCAAGAGGTGTTCAATTAACTTCATGTTTGGGGTGATTCAGGTTACAAATTGTCGATTGACAAAAGGCCGATTTATAGTATAATTTACATCAACAAATGCGCAGATGGGAAAAAGTACCACACGATCCCCACTGTTCAGAGAGCTGCCGTCTGGTGCAAGGCAGTCAGTGCTTCGTGCGGAAAATCATCCCGGAGCAGCCTGCCCAACGGGTGCAAAACCCTTGTAAGCAGCGCCGGTTGCAGCCGTTACCGTGCAGGGCTTTGTTGGAAGCCCGTGAGAGGGTGTGCACAGCACGCCAACGAGAGTGGTACCGCAGAGAGCTTGATGATCACAAGGTCTTTGTCTCTTGATAACAGGGGACAAGGGCCTTTTCTTTTAAAAAAGAAGCTCCCCGGGAACGTGTAAAAAGTGGAAAAAGGTTAGGAAAACAGGAGAAACTCACCATGCAGTTGAATGGTTCTCAGATTTTTGTGGAGGTCCTCTGCGAGCAGGGCGTGGACACCCTTTTTGGTTATCCCGGCGGCGCAGTGCTGAATCTTTACGATGAGCTGTACAAAAATTCGGACCGCATCACCCATGTGCTGACGGCACATGAACAGGGCGCGGCCCACGCGGCAGACGGTTATGCCCGTGCCACCGGCCGCACCGGTGTGGTGCTGGCCACCAGCGGCCCGGGTGCCACCAATCTGGTCACCGGCATTGCCACAGCCTATATGGACTCGGTGCCCATGGTGGCCTTCACCGGCAACGTAGCCACGGCGGGCCTTGGCAAGGACGGCTTTCAGGAAGCCTACATTGAGGGCATCACGATGCCCATTACCAAGCACAACTTCACGGTGCGCCGGGTGGAAGAGCTGGCCGATACCATGCGCTCTGCCTTCCGTATTGCACAGAGCGGCCGCAAGGGCCCGGTGCTGGTGGATATCCCCAAGGACGTGACAACGGCGGTATGCGAGTTCACCCCCAAAAAGCCGGAGCCCATCCGCACCGTGACCACCTTCAACGCGGAGCAGGTCAAGTGGGCAGCGGATCTTATCAATGCGGCCCAGCGCCCGCTGGTCTACTTTGGCGGCGGCGTGCGCAGCGCAGCCTCCTGCCAGCCGCTGCGTGATCTGCTGCACAAGGCAGAGATCCCGGCCACCTACACCCTGATGGCCGCAGGCGTTGTGCCCTACGGCGACCCGATGAACATTGGGATGGTGGGTATGCACGGCTGTTACACCTCCAATCGTGCCGTGGCCGACTGCGACGTGCTGATCGCGGTGGGCACCCGCTTCTCGGACCGTGTGGCCCTGAACCCCAAGACCTTTGCAAAGAACGCCACCATCATCCAGATCGACATCGACCCCAGTGAGCTGGGCAAGAATGTGGAGGTCGATCTTTCCATCGTGGGCGATGCCGCTTACGTGCTGAACGCCATGCTGCCGCAGATCGAGGAAAAGAAGCATCCCGACTGGATGAAGATGATCCGTGAGTGGCAGGCACAGGATTACCACCCGGTGTCCGACCCCACCCGCCTGATGCCCCATCAGGTGATCGGCGAGGTGTGCAACCAGTGCGGCCCGGAGGCCGTGTATGTGACCGATGTGGGCCAGCACCAGATGTGGGCGGCACAGTACCTGCGCCACGCCAAGAGCCGCGGCTTTATCACCAGCGGCGGTCTGGGCACCATGGGCTTTGGCTACGGTGCCGCCATTGGCGCACAGATGGCTCTGGGCCGCGACCAGCGGGTGGTCATGTTTACCGGCGACGGCTCCTTCCACATGAACCTGAACGAGGCCTGCACCGCCGTGAGCTATGAGCTGCCCATCATCACCGTGATCTTCAACAACTCGGTGCTGGGCATGGTGCGCCAGTGGCAGACCACCTTCTACGAAAAGCGCTACAGCCAGACCGATCCCCACCGCAAGACGGACTTCGTCAAGCTGGCCGAGGGCTTTGGCCTGAAGGGCTACCGCTGCAGAAACCTGCCGGAGTTTCAGGCTGCTTTTGCGGATGCGATGAAGCAGAAAGGCCCTACCTGGATCGAGTGCATCATCGATAAGGACGAAAAGGTGCTGCCCATGATCCCCGGCGGCGGCGACATCAACGATATCATCATGGAATAAGGAGGGCACAGCAATATGGAATCCAACAAGCGCAGGGTCATCAGCCTGCTGGTGGACAACCAGAGCGGTGTTCTGGCCCGTGTGTCCAACCTGTTCTGCCGCCGCGGCTTCAACATCGACAGCCTGACGGTCTCGGCCACCAACGACCCGGCAGTCAGCCGCATCACCGTGACCATTACCAGCGATGACAAGGCCCTCAAGCAGCTGATCCTGCAGACCGAACGGCTGGAAGTTACCCGTCAGGTGTTCGTGCTGGACGGCGAAAAATCTCTGGAACGGGAACTGCTGCTGCTGAAGGTAGCATCCGATGTGCACAACCGCAGCGAGCTGCGGGAGATCGCCAGCATCTACAAGGCCAAGATCATCGACCTTTCGCCGGACAGCATGGTGTTTGAGCTGATCGGCAAGCCGGATAAGATCGATGCCTTCCTGAAAATGTTTACAGATTACAAAATTTTGGAGCAGTGCCGCACCGGCGTTACCGCACTGGAGCGCGGCGGGATGCATCAGCATATGCAGAAGCCTCCGCAGGAGGTGCGCGAAGCACAGCTGCCTCTGCCGGGGACCCACTGCCCGGAACGAACCTGAGCTTTTCCGCTCTCAAGGAGCGAAAAAATAAAATGTTTACAATCAGCCACTGAATAAACACAAAACAAAAAAGGAGAACAACTACCATGGCTATCAAGAAATACTACGATTCCGACTGCAACCTCGGCGTGCTGGACGGCAAGACCGTCGCTGTCATCGGCTTCGGCAGCCAGGGCCACGCCCATTCCGAGAACCTGGCCGAGAGCGGCGTGAACGTCGTCGTCGGCCTGCGCAAGGGCTCTGCTCACTGGGAGAAGGCTTCTGAGTTCGCAGCAACTCACGAGAACTTCAAGGTCATGGAAGTGGAAGAAGCTGCCAAGGCCGGCGACGTTGTCATGATGCTGGTGCCCGATGAGCTGTGCGCTGACATCTATAACAAGCAGGTGGCTCCCTACATGACCGAGGGCAAGGCACTGGCCTTTGCACACGGCTTCAACATCCACTTCAAGACCATCACTGCTCCTAAGAACGTTGACGTTATCATGATCGCTCCCAAGGGCCCCGGCCACATCGTCCGCCGCCTGTACACCGAGGGTGAGGGCTGCCCCTCTCTGATCTGCGTGGAGCAGGACTACACCGGCAAGGCTAAGGATATTGCTCTGGCATACGCTTCCGGCATCGGCGCTGGCCGTGCAGGCATCCTGCAGACCACCTTCAAGGAGGAGACCGAGACCGACCTGTTCGGCGAGCAGGCAGTGCTGTGCGGTGGCGTTTCCGAGCTGATCCACGCCGGTTTCGATACGCTGGTGGAAGCTGGCTACGAGCCCGAGATGGCATACTTTGAGACCTGCCACGAGATGAAGCTGATCGTTGACCTGATCAACGAGGGCGGCTTCTCCAAGATGCGTTACTCCATCTCCAACACCGCTGAGTACGGCGACTACCGCACCGGCAAGCGCCTGATCACCGCCGAGACCCGCAAGGAGATGAAGAAGGTCCTGACCGAGATCCAGGACGGCACCTTCGCTTCCGAGTTCCTGACCGAGATGAGCCCCAACGGTGGCCGCAAGGTGCACTTCCTGGCAAAGCGCCGCATGGAAGCAGAGCTGCCCATCGAGAAGGTCGGCGCAGAGCTGCGCGGCATGATGAGCTGGCTGAAGAAGTAAGGGGAAAACCCTCTCAGGCCGCCTTTCGGCGGCCAGCTCCCCCGAAAGGGGGAGCTTTTGTTGAAAGTGAGAACCTTATAGATCCTCCGCAAAAACCTCTCCCCTTCGGGAGAGGTGGCACGGCGCAGCCGTGACGGAGAGGTTTTTTGTCAGAAAAGAGGATTTGAAATGAGAAGCGACAATGTGACCAAGGGTTCGGAGCGTGCGCCGAACCGAAGCCTGTTCTACGCACTGGGCTATACCAAGGAAGAGCTGGAGCGCCCGCTGATCGGCGTGGTGAGCGCCTACAGCGAGATCGTGCCCGGCCATATGAATCTGGACAAGATCGCCGATGCCGTAAAGGCCGGTGTTGAGATGGCAGGCGGCACCCCCATCCTGATCCCCGCCATTGGCGTGTGCGACGGCATCGCCATGGGCCATGTGGGCATGAAGTACAGCCTTGCATCCCGTGAGCTGATCTGCGACAGCGTGGAGACCATGCTCATGGCCCACCAGCTGGACGGTCTGGTGCTGGTGCCCAACTGCGACAAGATCGTGCCCGGCATGGTCATGGCCGCTGTCCGTATGGATGTGCCCGCTGTGGTCTGCTCCGGCGGCCCCATGCTGGCCGGTACCTACGGCGGCGAAGAGGTCAGCCTTTCCAAGATGTTCGAGGCTGTGGGTGCCTACAAGGCCGGTATGATCACCGAGAATCAGCTGGAAGACTGCACCTGCAACTGCTGCCCCAGCTGCGGCAGCTGCTCCGGCATGTACACCGCCAACAGCATGAACTGCCTGTGCGAGGCCATCGGCATCGCACTGCCCGGCAACGGCACCATTCCTGCCGTCTACTCCAAGCGTCTGCAGCTGGCAAAGCACGCCGGTATGGCCATCATGGATATGGTCAAGAAGGGCATCACCGCACGCCAGATCATCAACGAGCGCTCCATCCGCAACGCTCTTACCTGCGATATGGCGCTGGGCTGCTCCACCAACACCGTGCTGCACCTGCTGGCCATCGCCTATGAGGCCGGTGTGCCCATCGACCTGAAGCTGTTCAATGAGATCAGCGCCAAGACCCCGAACCTGTGCCATCTGGCACCGGCCGGCCCCACCCACATGCCGGATCTCTACGCCGCAGGCGGCATCCCCGCCGTGCAGGCAGAGCTGGCCAAGAAGGGCCTGCTGGATCTGGATGTGCCCACCGTTACCGGCAAGACGCTGGGCGAGAACATCAAGGGCGCACACATCCTGAACGACAAGGCCATCCGTCCCATCGACAACCCCTACTCCCAGACCGGCGGTCTGCAGATCCTGTGGGGCAACATTGCACCGGACGGCTGTGTGGTCAAGCGCAGCGCCGTGGCCCCCGAGATGCAGCAGCATTCCGGCCCGGCCCGCGTGTTCAACAGCGAGGACGAGGCCATTGCCGCCATCTATGCGGGCAAGATCGTCCCGGGCGATGTAGTGGTCATCCGCTACGAAGGCCCCAAGGGCGGCCCCGGTATGCGTGAGATGCTGAACCCCACCTCCGCACTGGCCGGCATGAAGCTGGACAAGACCGTGGCCCTCATCACCGACGGCCGCTTCTCCGGCGCGAGCCGCGGCGCAGCCATCGGCCATGTCAGCCCGGAGGCTGCTTCCGGCGGCCCCATCGGCCTGATCGAGGAGGGAGATACCATCAACATTGATATCCCCAATGCCTCCATCACGCTGGAGGTCAGCGACGAAGTTCTGGCCCAGCGCAAGGCAAAGTATGTTGCACCCGAACCCAACATCAAAACCGGCTGGCTGAGCCGCTACGCACGCATGGTCACCAGTGCAAATCTGGGCGCCGTGCTGAAGTAATTTGATGATCTAAGCAAAAACAGAGGGACGACCCCGCGTCGTTCCTCTGTTTTTTGTTTCCTGAAGGCTATCTGTAAAAAAATCGGCAAAGCCTGCAGGCTCTGCCGATCTGTGATCCGAATTATTCTCCGTGGCCGAACAGCACCGCACGGAAGGTTGCAAAGATGATCTTCCAGTCCACCAGAAAGCTGCGTTCCTTGACGTACTTCACATCCAATGCCATCCATTCGTCAAAGCTCAGCTGGTTGCGGTGCGGCGCGATCTGCCAGTAGCAGGAAAGGCCGGGTGTCACGTACAGCCGCTGCCATTCATAGGGCGTGTACTGGGCTACCTCGCGGGGCAGCGCCGGGCGCGGGCCTACAATGCTCATATCGCCCTTGAGGATGTTCACCAGCTGCGGCAGCTCGTCGATGCTGGTCTTGCGGATGAAATGGCCCACACGGGTGATGCGCGGGTCATCATTCATCTTGAACACCGGGCCGTCCATCTCGTTGTCCTTCAGCAGATCGTTGAGCTTGCTCTCGGCGTTCGGGCACATGGAACGAAACTTGTACAGCCGGAACAGCTTGCCATTGCGGCCCACCCGCCACTGGCTGAAGATGGGGCTTGAACCCGGGCTGTCAAGCCAGATCGCAAGGCTGGTGATGAGCAGCAGCGGCGAAAGCACCACCAGCGCCAGCAGAGAAAAGAAGACATCCTGTGCGCGGCGCACACACCAGTAGGCACGGTGCTCGTACAGGTTTGTTTTGCGGTCGATGGTGACTGGTTTGCGGATGCCAAACTCCGCGCCAGGTTCCTCCATCCAACCGGTCTGCAGCCAGTATTCCGCCTCTGGCGCAGTTGTTGTGGATGTCATGATTCGTTTCACTCCATTTTCCGGTTGATACTATAAAAGTAGGGGAGAGTCCCCAATCTCTCTCCATGCAGCTTCTTGCACCATATTGAGCAGCAAAACTGCACATTTTTATTATATCATGCATCCCAGTGGATTGCAAGCAGGATGCGGAGATTTCAACTGATATAACGGCAAATGTGGAAAATACAGGGGGGGGGGTAAGCTGCACTTTACCCGAACAGGCTCTTTGTATTGTGCATATATACGGAAAGGACTAATCCAACACAGATATACAGCATCAGCACCGAGCTGCCGCCCGCAGAATAGAAGGGCAAGGTGACACCGATGACCGGCAGCAGACGCAGATTCATGCCCACGTTCACGGCGATCTGCGCCATCAAAGCACCGCCGATGCCGGCGCAGATGTAGCTGCCCAGCAGGTCTTCGCTGCGCGCACCGGTGGCAAAGGTCTTGATCACCAGTGCCAGCAGTGCCCCCAGCACGATGCACAGGCCAACAAAGCCAATGGCATTGCCCATCCAGCTGAGAATAAAGTCGTTGTGGGCATTGGGCACGCTGTAGTACCGCCCGCTGAACAGGCCGTTGCCGAAGATGCCGCCGGAGCCGATGGCGATCTCGCCGCGCTGCTGCTGATAGATGATGTTTTTCCAGGTGGCTTCGTTGGGTGCCCAGCCGGTGGAATTCTCCGGGTCGATAACGGCCAGAATGCGGTACCACTGGTAGCCCTTGCCGATCTTATCGCTGAAAAAGGCAAACGCCGCCGCCACGGCCACAGCTGCCGCCGAGATGGCACCGATGATATACTTCCAGCTCAGGCCCGCTGCAAACATCATGCAGCAGCCGATGATGGCGTAGATGATGGCGGTGCCGTCGTCGCCCTGAATGTGGATAATGAGGATGGGCGCGGCCAGATGCAGCAGAAGCTTTGCCAGCTCCTTTGGCTCGTTGATGCGGCTGCGCACATTGTTCAGGTGCATGGCAAAGGTAAGGATAAAGCTGATCTTTGCCAGCTCCGTGGGCTGGAAGGTAAAGCCGCCCAGCTTGTACCAGGAGTAGTTGTCGGTGTCACCGGCGTTGAAGCCGATGGTCAGCGGGCCGATGGCCACATTGCGGATGAACAGCGTGGGCAGCACCAGACCCCATGTCAGGGCTACATGCACCGGCCACACCTTGACAAGGCTGCGGTAGTCGATGCAGGAGAGCAGCAGCGCAATCACGATGCCAAGCACCGCCGCACCGGCCTGCACCAGCGCGCGGCGGTAATCGCCGATGCCGGTAATGGCACCAGTGATCTCGTCCGTGGCAAAGCCGTTGCCCTGCTTTGCGGCCCAGGAGGCAAGAGCCACCACCGCCATGGTGCTGCTGAAGATGCACAGCAGCAGATAGATCTTATCTGTTCGTTTAAAATATTGTCGAATGCTTTCCAAGAAAGCACCACCTTTCGTTCCCAGATGCACACCGGGTTTTGCCGCTGCAGCGGGCAATACCAACCCAGTTTATCCTATTATACACAGCCTGCACACCGTTTGCAATCCACCGGGTGTGACAGCTTTGCAAAATCCGCACGAATGCTTGACAAAGCAGACCGCACCATCTACAATGAAGGTGCAGCAGAAAGCTCCTTTGCAGAGCGCCTGCCGCGCAAAGAAAATGGCAGGAAGATGCCTGCTGGAAAAGGGCGGCGTGCCGCATTGGGCGGCAGATATGCCCGGAGGAAATGGGAATGGAACACGATATGCTCCGCCGTTTTGGGTGTGCACTGTGCGCTCTGGCTTTCGCGCTCACAGCGCTGCCCACAGCGGCTTTTGCACAGCAGCCGGAAGAACAGGCGGCTGTGCAGCAGAGCCTTTCGGCCACAGATGTGCGCGAGATGCAGCAGGCAGATGCTGCTGTGACCGCACTGACCGGAGGCAGCGACTATGCACAGATGACCGAGGACGAGCGCACAGATGCTGCTTTGCGGCAGCTGGATGCGCTGACCGCACAGGGCCTTGTGAAGCAGGGGTCTGTCTACACCGATGCCGAAAACGGCATGATCAGCTTTACCTACAGCTGCGGCGCGCTGGGCGGCATCTTGCTTACCGACCCGGAGGAGGAGAACACCGCAGCCCTGCCGGAGCTGGACGAGAGCCAGCTGCAGGAGCTGGCAGAGAACAAGCGGGTGGGCACGGCGGCGATCTATTATGCGTTTGACAACACGATCAACAGCACCCGCTACCCGTATTATGCCTACATGCAGACCTATTGGGATTCGGTGGGCCTGCAGACGGATCTGGATACCACCGTTACCGTATCCGACCTGCGCAGGATGGGCCGTTACGACCTGTGCATCCTGAGCACCCACGGCGCGTACTACACCTATGAATACGGCTGGCTGTTCAAAAAGACCGCCACGGAACCGCTGATCCTGCTGACCGAGAGATCGGACTTCTGGAGCGATCTGCGCTATGGCTTTGACCTGCTGGCCCACCGCGTGGTCAAGGTGAACGGCATGTACGCCGTCAACGGCGATTTCTTCCGCAGTGCCTACCGCGGCAACGGCATCGTGCTCAGCGAGACCTGCGAGTTCTACGGCAAGAACGGCCATGTGGACACCTCTATGGCAGACGGCCTGCTGGCAGGCGGTGCCAAGGCGGTGATGGGCTATGTGAACAATGTCTACTCGGTGTATTCCCGCAGTATGCTGTGGGCCGCTGTGAACCGGATGATCGAGGGCGAAACGCTGGAACGGGCCGTGGACTATGCCAAGAGCATCTACGGCACCGATGATATCATCTGGTACAACGAGCAGGGCGGCAGACGGCCCCATGCGGCGGCATCCTATGCGATGCTCAGCGGAGACCGAAGCGCTGCACTGCCCAACCCCTACACGGCAGCGGATGTGGATGCGGCGGCGTAAGCAACACACGGCATTGCACTTTTGCACAAAGTATATTATACTAAAGGACGGCAGAGCATTCTGCCGTCCCTTTTGCTTTATAAAATGAGGTAAGCTTCATGTCAGAATATATCACCCACTCCCGCGCCGAGACGGTGGCGCTGGGTGCCCGTATGGCCGCAGTGCTGGCACCGGGTTCGCTGGTTGCGTTCACCGGCGGGCTGGGCGCGGGCAAGACCGCTTTTACCGAGGGCCTTGCCGAGGGCCTTGGCTGCACCGACCCGGTGTCCAGCCCAACCTTTGCCATTGTGAACTACTACCGCGGCCCAAAGCCGCTGGCGCACTTTGACCTGTACCGTATTTCCACTGAGAACGACCTGTGTGCTGCAGGCTTTTACGATTATTTGGATCAGGGGGCCATTGTGGCAGCAGAGTGGAGCGAGAACTTTGCAGACCTGCTGGCACTGGAAAACCCCATCCGGGTGGATATCCAGCGCGTGGACGAAAATACCCGCAGGATCACCATTGAGGGGGTAACGCTATGAACATCTTAGCTGTGGATACAGCGGGCAAAACGGCCGGTGTGGCTCTTTTGCAGGATGACCGCCTGCTGTACGAGGTGTATCTGGACGCAGGCATGACCCACAGCGAAACGCTGATGCCCATGATCGACACCTGCCTGAAGATGTGCGGCATGACCTGTGCAGAGATTGACTTGTACGGTGTCAACGCAGGCCCCGGCAGTTTTACCGGGCTGCGCATCGGTCTGGCGGCGGTCAAGGGTCTGGCCTTCCCGCGGGAAACGCTGTGCGCACCGGTTTCCACGCTGGAAGCACTGGCCGCAGCCCACACGGGCGAGGGCACCGTGCTGTGCGCACTGGATGCCCGCCGTGCGCAGGTATACAGTGCCGCGTTCGACCTTGCCACCCACAGCCGCCTGCTGGAAGACGATGCCCGGGCGGTGGCAGATCTGGCCGATTTTGTAGAAAATTGCAAAAAGCCCCTGTTTTTTGTTGGTGATGGCGCATCTCTGTGCTATAATAAATACAGCAGTGTGCCGGGTGTGCTGCAGGCACCTGCGGCCCTGCGCGGCGGGCGTGCTGCTGCAGTGGCCCTTGTGGCAAAGCAGATGGCCGAAGCCGGAAAGGCTGTGCTGCCGGAGGCTCTGCTGCCGGACTACCACCGCCTGAGTCAGGCCGAGCGGGAGCGCGCAGAGCGCCTTGCAGCAGAAGCTGCAGCCAATGCCGCCCAAAACAAGGAGCAGGCATAAAACCCTGCGTGACTGAGAGAAAGGAACATTTCCATGGCAAAACCCATTGCACTGGCCGCTGACCACGGCGGATTTGAACTGAAAGAAGCTGTCAAGGCGCATCTGAAGGAGCTGGGGCTGGAATACATCGATTTTGGCACCCATAGCACCGACAGCGTGGATTACCCCGATATGGCCGTGCCCGCCTGCGATGCAGTTGTGAGCGGCGAGTGCAGCAAGGCACTGCTGTTCTGCGGCACCGGCGTGGGCATCAGCATGGCAGCAAACAAGATCAAGGGCATTCGTGCCTGCTGCTGCTCTGACAGCTTCAGCTGCGAGTATACCCGCCGCCACAACGATGCCAACGCCCTGTGCATGGGCGGCCGCGTCGTGGGTGCAGGCTTGGCCTGCCAGCTGGTGGATCTCTTCCTGAACACCGAGTTTGAAGGCGGCCGCCATCAGCGCCGCATCGACAAGCTGACCGCACTGGAGAACCGCTGATCATGGCGAAGCGTATGCGGAGCTGTTTTAAATCGTAATCTTGGACCCGATAGAGTTATCTATTTAAAATAAGGAGCGTGTTTTTATGACCCCGATGATCGTTGAGCATCCGCTGCTGCAGCACAAGCTGAGCATTCTGCGCAACAAGCAGACCGGTACCAAGGAGTTCCGTGACCTCGTTGGCGAGATCGCGACCCTGCTGTGCTACGAAGCGACCCGTGACCTGCCTCTGGAAGAGGTGGAGATCGAAACACCCATCACCATGGCAAAGACCAAGGTGCTGGCTGGCCGCAAGCTGGCTCTGGTGCCCATCCTGCGCGCAGGCATGGGTATGCTGGACGGTATGCTGACCCTGCTGCCCGCTGCAAAGGTGGGCTTCATCGGCCTGTACCGCGACGAGGAGACCCTGCAGCCTGTGGAGTACTTCTGCAAGCTGCCGCAGGATATCGCAGAGCGCGATGTTCTGGTTCTGGACCCGATGCTGGCTACCGGCGGCAGCGCCATTGATGCCATCACCCAGATCAAGAAGCATGGCGCAAAGCGCATCAAGTTCATCGGCCTGATCGCCGCTCCGGAAGGCATCAAGGCCCTGCACGAGGCACACCCTGATGTGGATATCTACCTCGGCGCACAGGACGACCACCTGAACGAGAACGGCTATATCGTTCCCGGTCTGGGCGACGCAGGCGACCGCATCTACGGCACCAAGTAAGAAACTGTATCGCAGAAGGGCAGCTGGAAACAGCTGCTCTTTTTTTGTGCAGACGAAAAGGGGAACGACGGCTGTCGTTCCCCTTTGTGCGTTATAGAAAAACTCAGATCTCGGCCAGAATGGCGTCGCCCATGGCGGTGCAGCCAAGGCAGGTGCAGCCCTCGCTCATATTGTCGGCGGTGCGCAGGCCCTTGTCCAGCACCTTGTTCACGGCGTTCTCGATGGCGTCGGCTTCCGCGGTCAGGCCGAAGGAGTAGCGCAGCATCATGGCGGCAGACAGGATGCAGGCGGTGGGGTTCACGATGTCTTTGCCCGCAATATCGGGGGCCGAACCGTGGATGGGCTCGTACAGGCCGCGGGTGCCGTCGCCCAGAGAAGAGGACGGGATCATACCGATGGAGCCGGTGATCATGGAAGCCTCGTCCGACAGGATGTCGCCGAACATGTTCTCGGTGACGATGACGTCGAACTGGGCGGGGTTCTTGACGATCTGCATGGCGCAGTTATCCACGAACATCTCGCTGTATTCCACATCCGGGTATTCGGCCTGCAGGCGGTGCATCACGCTTCTCCACAGACGGCTGGTGTCCAAAACGTTTGCCTTGTCCACGCAGCACAGCTTCTTGCGACGCTTGCGTGCGGTCTCAAAGCCGATGCGGCCGATGCGCTCGATCTCGTGCTCCGCGTAGGGCATGGAGTCGATGGCCTGCTTCTCGCCGCTGGCGAGGGTGTGGGTCTCGTGATTGCCAAAGTATACGCCGCCGATCAGCTCACGCACGATGATGAAATCGATGCCCTGTGCCACGATCTCGGGCTTCAGGGGGCTGGCAGGAGCCAGCTGCGGCCAGATCTTGGCCGGGCGGTTGTTGGAGTACAGGCCCATGCCTGCACGCAGACGCAGCAGGCCCTTCTCCGGGCGCTGCTCACCGGGCAGGCCCTCCCACTTGGGGCCGCCCACGGCACCCAGCAGGACGCTGTCCGCAGCAAGGCACTTGTCCAGCTCGTGCTGGGGCAGTGGGTCGCCGTATTTGTCAATGGCTTCGCCGCCCATGGCAGCGTCGGTGTAGTGGAAGGTGTGGCCGTACTTCTCGGCCACCTTGTCAAGCACGCGGATGGTTTGCTTGACGATCTCCGGGCTGGAGCAGTCGCCCCAGATGACAGCAATGTTTTTTTCCATGGGAAAGCTCCTTACTTCTTATTTTTGATGGACTTCATCAGTCCACCGGCGGAGATGATCTCCTGAATGAACGGCGGGAAGGGTTCGGCATGGAACACCTTACCGTTGGTCTCGTCGGTGATCACGCCGGTGTCAAAATCGACGCTGACGGTGTCGCCCGCATTGATGGCATCCACAGCCTCCGGGCACTCCATGATGGGCAGACCGATGTTGATGCTGTTGCGGTAGAAGATGCGGGCAAAGCTCTTGGCAATGACCACCGAGATGCCGGCGGTCTTGATGCACAGCGGTGCGTGCTCACGGGAGGAGCCGCAGCCGAAGTTCCAGCCGCCCACCATGATGTCGCCGTCCTTCACCTTCTTGACGAAGTCCTTGTCGATGTCCTCCATGCAGTGGCTGGCCAGCTCTTTAGCATCCTGCGTGTTCAGGTGGCGGGCCGGGATGATGACATCGGTATCCACGTTGTCCGGGTATTTGAAAACAGAACCTTTTGCGTTCATTGTTGTGCTCCTTTCCGATCAGACCGTGCGGGGGTCGGTGATGCAGCCGGTCAGTGCGCTGGCGGCGGCAGTGGCGGGAGAAGCAAGGTAGACCTCGCTCTTCACATGGCCCATGCGGCCCACAAAGTTGCGGTTGGTGGTGGAAACGCAGCGCTCGCCCTCAGCCAGAATGCCCATGTAGCCGCCGAGGCACGGGCCGCAGGTGGGGGTGGACACGATGCAGCCTGCATCAATAAAGGCAGTGGTCCAGCCGCGCAGGATGCATTCCTTGTAAACGGCCATGGTGGCGGGGATGATGATGCCGCGCACGCCCTTGGCAATGTGCTTGCCCTTGAGCACGTTGTAGGCGGCTTCCATGTCCTCCAGACGGCCATTGGTGCAGCTGCCGATCACAACCTGATCGATCTTGATGTCCTTGCCCTCGCTGGCAAGGTGGGTGTTCTCGGGCAGGTGGGGGTAGCTGACGGTGGGTTCCAGCTTGTCCAGATCGATCTCAATGGTCTTTTCGTACTCGGCATCCGGGTCGGCCTCAAAGAACACCGGCTCACGCTGGCTGCGGCCCTTGAGGTAAGCCTTGGTCACATCGTCTACGGGGAAGATGCCGTTCTTGGCACCGGCCTCGATGGCCATGTTGCAGATGCACAGGCGGTCGTCCATCGTCAGGCTGGCAACGCCCGGGCCGGTGAACTCCATGGATTTGTACAGCGCACCGTCCACACCGATCATGCCGATGATGTGCAGAATCAGGTCCTTGCCGGACACGCGGGGGCCGAACTTGCCCTTGAGCACGAACTTGATGGCAGAGGGCACCTTGAACCATGCCATGCCGGTGGCCATGCCGGCGGCCATGTCGGTGGAGCCGACGCCGGTGGAGAAGGCACCCAGTGCACCATAGGTGCAGGTGTGGCTGTCCGCACCGATCACGCAGTCGCCTGCGGTCACGATGCCTTTTTCCGGCAGCAGGGCGTGCTCAATGCCCATCTGGCCCACATCATAGAAGTTGAGGATATCGTATTTGTTGGCGAACTCGCGGCACTGCTTGGACTGGGTGGCGCTCTTGATGTCCTTGTTGGGCACAAAGTGATCCAGCACGATGGCAATGTGCTCTTTGTCGAACACACCGTCAAAACCGGCCTTTTCAAACTCGTTGATGGCAACCGGGGTGGTGATGTCGTTGCCCAGCACGATGTCCAGCTTTGCATTGATGAGCTGGCCTGCCTTGACCTCGGCAAGACCGGCATGTGCGGCAAGAATTTTCTGCGTCAGGGTCATTCCCATGATGGTACTCTCCTTTTATCTGTTGGTAGAACTCCTTCAGGCACGGCTTGCGCCGTGCCAGCTCCCTCAAGGAGGGAGCCTCTGGCGAAACGGGAAGCTTTTCCGCACTGCCAAGGGCCCCATCTCCGAGGGGACTGTCTGCGAAGCAGACTGGGGGAGTTCTTTATTTATTATTGATCGCGCTCACCAGTGCCTTGATGCCAGCCACGATGATATCGGTGTCGGTGCCGGCACCCCAGGTGACGGTGTTATCGCCCCAGACAAGGCCGACGTAGGAGGCGGCGCGGGAGGTGGAGCCTTCGTCCAGACTGTGCTCGGAGTAGGTCTCGAGGTGGAACTCCATGCCGGTGGCGCTCTGGATGGCGTTTGCCACAGCGTCCAGACGGCCATTGCCCACCGAGGTGACCACCTTGCGCTGACCGTTCAGCTCCAGCGTGACGGTGGCGGTGATGCCGCTCACCTGTGCAAAGTGGGCTTCCAGAACGTTGAGCGGCTTGCAGCGGTTGAGGAAGGCATCCTCGAAGATGTGCAGCACCTCGTTTGCGCTCAGCTCCTTGTGGCTGTGGTCGGAAACGCTCTTGACCTTGTAGCCCAGCGCCTCGCGCATTTTGGGCGGCAGGTTGTAGCCGTAGTTCTGTTCCAGCACAAAGCCGATGCCGCCCTTGCCGCTCTGGCTGTTGATGCGGATAACATCGGCATCGTAGGTGCGTCCGATGTCGTGGGGGTCAACGGGGATGTAGGGGCAGGTCCAGCGGTGTTCGCCATGCTCCTTGCGGAAAGCCATGCCCTTTGCAATGGCATCCTGATGGCTGCCGGAGAAGGCGGCAAACACCAGCTGACCGGCGTAGGGGGTGCGCTCGTAAATGTGCATCCGGGTCACCCGCTCGTAGGTGGCGCAGATGTCCGGCATATCGGAGAAGTCCAGCTTGGGGTCCACGCCGTGGCTGTACATGTTCATTGCCAGCGTCACGGCATCCACGTTGCCGGTGCGCTCGCCGTTGCCGAACAGGCAGCACTCCACGCGCTGTGCACCCGCCAGCACGGCCAGCTCTGCGCAGGCCACGCCGGTGCCGCGGTCATTGTGGGGATGGGTGGAGATGATCACGCTGTCGCGGTATTTCAGGTGCTTGTCGCAGTACTCAATCTGGTTTGCGTAGACGTGCGGCATGCTCATTTCCACGGTAACGGGCAGGTTGATGATCATGGGACGGTCCGGGGTGGGCTGCATGATGTCCAGCACGGCGTTGCACACATCCACCGCATAGTCCACCTCGGTGCCGGTAAAGCTCTCAGGGCTGTACTCGAACAGGAAGTTGCCCTCATACTCTTCGCTCAGCTGCTTGACCAGCTTTGCGCCGTCGGTGGCGATCTGCTTGATCTCTTCCTTGCTCTTGTGGAACACCTGCTCGCGCTGGGCCACAGAGGTGGAATTGTAGAAGTGGATCACCGCGCGGGGTGCGCCCTTGACGGCCTCAAAGGTCTTGCGGATGATGTGGTCGCGGCACTGGGTCAGCACCTGCACAGTGACATCATCGGGGATCATGTTCTTCTCGATCAGGGTGCGCAGGAACTCGTACTCGGTGTCGCTGGCGGCAGGGAAGCCCACCTCGATCTCCTTGAAGCCGATCTTGACCAGCATCTGGAAGAACTCCAGCTTTTCCTCAAGGCTCATGGGCACGATCAGGGCCTGATTGCCGTCGCGCAGGTCCACGCTGCACCATGCGGGGGCTTTTTCAATGTGATCCTTCTTTACCCAGCTGTCATAGCCTGCGGGTACCGGGTAGTAACCCGGAGCGTACTTGGTTGCGTCCATCATAATGTGCGTCCTCCCAAACGATTTACACTTCTTGCTCCATGCTCTTTGTGAGCGTCCTCGCCCTCTCAGTCTCACATTCGTTCGACAGCTCCCCCAAAGGGGGAGCCCTTGGCAAAACCGGAAACTTTGCCGTACTGCCAAGGCCTCTCACTTTGGGAGAGGTGGCACGGCGTAAGCCGTGACGGAGAGGGCAAGCCTGCTTCCAAAAGGCAGATATACGAAAAGGCTCTCGTCTTTCAAGGCGAAAACCTTGAGAGACGAGAGCCTGTAAATTCAAACTACAGGGCACCCGTGGTACCACTCTCTTTGCTGCGCCTTTGGGCACAGCCGCTTTGCACGATCGGCTTTTTGCGGCGAATCGCTGTCCTTGTAACGGTGGACATCCGTCAGAGCCTACTTGTGTGTTCAGCCCTGCCGCTCAGGGGCCAGTAACCGAAACCCTCTGCACCCGCCTTGCACCACCCGGCGGCTCTCTGTACGCAGAAGAAAATCGTTTTTTCCCCGTCAACGCATTTGTGCTTTTTTCAAAGTGGACTAATTTTAGCATGATTCGCGGGCAGTGTCAAGCAATCTGACTCATTCTCAAAATGAAACAATTTCACAAAATAAGGGGCAGAATTTTCCAAAATTGTGCACCGGTCGATTCGACGCATTTTTCGGTCGATTCGTGCCGGAGATCGTCCGGGGGAGGGGCAAGCATGATATGATACAGACAAAGAAAGAGAGGAGGCACTCATTTTATGAAACGATGGACCCGAAAACTCCTTGCCGGTCTGTTGAGCCTTGGCCTGCTGCTGCAGGCGGCAAGTCCCCTCAGCGCACTGGCGGCGGAGGATATCAGCGGAGCGGCACAGGTGGCTCCTGTAAGTTTGCTGATCGTCCGCGACGGAGATTCCGACAATTATGCGACCGTCAAGTATACGCTGAACCACTATGCAGACGGAAGAGTCAGCTGGGAAAACGGCAAAAAGCCGTTTGAAGGAATTGATGTGAAGTACGATACGGCAACCAGTACCTTTGTTTTTACGGGAACGCTGTCACTTCCCGAGAGTGAGAAGCCGTTTGTCAATCTGACCTGTACAGACCCTAAAACCGACAGCATCAAGCTGGACGGCAATGGCGATAACGCAGTAGGTGCGGCTTTGACGGTCGGATTCCCGTCTCAGACCCGAGGTGCCAAGAACATTACCATTGTGACAGACAGTAGCAGCAGTGCGGCGATCAGGGGATACGCCTGCCTTGACTGCTATGGTAATGTGGTGATTGAAAACCCGAGCGGCAAGGTCACGGGCGGTGCTACCCGCACAGCCGAAGGCGTTCTGGTATATGGTAATGCACAGAATGTTACAGTGACCGGCGATGACAGCAGATTCATCATTTCGGGTGATTTTTCTGTTTACAGCAAGGGCGATGTTACACTGACGAATCCGTCCGGCGCAATCACAGAAAGCTACATCCGGGTTGCTGAATCTGCCGGAGACGTTAAAATCGAAGGCAGCAGCAGCAACGGATTGGCATGGCTCTACGGAACAACCTACGATTCGACCATGATCAAAGCCAAGACCCTGACCATGAAGAATAACGGCGGCACTGTGGGCAAGGTCGTGTTCACCGGCGCAGATACCACAAGTGCTTACCGTGTGGCAGTTGGTGAAAGTGAAAGCAGCAATACTCAGACTGCGCTGACGGATACGAATTACTCTGCAACGGTGGATGCAAAGTATCTGAACATCCAGACCGGAACGCCGGAAAATACCACTGTCAAGCACACCCTTACCCTGACGAATGCCAAGGCTTATACCGACGAAAACCATACGGTGGAAGCAGACAAGAACGAAGCTGGTATTTATTCTGTTGCCAAAGGCACTAAGGTGTATGTCGTTGCCGAAGCGCCGGATAATGTCTCTCGGTGGAAATTCACTGGCTGGGAGGGAAGCAGCGAGACCAGCGAAAATATCACTGTTACTGTGAACGAAAACACGACCCTGACCGCTAAATGGGAGAAGGTCACTGATCAAGCAACCAACTACGGCATCACAGTCACGATAGGCAATAATCCTCCCATTGAAGTGACCAGCGAAAACTGCGGGCACATTCTTGGAGTCGGAAACGACAAGCTCACCTATGACCCGGATACCCACACCCTGACCGGTACCGGCAGCTTTGGCAAGATGAAGGTCGAGATCACTGACGATCTCGAGGATAAGGTGGATGTGGTACTGAGCAATGCGAACGGTGCTGTGGTAAATGGCAGCCTGACCGTTACCGGCGCACAGGATGTGAAGGTAACGGGAGTATCCTCCACCGCCCTTATCACGGGGGACGCTACTATTACCTGCGCCGGTGACATCCTGATGGATAATACCGGTTCTGGCAATGTGCTGGGTTATGGTGACCACGGCAATCTCGATGTTCAGAGCGCACAGAATGTGACCATCCATGGTGAGGGCCGTACAGGCACCGATGAAGATGGAAACAACTATACCATCTATGGCAGAGCCGAGATTGAGTGCAGCGGTAATGTGGAGATCACCAGCCAGAATGGCGGTGCAGTTTGGGACCCGGTCGTGATCACCAAGGCGGCTAATGTGACGATCACTGCAAACCAGCGCGCTGTCTGGGATTCGCGCAGTTACCTCGATTCGTCCATCAATTGCAGTGGTGAAGTGAAGATCACAAGTAAGAATGCTGCGGCACTCCATGATGGCAAGCTGACGATCACTGGCGCAACAGACGTGACCATTTCTGGTAAGCGAGACGAAGGAGCAACCATTGGCGGTGATGCTGAAATCACCTGCTCTGGTGATGTGGTGCTGGAAAACAAGGGCACTGGCGCTGTAGTGGAGAGCAAACTGGTCTACACTCAGAGTCCTGCCAAGGGTTATGAGGTGAAGACCGGCAAGAATGCTGAAAGTGCAACGGTTGCTTATACGGACGAAGAAGGTACAACTTCTTACACTGTGCCGAACACTGAGACGAATCCTGAGACGAATCCTGTACCTTCGTACATCTCCATTACCGCTGTGGGCACTCCTCCTGTCGTGCCCGGCGATGACGACTTTACCGGCGGCGATTCCGGCGCAGGCGGCGCTGTTGCAGCCGTTCTGGTGGGCGGTGCAGCAGTCTGGGGCGGCTACGAGATCACTACCCGGGTGATCCTGCACAACATCCTGCCCGAGGGTGCAGAGATCCCCGCAAACCGCGGCCAGCTGGCACTGCTGGTGTGGAACACCGCAGGCAGACCTGAACCTGTGAACACCCCGGCCTTTGCGGATGTGGCAGATGCCGACACCGCCAAGGCAGCCCAGTGGTGTGTGGAACAGGGCATCATGGATGCCAAGAGCGAGAGCACCTTCAAGCCGGAAGGCTGGATGCCCAAGTTCAAGACCATTGAAGTGTGGGAAAGGGCTTTCCCCAAGCAGTAAACCCATGCTGAACCAAAGAGAGCAGCTTCGGCTGCTCTCTTTTTGTGTGCAAAGGGAACCTTTGTTAACAAACTGCTAAGTTTTTGGAAAGTTCTGCTCGAATTGCTGTTGCGCCCGGTTTTACTGTGCTATACTACTTGCATCAGGAACCAAAGGAGGAATTGCCCCATGAAAGAAGTCAAACCTTCCAAAAAGCCGCTGGCGATCTACTACGCCATTGTGCTGGCGGTCCTGCTGCTGCTCAACCTTGTGCTGCTGCCGTGGATGAGCGAGCGTCAGGTGGAGGAAGTGGACTACGGTACCTTTATGACCATGACCGAGGAAAAGAACATCGGCCGTGTGGATATCGAATCCAACCAGATCATTTTTACCGATAAAGAGGAAAAGCAGGTCTACAAGACCGGCCTGATGAACGACCCGGAGCTTACCCAGCGCCTGTATGATGCCGGAGCACAGTTTTCCAGCGAGATCGTGGAGCAGGGGTCGCCGATGCTCAATTTCCTGATCTGGTTCCTGCTGCCCATCCTGCTGTTCAGCTTCATCGGCAACCAGATGAACAAAAAGCTGATGGAAAAGGCCGGCGGCGGCCCGGGGTCCATGATGTTCGGCGGCGTGGGCAAATCCAATGCCAAGGTCTATGTGCAGTCCACCCACGGCATCCGCTTTGCGGATGTTGCCGGTGAGGATGAAGCTAAGGAAAACCTGCAGGAGATCGTGGATTACCTGCACGACCCCGGCAAGTACGAGAGCATTGGCGCATCCATGCCCAAGGGCATTCTGCTGGTGGGCCCTCCGGGCACCGGCAAGACCATGCTGGCTAAGGCCGTGGCAGGCGAATCCAACGTGCCGTTCTTCTCCATTTCCGGCTCTGAATTCGTGGAGATGTTCGTGGGCATGGGCGCATCCAAGGTGCGCGACCTGTTCCGGCAGGCCAAGGAAAAGGCCCCCTGCATCGTGTTCATCGATGAGATCGATGCCATCGGTCAGAAGCGCAACAGCGGCAATCTCGGCGGCAACGACGAGCGTGAGCAGACTTTGAACCAGCTGCTCACCGAGATGGACGGCTTTGAGAGCAACACCGGCGTCATCATTCTGGCGGCTACCAACCGCCCGGATTCGCTGGACCCGGCGCTGACCCGTCCCGGACGTTTTGACCGCCGTGTGCCGGTGGAGCTGCCCGACCTTAAGGGCCGCGAAGAGATTTTGAAAGTGCACGCCAAAAAGGTGGCGCTGGCCCCGGGCATCGACTTCAACACTGTGGCCCGCATGGCTTCCGGTGCATCCGGTGCGGAACTTGCCAACATTGTCAACGAAGCAGCTCTGCGCGCTGTGCGTGCAGGCCGCAAGAGCGTGACGCAGGCCGATCTGGAGGAGAGCATCGAGGTGGTCATTGCAGGCTACCAGAAGAAGAACTCCATCCTCACCGACAAGGAAAAGTGCATCGTGGCCTACCACGAGATCGGCCATGCACTGGTGGCGGCCAAGCAATCCAACTCTGCCCCTGTGCAGAAGATCACCATTATCCCCCGCACCTCCGGCGCACTGGGTTACACCATGCAGGTGGACGAGGGCAACCACTACCTGATGAGCAAGGAAGAGCTGGAAAACAAGATCGCCACCCTTACCGGCGGACGCGCCGCCGAGGAAGTGGTGTTCCGATCCATCACCACCGGTGCCTCCAACGATATCGAGCAGGCCACCAAGCTTGCCCGCGCCATGCTTACCCGCTACGGCATGAGCAAGGACTTTGACATGGTGGCGCTGGAGACCGTGAACAACCAGTATCTGGGCGGTGACACCTCGCTGGCCTGCTCGGCGCAGACCCAGCGCGAGATCGACCAGAAGGTGGTGGAGCTGGTCCGGGCCCAGCACGAAAAGGCTGTCCGCATCCTGACCGACAACCGCGCCAAGCTGGATGAGCTGGCACAGTATTTGTACCAGAAAGAGACTATCACCGGCGAGGAGTTCATGGAGATCCTGAACCGGGAACCGGCACAGGCCCAGTGACCCCGGCGGCAGAGCTGCCAAAAATTTTTTTTAGCCTGCTGCAATAATCCCGCCGCCGCATCCGTTTATAAGACAGATGCGGCGGTTTTGTATTACACCGCATGGCAGACCATGGTTTTCCACAAAACAAAAATGTGCGGTGCAAAACCGCCGTCAACGGAGGTATTCCAAATGAAACTGAACCATAAATTTGTCCGTACCGTCACCACCACCGCTGCAGTGCTGGGTGCTGCCGCCATGCTGAGCGTGGGCGCATTTGCCGCAGAGGCAGACATCAACGACCCTGCTGCCGCAGGCTATCTGCCCCCGCAGGAGCAGATGGTGCAGGGGGATATCGCCCTGCACAGCGCCGATGTGGCGATCGGCGAAAAGGACCCCACCTACGGCGGCTACGGCGCACCGGAGGGAAACCCCATTCAGGGAAATATCATGCTGATCTCCGGCGATGAGCTGGCCGCCCCGTCCGCAGATGCAGCGGCGAAAAAGAGCGAGGCCCGTTACACCGTCAAGGGCCTGTTCGGCAGAGAAGTGCTGTACACTGCCCGCCAGAAGGACAGTGTGCTGACGCTGGATGTGCCCGCCGGTTCTGCTACTTTCCGCACCACCGTGCAGGACATGCAGACCCTGCTGAACGAGGGCGTGAGCACGCTGGTGGTCCAGACTGAGAAGGGATCCACCACCCTGAACCTGTCTCTGCTGGTGGAGGGCCAGAAGGGCACCGACCGCGTGGTGCTGCGCCGACTGGGCGAAAACACCTTCCTCACCGTGGGCCTGCGCTGCCGCCGCGATTTGATCGTGGGGCGCTGACCGCTGAGATCAAATGATGAAAGGGCTGCTGCACGCAGAGATGTGCAGCGGCCCTTTTTGCGCTTTTCTGTTAAGTTTTTGAAAATTTGCGCAGATGTCTTTGCAAAGTCTGCCGGGAGATGTTATAGTTAAATTGAAACAGTATGCATTCCCGATAGAAAGGAAAAAACGCCATGGAGCATTTTGTGGAGTTTGAGGACGTTTGCAAATACTACCAGACCGGCAGTGTGAAGATCGCCGCCGCAGACCACCTGAATTTCTATGTGGATAAGGGCGAGTTCTGCATCATCGTGGGGCCCTCCGGCGCAGGCAAGACCACCCTGCTGAACATCCTTGGCGGTATGGACAGCTGCGACGAGGGCAACGTCTGGCTGGACGGCCAGAACGTGAGCCATTTTACCGCCAGAGAGCTGACCACCTACCGCCGGTACGATGTGGGCTTTGTGTTCCAGTTCTACAACCTTGTGCAGAACCTGACCGCACTGGAGAACGTGGAGCTGGCCAGCGAGATCTGCCGCGACCCGCTGGACCCCAAAGAGACCCTGCGCAGCGTGGGTCTGGGAGAGCGGCTGAACAACTTCCCGGCCCAGCTTTCCGGCGGCGAGCAGCAGCGGGTGTCCATTGCCCGCGCACTGGCCAAAAACCCCAAGCTGCTGCTCTGCGACGAGCCCACCGGTGCACTGGATTACAAGACCGGCAAGCAGGTGCTGGCCCTTTTGCAGGATACCTGCCGCCGCACCGGCCGCACGGTGATCGTTATTACCCACAACACCGCCCTGACAGCGATGGCAGACCGCATCATTCAGGTGCGCAGCGGTAAGATCGTCTCCAATCAGGTCAACGAGCACCCTGTGCCGGTGCAGGAGATTGAGTGGTGAGAGCTGTGCTGAAAAGTTATCGTAAAAACATCCTGCGGGAAATGAAGGACAACCTGAGCCGCATGGTCTCGCTGTTCGGTATCGTAGCGCTGGGCGTGATGATGCTGACCGGCCTGATGAGTTTTGCGCCCAGCATGCGCATCGCCGGGCAGAAATACTACGTGCAGCAGAACGTGTTCGACCTGCGGGTGCTGTCCACACTGGGCCTTTCGGAGAAGGACATTGCCGTCCTTGCCGCCGTGGATGGCGTGGAGGCCGTACAGGCGGTAAAATATCAGGACGTGGAGGCCCAGTGGCAGGGCCAGAGCGAGACGGCGGTGGTGCGCCTGCAGCAGCTGCCCGCCGACCCCGGGGCCGACACGGCAGAAAATATGAACCGTCTGGTGCTGCTCTCGGGCCGGATGCCTGAGGCTCCGGATGAGTGCGTGGTGCATGTGATGGGCTACGGCGACCCGGTGGAACCGGGCACGGTGCTCACTCTGCCGGAGGACACCGAATATGTGAGCCGGAAGCAATTCACGGTAGTGGGCACCGTGCAGGACCCGCAGCATTTTTCCACGGACAAGGAGAGCAGCACCGCCGGTGACGGCCAGCTGGATGATATTGTGTTCCTGCCGGAGGGCAGCCTGACCACGGATTATTATACGGCGTGCTATCTCAAGGTAAAAAATGCCGGCCTGTATGATAATTACTCGGACGAGTATCAGGCAGCAGTGGATGACACAGCCGCAAGGGTAAAGGCCATCAGCGGGGCACAGTGCACAGCCCGGCGGGCGGAGCTGATCGAGGATGCCAGTGCAGAGCTGGCCGATGCCCGGGCCGAGTACAACGACAAAAAAGCCGAAGCAGACCGTCAGTTTGCGGAGGCAGAACAGCAGCTGGCCGATGCACAGGCACAGCTGGACAGCGCCAAAGCCCAGCTGGACGCGGGCGAAGCGGAGCTTGCCGCCAACAAAAAGGCTCTGCCGGATACCATGCAGGGCGGTGCGGACGAGCTGGTGAGCGGCGAGGAACAACTGCTGGAATTTGAGGATCAGCTGCAACAGATCGAGATGCTGGTGAACCTGAAAAAGGTGGCCGACCCGCTGCTGGGCTATGCCGAAACGGCTCTGAACAATGCACAGAAAGCGCTGGACGAAGCGGAACCCGCCGATGAAGAGTACACCGAGCTGCGGGATGCCCTGCAGAAGGCGCAGGATGCTTACGACAACATCAGCGGCCAGCTGAACGGCTATCAGGCCCAGCTGGACGAGGGCAAGCGCCAGATGTATGCACAGGGGCTGATCTCTTCGCCCAGCCTTTCCAACGAGCAGCTGGTGACTGAGGCAAAGGCAGCACTGCGCCAGATGAAGGTAAAGCTTCTGCAGGGTCAGCTGCAGCTGACCACCGGCACGGCCACAGCCTACACCCAGTTCGATGCGGCTCGCACCCGGCTGGACGAGGGCTGGCAGGAATACAGGGACGGCGTGCAGCAGCTGGCCGATTCCCGCGCGGAGTACGAGAGCCGGAAGGCCGATGCCGAACAGCAGCTGGCCGACGGCCTTGCCCAGCTGAACGATGCCGAGGAGCAGGTGAGCCAGATCAAGAGCGGTGAGTGGTATGTGCTGGACCGAGACTCCACCATGAGCTTTGTCACCTTTGAGCAATATGCCGACCGCATGGATGCCATTGCACGGGTGTTCCCGGTGTTCTTCTTCCTGGTGGCGGCGCTGGTGGCCACCACCACTATGACCCGCATGGTGGACGAGAACCGCCTGCAGCTGGGTACCCTGAAAGCGCTGGGCTACTCCAACGCAAAGATCGCAGGCAAGTATCTGTTCTATGCCCTCAGCGCCAGCGTGCTGGGCAGCATCGTGGGCATGGTCATCGGTTTTGTGGTGTTCCCGCTCATCATCTGGTATGCCTACCAGATGATCTTCAGCATGTCCACCTTTACGCTGCACTTTTACCCCGGCATGGCGGCAGCCAGTGTGGCCATCAGCGCGGCCGTCATCGGTTTTGCTACATGGAACGCCTGCCGTGCCAGCCTGAAGGAAAAGACTGCAGCTTTGCTGCTGCCCCGGGCCCCGGTGGCAGGCAAGCGCATCTTTTTGGAGTACATCACCCCGCTGTGGCAGCACATGAGCTTCTCCCAAAAGACCACTGCCCGCAATCTGTTCCGCTACAAAAAGCGCTTCTTCATGACCGTGCTGGGCGTGGCGGGCTGCACGGCGCTGCTGCTGATCGGCTTTGGCATTCAGGATTCCATCCTGCCCATCGTGGACAAGCAGTCCGGGCAGCTGACCCACAACGATCTCACCATCTCGCTCAGCGATGAAAAGGCGCTGACCATGGAGCAGGGCCTTGCCGACACGCTGGACAGCAGCAGTGCGGTCCGCAGCTGGGGCGCGTTCTACACAAAGTCCACCACCCTTTATAATGAAGAGGGCGGGAGCGCCGATGTCAGCATCGTAGGCGCGGAGGACGATGCCCGGATGACCGAATACTTCACCTTCCGCACTCGGGTGGGCCACGACCCCATTCCCTTTGAAGAGGACAGCGTGATCCTGACCGAAAAAACGGCCCTGAATCTGGAGCTGAGCGTGGGCGATACGTTCTATGTGGAGGCTGCAGACGGAAGCCGCGTGCCGCTGACCCTGACCGGCATTACCGAGAACTACATGTTCACCCGGCTGTATCTGTCCGGTGCACAGCTGGAGAGCCTGCTGGGCGGCACACCGGAGTGGAATACTGTGTACGGCCTGACCGGCTGTACCACCGAGGCGGAGTACAACGCCCTGCGCACAAAGCTGCTGGGTTGCAACTATGTGAGCAGCGTCAGCTTCACCGAGGACACCACCTCCATGTTCGGCAGCCTGATCGGCAGCCTGAACTACGTGGTGGTGCTGATCATCGTGTGCGCGGCGGCACTGGCGGCGGTGGTGCTGTACAACCTGATCAGCGTCAACCTTGCCGAGCGCAAAAAGGAGCTTGCCACCATCAAGGTGCTGGGCTTCTATGACAAAGAAGTGTACCGCTACATCTTCCGCGAGATCGAGCTTTTGTCCCTCATCGGCTCCGGCGTGGGCCTGCTGCTGGGCGTGCCGCTGCACCGGTTCATCGTCCTGACCGTGGAAATGGATCAGCTGATGTTTATTCGCACCATTGCACCCCACAGTTATCTGCTGGCAGTGGCATTGACGATGCTGTTCACCTTTGTGGTGTGCTTTGCCATGCGACGGCATGTGCGGCATATCAGCATGGTGGAAAGCATGAAAGCGCCGGAGTGAATTTACAAAATCTTCATAAAAAGAACATGGTTTCGCAGAAATTCTTTGGTATGATAATGCTACCGACAGGCGGGGCCGCAACCGCCTGAGCGGGTAACATGATTCCTCCTTTACCAAACCAAATACCGCAAAACAAAACACCGCGCCTTGTCTGATCCGCAGCAGACAGGGCGCGGTGTCTTGTTTAAACCGTTAAGTTTTCAGCATCTGCGGCAATGGCATCGGCCTGCTGCTGGGTGAGCACGCGGCACTTGACCATCCGCTTGAGCACCACCTGCATCCGCTTGAAGGCAAGCTCCGGGCTGCTGGCGTAGGTGGAAGGCGCGTTGGGCATACCCGCCAGATAGATCGCTTCGGCATCGGTCAGCTGGGCGGGTTCCTTGCCAAAGTAGCCCTCGGCAGCTTCTGCAATGCCATAATACCCGCTGCCAAAATAGATGGTGTTGGCGTACATCTCAAAGATCTGCTGCTTGGAGTAGGTCTTTTCAAGATCAAAAGCAGCAAGCATCTCGGCAGCCTTGCGGGCCAGATGCTTGTCCTGCGTGAACAGCTCGTTCTTGGCAAGCTGCTGGGTCAGGGTGCTGCCACCCTCGGCCAGCGAGTGGGTGCGCAGGTCGGCCAGCAGGGCGCGGGCAATGGCCCCCGGGTCGATGCCCTTGTGGGTCATAAAATGCTCGTCCTCGGTGCAGATGACTGCGTTAATATAGATCTGCGGCAGCGCATCGTAGGAAGTATAGCTCCCACGGGCACAGATGGTGTCGTACATGGAAGCCACTGGGTAACTGCTGGCGGCACTGCGGTACAGCTGCCTGCCCTGATAAAAGAACCAGCCGCCTGCCAGCAGCCCGCCAAGCAGCAGGATGCAAAGAACAACGAGCAGGCTCTGCTTTAAAAAATGAAAGAAACGATGCAGCATCGAAAAAACTCCTTTGATGATAAAAAAGAACGCTACCATAATAAACGATTTGCAGGGCGTTTGCAAGGAACAGCTTTAGTATAACAATAAAATTTTAAGGTTTTATCAATGGAAAAATAAAAATTTTCGAAGAAGCAGAAGTGTTACTCCTGTTGGAACTGCACAACGGGATGCTGCAAATGCGGGCTTCGCATCGTGCAGAAAACTCAATTTGAAAAAAACTGGAATTAACCTATTGACAAACTGGGTAAGAGAGAATATAATGCAAACAACAAATCCACAAACCTAGTGGGAAAAAGAAAACAAAGGTTTGCTTCCCGGTACAGAGCAGATAGAGGTGCCGGTTTGTAGATGAGTGGGAAAGAGTTTTACGGGAAAGGAGGGCACGGATATGAAGCTGATTTGGAACGACCTGCTGCACGCAAACTTCCGCTATGGGCGAATGTACGGTGACCGGGCAGAACATCTGGCTGCGAACTGTACGATGCCCTCTTGCTGTGCACGAATGTGTACCCGAATGTGACGTTGACAGAATAGCTTTGAATTGTGTTTGCCCGGTGCGCTTTTGTATCACGCATCGGGATTTTTTGTATCATAAAATTATACTAAAAGTACAAATAGAGAGGTAAAATACTATGTCTGACTATAAATTTGAGACCCTGCAGCTTCACGTTGGCCAGGAGCAGGCCGATCCCGCAACCGATTCCCGTGCAGTGCCTATCTACCAGACCACTTCCTATGTATTCCGCAACAGCCAGCACGCAGCAGACCGCTTCGGCCTGGCAGACGCAGGCAACATCTACGGCCGTCTGACCAACTCTACGCAGGACGTGTTCGAGAAGCGCATCGCTGCTCTGGAAGGCGGCGTGGCTGCTCTGGCTACCGCTTCCGGTGCTGCTGCCATCACCTACACCATCGAAGCACTGGCACAGGCCGGTGACCACATCGTGGCTCAGAAGACCATCTACGGCGGCAGCTACAACCTGCTGGAGCACACCCTGACCCAGTTCGGTGTCACCACTACCTTTGTCAATGCACACGATCTGGCTGAGGTGGAGAATGCCATCCAGCCCAACACCAAGGCCGTCTATCTGGAAACTCTGGGCAACCCCAACAGCGATATCCCCGATATCGATGCCATTGCAGCCATCGCGCACAAGCACGGCCTGCCGCTGGTCATCGATAACACCTTCGGCACCCCGTACCTGATCCGTCCCATTGAGCACGGCGCAGATATCGTCGTCCATTCCGCCACCAAGTTCATCGGCGGCCACGGCACCACGCTGGGCGGCATCATCGTGGACAGCGGCAAGTTTGACTGGAAGGCAAGCGGCAAGTTCGGCAATATTGCTGACCCCAACCCCAGCTACCACGGCGTTTCCTTTGCCGATGCAGCAGGCCCCGCAGCTTTTGTCACCTACATCCGTGCGATCCTGCTGCGTGATACCGGTGCCACCATTTCGCCGTTCAACGCCTTCCTGCTGCTGCAGGGCACCGAGACCCTGAGCCTGCGCATCGAGCGCCATGTGGAGAACACCAAGAAGGTGGTCGAGTTTCTGGCAAACCACCCGCAGGTGGAGAAGGTCAACCACCCCTCCCTGCCGGATCACCCGGATCACGCCCTGTACGAGAAGTACTTCCCCAACGGCGGTGCATCCATCTTCACCTTCAACATCAAAGGCGGCCGTAAGGAGGCATTCAAGTTTATCGATAACCTGAAGGTCTTCTCCCTGCTGGCAAACGTTGCTGATGTGAAGAGCCTGGTCATCCACCCGGCTTCCACCACCCACAGCCAGCTGAACGACGAAGAGCTGGCCGAGCAGCAGATCTATCAGAACACCATCCGCCTGTCCATCGGCACTGAGCACATCGACGATATCATTGCTGATCTGGAAGCAGGTTTCGCAGCCGTCCGCGGCGAGTAAATCTTATCCCCTTAGAAACTCCGACAGAATGTGTATGCCTTGTTTTTTCTCCTGATCTCTTCCAAAAATTCCTTATATCCTAAACACAGCAAAAGGGTCCCGGAATTTTCTCCGGGACCCTTTTGTCGTTTGCGGCAAAATGCCGTCAGCCTTTCACGCCGCCCAAAGCAACACCGCGGACGATGAACTTGGAAAGCAGCAGGTACACGATGATGACGGGCAGAATGGCGATAGCCACCATCATGTAAACCTTGCCCATATCAAACTTGAGGAAGTCTGCACTGCGCAGCTGTGCAATCAGGATGGGCAGGGTCTTTTTGTCGGCGCTGTCCAGCACCAGAGCGGGAATGAAGTAGTTGTTCCAGCTGGCCACGAAGGAGAAAATGGCCTGCACTGCCAGAGCGGGCTTCATAATGGGCAGCACGATCTTGTTGAAGGTGTAGAACTCGCCTGCACCGTCGATGCGGGCAGCCTCTACAATCTCCATGGGAAGGGAAGCGTCCAGATACTGCTTCATGAAGAAGAACACGGTGGGCGCTGCAATGCTGGGCAGGATCAGCGGGATAAAGCTGTTCTTCAGGCCCATCTTGGTGATGAGCTGTAAAAAGCCCAGAGCGGACACCTGCGTGGGCATGGTCATGATCAGCAGGATAATGGCGAACGCGGCCTTTTTGAATTTGAAGTTATAGGCGTAGATGCCGTAGGCCGTCAGGGCCGAAAAGTACACGCTGAACGCCGCCGAGCAAGCGGAGACGATCAGGCTGTTGCGGATGCCGGTGATGACAGGGATGTTAGCATCGGCCAGCACGTTCTGGAAGTTGGTAATGAGCGATTTGCCCGGCAGCAGCGAGAAGCCTTTCTGAATCTCGAAGTGGGTGCGGGTAGAGTTGATCACCAGCACATAGAAGAAGAACAGGCACAAAAAGCTGATGAACACCAGCACCAGATAACACCATGCGCGGCGTGCAGCCAGTGTTGCTTTTTCCGATTGATTTCTAGGAGTGTGTGCCATAATCATTTCCCTCCTTTTGCTGCCTTTTTGGCGGCGTTCAGTTCTTTGCGCTGGGCGCGGGTCAGGCCGTCATCCTCCTTGGTAAGGGAGAAGTAGACCACAACGCACAGCACTGCGCACACGAGGAACAGCACCACGGATACAGCACCGGCCATGCCGTAGTTCTTGCTGAACAGGTGGTTGTTCAGGTACATGATCATGGTGGTGGAGGTGCGGTCCGGGCCGCCCTTGCCGTTGGTCAAAATCTGCGGCACATCGAACATCTGCAGGCCGCCGATCATGGAGGTGATCATGACGTAAACAAGGATGGGACGGATCAGCGGAATGGTGATCTTCCAGAACATCTGGTTCGGGGTGCAGCCGTCCAGTTCAGCCGCTTCGTACAGGGTGGGATCCACGCCCATGATGGCCGCCATCAGCATGATGGTGGTGTTGCCGAACCACATCAGGAAGTTCATCAGGCCGATCAGCCCGCGGTTGCCCCACACGGTGTTCAAAAAGCTGATGGGTGCATCGATCCAGCCCATGCTCTGCAGCACGGCGTTCACCGGGCCGTTGTCCGAGAACAGCGCGAAGAACAGCATTGCAAAGGCGGAGGCCATGATCAGGTTGGGCATGTAGATGACCGTTTTGAAGAAGGTCTGGCCCTTCAGCTTCAGGCGCAGATCGGTGAACCATGCTGCCAGCAACAGGGAAATGGCGATCTGCGGGATAAAGCCGATGATCCACAGGATCAGCGTGTTGCCAAAGTACTTGGGCAGATCGGTTGCGAACAGGGTAATGTAGTTTTTCAGGCCTACAAAGTTCGGGCCAATGATCTTCAGGCCGCTGCGGTAATATTCAAAAAAGCTGTAGTAAATGGTGGATGCCAGAGGGATCAGCTGGAATACCGCGAAGATGATGAAGAACGGCGCAATGAAGATGTAGCCCCATTTCGCGTAGCTGATCGACCCTTTCTTTTTCTTTTCTCCCATAAGGATCGCCTCCTGATAAATTTGCGGAAAGAACAGGGGCGGGCGGGAACAGCGTCCGGCCCGCCCCTGCGTATTCACTTTTCCGTTTTAGGGTCGGCTGCTATTATGCGGGCCACACCACGTCGGTCAGCTCAGGATACTTCTCCTTGATAGAGGTCTCGAAGTTTGCCTTTGCGGTATCTTCGTCCACGTTGCCGGTAAAGTAATCCTTGAACGCATTCTGGAAGCTCTCATTCAGGCCCTGATCGTACGGACCGGCGTTGGACATATCGATCTTGGTTGCAGCCTCTGCAAACAGAGCGATGTGGTTCTGGCCGCCCAGGAAAGCGGAGCTGTAATCGCTGTTTGCGATCTCGTTCATAGCCTTCTCGTTGTTGGTGTAGTCCTGCGTATCCATGGTGATCTGCTTCATGATGGCTTCATCGCAGGTCAGCTTCTGCATAACATCCTTAATGGTCTCGATGTTGTCGCTGCCGGCTGCGCCGCAGATCCAGGTGCCGCCCCAGTAGTAGGGCTGAGGGCCTTCGCACACAGCGTAGTCGCCGTAGATACCGTTGCCAACTTCTTCCTTGCCGCCCTCAGCGACAGGAGTCTCCAGCGAGTTGCCCAGCAGGGTGAAGTTGATGCCCCAAGTGGAGTAGAAGAAGCCGAACACCTTACCGGTGGGACCCTGATCGGCTGCCCACTGGCTGTCCCACAGGCTGGACTTGTTGTTATAGCCCTTATCGGTGTACTCCTTGGTCTGATCGACCCACTTCATAATGTTCTCATCAACGGTAACGGTAGTGCCGGTGACCCACGGAGCTGCCACGTTGTTGGAGAAGGTGCGGTATGCATCATCAAAGCCGGACAGCATCTTGTAGCCCTTGGCGGCTGCCTGTGTAGCTACATCATTGAACTTATCCCAGTCGGACAGGTAGGTCTGCACTTCGGCGGGATCATCGGTGCCCAGAACATCCTTGGCAATGCTGCGGCGGTATGCAAACAGACCGGGAGTTGCCTGCCAGGTGGTGCCGCGCTGGCTGCCGTCCACAGTAACGATGTCCTTGGTGTACTGGTACTGGCCAGCCAGATCGTCATCGGTCAGACCGATGTCTGCCTTGACATCCAGAACGTAATCGGAATCCACATACTTCAGAGCATAGTCAGCCTCGATCAGGAAGATGTCGATCTTGTCGTCATCAGCAGCGCTGTCCTGACTCAGCAGGGCTTCGTCCAGCTTGTTCTGATAGTTGTTGTTCTCGTTGGCATTGATGGTCCACTTCACAACGGTGCCATCCTTCAGGGTGGTGGTGGACTTGTCGGCTGCGATCTCGGAAACTTCCGGATAGTAGTCGTTGAAGCGGCTCTGGAACTCATCGTTCCAGCACCAGATGTTCAGCACCTTGCCGCCTGCTGCGGGAGCAGCGGAAGCAGCAGAGGAAGCCGGAGCAGAAGAAGCGGTGCTGGTGGAAGCGGAAGAACCGCCGCAGGCAGCCAGAGCTGCACCAATGGTCACGGCACCGGAAGCGAGCAGGAAATTACGGCGAGAGATCTTTTTCATAAGGGTAAACCTCCTTCATGGTTTTCCATTATTTGCAAAAGTTTTCTTCATAAAAGGTTCCGTAGCAAGAGCCTTTGGAGACATATTAAAGAATGCTGACCGACCCGCCGTCCAGCAATTTGCCGGAAACGCGGATCTGTTCGGGCAGGGTCACTCTTGGATGCTCGATCAGCTCAATGAGCTTGTCGGCAGCCGTGCGGCCCAGCGCGGCGGTGTTCTGCTGGTAAGTCACCAGCTGAGGCTTGACCACCCGCGAGAGGTAGATGCCGTCGTAGCCCATCACCGAAACATCCTCCGGGATCGAAAGCCTTTTTTCGCTGATGGCGTTGTAGCCGCCCAGCGCGGAGAAATCGTCCGGGAAGATGATGCAGGTGGGCGGCTGCGGAAGCTCCAGCAGCGCTTTGGTCTCGGCGGCACAGCGGTCAACATCATGGTAGATGCCCTCCCGCACATAAGCTTCCGGGATCTTCAGGCCAAGCTCTTCGCAGGCTTGATAGAAACCTGCAACGCGGTTCTCGGTAACGGCGGTCTTTTCGCCGTGGATAAAGGCGATGCGGCGGTGGCCGCAGGCCCATGCCTGCCGCACCAGTGCCTTCAGGCCGAAAACGTTATCCGAGAGGATCGCCATGCGGTTATTGAACACATGATCGATCGTGACCACCGGCACCTCGCTGTTCACCAGCTCCACCACCTGCGGCTCGTAGAAGTTCACGCAGGCGATCACCACACCGTCCACATTGCGGTAGCGGCAGTGCTCAAGGTAGCTCATGCTCTTGCCGCTGATATTGTGGTTGATAAAGGTGATGTCGTAACCGTGTTTCTCGGCTTCCACCTTGAAGCTGTCCAGCACGGCGGAAAAGTATTCGTGGGTCAGGCCGCTCTGCCGTTCATCCACGAACAGAACGCCCAGATTGTAAGTACGGTTTGTTTTCAAGGAACGGGCGGCGGCGTTTGGCATGTAGCCCATACGGTGCGCTGCGGCCCGCACCCGTTCTCGTGTGGCAGGCGAGATATCCGGCTGGTCGTTCAGTGCCTTGCTGACCGTTGCCACCGATACGCCGCATTCCTTTGCCAGATCTTTCAGGGACGGCATCGCTCGTTTGCCTCCTTCCGAAGAACGTTTTACGGGGGATGCTCTCCATCAAGCCCTTAATCGTTTTCGCAATTTCATAATAGCGTATTTTGTACGAAAAATCAAGCTCAAAAGAATAACTTTCATTGCTTTTGACTCAATTTTGGCGTTTTGTTCGTTTCTGAAGAACCGAAATTGTGCACCTTGAATGGATTTCGTTACATTTCGGTTAAAATCAAAAGATTTTCGTTGCGGTTTCGTTATGATTTTCGCCGTATATAATATTACCTATAAATTGTGTTTCAACGTTTTCGCTTACAGGAAGCACAAAAAGCGTGATTGAAATGAATTTTCTGAAAATCATGGAAACATGCGTATTTATGAAAGATACTTTCAGAAATTTTTTAGAAAATCCTCTTGCTTTTTTGGCCTGCTTGGGCTATGCTAGAAGCAAAGAGAATGCTTTGATCGTCTGTCTTAATCGTTTTCGCAAAAGCGATGCCGCCGGGGCTACCGGCAGCTGATAAGGAGGAAGCATTTATGAAATTCGGCCATTTTGATGACGCACGCAAAGAATATGTCATCACCACCCCGCGCACGCCTCTGCCCTGGATCAACTACCTTGGCAGCGAGGATTTCTTCAGTCTTGTCTCAAATACGGCGGGCGGCTACAGCTTTTACCGCGATGCGCGGATGCGCCGCCTGACCCGCTACCGCTATAACAGTTCCCCGCTGGATATGGACGGCCACCACATTTACATCAAGGATGGCGATACCGTCTGGAACCCCGGCTGGCAGCCCACCAAGACAGAGCTGGACAGCTACGCCTGCCGCCACGGTCTGGGCTATACCATTCTGGAGGGTGAGAAGAACGGTGTTTCCGCTGCGCAGGAGCTGTTCGTGCCCACCGGCGATGCCTGTGAGCTGGACCGCCTGACTTTGAAAAATAAGACGAATGCCACAAAAGAGCTGGATGTGTTCAGCTATGTGGAGTTCTGCCTGTGGGATGCCATTGACGACAGCTCCAACTTCCAGCGCAACTTCTCCACCGGCGAGGTGGAGGTGGAGCCGGCCATCATCTACCATAAGACGGAATACCGTGAGCGCCGCAATCACTATGCGGTATTCTGGAGCAATACGCCCGTTACCAGCTTTGATACCACCCGCGATGCCTTCTGCGGTGTGTATGGCGGCCCTGCAGACCCGCAGGCCGTCCGCGCCGGGCACTGCTCCGGCAGCATTGCCCACGGCTGGGCACCGGTGGGCGCGCTGCACATCCATGTCACCCTTGCACCGGGTGAGGAAAAGAAGATCCTCTTCGGTCTGGGCTACATCGAGAACCCACAGGAAGAAAAGTTCACGGCTCCCGGTGTCATCAACAAGGAGCGTGCTCATGCCATGATCGCACGCTATGCCACCGATGCACAGGTGGACGCGGCCCGCAAGGCGCTGGCCGACCACTGGGAAGCTCTGCTCTCCACCTACCATCTGGAATCCGGCGAGGAAAAGCTGAACCGTATGGTGAACATCTGGCACCAGTATCAGTGTATGGTCACCTTCAATATGAGCCGCTCGGCCAGCTACTTTGAAAGCGGGACCGGCCGCGGCATGGGCTTCCGCGACAGCTGTCAGGATCTGCTGGGCTTTGTACACATCATTCCGTCCCGCGCACGGGAGCGCATTCTGGATATCGCCGCCACCCAGTTTGAGGATGGCAGCGCCTACCACCAGTACCAGCCCCTGACCAAGAAAGGCAACCGCGATATCGGCACCGGCTTCAACGATGACCCGCTGTGGCTCATTGCCGGCACTGCCGCCTATCTGCGCGAGACTGGCGACTGGTCTATTCTGGACGAGCAGGTGCCCTTTGATAATGATGCCAGCAAGGCACAGAGCCTGATGGAGCATCTGCGCCGCAGCTTCAACTTTACCGTCACCCACCTTGGCCCCCACGGCCTGCCGCTCATTGGCCGCGCCGACTGGAACGACTGCCTGAACCTGAACTGTTTCTCGGAGCACCCGGGCGAGAGCTTCCAGATCACCGGTCCCAGCGAAGGCCCTGTGGCCGAAAGCGTGTTCATTGCGGGCATGTTCGTCAAGTACGGCCACGAGTACGCCGAACTGTGCGACCACCTGAACCTTGCCGATGAAGCCGCTGCGGCCCGCAAGGCCGTGGACGGCGTGGAACAGGCGGCCCTGACCTCTGGCTGGGACGGCGCATGGTTCCGCCGCGCCTACGATGCTTTTGGCAAGCCTGTTGGCAGCAAGGAGTGCACCGAGGGCCAGATCTTCATTGAGCCGCAGGGCATGTGCGTCATGGCTGGCATTGGCAAGGAGACCGGTCAGGCCGCGCAGGCATTGAAGAGCGTAGAGGAACGGCTGGATACCAAGTACGGTGTGGTTCTGCACCAACCTGCATACACCAGTTATCAGCTCAATCTGGGCGAAATTTCCAGCTATCCTCCGGGATACAAGGAGAACGCCGGTATCTTCTGCCACAACAATCCGTGGATCAGCTGTGCCGAAGCCGTTCTGGGGCATGGCGACCGGGCCTTTGAGGTGTACCGCAAGACATGCCCGGCCTACATCGAGGATATTTCCGAGATCCACCGCACCGAACCCTATGTTTACAGCCAGATGGTGGCCGGTAAGGATGCCCCCACCTTTGGCGAAGCAAAGAACAGCTGGCTGACCGGCACTGCCGCATGGACCTTCTTCAATGTGAGCCAGTATATCCTTGGCATCCAGCCCACGTTGGACGGCCTGAAGGTAGACCCCTGTATCCCACACACGCTGGGCGGCTTCACCGTTACCCGCCGCTACCGGGGCGCAACCTATCACATTGCAGTGGATAATACCGCTGCAGTCCAGTACGGTGTGAAGAGCGTCGCTGTGGATGGCAAGCCCATTGAGGGCAGCCTGCTGCCGCTGGCACCAGAAGGCGCTGTGGTAGAGGTGCAGGTGACCATGGGATAACCTTTACTGCATTTTCATAATTTTTCCTTTGTGCTGTTCTGAAAGAACAGCGGCCTCCGCATTACGATCCTGCTTGGCATCATATTTGCCTTGCAGGACTTCATCTGCAAGCTGCCGACCAATCTCGTGGGCCTGCTCCGGCGTGGTTTCGCCCGGATGTCGGTGGTGTCGATAGGATATCGCCGCAAGAAGAAGTCTCTTCATTCCAATGAACAGGATCGTCCCCGTCTCATTCTTCACAAAAAGAGCCCTTGCATTTATTGGTAAAAATCACCTTGCCTCTTTCCCTTGTATGGAAAGGCTGCAAAAACAGACTTTCCAGCGTAATTTTACTCTTTACTTTATTGTACCACGGTAGGTTGGCGGGCTTCAAAGGGCATCTTCCACAAAGTTTGCCTCGTGCAATCTGCGCAGAATGCCCAGTGTAATTCTTGTGCAAAACTGCCTTTGCAAATTCCCGGCAGGCGGGCTATAATAATTTCGTACAACGAGTAGCACTCATGCGTAAAACCGGTTGCATGAGGGCTGCTCGTTGTTTTTTTTTTGCCCCAAAATGGAAAGGTAAGGTGAATCCCATGGAAAGTTCCAATCAATTCCTTGGCACGGAGCGCATCGGCAAGCTGATGCAAAAGTATGCGATCCCGTGCATTATTTCGCTGCTGGTGGGTGCGCTGTACAACATCGTGGACCAGATCTTTATTGCAAACGCCTGCTATCTGGGCTCCTACGGCAACGCCGCCAACACCGTTGTGTTCCCCCTGACGGTGGTGGCTCTGGCCATCGCCGTGATGATTGGTGACGGTTGCTGCGCCCTCGTCAGCATCAGCCTCGGGCAGAACGAAGTCCCCAAGGCAAAGCGGAGCGTCGGCAACGCGGTAGTGATGTGTCTGGTCAGCAGCATTGTGTTGGCGGCGCTCTATCTGATTTTTGAGGATTGAAGAAAAAACAAACGGACGGCTTTCCCTAGGCGCAGGCACTTTATATGGAGCATTAAACTCTTTGCAGGACAAGAAGTGGATTGAACCTTATGGCGATAGTGAGGGAAGAAAAAAAGAATACCACATTACAGCACAGGGAAAAGAAATTGCAGAAAAAGAGCTTGCAAGACTAAACGAACTTGTAAGCATTGCAAGTGAAATTATTGGAGGTGCAGTATGAGTAAAAAATGTTATCGCTTCTTTGGTGGATTGCTAAATGCACAGGCAAAATGGTTAAACAAAATGTCCGAAAAAGGCTATCGACTTGTCCGGACAGGGAGGGTGCTCTATGAATTTGAAGAATGCAGTCCTGATGAAGTGACCTATTGTGTAGAGTTTATCGGAGAAAAATCAAAAGAGAATGCAACGGACTACGCTGATTTTTTGGAGGATATGGGCTACAAGGTATTTTTCAAGAATATCAATCTAAACTATTCTGTCGGAAAAGTTCGATTGCGTCCATGGGCGGAAATGGGCGGTTGTATTGCAACAAACGCAACAACTTTTAACAGGGAACTATTGATTGTAGAAAAATCAAACGACGGAAAGCCTTTTGAACTTCATACTTCTTATGCCGATAAAGAAAAATACTACCGCAATTTGCGTAATCCATGGCTATTCCTGCTGCTCCTATTTGCACTGTTTGCCATTATCAAGCATTCTATTGTCTTGGGTATTTTTTCATTGGTTTCTGCAATTCCCAGCATTTTATACCAGCTCCAAATTATAAATGTCCGACAAAAAGCCAAAACGTGGGAACAATAAATAATAATCAAGAGGGTGACAACAAAAGCTGTCGCCCTCTTGATTATTATTTATAGAAATACCAAAAAGATTGCTCCGCAGCCTTTGAGGAGCAGCACCGTGCAGAGCTGACAGTATACCGAGCGGCAGCAGCCTATTTCAAGGCAAACGACATCACCAAGCTGCCCAGCCCGAAGAAATCGGAAACCGAGTATGCGCAGCTGGCATCCGAAAAGGCGAAATTCTACGAGCAGTATCCGCGGTTGCAGCTAAAGGGAAACTGCTGTGTAAAACAAAAAAGACAGTGGGCAGTCTGCCTCCCGGTAGACATTCCTACAGGTTGGGAACCGCGCACTAACAAAAGCCCCACTGGGGCTTTTGTTGCCCCGCCTGCGGTGGGGCCGTGCTGTTCAAGTCCTCTTATCCGCTGTTGCAGCTAAAGGGAAACTACTGTATAAAACAAAAAAGACAGCTATCAAAAGCTGTCTTCCTTGTGGTGCAGTAAAGCAATCCAAATCCGAACCATTTCCCTCGGTTGCAACTTCTGTCGCTTCTCCAAAGGTGACGGTCTGTGTTCCTTCTTTATAGTTGAAGGTTATCAAAACCTTATCATCATACAGGTAAATCGCATTGATGAAGGTGTCCACCAGTGCCTGCCGCTGGTCTTTCAGGCTCATGTCCAGCTTGCGGAACCGCAGCAACCAAAAACGAATGAACTCCTCCGTGACTTTCGGCTTCGCCAGCTTTTCTTCTGCAATGCGGGCTTCAAGCTCACGCTTGGTTTCCTCCAGCTGCTCCAACCGTTCCTTGGTGGAGCTGGTCAGGATACCGGCCTGAATCGCATTGAGCATATTCTGGATACCCGATTCCGCATCCCGAAGCTGCTTCTCATAGAGGGGAATGTTGGTGTTTTCCTTATTTTGCAGTTCCATCACCTTGGCAATGATGGATTCCATGGCGGCATCGTCCTTGACAAGCTGCATGGTCTGGTTGACCACCAGATCTTCCAGCCACTGTTTACGGACGGTCTTTTTTTTGCAGCCTTTATGCTTCTTGGCAGTGGCACATTTATAATAACGGTGGACTTCACCAGTCCGGCTCGTGCCGCTTTCGCCAAACATCAACGCCCCACAGTAGCCGCAGAACAGCTTGGTGGTGAGCAGGTAGTCATCCTCTGCCTTTCTACGGGCAGGGGCTTTCTTGTTTTTGGCGATCTTCTCCTGCACATCCTCAAACAGTTCCAGCGGAATAATGGGCGGGATGGCATCCGGTACGACCACATCCCGGAATTTCAGTTCTCCAATGTACCGCCGGTTCTTGAGCATATGTTCGACACTATTATAAGTAAATGCACCGCCCACCGGGTTCTTGATGCCGTTTTCGTTCAGCCAATCACGGATCTCCTTCATGGTGGAGCCTTCATTGTACTTCTTGAACGATTCCAGTACAAAAGGAGAGATGAGAGGGTCAATGTGAAACTTCCGCTCGGAATCCAGCGTATACCCAAAGGTTCCACGGCCACCGTTGCAGCGGCCTTTCAGGATGTTCTCAGTCTGTCCACGCACGACCTTCTCGGCAAGGTCTGCCGAATAATACTCGGCATAGCCTTCAAGGACGGATTCCAGAATGATGCCCTCCGGGCCTTCGGAGATGATCTCGGTGGCAGACATGAGCTTGACACCGTTTTTCTTCAACTGGGTCTTGTACCGGGCGCTGTCATAGCGGTTCCGGGCAAAACGATCCAGCTTCCAGACCAGAACGATATCAAACAGCTTCTTGTCGCTGTCCTTGATCATCTGCTGGAACTCCGGGCGGTTATCCGTCTTGGCAGAGATCGCACGGTCAATGTAATGCTTGACGATGGTGATGCCGTTCTTTTCGGCATAGGCGGTGCATTCACGAATCTGACCTTCGATGGATTCTTCACGCTGATTGTCGCTGGAATAACGGGCGTAGATCACGGCGGTCATGGCGGACACCTCCTATTTATACATCATTGAACGGTGGAGCGTTCTTTCAAAGCAATGTTTCGTATAATCTATATATCATATTTTGCGGAAGATTGCAAGATGAATTTATATTAAAAACCGGCAGTTCTCTGTTTTCTAAGAACTGCCGGTCATACTTCTTATTTACCCCAGACGGTCTCGGCGATTTCCTTGACCAGTTTGAGCTTGTTCCACTGTTCCAGCTCGGTCAGCTTATTGCCGATCTCACAGGATGCAAAGCCGCACTGCGGGCTGAGGCAGAGACGGTCGAGAGGAATGTACTTCTCTGCCTCATGAATGCGGGCGATGACGGTATCCTTATTTTCCAGTCGGGGAGATTTGGTGGTGACAAGACCCAGCACCACTTTTTTGCCATCGGCCACATACTTCAGCGGCTCAAAGCTGCCGGAACGCGCATCGTCAAATTCCAGATAGAACGCATCCACATTTTCCTGTGCCAGCAGGAAGGGAGCAACGGTGAAGTAATCGCCCTCGCTGGCCCAAGTGGAATGATAGTTGCCACGGCAGACATGAGTGGTGATCGTCAGACCCTCCGGGCGGTTTTCCAGTGCCAAATTGTTCAGACGCAGGTACTCTGCGGCTACATCCTCCACTTTGGTATTGCTCTCCTTGAGGAAGTTCTGGTAATTCGGGTCTCCGATCATGCCCCATGTGCAGTCGTCAAACTGGATATTGCGGCAGCCAGCGGCATACAACTCCTGAATGACGGTGCGGTAGGCGACAGCAATATCCTGAATCAGCTGTTCGTGGTCAGGGTAAACAGTATCCGTGTTTTTACCGTTGTCCTCGCGGTACAGTTCGGCCAGCAGCTGCGCCGGGGCAGGCATAGTTTGGCGGGCGATGCAATTCTCATCCTCAAACTGCTTAACAAATTTGTAGTGCTCTACAAAAGGGTGGTTCTCACCGCTGATCTTACCACTCACTTTAATGGAACCGTGGGTAGTCTCCTCACCGTGGAAGAAGTAGCCGTGATCCAGTTCCACTTCCTCAATGCCGTGGAAGCCCCACATGAAGTCCAGATGCCAGTAGCTGCGGCGGAACTCGCCATCGGTGATGGCGTGATAACCAGCACGCTTCTGCTTCTCGATGAGGCGGGTGATTTCCTCATTTTCCACCGCGGTCAGCGCAGCATGGTCGATCTCGCCAGCCTTGAACTGGGCACGTGCCTCTTTCAAGTGCTGGGGGCGCAGGAAGCTGCCCACAAAGTCATAACGGAACGGTGATTTCAACTCTGCCATATCGTAAAACCCTCTCTATACGTCAATTTTCAGTACTCGTTGCTTGATGGCAACAGTATACCGCAGGAGTTGATTTGTGTAAAATACGAAATGCAGACGGTTTGACATAGCTTGAAGCTATACTTGCTCCGTATACTTTTTCAGAATCTCAATATACTGTTTTCCGAATCGTCCGGGCTGCACCTGTTTGTGGGTCAGATAGCCGATTTGCATGGAATCATCTACCAACAGCGGCACGGCACGGATGTTCGGACCGTTGAGTGTTTCGCTGATGACGCCGCTGCAAATGGTATAACCATCCAGACCGATCAGCAGATTGAACAGTGTTGCGCGGTCACGCACCAGAATGTCCTTTTTGCTGTCCAGAGTGCTCAAAATCTCCTCCGAAAAATAGAACGCATTGTGCTCCCCCTGCTCATAGGAAAGGCGTGGGTAGGGCTTCAAATCGTCCAGTGTCAAAGCCTTTTTCTGCGCCAACGGGCTAGATGCACTGACGAACACATGGGGCTTTGCGGTGAAGAGCGGCGTGAAAGTCAAATCGTGTTCCCGGATGACCTTGCGCAGAACGGTTTCATTGTCGTTGTTCAAATAGAGTACGCCCACCTCACTGCGCAGCTTTGCAACATCCTCAATGATCTCATAGGTCTGCGTCTCCCGAATGCGGAAATCATATTCCTCTCCGCCGTATTCTTTCAGCAACTCCACAAAGGCTTCCACGGCAAAGGAATAGTGTTGGGCCGACACGCAGAACTGATGCTTGACCGGAGCTGAGCCGAGATATTTTTCCTCGATGAGTTCCATCTGGGCCAGCACCTGCCGGGCATATCCCAGAAACTCCTCTCCCTCCGGGGTCAGAGCCACACCCCGATTGGTGCGGTGAAAAATAGTCAGTCCAACTTCCTGTTCCAACTCCCGGATGGCATTGGTCAGGCTGGGCTGTGCGATGAAAAACTGCTGTGCCGCCCGGCTGATGGTGCCGGTGTCGGCTACAGCGGTAGCGTAACGAAGCTGCTGTAAGGTCATAGCGGATTCCTCCCGATGGCTTTTTTATCATCCTATCGCAGAACGGACAAAAACGCAATGTCTTTTCTTGTTTGCAATACCAACCGAATATTGTCGGCATATTCAAGATACGTTTTACCCATCCTGCAATTTCCCTTATAATAGCACCGCAGTCTTAAAGGACTGCAACATTCCCATATCAAAAAGGAGGCTTTCCGGTATGGGACAGCGGCAAAGCGAGATCATCAAAAATCACATGGAAGTCTACTGGCACGATTATGCGTCCGCCAGTAAGGGCAACCCCATTACCGAGGCGGGACTTGTGGAAAAAGCCTCCGTCATTGGCCGCACCGGGCTGATGCTGCTGGAATGCGGCACCGGCGCATGGCGCGTCCGAAGCTCCATGAACACCCTTTCGCGGGAGCTGGGTGTCACAACGACAGCAGATATCGGCCTGTTGTCCATTGAGTTCACCTGCTTTGATGGCGACCAGTGTTATACCCAGTCGCTCTGTCTGACAAACACGGGCGTGAACACCTCCCGCTTGAACCGGCTGGAGCATTTCGTCAGCGACTTCGACCGGGAGGGCAAATTTATGACCGGCGAAGAACTGCACAGCCACCTCGACGAGATCGAGCGTATCCACGGCTTGTATTCGCCGGTTGCGCTGGGCTTTGCAGCCGCACTGGCCTGCGGCTGCTTCACCTTTCTGCTGGGCGGCGGCATCGTTGAGATGCTATGTGCCTTCTGTGGCGCGGGCATCGGCAACTTTGTACGGTGCAAGTTGACAAAGCACCACTTCACTCTGTTTCTGGGCATCACAGCTTCGGTCTGTTCGGCGAGCCTCGTGTATGCCGTCCTGCTGAAGCTGGCCGAGGTGCTGTTTGCCGTATCGGCGCAGCACGAGGCGGGATATATCTGCTCCATGCTCTTCATCATTCCGGGCTTTCCGTTCATCACCAGCGGCATCGACCTTGCCAAGCTGGATATGCGCTCCGGGCTGGAGCGTCTGGCTTACGCCGTCCTTATCATTCTGGTGGCGACCATGACGGCATGGATCATGGCACTGCTGCTGCATTTGCAGCCGGTGCAGTTCCCGGCTTTGAGCCTGACGCTCCCGGAAGAGATCCTGTTCCGGCTGCTGACGAGCTTTGGCGGTGTGTTCGGCTTTTCGCTGATGTTCAACAGCCCCCGGAATCTGGCAGTCTGCGCCGCGCTCATCGGTGCGGTGACGAACACGTTCCGGCTGGAGCTGGTAAGCCTTGCAGGGTTCCCGCCTGCCGTAGCGGCGTTTCTGGGCGCATTGCTGGCCGGCCTGCTGGCATCCTGCCTGAAGAGCGCCGCAGGTTATCCCCGCATCTCTGTCACGGTTCCGTCCATTGTTATCATGGTGCCGGGGCTGTATTTCTACCGCGCCATCTATAATCTGGGCATCCTGTCCCTGACGGATTCTGCCACATGGTTTGCAAACGCCATCCTCATCATCGTGGCGCTGCCGCTGGGTCTGATCTTTGCCCGCATCATCACCGATAAGACATTCCGTTATTGCACCTGAGGTGCAATGCCTTCCATTCTCCCCTCTATAATGCAAAACGCAGCGAGCCGTCAGAAGGTTCGCTGCGTTTTGTTTTGCTGTGTGATGCACTTATAAAGGGAGTTCGTTTGTAGGAGAGCTTACTCCCCGTAAACGATCTTGGTAGCCGTTTCTACATGGCGTTCCAGCCGGTCAGCAAAGTGCTCCAGCGGCAGAAAAACGCCCAGTTCATCGTAGCGGGTGCCGCCGTCCTTCAGCGTGTCCTGTCCATAGTAGACCACGGAACGGGGCAGTGCGTGCTGCAGCTTCATCTGGATGTCCCAGACGGTGGAATAGGCTTCGGCTTCGGTCACCTTCTGCTTTACGGTGTCCGGCAGTTCGTAAATCAGCAGCAGCCCCAGATGCTGGTTATAGTGGTACTCCACCACATCCATAGAGCCTTCGTCGTAGCCGTGATACTTGCAGTAGCCGCTGGCAAGGTACATTTTCACCTTTTCCTGCTTCTGGAACACCCGGACAAACCGATCATATAGCTTTTTATTGACTGCAAACTTATTGTCCGGCAAAAGAACGCCGGCATCATCCGTCAGAATCACCGGGTTCGGCTGGCCGTCCGCATTGAACTTAAAGGGGATCAATGCCGCATTCCGCAGCAGATCAAACATACTGTGCTGACAGAGCGCCATCAGAAATGCAGACAGATCCTTGTTCTCGTAGGCATCGAATAATGCCGCAGCAAACTGTTGTGCACTCAGCGTCGGCGCATCCAGTACGTCTGCCATGTCCAGCGAATCGTTGAAGGTATCCATCAGACGGCGGCAGGCTTCCGGATTTTTCAGGATCTCCCCGAACAGTGCCTCTGCTTTTTCTTCTCTTGGAAATATCGTAGCCATCAAAAAGACCCTCTTTCTGTTTATTTCCAACTGTTATTATAGGTTCAGAAAGTCCTGCTGTGAAATACTGCTTTTATATCGCCGCTATATGCAGAATACTTTTTACACATTTTCTAAGTGCCTGTATAATGACACTGCAATCTTGAAATTGCACGAGGGAAATAGAAAAGTATATAAAGTTGGTTTGAACGGAGGCAGTTCCTATGTCTGAGGTCAAAAAGGTCGTGCTGGCATATTCCGGCGGTCTGGATACGTCCATCATCATCCCGTGGCTGAAAGAGCACTATAACAACTGCGAAGTCATTGCCGTGTGCGGCAATGTGGGACAGAAGGGTGAGCTGGACGGTTTGGAGGAGCGTGCGAAGGCAAGTGGCGCATCCAAGCTGTACATCGAAGACCTGACCGACGAGTTCGTGGAGGACTACGTCATCCCTACCATGCAGGCCGGAGCCGATTATGAGGGCTATCTGCTGGGCACCAGCTTTGCCCGCCCGATTTTGGCAAAGCGCGTCGTGGAGATTGCCCGTGCCGAGGGTGCGGATGCGGTCTGCCACGGCAGCACCGGTAAGGGCAACGATCAGGTGCGCTTTGAGCTGGCCATCATGCACTTTGCACCCGACCTGAAGATCATCACCCCGTGGCGTGAGTGGGATATCCAGAGCCGCGATGAAGAGATCGACTACGCCGAGGCTCATCACATCCCGCTGAAGATCAGCCGCGAGACGAACTACTCCAAGGACAAGAACCTGTGGCATCTGAGCCATGAGGGCCTTGACCTCGAAGATCCGGGCAACGAGCCGCAGTACGACAAACCCGGCTTCCTTGAGCTGGGCGTCAGCCCCAAGACTGCCCCGGACAAGTCCGAGTTTGTGGAGCTGGAATTTGAACAGGGCGTGCCGGTGGCTCTGAACGGCGAGAAGCTGAAGCCCGCCGCCATCATTGCAAAGCTCAACGAGATTGGCGGACGCAACGGCATCGGCCTGTACGACATGGTGGAGAACCGTCTGGTGGGCATGAAGAGCCGCGGCGTCTACGAGACCCCCGGCGGCACCATTCTGTACAAGGCGCATGAAGTGCTGGAGACCCTGACATTGGACAAGCTGACTGCCCACAAGAAGCGCGAGCTGGCCATCACCTTTGGCGAGCTGGTTTACGACGGCCAGTGGTTCAGCCCTCTGCGCAAGGCTCTGAGTGCTTTCGTCACCTCCACGCAGGAGTACGTCACCGGCAAAGTCCGTCTGGAACTGTATAAGGGCAACCTCATCAATGCAGGAGTCTGGTCGCCCTACTCCCTCTACCGGGAAGACATCGCCACCTTTGCCGCAGGCGGTGACTACAAGCAGAGCGATGCCACCGGTTTCATCAGCATCTACGGTCTGCCCACCAAGGTGCAGGCCATTGTAAACAGCGAAAAAGAAGGTAAATGAAGTAGTTTAGGCTGATTGCCGTATCCATAGAGCCTCCCCAAAAGAAGAAAACCGCCCCGCAACACACCCGATTCATTTTGCCGCCGATTCACCCGACAAAATCATCGCTGCGCTGCGTGGGCGGTTTTCTGTTTTGAAAAAGGCACAGTCATATAGTGCTCAATGATGTTTTTGCACAAAAATCGTTGTCGCCTTGCTATCATCAGATTTGCCTGTGCCCATCCCTTGAACAGGAATACAGACCAATACCCAGTCAATTTTTCCTATACTCGCAAGATGCGTCATACTTTTCCCGCTTTACCGCAATAAATTTTCAAAATCCTCTTGACGTATTCAACATACCGTGGTATTTTCCTTGTAAATTCCACTGATTTTGTGGATTGGTCCAAACCCATCCACAAGATGTGGTTGTGTTCATTTTGAACACTGCCTCACCGTGGATTATCCCTGAAAGATCTACCGCCCCGCAACACATCCGATTCATTTTGCCGCCGATTCACCCGACAAAATCCATCGCTATGCTGCATGGGCGGTATTTTTCTTTTATGGGAAACGCACCTTGAAAATTTCATGAGCCGACCGGACGTGATACAGACTTTCCGTCAACGCCGCTGCACAAACAGGGGCAGGAACTTCGTTCGGAGCGAACGGTGATTCCCATCCATGAGCAGCACAACCTCTACTTATTTTTTTGCGTCTTAACAATTCGGAAACAATTACCCGGAAACGATTTTGAGCGCAGCGGTAGAGGGCAAGAACCGTCCCGTGGCCACAAATTTTCAATTCTTGAAAATGTTGTGCTCCATCGGGACTTCACTTCTTCAATGCACCTGCATTTCCGAAGTGATCTTGTTGGGGTAGCGCTTGTCGGGGCAACGCCCCTCCATCTGCTGTCGCAGACCGCGCTGCCGCTTAAAAGCCCCACTGGGGCTTTCATTGCTGCGCTGCGCTTCGCAAACGCGGTCCCACCCCAAACCCTGCTCATGGTTCGCACCTGACGGTGCGAACAGCAACGGCGTGTCGTGCTTACATAACTTCACCGAGGAGTTATCGAACAGACAGGAGGTACAATGACCAAAACGAATGTTCAACCGACCCCTAGCAATTCCAAGCACCACGACACGCCGAACAACAAAACGCACGTCATCAAGTTCCGTGTGACAGCGGAGGAAAAAGCGTCACTGGAACTCACTTGCAAACTCCTGAATCTCTCCCTCTCCACTTTTATCCGCCGTGCCATCCACAACGTCAAGATCGAGAAAGCGGTCATCGTTGCAGGTGGCGGAGAAGAAACCCTGACCGCTGTTTCCACCCTGCTTGCCCAGTGCAGCAAGGTGGGCACCAACCTCAACCAGCTTGCAAGGCACTTCAATTCCGGCGGTGCAGACACCGCGCAGATCCGGGCGAAAATCCTTGACGAACTTGCAGACCTGACTGCATTCCGGCTCCACGCCGAGAAAGTTCTGGGTGAACTGTATGGCAACGCTCAAGCATATCGCCTCTAAGAACTCGGCCTACACCGCCATCGAAGCGTACCTCGTTTACCAGCACGATGCGTTCACCGGGAAGCAACTTTTGGACGAACATGGCAGACCCATGCTGCGAGAATCGTACATTCTGGACACCCTTGAGTGTGGCGATTTCTCGTTTGCAACTGCCTGTCTGCTGGCAAACCGCAAGTACGGCAAGAACACCCAGCATGGTGATATCAAAAGCCACCAGTATATCATCAGCTTTGACCCAAGAGATGCAGCCGACAACGGGCTGACCATGGAAAAGGCACAGGCACTTGGCCTGAAATTCTGCGAAGAAAACTTCCCCGGTCATCCTGCCATCGTCTGCACCCACCCGGATGGGCACAACCATTCGGGGAACATCCATGTCCACATCGTGATCGGCAGCATCCGAATGCGCGAGGTGGAACGCAAGCCCTATATGCAGAAGCCCCGTGACTGGCTAGAGGGCATGAAGCACTCCAGCACTGCCCAGACCATGCGGCACTTGCGTGTCGAGGTCATGGAGTTGTGCGAAGGTGCTGGACTGTACCAGATCGACCTGCTCAACGGCTCGAAAGAGCGCGTGAGCGAAGCCGAGTATTGGGTGCGCAGACGCGGCCAGTTGAAACTTGACCGTGAGAACGCAGCCCTCACCGCAACTGGACAGCAGCCCCGGCAGAAGAAGTTTGAAACTGTGAAGGATACTTTACGGAGACAGATTTCGTCTGTATTGTACCGTGCCACGAGCTTTGAAGAATTTTCTGACAGGCTCATGCAGAAGTATGGTATTGCCGTCAAGGAAAGCCGTGGGTGTCTGAGCTATCTGCCCGCTGGCAGAACGAAGTTCATCCGCGCGAAACATCTCGGGGACAAGTTCGATAAGACGGCAGTGCTTGCCACATTGCAGGCAAACGCCGAACGCAAACCCAAGGTACAGTCCAAGCAGGATACCATCGGGAAACTGATCGACATCCAGTCGAGGATGACCGAGGGCAAAGGCATTGGCTATAAGCGTTGGCTCACGAAACACAATCTCAAAGTTATGGCACAGACCGTGAAGCTTCTGCAGGAAAAGGGCTTGACCGACGAGGACGCTCTGAACCAGCGCATCACCGAACTGGAAACCAAGTATCACGACTCGCTGGCGGTGGTGAAAGACCTCGAAGGTCGCATGAAAACCAACAATGAGCTGCGCTATCACATCGCAGCCTACACCAGCACCAAGAATGTCGCACAGCAGCTAAAGACCGCCAAGCGACCCGCAGCCTTTGAGGAGCAGCACCGTGCAGAGCTGACAGCGTACCGGGCGGCAGCAGCCTATTTCAAGGCAAACAGCATCACAAAGCTGCCCAGCCCGAAAAAGCTGGAAGCCGAGTATGCGCAGCTGGCATCCGAAAAGGCAAAGTTCTACGAGCAGTACAAGGAAGCCAAGGAAGAACTGCTCAAACTGAAAACCGCAAAGCAGAATGTTGCGTCCTACTTCCGGGAGGAAGAACCGGCGCAGCAGGAGAGATAAAGGAGTGTGCGTATGATCAATCTGAAAATTGACCCGGAGTTCCAGTCCCAGATTCCCCCTCTGACCGATGATGAATTCAAGCAGCTTGAAGAAAACATCCTCAAAGAGGGCAAGCTGATCTCTCCTTTGATCGTTTGGAACAACACCCTTGTTGACGGTCACAATCGTTATGAAATCGTTCAGGAGCATCCCGAAATCTCTTTCTCTACCATGCCGCTCCCGTTTGAAAGCAGAGAAGAAGTCCTCGCATGGATCTGCAAGAATCAGTTAGGGCGGCGTAATCTGACCCCGGAGCAGAAGAAGTTCCTTATGGGTAAGCAGTATTCCTCTGAAAAGCGCACCGAAGCATTTCGCGGCAATCAGCATACTGCAAAGAAATCTGGCAGTGTTCAATCTGAACACAACCAGAAGCCAATGAAAACCTGTGAGCGCATTGCGCAGGAAAATCACAGCAGCGCAAGTTCAGTCCGCCGTGCAGAATACTATGCCCACGGCGTTGACGTTGCGGATGAACTGTCTCCCGGTTTCCGTGATCGGTTCTTCCGCGAGGAACTGCACATTCCCGATTATCTTCTCGAAAATCTCGGCAAGGCCAAGCCCGAAGAACAGGCTGAAATTTTTGAGGAAATCAAGAATTATGTGCCGAAGCCGAAGAAAGTCAAGCCTAACAAAGTAACGGTGAAGCAGGCAGAGAAAGCCGCCAGCAACACCATTGATGAAAGCTATGATGTTCCCCAAAAGTTTCTCGAACTGTACTACCGGCTCCACAATGCTGAATCTCTCATGCGAAAGAGTTGGGAAGTTACGTTCGACTTGAACCCGAAACTTCTTACGCATCCGGAACAGGTCAAAGTTCTCCGCTTTGCCTTGAAACCTCATCTTGAATTTTTGAAAACGCTGGACGAAGTTCTTGCAGAATCCAGCGGTGAATCCTCTAAAACGGCATAACGACAGGCACTTGTAAGCCATCAACGAGCCACCAGCCGCAAGTGCAGGGTGGAAAGCATCCGCGCCCTTGCGCCTGATAAAAATTGGAACTTTGATTTTCTCGCCCAGCTTTGCCACGGTGGGACGATCAAAGGAGCGTGCGTTTGAACAAAAAGAAAAAGTCCACAAACACTTCCCCCTACCCCGATGAAGCCATCGACCGTCTGGCACGGGCATTCTACCCGGCCATCCTTGCCTGCTGGAACAGCGAGGAAGGGCAAAGAGAATTTGCTGCATGGCAGGCAGAGCAGGCTCATCACACCACCAGCAAAGAAAAACAGAGCGTTCCCGACGGGGAACGCCCTGTTATACATATCGCTATCGTATGTGGATTTTTGCAGGGTGCGTCCGGCAGGGCGCACCCTGTTTTTTCTTTGTTATATATCCGATGTACCAAACTGCGTATTCTTATGGGAGAAACAATTCCTCTCTACCGTGCCATGACCTCACACTTTCTGTGGGCGAGCCGGACAATGCCGCTGCACAAACAGGGGCAGGAACTTCGTTCGGAGCAACCGGCGCCCCCCTTACATGAGCAGAATCCCTCTACTTATTTTTGCGCCTTAACAATTCGGAAACATTTGTCGAACTTGTCGGGGCAACGCCCCTCCATCTGCTGTCGCAGACCGCGCTGCCGCTTAAAAGCCCCACTGGGGCTTTCATTGCTCCGCTGCGCTGCGCAAACGCGGTTCCACCCCAAACCCTGCTTAGAACGGACGAGGAGGAATTGTGTCAAATTGACACAATTCCTCCTCAGCCCATGCGGATCAATCGGTGAAATAACGCTCGGCATATTCCAAAGACTTTTCCAGAAATTCCTGCAGCTTATCCGGATCATTATACATCCCATGGTTGGACTTCGGAAATTCGATATAGTCGTATGGAACGTCGTGAAAAAGGTACGCTTCCATGAGATAATTTTTTTGGTTCACGGGGACGCAATGGTCGATCCGGTCATAGGCGATCAGTGAAGGCACAGAATCATCGCTCACGATGCCTGCCGGAGAGATCTTCTGGATCTCCTGTGTATAATCCTCCAATTCCTTTCCGGTCATCATCTTGCAAAAGTCGTGTTCCGATGCGAGCTTGTCTACCTTCATGAGCAGGGTCCACTCGGATGGTTCAAAGTATGTGGGGGCAGCTACTTGGAAAACAAATCTGACCGGAATCGCAGAATTCCCGTTATAAGCTAGATTCATCGCCAAGGTCCCGCCTGCGGACACACCAAACGGAGCCATTCCTGCAATATGATATCCCAGTTCCTCCGTCCTTTGCCGGATCGCCCGGACTGCATTTTCAATTTCTTTGTTCATCTGATAAACGGACGCATCTTTTCCGTGCATCTGCAGAGTGTAATCCACGGATGCTGTAATGTACCCCTGTGCGGCATAGTATCTGCACCATGTTTCGCCATCAGCTTTTGAACCGGAGTTGAAGCTACCCCCGTGGATATAGAGGATCAAATTCTGATCCTGCGTCCTGTCCAGTCCGGCAGGAATATACAGGTCGTACTGGTTTCCGTTCTCGTTTTCATAGTTCTGGTCGCTGAAAACCGCGCAGGTCAGATCTTGTCCCAGCGACTTTACCAGTCGCTCCGGTGCACTTCCCAGCAGAAAGATCCTTGTCAATGCGCTGGCAAGAAACACCAGAACAAATATTCCGTTCTTCATGATATTTTTTCTTTCTCATATAATGTTATCCAACAGCAGCTTTCCGCATATTGCGCCCGAAATGCCAGCGGCAATTATCATAATTGCCACTACAAGAAGATCATTCTTTTGCATGATAGCCTCCTAAACGGTTCCTTTCATACAGAGTTAGTCCTTCATGTACTTGTCCAGATATTCTACCACGGCATCCAGATACTCCATATAAACCTTATTGTCGTTTTGCAACCCATGGCCGGAATGCTTCGCTACGAAATACCGGTAATCTACTCCGTTCTTTTCCAGTGCGGCGACCAGCGGCTTGGATGCGGCAAATGGCTGCATCTTGTCGTGTGCGCCGTAGCAGAGGACAGAGGGCACCGTATCCTTTGTGACCCAGCGATCAGCAGAGATCGGTTTGACTGCATCCAGATAGGCACCAGATGTGATATCCTCCGGGGTCAGCGCCTGACCGGACATTACACTGAACAGTCCTGCGGCGGCCTCCGGGCTTTGGTCGAGACCGAAGATGCCCCAATCCTCCACATGAAAGCTGCCGGGGCCGACTGCTTCAAATACCATTTTGACCGGAAGCGGCGAGGTGTCGGCATCCCGGTAGGCATAGATCAGCGCAAGACATCCGCCTGCGCTGCCGCCCGCAATCGCCATCCGGTCAAGCTTATACCCCAGTTTTTCGGCTGCTGCAACCACAGAGGGCATGGCCGCTTTGATCTCCTCCGACTGGCTGTATACGCTGGCATCCGGGTTTTCTTCCGTAAACAATGTGTAGTTGATCCCTGCCGCCACATAGCCTTTGCTGCACAGCCATTTCAGCATCTCGGCATCACCGGCTTTGTCTCCGCTGGTAAACCCACCGGCGTGAAGATAGACCACAAGACCGTATGCATCCTGACTTTTGTCTGCCGGCACATAAAGATCAAACTTGTTGGCAGCACCCTCTCCATAAGGCAAGTCGGTGTACACCTTGCCAACCGTTTCATCCCAACGGGTGTTGTATTTGCCGTGGGTCGGGTCGCTGTTCATTTTGAGTAAAGCAGAGCCGACAAACGCTGCAAGAAACGCAGCAGTATAGAGCAATCCCCATTTCAGTGTTTTCACAGAATATTCCCTCCAAACAGCGTGCCGCCCAGCAGCAGATTCAACACTTCTCGAACTGCCAAACGTCCCAATACAAAAGCCACTGCAATAATGACGGCAAGTAAGATGATTCGTTTTGAAGTCATTGTCATAAAAACCTCCTTGACTTTTTGGTGGGACGAGTGTATCATCAAAACAGCGCTGAGTCAATCGTCTCAGCCAAAATGAGACAAAAAAGGGCGTTTGTATCATCCCATGAAGAACATGAACAATCAGGAAAAGAACACCTATGTGCGGCAGCACATTCTGTCTGCGCTGCTGGAATTGATGCACACACAGGACTTTGTATCCATTAGCATTCAGGCGTTGGTGGATGCTGCCGGTGTTGGGCGGGCATCTTTTTACCGCAATTTCGCAAGCAAAGAGGACGTATTACAGCAGGAGTCTGTGCGTCTGACCAATGAATGGAAGACAAATTTTGACCATGAGCATCCTGATGGCACACCGGGTCAGGATAATCTATGGCTCGTCAGTCTGCTGGATTTTTACAAGGACCATGCTGAATTTTACCTTGCATTGTACCATGCAGGGCTTTCCAATATCATGCTGGAAACACTTCTTGGCTATTTTGACCGTTCGCCGGAGATTCCCAACGGGTTGGCGTATCTGAATTCTGCCATCGGTTATATGCTATATGGCTGGGTACATGAGTGGATGAATCGTGGAATGCAGGAATCCGGCACGGAGATTGCCCGGATGTTTGCAGAAGCACAGAAAAAACAGGCATAAAAGAACAGGGCGCATCCCATAAAAAGAGATACGCCCTGTTTTGCTATTCTTAATCTTCTAAGCCATGGCTCTCGGTTACGTTTTTCAAATATTCCTTCGGATCGCCATTCAGAATCAAATCCGCATAGCCAAGCGGGTCATTATAGACGAGATAGTCTAACTCTGACCTCTGCGCCATGGTCACGTCCAGTGCATCCTCGACCCCGGTGCAGTCGATGGAAATTTTTCTCCCATCCCGGAGCAGTAGTTCCACACAGCCGGTGTCCATGTTGAAATGGCAAGCTCTTGCATCGTACTTCATGTTTGTGTCCTTTCTGCCTTACGGCACTCTTACAGTGGTCTGTCGTGCTTTCTTATGATAAGGTCTAGGACGCTTTTCGATGGAAGCAAGGGATTCATTTTGTTTTCCAAAGAAAACAAAAAATCCGAACCCTTCTCCTATTGGAAAAAAGTTCGGATTTTCATGGTTTGGTGCGGATAAGAGGACTTGAACCTCCACCGAGTTGCCCCGATTAGAACCTGAATCTAACGCGTCTGCCAATTCCGCCATATCCGCATATTCTGTTTTGTTCGTGAGCTGTGTTGCTCGGAACGATAGTTATTATACCAGATATACGAAGAATGTCAAGCATTATTTTCAGATTTTCTCGACAAAATTTTGCTTGAAAATTGATGCATTCTGAATGGCAGCTGCAGGGCGAAATTTTTGCCAAAGTGTGATACAATAAACAGGACGTGCCGGGAGGGTGTCCTGCGCGCAGACTGAGAAAACGAGGGAAATGCAGAATGTTCAATATCATTATTTTCCTGCTGGGAGCAGGCATCATGTTCTTTATGGCTCTGCGCAGTGTGCTGGCACGGCGCAGGCTGTGCACGCAGGGGCAGAAGGTCACGGCCACGGTGGAGGGCACCGTGAAGAGCCGGGATGGTGGTGCCTATGTGCTGGCCTTTACCACCGCAGGCGGCAGCCATCGGCTGCACTACCCGAAGCCTGCGCGGGGCAAGAGCTTTGCGGTGGGGGATACCGTCACCTTATACTATGACCCCGAAAACCCGGAAAAAATGTATGTAGAGGGCGACCGCGCTACGCTGGGAGCCGAGGTGCTGTATGCCGTGTTGGGTGTGGCCCTGCTGGTGCTGACCGTGGGCATTGCCTGCTGAAAGGGGAAAAGAGGATGAAACTGGAACATTTTGGCATGGCTGAGCCGGGCGACTGCCGTCTGGTATTCACAGCCGGTGCCGAGGAGCTGGCGGCAGCCATTGCACAGGTGCAGGCAGGGCCGGACGCACCGCAGGAAGAGGACGGTCTGCTGACCGAGGCGGTGAACCGCACCATTCTTGGCGGCTTTTCGGCGCTGTATGAGCAGCTGGTACAGGAGTACCATGTGGTGCCGGTGACCGACCCGGATTTTGAATTGCTGGCGGTGAACCGGGCCGAGGGCTTCCGGGCGGGTGCACAGTTTTATGCGCTGCCGCCGCTGGAAGTGGGGCAGTACACCGGTTTCGTGCAGGCCGTGGAGCCGCACCCCATCCGGCAGCTGACCATTGAACTGGAGATCAACCGTCACCACGGCGACGAGGAGCGTGCAGCCGATGCTGCGGGCAAGGCGGCGCTGCGGCAGCAGGTGGCCCGCGAGATCTGGGCACAGCGCTGTGCCCAGGCTGAGCAGCGGGCACGCAAGGAGCTGGTATGGCAGCTGGGCGATGCAGTGAAAGGCCCGCTGCCAAAGCAGCTGGTGGGCGGTAACTATTTTGCCGAGCAGCGCCAGTTCAACCTGAGCCTGCAGGCCAATGGTATCAACTTTGACCAGTTCCTTAAAGTGCGCGGCCAGACGGTGGAAGAGTTCCGTGCATGGCTCCACGCGCAGGCAGAGCGCAAGCTGCGCAGCTGGCTGGGGCTTCTGCTGGTGGCAGAAAAGGAGGGCCTTGCACCCACGGACGCCGAGGTGGAAGCAGCCGCTGCCCACTGGGATGCCAAGCTGGACGGCGAGCGCACCTTCCCCGCCAACGATGCACGCAAGGTGCGCCAGCGTCTGGCCCGGGAGAGGGCGGAGCAGTTCATTGTGGAGCACTCTACCCTCACGCCGCCGCCCGATGAACCCATCGTGCAGAAAGTTGAAAGCAAATAATAATAAAAAGGAGCGATGCAGCGCACCGCTCCTTTTTGTTATTATTATCGGGAACTCTCAGATCTCCACGCCTTCGAACTGGCTGTTGTAGAGTTTGGCGTAGAAGCCGTTTGCAGCAAGCAGCTCGTCGTGGCTGCCCTGCTCCACGATGTGGCCGTCCTTCATCACAAGGATCACGTCCGCCTCGCGGATAGTGGAAAGGCGGTGCGCCACAATAAAGCTGGTACGGCCCTGCATCATGCGGGCAAAGGCTTTCTGGATACGCACCTCGGTGCGAGTATCAATGGAGGATGTTGCTTCGTCCAGGATCAGCATCGGCGGCAGGCAGAGCATCACGCGGGCAATGCACAGCAGCTGCTTCTGGCCCTGACTGATGTTGCCGCCGTCCTCGGCGATGACGGTATCGTAGCCCTCCGGCAGGCGGCGGATGAAGCTGTCTGCATGGGCGGCTTTGGCTGCTGCCACGATCTCTTCAAGGCTTGCATCCGGCTTGCCGTAGGCAATGTTTTCCCGCACGGTACCGGCCCGCAGCCATGTATCCTGCAACACCATGCCGTAGCTGCCGCGCAGGGAAGCGCGGGTCACATCCCGGATGTCGGTGCCGGACACCTTGATGGAACCGCCGTTCACATCATAGAAGCGCATGAGCAGGTTGATGAGGGTGGTCTTGCCGCAGCCGGTAGGGCCGACGATGGCAATGCGCTGGCCGGGCTTTACGTCGAGGGAAAGGCCCTCGATCAGCGGGCGGTCGGGCAGGTAGCGGAAGGAAACATCCTCCAGCTGCACATGGCCGTCCGGCTGCAGCACGGAGGCGTTCTCGACTTCAGGCACCTGATCGTCGGCATCCAGCAGTTCGAACACGCGGGCGGCGCAGGCCAGAGCATTCTGCAGCTCCGTCACCACGCCGGAGATTTCGTTGAAGGGCTTGGTGTACTGGTTGGCGTAGCTCAAAAACACGCTCAGCTGACCGATGGTGATGCCGCCCCGCACCGCGTACACGGCACCCACAAGGCCCACGCCTGCGTACACGATGTTATTCACAAAGCGGGTGGCGGGGTTGGTCAGGCTGGAAAAGAAGATGGCCTTCAGGCTCACGTCCTGCAGACGGCCATTCACCTCGTCAAAGGCGGTAAGGCTCTCGGCCTCGTGGCCGAAGGCCTGCACCACCTTCTGGCCCTCGATCATCTCGTTGACCAGCGCGGTCTGCTCGCCGCGCACGGCGCTCTGGCTCTGGAAGTAACCATAGCTGCGCTTGGCAAGGAAGCTTGCCACCACGAGGCTCAGCGGGGTGATGCACACCACCACCAGCGTGATGGGCACATTCTCGCTGAGCATGAACAGAAGGGTGCCGAGGATGGTCAGCACGCCGCTGAACAGCTGTGTAAAGCCCATCAGCAGGCCGTCCGCAAAGGTATCCACATCGGCCACCATGCGGCTGACGATATCGCCGGAGGGGTGACTGTCGAGGTAGGAAAGCGGCAGGGTCTGAATTTTGCGCAGGGCTTCGTTGCGCAGGTCGCGGCTGACAAGGAAGGTGATGCGGTTGTTGCACACGCTCAGCAGCCACTGTGCAAGAGCGGCCACACCGGCAACCACCAGCACCTCGATGATAATGCGCATCACACCGCCAAAATCTACGGCACCCTTGCCCAGCATCATATCAATGGCGCTGCCGCAGAGGATGGGGATATACAGCTGTGCGCCCACGCTCACAGCAGCCACTACAAGGCTGCACACCACAAACAGGGAATAAGGTTTGATCTTGCCCAGAACACGGGTCAAGGTGGCCTTGCGCTGCTGCGGGGTCAGCTTTGTTTTTGCTTTTGCACTCATTTCTGCGCATCCCCTTTCTTGAACTGGCTCTCGTAGATCTCCTCGTAGACGGAGCAGGTCTGGCGCAGCTGGTCGTGGGTGCCGATGCCCACCAGATGGCCGTCATCCAGCACCAGAATTTGATCCGCGTGCTGCAGGCTGGCGGCGCGCTGGCTCACGATGAACACGGTCAGGCTGCCGGGCAGAGCAGCCAGTGCCTTGCGCAGGGCGGCATCGGTGGCGTAGTCCAGTGCGCTGGCGCTGTCGTCAAGGATCAGAATTTCCGGCTTGCCCACAAGGGCGCGGGCGATGGTCAGGCGCTGCTTCTGTCCGCCGGACAGGTTGCGACCGCCCTGCTCCACAGGCTCGTCAAGCCCAAGGGGCTTGGCTTTGACGAACTCCGCAGCCTGTGCTGTTTCCAGTGCAGCCCACAGGTCCGCATCGGTGGCATTCTTGTTGCCCCACAGCAGGTTGGAGCGGATGGTGCCGCCAAAGAGCTGGGCCTTCTGCATGACCATGGCTGCTTTGCCGCGCAGTTCTTCACGGGGATAGTTCCGGGCATCGCGGCCCATGATCTCCACCGTGCCTTCGGTGGCATCGTAGAAGCGGGGGATCAGGTTGACAAGGCTGGATTTGCCGCTGCCGGTACCGCCGATGACACCAATGGTCTGGCCGCGCTTTGCAGTGAAGCTGATGTCGGAAAGGCTGGGTGCACCGGCACCCGCATAGGTCAAGCTTACATGCTCAAAGCGCACGGCATCGCCGGATTTTTCGGCGGGCACCTCGCCCAGAAGCTTTTCCGGGAAGGCCATGCCGGGCGTGGTGTCCAGCACAGCCTGCACGCGGCCTGCGCAGGCCAGCGCCTTGCTCACCTGCACGATCAGGTTTGCCAGCTTGACCAGCTCCACAAGGATCTGGTTCATGTAGTTCACCAGCGCGATCACGTCGCCGGAAGCCATGCCACCCACATTGATCTCAATGCTGCCCACATAGAGCAGTGCCACAATGGCAATGTTGATGAGCACATAGGTCAGCGGGTTCATCAGGGCGGAAATGTGGCCCACATGGAGCTGCATCCGGGTCAGCAGGTCGTTGGCATTCTCAAAGCGCTCTACCTCGCTCTTTTCCTTATCAAAAGCGCGCACCACGCGCACGCCGGTCAGGTTTTCGCGGGTCAGGCCCAGCACCCGGTCAAGGCGATTCTGTACCGTCTTGTACAGGGGCCGGGTAGCAGCCATGATGCCGAACACCACCACGCTCAGCAGCGGGATGGTCACTACAAAGATCAGCGCTGCACGGGAATTCACCGTAAAGGCCATGACCATGGCACCGATCACCACGAACGGGCTGCGCAGGAACAGGCGTAAAAACAGGTTCAGGCCGCTCTGCACCTGATTCACGTCGCTGGTCATACGGGTGATCAGGGTGCTGGTGCCGAGGGTGTCCATCTCGGTAAAGCTCAGGGTCTGGATGTGCTCAAACAGGGCGTGGCGCAGAGCTGTGGAATAGCCCACGGCCGCCTTTGCGGAAAAATACTGTGCCGTCAGGCTGCAGGCAAGGCCGATCATGGCCAGCAGCAGCAAAATGCCGCACCGCACAAGGATATAGTGGAAGTCGTGGGCGGCAATGCCGATGTTCACGATATCCGCCATGACCAGCGGCACGAACAGGTCGAACGTGGCTTCCAGCATCTTGAAAAGGGGCGCAAGCACGCTCTCGCGCTTGTAGTCCTTCAGATAGCCTAGCATCTTGTTCAAGGCGATACTCCTTCTTTCTTGCATTATAAGGTTTATGAAATCCTACTTATTATAGCGTACAAAAACTTAAAAAGCCATAGAAAATGTTTTTATTGCAAAAGTGTGCTGAAAACCGCCGGGCAAAATGCCGAAAACGGTTGAAACCAGGGTGGGGGTATGCTACAATGATTTTAAATATTGCACAAAAGGGGAAACAGGAATGCTGATAAGTTTGGTCGTTCCGTGCTACAATGAGGAAGAATCACTTCCCATTTTTTATAAAGAGGCCAGCAAGATCGCACAGCAGATGGGAATATCCCACGGAGCAGATTTTGAGTTCATCTTTGTGGATGACGGTTCAAAAGACCGCACACTGCAGATCGCGCGGGAATTGCACCGGAAAGATGCCCGTGTGCGGTACATCTCCTTCAGCCGGAACTTTGGCAAGGAAGCAGGCATTTATGCCGGATTAAAAGCGGCAAAGGGCGATTATGTAGCAACGATGGATGCGGATCTGCAGGACCCGCCCTCGCTGCTGCCGGAAATGCTGGAGCTGCTGCTCTCCGGCGAATATGACTGCGCGGCCACCCGCCGCACGACACGCGAGGGTGAACCGCCCGTTCGCAGCTGGTTTGCCAAAAAGTTTTATCAGATCATCAATAAGCTCTCGGATACAGAGATCGTGGATGGAGCAAGAGACTTCCGCCTGATGAGCCGCAAGATGACTGATGCCGTGCTGAGCATGGCGGAATATAACCGCTTCAGCAAGGGCATTTTCAGCTGGGTCGGCTTTAAAACAAAGTGGATCGACTACAAAAACGTAGAGCGTGTGGCGGGCACAACAAAGTGGAACTTCTGGGGTCTGCTCAAATATTCGATCGAAGGCATTGTGGGCTTTTCCACAGCTCCGCTGCTGATGGCGGCGGGCCTTGGCCTTGCCTTTTGCGTATTGGCGTTTGTAGGCATCATGATCGTGGTGGTGCGTGCACTGATGTTCGGCGACCCTACTTCCGGCTGGCCGAGCCTTGTCTGCATTATCCTTTTGTGCAGTGGTGTGCAACTGCTGTGTACGGGCATTGCGGGCGAGTACCTTGCCAAAACGTATCTTGAAACAAAGCACAGACCGATCTATATTGCTGCTGAGACCGAAGAAGATCTGGACGCGGAATAAGGCGTTTCAGGAAAAATGTTTTTTTAACGGGGTGCCAGAAGAAGCTGATCTGGCACCCCGCTTTTTTGAGTAGGGAAAAATGGATACATACAGATAGGCGTTGTACCCAAAGCCATTTCCTGCTATACTAAAAACTGACTAGAAACTGGAAGAATGGTGAGCAGATGGCAAAAAGACAAGACGGCGGCATCCGGCTGCGCCCGGTGGGCACCCGCAAGCATCGGCAGAACGCTCCGGCCTACAGCCCGGCGGGCACCGGCTGCCCGGCCTTTGAGCAGGCAGTGGAAAATTTATATAAAGGCCAGAACGAAGAAAGCTTCTGGACGCTGATGGGCGCTTTGAACTATGCACTGGAAATGGAGACCCATGTTCTGGTGCCGCTGCGCACGGCACTGACGGTGCACAACACGCCTGCACCGTGGACGGAGCATCCGGTGCCCACGGCAAAGGCGAAGGACCTGCAGCTGTGGACCCTGCGCAACGAGAAGGGCCGCACATGGCTGCCTATGTTCACCTCTGCAGCTGCGGCCTGTGCCGACCGCAGCACTTCTGCCCGGCCAATGGCAGATTACACCCTGCAGGATGCCATGGAGCTGGCCCTTTCCACTGAGGGGATCGACGGCGTGGTGCTGGACCCGTGGAGCCACTCGGCTACGCTGGACGGCGCTCTGCTCAACGGTTTGCTGCACGCGGGCCATACGCCGGAAGACCCCGGTGATGAGAAAGCGGATGCCGGAAAGGAAGCCGCCCGCAAGGGCAACTGGGCGCAGGCTGTGGAATGCTTTGAAAAAGCAGCCGAGCTTGGCAGCACCATGGGACTTGCCCTGCTGGCAGACTGCATTTATAAGGGCCGCGGCACCCGCACGAACCGTGCCGAGGCCCGCCGCATGTGGAAGGAAGCAGCGGACAGCGGCGAGATCTTATCCAACATTGCACTGGGCGATGACTGCGCTGCCCGGGGCGACAATGGCCGGGCACTTTTGTATTACCGCCGTGCCCGCGCCAACGCAGCCCATATGCCGGATATCGAGTACACTCCGCAGGTGTGCCTGCGTGTGGCCCAGACCGAAACGCGCTACACCAGCCGCAAAAAGGCGCTGGCACTGGCCGCAGAAGCAAGGCAGGGCTTTTCCATCAAGGCCCGTGAACACGAGCCGGACGCAGAGCAGTGGCTGGCCGAAGCTGACCAGCTCATCCGGGAACTGACCAGTGAACTGCCTGCCCGAGCCACAGCTTACGACATGGAATCTTTACAATTGGACTAAAAAATCGTCATATCGGGACGGTAAGATATACTCGGAAATGATTTGAAGAGCTGCGCCCAAGATGCACAGCACCGGAGAGGAAACAGACAGTATGAGCAAAGTAATCGGCATCGATCTCGGCACGACCAATTCCTGCGTGGCAGTGGTGGAGGGCGGCAAGCCCGTGGTCATCACCAATGCGGAGGGTGAGCGCACCACCCCCAGCGTTGTGGCCTTCACGAAGGACGGTGAACGTCTGGTGGGCGGTGCGGCCAAGCGCCAGATCGCCACAAATTCCGGGCGCACCATCTCCAGCATCAAGCGCCATATGGGCAGTGACTACCGGGTGCACATCGACGGCAAAGACCTGACCCCGCAGGAGATCAGCGCCATGATCTTGGCCAAGATCCGCCGCGATGCCGAGAGCTATCTGGGCGAGCCGGTGACCGAAGCGGTCATCACGGTGCCCGCCTACTTCGACGACAGCCAGCGCAAGGCTACGCAGGATGCAGGCCGCATTGCAGGCCTGAACGTGCTGCGCATCATCAACGAGCCTACTGCTGCCGCTGTGGCCTATGGTTTGGATAACGAAGCATCGCAGAAGATCCTCGTCTACGACCTCGGCGGCGGCACCTTTGATGTGTCCATCATCGAGATCGAGGACGGGACCTTTACGGTGCTTGCCACCGGCGGCGACACCCATCTGGGCGGCGACGACTTCGATCAGCGCATCGTGGAATATGCCGTGGCCGAGTTCAAAAAATCGGATCGCATCGACCTCTCCCGCGACCCGGCAGCTATGGGCCGGTTGAAAGAGGAAGCCGAAAAGGCAAAGAAGGAGCTTTCTGCCGCGCCGTCGGCACAGCTGAACCTGCCCTTTATCGCAGTGGGCAAGGACGGCCCTCACCACTTGGATATCTCGCTTTCCCGCCCGCAGTTCGAGATGATGACCGGCGACCTGCTGGCCCGCACAGTGGCTCCCGTGCAGAATGCGCTGCGGGATGCAGGCATTTCTGCCAGCCAGCTGGGCAAGGTGCTGCTGGTGGGCGGCAGCACCCGGATGCCTGCGGTGGAGCGTCAGGTGAAGGAGCTGCTGGGCTGCGAACCCAGCCACAGCCTGAACCCGGACGAGTGTGTTGCCATGGGTGCGGCGGTACAGGGCGGTCTGCTGCAGGGCGGCGGCAAGCTGGCCGGTGCCACCGGCGCAGCGGCGCAGGGCCTTGTGCTGATGGATGTGACCCCGCTGACCCTCTCCATTGAGACGCTGGGCGGCGTGGCCACCCCGCTGATCACCCGCAACAGCATGATCCCCACCCGCAAGAGCCAGATCTTCACCACCGCACGGCCTATGCAGACCAGTGTGGAGATCAACGTGCTGCAGGGCGAGCGCCACTTTGCCCGCGACAACAAGAGTCTGGGCAAATTCAAGCTCACCGGCATCCGGGCAAGCTTTTCTTCCAAGCCGCAGATCGAAGTTACCTTCGATATCGACGTGAACGGCGTGGTGAAGGTGTCTGCCAAGGACCTTGGCACCGGCCGGGAGCAGAACATCACCATCACCGGCAGCACCAACCTTTCGGAAAATGAGATCCAACGCGCCATGGCAGACGCTGCCGCCTATGAGGCCGAGGACAGCCGCCGCAAGGAGCGGCTGGACCTGCACAATCAGGCCGAGGTGCTGGCCTACAAGGTGGACGAGGCTCTTTCCAAATGCAAAAAGGAGCTGGATAAGGACGAGAAGAACCGCATCAAAACGGACCTCGCCAACCTCCGCCGCTGCCTGCGCAAGGATAAGCCCGAAAAAATGAATGAAAACGAGGAAGCCGCCCTGCGTCAGGCCAAGACCCAGCTGGAAGAAAGCGCCAACCATCTGATGGTGCTTTATACCAGTGAGCAGGGAACAGATGGTACGAATAATGCGCTGTAAAAGCTGCAATAAAATAGAGTGATGAGAACTGTGCTCTGTGGATAATAGAAACCACAGAGCACGTTTTTTTGCAGAAATAGTTGCAGGAGATAGGCTGACATTGTATAATACAACTGTATGGTTTTGGCTAAATTCGGGAATGATGCCTTGTTTGGGAGAAATACATGGAAAAAATTGTGGAAAAGCTAAAGGTAAATGAGAGCCTGTTAAAAACAGTACTGTGCAGTGCTACTTTTTGGGGATTGTTGGCGCATGGCATGGTTCTGTTCAACAAATACTCATTCCATGATGATGCACGGTATTTCAACGATGTGGGCGCTACTTACGAATCTGGACGGTGGATGCTGGGCATTCTTGGAAGTCTGAGTGCAAATTTGCTGGGTAGTAAAAACTACAGCCTGCCAGTGGTAAATGGTACGATTACGATTTTGTGCATTGCAGCAATCGTATATCTGCTGGCGGATAGTTTGAGGATCCAGTCAAAGCCTCTTGTTATTCTGCTGTGCGGAAGTATGGTGACATTTCCGTCAGTGACGGGAACATTCAGTTACATGTTTACTGCACCATACTATTACGCTGCGTCCCTACTGGGAGTGGTTGGAGCATGGATTTTTCACCAGAAAAAGAATTTTGTCGCTCTATTACTCTGCACGGTTTTGATGGCTTGTTCTGTTGGTGTGTATCAGGCAAATATCCCGGTTTGCATCTGTACATTGTTGCTTTATATGATGGAAGATGTCCGGCAGTCTGATATGAGCTGGAAAGCGTTTTGGAAAATGGCTCTGTGTAATGCAACTGTGTGCATTGGGTTTATTGCGGAATATTTTCTAGTCAATCAATTTTTTCTGAATCAGTTTGGCGTTGTTTTGACGGATTACAAAGGTATCAATCATTTTGGAAGAACAAATCTGAGCAATTATATTTATCGGATGTTGTGCGGCTATGGATCTTTCTTTTATCCAAGCACTGCTGTGGAAGACTTCAGCGCAAGATATATCTATACTTTGTTGATTGTTGTTACTGCGATCATTGCCATATTTGTGCTCCGGAAAATGTATATTCTTAAGACTCCAAAAGGATCTCAAACCCTATTGATCCTAATCGCATATCCTATTGCAGCATGCTTTGTATACCTGATGGTAGAGCCTTGGGATGTTCATGCCGTAATGACTTTTGGACAGGCGTTTGCCTTTGCTTTGGTTGTATGGCTTATTAATAAATATCCCGAAGATAGAACAAAAGTAGAAGGTGCCCTATGTAAAGCCGCTGTTGCCCTATTAGGAGTACTTGTGACTCTAAATATTCGTTACAGCAATATCCTCTACCTAAAAGCAGACGTGATGCAGACACAAATGATCAGTTATTACACAACTTTGATCACGCGAATTGAAAGCGTTGAAGGTTATACTGAAGATGCGCAGGTTGTTTATATCGAGGAGTATGACAAGCACGATAAAAATTTTGTTGGAGTCAGCGAGTATTTCGATGATTTGGATCTGCCCACATATAAAGGGGAACTTATTTTCAATGATTACGCATGGAAGGAAACCATGGAGCTTTGGTGTGGTTTTGCGCCGGAATTAGGAGATGCCGCAGAGTTTGAGGGCAATGCAGAGGTGGCATCTATGCCTTGCTACCCGGAACAGGGCTCGATCCGGTGTATCAATGGGAAAATCGTTGTCAAATTTGCGGATGAGCAGTAAACGCTGTAAAAAAGCAGGAAGGTCAAATGAAAAAATTATCTTTGGTCATTTCAGTTTATAACGAAGAAGCCGTTCTGGAAAAATTCTATAATGCCTTTTGCAACATAGAGCAAGATTTGAAATATGGGGGGAAAATGAACTAATTTTTGTAAATGATGGTAGTACCGATGCCAGTATGAATATTCTGGAAGTGATTGCGCAACAGAACAAGAATGTCCGTGTAATCAGTTTTTCGCGAAATTTTGGCCACGAGGCTGCCATGATTGCAGGCATCGATCATGCTGCGGGGGATGTGATCATTTGCATGGATGCCGACCTGCAGCACCCTCTGGAATGCATCGCCCCCATCATGGCGAAATTTGAGGAAGGCTATGAGGTTATCAGCATGGTCCGAACCTCCAACAAATCGGCAGGTGCCATCAAAAACTTTACATCCAGAGCATTCTACCGGGTGATCAACGCCTTATCTGATCAAGTAAAGCTGGAGGAAAATGCATCGGATTTCTTTGCCATCAGCAGCCGTGTGGCAGATGTTCTGCGTACAAATTACCGTGAAAAGACTCGTTTTCTGCGTGGATATGTACAAAGCGTTGGCTTCCGGAAAACAACGCTGGAATACACTGCTGCGGAAAGAGCTGGCGGGGCCAGCCACCATACGCTGAAAAAACTGATGAATTTTGCAATCAGCACCATAGTCGGTTTTTCTGATTTTCCACTGAAACTCGGCCTCTATGCCGGTGCTGTAAGTTTTCTTGCTGCTGTGCTTTTTGCTATAAGTGCACTGTGCGGCTTCCGCGAGTATAAGGTGATTCTTGCGGCATTCAATGTTTTATTTGCTGTTCTCTTTTTGCTGGTCGGAATTATGGGTGAATATTTTTCCGTTGCATTCGCAGACCTGAAAAACCGTCCGATCTATATTGTGGAAAAAGAAATCAATTCCGGGCGCTGCGTATGATACAAACAATAAAGCAGCTTTATTTTCGTTATAAGGAATTGATCAACTATGTGATCATAGGTGGTCTGACTACGGTAGTGAGTCTGGTAAGTTACTATTTTTTCACTACAGTCTTTCTGGATCCGCAAGACCTATTTCAACTGATGGCTGCCAATACGTTCTCATGGATCTGCGCGGTTTCTTTTGCTTATATCACAAACCGAAAGTTCGTTTTTGAAAGTAAAAGCACTGATAAATTGCGCGAAATGCTAAAATTTTTCAATGCGAGAGTTTCTACTCTTCTTATCGAAATGGCCTGCATGACATTGCTGGTAAATATTTTACACTGGTATGACAGAATTTCCAAATTTGTGGTACAGTTTATTGTTATGGCGTTGAACTATATTTTTAGCAAATTGTTTGTGTTTCGCAGTAAAGAATAACATACAAGCAAAGGGACTGTTGCACATCGTTTTAGCCGAAAGTGCAGCAGATATTTTCAAAATCAATCGTATAATCAAACAATTCAAAAGGGCACATGCATCACAAATCCATCGAAAATTTGTTGCGCATGCTTTTGTTTTAGGCGTTGATACCGCTTGATTCTTACGCCTATTCGTACAAAAGAAGGGGCTGTCGCATGTGCAACAGCCCCTTCTTTTTTTCATTTCTTACATTACAGCATCTTGGAAAGGAATGCTTTCAGTCTGGGATGCTTCGGGTTCGTGAACAACTCCTGCGGCGGCTCGTCCTCCTGGATCTTGCCGTCATCGATGAAGATGACGCGGTTGGACACCTCACGGGCGAAGCCCATTTCGTGGGTGACCACCAGCATGGTGATGCCGGTGTGGGCCAGCTCCTTCATCAGTTCCAGAACCTCGCCCACCATTTCGGGGTCGAGGGCGCTGGTGGGCTCGTCGAACAGGATCACGTCCGGGTCCATGGCAAGGGCACGGGCAATGGCAATACGCTGCTGCTGACCGCCGGAAAGGCTCTTGGGGTAGGCATCGGCCTTGTCGGACAGGCCCACGCGGGCCAGCAGCTCGTCGGCCTTGTCGGAAATGGCCTGCTTATCCTTGAGCTTGAGCAGGGTGGGGGCCAGCTCAAGGTTCTTCTTCACGGTCAGGTGGGGGAAGAGGTTGAAGTGCTGGAACACCATGCCCATCTTCTGGCGCACAGCATCAATGTGGGCCTCGTCCACCTCGGTGCCCTCAAATTTGATGCTGCCGGAGGAGGGAATCTCCAAACGGTTCAGGCAGCGCAGAAAGGTGGATTTGCCGCATCCGGAAGGGCCGATCAGGCAGACCACATCGCCGCGGTAAATATCAATATCGATGCCCTTCAGCACGTCCAGAGTGGGGGTGGGCTGCTTTGCGCCCGGCTTCTTTTCGCCGCCGTAGGTCTTTGTCAGGCCGCGGACTTCCAGAATCTTATCGGTCACTTTGAGCAAGCCTCCTCTCAAACTTTGCCAGCAGACGGGTGAACAGCATGACCAGCACAAGGTAGATCAGCGCATCGCCCAGCAGCGGGAACATGGGCTCATAGGTGCGGTTCATGATGCCCTGTGCGGCGTACAGCAGCTCCTTGCCGCCGATGACCGTGATCAGGGAAGTGTCCTTCAGCAGGATGATGAACTCGTTGCCCAGTGCGGGCAGCACCGCACGGATGGCCTGCGGGATGATGATGACCACCATGGTGGTCATGTAGTTCAGGCCGAGGCTGCGGCCGGCCTCCATCTGGCCGGGGTCAATGGCCATCAGACCGCCGCGGATGATCTCGGACACATAGGCACCGGAGTTGATGCCCAGTGCCAGCGCACCCACCATGGTAAAGTTGCGGCTGTTGGCAAAGATGACCATGCTCATGATGAGCAGCTGCACCATCATGGGCGTGCCGCGGATGATGGTGGTGTATACCTGACACACCGCATTGAAGAAGCCCAGCACCGGGTTCTTGTGGCCGGGGCGCTGCTGGTCGTGTGCCACACGCACCAGAGCTACCACGCTGCCCAGCACGATGCCCAGTGCCAGTGCCAGCGCAGTGACCAGCAGGGTAGTGCCCACACCCTTGATGTACTGCGTCCAGCGGTCATTCAGGATGAACGCCTGATAAAACTTGAAGAAGAAATTCTGCCCGAAGCTGAGCGTAGTGCCGCTGTTGAGCAGCTCTTTGAGCAGTTCGTACTGTGCAGCCATTCGCATCCTCACTTTCCTGTTTTGTTAGAATTTTGTAACCTTATTTTTCCAAAAAAGGGGAGGTGCCCCAGTTGGGGCTGCCTCCCCGTGGTTCCGTTATCAGCCAGCTGATTATTCAGCGGTGATGTACTTGTCCACGATGGCCTGCAGGGTGCCGTCAGCCTTCAGCTCTTCCAGAGCGGAGTTGATGGCGTCCTCCAGCGGAGAGCTCTTTGCCATGCCGATGGCGTAATCCTCCTCGGCGTAGCTGGTCTCCAGCACCTTCAGGCCGGGGTTGGCAGCCACATACTCCTTGGCGGGAGCGTTGTCGATGACCACGGCGTCCACCTGACCATTGTTCAGGGCCTGCACAGCGGTCAGACCGCTGTCGTAAGCCACCACAGCGTCCTCGCCGAAATCATCGGTGCAGTAGATGTAACCGGTGGTGCCGCGCTGGGTGCCGATCTTCTTGCCGGCCAGATCGTCGGGAGAAGCAATGTCGGAGCCCTCGGGAACGATGACGGACTGGATGCCGGTAGCGTAGCTGTCGGAGAAGTCCATCACGGCCTTGCGCTCGTCGGTAACGGTAACGCCGGCCATAACGATGTCGGCCTTGCCCTGCTGCACGCTCAGCAGAGCGGCGTCAAAGTCCATGTCATCGATCTGCAGCTCCAGACCCAGCTTGTCAGCGATGGCCTGAGCAGCCTCGATGTCGATGCCCTCGAACTCGCCTGCATCGGTGGTCATCTCATACGGAGGGAAGGTTGCGTTGGTAGCCATGGTCAGCTTGCCAGCCTCAACGGTGGTCAGCTCGCCAGCGGCAGCGCTGGTGGAAGCAGCTTCAGAAGAAGCAGCAGAGCTTGCCACGGAGGAAGCGGTGCTTGCGGAAGAACCACCGCAGGCAGTCAGAGCCAGAGCGGCAACGGACAGACCGGCAGCTGCCAGAAAGCTGCGACGAGAGATCTTTTTCATATTCAAACACTCCTCAAATGTACTGTATGTTTTTGCGGTACGCCGGAACGATGCGATTCATCGAACATCTGGCGAACGAATTTAGTATAGATTGTACAAATTGAAAAGTCAATACTTGTGCAAAAAATCTCATCAATTGAAACCGAATTGAAAACAATTATACAAAAAATGCGTCGACAAAATGTATATATACAAATTATAGATATTTTGCGATCTCTTCTTTGCTCCGCTTTGGCACGCAGTAATCCCGGTTCTCGTCCAGATAATACTTTACGCCGGTCTCAGCCGTCAGCGGCACAATGTGAGCCTTGTGGGCCGGGTAGCCGAACGCCACCATGAATGCCAGCTTCTGAGGTTCTTCAATGCCCAGCAGTTCGGTGAGGGCGGGCTTGTTGATCGCGCCCATGATGCAGCTGCCCACGCCTTTGTCCCATGCGGCAAGGGTCATGTTGGCAAGGGCAATGCCGGTATCGGTGGCAAGGTCGCCGGGGATGGAGGTATCCTGCACCACGGCCACATACAGGGTGGGCAGCTCGTCGGCTTTGGGTGTGCCCTGCTCCGGCGGCAGATAGGCAGCCCACTTGACCAGCGGCTGCACCTTTGCCACCTCCTCGGGCTTGTTCACCACCACCAGACGCACAGCCTGACGGTTGGCTCCGCAGGAGGACAGGCGGACGGCCTCGACGATATCATCCACCACATCCTGCGGAACAGCTTTCTGTGCAAAGCGGCGGTAGGTGCGGCGGCTGACAAGAGTATCCATAACAGACATAAAGAGCACCTCTTTTGTATAAGTACTGTCAAAAGTATAGCAGATGCGGCAGAGTCTTGCAACGCTCCGGCGCAAAAAAAGCTTGCACGCTGGGCAGTGATCTTGCCTTCTGCGACAGGCTGCGATTGCATCCGACGAATGATATATGGTAAAATATAGTAAAAGAAGGGAGCGGCGCAATGGTATTGGCGGCAGGCATCGTGGGTTTTATTCTGGGGGTCAATGTGGGTTTTTTGTTTGCCGGGCTGATGCGGGCGGCAAGAGAGGAACAGAAGCAGACGAGAGAGGAACAGGAGCAGACGAAAGATGAAAACGGGACATGCGGAGGATGAATAAAAATAGCACAGAACAGAAGGGGCCGCTGCAGGGAATAATGTGCAGCGGCCCTTAAATTATGATTTTTAATGTTTCCGGTGCCGCTTTGGGATGGGCACACTGAGCACCAGCGTGATGCCGATGGCCAGCGCAACGGCTACTTTAAAGGTACTGATGCCGTTGGAGAGGGCCAGCGCATTGTTGCCCTGTATGAAATAGTAGGCGGTGTAGTAGATGCCCGCGCCGGGCACCAGCGGGAAGATGCCGGACAGCAGGAACACTGTTACCGGCATTTTGAGCACGATGGCAAACACCCGGGTGAGGATGGTCAGCGGGATCACCGCCAGCAGGGAGGCTGCGGCACTGTCTGCCCCCAGCATCACGGCCAGCTCGTAGACGAACCAGCCCACGGCACCCACCAGCCCGCAGAAGGGCAGGCTTTTGCGCGGACAGCCGAACAGAACGGCAAAACTCAGGGTGCCTGCGCCGGCAATAAAAAACTGCGCGGCCAGCTCCCCAATTTGTGTACTGGTCAACATCATGCCACGACCACCCCCGTAAAGAATGTATAAAGGCTCAGCACAAGGCCGGTGCCAATGGCAATGCTGGCTGCAATGAGCAGCGCATCGATCATGCGGATGGTGCCGGAGAGGTAATCTCCGTGCACAAAGTCGCGGATGCCCATGGTAAAGGCGATGCCGGGGGTCAGGATCATCAGCGAACCAATAATAGAATGACTGGCCGGTGTGCCCAGCACTCGGCAGGCCAGAATGCACACCAGCGTGATAAGCGCAGCACAGCTGATCTTGCAAAAGCCGCCGGGCAGCTCGTGCTGCTCACACAGCAGCAAATAGCCGCTGGCAAGAAAGCCTGCCAGTGCCGCCGCCAGTGCACTGCGCAGTGTGCCGCCGAAGATCAGTGCAAAGCAGAATGCACCGCACATGCCGCTGACCAGCTGCACCCAGTTCTTGGGAAAAGGGATGCGCCGCGCCAGCACCAGACGGCTCTCGGCTTCGTCCAGCGACATGCTGCCCTCTGCAATCTCGCGGGAGAGGGCGTTCACTGCCGCCACCCGGCCCAGATGAGTGGTGCGGGTAGGCACATTGCGCACCTCGCTGATCTCGGCGGTGCCCGCACTGGCAAAGATGCCGTTGGTCAGCACGTAAACATGGAACTCCCGCAGGTGGAATGACCGGGCCATGATCTCCATGGTCTGCTCCACCCGGAACACCTCGGCACCGTTTTCCAGCAATGTCTGGCCCGCCGCCATGATAAAATCCATGATGCGGCGGCGCAGTTCTTCATCCGGGAAAACCTCGCGGCTGTTCATTGCCGCACCTCCTTTATAAATAATGCTGTCTTATTCTACCATGTCCGCGGCTGGCGCACAAGATAAAAAAACGCAATTCCCTACTAAAAAACTTCGTTGTAGGTGTTGACAAATCCGGTCGATTGGATTATTATAAATGCAATATCACAAAAATGGCTGTGAAGAGAAGAGTAGGCCTTCGCATTGATCCTTACCAGAAAGCCCGGGCGATGGAAAAGGGCAGGAAACAGGAAGCTGAAAATGGTCTCGGAGCTGTGCGGGCGAGGTGCATGAGCGCTAAGTTTGCAACGGGATGCGCCCGTTACAGCGTCCGGCTGTAAGCAGCAAAGCTGCCGCAGCATTGAGGCTGTGCCCGCAAGGGTGCGGTAAACCAAGGTGGTACCACGGAAGTATGTTATGCTCCCGTCCTTGTCTGAGCGTTGGCTCAAGGTCAAGGACGGGAGCTTTTTTCATGCATCCGTCAAAGGCCCTTAGCAAGGAACTGTGCCGTGCGGGCCGCTGTACATTATAATAAGCAAATAGAGAGGGAACAAAACTATGATTACTCGTCGTGATTTTCTGAAAGTTACCGGAGCTGCAGCAGCTGCAGCTGCCCTGACCGCATGCGGCGGTTCTTCTTCCACCGCATCTTCTGTTGCTTCCGGCACTGCTTCTTCCGCAGCTTCTTCTGCTGTGGCTAAGCTGGACAAGGTGAAGGTGGCTGTGCCCAACGACACCACCAACGAGGCACGCGCCCTGACCCTGCTGGAGAAGAACGGCTTCTTTAAGCTGAAGGCGGATGCAGGCCTGACCGCAACCGCAAAGGACATCGAGGAGAACCCTCTGAATGTTTCCGTCGATGAGGTCGAGGCTGCTCAGGTGCCCAACGTCCTGCAGGACGAGGACTACGCCGTCATCAACTCCAACTACGCCATCTCCGCTGGTCTGGACCCCATGACCGATGCTCTGGCAATGGAGGACGGCACCTCTGCTTACGTCAATATTCTGGTCTGCAAGGACGGCAATCAGGAAGAGCCGAAGATCAAGGCTCTGGCCGCTGCTCTGCAGAGCCAGAAGGTGAAGGAGTTCATGGATGAAAACTACAAGGGCGCTGTGGTGTCCGTTGTGGAAAACCCCACCGACGGCTATGACTCCTCCATCGACTACGATGCACTGAACGGCGAGACCGTCAGCTGCGCTGCTACTCCGGCTCCTCACTGCGAGGTTCTGGAGATCTGCAAGGACATTCTGGCCGAAAAGGGCATCACGCTGGATATTCAGGAGTACGACGACTACATCATTCCCAACAACATCGTTGAGGACGGCCAGTGCGATACCAACTATTTCCAGCATCAGCCGTATCTGGACGACTTCAATGCAGAGCACGGCACCCATCTGGTGACGGTTGCCGGCATCCACGTGGAGCCTATGGGCATCTACGGCGGCAAGCAGGACAGTCTGGCACCGATCGAGGGCTAAGCAGACTCCCCCAGTCACCTTGCGGTGACAGCCCCCTCGGGGAGGGGGCCTTTGCCTGACCGTTCTGTTTCAGGCTCCCTCCATGAGGGAGCTGGCAAACCCGCAAGGGTTTGACTGAAGGAGTTTATTCAACAGCAAGGAGCAATTTCTGTGATCGAGATCAAACATCTTTCCAAGACCTTCCAGATGAAGGACGGCGCGGTGAATGCGCTGAAGGACATCAACCTCACCATCCCGGATGGTTCCATTTATGGCATCATCGGCATGTCCGGTGCAGGTAAATCCACGCTGGTGCGCTGCATCAACCTGCTGGAGCGCCCCACCGAGGGCAGCGTTGTGATCGACGGCACCGCTATGGAGACTTTAAACGCAGCCCAGCTGCGTGAGCGCCGCCGCGAGATCACCATGATCTTCCAGCAGTTCAATCTGCTGATGCAGCGCAGCTGCCTGAAGAACATCTGCTTCCCCATGGAGCTGGCCGGTGTGAAAAAGGCGGATGCCGAAAAGCGTGCCAGAGAGCTGCTGGAAGTGGTGGGCCTGCCCGATAAGGCTAACGCCTACCCGGCACAGCTGTCCGGCGGCCAGAAGCAGCGCATTGCCATTGCCCGTGCACTGGCAACGGACCCCAAAGTTCTGCTCTGCGATGAAGCCACCAGCGCACTGGACCCCAACACCACCCATGCGATCCTGACCCTGATCAAGGACATCAACAAGAAGCTGGGCATCACGGTGGTGGTCATCACCCATCAGATGAGCGTTGTGGAAGAGATCTGCGATCACGTTGCTATTCTGGACGGCGGCGTTGTGGTGGAGGAAGGCTCCGTGCAGGAGATCTTCTCGAACCCCAAAACGCCCGCAGCAAAGCGTCTGGTGGCACCCAACGGCGGCAGCGCCGCGCGGGATCTGTCCAGTTTTGCACCGGACGACCATGTGGTGCGCGTCACCTTCAACGGTTCGTCCACGGCAAAACCGCTGGTGGCAAGCCTTGCCGCAGAAAAAGGCATTCTGGTGTCGGTGCTCAGCGCCGACACCCGCGACCTGAGCGGTCAGTGCTACGGCTCCATGCTGCTCAAGCTGCCCGCTGATGTGGAGCAGGCAAAGCAGGCTGCGGCCTATATGCGCGCCCAGCCCGGCATTACGGTAGAGGAGGTGACCGGCGAATGAGTATTGCAGATTACGGCTTTGCCATCTGGGAGACCTTTTATGTGACGGTCCTTTCCACCGCGTTTGCGCTGGTGCTGGGCCTGCCGCTGGGTGTGCTGCTGGTGGCCGGTGATAAGGACGGCATTCTGCCGCTGCCCGGCTGGCTGATGCACATTCTCAACATCGTTATCAACATCCTGCGCAGTGTTCCGTTCCTGATCCTGATGATCTGTGTATTCCCGCTTACCCGTGCCATCGTGGGCACCACGGTAGGTACCAAAGCCACCATCGTTCCGCTGGTGGTGGCAGCCTTCCCGTTCGTGGCACGTCTGGTGGAGACCAGCCTGCGCGAACTGGACGAGGGCGTGGTGGAAGCCGCCCAGAGCATGGGCGCAACGCCGTTCCAGATCATTACCAAGGTGATGATCCCGGAATGCCTGCCCGGCCTGATCTCCAGCATGACCACCGCACTGACCACCATTCTGGGCTACTCGGCCATGTCCGGTGTCATTGGCGGCGGCGGTCTGGGCAAGATCGCTTTGTCCTACGGCTATTACCGCTACCAGACCGATATCATGATCGTGTGTGTCATTTTGCTGGTGCTGATGGTTCAGGTGTTCCAGACTTTGGGCACTGCCTGGGCCACCAGAAGCGATAAGCGGCTGCGGAAGTAACTCCTTCAGTCGCACTTCGTGCGCCAGCTCCCTCGGAGAGGGAGCCTCTGGCGAAGAGGAAAACTTTCCGGTATTGCCAAAGCCTCCCTCTTTGAGGGAAGTGGCAAAGCCGAAAGGCTTTGACGGAAGGAGTTCTCTCCTCATTTCGCCCCCGGACGGGAACTAAAATTTAACGTTTCAATTCCCCGCCGGAGGCCGCTGCACTCCTGCGGGGAATTGTGCTATATGGACAAACCCAGTAAAGGAGTATGTAGTATGAATCGTGATACCATCTGTGTGCAGGGCGGTTACACCCCCGGCAACGGCGAACCCCGCCAGATCCCCATTGTTCAGTCCACCACCTTCAAGTATGCCACCAGCGAAGACATGGGCAAGCTGTTCGATCTGGAAGCTGACGGCTACTTCTATTCCCGTCTGCAGAACCCCACCTGCGACCTTGTGGCTAAGAAGATCTGCGAGCTGGAAGGCGGCACTGCCGCTATGCTGACCAGCAGCGGTCAGGCTGCAAACTTCTTTGCCCTGTTCAATCTCTGCGAAGCAGGCGACCACATCGTGGCATCCAGTACCATCTACGGCGGCACCTTCAACCTGATCTCCGTCACCATGAAGAAGATGGGCATTGAAGCCACCTTTGTGGACCCGCTGTGCACCGAGGAAGAATTGAACGCCGCATTCCAGCCCAACACCAAGGTGGTGTTCGGCGAGACCATCGCAAACCCGGCCCTGACCGTGCTGGACATTGAGAAGTTTGCCAAGGCTGCTCACGCCCACGGTGTGCCGCTGATCGTGGACAACACCTTCCCCACGCCGGTCAACTGCCGCCCCTTTGAGTGGGGCGCGGATATCGTGACCCACTCCACCACCAAGTACATGGACGGTCATGGCGCGGTGCTGGGCGGTGCCATCGTGGACGGCGGCAAGTTCGACTGGATGGCCCACGCTGAGAAGTTCCCCGGCCTGTGCACCCCGGACGACAGCTACCACGGCATCACCTACGCCGAGCGTTTCGGCAAAGAGGGTGCCTTTATCACCAAGGCTACCGCGCAGCTGATGCGTGACTTTGGCTCCATGCAGTCGCCCATGAACGCCTACATGCTGAACCTCGGTTTGGAAAGCCTGCATGTCCGGATGCAGCGCCACTGTGCCAACGGCATGGCCGTGGCAGAGTTCCTTGAAAGCCATCCCAAGGTGGCCTACGTGAACTACTGCGGCCTGGAGTCCAGCCCGTACCATGCACTGGCTGAAAAATACTTGCCGAACGGCAGCTGCGGCGTGGTCAGCTTTGGTCTGGCCGGCGGCCGTGAGGCTGCAAGCATCTTTATGAAGAACCTGAAGCTGGCAGCCATCGAGACCCATGTGGCCGATGCCCGCACCTGTTGCCTGAACCCTGCATCCAGCACCCACCGCCAGATGAACGATGAGCAGCTGAAAGCCGCTGGTGTGCCCGCAGAGCTGGTGCGCATGAGCTGCGGTCTGGAAAGCAGCGAAGACCTCATCGCAGATATTGCACAGGCGCTGGATAAGATCTAAAAGGTGAGTTCAGCAGCATCTATCGGTTCCGGCCCTTCTCGTAAAAACGCGTTTGGAGCACCCCGCAGGGCGCGACAAACGCAAAATATAAAAAATAAATTCCGCTGAAGATAGCCAGAGCGTCAGCGGAGGCTATTCTAAATCGTTAGGAGTACGAACTATGCCGCTGATCATCCCCAAGACCCTGCCTGCTTACGATGCCCTCTACAACGAAAATATCTTCGTCATGCATCGTGAGCGCGCCCTTGCCCAGCACATCCGCCCGCTGGAGATCCTGATCCTGAACCTGATGCCCACCAAGATCACCACCGAGACCCAGATCGCCCGTCTGCTGGCAAATACCCCGCTGCAGGTGCACATGACCCTGCTGCAGACGGCCAGCCATGCGGCGACCCACGTTTCGGCAGCACACCTCGAATCGTTCTATAAGAACTTCAACGAGGTGAAGAACAACCGCTACGACGGCATGATCATCACCGGCGCACCGGTGGAGACCATGGACTTTGAGCAGGTGGATTACTGGCCGGAGCTGTGCGAGATCATGGACTTCAGCGAGACGAACGTCTACTCCACCCTGCATGTGTGCTGGGGCGCACAGGCGGGCCTGTACTACCACTACGGCGTGCACAAGCAGCTGCTGCCGGAAAAGATGTTCGGCGTGTTCGAGCACCGGGTCACCCGCCCGTCGAACCCTTTGGTGCGCGGCTTTGACGAGGTGTTCTATGCGCCCCACAGCCGCCACACCGGCATCAGCCGCGAGGATGTGGACAACTGTAAGGCTTTGCGCATCCTTGCCGAGAGCGATGCTGCCGGGCCCTTCCTTATGAGCACCGAGAACGGACGGCAGATCTTTGTCACCGGCCACCCGGAATATGACAAATACACGCTGGATTCAGAGTACCGCCGCGATGTGGACAAGGGCCTGCCCATCCATGTGCCGGTGAATTACTACCCAGACGATGATCCCACAAAGCCGCCGCTGTTCCGCTGGCGTGCCCACGCCCACCTGCTGTATGAGAACTGGCTGAACTACTATGTCTACCAGAACACCCCCTACGATCTGGGCGAGATCCAGCGCGTGAAGCACGAATAAATGCACAAAAACCGGTATTGCGTCAAAATTGCGCGATACCGGTTTTTATGTTATACTGTTTCTGCGGCCCTTCTCCATTCCCCTAACCGCGGAAAGGAGGTGGTAACCAATGGAAGCCTTCATCTCATTTATACAGACTGTCGGAGCAGAGGTAGTTGCCTACTATCTGTGCAAGTGGCTTGACAGCCTGTTCTTCAAGGGCAGTAAGCACTAACTCAAGAAGCCCCCCGGTAGTATCAGTACCGGGGGGCTTTTGGTTTTTTCGTGGTAACCACGGAACAGGCCTTCATCTCATTGCCTATCTTTAGTATATGCAGTTTTGGGCAAAAGTCAAGCGATGAAATGTAAATTATTTTTTACGCCTTACCGGCTTTTTCTTGCGCACGCTGTAGCCAAAGGTGCCCAGCTTTTTGCCCAGTGCCAGATAGTCACCGTGGCTGTAGACGATGAGCTTTGCCTTTTCGAGACACAGCTTGCCGTTTTCGTCCAGCAGGCTTTCGTCCACATCACAGGCCACCACTTCGGCAAGGAACAGGTCGTGGCTGCCCAGCGGGATCACCTGAGTTACCTTGCATTCCAGATTGACCGGGCTTTCTACCAGAATGGGGCAGTCGGTCAGCACGCTGCCGGGGGCAGAATGCAGGCCGCAGGCGGCAAATTTATCCACATCACGGCCGCTTTTCACGCCGCACCAGTCCACCGAACGCACCAGCGCTTCGGTGGGCAGATTGATGGCAAACTGTCCGCTTTCCTTGATGAGGTGGTGGCTGTAGCGCTCCGGCCGAACGCTGATGGACACCATGCTGGGCTGGGTGCAGATGGTGCCCGTCCAGCCGATGGTGATGAGATTGGGCTTTTCCAGCCCGCCGCAGGACACCAGTACCGGCGGTTCCGGGTTCAGCAGGGTGCTGCCCCGCCAGCTCTGTTTGCTCATCCGTGATACTTCCTTTCGTAGGGTGCCCAGGTGCGCTCGCTGATGATGTAGCGAGGGCGGGCTTTCGTCTCCATATAAATTTTACCGATATACTCGCCGATCACGCCTAAGCACACCAGCTGCACGCCGCCCACAAAGCAGACGATGCAGATAGTGGAGGCCCAGCCGGCCACCACGCTGCCCATGGCAGCTTCGATGATGGCCCAGATGACTCCGATAAAGCTGATCAGGCTCACAAAGATGCCAGATCCGGTAATAAGGCGGATGGGCTTGTTGGAAAGACTGGTGATGCCGTCAAAGGCAAGGGCCAGCATCTTGCTCAGCGGATAGTGGCTCTCACCGGCAAGGCGTTCGTGGCGCTCATAGGTGACTACCTCGCTCTTGAAGCCAACCAGCGGCACCATGCCGCGCAGGAAAATGTTCACTTCCCTGTAGTCGGCAAAGCTTTCCAGCACACGGGTGCTGATGAGGCGGTAGTCTGCGTGGTTGAACACGATGTCTGCGCCCAGAGCGTTCATCAAATGGTAAAAGCCCTCGGCGGTGAAGCGCTTGAAGAAGGTGTCTGTATCGCGGCGGCTGCGCACGCCGTAGACCACCTCGGCACCGTCCAGATACTTTTTAACCATCTCGTCCATGGCGTTGATGTCGTCCTGACCATCGCAGTCGATGGAAATGGTAACATCGCAGGTGCCGCTGTGCAGTGCTTCCATCAAGCCTGCCAGCACGGCGTTCTGGTGGCCGCGGTTGCGGCTCTGGGAAATGCCGATGTAGTGCTCGTCCTGTGCGGCAAAACTCTGGATCAGTTCCCATGTCTTGTCTTTGGAGCCGTCGTTCACGAACAGCACCCGGCTCTTCTCGCTCACAAGGCCCTGTGCGGCAAGGCCGCTGATCTTTTCCAGAAACATGGGCGCTGTAATGGGCAGCACCTGCTCCTCGTTGTAGCAGGGGATCACGATCCATAAAATCGGTTTTGACATATTTAAAAATACTCCTATATTAAAAATAACAAGAGGATGCCGCTGACGGTTACGGCCTTCCAGTGAAAAAGAGTTTGAGAAAATCCGTAGATTTTTCTAAAACTCAAATATAAAAATAAAATTCAAGCTGAATACAGCCAAAGCGCACGCGGCGGCTATTCAAATGGTCACTGCACCATTTGCCTCAGTACCTCAGGCTCCAGCAGCTTGAAGCTGCTTTTGTAGGTGTCCAGCAGGCCGTCCCGCTGCATCTGGCTCAGCTCGCGGGAGAGAGCACTGCGGTCACAGTTCAGGTAATCTGCCAGCTGGATGCGGGAGAACGGGATGCTGAAGGTCAGGCTGCCAGCCCGCTCGGCTTCACTGAGCAGATAGGCGCACACTTTGGCCCGCAGGCTTTTGAGCACCAGCAGGTCGATGCGGCGGGAGAGGGAAAAATATTTATCGCTGATGGTGCGCACCAGATTGCGCAATGTCTGCTGGTGCGCCGGACTGCCATCCGAAAGCAGCAGCCGCTCGTAGGGAATCAGCAGCACCTCGCAGGGCACCGAAGCCACCACCGTGACCGGGCTTGCCAGACTGGAACCGCTCAGCACATCGCCGAACACGCCGCCCGGTTCCATGTGGGTGATAGGAATGCGCGCACCCTGCGGCCCGGGACGGTAGGCTTCCAGCTCACCGGACAGCACGATGCCCACCCTGCGGTTGGGTTCGCCCGCCAGAACAAGCGCTTCGCCTTTGCCGTAGCTGCGCATAACGGAACCCAGCTGGGCCAGCAGGGTCTGCAGCTCTTCAGGGGTCAGACCATTGAATAAAGAGGTGGAGCATAACAGCGGAAGAAAGTTTTTCATCACAATTCCGTGGGAAAGATCCGGCTTCCCACAGCCCTCCTGCAATTCCGTTGCACACGCAACGGTATTTTTGACTCTATTATAGTAAACTTAGACCCGCAAAGCAAATGATTTTGCAAATTTGCCTTGTAAAAAATATGAAAAGACCGACCCATGGTTCTGTGCAAAATTTTCAGGCACAAAACGGCGCGGTCTTGTGAGGAAAGAGGGAACCCCGCATGAAAAAACTGACATCCATGCTGCTGGCTCTGGCCCTTGCGCTGAGCCTTGCCGCCTGCGGCGGTGCGGCATCCAGCTCTGTTGCATCCAGTGCAGCTTCCAGCGAAGCTGTCCCAGAGGCTGCTTCGGAAGCCGCTTCCAGTGAGGAAGCAAAGAAACTGTCCACCACCGATGCTCTGCGCATTGCCGGCCTGAAAGGCCCCACCACCATGGGCCTTGTCAACCTGCTGAGCATGGAAGAGGATGGCACCGCTTCCATGGATTACGACCTGCAACTTTACGGCGCTGCCGATGAGATTGTGCCGCTGCTGATGAAGGGCGAGCTGGACATGGCTGCCATCCCGGCAAATCTGGCCGCCACCCTGTATCAGAAGACGGAGGGCGGCATTCAGGCTGTGGCCGTCAACACGCTGGGCGTGCTGTACGTAGTGGAAAAAGGCGGCGATACGATCCAGTCCATGGCAGACCTTGCAGGCCGTACCATCCTGTCCACCGGCAAGGGCACCACGCCGGAGTACGTGCTGCGCTATCTTCTGAACGCCAACGGCATCGACCCGGACAAGGACGTGACCATTGAATACTACAGCGAGGCCACCGAGGTCACGGCCCAGATGGCCAATACCGAGGATGCCATTGCAGTTCTGCCCCAGCCCTATGTAACTGCAGCCGGCCTGCAGGACGACACCCTGCGTGTGGCCCTCGACCTGACCGAGGAATGGAACAAGGTCGCGGATACCCAGCTCATCACCGGCGTGACCGTGGTGCGCAAGGAGTATGCCGAGGAACACCCGGATGTTGTGGCCACATTCCTTACCGACTACGCCAAGAGCGTGGAAGCTGCCAACACCGATCTGGACGGCACTGCCGCTCTGTGCGAGGAGCAGGGTGTTGTGGCCAAGGCTGCCATTGCCAAGAAGGCCCTGCCCAACTGCAACATCGTCTGCCTGACCGGCGACGAGCTCAAGACCAACGCATCCGCTTATCTGCAGGTGCTGTTTGATGCCGACCCCAAGGCAGTGGGCGGCGCAATGCCCGGCGACGATTTCTACTGGACTGCCGAGTGATTCCTCAATAAGCCATCTCTCCGGCCGCTGTGCGATTGGTACGCACGGCGGCTTTTTTGTTTGCACAAAATGCTTGTATCCCAGCTTTTGTGCTCCCTGCACAAATTTAAAGACAATTTTTTGTGAACGAAAATGAATGAAATTGACTGAAAGCGATTGATTTTGGCGTTGTATTTGCTATAATAAAGATGCAATCAACCAAAACAACGCACAAACGGTCATAAACCGTCAAAGATAAGATCAAACCAAAGGAGAGGATGCCGATGCTGGCAGAAGAACGCTTCAGCCTGATCATGGAACAGCTGAACCGCAAGCGCACCGTGACGGTGCAGGAACTGTGCGAGGCGCTGAACACCAGCGAATCCACCATCCGGCGCGACCTGACCGAACTGGACCGGCTGGGCAAGCTGAACAAGGTGCACGGCGGTGCCACCCTGCCGGACAGCCGTTTTCTAGCGGATGAACCCACCATGGAGGCCAAGGAGTCGCAGGCTGTGGAGCAGAAGCGCAGCATCGCACAGGCGGCGGCAAAGCTCATCAACGCCGATGATTTTGTGTTCATCGATGCAGGCTCCACCACGCTGGAGCTGGTGCGTGCACTGGCGGGGGACGCCCTCAAAGCAAGCTATGTGACCAACGGCGTGGCCCATGCCCGGGCACTGGCCCGAAAGGGCTGCCGGGTGTATCTGCCCGGGGGACTGCTGCGGCCCCAGACCGAAGCCATTGTGGGTGCACCCACAGTCACCAGCCTGCAGCGCTACAATTTTACCAAGGCGTTCATGGGTGCCAACGGTGTGGCGCTGGATGCCGGTTTTACCACGCCGGACCCCGAGGAAGCTGCCGTGAAAGCAGCGGCAGTGCACCGTGCACGGGAAGCCTGGTTCCTTGTGGATGATGCCAAGTTTGCCCGCATCTACCCGGCTGTCATTGCCGACCTGCAGGGCGGTGCCATTCTCACCAACCGCTGCCCCAATCCCAAATACAAACAATTCACGCTGGTAAAGGAGACGGAAGTATGATCTATACAGTCACATTCAACCCGGCCATTGACTATGTGGTGCGTCTGGATGCACCGCTGGAAGTAGGCGAGGTGAACCGCGCCAAAGGCGAGGACTGCGTGCTGGGCGGCAAGGGCATCAATGTGTCCGGTGTGCTGGCACAGCTGGGCTGCGAGAGCGTGGCGCTGGGCTTTGTGGCCGGTGAGACCGGCACATGGCTGGAACGCGGTCTTGCTGCACAGGGCTTAAAGACCGATTTTGTGCATCTGGAACAGGGCATGACCCGCATCAATGTCAAGATCAAGGCAGGGCAGGAGACCGAGCTGAACGGGGCGGGCCCCGACATCCCGGAGAGCGCTATGCAGGAGCTGGAAAAGAAGCTGGACAGCCTGAACGAGGACGATATCCTCATTCTGGCGGGCAGCATCCCGGCAAGCCTTTCGCAGGATACCTACGAGCGGCTGCTGGCCCGGTTGCAGGGCAGGGGCGTGCGTGCTGTGGTGGATGCCACCCGCGACCTGCTGGTGAATGTGCTGCAGTACCACCCCTTCCTCATCAAGCCCAATAACCACGAGCTGGGCGAGATCGTGGGCAGGGTGCTGACTACGGACGAAGAGATCATTGCTGCGGCCCGCACCCTACAGCAAAAGGGCGCTCGCAACGTGCTGGTAAGCATGGCGGGCGACGGTGCCCTGCTGGTGGACGAAAATGGCGAGGTGCACCGCATCGGCTGCCCCAAGGGCAAGGTCGTAAACAGCGTGGGCGCAGGCGACAGCATGGTGGCCGGCTTTGTGGCTGGCTGGATGCAGACCCGGAGCTATTCCTTTGCACTGCGTCTGGGTACAGCCTGCGGCAGTGCAACGGCGTTCAGCCTTGGCCTTGCCACCAAAGAAAAAATCGACGAACTGATGAAGGAAATTTGAAAGGATAGATGGCTCGCCCTCTCCGTCATTGCTGGTGCAATGCCACCTCTCCCAAAGGGAGAGGCTTTGGCAGTCCATGCAAAGTTTCCGGTTTCGCCAGAGGCTCTCCCTTTGGGAGAGCTGGACGCGAAGCGGCCTGAGAGGGCGAGGACGCTAAGAGATAAGAACGAAGGGAGAAAAATCATGCGTATTACGGAATTATTCACCGCGCAGTCCATCGCACTGGATGAGGCTCTGACCGATCAGGAGCAGATCATCAGCCGTCTGGTGGAGCTGCAGGCCACCCATGGCAACATCACGGATAAGGAAGCCTACAAAAAGGCCCTTTATGCCCGTGAGGCGGAGGGCTCCACCTATGTGGACAACGGCATCACGGTGCCCCACGCCAAGACCAATGTAGTCACCCGGCCCAGTCTGGCGGCGCTGCGGCTGAGCAGCCCTGTGCAGTACAATGCCGAGGACGACGGTACCACCGACCTGCTGTTTGCCATTGCGGCTCCGGAAAACGGCAGCCTGCATGTGGACATGCTGGCCCGTATGATGCAGATGCTGATGAACGAGGACTTTGTAGAAAAGCTGAAGGCCGCAAAGACCCCTGCAGAGTTCCTTGACTGCATCGATGCACAGGAGGAGGCTCAGTTCGGCGCGGAGAGCTTCACCCAGCAGGAGATCCCCCAGAGCGGCTACCGCATTCTGGCCGTGACCGCCTGCGTCAACGGCATCGCCCACACCTATATGGCAGCGGAAGCCCTGACCAAGGCCGGTGACAAGCTGGGCCTGCCCACCAAGGTGGAGACCAATGGCTCGGACGGTGCCAAGAACATCCTCACCAGAGAAGAAATCGCAAACTGCGACGGCATCATCGTGGCAGCAGAAAAGAAGGTAGAGACCGCACGCTTCGACGGCAAGCCGGTGCTGTTCACCCGGGTGGACGATGGCATCCACAAGCCGGAGGAGCTCATCAAGAAGATCGTGCACGGCGAGGTGCCTGTTTACCACGCCGAGGGCGGCGCACAGGCCGCCGAGGATGCTTCCGGCAAGGACAGCTTTGGCCGCGCTCTGTACAAGAACCTGATGAACGGTGTCTCCCACATGCTGCCCTTCGTGGTGGGCGGCGGCATCATGATCGCACTGGCGTTTCTGCTGGACGATTACACCATCGATCCCTCCAACTTTGGCATGAACACCCCGGTCGCTGCCTTCTTTAAGACGGTAGGCAGCGCAGCCTTCGGTTACATGCTGCCCATTCTGTCGGCCTTCATTGCCATGTCCATCGCGGACCGTCCGGGTCTGGCAGTCGGTTTTGTGGGCGGTGTGCTGGCCATGAACGGCACCAACTTTGCAGGCATTGCAGCGGGTGAGACCACCGGTGTTTCCGGCGGCTTCCTTGCTGCACTGCTGGCCGGTTTTGCTGCAGGCTACATCGTCGAGCTGCTGAAAAAGATCACCGAAAAGCTGCCTGCCAGCCTGAATGGCATCCGTCCCATGCTCATCTACCCGCTGGGCGGTATGCTCATCCTCGGCGCGGTAATGTGCGGCATCAACCCGGTCATGGGCATGATCAACACTGCCATGACCGATTGCCTGAACGCCATGGGCGGCACCTCCAAGGTGCTGCTGGGTGCCGTCGTGGCCGGTATGATGAGCATTGATATGGGCGGCCCGTTCAACAAAGCAGCTTATGTCTTTGGCACGGCAGCCCTTGCCTCCGGCAACTATGAGGTGATGGCCGCTGTCATGGTGGGCGGCATGGTTCCTCCCATCGCCATCGCCCTGTCCACCACCTTCTGCCCCAAGAAGTGGACTGCCGACGAGCGCCGCAACGGCATCGTGAACTACGTCATGGGCCTGTGCTTCGTCACCGAGGGTGCGATCCCTTATGCAGCAGCAGATCCGCTGCGCGTCCTGCCCAGCTGCGTGGCCGGTGCAGCGGTGGCCGGTGCGCTCTCCATGACCTTCGGCTGCGCTCTGCGTGCACCGCACGGCGGCATCTTCGTGTTCCCAGTCGTGGACCATACCGCTCTGTACTGTGTGGCGCTGGCTGTGGGCAGCGTGCTGGGTGCTGTGATCCTGAGCCTGCTCAAGAAAAACCGTACCGACGCAGAATAAACGCCATTCTCTCCATATTCGAGATACTTCATAAAGCCGCAGCAAGCCTCTGGGGAGACCCGGGGGCTTGCTGTATTACGCAGGATCGCGCGAAGGATCAGAAGGATAAAAAGAAAAAAGTAACCGCCCACGACTTCCAATCCAGGCGGTTACTTTTCTTTTGAAATTTAATTGCCGGTAAGAGGTCTGCCGTTTGCGGGCAGTGCCTTTTCCGGTCTTCATGATAGACGCTGGTGTGTACTTTGCCAAGCATGAGCCATCAGATATAACATGATACACCCGCTGTCAATAACACGGCAAGAACCATTTTCACAAAAAATGCAGCAAAGAACAGCGCGAAACACCGCATTTGCTGGAAAAAGCCTTGCAGCCGCCCTTTTGGATTGCACCCGGTTTTTGAGTGTGGTATACTGTTTCTGTTATGGAAAAGTTCCGGTGCGGTGTGCCGGGCACAGCAAAGAGGAAAAAGGAAACGAACGATGAAAATTGGATTTGACAACGACAAATATCTCTCGATGCAGTCAGAACATATCCGCGAGCGCATCAAGAAATTTGACAACAAGCTCTATCTGGAATTCGGCGGCAAGCTGTTCGATGACTACCATGCATCCCGCGTACTGCCGGGTTTCCAGCCCGATTCCAAGCTGCAGATGCTGCTGCAGCTGAAGGATCAGGCCGAGGTGGTCATCGTTATCAGCGCCGAGGACATCATCAGCAACAAGATCCGCGGCGACTACGGCATCACCTACGATCTGGATGTGCTGCGCCTGATCGATGCCTTCCAGGAAGTAGGCCTGTATGTGGGCAGCGTGTGCGTGACCAAGTACGCCGCTGCACCGGAGGTGGAGGCCTTTGAAAAGCGGCTGAACGGTCTGGGCATCCGCACCTTCCGCCACTACAAAATTCCCGGCTATCCCAACGATGTGGCCCGCATCGTCAGCGACGAGGGCTACGGCAAGAACGATTACATCGAGACCCAGCGCCCGCTGGTGGTCATCACGGCCCCCGGCCCCGGAAGCGGTAAAATGGCCACCTGCCTTTCCCAGCTGTACCACGAGTACAAGCGCGGCGTGAAGGCCGGTTACGCCAAGTTCGAGACCTTCCCCATCTGGAATATTCCCCTCAAGCACCCGGTGAATCTGGCCTACGAGGCCGCTACAGCCGACCTGAACGATGTGAACATGATCGACCCGTTCCATCTGGAAGCCTACGGCGTGACCACCGTCAACTACAACCGCGATATTGAGATCTTCCCGGTGGTGAACGCCATGTTTGAGCTGATCGCTGGCAAAAGCCCGTATAAGTCCCCCACGGACATGGGCGTGAACATGGCAGGCAACTGCATCGTGGACGATGCGGTCTGCCGCGAAGCCTCCCGCAAGGAGATCCTGCGCCGCTACTTCAAGTGCCTGTGTGAGCAGAAAATCACCGGCACGGTCAAGGAGACCGAGCGCTACAAGCTGGAACTGCTGATGAATCAGGCCGACCTGACCGTGGGCCAGCGCGAAGTGGAAAAGCAGGCTCATGCCCGCAGCGAGAGCACCGGCGGAGCCCCTGCTGCCGCCATTGAGCTGCCGGACGGCACCGTTGTTACCGGCAAGACCGGTCCGCTGCTGGGTGCAGCAGCATCTGCTCTGATGAATGCTCTCAAGGTGCTGGCCGGTATCCCGCAGGAGACCGACCTTGTGAGCGCGGCTTCCATTGAGCCCATCCAGACCCTCAAGACCAACTATCTGGGCGGCAAGAATCCCCGCCTGCACACCGACGAGATCCTGATCGCACTTTCCAGCTCGGCTGCTTCCAACGAGCAGGCTGCAGCGGCCATGCATCAGCTGCCCAACCTCAAGGGCTGCGATGTGCACTCCACCGTGCTGCTCTCGGGTGTGGATACCAGCACCCTGAACCGACTGGGAATGTACCTGACCTGTGACCCTGTTTACGAGGAAGAGGACCGCAAGTACCACAAGCAGTAAATCATACAAAAAACGAAACAGGCGCATCCAAAGGCCGAAGGGCTGGCGGATGCGCCTGTTTTTCATTGGTTCAGATGCCGGTAAAATAGGATCTGTACTTTTCTGCGTACAGCTGGGTGCCCATGCGGCGCAGGCCGCCGTACAGGTGCTGCCGGATCAGCGGTTCAATGGCATCCAGATCTTTTTCCCGGATCACCCGCAAAATTTCCCGGTGCTCGCTCAGCACATCCGGCACATTGTTGGCCCGCACCACATCCAGACGGGTAAAGCGGGAATAATCCGGCTGCGGCTTGGTCAGGTTCTGCCAGATGTACCACTTGTTCATGCTGCAAAACCAGATGGCGTGCATTTCCAGATCCAGCGTCAGGAAGGCATTGATATCCACATTGTCCGGGTCGGTCATGGTCTGGGCCATCTCTTCCAGCAGGTCATACTTGTGCTTGATCTCAATGTACTCCTTGGGGGAACACACCTGGATAAAATCACGCAGGACCATGCTTTCCACAGCGGTGCGCTGGTACACGATCTGATCCACGATATCCAGATCAATGGGGGTGACGATGGTGCCCTTGCAGGGAATGATCTGCACAAAGCCATTCTGCTCCAGCCGCTGCAGGGCAGCGCGCACTGGTGTGCGAGAGATGCCGAACCGTTTGCACAGCTGATTTTCACTGATGGTCTCTCCGGGCTTGATCTTCAGCGTGACGATCTCATATTCCAGCGTCTGGTAGATGTCCTCCGGATGCAGCTGTTCAGCCATGTGCTCACACTCCATTTACATAGTTGATGATAAGATATTTCTATTTTAGCCTGCCAAAAAGAGATTGTCAACGTATGAGAATGAAGTATACAATAGCCTGTATACAAGTATAGGAAAAGCTCCGAAATTTATCATATCTGACAAAAATTGATATATCAGATGAAAATGAACGGAATTGTGTCATCAGATTGTAACAGTTTTCACGAGAAACGGATAAGATTGTTAGTTATGCACAAAGAAACTTTACGAAGTTGGTGAAGTTTGGCTCTTGTGCGGATGTGAATTTTCTGTTACGATTAGCGTGCAATGAAAATGCTGTATACAGGGGCCGCCAAAAACTTTGCTGGCGTATAAGGCAAAACGGCACCCCTGAAACAAGGAGGAAGAAGATTATGAAAAAGGTCTCTCGTCGCAATTTCCTGAAGGTGTCTGGTGCAATGGCAGCTGCAGGTGCTCTGGCAGCCTGCGGCGGTTCCGGTGCATCCACTCCGGCTGCTTCCGGCGCAGCATCCACCAGCACTGCAGCAAGTGCCGCAGCAGCCGGTGAGGACAAGTTTGCATCTCTGGGCGACTTCACCATGACCGTGGGTCATGCACAGCCCGAAGGCAACCCCCGCTTTGTTTCCATGGAGCAGTTTGCCGCCGATGTGGCAGAGGCCACCAACGGCCATGTGAAGATCGAGGTTTACGGCAACGGCCAGCTGGGCACCGAGAAGGAGATGCTGGAGCAGGTCGTGGCCGGCACCGTGCAGGGCATGCGCGGCGGTCAGTTCGACTTCAGCCCCCGTCTGCTGATGTTCACCCTGCCCTTCCTGACCAACACCCGTGCGCAGGTCACGGCTCTGCTGCAGAGCGATCTGGCACAGAAGGTGTGCGCTGAGGCCGAAGGCGAGACGGGCACTGTCATCATTAACCTGTGCGATGCGGGCGGCTACCGCCAGTTCTCCAACTCCAAGCACCCCATCAAGGCTCCCGCAGACCTGAAGGGCCTGAAGATGCGCACCAATGGCATGAAGACCATTGACATGACCTTCCAGGCAATGGGTGCTACCACCACCACCATCCCGTACTCCGACCTGTACATGGGCCTGAAGACCGGCGTTGCAGACGGTCAGGAGAACCCCTGGGTCAACGTAGAGGGCATGAAGTTCTATGAAGTGCAGAAGTACTTCACCGAGGTCAACTACCAGTTCCATCCGGATCCCTTCTATGTGAACGCAGCATGGTGGAACGGCCTGCCCGAGGAGTACCGCGATATCATTACCGAGTGCGCCACCAAGATGGGCGAGTACAACGACGAGCTGATCGACAAGAACTCCAGCGCCGCAAAGCAGACCATCGTGGATTCCGGCTGCGAAGTCTACGAGCCCTCTGCCGATGAGCTGAAGGCCTTCCAGACCGCTGTGCAGTCCGTGTACGACCAGTGTGTCACCGAGGGCATCTGCACCGCCGACGAGATCAAGGAAATGCAGGATATCGTCGCAAAGGCATAAGCAGAAACGACCAAAGGCTAGAACGGCCATGTTACGGTAAAGGCGAGAGGGCAGCCTGCGGGCTGCCCTCTGCTGTAACAGGCCAATGGAAAAAGTTGTAAAATAACCGAAAGGGGCTGAGCACCATCGAAAACCTTAAAAAATTCGGGAAAAAGCTGTTCGACGTGTATTTTACCATCGGCGTCATTGCCATGGCACTGCTGGCAGCTCTTGTGATCTTTACGGTCATTGCACGCTACTTCTTCTCGCTGAGCTGGAAGGAACTGGCAGAGTTCAACACCACCCTGTTTGCCTTTACCACCTTCTGGGGCATGGGCATCAACGTGATCAAGGACGAGCACGTCATGATCGACATCCTTTACGACGGTGTCAAGCCTGCCCGCAAGCGCTGGCTGGCTATCGTCAATTACCTCATCGTGCTGGCCGTGGTGCTGGTGTTCACCTATCAGGGCTTCAAGTATGTGGGAGTTGCCGGTAAGCAGATCAGTCAGGGCATGGAGATCCCCATGATGTATATGTACGGCATCATGCCGGTGTGCGGCATCATCTGTGCCATCTGCGTCGTGATCAAGATCATCACCCTGTACAAGGCCGATATTTCCTACTTTGCGCCCAAGAATCAGGCGCTGAGCCGTGACGACGCATAAGAGGAAAGGGGAGAATACACAACTATGGCAATGCTCATCCTTCTGGTGCTGCTGATCTTCTTTGCCGCGCTGGGCATCCCGCTGGCTTTCGCCATCGGTGCTTCCTGCGTGACCTACATCCTGATCTATGCACCTACCTTTATCACCATGCTGCCGCAGCGCGTGTGGAACGGTGCCTACAGTGAGCTGATGATCGCCATGCCGCTGTTCATGCTGGCTGGCGAACTGATGAACACCGGCGGCATCACCCAGCGCATTATTAACTTCTGCATGGAACTGCTGCGGCCCATCCGCGGCGGTCTGGGCGAAGTGAACATTGTGGCTTCCATGATCTTTGGCGGCATTTCCGGTTCCTCTGTGGCCGATACCTCGGCTCTGGGTTCCATCCTGATCCCCGCCATGGAGAAGGAAGGCTACCCGCCGGAAGCTTCTGCCGGTATCACGGTGGCATCCTCTACCATGGGCATGATCATCCCGCCCTCCACACCCATGATCGTTTACTCCATGATCTCCGGTGCATCGGTGGGTGCGCTGTTCGTGGCAGGTGCCGTGCCCGGCATCCTGATCGGTCTGACCCAGCTGGTGCTGGTGTACATCATCAGCGCCAAGAAGGGCTGGCATCCGGAAAAGGTCAAGTTTGACGGCAAGCGCGCCGCCAAGAGCCTGCTTTCCGGCATCCCTGCCCTCATCATGCCGCTGTTCATCATCATCTGCGTTTCCTTCGGCGTGTGCACTGCATCCGAAAGTGCCGGTGTGGCCGTGCTGTATTCCATGCTGGTGGGCTTCTTCGTCTACAAGGAGCTGACATGGAAGGGTGTCTGGGAAGCTTTGAAAAAGACCCTGATCTCTTCTTCCTCCATCATGCTCATCATCGGCTTCACCACCATCTTCACATGGGTGCTGACCATGCAGAAGGTGCCGCAGACGGTGGGTGCCTTCTTCATGTCTCTGAACATGCCCGCATGGGCCATTGCGCTGATCTTCGATGTGCTGATCCTGATGATCGGCACCTTCATCGACGTCAGCCCGGCCATCCTGCTGCTCACCCCCATCCTGCTGCCGGTCATGGTGCAGTACGGCTTCTCGCCGCTGCAGTTCGGTGCCATGATGATCACCGGTCTGGCCATCGGTCTGGTCACTCCGCCGGTCGGCATGTGCCTGAACGCCTGCAACAAGATCAACCGCATGCCCATCATCGAGATCTTCAAGGGCGCAGCGCCCTACGTGATCTGCAACGTGATCGTTCTGATCTCCATCAGCCTGTGGGGCCCGCTTACTACCGCCCTGCCGCAGCTGCTGGGCTACAGCATCTTCTGAGATCAACGCGTATACCTCTTATAAAAAACAGGCAGCGCTCCCTTGCGGGGCGCTGTTTGTTTTTTGCACGCAAACAGGCGGGACCATTGTATTTGACGGACAGATATGGTACACTAAGGCCACTTGTGTATAGGAATATAGGAAAAGAGGAATTAAATCATGGATACGCAAAAACAAAAGCGCAGCGCCTTTTCCGGCAAGATCGGCTTTGTGCTGTCGGCCGCAGGCGCTTCGGTAGGTCTGGGCAACATCTGGCGGTTTCCGTACCTCGCCGCGAAATACGGCGGCGGCATTTTTCTGCTGGTGTACATCGTGCTGGCCGTCACCTTTGGCTACACGATGATCGTGGCCGAAACGGCACTGGGCCGCATGACCCACAAAAGCCCGGTGGGTGCCTTTGGAGCTTTTGGCAAAAAGGGCGGCCTGCGGTTTGGCGGCTGGATCAATGCGGTCATTCCCATTCTGATCGTGCCGTACTATTCGGTCATCGGCGGCTGGGTCATCCGCTATCTGTCGGAGTATATCAGCGGCCATGGCAGTGAGCTTTCGCAGGACGGTTATTTTTCCAATTTCATTTCCAGCGGACTGTCGGCAGAGGTGTGCTTTCTGATCTTCACGGCCTTTACGCTGGCCATCATCTTTGCAGGTGTGCGCAACGGCGTGGAGCGTGTTTCCAAGGTGATGATGCCGGTGCTGGTGGTGCTTTCGGTGGTCATTGCAGGCTACTCGGTCACGCGCCCGGGTGCGTTGGCAGGCGTGAAGTATTTTCTGGTGCCGAACGTGGCAAACTTTTCCTGGATGACGGTGGTCACGGCCATGGGCCAGATGTTCTATTCGCTGTCCATCGCTATGGGCATTCTGGTCACCTTTGGCTCCTATATGAAGAAGGAGGTCTCCATTGAGGAATCCACCGAGAACGTGGAGGTGTTTGACACGGCCATTGCCATCATGGCGGGCCTGATGATCATTCCGGCGGTGTTCTCCTTCTCCGGCGGCGACCCGGACACCCTGCAGGCCGGCCCGGCGCTGATGTTCATTACCATCCCCAAGGTGTTTGAGAGCATGGGCTTTGGCCATGTGGTGGGCATCCTGTTCTTTTTGCTGGTGCTGTTTGCAGCCGTGACCAGCTCCATTGCCCTGACCGAGAGCGCTGTCTCCACCTTTGAGGACGAGCTGGGCTGGAGCCGCGAGCGCGCAACGGCACTGATCGGCCTGATCATGGTGGCGCTGGGCAGCCTTTCGGCACTGGGCTATGGCCCGCTGGCGGGCGTGACGGTGTTCGGAATGCAGTTTCTGGATTTCTTCGATTTCCTCACCAACTCTGTCATGATGCCCATTGCAGCCATTGCTATCTGCCTGCTGGTGTCCCGCGTGATCGGCGTGCAGAAGATCGAAGAAGAGGTGACGCTGGGCGGCAAGCCCTTCCGCCGTAAAAAGATCTTCAACTTCATGATCCAGTATCTGTGCCCCATCTTTGCGGCCATTATCCTGATCAGCTCTGTGGCAAATGCTCTGGGCTGGATCGCAATGTAAAAACAGAAAAGCGCAGAAGGTGTTTCTCAAAGGAAGCCTTCTGCGCTTTTTTGTATGTCCAAAAGGTTTTCTTATGCTGTGAAGTTGCATAAAGCATAGAAAACGGCGATTTTGGCCTCAATTAGCTGGAAGCCTGATTTTATTAGCTGGAACCGAAAATTCTGCTAATGGCATTCGCTGGCTAATTTTGGTGATAGGTTCAAAATGAAAAATGCGAAGATCGTCTTTCACATGGAAAAATGACCTTCGCATTTTCTTAAAATATGGCGTCCCCGCCCGGATTCGAACCGGGGGCCTCAGGCTTAGGAGTAGGGGCTGAAGCAATAAATCCTAGACAAAAGTAGGTAAAACAAGTAACGTTTTATCAATGGATTTTTTGTTGTGCTGTCAATCCGAGTAAAGAACACAAACCCCGAAATAAAACGAGTAAAAGGCTTTTCATTAGCAGAAAATTAGCAGAGCTAATGAAAAGTGGAAGGTTCATTGTAAAATGCCCACCTTTCATTAGCTGGGAAGTGTACGTTTCCCTACGGATATTTGCTTGTTTAGCATTCGTGAACCAGTCCATACAGCCGTAACTGGTGTGATGGACTAATGTTTTCAATAGAAAAAGACCAGAGCTTTCTGCGAGAAAACTCTGGTCTATGTAACAGTGCGAATGGAAATGCGCATTGTCTTGTAAAAGGAAGGGTCTTATGGTATTCTTACGGGAGTAAAGGCACTGGATGCAAGGAACTTTGCGTGATCTTAGGAGTGTGCAATGGAAAAGAAATTTAATATTGTAGAAGAAATCGTCGAATCGCTGTGCGTTCAAACGCCGGTCATCATCCAGAATGTGTGCGTACTGCTCGGTGACCATTGAAGCCTGTGCATGACCGGAATCGCCCTGCACGGCTTTGATATCGCCGCCGTTCAGCTTGAGCTTGTATGTAATGCTGGAGTGTCGAAAACTGTGAAAAACTACTTTGGGAAGATTGTTTTCCTCAATCAGCTGCTTCAATGCACCGTTGATGGTGGATTGTTCGGTCGGCATTCCCAGCGGGCCGGCGACCACAAGATTATAGTCAGCGTACTCTGTGCCCAGTGCATCCCTTGTCATGTCTTGCTCGGCTTTATATTGGACAAGCATTTCAGCGACCGTTTTGGGCAGGAAGATGGTTCGGATACTGCTATCCGTTTTAGGGCTTTTCAGAACCTGAACCGTAGTGCAGCGGGAACTCAGCGATGGAAAACGGGTGATAACATTTTTGTTTTCCAATGCGTTCAGTGAAGCAACATCCACACGCTGAAGTTCTTTGTTTATGTAAATGGATGCGCGTCCTGCATCAATGCTTTCAGGGGAGATATCCACGCAATCCCAAGTCAGGCCGAGCAGTTCGCCCAAACGCAGGGAGCAGGAGAACGAGAGATTGATGCACAGCCGCAGCTTCGGATCATCACAAACTTTCAAAGCACGGAACAGCGTTTCGGCTGTCCAAATATCACGTTTCTTGGAAGTGTATTTGGGCAAGGTGGCATAAATACAGGGATTCTTTTCCATAAGTTCCCACTTTACAGCCTGCTCAAAGGCACTTCTCAAAATTTTGTGAACCGAACGAACCGTGCCGGGAGAAACGTATTGATGCTGACGCTTTCCACACATAGGGTCGACTGCTTCGTATTTGAGCAGCCGCTGATAATATCCCTCAATTACGCGGGTGGTGAGATCTTGCAGCTTCATTGAGCCGATAAGCGGTATTATGTAGTTTGAAATCAGAGCATTGTTTGATTGATAGGTTGAGAGTGCCCATTTGGTTTTTCCGTACAGGGCAACATATTCTGTAAGCAAGTCTTTTAGAGTTCGGCACTGGGGTGCCACAAAGGTACCGACGGATTCTTTGTATTCGACCTCTTTCTTACGGTTTTTGGCATCTGCAAGGTCGCTAAAGGTTTCCCATTTCTGCTTTAGCGTTCCATTAATCTCCAGATAAACACTAATCTCCATGATTGTTACCATTGAAGGAATACATTTGCGACGATCTTCGGGCATACCGAATAAGATTTGCATTGGCAGTTGAAAATAGCTCAGGTTACCTATTGCAATTCTGACTATTTGGAAATATACTTGTAAGTATCAAATTATTTCACTTTATGGGAGGAAATTATTATGGCAAGACCCAAGGGAAGCAAGAATAAGGCTCGTACTGTAAAGGCCAGCGTTGATTATGTAGCAGTCATTGCAGAAAAGGCCGCAAAAAAAGAGAAAATCGAATCTGAGGTTGCTACGTTGACTGCAAATCTCGATGATCTGAAGACGCAGCTGAAAGCCAAGAAAGCAGAATTGAAAGCCGCCACCAAGGAACTTGCCAAAGCCGAAAACAAAAAAGCTGCCGCCGAAGCAAAGGCAGCAGAAGAAGCAAAGAAGGGCGAAGCAGAAGATGTGCTGAAGAAGCTGCTTGCCAGCGGTATGACGGCTGAAGAAATCCTTGCAAAGCTCCAGTAATGCAATATGATGAACTGGACAAGCTGCTGAAGTAAAGGAAGGGGCTGTTGCACAAGGATAAAACCGGTGTAACAGCCTCTTTTTCATTCATGCTGCAATTTTTTCAGCTTTTCAAACGTATCTAAATTAAAGTGGCATATCATCTTCCTATTTCACAAATCCTTGCCGTTTTCAGACAGGAGGTTGCTTTTATGAAAGTATCTGCCGACTATCGTATGCTCGCTCTCGATGCCCTGCGCGGAAAATGGAAAACTGCTGTTTTGACAGGTATTGCCGCCAGTGCGCTCGGTGCTACCATTGTGAGCAGTTCCAACAGTGCCGTATCCAATTCCAATCAGGCAAAGGACATCCATTTTGAACTGTTCTCCCAGCCCAACGGCGGTCGGCTGCTTGCTGTTCTGCTTGCCGGCATTGTTCTGTGGGCAGTCCTCCAACTGATCGTGGGCGGTGCAGCTCAACTGGGATATGCTCATTTTAATTTGAACCTTGTAGATGGAAAGGATGCTGCCATCTCGGATTTGTTCTCTCAGAAAGACCGTCTGTGGGATGGCTTCTGCATGAAATTCCTGCAGGGTCTGTATATCGCCCTCTGGTCGCTGTTGTTGGTAATTCCGGGAATCGTGAAAACATACAGCTATGCGATGACACCTTACATCATGTCCGAGCATCCTTCGCTGACCGCAAATGAAGCGATCACAGAATCCCGGCGAATCATGGACGGCAACAAATGGCGGCTGTTCTGTCTGGATTTCAGCTTCATTGGCTGGGAGCTGCTTTGTTCGTTGCCACTGTATGCCGGGGGTTTTCTGGTTCTCAAATATTTCACCGGTTCAGAGGCTATGGCGATTTCTCTTGTTCTTCTGCTGACAATTCCATTGAGCATTGGCTTCTTTTTTGTACGCCCCTATGAGGAAGCTGCATGGGCCACTTTCTACCGCGATATTACCGCAGCACCTACCGAACCGGATGAAGCATACTGACTTTTATACTATTTCGCAGATGTGACCGGATTTTCGAGGTGGTCTGCGTATGGATAAGAAACCTGACCGTTCCGAAATAATTACAATGAGCCTCTTGTATGCTTTAACGCTGGTGCTTACGGTATTAAAAGTGACGAGAACGTTTTCACTGCCTTGGTTGTGGGTACTGGGTCCACTTTGGCTTGGCACACGTCGGTACTGTGATTAGGGCTGCTTGCGCTGGGAGATCTCTCCCAGCGTTTTCTCTATGAAAGAAAGCTGCTGGAGAAAAAAATTCTCCAGCAACTTTGTCTTTGATGAATAAAGGAAATTTTTTGTTTAACTATTCTCACTATTATTTGATTTAGTGATTTTTTTCTTCTTTGGAGAAACCAGTTTGTGACCGGAATAAATGGACATACCCATACAAAGCAATGAAGAATAGGCAAAGTATTTATGCGCAGTCATAGATTTTTTGATTCCAGAATAAATGCATCCCAACATACAGAAAAGTGCGCCTAAGGACCAGTATTTATGTGATTTCATGATTTGATACCTCCTTTGATTTAACTGATTCAATTATAACGTTTTTTTACGAAAATGCAAGCATTACCGGGAACGCTTTCATGTGGAGGCTGTGACTGCCGCTACGGTCATGATCGGTGGGCATTACGCACAAGGCTCACATGTAGCATTCGACTCCGAATATCAGCCGGCACACATATGAGGACGGAAAATGTAGCAGCTTTTGAAAAAATTGCTTTTTTCTGCTCAAAGTGCTACAATCGGAATATACCGAATACAAAGGGAGGAAAGCTCCCATGCCAAGACCGCCACGGTGCCGTCAAATTTGTGGCGTACCACAGGTCGATACATTCTGTCCCAACGGGTGCGAGAATACCGAGCCGATCCTGCTGACGCTGGACGAATACGAGGTCATTCGGCTGGTTGACTTGGAGCAGCAAACCCACGAGCAGTGTGCCGCTCAAATGGACATTTCCCGCTCTACCGTGCAGGAGATTTACGAAAGCGCACGGAGCAAGATCGCAGCGTGTCTTGTCCACGGGAAACCGCTGCACATCACCGGGGGAAACTACCGCATCTGCGGAGGACAGGAGGCAGCTCACTGCGGCCGCTGCTGCTGGATGCAGAGAGCCAACATGGAAAAATCAGGCAAAACTTGCAAAGGAGATTCCATTATGAAAATTGCAGTTGCCTATGAAAACGGTCAAATCTTTCAGCACTTCGGTCACACCGAGCAGTTCAAGCTTTATGAAGCTTTGGACGGCAAAATCACTCATAGTATCCACCATGAAAGAGACGAAATACGCAGGAACTCAAACCGAAAAAAACCTGATGGCTGCCTTTGCCGGTGAGTCCGAGGCACGCAACAAGTACACCTATTTTGCATCCAAGGCCAAGAAGGAAGGCTTTGAGCAGATCGCGGCACTGTTCCTCAAAACCGCTGATAATGAGAAGGAGCACGCCAAGCTGTGGTTCAAAGAACTGAACGGCATTGGCGACACCGCAGAAAACCTTCTCTCCGCCGCTGAGGGTGAGAACTACGAGTGGACGGATATGTACGATGGCTTTGTCAAAACTGCCGATGAGGAAGGCTTTCATGAGCTGGCCCAGCGTTTCCGCCTGGTAGCCGCCATTGAAAAGCACCATGAGGAGCGCTACCGTGCCCTGCTGCACAATGTGGAGATGGCAGAGGTCTTTGCCAAGAGTGAGGTCAAGGTGTGGGAGTGCCGCAACTGCGGTCACATCGTCGTGGGCGAGAAGGCCCCGGAGGTTTGCCCCACCTGCAACCATCCCCAGAGCTATTTTGAAATTCATGCAGAAAACTATTAAAGAAAAGAAAAGGAGAATTATCATGGAGCAGAAGTTTTACATTTGCAAGCATTGCGGTAACATCATTGCCAAAGTTAAGGACGCAGGCGTCCCTGTTGTCTGCTGCGGCGAGCCGATGAGCGAGATCGTTCCCGGCACCACCGATGCCGCCGTGGAAAAGCACGTCCCTGTCTGGACGGTGGAAAACGGCATCGTCCATGTCAAGGTCGGCTCTGTGGAGCACCCCATGCTGCCGGAGCACTACATCGAATGGGTATCTCTCCAGACCAAGCAGGGCAATCAGCGTAAGGAACTGCATCCCGGCGAAAAGCCGGAGGTCTGCTTCGCTCTCTGCGAGGGCGATGAGGTCGAGGCGGTCTACGCCTACTGCAACCTCCACAGTCTGTGGAAAGCGTAATTCACCTTCTTAAAATCCGGTGCTCAAAAAGCACCGGATTTTTTTTCAATGTAACCTCGTCACAGAAAAAGACTTTGTCCTGCGGTATGATAAAGCCACAATCAAGAAAGAGCTAGCGAACATGAAAATCAAGCTCAATCCCGATCAGGAGATTGTCAGCACCATCAGAAAAGGACTCAAGCGCACCGGCGGGTACTGCCCCTGCCGCAGGGAGCGCACAGAGGCAACCAAATGTATGTGCCAGGAGTTCAAGAATCCAATTGCAGATCCGGGCTTCGAGGGGGTCTGCCACTGTATGCTCTATTACAAATCCTTGTAGGATTAAGGGAGGAACGCTATGCTGTCAAAGAAACTGGCTGCCATAGATAAGACGCGGTGTGTCGCCTGTGGTGTGTGTGAAAATACCTGTCCACTGGGGGCCGTCAAGGTGCGCCGTGGCTGCTACGCCGCCGTGGAGGCGGAACGCTGCGTAGGCTGCGGCAAGTGCGCAAAGCTCTGTCCCGTCGGCTGCATTAAGGCGAAAGTGAGGGCTGACGCATGAAAGCAAAGCATTGGTACGATTACCTGTGGGTATATGCCATCATCTATTTTGCACTGGGCTTTTTCAATATCCTGTTCGCGTGGCTGGGTATGATCGATTTTCTTCTGCCGCTGCTTTTAGCCATCTTTGGCGGGAACAAATTCTTTTGCAACCACCTCTGCGGACGGGGTCAACTGTTCAGCAAGCTGGGGACAGACCTTAAATGCTCCCGCTGCAAGCCCACGCCCCGCTGGATGTCCTCCAAGTGGTTCCGTTATGCCTTTTTGCTCTTTTTCCTGACGATGTTCGGCAACATGGTGTTCCAGACCTATCTGGTCGCTGCTGGTGCTACGTCCCTGCGGGAGGCCATTAAGCTGTTCTGGACATTCCGTGTGCCGTGGAGCTGGACTTATACAGCCGGTACGGTCACTGACTGGGTGGCGCAGTTCAGCTTTGGCTTTTATGGCCTCATGCTGACCTCTCTGCTGCTGGGTCTGATCGTTATGGTGCTCTACAAGCCCCGCACATGGTGTGCGTTTTGTCCGATGGGAACCATGACGCAGGGCATTTGCAAGCTGAAAAACAAAGAATAAACAAAGATAACAGAACGGAGCCTTTCTCATGGCTGAACTGAAAATTACTGCTGCGAATTTTGAAAATGAGGTACTGCATTCCGACAAGCCCGTCCTGCTGGATTTCTATGCGGACTGGTGCGGACCGTGCAAAATGCTCTCTCCCGTACTGCATGAGCTTGCCGAAGAAAAAAGCGGTGCGCTCAAGGTGGGCAAGGTCAATGTGGACGAGCAGATGGAGCTGGCGATGCGTTTTCAAGTATCCAGCATCCCGATGCTGGTCGTATTCAAGGATGGAAAGGCCATTACCAAATCGGTCGGCTATCGGCCTAAGTCGGAGATTGCCGCAATGGTGGAGGGCGCAAGATGAAAGTTGTGATCGTAGGCGGTGTGGCGGGCGGTGCTTCTGCCGCTGCCCGCATCCGCCGTTTGGATGAACACGCCCAGATCATCATGATCGAGCGCAGCGGCTATGTGTCCTATGCCAACTGCGGTCTGCCGTATTATGTGGGCGGTGTGATCAAGGAGCAAGAAGAACTGACACTGCAAACTCCGGAGAGCTTCTGGGACCGCTTTCGCATTGATGTGCGGGTACGGCAGGAAGTAACTGCGATCAATCCCACAGAGAAAACCGTCACCATTCACGCATTGGATAGTGGAAAGGTCTACACGGAAACCTATGACAAACTGCTCCTCGCACCCGGCGCAAAGCCGACGGTTCCTGCGCTTTCCGGCGTCAGCAGTGAGCGTGTTTTCACGCTGCGCACCGTGGAGGATACCCTCCGCATTAGGCACTTTGTAGAGGATCAGAAGCTGAAAAGCGCTGTTTTGGCTGGCGGCGGCTTTATCGGTCTGGAAATGGCGGAAAACCTTACAGAAATGGGCGTTTCTGTCACCATCGTTCAGCGACCCAATCAGCTATTAGCACCACTGGATGCGGACATGGCGAGCTTTGTCCATGCGGAAATGCGCAGACACGGCGTGACTCTGCGGTTGGGTGAAACCGTCACCGGATTTCGACAGGACGGAGATTCCGTGCTGACCCTGCTGGAGGGTAGTGAGCCGCTGCATTCGGATATGGTTTTGCTGGCCATCGGTGTTACCCCAGATACGCATTTAGCAAAAGATGTCGGTCTTGAGCTTGGTATTCGTGGCAGCATCGCTGTCAACGAACGGATGGAAACCTCCGTGCCGGACATCTATGCTGTGGGCGATGCCGTAGAGGTCACCCATTTTGTAACCGGGCAGAAAGCGTTGATTTCGCTGGCGGGACCCGCCAACAAGCAGGGACGCATTGCCGCTGACAATATCTGCGGCGGCAACAGCCACTTTACCGGCTCTCAGGGTTCGTCTGTTCTGAAACTGTTTGGCTTGACAGCGGCCTCCACGGGTATCAATGAAAAGGCAGCGCAGGCAGCAGGAATCGCTTACGACAAAGTCGTACTTTTCCCGGCATCCCACGCTGCCTATTATCCCGGCGCACGGTCAATGGCAATGAAAGTACTGTATGAAAAAGAAAGCCTGCGGCTGCTCGGTGCGCAGATTGTTGGCGGCGAGGGCGTGGACAAGCGTATTGATGTACTGGCAACGGCCATTCGCGCAAAAATGAAAGCTTTGGAACTGACGGAACTTGACCTTTCCTATGCGCCGCCCTATTCCTCTGCCAAGGATCCGGTCAATATGGCCGGTTTTATGATCGAGGATTTGGAGAGCGGGAAAGTGCAGCAGTTCCATTGGAATGATGTTGAGGACTTGCCCTGCGATGGCAGTGCGACGCTGCTGGACGTCCGTACGGAAGGCGAATATCGGCGTGGGCACTTGAATGGATTCCGCAATATTCCACTGGACGATCTGCGGGAGCACTTGGACGAGTTAGAGCGGGACAAGCCTATCTATGTGAATTGCCAGACTGGGCTTCGCAGTTATCTGGCCTGTCGGCTTTTAACGCAGTATGGTTTCAGCTGTTCCCATCTCTCCGGCGGATACAGTTTTTATCAGGTCGTAACACAAGAGCAGCAGACAGCGCGGAGCGCCTATCCCTGCGGAATGGAGAAACTATGAGTGAAAATTTATTTGGCTTGACGGTTGCGGCAGATAAAGGCTTAGATGATCTGCAGTGCCAGCGCCTTTTAAGCGAAAATCGCAGGTATCAGGAAGTCATGCTGCAATACCGATGTGCGCTGAAAGCACTGGAAAGCAGGTTGGAAATTCTAAACGAAGAGTTTTCATTGCAGCATGATCGCAATCCGATAGAAAGTATGAAAAGTCGCTTGAAGTCGCCGTCCAGCATTATGAATAAGATGCAGAAGCGCGGACTTTCTCTGGATTTTCCGACCATGCAGGCAAATATCATGGATATTGCCGGTGTGCGGGTGATCTGCTCTTTCGAGGAAGATGTGTTCTTTTTGGCAAAGTGCTTAAAAGATCAGTCTGACATTGAAATCATCACGGAGAAAGATTATATTTCACACCCTAAGCCAAATGGCTATCGCAGTCTGCACCTGACGATCCGGCTGCCGGTATTCTTTGCGGAAAAAGAGATCCATGTGCCAGTGGAGATACAACTCCGTACAATCGCTATGGACTTCTGGGCAAGCCTTGAGCATACCATCCGCTATAAGAAAAATCTGCCGATAAATGCTGAAATCGAAACTGAACTGAAAGAGTGCGCCGATTCCAGCAGAGAATGGGACAGCAAAATGGAACATCTACTGCACATCTTAACATAATGCGTCGGATATAAAATGAAAAGCACGCACTTTGGTGCTTGCCTTGGACTTGCCAGGGATCGCCTCATCCGCCTTGGATGGGCGACCCCTGCGAGCCCCAACCAATTTCTCCGCTTTCTGGTTTTCAGGCATAGTCTTTTCTGCTTTCGGCGGACTGCCACGGCACAGCTTTTTCGGCTTCTATAATTGTAAGGAACATGGCTTTTCGCTGAATGGAAAGCGAAGCTGACCCGGGCTGGGGCGGTCTGTGCTGGGGCGGTCTGTATTAAAGCGATATTTTTTTTGAAATTATCTTGACAAATTTTATCAAGATTGATATGATGGTATTAACAAGCAAGCGAAAAGAGGATGTGGAGCATGATCATCACCAAAGAGACGGACTACGCGCTGCGCATTTTGCGGGTGCTGCTGGACGGGGAGAAGCATTCGGTGGCCGAGATGTCGGAAACGGAATTGATCCCCAATCAGTTTGCCTACCAGATTCTGCGCAAGCTCTCCGCCGGCAACTTGGTGCGGGTGAGCCGCGGCGCTCTCGGCGGCTGCGCGCTGTCCTGCGATCTGGACGCGACCTCCCTCTACGATCTCATGGGGGTCGTGGGGGAGCGGGGCATCCTATGCGCCTGCATGGAGCCGGGATATGAATGCCGCTGGCAGGACAAGTATGGGCGGTGCGCCATCCACTGTCAGCTGGCGGCCTTGCAGCAAAAGCAGGACGAGGCGTTCCGTGCCGTGAGCCTGCGCAGGCTGCTGACCGGCGGATCCGATCCCCAAGATACAAGCAAGCTGTAAAATTTTAAAAGGAGGTACCCGTATGCTGTTTCAAACCACGGCGGCGCACGAAGAGCTGCGCGCGAAGATCCGGAGTTTTGCGGAGGAGGAGATCAAGCCCCTCGCATTTTTAATGGATCAGAACAACGAGTTTCCCGAGGAGGCTGTCAAGAAGCTGGGGAAGCTGGGCTGGATGGGCATTCCCTACCCCAAGGAGTACGGCGGTGCCGGTCTTGATGCTCTGAGCTACGCCATCGCGGTGGAGGAGCTGGCCCGTGTGGACGGCGGCACGGGCGTAATCCTCTCCGCCCACGTCTCCCTCGGCTCATGGCCCATTTTCGCCTATGGCACCGAGGAGCAGAAGAAGAAATATCTGGTTCCGCTGGCCAAGGGCGAGAAAATCGGCGCCTTCGGCCTTACGGAGACCAACGCCGGATCCGACGCCGGCGGCACGGAGACCACGGCGCTGGATAAGGGGGACTACTACCTCCTCAACGGCGGCAAGATCTTCATTACCAACGCCCCTAAGGCGGACACCTATGTGGTTTTCGCCGTCACCACGCCGGACATCGGCACCCGGGGCATCTCCGCTTTCATCGTGGAGAAGGGCTGGAAGGGCTTTGAGTTCGGCGACCACTATGACAAGATGGGTATTCGCTCCTCCTCCACGGCGGAGCTGATCTTCAACGACGTGAAGGTTCCCAAGGAAAACCTATTGGGCAAGGAGGGCGAGGGCTTCAAGATTGCCATGTCCACGCTGGACGGCGGACGCATCGGCATCGCCGCGCAGGCGCTGGGCATCGCCCAGGGCGCGTTTGAGCACGCGTTGAGCTATTCCAAGGAGCGCGTCCAGTTCGGCAAGCCCATCGCGGCCCAGCAGAGCATCGCCTTCAAGCTGGCGGATATGGCAACCAAGCTGCGCTGCGCCCGGTTCCTCATCTACTCCGCGGCGGAGCTGAAGGAGCAGCACGCGCCTTACGGCATGGAGTCCGCCATGGCGAAGATGTACGCCTCGGACATCGCGCTGGAGGTCACCAACGATGCCTTGCAGATCCACGGCGGCAGCGGCTACCTCAAGGGCATGGAGGTGGAACGGGCCTACCGCGACGCCAAGATCACCACCCTCTACGAGGGCACTAACGAGATCCAGCGGGTGGTCATCGCCTCTCATCTGTTGGGCAGGCTGGGCAAGAGCTCCGGCGGCGAGAGCCGTTCGGCGGCCAAGAAACCCGCGCCCATCACCGGCATTCGCAAAAAGACCATCTTCCGGGAGGGGGATGCTGCCCAGCAGGTGGCCGACCTTGTGGCGGCGCTGAAGAAGGATGGTCACGACTTCTCCGTGGGCATCCCTATGGATACGCCCATCCCGCAGGCGGAGCGGGTGGTCTCCGCGGGCAAGGGCATCGGGGAGAAAAAGAACATGAAACTGGTAGAGTCGCTGGCCAAGGCCGCCGGCGCGGCCATCGGTTCTTCCCGCCCTGTGGCGGAGACTCTCAAATATCTGCCGCTGAACCGCTATGTGGGTATGTCCGGTCAGAAGTTCACCGGCAATCTGTACATCGCCTGCGGCATCTCCGGCGCATCCCAGCACCTTAAGGGCATCAAGGACGCCTCCACCATCGTGGCCATCAATAAGAACGGTAACGCGCCTATCTTTAAGAACTGCGACTACGGCATCGTGGGCGATGTGGAGGAGATCCTGCCCCTGCTCACTGCCGCGCTGGATAGCGGCGAAAAGCTGCCCGCGCCGCCCATGGTAAAGATGAAGCGGCCCACGCCGCCGAAGCCCGCCCCCATCGGCGACCGCTACGTCTGCAGCGGCTGCGGCTACGAGTATGTGCCGGAGTTGGGCGACGAGGACGGCGAGATCGCGCCCGGTACGCTCTTTGAGCAGCTTCCCGCCGAGTGGGTGTGTCCCGAGTGCGCGGAGACGAAGGATCAATTTGTAAAGGCTTGAGGCCGTGAAGGAGGCAAGATAAGATGTATTGCGTGCGTAAAGTAACGAACGACCTCTACTGGGTGGGCGCCAACGACCATCGCCTGGCCCTGTTTGAAAACTGCTTTCCCATTCCCCGGGGCGTAAGCTACAACGCCTACTGCCTGCTGGATGAAAAGACGGTGCTCTTTGACACGGTGGACTGGTCTGCCTGCCGCCAGCTTTTGGAAAATCTGGCGTATGTGCTGGATGGCCGCGAGCTGGACTACCTGCTGGTCAACCATCTGGAGCCGGATCACGCCGCCTGCATCGAGGAGATCCTGCTGCGCCATCCCAAGGTGAAATTGATCTCCAACGAGAAGGCATTCATGCTCATGCGGCAGTTCGGCTTCCATGTGGACGGACATGAGTGCATCGAGGTGAAGGAGGGCGACACCTTCTCCTTCGGCAAGCACACCGTCACCTTTGTGGGCGCGCCTATGGTTCACTGGCCGGAGGCCATGGTGACCCTCGACGTCACCGACGGCGTCCTCTTTTCCGCCGACGCCTTCGGCACCTTCGGCGCGCTGGACGGCAAGCTGTTCGCCGACGAGGTGGACTTCGAGCGGGACTGGCTGGACGACGCCCGCCGCTACCTCACCAACATCGTGGGCAAGTACGGCCCCCACATCCAGCTCCTGCTGAAAAAGGCCGGCGGCGTTTTGGATCAGATCAAGTACATCTGCCCGCTCCACGGCCCCGTGTGGCGCAAGGATCTGGGCTGGTTCATCGAAAAGTACGACACATGGAGCCGCTATGCCCCTGAGACCCAGGGCGTGCTCATCGTCTACGCCTCTATGTACGGCAACACGGAGAACGCGGCGCAGGCGCTGGCGACGTCGCTCTGCGATAAGGGCATGAGCAAGGTGGCGATGTACGATGTGTCCTCCACTCATGTCTCCCAGCTGATCTCCGAGGCATTTAAGTACAGTCACATTGTCCTGGCCTCTGTGACCTACAACCTCGGCATCTACCCCGCCATGCATGACTTCCTCATGGATATGAAGGCGCTGAATCTGCAAAACCGCACCTTTGCCATCATTGAAAACGGCTCATGGGCGGTGAAGTCCGGTGACCTCATGCAGAAATTCGTCAACAATGAGCTAAAGAACATGACGGTGCTCAACGAGCGGCTCAGCCTCGCCTCGTCCATGGGCACGGACAAGCGCACTGAGCTGGAAGCACTGGCGGACGCCATTCTGGAATCTATGAAGTAACTGGCAGGAAAGCCAAAACCAAGACAACAGACAACAAACAGCCCCGCCGCGTCGGCTGCAGAAAAACCGGCTTTCAAAAACAGAGCGGGCAAGCGTGATACTGCGCTTGCCCGCTCTTTGCTCAAAAGGACATGAGAAGTGACCGGAGAAGATGAGAGGATCGAAATGGAGATCAGAAAACGAAACGGGGAGTCTGTTCCCTTTCAACAGGAGAAAATTTTCAACGCCATGAAAAAGGCGTTTGACGGACAGGGCAAGGAGATCGGGAGCAGAGAGATGGATGAGATCCTCGCCACCGTTCTCAACAATCTCTCCGTCACAGTGCCGCTCACCGTGGAACGTGTGCAGGACGAGGTGGAGCGAACGCTCATGGATCGCGGACACTATGAGGTGGCCAAGGCGTACATCCTCTACCGCGAAAAGCGGTCTGCGCTGCGCCGTGTCCGGCATACCATCGCGCGGACGGTGGGGGATGACTCGCTTGACGAGGTGCTGCGCCGCATCCAGATGGATTTTACCGAGGAAGTCTACTCCCTCGCGGCGCTTCAAATGAAGTTTGAGAGTTTCTGTCGCCCGGGCATGACGGAGGATGAGCGGGCTGAGGCACTGATTAAGGCAGCGGTAGAGCTGACTACGGCAGAGGCACCCAAGTGGGAGTTCATCGCGGCGCGGCTTCTGAACCACTCCTTTCGCTGTCGCAACGCACAGGAATGGGAGGGGCGCGGCGTCTGCGACCTCTATGGCAAGCTTCGCTATCTGACGGATAAGGGACTCTACGGTGACTATATCCTTGCCCACTATACCCACGAGGAGATTGCCATGGCGGAGGACTTTCTCTGCCCGGAACGGGACGAGCTGTTCACCTACTCCGGCCTTGACCTGCTGCTCAAACGCTATGTGATCCAGTCACGCAGCCGCGTGCCGCTGGAAACACCGCAGGAGATGTTTTTGGGTATCGCGCTGCATCTTGCTATGAACGAAGGCTCTGACCGCATGGGGTGGGTAAAACGCTTTTACGATATGCTCAGCCGTATGGAGGTCACGATGGCGACACCTACCATGTCCAACGCACGAAAGCCCTACCATCAGCTTTCAAGCTGCTTTGTGGACACTGTGCCGGACAGTCTGGACGGCATCTACCGCTCGCTGGACAACTTCGCAAAGGTCTCTAAATTCGGCGGTGGAATGGGGATGTACTTCGGTAAGGTGCGCGCTGCAGGCAGCACCATCCGCGGCTTTCAAGGGGCGGCGGGCGGTGTTATCCGCTGGATCCGGCTGGTCAACGACACCGCCGTGGCGGTGGATCAGTTGGGGATGCGGCAGGGCGCTGTGGCGGTTTACTTAGACGCATGGCACCGGGATCTGCCGGAATTCCTTCAACTGCGCACCAACAACGGCGACGACCGCATGAAGGCACATGATGTGTTTCCCGCCGTGTGCTATCCGGATCTCTTCTGGCGACTGGCGGAGGAGAACATAGACGCGCCGTGGCATCTCATGTGTCCGCATGAGATCCTCACGGTCAAGGGCTACGCACTGGAGGATTACTGGGGTACAGAATGGGAGAAGCGGTATCTGGACTGCGTCAATGACCCGCGCATCGAAAAGCGCAGCGTCACCGTCAAGGACATCGTGCGGCTGGTGCTTCGCTCGGCAGTGGAGACCGGCACGCCCTTCGCTTTCAATCGCGACAGTGTAAATCATATGAACCCAAACGGTCACACGGGAATGATCTATTGCTCCAATCTCTGTACGGAGATCGCGCAGAACATGGCGCCCATCGAGCACATCAGCACTGAGGTGCACACGGAGAACGGCGACACAATAGTGGTGACGGCCACACGCCCAGGTGAGTTTGTGGTCTGCAACCTGGCGAGTCTGTCTCTCGGTAATCTGCCGGTGGAGGACGAGGCCTATATGGAACGCACGGTGGAAACGGCCATCCGCGCACTGGATAATGTGATCGACCTCAACTTCTACCCGTTGGAATACGCGCGGCTTACCAATCAGAAGTACCGCAGCATCGGCCTGGGCGTCAGCGGCTACCACCACATGCTGGCAAAGCGCGGCATCCGCTGGGAGAGCGATGAGCACCTTGCCTTCACCGACGCAGTGTTCGAGCTCATCAACTACGCCGCCGTCAAGGCGGACACAGCTCTGGCACGGGAAAAGGGTCGTTACGCGCTCTTTGAGGGCAGCGACTGGCAGACGGGCGCGTATTTTGAAAAGCGGGGTTATACCTCCGAAAAGTGGCGGGCGCTTGCGAAAACGGTGGCGGTGCAGGGAATGCGCAACGCCTATCTGCTGGCGGTCGCACCGACCTCCAGCACATCTATCCTCTCCGGCACGTCGGCGGGCATAGATCCAATTATGAAGAAATTCTTTTTAGAGGAAAAAAAGGGCAGCATGCTGCCCCGCGTTGCTCCGGAGCTTTCTATGGATACATGGTGGTGCTATAAGGCGGCGCATCTGATTGACCAAAGCTGGTCGGTACGCGCCGCGGGCCTTCGCCAGAGACATATTGACCAGGCGCAGAGCATGAATCTCTATATCACCAACGACTATTCCATGCGTCAGGTGCTCAGACTGTATTTGGAGGCGTGGAGGGCCGGCGTCAAGACCATTTACTATGTCCGCAGCAAGGCCCTTGAGGTCGAGGCCTGCGAAAGCTGCTCGTCATAAGGAGGATAGCATGACGGAACTGAAGAAAAAGCCCCTCTTTAACCCGGAGGGCGACCCTGATGTGCGCCTGCGGCGCATGATCGGCGGCAATACCACCAACCTCAATGACTTCAACAATATGAAGTACGCTTGGGTCAGCGACTGGTACCGGCAGGCCATGAACAACTTTTGGATCCCTGAGGAGATCAATCTCTCGCAGGATGTGAAGGACTATCCTCGCCTGCTGTCAGCCGAGCGCAGCGCCTACGATAAAATTCTGAGTTTTCTTGTCTTTTTGGATTCCATTCAGACAGCGAACCTGCCTAATATCGGCGCCTACATTACCGCCAACGAGGTCAATCTCTGCCTGTCCATTCAGGCGTTTCAGGAGTGTGTCCACTCACAGAGCTACAGCTATATGCTCGACACCATCTGTTCCCCCGTGGAGCGCAATGACATCCTCTACCAATGGAAAACGGACGAGCATCTGCTGCGCCGCAACACCTTCATTGGGGACTGCTACAACGAGTTTCAGGAGCGGAAGGACGCTCCCACGCTGCTGCGCGTGATGATGGCAAACTATATTTTGGAGGGCATCTATTTTTACAGCGGCTTTATGTTCTTCTACAATCTCTCCCGAAACGGGAAGATGCCCGGCTCGGCGCAGGAGATTCGCTACATAAACCGCGATGAGAACACGCACTTGTGGCTGTTCCGCAATATCATCACGGAGCTGCAAAAGGAGCAGCCGGAGTTGTTCACCGCCGAGAGCGTACAAGCGCTGCGCGAGATGATGCGTGAGGGCGTGGAGCAGGAGATCGCATGGGGGCATTATGTAATCGGCGACGGCATCCCGGGGCTGAACCGGCAGATGATCAGCGATTACATCCGCTATCTCGGCAACCTCCGCTGGACGAGCCTTGGCTATCCCGCATTGTATCCAGGCTTTGAGAGCGAACCGGAGAGCATGGAATGGGTCAGCCAGTACGCCGACGCCAACATGGTCAAGACCGATTTCTTTGAGGCACGCAGTACCGCCTACGCCAAGAGCACCGCACTGATAGACGATTTATAAGAAAACCAAAGACATCAGAATAGGAGATATTACTATGAATTACAGCGCTATGATTCAAAATCGCAGATCCGTTCACGCATTCCGCGAAAAGGAAGTTCCGAGCGAGGCTATCGGCCAGCTCCGATCCTACTATGAAAAGACCTGCCCCCGTCTTGTCCCGGAGATTGCAACGGAGTTGATCGTCTTGGACAAGGATGCACAGCCGGCGCTGGAGAGCTCAGCGGGCTATAATCAATTTCTCATCGGAGCACCGCACTACCTGCTCCTTATGTCTGCCCCGCATTCCTATGCGGCCATCAACGCCGGCTACATGATGGAAGATCTCGTCCTCAAGCTGACTGAGTTGGACATTGACACCTGCTGGATGACCTTCACCGACAGCGACAAAATCAAAAAGGCACTGTCTCTCGCCACCCCGTTAGAGGTGGCGGCAATCGTTGCCTTTGGCTACGGGGAAAAGACCGCAAAAAAGCTGCGGCTGAATATCCTAAGTATGTCTCAAATCGATGTGCGGGCCGAGCAGCAGTACTACGCGCCCAAAAAGGGCGTGCATGATTTGGTTCACATGGGGAGCTGGAGCAACAAGTCTGGGCTTGACGAGATGATGGACTTCTACGACGATATGCTCTGGCAGTCCTTCTACGCCGCTTCGCTCTCCCCCAGCTATCTCAACCGTCAGCCCTATGGCTTCCTTGTGCAGGATCACAGCATCTATTTGGTGCAGCAGGAGGATGCCTACACCGATAATTCGGATGCCGCATTGGATCTCGGTATTGTCATGCTCCACTTCTCCGCCGTCGCCTCCCAGTGGGCGGGGCAGGTACGCTGGGAACTTTCACCTGCTGCGCCCGACGGCCTGCCGGAAGGACTTCGCACCGCTGCGGTGTACCACATGTAACGACTCTGGGGGGAAGCAAGGCAACGGTGAAATGCGCGACCGTCGATCCGCGGTTGAGCGTATGTTTCATTAGAAAAGAAGAACCTATCCGTCAGAGTCTGAGTAAGGAAAATAGGAGGTATTTTTTATATGGCTACCGTCATCTCAGGATGAGGTCACAATGTGGTGTGGGGCGAGACCGGAGTCTTGAGAACACCCAAACAAGGAAAGGAGCTGACAGATATGGCAGCTATGAATATGAATCAGGAGCAGTTTAAGCAGTTGATCCGGGAGGAAAAGCCTGTTTTGGTGGATTTCTGGGCGCCATGGTGCAGCTATTGCCGGAAGATCGGCCCTGCGTATGAGAAGATTGGAGAGGAATACGCGGACAGCCTTGCCGTCGGCAAAATCAACATTGACGAGGAGCCGCGGCTGGCGGGGGCCGAGGGGATCGAGGACATCCCAACTCTGGTGCTGTACCGGAACGGAAAGGCCGTGGATTCCATCACCGCGCCCGGCTCAAAGGCAGAAATCGACCGTTTCATTCAGGAAGCCTTGGCGAAATAACGGAGGGTTCAGATATGAACAACAATCATGTTTATGATATGCTCGTGGTGGGCGGCGGCCCGGGCGGCTACACCGCCGCCCTGTACGCGGCACGGGCGGGGCTGGACACCATCGTGCTGGAAAAACTGTCCGCCGGTGGGCAGATGGCCCTGACCGAGCAGATCGACAACTATCCCGGCTTTGAGGACGGGATCGACGGCTTCTCTCTGGCGGAGAAGATGCAAAAGCAGGCGGAGCGCTTCGGGGCACGCAGCGAATACGCAGAAGTCCTCCGCATGGATCTGACGGCGGTTCCCAAGCTCGTGGAGACCAGCGAGGGGATTTTCCTGGGGAAAACCGTGGTGCTGGCCACCGGTGCGAACCCCAGAACGCTGGGCGTGGTGGGCGGCGGCAATTCCGCCGCGGCAGATGCCCTCCTTCTCAGCCGCGTGGCGAAAAAAGTGATCCTCGTCCACCGCAGAGACACCCTGCGGGCCACCAAGATCTATCACGAGCCGCTGGCACAGGCCGAAAACGTGGAATTCCGTTGGAACAGCGTCGTTTCCGCGCTGCTTTCCGGGGACAGGCTGACCGGCGTCCGCCTGCGGGACACCGTCACCGGTGAGGAAAGCGTGGTGGACTGCGACGGCGTATTTGTCAGCGTGGGCCGACAGCCCGCCACGGCGCTGGCGGTGGGTCAACTGGCGCTGGACGGCGGCGGCTATATCGTGGCCGGAGAGACCACGGAAACCAGTATTCCCGGCGTTTACGCCGTGGGCGACGTGCGGATGAAGCCCCTCCGTCAGGTGGTCACCGCCGTGGCGGACGGCGCGGTGGCAGTTCACATGGCGGAGAAATATATCGCGGAAAACCGATAAGGGAGGTAGATTGAAAAAGCCATGTTTAAGGTCAGGCCGGATACGACCGCAGTGGGGATGCCGACATATCTGCAAGGCAAACTGCCAGAGTGATGGCAGATAAGAAACCCATGTAAGATCGGGAGATATGTTGTCTCTCCATATCCAGTCCACGCAACAGTAAGCAACTGAACACAAAACACAGCCACAGATGTACTCTGCGGCTGTGTTTTTTTTTTGCGTAGTATAGCTGCTTCTTCCATCTGCAAAACCCCGACGCTCCGTGGCTGACGGGGTTATCCGCACTTGCCAATACGCCCAAAGAGGGCTCCTTAACGCGCAGAAGGAAAGGGACGGTCAGTCTCCGGCGTTTTGAGAAGGAAATGGCTTTTGTGAAAGTCGAGCAGGCCCTCATCCCGCATTTTTCCAAGCTCTACAGACAGCCCGCTGCGCTCCACACCGAGGTAATCCGCAAGCTGCTGCCTTGAAAACGGAATGTCGAACTCATAGACGCTGCGCCGCTGGGCCTCGGCGGAAAAATAGGACATCAGCTTTGCACGCGTCGTGCGCTGGGCCATGTGGGTGAGCTTTTCGTTGAGCCGCAGGTTCTTCTCTGCCAGTTCGTCCAGCAGGTTGCGGATGATCCGGCTGTGGTGGGAGCAGGCGGAGGGGCACACGCTCAAAACGCGCCTTATATGCAGAAACATCACCGTCACCGCGCTCTCCGCCTCTACGCTCACGTTCAGTACCGCTCCCGGCGCGCAGGCGAATACCTCCGCGAAGGTCTGCCCCGGCCCGGTCTTGGAGAGGATGTTGCGGTTTCCCCAGATATCCTCCTGCACGATGAGGGTGCTGCCCGCCAGCACGAGACCCACCTCCTCCACCTGCTCCCCGGCGCGGAGCAGGCGTGAGCCTTTGGGGAAGGTGTCGATCCTCGCCCCAAGGTAGGAGAGCATAACGGCAAGCTCATCGTCGGAAATGCCGGAGAAAAGCGCCGCCGTATGAAGTACCGGAAAAAATTCTTTCATAAAAAGTTCTCTTTCGTTGAAAATTCAACTGACTTGTTGCTCTTAGTATAGTACAATGAACGCACAAAAGCAACAGGAGGATCGAACATGAAACGACGGATCATTGAAATCGATCAGGATAAACGCCCCGTATTTTGACGGCGCACGGCTCCTGATTGCCGCCGACTGCACCGCCTACGCCTACGCCGCTTTCCACGAGCGGTTCATCAAGGGACACATCACCCTGGTGGGCTGTCCTAAGCTGGACGGCGTGGGTAAGGATTCCTTCGAAGAGGCGTGAGCTTTCTGCAAGAGAGGCAAAGACTATGAGTTATGAAAACTGGAAGGACAAAATCGGCACATTTGAAGTGATGGACGTGCGGGGCAAAAAGATGGACTTCTTCCCCGCATTGAAGGCAAAGGCTGCCGCGCTGAAAAACGGCGAAGGACTGCATATCATCCAGACCTTCGAGCCTGTCCCCCTGTACCCGGTGCTGGCCCTTATGGGCTTTGAGCATCACACGGAGAAGGTGAGCGGCAGCGAATATCACATCTGGTTTTATCGAGTGAAGAAAGGAGAATAACCGCATGAGCTACGAAAACTGGAAGAATAAGGCGCAGGGGTTTCAGACCGTGGATGTGCGCCATATACAGGGCAGCTTCTTTGAAGGGCTGAAGAAAAGAGCCGAGGCGTTGGAGGTGGGCGAAGGATTACACATCATCCAGACCTTTGAGCCGCATCCACTGTACGCTGTCATGGAGGGCTTGGGCTACGAGCACCACACCGAGCGGCGGAGTGAGGCGGAGTTCCATGTCTGGTTCTGCCGTGTGGAGAAGAAGGAAGGCGACAGCTCCGCTCCCTTCAAGCCGCTGGCTCTTTTGAACTATCCCATGATCGATGGAAAGCTGGGGCAGATCGCCGTGGATTTTTGGGAGACCACATGGCAGAGCGAGAAGCGCGTACTGCCCTACGAAACGCGGCTGCTGCTGTCCCTGACCAACGCTGTCGGTGCGGGCCGGATGAGGCAGGCGGCGCGGGAGCTGGTAAAGGCATATATCCACGGTGTGGAGAGTGCCGCGTTGGACGACGTGTTCGAGCTGCTGGCATGGAATCAGGGCATCGGCTTTTTCAGCAGCGAGATCGGCCCCTCGGCGCTGTTCCAGGCGTACAAGCTCATTAAAAACGGTGAGAAACAGGGCAAGTCCCGGGAGGATATCTGCAGTGCGCTGCGCGAGAAATTCGGGGAGAAGAACCCAGAGATGCAGGTCTTGAACAGATGATAAGGAGTTGTTTTGTATTATGACCATTCAAACGGTAACAGATGCCATCCGCTATGTAGGGGTGGATGATAACACATTAGCACTCTTTGAAAACCAGTACCCCGTCCAGCCTATGGGAGTGAGCTACAACTCCTATGTCATTCTGGACGAGAAAATCGCCGTGATGGACAGCGTGGATGCACGGGCGGCGGAGGAATGGCTTTCCAATGTAGCGCAGGTGTTGGAGGGGCGCAACCCCGACTATCTTGTGGTCACACACATGGAGCCGGATCATTCCGGCAGCCTCATGCGACTGGCACAAAAGTACCCGGAGATGAAGATCGTGGGAAACGCGAAAACATTTACCCTGATCAAGCAGTTCTTCGGCACAGGTGCATTGTCGGAAGACCGTATGCTGGAGGTTGGCGAAAGAGATACGCTTTCCTTGGGCTTGCACCGGCTGCGCTTTCTGTTGGCGCCGATGGTACACTGGCCGGAGGTGATGGCAGCGTATGAAGAGGAGGAAAAGATCCTGTTCTCGGCGGATGCCTTCGGCCGCTTCGGTTCACTGGAACGGACTGCCCGTGCCCCCTGGGCGCCGCAGGCCCGGCGGTATTATTACAACATCGTCGGAAAGTATGGCGCACAGGTGCAGGCGCTGCTGAAAAAAATCTCCGCGCTGGAGATCAAAACGATCTGCCCGCTCCATGGCCCCATGCTCACAGAAGACTTGGGAGAGTATCTGCGGCTCTATGATCTCTGGTCACAATGGAAACCGGAAGAACCGGAGGGCATCCTGATCGTCCACGCGTCCATCCATGGAAATACCGCATACGCATCGGAGGCCCTCAAGAGCAAGCTGGAGGGAAAAGGTGCGCAAGTCACCATGTGCGATCTGATGGCAACAGACCTTTCCTATGCCGTGACCAGCGCATTCTACTGTGGGAAACTGGTGTTGGCCTGCTCCACCTATGACGGAGGACTGTTTCCGCCCATGAAGGAGTTTTTGGAACATTTACAGACAAAGGGATTCCGGAACCGCCGGGTTGGTCTTATTGAAAACGGCTCTTGGGCACCTGCTGCCGCGCGGCTGATGCGCACCAAACTGGAGGAGATGAAGGATATCCACCTTTACGAAACGGTAGTGTCTCTGCGTGGTGCATTGAACCAAACCAGCGAAGCGCAGATGGACGCTCTGGTGGCTGAGCTCTGCGCGGAGTAGGCGGCGAGTCTGGCTTCGTCCGGCCGCCCGATGCCTCAAAAGCAAAACATCGTCGCTGATTTATTTAGACAACAATATGGCGTTGAGTGATGCCGAAGCTTTGAAGATGGATCGAAGCGCAGCCGCAGAGAATATCTGCGGCTGCGCTTTTTGCATTTTGACCATGGTGCAAACGGATGGCTTTGACCGTTACCCTCGATTTCTAAGGAGACACGAAGTGTGCTACATGGAAGCGTATCATAGATCTGCTCCATAGCCACGCCCTCACTGCGCCAGCGTTTCCCGGATAGCCGCCGTCCAAGCCCTCCCGGGTCTCCACTATTCCCGCCTTTTTCAGCACCGCCTGCACCCGGCGGACGCGGGTGGGATTGGTGCAGATGTTCTCCGCCAGCGCTTCGCTGCTGAGGGAGCGTTCACTGTGGCTCAGGCAGACCAGCGCATGGACGGCCAGATTAAAAGAACTGTCCACAATCATCCCTCCTTCACAAGCTCGTAGGGCCAGTCGATGACACCGCCGAGACGGTATGCGCTTTGTCCAAACTAGATGTCTACCAGAAGATCACGGTAGACCTGAAGATGGATGAGTTGGACGTGACTGCTGCGGAAAACAAGGCTACCTATGAAGAGATCCGGGAGTACGTCAAGGAGCACACCGGTCTGAACGTGAGCAACCTCTATATTGCACAGGTCAAGCGCAAGTGCGGCATCAAGGAGCGGCAGAACTACAACAAGCCTAAGGCTGAGAACCCCAAGCAGCTCAAGTGCCCGCCGGAGAAGGAAAAAGCCATCCGGGAGGCACTGAAGTATTTTAAGATGATTTGAAATAAAAAAATAGACGGATGTCTGTCAACTGGCAGACATCCGTCCGTTTTTATGATAATCTGTTATGATCGCAGTTCCTCAAGCAATGCCGTGCATCCTTCCAGTATATCCTGCCATGTGGCTTCAAAATCTCCTGTGAACCATGGGTCTGCCACTTCACGGGGATGATCCGTATGCGCCATCAGCAGCGAGATTTTATGCTGTGGGTCACCGCCGACAAGCCGCAGAATGTCACACAGATTGCTTTCATCCATGCCAATCAGATGATCATACCGTGCATAATCCAGCCGAGTCATCTGCCGGGCGGTCTTGCCGTTGCAGTCGATGCCATGTTCTGCCAGCTTCTGCCGCGCAGGAGGATAGACCGGATTTCCGATTTCCCATGCACTGGTGGCGGCTGATGCGATTTCAAATTGCTCGGAAAGACCTGCCTTGGACACAAGATCTTTCATGATGGATTCGGCCATCGGGCTTCGGCAGATATTTCCGAGACAAACAAATAAGATCCTGGTCATGCCGGGTCGTTCTCCTTTTGGCTTACAAAAATATAGCCGCCGTGGGTGGTGCGGATAAAGCTGCCGCAGCCGGCCAGCTTCTTTCGCAGATTGGAAACGGTATTTGCCACGACCTTTAAGGTGTCGTTACAGTTTTGTCCCCACACAGCACGAAAAAGCTCTTCTTTTGAGAAGATTTGTCCTTCGTGGGAAGCAAGCATCAGCAGCAAATCGAACTCCAGTCGTGTAAGGGAGACTTTTCTGCCGTTGCACGACACTTCGTGGGTCATTCCATCCAGTGTAAGCCCCGGAAGAACCAACTTCTCCCATGAATCAATGGATATTTGCTCTGCCTCGATGTGCTCTCGTTCCAGAAGCATCCGGATCTTCTGCTCCAATTCCGGGTCAGGCTGTCGGGTTTTTATAACGATCATGGCAAACTCCTGCGTGTATTTTACTCTGCGGCGGTATCCATTTCCCGGAGCAGGTTTACCATCTCGATGGCACTGACCGCGCAGTCATAGCCTTTATTACCTGCTTTGGTGCCTGCCCGCTCGATGGCCTGCTCGATGTTTTCGGTGGTCAGAACACCAAAGAGGACGGGAACCCCGCTTTCCAGCGAGACCGTGGCAATGCCTTTGGAAACCTCATTGCACACATAGTCGTAATGGCTGGTAGAACCGCGAATCACTGCACCAAGGCAGATCACAGCATCATACTTTCCGCTTTTTGCCATTTTAGAGGCGACCAGTGGGATCTCAAAAGCACCCGGAACCCATGCAACATGAACATCAGCGTCCTGCACATCGTGCCGGAGCAGGCCGTCCATTGCTCCGCTCAGAAGTTTGGACGTGATAAATTCATTGAATCGGGCAGCTACGATACCGACCTTGATATTCTGAGAAACCAGCTTGCCTTCAAATGTTTTCATTTTTAAATACCTCTTTCGTTGTTAATATTCCAGAAGATGTCCCATCCGTGCCTGCTTCGTTTTCAGGTAAAACAGGTCATACGGGGTCGCCGTCATCTGAATGGGTACGCGCTCGGAGATCTCCAGCCCAAACTCGGAGAGCTGATATACTTTGTCTGGGTTATTGGTAAGCAGGCGCAGGCTTTTTACGCCAAGTTCCCGGAGGATCTGTGCGCCGAGATAATACTCCCGTTCATCTCCATGGAACCCCAGAGCGAGATTGGCTTCCAGCGTATCCATGCCCTGCTCCTGAAGTTCATAGGCACGAAGTTTGTTGATCAGACCGATGCCCCGGCCTTCCTGCCGCATATAGAGCAGGATACCCCGGCCTTCTTTTTCGATCTGCGTCATGGCAGCGGCCAGCTGCTGGCCGCAGTCACAACGCAAAGAGCCAAATGTATCTCCTGTCAGGCATTCCGAGTGGACGCGGCACAGAATATCCTTTCCATCGCCAATGTCACCTTTTACCAGTGCAATGTGATGCTCTCCGTTCAGGCGGCTCACAAAACCATAAGCTCTGAAGGTGCCATACTTGGTGGGCAGGTTCACTGCCGTCACCTGATCGACCAGTTTATCGTGACACTTGCGGTACTCCTGTAAATCACGGATGGTGATGAATTTGATCTGGAAACGCTCTGCCAGCTTTGCCAGTTCAGCGGTGCGCATCATCGTGCCATCCTCCCGCATGATCTCGCAGCACAGGCCGCATTCTTTCAGCCCTGCCAGACGGCACAGGTCAACGGTTGCTTCCGTGTGACCGTTGCGCTCCAACACACCGTTCTTTTTTGCCAGAAGGGGGAACATATGGCCCGGTCTGCGGAAATCTTCTGCTTTTGCGTGGTCGTCCACACAAGCCGTCGCCGTAATGGAACGCTCTGCGGCAGAAATGCCCGTAGAAGTAGAAACGTGGTCGATGGACACCGTAAATGCCGTTTCATGGTTGTCGGTGTTATGCTGCACCATCTGCGGAAATTGCAGCTTCTGGACGAAAGCCTCGGACATCGGCATACAGATCAGACCTTTGCCGTGGGTCGCCATAAAGTTGATGTTTTCGGTGGTGGCAAATTCGGCAGCACAGATGAAGTCCCCCTCGTTTTCACGGTCGGGGTCATCCGTTACCAGAACGATTTTTCCTTGTTTCAGGTCTTGCAAAGCTTCGGGAATGGTATTGAAGTTCATCCTAAACTCTCCTTAAAAGCCGCAGCGCAGCAGTATTTCTTTTGTGAGCGTGTTTTGTTTCGGTGCTTCTGATGGAAGCAGCTTCTCGATATATTTTCCGATAACATCGGTTTCCAGATTGACAAAATCCCCTTTGTGCCGCTGGTTCAGGTTCGTCTGACAGACGGTGTGCGGTATCGTGGACACGGAAAAGCCCGTAGGTTCCACCGCAGCCACGGTCAGGCTGATACCGTCTATTGTGATAGAGCCTTTTTCGACGACATAGCGAAGGATTGAAGAATCTGCATGAATGGTGTACCAGATGGCCGTATCGTCTTTTCGGATATTGGCAATGCGTCCGACGCCATCCACATGGCCTGCTACGATGTGTCCGCCAAAACGTCCATTGGCAGGCATGGCACGTTCCAGATTGACCGCACTTCCAACGCTGAGCTGTGCAAGCGCAGAGCGGTTCAAGGTTTCGTGCATGACATCTGCAGCAAAGCCATCCGGAAAGAGCTGCCTGACGGTCAGACAGATGCCGTTGACGGCGATGCTGTCACCGATCCTGGTTTCTTCCAGAACCGTTTTTGCACGAACAGTCAGTACGGCGGAATGCTGTCCCCGATTGATGGATTTTATTGTTCCGACTTCTTCCACGATTCCGGTAAACACGGGTACTCCACCTCACTTTCAATCAGGAGATCCTCGCCCAGACGTTCCAACCGGCTATTTTTCAGCTGGAATGCTGCATCCGGGAACGAGACACCTGCGCCCTCAATGGGCGTTTTGGCATCTCTCCCCCCAAACAGCTTCGGGGCAATGTAAGCCTGTACCTGCTGCACGATGCCGCTTTCCAGTGCAGACCAGTTCAAGGTTCCGCCGCCTTCCAGCAGAATGCTGTCAATCTGCTCCTGCCCCAGCTGTTCCATCAGTTGCAAAAGATTCACATGACCGCATTGCTCTTCCAGAAAAAGAATCCGGCACCCGGCCTGTTGATATGCCGCCTGCTTCTCTGGGTCGCCGCAGCAGGTCGCAAGAATGGTGGGGACCTGTTTGGCGGTCATGACCACCTGTGATTGCAGCGGTGTCCGCAAATGCGTATCACAGATGATCCGGACGGGATCACGGCCACCCTCTATCCGGCAGGTCAGCAGTGGGTCATCTGCCAGAATGGTTCCGACTCCCACCATAATGCCGCGGAATCGGTGTCGCTGCCGTTGAACATGATTCCGGGCAATTTCCCCGGTGATCCATTTGGAAGCGCCTGTGTATGTGGCGATTTTTCCGTCCATCGTCATGGCGTATTTCATGGAAACGAAGGGGCGTTTTGTGGTGATATAGTGGAAGAATACCTTGTTCAGCGCATCGCATTCCTCTTGCAGAACATTTTCGATCACATCTATGCCATGTGCACGCAGGAACGCAATTCCTTTTCCAGCCACCAGCGGATTCGGGTCAGCAGAACCCACGACCACCCGGTGAATGCCCGCGTCCAGAATCGCATCCACGCAGGGCGGCTGCTTTCCGTAATGGCAGCACGGCTCCAATGTCACATACAGGGTCGCTCCCTGCGGATCTTCGGTGCAGGATGCCAGCGCATTGCGCTCCGCATGAGCCTGACCGTATCTCTGGTGCCAGCCCTGTCCGATGGTCCTGCCCTCTTTTACGACCACGGCACCCACCATCGGGTTGGGAGATGTCCATCCGCAACCCTTTTTTGCAAGCTGCAAAGCCAGACGCATATAATCTTCGTCGTTCATCGTGTCGCCTCCAAAAGAAAAAGCCCTGAACAAAAACGTTCAGGGCAAGCCGAAAAGACACAAGGGACTCTTGTGCAAAAAAGAAAGCTCCAGAATGCAAACGCATCCCAGAGCAGCCTCCACAAGCACAGAACCGTGCGGGCTCTGCGCTTGGTATCTTCTTTCATCCAGACTGTACTGTCGGCTTCGGAGTTTCACCGAATCATGCCTTACGGCTCGTGGGCTGTACCACCGGTAGGGAATCACACCCTGCCCTGAAGATTTCTGATTCAATTACAGCGGCATTATAGCACGGCTCCTTTCGGATTGCAAGGGCATTCTGCAAACCGGGACGAAACCGGGATGAAGCGAATCGCTACAACAATAAAATCACATCGTCCGTAGGACAATGTGAACGGAGAATCCAAAGGGGCGCGGGTCGCCAGTGGCGACCTCAAAATGCGTTGCATTTTGAAGCGCTTGACCGAGCCGACAGGCGAGAGCAGCGCCCTTTGGCACACGACTTTGCTTGCAAAGTCTATTCCGAACAAGACGGTACGAATGGGAGGTGCTGGAAATGGCAGCAGAAAAGACCAAGGTCTACACATGAAGGTAGATACCACTGCCATTGAGCAGGAGATCGCCGCCTATGAGAAGCAGCTACGGCAGCACTACTCCACAAAATCCCGGCTTATGGAGGAGATCGACAGCCTTGACCCGGACGACCGCCTTTATAAGATGTACGATAAAATCGAAGAGGTGGAAAATGGACTGATGGATGCCCGGGCAAAGAAGCAGGCCATTGAAGCCGACAAAATCACAGGCGACAACATCTATAAGATCCTGATTTGCTTTGACAAGTTTTATGCCACCATGACCGAGGCGGAACGCCGCAGACTGGTGGAAATTTTGATCGACGAGGTGCAGATCTGCCCGGAACGCCAGCCTAATGGACAGTGGCTGAAGTCCGTCCGGTTCAAGCTGCCCATCATCGACCATGACCTTGAATTGAGTTTGGACAATCAGGATCGTGTCGAAGTCGCAGACGCTCTGATACCCCAGCGCCAGCAGCTTTTGTGCAGCATCCTTGCTGCGGCGGCCGCTGCGGCAGTAGATCAGCAGCGTCGCCTCCTTATCGGGCAGCGTCTCGGGCATTTCGCTCCCGATGCTCTCGTTGGGCACAAGGACGGCGTTTTCAATATGCCCGCCATCGTATTCCTCCCGGGTGTGGACATCCACCACCACGATCTCCTGCGAGATCATCATCTCATAGGCTTCCTCGGCGCTGATCTTATGATACGCCGCCTTGCCGGGAGCGTCCTCCTCTGTCGGCACCGGCTTGTCCTTGGTTCCCCCGCAGCTCACCAGAAGCAGTGCAAGCACGGCGGCAAGTGCCGCGAAAAGCAATATCTGACGCATAATCAACCTCCAATGCAACTGTGTTTACTGCTGATACAGTTTATATTGAAATATAACAGATACAGTTAAAACTGTTAAGGTACTTCGAGGCAGCTTTTGGCGCACAAGCCCTTTGTGGTTGTTGACAGAGAAAAAAATATAGGTATAATAAAAGCAAAATAATAAGACTCATTCTTGCATTTAGAGGGTTGGCGGTATGCCAAAATACGCAGAGGAGATATTGGCCGCCGTAACGGAGCTGCAGCAGCATCTCAAGGCGGAGCAGGTGTTCCTGGAGATGAAAAGGGAGCATCCCAGCATCGCTCTGGGTACGGTATATCTGCCCCCCCCTGCCGGGAGCAGGAAAAAGACAATCTTATGGAGGAGAAGTATTATGAACGCAAACGTATCTAAGCTGCTCAACGAGCAGATCAATAAGGAGTTCTACTCCGCCTATCTGTATCTGGACTTTGCCAACTACTACGCCGCCGTCGGACTGGACGGCTTTGAGAACTGGTACCGGGTACAGGCGCAGGAGGAACGGGATCACGCCATGCTGTTTTATCAGTATTTGCAGAATAACGGCGAGGGCGTCACCTTTGAGGCTATCGCAAAGCCGGAGTGGGAGCGAGTCGATCACATGACCCCGCTGAAAAAGGCACTGGAGCACGAGAAGCTGGTCACCGCCAGCATCGATGCCATCTACGCCGCCGCACACGAGGTCAGGGACTTCCGTACCATGCAGACGCTGGACTGGTTCATCAAGGAACAGGGCGAGGAGGAGAAGAACGCCGCCGACCTCATTACCAAGATGGAGCTGTTCGGCGGTGACAGCAAGGGGCTGTATATGCTAAACAGCGAGCTGAAGGCACGGGTCTACACCGCGCCCTCGCTGGTGCTGTAAGCCCCGCGCGTCTGCGGGCTTTCGCATCAGGCAAAAGGCAGACTGCATACAGGTGGTCTGCCTTTTCTTCCACCAGACGGTTAGATTGTGCTAACTGCGTATAAAACAGAAAGGACTTCAGAACTTGAACAAGGAAAAGGAGACCGAAACCGTTACCCTCATGGTGCGCCGGTATTGTTGTGGCGTGCATTGGACAAGGGGCGAGGCGCTTTGTCCGGCGTGCAATGCACTGCTGGAATACTCCTGAGAGCGGCGGGACAGATGCCTGCAAGGGAAAATTTAGTGGCACTTTGAATCCTTTCCGAGAGGCACAATGCGGCAAAAAATAAAGAAGAGATAAGGGCAACGGCTATGAAAGAACGAAAGACCTTCTGGGACAAAAATGCCGGTCGTTACGACCGCTTTATGCGAAAGGATCGGGCGGCATACGAAGAGATGTATAAGCTGATCCGACCGGTGGTGAAAGCCAAAACGGTGCTGGAGCTGGCGACCGGCACGGGACTGATTGCAAAGCACATTGTGAACGCGGCAGCGCACATCGAGGCGACGGATGCCTCCGCGGAGATGATTGCAGAGGCCAAGCGTGATAACCACTCTGCCAAGCTGCACTTTTCCGTGCAGGATATGTTCCGCCTTCCCTATGCGGATAAGTCCTTTGATGTGGTGATCGTGTCCAATGCGCTGCACATCGTGCCGCAGCCGGAAAAAGCCCTACAAGAAATCAAGCGGGTGCTGAAAGAGGACGGCGTGCTCATCGCGCCGACCTTCACCCACGCGGGAAACTCGTTTTCCGGCAAGGTCAAGGCATTTTTCATGAAGCTGGCAGGCTTCCCTCTCCACAGCAGATGGACGAGCGAGAAATACCTGCGTTTCCTGCGGCAAAACGGCTGGACGGTGCGGAAAAGCGCTGTCCTGAAAGCTTCGTTCCCGCTGACCTATGCCGAGTGTGTAAAAATGGAGGTGTGATATGGATCTCAACGGCTTGAAGCGCTGCAACGACTGTTCGGCTATGCGGCGGGCGACGCCCTGATCTGCCGTGTAGCTGACGCGCTGAACGATGTGTTCCCCGGTGAAGCCTGCCGCATCGGCGGGGACGAGTTCGTGGTCATCTGCTGCCCGGTCACGCAGGAAAAATTTGAACAGCAGGTGGAAGCTCTGCGGGCGGCACTGGTCCGCCATCAGGTGGATGCAGCCATCGGCTCGTTCTGGCAGTCGTTGGTCGAAGACCTGCCCGCCTTCCTCCGCGAAGCCGACGACCGGATGTACAGGGAAAAAGAACGCCAGAAGCGCGCAGCGCGGCCCTCGGTTTAGGCGAACCGTTCTGGATCCAATAGCATACAATAAACAGCGCCCGCCGGGAGATCTCCCGGCGGGCGTTGCTGTGTTCAGAGGAACGTTATTTTTCTTGCCTTACTTTGCGGCATCCACCAGCACACCAACGTAGCCGGCAGTATCCACCAGCGTGGCACTGGAAACGGCGTCCACAGCCTTTTCATCTTTGCTCAGAGCCTCGGCGTCGGCAATGCTCATGCCGTTCACGTGGTTCTGGATGGCGTCGTAGTTGGCATCCAGCGAAACGGTGGAACCAGCCTTTTCGGCCATCATCTTGCTGTAGTAATCGGCGTTGACCCGCTTGGACATCAGCACCTTGCCCTCAGCGTAGCCTGCGCCGAAGTCAGAATCGGAGTTGGGCACACCGACGACCCCGGCGTCCGAACCGGCAAACTGGAACTCGTCAATGTAGCTCAGCACGATGGTGTCCCCGGCGGTGGCGACAGCGCCGGAGGTGAAGCACTTGGTGCCGTGTGCGGCCCCATAGACCACATTCAGCTTCAGGTCCTCGGAGCTGCCGTTGAACTCCACGGCCTGCGTGGTCTGGGCGTTTTTTGCGGCATTTTGGTTTTTTCTTACCCAGATCCTCAAACAACAGGTCTACCGGATTCTGATAGGTTTCATCATCTTCCGAAACCTGCATAGTGTTTAGCATTTCCAGCAATGTTGCAAAGTTTTGCTCTTCAACTGGGGCTTCATAATGCAGATAGGCAATCAGTGAAACCAGCAAAAGCCGTTCCGCTTTGTCCCAGAATGGGTCGCCGCCCTGACCTTCACCTTTGGTGTTGGTCATCAGTGCAGTCACGAGTTTCAGCACATCCTTTTCACTATGGATGTACGCCATAGGGTTATAGCGCATACTCTTGGAAAAGTTGATCGTGTTGAAGAATTTTAGCTTGTAGCCGTGCTTTAACAGGGCTTCTCCACATTCCACGCCGATACTACCTTTCGGATCTGTAACCACGAATGATACCGGAAAATTCTTGGAATCACATTGCAGCAGATTCGGCTTGATAAAGAACCTTGTCTTACCGCTGCCGGAACCGCCCACCACCAGCACATTTTTGTTCCGGGCGTTTTTGGGGTCCGGTGGGCGGTTGGACATCATCAGCCGTTCCGTTTTGGTCAGGATAATGTTGTCGGCAAACTTGGGAGCCATGAACGGTTCAATATCCTTGGGTGTGCCCCACCGGGCAGAGCCGTACTCCATGCCATGGCGGTACTTCTTGGCGTTTTTTCCACGCAAATAGACCGCCAGCCGTAACCCTGCACCACAGCACAGACCCACCAGCAAATCAAGCGGATGCAGGCTGGGCAGAGGGTTTGCAAATGCCACCGGGATCGTACCCATCATGGACATAATCTTATCGCCCAGTTCTTTGCCCTCGGCAAGTCGCCACGCTTCGCCAAAGTTGGTTGCCACCAGCCCCAGCAAAATATAGGGCAGGTACAGTGCCAGCAGCTTTGTCAGTTTTTTCGTGGTCACAGTCCACGCTCCTGTTCCTTGTGCCGGACTTTGCCGGGGAGTTCTGCCGCCGCCTGCACCAGTTCATGCAATTGTGCCAGCACCGAGGGGCGTTTGTCCTTGTTGAGCAAAGATGCCGAATACTCCTTGAACGCCGAGTGAAAGGCTTCTGCGTCCGGGGCTTTGAAAAAGACCAGATACCGGGGCGGCACCTCGGATGTGTCCTTGCGGATGGCATAGTCGATGCCGTACTTTTTGGCATAGCGTTCCAAGCCACGGATACCGGTCTTGCTGATCTCCACGCTGGACACGCCCCGGTTTTGCCGCAACAGGGTGCGAACACTCTGCTTGCCTTGGGATGCTTTGGACTGGTACAGCCGAAACGCCGCCTTGACCGCCCGCAGGACGGTCCGGGCAGACAGCTTTGTGGTCGAGATCATAATGTTGAATGACTTCTGTTCGATTTCTTCCTGCACTGCCATCTACGATCTGATAGATGGTATCCTCATCGTCCGGGCAGAGCCGGAGCAGAAGGTCTACCTCCAAGGGCTGCGAAAAATATTCTTCCAGTTGGGCGCGTTTGCTCATCCAGTCGTTTTCATCGCAATAGATAGGATCAGTATCGCTTACCTCTGTATTATTTCTCTCAGTCTTATTACATCGTAGTTTGGCCGGGTCTTGAAGCGTATTCTGGACGGTTCCAGAATCGTCATTATCACGATTCAAGTAGGGCGTTTTTGACGATTCTGACGAAAAATTCTTTACATAGATGAGATCGGGCTTGCCCAGCCCCCTCCGTTTGCGTTCAATCAGGCCGTACTCTTCCAGTTCTCGCAGCAGCTTGGTGGCCTTTTTATCGGCACAGCCCAGTGAATCCTGCACCTCCTGCACAGTATAGATGATGAACACCCGCCCAGCATTGTCCAACCAACCATTCCGGGCTGAAAGGCTCATGCGGTCCAGCAGGATACCATACAGGGTTTTGGCATCTGTGGAAAGCGGTTGGAAGTGGCTATCCTGAAACAACAGCTTGGGAATCCGGTAGAAGGAGAACAGCTCGCTGGACTGTCCATAGAAGTAATCAAGGTCTGCGGTTCTTGTCGGCTTTTTTTCGGGCATAGAGAATATCCCATTTTTCAGGTGTGGAACGGAATACATTGACCTGCTTCTTATAAGGGCAGTGGGCATACAGGCAGGTGCGGAATTTGAAATCAGGCCGATAGTACGGACACAGCTTGCAGCTGTCCGGGGCACGGTCAGAACCTTCGCCAGCAGCGATCACATGGTGCATGGAGTGCTGAACATGGCGCAGAGTTTCGTTTCGCTTGTGGCTCACTTGGCATCACCTCGTTTCTCCAGCGGTGCCATCAGGTCCTTGTAGCAGGGAACCAACACACAGGGCTTTGCCCGCTTGTAGGGACACCCTTCACACTTGCTGGGGCCTTTGGGCGGCTCGATCAGATAGTAGCAGTTCTCCTTGCCGAGAACGCAGCCCTTCTTTCGGTTCTTCCAGAAGAAGCAGTGCCGGCAATCTGCCGGGCGGGAAGCATGGTAGCGGATACCGTCCATCGTGACGGTCAGAACTTTTTTCATCGGTAAACCCTCCTTTGGTGGATTCGGGAAGTTCAGCCCGAAAACCAAAAAGCGCGTTCCTCTTTCTGTTCCGAAAGAACAGCGAGTGAACGCGCTATGTATGGAGAAAAGTGTTTTGCACGGTTTCTGGTAGGAATGTGAAAAATAGATTTACACAGTTTATCTTGTATTTACATGGATTTACAGGAAAGCGGCTACCAATTTTAGCAGAGAGCCGGGAAACAGAGTTCAAAAGGTGCTTTATGGGGCTTCATTAGCTGGAAACCTGATTTTATTAGCTGAAACCGAAAATTCTGCTAATGGCATTAGCTGTCTAATTTTGGTGATAGGTTCAAAATGAAAAATGCGAAGATCGTCTTTCACATGGAAAAATGACCTTCGCATTTTCTTAAAGGGATACCCCAGACAGGATTCGAACCTGCGGTCTCCTCCTTAGGAGGGAGGCGCTTTATCCAGCTAAGCTACTGAGGCATATTATGTATTATCGTTGATTTTTGAAATTCGACGCACTTGGAAACGAATGTGTGGAATGCTTTTCACAACGAAGTGACCGACTGCGTTGCAACCGAAACGGTGTTAAACTTGTTGCATCAAAATTTGTTGAGAAAACCGTGATTCTCGGTTTTGCTTTTGAATAGAGCAATCACTTCTGCACCCAAGGTATCAGGTTGACCGAATTCTTAGGAGGCTTGCGCTCTATCCAACTGAGCTACGGAGACGGATACCCTATTATAATACAGCATTTTGCGGATAAAATCAAGTTGAACCGGAGGGCAAAATGGTGTATGCTATAGAGGAAATGAAAATAGCCGCGGCAGGCTTTGCCGCGTGCGGAGGAACTTATGGAAAAGGCAAAAGGGAAAAAGCTGTTTTACCGCCCGGCGGGCAAGCGCAAGGGGATGTATACGCCTACGCAGATCATCTGTGTGAGCTTTGTCATCGTGATCGCGCTGGGCACCTTTCTGCTCAGCCTGCCTGTTGCCAGCAAGCATGGGCGGCTGGATGTACTGGATGCCATGTTCACCGCCACAAGCGCTACCTGCGTTACTGGTCTGATCGTGCGGGATACCTGGACCCAGTTCACCTACTTTGGGCAGGCGGTGATCCTGCTGCTCATTCAGGTGGGTGGTCTGGGGTTGGTCACCCTCACCAGCTTCTTCGCGCTGGCTATGCGGCGGCGCATGGGCTTCCGCGATCTGCGGCTGCTGGGAGAAAGCGTCTCAGCGGACGGATATGCGCAGGCCAAGGACGTGCTGAAGATCGTGGTGGGACTGGCTGGCCTGTTTGAAGGCATTGGCATTGTGCTGCTGCTGCTCGCCTTTGTGCCGCAGTTCGGGCTGGAAGGCATCTGGGTGAGCGTGTTCACGGCCATCTCGGCTTTCTGTAACGCGGGCTTTGATCTGTTTGGCCGGTTCGGCCAGTATTCCTCACTGGCACCCTATGTGAACAATTACTATGTTCAGGCCGTTGTGATGTTCATGATCATCTCCGGTGGTCTGGGCTTTATGGTCTGGGTGGAGATCGGCGAGTACCACAAAAAACACCGCTTGTCTCTGCAGGCCAAGGTGGTGCTGAGCTTCTCGGTGATCCTGTGGCTCGGCGGCGCGGCGCTCATCGCGCTGATGGAGTGGAACAATCCTGCCAGCATGGGCGGGCTCTCTGTGCCCGGCAAGCTGATGGCGGCACTGTTCCAGTCGGTGTCCACTCGTACTGCGGGCATGAATACCATCGACCTTGCCGCCTGCGGGCCCATTACCAAGCTGCTGATGAGTGTGCTGCAATTCATCGGCGCGGCACCCGGTTCCACCGGCGGCGGTGTGAAAGTGACCACCTTTGCCGTCATCATCCTGACCATCCGCAGCGTGGCTCAGGGCCGCGATGACTGTGTGATCGCAGAGCACCACATCGAGTCCAAGACGGTTTATCGTGCTTTGACCATTATCGTGCTCGGCGCGCTGGCGGCGGTTGGCTCGGCTGTGGTGGTGTACTACAACACTTCGGAGGCGGTATCGATCATTGACGCGATCTTTGAATCCTGTTCGGCCTTTGGTACGGTGGGCCTTTCGGTGGGCGTTACCGCTCAGCTGAACCGGGGTGCAAAGATCCTGTATATGCTGGTCATGTTCATGGGCCGTGTCGGCCCGGTGTCGCTGGCCATGAGCCTGACGGCAAAGCCGGACGACAACAAACGGAAGATCATGCCGGTGGGGCATATCAACGTAGGTTAAATGAAAACAGGCGGCTGCACAGTGCTTTGTGCAGCCGCCTGTTTTTTGGTAAGGAAAGGTTATGCTTTGATTTTCGGGACTGACGGTGCGTCTGCGGAGCTTGTCCGAGCCCCGCCATCCGCTGAGGCAGACCGCGCTCTTTACAAGGGGATAAACGCTGCTGCACACAAAAAGCCCCCGGAGGCGCTCTCCGGGGGCAGGGGGTCAGGCTTTGGTGGGTGCTAAAGGTAAAACGCTTTAGTGGCCTGCGGCCTTCCAGGTTTTGAAAACCTTCAGGCGGGTAACGCGTTTTGCGGGAGCAAATTTACCGCTGCTTTCGGTTTCCATCAGACCAGCTTCGATAGCCCACTGTGCTGCCTTGGCAGTTTCAAGGTCAGACACGTCGGTAAAGGCGGGCTGCTTTTCGGGCTCCGGCTTATCGGCTGCATTCCACAGCAGCAGAGCCAGTTCGCCGCGGTTAGCGGGGATGGCTGCACCTGCGGGCAGGGTCTCTCTGAGGGTCTGGGTGATGCCGAACTCATGGGCGGCATAGAGGGTCAGACCAACGAGTGTGCCGCCGACAGCGACCAAAGCAAGACCGAGCAGCGGGCTGCCTTCCGCATCGGGGGTGGGCTCCGGAGGAATATCGCTTGTTGCACTGATCTCAACATCTTCTGCGGGCATGGTGAAGGTGATGACGTTTCCATCAATCCGCAGATCTCTGGGCGTGGGGGACAGGGTCCAGCTGCTAAACACATCGCCTGCGGTAAAGGCGTCCTCATTCACAGTCAGGGTCAGGGTCACGGGGCTGCCAGCGGGGATTTCGGCTTCGTTGCCGGTGTACTGCTTGCCGTTCAGCTCCGAGATCGTGCCATTGGTCACGCGCAGGGTGTGCTTGGCACCGGAGAGCAGCTCCAGATAGGGGAAGGAGCCGGGCTGTTTGCCGGCACCGGGTGTGAACGGTTCCATGCTGTACCAATCAAAAGGTTCCGCACTTTCCATGGAGTCGCCGCCAAGCGCGAGGGCAATGTCATAACCTTCTGCAAACTTGACCGGCATATCAATAGAGCAGGCCTCGCTATCAATGACGATGCGAGCGTCCTCAATCGTGGCTCCCTCGCCGACAGAGATGCCGTTATAACCGTTCACATAGAGCTCGACACCGCCGCCGATCTCCATACGACCATTATTGCCATCGTCCATAGGCTCCATGTGGATCGCGTATGTCTCCTCACCAAAGGTGGTCGCTTCCACCCTGCCTTTGTCGATCTTCATAACATCGGATGCACGCAGGGCATTGTATTTTTGCGCGGTAGCCTTGACCGTAGCGTTGGTAATGGTCATAGCACTTTTGCTCATAATGGCGTTACGCTCGGCCTCGGCAGTAATGCTGCCGCCGGTCAGGGTCATTTCGCCTCCTGAATACAGTGCAGTATAGCCACCCTTGTTTTCCACGTTGCAGTTGGTGATACTAAGGGTGCCAGCGGCACCGAGGGCATCGCTACCGATGCAGGTGGACTTCAGCTGACCGCCGTTGATAGTGATATCGCCGTCACACCAGATGGCAGGATATCCCTTATTGCTTTGGTTGTCGTTGGAGGTGGTGACGTTCGAATTCTCGATCGTCAAATCGCGGGGCGTCCAGATGGCGTTGCCGTCGGTGCTAGCGGATTCAAAGGTACTGTTGCTGATCTCGATGCCTAAATCGGCGTGGACCGCAAGAACATTACTGGACACCTTAACGGTGGTGTCCTTAACGAGCAGACTGCCTGTGTTGACGTAAATAGCATGACCATTAGCAGCAGTGATGTTCAGGCTGCCTTCGCCGGTCAGGGTCAGAAGGCCGCACGACTGCACACTCAGAATACCGGGCTGATTGTCGGAGTTGATGCTGTTTTCACCTACCAGCTTAATGGTAAGGCCATAGGTCATATTACAGATGGCGGCAGCGTGGCCAGAGTTGATCGTGGCCTTCGTCAGGGTCAGGGTCTGGGTGTCGGGGTCATACTCGGCAGTGCCATCGCCGCAAGTCACAGAGCGATTGGCACTGCCCAGCCATGTGTCGCCGACAAGCACCTGCTTGTCGGCAGCCGCAAAAGCGGATGCGGGAAGGAACATCAGCACCATGGCAGCTGAGAGCAGCAGGCTCAAAAGCCGGGTCTTTAGGGAAAATCGTCTATGCATAAGGAACATTCCTTTCTTTTGGCGCATTGTGCAGCCGCCCGTACAGACTTTGCGGCAACACGCTGCATTCTTTGCGGGAATCGTCTATCTGATATTATACAATACTTATACGGGGGGGGGGTAAGTGACGGCTTGGCCAAAAAAAGAAAGAAAAATTTGATGTATCACACAAATCTTCGAGAGCGTAGTTGCAGTTTGTTGCAGATGGCGCTTTTTGCTGCCGTTTGACCGGGCTGTTTGCCGAAAAATGGTTTTAAAAAAGCAATGCCGGGCAGCCCGAAGGTTGCCCGGCATTGCTCTATTACGGAAGGTTTTGCAGTATCTGAAAATCACTCTGCGTACAGAGAAATGATGTTCAGCAAGATCTCGGTGCAGCGGTCCATGCGCTCAGCGGTGATGCACTCGCATACGCCGTGGAAATTGAAGCCGCCGGTGCCCAGATTGGGGCAGGGCAGGCCTTTCCAGCTCAGCATAGCACCGTCGGTGCCGCCGCGCACCGGAATTTCCTCCGGTTCCAGCCCGGCCATGCGGGTGGCCTTGCGGGCGGTCTCTACTAAGTGGAAATGCGGCTTGATTTTTTCCAGCATGTTGCGGTAGCTGTCCTTGATCTCCACGGTCACGGTGCCTTCGCCGTACTTTCCGTTCAAAAATTCGGCAATATCCAGCATGTTGTCCTTCTTGAACTGCAGCTTTGCGGCATCGTGGTCGCGCAGGATGTAGCCCAGCTTTGCGGTGGTCACATCGCCGTACATCTGGCACAGGTGGTAGAAGCCCTGGCGGCCCTCGGTAGTCTCCGGCCGGGCCGTGACGGGCAGAGCACCGTGGAACTCCATTGCTACGTTGGAAGCGTTGATCATGGTGTCCTTGGCGGTGCCCGGGTGCACCGAGAAGCCGCGGATGGTCACGGTGGCGGAAGCGGCGTTGAAGTTCTCGTACTCAATGGAGCCGGCATCGCCGCCGTCCACCGTATAGGCAAAGTCGGCACCGAAGCCCGGAATATCGAACAGCTCTGCACCCTCGCCGATCTCTTCATCCGGAGTAAAGGCGATACACAGCTTGCCGTGGGGCAGGCCTTTTTCCTGAATGGTCTCAACAGCGGTCAAAATTTCGGCAATACCGGCCTTATCGTCGGCACCCAGCAGGGTGGTACCGTCTGAGGTGATGAGGGTCTCGCCCTTCATGGAAGTAAGGAAGGGGAACACAGAGGGCTTCATCACCATGCCGGTGGCGGGCAGAGTTACGTCGCCGCCGTTGTAGTTTTCCCACACAACGGGCTGCACATTCTCACCGCTGGCATCGTCGGCAGTGTCCATGTGGGCGATCAGGCCCAGAGCGTGTTGATCCTCACAGCCGGGCGTGGCAGGCAGGGTGCCATAGACGTAGCAGTGCTCGTCCACATGGGCATCCTCCATGCCAAGGGCCTTCATCTCCTCCACCAGCTGGCGGGCAAGGTCAAACTCCCGTTCAGCGGAAGGGTGCGTACCGGAGTTTTCGTCCGAGGTGGTATGCACCCGGACATAATTCAAAAGCCGTTCATAAGCGCGCATAAGGCACACTCCTTTTATATTTCAGTGATGTATACTTCTCAGTTCCTTTATCATACCCTCTTTTCCGACAATTTACAACTGTTTTGCGCGCATTCATATGGAAAGATGAATCCTCATTTTTAAGGTGAATAAAATTCACGCAGTAAAATGCATCCATCTGTGCAGAACGTGCTACAATAGGTACAAAATAAGCCGGGAGGGAAGTTTTATGGCAACAAAAGTCTTTTTTTACACCCTGCGCCCCTACGATGAGCTGGGCATCGCGCAGCGGCTGGCACCGCAGCTGGATGTTGAGTTTGGCTCTGTGCAGGAGTATCCCACGCTGAAAAACGCTGAACTGGCAAAGGGCTATGATGCCGTGTCGGTAACGCCCTGTGATATGAGCGCGCCCATGGTCAAGCGGTTTCACGAGCTGGGCGTAAAGTCCATCTGCTGCCGTTCCATCGGCTATGACCACGTAGACCGCGAGACGGCCAGGGAACTGGGCATGAAGGTGGCCAATGTGGACTACCCGCCAAACGGCGTTGCAAACTTTGCCATTATGCTCATGCTGATGAGCCTGCGCAAGGCAGGGCACATCCTCAAGCGCGGCGAAGCGCAGGACTACTCCCTGCAGGGAAAAATCGGCCGCGATATTTCCACCTGCACTGTGGGTGTGATCGGTACGGGCCGCATTGGCCGCACGGTGCTGCAGCATCTGTCCGGCTTTGGCTGCCGCCTGCTGGCCTACGACCTGTACCCCAACGACGAGGTAAAGAAGATCGCCGAGTATGTGCCGCTGGAGACCCTGCTGGCGGAAAGCGATGTCATCACTCTGCACACCAACGCTACGGAGGAGAATCACCATCTCATCGATACCAAAGCAATTGAGAGCATGAAGCCGGGCGTGACCATCATCAACACCGCCCGCGGCAAGCTGATCGACAGCGATGCACTGATCGCCGGGCTGGAAAGCGGCAAGATTGGCGCGGCGGGCCTGGACGTGCTGGAAAATGAGAACGGTCTGTACTATTATAATCGCATGGGCGATGTGATCCCGAACCCGGAGCTGGCGGCTCTGCGCAGCATGCCCAATGTGATCCTGACCGACCACACGGCTTTCTACACCCACGAGGATGTGGAGAGCATGGTGCGCGGTGTGCTGGAAAGCGCGGTTGCCTTTGAAAAAGGCCAGCCCACCCGGCATGATGTGACGGACCTTTGATTTGTCCGGCAGACGATTTTGAATGGCCACCGTTGCACTCTGGCCATCTTCAACGGAAACAGTATTTCTGAATAGAGCAGATCCCGGCAGACTGCGGTTTGCCGGGATCTGCATTCATATAGAAAACCACAAGCTATGCTTGTGGAAGAAAAGAGCCGTAGCGTTGAAACGGTAGAAAAAGAACCTCCTTTTGCTATAATTAGAAGCGGGTAACGCCAACCGCATACTAAAGCAAAAGGAGGTTCATCCATATGGACGAGAAAAGTTTATCACATACGAGCTGGAATTGCAAATATCACATAGTGCTAGTACCGAAATATCGCAGGAAAGTGATATACGGAAAGCTAAGAAAAGATATTGGAAAAATACTAAGGAGACTATGCGATTACAAGCATGTAGAGATAATAGAAGCACACGCGATGCCAGACCATATCCATATGATTACTTCCTATTAGGAACACTGTAAATACAAGGCTTTTCGGAGCCTACAAACCAGAAAAAATAATATTTGATCTATCACATTACGCAAAAAGCCGTCCGGCATGAGAAACGGACGGCTTTTTTGCGTGGATAGACGGAAAGGAGGCACAAAAATAACTACAAAATTTTAGCGCTCTAATTTGTGCAACTTTAACGAAAAGGAGGATCGTAAATGGCCGATGAAAAATTGAATACTGGCCCTGCGGAGAATATTTCCCCGGAGGCCGCCGAGCCTATCACCACACCCGAACAGGCCGCAGCGCCTGAGCCCCAGCAGGAACAGACCGGGCCTGCCATACCTGAGTCCGGCGATGTGGTTGTGTCCTTTGACAAAATCAATGAACTTATGGCGGAAAAGAGGCAGAACGCCCGCGCCGAAGTCGAAAAGGCGGAAACCCCCGAAACGCCAGAGGCGGCAGCCCCCGGAGAAACACCGCAGCCCGCCAATACGGAGGAACCGAAAAAGCCGCGCCGTGGCCGTCCGCCGAAAGCGGAAAAGGCTGCGACTGAAAATCAGAAAGCGGAGAAATCGGCTGGGGCCCGCAAGGGCCGCCCACCCAAGGCGGATAAGGCGGCCCCTGACAAGCCCAAGCCGTCCAAACGAGACAACGTGTCCCGAAGCGATGGAAAGGCCCCGGATGCCAAGGAGCCCATTAAGCCCGCACAGGATACGGCACTGAAGGAAACTGCTGCTGTGGAACAGACGGCTCCCGAGCCGACCACACCGCCCCGCCCGGTTGAGGAAGGCAAGCTGGTTTATCTGAAACTTTCCGAGGTTCATCCGTTTCACACATTCCGTCCGCACCCCTTTAAGGTACGGGACGATGCGAAGATGCAGGAAATCGTTGCTTCTATCCGCGTAAACGGTGTAATGGTTCCCGGTCTTGCCCGCCCGGAGAAAGATGGAAACGGCTATGAAATTGTAGCGGGCCATCGCCGTACCCACGGCAGTGAACTGGCGGGGCTGGAGGAAATGCCCTTTATTGTCCGTGAAATGACCGACCACGAAGCGGTGCAGGCCATGAAGGACAGCAACAAGCAGCGTGACGGGATGCTCCCCAGCGAATTGGCCGCGCTGCTGGAACTCGAGGTTGAGGACATCAAGCATCAGGGCGGGCGGCTGAAAGGCGTTGCGGAAGGCGATGTCGGGAAACGCTCGGTTGAGATTGTGGGCGAGGCGCATGAGATGAACTATAAAAAGGTCATGCGCTACTTGCGGCTCAACTCCCTTGTGCCGGAGCTTCTGGATAAGGTAGACGATAAAAAGATGGGCTTCATGCCTGCCGTGGAGCTGTCCTACATCAAACCGAAAAATCAGAGACTTATTGCTGTTTCCATTGACGGGGAGCAGGCTTCACCCTCACTGGCTCAGGCCAAACGGCTCCGGGAGTTGGATAAAGAGGGCAAACTCAACGGCGATGTCATTGACGGTATCTTATCAGAACAGAAAAAGGAGGATCGAGGCGTGATTATTTCTACTGCGGAACTGGAAAAGTATTTTGGCAAGGAGGTTACTCCCGCCAAAATGAAAGAACAGATTATGTCCCTGCTGGATGACTGGAAAGAAAAACAGCCGCCGGAACTGGCAAAAGCCCCGAAAAAGCAGGAACTTGACAAGTAACAACTTCGAGACACTTTGTCCCGAGGGCCCCGCCCTCGCGCAGAGGCTCTGGTGGTATAGATCCCCCGTCGCCGCCTGTTTTTTAGTACAGCCGGGAGTGGGCCGTCAAGGGTGCAGCGCACCGCCGTTTTCGGCGGCTCGCCCTTGACGGTCTGCCCCGGCTGTGCTATTTCCCGGCAAGCGGCGGGGGTATATCCTCCAGAGCCGCCCCCTTTCCCAAGACTGGGAAAGGGCGTGGGGTTTGGGTTGAACTTTCTTATTAAAATATCGGAGGTATGAACGATGAAACGACCCCTTGCTTATATCACCGCTGCATGGCTCGGCGGCGATAGTGAAAACGCAGAACTGGCGGCGCAGTATTGCCGCACCGTGTATGAGGCAGGCTTTTCTCCTATTTGCCCGCCCCTGTACTTGCCCCTGTTTCTCAATGATGCTGTTCCCGAGGAGCATAAAAGCGGCATCGACATGAGCCGTGACCTGCTCCGCCGTTCTCATGTGCTGGTTGTCTGCGGACACAGTATGACCGAAGCCATGAAAAATGATATTGCCGTGGCCCAGCGGCTGGGAATTACGGCAACAACCCTTGAGGGCATCCTGACCGTCAAGGGACAGGGCCGCCGCTGATGGCGACCCTGTTTGAAGCCTACGTTACCAATGCGGAGAAGTACAGCGAGGGCCAGCTTGTGGGTGAAACACTGAAATTTCCCACAACCGCCCAGGAGGTGGAGGCTCTCTTGAAACGGATCGGCGTGGATGGCGTCCGCTATCAGGAAATTTTTATTACCTCTTTCGATGGGGATGTGCTGGGGCTCTATGACCATTTGAGCGAGTATGAAAATCTGGATGAGCTTAATCATCTGGCCTGCCTGCTTTCCGAGCTTACCTCATCGGAGCTGGAAACACTGGAGGCCGTCCTCGACAGCGGCGATCACTGTTCTTCGGTGCGGGACATCATCAATCTGACACAAAATCTGGACTGTTACGGTTTTTACCCCGGCGTATCTGATGAAGAAACGCTGGGGCGTATTTATGTGGACGATCTGGAAATGTTGGATGTGCCGGATCAGGTAAAACCGTATTTCGATTATGAGGCGTATGGCCGGGATGCCTGCATCCACGAAAACGGCCATTTTGCCCCGGGCGGCTATGTTGTCAAAGAAAGCGAGCATTTCGTGGAAGTGTATCACGGCTTGCAGGATATTCCCAAGGAGCATAAGGTATTCTCTTTCCCGAAGCTCTCTATCCGGGAGCAGATGGCGGCTTATCAGGAAATCATAGACGGTTCTTCTTTGGAGGGCTACCGCCAAATGCAGAAAAAAGACCGTGGGGATCGGTAATGGCACTTCGAGACAAATTGTCCCAAGGAAGGAGGCGGTGTAACTGATTGATGAAGATATTTCCCGGCGCACGATAGCCATATCTGTAAAAACGACCAAGCTGACGGCGCGGGGACTGGCGTATGTGCTGGGCATGGTGGGTCGGAAGATCCGCAAGGCATACCGTGGGCGGCAAGTACCACATGGCAAACAAAGTGTGCGAAAGCTCATGGCCCACGGCACAGCCACAAACAGCATTGAGCTATCCGGGGATGCCAAGTCCTTTGACCGCGTGGCCCGGAAATGGAATGTGGACTATGCGTTCTATAAAACCGGATCGGACAAATACCTGCTGTTTTTCAAGGCTGGACAGGCAGACGCAATGACCGCCTGCTTTTCTGAGTATTCCCGGAAGGTGTTAAGCAAAGCAAAATCGAACCGTGTTCCCATCCGAGAACAACTGCAACAGGCGGCGGATCAGCTTTCCAAAGAAAAGCCGAAACAAAAAGAACGTGCAAAGGAGGTGGCCCATGAGGACAGATAAGATCAGAAAATATCTCATTCCGAACATTCCCTATCTGTTCATCCTGTGGGCGTTCCTCAAGCTGGGGACAGCCTACCGGCTGGCGGCGGGTAACGATTTTGCACATAAGCTCATCGGACTGGGCCAGACGATTGGCCCGGCCTTTGCTGACTTTGCACCCGGTCTTGCCCCGCTGGATTGGCTTGTTGGTATTGTAGGCGCAGTTGGTTTCCGGCTGCTGATCTATTTCAAAAGCAAGAACGCTAAGAAGTTTCGGCGGGATGCAGAATACGGCAGCGCTCGATGGGGAACGGAAAAAGACATCAAACCGTTTGTCGATCCGAAGTTTGAAAACAACGTGATTTTGACCGGGACGGAGTTTCTCACGATGAACACCCGCCCGAAAATCCCCGCAAATGCCCGAAACCTGAATTGCTGTATTATCGGCTCATCCGGCTCCGGCAAAACCCGCTTCTGGCTTACGCCCCAGCTTTTACAGGCCCATTCCTCTTATGTGGTGGTCGATCCCAAAGGTGGTGTGCTGGGACAGGTCGGGGCTTTCCTGCAAAAACGCGGGTACAAAATCAAGGTATTCAACAGCATAGATTTTTCAAAATCCATGCACTATAACCCGCTGGCGTATATCCGCAACGAGGCCGATATTCTGAAATTCGTGGATGCCCTGATTTCCAACACCAAGGGCGAAGGCAAGGAAGGCGATCCATTCTGGACGAAATCGGAAACGCTTTTGTACTGTGCTCTGATCGCCTACATCATTTTCGAGGGGCCTGCCGAGGATCGGAACATGAATACCCTTGTGGATATGATTTCCGGCATGGAGGTCAAGGAGGATGACGAGGATTTTATGAACGGTGCGACCCTAATTGCAGTGTAAAACTCCCGTAGTAGGGTGACACCACTGCAAACCTGATAAGAGGTGCTAAGGAGGTGAAAAGCGGCACACTCTTGTAGGTAATTGATATGACTGGAGGCGGCATTGTGCCGATTGCGGCGGCAAGATGTATGTCCACCGCACCAACAATGGCAAGAGGATTTCTCAATATACCTGTTCCAATTATACCAAAGTTCCGTGTGGGACACTATGCCATACACAACACCGTATCAATGAGAGTGCTGTTCTGACATTGGTTTCCGACACGCTCCGGGCTATCGCTGAATATTCCAAAAATGACCGGACGGAATTTATTCACACCGTTCAGGAAACGCAGGTTGCCCAACAGAGTGCCGATATAGCGAAAAAGCGCAGGCGTCTGGCCGCTGCTCAAAAGAGAGCCGGAGAACTGGAAAAACTGATTTGCAAAATCTATGAGGACAATGTCCTCGGCAAGCTGCCGGATGCACGATATAGGGCGCTTGATGCACAGTATGCCAAAGAGCAGGACGCACTTGAGATTGAAATTGCGGAGCTGGAAAAGGCTGTTACCGGCTACGAGCAAAGCCAGAAATCAGCGGAGAAATTTATAGCCCTGATTGATAAATACGAGAATTTTGACACGCTGACAAACACCATGCTCAATGAGTTTGTAGAGAAAATCCTTGTCCACGAACGCGCCCGAAAAGGCAGTCAGGACACCACGCAGGAAATTGAAATCTACTTCAATTTTTTAGGACGCTATATCCCACCATCCTTACAGCCGGTTCCTTTAACCCCGGAGGAACAGGAAGAACTGCGGAAAAAAGAAGAACGCAAGGACAGGCTTCATCAGAATTATTTGAAGCGGAAAGCCAGCGGCGCACAGAAACGGTATGAGGACAAAATCAAGGCGAAGAAAAAAGCGGAAATGGACGCTAAGAAAGCCCTGATCCGGGCTGAGGATATGAAAAAAGGCGTTTTTTCTACTGTCGGACAGCTGCCGAAAGAAGAACCACGCAAAGGCAGCATAGCAGCCAGCGCAGCAGTCTAATCATCACGAAGCAAAGGAGAATGAATATGAGTAAGTTGACTTACATTCGTTGTGGAGATTATGATATACCCAACCTAAAACTTTCTGAACAGCCGGAAACTTCTATCGGCAAGTACGGCAGAATGCGAAAATCCATGCGGGAGGATTTGAAAGCAGTGGAACGGCTCCGCAAAACCGCCGATCAGCTGTCCCGACAGGAAAGGGATAAGTCTCACGACCGTGGGCCGGAGCGGTAAAGGCTACCGCGTTTTGGCGTATCCCTGTCAAGTGCGTCGCGTTTCACGACATACTTTTGCATACAGAAAAACCGCCGTACAGGTTTCCCCATACGGCGGCAGACTGTTTATTTGCCGAACAAATCGCTGTGTGTGCCGGTGCGGGCCAGCGTCAGCACCAGAACATCATCCTCTATGCGATAGACAAGCAGCCAGTCCGGGAGAATATGACATTCCCGATGGCATGCCCAATCGCCGGACAGGTCATGGTCACGGTTTTTATCCGGCAGCGGCTCGCCCATTGCCAGCAATGCTACGACCTGCTCCAGCAGCTCAATCTTCAAGCCACGCTTGATGGCTCGTTTGTAGTCCTTTTTGAAACTGGTCGTGTACTTGACGGTATATTTGGTTTCTTTCATCTTTTCAGGTCAGCAAACAACTCGTCAAGGTCATTGTAGCCCTTTACAGACGGGTCTTTTGCAATCCTTTCCGCTTCCAGCATGGCAGCAACCGTTTCTTTGTTCGGCTGTTCCAGCCTTACTTCAAAGGGAATGCCGCCTTCACGAAGCGACTGGCGCACAAAGATGTTAAACGCCGTAGTCAGGTTCATGCCAAGTTCAGTAAACAGTGCGTCCGCCTGCGCTTTCAAATCTGCGTCCATGCGGATACTGATGTTTGTGGTATTTCCAGCCATACGATCAACCCCTTTCTGCTGGCAATTATAGTATATGCCATTTGCACGAAAAAAACAATACTTTGCACGAATATTTAACAATAAATTCACTGGAGGAGGTTACACGCTTTATGAAAGAAATCATTTATGAAGAACAACAAGACTGAACCTATCCTTGTCATGGATTACCGCCAGTACCGCAGAGCGCGGAGGCTGGTGCATGAGTGCTGCAACTACATCGACGGAAACTGTATCGCTCTGGACGATGGGGAGGAATGTGTCTGTGTCCAGTCTATTTCCTACTCCCTGTTGTGCAGGTGGTTTCGGACGGCGGTATTGCCGCAGGATAAGGAACTGGAAACGGCGCTGTTCCATCGGCTAAATGCTAAGAAGTGCGCCGTATGCGGGGCGCTGTTTACCCCCGGTTCTAACCGGGCCAAATACTGCCCGGAATGTGCCGTACGCATGAAGCGGATCAACGCCGCAAAGCGCAAGCGGAAACAACGGGAGAAATGTCACGCTTTAGGGGCTGAAAAACCCTTGTAAATCAAGGCTTTTTTCGAGGGTGTCAACGGTAAGCTGATAGATTTATCCTCTGACCCCTAAAATAGCCTTAAAATGCGTACAGAATCCCAAGAGAACCCCAAAGGAGGAACCCTATGTCAGACAATCGAAAATATTATTACCTGAAACTCAAAGAAAACTATTTTGACGATGATTCCATCGTGCTGCTGGAAAGTATGCAGGACGGTGTGCTGTATTCCAACATTCTGCTCAAGCTGTATCTGAAATCGCTGAAACATGGCGGACGGCTTCAACTTGACGAGGACATCCCTTACACGGCGCAGATGATTGCCACCATTACCCGCCAGCAGATCGGCACTGTGGAGAGAGCCTTGCAGATCTTTTTGAAGCTGGGTCTTGTGGAGGTGCTGGACAGCGGCACATTCTACATGAGCAACATCGAACTTTTAATCGGCCAGTCCTCTACCGAGGCTGAGCGAAAGCGGGCTGCGAGGCTTCAAAATAAGGCTCTTTCTGCGCTCCAGACAAGTGGCGGACATTTGTCCGACATTCGTCCACCAGAGATAGAGATAGAGTTAGAGAAAGAGATAGAGATAAAGAGAGAGATAGAGAAGGGACACCCCGCCCACGCCTATGGCCGTTACCAGAATGTTTTCCTGACGGACGGGGAACTGGCAGACTTACAGGCCAGCTTTCCCACTGTATGGGGCCAGTACATCGAAAAGCTGTCCGAGTACATGGCTTCTACCGGCAAGCGGTATCAGAGCCATGCCGCCACCATCCGGCGCTGGGCCGGTGAGGACGCTAAAAAAACGATCACACCCTCACGCAACCGGGATTACAGCGTAAAGGAGGATGAAACTGTATGATTGAGATTACCGCAGAAATCCGGGCGCTGATCGACAAGGCAGCCGCCAGTGTGGAGCTGGCCGGGGACGAGTACATAGACCCGGCAGACGGCCTCATTCACTGTAAGAGGTGCGGCGGCCAGAGGCAGACCGTTGTGCCATGCTTTGGGAAACCCGGCTACTTCATGCCCCGCTGTATCTGCCAGTGCCAGCGGGAGACCGAGGAACAGCGCAAGGCCGCTGAGGAACGGCAGCGCCGCATGGAGCGTATCAAGCGCCGGAAGGCCCAGGGCCTGCAAGACCGCTATCTGTACGACTACACCTTTGCCAACGACAACGGCCAAAATCCCCTGATGGACAAGGCCCGCGCCTATGTGGAGAACTGGAAAGAGGCATATAAGAGCAATATCGGGCTTTTGCTGTTTGGAGATGTGGGAACCGGCAAGTCTTTCTTCGCCGGATGTATTGCCAACGCTTTGCTTGACCAGGATGTGCCGGTGCTGATGACGAACTTTCCCACCATTCTGAACCGCCTGACCAGGATGTTCTCTGAGGACAGGTCGGAGTTTATTGCCAGCTTTGACGAGTATGACCTGCTTATCATTGACGATCTGGGAGTAGAGCGCAGTACCGAATATGCTATGGAGCAGATGTTTTTCGTCATCGACAGCCGCTACCGCAGCCGCAGGCCCATGATTATCACAACAAACTTGAAACTGTCCGAGCTGAAAAACCCGCCTGATCTGGCCCACGCCCGTATCTATGACCGTATTCTGGAACGGTGTGCGCCGATTCTTTTTGACGGGAAGAATTTCCGGGAAGAAAATGCCGGTGCTACCCGACAGACAGCAAAAGACATTGTAAACAGTAAGCAAGACTGATTTTTTACCGGGCGGCACAGACCCGTTCGGAGAAAGGAGCGCCATGAACAGAGAACCCCGTACTATGCAGATGGCAGATGCCGTTACTGCGTCCAGAGCGCTGGAAAACACGCCGGCGATGGTAAAGAAAATCGGTAAGACAACCTACAAGGTTCATGTCCATTTCAGCAATACCAGCACAGAAACCATGAGCGATAAAATCAAGCGTATGCTCAAAAATGAAATTCAGCAAATGTGACAGACTGATAAACGAAGCCGCCTTGTGCTAAACTGATGATGGTACGCGCCAAAATTTTTGTTAAGGAGGACAAGAAAATGCTTTACACAGAAAAAGAGAAACATGAAATTGAGCGAGTAAAGGAAGTCTTTGCGGAACATCTGCGGCAAAGCCCTGATTTTGAACTGCTCTGGTCGGACAAGGTGGGCTATGTCTGGCTGACGATTGGCGTCAATCCAGTCTATGTGGATACCGGTATCAGAATCGAATCAGCCGCCGATCTCTGCGGCAGGTGTTTGGATGATGTTGCTATGGATGTTTTGTATATGACGGGCAACGATCATGCACTGGAGGAAGCCGATCCGCTGGAATTGGCCGAAATCAAGCGGCGCTGGGAGCCATATATCAACCAGCTGCCGGAATATGCGTATATCTGCGACGATTTACTAAGTGGACGCAAATAATTCACATGCAAACGTGCCAGAAGCAATAAAATGCTTCTGGCACGTTGTTACGAATTTTAGAGCTTTCTATGGTTTCGATACTCTATTATTCCCCAAAACAGTCCGAGAATAAACAGCGTGACCACAATAATAAAGCTGTATTTGAATGGTACACCAAAATGTGCTTCTATGACATCAAGAGTTCCGATAGCACTGAGTAAAGAAATAATGTATAGCAGAACATTCAAAATCGCAGAGTTTCTGCTTTTCTTTAGTTCATTTTGTGCAGTCAAATAGGATATTTTTAGGTGAAGAGCTTCTGCGTGTTTTTTGTAAGGCTCGCTTTCCTTAATGTAGTTCAATAAATTATGAGTTTCAATTGGAAGATTAGGAGAGCAAAAAAGATTCTGCAAGTAAATATCATTTCGTACCGACCGCCGAAGATCTGTTTCATTTTCAAGGTTAGAGTTTTGAAAAATATGAATATAGAGTTTTAGCGATTCCAATATAATGGCCGAATATAAAATTGGTTGAAAGTTATCACAATCAAAGTCAGAAACTACACTACAACCAGCTTGTGGATAATATTGGTATATTTCCACTGTACTAATGTCCTTAATTGGTTCAGCAGGCGCTTTCGTATCAATGAGTTTGCAAAAGTAATCTGAAATATTTTCAATATTATTCGAAAAGACCAATGTGTCATGCACAAAGAAATATTCTTGGGAACGATAACACTTATTTGTCAATTCCCAGATAAACTCAGAAATATTTTCATATATTATTTCAGAAATTTTCATTCCTGCCTCGACAGGTTTCTCTTCATCAAAGAATTGATATTTCTCCACAGACAGTAGGTTGTAGTTTTCTGCTTTTGCCCCGACATCATCTTTGGCAAGTGGTTTTCCTGTTTTGTAGTTTATGACTTCAAAAACAATGAACAAAACACTGTTCATCATAAAGGCACCGGCATCAATTTGATACATCTGACCATTTATCCAAACTAAAAATGGCTCTAGCCAGAAAGTAAATTCGATTTTGAAATATCGTTCATCAACTAAGATAGATTGTGCGTGCCTAAGATTGATATAGAAACCGGAATCTTTCAAAGAGTCACTTGCATCGTTTTCTTTTTCAGCTGAATCTTTTGATTTGAAGGAAAATGTAGTCGCTTGATGTACATAATCATATTGGGCCGTTACCTCCATTTTCCCATCAACAGAAGTAATAGTCTCGTCTGTTGCCACGAAAGAAAGATGATGCTTTTCCAGTAAGGATTGCATCTGCTTCTTTTTGTGCGGGATAACATTACGAAGTTTTCGTAAAAACCAGTTTGTCGCTTTATACTGTGTCGAATTATATGCGCTTAAAAATAAAACAGTATCATCCACTTGCAATGACCTCCGATCTCGTCAGTAAAATTTATATTATTAATTATACAGCCAAATGACATACACAACAAGCATAGTGCAACAGATAATACTGTTGCTTATTTTTTTGATAAAAAGTCCTTGACAACTCGTTTCGGGCAAGACGGCAAAAAGCATTTTGATTTCCTGCGGTGCGCGACTGGCTCCCTTTGACATCCCGCAGCTTCGTGAAGTCATGGCTTATGACGAATTGGAGCTTGACCGCATCGGAGATCGGAAAACGGCGGTATTCTTCATCATTTCCGATACCACGCAGACCTACAACTTTTTAGTGGCACTTGCATTTTCGCAGATGTTCAATCTGCTGTGCGAGAGGGCCGACAATGTTCACGGAGGCCGCCTGCCCCATCATGTACGGGTGCTGTGGGACGAGGCCGCCAACACAGGGCAGGTTCCCCAGCTTGAAAAGATCGTGGCTGTCATCCGTTCCCGTGAGATCAGCTTGACGCTGTTCTATCAGCAGTTGGCTCAGTGTAAGGCGATTTACGATAAACACGCCGAAACCATTTTGGGAAATATGGACAGCGTGATATTCCTCGGGGGCCGGGAGGCCAGCACCATCAAGGAAATATCCGAGAACTGGCTGGGTAAGGCTACAATCTCCATGCAGACGGACAGCCGCTCCCGTGGCCAGTCGGAAAGCTACAGTCAAAATAACCAGCGGCTGGGCCGGGAATTGATGACACCCAGCGAGTTGGCAACCATGCCCGGGGATAAGTGCATTTTACAGCTTCGGGGCCTGCCCCCGTTCTATTCCCCGAAATACGATTTGAAAAAGCACCCGAACTACCGATATACGGCTGAAGCCGACAAAAAGAAAAACACCTTTGACCTTGACCGGCTTATCAACCGCCGCAGGCGGCCCGGGCCGGACGAGCTGTGTGAGGTGTATGCCGTGGCTGTGCCGGATGATGGGCTCACAAGCGAGGACGAGGACATCCTCAATTATGATGACATCGACGATCCGGACGCCTTTGCATAAATAGGGCTTTGGGACAAAGTGTCCCGAAGTTTGTAACCTGCCGCCTGCATGGGCGGCTTTTTTGTTACCGGGAAAATCCCGGAGAAATGGAGGCTTATATGGCATTTTTCTCATCTGCAATCGACACTTTACAGACCCTCGTTATCGCGCTCGGCGCTGGCCTTGGCGTATGGGGTGTGGTCAATCTGCTGGAGGGCTACGGCTCGGATAACCCGGGCTCCAATGCTCATGTGCGGTAAAGAAGCAACAACACAAATTGAGAACAGCGTACCCTACTATTCTGTATCAAAGTGGAGCAGTAACACGAAAATGTTGCTGCTCCATTTTCATGCCCCTTAAATAATTTCCTTGAATCTGCTTGACTTATATTACGGTTAGTGATATATTTATTACAGTAATCGTAATAAGGAGGCTGGACTATGAGAGACAATGCAAAAAGTGGCGCACTTACAGAAGTGACCTTTTATATTTTACTCTCTCTTTATACACCAAAACACGGATACGCCGTTATGCAGTTTGTTGAAGAAAAAACGGGCGGGCGGCTTTCGTTAGGCGCAGGCACTTTATATGGAGCATTAAACTCTTTGCAGGACAAGAAGTGGATTGAACCTTATGGAGATAGTGAGGGAAGAAAAAAAGAATACCACATTACAGCACAGGGAAAAGAAATTGCAGAAAAAGAGCTTGCAAGACTAAATGAACTTGTAAGCATTGCAAGTGAAATTATTGGAGGTGCAGTATGAGTAAAAAATGTTATCGCTTTTTTGGCGGATTGCTAAATACGCAGGAAAAATGGCTAAACAAAATGTCTGAAAAGGGTTATCGACTTGTTCGGACAGGAAAACTGTTATACGAATTTGAAAAATGCAAGCCCGATGAAGTGACCTATTGTGTAGAGTTTATCGGAGAAAAATCAAAAGAGAGTTCAATAGATTATGCTAATTTTTTGGAGGATATGGGATATAAGGTGTTTTTTAAAAATATCAATCTAAACTATTCTGTTGGAAAAGTTCGTTGGCGCCCATGGGCAGAAAGGGGCGGTCGTATTGCGACAAACACAACAACTTTTAATCGAGAAATCTTGATTGTGGAAAAAGCAAATGATGGAAAGCCTTTTGAACTCCATACCTCTTATGACGATAAAGAAAAATATTATCGCAACTTACGCAATCCGTGGCTATTTCTACTGCTCATGTTTGCACTATTCGCAGTTACAAAGCAATCTATAATCTTTGGTATTTTTGCGTTGGTTTCTGTAATTCCTGGCAGTATATATCAAATACAGATAATGAAAATCCGGAAGGAAGCCAAGACACAGGAATGGTGAGGAAATAAATAGCAAATCCAGCCGAGCCAGTCAACGGTCAAGATGAACGGCGCAAATGTGCCACCGTTGACAGCCGCCGCCCGTCCTGCTTTTGTGGCAATCAAGGGAGCGACAGACTAAAGTGCTGTCGCTCCCGCCCATTATGGGGGAAAGACAGTAGAAAATTTCACATCTATGTGCTATAATAGTTCCGACAGAATGAAATATAAATATATATTTTACACTACGGTATGGGGAGTATAAAAATGACAGGAGAACAATTTGTTAAGTTATGCTACGAAGAAAAGAAAACCATTTTAGCCGAATACTTCAATCCTAATTCTTCATCAGTTGTCGGCAAAAAAATCAGTGCAATAACTGAACAAGGTATATCAAAAGATGATTTGTATGATCTATTGAATTTGGTGCTAAAAGAAAATTACTATACTTTGTTGCTTGGATTGGACGGAGAAGCGTCGTTAGGTAATACTCAAATTACCTATAAGCTTTATGATGAAAATGGCAACTTGCTTAACGAATGTGGAGAGCTTGAAGCCGCCGCATACAGATACTTTGTAGAAGAATGATCTTCAAATTTAATCTTGTCAATCATACATAATACAACATAATACACATTTTCACAGGACAGCCAAAATCGGTTGTCCTTTTCTTTTACCCAAAAGAGGGAACGGGAGACTAAAATTGAATACTGCTCCAAACAGCAACGCCACAGATTTTTGAAAATCCGTGGCGTTTTTTGCTCCCATTTTTGGCAAAACGCCCCGTTCCCTTGTAGTAGTGAGTGACGGGGAAGTTTGCCCGAAATGGGCTTGCCTGCCGTAGTAGTGATGAAAAATCCAAATGAGCGTTTGGCATTTTCCGTTTCTGTCCGTAGAGGGGAACAAAGGTGGGCAGGACACGCCTCCGCAATCGCTATATTGACGAAAGCAGCCACACCGACCCTTGTAGATTGCCGCAAAGTCAGCCGCAGAGGAAAGTGGCAGTTTTTCAGAGCAAGATTCTACCGCAGTACCAAAATTCGCTTTTCGCTCATTTTGCCCCTGCGGGAATCTTGTTGGGGAGTGCCTTCCCCAAACCCTGCTTATGCGGCTTGCGCCGCTGAAAAATCCCTCAAAATATTTTTTCGGATTTTTCAAAAACAGTTCCGCTTCACACCCCGTTTTTCTCCTATTAGTGAGAGGACACCACGCACAGAAAGGAGGTTTTACCATGCGAAAACGATACAACACGCCGCACCGCAGCCGGGTAGTCAAGACACGCATGACCGAGGAAGAATACGCCGAGTTTGCGGAAAGGCTTTCTGCTTACAACATGAGCCAAGCCGAGTTTATCCGGCAAGCCATAACCGGGGCAGCCATACGCCCCACCATAACCGTTTCCCCCGTCAACGACGAGCTGCTTGCCGCCGTCGGGAAGCTAACCGCCGAATACGGCAGGATCGGCGGCAACTTAAACCAGATAGCCCGGACGCTGAACGAGTGGCACAGCCCCTACCCGCAGCTTGCCGGGGAGGTACGGGCGGCGGTTTCCGACCTTGCTGCCCTAAAGTTTGAAGTCTTGCAGAAAGTGGGTGACGCTGTTGGCAACATTCAAACATATCAGCTCTAAAAATGCTGACTATGGCGCAGCGGAAGCCTACCTCACATTTGAGCATGACGAGTTTACCATGAAGCCCACCCTTGATGAAAATGGGCGGCTGATACCGAGGGAGGATTACCGCATTTCTTCCCTCAACTGCGAGGGCGAGGATTTCGCTGTTGCCTGTATGCGAGCCAATCTCCGCTATGAGAAAAACCAAAAACGGGAAGATGTGAAAAGCCACCACTATATCATCAGCTTTGACCCACGGGACGGGACAGACAACGGCTTGACCGTAGACTGGGCGCAGGAGCTGGGCGAGCAGTTCTGTAAAGAGCATTTCCCCGGACACCAAGCCTTAGTCTGCACCCACCCGGACGGGCATAACCACAGCGGCAATATCCATGTGCATATCGTCCTCAACTCCCTGCGGATTTATGAAGTCCCGCTTCTGCCCTACATGGACAGACCAGCCGACACACGGGAGGGCTGCAAGCACCGCTGCACCAACGCCGCTATGGAATATTTCAAGAGTGAAGTCATGGAGATGTGCCACCGGGAGGGACTTTACCAAATCGACCTCTTGAACGGCAGCAAGGAACGGATAACCGAACGGGAATACTGGGCGGCAAAGAAAGGGCAGCTTGCCCTTGATAAAGAGAACGCCGCCAGAGAAGCCGCAGGACAGCCGACCAAGCCCACCAAGTTTGAAACGGACAAGGCGAAGCTGCGCCGGACGATACGGCAGGCACTTTCCCAAGCTACCAGCTTTGACGAGTTTTCTTCCCTTTTGCTGCGGGAGGGTGTGACCGTCAAGGAGAGCCGGGGGCGGCTTTCCTACCTCACACCGGACAGGACAAAGCCTATCACAGCCCGGAAGCTGGGGGACGATTTTGACAAGGCTACTGTCCTTGCCCTGCTTACACAGAACGCCCGCAGAGCCGCCGAACAGACCAAAGCCATACCCGAATACCCTGCCGCAGTTAAAAAGCCGTCACAAGGGGAAAAAACCACAAAAACCACCCCGGCAGACAACACCTTGCAGCGCATGGTTGACCGGGAAGCCAAGCGAGCCGAGGGCAAGGGCGTGGGCTATGACCGCTGGGCGGCAAAGTACAATCTAAAGCAAATGGCGGCTACCGTTACCGCCTATCAGCAGTACGGCTTTTCTTCCCCGGAGGAACTGGACGAAGCCTGTTCTGCCGCCTATACCGCCATGCGGGAAAGCCTTACAGAGCTGAAGCAGGTGGAAAAGACGCTGGACGGGAAAAAGGAGCTGCAACGGCAGGTGCTTGCCTATTCCAAGACCCGCCCTGTCCGGGACGGGCTGAAACAGCAGAAAAACGCCAAAGCAAAAGCAGCCTACCGACAGAAGCACGAAAGCGACTTTATCATAGCAGACGCAGCCGCCCGTTATTTTAGGGAGAACGGCATTTCCAAGCTGCCAAGCTATAAAGCCCTGCAAGCAGAGATTGAAACCCTTATCAAAGAGAAAAACAGCGGCTACAACGATTACCGGGCAAAACGGGAGGAATACCGCCGCTTACAGACCGTCAAGGGCAATATCGACCAGATTTTACGCCGGGAGCGCAAGCCTGTGAAAAGGCAGGAACAGGAGCGATAAAAACCACCCCAAAATGTACCCGAACCCATACAGAACAAGGGGGCTGCCCCGTACCCTATCCCCAATACCAAAGGATTTTTTAACGGGCTTACAGGGCAGAAAAACCCCGAAAATGATACCGAGATGATACAGAATTACCGCCGATACCGCCACACCAGTGGAAACGGCAGAAAGGAGCGCACCCATGCCAAGAATGAGCAAGAAACGGCGGCTGGAATGGTCTTTTTTCCTGCGGCAAGTGAAAGTCGGGAATACCACCTGCGACCGTATCACATACAACGACCTCTGCCGGGGCTGTACCCATAGCTGCAAGCAGAGCTTCCGGGCGGTTATCATACTCTGCCCCCGCTACTACTCCAAACGCCGGAAAAAGGAGGACAGGGACAATGGCAGATAACCGCAAGTATTACTACCTCAAGCTGAAAGAGAACTTTTTTGACAGCGACTCCATTGTGCTGCTGGAAGATATGAAAGACGGGATTTTATACTCCAATATCCTCTTGAAGCTGTACTTAAAATCGCTGAAAAACGGCGGGAAATTGCAGCTTGACGAGCATATCCCCTACACAGCGCAGATGATAGCGACACTGACCCGCCACCAGATAGGGACGGTTGAGAGGGCTTTAGAGATTTTCCGGCAGTTGGGGCTTGTGGAGCAGCTTGACAGCGGGGCTTTTTATATGACCGATATTGAGCTGATGATAGGACAGTCCTCTACCGAAGCCGAGAGGAAACGGGCTGCAAGGCTGGAAAACAAGGCACTTTTACCGCCCCGGACAAAAGGCGGACATTTGTCCGACATTCGTCCACCAGAGATAGAGATAGAGTTAGAGAAAGAGATAGAGATAGAAAAAGAGAGAGAGGGAGAAACGGGACACCCCGCCCCCGCTGCTTATGGCAGATACAACAATGTGATACTGACCGATACAGAGCTTTCCGGGCTGAAAACAGAGCTGCCCGACAAGTGGGAGTATTACCTTGACCGGCTTTCCTGCCATATCGCTTCCACCGGGAAGCAGTACCACAGCCATGCAGCCACCATTTACAAGTGGGCGCAGGAGGACGCTGCCAAAGGCAAGGCTGCCCCGAAACAGGGCATACCCGATTATTCATGCAAGGAGGGCGAGAGCTTATGAGAAACGGGATTGAAGCTATGATTACGGACATTACAGCCACTACCGCCGAAGCGGAGGACTACACAGGCGAGGACGGGCTTTTATACTGCGGCAAGTGCCATACGCCCAAAGAAGCCTATTTTTCAAAAGAAACCGCCCAATGGTTAGGGCATGACCGACACCCGTCAGAGTGCGACTGCCAGCGGGCAGCCCGTGAAAAACGGGAAGCCGCTGAAAGCCGACAGAAGCACCTTGAAACAGTGGAGGACTTGAAACGCCGGGGCTTTACCGACCCTGCTATGCGGAACTGGACATTTGAGCATGACAACGGCAGAAACCCGCAGACCGCAACCGCCCGTTTTTATGTGGAGAGCTGGGAAACCATGCAGGCTGAAAATATCGGCTACCTGTTCTGGGGCGGCGTGGGGACAGGAAAAAGCTACCTTGCCGCCTGTATCGCCAACGCCCTTATGGAAAAAGAGGTTGCCGTCTGCATGACAAACTTTGCAACAATCGTCCACAATGAAATCCTGCTCCCGGCAAACGCTCCCCTGGAGTACACAGACCGCAACACCCTCTGGAACGCTGCCGAAGCTGTTGAGAAGCAATGGAACTCCCAGCTTGCAAGGCGGTGGGTGCTTTCCATTCCCAGAGAGATACCGCCCGACCAGTACGCCGCCCTTGTACGGGATTTCTGCCGCCAGCAGTTTGTTTCCAAAGGAATGTGCGTGGATTTTGCCATCCATGACAAAGGGGACGGAAACCCACACGCCCATGTCATGCTGACCATGCGGGCAATGGATGAGCGTGGGAAATGGCTTCCCAAGAGCCGCAAGGTCTATGAACTTGATAAGAACGGGGAACGAATCAAGCTCCCGTCCGGCAGGTGGAAAAGCCACAAGGAAGATACGGTTGACTGGAACGACCGCAAATATGGCGAAATCTGGCGGCATGAATGGGAGGTCATCCAAAACCGCTATCTGGAAGCCAACAACCGCCCGGAACGAGTAGATCTCCGTTCTTACGAAAGACAGGGGCTTGATATTATCCCTACCGTCCATGAAGGGGCTGCTGTCCGGCAGATGGAAAAGCGTGGGATTCAGACGAACATCGGCAACCTGAACCGAGAAATCAAAGCCGCCAATAGTTTGATGAAGTCCATCCGGCAGCTTATTAAAAATCTCAAAGGCTGGATTGCGGAGCTTAGCGAAAAGCGGAATGAACTGCTTGCCCAAAAAGCTGCGGAGGAAGCGGTCTTTCTTCCCAATCTGCTGATGAAGTATATGGAGATACGAAAGGCAGAACGGAGCAGCTGGACACGGGCGGGACAAAGCCGGGGGACTTCCAAAGACTTAAAGGCAGTCAGCGAAGCCCTGTCCTATCTCCAGAGAAAGGGACTTTCCACCGTGGAGGATTTGGAAAACTTTATAGAAACGTCCGGGAAATCTGCCGCCGACTACCGAAAGCAGATGAAGCCAAAGGAAACCCGCAGCAACGTGATTGACGCTATCCTTGCCGCCCGGACGGACTGTAAGGAATGTAAGCCCGTTTATGAGAAATACCAGAAGATATTTTTCAAGAAAACTAAGGAAAAATTCAAGCTGGAACACCCGGAGGTTGCCCGGTTTGAGAAAGCCAGTGCCTACCTTGCCAAGCACCCGGACGATAAGGACAGCACGAAAAAGGAGCTTTTGCAGGAACAGGCGAAGCTTGTGGACGAAATCGCAGACTTGAAAGTACCGTTGACCGAGGTGCAGGAAGATTTGAAGAAGCTGTGGGACATCCGCTACTGGGTACGGAAAGCCACACCCGGCACAGAGGAAAGCAAAGAGCCGCCCAAGAAGCAGCCCCTCAAAGAAGTCTTGCAGGATAAGGCTGACGAGAAGAGAGCACAGAAAAACGCCCCGGCGCAGACGAAACACAAACAACAGGATATGGAGCTTTAACAGGCACTTGCCATTTTCAGATTGAGAATGATAAGTGCCTTTTCTTTTTTACAAGGAGGAATTGATTTGAATGTATTTGAAGCTGTGAAGCAGTCCGTTACGACAAGACAGGCTGCGGAGCATTACGGAATCCGGGTAAACAGAAACGGGATGGTTTGCTGCCCGTTCCACAACGATAAGACCCCCAGCATGAAGCTGGACAAGCGTTTCCACTGCTTCGGATGTGGTGCAGATGGGGATGTGATTGATTTTGTAGCTGCCCTGTACGGGCTGGGGAAAAAGGAAGCCGCCGCACAGTTGGCGAGTGACTTCGGGCTTGCCTATGAGGACTGGAAGCCACCGGGCAGGGCAAGGAAGCCCAAGCCCCGGCAGAAATCCCCGGAAGAACAGTTCCGGGAAGCAAAGGCACATTGCTTCCGTGTCCTTGCCGATTATCTACACCTCTTACGGGTATGGAAAACCGACTATGCCCCGCACTCCCCGGAGGAAGCGTTTCATCCCCGGTTCGTGGAAGCCTTGCAGAAGCAAGACCATGTGGAATATCTGCTGGATGTGCTGCTGTTCGGGGAAACAGAGGAAAAAGCGGCTTTGATTACGGAATACGGAAAGGATGTGATACAGCTTGAACAGCGAATGGCAGAGCTTGCCGCCGCAGACGCAGCAAGAACTAAAAAACACCATGAACGCCATGCAGCCGCCCCAGAGCGTTGAGGAAGTAAAGGCAACTCTGGAAACCACCGAGAAAGGCGGTGTCCGCCAGAGCATACGGAACTGCCTGACCGTATTCCAGCGTGACCCGGTGCTTGCCGGGGCAATCGCCTATAACATCCTGACCGACCGAAAGGACATCATAAAGCCCATCGGTTTTCACAGAGAAAGCACAGCCCTGACCGATACAGACATGAAGTATCTGCTTCTCTATCTGGAGGAAACCTACGGGCTGACCAGTGAGAAAAAGATTGAAACCGCCATCGGGATTGTGGCGAATGAGAATAAGTACCACCCCATCCGGGATTTTCTGAACAGCCTTGCATGGGACGGGACGGAGCGCATCCGCTTCTGTCTGCGGCACTTTCTGGGGGCGGATGTGGACGATTACACCTATGAAGCCCTAAAGCTGTTTCTTTTGGGGGCGATTACAAGGGCATTTAAGCCCGGAAGCAAGTTTGAAATCATGCTGTGTCTGGTAGGCGGTCAGGGGGCTGGCAAGTCCACCTTCTTCCGTCTGCTGGCAGTCCGGGACGAGTGGTTTTCCGATGATTTGCGGAAGCTGGACGATGATAACGTGTACCGCAAGCTGCAAGGTCACTGGATAATTGAAATGTCGGAAATGATGGCAACCGCCAATGCCAAGAGCATTGAGGAAATCAAGTCTTTTCTAAGCCGACAGAAAGAGGTTTATAAGATACCCTATGAAACCCACCCGGCAGACCGTCCCCGTCAGTGCGTGTTCGGCGGTACTTCCAACGCCCTTGACTTTCTCCCCCTTGACCGTTCCGGCAACCGCCGATTTATCCCGGTCATGGTGTACCCGGAGCAAGCCGAGGTTCACATTTTGGAGGACGAAGCCGCTTCCAGAGCCTATATCAGCCAGATGTGGGCGGAAGCAATGGAGATTTACCGAAGCGGCAGGTACAAGCTGTCATTCAGCCCAGCCATGCAGCGGTATCTCAAAGAACACCAGCGGGATTTTATGCCGGAGGACACCAAAGCCGGGATGATACAGGCTTACCTTGATAAGTACACCGGGGAAACGGTCTGTTCCAAGCAGCTCTACAAGGAAGCCTTAAATCACACCTTTGACGAGCCGAAGCAATGGGAAATCCGGGAAATCAACGAGATAATGAACCAGTGCATTACCGGGTGGAACTACTTTTCCAATCCAAGAATGTTTGCGGAATATGGCAGACAAAAGGGCTGGGAGCGTGAAATCCCGGCAACGGACACCGACAACCCGCCCGAAAAATCTATGGACGGTTTTGTGGAGGTCACGGAGCAGATGGAGCTTCCATTCTGAAAATGACAGCCCGTTGCCGACTTCGTTGCTATCCCGTTGCCGAGCCGGTTGCCGGGGAAAAACCCATAACTGCGGGCTTTTCTCCCCTATGACAACCAAAACAACAGAAAAATAAAAGAAAAGTATAAATAGTAACCACCGCCAGATTGAGATTGTTTGCAAGGTCTTTTGAAGCCCGTTGCCGGACTTCGTTGCCGACACCCTCTGTCTGGCTATTTTCATGTATGGAGGATAACTGCCTATGGCAAAAAACAAAACAGAGATTCATGTGACCACTGTATTTGACGGGGAGCTGGACGCCACCGATGTGTTCGTCAGCCTGATTTCCCAGAAATACGGCAAGTCAAATACAAAAGAATATCTTGCTAAAAAGAAAGAATTGAAGTATAATGAAGATGAGGTTCAAAAGAGCCGGATACCGTCTGGATTGTGTGGGTAAATGGCTATGATGAACGAAATGGAATACAGAACAATCGGTTCGGCACTTGCCGGGGGCTATCGTGCAGCGGTCTATTGCAGACTGTCAAAGGACGATGACCTGCAAGGCGAAAGTGCCAGTATCGCAAACCAGCGTGATATGCTGGAAAAATACTGCGAAAAGCAGGGATGGGAGGTTGTGGCAGTCTATCAGGACGATGGCTTCACAGGTCTTAATATGGAGCGTCCTGATTTACAGAGAATGTTGAGATCCATTGAGCGCAGGCAAATCAACCTTGTTATCACGAAAGACCTCAGCCGACTGGGGCGTAACTATCTGCAAACCGGGCATTTGATTGAGGACTTTTTCCCAAGAAACGGGGTGCGCTATATCGCCATGAATGACGGTATCGACACCTTACGGGATAACAACGACATTGCCCCGTTCAAGAATATCCTGAACGAGATGTACAGCAAGGATATTTCCAAGAAAGTCCATTCCTCTTATCTTCTGAAAGCGCAGAAAGGACAGTTTACCGGGTGTCTTGCCCCGTTTGGGTATCGGAAAGACCCGGAGGACAAAAACCATCTGCTCATTGACGAGGAAACCGCCCCGATTGTGCGGCTGATTTTCGGATATGCCCTAAACGGTCATGGTCCGAACTATATCCGCAGACGGCTGGAGGAAGAAAAAATCCCCTGCCCCACATGGTGGAACCGGGAACGGGGGCTTCGCAATACCCGCACCAAATGGGAAAAGAAAGACCCGGAAAACGGGCGGTATATGTGGGACTTCTCCGTTATCAAAGACCTTTTGATGAATCCCGTCTACACCGGGGCGATTGCTTCCCAGAAAAAAGACTACCGCTTCAAAATCGGCACGATTGGGGAAAAGAAACCGGAGGACTGGGTTGTGGTTGAGGGACAGCACGAACCGCTGATTGACCGCATGAGCTTTGATATTGTGCAGAACAAGCTGAAATCCCGCCAGCGTCCGGGGCAGACCAATGAAATCAGCCTGTTTGCCGGACTGATAAAATGCGGCGAGTGTGGGAAGTCGCTGACGATACGCTACACAAACGCAAAACATCCCCAGCGGATTTACTCCTGCAAGACCTACAATGCCTTTGGAAAGAACCACTGCACCCAGCACCGGATTGACTATGACACCCTTTACAGCCATGTGCTGCGGAAAATCCGGGAATGTGCCAGAGCTGCCCTGATGGACGGGGAAGCGGTTGCTGACCGCCTGACCAATACCTGTGAAGCCGAGCAGCGGGAACAGCGGGAAGCAATGGAACGCTCCCTTACAAGGGACGAGGAACGGATTGAGGTTCTGGACAAAATGGTCATGCGGCTTTATGAGGATATGATTGCAGGGCGTATCAGTGAGCAGAATTTCAACACCATGCTGGAAAAGACACAGACCGAGCAGACGGAGCTTAAAACAAAAGTGTCCGAGGGCAGAAAGCGGCTGTCCGATGAAGTCCAGCTTGCCAATGACGCAAAACAATGGGTGGAAGCCATTCAGGAATACGCCAACATCACAGAGCTGGACGCAGCCACCCTCAACCGCTTAATCAAAGAAATCGTCGTGCATGAGCGCATTGACGAAGATAAAACAAGACACATTTCTATCGAAATTCATTTTAATCTCAAACCCATCCCGGAGGTGGAACAGGTCACTGCCTGACCTGTCCCGCCGGGACGGTTCTCTTAAAAAATACCATATAGATTTTTTGTACGCCGCCGCCCGCCATCGAGCAGAGTTTTACACCTAATTGGGGATAAAACAGCTCATGGCGGGCGGCGGCATCATCGTCATTGGCACCACACTGATCCCTCTGCTGTCTGGCCTGTTTTAAGGTAGGCGCTTATGGATTTTCTCACCGACTGGCTCACAAACTGGCTCAAAGAGCTTCTGATTGGCGGGATCATGGGAAACCTCGAAGGGCTTTTTGATACCGTCAATGCCAAAGTCGGAGAGATTGCGGCACAGGTAGGGACTACCCCGGCGGCGTGGCACGCCGGGGTTTTCTCCCTGATCCGACAGCTTTCCGAAACGGTGATCCTGCCGATTGCCGGAATGGTGCTGACCTTTGTTGCCACTTATGAGCTCATACAGATGCTTTTGGAAAAGAACAATATGCACGAGGTTGACGTTGCGAACCTTTATAAATGGATGTTCAAAACGGCCTGTGCAATCCTGATCCTGTCAAATACATTCAATATCGTCATGGCCGTGTTCGATGTGTCGCAGAGCGTTATCGCGCAGGCAGGCGGGCTGATTCAAGGCTCTACCGATGTTTCGGCGGATATGCTTGCCGAACTGGAAACCTCGCTGGAGGCGATGGACTTGGGGCCACTTTTGGGGCTGTGGCTGCAGTCTGCGCTCATTGGCTTCACGATGAAGGCGATGGGAATTATCATTTTCGTTTTGGTGTATGGCAGGATGCTGGAAATCTATCTGCTGACCAGTCTGGCCCCCATCCCCGTTGCCACGCTTTCCAACCGGGAGCTTGGCGGCACCGGGCAGAACTACATCAAGTCCTTGTTTGCCGTGGGCTTTCAAGGGCTGCTGATCCTTGTATGTGTTGCAATTTACGCAGTGCTCATTCAAGGCATCGCAACAAGCGGCGATCCCATCGGGGCAATTTGGGGAACTGTGGGCTACACGGTTTTGCTTTGCTTCATGCTCTTTAAGACCGGGAGCATTGCCCAGCGTATCTTCGGCGCTCATTAACAGGAGGTGGTACTTATGCCGAGAAGATACGGGGCAGACGGAACGCGCTTATGGAATGGAAAAACGCCAGAGGAGTTTACTGAGGCGGACGCTTACCGCTTTATGGTGGAAACAGAGGCCGTCCTGCAAAGGAAAGAGCTGATGGACGATCCCGCCCAGCCTGCTCCGGCAAGCGGAAAGGAGGAATTTTATCTGAGTAAGAAGGACGATGTATTGCTGACCCCGGAGCAGATTGCTGCGGAGGAGCGGCGCTGGCTGTTTGATGCCCCCATCGCGGAGCTTGCAGAAGTCAAGGGTGTTAGCATTGACGAGGCGGTAAAAATGCGGACGGATGCCGTCTTGCAAGAGGCGGTTGTTCCGATCTCGGTGTCTGTCCGCCCGATTGAGCCGCAGGGTAAACTGATCGGCTTCGCCAGCGTCAACTTTGGTGGTGTGGTCATCGACGATTTTAAGGTCGTGGACGGGAAAAACGGGATTTTCCTCGGTGCTCCCTCTAAACCCGATCCTGCCAGCCGGACGGGATACCGAGCTACGGTTCGGATTCCTGACCGCGCCACGCAAGAGCGGATTAACGCGGCTGGTATGGAAGCGTATCACGCGGCGGTGGAACAGCTTGTTGCACGGGCCCAGGCGGTACGGCCTGCCCCGATCAAGGAGCAGATGGCCGAGGCCGCAAAACAGGCGGGAAAAGAAAATGCCGCCCGGCCTGCGCCTGCCAAGGCAAAGGAGGCCCGCAATGACCGATAGCCGCACTTTGGGACAAAGTGTCCCGAAGGAGGGCTTGTTTCTCATGGATGGCATTGAGGGCCTGCGCTCCCTGCCGAAGCATAGCGTGGATATGCTGCTGACCGATCCGCCCTACGGCACAACCCGGAATTATTGGGATGTGCCCCTGCCGCTCCCGGAGCTGTGGGAGGCGGTGAAATGGGCGGTCAAGCCGAATGGCGCGGTGCTGTTCTTCGCACAGTGCCCCTTTGACAAGGTGCTGGGCGCATCCAACCTCGCCATGCTCCGCTATGAGTGGATTTGGTACAAGGAGCGCGGAACAGGCTTTCTCAATGCAAACCGGGCTCCGCTGAAAAAGTCTGAGAATATCTTGGTGTTTTATCAGAAGGCCCCTGTCTACAATCCACAGTTTACTTACGGCAAGCCATATACCCGTGTTCATTCCCGAAGCGGTACAAGCTCCAACTATGGGAAATTTGAACGGCAGGGATCGGAGTCCAACGATGGCCGCCGCTATCCCGGAAATGTACTATTTGTGCCTACGGTGTCCGGCGGCATCCACCCCACGCAGAAGCCCGTGGAGCTCTGCGAGTATCTGATCCGCACCTATACCCACCCCGGAGAACTGGTCGCGGACATTTGCGTTGGCTCCGGCACAACCGCGATTGCAGCCATCAACACAGAACGCCGCTTTGTATGCTTTGAAACGGCCCCGTCCTTTTATGCCGCCGCCAGTGAGCGCATCCGTGCGGCGCAGGCAGTAAAAAGCTCCGGCGAGAAAGGAGTGTAATTATCCAGCAGTATTCTATCATTTACGCCGATCCCCCTTGGCGCTACTCGGCTAAGAAAGTACAGGGCGCGGCGGAAAACCATTATCCCACTATGAGCATTGAGGATTTATGTGCGTTGCCTGTGGCTGATCTTGCAGCCCCGGACAGCGCACTCTTTTTATGGGCCACTTTCCCGCAGCTCCCGGAGGCGCTCCGGTTGATCGAGGCTTGGGGCTTCACCTACAAAAGCGTTGCTTTCGTTTGGCTGAAAAAGAACAAGAAAGCGGATAGCTGGTTTTACGGCCTTGGCTTCTGGACAAGGGGCAACGCGGAAATCTGCCTGCTGGCAACCAAGGGCCACCCGAAGCGGCAGGCCGCCAACATTCATCAATTCATCATTTCTCCGATTGAGGCCCACAGCAAAAAGCCGGACGAGGCCCGCGACAAAATCATTTCCCTGATGGGAGATCTGCCCCGCGTGGAGCTCTTTGCCAGGCAGACCCCGCCTGGCTGGGCTGTATGGGGAAATGAAGTAACACCAACCATCCCGGACTTTGGGACACATTGTCCCGAAGTGCAGAAAGGAGTGTGATCTATGCCCTATGTAAACGTACCAAACGATTTATCCAAAATCAAAACAAAGATGGCTTTCAACCTCACCAAACGCCAGCTTGTCTGCTTCGGCAGCGCGGGCGCGGTGGGGATTCCGGCCTATCTGCTGACCCGTGGCACCCTCGGCAATACCGGGGCGATGTTTCTCATGCTGGGAATTATGCTTCCGGCGTTCCTGCTGGCCATGTATGAAAAAGACGGCTTGCCCTTTGAAAAGGTTGTGCGGAACATCATCCGGGCCAAGTTTCTCAGGCCGGGGATCAGAGCCTACCGAACCGAAAACATTTATGCGCCCTTTGCCGGGCCGGGCGCTGGAAAGGAGGATGTGATTGAAAAACGCAAAGAAGAAAAACGGAGCCGTCAAGGGTAAAGGCCGGGCGGCTCTGTCTGCCCAGCAGACGATCCCGTATCTGTCCATGCACCCGGACGGTGTGTGCAAACTCCCGGGCGGGCTCTATACAAAAACCGTGGAATATGAGGACATCAATTACTCTGTGGCATCCACCGAGGATCAGACCGCCATATTCAGCGGATGGAGCTCATTCCTCAACTATTTTGACAGTTCGCTGCCGTTCCAGCTTTCCTTTATCAACCGCCGTTCCCATTCCCGTAGCCGCTATCAGGTCAATATCCCGAAAGCGGATGACAACTATAACAGTGTCCGGGACGAGTTTACCGGGATGCTGAAAAATCAGATTGCCAAAAGCAATAACGGCATTGAACGCTCAAAGTACATCACCTTTGGCATACCCGCCGAGGGGATTGCGGAGGCTCGGCCCCGTCTGGAGCGTGTGGAGGCCGATGTCATGGGGAACTTTAAGCGGCTGGGCGTTCCCTCGGAGCCTATGGACGGGCGGGCCCGCCTTGCGCTGCTTCATAGCCAGATGCATCCGGGGAGCCGCGAAGCGTTCCGCTTTTCGTGGAAAGACATCCCGCAGACCGGGCTTGGCACAAAAGACTTTATTGCCCCGGACAGTCTCGACTTCCGCCAGTCCCGCACATTCCGCATCGGCCAGTATTGGGGTGCGGTGTCCTACTTGCAGATTATGGCATCGGAGCTTTCGGATAAGCTGCTGGCGGAAATCTTGGAGCTGGATGCGGAAATGACCGTGACCATGCACATTCAGACCGTGGATCAGCTCAAGGCAATCAAGACCATCAAGGGGAAAATCTCGGACATTGGGAAAATGAAAGTGGAGGAACAGAGAAAGGCTGTGCGCTCCGGCTATGACCCGGACATTCTTCCCCCTGACCTGATCACATTCAGCAAGGACGCGGCGGAGCTTCTTGCCGATCTGCAGTCCCGCAATGAGCGAATGTTTCTGCTGACCTTTACGGTGGTAAACCTTGCGCCTACCCGCCAGCGGTTGGAAAATGATGTGTTTACCGTGGGCGGTATCGCACAGAAATACAACTGCGCTCTGCGCCGTCTGGACTGGCAACAGGAACAGGGCTTTGTTTCCTCGTTAGCTCTTGGCTACAACGAGGTAGAAATCCAGCGCGGTATGACAACCAGCTCCACAGCCATTTTTATCCCCTTTATGACAAGGGAGCTCCGCATGGCTGGACAGGCCCTCTACTATGGCATGAACGCACTTTCTCACAATGTCATCATGGCTGACCGCAAAAAGCTGAAATCGGCAAACGGGATGTACTTGGGCTCTACGGGCTCCGGAAAGAGCTTTGCCGCAAAGCGCGAGCTCTTGAATGTGTTTCTCACCATCCCGCAGGATCGGATCATCGTGGTTGACCCGATGGGCGAATACGCGCCGCTGGTGCGAAGGCTGGGCGGTCAGGTGATCGAGATTGCCCCGGACAGCCCGCACCATCTCAATCCGATGGATGTGGAGCTCAATATGGCTGCCGGAGAAAGCCCGCTTTCCATGAAGGCGGATTTTCTTTTGTCCCTGTGCGAGCTGGTGGTCGGCGGCAAGGAAGGCTTGCAGCCCATTGAAAAGACGGTCATTGACCGCTGTGTGCGTTTGGTGTACCGGGAGCAGGCGCTCGGATTGGAAACCGCAAAAACGCCGCTGTTGCAGGATTTGTACGAAGAGCTCTTACGCCAGCCGGAGCCCGAAGCCCGGCGCGTGGCAACTGCCTTAGAGCTTTATTGCACAGGCTCCCTCAATCTCTTTAACCATCCTACCAACGTCAAGACGGACAGCCGTGTGGTGTGCATCGTTCTGAAAAACATGGGCGAAAACCTTAGAAAGATTGCAATGCACATCACAAATGAGTTTGTTTCGCAGGCGGTGGATCAGAACTTCCACGAGGGTGCGGCGACTTGGTGCTACTTTGACGAGTTTCATATCCTGCTCCGCGATCCGCTGACAGCCAGCTACTTTGTGGCAGTCTGGAAAATGCTGCGTAAAAAAGGATGTGTGCCGTCTGCTTTGACGCAGAACGTCAAAGACCTTTTGGCCAGCCGGGAAATCGAGAACATTCTGGACAACACGGATTTTATGATTCTGCTTTCGCAGGCGCAGAGTGACCGTACCATTCTAGCAAAACAGCTCGGTATTTCCGAGCATCAGCTTTCCTATATCACACACAGCAATTCCGGCGAGGGGCTGTTGTTCTATGGAAATGTAACCATTCCGTTTGTGGATCGGTTCCCTCGCGGAGAAATCTATGACCTGCTGACTACACGCCCGGAGGATATGAAGAATGAAACGAAAAACGAATAAGACCAAGGAGGAGGCTTGGTCGCAGACCGCCCACGCCCCTGACGGGGAACAGCCCGGGCCGGAGGCTTCCGACACTTCGGGACAAAGTGTCCCAAAGTCCAAGTTCCGCAAAAAGAGCCAGCAGGAACAGGCTGCGGCGGCAAAGCTCCGCATGGAGTCCCAAGGCGAAAAGCTGGAACAGGCCCGAGAGAAGCTGGCAAAGCAAAAGCCGCCGAAAAAGCCCGGCCCGGTAAAACGCATAGGCCGTGTTGCCAGTAGTTCCGTTCACAGCTTCGTGCATGGCAAGATTTTTGAAGTGGAACAGGAAAATGTCGGCACAGAAGGCGCACACCGTTCTGAGCTTGTGGGAGAAACCGCGCTGCGGCATGGCTCCCGCTTTGTACGCCGTAAAGTCCGGGAACATCCGGCAAAAGTGGTACGCAAGGCCGAGGCCCGCTATACCAAGTACACGGCGGACTACCATTTTCACACCGCCGCACAGGAGCACCCGGAGCTGACGAAAAATGCGCTTACCCGCTACTGGCAGAAGCAACGGCTCCGCAGGCAATACCGCAAGCAGGCAAAGGAGGCTGCAAAGCAGGGCGCGGCTGCGGCTGGGAAAACTGCCACAGCCACAGAACGCCTGACTGCCCGGGCAGTGGAATTTGTCAAAAGTCATCCCGCAGGTGCCGTGATTGCGGTGCTCTGTGTGTTACTTCTGTTTGCTATGCAGTCCTGTTCCTCTACCATGCTTATGCTGGGGAACGCCGGGGCCGGTGCATTAGGAGCCAGCACCTATCCTTGCGAGGATCGGGATATGCTGGCCGCCGAAGCTGCCTACTGTGCGCTGGAAGATGATTTGCAGCATTATCTGGACACCTATGAAAGCACCCATGACTATGACGAATACCACTTCGATTTGGACGAAATCGAACATGACCCCTATGTGCTGCTTTCTCTTTTGTGTGCGCTCCATGAGGGGCAATGGACAATAGACGAAGTACAGGGAACGCTGCAAATGCTGTTTGACCGCCAGTACATTCTCACGGAAGATGTAGTGGTGGAAACCCGGTATCGCACGGAAACCGACACATGGACGGACGCGGACGGCAACTCCCATACGGACACCTATCAGGTGCCTTACGACTATTACATCTGTACGGTCACGCTGGAGAACTTTGATTTATCCCATGTGCCCGCATATGTCATGGGCGAGGAGCAGCTTTCACGGTATGCCATCTATATGGCAACGCTGGGAAACCGCCCCGATCTGTTCCCGGATTCTCCATATGTGAACAAGTACATTACCGGGAAACCCGGTGATTACGAAGTGCCCGGAGAATATCTGGACGATGAAACCTTTGCCGCGATGCTTGCCGAAGCGCAGAAATACATCGGCTATCCCTATGTGTGGGGCGGCAGTTCTCCGGCTACTTCCTTTGATTGCTCGGGCTATGTTTCATGGGTCATCAATCACTCCGGCTGGAATGTGGGCAGGCTGGGAGCCCAGGGGCTCTATAACATCTGTACGCCGACCAGTTCTCCCAAACCCGGTGATCTGGTGTTCTTCAAAGGCACCTATGACACGCCGGGCGTGAGCCATTGCGGGATTTATGTCGGTGATGGAAAAATGCTGCATTGCGGAGATCCCATCGGCTACGCAAATTTGAATACAAGCTACTGGCAATCTCATTTTTACGCCTACGGGCGTTTACCGTGACAGGAGGTTTTGAAATGGCAACTACCAAAAGCATGAAAATTCAGGCCGAGATTGATAAGGTCAAGGCCAAAATCAGTGAACAGCAGGCCCGGCTCAAGGAGCTGGAGCAGAAAAAGCTGGAGGCGGAAAACAGCGAGATCGTGGACATTGTGCGCGGCATGAGCATTTCCCTTACGGAGCTCCCGCTGCTGTTTGAGAAACTGAAGGACGGCGGCACTTTGGGACAAAGTGTCCCGAAGTCCGAAGAAGAAAAGAAGGAGGAAAACTGAATATGAAACACTTTCGTATGTTGGCGGCGGGGCTTTGCTCCGCCGTTCTTTTATGCGGCTCTGCGATTCCAGCCTACGCCTATTCGGACAGTGGGAATGAGGAACCGCCTGTTGTGGAAGAAACTCCGGCCCCGGAGCCTGCACCTACCATTACCCCGGGCGAGGGCTTTTCGGAGGATGGAAACCTTGTGACCCGCGATCTGCTCTATGATGCTGCAACCAACAAACAGTTCATCACGGTGGAAACCAGCGGCGGCAACACCTTTTACATTGTCATTGATTATGACAAGCCTGTGGACGAGGACGGCGAACAGTATCACACCTACTTTCTGAACATGGTGGATGAAGCCGATCTGCTGGCGGCACTGGAGGCCGCTGGCGGAGAGCTTCCAGCCTGCTCCTGCACAGAAAAATGTGCGCCCGGAGCCATCCATACGGATTGCGAGGTCTGCGCGGTCAACATGACCGAGTGTGCTGGCACAGCTCCCGAACCCGCCCCGGTGACGGAACCTGTGGAGGAGCCGGAACCCGAACCCCAGCAAAAAAGCAATACCGGGACACTTCTGCTGATTTTGGCAGTGGCTGTTCTGGGCAGCGGTGCAGGCTGGTACTTCAAAATCTACCGCCCGAAGCATGAAAAAGCTGCTGTATCCGAAGAGGATTACAGCGAGGAACTGGCCGATTATGACGATCCCGAGGACGATGGGCCGCCTTGGGACGAGGACGATACCGAAAGCGAGGATAATGAATGAGATTTACAAATAACCCCTATGAGGGATTTATGAAAGAAAAAAGCTACTTCAAGGGTGTGCCGCCCAGCCTGCCGCCGAAGGGCTCCCGCTGTGATGGCTGCCCTTACTGGCGCGGGATCGGCTGCGTGTTCTGCTACCGGGAGCAGCTCAAACCACCGGGCAACGGGAGGTGATGCTGTGGGCCGAGAACTGACCCGGACAGAAAAAGCGGCAATCCGCAGGCTGGTGTCAAAATGGTGTGCCAACTATGACCGGGACTGCGGCTGCCTGCCGCTGGATTGCGAGTGCTATATGTTTGGGAAATGCTGGACGGGGGCTTATTGCCGCTACTTCCGCGAGGCTGTTCTGCCCCTTGATCCGGCGCTGGAGGCTGCGCTGCTGGCAGAAGGGCCAAGGCCGGATTTCAAGGCTTGCCCGGTATGCGGCAGAGCCGTGGCTCCTGATGGACGGCAAACCTATTGTTCGGCGGCCTGTGCAAAGGCGGCACACCGCAGACAGCAGCGGGAATATATGCGGAAAAAACGGGGCTGATGTGTTGACAATTAGGACATCCAAAACCCGCCTGTGACAAGGCTTTTTAAGGCCCTTTTCTGCGGGAGGCGTATATTTCTACGTCCGGCCCTGTTTCCGTGAGATGCTGTCAACATTTTAGCTGCCGGGGCTTTGGGACAATTTGTCCCAAAGTTCCGGCTTTTGTGGAAGGAGGTACTATGCCGAAATATTATCCGATCAATGAAGAAGCCGCAAAGCGGGCAAAGGATATGAACAGCTTTTCCGACTATCAGCCGGGCTCCGCTACGACGAGCTACCGGGCAATGGTCGATGAAGCGTATGTAGCGGCGGAACGCCAGAAAGCGCGTGTCGATCCCATGTACCACGATAAGATTGACGCTCTGGTGGATCGCTATGCCCGGAAACTTGCGGAAAATCTGAATGAACGCAATGTGATTGATGCCCGGGTACCCTCTATTCTGATCTCCGGGGGCGGTAATTTTCCTGTAGCAAAAAAGCACAAGCAGAACGCCGCCCGGGATCGCAACTATGGAGAGTGTGCGGAGATTTCAAAGCTGCTTGATAAAATCCGCTCTGTTGGTATGGGCGGGATCAGCGCAGACGATGATCTGGCCGTGGAAAAGCTGACAAAAAAGCTGGAGGGGCTGGAGTCCCAGCAGGCCACCATGAAGGCGGTCAATGCGTATTTTCGGAAACACAAAACGCTGGACGGCTGCCCGGAGCTTACGCCGGAGCAGGCAGAAAAGCTCAAAGCAGATATGGCGCAGTCATGGCACTTGGATAAAAGCAAGCCGTATCCCGCCTATCTGCTTTCCAACAACAACGCCAACATCCGCCGTGTACGCCAGCGCATTGAGGAACTGAGCAGCCGCTCCGAGTTTGCAGGCTGGACATTCCCCGGAGGCGAGGCAAAAATCAACGAGGCTGAAAATCGTTTGCAGCTTATTTTTGAGGAAAAGCCCGATGCCAATCAGCGGCAGGAACTGAAAAGCAACGGCTTTAAGTGGGCTCCCAGCCAAGGGGCATGGCAGCGGCAGCTTAACCAGAACGCCATCCGTGCTGCGGCCCGGATAGACTTTCTGCGGCCCGAGGACGGTACAAGCCCCTATCAGCTCCAGCCGTTTGTGAAAAGAGAAAACAAAGAAATGTCTCGATGATGGGAGGTGTACTATGGACAAAAATCAAGGCTATGCTATTTTGAAGGCGGTCATGCTGGAAAATGGGCGGGGATTTGCATTGGGCGAACATCCCACCGCGCCATCCCGCTATGTCACATGGGCCTGCTATGATGACAAGGACGGCCAGCGGCAGTACGAATGGGGTCACTATGGAAATGACCGCGCCGCGATGGAACAGGATTTTACAGACCGGGTGCAGGACTATCAGCGGATTTATAACGTGGGGATCAGGCAGACCGAGGCTCCCGGCCTTTACAAGTATTATTCGACCCAGCGGCCTGTGGACATCGGGACATTCCCGAAGCCGCCCTATAACAAGCCGGATGAAATCTTCAATTACGATCAGCGCATCCCGGTGGAAAATGGCTCGTTCTTGGCTTGGGGCTATCTTACCTATACCCGCCCGCTAACGGAAAAACAGGCATCCGACTATGAGCTGCGTCCTGCGCCTGATAATCCCGACAGGCCCCGTCCGATTGCCGAGCAGATGAAAAATGCGGCAAAGTTGGCGGAGGCAGATCGCGGCTCGGAGGCTCCGGCTCCCCAACGGAGGCAGCCTGACCGTGGCGATAGATAAGGAGGTGCGTATATGGAAAAGAAACGTGAACAGGAATTGTCTGTACTGGAGGTGCTGCGCCTGCACCGTGAATTTCATTTGCCGCACCCTGTTCCGGCAGACGAACAGGAAAAGCCGCTGGATAAAGTAAAGGAGCCGCCCCGCGCCTGCCGCAGCCGGGAGCGTGAGGAACGATGACAAAGAAACGCCGCCGTCCGATCCATTTTCATGTGATGGTGTCGGAGGCGGAGCAGGCCCTGATTCAAGAACGTATGGCGGAGGCTGGCATCCGTAACATGGGAGCCTATATGCGGAAAATGGCCCTGAGTGGGTATGTGCTTCATGTTGACCTTTCGCCTGTTCGTGAGCTGGTTTCGCTCCAGCGGCGCTGCTCCAACAATCTGAACCAAGTGGCAATTCAAGCCAACACCTACGGCGCGATTTATCCCGAAGAACTCGCGGCCTTGCAGCGGGACTATGCCGCTTTGTGGGGGCCGCTGTCTGATCTCTTGAAACAGCTCTCCGCGCTGGTAGAGCTCTGACCCATCCGGGGAGTGGTTGATACCGCTCCCCGGCTTTTTCTACTTCGGGACAAAGTGTCCCAAAGTAAAAATACTGTTTGCCGGAAGGAGGGATTTTTACGGCGACCACCTACATCCGCCCTTATAAAACAGCGGCGGGAAAAAGTGCAATTCAAACGATGGAGGATCGTTTCACCTATGGCCTGAACCCGGAAAAGCTGGGAGCCGTATCTTCCTATCTCTGCGATCCGAACACGGCTCCCGCCGAGTTTCTTCTGGTAAAAAGTCAATACCTTGCAGAGACAGGCCGGGCCGTATCTCGCGGGGCACTGTTCTTTCAGATCCGGCAGGCGTTCCTGCCCGGGGAGGTTACGGCGGAAGAAGCAAATCGTATCGGTTATGAAACGGCGATGCGCTGGACAAAGGGAAAGTATCAGTTCTTCGTCTGTACGCATACCGACAAGGCCCATATTCACAATCACATTTATTTCAATGCGACGGCCTTTGACTGCTCCCGGAAATTTCATAATTTCATTGGTTCGTCCTTTGCCCTGCGGCGGCTCTCTGACCGCGTGTGCATCGAACATGAACTGTCTGTTATCCAAAATCCGCGCCAGCACAGCAAGGGCTGCTTTCTTCACTATGGCCAGTGGATTGGGGAAAAGCCGCCCTCTGCCAAGCAGAGGGTACGGCTGGCTATTCTCGCCGCTTTGGAGAAAAAGCCCACAAACTTTGCCGATTTTCTCCGGCTTATGGAGGAGTCCGGCTTTTCGGTGAAACAGGGACGAGGCGGTGTCATCTCATTTCTCGCGCCCGGACAGGAAAAACCGACCCGGCTCCGGGCTTCTACACTGGGAGCTGGATTTGACCCGGAGGACATCAAGGCAGTAATTGCCGGGGAACGTCCGCTCCCCGAGCTGCCAGAGGAGCCCACGGTTCCGCCACGGCGAGTTAATCTCATCATCGACATTCAAAAGCGTATGGCCCAGGGCAAGGGCCCGGCTTATGAACGATGGGCCAAGGTCTACAACTTAAAGCAGATGGCGGCTGCACTCCAGTATTTGCAGGAGCATCATCTGACAGACTATGCGGCGCTGACGGCCAGCACCGAGGCTGCGGTGGATTACTTTCACAAGCTGTCTGACGAACTCCGCACAACGGAGGAGGCTCTTTCCAAAACCTCGGAGCTGATGGCTGCCACGGTGGACTATGCCAAGACCCGCCCGGTGTTCGACGGGTACAAGGCTGCACGGTACAGCAAAAAGTATCTGGCCCAGCATGAAGCGGAGCTTGCCACTTACCGGGCGGCAAAGGATACCATGAACACCAGACTGAACGGCGCAAAGCTCCCTAAAATAGAAGTACTAAAAAAATCCCGCCGTGAGCTGGCGGGACAAAAGAAAGAGCTTTATGCGGAATACCGCAAGGCCCAGGCGGATATGCGGCAGGCTGTGGCAATCAAGGCGAACATTGATCATCTGCTCGGCGTGACGGACGGGCGGGAAAATAAGGCCCAGGAGCGATAGCGACAGGCCGCCGACAACAGGCGCATAGCGCCGGGACTTTGGGACAATTTGTCCCGAAGTTCAGCGGGTTTGGGGAGCTCCCCAACAAGCATTTTTGCGGGCCTGCGGCCAGCAAAAATTTCGGAGTGTGGCCACACCCGAATTGCTTGCCATTTAGCGGCACCCCCGAAAAGCCCCCTAAAAACGAGAAAAACGAAGGCCCTTTTTACTTGACCTCCGTTTCTCTGGCTTTTTGTAGTCCCTCTGCTGTGGCCTCCATGACCGTCAATTCCTTTTCGTCCATTGTATTGAGCAGCCTGTCAATATGCTGGCGGCAGTCGCTTTCGCCGTTCTGCCTGTCAGGATAAAAGAACTGGTCTACGGAAATATCCAACAGGGTGACGATTTGGTAAAAGGTGTTCAGGCTTGGATGCTGGCCCCGGTTCTCAAAATACATGATGGAACGAGGGGTACGGTCTACGAGCTGTGCAAGGTATTCCTGTGTCCAGCCTTTCGCCTCTCTCTTGCGCTTGATCTCCCGGCCTAATGCGTGGAAGTCAAGCCGTCTGGTGTCTTGGTACATTCTCATATCACCCCTATATTATTTTACATTTCGGGTTTGACTATGAGAACGAAACACAATTTTATGTTTTAGTAGTATTTTATTGCCCGTCGGCAAGGTTGCCGATGTTACACGGACAAGGTATAATAACAGAAAGAAAATTTGAAAACTACACTTTAATCACAAAAATCTATGATACGCTATCTTTGGAGGTGTTATTATGCAAAGGATTTTAGTCGTTGAGGACGATTTTGATATTCAAGAACTTTTACAGAATTTTTTACAAGAAGCAGGATATGAAGTAGCTGTTGCAAATGATGGTGTCGAGGCACTATCTTTATTTGCGGGAGAACGATATGACTTGATTGTGTTGGACATTATGCTCCCCAAAATTGACGGTTACGGTGTCTGTGAATTGATACGCAAACAATCTGATGTTCCTATCATCATGCTAACCGCATTAAGCGGAGAAGAAGATCAGATTAAAGGATTGGATTTGCAGGTGGATGACTACATTACAAAACCGTTTTCTATGCCTGTCCTGCTCCGCAAAATTGCGGCTGTACTTCGGCGCAGTAACCGGGGAACAGATGAAAAGTATCAAATCATTACTTATGGCAATTTGCGTTTGAACTGTGACGGCTACACCGCCACAGTGGACGGAGCTAATTTTGAACTGACACAAAAGGAATTTGAAATACTGCGGGAACTGCTGACCCATCAGGGCCGGATATTGACCCGGCAGAACTTGTTGGATAAGCTGTGGCGATATGATTTTTATGGGGACGAGCGTGTTGTTGATACCCATATCAAAAATCTACGAAAAAAACTGGGAATAGATTTCATTCAAACAATCAGAGGGGTGGGATATAAAGTTGATAAAGAGAATTAAAGGCAGTCTGTTTGCTAAAGTCTTTATTCTGACTGTGGCAGTTTTGCTCTGCGTGAGCTTTCTTGTCTATGGCGTTTTGGCTTGGTATATGCCTCAAACCTATTCTAACAATCTCAATGCGGCATTAGATGAACAGACCAGCGACTTTATTTATGAATTAGAACATATCCGTATGCAGGATAGCGGCGGACTTTTTGATCAGTTTCTTCAAAACACAACAATTAGCATGGTGGAGCTTTATACTGCTGATGGTGTTCTGGTGGAAACACCGTCTAACCAAAATAGCTTTAACGATGGGATCACCGGGGAGGCTCTTGGCGGAGCATCTTATGAAAGTGCGCCGATTATATCCAACAGCTATTACTTCTCATTTGCAGATGATAATAGCCAATATATTTTAACAGTTTACGGAGAAGCCTCTCAAATCGCAGAACTGCGGCAATCATTTGTAAGCGTATTACCGATTTTGTTTTGCGTTATTCTCCTTGTATCGTTGGCAACTGCTTGGGTGTATTCTCGTATCATTACAAACCCGGTATTAAAAATCAGTCGGATTTCTAAAGAAATGTCTGATATGAAGCTGGAATGGCAACTTGAGGAACGCCGTTCTGACGAGCTGGGTGTACTGGAGAATAGCTTGAATACGCTGTCCCGGAAACTGTCTGCTACCTTGGAGGAGTTGCAAAGTGCAAATCTCCAGCTCCAAAAGGATATTGAACATCAAAAGGTGCTGGAACGGGCACAACAGGATTTCTTTTCTTCTGCTTCCCATGAACTGAAAACCCCTATCACCATTATCAAGGGTCAATTAGAGGGGATGCTATTGGGTATAGGGGCATATAAAGACCACGAAAAGTATCTTGCCCGATCCTTGGAAGTTGCGGCTACGCTTGAAACGATGGTGCAGGAAATATTAACGATTTCAAGGCTGGAAACCAATGTTGATTTCAAAATGGAGCATTTTGATTGTGCTCCCATGATACATGTCTATTTGAGGGAGATTGATGATTTAGTGGCAACAAAAGAACTGCAAATACATCTTGCTATACAGTCTCCCGCTTTTATAAACGGGAACAAATTGCTGATTGAAAAGGTGTTCTCCAATTTGATTTCAAATGCTGTAAAGTATTCGCCGCATGGAGCAAGCGTTGATATTATTTTGCAAAATACCAACGGACGCTTTTTGTTCTCCGTAGAGAACACAGGTACACATATACCAGAAGATGATATTCCCAAATTGTTTGACGCTTTTTATCGTATGGAGCAATCCCGCAGTAGAAGAACAGGCGGTAGCGGCTTAGGGCTTTATATGGTTCAAAGAATTTTACAACAACATAACAGCTATTGTGAGGCTTGCAACACAGAAAACGGTGTTAAATTCTTCTTCACGATTTAGCGGACAATCAACGGCAGGTGAACAACCTGCCGCTTTTTTTAACTACACATAAATCACAAACTAATCCCAAAGGTATCCCAAAATGCTTTGCTATACTTGGGGTACATTCAAAGAAAGGATTGGTAAACACTATGAGAAGAATGGCATTATGCGCTGCGTCTATGCTCTTATTAGGCTGTTTGGCTGGATGCAGCACGACACCACAGAACAGCCAGGAACAAGGTAATCCCGTTATCAAGGAAGAAATCAGTCAACCTCTTGGCAGCTCTGAGGCGCTTGGAAACAGCGAGGATAGCTCGGCACTTTCCGCCGCAGACAAAGAAAAAATGTTTGCACCTTATGAACAATATGGGATGACCTATGATGCGGTCAAAGATGAACTTACCTATAACGGGAATTTGGTTCGATGGTTTGAGGACTATTATCCCATCGGTAACAATGAAACCGCCGGTATTGATTTTCTAAATGAAAACGGCACAGTGGATGTGTATGCTGTACGGGATTTAGAGAGCTTTTCAAAAGCGGCTGACGGCTCCGTTGATCCGGCGGGTAAGCTGATTGGCTTAAAAGAGTTTACCCAGCAGGAATTTGACGCACGGGATATTGAGGCGTTGAAAAACAGCACATCCGTTGCTATGGCAGGAACGCCGCTTGAAGATAGCGAAACTGCAAAGCTCGTTGCAGAGTATGAGGCATTTGGAGTAACCTATGATGCCGAAAAAGATCAGTGGTATTTCAATGGTGAGGAAGTCCGCTATTTCCGGGATGTTCTCACTTCTAATGGTGAAAGTCTCACCAGCGGAAAATTCCGAGGCGAAATGAGAACGCTTGGAAGTGGTGTTGGTACAATAGACATTTATACCGTTCGTGATTACGGCCACTTGAACAGCGAACATCACGGAACATTAACTGGCATCGAGAAATACAGTCAAGAGGAGTTTGACGAGCATACACAGGCCGGAATATCTGGAAACCAATCCATAGGTAATGCAAGCCATAACTAAACAAAGCATTTAACTGCCGCACGACGGCAAAAGAAAAAAAGCCGTCGTACAGCAGCCTATCAATACGCCTATTTGAAACGGCGGCTCAATTTTCAGAGCCGCCGTTTCTCTTTGGATATTCAGTAACCCCACGGCGGCCCATAGGAGGGTGTCGCCGTGTCCATCTTACTTTCTCACAATTCCCATGACCTTCACCAGCTAAAAAAAGCGTAGCTCCCCCTCCGGGACAGTCTGACTATGAAGGTACAATATATCAGTACAATTATGATAATGTAATTTCATGCGTCTGCATAGCGTCTTGCTGTGCGGGCGCTTTTTTGTACTTCGAGACAAATTGTCCCGAGGTGCGGGGCGGCTCCCCGGGATGCCGCTCCCCACCGAGCCCCGTTTCGGTCACTCATCCACCCAACACCGAAACGGAGGTTTATTTATGACTACAATCAATCTGAAGGATTTTTATTATTGGTACACACAGGATCAGTTTATTGAGGTTTCTGACGAGGTAGCCGAAGTGTTTGTGTCCGATGCCCGGCACGAAATGGCCTACCAGCGGCGGCTCTCCCGGCATAAGGCGCAGTATTCTCTGGACTGCGATGACGGGATCGAATATTCCGCCTGCCTGCATGAGCCAACGCCCCAGGAGCTTCTGGAGCGCATGGAGCTGTTCATCCGTCTGTGGAACGCACTCAACTCTTTGCCGGAGATCCAGGGCCGCAGGATTGATGCCCACATCATTCTTGGAAAGAGCATCAAGGAAATTGCCGAGGCCGAGGGCGTACATGAGGAGTCTGTTCGCCAGTCGATCAAGCGTGGCCTTGAGCGTATGAAAAAAACTTTTTGATTTTTTCATTTTCCCCACTTGGAAATGATGAAAAAATGTCTCGGTTTATGAAAGAAGATATTCTTCTTTTCGCAGATAAACAGCGGCGGCCCCGGGCATAGTCCGGGGAGCCGGGTGGCGGGTGCGCTGTGACTTTTTCTTCGGAAGAACGAGCGAACAACACCAACGCCGCAACTGGGCCGGGCCGCCCCACGGCCACGATCCGGCATAGGACAGGCTGGCCGCTTGTCCCTCCGGGCTGTCCCCTTATCTGCGAGGGAACGCCGCTTTGAGCATGGTTGTCTTTGGACAGGGCAAGAAAATGGGAGCGGCGTTCTCTATTTTATACTTACATGGAGTGAGGCAAGAGGGCAGCATCGTTTGGGTGCTGCCCTCTTGCGTTTTCCCATGATATGCGGGAGGCGTATCCTATTTTTGATAAGGAGGTTTTACCGTGAGATTAACGGCAAAGGAACTGGAACAAATGAAAAGCGTTGACATCGGCGCAGTGGCTCCCGAGTCCCTGCCGGATGTGAGCGGTATGATCTTTGACACCTCTCTCCCCCGGGAGGAGCGGATCGCTCTGTTTTTGCAGGCGGTAGAAAATCCATACTGCTTTTGCATCGGCGGGATCGGTGTAAAAATTGAATTTGCGGAAAGCGGGCCGTCCTTGCAGGACACGCTGACGGACTTCCTTCTCCGGCAAAAAAGCGGGCTGTAACTTCGGTTATGGCCCGTTTCTACTTTGAGACAAAGTGTCCCGAGGCGGAGGCATCCTTGTTGTCCCGCCCGAGCAGAGGTATAATATAGATGTAATGTGATAGGGAAGGAGGAACAATGGCACGAACAAAAAACAGAGGATTGCAACAGAGTTTCTCTCCCTCTTATACCGTCCGCCGCTGGCGGCTGGGCGCATACATCCGGCTCTCCAAGGAGGACTTGAAAAAGGGAAAGGACGACAGCAACAGCGTCATCAACCAGCGTGATCTGCTCAATGACTTTTACCAGAAGCATATCGGAGAATTTGAAAGTGTTTCCGAATATGTAGACGATGGACACACAGGAACGGACGCCAACCGGGAGAACTTCCAGCGGCTCCTTTCCGATGTAATGAGCGGAAAAATTAACTGCGTGGTAGTAAAAGACCTGTCCCGCTTCGCACGAAATTATAGCGATGCCGGAAGTTTGATCGATAACCTGTTTGTTCAAATGGGTGTTCGCTTTATCAGCCTTGCTGAGAATGTGGACAGCTACAAGAACCCCGACAGCGTTTCAAATATCATCGTTCCCATTACAAACGTGATGAACGATAATTACTGCTATCAGACTTCCAAAAAGATCCGGCAGGTATTTGATTACAAACGGCGCAACGGCCAGTATATCGGAGCATTTGCTCCTTACGGCTATGTAAAGCACCCAAAGGACAAGCACAGGCTGATTGTTGATCCCGATGCTGCTGAAAATGTCAAACTCATTTTCACAATGCTTATTCAAGGGTCATCAAAACGTGCTATCGCGCTGTACCTGAACGAACACGGCGTACCGAGCCCCTCGGCTTACAAGGTACAAAAGGGCTTGCCTGTTTCGACAAGAGGGTATGACGATCCTATGTGGGGAGTCCGCATGATCCACTCCATTCTTACCAATCCGACCTACACCGGGGATTTAGCCCAAGGCCGAAGCCGGGTGAAAAGCTACAAGGTACACCAGATTGAAGCTGTTCCACGCGAGGAATGGGTGGAAGTGGCTGGAACGCATGAGGCCATTATCGACTATGAAACTTTCGACAAGGTACAGGCTCTCTTACAGCGTGATACCCGTACTTCCCCGAAAGGCCGTGAGGTACATTTATTCAGCGGCTTTCTGAAATGTGCCGATTGCGGGCGGGCCATTACCCGATGCGTTGGCAAGAACAACAATGTATATTATTCTTGCTCAACCTACAAGAACCGTTCCCGGACAGCCTGCACCATGCACTCAATCAAGCATGAACGGCTGGAGGCCGCTGTTTTGTTCGCTGTACAGCATCAGGTACATTTGGCTGTTTCCTACTCGGAAATCGTCACGCAGATCAATTCCGCTCCAATCAAAAAAAGCCAGTCTTACCGACTGGACGATCTGATAGCTGCAAAAGAGCGGGAACTGACAAAGATAACACGCTACAAGCAATCTCTTTATCAGGACTGGAAAGACGGTGAAATCACCCAGCAGGAATACCGGGATATGAAGGCTGACTACGAACGGCAGACTTCTGATATTTCCGCGGTGCTTACCCGGCTGAACGCTGAACGCGCAGAACTGGCAAACGGTGTGGACAACGAGCATCCTGCACTGGTAGCCTTTATGAAGTATCAGAACATTGAAGCCCTCAACCGTGAAATCTTGGTTGAACTTGTGGACTATATCAAGGTCTATGAAAACGGCAATATCAGCGTGAAATTCAAATTTGCTGACGAGCTCCGCAAGATTGCCGAGTACATTGAAATCAACACTACGGAAGATACCACAGTAGCGGGCTAACCCCCGCTACGAACCCCTTTGACAGTGTGTTTTCCTAATAGGCGCTAATCATATGCTTGTGTCGATACCGCCCAAACTTGCCGTAGCAGATTTCATGGGGTATCTCAAAGGGAAGAGTACACTCATGATATTCGAGCGACATGCAAACCTAAAATACAAATACGGAAGGAGAGTGTTCTGGGCGAAAGGATATTACGTAAATACAGTAGGTGGAAATGAAGCCAAGATCCGCAAATACATTCAGGAACAAGAGTTCAACGATCAGATGTGCGACCAGTTGAGCTTCAAGGAATACGAAGATCCATTCAAGAATGTAGCTGACTTCGATGATGACGATTCGCCAGAAGTGCCTACAGATAGTATAAGAAAGTAAAAGCGACGTCAGTGTGCGGTTGATGTCGCTCATTGTGCGCCTTTAGGCGCGGCTGGTATTATGGCCCCTATGGGGCCGTTCTGCAAACCCCGCGTTTTCACGCGGGGTTATGATTTTCACGGGAGGGGGTGCAGCGGAAAACGGCATTCAGTTTGTTTGAAGCATCTGCCGGTTGGGACCCTTCCGGTGAAAAAGGGATTCCTGAAAATCCGCAGATTTTCAGGAATCCCCAATAAAAATAATTATTCCGCTAAAAATGCTCAGAGCAAAGCGGAGAGCATTCAAATGGTAATCAACCCAGACTGATGCCCATGCGGCGGGCGACGGTGAGCAGGTCGCAGTTCTCCGGCACGTTGCGGGTCTTGCCTGCAATGTCGGCCAGACGGTTCTCGGTGACATGACGGTTCACCATGGCAACGGTCACGCCGTAGCGCTCGATCTCCACCAGCTTTGCCGCATAGCTGCCGAACTGGGTGGCCAGCACACGGTCGTAGGCGCTGGGGCTGCCGCCGCGCTGCATGTGGCCCGGGATGCACACACGGGTCTCCATGCCGGTTTTTTTCTGCACGGCCTGTGCAATGCGGTTGGTGGCGGTGGTACCAAAGCCTGCCTCGGCGCGCTTTGCCATCCATTCCTTGCGCTTCATGCCGGCTTCCTCGCAGTTGATGGCACCCTCGGCCACAGCGATGATGGAGAAGTTGGAACCCTTCTTTGCGCGGCGTTCCACGGCAGAACACACACGGTCGATATCATAGGGCTGTTCCGGCAGCAGGATAATATCTGCACCGCCGGCAATGCCGGAGTACAGCGTCAGCCAGCCTGCCTTGTTGCCCATGATCTCAATGCACATCACGCGGCTGTGGCTGCCTGCGGTGGTGTGGATGCGGTCGATCACATCGGTGGCAATGTCCACGGCGGTGTGGAAGCCGAAGGTTACGTCGGTACCATAGATATCGTTATCAATGGTCTTGGGCAGGCCGATGATGTTCAGACCCTCCTGCGAGAGCAGGTTTGCGGTTTTGTGGGTGCCATTGCCGCCCAGGCACAGCAGGCAGTCCAGCTTGGCTTCCTTGTAGGTCTTTTTCATGGCGGCAACCTTATCAATGTTGTCGTCCTCCACCACACGCATCATTTTAAAGGGGGTGCGCTTGGTGCCCAGAATGGTGCCGCCCAGCGTCAGGATGCCGCGGAAATCGTCCTCGCACATCTCCTTGTAGTCGCCGTTGATCAGGCCGCTGTATCCGTTCAGGATGCCAATGATCTCCACGTTATCGCCCATGCGGGCATACAGTGCTTTTGCTACGCCGCGGATGGTGGCGTTCAGACCCGGACAGTCGCCGCCGGAGGTCAGGATTCCAACACGTTTTTTCATTCAAAAGCCCTCTTTCATTTGGTATTCAGCGCCGCGCGTTCTGCCTTTCAAAGTCAGTCTGCCCGGAGACCTACCTGTTTATAGTATAAGATTATTCCGGATGGGGGCCGCTGTCAAGAGAAGCGCAGAAAATTTACACGCTTCCACGGTGCATTTCTGCGGGCAGGAGAACAGCGGGAAAACTTTTGCAGAAAAAATAAAAAAATGGTTGACAAGCGCGGGCCTTTTGAGTATAATATCCCTTGTCAGCAGCGCACGGCGCGGCAGACAAACAGAATAATGGGGATTTGCATAGTGGTAGTGCGGTAGACTCTGACTCTACTTGTGGGAGTTCGATTCTCTCATCCCCAACCAAGAAAACCGCAGTCTCAACTGGCTGCGGTATTTTCGGGGCATAGCGCAGTTGGTAGCGCGCCTCGTTCGGGACGAGGAGGCCGTGGGTTCAAATCCCGCTGCTCCGACCAAAAAGAACCAGTACACATTCGTGTACTGGTTCTTTTTTGTCTCTGTGCGGGATTTGAACAGGGCGGCGGTGCGAAGCACCGCAAACAAAGCCATAGTATGGCTTTGTTTAGCCCGCGGGTCCCAACCCGTAGGAATGTCTAACAGGGTGCATGCTGCTAACACATTCGTGTACTGGTTCTTTTTTGTCTCCGCGCGGGATTTGCAACAGCGACGACCGCTGCCTGCGGCAGAGACAGGGAGGAGTTGTTGGGGCCGCGTTCTGATTTTTCAAAGCCCTGTCAAGGGGCTGCGGAAAAATCAGCAAACGCAACCCGTTGGGCGGCGGAGATCAGATGATGTTACGGGTCCCAACTCGTAGGAATGTCTAACAAGGTGCATGCTGCTAGGAGCAGCGGGATCTGCAACCCGAAAAGTTTTGACTTGTGTTCTAAATATGATATACTGGAAAAGCAAAGCCATATTTGGCTGCAGAACGGACAAAAAAACGAGGAAAAACAGAAACTATGCAGGAAATAAAAAAGAAAAAACGGGCGGTCGCGCTTTTTGTGATCGTTCTGATCTGCCTTTGCGGCTGGTGGGCTGTGCGGAAAGAGGGTTTCTTTCTGGATGAGATCTACTCCTACGGCCTTGCAAACAGCAGTTATGTTCCGTTTTTAAGCTGGCTCCATGGTGGAGAACAGGTGGCAAACGGCAAGCTGCCGGAAGCAGTGTTCACGCAGAGCGAGTTTCTGAATTATGTTGCCCCGCAGGGAAGCACACGGTTCAACTATGCGTCGGTCTACTATAATCAGACGCAGGACATTCATCCGCCGCTGTTTTATTTTCTGTTGAATACAGTATGCTCGCTGTTCCCGGGCAGCTTTACAAAATGGACGGGTCTGGGGATGAATTTTGTGCTGCTGGGCGGCACGCTGGCAGCGCTGTATGCGCTGGGCATGGAGCTGTTTGCAGACTGGAAAAAAGCATTGTTCGTCTGTGCATTGTATGCGTTCAACCGTGAAATGATCTCGAATGTGACGATGGTGCGCATGTATATGCTCATGACCTTGCTGACAATCCTGCTTGCGCTGCTGGTGGCAAAGTCTCTTCGCAGGCCGTCTGTGCCCAAATATCTTCTGATCGGTGTAACCATCTATCTTGGCATGATGACCCAGTATTTCTTTGTGGTCTATGCCTTCCTGCTGTGCGCAGCATATGACCTTTACCTGATGTTCCGGCGCGAATGGAAAAATGCTGCTGCATTTTCGCTTCCGGCACTTGCGGGCGTTGGCGGAATGCTGCTCACCTTTCCGTGCTGGTATGCACAGCTGCACTCGCAGAATACGAACTCACTGGATGCTACAACGCGCAATCTTTTTGATCTGGCGCAGTACCCCAAAGGTCCGCTGGAGCTGATCGGCTGGAGCATCGTCGGTTTTGCCGTAGGCGCAGGCATTATGGCCGTGCTGATCCTGACGAAGCTGGGGCAGCGCTGGCTGCCGGGCAAGTTGCGCGGCACTACGCTGATCCCCGGGGATGTCAAGCTGATCACGGTCCCGGCGCTTGCTGCATTTCTGGTTATCGCGGTGATCTCGCCGTATAAGTCGCTGCGGTATGTGTACCATCTGCAACCGCTGGAAGCGCTGTTTTGTGGCTGCGGCCTTTTCTCCATTCTGGATACGCTGCGTGCAGGCACCAGAAAGCGCATTCTGCAGATCGTGTGCCTTGCAATGCTCGTGCTTGCATTTGTGATCGAGCCGGAGCGCATGTACAGCGGTACTTATAAGATAGACAAAGAACTGGAACAATACAGTCAGGCCGCCTGCGTGGATATTACCGGGGACCTTGGCAGTTTCACTTCCGGCGTGCAGGAGCTTCTCAAATTTCAGGAGGTCTGTGTGGTGCCGGACGATTCCAGTGAGCTGCTGGTGCAGTATAACACCGGCGAAAATGATACGCTGGTGCTGTTCATTGGAGGCCGGGGGCTGTGGCAGTTCGTGACGGCAGAACAGGTGGAGCAGATCACGGCCCAGAACATGGAAACTGCGTGGAACGTTGCCCGACAGGGCGGCTATGAGGATGTTTCGCTGCTGGCAACGCAGGAGTTTGAACAGATCTTTGTTTTGAAAAAGTGAACGCTTTGCGGCACAGCAGAAGGGAAAACTGCCTTTTTTGCGCGTGCTATATCGTTTTAAGGTAAAGTGTGCTAGAATAGTACCATCAACGATTCAGGAGGGTATCCCATGCTCAAACGACTGCGCAAAGCGCACCCAATGTTATTCTGCGTTCTGGCAGAAGTGGTCTTTTTGGCAAGCCTGTTCGTAACAGATCTTGTCTTTACCATTGCATTGGTTCTTTTTCGGACGGATTTTGCGTCCATTGATACATACCTCTACAGCACTCTGCAGGAGCTGGTGGGGGCCATGGTGGCAGTGCTGTTTCTGGTACGGACAGACCGTGCTGGGCTGCTGCACCGCCGCGGCAGCGGCTTTTTCAATGGCCTGCTGGTGGGCATGTACCCGCTGGTGTTCATTGGCTACAATGCCTTTGGGTCGCTGGTGCTGGGCCGGCCGGAGAACGGCGTGCTGCAGCCTGCGGCACGCATCTGCACCTTCCTTGTCAGCATGGCCATGGTGGGTGTGGCCGAGGAATTCATCTTCCGCGGTGTCATTGCCCAGACCCTGCTGGAGCACTTTGGCACCAGCCGCGCCGGTGTGTGGAAGGCCTGCCTTTTGTCCGGTGTGCTGTTTGGTGCGGCGCACCTGACCAATATCCTCAGTTCGGCACCCTTCGGTGTGCTGATGCAGTGCGTGTTTGCAGCATCGCTTGGCACTCTTTTTGCGGCGATCTACTTCCGCACCGGCAATTTGTGGGTGACGGTATTCCTGCATGGTGCCATGGATATTTCGTCCATGCTCATCGGTGGGCTGTACGGCACCACTACCGTGGCCGATGCGGTGAGCGGCTACGATGCATCCATGCTGCTTTCGGTGCTGCTGTATCTGATCCCCACCGCAGTTCTGCTGCGCAAAAAGAAGCTGCCGGAGGTACAGCTGTACTGGCACCAGTACGTAAAAAAATAAAGGCAGGATGCAAAAAATATCCTTGCATTTTGCACAGGGTTCTGGTATACTGTATCTGTTACCGTGGTACGGGGTTGGGAGTATGCCCGCTTTTTGGGAATGCCGTTTCCCGCCGCTGTTCCATTGGCACATAAAATTTTATAAAGAGGTATGTAACTATGAACAAGCAGGAAGTTATGGCCAAAGTCGCTCTGACCGAGAAGGACACTGGCTCTCCCGAAGTGCAGGTCGCTCTGCTGACCGCTCACATCAACGAGCTGAACGAGCACCTGAAGAAGAACCCGAACGATCACCACAGCCGCCGCGGCCTGATGAAGATGGTTGGCCGCCGCCGCAATCTGCTGGCTTATCTCCAGAAGAAGGACATCGAGCGTTACCGTGCTCTGATCGCAACTCTGGGTCTGCGTAAGTAATTTAAACAGAGGGCAGGTACCGCAAAGGTGCCTGCCTTTTGCTTTTATGTACAAAATGGCGGCGGCAGCGTATTGCAGCAGTAAATCGAACGCCTGTGCCCCGGGTACGGACGCTGGATTTATTGCTATGATGCGCGCGCCACGGCCTTTTTGGATAGAAAAATCCGGAAAAACAAGGAGGCAAAAACAATGGCAATTGAATTTGGTTCCCGCAGAGAGACCTTTGAGAATTTCAAGGTCTACGAAACCATGCTGGCAGGCCGCCCGTTCAAGGTCGAGATGGGCAAGATGTGCGGCCTGTCCAACGCCAGCGCCATGATCCGCTACGGCGAGACCTGCGTTCTGTGCAACGTGGTCATGAGCCCCAAGCCCCGCGAGGGCGTGGATTTCTTCCCGCTGAACGTGGAGTATGAGGAAAAGCTCTACGCGGCAGGCCGCATCCCCGGCAGCTTTATGCGCCGTGAGGGCCGCCCCGGTGAGCGCGCCATCCTGACCAGCCGCGTGGTGGACCGCCCCATGCGCCCGCTGTTCCCCAAGGAGATGCGCAACGACGTGTGCATCACCATGACCGTCATGAGTCTGGACCCCGACTGCAGCCCTGAGATCGCCGGTATGATCGGTGCTTCTCTGGTCACTGCCGTGTCCGACATCCCGTGGAACGGCCCCATCGGCGGCGTGCAGGTGGGTCTGGTAGACGGCGAGATCGTGCTGAACCCCACGCAGGAGCAGCGCAAGGTGAGCGACCTTGCCCTGACCGTTGCCGCCACCATGGATAAGATCGTGATGATCGAGGCCGGTGCCAACGAGGTGGACGAGGACACCATGCTGAACGCCATCAAGGCCGCTCACGTGGAGATCAAAAAGACCATTGAGTTCATCAACCGCATCGTGGCCGAGCGCGGTAAGAAGAAGATCGATTTTCAGGTGGTGGGTCTGGATATGGACGTGTTCCACGCCATCCAGAACAAGTATCTGGACGACTTCAAGGCCGCTATGGACACCGACGACAAGAATGTGCGCGATGCCGCTCTGCTGCCCATCATGGACAAGATCGCCGAGGAGTACCCCGACCTGACCGCTGCAGACCTTGATCTGGTCAGCTACAAGATGCAGAAGTTCGTGGTGCGCCGCTGGCTGCTGGACGAGGGCAAGCGCGTGGACGGCCGCGGCATCAACGAGATCCGCCCGCTGGCTGCCGAAGTGGGCATCCTGCCCCGCGTGCACGGCTCCGGCATGTTCACCCGCGGCCAGACGCAGGTGCTGACCACCTGCACTCTGGGCGGCACCAAGGACAACCAGCTCATGGACGACCTGACCGACGAGCAGACCAAGCGCTATATTCATCACTACAACTTCCCGCCGTACTCTGTGGGCGAGGCCCGCGCACCGCGCAGCCCCGGCCGCCGCGAGATCGGCCATGGCGCACTGGCAGAGCGTGCTCTGGTACCCGTGCTGCCCTCTCTGGAAGAGTTCCCCTACACCATCCGCTGCGTGTCTGAGGTGCTCTCCTCCAACGGTTCCACCTCTCAGGCATCCATCTGCGGCTCTACGCTGGCCCTGATGGATGCAGGCGTGCCCATCAAGGCACCCGTTGCTGGCATTTCCTGTGGTCTGATCACCGAGGGCGACCGCTGGATGACCATGCTGGACATTCAGGGCGTGGAGGACTTCCACGGCGACATGGACTTCAAGGTGGGCGGCACCCGCAAGGGCATCACTGCCATCCAGATGGACATCAAGATCGATGGCCTGACCTACGACATCATTGCTGAGGCCTTTGAGAAGTGCCGCAAGGGCCGCCTGTATATTCTGGACGAGATCATCAAGCCGGTGATCGCAGAGCCTCGCCATGAGCTGAGCCGCTACGCACCCAAGATGTTCAGCATGATGATCCCCACCGATAAGATCAAGGACGTGATCGGTAAGGGCGGCAAGGTCATTCAGGACATTTGCGCTACCTGCAACTGCAAGATCGACGTGCAGGAGGACGGCCATGTGTTCGTCTCTGCTGTGGATCAGGAGGACGCAAAGCGCGCCATCTTTACCATCAAGACCATTGTGGAGGACCCCGAGATCGGTGCCATCTACAAGGGCAAAGTGACCCGCCTGATGAACTTTGGTGCCTTCGTTGAGATCGCACCGGGCAAGGAAGGTCTGGTGCACATCTCCAAGCTGGACACCAAGCGTGTGGAGCGCGTGGAGGATGTGGTGGCCGTGGGTGACGCCATCGTGGTCAAGGTGACCGACATCGACCAGCAGGGCCGCATCAACCTGAGCCGCCGCGATGCCATTCTGGCGCTGGAAGCCAAGCGCGCCGAGCAGGCACAGCAGCAGTAAACCCTGACTGCATAAAAGAAACCGAAAAAGAGGACCCGATGCATCTGCATCGGGTCCTCTTTGTTGTATCAGAAGGGAATTATACTGTGCGGTATTTGCGATCCAACGCCCAGCCGAATGCAAACAGCACCACACCGCTGACAGCCAGCACCGGCACGGGCCAGTTCAGCTGACCGGTCTGCGGCAGACCGCTCATTACCGGGCTATCCGGGTGGCCCGGCAGAACGGGGCTGTCTGGATTACCGGGTGCTACCGGATGATCCGGATTACCGGGAGAGACCGGGGTATCCGGGCTGTCCGGCGGGGTAGGCGTATCAGGATGATCGGGCGTATCCGGCGGCGTAGGGGGAGTGGGCGGCGTGTCCGGCTTGGTGGGGGTGTAAGCACCCACCTTGGGGCTGGCATCCACCACATAATTCCACTTGCCATCCTCCGCCATGGGCAGAGAGACAAGGAACGGATTGATCGGCTCATAGCCCTTGGAAGCCTCGGTCTGCACGATCAGATACAGGCCCAGCTCCAGATCACGGAAGGTCACGTTGCCGTCCGCATCAATGGTCTTCGTAGTGCCCTCGGCGCTTTGGGGCAGATACTCCTGCAGCTGGGCCGCAAGGGTGCTGTCGGTCAAATCACCCAGCGCAATGCCGCAGCCGTAGAAATCGCCGCAGTATTCGTAGCTCAGGTTGCCGTTTTGGCGCTTTACCTCGGCCACACGGTACAAAGTGAGCTTGCCGCCGCTCAGCGCCTTATCGTTGGCGCTGTCGTACAGCGTAACGCGGATGGTGCCGGTAGTGGGATTGCCGCTGCTGTCCACCAGCTTGATGTTTGCGCTGGTGGCAAGGGCAGGCAGCGCACTTGTTACCAGAAGGCACAGCACCAAAAGCAGGGCCGCAGCGTGCTTTTTGAGATCAGTGCGTTTCATGTTTTTCACCTCTTGTAGATTTGCGTTTGCGGTTGGAGAACAGCAGCCAGAGCAGCAGCACCAGCAGCAGGGGCAGTGCCATGATGGGAGCTGTGATGATCGGTTCGATCTTGATGGCATCAGCTGTTACACGGATGTGCTTGAGCTTGTCCGGCGTGGTGATGCGGCGTCCGCGCACCAGCAGGCGGTGCGTGTTGATGCCGTAGGGGGTGCAGGTCATGAGGGTGACGTAATCCTTGCCGTCCACCACCTTGAGGTTGTCCGTCTCGGTGGGCAGAACGATGGAGATGTTGTCCACCTCGTAGGTGAGTACGCGGTCCAGGATCGTGATGGTAAAGGTATCGCCCACTTCCAGCTGGTCCAGATTGGTGAACAGCTTGGCGCTGGGCAGGCCGCGGTGGGCCGAAATGACCGCGTGGGTGCTCTGGCCGCCCACCGGCAGGCTGGTGCCCTCCAAGTGGCCTGCGGCGATCTGCAGCACGCTATCGCTGGTGCCGTGGTAAATGGGCAGCTCTACACCGATCTTTTCAATGGTGATGTAGCCCATAATGCCGGTGCCGGTCACATCCAGCGTGCTTTCGTAGGTGGGAAAGCGCTGCGGGAAATACAACGCATCCGGGTCTGCGGCGATCTGTGCATTGAACGCATCTGCCGCCTCGAAATAGGCGCTGTAGTCGGCATCGGTCAGCTTGTCCACGTCCTCGGCATAGGTGGCCACAGCACGGGACTGATGCAGCTGGTTGACGTAATCGCTGAGGGTGGGGTATAACATCACGGATAGACCCACGAAAAAGACGAGGATCAGGATGATGGTGCTTTTGTTCTTTTTCATGGGCTACTCCCTAATGTTATAAGGATAGGAGCCGGGGGCCTTGCGGCCCCGCAGTTCCGGGGTGTTGGGGAAAAGGAGAAATTACTTGTTCTCCATGCGCTTCTTGGTGATGAGCAGGACTGCTGCAGCCACCATCAGGCCGCCGCCCACGACGTAGAAGATCGTGGTGCCGATGCCACCGGTGGAGGGCAGGGTAGCACCGACGTTGTTGACGATGTCGGTAGTCAAAGAACCATCACTTTCTTTGGCGGTAAAGGTGATCTCGCCAGAAGTCATGTTACCGGACAGAGCAGTCAGCTTAGGATCAGCAGAAGTTTCGTCATGTGTAGCAGTGACCTTAAAGGTCTGGGGAGCGATCGAGTTAAAGCCGGCAGGGGTGATGATCTCTTCGATCTTATACTCGCCGTCATCCAGACCGACCCAATCAAACTTGGTCTGATCGGGATCTACAATGGTATACTTACCGTCGGCTTCCGTAGCATTGTTGAGACCGACCAGTTTCCAAGTAGAATCCTGGCCCTTCTTATACAGTGCAAAAGCAGCACCCTTCAAAGCCTTATCATTGTCGCCATTGATTTTGTTTGCAACGACCTTAAAGGTGAAAACGGTGACCTTGTCCTTGGGAGTGGTGGTAGTATCGTTGGAGTTATGAGGGTTGTTAGAGTATCCCAGATATGCCTCGTTGGGGTTGCCCGCGGAGCCAATAACAGCATGCTCGTTCAGCGTGGATTTGTACTCAACAGCGACCTCAGCGTTTGCAGCTGCATCGGAGATCTTTTTCAGATCGTTAATCACAACATGGAAGGTGCAGCCATCGTCCGGGTCGGTTACAACAGTGTAGTCAGAAGCCTTCAGCTCGTTGCCAGCAACAGTAACCTTGACAGTACCGGGTTTAAAGGTCAGACCTGCAGACTGTTCATCGTGGAATACGAACTTGTAAGTGGTATAATCATCAAAGTTGCTTGCAATCTTTGCAGTCAGCTTGAAAGGAACATCATCGCCGATGTCATGGTCAGCGCTGTCCTGCCAGTTGGTGGTAGTGCCGTCAGTGTCGTTGGCATCCTTGACTTTCTTTTCCAGAGCGGGCTTATCACCCTTCGGTTCAACCGTAACATCCTTAACAACTGCCAGAATAAAGCTGGTGTAGGTTTCATTATCGCCTACGGTATCATTCTTGATCAGATAATAACCGGCAGCCAGACCGGAGATCTTGCCGTCAGCGTAACTGCCGGAAGCCTCACCAAGATACTTGCTTACTTCCTTAGCAAAAACCTTGGCGGAAGCATCGTTAGTGAGGGTGGCAGCTCTGTCTTTAGCACTGCCGAGATCAGTTTTACCAGCCTCGGTGACACCAGTACCCCAAACAATGTTGGACAGAATCTTGCCCTCGAGATCGCCGGAGAAAATCTGGTAAGCTTTATAAGTGCCAACGGGATTGTTAATGGTAATAGTGTAAGTGTTATCATCTGCAAACGCGGGTACTGCCATGGCACACAGCATGGCAACTGCCAGCAGTGCGGCCAGCAGCTTTTTGATTACTTTCTTCATCATGATTTGCGAAAATCTCCTTTCAAGTTTTTCTGATTCCTATTTTCAGGGTCTGCTTCCGGCGCAGAATCAATTTTGCCGCCGTGTCAGGAAGGATGCAGGCTTTTTAACGTTCCCTCCTCTCGCGTCTGCGCTTTCTGCAAACCCCGCACACCAGAGCGGCAAGCATCAGCGCGCCGCCGCCTGCTGTATACAGTTTGGTACCGGCCCCGCCGGTAGAGGGAAGTACGTAGCCGCCGGACTCTTCGGCGGTGTTGGTGATGACGATGGTATCGCCGTTGCCGTTGCTGCCGGTGTTCTTGCCCAGCGCAAAGGATGCACCGGCCTCCAGAGCTTCGTTGTTCAGCGTGTAGGACACGGTGTAACCTTCTACGGACATCTCTTTTATAGTATAAGTGATGCCGTCGTCAATCTCAAGGTTTTCAAAATGGGCAGACCAGCCATTTCTGCTGTTCAGCGTAACTTTGCCGACTTCGGTGTCGGTCGTGCCGGTGATGGGAGTACCGCCAGCAGTCGTATAGAAATCGCCGCCATTGTAATAAACTTTTGTGCTCTTGATTGTAATGTCGGAGATGATATTGCTGATTTTATAAATCGGTTTTCCATCCGGAGCGCTCTCGCCAGTAGCCGTTATTGCTACTCCAGCATCCAACCAGTTTTGATAATTTTGAGACCATACTGTGACGTAGACATCACCGCCGTCATTGATATTTTTGGCAAAAACCTTTGTACCTGAACCATCATCAAGCTGCAGAAGAATACGGTGGCCGGGGTTCGCCACATGCTTCGTCAGTGTGACCACGATCTCCGGAAGCTTCGATGTATCCGTGATATCGGTGCCATCAAAGTTCTTCCACGCCTTCTTGACCAGCAGGTCGCCTTCCTTCACATAGTCCGGGTTACGGGCATTATTGCGGTAGAAGGTGAAGTTGCGGTAGACGCCCTCTTCAACGGTGTAGACGGTGACAAGATTCTCGCCAACGCTCGCAGCCGCCGGGATGGGGTTCGCGTTCAGGTTCGTTGTGATGTAGAAGTAGTACGGCGTGTTCGGCGTCGGCAGCAGATAACCAGCGGGGGCCTCCGTCTCAGTCAGCTCGTAGAGCCTGTTGCGGATCAGGCCGCCCAGCGTCTTGCTGCCGGTTGCATCGGTCGTAAAGCTGCTGACTTCCTTCCAACCAGAACTGGGGTCATACATTTTCAGCGTAAATACTGCACCGGCCAGAGGATTGCCCTGGTTGCCGGAGTACTTCATCACGGTCAGGCGGTCGGCATTGTAGTCCAGACCGCTGGTGGAACCGGAAGAGAAGCTGGCACTGCTGCCCTTATCCTCCGTCTTCCATTTACCGCCGAGCCGCACCTTATTGGTAAAGGTGAACGTACCATCCACCTTCACATCATTCAGAGTATCCCTGACGAGATACGTGACTACCAACACACGCGGCGTGCGGTCCGGTACCTTGGTCCAGAATTTGATATCACCGTTGCTATCAGGCCTTGTGTAATAATGAGAGGTGTCGATTGCGCTCTGACTATCCACACGCTGCAAGCCATCACCGATCGGATTTGTTGCCACCAGCGAGCCGTCCTCCTGCCGCTCGGCTTCAAATACGGTAATGTCTTCCAGAGAGACATAGCCTCTCCGCAGGTCATTGGGGACGGACAATTTATCCTCAAGCTCCAGATCAGAGTCATCCGGGGAAAGCTTCGAGCCGTCCGGGTTGACCTCGATGGTATAGCTCAGCAGGTTGGTGCTGCTGTCGAACTGGCCATGTTTGCCAACCACATTGCGGGTGACCGTCTGGGTGAAGTCCGTCTCCTGCGTTGTTCCATCATGGGAGAAGGAAACGTCATTGACAAAATCCTTCGTGGCCTGATCGTTCTTGCAGAAATCGCTATTCGGGTCAAGGGTGGTTTTGTAGGTCAGTATGATTTTTGCAGCGGGTCCCTCGGTGTTCTGATAGGCGCTTTCTTCAAAAACGATCTGCAGGACCGTCCGGCCATCTGTGCCCTCGAAGACGGAGATGGTATAATCTTTACCTTCCACAGGTGTCGGATAACGACCGTTGAAGCCCAGCGTTACGCTTGCGCGGTCCAGCAGCAGCCCTGCCGGGAGCTTGTCCTGCACAGTCCACTTGCCCTTAGAGCCCTTGATCAATCCCTCATTGTTCAGCACAACAGTCCACGGAATCTCATCGCCGACGCCGATCGTAATGTTATCTTTGCCGGTCATATTCCAGTTGGCGCCGTACTTGATCAGCGTTTTCCACAGGTCTTCCACGTTGTGGATGTGCTGCGAGGCACTGGCATCCTGCCGGTGGCCATCCTTCACGATGTAGCACTTATTTGTGATATTGGCATACTCGCCCAGCCGGCTTGTATCGACTGTGGTTTTGTACTTGATCGTCACCGGTCCATGAATGTCCGCACTGCCGAAATCGATCTTGAACAGGCCGCATTCCGCGCCGCTAGTTATCTCGCTGTATGTGCTGATGGTCACCTGATTCGTCACATCGACCTGATTTTTATCCAGAACCTGAATATCGTTCAGATCAATGCTTTGCAGGTTGACATGCTGACTATCAAGATAGACCGTATCACTATAGTCGTAGTAAACATAACCGTTCAGGTTATCCACATTGATTGTGGACTTCCAGTTAAGGGTGGCCTTGTTTCCGGCGACCGTGGGATCGCCGTCAGCTTCCTTCTTCAGGACTTCATCCTTCAGATCCACGCTGCCGGTATCCTCGCCATGGAGATTATCACCATCGATAATGCCTGTGTTGGACACCGTGAGGCCCTCTAGCGGGATGTCTGCAGTGACTTTGGTCTTGTAGGTGATGGTATAGCTGTTGTATCCGTCAGCCAGATCATAGCTGAGGGTCGCTCCGTTGATCGCCGGAGCTGCACCCTTTATCGTGCCGCCATTTTCTTTGACCGTGAAACTGCCATCCACATACTCCTGACCGCCTTCGATCGTATCAGTGAACTTTGCCTTCTGCAGATAGCGCTTGGCGTCGCCGCTGTTCAGCTTGACCGTCCATGTAATAATGGTATCACCATTTTTGTCGGTACTGGCCTTGCCGGATTTTTCAATCAGCTTTGTCGAGGTAGACGTCTTCTCGTCGCTGGAATGGCTCTCGTCATCCTTGCGCATGCTGATCTTGTTCTGCACGTCGCCGATCTCGTCCGCAGATACGCCAAAGTTTTCCTTTTCGACGCGATAGGTGATGGTATATTTGCCAGCCTGGATCGTCTTGCCCTCTTCACCGATCGTGAGCGTCTTTCCGTTTCCGCTGGTCGAATCAGCCCAACTGATTTTGACGTTGCTGGAATCGATCTGGAGACTGCTGTCTACATAATCGAACCCGTTGCTGGTCAACACATCCTCCATCGTGAGCGGACCAGTCATGTCCTGCTTGACATCCAGCGTGACCGTATAATCAATGGTGGCTTTCTTCTTTTCCTCGTCGTAGGTAAGCTTTCCAGCTTTCTTATTCAGCGAGAACTTGTTCTCAGAAGGCTGCGGCTCTTCGTCCTTTTTGATCGTGATCTCAATATTCTTGCCGTTGACGGTAATGATCTTCTTTTCGCCTTCCTCCGTCACGGAAGATTCGTCCCACTGGAACTCGAAGGAGACATCGCCCTTGATTTTGGTATTCTCCAGTTCGTGCTGTTCGATGTACTCCTGATCATAATTCAGGACAACGACCCAGCGGCCATCCACCTCTTTAAAGGAATACTTACCGGAGACACCGGAGACACCGCCCAGATAATCCGAATCCTTGATGTCACCACCCTTCAGCATGGAGCAGTCGATACCTTCCGGCAGCGGGATATAGGCAAAATAGCTGCCGTCCGAACCCTTTTCAAGTGCAGTGACCGGGATTTCTTTGAACTCAAACTCTGCCTGCACAGAGTCCGAAGTGGTAAAGTCCGTTGCCGGTATCCAGCTGTTGCCATCCTTCTTGCGGATTGCAAAGTCGTAAACATAGCCGGTGATATCGCCGGACTGCACTGCAGCATCCGCGCTCTCCTCGGCCTGCACAGATGCCACGGGGATCACGCCGGTGAGCTGGGACAGCGCAAGGGACACCTCGGACACCTTGCCGTCCACGTTGCCGGAGATGACCGTCAGCGTGCCGGAAGCTTCGTCCACAGCCGACACGATGCCCACGGTCTCACACGAGACAGTGCGCTCTTCGGTCTGCGGCTCGGCCGCTGCCGGGGCGCTCAAAGCCTGCAGCAGCTCGGTGTCAGCATCCGGGGAAAGGTCCTCGATCTGCGGCTCGTCTGCCACAGCGACCGTCTCGGTCGTGGTGGCGTTATAGAACACGATATCACCGGGCTGCAGGCCAGTAACAGACATGTCTGCGTCCATTTCATAGGCCGCAATGTCGCTGTCCGGGTCCAGCAGATAACCGGTGGAACGCAGCTCGCTGCGCAGGGCCAGCGTACTGGCGCGCTGCGGGATCGCGCTCTGCGGGATATTTGCATAGTTCAGGCAGTAGGACAGGAACATCACGTCCCACTCGCCGTAGGGGTTGCCGTACCACTGGCCGTAGCGGGTGTAGTAGCGCAGGGTCTCGCCGTCATCGGTGTCAAGCTTGAAATTTTTCTCGCTCTGCTCATAGCCCAGTTGACCCTGTGCCACGGTGAGCAGGTCTTCGTTCCACATGCCGGTCAGGGCCGTGCCAGTCTTGTCCAGCCAGTCATCCTCGTCCTGCGTGCCGTCCAGCGGGTCGGACAGGCAGTTCACCGTGTGGTGATGCTCCGGCAGGCCGCAGACCAGCACTTCCTCGTAGCAGGCATCGGTGTGGTGGTGCACCGGGGTCTCGGTTACAGGATCGACCACCACGGGCTTTGCGGCCACCGGCTCCTCAAACAGGGCCACCGGGTCATAATCGGGGTTCACTTCTTCTACAAGCTCGCCCTCTTCCAGACCGCACACCAGCTCATAGGTGGTGGTGTAGCAGCTGTCGTCGTGGGTGTGCTCGAACAGATCACAGATCAGGCTGCCGTCCTCAGGGTCAAAGCAGTCGTCGGTGTGGGTGTGCTCTTCTTCCAGGCAGGTCAGCTCCTGCACTTCCTGGTAGCAGTCGTCGGTGTGCTCATGGGGCACAAAGATGTACTCCGGCTCTGCGGAATAGGCTGCAATGCCGGGATCATCCGCATCCACGCCGAACGCATCATCATCCATGCCGAACGTATCATCAAAAGACATGCCGTCGTCCGTCATGGTGGCGTTCCAGTCCTCCGGTTCGCCTTCCTCATAGCCGCACACCAGCTGCTTTTCATAGCAGGCAGCGGTGTGCTCGTGCTCCAGCTCGCCGCACAGATATTCGGCCGTTTTGGCAATGCCCACGCCGTGCAGCTGCCAGTTCACGAACAGGCTGGTGGTAAGCGCCAGTGCCAGCAGCAGCGCAGTATAGCGTCTGGCGCGCTGGTGGTTCCGACGGAACTTTTCCTGATATTCTTTCACAATATCCCGCATGATTCCTAAACCTCCTTAGGGGATCAACCAGAAGCTGGATAAGGGCCATACCCGCAAAAAAACCTTGCCCACGATCTGACTTTTTTCCACACAGCCGATCACACTGCTGCGGCTGTCAATGGAGGTGGCCCGATGGTCACCCAGTACGAAATACCGGTTTTCCGGCACCTGATAGGGAAATTTGATGTCGCATTCGCCCAGAGCCAGTTCATCTACATAGGGCTCATCCAGCGTCTGGCCGTTCACAGTGACCACACCGTCCTCGTCCAGTTCGATCACATCACCGGGCAGGCCGATGATGCGTTTGAGCAGAAGTTTGTTCTGCCAGTAAAATCCGCAAAGGTCGCCGGTCTTCATGTCGCTGCCTTTGACCAGCAGAATGATGTCCCGGTCCTGCAGAGTGGGGTTCATGCTGTCGCCGGAGACCTGCAGCACCGGCAGAAACAGGGTGGCCACCAGCACGGCAACGGCCGCGACCACCAGCAGCGTGTAGACCGTGCTGCGCAGCACCCGCATATAACGGCTGCGGTAGGCCAGACGTTCGCGCTCTGCTTCCACCTCTGCTGTGGATGGAATGGGCGTGAACCTGATCTTTTGCTCTTTCATTTGGCACGCTCCTCCGGCAGGAATTCCGTGCTGTGATAGCCGTCCAGCAGTTCGCTGGCCCGGTGGTCAAAAGCGGCCCAGCGCTGTTGGATCTCCTGCTGCGTCCGGGCAAGCATTGCCTTGCAGTCCGCTTCGGTCTGGGCGCGCTTGCGTGCGGCGGCTTCCACTTCCGCGTCGCACTGCTGCTGGGTGCGGGCCTTCAGGTTCGCGGCCTCAGTCTGTGCCTGTGCAAGGATCTGCTGGGCTTCGGCTTCCGCCTGAGCGCGCAGAGCGCTGGCGGCGGCATTGGTGTTTTTGTTTGCTGCGTGCACCGATGCAACGTATTCATCGGCCGCAGCCTGCGCCGCTTCAAACACCTTGTTCAGCTCCAGTGCAGCCTGCGCAATGGAACCTGCGTTTTCAATATGGATCTGCCGTTCCTGCAGCTGGGCAGACAGGGCAGCGTTTTCTGCCCGGAGCTGGTCCTCGCTCTGCTTGAGCGCCAGAATGATCTCGACTAATTCGGTGCGGCGCATGTGCCGCAGTTCACGGTCCGGCATAATGATCGATTTCTCCCGCAAAAAGTGGTCGGATCAGGCGAACGAAAACTTTCGACAAATACGAAAATTTCGCACCACAAAACCACATTTGATATATCAGTTTTCGGCGTGACAACGCCAGTTTGATGAATGAACTTCTACCCTGTATGTTAGCACAGCATGCGCAACAGAAGCGTAACAAAAATGCTTTTTCTGTGCATTTTTTTGCCAAAGAATAAAAAAATTGTTTCCTTTGATGTAAACGATTACGTCGGATACACCGGACTGAAAATGCATTAAAAACAAAAAGAACTGTCCCCACAACGGAAACAGTTCTTGAAAAACAGATGAAAATAGAAGCCGGATCAGAAGCTCTTCAGCAGATCGCCCAGAGTCAGGAAGGACTGGTAGATCACGTTGACATTGTTGATGATGGAGCTTGCACCGGAGAAGATACGGGCAATGGCGTTGAACACCTTACCGATATTCAGGAAGCTGTTGTAAGCGTCGCTGGCACCACCGTCCAGATAGACCATTTCCTCTTCGCTGATGGAGGCATAGTTTGCAGGCAGTTTCATAGTAGACATGGAGATTTTCCTTTCTATTGATAAAATTGATACAGTGCATGGAAAGACTTAAATAAAGGCAGCCACGGCCAGCGTGGTGATCAGAGCACCGGCTACCGCCAGAACGCTCAGAACCGGGCCGTCATCGTATTCCTGCGCGGTCTGTTCCGGCTGAGCGGGTGTGGATGTGCTGGTGGAAGTGGTGGCGTTTTTCACGGTCCAGTGTGCGTACACAGTGGTATCACCGGTAAACACCGTAGAGGTGCTGATTTTTGTGCCGCCCACCGGCTCGGTATACCAGCCGTCAAAGGTGTAGCCTTCCAGCGTAGGCTGCGCGGGCAGGGCACTGAGTTTGCCGCTCAGATTGGTGGTGACTGCCACAGCGGAGCTGCTGCCGCCCATGGCATCCAGACCAATGATGTAGACCTGCGAATCCTTGTCTTCTGCGGCAAAGGCAGAGGGCAGTGCACAGCAGAGCAGTGCAGCGCTGAGCAGACCGAGGACCAGCATTTTCAAGATCTTTTTCATATGACTCCTCGCTTTCCTGACGAATTGGGATGTGGTGCCTGCCGGGAACGGAAACACCAGAACAGACCTCGATGTCCCCGCCATGAGGCAGTAGACGAAAAAGCCGGGAAGAGGAGGTTTATTCAATCCTATATTTACCACATATAATGCAACAAAAGTGCAACAAAATGGGCGTATTTTGTTGCTATGATGAAAAAAATTGGTTTTTCACAAATTGCAGGCTGCAAAAGGCATCACAGAGCCGCCGCAAAAGCGGAAAAGTGGAACCTTCCCCTTGTGGAAAAACAAAGAATATGGTATAATACCTTGCATGATGCGCCATCGCCAAGCGGTAAGGCAGGGGACTTTGACTCCCCCATCGTAGGTTCGACTCCTGCTGGCGCAACCAAAAGCCCCGTCATCCTGAAAAGGCTGACGGGGCTTTTTGCGTCACTTTTCCACAAAATGCGGCTGAACGGTACAAAGCTCAGCGGCGGCGGATCTTTCTGGTGGGCTTGCGGCGGTTCCAGTTGTTCAAAAGGACCCACGCAAAGTAGATGATGATGGAAATAATACTCAATGTTATTACAACTTTGAGGTACAGACTGCCTAAGAATTCCTGAAAACGCGCCACAGTGAACAGCAGCGGGTTGCGGCTGACATCCTGCCCGGCGATCAGGTCCACCACGCCAATGGTCTCACCGGCAAGCTTCAGCTCCACGGTGCCCACCACATCGCCCTGCTGGACGGGGGCACACACGTGATCCGGCAGATGGAAATATTTCTGGGTCACGCTGCCGTCGCCGGTGGAGGGCAGCAGGGTCATCATGCTGTCGGCGGGATACAGCTGCAGGGAGCTGGTATCGGAGGAATACTTCACCGGGATCTCAGCCAGCGTAAGGTCGGTATCCAGCGCGGCCTGAATGGAAAAGCTGTCGAACACCCAGTCCATCAGCTTCACGGTCTCGCACAGGGCCGGGCGGCGATTGGCGTAGCCGAAATCGTCGCAGGTGTCCGGGCTTTGCATCACGCAGAAAATATAGGTGGCACCATCCTTATTGGCCCATGAAACATAGCTCTGATTGCCACTGTCGTTTTTGAATGCGGTCACATCGCACATGCCGCCCTGCATGGCACTGCGGTAGTATTTGCCGCCGCCGGATTTGCTCAGCGCGGCGTTCTGGCTGACCAGAACAGACGAAGAACGGTGTTTTTCTTTGGCGGGCATGGTAAAGCTGGGCGCACCGGAAACCTCCACAAAGGCATCAAAGCTCATCAGATAGCGCAGGATCAGGTACATATCCACGGCACAGGTCACGTTGCCGCTGTTGATGCCGCAGGCATCCGTCCATGTGCTGCCGGTGGTGCCGATGCGCTGGGACAGGGTGTTCATCTGGCTCACCCAGCCCGCGAGGTCGCCGCCGGAAAGGGCATAAGCAAGGCCCATGGCGGCTTCGTTGGCGTTGCGGGTCAGCATGGCGTACATGGCTTCGCGGTAGGTAAAGGTCTCGTTGGAGCGCATATCGGCGTTGTTGGTGTTATAAACGTAATCCGAGATGGCAAAGGGCATCTGGAAGGTGTCGTCCAGATGGTCGGCATAGTTGGTCAGCAGCAGGGCGATGGTCATGTACTTTGTCAGACCACCGGCGGATACCTGCTTTGTGCTGTCCTTATCATAGACGATGATATTGGTATCGGTGTTGACGATATAGGCACTCTGTGCCTGCACCTGATAGACCGGGGTGGGGTCGAACATAGCCCCGGCGGGCAGCACAAGGCAGCTGAACAGGACAGCGAACGACAAAACCAGCGCAAAAATACGTTTCATGTGGACAATTCCTTTAAAAAGCGATAATATAAAACAACAGGCAGCACGGCACAAGCGCTGTGCGCCGGGTAAGAACGAGATCACAGCGGAAGGCTGTATTCTTTATAATAACAGGTTTGGCGGGGTGTGACAAGGCTTATTGTGCCGATTTCACATCCGGTCAGGGAGGACAGGAATGGTATATCTGACAGGGGACACCCACGGCGACATCGACCGCTTCAAGCACGGCAAGCTGCGCTGGCTGGGCAAACGGGATACCGTGGTGGTACTGGGCGACTTTGGCTTTGTGTGGGACGGCAGCAAGGAGGAACAGAAAAAGCTGGATTGGCTGCGCAAGCGCCCGTATATCCTGCTGTTTCTGGACGGCAGCCACGAAAACTACGACCTTTTAAAGCAGTATCCCACCGAGGAACGCTTTGGCGGGAAGGTGCAGGCACTGGGTGGCAATGTGTACCATGTGTGCCGCGGCAGCGTGCTGGAATTGGAGAATAAAAAATACCTGTGCTTTGGTGGTGCGGAAAGCCAGGATGTGGAGGATCGGGAACCCGGCGTGAACTGGTGGAGGGAAGAAATGCCTTCGGAGGAGGAATACGCCTTTTGTGAGGAGAACCTTGCAGCGTGCGATTACAAAGTGGATTATGTGCTGACCCACGATGCGCCAAGCAGATTTTTGGATTTTACCGCCCTTGCCAGCGGCGAGACCAACCAGCTGCACAGTTTTCTGGATAAAATTTTGTTGAAGCTGACCTACGACAAGTGGCTTTTTGGCTGCTACCATAAGGATACCCAGCTTTCCACCAAAAGCCGCTGCGTGTTCTGCGATGTGATAAGCATGGGCGAACGGCACGCAAAGCGTTCTGTTCGATAACAGGGGCCGCTGCACCAGCCGTGCAGCGGCTTTTGCATTTGCTGCTTGTGCGCAAAAAACCTCCGGATCAGTTCATGGCTCCGGCTTTCTCGAACATCTGCTGCACCTGCTGTTCCAGCAGTGCGTGCTCCGGCGCTTCCAGCAGAGGGTCGTCGGCCAGCATGGCAACGGCTTCCGCCTGCGCAGCGTGCAGGGTGCGGGTGTCGTTCATCAGGTCGGCGATCTGCAGGGTGGGCAGGCCGTGCTGGCGGCTGCCGAAAAAGTCGCCGGGGCCGCGGGTCTCCAGATCGTACTGCGCCACCACAAAGCCGTCCGTAGTGCTGCACAAAAATTTCAGCCGTTTTTGTACGTTTTCGCTTTGGTTGTCGCTGACAAGAAAGCACCAGCTCTCCGCTGCACCGCGTCCCACGCGGCCGCGCAGCTGGTGCAGGGCGCTCAGACCGTAGCGCTCTGCGTTTTCGATCACCATTACGCTGGCATTGGGCACATCCACACCCACCTCAATGACGGTGGTGGACACCAGTGCGTCCAGCCGTCCGGCTTTGAAGTCCTCCATCACGGCAGCTTTCTCCTTGGGCTTGAGCTTGCCGTGCATCAGGCCTACCCGGCGCTCCGGCAGCAGGGCTTTGGCAATGTCCTCGTAGTAGCTCTTGACGGCGTTCAGCCCGCCGTCCGGTGTGTTCTCGATGGCGGGGCAGACCAGATACACCTGCCGTCCGCGCCCGATCTCCTGATCGAGAAAATGGTAGAGGTCGCGCCGCTTTTGGCCGGTGATGCAGCGGGTCTTGACCGGTGTGCGGCCCGGCGGCAGCTCGTCCAGAATGGAGATGTCCAAATCGCCGTAGATGAGCAGGCCCAGCGTGCGGGGAATGGGCGTTGCGCTCATCACCAGCAGGTGCGGATTCGCGGCCTTTTCGGCCAGCATTCCGCGCTGCCGTACCCCAAAGCGGTGCTGCTCGTCGATCACGGCAAGACCAAGCCGGGCAAATTCTACGCCTTCGCTGAGGATGGCGTGGGTGCCCACCACAAGGTCGGCTTCGTCGTTCCGGATGGCGGCAAGGGTGGTGCGGCGTGCAGCGGCCTTCATGCCGCCAGTCAGCAGGGCCACCCGTATCCCGAAGGTGGCAAGCATCCGGTTCAGGCCTTCGGCGTGCTGGGCGGCCAGAATTTCTGTCGGGGCCAGCAGCGCGGCCTGATACCCCGCCCGGATGCAGGCCCAGATGGCGGCAGCCGCCACCAGCGTTTTGCCGCTGCCCACATCGCCCTGCAAAAGGCGGTTCATGGAAGTCTCGCCCGCCATGTCGGACAGAATCTCGCTCACGGCTCGGCGCTGGGCACCGGTGGGGGAGAAGGGCAGGCTGGCCCAGAACGGGGACGGGTCGGCAAGCTGCATGGGCGCACCGGTGGCAGCGGCACCCCGGTTTTTCATCCGGCCAATGCCCAGCTGCAAAACCAGAAGTTCTTCATAGATCAGCCGCCGCCGGGCTGCATAGGCCTGCTCTTCCGTGGCAGGGCAGTGGATGGCCCGCACGGCATCTGCCTTGGAGAGCAGACGGTATTTTGCCAGCATTTCCGGCGGAAGAGGGTCGGGCAGAAGTTCTGCATGGGGCAGCAGCTGCCGCACGCACTTGGCGATGGCATTGCTGGAAAGCCCCTCGGTCTGGGGGTAGACCGCTTCAAAGGGAGAAGCCTTGATCTGCTCGGCGGTGCGCACCTGCGGGTTGACCATCTGGCGGCGCAGCATCCCGCCGGTAACGATGCCCTGAAAATAATATTCCTGCCCCAGCTGCAGCTTCTGGGCGGCATACGGATTATTGAACCATGTGATCTCCAGACTGGACACATCGTCCCCGGCAGTGATGCGCTCCATCCGCCGCCCGCCCGGCAGGATACGCCCGCCGGGCTTTGCGAACACCTCTGCCTTCACCACACATTCGGTGTCGGCGGGGGCCTGTGCGATGGAGTAGGGCTTGGAAAAGTCGATGTACCGCCGGGGGTAGTGGCACAGCAGGTCTGCCAGCGTCACGATGCCCAGCTTCTCGAACCGCTCAGCGGTCTTGGGGCCAACGCCCTTCAGGTAGCGCACCGGCGTATCCGGGGTGAGGGTGGTGTGGTTTTCGGCGGGCATGGCGGTTCAGCTCCTTTCCAAGCGTAGTATAGCCATTGTAACACGGACCGGGAACAGATGCAAACACTTTGCCTTTGCGCGGCGGCTGTGGTACACTGAACAAAACGGAAAGGGGATAGGATAGAATGGAGATCCGCAACGCGACCATGGACGACCTGCCCGCCATTGCCGCCGTGGAGGCAGCCTGCTTCCCGGCAGCGGAGGCTGCCACGGCAGAGGAATTTGCCGGGCGGCTGGCACACTATGCAGACCACTTCTGGCTGCTGTTTGAGGATGGGCAGCTGGCGGCCTTTGTGGACGGCTTTTGCACCGACACGCCCGACCTGACCGATGCGATGTACGCGGACGCGTCCCTGCATGATGAAAATGGCGCATGGCAGATGATCTTTGGGGTGAACACCCTCCCGCGCTGCCGCTGCCAAGGCTACGCCGGGCTGCTGCTGCAGCGGGCCATTGCAGATGCCCGCGCACAGGGGCGCAGGGGGCTGGTGCTGACCTGCAAGGAAAAGCTGCTGCACTACTATGCAAAGTTCGGCTTTGTGAACGAGGGGGTTTCCGGCTCTACCCACGGCGGGGTGGTGTGGTATCAGATGCGGCTGCGGTTCTGCTCCGGCAGAGGCTGACTGTTCAAAAGTTCCCTATGATACATTGAGGTTTTGAACAATGAAGAAATAGTGCGCAAAAAAGCGCAGCTTTCCGTGGCTTTTGAGCCTTGAGAGAAAATAAACAACGAACACACGTTGTATCTCACATTGTTCAAAAGGCAGAGGGGGGTGAACAGTCAGGAGCCTTGCGGCTGGCAGGGGACGGCGCAAAAAAATCCCGGAAGCCGAAGCTTCCGGGAATCTTTTGGAGGTGACGACCAGATTTGAACTGGTGGATGAGGGTTTTGCAGACCCTTGCCTTACCACTTGGCCACGTCACCACATTTAGGAGTGAATTTCCACTCCTGTTGGAGCGGCCGACGAGGCTCGAACTCGCTACCTCCACCTTGGCAAGGTGGCGCTCTACCAGATGAGCTACGGCCGCATATTCGGTGCATTTTACCTTGCACCCATCATTTCTGATGCCCTGAAAACAAGTTTCAAAGTAGGTGAAAGCTTGCGCTTTCTTGGTGGCGACCCGGATCGGGCTCGAACCGACGACCCCCAGCGTGACAGGCTGGTGCTCTAACCAACTGAGCTACCGGGCCATATTGGAGCAACTGTTGCTGCTCCGTTATGGAGCGGCCGACGAGGCTCGAACTCGCTACCTCCACCTTGGCAAGGTGGCGCTCTACCAGATGAGCTACGGCCGCATATTGGAAACCCTGCTGGGTTTCCTTGACTGGTGCCTCCGATCGGAATCGAACCAATGACACGGGGATTTTCAGTCCCCTGCTCTACCGACTGAGCTACAGAGGCGCACCGGACGATGATTATTATACCTGAAATTTCGATTTTGTAAAGGGGTAAATCCAAATTTTTTTCAGAAAATTGAAACTTTCTTGATTTTGGTCGCTCCAGCGCGTAAAATAAGAATGACTTTTTTAACCTGCTTTCGGCACATCCGGCACAGGACGTGCTGTGTGCGGGCGTGCCAAACAGAAATTGACAAATTCAACAACCTATGGTTTAATGAAAATGAAATGATTCAGGCGCTTTTGCCCTTTTTCTCTGTGCATACCTATATTATAGTAAGAAAAGGGCAGAGGCGTTTTATGATTTGACTACAGACGGCCCGCTTTTTGCAAGAAAGGCCGGGCCGGGAGGAGCAGCATGGCAAAAAAACAGGAATATGGCAACGAGAGCATTACTTCTTTGAAGGGTGCCGACCGTGTGCGCAAGCGCCCGGCCGTTATCTTTGGCTCAGACGGCGTGGAGGGCTGCGCCCACTCCATCTTTGAGATCGTCTCCAACTCCATCGACGAAGCCCGCGACGGCCACGGCGATACCATCAACGTGACCCGCTGTAAGGATGGCAGCGTTATCGTTGAGGACTTTGGCCGCGGTATGCCCGTGGACTGGAACAACGGCGAGGGGCGCTACAACTGGGAGCTGCTGTTCTGCGAGATGTATGCAGGCGGCAAGTATGGCGAGGGTGAGGACAACTACGAGTTCAGCCTTGGCTTGAACGGTCTGGGCCTGTGCGCTACCCAGTATGCTTCTGCATGGATGACCGCCGATATCTACCGTGACGGATACCACTATCACCTTGATTTTAAAAAGGGCGAGAATGTGGGCGGCCTGCAGAAGGAAGCCTACAAGGGCCGCCGCACTGGCAGCATCATTCACTGGAAGCCGGACGACGAGGTGTTCACCGACATCGATGTGCCCGGCAGCTACTATAAGGATACCCTGCGCCGTCAAGCGGTGGTCAACGCAGGCCTGACCCTGAACTTTACCGATGAAAAAGAGAAAGACCCTGCCACTGGAAAGGCGTGGTACGAGAGCTGGTGCTATGAGCACGGCATCGCGGACTATGTGGCCGAGGTGGCAGGGGAGGATACCCTGACCCCGGTATTCAGCTGCGAGAGTGAGGCCGTGGGCCGAGACCGCGAGGATCAGCCGGATTACAAGGTGCGCATGAGCGCGGCGTTCTGCTTCTCCAATAAGGTGCAGATGCTGGAATACTACCACAACTCTTCCTGGCTGGAGCACGGCGGCAGCCCGGAGCATGCGGTGCGCACCGCCTTTGTCTACCAGATCAACAAGTACCTGAAGGAAAAGAACCTCTATAAAAAAGGCGAGAGCGCCATCAGTTTTCAGGATGTGCAGGACTGTCTGGTGTATGTCTCGTCCAGTTTTTCCACCCGCACCAGCTACGAGAACCAGACCAAAAAGGCCATTACCAATAAGTTCGTCTCGCAGGCTATGACCGACTTCCTCAAGCATTATCTGGAAGTGTATTTTCTGGAAAAGCCGGACGAGGCCCAGAAGATCTGCCAGCAGGTGCTGGTGAACAAGCAGAGCCGTGAGCATGCGGAAAAAACGCGCCAGAGCATCAAAAAAACGCTGTCCACCCAGATCGACCTTGCCAACCGTGTGCAGAAATTCGTGGACTGCCGCACCAAGGATGCATCCCGCCGCGAGCTGTATATCGTGGAGGGCGATTCCGCTATGGGTGCGGTCAAGTCCAGCCGCGACAGTGAATATCAGGCCATCATGCCCATCCGCGGCAAGATCCTGAACTGCCTGAAGGCAGACTATGCCCGCATCTTTAAATCGGATGTCATCGTGGACCTCATCAAGGTGATGGGCTGCGGCGTGGAGCTGGGCGGCAAACACAACAAGGAGCTGGCCACCTTCAATCTCGATAATCTGCGGTTCAATAAGATCGTCATTTGTACCGATGCCGACGTGGACGGCTACCAGATCCGCACGCTGGTGCTCACCATGCTCTACCGCCTGACCCCGACCCTGATCGAGAAGGGCTATGTGTATATCGCAGAGTCGCCGTTGTATGAAATTACAACGAAAGACCGCACTTATTTTGCCTACACCGAGCCGGAAAAGACAGCGTTTCTGGAAGAGATCGGCGAGAAAAAATACACCATCCAGCGCTCCAAAGGTCTGGGTGAGAACGACCCTGAGATGATGTGGCTGACCACCATGAACCCGGAGAGCCGCCGCCTTATTAAAGTGATGCCCACCGATGTGGTGCAGACCGCGCAGGTGTTCGATATCCTGCTGGGTGATAACCTTGCAGGCCGCAAGGAACACATTGCGCAGCACGGCGCAGAATATCTGGACGATCTGGATGTGAGCTGATGATTTTAAATTGCCTCCGCTTGCGCTCTGGCAATGACAGAGGTAACGTTATTTTAATATGGTGATTTGTCGCAGCCTGCGGGCTGCTCCAAATCACGTTTTCACGAAGAAGGCCCCAACGGGTCACGGCATTTTAAGGGAAAAATGCAGAAAACCGGAACGGCTTCATCTGTGAAAGAGCAGCTCAGGATGGCCTGCAGGCCATCCTGAGCTGCAAAAATAAAAAATATTTTCCGCTGAATATGGGCAGAGCGAGAGCGGCGCCCATTTAAAATCGTCAAGAGGTTAGAAGATGCCTAGAAAATCGACCAAGAAAACACTCAAGCCGGTGCGCCCGCAGCTGGGCGACGGCGTTGAAATTTTAAATGCCGGCAGTGTGCTGGAGGACCCCATCACCCGCACGCTGGAAACCAACTATATGCCCTACGCCATGAGCGTCATCGTCAGCCGCGCGCTGCCAGAGATCGACGGCTTCAAACCGGCGCACCGCAAGCTGCTGTACACCATGTACGAGATGGGCCTGCTCAAGGGCGCACGCACCAAGTCTGCCAACATCGTGGGCAGCACCATGCACCTGAACCCCCACGGCGATGCCGCCATCTACGACACCATGGTGCGCATGGGCCGCGGCAACGAGAGCCTGCTGGTGCCCTTTGTGGACAGCAAGGGCAACTTCGGCAAGGCCTACAGCCGGGATATGTCCTGCGCTGCTGCCCGTTACACGGAGGCAAAGCTCGAGGGTGTGTGCGAGGAGCTGTTCCGGGATATCGACAAGGAGACCGTGGACTTTGTGCCCAACTACGACAGCACCACCACCGAGCCTACCCTGCTGCCGGTCACATTCCCCACCATTCTGGCCAACAACACGCTGGGTATCGCCGTCGGCATGGCCTGCAACATCTGCTCCTTCAATCTGGCAGAGCTGTGCGCCACCACCGTGGCCCTGATGAAGGACGAGCACCACGACATCTCCACCACCATGCCCGCCCCGGACTTCGTGGGCGGCGGTCAGATTTTGTACGATGAAGCGCAGATGCGTGAAATTTACGAGAACGGCCGCGGCAGCGTGAAGGTACGCGCCCGCTACAACGTGGTGCCGGGCGAAAACATGATCGAGGTCACCCAGATCCCGCCCACCACCACGGTGGAGGCCATCATGGATAAGATCGCGGAGCTGGTCAAGGCCGGTAAGGTCAAGGAGATCAGCGACATGCGTGACGAGACCGACCTGAACGGCCTGAAGCTGACACTGGACCTCAAGCGCGGCGTGGATGCCGACAAGCTGATGGCAAAGCTGTTTAAGGCTACCCCTCTGGAAGACAGCTTCAGCGCTAACTTCAATATTCTGGTGTCCGGCCAGCCCCGCGTGATGGGTGTGCGCGAAATTCTCAAGGAGTGGACGGCCTTCCGTGTGGAGTGCGTGCGCCGCCGCACCTACTACGACCTGCACGGCAAGGAAAAGCGCCTGCACCTGCTCAAGGGTCTTGCTGCTATCCTGCTGGACATTGACAAGGCAATCAAAATTATCCGCACCACCGAGGAAGAGACCGAAGTGGTGCCCAACCTGATGATCGGTTTTGGCATCGATGAAGTGCAGGCCGACTATGTGGCCGAGATCAAGCTGCGTCATTTGAACCGGGAATATATCCTCAAGCGCACCAGCGAGATCGAACAGCTGGAGAAGGACATTGCCGACCTGAACGATATCCTTGCAAAGCCCGCCCGCATCCGCCGCATCATCATCAATGAGCTGAACGATGTTGCCAAGAAGTACGGCCAGCCCCGCCGCAGCGAGATCCTGTACGATCTGCCTGAGGAAGAGAACGGCTCCGAGGAGGAAGAAGCTCCGGATTACCCCGTGACGGTGTTCTTTACCCGCGAGGGCTACTTCAAAAAGATCCCACCGCAGGGTCTGCGCACCGCCGGTGCCCACAAGCTGAAAGAAGGCGACGAGATCGTGCAGCAGATCGAGACCCGCAACAACGTAGAAGCGCTGTTCTTTACCGACCGCCAGCAGGTGTACAAGGTGCGTCTGGCAGAGCTGGAGGACGGCAAGGTGGCCCAGATGGGCATTTTCATCCCGGGCCGTCTGGGCATGGACGAGGGCGAGAACGTGCTCTCCATGGTGATCACCAGCGACTACAGCGGCTATATGCTGTTCTTCTTTGCCAGCGGCAGGTGCGCAAAGATCCCGCTCAGCTCCTATGCCACCAAGCAGAACCGCCGTAAGCTGCTCAAGGCCTACTGCGACAAGGAACCGCTGGCGAAGCTCTTCTTCCTGCCGGAGGAGACCGAGCTTGCCATCCGCACCAGTGCCAGCCGGATGCTGCTGGTTGGCACGGCGCAGATCGCCGCAAAGACCACCCGCGACAGTCAGGGCGTGGCGGTGGTCACCCTGAAAAAGAACCAGACCATCGCTTCGGTGGTGCCTGCGGACACGCTGGAGCTGGCGAACCCCCACCGCTACCGGGTGCGCAGCCTGCCCGCTACCGGTGCGCTGCTCCGCGCCGAGGACGAGGGCGAGCAGATGAGCCTGCTGTAAAACGCTTTTTATTGAGAAATGGCTCCGCTTCGCTCTGCCATTCTTAGCGGAAGTTGATTTTAAGGATTGCAAATTGGAAAAATCTGCGGATTTTTCCAATTTGCCTTTTCACAAGAAAGGCCGCAACGGCAAACGGCATCTTGCTGCTGTCGGCTTGCAGCCGTCGCGCAGCGGAAAAATGCATTTTCCGGCAGCGACCCCACCCGTGAAAATGTGTTTGGAGCGGCCCGCAGGCCGCGACAAACACGAAAATAAAAATGGAATTTCCGCTATTATTGTCAGAGCGAAGCGGAGACAATTTTAAATCGTTTCTATATAAAAGAGGAAACTGCATAAAAGAGGAAACTGCATAAAAGAGGAAACTGCAATGCAAAACATCGACCTGATCTGTGTGGGCAAGCTGAATGCAAAATATTTCGCCGAGGGCGTAGCGGAGTACCAGAAGCGCCTTGCCGCCTTCGCGTCCTTCCGCATCATCGAGCTGCCGGAGGAAAAGATCGAGGAGAAGAACGCCTCGGATGCCGTGGTAAAAAAGGCACTGGACAAGGAGGGCAAGGCCATCCTGTCCAACGTGCGCAAGGGTGCTGCCATCGTGGCCATGTGCATTGAAGGCAGGCAGATCTCCTCCGACGAGCTGGCGCAGTTCCTTGCCGACCGCGCAAACAGCGGGGCAGGGGATGTGGCCTTTGTGATCGGCTCGTCTCACGGCCTGTCCGATGAGGTGAAAAAGGCCGCCGCCCTCAAGTTCAGCATGGGACGCATCACCATGCCCCACCAGCTGGCCCGCCTTGTGCTCACGGAACAGATCTACCGCGCCTGCACCATCAATGCAGGAATGAAATACCATAAATAAGTGCAAAAACCGGTCTGTTCTCCAAAGCAGGCCGGTTTTCGGCTTTACAAGCGGCGCAAAACATGGTACAGTAAAGATACTGTGCTTTCCCTTTGAAAAGCACGCCCGGCAGTGGGGAAAGCTGCCGGAACGATACAACAACGACACGGCAAACCAGCCGCGGACGGAAAGGATGTACTACAATGGAACAGAGCGAAAAGACCCTTGATATGATCGTCAATCTCTGCAAGAACCGTGGTTATGTGTTCCCCGGTTCCGAGATCTACGGCGGTCTGGCCAACAGCTGGGACTACGGCCCGCTGGGCGTCGAGTTCAAGAACAATGTCAAAAAGGCATGGCTGAAGAAATTCGTGCAGGAGAGCCCCTACAATGTGGGTCTGGATGCAGCCATCATCATGAACCCTCAGACCTGGGTGACCACCGGCCACGTCTCCAGCTTCTCGGACCCCCTGCTGGACTGCCGCGCCTGCAAGGCACGCCACCGCGCCGACAAGCTGATCGGTGAGGAGCACCCCGAGGTGAACGTGGATGCCATGAGCTTTGACGAGATGGATGCTTTCATCGCAGAGCATGAGGACATCGTCTGCCCGGTGTGCGGCAAGCACGATTTTACCCCCATCCGCAAGTTCAACCTGATGTTCAAGACTGCCATCGGCGTTACTGAGGACAGCTCTTCCACCTGCTATCTGCGTCCTGAGACCGCACAGGGCATCTTTGTCAACTTTGCCAACATCCAGCGCACCACCCGCCGCAAGCTGCCCTTCGGCGTGTGCCAGGTGGGCAAGGCTTTCCGCAACGAGATCACCCCGGGCAACTTCACCTTCCGCACCCGTGAGTTCGAGCAGATGGAGTGCGAGTTCTTCTGCAAGCCCGGCACCGATCTGGAATGGTTCGCTTACTGGAAGGACTATTGCGAGAACTGGCTGCTGAGCCTTGGCATCAAGAAGGAACACCTGCGCCTGCGTGACCACGAGCCTGCAGAGCTGGCCTTCTACAGCCGCGCTACCACCGATATCGAGTACGCCTTCCCGTTCACCGACTGGGGTGAGCTGTGGGGCATTGCAGACCGTACCAACTACGACCTGACCCGCCATCAGGAAGCTTCCGGCAAGAGCCTGGAGTACTTCGACAGCGAGACCAACGAGCACTACATCCCCTACGTCATTGAGCCGTCTCTGGGCTGTGACCGTGTGGCTCTGGCTTTCCTGTGCGAAGCATACGACGAGGAGCACCTGACCGACAGCAAGGGCAAGGAGGATATCCGCACCGTGCTGCATCTGCATCCGGCTCTGGCTCCCTACAAGTGCGCCGTGCTGCCCTTGAGCAAGAAGCTGGGCGAGAAGGCCATGGAGATCCGCAACGAGCTGAGCAAGTACTTCATGGTGGATTACGATGATACCGGTTCCATCGGCAAGCGTTACCGCCGCGAGGACGAGATCGGCACCCCGTACTGCATCACTGTGGACTTTGATACCGTGGGTGACGAGGCTAAGGGCATTGCCGCCGACAACTGCGTCACTGTCCGTGACCGCGACACCATGGAGCAGGTGCGTATGCCCATCTCCGAGCTGAAAGCTTATATCGAGAGCAAGATCGAGTTCTAAACTGCTTTTTCAAGGAGCCGTTCCCGGTAAAAGGGGAACGGCTCCTTTTGCTTGTTTTGGGCACCGGTTTGCGGTATACTGAAAACAAAAATGCATTTTACACCGCAGGAGGTTCTACCGTGGAAAACTTTGACGAACTGCTGAAAAAATATGCCGATTTCATCGTCCGGGTGGGGGTGAACCCGCAGCCGGGCCAGACCCTCATCATCAACTGCCCGCTGGAGGGCGCGCCGCTGGCGCGGCTGTGCGTGCGCAGTGCCTACGAAGCCGGTGCCCGGGATGTGCAGGTGAACTGGAGCGATGACGCTGTGGCCCGCGCCCGCATGGAGCTGGGCAGCGAGGAGGCTCTGACCGACCTCAAGCCATGGCAGCTGCGCCGCTATCTTGACTATGCTGAAAGCGAGGGCGGCGTGTGTGTACTGCATCTCATTGCGGACGACCCGGAGCTGTATGCGGGCATTGACGGCAATAAGATCAGCAGGGTGAATGCCGCCCGCCGCGCCTTTATGGAGGAGTGGCAGGAGTACACCATGAACGACCGGGTGCAGTGGTCCATTGCAGCTCTGCCCAGTGTGCCGTGGGCAAAGAAGATCTTCCCGGAGCTGGACGCGGATGCCGCAATGGAAGCGCTGTGGAAGCTGATCTTTGACGTGTGCCGGGTCACCGGCGGCGACCCGGTGAACGAGTGGCAGGCCCATATGGAGCGGCTCAGCACTCTGCGGGATAAAATGAACGCGCTGGACTTGGAAAGCGTGCATTTTGAGAGCAGCAATGGCACGGACCTGACCGTGGGTCTTGCGGATCAGGCTGTGTGGGAAAGCGCCGCCAGCAAGAGCGAAAAGGGCGTGGTGTTCCTGCCCAACATCCCCACGGAGGAAGTGTTCACTGCGCCCCACAAGGACAGAGTAGAGGGCATCGTCTACGGCACAAAGCCCTATGTGTTCAACGGCCAGCTCATCAAGAACTTCCGTGTCACCTTTGAGAAGGGCCGGGTTGTGGACTACCACGCCGAGCAGGGACAGGTGCTGCTGGGCCGTCTGCTGGACGGCGACGAAGGCTCCCGCAGCATTGGCGAAGTGGCACTGGTGCCGGCAAGCAGCCCCATCAACCGCAGCGGCAAGCTGTTCTACAGCACGTTGTTTGACGAAAATGCCGCCTGCCACATCGCTTTTGGTGCCAGCTACCCCGGCACCACGAAGGGCGGCACGGCGCTGACGAAGGAAGAGCTGCTGGCCCGCGGCATGAACCAGTCCCGCCTGCATGAGGATGTGATGATCGGTGCAGAGGACAGCCATATCACCGGCAAATGCCGCGATGGCCGCACCGTGGAGCTGTTCCGGGACGGCGTGTGGGTGCTGTAAAAGACCCTACGGCGAAAAAAATCTGCGAAAATGCTTGCATAATCGCGGGATGTATGGTATATTCTAGTAGTACGATATAGTTTAACCTGAAACGTGGGCCGCAAGGTCCGCGTTTCTTGTTTGTTTGGAGGTTTTTTATGGCGAAGCAGTCTGGCGGCAACACCGCCCAGAGAGTCGAAGCGCTTGTCCGCCCCACCGTGGAGGGCATGGGCCTGCGCCTGTGGGATGTGGTTTTTGAAAAGGAAGGTCCAGACTGGTATCTTCGCGTGCTCATCGACAAGGACGGCACCATGGATACCGACACCTGCGCGGATGTTTCCCATGCGCTGGACCCCATCCTTGACGAGGCAGACCCCATCGACCAGAGCTATTATCTGGAAGTGGGCAGCCCCGGCCTTGGCCGTAAGCTGACCCGCCCGGAGCACTATGAAGCCCTCAAGGGCCAGAAGATCCGGGTAAAGCTCATCCGCCCGAATGCAGACGGTGTGCGTGAGTTTTCCGGTATCCTGACAGGCCGCGAGGGCAGCACCGTTACGGTGAACACCGATGCGGGCGCTGTCACCTTTGAGGTGAACGCCGCATCCAGCGTGAACCTATGCGACGATGAAGACCTGTTTGACTAACATAGATAGAGAGTAAATTACAGGAGGAACCCGAAAAATGGCAGCAGCGAACAATGAATTTTTTGAAGCTCTCTCCATGCTGGAGCACGAGCGCGGCATCACCGCAGAATACCTGATCGAAAAGATCAAGGCTGCGATCATCATTGCCGTCAAGAAGAACTATGAGGTGGAAGAGGACCACGTGAAGGTGGATATCGACCCCGCCGCAGGCCGCTTTGATGTGGCCCTGATCCAGGACGTTGTGGCCGACGAGGACTGGTACGACGAGCACTCTGAGATCGGCATTACCGAGGCACAGAAGATCCGCAAGAGCTACGAAGTGGGCGACCGCATCGTGACCCCCCTCAAGACCAAGGACTTCGGCCGCATTGCAGCCCAGACCGCAAAGCACGTGATCCGTCAGGGCATCCGCGAGGCTGAGCGCAGCCAGCAGCTGAGCGAGATCCAGTCCCGTGCACACGACATCGTGCAGGCCACCGTTACCCGCGTGGACCCGGAGAAGGGCATCGTTGCTCTGGATCTGGGCAAGGGCGGCGAGGCTATCCTGCCCCACAACGAGCAGGTGCCCGGCGAGGTGTACACCGAGGGCCAGACCCTGCAGGTCTACGTGGTGGACGTGGTCAGCACTGAGCGCGGCCCCCGCGTTATGATCAGCCGCACCCACCCCGGCCTTGTCAAGCGCCTGTTTGAGCTGGAAGTGCCCGAAATTTTTGACGGCACTGTGGAGGTCAAGGCCATCAGCCGCGAGGCCGGTGCCCGCACCAAGATGGCTGTTTGGAGCAAGGACCCCAACGTGAACCCTGTTTCCGCCTGCATCGGCGAGCACGGTGCCCGTGTAGCTGCTGTTGTGGAAAAGCTGGGCGGCGAAAAGATCGACATCGTGAAGTGGAGCGAGGATATCTCCGAGTTCATCTCCGCAGCACTCAGCCCGGCCAAGGTGGTCAAGGTGGAACTGCTGCCCGGCGAGACCCGTTCCTGCCGTGTGACCGTGCCCGACCAGCAGCTGAGCCTTGCCATTGGCAACAAGGGCCAGAACGCACGCCTGTGCGCACGCCTGACCGGCTACAACATTGATATCCGCCCCGAGAGCGGCTATTATGGCGAGGAAGAGCCGAAGAAGGAAGCCGAGACCGACACCGAGTAATTCCGGCGCAGATGGCCAAAGGAGGGAAACCGGATGGCACAGAAAAAGATCCCTTCCCGCCAGTGCATCGGCTGCATGACTAGCCGCCCCAAAAAGGAGCTGGTGCGTGTGGTGCGTGCACCCAGCGGAGAGATCAGCATTGATCTGGTCGGCAAAAAGCCGGGCCGCGGCGCGTATCTCTGCCCGAACCCCGACTGCCTGACCAAGGCAAAAAAGAAAAAGGCGCTGGAGCGCTGCTTTGAGCAGCCGGTTCCCGCCGAAGTTTATGAGGCTCTGGCCGCACAGCTGGCCGAAGCCGCAAAGGAGGCAGCAGCAAATGGCAAAGAAGAATAACACCCCCGCAAAGCCCAAGCTGCCGCCGGAGGAAGCGCTATATCAGGCGCTGAGCCTGTGCCGCAAGGCGGGCGCACTGACCATGGGCTTTGATGCCGTGGAAGATGCCTGCGTCAAGAGCAAGGCATGGCTGGTGATGGTGGCAAGCGATGCCAGCGCCAAGACCGTGCAGCGTCTCGACTATTCTGTGGGCGATCTGGTGGATGTGATCACCATGCCGCTTACGCAGGATAAACTGGCCGATATCAGCCGCAAGCCTGTGGCTGTTTACGCGGTGACTGACCGCAACCTCGCAAAGCTCTGCTTTGACCGCCTGTCGGACTGCGGAGCAATCAAAAATGAGGAGGATATGACCGAATGATCGTAAAATATAAAGTGAGTGATTTTGCAAAGGATCTGAACCTTTCCGCCAAGAAGGTCCTGGATGAGCTGAACGCCATGGGCAGCACCGGCAAGAAGAACAGCTCCAATCTGGAAGAGAACGAGCTGAACTACCTGCTGGAAAAGTTCAGCAAGGATAACAGCGTGGCAAATCTGGACGAATTCCTGAACAGCGCCAAGGCCGCAAAGGAAGAGCCGAAGCCCACTGAAAAGAAGGCCGAGAAGAAGGCCGAGAAAAAGCCCGAAGCTCCCAAGGCAGAAAAGAAGCCGGAGCAGCCTGCCGCCAAAAAGGCAGAGCCTGCCCAGCAGGATAAGAACGGCAATAAGCATAACGAAAAGAAGAACGAGCAGCACAAGAAGCGCGAGGAAAAGACCGTTTCTCTCAGCGAACTGGCTCGTGAGACCGGTGCCAAGGCATCCGCTGCTCCGGCACAGGCTGTGTCCGTGCGCCGCGAGGACAATCAGGTCACCGTGGATACCCGCACTGTGGATATGAACGTGGACCGCTTCGATGCCCGTTACGATGATCTGGCTTCCACCAAGAACACCGAGAACCGCCGCAAGCCCACCCCGCAGGGCAACAAGCAAAAGTTCACCCAGCGCGGTCAGCGCCAGCGCCAGCAGTTCCAGAAGGGCAAGCGCGAGACCGAGTTCGAGCGTCTGCAGCGCATCCAGCTGGAAAAGGCCCGCAGCGCACAGCTGAAGGTGATGATTCCCGACGAGATCACCGTGGGCGAGCTGGCTGCCCGCCTGAAGCAGCAGGCCGGCAAGGTCATTGCCAAGTTCATGCAGATGGGCGAGATGCACGCCATCAACGATGTGATCGATTTCGATACCGCTTCTCTGCTGGCAGAGGAGTTCCACGCAAAGGTCGAGCACGAGGTGCATGTGACCATCGAGGAGCGCCTGTTCACGCAGGAAGAGGATTCGCAGGAGGACCTGGTGGAGCGTCCCCCGGTTGTCTGCGTCATGGGCCACGTTGACCACGGCAAGACCAGTATTCTGGATGCCATCCGCAAGACCAACGTTACCGCAGGCGAGGCCGGCGGCATCACGCAGGCCATCGGTGCATATCAGGTCAAGGTCAACGACAGCCTCATCACCTTCCTGGATACCCCGGGCCATGAGGCATTCACCTCCATGCGTGCCCGCGGTGCCAACATGACCGATATTGCAGTTCTGGTGGTTGCTGCCGACGACGGCATCATGCCCCAGACCATCGAGTCCATCAACCACGCCAAGGCTGCAAATGTCAAGATTATCGTGGCAATGAACAAGATGGATAAGCCCACCGCAAACCCCGAGCGCGTGATGGAAGGCCTGACCAAGTACGGCATCATCACCGAGGACTGGGGCGGCGATGTGGCCTGCATCCCGGTGTCTGCCCTGACCGGCATGGGCATCAACGACCTGCTGGAGCGCATTGCTCTGGAAGCTGAGGTCATGGAGCTGAAGGCAAACCCCAACCGCCGCGCCAAGGGTGCGGTCGTCGAGGCCCGTCTGGACAAGGGCCAGGGCCCCATTGCCACCATTCTGGTGCAGAACGGCACCCTGCACTCCGGCGATGTGATCATTGCCGGTACCGCTGTGGGCCGCGTGCGCACCATGCGCAGCGACAAGGGCCAGCTGCTGAGCGATGCCGGCCCCTCTACCCCTGTGGAGATCACCGGCCTGACCGCTGTGCCGGAAGCAGGCGACCTGTTCGAGGCTGTTGAGGACGAGCGTCTGGCCCGTGAGCTGGCCGAACAGCGCGTTGCTGCCGCCAAGGAAAAGCAGTTCTCCTCCTTCCAGAAGGTCACTCTGGATAACCTGTTCAGCCAGATGGCACAGAACGACATGAAGGAACTGGCTATCGTGGTCAAGGCCGACGTGCAGGGTTCTGCCGAGGCTGTGAAGCAGAGTCTGGAGAAGATCTCCAACGAAGAGGTGCGCGTGCGTGTCATCCATGCCGGTGTCGGTGCCATCAGCAAGTCCGACGTGGATCTGGCCGATGCCTCCAACGCCATCATCATCGGCTTCAACGTCCGCCCGGACAATGTGGCCAAGGAAGAAGCTGCTGCCACCAAGGTGGAAATGCGTATGTACCGCGTCATCTATGATGCCATCAACGATGTCACCGACGCTATGAAGGGCATGCTGGCTCCCAAGTTCCGCGAGGTGTCTCTGGGCGAGCTGCAGGTCCGTCAGGTGTACAAGATCTCCAATGTGGGCACCGTTGCAGGCTGCCGCGTGACCAGCGGCAAGATCACCCGCGACAGCAAGGTGCGCGTGGTGCGTGACGGCATCGTGATCACCGAGGACGAGATCGCATCCCTGAAGCGCTTCAAGGATGATGCCAAGGAAGTGGCCGAGGGCTACGAGTGCGGCGTTACTCTGGCAAAGTTTGCCGACGTTAAGGAAGGCGACGTGTACGAAGCCTTCAAGATGGAAGAGTACCGCGATTAAGATCTGAAATAACCCTCTCCGTCATTGCTGGCGCAATGCCACCTCCCCCGAGGTGGGAGGTTTGCAGAGAAACGGAACGTTTGCCGTATCCACGCAAAAAGCTCGCCTCTCGGGAGAGCTGCCGAGCGAAGCGAGGCTGAGAGGGTTTTCTTTTATAGGGAGAAATACTATGTCTCAGAAGAATATGGGCCGTCTGGCGCAGGATATGAAGCGCGAGATCATTGCCATCATCGGCAGGCTGAAGGACCCGCGTCTGGAGGGCGGTCTGCTCACCGTCACCCGTCTGGATGTGACCCCTGATCTGGATGTGGCCAAGGTGTATGTGAGCGTGATGGGCCGCGAGGACGGCCCCAAGCCCGCCATCGAGGCACTGAACCGCGCGGCAGGCCATGTGCGCACTGAAGTGAGCAAGAAAATGCACATCCGCAAGGCTCCCCGCTTCATCTTCGTAGAGGATGACGGTGCCGCCTATGCAGCCCACATCAACGAGCTGCTCCGCACGCTGAACGTGAACGGCGACGCTGACACCGAAGCCAGCGCACCGGAGGAGACCGAAGAATAATTCCGCCTGCGGAAAGGATGGATCATGGAATGACAGAACAGTTGAATGTGCAGCAGATGGCCCAGCGCCTGATGACGGCGGACAACATTTTGATTCTGTGTCACAAAAACCCGGATGGCGATACCATTGGCTGCGGCAGCGCGCTGTATTGTGCACTGAAGGCACTGGATAAAAACGTGGCAGTGCTTTGCTCCGATGCCATTCCCAACCGGTATGCGTTTACCAACGCACATATGTTCAAAGGTGAGTTTGAGCCGCAGACGGTGGTAGCGGTGGATGTTGCCAGCGTGCAGCTGTTTGGAGAAAACAACGGTATGACGCAGTTCTCGCGCCATGTGGACCTGTGCATCGACCACCACGCAGGCAACAGCGGCTATGCCGACTTCACCCTGCTCAATGGCAGCGCCGCAGCGGCGGCAGAGCTGCTGTACGAGGTGATCAACGCCATGGGCGTTGCCATTACGCCGCACATTGCAGACTGCCTTTACACCGGCCTTGCAACCGACACCGGCTGCTTCCGGTTCTCTTCCACCACGGCAAACACCCACATCGTGGCGGCAAAGCTCATTGAGGCGGGCTGTCATGTGGAAGAGCTGAACACCCTGCTGTTCGATACCAAGCCCCGTGAGCGCATGGAGGCCGAGCGTATTGCCCGCAACCATCTGGAATACTATCTGGATGGCCGGTGCGCGCTCATCTACCTCACCCGGGACGAGATCGAGCAGAGCGGGGTGGACCCGGCCGATCTGGAAGAACTGACCAGCCTGCCTGTGAGCATTGAGGGCGTAAAGGTGGGCCTGACCCTGCGGCAGCAGCCCGGCGGCAGCTACCGCATCAGCGTGCGCACCGCAAAGGGCGTGGATGCCTGCGCCATCGCTCGGCGTCTGGGCGGAGGCGGTCACAGCCGCGCTGCAGGCTGTGAGCTGCTGGGCAATCTGGAAAACGCAAAAAATGCAATTCTGGCAGAGGTGGAAGCCGAGCTGGACGCACCGCAGGAGGAAGCATAAATGCAGGGCATCCTGATCGTTGACAAGCCCATGGACTGGACCAGCTTTGATGTGGTGGCAAAGCTGCGCGGCGTGCTGGGCACCCGCAAGCTGGGCCACAGCGGCACGCTGGACCCCATGGCCACCGGCGTGCTGCCGGTGTTCTGCGGCGGTGCCAGCAAGGCAGTGGACCTGCAGCTGAACCACGATAAAAGCTACCGTGCGGTTTTAAAACTGGGCGTGCGCACCGACACCGGCGATGTGACCGGCACTGTGCTGGAAACGGCTCCGGTCACGGCGGGCGAAGGGGAACTGCTGGCCGTGCTGCCGCAGTTCATCGGCCCGCAGATGCAGGTGCCGCCCATGTACTCAGCCATCAAGCTGAACGGTCAGCCGCTGTATAAGCTGGCCCGTGAGGGTGTGACCGTGGAGCGCAAGGCACGCCCCATTGAAATTTACAGCATCACCTACGGCGGCAGCCCGGCAGAGGATGAGTATGTGCTGGATGTAACGTGCTCCAAGGGCACCTATATCCGCACATTGCTGGAAGACATTGCCGCCGCCATGGGCCAGAAGGGCACCATGAGCGCACTGCGCCGCACCTCGGCGGGCGTGTACACCGAAGCCGATGCCCACACGCTGGAGGAAATTCTTGCCGCAAAAGAGCAGGGCATGGACGCACTGGAAGCGCTGATGCTGCCGGTGGAAAGCGTGTTTGAAAGCCTACCGCTGCTGGTGGTGGAGCCTTGGGTGGAACAGCATTTGTACAACGGCTGCCCCACCAGCCGGTATCCGGCAGCAGATGGCCGCTACCGGGTGCGCAATGCCGCCGGACAGTTTTTGGGCCTTGCCAATATCGTACAGGGTGTGCTGCGGGTGGAAAAACTGTTCGTAGAACGTAATTGAAAAAGGAAACAAAACCCATGCAGATCATTTCACAATTTGCACCGCTGCCGCTGGCGCAGCCGGAAAAAGGCACCGCAGTGGCAATGGGCTTTTTTGACGGCATCCACATCGGCCACCGTGCGGTGATCGAAAGCGCCGTGCAGTGGGCCAAAGAACACGATGCCGCCCCGGCGGTGTTTACCTTCAAGCTGCCGATGGTGAATAAGATGAAGGGCAAGCGCCTGCTTTCCACAGCGGATAAGCATGCTCTGATCGCAAGCCTTGGCGTGGAGTATTACCTCACGCCGGACTTTGAGGAGATCAAGGGCCTGACCCCGGAGCAGTTCGTGCTGGGCATCGTGCGGGACTGCAATGCCCGTGCGCTGGTCTGCGGCGAAAACTTTACCTTTGGTGCCAAAGCGGCCGGCAACCCGGAGCTGCTGCGCACCCTCTGCGCTCCGTTGGGCGTGGAGGTGATCGTGGTGCCCATGGCGCAGTTTGAGGAAAAGCCGGTGTCTTCCACCCGCATCCGCACCGCGCTGGAAGGCGGCGACATCCCGGCAGCAAACGCCATGCTGGGGATGCCCTACGCCATCCGGTTCGAGGTGCAGCACGGTGCAGGTCTGGGCCACACGCTGGGGGTGCCCACCATCAACCAGCTGTATCCCAAGGGCTTTCAGCTGCCCCGCAGCGGCATTTATATCACCCGCACCCACATTGGCGGGGTGTGGTATCCTTCGGCCACCGGCCTTGGCAGCCGCCCTACCGTCAACGATGATGCCACCAAGGTGACCTGCGAGACCTTTATCCCGGGCTTTTCCGGCGACCTCTACGGCACCGACCCGGTGGTGGAGTTCCACGCCTACCTCAGCCCCAGCAAAAAGTTTGATACGCTGGACGAGCTGCGGGCCTGCATCAACAACGCTGCAAAGCGTGCACAGGAATATTTTGCATAAGAAAAAGACCTGTCCTTCCGGAGATCCCGGAAAGGCAGGTCTTTTTTTACTGCTTATTCGTAGTCGATGGGTAAAGTGGGCAGACCGTTCAGTTCAAGGCCCGCTGTGTGGCCTGCAATGTACTGGTAATACCCCTGCGCCGCGATCATAGCGCCGTTGTCACCGCAGAATTTCAGCTCCGGCAGATAAACTTTTGCACCCAGCTTCTGGGCACCGTCGTTCACCAGCTGACGCAGCCGTCCGTTGGCGGCAACGCCGCCTGCCAGACACACCTGCTTTGCGCCGGTGTCCGCTGCGGCCAGCAGCAGCTTTTCGGCCAGAATGCCCGCAATGCGGTCCTGAAAGCTGGCGGCAAGGTCGGGCACATTCACTTCTTCGCCCTTCATCTGGGCCTTGTTCACCTCATTGAGCACGGCGGTTTTCAGGCCGGAAAAGCTCACGTTGTACTTGCCGTCCACATGGGGCACCGGCAGGCGATAGGCCTTGGGGTTGCCGGTCTTGGCGGCATTGGCCACGCTGGGGCCGCCGGGATAGGGCAGACCCAGCGTGCGGGCCACCTTGTCAAAGGCTTCACCGGCGGCATCGTCCACCGTGTGGCCGAGGATGTGGTAATGGGTGTAGTCCTGCACCTCCACAATGTGGCTGTGGCCGCCGGAGGCCACAAGGCAGAGGAAGGGAGGCTTCAGCTCCGGGTGGGTGAGGTACAGTGCGGCAATGTGTCCGCGCAGGTGGTGCACCGGCACCAAAGGCTTATTGGCCGAGTAGGCCAGACCCTTGGCAAAATTCACGCCCACCAGCACTGCACCGATCAGGCCCGGCGCAAAGGTGACGGCCACGGCATCCACATCGTCGATGGTCTTGCCTGCATCCAGCAGGGCTTTTTTGACCGTAGCACTGATAAACTCGCAGTGGCGGCGGCTGGCGATCTCCGGCACAACGCCGCCGTAAAGAGCCTGTTCTTTTACGCTGGTGGAAATGACGTTGCTCAGCAGGTGCCGGCCGTCCTCCACCAGAGCTGCGGCGGTCTCGTCGCAGGTGGATTCAATTCCCAAAATAATCATGTTTTAGTGGGCCTCCAGCCAGTTTTTGCCTGCGTGCACATCGGTGCTCAGGGGCACGGCATACTGCACGCAGCCTTCCATTTCCTCCCGCAGGATCTGCGCAGCCTTTTCGGCTTCAGCCTGCGGTGCTTCCACGATCAGTTCATCGTGGACGGTCAGGATCAGGCGGCTTTCCATCTTTTCGTCCCGCAGCCGCTTCCATACCCGCACCATGGCCAGCTTGATCACGTCGGCCGCAGTGCCCTGAATGGGGGTGTTGCGGGCCATGCGTTCGCCGCTGGAACGCACATTGAAGTTGCTGCTTGCCAGCTCCGGCAGAGCACGGCGGCGGCCGAACAGGGTAGATACATAGCCGCAGGCCTTGGCGTCCGCGATGGTCTTATCCATGTAGCCGCTCACCTTGGGGAACGCGGCCAGATAGTTCTTGAGGAAGGCATCTGCCTCCTTCACACTCACGCCGATGTCCTTGGCAAGGCTGTAAGCGCCCTTGCCGTACATGATGCCAAAGTTGATGGCCTTGGCAGAAGAGCGCAGCCGGGAGGTGACTTCTTCCTGCGGGATGCCGTAAATTTTTGCGGCGGTGCTGCGGTGGATGTCCTCGCCGTTCAAAAATGCCTGCTGCATGTGCTCATCGCCGGTAATGTGGGCCAGAATGCGCAGCTCGATCTGGCTGTAGTCGGCATCCACCAGCACACAGCCCGGCTTTGCAATAAAGTAGGCGCGCAGCTGGCTGCCCAGCTCGGTGCGGATGGGGATGTTCTGCAGGTTGGGGTTATCGGACGAGAGCCGTCCGGTGCGGGCCTCGGTCTGGTTGAAGGTGGAGTGGATGCGGCCATCCTCGCCGATCACCTTCAAAAGGCCCTCCACGTAGGTGGAGTTCAGCTTCTGGTAGGCGCGGTACTGCAGAATGTCCTCCACCAGCGGGTAATCCCGCAGGCTTTCCAGTGTTTCGGCATCCGTGGACCAGCCGCGCTGGGTCTTTTTGCCGTGGGGCAGGCCCATGGTGTCAAACAACATTTCGCCCAACTGCTTGGGGCTGTTGGGGTTGAAGCTGGCGCTGCCGGTCTCCATGTGGATGCGGGTGAGCACCTGCTCCAGCTCAGTGCGCAGCTTTACGCCGAACTGCTCGATGCCGTCTTTGTCCACCAGCACACCGGTGCGGGTCATATCGGCCAGCACCTGTGCCAGCGGGAACTCGATCTCGTTGTAAAGGGCGTCCTCACCGCAGGCGGTGATCTCGGCCTTCATCTTGCAGAACAGGTCTGCAAGGCGGCCTGCATCCGGGTAATCGGCACAGGTAAAGGCAGCAGCGGCGCGGTAGCTGGCGGTCAGCTCGCTGATTTGATACTTGGAAGCAGAAGCGTCCAGCAGGTAGGCGGCAAGCTTGCCATCCCACACGATGCTGCTGCCCCAGCCGCCTGCGGCCATGGCCTTGGCATAGAGGGGCGCTGCGTTGAACACTTCCAGCGTTACGTCTGCGTTGTCCAGCAGGCGCACAAGGTCGGCATCCTCCAGCGGGTAAACGGTGCAGTCCTGCACGGCGTACCAGCTCTCCGGCTGCAGCACCACGTTGCGGGTGCCCTGCTTGCCCATCACGGCCGGGCGCGATGCCACCAGATAGGTGCCGGAAGGGGTCAGCGGCAGAGCTTCCAGCTCTGCTTCAGCCAGCTCGATGCCGTCCTCTTCTTCCGGGGCGGCAGGTGCAATGCCGTCCAGTCCAAAGCGAGGGATCAGAGAGTGGATCTCCAATTCCTGCAAAAGGCGCACGGCCTCGGCTTTGTTGCCCTCGCCCACGGCATAGGTGCCCTCGGCCGTGTCGATGGGTGCATCGGTGCGGATGGTGCCAAGGGTGTGGCTCAGCTGGGCCATCTCGCGGCATTCCAGCAAATGTTCCCGCTGTTTGGGCTTGATGAGCTTATCGTCGATGTGCTCGTACACGCCTTCCAGCGTGCCAAAGTTCTGCACAAGGGTCAGGGCGGTCTTTTCACCAATGCCCTTCACGCCCGGAATATTATCCGAAGCATCGCCCATCAGGCTCTTCACCTCAATGAGCTGTCTGGGCTGGATGCCGTATTTTTCCTGAATGGCGTCCACGTCCATCGTCACCGTCTTGCTGCGTCCCATGACAGTGGCGGCAAGCAGCACAGTGGTGGTGTCACTGACCAGCTGCAGGCTGTCCCGGTCTCCTGTAGCAAGGAAGCAGTCGTCCTTCCGGGCGGCGCAGGCAGCGGCCAGCGTGCCAAGGATATCATCCGCTTCCCAGCCTTCGGCGGTGACGGTGCGGTAGCCGAGGTCTGCCAGAAGTTCCTTGAGCACCGGCATCTGCTGGGCCAGCTCTTCGGGCATGCCATGGCGGGTGGCCTTGTAGCCATCGTACATTTTGTGGCGGAAGGTGGGAGCCTTCAGGTCAAAGGCAACAGCCACCTCGTCGGGTTCGCACTCCTTAAGCAGGGAGAGCAGGATATTCAGAAAGCCATAGATGGCGTTGGTGTATCGTCCGTCCTTGGTGGTCAGCAGCTTGATGCCAAAAAAAGCACGGTTGGCAATGCTGTTGCCGTCAATGACCAGTAAACGCATAGTCGTGTTCCTCCATTGCATTATTACACATTCTGCATTATACCACAAAACCGTGCCCAGCGGGGGATTTTTGCGTAAAAAAGAGAGAAAGCCGCCAACATGGTTGACGGCCTTCCCTCTTACTCCTCGATGCGGATCGCGCTTACCGGGCAGGCGTTGGCTGCGTCCACAGCCTGCGGCACCTCCTCCGGTGGGATCGGCCCGGGCTGGGCCACGGCCAGCGTGCCTTCCATCTGGAACACGGCGGGGCAAAGCCCGGCGCACTGGGTGCAGCCAATGCACAGATCAGGGTCAACATATGCGTTCATAGAAAAACCTCCTTCTGATAATGCCCTGCGGGCAGTATGGCCCATCCGGCTGCGAATTATGCCTATGCAGAGGGCACAGGATGTGGTACAATAAAAATTCAGGAGGGTACAGACCATGAATATTCAGATCTTTGGCACAAGCAAGTGCTTTGATACCAAAAAGGCCCAGCGCTATTTCAAGGAGCGCGGCATCAAGTTCCAGATGATCGACCTCAAGGAAAAAGAGATGAGCCGCGGCGAGTTCGAGAACGTGGCCCGCGCTCTTGGCGGCTGGGAAAAGCTGGTGGACCCCAATGCGAAGGACAAGCAGACCCTTGCACTTCTGGACGCACTGGTGGACTGGCAGAAGGAGGACAAGCTGTTTGAGAACCAGCAGCTGTTTTTAACGCCCATTGTACGCAATGGCCGCAAGGCCACCGTGGGCTACCAGCCCGATGTGTGGAAGACATGGGAATAAGAAATGCGCTTTTCACAAAAAAACCACGGGCATAGTTTTGCACAATGGGCCGGTATGTGGTATACTGGACACTGTAGCATTTGAGAACCCTGGGAGATAAAACAACTATGAAACATTATATTACCCCTGAAGAACATGCCCGGATGCAGCGCCGCCGCGGGCGGCAGGCACTGGGCCTTCTGGTTGCCATTCTGGTGATCGTGGGCTTTGTTACCGTGCTGCGGGCCGGTGTGGGCGCGGTGGCGAACCTGTTCGATGATACCGCCCAAAAGCAGGAATATGAAGATAAGCTGGAAGGGCTTGTGCTGTTTGACCCCATGCCATTTGACGGCATTGAGAACATCGACGACCTGACTCTGCGCGAAGCTGCGGTGTGGGGCTGCATCTATAATATTCAGGAAACGCAGGGCGGATTTGACAACTACAATACCGACCCCGACACCGAACAGCTGCTGCTGCCCTCGCTGGATGTGGATGCCTACCTTGCAAAGCTGCTTGGCCCCGGCTTCAAGCTGACCCACCGCAGCTTTGAGATGGAGGATATGACCATCGAGTTTGACGATGCCACCCAGTGCTATAAGATCCCGGTCACCGGCACGGTGGGCTATTACCGCGCAGTCGTCACCAAGCTGTTCAAGCGCAGCGGCAAGCTGCATGTGACCGTGGGCTATATCCCCACCACCAGCACAGACGACAGCATCATCAATGTTTCTTCGGATACACCCACCAAGTACATGGATTATCTGTTCGAGCGCCAGAGCGGCAGTTGGTATCTCACCGGCCTGACCGAGAGCGAGACCAAGGCCGAGAGCACGGAAAGCACACCGGCCGCGAATGTGCCGGAACCCATGGCAGAAAGCGATGTGCAGGATGCCATTCTTGCAGCAGCCGGTTCGGATTCTGCTTCGGCTGAGGCAGACAGCACAGCTACAGACGAGGGCGTGGATACACAGGCGGAGGAACAGCCCGCCGACAGCACCGAGGCACAGGCGGACGAAAGCACAGCCAGCCCGGCGGCATAATACAAAACAAAAATACCGGATACAAGGCAGATGCTTCGTATCCGGTATTTTTTATTTGAGGTCAAATTTTACGATCACCAGCCGGTACCACAGGTACGGCACCATGTTCCAGATCATCCACAGCTCCATCAGGATGTAGTTGGGCAGATCCTTCAGGCGGAAAGGCCGCTTGCCCAGCCTGCCGCTTTTCAGCAGGGCAAAGGCTTCGTGCATCCCCTTGTCCCATGCCTCGCCAAAGCCCTGTTTGTGGAACTTGTAGCACTTGAGCAGGTAGCCCACAGCCAGCGGGATGAAGTTTAAAATCAGCATCAGCAGCGGTTCGTTCTTGAGGGGCAGCAGGATGCTGTTGCGGCCGCTCTGCTGGCTTTTGAAGGCGTTGTACTTCACCGCGCCGGTGCTGGCACCGCAGATGTGGTAGCACTTGGCGGTGGGGCAGAGCAGGTTTTTATAGCCTGCATTGTTGGCGCGCCAGCTCAGGTCCACATCCTCAAAGTAGGCAAAGAAGTTCTCGTCAAAATTGCCGATCTCGTCCAGAATGCTCTTGCGGTAGAGCGCCGCACCGCCGCAGGCCGAGAAGATGCGCTTTTGCCGGGTGTAGCGGCTTGCGCGGCGGCCATCGCCGGTCTTGCAAGCAAAGCCCATCCAGGTGACGTAATCGCCGGCATCGTCGGCCAGCTCCCGGTCGAAGTGTCGGATCATCAGGCTCTGCACTGCAAAGATTTTCGGGTCGGTCTCAGCGGTGCGGATCAGCTCTTCCAGCCACTGGGGTTCGGCAAAGGCATCGTTGTTGAACAGCACCACATATTCACTGTCCGCCAGCGCAATGCCCTGATTCACTGCATGGGAAAAGCCGGTATTGGTGCCGTTTTCGATGAGGGTGAAATTTTCGCGGCTGCAATAGCTGCGGGCCTGCTCAAGGCTTTCGTCGGTGGAACCGTTGTCCACCACAATGAGCCGGAAGTTCTGTTCGGTCTGGGCATAGACCGACTCGATAGAATCCTTCAGCCAGCCCTTGCCGTTGATATTCGGGATCACGATAGTCGCTTTATACATAAATACTCCTGTATTTCAGTGCAAGTTCACGGGAACAGTATAGCATATCTGCACACAAAAAGAAACCGCATCCCGGCAGGATGCGGCTTCGGCAGGGCAAAAATTATGCGGCAAGGGCTTTTTCGATGTTGGAAAGAATGGTGTCGTGATCCTCGGCGCACACCAGAACCACCTCACCGGTGGGAGCTACGGTGACGGTGGCCGCCTTGGCGACCAGATACTGATCCTCAAGATAGTGTTCCATGGACTGCTGCTCACTCTGCACATAGGCTTCCAGTGCAGCCTTCACAGCGTCGGTCTTGCCCTCGGCAGGCTTCACAATGGCTATGGCGTAGCTGCGCACCATCATGGAGGAAACAGAGGCAGCAAAGCTCTCGTAGCTGCCGTCCTCAAGGCCCAGCAGGGGGAACACGATGTCTTTCAGCTCGTCATTCAGCTGGTCGGCCTCATACTCGGCGCTGTAGCCGTCGATGGCGGTGAATTTGCCGTCCTCACCTTTGGTAAAGATCATATCGTATTCGTTGTCCTCGTCGGTGCGGGCATCGTGGATGATCTGGGAGTAGTCCTTCGGGGCGGCAGAGTCGGCCTTGCTGCCGGCAGAGCAGCCCACCAGAGCAAGCAGGCACAGACCGGCAAGCAGGGAAGCAATGATACGTTTCATAAATGAAGTCCTTTCGTGTGTGAAAATCTTCGTGTGAAAGCGGGCGCAGCGGTTTTGAAGCTATTGTGTGCTGTTTTGCGCCTGCTATCCATAATACGAAAGAACACCCCGGCAGAATTGCACCGCAAACGTAACTATTTTATGAACAGCGTTACAGCATAAGGGCATCCAGCTCGCCGTGGTTTACCGGCGTGGAAAGGATGATCTGGGTGCTGGTGGTGCCCAGCTTCTGGAACTGCAGGATCAGGTGTTCCAGCTGGGGCATGCTGCCGCAGCTCACCTTGACAAGGAAGGTGTATGCACCCGTGACGTGGTAGCACTGCAGCACTTCCTTGCTGCTTTGCAGCAGCTCCAGAAAGGCATCCTGCTTGGAAGGCGCTACCGAAAGGCTGATGAGGGCATCCACATACATCCGGTCAGCGGGGCGGTTCAGGGTGACGGTGTAGCCGCTGATGATGCCATCCGTTTCCAGCTTGTGAATGCGGCTGGAAACAGCAGGACTGGTCAGCGATACCTGCTCGGCGATCTCCTTGACCGGCATCCGTGCGTTCTTTGCCAGCAGGGAGAGAATCTTACGATCCAGATCATCCATGGGGAATACTCCTTTTTGAAAATATGTTGGATTGTATAAAATTTTTTGAAAGTAAAGTTTTATTGTTGGTGCAAACATACAAAAGTCAAAAAATTTTGCTTTTGCTTTGCTTTGCGTTAATTATATAAAGTTTTACCGAAAAAGTAAAGACTTAATTTAAAGCAAAACCGGAAAATTTTGTTTGACAAGAAAACAAAAAGGGGTATAATACATCATGCAAGGCAGCGCAGCACAGAAAGCGCCTGCCGCTTTGAATTTGAGATTCACCACTTTATATACTTTCCCACCCCTCTATACACAAAAGCCCGCTGCCAGGCGGGTTTTTGTGTTTGTTGGGGATTTTTTCTTTTTGAAAAAAGCAGTGGCAGACAATGTACTCGACCCATAGAGCAGCTGCTTTCGGCTGCGACCCCGCCCGTGAAAATGCAAGCCCGGAAAGTCCGCAGACTTTCCGGGCTTGTTCTATCTCAAAATATTATTCCGCTGATGATAGCCGGAGCACAGCGGAGGCGATTTAGATCGTGTACGCCTATCAGACCAGATACCCTTCAAAGCAGTGCAGGTCTTCCGTCTTGACGATGCCCTCCAGATACAGCCCGTCCTCCCGGTATTCCTCCACCTGCACGCTGCCGCGCTCCCGCATGGGGGCGGCAAGGCCCAGTTTATCGTAGGGCAGCAGCACCTTTAAGGTGTGCACCCGGTCGCTGAGCATCTCGTCCAGCTTTGCCAGCAGGGTGTCCAGACCGTAGCCGGTCTTGGCACTGGTGAGCAGGATGTCCGGGTCAAAGCTCATGGCACCCGGCTTATCGCACTTGTTGTAGACGGTCAGGCGGGGGATGTCCGCACAGTCCAGCCCGTCCAGAACCTCGTCCGTGACGGCCAGCTGCTCTTCCCGCTGCTCATCGCCTGCGTCTGCCACACGGATGATCACGTCCGACCATGCCGCTTCTTCCAGCGTGGACTTGAAGGCTTCCACCAGATTGTGGGGCAGGCGGGACACAAAGCCCACCGTGTCCACCAGCAGCACCGCCATGCCGCTGGGCAGTATCAGCTTGCGGCTGGTGGGGTCCAGTGTGGCGAACAGCATGTCCGCTTCCGCTACGCTTGGGCCGCACAGAGCATTCATCAGGCTGGATTTGCCCACGTTGGTATAGCCTACAAGGCTGACCACCGGCATCCCGGTCTTGGCACGGGCCTTGCGGCTCTCGCCCCGGCGCTTTTCCATTTCGGCCAGCTTTTCGGCCAGCGCATCGATGCGGGCATGCACATGGCGGCGGTCCAGTTCCAGCTTGGTCTCACCGGCACCGCGGCGGGCGCCACCACCGCCGCCGCCGCCGCCGCCCTGACGGCTGAGCGCTTCGCCCATGCCCTGCAGACGGGGCAGGCGGTAGCGCAGCAGGGCCAGCTCGGTCTGCAGTTTGCCTTCGTTGGTGACGGCGCGGCTGCGGAAAATTTCAAGGATCAGCATGGTGCGGTCGATCACTTCCAGTCCGCCCAGCGCATTGGAGATGTTGCGGATCTGGCTGCCGGTCAGTTCACCATCAAATACGGCGCATTCCGCGCCCAGCGTTTCGGCGGCAAGGCTGGCTTCCTCCAGCTTGCCGCTGCCCAGCACGATGCCGGTCTCCGGGGTCTGGCGCTTCTGGGTCACCTGCGCCACGGCTTCCATGTGATTCGCCTCACACAGGGCGGAAAGCTCTGCAAGGCTGCGCTCGCAGTCCCACAGGCCCTGATCCAGCGCCAGCAGAATGACCTTCGTCGGGGGTGTTTCTACCAAAATATCGTAAAGTTCGCTCAAGGTAAGTCCTTTCTGTTATATCGTTCTCTTGTCAGCAGATAGCTTCTGCACTCCACCGGTGTGCCGTCAAATTTATGATCAATGGCATCGTGGTGGTAGAGAAAGCCTGCTTTTTCCATCACCCGGCCGCTGGCAGGGTTCTCTTTTGCGTGGCAGCAGGTGAGCCAGCCGCCGTCTGTATTCTCAAACCAGTAGGTTACTGCTGCTTTTAAAGCTTCGGTTGCAAAACCATGGTTCCACCAGTGCTTCCCGATGCAGTAGCCTGCTTCCCAGATGCCGTCTGTGCAGTCCTGCTGCGGCCAGAGCGCTTTCTGTGCCGGGTCACCGAGCAGAGCATTAAAGATGCTGATGCTGCCAAACACCTGCCCGGAAGCCTTTTCCACAATGGCCCACTGGTAGTAGTCCGGGTTCGGGTAAAGGGTGGCCCATGCCGCCAGCAGACCTACGGTCTCCAGCGCGTTTTTGTGCGGCTCCCACCGCAGAAAGCGGGTCACTTCCGGGTCGGATGCCCAGTTTGCGTACATCATGCCGGCATCCTGCGGCAGAAGGCGGCGCAGGAAAAGCCGGTCGGTCTCAAGCGTTTGCGTTCCGGCATGGCGCATGGCACACACCTCCCCACTTTATAAAGTATGCATAGGATAGCACAAATTTTGCGTTCCTGCAAGCGCCGCCGTGAAAAAACGCTTGACCGGACGGCATTTGTGCATTAAACTGAAAGCCAAGCGTTTTTGTAGGAAAAAGGAGAACTCCCTCATGAAGGATGTGCGTGAAATTTTAAAAAAGCGCCCGCTGCTGTTCGATGGCGGCATGGGTACATATTATAAGGCAAAGCCCGGGCAGGAATGTGAGCAGGCAAACCTGCTGGACCCGGACGGCATTTTGACCGTGCACCGCGCATATCTGGAAGCGGGTGCCGATGCTATCAAGACCAACACCTTCGGCCTGCCGCGTATGGCAGCAGCGCAGAACCCCATGTGGGAGGCCATGGCAGATGAAGGCTGGAAGCTGGCTGCACAGGCCGCTGCAAAGACCAGCGCTGCCGTGTTTGCCGATCTTGGCCCGGCCCCGGACACGGAATCGCTCCCGGCGGCACAGACCTATACGGCCCTTGCCGAGCGGTTTGCCGCATTGGGGGCAAAGAACTTTTTGTTTGAGACGCTGAGCAGCGATGCCGGTGTGGCCGAAGCTGCGCGGCAGATCAAAGAAGCAGTGCCGGATGCCTTTGTGCTGGTGTCCTTTGCGGTGCTGCCGGACGGTTACACCCGTGAGGGACGGCACTGTACTCAGCTGGTGCGCAGCATGACCGCTTGCAGTGCAGTGGATGCCGTGGGCCTGAACTGCGTTTCTGCTCCCGGTGCCATGCGCACACTGGTGCGGCAACTGGGCAGAACAGAGCTGCCCCTGTCTGTCATGCCCAACGCAGGCTACCCGGTGGTCACCCGCACCCGGGTGCAGTATCAGGGCAGGCCGGAGTACTTTGCACGGGAGCTGGCCCGCCTTGCCGCCGAGGGTGTGCGCATTCTGGGCGGCTGCTGCGGCACTACGCCTGCCCACATTGCGGCCTTGCGCACGGCGCTGGATGCGCTGCCGGGGCAGCTGCCGGTGGCAGCGGCAGCGCCGGTACCCACCGCCGCAAAGCCGGAAGTGGAAACGGACGATGCCTTCCTGCGCAAGCTGAACGCAGGCAAAAAGGTGATCGCCATTGAGCTGGACAGCCCCAAGGATGCCGACCTGACCGGCTATCTGGACGGTGCACGCCGCCTGCAGGCTGCTGGTGCAGACCTTTTGACCATTGCGGACTGTCCTATTGCCCGGGCAAGGATGGATTCCTCGCTGGTGGCCTGCCGGGTGCACCGGGAGCTGGGGCTGAACGTGCTGCCCCACATGACCTGCCGCGACCGCAATCTGAACGCCGCCAAGGCCCTGCTGCTGGGCCTGTACGCCGAGGGCGTGCGGGAGGTGCTGGCCATCACTGGCGACCCCATCCCCACCGCAGAGCGGGACGAGGTGAAGAACGTGTACCAGTTCAACTCCCGCAAGCTGGCGCAGTACATCGTCTCGCTGGCAGGGGAGGGCCGGGAGATGCCCTCGCCCCTCACCGTGTTCGGTGCGCTGAACCTGAACGCCCGCAACTTTGATGTGGAGCTGCGCCGCGCACAGGAAAAGCTGCAAAATGGCATGAGCGGCTTCCTTACCCAGCCGGTGCTCTCCGCACAGGCGGTGGTGAACCTGAAAAAGACCCGCGAAACGCTGGGCGAAAAGGCGAAAATTCTGGCCGGCATCATGCCGGTGGTGAGCCAGCGCAACGCCATTTTTATGGAGAACGAGGTCAACGGCATCCATGTGGACGCTGAGATCATCGAGCGTTTTGCCGGGCTGGACCGTGCGCAGGGCGAAGAGCTGGGGCTGGAAGTCTCGGTGAAGGCCGCGCAGGCTGCAGCGCCCTATGCAGACGGCTTTTACCTGATGACCCCCTTCAACCGCATCGCCCTGATGGAGCGGCTCATTGCAAGGCTGAAGGATGAAGGGATCGCGGATTGAAAATAGCCGATGCGTTTGCTCTGGCCATTGATAGCGGAAAAAATTTTTTATATTTGCGTTTGTCGTGGCCTGCGGGCCACTCCAAACGCGCTTTCACGAATAAGGCCTAAACCGTAAGATGCATCGGGATAAATTCTTTTGAAGAAAAAGTAATTGACAAATCGCACAAAAAACGCTATATTCTTTTTATAAATGCGTTGAAGAAGAGTGTGTATCGCTTTTGCCATCCAGAGAGCCGGGGGCTGCTGAAAACCCGGTATGGCCCGGCGGTGTGCTGTCACTTTGGAGCAGGAGCGGTGAGCTGAAGAGCAAGCCGCTCTCGGAGCTGTCCCACGTTACCGGGGCATCAAGGGGCGCAGGATGCTCTGCGCAATTTGGGTGGTACCGCGGTTATTACAGCCGTCCCATGGAACGTTCCGTGGGACGGCTTTTTTCGTCCCACTTCATCATTTTTTACTGGGAGGACCCTATGAAAGAACTTGCAAAACAGTACGACCCCAGCCAGGTGGAAGACCGCATCTACCAGTTCTGGCTGGACGGCGGCTACTTCCACACGAAGGCAGACCCCGACAAGAAACCCTACACCATCGTCATGCCGCCCCCGAACGTCACCGGTCAGCTGCACATGGGCCATGCGGTGGATAACACCATGCAGGACATCCTCATCCGCACCAAGCGGATGCAGGGCTATGCCGCCCTGTGGGTGCCCGGTACCGACCATGCATCCATCGCTACCGAAGCCAAGGTGGTGGAGGCCATGCGTGCCGAGGGCCTGACCAAGGAGATGGTGGGCCGCGATGGTTTTCTGGACCGTGCATGGGCATGGAAGACCAAGTACGGCAACCGCATCGTCAGCCAGCTGAAAAAGCTGGGCAGCAGCTGCGACTGGGATCGTGAGCGCTTTACTATGGACGAGGGCTGCTCCGAGGCTGTCAAGGAAGTGTTCGTGCGCCTGTACGACAAGGGCCTGATCTACCGCGGCAACCGCATGGTCAACTGGTGCCCCCACTGCAACACCTCCATTTCGGATGCCGAGGTGGAGTACGAGGAGAAGGACGGCAGCTTCTGGCACCTGCTGTACCCGGTCAAGGAGACCGGCGAGATGCTGGAGCTGGCTACTACCCGTCCCGAGACCATGCTGGGCGATACCGCTGTTGCCATCAACGGCGATGACCCCCGCTATGCCCATCTGCACGGCTGCCATGTGGTGCTGCCCCTGCTGAACAAGGAGATCCCCATTGTGTGCGACGAGCACGCCGACATGACCAAGGGCACCGGTGTGGTCAAGATCACCCCCGCCCACGACCCTAACGACTTTGAAGTGGGTCTGCGCCACGACCTGCCCATCGTGCGTGTGTTCACCTACGACGGCCACATGACCGGTGCTGCCGACAAGGCTGCTGCCGATGCCCTGTTCGCCGCCGGCAAGAACGCCATCAATGAGCCGGAGGTGCTGGACTGCGGCAAGTACGCCGGCATGACCACCCTCGAGGCCCGCAAGGCCATTCTGGCCGATCTGGAAGCAGGCGGCTTCCTGAAGGAAATCGAGCCCCTCAAGCACGAGGTGGGCACCTGCTACCGCTGCCACTCCACCATCGAGCCCATGGTGTCCAAACAGTGGTTCGTCAAGATGGAGCCGCTGGCAAAGCCCGCCATCGAGAGCGTGGAAAAGGGCGAGATCAAGTTCGTGCCCGAGCGCTTCACCAAGAACTATATGAACTGGATGAAGAACACCCGCGACTGGTGCATCAGCCGTCAGCTGTGGTGGGGCCATCAGATCCCGGCATGGTACTGCGACGACTGCGGCGAGACCGTGGTGGCAAAGTCCGCTCCCTGCGCCTGCCCCAAGTGCGGCAGCGCAAAGCTCACGCAGGACCCCGATACGCTGGATACCTGGTTCTCCTCCGCTCTGTGGCCCTTCAGCACGCTGGGCTGGCCCAATGAGGAGAGCGAAGACCTCAAGTATTTCTACCCCACCAACACCCTCGTTACCGGCTACGATATCATCGGCTTCTGGGTCAGCCGCATGATCTTCTCCGGTCTGGCCTACACCGGCAAGGCACCCTTCAGCACTGTCTGCATCCACGGTATCGTGCGCGACAGTCAGGGCCGCAAGATGTCCAAGAGTCTGGGCAACGGCATCGACCCGCTGGAAGTCATTGCCCAGTACGGCGCAGATGCCCTGCGCTTTATGCTGGTGGATGGCTCCACCCCGGGCAACGACATGCGTTATATCGAAAAGAAGGTGGAGGCTGCCCGCAACTTTGCCAATAAGCTGTGGAATGCTACCCGCTTTGTGCTGATGAACCTGCCCGAGGACTTTACCCCGGGCCTGCCCAGTGAGGACAAGCTGGACATGAGCGACAAGTGGGTGCTCACCAAGCTGAATCAGGTGGCCGGTGCCATGACCGACAACCTCGACCACTACGAGATGGGTCTGGCCGCCGCCAAGATCAACAGCTTTATCTGGGATGTCTACTGTGACTGGTTCATCGAGATCGCAAAGCCCCGCCTGAACTCCGGCGATGCCGAGCAGGCCGACACCGCCCGCCGTGTGCTGGTGTATGTGCTGGACAAGGCCCTCAAGCTGCTGCATCCCTTCATGCCCTTCATCACCGAGGAACTGTATCAGGCTCTGCCCGGCTCTGCCGAGACCATCATGACCCAGAGCTGGCCCACCTTTGACGAAGCTCACAACTGGGCCGACGAAGAGGAAGCTTTTGAAAAGGTTATGGACTACATCAAGGCCGTGCGTACCATGCGCACCGAGATGAATGTCCACCCCGCCAAAAAGACCAGCATGATCATTGAGACCGCCGACGCAGCACCCTTCCAGAAGGCACAGGTCTATCTGGCAAAGTTCGCCTTTGCCACCGACGTGACCTTTACCGAGAAGTACGAGGGCAGCACCGACGGCATGGTGCAGGTGTCCACCCACGCCGCCCGCGGTTTCATCCCCATGATGGAGCTGATCGACCGCGACAAGGAACTGGCCCGCCTGAACAAGGAAAAGGCCAAGGCCGAAAAGGAAATGGCCATGTTCGCGAACCAGCTGAACAACCCCAAGTTCGTGGAGCGCGCCCCGGCGGCACTGGTGGAGGAGATCCGCAATAAGTACGCCAAGAGCCAGGATAAGCTGGCCAACATCGAGCAGAGCATCAAGGCTCTGGGCTGATTTGAGCGGGGAATATAACAGCAGCGCACAGCGCACTTCGCCGTGGGTGACCGCAGGGCGGGTGATCTTTACCCTTGCTCTCATCGGCTGCATCGCGTTCATCTTTTCCAATTCCATGAAGATCGCCTCGGTGTCTACTGTGTCCAGCGGCCGGGTGCTCACTCTGCTGCAGGCGGCTCTGCGCCGTCTGGGCCATCCGGCCCTTGCCCAGCGCCTGACCGACCACATCGTGCGCAAGCTGGCACACTTCTGCGAGTATATGCTGGAGGGCTTTCTGCTCATGCTGTGTATGCGGGCGTATACCCGGCAGTATATCTGGCACATCAGCGTGCCCATGCTGGGCGGCGTGCTCACTGCGCTGACCGATGAGACCATCCAGATCTTTTCGCCCGGACGCAGCAGTCAGGTCACCGATGTGTGGCTGGATTCAGCCGGTGTTCTGGCGGGCATCCTTACGGCGCTGGTGCTCATGGCGCTGTGCAGATTGTTGTTCAACTATCGTAATAAGGAGTAACCAATGACCATCGAACAGGCAAATCAGTATTTTGCCGCCCTGCCGGACGGTTTTGCCTCCACCGAACAGCTGCGCGCCGCGTTCACCGCGCCGGTGCAGAAGGTGCAGTTCGTGGGCGTGGCAGGCACGGCAGGCAAGACCGTGACGGCCCGCCTGCTGGCGGCCATCCTGCACGCACAGGGGATCCATGCCGGCCTGTACCATGCCGGGTGCCGCCCGCTGTCGGAGCGCATCTGCATCGATGATGCCCCGGTGGACGAGGGCCTGCTGGCTCTGACTGCGGATGCCCTTTCCGCAGCCGAAGCCCTGCCGCAGGATGCAGCGGAGCTGGCCGCTGCGGCCAACTGCTTTGGCGCAGCGGGCTGCACGCTGGCCGTGGTGGAACTGCCGGATGCGGGCCTTGCGGAAGCGCTGCCCGGCATGCCGGTGTGCGCCGTCACCTCGGTCGGCCCGGACGGTGTGAGCCGCTCGGTGGAGCGCCTTGCGGCTCTGGCAGCAGGTGTCATGCGCAAGGAAAGCATCTGCGTCACCGCGCCGGAGCAGCCCAAGTCTGTGCTCAGCGAGCTGATCGTGGCCGCAGGCAAGTGCGGCTGTGAGCTGGTGGTGCCGGACCCGGAGGATATCACCTTTCTGGAGGCAGAAAAGTTTGCCAGCAAGGTGGACTACGGCGGATATACCGTGCCGCTGGCTTTTCTGGGCCGTCATGCGGCGGGCAGCGCTGCCATGGCTGTGGAGCTTTCGCTGGCGCTGTGCCGCAAGGGCTTTGATATTACCGACGATGCCATTCTGGAAGGTCTGGCTGCGGTGGAGAACCGCAGCAGCATCCGGGTCATCTCGCAGCGCCCACTCATCATTCTGGATGCCTGCCGCACCCCGCAGCAGGCAGCAGCCTTGCTGCGGGTGCTCAACATGGCCAAGGTGCGCCATATGAGCGCCATCATCGGTCTGGCAGAGGAGGAGGGAGCCGAAGCGTTCTTCTCCGCACTGGAGACCGGCCTGACCCCTGAGGAGCAGAAAAAGGATAAGTCCACCATGCCCGGCATGAGTGAGAACCCCTTTGATAAGGTGTATCTTGTCACCCCGGCAGGCGGCGATGACGAGATGACGGCCCGTTTGACCGAAAAGGCAAAATATCATTTTGATGCCGAGATGTGCACCAGCATTGCCGAAGCAGTGGAGCTGGCTCATGCCAACACCCGCCGCGGCCTGCTGGTCTGCGGCGGCGAAGCTGCCGCGCTGGAAGCGGCTGAACTGCTGGTGAACAACTGAGCCGACACGCTTCCCTAAAAAATAAACGAAAGATCCCGTACACTGAAACCATGTGTACGGGATCTTTTTATTTTTGGCAAAGGAGATGGACAAACCATGGCAACGGTAAGCTTCAGCCCGGCGGGCGATGTGCTTTATGCCTACCTTGCGGGCGAGATCGATCACGATGCGGCGCAGAGCCTGCGCATCCAGCTGGATGATGCACTGGTCAGCCGTGCCCCGCAGACCATGATCCTGGATTTTGGCGGGGTCGGATTTATGGATTCATCTGGTGTAGGGCTGATCCTGGGGCGGCAGCGCATTGCCCGCACACTGGGCACGGCACTGCGGGTGCAGCACACACCGTCCCAGCTGGCAAAGGTGCTGCAGCTGGCGCGCATCCCCTGCACGGATGCAGGACAGAAGGAGGAATAAACCATGAAAGCGGAAAACACAACAAAGATCCAGTTCGATTCCCTCAGTGTGAACGAAAGCTACGCCCGGGGCGCAGCGGCGGCCTTTCTTGCCCGGTACGACCCCACCGTGCCGCAGCTGGCCGATATCAAAACGGCAGTGTCTGAGGCGGTGACCAACTGCATCGTCCATGCCTACCCGGACCACATCGGGCCGGTGGCCATGAGCATTGCAGTCTATCCCGGGCGGGAGGTGCACATCACGGTGGCAGATAAGGGCATCGGCATCCCGGATATCCCGCAGGCCATGGAACCGCTGTTCACCACCGGAAACCCGGAGGAACGCTCCGGGCTGGGCTTTGCGGTGATGCAGAGCTTTATGGATAAGGTCAAGGTCATCTCAAAGCCCGGCAAGGGTACAAAGGTGCTGCTCATCAAGCGTCTGGCCCAGAGAGAATGATACATAACAGGAAAGGCAGGCAGGAGCATGGTATCGGATAAGACCCGGCGGGACGCATTCATTGAGCAGAATCTGGGGCTGGTGCACGCCTGCGCCGGGCGCTTCCGCGGGCGGGGCATAGAGTACGATGACCTGTACAGTGCCGGATGCATGGGACTTGTAAAAGCCTGCGATAATTTTGATGAGAGCCGCGGCGTATGCTTTTCTACCTATGCAGTTCCGGTAATTTTAGGCGAGATCAAAAAGCTGTTCCGGGACAGCGGCACAGTCAAGGTGAGCCGCTCCTTAAAAGAATTGGGGATGCGCGTACAGGCGGCACGGGAGCATCACATGAAAGTGTGCGGTACGGAGCCGACCCTTTCTCAGCTGGCGGAAGAATTGAATGAACCTACAGAGAACATCACACTTGCCATTCAGGCGGCACAGCCCGCCATGAGCCTGACCCCGGAAAATGAAGAAGAGGACCGGCAGATGGATATTCCAGTAGAATCCCCGGAAGAAGCATTGGCAGAACGTATCAGTCTGGAAGAGGTGCTTCACGCTTTGCCGGAACAGGACAGGCAATTGATCCGCCTGCGGTTTTATGGCAACAAGACCCAGAGTGAAACTGCAAAGGTGCTGCATACCACACAGGTGCAGATCTCCCGGCGGGAACGCAAGATACTGGTGCAGCTGCGCCGCCGACTTTTAGAAGATTAGATGTCATACTTTCCAGATTAAAAGGAAAAAACTGGGCAAAAAGCCAAAAGCCAGATTTTTGCGAAAAATATGAAGAAAATGCTTGCTTTTTGCAAAAGGCTGTGCTAAAATACATTACTGTCAGGCGGACGTCCAACAGAATGAAACACTTCAGAAGGAACGTCCTAACGTGAAGAATCGATGAGCTTCGACAAGAAACTCAAAAATAATTCAAAAAAGTGCTTGACAGCTTATCACGAAAGTGATAAAATAAATAAGCTTTCAGCCGCAAGGCTGAGGCGCACAGGACCTTGAAAATTGAACAATATCGAAAAACTTGTAAGGAACCTTTTAAGTGTTTGGAAAAACACTAAAAACAATTCCAAAAGTAATTCACACAGGACGCAAGCGATTGCGTGCTGAGCGAACAAGATTTAACACTTTAGAAGTGATAAATATCATTTATAAAGAGTTTGATCCTGGCTCAGGACGAACGCTGGCGGCGCGCCTAACACATGCAAGTCGAACGAGCGAGAGAGAGCTTGCTTTCTCGAGCGAGTGGCGAACGGGTGAGTAACGCGTGAGGAACCTGCCTCAAAGAGGGGGACAACAGTTGGAAACGACTGCTAATACCGCATAAGCCCACGGGTCGGCATCGACCAGAGGGAAAAGGAGCAATCCGCTTTGAGATGGCCTCGCGTCCGATTAGCTAGTTGGTGAGGTAACGGCCCACCAAGGCGACGATCGGTAGCCGGACTGAGAGGTTGAACGGCCACATTGGGACTGAGACACGGCCCAGACTCCTACGGGAGGCAGCAGTGGGGAATATTGCACAATGGGGGAAACCCTGATGCAGCGACGCCGCGTGGAGGAAGAAGGTCTTCGGATTGTAAACTCCTGTTGTTGGGGAAGATAATGACGGTACCCAACAAGGAAGTGACGGCTAACTACGTGCCAGCAGCCGCGGTAAAACGTAGGTCACAAGCGTTGTCCGGAATTACTGGGTGTAAAGGGAGCGCAGGCGGGAAGACAAGTTGGAAGTGAAATCTATGGGCTCAACCCATAAACTGCTTTCAAAACTGTTTTTCTTGAGTAGTGCAGAGGTAGGCGGAATTCCCGGTGTAGCGGTGGAATGCGTAGATATCGGGAGGAACACCAGTGGCGAAGGCGGCCTACTGGGCACCAACTGACGCTGAGGCTCGAAAGTGTGGGTAGCAAACAGGATTAGATACCCTGGTAGTCCACACCGTAAACGATGATTACTAGGTGTTGGAGGATTGACCCCTTCAGTGCCGCAGTTAACACAATAAGTAATCCACCTGGGGAGTACGACCGCAAGGTTGAAACTCAAAGGAATTGACGGGGGCCCGCACAAGCAGTGGAGTATGTGGTTTAATTCGACGCAACGCGAAGAACCTTACCAAGTCTTGACATCCCTTGACGATGCTGGAAACAGTATTTCTCTTCGGAGCAAGGAGACAGGTGGTGCATGGTTGTCGTCAGCTCGTGTCGTGAGATGTTGGGTTAAGTCCCGCAACGAGCGCAACCCTTATGGTCAGTTACTACGCAAGAGGACTCTGGCCAGACTGCCGTTGACAAAACGGAGGAAGGTGGGGATGACGTCAAATCATCATGCCCTTTATGACTTGGGCTACACACGTACTACAATGGCGTTAAACAAAGAGAAGCAAGACCGCGAGGTGGAGCAAAACTCAGAAACAACGTCCCAGTTCGGACTGCAGGCTGCAACTCGCCTGCACGAAGTCGGAATTGCTAGTAATCGTGGATCAGCATGCCACGGTGAATACGTTCCCGGGCCTTGTACACACCGCCCGTCACACCATGAGAGCCGGGGGGACCCGAAGTCGGTAGTCTAACCGCAAGGAGGACGCCGCCGAAGGTAAAACTGGTGATTGGGGTGAAGTCGTAACAAGGTAGCCGTAGGAGAACCTGCGGCTGGATCACCTCCTTTCTAAGGAGTCAGGCAAGGACAGGACATCAAAAGATGGACAGTCCTTGGACAGGTAACAAACGAGAAGAGTAGATATTGTTCGATTTTGAGGGCCCTGAAAAGGGAACTCAATTCCTAATGTGGGGGTTTAGCTCAGCTGGGAGAGCACCTGCTTTGCAAGCAGGGGGTCAAGGGTTCGATTCCCTTAATCTCCACCACATGGGCCAATAGCTCAGCTGGCTAGAGCACACGACTGATAATCGTGAGGTCGATGGTTCGAGTCCATTTTGGCCCACCATGTGATGTTTCTCAAAGTTCCGGGAGACCGGGCTTTGAGAAACATCACCAAGACGTACCTTGAAAACTGAATAATAACTGCGAAACAAAGATTATAGTAAGTTCTTTTTTAAGAAATATTACAATTTCAAAAGGAAGGGTAACAATAATCTTCGTTGGCAAGAGAGAATCAAGAGGATACCAAATGTTCTTGAAAGAACGTTTGAAAGGTCAAGCGAACAAGGGCGCAGGGCGAATGCCTTGGCACTGGGAGCCGATGAAAGACGTGATAAGCTGCGATAAGCTTCGGGGAGCTGCAAATAAGCATTGATCCGGAGATTTCTGAATGAGGAAACTCACCTGGGTTCATACTCAGGTACGTTATACTGAACTTCAAAATAGGTATATCGAGGGAACCGCCTGAACTGAAACATCTAAGTAGGGCGAGGAAGAGACATCAAACGAGATTCCGTAAGTAGTGGCGAGCGAACGCGGAAGAGGGCAAACCGAGAGTAGAAATACTTTCGGGGTACGGAGCGCATTTAGGACTTAAGTTGTTAACCGAACGGCATGGGAAGGCCGGTCAGAGAGTGTGAGAACCACGTAGGTGAAAACGACAAGAGCCGAGCGAATTCCAGAGTACGGCCAGACACGTGAAACCTGGTCGGAATACGGGGGGACCACCCTCCAACCCTAAATACTACCCAGTGACCGATAGCGTATAGTACTGTGAAGGAAAGGTGAAAAGCACCCCGGGAGGGGAGTGAAAAAGAACCTGAAACCCTGTGCCTACAAGCACCTAGAGCGCGTCAATGCGTGATAGGGTACTTTTTGTAGAACGGTCCGGCGAGCGATTGTATGCAGCAAGGTTAAGGACTTAAGGTCTGGAGCCGAAGCGAAAGCGAGTTTGAAAAGGGCGTTAAGTTGCATATAATGGGCCCGAAACCGGGTGACCTACCCATGGTCAGGTTGAAGTGGAAGTAAAATTCCATGGAGGACCGAACCGACCTCCGTTGAAAAGGCGGCGGATGAACTGTGGGTAGCGGAGAAATTCCAATCGAACCCGGAGATAGCTGGTTCTCCCCGAAATAGTTTTAGGACTAGCCTCAAGTTAGATACCTGGAGGTAAAGCACTGAATAGCCTAGCGGCCGAGAGGTTAGCGAAGCTTATCAAACTCAGAATGCCAGAGTATTGATGCTTGGGAGTCAGACAGTGTCAGATAAATGTCATTGTCAAAAGGGAAACAGCCCAGATCTACAGCTAAGGTCCCAAAGTCAGGTTAAGTGGAAAACGATGTGAAGATACGCAGACAACCAGGATGTTGGCTCAGAAGCAGCCACTCATTCAAAGAGTGCGTAATAGCTCACTGGTCGAGCGTCTTTGCGCGGAGAATTTAACAGGGCTAAACCTGACACCGAAGCTTAGGCAGCATGTTTACATGCTGGGTAGGGGAGCGTTGTATACGCGGTGAAACAGTAGCGCAAGCGGCTGTGGAGTGTATAGAAGTGAGAATGCCGGAATGAGTAGCGCGAATGCAGTGAGAATCTGCATGGCCGAAAGCCTCAGGTTTCTGGAGGAAGGTTCGTCCGCTCCAGGTTAGTCGGGAGCTAAGGTGAGGCCTAACGGCGTAGCCGATGCACAGACGGTAGAGATTCCGTCACCACCAAAAGAGTTAAACACAGGGACACATATGAAGTCTCGGAGCCGGGTGTTGGTTCCGGTAGCGATCGAGGGAAGTTAGTACCGAAGTCCGGGATGGAAGATGGCGAGAAAAGCTGTGTGTATTTCTGCGGTGCCCGTACCGCAAACCGACACAGGTAGGTAGGAAGAAGATTCTAAGGCCAACGGGAGAAGGGTTGTTAAGGAACTCGGCAAATTGACCCCGTAACTTCGGGAGAAGGGGTGCTGCAGCAATGCAGCCGCAGAGAATCGGCCCAAGCAACTGTTTACCAAAAACACAGGTTTGTGCTAAATCGAAAGATGACGTATACGAGCTGACGCCTGCCCGGTGCTGGAAGGTTAAGAGGAGATGTGCAAGCATTGAATCGAAGCCCCAGTGAACGGCGGCCGTAACTATAACGGTCCTAAGGTAGCGAAATTCCTTGTCAGGTAAGTTCTGACCCGCATGAAAGGCGTAATGATTTGGGCACTGTCTCAACAGCCCGCCCGGCGAAATTGTAGTACCGGTGAAGATGCCGGTTACCCGCGACAAGACGGAAAGACCCCATGGAGCTTTACTGTAGCCTAATATTGGGTTTCGATGTTGCATGCACAGGATAGATGGGACACTAGGAAGCAGGTGCTTTGGCGTTTGTGGAGTGGCCGTTGGGATACCATCCTTGCGATATTGGAATTCTAACCTGCGCCTTTGAATCAAGGCGGGGGACATTGTTAGGTGGGCAGTTTGACTGGGGCGGTCGCCTCCTAAAGAGTAACGGAGGCGTTCAAAGGTTCGCTCAGCTTGAACGGAAATCAAGCAAAAGAGTGCAAACGCAGAAGCGAGCCTAACTGCGAGACTGACGGGTCGAGCAGTAACGAAAGTTGGAGTTAGTGATCCGGTGGTATGTGAGTGGAAATGCCATCGCTCAACGGATAAAAGTTACCCTGGGGATAACAGGCTGATCTCCCCCAAGAGTCCACATCGACGGGGAGGTTTGGCACCTCGATGTCGGCTCATCGCATCCTGGGGCTGTATTCGGTCCCAAGGGTTTGGCTGTTCGCCAATTAAAGCGGTACGCGAGCTGGGTTCAGAACGTCGTGAGACAGTTCGGTCCCTATCTGTCGTGGGCGCAGGATATTTGATGGGAGCTGTTCCTAGTACGAGAGGACCGGAGCGGACGTACCTCTGGCGCACCAGTTGTTCTGCCAAGAGCATAGCTGGGCAACTATGTACGGATCGGATAAACGCTGAAAGCATCTAAGCGTGAAGCCGACCCAAAGATAAGATATCCCATTGTTTCAAACAAGTAAGACCCCTTGAAGACTACAAGGTTGATAGGCACGATGTGTAAGTGGAGCGATCCATTCAGCAAGCGTGTACTAATAGGTCGAGGGCTTGACCACAATTCGCTTGAGACTCTGAGAGTCAACGAAAAAATGTGAGCAGTGATTATTCAGTTTTGAAGGCACGTCCTTCTAAGAAACACTGGACAAAGTACAACAAACATGTTATACTAGGCCAGTCAGATCGGTCGGTGTCGATGACGGTGAGGTTCCACCTGTTCCCATTCCGAACACAGAAGTTAAGCTCACTTGTGCCGAAGATAGTTCGCTGGAAACGGCGCGTGAAAATAGGTAGTCGCCGACTTTTATATGGCCCGTTGGTCAAGCGGTTAAGACAGAGGCCTCTCACGCCTTTAACATCGGTTCGATTCCGGTACGGGTCATATTTGCACCTCTAGCTCAGTTGGTAGAGCAACTGACTCTTAATCAGTGGGCCCAGGGTTCGAGTCCCTGGAGGTGCACCAGATATTGAACGTCAAATCGTAAGATTTGACGTTCTTTTTTGTTATGTAACCCCGAAAAATCGGGGTTTGCACGGTCAATGCACGGTTTTTGCACGGTCGGCGTTTTCGTGGGAATCCTCTGCATGGGCTGGAATTGCTTTGAAATGCGTGGTAAATTTTGCATCAGGTCAGCAGAGCCAGACGGAGCTGCGCCTTTACTTCGGGGTCTGCGTCCTTCAGAAGTTCCAGCAGAGCGGTCATGGAGATGGTCGGTTCGCCTGCGGCGGGTACAGCCTGCGGGCTGGGGCTTTCCTGTTTAGCATAGAACCCTTCCTCAAATTTCCTGCCCAGTTCTACACGAGAGGACTGCTGGATATGAGCGTAGGTGTTCACCAGCATATCCGCCGTGGCGTGCCCTGTGGTGCCCTGAACGGCTTTCACATCGCCGCCGGAGATCATCAGTTGATAGGTGGCACTGGAATGCCGCAAACCGTGGAACACAATGCGGGGGAATTCCGGGTGGGCATCCTGCCATTTGAGGAACTTCTTGCGGATCAGCACCGGCTCCACTGCCAGACCATTGGGTAGACGGAACAGCATTCCGCTATCATGGTAGCGTGCCGGGTCTTTCATCTCGTCTGCCGCCAACTGATTCAGCCACTTCTTCAATTCCTCTTTCAGTGCAGAGGTCATGAAGATGGTACGGCAGGAGGATGCGGTTTTGGTGCTTTTCAGGATGAGGGAAGTGGTGCTGCGCTCCAGCTTGTCCGGGAATATCTTGATGATGCAGCCATCGTCCACTTGGTTCAGGGATTCTTTTCGCACCCGCTGCATGGACTTGTTGATACGGAAGGTTCCGATGCCATCTGCTGCGTCAAAATCGAGATCTTCCGGGGTCAGACCTACGATCTCGCCCTCTCGCAGTGCGCCCACCAGTGTGAGGTGGACTGCCAGATGCAGGATGGGGTCCTCCATGCTGTCCAGAGCCGCCCTCATTTCCTCTACCGTCCAGATGGTGCGCTCCTGCGTAGACTTCTTGGGGCTGTCCACGGGAACAGGGCTTTTGACAAGGATGCCCCACTCTACGGCATACTGGAAGGCAGTGCCCAGCAGCCGGTGCACCTCATGGATCGTTGTGCCGGAAAGGAAACGCTGCTTCTGCTTTTCGGTCAGTTTCTGCTTCTTGCCCTCGATATACGAACCACAGGGCGTTTTGCTCAGGGTCGTGTAGAGGTTCTCCATGTGGTAGGGCTTGAGCTTCTGCATCTCCATGCTACCGATATAGGGGATAATGAGATTCTGAATGGTGGAAAGGTTGGATTCGTAGGTTTTGGGTGCCCACTTGTGCTTGCTGCACTGTTTCGGCAGCCAGTCCATCAGGAACTCTGCCACCGTTACCGAGGACGGGATCAGGAAAGTGCCAGCGGCCAGTTCATGCTCGATTTGCTTTTTTCGGTTCGTTGCCTCCTCTTTTGTGGGAAAGCTCTCCCATTTGTCGCAGCTCTTGCCGTGCTCATCTTCGTAGGTGTAGCGGACGCTGTAAGAGTTGCCGCGCTTCGTAATATATGCCATACTGTTTGCCTCCTTATCAAGCTGCCCGGTAGAGCCACGCATCGAAGCTGTCCTTCGGCACACGGATGCTTCCGCCTACTCGCAGGACACGGAATTCGGTGGTGCTGTTGCACAGATTGTAAGCAGAGCGCAGGCTGATGGCCAGCATTCGTGCGATCTCTTCCACCGTGTACACCAGTTTCGTGGTTGCCGGGCTGTCAGTCGGAGACTTGACGGCATTGGTTTGAGTGACCACTTCCATTGTAGTGGGATTCGAGTCCTTTTGCAAGAACTTTTTCGTATAATCGGAAGATTGCACAGGGACGGTCATAGAATTACGGTCAAAATCCATAAGCATTGCTCCTTATATTGTCATATCATCTAAAAATTCAGCTTAAAGTTCTACATCTTGCCCACGCTTACGGTTTTGCTGCGGCACATTCATGGTGTGCTCCTGCTTGGGGGCAAGAATCTTTTCCAGAAAGCCACGCACCAGTTCGGGCGCACGGTGGAGAGCATCCAGATAGGGTTTCACGTCGTACCACAGGTCGTGGTACTTGTTGCTCCAACGAACGGCCTCTTTCTTGGCGGTGGAAAGTTCTTCTTTCAGGCGGCGGTTCTCCACATCCATCATATAGCCGTGGTCGGCTTGCTTTTTCAGCTTGGAAAACTCTTCTTCGGTCAGCGAATAGTTGCCGAGAAAGGTGCGCTTACCAATATAATCCAGATCGCGCGCATGAATGAGGGCTTCTTTTGTGAGCGCGACCTTTTTCTGCACAGCGGCAAGTTCCTTTTCGGTCTTGGAGAGGGTTTTGTTGGTTTGGGTGAGGTGCTGCTCTTTCTGGTCAATCTGGGCGGTCAGAGTGTCCAGTCGCTCCTGCTCCCGCTGGACTTTGAACTGGGTGACGGTCAGGTGTTCTTCAGTGCTGCCACGCTCACCGCGCTCTACATCCGTATACCCGGCGTTGCGCATATAGTGGAAGAAATCGTTTTGCAGGACACTGTACGACTTCTTCAGGACTGGCTTGCCGTTCTTTTGCAGCACAGGCTTTCCGGCATCGTCCAGCAGGGGCTTGGATGCCCACTTCTTGCTCCGGCTGACCTGCATGACGGTCTCCTTGACTGTTCCGACCAGTGCCTTGTCCTTGCAGCGTTTCGACCACAGGATCTGCTTTTCCACCACAGGTACATAGACCACATGGAGGTGGTAGTGGTAAACTTCGCGGCCTAGTGCTTCGGTCATGGCACGGTTGATCTCATCGGCGTGCATGACTGCCGAGAGGATATACTGCTCACCGCCCACGATTTGAACGGCAGCTTGGTAGGCATCCTCATAGAACTGCTTGGCGAACTCGTAGCCGCCGTGGTTGTCAAAGTAGGCCGAGTTGACATCAAAGACAAGTTCGCAGTAGTGGGTGGCATCCGGCTTCAGGCCGCGCGTGGAAATGGTTCCAGCGGCTTCCAGTTGGGCGAACAGGTCGGTGTAGCTGGCGGTTGGCTTCTTGAAGTGGACGTTCCATGCAGCGCGCTGGGGGATAATATCGGGGTTCCGATAGCTGTCCTTTTCACGCTCATTGTGCTGCTGAGTGTTGCCAACGGCCTTGTCCGAAACGGCGAGATTTCGGACACTGGTGCGGTCAATACCATCATTTCTTGCCAAAGGGCATCCCTCCTTTCAAGGTTCATCGAGAGGTGACGGGGAACGGAGATGCACTTCCGAGGAAGTGTAATAACCCACTATGACACTTTCATCCCTGCGGTCTGCAAAGTGTAGTGGGCTCTTCGAGGACTCTCCGAGGGGGAACGTCTCCTGCGGGAGAGCTACGATCAAGTTCGCACAATGCGAACTTGATCGCTCCGTACGCATCTGAAAAAATTGCGTACGGACTTCAAATAACCTGTACGGCTCGTACGACGTACGGAAATCCGAAATATAAACGATAATTCGTTTTAATTTGTTTCAATTCGCCGTACAGATGCGTACAAGTACATACCGTACAGGTTGTACGAACTTCTTCCGTGAAAAAATGCACTTTTTACGGGCAGGGGTGGACAAGCGGCTCGATGCCCACAAAGCCCCGCACCCTGCGGCCACCGGGCAGGGCGATGTTATGTACTGCACCAGAGTACCCCAAAGTGGGAACTCTGGTGTTTTTTGCTTCCTGCCTGAATATACGGAAAATTTTGCAGGAAAGGCGCAAAAGCGGCAGAACTGCAACGGAAAAAGAAAAATGCCCTCACTGGTTGCAGGACTGCAACAGCAAGGGCGGAGAGGTAACCGTATATTGAACAAAACGGCAGAGCGTATTATAATGAGGAAAAAGATCAAAAAGGAGGGCCGACCACATGGCACAGGAATATCTGCCCGCACCATCCAACGTCCGTCTTGCGGACTTGATGAAAGAGCACAACATAAGCCAACCGGAGCTTGCCAAGGAGATCGGCTGCTCCAAAAGCACCATCAGCCGCTTCATCAGCGGCGCAAAAGGGACTCTGACCCATGAGCAGGTGCTGAAGATCGCAAGGCTGTTCAACGTGTCCACGGATTTTTTGCTTGGAGAAACCAACATCCCCGACCGCAAGAACTACGACATTGCCGAACTTGGCCTGTCCGTAGAAGCCGCAAAGAACCTCTACACAGGGCGTGTCAATACAGAGGTGGTCAATCTGCTGCTGGAAAACGCCCGCTTTGCAGAGCTTACTTACCGCATAGCGCAGTATTTTGACGATACTTTTGCATCCGGCATCGCAGCACAGAATGCCATGCTCACGACATTGAGCACCCTGCTGCGTACAAGGGTCAAGACCCCGGAAGCAGCCAAAGCCGCAAAGGACATCAGCCTTCGGAGAAAGCCCGTATATCAAGGCGACCTTGATGACATTGAGATGTATTTCATGGCGGCAATCAAGGAAATCAAAAAGGGTATCGGGAGCCATTATGCCGAACAGGAAGCCATGAGCAAGAAAGTGGCAGAAAAAATGTTTACAGAACTGACCAAAGGGCAGGATGTGCAGCACCCAACGATTACGGCAGAGCAGTTGACGGATGCAATGTTGGACAGCGTTTCGGGCATGGAGGGAGCTACGCCGGAGGCACTGGAACAGCTGCGGAACGGCCTGTTGGGAATCTTGCAGTCTGCCGCAGAGCAGGAAAACGCCCATGAAGCAGACGAATGAACGGCTTTGTGCGCTGGCACAGAAAGCCGATGCTGCCGCGCTGGACAGCCTGATCGACAACAACAAGTCCTTTATTGGCAAGGTGGCAAATGACCTTTTCCGCAGCATGAATCTGGCACAGTCCGGCCTGAACCTTGACACGGACGATTTGAAACAGGCGGGCAATCTGGGCTTATGGAATGCTGTGCCAAAGTTCGATGCAGCGCGCGGCATGAAGTTCCTGACCTATGCGGCTCCTGCCATCCGCAACGCCATGATGGACATGGTGCGGGATGCCTTTGCCGCTTTTGAGCAGCGGATGGTAACGGAGGACAAGGACGGCGTCTGCTACCAGCGCGTTTCGCTGGACGATGTTCTGCCGGGAGAGGAACAACTGCGGCGCATTGAAGCCATAGCCGACCCCTACGCCATGCAGCCGCAGAGTATTATGGAAGAGCAGGAATCGCGCCGGGAACTGTACGATGGCCTGAAACGGCTGACCCAACGGGAGCAGACCTATCTGCTGTACCGCTATGGCTTTACCGATGGCGAGGAACATCCGCTGATCGGCACGGCGATATACTTTCGCCTGACAAAAGGCCGCGCCAAAAAGACCGAGGAACAGACCATGGATAACCTGTGGCTGGAACTGCCGTGGTGGTTTGATTGAATGAAAAGAAAAATCGTGATTGTGCTACAAGTTTTCTGGAAATTTATGTGCAGCTATACGATTTTGAAAAATTTTGTGGACAAACGAAATAAAATAGGCTTGAAGTTCGTTGTTTAAACAGAAAAGTTAATAATTATGGTATGATAAAATGCGATAACAAATAAATCGACAAAAATAGATTGAATAAAGGAGAAGAATGCTATGAAAAAAGTAATTTACCTGTTTGTGCTATGCATGGTTTTGGGGTTAGCTGGATGTGGGCAATCTCAGGAAAATAAAGAATCATCGACTGAAAGCACTTCAGTACAAGTAGAAAACAAAAATGTTAGTGATATAGTATCAAACGAGCATTTAACCAATAATGATACTGCGAATTTTCAAATGCCAGAGGAAGTCTATTATAGTAATGATTTTGATGAAATTCTGAATATCACTAAAGAAGATGATGGCACATATAGGATCGAGTATAGCGTTACCCATTTGCTTTATGTCGAAAACGCGATTGGAACTTACGATTCTGAAACAGGGATTCTTAGCTTTAGCGGCAAAGACGACAGAGGAAATGATATAAAAGCAGAAATTGAAAATAAGGGAGATCATCTGGAAGTCACAGTAACTCAGAGCAACTATGAAGATATTATCGGGACGAAGCAGGAATTTTTTCAAGCAGAGGAGTAAGAACAAATAGGCGACAAAAGTTGTGGAAAAACTTGATAACTATTAACAAACCGATAGCCCTCTATTTGCAATGATCGCAAGTAGAGGGCTGTTGGTCTGTTTGGAATATTCTAATTAAAGGTCAATCTTCTAATCTGCCATGGTCGCGGCCGAGCGAGAGATAATGTTCAATCTCACCACCCAGTACAAGCTGGGCGTACTCCAATGGTTTATTGTAGAGCAGCCAGTCCAGTTCTGCCCGCTGTGCCGGGGTGTTGCCGTACTCGTCCTCAATGGCAATGCAGTCGATGGCAACAGCAGAGCCGTCCGCAAACTGGGCTTCCACCCGGTTGGTGTCCATATTGTAGTGGCAAGAAAGCAGTTTGTTCATAGTCGTGTCCTCCATGACTTGATTTTGATGTTCGGCCACTCAAACCAATGCCGTCAAGCCGGTGGGGGATAGAGCGATTTTATTTGTCGGGGAGTAAGTGCACGGTTTCTGCACGGATTTTGCACGGTTTCAAAACGTGCAGAAGGTGCTTTTCGTTGCAAAATCCGACAAAGGGTGCAGAAATTACTGGGTGAAAAATCACGTTGTCTTGATTAAAAATAACGATGACTCGAAACTTCCATAAATTGAGACGAACCGGCGGCTTGCTCTCTTAATCAGTGGGCCCAGGGTTCGAGTCCCTGGAGGTGCACCACAACAACAAAATCCGAACTTTTTTCCAATAGGAGAAGGGTTCGGATTTTTTGTATTCTTTGGAAAACAGAACGAATCCCTTGCTTCCATCGAAAAACGTCCTAGACCTTATCATAAGAAAGCACGACAGACCACTGTGAGAGTGCCGTAAGGCGGAAAGGACACAAACATGAAGTACGATGAAAGAGCCTGCAAATTCAACATGGACACCGGCTGCGTGGAACTGCTGCTCCGGGATGGGAGAATGATCTCCATTGACTGCACCGGGATCGAGGATGCACTGGATGTGACCATTGCACAGAGGTCAGAACTGGACTACCTTATCTATAACGACCCGCTGAGTTATGCCGATTTGATTTTGAATGGTGACCCGGAGGAATATTTGAAGAATGTGGCCGGGAGCCATGGGTTAGAAGATTAAGGGCAAAACAAAAAACAGGGTGCGTCCCTGAATAGGACGCACCCTGCCAAAAGCCACAGACAATAGCGATATGTACAACAGGGAGTTCCCCAGAGCAGAGTTCCCATAAAACAGTATTTGCAAAAGTTCCCTAAATGGGGAAGATTTGGCGTGACTTCGGTCACGCCTTTTCTTTTGCTTCCAGTTCATCCAGAGGGATGTACCCCAGCCCGTCGTACTTGATATGGATGTGCTGCACCCGCTTTCCGCTGGACTTATCCGGGGCATCTACATAGATAGCCGACACCAGTTCACGGAGAGCATAGGGAGTGAGTTCTTCAATATGAACGTACTTGTGCGCTTTCTGGACGAATTTTTCAATATTCTCGATTTGCTGTTCCTGTACTTCGATTTCCTGTTGGATAGAGAGGGATTCCTCTTCCAGCTGCTTCTGTTCGGCATCGTAGCTCTGGCTCATCATGTCGAAGCGGTCATCGCTCAGCTTTCCATTGGCGTTGTCCTCGTAGATTTTCATGAACAGCCGTTTGAGGTCTACAATCCGCTTCTCATTCCGGGCAAGCTGCTTCTTCAGGACGGTCAGCTTTTCGCTGCTTTCCACACGAAGCTGCTCCTCCATGACCTTGCGGAAGTAGTTTTCATGACGGAGAATGTAGTCCGTCACCCGCTGAACATGACTCAGCACACGTCCTTCCAGAACCTTTACCCGGATGAAATGTCCCTTGCACTTGCTCCCGTTCTTCTTGTGCAGAGAGCAATCAAAGAAGTCTTGACTGAAGTCCCTGTTATTGGACGAACCATATTGCATCTTGGAACCGCAGTCAGCGCAGTAGACCATACCGGAGAAAATGCTGCTCTTGCCTGTTCGGGTCATACGGTGACGCTGGCTGCGAATCTCCTGAACCTTTTCAAACACATCATCGTCAATAATGCGCTCATGTGTATCCGGGAAGATAGCCTGATTTTCCACAGGATTCAGATGTCTCTTTTTATCCCAGATAGAGTTAGTATAGGTCTTGAAGTTGACTGTGCAGCCAGTGTACTCCCGGCGTTCCAGAATCAAACTTACTGCTCTTTTATCCCAGCGATAAGGGTCTTCCGGGGCAGGTGCGTTTGTGCTCCGGCCATGGCTCAACTTGTAGGCGGTAGGAGTCAGAACTTTATCTGCCCACAGTTGGTTCGCAATTTGGGTCGGCCCACGTCCCTCCATGCACATGGAGAAGATGCGCTTCACAATCGCAGCCGCTTCCGGGTCAACAAGCCAATGTTTCGGGTTCTCCGGGTCTTTCACATAGCCGTACGGCACATTGACCGTCAGCGGTACTCCACGCTCTCCCTTGGCCTTCTGAACAGCCCGAATCTTGCGGCTGGTATCGCGAGCGTAAAACTCGTTGAACCAGTTCTTAATGCCCGCAAAATCGTTGTTTACGCTGTTCGGGTCAATGGTGTCGTAGTTGTCGTTAATGGCAATGTAGCGAACGCCATACTGGGGAAAGGTGAAGTTGGTGTACAGACCTGTCAAGGCAGAATTACGCCCCAGTCGGGACAGGTCTTTCGTAATAACGATTCCTACACGTCCTGCTTCGATCTCGGCCAGCATACTCTGAAAGCCGGGACGGTCATAGTTCGTGCCGGAGTAGCCATCATCCACAAAGAATACCGGGTTCGGGAAGTGGTTCTTTTTGGCGTATTCCAGAAGGATGGCCTTCTGGTTCTCAATGGACAGGCTTTCGCCGAGCCGTGCGTCCTCTTGCGACAGCCGGCAGTAAAGTGCGGTGATCTTATTCGTTGCTCCAGACATTGTTGTGTCCTCCTTACTCTGTGGAGCAACTGTCAGTACAGGATTGGTTACCGGGTCAAGTATAGCAGAATTGGGCGCAGTTGTCATTCGTCTGCACCCTCATCTTCAAATTTTTTGCTGGGCGTTCTTGGCAACAATGCGCTCCAGCTTCTTCAAAAAGGATTCCTTGCCCTCATAGCTGCCGGTCACGGTGTAGGTGGTGTGACCGACTTTCTCCGTGGTGGTCAGTTCCGGAATCCAGAAAGCGGACAGGTTCTTGACATGGAGGTTGCCGTTCTCGTCCACATAAGAGCCGTGTTTCTTCTGCTCTTCGGTCAAGGGCTTCCGCTTGAAGTAGATTTCATTTTCGGAGATGCTCACAGTCTCGCTGGTCTGCTCTTTCGGGGCATCGTCATACAGCTGGGCGAAAAATGCCAGTGCATCTTCGGGTGAGTCTTCCTCCATGAGTTGCTCGAAAACTCGCTGTTCCTCTGCCGAGAGGTTGTTCCATGCGGCTTCCAACTCCTGCTCGTTGGCTGCGTTGACAAAGGCTTCGATCTCTTTTTTCATGGTGCATCCTCCTTTGGCTGCGGAAAGCGTTTTTTCAAAAAATATGGGTTTTCGTGAGAGCAAGAATCGTCCCGTGGCCACAAATTTTCAATACTCGAAAATTTCCTGTCCCCTTTGGGACAGCTTCTTGTTGGGGCGTGCCTGCCCCAAACCCTGCTAGGTGATTTCATTCTTGGTGGTTGCTATATTGCTTATATGCCTTTTCAAATCCTGATTTGTTATATATGATAAATTTATAACATTCTCCATCTTTCATGGAAATTGCTGCAACAGGAACGACCATCTGACTCCATGAAAGCTCCCTTATCTCGTTCATGGGTAATACAAGGTTGCGATACAGTGGACTGACTGTGAGCTTTTGAGTTGAATATGTAATGCTCTGTTCATCAATGTACAAACCACCGCCAATGATTCCATTACGGCATAAGCTACACACAAAAGTTTTTCCCATAATATTACCGCCTCCTATTAGTTGATGGTTGGTTAAGTTGAGTATATCATATTGATTTCCAGAAGAACACCCCTATATAGGAGATTTTAGCCGTTTTACTGCGTACGTGCGTACGAGAGATTGGTACGCACGTACGCAGCGATTTGCCCGAAGCGCACCCTATATAGCCGTTTCCCCCTCGGAGAGCCCACTACACTTTGCAGACCGCAGGGCTGAAAGCGTCATAGTGGGTTATTACACTTCCGCAGAAGTGCCTTTTCCTCGCCGCAGACAGCCCGGTGCACCTTTGTGAGAGCTTTCTGTCCGGCGAATCCACATCGCCCACAGGCGATGTGAGCAGGGATTCCAAAGGGGCGCAGCACCCTTGGCACACGACTTTGGTACAAAGTCTAGTGTGTTACACCTTTCCAGAGGTGTATACGTTCCTGAAATGCAAAAAGCCCCATACCCAACACCTTAACGGTGCGGACATGGGACTTGATGCTTCCTCGGCCTAGCCGGGTACTCCGTAACCAATCCTGACAGGCAGTTGCCGTGTCATTTTTCGAAAACTGTTTTACGGATACCCAGCAGTCGGGAACGCTCTGCTTTTCTTTGCTGGGGGCATGATGAGCCTGCTCCGCCTGCCATGCAGCAAACTCCCGCTGGCCTTCCTCACTGTTCCAGCAGGCAAGGATGGCCGGGTAGAATGCTCGTGCCAGACGGTCAATGACTTCATCAGGGTAAGGGGAAGTGTTTGTGGACTTTTTCTTTTTGTTCAAACGCACGCTCCTTTGATCGTCCCACCGCAGCAAAGCCGGGCGAGAAAATCAAAGTTCCATTTTTATCAGGCGCAAGGGCGCAGAAGTTTTCTGCCCTGCACTTGCGGCTGGTGGCTCGTTGATGTCTTACAAGTGCCTGTCGTTATGCGACTTTTTCGTCGTTCAGCAGTTCTTCAAACTGTGCCATATACGCCTTATGCTGTTTCAGAATCTTCGTGATTTCCACTTTCACATAGGCATCATCAGGCACCTTGGGGAGATACTTCATCAGGAAATCAACATCCTGCTGGATTCGCCGGACGGCAGCTTCCAGTGCAGAATAGTTGATTCCGTAGATGCGTTTCTGCGGAGCAGAGCGGTCCTCCGGGTGCAGAATCTCGTGCACGATCTGCTTGCGGTTCGGAAAATCTGCCCTGGCAAGACGGTGCATATCGGCATCACGGACTTTGAACTGCCCGGACAGGATCTTCTCTTTCGTACCGGGCATCATTTAGGAGTTTGCAAGTGAGTTCCAGTGACGCTTTTTCCTCCGCTGTCACACGGAACTTGATGATGTGCGTTTTGTTGTTCGGCGTGTCGTGGTGCTGAAAATTGCTAGGAATCGGTTGAACATTCGTTTTGGTCATTGTACCTCCTGTCTGTTCGATAACTCCTCGGTGAAGCTATGTAAGCACGACACGCCGTTGCTGTTCGCACCGTCAGGTGCGAACCATGAGCAGGGTTTGGGGGTGGGACCGCGTTTGCGAAGCGCAGCGCAGCAATGAAAGCCCCAGTGGGGCTTTTAAGCGGCAGCGCGGTCTGCGATAGCAGATGGAGGGGCGTTGCCCCGACAAGCGCTACCCCAACAAGATCACTTCGGAAATGCAGATGCATTGAAGAAGTGAAGTCCCGGATGGGCAGGAAATTTTCAAGAATTGAAAATTTGTGGCCACGGGACGGTTCTTGCCCTCTACCGCTGCGCTCAAAACGCATTTTCAACAAATGTTTCCAAATTGTTAAGACGCAAAAAATAAGTAGCGGGGCTCTGCTCATGTAATGGGGCCACCGTTTGCTCCGAACGAAGTTCCTGCCCCTGTTTGTGCAGCGGCGTTGACTGGAAAGCCGGTATCACGTTCGGGCGGCTCATGAAATTTTCAAGGTGCAATCTTCCCCGGAAAAGAAAAATACCGCCCAAGCAGCGCAGCGATGATTTTGTCGGGTGAATCGGCGGCAAAATGAATCGGGTGTGTTGCGGGGCGGTTGATCTTTCAGGGATAATCCACGGAGAGGCCGTGTTCAAAATGAACACGACCGCATCTTGTGGAGAGATTCAGGTTACTCCACAAAATCAGTGGAATTTACAAGAAAAATACCACGGTATGTAGATTGCGTCAAGAGGATTTTGAAAAATTCGTTATGCAAAATCGAAAAAAGTACGACGCATTCAATCTTTCTGCTACCTTTATAGGCTGCGTTTGCGAATTTCCGCAAGTGAGCATGACCAAAATGATTCTCCGTATCAAGCTGCCACTAACAATGTTAAAAGTCATTGCCAACGCCCTGCAAAAGCGGGTGGGCAGCAATTACCGCTTTGTGCTCAGCTTCAACTCAGCGCTCATCCTTCTGGGAGCACTGGGCATCCTGCCCCCGGCTACCAGCGCCATGCTGCATAACCTTTCCACCCTTGGCATCAGCCTGCGCAGCATGACAGATCTGTTGGAGCAGAAGCCTTCCCTGTAAAAATGACAAATCGTCCCAGCCAAAAGGAGGCTGCTGCACAAATGTTGTGCGGCGGCCTCCTTTTAGGTTCAGATAAACCGGCAGAAACCCAGCCAGCAGCCCAGCAGGAAGAAGAGCAGCGCCTTCGCCAGTACCGGCAGCCACAGGTGCTTGCACAGAGCCGTATCCCACCGGTGGATGTTCTGCTTGGGACAGGTGCCCACGCAGGCTTCACAGGCGATGCACTCCCCGCTGCGCAGGCTGCTTTCCTCCAGCTTCAGGCACACCGGGCACTGCTGCTTGCAGGCATTGCACCCCGGGATGCAGCCATCGCTCTGCCGGTGCAGCCGCGCAAAGGGCAGCACCGGCAGCAGGGCGAACACCGCTCCCATAGGGCAGAGGAACTGACAAAAGAACCGGGGCTGCACTGCCATGCCCAGCAAGATGAGCACAAACAGCGCAATGCCTACGCCGAAGCCCTCCGGCGGCAGACGCAGAGCCGTCAGGCGGGAAAACACTTCCCACGGGTTTGCGCCGGTCAGCAGCTTTTCCTGCCGGGTCACATACAGCGCCACCAGCCCCGCCAGCAGCAGATATTTGACCTTCTGCCCCCAAAGCACCGCCCGCTCCGGCAGACGGAGTGGCTTTTTGCGGTGGAACAGCTTTTTCTGGATAAGCCCGGACAGTGCCCAGACGGCATCACCCAAGCTGCCAAAGGCGCAGGCGTATCCGCAGAAAAAACGGTCGAACAGCAAAGTGAAGCCGCACAGCCCCAGCAGAGAAAGCGTGAAGCTGTCCGCTGTGAGCACCTCGCCCGCACCGATGTGCAGAAAGATCTGCTTTACCCCGGAAAACCCGGCCACGAACGCGCCCGGCATGGACACAAAGAAGAACAACTGCACCCCGGTGCGCAGCCATGTACGGCGCTTTTTGTCCCGCTGACGCTGCTGCGCCGCTGTTAAAGGCTTTGCCTGTGTTTTTTCCGTCATCCTGCCGCCTTTCCCAGTGCGTCCTCGACTGCACCGATGAGACCTTCTGCCGTGAGGGTAGCGCCGGAAACGGTATCCACCCCGGCAGACTGTACTGACAGCATCTCATCCAGCAAAGGCAGCGCCTGCTTATAGTAGGGCTTATCCTCGCCGGAGGCATCCAGCACCGCAATATCGGTCATTTTTCCGTTCTGGATGGTCACCGACACCCGGATGACATCGCCAAAACCAAAGGCGCTGCCCTCATAGGTGCCGTCCCGGTAGCCGCTTTGAGTCTGCTCTGCCTGCGCTGCGCTCTGCGCCTGCAAAACGGAAGCGTTGTAGGCTTCCACCTCAGCGATCTCCTGCTTGCGCTGGCTCACCGCTGCTGCCCGGACCAGCGCCACCTGCTGGTATTGCCATAGTGCCCCCAGAATCAGCAGCAGGTTCACCGCCCGGAGAAGAAAATTCTTGTATTTCATTCCACTGCTCCTTCCGTTTCAGGTTCGGCTTCGGTCTCTTCCGGCGGCAGTACCGCTTCGGGTGCCGGCAGCACTTCCTCAGAAGATGCCGGTTCCGGTTCAGAGGATGCCGGTGCATCTGCCGGGAAAAGCTGCTGCCATATTTCTTTGAGCCATGCGGGAACGACGCTCTTTTCTTCCGGCTGCACCACCTCCACGGTGGGCGCAGCGACCGGCGTTTCCTCGGATCCTTCTGCTTCAGATGGTGCCGCGGCTTCTGCCGCTTCTTCCGATGCTGCCTGCTCCGGTTCGGCTTCCTCTGCCGGGGCAACCGCCGCCTTTGCCAGTGCCAGCTTGACCGCGTTCAGGATGCCGGTGGAGGAGTAGGTCGCGCCGGAAACGGCATCCACGTTGGGACTCTGCCCTTCCAGAATGGCGGGGATGACTTGTTTTGCCTGAGAGAGATATTCCTCCTCGTCCTCGGCGCTCAGAAGGGTGATATCGGTGATCTTATCCTCTGCCACCGTGACCTGCACCGTGATCTCGCCCTCAAAACCCATAGCTTCGGCAGTGTAGATGCCGTCCAGATAGGTAGAGGGCGCGGTAAATTTCTCCACCACCAGCGGTGCGGCGGGCTCCGGCTGCGGCGGCAGGGGGTTGTTGACTACCTCGCCGGTCAGAGCGTTCTGCACCGCGCCCAGAATGCCCCGGCTGGTGTAGGTGGCCTCGGAAACGGCATCCACTTCCCAGCTCTGGGCTTCCACCACGGTGGTCAGAAGCCGCTTGGCGCGCCGCAGAAACTGCCTGGTCTCGTGGGAAGCGTCCAAGATCTCGACCTCCGTGATGCTGCCGTTTTCCATGGTGACCTGCACCCGGACGGCACCGCCGTAGCCCCGGGAAGAGCCGACGTAAACGCCGTCGGCATAGGGCAGTTTGGGCAGTACTTCTTCCTCCGCTTCGGAGGAAGCGGCTTCCACCGGCTGCTCCACCACCGTTGTCAGCCTTTCCGGCACAGCAGCCAGCACCGGCACGGTGCGGGGTAAGGCAAACAGCACGGCAGCTGCTGCCGCCACCGCCGGGAGCAGCTGCACCAGCGGCAGCAGCGCTTTGCATCGTTTTTTGTTCATTCCATCTTCTCCTGACACGGAAAAGCAAGGCCGCCTGCTTCAAGCGACCTTGCCGTTTTGTACTGTATTTTGCTGGATCAGGCAGCCTTCAGGTTCTGCACAGCATCGGTCAGGTGGGTCACCTGTTCCAGTGCAGCAGCCTTATACAGGGTATCCCGGCTCAGCAGCTCCACGCTTTCGGCGAGCTCAGTCTCCAGATCAACGTAGCTGGCTGCGGTGTAAGCGGCCTTTGCCTTGCTCTGTGCCGTGGCGACCACAGCCTGCAGGGCGGCGCGGTCTGCATCGCTTGCCAGCTCGTGCTTGGCAAGGTTCTCGGCAGTGGTCTGGAACTTCACCACCGTGTCGGCATAGCCCAGTGCGCGGATGGTGATAGTCCAGTAGCCGGTGCCATCGGTGCCCTCCGGCAGCTGGCAGCGGGCGGAATCGCTCAGACCCATCTGGATGCCCATGGACTTGTGCATCCAGTTGTCGGCTGCAAACTTAGTGCCGTAGGAGGCCTTGGCGTGGGTATAGGTGCTGTCATCGCCGTAGTAGGTCCACACCACAGACTGCATCCGGGAGCCCAGCTCGCCGTAATTGCCGTTCAAATCCACACGGATGAACTCGCCAAAGCTGCCTACATCGCTACCGCTGCGCAGGTTCACGGTAAGACCATCAGCAGCCTTCTGGGCGGCTTCTGCCACGCCGGAACCGGTGCCGGTATGTGCGGCAGAGAAAGTGTAGCCATCGCCGCTCTTGGTTGCGTACTTCAGGCCGTTGGTGTTTTCGTCCACCGTAGCCGTCAGGGTATAGGCGGTCAGTTCCTTTTCAGAGTAGCCACCCACCAGCTGACCGCCGTTTTCCACCACGGTGTACTTGGAGCAGAAATCTGCAAGGTCGCTGGTGGCCACGCGCACCGGCACATACTTGGTGCCCAGCACCTCGTAGTGATCCATCTGCACGGTAGAACCGTCGGCCTTGGTAATGGTGCCCCGGTTCCAGCCCACGGAGGTGCCATCGGCCAGATAGATGGTCTTGCCATCGTCCGACCAGTGGGAAACGGTGTAGCTGCTGCCGTCCTTGGCGTAGATCACAGCAGTGCTCTGGAAGCTGCCGCGGTGCAGGCCGTGGTTGACGGTAGCGCGGGAGACTGCATCAAATGCGCCAAGGTCGTGCTCCTCGTGGCTGTCCAGCTGTGCAGAGGCGGCAGCGTTGCCGGCAGCATAGACCTTCTCGTTTGCCCAGTACTCATCCCAAGTCAGGGCAGCATAGAGGTAGGTGTACTTTTCGCCCAGCAGAAAATCGAAAAAGCCGTTCTCCTCCTCGGCGGGGGCTGCTGCAAAGGCGGTAGCGGTCAACAGACTGAACGCCATAGCCGCCGACAGCAGCAGGGAAAGAAATTTCTTCAGTTTCATGAAAAATTCTCCTTTCATCGCAATGGCAGAAAATTGCGGCCATATAGTTAGCTCAGCCTAACATTTCGCTCAAAGAAAAACCTGCGGGGCGAGGCCCCTCAGATGGTTAGACTTGGCTAATTGACGAAACCTAAAATAGCACTCCTGTAGAGCCTTGTCAAGAAAAAGCGGGGATGTTTATGGAGGCTAATTTTTCGGCAGAAGGTGCCGACATCAGGATGAAGTTTGCTGGTTCCGGCCATGGAGCTGGACTGCGGCTGCGGCGGCGGGGCGAACATCAAAACAGAGAAAAGAAAGGCCGCCTGTTTCAAGCGACCTTGCCGTTTTGTACTGTATTTTGCTGGATCAGGCAGTTTTCCGCAGCCTCACAGTGCCACGCTGACCGGCAGGACATACACACCGTCGGCGGCGTAGAAGGTGATCTGAGTAATCGTCTTGCCGATGATGGATGCAAAGTAAGGATCATCGGCATTGAGGCCCAGCTTGGTACCATGCCAGATGTTGGCCACATGACGCAGGCCGTACTCACTGCCATCGGCGGTGGTCAGAACTACGCCGTAGACCTTGTTGGCCTTGTAGTCCAGATCAAAACCGGAGATTTTCATCTCGTAGGTGGCGTGGTGACCGTTGGTATTCAGTTCCACAGTGGTACCCTCTACGGTGGTCTCGGCGGCGCGGACCTTGCCGAACTCCCACTTGCCGCTCAGCAGGTCATACCAGGCGGTAATGTAGCAGGCAGGGGTCTCACTGAGCTTGTAGTAAGCGTAGCTCTCGTTCTCAAACAGGGCATCCACACCGGTATAGGTGGTAGTGGATTCCTTGCCCTTCAGGGTAACGGTGATGTCGCAACTGTCGGCATCGGTGACCTGCTTTGCATTCTTCAGCGCCCACGGGGTCAGTACCTTGACCGGGAAGGAAACACCGGTGATGTCGGTGCCGTCCGCGTTGACATGGTAGGAACCGGCAGCAAGCTTGCCTGCACGGGTCTTGTTTTTGGTGGCGCTGGTAACAGCATCGATCTCAGATGCGTTGTCCACACCGGCAGCTTTGTAGAAATCGGCGTAAGGGATGTTCATCTGGACATAGCTGGAGGACAGGCAGTTCTCCTGCTCCACCTCTTCCGCAGCGAAGGCCGGGACTGCCACAGCGCACACCAGCATAGCAGCAGCAAGTGCACCTGCAAATACTTTTTTCAATCTCATTGTAACACACCTCAATCACTGGTTTGAAAATATATGGTTAGCTTAGTCTAACATTTCGCGCAAAGAAAAACCCGCGGGGCGAGACCCCTCAGATGGTTAGAATAAGCTAATTACTGGAAATTAAAATAGCACGTCCACGGGGTGTTGTCAAGAAAAAGCGGGGATGTTTATGAAGGTTAATTTTTTGGCAGAAGGTGCCGCAAAGCCCTTGGGCAACACCGCACAATTCCCGCCTGACGGCTTGAGCACCGTTCCGGCGGCTGTGGCGCTTAGAATTATGCGGGATTGCCCTTGACCTTTTTGCCGGAGCGCAGTATACTTTTTATGTGGTTAGTTATATTTAACCACAAGGAGGTTCGACATGATACAAGACGCATTCTGGGGGATCCTGATCCCCTTTCTGGGCACGAGTCTTGGGGCAGGCTGTGTATTCTTTTTGAAAAAGTCCCTGAGCGACGGCATCCAGCGTGCCCTCACCGGCTTTGCAGCCGGGGTCATGGTGGCGGCATCGGTTTGGAGTTTGCTGATCCCGGCCATGGAGCAGGCTGCAGATCTGGGCAGGCTGGCATTTTTCCCGGCGGCGGTGGGTTTCTGGCTTGGGATCCTGTTTTTACTGCTGCTGGATCATCTCATCCCCCATCTGCACCAGAACAGTTTGCAGGCCGAAGGCCCCAAAAGCCAGCTCCAGCGCACCACCATGATGGTTCTGGCGGTGACGCTGCACAACATCCCGGAGGGCATGGCAGTGGGCGTAGTCTATGCCGGATACCTTGCCGGGACGGCTCAGATCACTGCCGCCGGGGCGCTGGCGCTTTCTCTTGGCATTGCTATCCAGAACTTCCCGGAGGGTGCCATCATCTCCATGCCCCTGCGGGCGGAAGGAATGAAAAAAGGCCGGGCGTTCTGGGGCGGCGTACTGTCCGGCGTCGTAGAGCCCATCGGGGCAGTGCTGACGGTTCTGGCGGCAGGCATCGTGGTGCCCGCTTTGCCCTATCTGCTCAGCTTTGCCGCCGGAGCCATGCTGTATGTTGTGGTGGAGGAACTGATCCCGGAAATGTCGCAGGGGCAGCACTCCAACGTTGGCACCGTGTTTTTTGCGGTAGGCTTCAGCGTGATGATGGTGCTGGATGTGGCATTGGGGTGACGGTTGGGGGTCTTGAAAACGAAATCTATTTCGGAATCTCCGAAAATACCTGAACTTCTTGACAGCGACAACAGCAGGGCGTATTATTTTGGCAGAAGGGCCGCTGAGATGCGGCTTTTTATAGAACAAAAAGTTAGCTTTTACTAACTACAGCGCGAGGAACTGCGTGAAAAGCATTGCATTGTGAACTGTAAATAGAAAGAGGGTGGCGTTATGTCCTTTTTTGAAAACACCCGCAAGCCCGTAGGTCTTGGCGGGAAGATCATGGTTACCATGATGAACTTTGGCCACAGCGCAATGGCAGCGTGGGGGCTGCGTTTTTTGCAGCCTGCCCCGGATGCCAGGGTGCTGGACTGCGGCTGCGGTGGCGGGGCGAACATCAAAACGCTGTTGAAACTGTGCCCTAAAGGCAAGGTGCAGGGCATCGATTATTCGGCTGTCAGCGTAGAAAAAGCGCGTAAGGTCAATGCGGGCGCCATTGCGGCAGGACGGTGTACCGTGCAGCAGGCAAGTGTGGCAGAACTGCCGTTTGAAGCGGAGCAGTTTGAGGTAGTGACCGCCTTTGAAACGGTCTATTTCTGGCCGGAACTTGTGCAGAATTTCAGAGAGGTCTATCGGGTGCTGAAGCCCGGCGGGGTCTTTTTCATCTGCAATGAAGCAAACGGCGAAACAGCAAAAGACGACAAATGGACACAGATCATCAATGGCATGACCATCTACACGGATACTGCCCTGAAAACATATCTGGAGCAAGCAGGCTTCTGTAAGATTCAGAGCCACAAAAATAAAAAGGGCTGGCTGTGCGTTACGGCGCAAAAGCGGTGAAATAGTGTAAGGAGAACGAAGTATGGAGCGAAAAGAAGCAATCCGCAGCGCCTATCGTACGGTAGGTATGGCGGTCATAGCGGCTGTACTGGCGGCAATTATGACAGTTTTTATTCACTGAGGAAGGAACCTATGAAATACAAAATCGAGAAAAACACCGTGCAGGAGACGCTGATCCTCCCGCTGTATTCCCGGAAGCTGTGTACCGAGCTGTATCCGAACCTTTACCAAGACGAAACAGCGGTGCATCTGATCGACCAGATCGACTACGATTTTTCAGGGGCGGAGAAAAGCTCCCGCAGTCTGATGCGGCGGTTCGGTGCGCTGGAGGTGGCCATGCGGCAGAATGACCTTGCCTTTGAGGTGCGGGAATGCGTTACGCTTAAACAAGTGCTCATTTTGAGCACTTGCAGCATCCGTAACACGTTTTCGATAGTCTTTTTGCCGACAGGCATTGCTGCAATAACGGGCACCTGCGCGTTTGGGCGTGAATTTTTCGCCGCAGCACTGGCAGACTAAATCTTGACGGCGCATTTGGCGGTATTCCCGCTGCCGCCGATTGTTGGCCTGATTGCCGCACCAGTAGCTGTGACAGTATTTCTTGGTGTAGATGGTGGTGTAGAACACCCGACCGCAGCCGCCGCAGATAAGTTTGCGGATAGCGTATCCTCCGGTGGTAAAACCCGTTTCCTCATACGATTCTTTCAAATAATCCTGATTGTTCTGCTCCCATTCTTCGTTTGTCACATACATGGAGAGGACCCTCCTTTCACTGGCGTTACAGAAAAACAATGTGGTCAATTTGACCACATTGTTTTCTGGTAACTGAAGAATCAACGTTTAGCCGTTCTCTCTGCATGGATTTCCTGCCCCCTTCCGGCGGCGTTTTCCGGCTCTCCCTCGTGAGGGGTCATCGCCGGGTATCCCATGCAGACGGTCATGCGGTTGTCAAGGTTCGGTGCCAGATTTGGCAATAAAAAATCGCCACACAACAACCTGAACCTGACCATCCCTTCCGGGGTGGCCTTGGTTCGGGTTCGTTATGTAGCGATAAGAAAGTCAAAAACTTGCTCCGGCTCCTTCGGGAGCCGAGCTGGAACTCTAAGTAAATATGTTATATTAAATTGTTGGAATAGATTACCACAAAAAACGAGCTTTGTCAACAAAAAAATCCGAGAATACGTTGCTTTCGGCAGAATGCAAGAAAATGTATCAAAAACTTTGGCAAAAAGAGAGAGGGCTGGACGATGCCAGCCCTCTTGTGGGTCACAACTGCGCTATAATAGCGCCAATATCTGCATGAATGCAGACAGACTGCCGCTCGATCTCCGGCGGGCAAACGGACTGCCCTTGATTGATGCAGACGTAGAATGCGTTTGGATTTTTAGCGGTCATCCGCCAGAACGGATACTTGATGATGACCGGGGTGTTGTAGCCAACACCCAATTCCAGAAAGAGGATGCGCTGCCCCTCGTGGCGGCGCAGAAATTCGCTGTACCGGTCGGCAGCAGTGTGCCAACCCACGTCCTCCACAAAGGTATCGTCTGCACGAAGGTTCATGCTCATGGGTCTGCCGCAGTGCGGGCAGTGGGGAACAAGCTCGGACGGGATATAAGTTTTCAGGATGGTATTCTCCGGCACGGTCAGCTGACCATCCGGTGCAATGATATACCCTTGCGCTTCCACCATCTGCCGGATAAGCTTATCATTGTCATACGTTTCCTGACAGCAGGGCTCACTGCACTGCTGTGTATCCGTAAAACAGTTTTCGAAAAATGACACGGCAACTGCCTGTCAGGATTGGTTACGGAGTACCCGGCTAGGCCGAGGAAGCATCAAGTCCCATGTCCGCACCGTTAAGGTGTTGGGTATGGGGCTTTTTGCATTTCAGGAACGTATACACCTCTGGAAAGGTGTAACACACTAGACTTTGTACCAAAGTCGTGTGCCAAGGGTGCTGCGCCCCTTTGGAATCCCTGCTCACATCGCCTGTGGGCGATGTGGATTCGCCGGACAGAAAGCTCTCACAAAAGGCATACCCGGTTGTCTGCGGCGAGAAAAAGGCACTTCTGCGGAAGTGTAATAACCCACTATGACACTTTCATCCCTGCGGTCTGCAAAGTGTAGTGGGCTCTCCGAGGGGGAACGGCTGTATAGGGTGCGTTTCGAGCAAATCGCTGTGTACGTGCGTACGGGAGAAGTTGGTACGCACGTACGCAATAAAACGGCCAAGTTCTCCTATATAGGGGTGTTCTTTCATCGGAGAGTATGGTATACTCGGCTTAGCCCAGTAAATCGAAATTTTCGGAGGCAAAGATTATGAAGAAAAAAGCAACAATAGTGTCTGTTATCATTGGGATTCTTGCTGTAGCTGCAATTATTGTATTTTCTGCATACCGGTCTTCGGAATCCTATAGAAAGGCAAAGGCAGCAATACAGTGGGACTGCTCTGTGACCTGTACAGAAGAATCAACTTCTGCTAAGTATGTAATCACATACTCTGATGTAAAAGTTTTATCCAAAACAGGTACACTAACAATTCAAAATAAAAATGATTTTGACATTGTAGTTCATTTGCTTTGCGAAGGTGAACAGGAAGTCGTATCTGACAATATTCCGGCGAACAGTTTTTATTCTTTTACGAATGTTACGGATAAAGAATATACGGTGGGTATTCATGCGGATGTTGGTGTAGCTGCTGACATTAGGGTCGTTGTATATGATGGAAAAGACACAGAGCCATATACCAAATAGCGCGACTAGCTAAACTCGATAAAATAGTACTTGCAGAGGTGAGCATATTTGAAAAAACATCAATGTCCATGTTGTGGGCATTTTACCTATACTGTTCCACCGGAAGAAGACTGCGGGTATATTTGCCCCGTTTGCTTTTGGGAAAACGATCCATTTATTGCTTCTGATGATGACCCCAGCGACTCAAACCACGGAATAACTCTAAACGAAGCAAAAGCCAATTATTTGGAATTTGGCGCCTGTGAAGAAGAAATGTTGCGTTATGTTCGTCCGCCCGAAAGCGATGAGAATGGACACTCGTAACCCAAACTTCTAGTTTGCCGTACTCGCTCTAAGCAGGGTTTGGGGCAGGCACGCCCCAACAAGAAACAGTCCCAAAGGGGACAGGAAATTTTCGAGTATTGAAAATTTGTGGCCACGGGACGATTCTTGCTCTCACGAAAACCCATATTTTTTGAAAAAACGCTTTCCGCAGCCAAAGGAGGATGCACCATGAAAAAAGAGATCGAAGCCTTTGTCAACGCAGCCAACGAGCAGGAGTTGGAAGCCGCATGGAACAACCTCTCGGCAGAGGAACAGCGAGTTTTCGAGCAACTCATGGAGGAAGACTCACCCGAAGATGCACTGGCATTTTTCGCCCAGCTGTATGACGATGCCCCGAAAGAGCAGACCAGCGAGACTGTGAGCATCTCCGAAAATGAAATCTACTTCAAGCGGAAGCCCTTGACCGAAGAGCAGAAGAAACACGGCTCTTATGTGGACGAGAACGGCAACCTCCATGTCAAGAACCTGTCCGCTTTCTGGATTCCGGAACTGACCACCACGGAGAAAGTCGGTCACACCACCTACACCGTGACCGGCAGCTATGAGGGCAAGGAATCCTTTTTGAAGAAGCTGGAGCGCATTGTTGCCAAGAACGCCCAGCAAAAAATTTGAAGATGAGGGTGCAGACGAATGACAACTGCGCCCAATTCTGCTATACTTGACCCGGTAACCAATCCTGTACTGACAGTTGCTCCACAGAGTAAGGAGGACACAACAATGTCTGGAGCAACGAATAAGATCACCGCACTTTACTGCCGGCTGTCGCAAGAGGACGCACGGCTCGGCGAAAGCCTGTCCATTGAGAACCAGAAGGCCATCCTTCTGGAATACGCCAAAAAGAACCACTTCCCGAACCCGGTATTCTTTGTGGATGATGGCTACTCCGGCACGAACTATGACCGTCCCGGCTTTCAGAGTATGCTGGCCGAGATCGAAGCAGGACGTGTAGGAATCGTTATTACGAAAGACCTGTCCCGACTGGGGCGTAATTCTGCCTTGACAGGTCTGTACACCAACTTCACCTTTCCCCAGTATGGCGTTCGCTACATTGCCATTAACGACAACTACGACACCATTGACCCGAACAGCGTAAACAACGATTTTGCGGGCATTAAGAACTGGTTCAACGAGTTTTACGCTCGCGATACCAGCCGCAAGATTCGGGCTGTTCAGAAGGCCAAGGGAGAGCGTGGAGTACCGCTGACGGTCAATGTGCCGTACGGCTATGTGAAAGACCCGGAGAACCCGAAACATTGGCTTGTTGATTCAGAAGCGGCTGCAATCGTGAAGCGCATCTTCTCCATGTGCATGGAAGGCCGTGGCCCGACCCAAATTGCAAACCAACTGTGGGTGGACAAAGTTCTGACTCCCACCGCCTATAAGTTGAGCCATGGCCTGAGTACGAACTCACCCGCCCCGGAAGACCCTTATCGCTGGGATAAAAGAGCAGTAAGTTCGATTCTGGAACGCCGGGAGTACACTGGCTGCACAGTCAACTTTAAGACCTATACTAACTCTATCTGGGATAAAAAGAGACATCTGAATCCCGTGGAAAATCAGGCTATCTTTCCGGATACACATGAGCGCATTATTGACGATGATGTGTTTGAAAAGGTTCAGGAGATTCGTAGCCAGCGTCACCGCATGACCCGGACAGGCAAGAGCAGCATTTTCTCCGGTATGGTCTACTGCGCTGACTGCGGTTCCAAGATGCAATATGGTTCGTCCAATCACAGGGACTTCAGTCAAGACTTCTTTGATTGCTCTCTGCACAAGAAGAACGGGAGCAAGTGCAAGGGACACTTCATCCGGGTAAAGGTTTTGGAGGGCCGTGTGCTAAGCCATGTTCAGCGGGTGACGGACTACATCCTCTGTCATGAGGACTACTTCCGCAAGGTCATGGAGGAGCAGCTTCGGGTGGAAAGCACCGAAAAGCTGACTGTCCTGAAGAAGCAGCTTGCCCGGAATGAGAAGCGGATCGCAGACCTCAAACGGCTGTTCATGAAGATTTACGAGGACAATGTTAACGGAAAGCTTAGCGATGACCGCTTCGACATGATGAGTCAGAGCTACGATGCCGAACAGAAGCAGCTGGAAGAGGAAGTTCTCTCCATCCAGCAGGAAATTGAAGTACAGGAACAGCAGATCGAGAATATTGAAAAGTTCGTCCAGAAAGCGCACAAGTACGTTCATATTGAAGAACTCACCCCTTATGCTCTCCGTGAACTGGTGTCGGCCATCTATGTGGATGCCCCGGATAAGTCCAGCGGAAAGCGGGTGCAGCACATCCATATCAAGTACGATGGGCTGGGGTACATCCCTCTGGATGAACTGGAAGCGAAAGAAAAGGCGTGACCGAAGTCACGCCAAATCTTCCCCATTTAGGGAACTTTTGCAAATACTGTTTTATGGGAACTCTGCTACGGGAACAGACCGTAATCCCCCTGCGTGTAGAACAACCGCTTTTTGTCGAACCCTACTTTCTGGAAGCAGTGGTCCACGTTGGTGGTCAGTACAAAGTAGTCCTTGTCTTTCACAAGAGAAAACAGACCTTGATACACCGGCTTGGGTGCATCCTGATAGCGATTGATGTAAATATAGCGGCTCCAGTATGCCCAGTATTCCTCCATGGTGGGGTAGGGGTAAAAGCCGCCGGAGTACATATCCGTAAAGCCGTACTTGCTGGCAAAATCGGAGAAATATTCCCGGAACCGCTCCCCGTCATAGGTAAAACCTGCCGAGGTAGAAAGCCCTGCACCTGCACCGATGACCACTGCATCGGCATGGCTCAGAACCTGCCGCAGCGTATCAATCGGTCCGGAGCAGTCGTTCGTAGATTTTTTTGTCCATATCTTTGAAAACATTGAAGATCACCTTCTTCACACTGGTTTGCTTTTTGAGAAATTCTTTCACAGTCTGCACCGCAATCTCTGCTGCAAGCTGGTTTGGAAAGTGAAACTCTCCCGTGGAAATGCAGCAGAACGCCATGCTTTCCAGCCTGTTCTCTGCCGCCAGCTCCAGACAGGACCGGTAGCAGGAAGCCAGCAATGCCCGGTTCTGCTGAGTCACCCGACCATGGATGATGGGGCCAACCGTGTGCAGCACATAGCGGCAGGGCAGATTAAATGCGGTCGTGAGCTTTGCCTGTCCGGTGGGTTCCGGGTGTCCCTGCCTGTCCATGATCTCTGCACAGGCAAGACGCAGCTGCACCCCGGCATAGGTGTGGATGGCGTTGTCGATACAGCCGTGGTTCGGGCAGTAGCAGCCGGTCATGTCGCTGTTGGCAGCGTTGACGATGGCATCACATTTCAGGGTGGTAATGTCCCCCTGCCAGAGGTACAGCCCCGGCTGCAGGGGCGTCAGGTCAGCCGCATCGGTGATGCCTTTTGCGGCGATTTCCTCTTGCAGGTACGCATCCTGTATTTGCAGAAAGTCTGTGCCGATACGCCGTGGTTCACGGATATTCAGCAAGCCCCGCAGAAGCTGCCACTGGGTGTCTGCGTCTGCCGGTATCCGCAGTCCCCGATACTCCGGGTGTTCTTTCAAAAGCACCTGAATAAGGATCGTTCGCCGCTCACTCTGGTTCATAGTCAAACCCTCTTTTCGATTGTCTGCTTAGGGCAGGCTTCCGCACACCGCCCGCAGTGGAGACAGTGGTGCTGGTCAATGACCACCGGCTTCTTGGTAATGTCGATGCACTTCTGCGGACAGACAGAGTAGCACAGCTTACAGCCGATGCAGCTTTCGCCTACATAGTAACCCGGTGCTTCCTGTGTTGCTTTGCCAATGGTGAAGCTGTCCCGGACAATGTGCGCCGGAACGCTGATGTCAAAATATTCGCCGTCCGCCTCATACAGGCAGAACACCTCTAGGGCACTGCGGGTATCGCCGGGATAGATGGACTGCATATAGGTGTTTTTCTCGAAAATCTCATCTAGTTTCTCTCTGCCGATATTTTTGATTTTTCCGCGCAGAGAAATCGAGACTTTTTCTCTGGTGGCGGACAGAGCAATGTAGCCCTGCGCCATGAGCTGGGTATAGAATGCTTTGCCCCTTGCAGTAAGGAAATACACACCTTGTTTGTCATAGAGCATCATGTCGATCACACGGGTCTGGGGATGACCGTCTGCTCCGATGGTGGCCACGGTGGTGGAATGGATATTTTTCACCAGTAATTCCAAATAATCTTGTTTCGTCATACCGTCAACGACCTTTCAGAATCGGCGCAAGCCGCTTGTACATCAGCATGGCAAAGCTGCCAATGATAAGCTTGGATTTGAAACAGCCCCACAGGACGGGTTTTCCTGCGGGGCTGCTTCCTCATATCTTCTTTCATCCGGACTATACCGTCGGTTACGGAATCTCACCGTATCGGGCGCTTTTGCGCTTCGCAGACTTTACTGCCGGTCAGGGATTTCACCTTGCCCCGAAGATGTTGAATTGAGAGAGTTTCTTAGAACTCGTAGGGAGGGTTGCCGGAGAAGTCTGCAATGATGCCGTGGGCATCCTCCAGATAGAACACCTCAAAGATGGGGTTGGTAGCCTCGCCGTACTGGCTCTTCACGATGGGGTTTGCGATGCACATCTCCTTGGCGGTCATGTTGTTTTCAAACACAGCCTTGCCATGCAGACGGAGCCATGCGTACTCCGGGCTGGAAACGGAGATCTCGATGTTGGGGTTTGCCTGCAGGTCCTTGTAAACATCCTTCTGGTTGTTGGTGCAGAACCACAGCTTGCCGTCCAGCTCACCGGCAAACATGAAGGGGCGGCACTTGGCCTTGCCGTCACGGCCTACGGTGGCCAGATACTGCACCGGGTTTGTGTTCAGAAATTCTACGACTTTATTCATGGGATGTACCTCCATACATTGTTTTTTTTCTGACAGCTTTATTGTAGTGCGCTTTGTGCGGCTTGTGAAGTACGCACAATATTGTGGTGTAGTTACCGGAAAGATACTATTGCGATGCTGCTTGCTTTTTTTGCTGTTGAAAGCTATAATGATGCCGTAAAGCGGTGTGTGGTATCCGTGCATCCGGCACGATGACCACTTGAAATTCCCTTGGAGGTAATTATGGAAAAGGAAATCCTCAAAGAACTCCCGGCCTGCCCGGTGGAGACCACCCTGACCCTCATCAGCGATAAATGGAAGGTGCTGATCCTCCGGGATCTGATGCTGGGCACAAAGCGTTTTGGAGAACTGAAAAAGTCCATCGGCCATGTGACCCAGAAGGTTTTGACCGCTCAGCTGCGGCAGATGGAGGAAAGCGGATTGCTGACCCGGAAGGTCTATGCTGAAGTGCCGCCCCGGGTGGAATATACTCTGACCGAATTGGGATATAGTTTGAAACCGGTTCTGGATGCCATGCGGGCATGGGGCGAAGGGTATAAAAACAGGCTGGAAGGGAAGGCGGAATAAGCGTATTTGCTTGCGCAGTTGTGATATGCATAAAACAGAAACAACTGCTAACCCGTATCAAAAGAAATACGGATCAGCAGTTGTTTGGTTCATTAGACTTGATCTTTTGGTCTGCCATGCTCACATCCCAGTGACAGATAGTGCGCAATCTTCCCACTCAGTACAAGCTGTGCATACTCCAACGGCTTATTGTACAGCAGCCAGTCCAGCTCTGCCCTCTGTGCTGGGGTATTGCCGTACTCGTCCTCGATGACGATGCAGTCGATGGCAATGGCAGAGGCGTCAGAAAACCGGGCTTCTACCCGGTTGGTGTCCATGTTGTGGCGGCAGGAAAGCAGTTTGTTCATGGTAAAACTCCTTTTATATAGGGTGATGTCAGTTCGATTGTCCATATCCCTGCCAAGAATCAAATTGTTGATGTACATTTGATGTGTGGTATAAATTGGTAATATCGGGTACGCTATTCGCCGGGCGAAACCGGCTCATTTTCACCCCATTGCATAAAAATCAGGTGCGCTTTTCAGGGGCTGATTTTGGCTCTGCACATTTTTGCACACTTTTTGCACACCGGAATAGCTGGATAACAGATGCAAGACAGAACATTGTGTGCAGACAATGCAAAGGATGCAAAGTATAAAATCACGACAAAACGCCAAAAACAACGAAACTGCGTGATTCGGAAAATTGACGAATGTTGCACATCGGTTTCTCTTAATCAGTGGGTCCAGGGTTCGAGTCCCTGGAGGTGCACCACAACAACAAAATCCGAACTTTTTTCCGATAGGGGAAGGGTTCGGATTTTTTGTGTTCTTCGGAAAACAGAACGAATCCATTGCTTCCCACGAAAAACGTCCCAGACCTTATCATAAGAAAGCACGACAGACCACTGTAAGAGTGCCGTAAGGCAGAAAGGACGCAAGATTATGAAGTACGATGCAAGAGCCTGTCAGTTTAACATGGACACCGGCTGCGTGGAGCTGCTGCTCCGGGATGGGAGGAAAATCTTTATCGACTGTACCGGGGTCGAGGATGCGCTGGATGTGACCATGTCGCAGAGGGCTGAACTGGACTACCTCATCTACAATTGCATGAGTTTCTCCGAGAAATCCTCAAAGCTCATTGCGGTGTCCAGCACATCCAAAATAGCTGTTTGGACTTTACACAAAATTTGGGAAAGACTGGGGTGCAGTTCATGTCTGGGGAGGTTTCTTTTATATCTGCATACCACTTCATATCAGGCAGTAGGGATCTATGCGAGAGGTCCGACAGAAGTGGATGATGATATCACGTTCAGACGGGTTATGAAGGATTCAAGGTTCAGTATGAAGAAAGTCGGGCGCAGTGCAGACACTACGTCTTGCTTCTTTCAAACGCAAGAATAGCACTTAAAGTTGTGCATCTGACAACCAAAAACAATTTTTTGAAGATTGAACGACTACATGAGGGTTTATTTGTGAAAAAGAAAAATACCGCCCACGCAGCGCAGCGATGATTTTGTCGGGGTGAATCGGCGGCAAAATGATCGGGTGTGTTGCGGGGCGGTACATTCTTTCCGGGGTGATTATCCGCTGAAAGTGGTGGTTATCACGGTGAGAACCACCACTTTTTCAGCAGGATCTGGAATAAAGGGTATCATGGAAGTGTAGGTGCGTCAAGATGGTTTTGGGGAATTCATTGCGGTAAAGCGGTAGCAGTAAGACTTATGATGCCATGGAGAACCGATTGTCTGGTATTAACAATTGAATCAAGAGCTCAAAGAACGCCATAAACGATCTTCCCTGTCAAAAATCGCAATTTTACAGCCAGCAAAACAGCTTTGTACAGCAATGCGCTGGCTACCATCGGTAGTGGTGTTATAACTTCCAAGATCGAGAGCGGAAAGTACCGGCTGCTCGTCCCAGTCGATCAGCTGTCCGGCCCAGTCGGCACCCAGCTTTTCGCTCAGCGCCCCATAAGCCTGCTCAAAGCCCTCTGGGTCTTCGAGGATCCAGATTGTACTTTCGTCGTTGGCAAGATCGGTGTTCAGTTGGGTGGCACCAGCCATCTGGCCGTTCATGTCGGTCAGGGCGGCGTTGGCGCTCCATGTGTAGTTGTTCACCTGCACCACCACAGCCCCGTCGCCGTTGGCATCGTCCGCATAGTCCGCCAGTGCAGTCTGCAGACGCTGCACCGCATCGTCCGGCAGGGCTTCTGCCGTGACCACCGCCACGGTGTAATCGGGGTCTACGGCGGTCAGCAGGCCGTGTGCCACATACGCTGCACCTACAATGACCATAGCCGCCACAGCTACGATGCCCCAGTTGTAGTACCACCAGTTGACGTGGGAACGCCTTTTTTGCTCCTGCGCGGTCAGGATCTTATCGGGCGCTGCCGGGTGCGAAATGGTGCGCACCTGTACGCCGTATTCTTGCCGCAAAACGGGAAACAGGGTCTGCATGGCTGCAAGCCCGGGCAACCAGAAACCGAACAGCACCGCCCAGAATACGCTGACCGGGAACAGCAAAAGCATGCCGCCGATGCCTGCCAGCATCACGATACCTGCCGCCACGCAGCGAATCGGTGTGTTAAGCAGCAGTCTGCCCGCGCGGCGCAGCAGGCTGTCCGGGGCTTGCAGCGGCAGTACAGCGGCGCACAGGGTGCTGAAAACCGCCAGCACCAGGAAATCCAGCGCCAGAAATACCAGCACGGCAAGGCCGGGGTAGTAGCCCTGCTGTGCGGCGGCCTCAAATACAAAGGCCGATACAAAGCACAGCAGCCCCAGCACCAGTGTGCCAATGCAGCCAAAGCCGCAGGCAGATTTCCAGTGGGCGGTAAGGGTCTGTTTTGCCCGGGGCAGCCACTGGGAGGGGTCGTTCTGCAAGCTGCGCAGGGCGCAATCTGCCAGCAACAGCATGGCAGGGCCGACCAGCAGACCGGTGAGGAGACTGCACACCACCGTGACCGGCAGGGAAAACAGGGTCACGCCCAGCGAGATCCCCAGCGCGGCGGGCAGACAAAGCATGCAGACGATCAGGTTTGTGCCTAGCAGCTGACCAAGGTCGCGGCCGACCATCTGGCAGAAGCGCGCAAAGCCCTTTTTCTCCGGCTCGTTGGGGCTGATGCCATGCCCTTCCCGCTCATAGAGAGAATTGTATAGGCTCATTTTATTTCACCTCGGTGCCAAAGGCTTCGATTTGGGTCAGGGCAGGGAAGGGTGAGGTACCCTCGGCCTGAATGAGGTCTTTCAGCACAAGGCTGCGCACCCGCTTGGGCTCAAAGGCAACGCTCTGGGGCTTGGCGCTTTTTACCAGCGGAATGTCCAGCTGACTGCCATCAGAAAATTCTACCGTAGCCTTTACCCAGTAGCTGTCGTGCGGAAAATCTGCCCGCTCGGTGATGCGCAGCTCCTCCAATAATACCTCGCGGCCAAAATCCAGGGTCAGGGCGGCGTTGGGGTCCCGGTTGATGCCCCAGCTCTGGTAGGGGTATTCCCCATGGGCGCTGTTTTCAAAGATGCCGTCGATGGCGTTGCGGGCGGCAAACACCGCCTCACCGCGCGTTTCCACGTTGGCACTGGCGTGGGGATAAAAGCCGGTGTCGCCGTGCTCATCGTAGCAGTTGAAGGCTAAGTTCCGCCGTGCAGCAATTTCTTCCGGCAGCGCAAGGCGTGCGCGGACGACATGGCGGCTGCCCACAAAGCTTTTGGGCGAGTAGGTGATGGCCTGCTCCCCGAAGGGAATATGGAAATTGATCTCCCGTTTTACCACATACACAAGGGCTTCGGGCATGGTGTCCTCAAACTGAATGACGCAGTATTGCCCGGGATGGTCGATTTCCAGCGCCACCCGGTCACCGGGCTTGTAGGAGTTGGTGTAAACAAGGGATACGTTGGTGTCGGCATCGCAGGTCATCAGGGTGTGACCCACTTCGTCCAGAATTTTCAGCTTGATGGTCTCCATGGCGGTTCTCCTTAATATAGCACGACATTCAGTGATTTTTTGAAATGCAGGGTGATCCTATAGATCGTTTCCGGCCATGCGGTGCGCAGGCGCGGGTCGGTGATGGGTACCGGTGTGACCTTGGCAGCGACCTTTTCCGGGTCAAACCGGATACCGCCCAGCGTGCCCACCGCAAAGCCATCTGCGGTGGCGGCAGGCTGCTGCTCGGTGAGCAGGGTCAGATCCACCGTGCCGGGATAGTCTGTTTCGTCCCGCAGGGTGATGCCCTGTTCACTGACCGATACACAGCGGCGGTAGGTGGTAAGCCCTGGGATAGGCGGGTACGCGCCTGCCAGCTCGGCGGTGATGCTGTTTTCCGTGGTGTGCACCTCCCGGGCGGCGTATTCCGCGCCGGGCAGCTGCTGGATGCCGTCAAAGGTTGGCAGGTTGTGCCATGCGCTCTGCATCGTCCAAATTTCGTACCGCTGGGGGCTGAAGGTCTTTTTGGTGTAGCTCTCCACCCCGATATCGATCAGGAACGGCCTCCCGTCTTTGTATACAGTAATGCTGCCGGTATCGTTGTGGTTGTGGCTGTCGCCGTTGGAGCCAAACTTTGCCCCTAACACCCAGCGACCCTGCCGTGCGGCGTAAATGCCCACACTGGGGTACCACACCGTGGGTAGATGCTGGGGAATTGCAGCGCATTCCATCAGCTCCTGCTCTGCAAAGGCGGTGATGAGCCGGTACCACAGGTTGATGTGGGTGCTGCCGTCCGGGTTCTGCAGGTGGTCGGGGTCGGCATCGGCACGGAAGTCTGCCGCCGCAAGTGCCTGCAAAGCATCGCTGCCAACGGCCTGCCCAAAGCGGTATTCCCGCGCACCGCACCGCCCGGCAAGGGGACTGCAATCGCCAAAGTTCAGGTAGTAAGGCCCTTCTACATGGACATTGCAGATGTACTCCGCAATATTTTTGATTTTAGGCTCATGGAACAGGGCGCAGAAGGCCTGCGGTGCTACGGCAGATAAAATTTCAAGGCAGCCCCACAGGGTCAGCCCGGCGTGGCGATAATACTGTGCGCCCTCGTTGCAGCAGCCGTCCGCGCCGTAGTCCTTCAAAAAGCAGTCCAGGCTATACGCGGCCTGTTTTACCGCTGCGCAGCGCTGTTCCTGCGAGGTGGGCAGCAGAAAAACCGTGAGCAGCACGTTCTGGGAACACCAGCTCGTCCAGTTGCACATGGCTTCCGCACCGTTTCCCATCCACCAGAAGTGGCCTGTAAAATAGGGCGTCAGGATGCGGGCGTTCAGCTCCCGCTCCATCCGCGCTGCAATGCCCGGCGCGGTGGTATCCAGTTCGTCGTGCAGCAGGTAGCGGGTCAGCGCCAGCAGCGCCCCGGTCTCGGCGGCAAAAAGCTCTACAATAGGCTTCGAAGTGTCCGGCAGGGGCAGCTGCGGGGTGTCCCGCACATAGCTGTTGTGGGCAGGCAGCTGCCATGCGCTTTCCTCGCAGAGCGCCCATACGGTATCCGCAATGGCATCCAGAAAGCGCCCGCTGTGCTCTACGCACTCGGCGCATACCAGTGCGCACAGCCGCGCCCGGCGGGAAAAATAAGCCGCCTCCCATGCGGCACGCTGCCCGGTGCGGGTGAAATCCAGCCAGAGGGAGAGCGGCAGGGGCGCAAGGGGTGTTTGCAGCGCGGCTTCTCCGGCTTTCAAAAAGCGGTGCTTTGCCCGCGGGGGTAAAGCCAGCCATGCGGGGCGCTCTTTGGCAGGGGGAAAGGGGCGGTAGTCGGGAAGAAATTCCGGCAGAAAGGCAAGCTGTTCCTGTATCATAAAAGCCTCCGACTTCAAATACTTTGCTGATATTCCCGCGGGCTGAGCCCGGTGACCTTTTTGAACACCTTGGAAAAATAGAAGGCGCTTTCGTAGCCCAGTTTTTCCGCAATTTCGTAGACCTTCAAATCACCCTGTTCCAGCATCTCCTTGGCCGCAGCAATGCGGGTCTCGGTGATGTACTCCACAAAGCCGCTGTCGCCGTATTTGCCAAACAGCTGACTGAGGTAGTTGGGCGAAAAATTGAACACCGCAGCCACATCTGCCAGCGTCAGCTTTTCCGAAAGGTGATTCTTGATATACTCCTGCACCTGTGCCACCACCTGTATCTTCCCGGCGGTGGCGTCGCCCTCGTTGACCTCCACGAACTGGATGGGCTGCTCCACCGTGAGCAGGGGCTGTAGGTGGGCGTTTTCCCGGCAGCGGCGCGCCAGCCCCAGCAGGGAGCCGGTGGGGCGTCCTACCGCCCAGAGCAGCCGTACCGTGAAATAGTTGTATAGAATTTGGCTGGCGCGTTCCAGCAGCGGGCGCAGTACCGTCCGGTATTTTTGGCACTGGGCATCGGTCAGGCAGAAAAGCACATTGCAGCGCATGGCATCCGCCCCGGTCACATAGCAGGGCAGGTAGTTTTGCAGGGTGGTCTCCAGCATCCGCCCGCAGGAAAAACTCAGCTTCAGCTGCTGGGCGGGGGTAAGGGCGGTGTTGGCGATGATCTCGCAGCTGGCTACAAGGTAGGCGTCGCTTGCAAGGTTCAGCTCCATGTGCTGCAAAGGCTGCTCCAATGCGGCTTCGTCCGGGAACAGCCCGGCGTACAACCGCACGAAAAAACGCTCCTGATAGCTGCGCACACTCTCGGCAAGATTTTCCTGTGCTGACAATTCGCCCAGCAAAGCACGCTCCTTTTTTACCTTTTCGGCGGCCTTGGCAAGGGCGGTTTGCAGGTTTTCGGGGGTCAGGTCCAGCTTGACCAGATAATCCACCACTCCGGCACCCATGGCCTGCTTGATGTAATCAAATTCTTCAAAGCTGGTCAGCATGATAAAGGCGGGCAGGGCGTTGCGCTCCCGGCAGGTGCGGGCAAGGGTAAGCCCGTCCATCACCGGCATTTTTACGTCGGCAATGACGATATCCGGCTTCTCCCGCTCAATGAGTTCCAGCGCCAGCTTTCCGTTGCGGGCGGTGCCGCAGACGGTATAGCCCAGCTTTTCCCATTCCAGCATCCCCTGCAGGCCGATGAGCACCAGCGGCTCGTCATCCACCAGTAATATCCGCAGCATGGGTGTCTCCTTTCTGTTGATAGGGCAGCCGGATGGTGACCTCGGTGCCCACGTCCTCTTCACTTTCAATGGTCAGGCCGTAACCCTCGCCAAAGGAATACCGGATGCGGCGGTTCACGTTCCACAGGCCGACATGACGGAACTTTTCAGCCTTTTCGGCACCCTCGGCGGGCTCGTCCAGAAGGTGAGCTACCTGCTCCGGCGGCATGCCCACGCCGTCATCGGTAATGCGCAGCAATACGTCCCCGGTATCCGGGTCGGTGGAGATATCCAGCAGCACGCTGCCGTGGCCGCCCTTGGGTTCCAGCCCGTGGAAGATGGCGTTTTCCACCAGCGGCTGCAAGGTGAACCGGGGAATCATGCAGTCCCGGCAAAGGGTCTCGCTTTCAATGCGGGAGACCTCAATCTCCAGGTCGCCGCCGTAGCGGTACTGCTGGATGGTAAAGTAATCGTTGAGCAATGCCAGCTCCTCCTGCAAAGGCACCAGCTTCTGGGTGCCTTTGGAGATGCTTTTGGTCAGCCGTGCAAAGGCGGTGACCATCTCGGCAATGCCGGGCGCGTGCTGGATGGTAGCCATCCAGCGGATGCTGTTGAGGGTGTTGTAGATAAAGTGCGGGTTCACCTCGTTTTGCAGCATCCGGTATTCCAGCTCCTGCTTGCGACGTTCGTCCTCCACGCGGCGGGTCATCAGGCTGTCTACGTTTTCGGCAAGCTGGTTGATGCCGCGGCCAATGTCGCCCAGCTCGTTGTTCCACTCCACCGCGCGGTCCGGGGCAAAGTTGCCGCTGCCCACGGTCTCGATGCGCTTTTGCAGCGCCTCCACCGGGCGGGTGATGACCAATTCCAGCCAATACTGTATAAAAAAGCTTAGTCCCCAGATGATGGCTATGCCAAGGGCGATGAGCCACAGGTACACGCCGTAGTGCTGCAAAAAGGTGCTTGCGGGCAAAAGCTGCACCAGCGCCGCGCTGCGGCCGTTCAGCGTAACCTTGACAACATAGTAGCTCTGGCCGTTCAGCTGCACCTTGCCCTGCCACGCGGTCTGCTCGGTCATGCCGTTATTGCTTTCGGTGCGCAGGGTGTAGGCTACCTCCCGCAGCCGGTTTTCGGTCTCGGTCAGGCTGCCATTTTCGATCTGCCACAGGCGGCTGCCCGTCTCCCAGTACAGCGCGCTGCCGTCGGTCAGGCTGTAACCCGCCGCCGGGTCGGTGACGATGGCGGTATCCAGTGCAAGGTAGGTGCTGCCCCGGTGCAGAGTGCCCTTGCCGCAGCGGATAGGCTGACTGATGGCAATGCAATCCGGGTTGCCGGGCAGCAGCGGGTCGGTGGTGAACTGCATCCCGTACCCCTTGGAGAAAAACTGCTTTACGCTGGTGCGGTTGAGCGCCGCCGAGGCGTTCAGCGTGCCGAACTGCAAATGCCGGTCATTCTCGTTGGTAATAAAGAAGCGGAGGATGTGGCTGTACAGGGTGCTGGAATAGTATTTTTCCTGCACAGCTTTGTAGGCGGCAATGGTCTGGGCGCCATTGACATCCTCCTGCGAGATGTACCGCCGCACGGTGCTGTTGATGGAAGCCCAGTTCAAAAGGTCATCGGCGCTGTCCAGACTGGTCTCGATGGAGGTAGCCACCAGCCGCAGGTTGAACTCCGCCGCCTGCAGAGAGTTGGCGCGCACATACTGGTTGGAGAGGGTGAACAGTGCTGCGCCCACAGCCAGCGAGGTAAGGAGGGTAAAAAAACGCATCCCCCACATGATCTGCCGCCGCAGAGGGAAACGATGACTGCTTTTCATGACGGAACCTCCTTTCCGGTAATATTTTGTATTCTTTCCTTTATACAGTACTGATTCCGACGCTGTTTGTCAACGGCTTTTTGCATGAAAATTGTGCGCTTTATACGCTTTTTTCTTTCGGTGAGAATGTAAACTGTGCAAGAAAGCAAGAAAGTGCAGACCCCAGTGTAAGAAAGTGCATCTTTTTCAAAAAGACGCAGAAAAACTGCAACAGTTCCAGAATTTTTTCCATTCCGTTTTTTGCGCCTGTGCGGTATCCTAGTGTCAACAAAAGCAAGCGGCTCCCAAGCACGGGGGACACCGCCGTACGAAACACACACTGCCCTGAAGGAGGACACACTTATGAAAAAGATTTCTCGCCGTTCGTTCCTTACCGCTGCCGCCGCCTGTGGCGCAGCTGCTGCCCTGAGCGCCTGCGGCGGCTCTTCCGCCAGCTCCACGGCTGCTTCCTCCGCTGCCAGTTCCACCGCTGCATCCGCAGCCGCAGGCCCTGTTACCCTGCAGTGGTCGGTGTGGGATAAGGAGTCCACCCCCTACTGGCAGGCCATGGCCGACGGCTACATGGCAAGCCACAAGGATGTTACCATCGAGATGGTGGACCTTGGCTCCAGCGATTACATGACCGTTCTGGCTACCCAGCTGGCCGGCAGCGCCGATCTGGATGTCGTGACCGTCAAGGATATCCCCGGCTACGCAAACCTGATCAATCTGGACTACCTCAAGCCCCTGAACGAGGTGCTGACCCGCGATGCCGGCGATTTCAACGGCACCATCGAGCAGCTGACCACCGACGACGGCAACTTCTACGCCGTGCCCTTCCGCAGCGACTTCTGGGTGGTGTACTACAACAAGGACCTGTTCGATAAGGCCGGTGTGGAGTATCCCTCCAACGACATGACGCTGGAAGATTACGATGCTCTGGCTCGCAAGATGACCAGCGGCTCCGGCGATACCAAGGTCTATGGCTGCCACTACCACACCTGGCGCTCCGCCGCTTCTCTGTTCTCCATTCTGGACGGCAAGAACACCATCATCGACGGCACCTACGACTTCATGAAGCCCACCTACGATATGGTCATTGCCCAGCAGAAGGACGGCATCTGCATGGACTACGGCTACCTCAAGACATCCTCTCTGCACTACTCCGCAGCCTTTGAGAACCAGCAGTGCGCAATGGTCAACATGGGAAGCTGGTTCATCTCCACGCTGGAAGCCTACATGAAGGATGCTGAGACCAAGTTCAACTGGGGCATCGTCAAGTACCCGCACCCCGCCGGTGCAGCTGCCGGTTCTACGCTGGGCACTGTGACCAGCCTGGCCATCAACGCCGATTCTCCCAAGGCTGAGGCCGCTGCCGACTTCATCAACTGGTGTGTCTCCGAGGAGGGCGCACAGGCCATTGCCAAGACCGGCACCTTCCCGGCTTGCGGCTCCGATGCTACCGCCGAGATCATCAAGTCCACCGAGGGCTTCCCTGAGGACAGCAATTCCGTGGATGCACTGACCACCAGCAATGTCTATCTGGAAATGCCCTACACCCAGTATGCATCTGATATCGAGACCATCCTGAACGCCGAGCACGATGCCATTATGACCATGAGCGAGACCGTGGACGAGGGCATCCAGAACATGAACGATCAGGTTCCCGCAGTTCTCGGCTGATAAAGCGTTTCTCGCATTGCTTAGCGTTTCTCCTTCTTCATCATTTTCATTCCCCATTTATTTTCCAATAAACACACATTGGAAAAAGCCCTGTCCGAGCGGGGCGGGTATGCACAGCGCCCGCCCCGCTCATTTTTTGGTAAGCTGTTATACTTCCTGGAAAGGAGGCTCTTTTATGGCGAGTGCTGCTGTCCAGAATAAAACTCCCCGTAAAGTGCTAAAAAAATCGACCCGCGATTCTCTCATCGCGTATTCCTTTATTGCGCCAAACTTCATCGGTTTCTGCGTGTTTACGCTGGTGCCCATGGTGTTTGCCATTGCGCTGGCCTTCTGCGCATGGGACGGCCGCCACGCCATCGAATTTATCGGCCTGAAGAACTTTGTAAAGCTCTTCACCACCGATAAGATCTTTCAGGCGGCGCTGAAAAACACCATCGTCTATGTCATCGGCACTGTGCCGCTGACGCTGGCCTGCTCACTGGCGATGGCCGTGCTGCTGAACCAGAATGTGAAGCTGCGCAACTTCTTCCGCACCGTGGCGTTCTTCCCCTACGTTGCCTCGCTGGTTGCGGTGGCAGCGGTGTGGAACATGATCTTCAACCCCTCCATGGGCCCCATCAACATGCTCCTGAACCAGTTCTTCGGCGTGGCAGTGGAAAACCTGCCCCGCTGGGCTGCCGGCAAGGATACCGCCATGCTGACGGTCATCCTGTTCAGCGTGTGGAAGAACATGGGCTACTACATGGTCATCTATCTGGCCGGCCTGCAGGGCTGCAACCCGGATCTGAACGAAGCCGCTGAGCTGGACGGTGCAAACCGCTGGCAGCAGTTCTGGCATATCACCCTGCCGCAGCTGCGCCCCACCACCTTTTTTGTGGTCATCATGCTCACCATCTCCGGCTTCAAGGTCTACGACCAGATGTACATGATCACGCAGGGCGGCCCCGGTACCGCTACCATGACGCTGGTGTACTACATCTACAATGTAGCCTTCGTAAATACCCCGAAATACGGCTACGCAAGTGCTATTGCCATGGTGTTGTTCGTACTGGTGCTGATCGTTACCATCATCCAGTTCCGCGGCTCCAAGGGCGATAACTGAGAAAGGAGGAAGAAGCTATGGCAACCGCTGTTATTAAAGACCACGCTTCCCAGAAGCGCCGCAACTTCATCTCCAAGTTCCTGATCTATTTCTTCCTCATCGTCATCACAGCCTGTATGCTGCTGCCCTTTTTGTGGATGTTGTCCTCCTCCTTTAAGCTGAATAAGGACGTGTTCGGCTTCCCCATCCAGTGGATCCCCAAAAATCCGCGCTGGCAGAACTATGTGGACATCTGGACCCAGATCCCGCTGCTCACCTTTGTGAAGAACACGGTCAAGATCACCGTGGTGGTCACCCTGCTGCAGCTGTTCACCTCCTCCTTTGCGGCCTACGCCTTTGCCAAGATGCAGTTCAAGGGCAAGAATGTGCTCTTCCTCGGCTACATTGCCACCATTGCCGTACCTTGGCAGGCCTACATGGTGCCGCAGTTCATGATGATGAGCTCGTGGCACCTGAACAACACCCATCTGGCCATCATGTGCCTGCAGGCCTTCAGTGCCTTTGGTGTGTTCCTGATGAAGCAGTTTTACGAGGGCGTGCCCACCGAGCTGTGTGAGGCTGCCCGTATCGATGGCCTGAGCGAGTACGGCATCTGGTGGCACATCATGCTGCCCCTCAGCCTGCCCGCGCTGTCCACCCTGACCATCTTCACCTTCGTGAACACCTGGAACGACTTCCTTGGCCCCCTGATCTATCTGACCAAGACCGAGCTCAAGACCATCCAGATCGGTCTGCGCATGTTCATCACCCAGTATTCCGCAGAGTACGGCTTGATCATGGCAGCCTCTGTGGTGGCACTGATCCCGGTGCTGATCGTGTTCCTCTCCCTGCAGAAATACTTTGTGCAGGGCGTGGCATCCACCGGCATCAAGGGTTAAACAAATCACCCGTAAGCGGGGCGTGGGCAGTACCTGCGCCCCGCAGTTTTGTTTGAATAGAGGAAATGCGTTATGTTATATCCTGAACAGAATGAAGCTCGCCTGAAGCTGAGTCTTGACGGTACATGGGAGTTTATGCTGGGCAACTGCGAGGAAAATCGGTTCGACCCCGCAAAGCCGCTGCCGGATGCCCAGCCCATCGCCGTGCCTGCCAGCTACAACGACCAGAACGACCAGACCACCGCCCTGCGCCGCCACTACGGCTGGGCGTGGTATCAGCGGCAGGTCACCCTGCCCGCCTTCTGCACCGGGCAGCGGGTGGTGCTGCGGTTTGGCTCGGTGACCCACACCGCAAAGGTCTGGCTGAACGGCCGGCTCATTGCGCAGCACAAGGGCGGCTTTACTCCCTTTGAAGCAGATGTTACCGCCCTGCTGCGCCCCGGCGAGACTGCACTGCTGACCGTAGCCTGCGACAACCGGGTGAACCACAGCACCCTGCCGGTGGGCAACGAGGACGGGCAGCTGGCCTTCTTTGGCTCGGACAATGCGGGCATTCCCAGTGTGGAGGCTGCAAAGCGTGCCGCCGCACCCCAGAACCGCCCCAACTTTGATTTCTTCAACTATGCCGGCATCCACCGCTCGGTGGTGCTCTACACTACCCCTAAAGAGTACATTGAGGATGTGACCGTAGTGCCCGCCGTGGACGGCACGGTGCAGTACACGGTAAAAACCACCGGCGGCGCACCTGTCCATGTCACCGTGCTGGACGCTGACGGCAACGCCGTAGCACAGGCAGAGGGCGCAGCGGGCACGATCACCATCCCGGAAGTGCACCTTTGGGAGCCAAGACCCGGCACGCCCTACCTGTACACCCTCCACATCACCTGTGGGGCAGACGTCTACGACCAGACCTTTGGGGTTCGCAGCATTGAGGTGAAGGGCACCCGGGTGCTTTTGAACGGCAAGCCGTTTTACTTCAAGGGCTTTTGCAAGCACGAGGACTTTACCGCCCACGGCCGCGGCTTTGACCCGGTGCTGAACGTAAAGGACGTGAACCTGATCCACTGGGCAAACGCCAACGCTGTGCGCACCAGCCACTATCCCTATGCCGAGGAGTTTTACGACCTGTGCGACCGGGAGGGCATTCTGGTCATGGACGAGACCCCGGCGGTGGGCATCGGCGGCGGAGCTGCGCTGAACCCCTACAAGGAATACCCCCTTGCGGAGCATCACCGGCAGGTGCTTGCCGAGATGATCCAACGGGACAAAAACCACCCCTGCGTGGTGCTGTGGAGCCTTGGCAACGAGCCGGATCTGGAGCACTTCCCGCAGGATGCCTACGACTACTGGCACCCGCTGTATGAGCTGGCGCATCAGCTGGACCCGCAGGATCGCCCGGTCACCCTCGTCTGCTGCCAGAACGACTATACCAGGGATATCACCACCCGCACCATGGATATCGTCTGCATCAACCGCTACTACGGCTGGTACAACCTTTCCGGAGACATGGACGCTGCCTGCTATGGCTTGAATCAGGAGCTGGATTTCTGGGGATCTCAGCACAAGCCCGTGATGATGAGCGAATACGGCGCGGACACCGTAGCAGGCTTGCACACCGCCGGAGCAGAGATGTTCAGCGAGGAGTTTCAGGTGGAGTTTTACCGCCGTCTGGATGCAGAGTTTGACAAGCGCCCGTGGTTTGTGGGAGAATTTGTCTGGAACTTTGCAGACTACGACACCGTGCAGGGCCCCATGCGGGTGGACGGCAACAAAAAGGGTCTGTTCACCCGGGATCGCCGCCCCAAGCTGGGAATGCACTTTTTGCGCCAACGATGGCACGATATTCCGACCTTTGGATTTAAGGAGTGATCACGATGAAAACCTACCAAAACCACGCTATGACCGATGCCGAGGCAAGGCAGGCTCTGGCCGATGCCTGCAAGCAGGTGGAGACCAATCTGCCGCTGTACACCTACCAGTGTCAGAACCATTCCAGCGTGAACAATATCTACCCCGGCTGCGCTAACGATCAGTGGACCTGCGGCTTCTGGCCGGGGGAGATCTGGCTGGCCTACGAGGCCACCGGCGACGAGAAATTCAAGACCGCCGCCCTCATTCAGGTGGACAGCTTTGCCGACCGCATTGCCCGCAAGGTGGAGGTAGACCACCACGACATGGGCTTTTTGTACAGCCCCACCTGCGTGGCAGCGTGGAAGCTGGTGGGCAGCGAAAAAGGCAAAAATGCCGCCATCGCTGCCGCCGACCAGCTGCTGACCCGTTACCAGCCCAGCGGAAAGTTTTTGCAGGCCTGGGGCACCATGGATGACCCCGACAATTACCGCTATATTATCGACTGTATGCTGAATGTTCCGCTGCTGTACTGGGCCGGCGAGACCACCGGAAACGACCACTACCGGGAGATCGCGGCAGCGCATACAGCAACCACACTGGCAAATTCCTTCCGGCCGGATGGCAGCACCTACCACACCTTCTTCATGAATCCGGACGGCACCCCCAAGGGTGGCCGCACCTGTCAGGGCTACAAGGATGACAGCTTTTGGGCCAGAGGGCAGGCATGGGGCGTGTACGGCAGCGCCATCGGCTACACCTACACCCATGATGAAAAGTTCCTCGAGGTGTTCCGCAAGGCGCTGGAGTTTTATCTCTCCCGCCTGCCGGAGGATCTGGTGCCCTGCTGGGATATGGTCTTTGCCCCGGAAAGCGGCGAGCCGAGGGACAGTTCCTCGGCGGCTATCGTGGCCTGCGGCCTGCTGGAGGCTGCAAAATATGTGGACGAAACAGAAGCTGCCCAGTGGCGCACTCTGGCCCGGCAGATGCTGGGCAGCCTTGCGGCACACTATGCCGTCAAGCCCGGCACTCTGGGCTCCGGCCAACTGCTCCACGGCACTTACAGCAAAAAAAGCCCCTACAACACCTGCACCCCGGAGGGCGTGGATGAATGCACGAGCTGGGGCGATTATTTCTACATGGAGGCGCTGACCCGCCTGACCAAAGACTGGGAGATGTACTGGTGATGAACTTGCAGACCAAAGCGGATTTTACCGCGCTGATGCACAAATTTCTCGACCCGCTCAAACCGTATTATTCCGCAGGCTGTGCCCGGCTGCATCTGGGCGAGACCGGCGTGACCTACAACCGGAGCGCCATTGAGCTGGAAGCCTTCAGCCGCCCGCTGTGGGCACTGGTACCCTTCTGGGTGGGCGGTGGCTCTGACCCGCAATTTGAAGAAATCTACCGCAAGGGTCTTGCCGCCGGTGCCGACCCGGAAAACCCCGAATACTGGGGCACTACTGGGGAGTACGACCAGTGCTATGTGGAAATGGCTGCCATTGCCTGCGGCATCCTCACCGCGCCGGAAAAGCTCTGGACACCGCTTTCGGACACCGAAAAGCAGAACCTTGCCGCATGGCTGGGGCAGATCAATGTCCACACCATCCCGGACTGCAATTGGCAGTTCTTCCGCATTCTGGTAAACCTTGCCCTCAAGAGTGTGGGGATGTCCTACAGCCCGGAGCTGCTGGAGGATGGCCTTTGCAAAATTGACAGCTATTACAGCGGCGACGGCTGGTCTACCGATGGTGCCAGCATCCAGAAGGATTACTACATTCCTTGGGCCATCCAGTATTACGGGCTGCTGTACTCTAAGCTTGCCGCCGACACCGACCCCCGGCGCGCAGAACTCTACCGTCGGCGCGCCCAGCTGTTTGCACAGCAGTTCGTCTATTGGTTCGATGCCAACGGTGCAGCGCTGCCCTTTGGCCGCAGCCTGACCTACCGGTTTGCCCAGAACAGCTTCTGGGCAGCCTGCATCTGGGCTGGGGTGGAACCGCTGCCTCTGCCGGTAATGAAGGGGATCATCGTCCGCAACTTCAACTGGTGGCTGGAACAGAAGATGTTCGACCGGGACGGCATTCTGACCATCGGCTACTGCTACCCGCAGATGTATATGGCCGAGCGGTACAACGCCCCGGGCAGCCCTTACTGGGGCATGAAGAGCTTTTTGCTGCTTGCTCTGCCGGACGACCACCCCTTCTGGTCTGCAGAGGCCGCTCCCATGCCCGCATTAGAATGGCTCAAACCCATGCCCTATGCCAATATGCTGGTGCAGCGCCGTGCAGGCCGGGTGACGGCCTACGCCGCCGGTGTCAACGAGGGACACGGGCATGGGCAGTTCCCGGAAAAGTACGCAAAATTTGCCTACGATACCCGCTTTGGCTTCTGCGCCTCCCGCAGCCGTGAGGTGCTCAATCAGGCTGCACCGGACAGTATGCTGGCCTTTGTCATCGACGACAATGTGTTTGTGCGCAAGGTGAGCAAAACGTGGAAAATTGAAGCAGGGGCTGTGACTGCGCAGTGGTCACCTTTCCCCGGTATTGAGGTGACCACCACCATTACCCCCACTTCCACCGGCCACCGCCGCCACCACGAAATTGACAGCATATACGAATGCGATGCCTACGACTGCGGCTTTGCCGTGCCTAATTTTGCGCCGGACTACAAGGAATGCGCCGAGGATGGCCTTGCCACCGCCAGCTGCGATACCTTGCGCAGTGCCGTGGCAGGCAGGGGAGAGGCCGTTGTCATTGGCTGTGACCCCAACACCAGCCTGTATTTTACCAACGTCCACCTGCCTGCCGTAAAGTACCACATCCCCAAGGGGCATACAGAGCTGGATACCGAGATTTTTGACGAAGCATACTGATGCCGCTTCTCTCCGGGAAAAAGTCGTTTTTGTACGGCTGATTTTCCTATTTGCTGTGCTATAATGAGAGCAGAATTATGCTGCGAGGTGAAATTTATGCCCTTGAATAACCCGATCACCCCGGCGCTGCTGGCCGACCCGGAAATTTTTCAGCAGAACCGCCTGCCTTTCCACGCCCATTTTGCGGACCAGACCAGCCCAGAAATGCCCCTGACCGTCAGTTTGGACGGCGCGTGGAGCTTCCGCTATGCAGAAAATCTCACCGCCCCCTTCTCGGAGTGGGACACCCTGACCGTGCCGGGCTTTATCCAGCTGCAGAGTCTGCAAAAGCCCGGTCACCCCTACGGCACGCCCCATTACGTCAACACCCAGTACCCATGGGATGGTCATGAAAAGCTGCATCCCGGCGAGATCCCGCAGGCGTATAACCCCATCGGGGAGTACCGGCGCAGCTTCACCCTGCCGGAAAACTGGGCAAGCTGCTACCTGCGGTTGAACGGTGCGGACAGCGCCGCCGCCGTCTGGTGCAACGGGGTGTACATCGGCTACACCGAGGATGCCTTTACCCCCGCTGAATTTGATATGACCGCCGCCATCCATCCCGGCGAAAATACCCTGACTGTGCAGGTGTATCGTTTTTGCTCCGGCAGCTGGCTGGAAGATCAGGATTTCTGGCGCATGAGCGGTTTGTTCCGCTCGGTGGAGCTGTTCACAAAACCGGAAGTTCACCTCGAGGATGTCTTTGTGAAGCAGAGTTTTGCAGATGATTTTTCCAGCGCAACCGTCACCTTTGATTGCAAGGTCAGCGGCGCAGGCACCATCTCGGTGGTGTTTGACGGCGAGGAGCAGTCTGCCGAGGTGGGTGAGCCTGCCGAATACGACAGCGGTGTGGTGTTCGGCAAGGGCGAGGCTGACCCGGATGTGGAGGAGGACGTGCAGGATGTTTCCTTTACCTTTGCGGTGGAGCACCCTGCCCTGTGGAGCGCCGAACAGCCGAACCTGTACGAGGCAGAAATTGCCCTGCTGCGCGAGGGTGCTCTCGTGGAACGCACCGGGCTGAAGGTCGGTCTGCGCAGGTTTGAGTTGAAAGACCGTCAGATGCTTTTGAACGGCAAGCGCATCGTGTTCAAGGGGGTCAACCGCCACGAGTGGAGCTGCCGCACCGGCCGCACGGTCAGCCGGGAAGAGATGCTGTGGGATGTGCAGAACCTCAAGACCCACAACGTCAACGCCGTGCGCACCAGTCACTACCCGGACGACCCGTATTTCTTACAGCTTTGCGATGAATACGGCTTGTATGTCATCGGGGAGACCAATCTGGAAAGCCACGGCACATGGCAGAAGCTGGGTGCGGACGGCTCGGACAAATGGACGCTGCCCGGTGCGCGCCCGGAGTGGCGGGAGAATGTGCTTGCCCGCGCCGAAGCCATGCTGGAACGGGACAAAAACCACCCGGCCATCCTCATTTGGTCTTGCGGCAACGAGAGCCACGGCGGCAAGATCCTGTGGGAGATGAGCGAATACTTCCGCCACACTGACCCCAGCCGCCTTGTGCACTACGAGGGCATTTTCTGGAACCGGGAATACCCCGCCACCTCCGATATGGAAAGCCAGATGTATACCCCGGTGGCAGACATCAAAAAGTTTCTGGCAGAGCACCCGGAAAAGCCTTTCATCATGTGCGAGTACAGCCACGCCATGGGCAACTCCAACGGCGGCATTACCGACTACACCGAGTATGCCTACGAAGAGCCGCTGTATCAGGGCGGGTTTATCTGGGAGTACATGGACCACGGCATCGCGGTGACAGAACCGGACGGCAAGCCCGGCTTTGCCTACGGCGGGGACTTTGGCGACCGCCCCACCGACCGGGAGTTCTGCGTGGACGGCCTTGTGCTGCCCGACCGCCGCAATACCCCCAAGATGGATGCGGTCAAGGCGGCATACGCGCCGCTGAAAATCACCCTGACCGACACCGAAGCCGTGATTGAAAACCGGAACCTCTTTACCGACCTGAACGCCTACGACCTTGTGTTTGCATCCTCGGTCAACGGCAAGCCGGAGCGTCGCGCGGTACTGCGGGCAGACTGCGCACCCGGCAAGACTGTGCACATCGTGTTCCCGTTCGCTCTGCCGGAAACAGGGCTTTCCTGCATGACCATTACCGCTATCCAGCGGGCTGCGCTGCCCGGAATCACGGCGGGCTATGAAGCCGCCTTTGGGCAGGTATGGCACGACCACACCACTGCCCGGCTGACCCTGCCCGCCCCGCAGCTGGTGGAGATGGATTACAACATCGGCGTAAAGGGCGAGGGCTTTGAGTACATCTTCAGCCGAGGCAAGGGTCTTGTATCCATCCGTTATAACGGCGTGCAGCTGCTGGACGATACCGTGCGCCCCAACTTCTGGCGTGCGCCTACCAACAACGACGAGGGCTGTGCAGAACCCTTTGAATTTGCCTTCTGGAAAACCGCCGGACTGTATGCCCGCTGCGATAACCTGACTGCCGAAGCAAAGGGTGAGTTCGTCACCGTCCGCGCAAACTATACCCTGCCAGATGGGCAGATGCTGCCTGTTGATTTTGCCATCGACGGCGCAGGCCGCTGCGATATCACTATGACATGGCAGGGCGAGCACACCGAACTGCCGGAGTTCGGATTACTCTTCCCGCTGCGGCGGGAACTGACCGAGGTCTCCTATCTGGGGCTTGGCCCCCGGGAGACCACCGCTGACCGCACCGCAGGCGGTAAGATGGGTGTGTGGAACTACAACGTCCAGCAGGATTTTGCCCAGTACACTCCGGTCTATCCGCAGGAGTGCGGCAGCCGCACAGGTGTGTACAGTGCAACTGTCACCGGCAGCATCCCGGGTATCGGTTTTGCAGGGGACGGCATGACCTTCTCGGCACTGCCCTATACGCCCCATGAGCTGGAAAACGCCCGGCACCTCTATGAACTGCCCCGGGACGACAGTAAGACTGTTGTCCGCTGCGCGGCCTTCCAGCGCGGCGTTGGCGGCGACAACAGCTGGGGCGCAAAGCCCCATGCGGACACCTGCTTTGCGGTGGAGAAGGGAACCTCGTTCCGTTTTATGATCCAAAAATAAAAATTCACTTTGGTCTTATTGCAAAACCGTCACAAGATAAAAATTAACGCAACATACAAATAGTATATTTGCGATACATTGACCGTGCCGTCTCTGCCAAGACCGATAACCGTTTGCAGTTCCGCTCTTGATTTTTTACATTTCGCCGCTCCGGCGGCATACAAAATTCCCCTTCGCTGACTTCATCGGCCAGTGTAGGGGGATTTTTTGTTTGTAGATTTCTTTGTGCAAATTGCTATCGCATTTTTATTTTGCAACAGCCCCTTTTTTGTTATATAAACCTGAGAATCATTGCGCGGGGTATCGTGATTGTGTTACAAATTTTTATGAAATTATATGCAACTATACGATTTTGAGAAATTTTGTAGACGAGTGAACAAACTTGGATTAAATTTAAGCTACAGTAGATAGTGTTCTGAAATTCGCGGACTTCTTCTCTTCAATGGAGGAAACAGTATGAAAAAGATGATTGCAGGGATTCTCTGTCTTGTGCTGGCACTTTCATTATCTGGCTGCGGAACAAATGCTCAAAGTTCAGATACATGTAATGCGAACTACGAAGAGGGATACACTGCTGGCTACGAAGCAGGGTATCATGATGGAAAACAGCAAGTGACCGGAAATGAAAAGCGATTTGCGCAGTTTTCGGGTTCTTTTACAGCTACTGTTGAGCAGCTCCTGCCTGATTATTACGCACTTCCGGGAAAAACGATTGCCGTTGTTCACTTCTTTCAGGACAGGCCATTTTTGCTTCATTTCCAGAAGGACTTGACAGGCGAACTGATTGAAGGAACATCTTATGTGTTTGAGTTTGAGACTTTTCAAGTTGAACTTCCCGAGGATGAAGAAGATCTGGATATTTTAGATTATATGTATTCAATAAATGTTACCGGTTATAGAGCTGCAGAAGATGATGAACTCGGAACGGATAGCAAGCTGCCAACGGTTGAAATCGTATTGAAGTAAGCTGCCAAGCTGCTTTACAAGAAAACGCGGAGATGAGCAGTATACATTGCAGATAGGATTCAAACGTCGTATGAAGAACACATTTTCAAAAAATAAAACTTGCTCCGGATTTTTGCTGATCGTATTTTCAGCATATATGCTATGCTATCTTCTCTCTCAAACAGTGCTTCGTGAGATTTATCTGTTTATAGCAGTTTGCGTTTTTAATGCACAAGCAACATCCGCAAACTGCATATCGCAAATATGCCGTTTTAATAGGCACTATTTTTGAAAATTGCGATAAATGGACAGCAGACCATTATTATTTGTGTCTATGGGCTGCATCTGGCATTTTCTGTTTTCCGGAAATGTATAATGCAGCTCTGATCACAACAGTTGGAAACGGGGCAGGAATTCTGCTTGGCCAGTTGTTGGGTGATTTCATCATCAAAATAAATGCAGCAAAAATCACGCCGGATCTGTACATAAATATCGGAGAAGAGTAATATATGGGAAGCTTCGGAAAGATATCGGTAAAATATGTGTTCAAGGCAGAGGAGTTCCAGAAGGCGTTCGATACCCTTGCAGACCGCAACAGCGGCGCTGGCAAGGTGGTGCTGACCTTCGCCTGAGAGCAAGTGCCCTTTACATTATAAAAAGATAAACAAAAAGGAGCTGCTGCACAGTGTTTGTGCGGCGGCTCTTTTTTTGCCTGCGGAGGACTTGACAAGAATGATATAAAGTGATATGATTTTGATATCACAAAGAAACGCTTCCACACCTTGTGAAGGAGGGAACTGTTATGGAAGAGAAAATTCTGCAGACGAAAAAGAACGGCATGGTCATGCTGCTGCTCACCCTGCTGGGCTATGCTGTTACCGTCCCGCTGTTTTTCTACAGCATCATTCTGCTGGACGAAAGCCTGTTTCCGGGCATCCTGCTCACGATCTTGTCCATCGCATACTGGGTGGCGGGCATCTTCCTGTTCTGCGGCCTGAAGGTGTTAAAGCCCCAGGAAGCACTGGTGCTCACCCTGTTCGGCGATTACATCGGCACTCTGAAGGGACAGGGCTTTTACTGGGTGAATCCGTTCTGCACTGCAGTCAACCCGGCAGCTGGCACCAAACTGAGCCAGAGCGGCGATGTGAACAGTGGTGAAACCGGCATGGCGGTCCTGCTTAAGGCAGGTAACAGCAGTTCCCAGACCGCAGAATTGACCAGCAAGAAGATCTCGCTAAAAATGATGACCCTCAACAACTCCCGCCAGAAGATCAACGATTGTCTGGGCAACCCGGTGGAGATCGGCATTGCGGTCATCTGGCGCGTGACCGATACCGCAAAGGCCGTGTTCAATGTGGACAACTACAAGGAGTACCTCTCCCTGCAGTGCGACAGCGCTCTGCGCAATGTGGTGCGCGTTTACCCCTATGATGTGGCTCCCAATGTGGACACCACCGGCGACGGCGTAGCCGATGAGGGCAGTCTGCGCGGCTCCTCGGAGGTGGTAGCCGCCCGCATCCGGGACGAGATCCAGAAGAATGTAGCCGAGGCCGGCATCGAGGTAGTGGAAGCCCGCATCACCTATCTGGCCTATGCGCCGGAGATCGCGGCCGTGATGCTGCAGCGCCAGCAGGCAAGCGCCATCATCGATGCCCGCAAGATGATCGTGGACGGTGCTGTGGGCATGGTGGAAATGGCCCTTGAACGCCTGAATGAGAACAAGGTAGTGGAGCTGGACGACGAGCGCAAGGCGGCAATGGTCTCCAACCTGCTGGTGGTGCTGTGCGGCAACCGTGATGCCCAGCCCATCGTGAACAGCGGCAGCCTGTACTGATGGCAGAACCAAAAAAGCAGGTGCCCCTGCGCCTGAACGCGAAGCTCTACGATGCCCTTGCCGCCTGGGCCGAAGATGACTTCCGCTCGGTGAACGGGCAGATCGAATATCTGCTGACGGAGTGCGTGCGGCAGCGCAAAAAGAACGGCAAGTATGTCTCGGACCAGATCGATGTGCCGCCTGAACTGGATATCAAATAAATACCAATTGGCCCCGGCTGTGCGGATGAACTTTGCATGGCCGGGGGTTTGTGTTTATCGGTGGCTCCCTAAAGGCTGAAAATGCGAAATTTCCTGCCGGAAAATAACGAAAATGCATTGACAGTTGCACACCTGTGACGCTATAATAAGCCAAGGAATATCTTTCTGTGGCAATGGAAAGACCTTCCCGCAGAAAACTATATTCCGAAGAAAAGAGGGAAGCTTACCCGCTTGAACAGACAAAAACAACATCGTGGTGCCGCTGCTGCGCTGGCTGTGCTGGTGCTGGCAGCTGTACTGTTTTTTGTGGGCGGAAGCTGGCTGGAAAAGCGCAGCCAAAAGCCGGAGACCCGGACGGAGCTGCCGCAGGAGACCGCTGAGACCATGGAAGTGGACGGCGTGACCTACCGCAGGCGCACAGACCTGACCACCATTCTTGTTATGGGCATCGATCATGACAGCGAGATCGAGGCAGAAGGCTCCTATCAGGGCGGTCAGGCGGATTTCCAGCGGCTGATCGTGATAGACAGCAAAAACAAGACTGTCCGTCAGCTCAAGATCGACCGCGACACCATGGCAGGGGTTACGGTGCTGGGTATGCTGGGCAACCCGGTAGGCACCACCCAAATGCAGATCAGCCTTGCCCATGGCTTTGGCGATGGCAGGGAAGAAAGCTGCGGTTACGCCCGCGACGCAGTCTCGCGCCTGCTGCAGGGCAAGAGCATCGATTTTTACCTTGCCATGAGTCTGGACGGCATCTCGGTGCTGAACGACCTTGCAGGCGGTGTGACCGTGACGCTGGAGGACGACTTCTCCGCAGCAGACCCGGCCATGACCAAGGGAGCTACCCTGACGCTGCAGGGCGATCAGGCTGAGATTTTTGTGCGCAGGCGCATGGATATTGGCGAAGGCACCAACGAAGCCCGCATGGTGCGGCAGGAGGAGTATCTTGCACAGCTTTCCGCACAGCTGGAAAGCAGGGTGCAGCAGGATCAGCAGTTCACCGCACAGGTGTACGATGCGCTGCAACCTTATCTGGTCACCGACCTTGCAAAGGGTCAGCTGGTCAATGAGGTGTGGGCCGCAAAGGACGATACTGTGGAACCTGCCATTGCACTGGAGGGCGAGCACAAGGTGGCAGAGGACGGATTCACCGAATTCTATCCGACCGAAGCTTCCATCCAGAAAGCGGTTCTGACGCTGTTCTGGGAGCCTGTTGAAGAATGATGTAAATGTTGAAAAGCATTTGCGATAGAAAGCAGCATCTTGGGGAGTGCGGCTTGAAGTGAAAGGAGATCTTCATTATGAAGAAAGTTATCAGCGCTGTTCTGACCGCTGCTATGGTCGTGGGCATGGGTGTGTCTGTTCTGGCAGCAACGCCCAGCAAGACTGTGGCAGATGAGGTCAAGGCCAGCGGTTCTGCTACCGTCACCGGTGTTCTGGGCATTGTCAGCGATGTGAAGGTCACTGCCAAGGAGGATACCGCTCAGGTCGAGGAAGTCCTGCAGGACATCACTTCTGATGCAGACCTGCAGAAGGCTGCGGGCGCTTCGAAAAAAAAGAAGACGACGATAGATGTTACTGTAACGCAGGCCTTTGAGATGCAGACCTCTAACCTGCTCGACGCTGCAAATGTTAAGCTGACCATTGAGTCCAAGGTCATTGAGGCTGCTTACGAGGACAACGAGCAAGTTACCGTTCTGGTGGCTGTGCCCAAGACGAAGGCAGACGGCACTGTGACCTATACCTACTATACTGTGCCCGGTAAGGTCGTGGATGGCAAGATCGTGGTGAACCTGAAGGGCCGTCAGGTCAAGCTCTATGGCTCCAACTTCGTTCTGGTGGCCGTGAAGACCATTGAGGGCTAAGAACTAGAAATGTTCTGCGGTGCTCCCTGATGAAAAAGGGAACGCCGCATTTTTGGCGTATAGGATTCAGAAAAACAGAGGAAAGGGCGCAATGCCCGGGCCGCATGGGCGGCAGTATTATAAGGAGTGAAATCGTGCAGCAAGATACTTTTGTGAAGGAGCGCACAGCTTTAGCGGTACAGCAGGAACAGGGAGAAGATACCATTGATCTGCTGGAACTGTTCATGGGCCTGCTGGCCCACTGGACGCTCATTGCAGCCACGGCTGTGGTGGGTGCCGTGCTGATGGCGCTTTATACGTTTTTTCTGGTAACGCCGATGTACAAGGCAACGGCTACCATCTATGTGGTCAGCCGCAATGATTCGGTGCTGAACTTCTCCGATCTACAGGTCGGCAGCGAGCTGACCAGCGATTACATCAAGGTCTTTGAAATGTGGGAAGTCCACGAAAAGGTCATCAGCAACCTGGATCTGGATTACACCTACACCGATATGGCCAGTATGCTGTCTGTCACCAACACCAGCGACACCCGTATGCTGGATATCACGGTCACGAACCCGGACCCGGAAGAAGCAGCAGCGATCGCAAACGAGTATGCGGATGTGGGCGCAAAGTACATCTCGGAAAAGATGAAGACGGACGAGCCCACCCTGATGTCTTCTGCGCGTGTGCCGGAGAACCCGTTCAGTCCCAACAAGGCCAAGAACATCCTGCTGGGCTTTGTAGTGGGCTTTGTGCTGGCCTGCGCCGTGGTGGTGCTGCGGACCATGCTGGACGATACCTACAAGTCTGCCGATGATATCCGCAAGTATACCGGCATGGTCGTGCTGGCATCGATCCCGCTGGCCGATGCTGGCGAACAGCCGAAAGAGAAAAGCGAGTTCAAGCGCCGCACCAAGCGGTTTGCCAATGATGTCCGCCGCCGTGTGGGTGGCAGCTCTGGGAGGAAAGCATGAAACAGCTGAAGATCACAAAATTTCCGGCTCTGGATTATGCGGGAAATGAAGCCTTTAATACCCTGAGCACCAACCTCTCCTTTGCAGGTGCGAGTGTCAAAAAGATCATGATCACCAGCTGCCATGCTGCAGAGGGCAAGAGCTATCTGTCCATGAACCTGATGCGCACGCTGGCACAGCGCGGCATCAAGGTGGCGCTGGTGGACGCAGACCTGCGCCGCAGCTTGGTCAACAGTGACTACGGCCTGAAATATGAGGATGGCCGCAGCGACGGTAAGGGCCTCTCCCATTTTCTGGCCGGTATGGTGGGCATGGATGAGGTGATCTACCAGACCGATATCCCCAACGCGATCATGGTGCCGGTGGGCCGCGATGTGCCCAACCCGCTGGCGCTGCTGACCAACAGCCATTTTGCCGAACTGCTGGATATGCTGGCCAGAATGGCAGATTACGTCATTGTGGACGCACCCCCGGTGGGCGTGGTCATCGATGCGGCGGAGATCGCCAAGGCATGTGACGGCACCCTGATCGCAGTGCACTACAACGATGTGAGCCGTCAGGAGCTGCTGGACGTGAAGCAGCAGATCGAGCAGACCGGCTGCCCCATTCTGGGCACCGTGCTCAATCAGGTGGACTACGACAACTATATGGGCCGCAAGTACTACAAATCCTACTCAAAGTATGGAAAGTACGGTTATTACAGAAAGTATTACAAACGGAGCCACGAAGCGGAAAAGAAATGAGCGGCTTTACGGATTATCATGCGCACTTCGTCTACGGCGTGGACGATGGTGCGCAGACCAGAGAAGAAATGTATGCCATGCTGGATGCAGCGGCAGCAGACGGTGTGCGGCACCTGTTTGCTACCTCGCACAGTACGCCGGGCATGGAACGCTTCCCGCAGGAAGTCTATGACCGGCATCTGGCGCTGGCCCGCGCATACTGCACACAAAAAGGCTACGACCTGAAGCTGGAGCACGGCTCTGAGTTGCTGTATACCCCTGCGACGGGATATGCGGCAGTCCAGCGCCAGCTGCTGACCTTGGGAGATACCGGCTGGGTGCTGCTGGAATTTGTGCCGAACATAACGGCAAAGGAGCTGGAAACGGCCCTGCGGGAGATCACGGGTGCGGGTTACCGCATTCTGGTGGCCCACATTGAGCGGTATCCCTGCCTTGCGCAGCACGGCCTGCTGGCCCGCCTGCATGAGCAGTACCGGCTGCGCTGCCAGATCAACTGTTCGGCTGTGCTGGACAGCGGCTTCTGGCAGTGGATGCGGCTGGAGCACTGGGTCAAGGCGGGGCTTGTGGATGCAATCTCTTCGGATGCACACAACTGCACCTCGCGCCCGACCCGGATGCGGCAGGCGTATGAGCGGCTCTGCACCCGTGTGGGACAAACGACAGCACAAAAACTGACCGGACTGGATGGCACAGAGTATCTTGTATAGTTGCTTTGACTGCCGGAAATGAAAATGGGAAAGACGCCTCTTTCAGCCAGCTGCTTCGTGAGGAAACGGATGGGAAAGGAACGTCCTTTTGTAAAGAAGTGTGGAGCTTCTGGCTTTTTGTGCAAAAAAACTTGCGAATCAAAGGACAAAGTGTTAAACTGAAACAGGGAACATGTATGGTAAACTTGCGGGGGTGTACGAATGAAGATACTGGTCGTCGATGATGGACAGCTTGCAATCAACTCGCTGATCCGCATCCTGTGCCGCGTTGCACCCGACTGTGACTATATCAGCGCCATGACGACCGAGGATGCACTGAGCTGGATGCGTCAGGGGCCGATGGACGCGGCTTTCCTCAATCTGGAAATGCCCGGCATGAACGGGCTTGCTTTGACGCGCATGATCCAGAAGCTGCAGCCGCGCTGCAACATCATTGTGGTAACAGAGCACCCGGAGTATGCGCTGGAAGCGCTGCAGATCTTCGTGAGCGGCTTTTTACTCAAGCCTGCAAACGAGGCAGATGTGCGCAATGTGCTGGAGCATCTGCGCTACCCGCCGGAGAATGCCCCTGTCGGCATCAAGATCCAGTGCTTTGGCAATTTTGAGATCTTCGTGGGCGGGCGCGCTTTGGCCTTCAAGCGCAGCAAGAGCAAGGAGCTGCTGGCCTATCTGGTGGATCGCAATGGTGCCACCTGCACCAACGGCGAAATGCTGGCCGTGCTGTGGGAGGATAAGCCCGACACCGCATCGCTGCACAGCCATCTCCGCAATCTGATCTTTGACCTGAGCCATACGCTGGAGGATGCAGGTGTTACCGGCCTGCTCATCCGCGGCCGCAGCACACTGGCGCTGGACACCAGCAAGGTGGATTGTGATTATTACAATTTCCTGCGGGGCAGCCGCTCGGCCACCAATTCCTATCGCGGCGAGTATATGACCCAGTATTCTTGGGCAGAGGTGACCCGTTCAGCGCTGCGCCAGCAGGCAAATGTGCAGAAAACAGCCTCGATCCCCAGTTACTATGTGCCGCCTACCGGCTTTTAAACCAGAAAAAACAAGAACACCTCAGAAAATCGCTCGATTTTCTGAGGTGTTTTTTCTTGACATGAAAATACCCCAAGAGTACTCAGAGTTTTGTTTTTACTCTGTCTATTCTAGGGGTAGCATATCAAAAGTAAAGGGGCTTTGTGTGCAATTATTTACTGCTGCGCAAAAATTTTGATCTCATCCTTATCCATAAAGGCGGCACCGGAAAAACCGGAAGCTTCCAGCTGGCCCAACTGTTTGCCCAGCTTCTTGGCCTGCTGCAGAACGGTGACATTGTAGCTGCTGCGCAGGTCTGCAGCCTTGGCAAGAACGGCGGTGAAGTCGGCATCCTTGCCGTACAGCAGGGCGATCTTCTGCTTTGCGCCGGGGATCTGGTAGCCCTGCTCCAGCAGGATGCCGCACACCCGCTCGAAGCCGATGGAGAAGCCCACGGCGGGCACCTGAGTGCCCAGGAACTTGCCCACCATGTTGTCGTAGCGGCCGCCGCCGGCCACGGCACCGCTGAACTGCGGGCAGGTGATCTCAAACACCATGCCGGTGTAGTAGCCCTGACCGCGCACCAGACTGGGGCAGTAGGCTACCTGATAGCGGCCTGCAGCCATGGCGTTGGCGGTAGCAAGGACATACTTGAGGTCATCGGCAATGGCGGGGTCTGCGCAGCGGGCAGCCACGGCATCCAGCGTGACTTCGCCTGCGGCAATGAAGTCGGCCAGTGCGTTGATGGCATTTTCCGGCAGCTGCTTTTCGGTCAGCTCAGCCTTCACACCATCGGCGCCGATCTTGTCCATCTTATCAAAGGTGATGCAGACGGAATCCAGCGTATCAGCGGAAAAACCCATGCTCTCCAGCATCCCGCGCAGGATGCGGCGGTCATTGATGTTGACGGTGAAGCCGGTGAAGCCGATGTTCAGCAGGGCACGGGTGGTCACGTCGATCAGCTCCACCTCGGCATTGGGGGAAGAATCGCCCAGAATGTCGATATCGCACTGTACGAACTCGCGCAGACGGCCCTTCTGCGGGCGCTCGGCGCGGAACACACGGTCGGTCTGGATCACCTTGAAGGGGCTGGGCAGTTTATCCTTGTTGGCGGCATAGTAGCGGCTCAGCGGCAGGGTCAGGTCATAGCGCAGGCCCATATCGGACAGCTGCTTGGGATCGCCGGTGTTCAGGGCAGCGGTGAGCTTATCGCCGCGCTTGAGCACCTTGAAGATCAGGTTCAGGTTGTCGCCGCCGTCGGATTTGTCCAGATTTTCCATATCCTCCAGCATGGGGGTGGAAATGCGCTCGAAGCCGGACGCGCGGTAGGTCTCCAGAATTTTGCCCTGAATGTAATCGCGCAGGGTCTGCTCTGCGGGCAGCAGGTCGCGCATGCCCTTCAATGCCTGTGTTTTCATAAGATGGTTCCTCTCTATATAAATCATAAATCAATGTAAATACTTTTACCCTATTCATTATAAAGAAATCTGCCGTTTTGTCAATTGAAATGGGCACACTGTAAGGGAAAAACCATTCGGAGGACAGACGATGAAACAGCAATTTGCAGCAAAACATCCGTGGACCATCCTTGCGGCGGGCGCAGCCATTCAGGTGCTCACGGGCATCCCGGCGGCGTGGGGCGTATTCCAGCAGCCGGTCATGGACGAGTACGGCCTGAGCGAGCAGGGGGCAGGCTATGCCTTCGGCATCCTCATTGCGGCGTTCGGCGTGGGGTGCGTCCTCGGCGGCTTTCTGCAGGACAGCCGAGGCCCGCGGTGTGCGGCTCTGTGGGGAACAGCACTGCTGTGCGGCGGATTTTTTGCAGCGGCCATCCTGCCGGGCGGCAGTGCGGGCAGCTTTTTTCTGGCATTCAGTATCCCGGCGGGGCTGGGCACGGCGTTTCTGTACCCATCCATCCAGTCCTGCGCACAGAAGTGGTATGCCGGGCGCAAGGGCCTTGCCACCGGCGTGATCGGCGGGGCGGTGGGCCTTTCCGGTGCGTTCCTCACCGTGTTCGTGCGCACGGCGGTCAGCGGCTTTGGGATCGTGCAGGGCATCCGGGGTGCGTTCTGGGCACTGGGGGCCGTCACGCTGCCCGTCTGCCTTGCGGGCAGCCTGCTTTTGCAGGACCCGCCGAAGGATGCCGAAAAACAGCAGCAAAACGACAAAAATACCATTGACCTTTCCCCGTGGCAGATGCTGAAAACAAAGCAGTACTGGCTGTGCGCAGGCGCGGTGTGTTTTTCCACCCCGGCGGTGCTTCTGTTCAGCCCCATCATCCTGAAGCTGGGCGTGGAGCGGGGGCTGGACGAAAGCGCTGCATTGTGGAGCGTGGTGCTGGGCAGCGTGGGCAGTGCGGCGGGCCGCCTGCTGATGCCCATGCTCAGCGATAAAATTGGCCGCAGGCCCACCGATCTGCTGCTGTTTGCGGTGTCGCTGGGGCTTTCGGCAGGGTTTGCGTTTGCGCAGGGCTGGTGGGTGATCGCCTGTTATGCGGGGCTTACCTTCTGCTATTCCGGCCTTGCAGCAGTGCTGCCCGCCCTTTCCACCGATCTGTTCGGCCTGCCGCACGCAGGGGTGAACTACGGTTTTCTGGCACTGGGGCAGAGCGTGGGCAGTCTGGCCTTTCCGTTTGCAGCAAATCTCTGGGGGTTGGAAGCCGGGCGGCACTGGCTTGCCGTGGGCGGCGCAGCGGCGGGCTTTGCGGCCATGTGGGTACTGAAGCCTGCCGGGCAGACACCGCGCAGGCAGGACACAGGAGCGTGAAATTTGCCCTCTTGACATAGTTGACAAAAACTTGACGAATGAAATGACAAAAGCATCCGAATTGACAGTTAGCGGAAGACAACTGCAAATAGTTTTGATGTTTTTTACCGGAAATGTATTGCAAAATCCGTCAGCTTTCTCTATAATAAAATCATGCGTGGTAGTACCGGTTAAGGCGCTGAAAGAGAGCGGCGCGCCCGGTCAGATGCAAGCAGCAAAGGGCAGCGGCTGTGCCGGCAGGGCGCGGCGGCGGCTTTGTGCTGCAAAGCAACATTTGTCAAAAGGAGAGTATGATTATGACCTATTCGCAGCAAGTACAGAATATGTGCCCGATCACCAAAGGTCCTAAGCATGGTCCGGCTCCCATCCCCGAAGAGGGCGCATGGGTCAAGGCCTATGAGATCAAGGACATCAGCGGCTACACCCACGGTGTGGGCTGGTGCGCACCTCAGCAGGGTACCTGCAAGCTGTCCCTGAACATTAAGAACGGTGTCATCGAGGAGGCTCTGGTGGAGACCATCGGCTGCTCCGGTATGACCCACTCTGCTGCTATGGCAGGCGAGATCCTGCCCGGCAAGACCATTCTGGAAGCTCTGAACACCGACCTGGTGTGCGATGCCATCAACGTTGCTATGCGCGAGCTGTTCCTGCAGATCGTCTACGGCCGCAGCCAGACCGCTTTCTCTGAGGACGGTCTGCCCATCGGCGCAGGTCTGGACGACCTGGGCAAGGGCCTGCGCTCCATGACCGGCACCATCTTCTCCACCAAGGCAAAGGGCGTCCGTTATCTGGAGCTGACCGAGGGCTATATCAACAAGCTGGCTGTGGATGCCAACGATGAGGTCATCGGCTATCAGTTCGTCAAGCTGGGCAAGATGATGGAGGATATCCGTCACGGCAAGACCCCCAACGAGGCTTATGAGAAGAACGTGGGTACTTACGGCCGCTTCAGCAAGGAGCAGGGTGCTGTGAAGTACATTGACCCGCGTGAGGAATAAGAGAGGAGGAACAACTCATGGCAACTTTTGAATCTATGGATCGCCGCATGCCGAAAATCGAGGCATGCCTGAAGGCTAACGGCCTGGAGTCTCTGGACGCTTGCAACGAGATGCTCCTCGCAAAGGGCATCGACTGCGACAAGATCGTGCGCGGCGTTCAGCCCATCTGCTTTGATAACGCTGTCTGGGCATACACCCTGGGCACCGCTATCGCTGTCAAGCGCGGCCTGACCGATGCTGCCGAGTGCGCTGCTGCCATCGGCGAAGGTCTGGAAGCTTTCACCATCCCTGGCTCTGTCGCTGAGCAGCGTCAGGTCGGTCTGGGCCACGGCAATCTGGGCGCTCGTCTGCTGAGCGAGGACACCACCTGCTTCGCTTTCCTGGCAGGCCACGAGTCCTTTGCTGCTGCTGAGGGTGCTATCGGCATCGCCCGCACTGCAAACAAGGTCCGCAAGACCCCCCTGCGCGTCATCCTGAACGGCCTGGGCAAGGATGCAGCTTACATCATTTCTCGTATCAACGGCTTCACCTATGTTCAGACTGAGTACGACATCCCCACTCAGACCCTGACCGTCGTCAAGGAGATCCCCTTCTCTGAGGGCGAGCGTGCTGCCGTCAAGTGCTACGGTGCAAACGACGTTATGGAAGGCGTTGCCATCATGAAGAAGGAGGACGTTCAGTGCTCCATCACCGGCAACTCCACCAACCCCGTCCGCTTCCAGCATCTGGTTGCCGGCACCTACAAGAAGTGGGCCATCGAGAACGGCAAGAAGTACTTCTCTGTCGCTTCCGGCGGCGGCACGGGCCGTACCCTGCATCCCGATAACGTGGCTGCAGGCCCCGCAAGCTACGGCCTGACCGACTCTCTGGGCCGTGTGCACGGCGATGCTCAGTTTGCAGGTTCTTCTTCTGTGCCTGCACACGTTGAGATGATGGGCCTGATCGGCATGGGCAACAACCCCATGGTTGGTGCTACCGTCGCATGCGCTGTTGCTGCAGCTCAGGCTAACGCCTAAGTTTTTCCTAAGTTTCAGCGAGGGGAAGCTGCTTTCCGAATGAGCAGCTCCCCCTTTTTTGCTGATAGATGTCCGAACACAAGCAACCCGAATATGAGAAGGAAGAAACAATGAAAAAGAATCAGATCCGCAAGAGCGTGGCTGCGCTGGCCATGGCGGTTGTTGTGGGTGTCAGTCTGCTGGGCTACGGCTGCGGCAGCAAGTCCGCTTCCACCGCAGGCGGCGTGTCCGGCGATTTCACCGGCACTGCCAAGGGTATGGGCGGCGACGTTACCGTTACCCTGACGCTGGAAGACGGCAAGATCACCGGCTGCACCGCTGAGGGTAAGGACGAGACCCCCGGCATCGGTACGCTGGCACTGGAGCAGCTGCCCGCTCAGATCGCTGAGACCGGCAGCATCGCTGTGGACGGCGTGTCCACCGCGACCATCACCTCCAACGCCATCAAGGAGGCAGCAGCCGCTGCCCTGACTGCCGCCGGCTTGAATGCTGACGACTATAAGATCGAGGTCAAGGCCGACGAGACCAAGGCCGAGGATTCCACCATTGACGCTGACGTTGTCATCGTGGGTGCAGGCGGCGCAGGCATGACCGCTGCCATCACCGCTGCTGCCGAGGGCAAGAGCGTTGTGATCGTGGAGAGCCAGGCCATGGTGGGCGGCAACTCTGTGCGCGCTACCGGCGGCATGAACGCCGGCAAGACCGTGTATCAGGATGAGAACGAGTTCGGCGAGTCTGCCGGTGTCGAAAAGACCCTGAAGACCGCTGCTGAAAAGTACGCTGACAACGAGACCATCACCGCTCTGGCAAAGACCGTCTCTGAGCAGTGGGCAGAGTACCAGAAGAACCCCACCGGCTACTTCGACTCTGTTGAGCTGATGGAGCTGGACACCATGATCGGCGGCAAGGGCATCAACGACCCTGCTCTGGTGGAGACCCTGTGCTCCAACTCTGCTGATGCCATCGACTGGCTGGACGAGCACGGTATCACCCTGCACAGCGTTTCCAGCTTTGGCGGTGCATCCGTCAAGCGCATCCATCGCCCTGTGGACGCAGAGGGCAAGACCGTTTCTGTCGGTTCCTACATGATCCCCCTGCTGGAGGAGAACTGTGAGAAGGCTGGCGTTCAGATCCTGCTGAACACCACCGCCAACGAGATCCTGACCGATGCGAGCGGCGCTGCTGTGGGCATCAAGGCCACCGGTTCTACCGGCGAGACCGTCACCGTGAACGCCAAGGCTGTGGTGCTGACCACCGGCGGCTTCGGCGCAAATCTGGACATGGTCACCGAGTACAAGCCTGAGCTGAAGGGCTTCATGACCACCAACGCTGCCGGCGCTCAGGGTCAGGGCATTGAGATGGCGACCGCGATCGGCGCTGGCACCGTGGATATGGACCAGATCCAGATCCACCCCACCGTTGAGGCCAACACCGCTGCCCTGATCACCGAGGGTCTGCGCGGCGACGGCGCTGTGCTGATCAACGCCGAGGGCAAGCGCTTCATCGACGAAGTGGGCACCCGTGACGTGGTCTCTGCTGCTGAGATCGCTCAGACCGGCAGCTACAGCTGGCTGGTGGTCGATCAGGCTATGGTCGATGCTTCCAGCGTCATTCAGGGCTACATCAAGAAGGGCTTCACCGTGACCGGCGAGACCTACGAGGAGCTGGGCAAGGCAATGGGCGTTGATGAGGCTGCTTTTGCCGAGACCATGAAGACTTGGAATGGCTATGTTGAGGCCAAGAATGACCCCGACTTTGGCCGCACCAGCTTTGCAAACCCGCTGGATACTGCTCCGTACTATGCAATCAAGGTCACTGCTGGTGTGCACCACACCATGGGCGGCCTGACCATCAACACCAACACCGAAGTCCTCAAGGAGGACGGCACTGTGATCCCCGGCCTGTTTGCAGCAGGTGAGGTCACTGGCGGTGTGCACGGTGCAAACCGTCTGGGCGGCAACGCTGTTGCAGACTTCACCGTGTTTGGCCGCATTGCAGGTAAGGCTGCCAGCGACTACGCTGCATGAGTACCCGCAAAGCATCTGAAGATGCTTCCGGCTCCAAAGGCCTGAAGCCATGGATGAAGAACCTGATCTTTGCTGCAGTGATCCTTGTGCTGGCAGCAGCGCTGTATTTCGGCGTGCGCGCAGCACACAGCAGCAAGGGCAGCGGTTTGCAGGCCACCGTCGATTTTGGCGATGGCATCACCGAGACTCTGCCGCTGGATACAGACCACGATTACCTGTATGATGTGGGCAATTATGTCGTGCATCTGCAGGTAAAGGATGGTGCCATCGCATTTTTGGACAGTCAGTGCCCGGATCATGTGTGCGAGCAATTCGGCTGGCTGGACAAGGACGGCGCATGGGCTGCATGCGTCCCTGCCGGGGTGTATGTGGTAGTGGAAACTACAGCTGAATAAAGATCGTGCTTCAAAAAAGAGGCAGTACCCTGCAAGAGCGGGGCACTGTCTCTTTTGTTTTGTCTGGAAGGCAAAAGAGGGCACGGTGTGAAAGTTGGATAAAACTTTGACATAAATGCGTCAAAACAAAATTTAGACGCTTGTGTAATAGACGAAAATGCGATAAACTAACAATAAACTCTTTATCGCGCGCTTTTGCAAAGTCTGCGCCCGATACCGAAACCAGGGCATGCCCTGAAAGATACAGGAGGAAACAGCAAGCATGATCTTTAAAAAGAAGCAGGATGCTGCGGTACAGCAGACGGCTGCGGGTGAGGCAAAGCCCGCAGCGAAGGGCGGCAAAGCAGCAGCCTTTTTCCGCAAGAACTGGAAATGGATGGTGCCGGTGGTGTGCGTGGCCGTGCTGGGCGGATGGTTCATCCTGCGCCCGGACAAGGCACAGGACACCAATGTGGATGTGAGCTATGTGCAGACCACGCCGGAAAAGCGGGATCTGTCCAACTCCCTCAGCGGCACCGGCACTCTGAACCCGGCCAATACATATAACGTCAAATCGCTGGTGGCAGGCAAGGTGCTCACCAGCACCATTGAGGAAGGCGACATTGTGGAGGAAGGCACTGTGCTGTACACGGTGGATGCCTCCGATGCCACCACCAAGGCAGAGCAGGCATCCATCACCCTGCAGCAGGCACAGCGCAGCTACGATAAGACCGTGGACCGCCAATATGTGCGCGCCGAGGTGGCAGGTGTTGTGAGTACCCTCAAGGTAGCCAAGGGCGACGAAGTGACCAGCGGTCAGGAAGTGGCGGTCATCCGTGACAGCTCCAAAATGGTGCTGCAGCTGGAGTTCCCGGCAGCGGATGCCGCCACCTTCTCGGTGGGCCAGAGCGCAGAGGTGACGCTGGACGGTACCTTTGAGATGCTGACCGGCACCGTGACCGCTGTGACCGGTACCGATGCCCTGAGCACCGGCAACCTGCTCACCCGCACCGTGACCATTGCTGTGCGCAATGCAGGTGGCCTGACCACTGCGCAGGCAGCAACGGCAACCATCAATGGCGTGAACTGCATTGCTGCCAAGTGCTTTGAGTATCAGGCGGAGCGCACCCTGACTGCCCTTGCCGCCGGTACCGTGACGGCCATCAATGTGCCGGAAGGCGGAGCAGTGAACAAGGACGATATCGTGCTGCAGATCAGCGGCGAGGACCTTACCGAGGCCATCCAGTCCGCAGCCGAGACCCTGCGCAGCGCAGAGCTGAACATGGACAACCTGCAGGAGGCCATGAACAACTACACGGTCACTTCGCCCATCAGCGGCACCATCATTGAAAAGAACGCCAAGGCCGGTGATGCACTGGCCACCGGTGCCGACCTGTGCACCATCTACGACCTGAGCTATCTGGTCATGGTCATCAATGTGGACGAGCTGCAGGTCAGCGATGTCTCGGTGGGCCAGAGCGTACAGGTGACGGCGGATGCAGTGCCGGATAAGACCTATACCGGCACAGTGACCCGTGTTTCCATGAAGGGTACCTCCAGCGGCGGCACCACCACCTACCCGGTCACGGTGCGCATCGATGAGACCGAGGGTCTGCGCCCCGGCATGAATGCCAACGCAGAGATCGTGACCGCGGAGGCGGGGAACGCTCTGGCGGTGCCCAATGCAGCCATCGTGCGCGGCGGCTATGTGTTGGTGACCAAGGATTCGCCCAGTGCCGCCAATGCAGACCCCGATATGACCGCACCGGAAGGCTATGTGTACGTTCCGGTCAAGACTGGTGTGAGCGACGATGACTATACCCAGATCATCAGCGGTGTCACCGGTAATGACACCGTGGCCTATGATCCCAGCTCTGTGAGCACCGATGACTATTACGACGATGGCAGCAGTGTCATGATGTTTTAACGCAGGAGGAAGCGATGAGCGCTCTGATCGAGTTTGATGAGGTGTGCAAGTATTACCAGATGGGTGATACCACGGTAAAAGCAGCAGACCACATCACCATGAAAATCGAAAAAGGCGAGTTCGTGGCCATCGTCGGCCAGTCCGGTTCCGGCAAGTCCACCTGTATGAACATCATCGGCTGTCTGGATGTGCCCACCCACGGAACCTACCGGCTCAACGGCAGGGATGTGGGCAAGATGAACCGCAACGAGCTGGCTGCGATCCGCAACGAGATGCTGGGCTTTATCTTCCAGCAGTACAATCTTTTGCCAAGGCTCAACCTGATGGAGAACGTGGAGGTGCCGCTGGTGTATGCGGGCATTGGCCGCGCCGAGCGCCACGCCCGGGCCAAAGAGGTGCTGGAGCAGGTGGGTCTGGGCGATAAGCTCAGGAACCGCCCCAACCAGCTTTCCGGCGGCCAGCAGCAGCGTGTTTCCATCGCCCGGGCACTGGTGCGGAACCCGGCGGTCATTCTGGCCGACGAGCCTACCGGCGCACTGGACAGCCACACCGGCCGCGAAGTGCTGGGAATGCTGCAGCAGATGCACGATGAGGGCCACACCGTGGTGCTCATCACCCACGATAATTCCATTGCGGTGCAGGCAGACCGCATCATCCGTCTGGAGGACGGGCGGGTGGTCTACGATGGCGATGCCCATGCACCGGAAGCCATGGTGCAGCCCACGCTGCTGCCGGAAACGCCGGATGAGGAGGAGAAAGCATGATCATTGAAACCTTCCGTCAGGCCATCCAGAACGTGTGGAGCAACAAGCTGCGCACCTTCCTTACCATGCTGGGCATCATCATCGGTGTTATGGCAGTCATCGTCATCGTGGGCTTGGGCAACGGCATGACCAAGAGCATGCGCGACAGCTTTTCGGCACTGGGCACCAACACCCTTTCGGTGCAGGTGTGGGGCAACGGCTCCCGCACTGTTCCGGTGGAGGAAATGTACAAGCTGCCCACGAAGTACCCGGAGCTGATCCAGTCCATTTCGCCGCAGATCGATTTCAGCGGCAGCGGCACGCTGAAGATCGGAACCAACAGCTACCGCTGGTCCAACATCAGCGGTGTGGACGAAAACTATTCCGTTATGAAGAACTACCAGATCGCGCAGGGACGCGGTCTGCAGTACATGGATATCAAGGACAACAAGCAGGTGTGCGTCATCGGCGATTATCTGAACCGCGTAGCCTTTGGCGGCAACGGCTTGGGCCAGACGCTTAAGATCGGTGCCAACAAGTTCCGCATCGTGGGCGTGCTGGCGGCAAAGGTGAGCGACCCGGACATGCAGCAGGGCAGCGACGACGACTGCGTTTATCTGCCCTATACCACGGCCATGCGCCTGTCCAGCCAGAGCATAGTGAGCAACTATGCCGCAGTCATGGAGGATGAGAGCCGCGCCAACGAAGCAAAGTCTGCAGTGGAAGGCGAGCTGCAGCACCTGCTTGGCTCGGATAACGGCTATTACGTCTACAGCGCCAGCGAGTGGCTGGAGGAAATGAACAAGATGATCAACATGGTCATCGTGATCCTGACCGGCATTGCCAGCATTTCGCTGCTGGTGGGCGGCATTGGCATCATGAACATCATGCTGGTGTCGGTGACTGAGCGCACCCGCGAGATTGGTATTCGCAAGGCACTGGGTGCCAAGGAACGCACCATTCTGTCGCAGTTCGTGGTGGAAGCAGCCACCACCTCGGCGCTGGGCGGTGTACTGGGTATTGCACTGGGCTACATCGTATCCATGGTGGCGAACCGGCTGCTGCCCATGTTCACCAGCGGCACAACGGTCACGGTCAGCCCGTCCTTCAACTCCATTGCGGTGGCCTTTGGCATCTCGGTGGGGATTGGCGTGCTGTTCGGCTACCTGCCCGCAAAGCGCGCAGCGCGGCTCAACCCCATTGAAGCATTGCGCTATGACTGAACTCTTCTCAGCCGGCGTTGCGCCGGACTGCCAAACACCAAGGAAGGGGAATATACCTATGAAAAAACGTCTTTTCGCATGTCTGCTTGCAGCATGCCTGGCTGTATCCGTGCTGGTGCTTCCGGCATCAGCAGCCAGCCTGAACAACTCGGCCATCCAGACGGCCATCACGCTGGGCGCTATGGATACCAGCCAGACCGGCAGTCTGGATGCTGCCGTCACCCGCGGTGCATTTGCCAAGATGCTGGTCTCCTTTTCGGCCTACCGCGAAAGCGCCAGCCAGCAGGGTAATCTGGGCACACTGTATAAGGATGTGCCCGGCAGCTCTCAGTGGGCACCCTATGTGCGCATTGCGGTGCAGCAGGGCTGGATGAACGGCTATACCGATGGTACATTCCGCCCGGATAATGTGGTCACGCTGGAAGAAGCCTGCACCGCAGCGCTCAAGCTGCTGGGCTATAAAATGACCGACCTCAACGGCGTGTTCCCGACGGCACAGCTGAACAAGGCGCAGGAACTGGGCCTGCGCAACCAGCTGAACCGCAGCCAGAGCGAGGCCATGAACTATGAGGACTGTGCTCTGCTGCTGTATAATACCCTCACCGCCAACACCGCTTCCGGCAGCGCTTACGGTACCAGTCTGGGCTTTACAGTCTCCAATGGCCAGGTGGACACCTCTACCGTGATGCTCAAGAGTCTGAAGGGCCCCTTTGTGGCAGCGGAAGGCACCCAGCTGCCTTTTACGCCGTTGAGCGTGTACCGCAACGATAAGGTCTCGGCTTCGGCAGAGTTGAACCGTTACGATGTGTATTATTACAGCGAGAGTCTGCAGACGGTATGGATCTATACCCGCCGTGCAGCGGGCCGCATCACTGCGGTTTCGCCCAGTGCAAGCGCTCCCACGGCGGTTACTGTGGCGGGCACCAGCTATAAGCTGGGCAGCACAGCAGTGGCTTCCAAGGTGTCCAGCCTGAACGGCGGCGGCGTGGGCGAAGTGGTTACTCTGCTGCTGGGCATGAACAATGAGGCGGCGGATGTTATTACCGGCGCAGAGGCCGACGAGGTATTCTACGGCGTGGTGCAGGGCGCAGCCCGCAGCCTTGTGGAAGATAACGGCGCGGATGTGCTGCAACGCGTGGCTGTCATGTGCACCGATGGTGTTCAGCGCACTGTGAATGTGGACAAAAGCCTGAACTACCCCAAGGGCTGGCTGGTAGAGATCCGCGTAACGCCGGAAGGCGAGTCCGTGAGCGGCATCGAGAACAAGGTCGTTACCGGCAAGGTCAATGCAGATGCAACGGCACTGGGCAGCTATGCCCTTGCCGACGATGTACAGATTCTGGATACAACTGCGGAGGGTGTGGCTGGGACGGTTCGTCCCAGCCGCCTAGCGGGGACAGACCTGAATCTTCTGAACGTCCGCTACTATACGCTGAATGAGAAGGGCGAGATCGACCGCCTGATCCTGAATGATGTCACCGGCGACCTGTGGACCTACGGCGTGCTGGATGATATCAAGAATGTGGCAGTCAACTACTCGGAACTGCAGACGCTGGCCAAGATCATTTCCACCGGCAAGAGCGACAGCACGGATACGCAGGATAAGATCGTGGACGACCTGAAGGATGTTCTGGTGCCCACCACCAGCGAAGTGCTGTGGGGTGTGATCAACGGCGACATCCTCTCCACTCTGTGGCAGAAGATCACAGCCAACACGGATAGCCTGCTCAGCCTTGGTCTGCGGCAGGTGGGCAGCCTTGTAGGCGAACCGTATGCATCCATCTTCCGCTATATTGGCGGCGGTGCTACCTATGTGTGCTATGTCAATGGTTCGCAGGTAGCTTTCACCACCAACGTCAAATATCCGGTGCTGGTAGGCGGTGTTGCAGCCCGCAGAGAGACGACCGGCAGCGTGCGGACGATGGTCCAGCTCATGCCCATGAAGATCGATCAGGTGGGTGCAGCGTCGGTCATGAGCAACGGCACCCGCTTTGAGATGGCGGACGACGCACAGGTGTATCTGTGGTACAAGGGTCAGTACTACGCCACCAAGCTGACCGAGGTCAACTCGGAGGGCTACTACCTGACCGGCTGGTACGATAACTTTGGCTGTGCTGCGGGCAAGCGCGTGCGTGTGATCGTGGCCGTCAAAAGGGACTGATGGATTATTACAGCGTCCCGCGCCGCATTCTGCGCGGGGCAAGGCAGTTGGTGTACCCACGCCGCTGCCCGTTTTGTGATCGGGTGCTGGGCAGTGTGCCCATCTGCCCGGATTGTGCCGCAGAGCTGGAAGAGCTGCGCCGGAAGCCAGGAATGCGGCTGGACGCTTCTCAGCATTATTTAGGAGAACTGACCGGCGCAGCAGCACCGTTTCGGTATGAGGGCTGTGTGCGGCGCGGCATCCTGCATACCAAATACCATGCTGCACCGTGGACGGCGGTGGAGCTGGGCCTCTGGCTGGCAAAGCTGGCCTTTGGCAGCGAGATGCATATGGCCGGTGCAGAACCGGTGCCGGAGCTTGTGGAAGGCATGTCCCTTGGGTACGACTGCATCGTTCCCGTACCGGCATCCGGCAGAGCGCGCGGCTATAATGTGCCGCAGCTCATGGCGGTGCCGCTGGCCCGCGCACTGGGGGTACCGCTGTACCCGAAAGCACTGGGACGCACTCGTGCAAAGCGGCATCAGGCGGGCCTGCCCTTTGAGCAGCGCCTTGCCAATGTGGCGGGTGCCTTCCGGGTGACGGATACGGAACTTGTGGAGGGCAGAAAAGTGCTTTTGGTAGACGATGTGATCACCACCGGTGCCACGGCAGCAGCCTGCACACAGGCGCTGCTGGCAGCCGGTGCCGAAAGTGTGTTTGCAATTGCACTTGCCACTGTTGAATTTGAAACGTTTCCCGCAAGGAATCAGCCGCTGCAGGAAAACGAGCCGGAGTTTTGAAAATTTATTTGCAAAAAACTGACAGAAAAAGCTTGACAAAACACCCTGAATCAAGTATACTAATTGAGCTGTGAGCGATAACCGCTTGCAGATATCCGGGTGTAGCGCAGTTTTGGTAGCGCGCTTGAATGGGGTTCAAGAGGCCGTGAGTTCGATTCTCGCCACTCGGACCATAAATCCAACGATTTCACGTTAGAAATCGTTGGATTTTTTTGTTTGTGGGCTGACCTCATTTGGTTTTGACCACAATTTTGACCACAATGCCAAAGATTTTATCTGGTCTAATTAGTGCTGTTCCGTCCAATTTTCAGGCCGAAAAAGCCTCACTGAACAACTGGATCGCACTCTGCCGAATGGATTCCTGAACATGGAGATAATGCTCAGTCATCTCGGTGTCGGCATGGCCTACGATGCTCTGGATGGTCTGAATATCCACGCCCAACGCCTGCATCTGCGACACATAGGTGTGGCGGCAGCTGTGCGGTGTGAGCAAGCGGACATCGCCCGCTTCTTCCAGAGATTTGCGGAACACATCTCGGAAATGGGTGGGATTGCAGGGCAAGCCGGTCTTGGGGCTTTCCCAGATGAACTGGTCGGTGGTATCCCGCAGCTTGATGGCACAGGGGCGGACATTCAGCGGCACCGGAATATCCCGGATACTGTCTTTGGATTTCGGACTGCCGATGCTGACCGTACCTTTTACGACCTTTACGATGCAAGAGCTTGTCATTTCAATATGGACACCGGCTGCGTGGAGCTGCTACTCCGGGATGGCAGAAAAATCTCTATTGACTGCACCGGGGTCGAGGATGCGCTGGACGTGACCATGGCGCAGAGGCCGGAGTTGGACTAAAAAGAAGCATGGACGCCCCCGAAAAGGAGAGCGTCCATGCTTCTTGCTGTATCCGAATGGAGGAGATTGCGAAATCAGTGATTGTCCGGGCAGACGATTTCCAGCATCTGATCGAATACATCTTCCATCTGTCGTACCAGCGTGAACTGGGTGCGGGCACGGTCGAGGTTGTGGTTCGGGCGGGCAATATGGAAATAATGGTCGCCCTCCAGATAGTCGGTCAGGAAACGGATGCCGCATTCCAACGTCATGAGTTTGGCACCCCAAGCAAGACTCCTTTTTTCAGCTGTGTGCATGGTGGAGCCAGCAGTGGAAAGATAGCCTTTGGCAAACACTTCATACAGATGCAGGTCAAAGTGGACTCTGCTCTGGTCAGGTTCATCCTCGGCGCAGTCGTTGGCACCGGTGCGGATGGAATCGCCGAAATCATAAGCCGACAGACCCGGCATCACGGTGTCGAGGTCAATGACACAGATGCCTTTGCCGGTGGCTTCATCGAGCAGAACATTGTTGATTTTGGTATCATTATGGGTGACACGCAGCGGGATCTCACCAGCGGCCAGCTGATCCAGCAGAACGTGGCAGTCCTTTTCCCGTGCATGGATAAAAGCAATCTCCGGCACAATGGTTTTGGCTCGACCCAGCGCATCGGCTGCAAGGGCTTTTTCAAAGTTTGCGTAACGGTTGGGCGTATCGTGAAAACGTGCAATGGTTTCGTGGAGGGTGGAAGCAGGATAATCGGCCAGCTGGTTCTGGAACTTGCCCAGTGTTTCTGCCACAGTGCGGAAGTCTGCCTCACAACCGACCTGTTGCAGACAGACGGTATTCTCTACAAAATCATAAGCTCTCCATGCATTGCCTTCCGTGTCGATATAGTAGGATGCACCGGACAGAGTGGGAATGACGTTCAGGCATTCCCGGCCAGGATCGCCGCCCTCTGCCTGAATCTTTGCCCGTAAATGCCGGGTCACGCCACAGATATTTTCCATCAGTCCTGCTGGATCGGTGAATGTATCGGTGTTGATGCGCTGTAAGATAAAGCGTTTGGTATGATCTGCCCGCCAGACCACAAAGGTGTCATTGATGTGGCCCTCACCATAGTGGTGTGGATCGCAGACCATCGGCCCACCAAAATCAAAGGCGGATGCAGCAGCGCAGAGAATGGGTTCGGTGACAGGTTTCATTTGAAGTTCCTCGTTTCTTTATCTTTCATGCCGTTTTGCCGGGGCAGGGCGTTGTCCCTGCCGTACCTGACGGCGGTATTCGTTGGGAGTCAGCCCCTCCGCTTTGCGGAAGCACTGGGAAAAATAGCTGGGGGACGAAAAGCCCATCAGTTCGCTGATCTGAGCCAAGCTGTAACCTGTATTGCCCAGCATATATTTGCTTTCCTCAATGCGGCGGCGATTCAGATAGGTGATGGGAGAGATGCCGTACTCCTTTTGAAAGGTGTGGGCCAGATAATATTTGTTGATGTGTGCGATCTCTGCCAGACGGTCAAGTGAGATGTCCTCTCGGAAGTTGCTGTCCAGATATCGCTTGATCTCTACACACTCCCGGCTGTCAGACTGTGGCGTTTCTTCCACCTGCAAAGAGAGCGTTGTGCAGCGTACCAGCCAGATCAGCAGCACCTCCAGCAAGTCCTGACAGACGGTTTCGCAGCCATCCAGACTGCGGTCGGCTTCGGCAAGCAGCATATGCAGCAGAGTGACCATCCGTTCCCGGTTTTCACGGCAGTTGAAGATAGCATAAGAAGATTCAGCCTTGCCGAATAAGATCTCAATGCCAGCCACACCCAGAACGATATATTCAAGCGGTGAAGCGTTCAGACTCAATTCCGTGTGCTCCACCTGTGGATTGACGATGACCATATCATCCGGCTTGACCGGGTACAGCTGCCCGCTTAGGTAGAACTGTCCTTCTCCGCTCAGGCAATAGAACAGCTCCGTGCAGGAATGGGTGTGAGCCGTGCTGTTCCAGTCGCCGCCGAATTTGCTTTTGCTGATGTACAGCAAGCGAAAGGACTCACGGGGAGCGGGAGCATGACGGATATCAAAGCGTTCGGTGCTCATAACAGGCTCCTTTACAGCGAAACGCAATAAACATAAAAATAAAAACAAGAGACTAAAAATATAATCGCAAAAACCGATGCGTTGAATCGTGCGTTTTTCTCATTATAGGGGCAAAGAAGAAAAAATGCAAGCCCTGATTTTGGACAGGATAAATATTTTTGATGCCATTAAAGAATAAAAATATGTCAAACTGGTTACAAACGGGAAGAATGTACCAAAACAGACGGGACGAATTTAGCGCTTTTGCTGAAAGAAATTTCTAAAAAGCAAGATTTATAAAAAACGAAACAACAAACATCTTGTTGCAAAGGGTAAAAACCTCTATATTGAAATCAATAAATCACACGACCCTCTCGGACAAAACCTGTTTGTCCCGGTTGTGGTTTTGAACGGAATCTTTATGATGGAGGATACACTATGAAACGCATTTCTCGTCGCAATTTCCTGAAAGCGGCTGGCGTGGGTGCCGCTGCACTGGGGCTGGCCGCCTGCGGCAGTTCTTCCAGCTCTACCGGTTCCAGCACGACTTCTTCGGCTGCTGCCTCTGCCACGCCTGCGGAGGATGTGACCATCAAAGTCGCTGCCATTGAGACCGCTTACGGCTCCGAGATGTGGCAGAAAGTCACCGAAGCCTTTACCGCCCAGACGGGCATCAAGGTGGAACTGACCACCGACAAGAACCTGGAAGATGTCATCGGCCCCTCCATGCAGGGCGGCGACTACCCCGACGTGGTCCATCTGGCTACCGGCCGTGAAGCTGCTCTGACCGAGCAGTTCATCAAGGGCAACCTGATCGCTGACATCACCGATGTGCTGAGCATGACCGTGCCCGGCGAGAGCAAGAAGGTGAGCGAGAAGATCGCCGGCGGCTTTACCGACACCTCCCTGACCAACCCCTACGGCGACGGCAAGACCTATCTGGCTCCCATGTTCTACAGCCCCTGCGGTCTGTTCTACAACGCAGGGTTCCTGAAAGAAAAAGGCTGGGATGTGCCCACCACATGGGATGAAATGTGGGAACTGGGTGACAAGGCGGCTGCGGAGGGCACCTACCTGTTCACTTACCCCACCACCGGCTACTTTGATGCATTCTTCTATGCGCTGATGTATGCAGCAGGCGGCCCCGACTTCTTCAACAAGGCGACCCATTATGAAGAAGGCATCTGGGACACTGCCGAAGCACAGACCTGCTTTGACATCGTGACCAAACTGGCCTCCTACACCAACCCCATCACTCCGGCACAGGCGAACGATCAGGACTTTACCCAGAATCAGCAGCTGGTGCTGGATAACAAGGCTCTGTTCATGCCCAACGGTACATGGATCGTGGGCGAAATGGGCGAAGCTCCCCGCGCGGATGGCTTCGAGTGGGGCATGACTGCTCTGCCTGCAGTCAAGGCTGGCGGCGATCAGTACAGCTATACATGGTTTGAGCAGGCATGGATTCCGGCAGGTGCGGAGCATCTGGATGCTGCCAAGCAGTTTGTAGCCTACCTGTACAGCGACGAAGCCTGCAAGCTGTTTGCCGAAAGCGGCGCGATCCAGCCTGTGCTGGGGATTGCCGATGATCTGGACGGCGACAACAAGATGTTCTACTCCATCTACGACAACGGCGCAAAGGCAGCTATGGGCAACTTTGCTTCCTTCACCGCTATCCCCGGTGTGGAAGTCCGCACGGTGTTCTTTGACCCTGTCAACTCTCTGGTTTCCGGCAGCACGACGGAACAGCAGTGGATCGATGGCATCAAGTCCGCCAGCGACCAGATGCGCGCCAACATCATCGAGTAAGAACGAAGCTGCATCCGAAAACAGCTTCCAAGGCCCTGCCCAGCGGAGGCGGTTTTGACCGCCTCCGCTTTTTTGGGTTTCTGGATTCCAGTAGAAAGGAACGGTTTGTCTATGAAATCTGACAAAAGCCGCAAACGGTTCGTGTTCCTCTGTGTGGCACCGGCCACCATCCTGTTTTTCATTTTTATGATTTTGCCAACCCTCAATGTGTTCCGCATGAGCCTGTATGAGCGTGGAGCCTACTCGCCAAACGAAACCTTTGTCGGGCTGAGAAATTTTCAGCATCTGCTGAAGGACACCCAGTTCATCCGCTCCATGCAGAACATGATCCTGCTGGTGGTGGTCGTTACCATCATCACCTTTGCGTTTGCACTGGTGTTTGCAGCCATCCTGACCCGCGAAAAAATCAAGGGGCAGAATTTCTTCCGCATCATTTTCTACATCCCGAACATCCTGTCTGTGGTCGTCATCTCCGGTATCTTCTCTGCCATCTATAAGCCGGAGAATGGTATGCTGAACAGCATCATCGGGCTGTTCCGGGATATGACTGACCCTATCCTCTGGAAAGGCGAAAAGCTGGTCATTCCGTCCATCATCATTGCAATGGTCTGGCAGGCTGTGGGCTACTATATGGTGATGTATATGGCTTCCATGTCCTCGGTGCCTGCCAGCTTGTACGAGAGCGCCAATCTGGACGGAGCGGGCCGTCTGACCCAGTTCTTCCAGATCACGATTCCGCTGGTCTGGACGAACATCCGTACCACCCTGACCTTCTTTATCATTTCCACCATCAATATGGCGTTCCTGTTCGTCAAGGCGATGACCAGCGGCGGGCCGAACGGTGCCTCGGATGTGGCCCTGAACTATATGTACAGCCAGAAAGATGCAGGTCTGTACGGTTACAGCATGGCAATCGGTGTGGTTATCTTCCTGTTCTCGTTCGCTTTGTCTGCCTGTGTCAATCGTGCCACCAGCCGTGAACCGCTGGAATTTTAAGGAGGAAAAACATGAAGAAAACGGAAGAAAAATCCTCCCGTTCGGCGGAGGGCCTGTACAAATTTTTCATCTATTTTGTACTGATCCTGCTGGCTGTGACGATCATTGTGCCGGTGGCATGGGTGTTTATGGCATCCATCAAGCAGAACTCAGAGTTCTACGGCAATCCGTGGGCACTGCCTGCCGGATTCTACTGGCAGAACTTCGTCAATGCGTGGAATGGAGCCAAGATGGGCGAATATATGCTCAACTCCGTTCTGGTCACAGCACTGGCTCTGGTGCTGTTGCTGGTGATTGCGCTGCCGGCAGCTTACTGCCTGTCCCGTTTCCGGTTCAAGGGCTGCAAGCTGCTGAACACGCTGTTTATGGCAGGTCTGTTCATCAATGTCAACTATATCGTAGTTCCCATCTTCCTGATGCTGCGTGACGGTGATGTGTGGCTGAAAAACCATATTGGCAGCGGCTTTTTGCTGAACAACCTGTTCATTCTGGCTGTCGTGTATGCAGCTACGGCACTGCCCTTTACCATCTATCTGCTGTCGGGCTATTTTGCCACTTTGCCTCATGACTTTGAAGAAGCAGCCTACATCGACGGTGCCAGCTATTTCTCTGCAATGACCCGTATCATTTTCCCAATGGCGAAGCCGTCTATCATCACCATTATTCTGTTCAACTTCCTGTCTTTCTGGAATGAGTACATCATCTCCATGACCCTTATGAGTTCCACCAGCGCACCCCGTACTCTGCCGGTGGGTCTGCTGAATCTGATGCAGGCCCAGCAGAGTGCTGCGCAGTACGGCACCATGTACGCAGGTCTTGTGCTGGTGATGCTGCCCACTCTGATTTTGTACATCTGTGTGCAGAAGCAGCTGACGCAGGGCATGACGGTGGGCGGCTTGAAAGGATAAGGTGACAAAACATGAAAACATTCTGGAAAACACATCCTGCCCTGCGCATCGTGCTGATGATCGTGCTGTTTGTGCTGTCCATTGCATTGGTTGTGGCAGGCTGGAAAATGACTGGACAGCTGGCAGGGCTGGGCATCATGCTTGTGGGTGTGGCACTGCTGCTGGCGGTACTGGCCATTTACAACGCAACCTATCAGGATTGAGGATAAGAGAGGAAAACTATGGAAGATAAGTGCAAGACCGGGCGCGTTACCATTCCGACCGACCTGGATGTGGTGCCCGAAACGTTGGAGATTCTGAAAAAGTGGGGTGCGGATGCCATCCGTGACTGCGATGGTACGGATTTTCCGCAGGAACTGAAAAATGCCGATGCAAAGATCTATTCCACCTATTATACCACGCGCAAGGATAACGCATGGGCCAAAGCGAACCCGGACGAGGTGCAGCAGTGCTACATTATGACGGGTTTCTACACTGCCCCCGGAGAGACCGTGACCATCCCTCTGATGAAAGGCATCAGCCCGGAGCTGATGAAAGTGAACGATCACGATGACATCACCCGCTGGTGGGAGGTCATGGATCGCTCCACGGGTCAGCCTGTGCCGCCAGAACAATGGAGCTATGCGGATGGCAGCGTGACCGTGCAGGCGGTGCCGTTCCATGAGTATACCGTGAGTTTCCTTGCCTACCTCATCTGGGATCCGGTGCATATGTACAATGCCACCACCAACGGCTGGACGAATTTCGAGCATCAGATCACGTTTGATGTGCGCCAGCCGAAAACCCACAAATATTCCATGGAGCGTCTGCGAAAATTCATTGCAGAGCATCCGTATGTGAACGTCATCCGCTATACCACATTCTTCCATCAGTTCACCCTGATCTTCGATGAACTCAAGCGGGAAAAATTCGTGGACTGGTATGGCTATTCTGCTTCCGTCAGCCCCTATATCCTCAATCAGTTTGAGCAGGAAGTAGGTTACAAGTTCCGCCCGGAGTATATCATCGACCAGGGCTACTACAACAACCAGTATCGTGTGCCCAGCAAGGAATACCGTGATTTTCAGGCGTTCCAGCGGCGCGAAGTAGCAAAGCTGGCCAAAGAAATGGTGGACATCACGCACGAGTGCGGCTGCGAGGCGATGATGTTCCTGGGCGATCACTGGATCGGCACCGAGCCTTTTATGCCGGAGTTCAAGACCATTGGTCTGGATGCCGTGGTGGGCAGCGTGGGCAATGGCTCCACGCTGCGTCTGATCTCCGACATCGAGGGCGTGAAGTACACGGAAGGACGCTTTCTGCCTTACTTCTTCCCGGACACGTTCCATGAGGGCGGCGACCCGGTGAAAGAAGCCAAAGAAAACTGGGTCACAGCCCGCCGTGCCATCCTGCGCAAGCCTATTGACCGCATTGGCTATGGCGGCTATCTGAAGCTGGCATTGCAGTTCCCGGAGTTCGTGGATTATGTAGAGAGCGTCTGTGAGGAGTTCCGCGAACTGTATGAAAATATCAAGGGCACTACGCCTTACTGCGTCAAACGGGTGGCTGTGCTGAACTGCTGGGGTAAAATGCGGGCATGGGGCTGTCACATGGTGCATCATGCCCTCTACTACAAGCAGAATTACAGCTATTCGGGCGTGATTGAAATGCTTTCTGGCGCACCGTTTGATGTGAAGTTTATCAGCTTTGAGGATATCAAGAACGATCCGAAGCTGCTGGAAACGGTGGATGTCATCATCAATGTAGGCGATGCCGACACCGCCCACACTGGCGGTATCTGGTGGGAAGACCCGGAGATCTCCTCCGCCATTCGCCGGTTCGTCTGGAACGGTGGCGGCTTCATCGGTGTTGGAGAACCGTCCGGTCATCCATATCAGGGCCATATCCTCCAGATGGCCAGTGTTTTGGGTGTGGAGGAAGAAAACGGCTTCACTCTGAACTACGACAAGTACAACTGGGAAGAGCATCCGAATCATTTCATCTTGCAGGATGCTGACAAACCCATCGACTTCGGTGAGGGAAAGAAGAACATTTATGCCCTGGAAGGCACGGAAGTGCTGGTGCAGCGGAATAAGGAAGTGCAGATGGCGGCGCATGATTTCGGCAAGGGACGTGCCGTATACATCAGCGGTGTACCGTATAGTTTTGCCAACAGCCGCACCCTTTATCGAGCCATCTTGTGGAGTGCCCACAGCGAGGGTGAACTGCACACTTGGTTCAGTTCCAACTACAATGTGGAAGTCCATGCTTATGTCAAAAATGGCAAGTATTGCGTTGTGAACAACACTTACGAGCCGCAGGATACCACAGTTTATACGACTGATGGCAACAGCTTTGCTCTGCATCTGGATGCCAACGAGATCAAGTGGTATGAGATCTAAGCTCTCCTTTTCATAAACGAACACAACGGGCGGCTCTGTTACCAGAGCCGCCCGTTGTGTTTTCTGTATCTGCCGATAACTCAACCTGTGTCAATCGAACGCTGCAATGGAGATGGCTGGAAACGCAAAAATTCAGTAATGCGAGCGTAATAGACCTGCAGAAAAAAGAAGCCGCTCGTGCCAGTATGCGTAAGATGGTGAAGCACTTGCTGAAAAAATATAAGTATCCACCGGAAGATTATGATACGGCAATCAGCACGGTCATTATCGAGATTTTTATATCCGTTATCAGGAGTATGTGGAGAGGTGGAGACCATGCGAAAGCTGACATTTGAAGGTTTTTTGAAGCAGTATGTGGCAGAGCTTTCCGGGGTTCAGACGGCAAGCGCCCATAAGCTGGCAGATCATATGGCTGAAAATCCCCGCCTGAAAGAACCGCTGTTCCTCTATGCGCTGGCCTTTGATAAAGTGGATTGGTTACTTCGCTAGACGACTTGGAAAAGCTGACTGATGCGGTGAATGGCATGAACACCAACATCATGCTGACGATTCAGCAACTCGAAAACACAAACAAGAGCCTTGAAATTGTAACGGCTCAAAACAAAAAACAGGACGACCGCCTGACCGCGCTGGAAAAAGCCCCCGGAACATTTGGGAACAAACTTTGGTGGGCTGTAATTGCGGCGTTGGTTTCCGGCCTTGTGGCCTATGAACTGACGATGATTCTGCACTGAAATGAAAAGCCCCCGCTGGCAATCCGAGAGGAAAGCTGGCGGGGGATTTTTTATTTGCGGTATGGTTACAAAAATATTACAGTTTACGCAGACCGGCGACCATCGGCGGCGCGGTAGGGTTCAAAAAGCAAAAAATACTTTGGCGCAGCATAAATGCGAAAGTTCGTCTGTGGAGCTTTTTTGTTTGCCCACAGTGTGGTCAGAAAATGAAAAAAGAATGCAAAATGCGGTGTGCTTGAAAAATGTCAGGACGGGATTTTTGTAAAAAATGTAGAATATCTTGCCGGAAACTGTGCATTCTCTCCAACAAAAACTGCCAAAACGTGTTGATATTGAGAAAAAAGCTTCACAAACGTTTACAAAAAGGTAACAGGTTGGTATACTTTATGGTGGTAAACGTAACAAACCATGGAAGCTGAAAGGAGAACCTACCCGTGAATACCGCTGCACCGTCCCGTAAAAAACTGCTGAGCCTTGTGCTGACACTGGTGTTTATGCTCACCTGCCTGCCGGCTGCCTTGGCAGTTGATCTGAATGTGGACGCAGGCTTCTACTTCAAGCAGAGCCGCGGCGGCACCTGCACACTGGCATCCGCAGCCATGATGCTGCGCCGCCGTGCCTATTTTGACGGCCTGACCGACTGGTCCACTGTGACCGAGAACAGTGTCCGTTCCACAGCATGGTCCAACGGGCTTTCCCACAGCTTTACATATAAGGAGATGCAGGTGGGCTACGGCACACTGCCCTCCCGCAAACAGGAAAAAGTGCAGACCCTGATCACTCTGCTTTCGCAGCACCCGGAGGGCATCGTGCTGTATGACCGCAGCCAGCCCCATGCAGTGCTGCTCACCGACTACACCAACGGCACCTTCTATTGCTCCGATCCGGCAGGCAACATCTCTTCCGGACGCATCCCGCTGGAAAACTCCAGCGTTTCGGTCAATAGGTCCTCCTGCTACTGGTATGTGGCATCAGATCACAACTTCATTGCTGCAGAGGCTGACGGCCTGCGTCTGGAAGGCATGAGCTACCCCATCAATGTCCGTGCGGGCAAGGGCATGGCGCTGACCGGCACTGCAAATGCTGCGCTGGGCACCACCCTGACCAATGTGCAGGTGGCAGTGCTGGACGAGAACGACCAGACGGTGTTCACTGCACAGGCAGCACCCAATACGGCGATCTTCTCCTTCAAGTCGCTGGACAGCTCCATCCGCTTTGGTGAACTGCCCGCAGGCAATTACACCTACATGGTGGTCGTGACCGATTCTCAGGGCGATAACCTCTGCTTTACCAGTGACTTCACGGTTTCGGATGGCTCGGCAAGCAGCGGCGTTTACTGGTCGGTGAAGGATACCGAGGGCACCAAGCTGCTGGACAGCATTCAGGAAGTTCAGGATGCCTTTGCAAATGCAACTGAGTCCACTCTGGGCTGGTTTGGCGGTCTATTCCAGTAAAATCATAAACGAAAAAAAGAAGTCCCGGAATACACTTCCGGGATTTCTTTTTTTGCTGTAATTTGTTGTAAAAAAAGCTTATTTCAGGGTTCCGTCCAGTACCTGACTGTAATACCAGGGCTTTGGTGCGCGGAAGGTCTTGCCGCTGAGGAACTCAAAATCCGGCTGGTTGAAGCGGGGCATAGTAAGCTCGTAGGCGCACAGGGCCTGATACTTGAGCTTCAGCTCGCGGTTGGCTGTGTTGTTGCCGTATTTGCTGTCGCCCAGAATGGGACAGCCGATGCTGGCCATGTGTGCGCGGATCTGATGGGTGCGGCCGGTGATCAGCTGCACCTTCAGCAGGGCCAGACGGCCGGAGACGGCGATGGTCTCGTACCGGGTCTCCACTTCCTTGGCACCAGGCTGCTTTTCTTCCACGATCTTCACGATGCCGCGGTCCGCGTCCTTGAGCAGATAACCGCCCAGAGTGGCATCCGGCGGCATCGGACGGCCGAAGGTGACGCAGAGGTAGGTCTTTTTCACTTCGCGGTTCTTGATGGCTGCAAGGAACAGCTCTTCGGCCTCCGGGGTCTTGGCAACGATGACAAGGCCGCTGGTGCCGGTGTCCAGCCGGTGGCACAGCGCCGGGGTGTACAGGTCGTTCTCCTTGTACTCGCCCTGCTGGTTCAGGTAGAGCAGGGTGCGGTTCAGCAGGGTGTCGTCCTCCGGACCATCCACGGCAAGACCGGCGGGCTTGTTCACAATGACGATCTGTGGGCAGTCATACACCACCTGTGCCGGGCCGCGGGCGTTCTTCCACGCCGGGCCGTCCACACGGCGGTCCGCATCCAGAACTTCATCCAGAATGAACAGCTTGATCTCGTCACCGGCCATCACGCGGGTGGAAAGCGGCTGCTTTTTGCCGTTCAGCTTGATCTTGTTCTCCCGCAGGGCCTTGTTCAGGCGGCCCGGGTTCAGTGCCGGGTACTGCTGCATCAGGTAGTTGTCCAGCCGGGTGGGGGCAAGACATTTGACTTTGATGATCTTCACAGAAAAAATCCCTCTCTATTATAAAATAAAAATGTGCTTTCAATATTTTTATTGTAGCGGAACAGGCACGCTGCGTCAAGCACAGCAGACTGAAAATTTTGTCCAAACCCGTTGACAAACGTTTTGCGTATGCTATAATTTAGCTGTACGCAAAGGGGCATTTCGCCTGCCTTGCGGAATGTAAAATTATGACAGATGGCAATGATGGGGTCAGAAATGCACACCGCCGTTCAGAGAGAGCGCTTCCAGCTGCAAGGCGTTCCGGTCGGTTCCATTTTGCGCCGCCCCGGAGCTTCCGGCGACACAAGTCGGACGCAGCGCAGCGTTAACGCGCTGAAAGCGGCAGGGGACACATTTTATCCTTTGCAATTTGGGTGGTACCACGGAGTTTGATGCACAAGCAGCCTTCGTCCCTTTTGGGATGAGGGCTGTTTTTTGTTTTTTCACCGTGCCGCCCCTCTGCCATAACAGCATAAAAACGGCGCACAAGCGCCAAAGACGATTGAGGAGAGAAAACCTATGCAATGGACCGGTTTGAATGAACTGCGTGAAAAGTACCTGAGCTTCTTTGAGAGCAAGGGCCACCTGCGTCTGGACAGCTTCCCGCTGGTGCCCAAGAACGACCCCAGCCTGCTGCTGATCAACAGCGGCATGGCCCCCATGAAAAAGTGGTTTCTGGCTCAGGAAGAGCCGCCCCGTCACCGCGTGACTACCTGCCAGAAGTGCATCCGCACCCCGGATATCGAGCGTGTTGGCATCACTGCCCGCCACGGCACCTTCTTTGAGATGCTGGGCAACTTCTCCTTCCAGGATTACTTCAAAGAGGAGGTCATTCCTTGGGCATGGGAGTTCCTGACTTCTGACGAGTGGATGGCCATTCCGAAGGACCGCCTGCACATCTCTGTGTACGAAGAGGACGACGAGGCTTACGATATCTGGACCAAGAAGGTGGGCATCGCCCCCGACCACATGGTGCGTCTGGGCAAGGAAGACAACTTCTGGGAGCATGGCTCCGGCCCGTGCGGCCCCTGCTCCGAGATCTACTTTGACCGCGGCCCCGAGTACGGCTGCGGCAAGCCGACCTGCGGCGTGGGCTGCGACTGCGACCGCTATATGGAGATCTGGAATCTGGTGTTCAGTCAGTTCGATGCCGACGGCAAGGGCCACTACGAGCGTCTGGCACGCCCCAACATCGATACCGGCATGGGTCTGGAGCGTCTGGCCTGCGTGATGCAGGGCGTGGGCAACCTGTTTGAGGTGGACACTGTGCAGAGCGTGCTGCACCATGTAGAGCACATTGCCAACAAGACCTACGGCGAGGACGACAAGAACGATATCTCCATCCGCGTCATCACCGACCACATCCGCAGCTGCACCTTCATGGTGTCCGACGGCATCCTGCCTTCCAACGAGGGCCGCGGCTATGTGCTGCGCCGCCTGCTGCGCCGTGCTGCCCGCCATGGCCGTATGCTGGGCATCACCCGCCCGTTCCTGGTGGAGCTGGTGGAGACTGTCATCCAGTCCAGCGAGAGCGCATACCCCGAGCTGCGCGAGCACGATGCTTATATCAAGAAGGTCATCGGCACCGAGGAGGCAAACTTTGCCCGTACCATTGATGCCGGTATGAACATCCTGAACAACATGATCGACGGTCTGGAAAAGGCACATCAGCACCTGCTGAAGGGTCTGGATGTGTTCAAGCTGAACGATACCTTCGGCTTCCCGCTGGATCTGACCAAGGAGATCGCTGCAGAGCAGGGCATTGAGATCGACGAGGAAGGCTTCCACGCCGAAATGACCAAGCAGAAGGAGCGTGCCCGTGCAGAGCGCCTGAAGAAGAACATCTCCGGCTGGAGCGAGGATCTGTTCGGTGCGCTGGATGCAGAGCCCACCGTCTTTACCGGCTACGACACCCTGTGCGACAACGGCGTTGTGGTGGCCCTGAGCGACGAGGAGACCCTGACCGATGCCATTGCTACCGACGAGGAAGCGAAGGACGGCGTGCTGGTGGTTCTGGATAAGACTCCCTTCTACGCTGAGATGGGCGGTCAGGCTGCGGACCACGGCATGCTGAACAGCGCCGACTGCAGCCTGCGCGTGCTGGATGTGAAGAAGACCCCCAAGGGATACTACGTCCACACCTGCGTGCTGGAGAGCGGCATCGTGAAGGTGGGCGACCACCTGACCGCTCAGGTGGATAAGGAATACCGTATGGCCATTGCCCGCAACCACACCGCCACCCATCTGCTGCAGGCAGCTCTGCGTGAAGTGCTGGGCGACCACGTCCATCAGGCAGGCTCCTATCAGGATGCAGAGATCACTCACTTCGACTTTACCCACTTCAGCGCTGTCACTCCCGAGGAGCTGGCTCGCGTGCAGAAGATCGTGAACGACAAGATCTACGAGTCCATGAACGTCACCGTCCGGGAAATGCCCATTGAGGAAGCCAAGAAGCTGGGTGCAATGGCTCTGTTCGGCGAAAAGTACGGCAAGGTCGTGCGTGTTGTGGACATCGAGGGTTGGTCTACCGAGTTCTGCGGCGGCACCCACGTGAAGAATACCGCCCAGATCGGCGGCTTCAAGATCGTGAGCGAGGCCTCCGTTGCTGCGGGCATCCGCCGCATCGAGGCTGTCACCGGCCGCAACCTGCTGATCCGTGCAAACCTGCAGGAGGCTATGCTGCATACCGTGGCAAACACCCTGAAGGCAAATAACGTGACCGCTCTGCCCGTCCGTGCCGAGGCCGTGATGGCTGAGAACAAGGCTCTGGCCAAGGAGCTGGAAGAGATCAAGGCACAGGTCGCCGCTTCCAAGGTGACCAGCCTGTTTGATAATGCCGAGGAGATCGGCGGCGTGAAGATCGCTTCTGCATACTTCACCGGCACCACCGGCGACACCCTGCGCGGCATGTGCGATACCATCCGCGACAAGGCTGTGAAGCCCGCTGTGGCGGTTCTGGTGGGCAAGGCTGAGGATAAGATCACCATGGCTGTCACTGTGACCAAACAGGCACAGGAAAAGGGTCTGAAGGCCGGTGCTCTGGTCAAGGAGATCGCTGCCATTGCCGGCGGCAAGGGCGGCGGCAAGCCGGACTTTGCAATGGCCGGCCTGAAGGACGAGACCAAGATCGACGAAGCTCTGGCTGCTGTCGGCGCCATCGTCAAGAAGGCTCTGGGCGAATAAGAAAACGGGTTCGCCCTCTCCGTCAGCGCTGACGCGCTGCCAAAGTTTATGGTTTTGCCAAGGGCTCTCTCTTTGGGAGAGATGGACGCAAAGCGGCCTGAGAGGGCGGGGACGTTTATAAAATATCAGGAAGGAGTTGTTTCCCATGGAAGATTGTCTGTTCTGTATGATCGCGGAGGGGAAGATCCCCTCCAAGAAGCTGTACGAGGACGAGCAGGTGGTGGCGTTTTACGACATCAACCCGCAGGCCAAGGTGCACTTTCTGGTGGTGCCCAAAAAGCACATTGTCTCTGCCGCTGCGCTGACCGAAGAGGACGGCGCACTGCTGGGCCATATCTTTGCAGTGATCGCAAAGCTGGCTGCGGAGCAGGGCCTGAACAGCGGCTACCGCGTCATCTCCAATGTTGGCGAGGACGCAGGCCAGACCGTGAAACATCTGCATTTCCATGTTCTGGGCGGCGAAAAGCTGCCTGTTTGATTCCAATAAAAAGGGAGCGTTGAATTATGGCTGAGACCTATACTCTGCACGTTGCAGGCCTGACCCGTGAGCTGACCGTCTGCAAGGTGAATGACCACATGGACATTGCTGCTTTTATCATGCTGGGTGATGCCGAGCTGACCGTGGCTGCTGCCGCTGAACTGCTGAAGAAGTGCCCGGATTTTGATATCCTGCTGACCGCCGAGGCCAAGGGCATCCCTCTGGCACACGAGATGAGCCGCCAGAGCGGTAAGCCCTACGTCTGCGCACGCAAGGGCGAAAAGCTGTATATGACCGACCCCGTGGTGGTGGAGGATCAGTCCATTACCACCGCAGGCAAGCAGAAGCTGGTTATCGACCGCAAGGAGCTGGACAAGATGAGCGGCAAGCGCGTTCTGGTGGTGGACGATGTCATTTCCACTGGCGGTTCGCTCAAGGCTCTGGACGCGCTGGCTGAGCAGACCCAGTGCACCATTGTGGGCCAGGCCGCTGTTCTGGCCGAGGGCGATGCAGCTGAGCGCAAGGATATCATCTTCCTGGAGCCGCTGCCTCTGTTCTTCCACTAAGCTGCAATGCGACGCCCGCTCTGCGTTTTCTGTGCTGGAATGCTGGGTGTGGAGTTAGTGTGCGTTTTTTTGCCGCAAACGGAACTTTTTGTGCCGTTTGCGGCATTTTTTGTTGCCGTTTGTCTGGTGCTGTGCATCTTTGATGCTGCCCGCAAAGCAGCGCTCTGCATCCTGCTGGGTGCTGCTGTGGGTATGGCATCGGTGCTGCACACGGCAAACCGGCTGGAGCGCATCCGTGTGCAATATGCAGGCCGTCCGCTGGTGCTGACCGCAGAGGTGGAAAGCACGGCGGATTCCTACGATCCCGGTATCGTGGATGCTGTTTTGCATGTAGAGAAAGTGAACGGCAGCGCGGCATCCTTCCGGGTGGAGTGCAGTGCTTTGCCGGAGTGCAAAGCCGGGGAAAGGGTGCAGGGAAGATTTATACTGTCGGCCCCGGCATCCGGAAGCCGGGTCAGCCTGTATGCGGACGGCATCGTTCTGCAGGCGGAAATGGACGAGGATGGGCCGGAGCTTACAGTTCTGGGCGAAAGCGGCAGCTTCCGCGCCCGCACCCACCGCCTGCAGCAAAGGCTCAGTGCGTCGCTGCGCCGCCGTATGGACGGCAAGACCGGCGGTGTGCTGGCTGCCATGACTACCGGCGACCGGAGTTATCTGTCTTCGGCCATGCGCAGCGCCTACCGGGGCGCGGGTCTTGCCCATGTGCTGGTGGTAAGCGGAATGCATGTGTCCATTTTGTGCGGTGATATCCTCAGCACACTCCTGCCCTACGAGTGGGAGCAGAGCTACCGCAGGCGCAGATGCCGGGCGGTATTCCGAAGTCTGCTGGCCTTTTTGCTGATGGGCGTGACCGGCTTCACACCCTCGGTATGCCGCGCCGCAGTGGCGGTCTGGGTCGGTGCACTGGGTGTGTGGCTGTACGGCCCGCCGGATACCCTTACCTCTCTGGCGGTGGCAGGTATCGTTATGACCGCAGGCAACAGTTATGCAGTGTGCGATATCGGCTTTGAACTTTCGTTTGCGGCGGTGGTGGGCACGGTGGCAGGCGGTGTGTGCATCCGCCGCGCCCGGGATGCGTGGTACCACCGCTTCTGGAAGAAAGCAAAGAACCCGGTGAAGCGCCCATGGTATTTCAAACTGCAGGAACGTCTTTGGGGCCTTGCGGAAAGCATTTGCATCTCGTTTTGTGCTTCGGTGGCCACATTCCCGGTGCTGGTGCTGCGCGGGCTGAGTGTGAGCATTTATGCGGTGGTATCCAGTGTGGCGGTGCTGTGGCTCATCCAGCCCATGATGCTGCTGGGCCTTGGCACGGCCTTTGCCGGCTTGGTACCCGCTCTTACTCCGCTGTATGGGGTGCTGTCCGCAGCGTCTGCGGCGTTGACCGGCCTGCTCGACCGCTGGGCCGTCTGGATTTCCGCAAAACCGGGCGCGGGAATCTACTTCGATACGGCCTATGCAGCCATCGTGTGTCTGGTGCTGATCCTGTTGTGCTGGCTGGCGTTCCACTGGCGGGTACGGCTGCGGGTGGCAGGGCCATGCATCCTGCTGGCGGCAGCTGTTTCCATCGGGCTGGGCAATGCTCTCAGCCGGGATGTGGTGCACATCGACCTTGTAGGCAGCGCCAACGCGCCGGCAGTGGTCGTCACCCAGAACGATACCGCCGTGGTGCTGTTCCGGGGCGGAGCTTCTGCCCAGAACGCAGTGGAAAACCAGCTTGCCCGGCGGGGCGTGCAGACTGTGGAGCTTGTGGCAGACCTGCGCACAAACCCTAACACAAACCCTAAAACGGCCTGTACACTGGAAGCAGAGCGGACACTTCCGGCAGCAGAAATGGCGGTGAACACAGCACAAAAGCTGCGGTGCACACCGGCTCTGGTGGAAATGCTGCGCACCCGAAATGGCTGTCTTGTGCGGCTGACCATCGGCAACCGGCAGTTTGCCGTGGTCAATGGAACTGTAGAACTGGCAAAACAGGTCACAGTGCAGTGGCTGCTGGCATCCCCTGCAAAGCCGGATGCTGTGCAGTATAAAAATGTTCTGGCCCTGCGCAGCTATGACTGGATGGACAACAGAAAAGAACTGGCGGCATCCATCAGCCTGCGGCGGCGCGGCGGGCTGAAACTGCACTGATGCTTTGCAATCCGGGCCGAGTGTGGTACAATAACATTTGCTATAAGTATAGTACCAGCTACAGCAGAAAGGGGAGAGCCGTTTGGCAACGGAAGCAAAATTGCGGCAGCTGGCCGACAAGGGCTGTCCGGTATATTATTTTTATTCCAGCGAGCGGTATCTTGTCCGGCAGGCGATCACGGCCATCACCCGCATCCTGACCGCAGACAGCGACGAGGATGCCACGGTTCTGGATGGAGCTGCGCCGGAGATCGAACAGCTCATCATGGCGGCGGGTACCATCTCATTTTTTGGTACCCGGCGTGTGGTGGTGCTGCCGGAGATCGACCCTACAGCTTACAGTGACAAGGATCTGGAAGAGTTGAACAGCACCCTTTCCAGTCTGGAAAATGCTGTGGTGGTGCTGGGCAGTGTGTTTGAACTGGAGCGCAGCAAGCTCAAAACAGGCAAGCGCGCACAGAAGCTGATCGCGCAGTGCAAGGCGCTTGGCTACACCGAAGAATTGGCTAAGCCCAAGCCCTTTGAACTGAAAATGATGATGATCGATCGCGCAAAGGAGCAGAAAACCACCCTGCCAGACGGCGCAGCGGCGGCGCTGCTGGAGCGCTGCGGCGAGGATCCGTTCCTTTTGGAAAATGAGGTGGACAAACTCTGTGCATTGTCCGGGTATCAGACGGTCACGGCAGCGATGGTGGCGGAAATGGGCACGGTCAGTCTGGAAGCAGACGTGTTCGAGATGATCCGCATGATCACGGCCAAAAACGCCACAGGTGCCTGCAAAAAGCTGCAGACTTTGCTGCGCCTGCAGCAGGAGCCCATTGCCATTACAGCGGCCATGATCGGCAGCTATGTGGATCTGTACCGGGTCAAGCTGGGGGCAGCAAAACGGAAAAATTACAGCACGGTATTCAAGGATTTTGGCTATAAGGGCAGTGATTACCGGCTCAAGCGGTCGGCCGAAACAGCCTCGCATTACACGCTGGGCCAGATCGAAAACTGTATGCAGGTGCTGCTGGAACTGGACCAGAGCCTGAAAAGCCAGCCTACCGATGACCAGATCCTGCTGGAAACAGCGCTGTGCCGGTTGGCAATGGCGGGGAGCGGACGATGAAGGAAAACGAAATGATCCATACAGGCCGGGTGCTCATTGTGGAGGGCAAATACGATGCGGCCCGGCTTTCCCATCTGACCGATGCCATGATCCTGCTGACGGATGGCTTTGGCATTTACAGCGACAAAAAGCGCCAGCAGCTGTTCAAAGCACTGGCGCAGAAAAACGGCCTGATCCTGCTCACGGATTCGGACGCAGCAGGCTTCCGCATCCGCACCTACATCACCAATCTGGTGGGAGAAAAGAATGTGGTGCAGGCTTACGTGCCCGCGATCCACGGCAAGGAAAAGCGCAAGGAACAGCCCGGCAAGGAGGGCCTGCTGGGGGTCGAGGGCGTGGACGATGCCATCGTTCTGCAGGCGCTGCGGGATGCCCTTGGCGCTGAGGCGGGTGCCGCAGCGGCCCGCCCGGAAGGACGGCAGATCACCTATACCGACCTCTACGAGTGGGGGCTTTCCGGCAGGCCGGGCAGCGCCGAGCGCAAGGCAAAGCTTCTGAACGCGCTGAACCTGCCGCCGCGTCTTTCCAAAAAGGAGCTGGTGGAAGCGCTGAATCGACTGTATACTTTTGAACAATTGGACGAACTGCAGTTGAAAATCCTGGATAGCTGACTGCATGGCGCAGGGGCGAGCGCACCGCTCACCTCTGCGCTGTTTTTGTACCCGGAACATCCCACCGCTGGCGCAGAAGTTCCAGCGCATGAGTTTCCAGACGGGAAACATAGCTGCGGCTGATGTCCAGCAGTTTTGCAGTTTCCAGCTGGGTCAGCGGCGGCTGGCCGGAAAGACCATACCGCAGCAGAATGATCTGTCGCTCCCTGGCGGGCAGGCCGTCCAGCAGCTGCCGCATCCGGCGGATATCGTCCTGCGTTTCGCAGGTGTCCTCCATGCAGAAGCTGTCCTGCAGCACATCGGCCAGCGTCAGCGCAGAGTTACCATCTGATTCCAGCGCTTCCTGCAGCGAGACGGTCCCGCCGGTTTTGCGGTTCCGGCGGAACTGCATCCGGATCTCATTTTCAATGCACCGGCTGGCGTAGGTGGAAAAGCGTGCCCGACGGTCAGAGTCGAAGGTGTCTACCGCTTTCATCAGGCCGATGGTGCCGATGGAAATAAGGTCGTCCTGATCGCCGGGCAGGGCGTAGTATTTTTTTACGATGTGTGCCACCAGACGCAGATTGTGCCGGATCAGTTTTTCCCGTGCGGCAGGGTCACCGGCACGCAGTGCGGCAAAGGCTTCGTTTTCCTCCCGGGCAGAGAGGGGCCGCGGGAAGCTGCCGCTTTCCAGATGAAGCGCCAGGACCAGAAACTTTGTGGCAAAAAATTGCAGAAGAGATAAAAACATGCCGACCCCTCCCCATAGTATCATAAACGGTTACTGTAATCTATGAAGGAGGGCTTGCCTATTTTCCTGCCTCCCGTGCGAACAGCTCCGCTTCGTTGTCCATAAAATACGGATAAGCGTCCTTGTCTGCAATGAGGTAGACGGGATTCTGCAAAATAGACTTGATGGAAAACCGGGTGAAAGAACGCCCGGTTTTTGTTTTGATGCCCTGCCGTCCCAGTTCTTCAATCAGGCTGGAAAAGTCGCTGATGTTGCGGCTGATGCGGTCCAGACGGTAGACCACAATGGCCCTGAATTTCCGGTCCTTGGCCGCAGTCATCATCTTTTTGAAATCTGGGCGGTTCAGGTTGCCGCCGGAAAAGCCCTCGTCCTCAAAGACAACGGCATGTTCCGCAGCGGCATCGCCGTAGTGAGTGCAGATATATTCGCGGCAGAGGTCGATCTGATTTCCGATACTTTCGCCCTTGCCGGTATAGCGGGATTTGCGGGAATAGATGGCAATGGTGTCGGCAGTTTTGGCCATGAGATACTCCTTTCCTGTTATCCGGTGGCCGTAGATGCGGCTATTGTAGCATGGCAGGCCATCTTTGCAAAGAAAAATAACGATAGTCATACATATTTCATCATACTACGAACGGAGGTGTCAAGGATGTGACAAGGCAGAACAAGCGAGGAAGTCAGGATGTTTGACTATTTCTATGGGCAGTCGGGCGAGATGTTCTCGTATTTCCGGGTGCCCAAAATTTTATTCCGGGACATAAAATTCAAGGACCTGTCCACTGATGCCAAAACGCTGTACGGCATCCTGTTGGACCGCATGAGCCTGTCCGTGAAAAACGGATGGCTGCACTCTACAATGCACCCACGACCATGCAGCTTTATTACCAGAACCAAACCAATCATGATTTATCGAACAGGGGGTGATGAAAATGTCGAAAAAAGCAACCACGATTGCCATCGTCAATCAGAAAGGCGGAACCGGCAAAACCACGACCTGCGAAAATCTGGGCGTAGGGCTTGCACGGGAAGGCAAAAAGATGCTGCTGGTGGATGCCGACCCGCAGGGGTCGCTTACCATAGTTGCTTCGCTCCTATGGCCAGTTGTGCGCACTGCATGCGGATTCATAGTTGTCCGCTGCGCAGACATTGCCATCAGCATGGGCTGGCAGCAGCCCGATGAACTGCCTGTTACGCTTTCTGCCCTGATGGCAAAAGCCATGAACGACCAGTGCATCCCGCTCGGTGAAGGCATCCTGCACCATGTGGAAGGCGTTGACCTGATTCCGGCCAACATCGAACTGGCAGGGCTGGAAGTGGCCCTTGTCAACAGTATGAGCCGGGAAAAGATGCTCAAACAGGTGTTGGACAGCGCCCGGCGGGAATACGATTATATCCTGCTGGATTGTACGCCGTCTCTGGGAATGCTGACCGTAGTCGCTCCGCTTCTATGGCTAGCGGTACGCACTATGTGCGAATTTATAATTATCTCCTGCGGAGATACCGCCATCAATGCACTGGCCGCAGCGGATACCACTCTGATTCCGGTGCAGGCGCAGTACCTTTCGGCAAAGGGACTGGAGCAGCTGCTGCAGACCATTCAGAAAGTGCGCCGGCAAATCAACCCGAAGCTAAAAATCGAGGGTATCCTGATGACCATGACGGACAGCCGCACCAATTACGGCAGGGAAATCGATGCACTGATTCGGCAGGTGTACGGCAGCAAAATCCGGGTGTTTGAGCAGCCCATTTCGCACTCTGTCCGTGCAGCGGAAATCAGCGCGGGGGGCAGGAGCATCTTTGCCCATGACCCCAAAGGCAAGGTGGCAGCGGCCTATCAATCTTTGACGAGAGAGGTGCTGGCCGATGCCGAAAAGCAACGCAAACTTGGCGCTGAAAGGTCTCGATGAGATGTTTTCCACCGAAGAATCCCGGCAGGAGCAAAAACGGGAGCAAGTGCAGCAGATTCCCATCGAGGAGCTGTTCCCTTTCAAGGAGCATCCATTCAAGGTGCTGGACGATGAGGCTATGCAGCGTACGGTGGAAAGCGTGGCACAGTACGGCGTACTGGCTCCGCTGATTGCAAGGCCCCGACCGGAAGGCGGATATGAGATCATCTCCGGCCACCGCCGTCAGCACGCCGCCGAGCTTGCCGGGCTGGACACGCTGCCCGTTATCGTCCGGGAAATGACGGACGATGCCGCAGTTTTGCTTATGGTGGATTCCAATTTGCAACGTGAACACATCCTGCCCAGTGAGCGGGCTTTTGCGTACAAAATGAAGCTGGAAGCCTTAAAAAATCAAGGTGCTAGGTCGGATTTGACTTCCACCCAAATTGGGCGGAAGTTGGAGGCAGCAGATATCTGATCAACGAGCAGACGTATCTGCATCTGCGGGAAAATCTCCAAGGTGTCGGGTACGAGGTTTTCGACAAAAGTAGCCCGCTCCCGGTGGAGGAAGGGCAGATTCCACGGGAAGCTCTGGGCAACAGTCAGCGGCGCATCGAGACCGCCCGTGCGTACTATCTGGCTGAGCATCAGGATGAACCTGTGGGGAAGATCCAGAATGTTGCCGTTACCACCTTGGAGAAGTTTCGCTCCGGGGTTCGCAGGCGAAGGAATCTGGCTCCACGTTCTTTGCCGGAAAATGATGTGCGTTTCATCGACCCGCAGTACAATGAGCTGTTCCGGGTGCCGGACGGCGGTGTTGTGCAGATGACCTACCCGGATGGGCACCAGCGTTCCGAGAAGGTCGAATATCTCGATGACTACCACATGAAGATCGGGTCCACGGTGCAGCACATCTGTGAATTTGCAGAGCGCATGGCGCGCAGCCGTGGCATTGTAGAGCCGGAGCCGCTGACGCAGCAGGACTGCCGGGCGTGGAATCTGGAATACGACTATTATCTCACTGTGCAGGCGGCAGATAATGGCTCGTGGGAGTATGCGCTCTATCAGGGCGACTGCTGCCTGTTGGAGCGTGGGAAAATTGATGCGCCCGAACTGAGGATTGAGGAGGTGCGGGACGAGATTCTGTACAGCCACAATCTGCGGAACAAAGACTGCATCCCGCTCACTCAGGAGGAGTTTACCCAGAAACTTGCAGACCGAAATGAGATACAGTCATACCGTATGAAGCAATTCCAGCAAAGCGGGCACGACTGTTATCTGGTCATGCAGTTGCAACAGGATGCGGACCCTGCGCTGCGCTTTGCTGCCATGCGCTATCTGAACAAGCAGAACGTTGCTCCGTCCATTGAGAATTATGAGATCCTGTACCGGGGCAACCTCCCGGAAGGAAAGCGCAGCGTTCCGCAGGCAGAGCTGTTGGAACAACTGTACCAGAAATTCAACTGCGCCCGCCCTCTGGACTACCATGGGCACAGCCTGTCGGTCAGCGATGTAATCATGCTGAATCAGGATGGGAAGATTTCAGCGCATTATGTGGACAGCATCGGCTTCAAGGAGTTGCCGGGTTTTCTGGATAAAAAGCCGGAGCGCACCTCGGTTTTGCAAACTCTTAAAGAAAAGTGCGATGCCCCGGAGTGCAACCCCACCGTCTGCCGGAAAGCGAGGGATGCCCATGAACTTTGACCACGAAGAACTGATGCTGATGATGCTCTACAATACCGGCACCCGGCAGGGGCTAGTGCGGGAGCTGCGGCTGATGCAGTGCTACCTGATGCCGGATGAAACTGCTTTGCGGGAACTGTCAGAGCAGGTCATTGAAAAGCTGAAACGGCTGACGGATGCCGAGTTTGCAGGACTGGAATTTCCAATGAACTGATTTTTGCCGCCTGCGGGCGGCGTACATAAGAGCTTTCGCATCCTGCAAAGGTGTGCTATACTGAAGCTGACAGCTTTCAGGTCGCAGATAAAAGATGAGAGGTGCTTTTTATGGCAGGTTTGAAGGGAAAGGCCGGTATCGTCACCGGCGGCAGCAGCGGAATCGGTTTCCAGATCGCAAATGTGCTGGCTCAGGCCGGCGCGACAGTTTATGTCATCAGCCGCACCGGCAAGCCCAAAGAGGGTGTAGGCGAAAGTGCACCGGGCGTTGTCCATCTGCAGGGGGACATCGGCAATGCAGAAGCTATGAAAACACTGGTGGTGGAGCTGGCCGCAAAGCATAACGACTGTCTGGATTTTCTGGTAAACAACGCAGGCGTCAGCTATAAATGCCGGGCCGAGGACTTTCCCATGGAGCAGTTTGACAATATCATGAATGTGAATGTCAAATATCTGTTCCAGATGAGTGTGATTTGCTACCCCTATCTGAAGAAAAGTGCGGACAAGGGTCGCATCATCAACATCACCAGCATGAGCGCCCATCTGGGCTTCAGCGAGGTGGTGCCGTACTGCGCCAGCAAGGGCGCTGTGCTGGCGATGACCCGCGCTCTGGCCGTGGAGTGGGCGCAGGACAACATCACCGTCAACAGCATTGCGCCGGGGTGGTTCCGCAGCAAAATGAACGAGCAGGTAGTGGACGCAGCCCGGGAGCAGAAAATTCTGAACCGGATGCCGCTGCACGCCTACGGTGACACCCGCGACTTGGGTAAGATGGCCGAGTTCCTGGTGGGCGATGGTGCCGCTTACATCACCGGACAGGATTTTGCCGTGGATGGCGGCGCACTGGCTTTCGGTTATTGAGAGGAGCTTCTCTGCAATTTTTCGGCAGCTTCGCTCGTATTCCAGATAAAGGAACCGAATTTCGTTGGCATAACGGAGGAACCATTATGGCAATCTTTGAAAAGACCATCCGAAACAAAAACTTTGACAAGCTGCTTCGGAAGCTGGAACAAGAAATCCCGGACAGCAGTTGGTCGGCAGATTTAGAGGCAGGCAGTGATTTCAAAGAGGGCGATGCCCGGTGCAGTGTCCGTGTATTTGAACGGTACAGCATGATGGGCGGCAACCGCCTGAGTCTGACACTGACCCTGTTCCAGAATGGAGACAGTCCGATCCGGCTGTCTGCCATCACCGCAGGAGGCAGTCAAGCGGTGTTCTTCAAGGTGAACACCCTCGGAGAAGAATCTTTTCTGGACGATGTAAAGGACCTGCTGGAAGAAATTTTGGAGGAGTAAAATGTTTTTTGGATGGTTTGACGCTATATTCAGCTTCATTTTCCCAATCCTGTTCCTGCTTTTTATTGGAATGTTTTTCTTTGCTCTAATTTCAAATCTCCGCACATGGAACAAAAACAACCACTCGCCGCGGCTTACCGTTCCGGCAACAGTGGTAGCAAAGCGCACCGATGTTTCGCATTCCAGCAGTGCCAATGCCGGAGATATGTCCGGTGCGCACGGATACGACACTAGCACATTTACATCGTACTATGTGACTTTTCAGGTGGAGAGCGGCGACCGGATGGAATTTGAAGTGGACGGAAGCGATTATGGTCTGCTCGTGCAGGGCGACATCGGAAAGCTGAGTTTTCAGGGCACCCGCTATCTTGGGTTTGAGCGGAGCTAAGTGTTTCTTACATTATATAGTATGGAGTGCTGTATGAACGATTTGTTTATCCAAGGGCTGACCATCGACTGGAACAGAGTTCGCCCATACAATTATGTTCGTCAGATTCCTGCCATCAGTGGAATCGACACTTTTACATTCCATAAGCCCATTACGTTCTTTGTTGGCGAAAATGGAAGTGGAAAATCTACGCTTCTGGAAGCAATCGCTGTTGCTTACGGCTTCAACGCAGAGGGTGGAACGAAGAACTATTCATTTTCCACATACAACTCCCATTCGGAACTATGTGAGGCTATGACGATTTCCAAGGGGTATCGCAGACCAAAGTTCGGGTATTTTCTCCGAGCAGAGAGTTTCTATAATGTAGCCACCAAGGAAATCGACTATTCCGATGACGATCATCCCTCCAAAGGCTATCACCAAAAATCACACGGTGAAAGTTTCCTCGCTATTGCGCAGGACTACATGGGTGCAGATGGAGTCTATATTTTTGACGAGCCGGAAGCCGCTTTATCCCCGCAGCGGCAGCTCACGTTACTGATCAACATTCATCGGTGTGCCCAAGAAGGGGCGCAATTCATTATCGTATCACATTCACCCATTCTCCTCGGAATGCCTGATGCTGAAATTTTTAGCTTCGACAATGGCACGATTCATCCTTGTCAGTATGAAGATACGGACAGCTACGTTATCACCAAAACATTTGTAAATAATCGGCAGCATTTTTTGAACCAGCTTCTGAACGAAGAAACGTAATGCCGGGAAAGGACATTCCTTATGAGTGATTCTACGTTGAAAGAGCTTTGGCAGCAGGTCGCAGAAAAGAAGAACTGTGAAGCAAAGCAGAAAGAACTGACCGCCCAGAGAGATACGCTTGCGGACCGCCTGAAAAAGCTGGAAAAATCCAAGCTGGCAGAACAGGCTGATGTGGATCGTCTGGAGGGGCACAGCCTTGCCGCATTTTTCTATCAAGTGATTGGAAAAATGGACGAAAAGCTGGACAAGGAACGGCAGGAAGCCTATGCAGCCCGTGTCAAGTACGATGCTGCTTTCCATGACCTTTCTTCCGTTGATGCCGACTTGGAGCAGATTCAAAATAGACTGGAACGGCTGTCCGATTGCGAAAGGCAGTATCAAGCTGCTCTTTCCGAAAAAATCAAAAGCATCAAAGTCTCTGCCCACCCTGCCGCACAGCAGATTGTGGAAAGCGAAAGCCGCATTGCCGCACTGAAAGTCCAAAAGCGGGAGCTGCTGGAAGCCATCAACGCCGGAAAGACCGCCTTGCACACGGTCAATGAAGTTCTGGAAACGCTGGATAATGCCGAGGGCTGGAGTACATGGGACGTAATGGGCGGCGGTTTGATGGCTGATCTTGCCAAGTATGAGGAACTGGACAATGCACAGGAGCAGGTGGAACAGCTTCAAGTGGAACTGCGGCGGTTCAAAACTGAGCTTGCCGATGTTGAGATCACCGCAGACCTTCAGGTTGCGGTAGACAGTTTTTTGAAATTCGCAGATTTCTTCTTTGATGGCCTCTTTGCAGACTGGGCAGTTCTGGATCACATCAATCAGGCGCAGAGCAGAGTGGAAAACACCAAGAGCCAAATCAAGCGAGTCCTTACACTTCTAAAAAAGATGTGCGAAGATGTTGATGTCCAAATCGCTGATGAAAAGGAGAAGCAGGAGCAGCTTGCAGTGGAAACCGAGCTGTAAGTTTGAAGAGTCCGCTTATGTGATATGATTCGATAAAACCGAATTTGCAGGAGGTGTTTCGATGAAAACAAGAAGGTTTGCTTTATGTCTGGCAACGGTTTTTCTGGTGGCGATTTATATCAATATTCAGAGAAGCCATACTTTCACCCTTTCAAACGATGAAGGCACCATAAAGACAGAACAAATACAGCCACTTTGGGGAACTGTAAAAGTGAGCGGTGATTGTGATACTGAGGTGGTCTTTACCGATGTAGAGACTGGAGAAAAATACAGAATCGGATATATTACACAGGGCGTAACGGAAAGAATCAAACTCGAAAGAGGCAAATGGTATAAGGTGGCGGGCGGAGGCAACCTTACACTGAATCCGGTAAACATTCGAGTCGAATAAATGTAAGTTCCTTGCGGGCAGCTATGAAAGCTGAAGCTGAGAAGAGAGTTTTGAATATCCACAATTATTTCTTTGCGAAAGCCATCGACCAGGTGCGGCCCGGCGGCATTGTGGCATTTGTCACCAGCCGCTATACGCTGGACAGTAAGGATTCTGCTGCCCGGAAGCATATTGCGGAGCGTGCGGATCTGTTGGGAGCAATCCGCCTGCCAAACAACGCATTCCGCGCCAATGCGGGCACTGATGTTGTCAGTGACATCATCTTTTTGCAGAAACGCGACCGGCCCATGGATCATGAACCTGCATGGGTGCAGCTGGGAAAGACGGCAGATGGCATCGCCATCAACAGCTACTTTGCGGACCACCCGGAGATGATTCTGGGCAAATTGACCACTGAAAACACACAGTATGGCAAAGAAGAAGCTACGGTCGTCCCGATAGAAGGTGCAAATCTGGCAGACCAGCTCCGTGAGGCTGTACAGCAGTTGGAAGGGCAGTATCTGGAAGCTGCTGCGGAGGTGCCGGACATTGCAGAGACGGAAGCGGAGCGCAGGACCCTGCCTGCAGACCCCGATGTGAAGAACTTCAGTTATACCGTGGTGGAAGGAGATGCACAAAACCCGGATAAAACGGAGCAGGGGCAGCTTGTAAGCAGTTATAAATGCAGCCCCTTGACTGTAGATGAAGAATTTATGCTGTCCAAGCGGCAGTACGAACTTGTTACAGGACGCAGACAGAAAAATGACGTGATTGCATATCAGATTCGGCAGTCCTTCAAACCCGGAGAAATCACCGCTGAAGAAGCCAACAAAGTAGGTTATGAGTTGGCGATGAGCTTTACAAAAGGCAAGTATGCTTTTCTGGTTGCTACGCACACCGACCGGGAGCATATTCACAATCACATTATCTATAACTCTACGGCTCTGGACTGCAGCCGTAAATTCCGGGACTTTTTGCTGTCGGGGTTGGCCGTGCAGCGGCTGAGTGACCTGATTTGCCTGGAACACAGCCTGTCTGTGATTGAAATAAAGCCCTACCGGGAGCGGCAGAAGCGTGTACTTTACCCGCCAAAAGAAAGCAACCGCGATCAATTGTGCGGTGTGATTGACAGCATCCTTGCGGACAAGCCGGGCAGTTACGAAGAATTTTTGAAAAAACTGGAACAGCAGGGATATGAGGTCAAGCGCGGAAAAATCACATCGGTGAAAGGTGTACGGCAAAAACGATTCACCCGGTTTCGGACTTTGGGGGCGGGATACAGTGAGGAAGAATTAAAAGCGGTCCTCGCCGGAGAAGCAGAGCACTGCCCGCGAAAAAAACATCCGGTGCAGGAACAGAAATTTCAGATGTTGGTGGATATTCAGGCAAAATTGGCTGAAGGAAAGGGAGACGGCTATGCGCGTTGGGCGAAGCGGTACAACCTGAAGGAGATGTCCAAGACGATGATTTTTCTGCAGGAAAACAAAATCGGGAGCATGGATGAAATGGAAGAACAGGTACGTGCTGCAACGATGCGCTATCACGAACTGGGCGACTCCATCAAAGCTGCGGAAGCGCGGATGGCAGAAATTGCGGTAATGAAAACGCACATTATCAACTATGCCAAAACAAGGTCCATCTATGAGGCCTATCGGAAAGCAGGATACAGCAAGCGATTCTTGGAAGCAAATCGGGAAAGCATTGCGTTGCACAAGGCAGCCAAAGCGGCTTTCGATGAGGCTGGGCTGAAAAAACTTCCGAAGGTAAAAGAACTGAGCATCGAATATGTTGAGCTTCTGAAAAAGAAAAAAGCAGAATATCCGAGCTATCGGAAAGCACGAGAGAGAATGCAGGAACTGATGAAGGCGCAGAAAAACGTAGAAATGTTTTTTGCAGACAACAGGAGCGAACAGGAACAGCAGCAGACCCGATAAAACGAAAGTCACCGAGAATTCGATCCCAATCCGTTTTGGGAAAGAATCCTCGGTGGCTTTTTTAGTTTATATAGCAGCGGTCCTGCGTGACGAGCCAATCCTCACATAACCGCTGCGCTTCGTCCTTTGAGCGGCAGGTGCAGTTGAAAAGTCTGCCGTGCAAAGAACAATATGTGTAGTGTACCTTTGGGATGCCATCGGAATCTCTGAAATTGACACAGCGTTCTTCACCGGGCAGCAGGTAGATTGAATCCACGTTCGGCAGCTCCCTTTATTCTTGTTTGATGTGCATTGCACAACATTGCTATTGTAGCATGCCCGGTTCAAAAAGGCCATTGATGATTTGAACAAAGACCTGCTAATAAAAGTCAAGTCCCAAAACAAGAAAATTCGCTAACCGACCGCTGCCCATGACAAACAGTATTCAAATGCTGGTCAAAACACAGCGAGGGCGACGGAGGGGATAGCAAAGCAAGCCCAGCCAGCCCTCGCAAAATCAGGATAGCATTTGAATGCTTCGGTTTGTCAAGGGTTCGCTGCGCCAGCTAAGCGGTTCTTTGAATTCAGCTCAGGCTCAAGAGGAAATTACGACCAAAAACAAATATCCATGCTTATTTTGAGTGTTTGGAGTCCATTACAGCTTTCACTCTAGCATAATAGATTCGCAAGAACTTGTTGGCTGAAGCCATCATGTAAACTTTGTAGGGTTTTCCCTCAGAGCGCTTTTTGTTCATGAATTGAAAAACCGGCTCATCCTGAGGTTGTGTCTTCAAGATGACAGTCATAATCAGAAAGAGCGTCCTACGTAGAACAGCCGAACCCACTTTACTAATTCCGCTATCGTTGCCCACAATCTTGCCAGAATCATTTGGCTGCGGTTCAATTCCTGCAAATGCAATGAGTGATTTCTTGGATGAGAAACGACGGACATCTCCGATCTCAGCCATCAGTTGAGGACCGAGAGAAGGGCCGACGCCGTACATTTCCATCACAGTATCAAATTCCGGAAGCTGTTGAGAAAGGCGAAGCATCTCCTGCTGGAATGCAGCCACGGACTGAGATACGGCTTTCAGCTGAGCGACCTGTTGCTGAATAAGGAGTTTTGAGGTTGGGGATTTTGGAAGAGAAGCAGCATTGACTGCACAGGCATAGATCGTATCCGATTTTGAGCGAGTGAAATTATATCCGTGCTTCTGACACCACTTTAAATACTTTTTAGCAAAGGCATCAGAGGAAAGGCTTGAAACACACTCACTGTGCCAGAAGTCTCCAATGAAATCGACCCATTTTTCGCACCCGTTGCTCTTTGCGGGGCTTGAAAATAGCTTGTTTGCATCTGGAAAGGTCAGGTCAAGAGATGAGATCAGATTATTCTTCAGCATAGTACGAACTGCCACGGCTTGCTGGTACTGACGATAACAATTCTTCAAAGCCAGCCGGGTATCATCTTCGGGAAGATACTGTCGTAGCCGTGTCCACTTGTCGAGCGTATAGTTGGCGATTTTAACAGCGTCTTTTCTATCCGTTTTGACACGTCTTAAACTGTTGTTGTCATAGTCATGAATCAGAACAGGATTGACTACGGAAACGAATAAGCCCGCATCGTGTAAAACGAAAGCAACTGGTTTGTGGTAATTCCCGGTGGCTTCCATGACGACACGGGTCTCTCCGTCCAAAGCTTTGAGCTTCCCAGCCAGATCGTTCAGGCTTTGGGCGGTGTGTAAAACTTCAAAGGGTTCGAGTACTACTTCTCCAAAGGGGCGCATGACGCAAACCATGCTCTTTCCTTTGGAAACGTCAATGCCTACAGCGTTCATAACGGTTCCTCCATTACTTTGTATTTGCAACCGGAATCCATCTTTTACTCGTTGCCGATTCAATCTATTGGGTGACACGAACGCTCCGCTTGGCGGGTGGCTCAACCTGCTTAAAACGAATGCTACAACAAGAGAGATGGTCAACTGTCTTTAGAACGGGCGTAGAAGCCCAGAGAATGATGCGTTAGCCGATTACTCTCTTATTGTAGCTTAGGTACGAGTTGGAATGGAATATGGCTGGCTGCCATATCCGGTTCCATGTTTATTGTAATAGAAATGATCTAAAATTTTCTATCCGAAATAAACGCTAATTGAGTTGAACAAACGCAAAATGATTGTGTATAAAGAAATACACGGCCTTTATTCTAGTGGCGTGTAACTAACGCTAATAGAATGCGAGGATGTTATGAAAACACTTTTAGGCCAACGAATCAGAGAACAACGCAGGAAAAAAGGCTGGACAATGGATAAACTGGCCGAGAAAGCAGATCTGTCTGTAAACTATGTGGGTGATTTGGAACGTGGGGTGAAGACGCCAAGTCTGGACACTTTCATCCGGATCGTTGAAGCATTGGATGTTCCCGCAGATGTGTTGATCCGGGACTCCGCAGCCCCAGCATCTTATGTGGCAGATGATGAGCTGAACCGGAAGTTGAGCCGTCTTACACCGGGGCAGAAGAAAGCCGCAACCGATATTTTGAACGCATATATCGATAACATACCGTACATCAAAGAGAAGTAAATAGGTTACAGTGGGTGCTGACAAAATCATTGTCGGCACTTTTTCTTTTAAGTGGGTCTGTGCCCAGCGAATATATCACTGAATCATGAACTCCATCAAAAAAGCGTTCGGCAGGAACGCGCAGCCTGCAGCGGTACGATGCAGATCACAAAGGGTTTGGGAATTCCCAACAAGCATTTTGCGAAGCAAAAATGGCGTTTGTATAGACAGACGCCCTGCTTGCGCAAGCTGTTACAATCCACAAAGATAACGGAAATTTTTTGTTTAAAGGTACGGAAAGCAACTTGAAATGTTGGAATTTTCACAAAAACATTGCCTGAAAATTAAGCAAAGAGTATACTTTGATATAGTAAATTGAAAATTGTCAATTACTGCTTTATTTTGGTAAAAAGAAGATGGAATCATGGCAAGACTGAAAGAAAACAAACCAACTGCGAATGTTCGCGGGCGATGGGGTACTCGTTTGAAGCAGCTATGATATGACTGGGAGGCCATCATGGAACCATCAAAAGCAACCAGTGTTAACAGCCGTGCGGAAGAACTGTTTGTTCAGTTGTTCTGTGGGGCTTTTGGACCTGAGAAAACCGAAAATTTGCAGGTCCAGTACCCATGCGTGGACATCTATGGACGGCATCGCTACATCGACTTTGCGCTGGAATCGCCTGAATCCAAAATTGCAATTGAAATTGACGGCGAGACCTACCACAACCCCAGCAAAGTGTCCGAAAACAAATACGCTGATGACCTTCTGAAGCAGAACAGCCTGATCTATGACAACTGGGAAGTCTACCGTTGGATCTACAGCCAGTTGGAAAAGCAACCGGAAAAAGTCAAAGATGAGCTGATCACATTCCTGGGCACCAGCCCCATGTTCAAGGCTTTTGAAGCGGACCTGCCGGTTCAGATGGGGCAGACAATCGAGCTTCGGGATTACCAGCAGGAGGCTACCGAGAACCTGCAGAAGATGCGTGAGGACGGCAAGACCATTGCGCTGCTGTACCATGCAACCGGCGTAGGCAAAACCATCACGGCAGCAACGGATGCCAAGGCAGTGGGCGGACGCACGCTGTTTCTGGTCAACGCCTTGAAGCTGGCATCGCAGGCAAAAGAGACCTTTGCCAAGGTCTGGCCGGAAGCGACCTTGGGAGAGTACACCGAAAGCCAGAAGGATATGACCCAAACGGTCATTTTTGCAACGGTGCAGAGTATCTCCAAGGATCTGGAAAAGTTCTCTCCTACGGATTTCGACTACCTGATCGTGGACGAATGCCACCATGCTGCAGCCAACACTTATCAGAAAATCTTCACCTACTTCCACCCGAAGTTCGTTCTGGGTCTGACCGCTACCCCGGAACGCAGCGATGGCGAAGATATGCTGGAACTGTTCCCCAGAACGTTGCCCACAAAATGGATCTCAAAACTGCTGTAGAGCGTGGCGTACTGGTGTCGATTCGCTGTATCCGGGTCAAGACCAACATCGACCTGACCGATGTGCGGATCAACGGCATCAAATACAATTCGCAGGATCTGGAAAGCAAGCTGTTCATCCCGGAACGGAATCAGTTGATCGTTGATACATATTTAAAGTACGTCAACGACAAAAAGACCGTGATCTTTTGTGCCAGCGTAGACCATGCAGCCGAAATTGCAAAGCTGCTGCGGGATAGCGGCGTGAAGGCGGAAGCGGTTTCCGGGCGGGATCGTGTTGAGGTCCGGGAAAAGATTTTGAAAGATTACGAAACCGGTTCTACGAATGTTCTTTGTGCCTGTGACTTGCTGAATGAGGGCTGGGATAGTCCGCATACCACGGTGCTGTTTATGGCACGCCCGACCATGTCCAAAACAATCTATTTGCAGCAGCTTGGCCGTGGCACACGCCGCTGCCCGGGGAAAGAGGATCTGCTGGTGGTTGACTTTGTGGACAACGCCAATATGTTCAATATGCCCTACAGTCTGCATCGGGCGCTGGATATTTCAAAATATCAGCCCATGGCCTATGTGCTGGCCCCGGAGAACAAGCGGAAGCTGGATCAGGACATGCTGTTCAAGAGAGAAAAGCCGGAAGCGTGGCTGGATGTGCCGATTGATGTAGACGACTACGAAATCATCGACTTGTTCAATTGGCAGAACAGCGTCAAGGATATGATCTCGCAGATTGAGTTTGTTCGGATGGTAGATGTGCAATCCGAAACGGTAGATCGTTATATCAAGGATGGAAAAATCAAGCCGGATCTTTCTGTCCCGTTTGGCGACAAGCGGATGTTCCACTATTTCCGCGAAGAAAGTGTCCGAAACATTGCCAAGCAGTACGGCTGGGATCTCATCACGCCGCAAAATATGGCAGATAAGTTCATGAAATTCATTGAAACGATGGGATATGAGCTTCTCCTATAAGCCGGTCCTGCTCAAAGCAATTTATGAGTATATGGACAGCAATGGCAGAGTTGCCCTGCCAGATGTGGTAGATTACTTCATTGACTTCTATAAAGACCGTAAGGCGCATGGGATGATTGCGGAAAAGCCCAACAGTATCTACCAAAAGGGTGGCTATACTAAGAAGGATGTGGAAAAGAACATCCTCTCCAACCCCTTCAAGCGTTTTGAAGACATGCGCTTTCTGATGCGCTGCAAAGATGTAGAGACCGTTGAAGTGAATCCCATCATCTTCCGCAAGCTGACACGGGAAGACTGGCTGCATATTGTGGACGTCTGCGACAGGAGCCTTGAAAAATATTATATGAGGTTCAAAAAATAATTAGAAAGGATGTTTATTGGACATCACTTTTTGTAAGATGCCTTCAGAAGAAGCGACAACAGACTTCTGAGGAGGACAAAACAATGTCAAACGGTGATTATGGTTACTTCGGCAAAGGCGATACGGGCTATGCCCAGTACATGACGGCGTTCAACCGCAACTTCGGCGGCTCGTCCGGCGGCGGTGGTGGTGGTGGAAACCGCAACAACAATGGCGGTGGCGGCGGGGACGGCAGCGGGTACGGCTGCCTGATCGCTATTGCAGTGGTCGTGGTGCTGATCCTGATCGTCTTGGGTGGTTGAATCAATCCCTGCAGGTGAAACACAGGTTTTCCCTGTGGGGATTTTTTGAATCCGCTTGTAGAAAGCAACGGTCTATGGTAGGATGAAACCAAAGATACACAGGAGGGCTTACACATGGTTTTACTGGTTGTGGATACACAGAAAGGTATCGTGGATGAACGCCTGTATGCGTTTGAAAAGTTTGTCAGCAACATCAGGAAACTAATCCGGACTGCCCGCGAACAGGGAATCGAGGTCGTCTATGTCCAGCATGACGATGGGCCCGGTACAGGCTTTTCCATCGGAGACGATGAATTTGAGGTCTATTCCGGGTTTGCACCGCTGCTGACTGAAAAACGGTTCGTCAAAACCGTATGCAGTGCGTTCAAAAAAGAGAGTGATCTGCTGGAATATCTGACGGAAAAGGGCGAAAAAGATGTGATGGTCTGCGGCATCATGACCGACTTCTGCATCAATGCAACGGTGGAGGCGGGCTTTGAGCATGGCCTGCACATGATCGTTCCTGCCTATGCAAATTCCACGCAGGACAACGAGTACATGACGGGGGAGCAGAGCTACCGCTATTATAATGAGTTCCTCTGGCCGGACCGCTATGCTGACTGCGTGCCTATGGACAAGGCGCTGGAGCTGCTCAAAAAGTGAGGTGTTTACAATGATTTCTGAAAAAGTAAAAAATCAGATTCAAGTGGTGGAGGGTGATATTACCAAACTGGACTGTGACGGCATCGTGAATGCGGCCAATCGCAGTCTGCTGGGGGGCGGCGGTGTGGATGGTGCCATCCACCGGGCAGCAGGGCCGGAACTGTTGGCGGAGTGCCGCACGCTGCACGGCTGCCGCACCGGAGAAGCAAAAATCACTAAGGGCTACCAGTTGAAAGCAAAGTATATCATTCATACAGTAGGGCCAATTTATTCCGGCACAGCAGAGGATGCCACGCAGCTGGCGGACTGCTACCGCAATTCGCTGAACCTTGCCAAAGAGCATGATGTCCATAGCATTGCGTTCCCGGCAATTTCGACCGGCGTGTATGGCTACCCGCTGGAAGATGCCACGGAGATTGCGGTCAAAACAGTGGCGCAGTGGCTGGAAGCACATGCGGATTACGCAATGCAGGTGATTTTCTGCTGCTTCGATGCCCGGACGGAGCGGGTGTATCAGGCAAGGCTGTAACCGGAAGAGGTGTGAGAGATGGGCTTTTTCAAAAAGCTGTTTACAGGGATCGGTTTTGCGGCAGGTTTTCTGTTCTTCGGATGTTTGTCGGTGATTGTGTATGCGTCCCGTGGACGTCATAAACCCCGCTATCGGCGCAGCAGCTTTTGGAATACGCTGGAGCGCTATCTGATTTTTTCGTGGATCTGTGAAGGTGTACGCAGCAGCCGGAAACGAGCGGAGACGTCCTATTGTCAGCGCACCGGCGGCGATTTCTGGCAGATGCAGACACAGGCTCGACCGGCAAGTGTCAAGAATTCTGCTCCTGAAGTGAAAACACCAAGGCCGGAAGCGAAAAACACGGGCACAGGTGCAACGCGGTCGGTAAAACCAAGGAGAACGGAGCGTCCTTCTGCGGCACAGAAAGCATCGGTAGCACAAAGCGGTGCCAAAAGCGTGTCGGTGCCGACTGTACTAGGGCAAAACGTTTCGGAGGCTGACGCAGAAAAGCACAGCGAATGGTCAAAGCCTAAGCCAGAGCCCAAGCAGGAGCATGCTGCGCAACAGTCAGAAACCAAAGAAGTACATCAAAAGTCCGCACAGCAATTGGAAGCAGAACGGCAGCAGAAACTGGAAACTCTGCGCACTGCGATGCAGAAACAAATTTGCGCCATCCATGCAGATGTAGAACTCTCGGCCAACGGTCAGAATGACAGTGGGGCGGTGGAGCAGAAACTGCATGTCCTGTTGTACAAGTCCACGCTGACAGAAAATGACCTGAATCGGGCACTGGACGAGCTTCGGACAGAGCGCAGACGGCAAAAGGCAGAGTATCAGGGAGCACCGTTTGCGGATGTGTTTCTGGTGAACCTGATTTTGTCCGATGAGGACAGTGAGCGGGCCTGCACCGTGGATGTGGGGGATACTGGCATGAGCTATGTCATTCCATGGAGCAGCATCCCGAAAGACCTGCAGGAATCGCTGCACCGCTACGTATCGGAAGCGGAAGGAAAACTCTGCGGCTACTGCAAGGAAGAACTCTGCAACAGTGAAAGCGGCAGGATGGTCGTGGAACTGTATCTGGGCAAACAGGAACATCACGTTTCGAGGATATTGTATTGAAATAGCTGCACAACCGCAGCTATTGGATTGAAAATAAGGCTGAAGCCACAAGTGCTCCAGCCAATGTCAGAGTTTCTTACCGATGACGGCGAGACAAAGGATTACGACAAGCCGGAACATTTTGTGCAGATCACGCTGGATGCGGATGGAAACGCAAAGAGCAATCGTGCTACGGTCAAAGTAGAAGGATAATCGTCAGACATTACGCAGTTCCTACAGAGTGACAGCGTTTCAGCTTGAAATAATGTGTACCCAGTTTTCTGGACACCGGGTCAAAATTGAATAATTAGCTTTTTATATCTGCACCAGAAAAGCCGCTCCGGGTTTAGCCGGGGCGGCTTTTCTGATGGCATTGGAAAGGAGAGACCGTATTCTCAGGCGTGAAAACCGCTCACTGCCCTTCTTTTCCGTTCGGATGCTCGTCCTTCTCCAGAACAAGATCCATGAGGTATTCAAAGGTGATAAGCACGCGCGCATAGAAATAGTTGGCGGTAAGGTTCCGGTCGTCCAGCATCTTGTCGTCCAGCAGCACAAAGGCAGGGTCTGCACAGCGGGCGATGGGAGAATTGTCGGCACCCACAAAGGCAATGATGCTCCGGTGCTGTGCAAAGGAGTCCTGCACCGGCTTCAGGATGGTATTGGTCTTTCCGCTTTTGCTGATGGCGATGACCAGCCCGGCATTCAGTGCACCGCTTTCGTAGACCTCATAACTGTTGGAGCCGATGGCGCAGTAGCCCAGAACCAGCAGCTTCCGCACCATAAATTCCTGCAAAGGGGCACAGAACCCGGTGCCGGTCACAAGAATGGGCTTTTGCCGGTTTTCGTGGAGCAGCTCCACAAAGCTGTGCATTTTTTCTTCGGGGATATCCCCGATAAAGGCGGTAATGTCGGAGGCGTGGTTTTTGTTATCGATCTCGTTCTGGATCAGAAAACCGATGCGGTAGATCATATCGGTGTAGCCGGTATAGCCCATCTTTTTGCTCAGCCGGATCACGGCCGCCGGGGAGGTATAATTCTGCGCTGCAAACTCTCGCACGCTGCACTGACCGCCGTTTTTTGCGGTTTCCAGCACCGCCTGCAAAAGCTGCTGCTCGTTGGCATTCAGATGGTGCTGATCTGCCAGTTTGTAAAGGTCGTGTTTCATATTTTACTCCGATTTTCGAATCAAAGAACGGCTTGATTCCATAAAGTATACGCTGAATCGCGTATTTTGTCAATAAACATTTCGATGTATCCAACATGAAAGCGAAACATGTTTCAGCTTTTGCGAACAAGTTCAAAAAAAGTCCAATTCGGTAGATTTTTTTGTGCAGAGTGATATAATCAAGCCATCGAAACGGTAAGGTGCACCCCCGAAACGAAGAGACAATTTGAAAAGAGAGATTCATGGAACGTTAGGAGAACACCAATGAAACAAAAAGTTATGGATGCGATGCAGAGCTTTTCCAAAGCTTTGATGGGCCCCGTTCTGTTCCTGCCCATTGCGGGTATGCTGCAGGCGATTTCTTCGGTCATGAGCAACACGGCACTGGTGACAGAGGGCGGTGTTGTCTGGACCCTCGGCAAATTCATCAATGGCGGCGTTAGTGCAGTCATTGGCAATCTGGGTATCCTGTTCTGCGTGGGCATCGCAATGAGCCTTGCCAAAAAGCGCAAGGCAGATGCGGCATTTCTGGCACTGGTCAGCTATCTGGTCTGGCTGGCAGCCAATGCCCGCTGGCTGGATGTGGCAGGACTGACCATCGCCGGTGATACGGCAAGCGCTTTGTACGGCACCGGTCAGACCATCTGCCTCGGCTATCACGTTACCGACATGGGCGTATTTCTGGGCATGATCCTTGGCGTGGTGGTGGCGCTGGTCCACAACCGCTTCATCGACACCGAGTTTGAAGGTGCCATGGCCATGTACGGCAACAGCAAGTTCGTCTTTGTGGTGCTGCTGCCCATCGTTCTGGTCATGGCGGTGGTTGCCAGCTACGTCTGGCCTGTGGCTGCGGCGGGTATCAACGCCCTGACCGGTGTCATGGCAAGTGCAGGCGCGTTCGGCGTGTTCCTGTACGGTTTCTTGAACCGCGTGCTGATCCCCACGGGTCTGCATCATCTGGTCTGGTCGCCCTTCCTCTACTCCGCACTGGGCGACAGCATGATCATCGGCGGTGAGCAGATCGTTGGCGCAAAGCCTGTGTTCCTTGCCCTGCTCAGTGACCCCAGCGTGGCAATGATGCGGGATTCCGCACGTTTTCTGACCTACGGTCTGATGAAGACCTTCGGCGTGATCGGCGTGGCAATGGCTTTTATCTCCACCGCCAAAAAGGAGAAGAAGGCTGCCACCAAGGCACAGATCATCCCGGCTACCCTTACCGCCTGTCTGGTGGGCGTGACCGAGCCGCTGGAATTTACCTTCCTGTTTGCAGCTCCTGCGCTGTGGCTGGTGTACTCGGTTCTGGACGGTCTGTTCCAGATGATCGTTTACCTTATTGGCGTCCGGGTCTGCGCCACCAACGGCATCATTGACTTTCTGGTGCTGAACCTGCCCGCAGGCATTGGCCGCACCCACTGGCCGCTGTACGTGCTGGTGGGTCTGGTGGAGATCGTGGTAATGTACCTCGTTTTCCGCTTCCTCATCGTGAAGATGAACCTCAAGACCCCCGGCCGTGAGGACGGCGAAGAAGTCACCGACCTTGCCGCAAACGCAGCTGCCGTCAAGCAGCAGATTCGCAGCGGCGCAGCCGAAAAGACTGCTGCCAGCGCAAACGATGCACAGACCGCAGCCCATATCGTGGAAGGACTGGGCGGTGCAGAGAACATCCTGAACACCGATAACTGCATGACCCGTCTGCGAGTGCAGGTCAAGGATGCCGCTCTGGTCAAGGACAAGGAGTGGTTCAAGCCCACCGGCTCCGCAGGTCTTGTGGTAAAGGGCAACAACATCCAGATCATTTACGGCCCCAAAGTGGGAAAGATGCGTGCCATCGTGGACAGCTACCTTGGTCGCGCAGAATAAGATATCCGCTTTTATTCATCATACAAAAAACATTATAATAGGAGGCTTGCCTTATGAAAACGTTCAAACTGGTCATCGCCGGCGGCGGCAGCACTTATACCCCCGGCATCGTCAAGAGCCTGCTGGTGCAGAAGGATCGCTTCAAGCTGAATGAGCTGGTGCTCTACGATAACAACGCAGAGCGTCAGGAGGCTGTGGGTGTCATCGTCCGCCATGTGGTGGAAATGTTCGACCCGGAACTGAAGCTGACCCTGACCACCGACCCGGAAGTTGCCATGACCGATGCAGATTTCATCTTTGCACAGATGCGTGTCGGCCTGTACGCTATGCGTGAGCAGGACGAGAAAATCCCGCTGAAGTACGGCGTTGTGGGTCAGGAGACCTGCGGCCCTGGCGGTCTGGCTTACGGTCTGCGTACCATCTACCCCATGGTGGAGCTGATCGATTACTGCGAGAAGTACGCAAAGCCCACCTACTGGATCGTCAACTACTCCAACCCCGCTGCCATCGTGGCAAAGGCAACCTTCCGTCTGCGCCCGAAGGCTCGTATCCTGAACATCTGCGATATGCCGGTTGCCATCGAGCGCAACATGGCCGAGATTCTGGAGTGCGACCGTCATGATCTGGAAGTGGACTACTTTGGTCTGAACCACTTCGGCTGGTTCACCAAGGTGCGCCTGAACGGTGAGGATGTGACCGAGAAGCTCAAGAGCTATGTAGCAGAGCACGGCTATATGCCCCAGAACGCCAAGAGCGATGTGCTGCACAGCGATCCGTCCTGGCTGCACACCTACGCAAACGCCAAGAACATCTGCTCTGCTTTCCATGACTATCTGCCCAACACCTATATGCAGTACTACCTGCTGGGCGATGAAGTTGTAAAGAGCAGCGATCCCAACCACACCCGTGCCAATGAGGTCATGGAAGGCCGCGAGAAGCGCATCTTTGATGCTGTGGCAGATTATCGTGCCGGTAAGGACGTAGACCTGACCAAGTTCTTCGGCGGTGTGCACGGCGAGTTCATCGTGGACGTTGCCATGAGCCTTGCCTTCGACCTGCGCAAGCGCTATCTGGTCATGGTGGAAAACAACGGTGCTGTGGAGAACCTGCCCTCCGACGCCATGGTGGAGGTTCCCGCTTACATCACCGACCGCGGCCCGGAACCCGTGCGTGTGGGCGAGATTCCCACCTTCTACAAGGGTCTGATCGAGCAGCAGGAGGCTGTGGAGAAGCTGATCGTGGATGCTGCTGTGGAGCACTCCTACGAGAAGGCACTGATGGCCTTTACTCTGTCCAAGACCGTGCCCAGCCTGCTGGTCGCCAAGAAGATCTTGGACGATATGATCGTTGCCAACAAGGCTTACTGGCCGGAGCTGCACTGATAAGTACTTCGTCAGCGGCTGATACCGGACAACTGAGCCCATAAAACATTGAACGTCTCCCCGGCATTCCTTCCAAGAAGGATGCCGGGGAGTTTTTTGCTGTCATATTTACAGGTATCTGCAGTCATCATATACGAATATCCCGATATCTCCGCATTCAAGTTCTTCGCAGCGCTTTACCCATACGATCTGTCCGCTATGATAACGTGGCTCTATACCATCCATAACGCAGGCGTTCCGCTGGTCTGCTGCGGGGAGAAGATGAAAGAGCTGGTTCCCAATACGGTGGAAGCCAGCGGCGAGAAGCATCTGCCGGTGGCAGAGCTTTCCGGCAGTCGTCTCACGGTCACAGTGGGCGCGGTGGAGCACCCCATGGCGGATGTTCACTATATTCAGTGGATTTTTGTGGAGACTGAGAACGGCGGGCAGATCCGCTATCTGAATCCGGGGCAGGCTCCCAACGTGGGGTTTGAACTGGGAAGTGAAAAGCCGGTGGCTGTTTACGCATACTGCAACCTGCATGGCCTTTGGATGACGAAACTCTGATACAATCAATGCAAACAGGGAGTGATTTGATGTCACTCCCTGTTTTTTGATGAGAACTTTATGCGGTTCTTTTGGTTCGGAACTGTGTATAAATGGGATGGATACAGTGATGAAAACACTTGCTATAATATCGCCATGGCGCAAGTTTCAGTTGCGCAAGAGGGAAAATTGCCTGAAATGCATTAAAGGCTGATAATACTCCGTGAGCTGCTCACAAGAGCAGCTCCATCGAGTCGCGGTCATTGTGCATTTTCAAGCTGAAAACAGGCCAGGACTTGGAAAAGGAGTCTCGGCCTGTTTGTGTTTTCGGCGCAAAGGAAAGGATTGAACAATGCGATTTGATGCAAAAGAATTCGGCGGACGTATCCGCAATTTGCGGAAAAAGAAGGGGATTACACAGGAACAGTTGAGTATAATGCTGAACGTTAGTGCGAATCATCTTGCAAAAGTTGAAACGGGAAGCCGCTGCTGCTCGATTGAGTTGCTGCAGGATCTTTCGTCCTGCCTGAATGTCAGAACGGACTATCTGCTGAACGGAGATGCACCGCATAACAACCATCTGAGGGAAAGACTGACGTTTCTTGCACAGGAATTAGAAAAGATTACGGCGGACCTCCCGGTATGGGGATAGGAAAAGCAAAATCCTCTTTTTCAATGTCCAAAAGCGTGGTAGAATAGGTAAAAGATTCAGTATCTGAAAAACGGAGCGCGCAACAATGAAGATTCTGGTCAGCGCCTGCCTGCTGGGCGAAAACTGCAAATACAGCGGCGGAAACAATTACAATCAGGCGGTCTGTGATTTTGCGCGGGGGCATCAGGTGGTTCCGGTCTGCCCGGAGGTGCTGGGCGGCCTGCCCACACCGCGGTGCCCGGCGGAAATCGTGCAGGGCGTTGTCACGAACAAAGAGGGCATCAATGTGGACCGGGAGTTCCGAGCGGGCGCAGCCAAGGCCCTTGCCATCGCAAAAGAAAATGGGGTGGAGCTTGCCATCCTGCAATCCCGCAGCCCCAGCTGCGGCGTGAAGGAAATTTACGATGGAACGTTTTCCGGGACAAAGATTCCCGGACAGGGCGTTTTTGCCATGATGCTGATGGACGAAGGCGTCCGTGTTCTGGATGCCGGGGAATTGCCTAAAATTATCTTGAAAAATGAGGACGGAAAATGTCAATCAAACTGATTTGCAGCGACATTGACGGTACGCTGCTGCAATACGGCAAAAAGGAACTGGAAGACGAGATCTTTGAGCAGATACGGGAGCTGCATCGGCGCGGCATTCTGTTTTGCCCGGCATCCGGCCGGCAGTATACCAGCCTGCGCAAGCTCTTTGCACCGGTGGCGGACTGCTGTGTGTTTCTCTGCGAAAACGGCGGCGTGATCTATAAGGACGAACAGTGCATCGCCAAGAATCCGATGCCGCGTGCATTGGCCGAAGAAATCGCCAACGACCTGTGGACCCGCAGCGACGGGCAGGGCGAAGTGATGCTCTCCGGTCAGAATACCGCCTACCTGATGGAGCGGGGTCTGGGAATGCTCAAGCGTATTCAGTTCATCGGGAACAACTATCAGATCATTCATGCCCCGTCTGAGGTGCCGGAGGAGATCACAAAAGTATCGGTGTATCTGCACGAAGGCGTAGAATCTTACACGGAACGGTTTGTCCCACGATGGAAAGAGGCGAACTGCGCTGTGGCAGGGCCGTACTGGATCGACACCACCTTTGCCAACAAGGGCATCGGTGTGCGCAGCATCTGCAAGACGCTGGACATCGACCTTGCCGATGTGATGGCTTTTGGCGACAATTATAACGATGTGTCGATGCTGGACATTGTGGGTGTGCCCTACATTATGGATGGTGCCGCCGCACCGCTGCGGGAAAAGTACCCGAACCATACACCCCGCCCAGAGGATGTGCTGCGGGAGTTCTTGAAGCAAGCGTAAATTTGGAACGCGCACGTTCCAAATTTGAAATGATACGATACAAGCTGCACGGCTTTGCTGGAAGAACTGCGCTGACAGGAGAATTTTATGACAGAGCGTTATTGTGAGGGTGAACGGTTTGCTGACCTGTCGTTCACCGAGGAGACTTTTGAGGACTGCGACTTTACCGATTGCGTATTTGCGGATTGCTCTTTTACCAAGTGCGAACTGGATCATACCACGCTGAACGAGTGCAAATTCGTGCGGTGTGAGATCACAGGTCTGCGCAGTACCCATTCCTCGGTGCAGTCGCTGGATTTTGAGGACTGCCGCCTGAATGAAATCGAGTGGGCACCGCTGATGTCCAATGGTGCCTTCCCAGACCCCATTCACACGCTGAAAGAGTGCAGTCTGAAATATAACACCTTCACCGAAATGAACTTCAACCGCTTCGACTTTTCGGATGGCAACGAAATTGTCGGCTCAATGTTTGCCAAATGCGAGATGCAGCTGGCGAATTTCAAGGGCGCGGAACTTCACGAAACGGAATTCTACCAGTGTGACCTGCGCAAGGCGGATTTCCGGGATGCCGCCGGTTATAGGGTGGACATTCTGGGCAGCCGCCTGAAGGATGCGAAATTTTCCCTGCCGGAAGCAGTGAATCTGCTGGCAGATTTGAAGATCAAGCTGTCATAAGAAGGAGAGAAAATGCGTCAACTCATCATTGCCCGAAAGGACCTGCAGATGTCTCCCGGTAAGCTGGCGGCGCAGTGCTGCCATGCTTCGCTGGCATTCCTCACCGACCCCATCGGCATGGGACAGGGCGTGGAACCCATTGAGAAAGACGGAGAAATTACCGGCTATCGGGCAGAAATCATGTTGGAGAAAGCAACCTATGAAGAATGGTTCGATGGCTCTTTTACCAAAACTATCTGCGGGGCAAAGAACCGCAATCAACTGCTGAAAGCAAAGACAATTGCCGAGGAATTGGGCCTTGTGGAAAACAAAGACTTCTTCCTTATCCGGGATGCCTGCCACACCGAGCTGGAACCGGAAGAATTTGATGAAAACGGAGAGGGCATGACCCTGACCTGCATCGGTTTCCGCCCGCTGCCGGATGAAATTGCACATCAGATCAGCCATAAATTTCATTTGTATTGATTCCTGGAACTCCTTTATTTTATAAGCATTTTCCGCAATCGCTGCAGCCGTTGCAGATCAACTTGCTGCCGCAGGTCTCGCAGTTTGCGCGGAAATGGGGCACATAGAGATCTTCCTGCGGGATGGGGTAGCCCCAGTCGTCCACGAGGTCAAAATGAATGGGCCTGCCCTGAAAATTCATGCCGGATTTACAGGCCATTCGGCTTTGCAGCTGCTTGTTTGGCAGGTGGTAGCGCCTGCCGTCCTTGATGAACACGGTGCCGGTCTCGATAAAGCAGAAGGTCACGTTGGCATCCACGCATTCCTGCCGGAGAGACTTGACCCAATCAAAATTGCAGGGGCGGGCACCATCGTAGTTTTCGCCGCCGCAGATGACCTGCTCGATTTGCCCGGCGGTAAGGTACTGCCGGATGCTTACTGGCCCGATGAAGGGTGCGCACATGATGCCCTTGTGCTTGAAGGGCAGGTCAAACAGAATGGGAATGCGCTCATCGGCGCGGCGCTGATTTTCACAGGTGACGTTGAAAAAGATGTTGTCCCAACCGCTGCCCCAGTCCGGCGGCAGGCACTCCCGTACCCGCTGCGGCCGTTTGGTGAGCAGAAAAAACACCACATCGCTGCGTTGGCGCATGATGTCCCACGCCTCAACCCGCCACGGGTCGGCTTCTTCCAAGAAGAAATCCGAGGTCATGCAGACCCGGATCTGCTCACCACTCTGGATTTTGTAGTGTCCGGTGCGGTCTTTCTGGAGCGGATAGGAAAAGCCGCTTTTCGTTTTGTAAATCTCGGCTCCGTTCTGGTCCCGCATCCGGTCGAGAAAATACATGTAGCAGTTCTGGCAGCCCTCGCTGCACTTGACGCAGCCGTGCCATGGATTCCAGATGTCGTGCAGGAAGCTCACCTTCTTTCGATACCTATTATTATAATAGCTGCGCGGACAGGAAACAAGAGCACCCCTTGCACCGCCCCGCCGGATGTGATAGGATGAAGAAAACCATGTGAGGGAGGAACCACCATGCCGTTTCTGATGATCCGCAATGACATCACCAAAGTGGCGGCGGATGCCATTGTCAACCCGGCCAACCGGAACCTTTTGCAGGGCAGCGGCACCAGCCGTGCCATTTATCAGGCGGCAGGGGAGCAGGAGCTGACCGCCGCCTGCGAAGCCATCGGCCGTTGCGATTTGGGCAGAGCCGTGTGTACTCCGGCATTCGGTCTGCCCGCAAAATATATTTTCCATGCAGTCTGCCCAGCGTGGCACGGCGGCGGGTTCGGCGAAGCTGAACAATTAGCCGGTGCATACCACTCCGCATTGGAATTAGCCGCAGAGTACCACTGCGAGAGCGTGGCCTTTCCGCTGCTGTCCAGCGGGAACTATGGCTACCCCAAAGAACAGGCCTTCCGCATTGCGGTGGACACCATCACGCAATACGTCATGGAGCACGACCTGACCGTGTATCTGGTGCTCTACGACCGGGACTCGCTGGCCGTGAGCCGGAAGCTGTTCGCCTCGGTGGAGGAGTACATTGACGACCACTATGTAGCACAGAACGATGAAAGCTACGGATTTGGCCGTCGGCGCAGGGAATTGTCAGAGCGGCGGAGGCTTCTGGAAGAAGATGCCGCCGTGCCGATGCTAGGTGCAGTTCCGACACCCGCCGCGGCACCCAGGACAGCCCGCAGTCTGGAAAGCCTGATGGACAACCTTGGCGAGAGCTTCACCACCCGGCTGCTGCGGCTCATTGACGAGCGGGGGCTGAAAGACTCCACCGTGTACAAGCAGTCCAACATTTCCCGGCAGCATTTCTCCAAAATTCAGTGCAATCGCGACTACAACCCCAAAAAGAAAACGGTGCTGGCCTTTGCGGTGGGGCTGCACCTGTCCGAAGATGAAACCATCGACCTGCTCAAGAGCGCGGGCTATGCCTTTTCGGATGGCTCCAAGCGGGACTGGATCGTGCGGTATTGCCTGGAACACAAAATCTATAACATCAATCAGGTCAATACGCTATTGTTTGAATACGATCAGGAACAGCTGGGTGCGTGATTTGTCGCCTGCCCGTTGACCTTTTGCCCTCCGGTTTGTGGTATCCTTTTGCCAACGAAAGCGATACACCACAAAACGGAGGGCATTTATTATGAAGAAAAATCTTACCGAGCTTGTTTTCATTCTGGACCGCAGCGGTTCCATGGGCGGGCTGGAGCAGGACACCATCGGCGGGTTCAATGCTATGCTGACCCGGCAGAAGGAGCAGGAGGGCGAGGCCAATGTGACCACGATCCTGTTCGACCATGAGGTGCAGCTGCTGCACGACCGTTTCCCGCTGAAGGCTGTTGCACCGCTGACGGAAAAGAACTACTACGTCCGGGGCTGCACGGCGCTGCTGGATGCCATTGGTTATGGCATGGAAAAGATGGTGAATATTCAGCGCCATCTGCCGGAGGACGAGCGTGCCGAAAAGGTCATCTTTGTCATCACCACCGACGGACTGGAAAACGCCAGCAAACGGTTTAGCTATGAGAAGATCCGCCGGATGATCGAGAGGGAAAAAGAGCAGTACGGCTGGGAGTTCCTGTTCCTCGGTGCCAACATGGACGCCGTGAAGGAAGCTGCCCGCTTCGGCATCTCGTCCGACCGGGCTGTGCGGTTCGAGAATGACGCACAGGGCGTGGCGGTCAACTACCACGTTGTCAGCGAGACGGTTTCCCGGATGCGGGAGGCACCCTGCTGCGCGGCCATCGGCGCAGAGTGGAAAGAACAAATCGAAGCTGATTTCCAGAAGCGGCATCATAGATAAGGGAGGAAACAGCCATGTTAGGAGCAATCTTGGGTGACATCGTGGGCAGTCCCTATGAGTATGGCTAAACAGGATAACTATAAGAAAGAGAGGACCGAAACGGCCCTCTCTTTTCATTTTTCGGATTTTGGGATGCGCGGGTATATCTCAATGGTGAAACCATCAGGGCTCTTTTTGCGCTTCTCGTTTAGCTTCTGGTAGACGACCTTTTCGAGCACCTCTTTTAGGAGAGCATTTTTCTCCTCGGCCGTTTCGAGCAGCGGGTACACGTCGAGCAAATTCTTAACCTTAGGGATGATGTCACGGCGGCTGGTCTCCCGGAGCTTCTCCTCGGTCAACTCACGGGAGCAGCGGGCGACACTATCCTTTGCGGCAGCGATTTTGTCGGAGAGCATTCGGGAGCGGGACAGAAAGGTGTCTGTGTCGTAGATGCCCTGCTCGAGGAAGTCGTGAGTACGTTCGAGCTGCTGCTGTAATTTGCGGAGCTCGGCCTCCGCGCTGGCGAGAGCTTTTTCCCGGACGCCGACCGACGACACGGAGGACGACGCGGCAGCGGAGCTCCACTCGAGCTCATAACCTTTCATCCACTCGGAGAGACCCTGTATGACGCGCTCCTCGACGATAGGAAGATAGCTCGAACAATTCGGGCAGCCGCGACGAGGACAGCGCACGACCGGCATATCTGGACGGACAGGGTTTATCATTCGCATCATCTGCCTGCCGCACTCGGAGCAGACGAGCAGACCGGCCAGAGGATTCCGGACAACCTTTTCTTTGTGCGTGGAAGTATTCTCACTCCGGGTGAGCTTATCGTTTGCGAGCTCAAATGTTTCTTTCGGAATGAGCGGAGGGTGAATGCCTTTGAATATGCACTCTTTCTCTGGGTCGGCAGGACCGCGTACAGAAACGACCTTGCCGTCAACTACTTTCTTCTTCGTCTCACGGCTGCCCCAGCGCACCATGCCGATGTACGTCGGATTCTTGATGATTCCGCGAATGGTGATTCTTGCCCATTGCGAACCGGACGGAGACGGGATGTGCATATCGTTGAGCCTCGTGGCGATTGAACCCAGAGACAGCGGGCGAGCGGAACCATCCTCGTCCTGCAAACCGACCGTGTACAGGTCGAAAATCATACGGACTATTGCGGCCTGCTCCTCGATGGGCTCGAGTGAGCAGCCCTTTTCGTTTTTGAGCTTTACCCGACGATAACCAAAGGGAGCCAAACCGGACGGCCATTTGCCCTCTTTGGCGGAGGCGAGGCGACCACGCTGCAACCGGCGGTTGATGATTTTGTACTCGCGGCGGCTCATAAACAAGCCGAACTCAAAATACTCCTCGTCGAACTCGTTGTCGGGGTCATACGTTTTTATAGGAGTTATTATTTTTGTCCCAGAGAACTTGAATGTCTGCGCGATGATGCCTTGGTCGATGGTGTCGCCGCGCGCCAGACGCTCGACCTCCATGACGAGGACGCCGGACCAGACGCCCTGCTCAACCTCGGAGAGAACCCGTTGCATCATTGGGCGGGCAGCGATGGTGTCACCAGAGACGACCTCACGGTAAATATCGGTTACGTTGAGATGCTGCCTTTTCGCCAGCTCGAGCAGAGTGTGCTCGTGCCGGGAGAGCGTTTCGCCCTCGCCGTGCGCTTCGGCCTCGAGGTCGGAACGAGACTTGCGCAGGTATATGAGATACTGCTCCATGATGACCTCCAAACAAAAAGACCCGCGCCGGAGCGCAGGCCAATAGGTTACTTGTTGCTGTCTTTTAAGGCCGCAACGTCAGCCTGCAAGAGGCTATCCAGAATAGAGGCGGTTTTGGCCTTGAGCGTGTTCTGCTTCTCCATAATCTGCGGGAAAGCATCTGCCAGGTCTCCCCCGCAATCAGCGAGGATGCTCTTTATCTCGCCGCGACCGGTTTGCAGCTCAGAGAACAGCTCGCGGTACAGGGCCAGCTCTGCTGCGTTCTGCGCGTTCATACACCGGGAGAGCAGCACATAGACCGAATCGAACGTCGAGGAGACGACGGCGCGGAGCTCTTTCGAGAGGGCGTCATATCTGCGCTTGAAGTTTGCATTGTCCTGACGGAACGCCTCGTTACCGTGGGCGCGCTCATCCTCGCGGCCCAGCAGATAGTCAGTGGTTACCCCGAAATAGTCCGCCATCTGGCAGAGCAGGGCGAAATCTGGCTCTTTGCCCTCGGTCTCGTAGCCGGAGACCGTAGTGCGCTGCTTACCGCAGAGGCGGGCAAACTCGGCCTGCGTCAAATCTTTCTCCTTGCGGAGCGCGACCAACCGTTCAGAAAACTTATCCATACAGACGTACCTCCCTAAGACTTATATATTGTATCACAAAAATCCCCTCACGGGGACAAATGACGCTAATTGCGTCATAAATAGCAAAAATTTTTGAAAAAAACTTGACCTTGACCCAATTAGGGACTATAATAAACCGCAGAAAGACCCCAAAAGGGTCACACAGAAAGGAGGAGACAGGCGGAATGCGGAAAAAGCTGCAAACGCTCCGAGAGGGCGCAGGCTATACCCAGCAGACTTTCAGCGAGCGACTGGGCGTGAGCCGGAGCCACTACGCACAGATTGAGAGCGGAGACAAGAATCCGTCCCTCAAGCTGAGCCTGAAAATCAAGCAGGCCATCGGCTATCCCTACGACGACCTTTTTTTTAACCCGAAGCGACCCGTTTCGCGTCATTGATGCGAAATGATGACGCCAAAAGCAAACATTTGGCGTTTCCTTGTAAATATTTTAACCGAAAGGAGGCACGGGATAAATGCCTAAAATGGCAACGAAAGCCGCAGATAACGTGTTCTACAAGGCACGAATCGCAGCGGCATCGTGGAACGACCGGTTAGGCAGCAGAGAGGGTGCGTCAGAGGTGACCGGCATCGACCGGACACGGCTCGCCAACATCGAGCTCGGAACCATCAACCCGCACCCGGAGGAGGTCCTGATGCTGTCGGACACCTACAACGCGCCGGAGCTGCAAAACCATTTCTGCTCGCACCTCTGCCCGCTCGGCATCGGGACGATTTCACCGATTGAGCTGGAAGAGCTCGAGCGGGTCACATTGCAGCTCATTTCGGCAATGAAGTCGTTACCGGAGGTCAAGGACGAAATCATCGACATCGCGGCCGACGGCGTCATCGACGCGAAAGAAAAGCCGCGCATGGAGCAGTACCTCGAGGTACTCGACGAGATAACGAACAAGGCTCAGACCTTGAAGCTCATTTACAGAAAGCAATTCGGAAAACAGGAGGTGTAAAAAGTGTTGGAGGCGAAGCAGAGCGGGAACGTCGTGGAGGACTTCACCATCGGGAACACCCGAATCAAGATTTGCGACGACTTCTGCCGGACCCGGACGAGCGGAGAGGTCAAAGAAATCCTCAACCGCGTCGCACGGAGGACGGTCGGCTCGCTCACGGCAACCGCCACACCTGATTATGGATGCGCTTAAAAGAAAGATGGAGATTGCGGCCGTTGCGTTTTTCTGCACAGTCACCGCACTCATTGCGGCTTACTCCTGCGCGACGACGGCCGCAGCAAACCTCGCACAGCAGACAGCGGCAGCACCGGCAACGGAATATGTGACGCTCGCCTACATGGAGGTGCAGCCAGAGGCCGAACAGGAGCCGGAGCTCCTCTACGACGTGCCCATGAGCGACGAGCTGCAACGGTACATCCGGGAGCAGGCGGAGCGGCAGGGTGTCCCGTTTGAAATCGCCCTCGCCGTCATCGAGCGGGAGAGCAGCTACCAGCCGGATGCGGTCAGCGACACCGGAGACTTCGGCCTTATGCAGATTAACATCTGCAATCACCGCTGGCTCTACGAAGAGCTCGGAATTACGGATGTGATGGACCCGGAGCAGAACATCGAGGCTGGCTTATACATCCTCGGGCGGGCGTTCCAAAAGTACGACGACCCGGACAAGGCTCTCATGGCCTACAACATGGGCGACAGCGGCATGAAATCAGCGTGGAGCAAGGGCCAGCACAGCAGCAAATACAGCCGCGCAGTCATTGAGACGGCGCAGGCCCTCAAGAGAAAGGAGCACTAAATGGACTGGAAGATTCACAGAGCGATTCTCATTGCGGCCATCTGGATTGCAGAGGTCCTCTCGGCCGGTATCTGCGGATTCATCGCCGCGCTGGCACTCATTCCGGCCAGCTACGCAGCGCGCGGCTACTTCGCCTTTGGTGGCGAGTGGCTTATCGTGCTCGGCGTCACGCTGCTTGCGTTCCACGTCATCAACAACGCATTTTTCGGAATGCTCAAGCACCACTGAAAGGAGGTGAACCACATGGCTGAACAGAACCTTTTCTGCCTCTGCGGCAGATGCTCGCGCAAGCTGCGCAGTGCGGCTGCCCGTCGCGTCGGTATGGGCTCGACCTGCTGCCGCAAGGAGACAGGCAAGACCATCACCCAGTTGCTCAAGGAGCTGGACGAGCAGGAGGCCGCAGCAGCGGCAGAGCAGCAGGAGCCGGATACACAGGCATAAAAAAAGAGCCGCGCTCGAAAGCACGACCCTCTTGTCGGACAAGCCTATTGTATCTCGCTCCACATCAAAAGTCAACAGGAGCGTGAATTATGAACGAACAGAACAATCACGCTGCGCTCACCATTGCGCAGCAGTACCCGCCAGCTCAGTACAACCTCCTCGTCCCGATGCAGACCGTGACGGAGATTGCCGACATCAAAAAGCCGGTGATGAACTCCGTGAGCATCAGCACCAACCTCAACGACGGCGAAATCTATGAGATGGAGAAAGCCAAGGACGAGTGGCGCGACAGCAAGGGGTACGTCCACAAAGCGACCCCGGCCAAGTACGCCCTCACCAAAAAGGGCCTCACCAAGCTCATGCGAGCCGCAGGCATCAAGATTCTTTCCAGCCGCCCGGTCGTCCCGTCCACCTGCCAGAAGTGCGCTGAGGTCAACCGCAGCATCGGAAAGCCGATTCGCTGCGGAGGCTGCCCCAACAAGGACGTCAAGCACGAGGTCCGAATCAGCGTCCCGCAGCTCACCGGCGAGAATGTCACCATCGTCGCCCATAAGGAAATTGCGGTGGATGATGTGACAGCCGGGATGACAGAGAAGCAGCGGGCAGAATTTATGAAGTTCCGCAGCGAGATGTGCGAGAGCAAGGCCCTCAACCGCGCACTCCGCACCGCGATGCAGATTAAGTCCAGTTACCTTATCGAGGAGTTCAAAAAGCCCTTTGTCGTGGCATACCTTGTCCCGAACCTTGACAACCCGGCCGTCCGCGAGGAGGCGGTAAAGTCCATGTTTGGCGCGGCGAATGACCTGTACGGCAGCCGCCCGAAAACCAGCCATACGGTCTATGTGGACGATGACGACGAGGGGTATGCGCAGCCGGAGCCGGATTTTGAGGTCGTACCGGAGCAGCCCCAGCAGGAGCAGCAGCCCGAGAGACCGGCGCAGCGGCCTCGCCAGCAGCAGCCCGCGCCGAGCAACCGACAGCAGGGCCGGAACGGCGACAGCGAGTTCTGCGCGGACTGCGGTAAGCAGGTCGGCCTCGACGTAGCAGAGTACAGCCGCAAGCATTTCGGCGGAGTGGCTTATTGCCGCGACTGCCAGAGAAACCATACATGGAGGAAATGATTATGATGATTCTTTCGCAGGACGGCATGGTAGCCGTCAATTCGGACAACGTGGCAATGTTTGAGGTCAAGGAGACTGAAACAATCCCTCACGAGGCACAGCTCATGGCGACCATCTTTATTTCCGGCGGCGGACGTTACACCAACGCCGAGCGCATCTGCTACCCTATTGGGACGTTCCGCAGCCCTGACCGCACCGAGCTCGCAAAGATCGCGCTGGACTACATTTCGTTCAGCATCAGCTCTGGCCACAAGGTCTACGCGCAGGTTCCGACCGAAAATGAAATGAGGAATATTCAGGGCGCGAAGTCTCGTGCGGATGCAGCGCGGCGCGGCAAGCTCGACGACATCATCAAAGAGCTGCTCAAGGAGGATATGTGATGCTGAAAGTATTGCACACCGGAGACTGGCACATCGGCAGTTTCCCCGGGCCAGAGGTCGGCGGACAGAATGCCCGCTTTCAGGACATCTGCCGCTGCCTTGATTTTCAGGAGATGTACGCGGAGGAGCACCGGCCGGACCTTATCGTCGTATCTGGCGACATTTTCCATCAGGCCCGCGTATGGTCGGACAGAGGTCTCCGCGAGAGCCGGACGGCTATAGACCACATCCGGCGGCTTTCCAACGTGGCCCCGACCGTCGTGCTGCGCGGCACTCCGAACCACGACAGCGAGGAGCAGTTCGAGATGCTGACGACGGCTTTTTACGGCGATGATTCGGTCAGCGTCGTAACGGAGCCGGAGGTGCTCCACATCCACACCTACCACGGGCAGCGCGTAGATGTGGCCTGTATTCCGGGCTTTGACCGTGGTGTACACCGGGCAGCGCACCCGGGCCTCTCTCGAGAGGAGGAAACGCAGGTATTCACGGACGAGCTGGCAAAGGTTGTCCTCGGCCTCAAGGCCCAGTGCGAGCCCGGTGTGACGAGCATCCTGTCTACGCACTTCACTGTCCCGGGATGCAACATGGAGAGCGGCCAGACCGCGCTATTTGCACAGTTTGAGCCCGTCATCTACCCCGACACCCTGAAAGCCGCAGACTTCGACCTCGTGGCACTTGGCCACATCCACCGGCCGCAGCAGCTCCCGGAGGCAGGCCGTGCGGTGTTCTACTGCGGCAGCATTACAGGCCTCAACTTCAACGACGAGGGCCAGCCGCGAGGCTTTTACATCCACGACATCGACGACGACGGGGAGACATGGAGCGAGTACGTCGAAACGCCCTACCGGGAGTTCGAGACCATCCGCCTCGGAGAGGACGACGTCCGCGCAATGCTGAGTGCAGAGCGAGTTGTTGTACCTGACCGACTCAAGGGGAAAATCGTCCGCGTTCTCTATACCTGTTCAGACGAGACAAACAAGGCTTTCAACAAAGCCGTCCTCGAAAAAAGGCTCTATGACGGCGGCGTGTTCTACGTCTCCGAAATCACGCCGGAGGAAATCACGACAAGTGTGAACCGCGACGAGCTCCACGGCGACAACAGCCCGGAGCAGAACCTCGCGGAGTACCTCGCCGAAAAGGAAAAGAGCCCGGAGGACGCCCAGCGCATCATTGAGTTAGCCCGTCCGATTATCTCGGAGGCGATGGAAAAAGGCCGCCTTGAGACCCCGACCGGCGTGTTTATGCCGGTGGAGATTGAGGTCAAGAACTACCGCAACTACCGCGACGAGCTGTTCAGCTACGACGGCATTTCCTTTGCCACCATCAACGGCGAGAACGGCGCAGGTAAGTCCAGCCTGTTTATGGACGCTATGCTGGACGCCCTTTTCGAGGAGCCCCGGGAGGGCGACCTCACGGGCTGGATTTGCAACGACCCGGATGCCCGCAGCGGCTCCATCAAGTTTACATTCTACCTCGGAGACAAGCTGTACCGCGTGACCCGTACCCGCACAAAGAGCGGCAAGGCGACGCTGAATCTCTCCGAGTATGTGGACGAGAGCTGGCAGAACCGCAGCGCGGAGAAATACCGCGATACGCAGGCCATCATCGAGAACACCATCGGCATGGACAGCCTGACGCTCAAGGCGACTGGGCTTATCATGCAGGACCAGTACGGCCTCTTTTTGCAGGCCGACAAGGCGGACCGCATGGCAATTCTCGGAAACATCCTCGGCCTCGGCATTTATGACCGCATGGAGAGCATGGCGGCCAACAGGGCAGCAGACGCCAACCGGGAGCTCCGGCGCATCGCGGATTTGCAGGAGGAGACCGGGCGGACGATGCCGGACAAGGCAACGGTCGAGGCGGCCATGAACAAGACGGCCGTCGAAAAGGCCGGCGCGGTAGCAGACAGGGCCATCCACACAAAGGCCATGAGCGAGGCGCAGACAAAGCTCGACATTGCCAAGCAGGCGCAGAAGCGGTCGGAAAAGCTCGCCAGCGAGCTCGGCTCTTGGATTGCGGAGAAGAACGCGAACGCCAGCGCGCAGGCGGTTAGCAGAGCGCAGATTTCTGATGCACAGGCTCTCCTCGATAAGCGCGAGGAGGTCGAGGCGGGCAGCCAGAGTTACGAAAAACTTTCCGCGCGGCGGGAGGAACTGCTGGGAACGGCGGCCCTGATTCAGCCCAAGGAAGAAAAGCTGCGGGACGTTATGGCCGCGCTCTCTGCCCAGCGGAAAAAGAAAGGCAGTCTCGAGGCCGAAAAACTTTCTGCACAGGCAACGTGTTGGAGCTATGAGCAGGCCCTCGCGGACTATGACGAGCTCGAGCGGAAAGCGGCAGACCTCGCAGGAGCGAGCGAACGGCTCACCGCGCTGGAAGAACAGGACGAGCAGTATCTCGCAGCAGACCAAGAGGCCATGAAGCTGCTCCAAACCAAGAACGCAGAAACCGCGCGGATACAGTCTTGGCTCGACATAAAAGAGAACGAGGTCACACATATCCGCTCCCGGGCCATCATGCTCGAGACCTGCGGCTGCCCGGTCGAGAACCCGGAATGCCGTTTCCTGCAGGATGCAGTGGAGGCGAAAAAGAAACTGCCTGCGGCCGAGACGGAACTGGAAACCTACCGGCAGCAGGCTGAGGAGCGCGCCGAGCAGCTCGACGCTGAGTATCAGGCCGCAAAGAAAAAGGCAACGGGCCTCAACTGCCGCAAGGATTTGCAGGCCCAGCGTTTCCTCGTTGCAGACCTGCGGAAAGCCTCGGAGCGGTTCGCAAAGCTGGCGGCGCAGAAAGAACGCCTCGCGGAAGTTAAAGAGCGCATCAAGGCCATCGACGAGGAGCTTGAAACCATTCCGGCCAATATCGAGAGCCTCGAGGCAGACCGTTTCGTCGTTGAGGACGAGCTGAAAAAGCTCCGGCAGAACGCAGCGGAGCTCGCCAGCATTGAGGCGCAGCTTTCGGACGTTAAGAAATACATCGAGCTGGAAAAGCTGCTCCCGGCAGCGGAGGCTAAAAAGAGCGCAGCGCAGACCCGCCTCACGGAGCTCCTGACCTACGCAGAAAAGACCCGGACGGCGATTGATGGCATCAATGCGGAGATTCTGACCCTCGCAAAGGCGCAGGCTGATGTTGACGAACTCAAGGAGCAGTACGCGGAGGCGGATGCAGCCCTCACGGTGGACAATATCCGCATTGAAGAGCTGGACCAGCAGGCCGGACACAGCCGCAGGCAGATGGAAGAAATCGAGACGGCAGAGGCAAAGCTCGAAGTCCTTCGCCGTCAGGCGACGGAACAGGGCCAGCTTGCAGCGGGCTATGAGGAGCTCAAGCGGGCTTTCTCTCAGGACGGTATTCCGCATAACATCGTCCGCAGCATCGTCCCGCTGTTCGAGGCGACCGCGACGAGCATCATCAGCCAGATGTCAGGCGGCCACATGAGCATTGAGATGCGCATGGAAAAGACCCTCAAGAGCAACAGCAAGAAAGAGGTCACCGCGCTGGACATCATCGTAAACGACGCGGCGACCGGAGCTCTGCCCTATATGAGCCGTTCCGGCGGCGAGCGCGTTAAGGCGGCCCTCTCGGTCATCCTTGCGCTGGCAGAGCTCAAGAGCAGCACCGCAGGAGTGCAGCTCGGATTCCTGTTTATCGACGAGCCGCCGTTCCTCGACGACAAGGGTGTACAGGCCTACTGCGACGCCCTCGAGGCCATCCAGAAACGGTATTCCTCGCTCAAGATTATGGCTATCACTCACGACCCGGAGATGAAAGCCCGTTTCCCGCAGGCCGTTGACGTTGTAAAGACGGCGGAGGGCAGCAAGGTCATCTACTCTTGAAATCACCAGCAGAAAGGAGGTGCGAGACTTGGGAAGAAGCAACAGGCAGACCGCCGACTACTTCCCCCATTACGTCGGGGAAAAGAGCCGGACAAAGTTCATCCTTGAAAAGAACTGGGGAAACGACGGGTATGCCTTTTGGTTTAAGCTGCTCGAACTTCTTTGCGCGGCAGACGGCCAGTATTACGACTGCTGGGACAAGATGGGATGGGAGTACCTACTCGCCGTCACCGGAGTTACAGCCGAAACGGCGGAGGCCATCCTGAACACGCTCGCCTCCATGGGAAAGGTGGACAAAGAGCTGTGGGAGAGCTGCCGCGTCATTTGGGTGCAGTCTCTCCTTGAGAACCTCCGCCAGCTTTACTCAAAGCGCACCGCAGCACCGACGAAACCGTCGGTCGATAACTTTCCCGGCCGCAGGGCGGAAAGCCCTGCACAGGAGCCTGCAGCGGCCACAGAGGCGGAGGAAACGCCACCGGCCGTACCGGAGCCCACGCCGGAGGAGCACGACAAACCGAAAGCTCCCCGGCGTAAAGCCGGGAGCCTCTCGGCAGAGCAGGCCGAACGGTTTGACCGCTTCTACGCGGCCTACCCGAAAAAGGTGGACCGGGCCACGGCAGAGCGGGCGTGGGCCAAAATCAACCCGGAGCCGGACGACGCGGCGACCGACAGAATCATCGCGGCGGTTGAGGCCGCAAAGAAATATGACAGCCGGTTCCGGGAGCGGCAATTCACGCCAAACCCGGCAAGCTGGCTTAATGCAAAAGGCTACATGAACGACTACACAGGAGGTGAGCAGCGTGGAAACGATGACGGCTATGCTGGATTCACTCCGTCCGGCGGATTCGGCTCGTTCGGCTGAGACCACACAGCACCGACGGCCGACAAGCAAGGATATTCTGGCTGGTGGTTACAACTGCCAGCGCGAAATCCCGGAGCCGGTCGAGTGCGAGTTCTGCGGCCGGAAACTGTACCACGAGGCCCTCGTGATGGGCCGAACGGTCCTCATGTTTGCCCCGTTCCCGCAGAGATGCACCTGTGAACAGGCAAAAGCCAAATGGGCGGAGGCGGACGCAGAGGAGGCCAGACAAAAGGCGGAGGCCGAGAAAGAGGCGGCGCAGGCCAAACGGCGCGCCAAAATCGAGAGGCTGCTCGGCAGGAGCGGCATCAAGAAACGCTTCCAGCAGCGGACGTTCGCCAACTTCATCCGGGACACCCCGGAGCGGCGGCGGTGCTACGACACGGCCAAAACCTATGCAGACAGCTTTCCACAGCGCGCAGAGCGTGGCGAGGGCCTCTACATAGAGGGAACATACGGAACCGGCAAAACGCACCTCGCGGCCGCCATCGCCTTGCAGCTCATAGGATGCGGCGTCCCGGTCGTCTGCAAGACGTCCGGCGACCTGCTGGCCGACATCAAGGAGGCTTTCGACAACAGCGACGCCACCGAGTACGAGATACTCAAAGCGTACAAAACGGTCGATTTGCTCATTGTGGACGACCTCGGGAAAGAGCAATGTACCGATTGGAGCGTGAGCACCCTCTACTCCATCCTGAACGACCGGTACGAGGATATGAAGCCGACCATCATCACGACGAACTACAACGCCGACGAGCTGGTGCGAGCACTGACCCCGAAAGGCGGAGACGGCACAAAAGCCCGGGCCATCATAAGCCGCCTGCGGGAGGTCTCAACGGTCATCACGATGGCGTGGCCCGATTATAGAACAGGAGGCAGCAGACGTTGAAGTACATGAAATTAACTGACGAGCAAAAAGAACGGCATCCATCAATCCATTATACCGGCAGCGTCCGAGGCATGAAAAAGCTCGGATATTGGGGCAAACATGATGTATGCGTTCGGTGCGGTCAGTACATCTACAACATCTCTATTTGGCTGGACCCGAACCGCTCGAATAAGACCGAAAGGCCAAAAGAGGAGCTGCCGCAGGCGTATTTGGATATTCTCGAGAAACGTGAATGGAGCGTTTGCGATTATACGGACGACGGCCGCGTTGAGCTCGAGTGGTATTCACCGGCCGGAGAGGACTTCATTGTCTGCGTGAAAGTCGAGAACTTCCCGGACGAGATTCTGGACTACTCCGACAGCTTTGACCCGGACGAGCATATTGCGATGTGGATTGAGGCAAAGCAGAACGGTACGAAGGGCGTTCCGGGCGCGCGGCAGATTGTCCACGACGCGGAGGAAATCGAGAAAGAGCTTGACGAGCTCGCATTTGAATTGCAGGAGGCAGAGAGAAAATTATGGCTTACAGATATTACAGCACACGCCGCCCGCTGATGGTGGGCGGAATCCCCTCTACGGAGAGCGTTACCGAAATCGTAAACTTCGAGAGCGGTCGGACCTATTGCGAGGAAATCGACAATAAAGCATGGGGCTACATTGAGTACGCCACACCGCTCGACCCGCAACAGGCATCCGATTACGAGCTGGTTTTGGCCCCGCAGAAGCCCTCTATCCCTAAACCGCCGCTGAACCGGCAGGAGGTCTACCATGAGTGAGGTGAAAATCAAGGAATTGGACAAGAGCCTCATTCATCAGGCGAACAGCAACAGCATGAGCGGCCAGCGCGGCGACATTTCGGCCCACGAGTACGAGGTCTACTGCCAGAAAGTTATGAGCTGGAACATCCCGGACAGCCGCAAGCAGAAAATCGTGGACCAGATTTATGCCAAGTGGAGCGAGCAGCTCCGGCACGAGGCAGCCCATGTGAGCGTCGCCGTCGCAGGACCGGCGCGGTACAACGCAAAGAAGCTGGACCACAGCGACACCATTCTCCGCCTTTCCTCTGAGTTCGTGGAGTGGTTCAACGGCCTGCAGGAGCAAGTCTGGCAGGGCCGTATCGAGGACAAGGACGCAAAGGAGATTGCGCGGCTGGTCGATGACATCAAATTCTGCATCGAGCGGCCGACGCTTAATCCTACCGCGAGCCTATGCGAGCTCGCCAACAAGGACCCGGAGCTCTTCATGGAGTATTACGAGAAGCTCCATGAAAAGTACCGCTGGCGCAAGAACAGCGTCATCGCCAAGCTCTACGCGGCCGGGAAAGAGGGCAAACTCGCAAACCTGAACCGGCAGAAGTTTTTCGAGGACGAGAACCTCGTCGCCTACACGATGGGCGACCGGGCGTACATCAAGTTCGTTATGAAGCCTCGGCAGCAGCTTATTGTTGCCCTCAAGAGCCGGAAATGGTGGTGGAACAGTTACGAGGAGGCGTGGAGCACATACCTCAACAAGCTGGACGAAGAGTGGGTGCAGAGCATCAGCACCCGGTACGCCGATTACGTTTGAGGAGGACAGCATGAAGCGACTTATGATTATCGGCCTGTGGCCGGACGACGCGGTCAATTATTGCACCGAGAAATGCGACTGCCGCAGGTACGCATTCGACAGGATACTTTACCACAGGGGCGGACGAGCCGCCCGCGAGCGCATCTGCATCCCGGTAGTTGACAGGAGCGGAGCGACAACGACATACCTCGACCTCCCTGTAACACTCCTCGAGGCGGGCGTCGTTTATCTCCGCCTCGACGACGGCAGCGACATTTTTTTGAGCAACACGCAGATGGCGTTAATTGCCAACGAAGTCGAGAGGCAACGCGCAGAGTGCGCAGGAACCGGCCTCAAGACGCTCGGGAAATGGTTTGAGAGCGGCCTCCCGACCGCAGAGGACTATCTCGAACCGGGCGACGAGGTAGACGAGGACCTGATTGGCTACTTTCTTGACGTCTTACCGCCACGCACAAACCGCGCAGGCCTGTTGCAGGTGGGCGGAGAAATCAGCACCGCAAAGGATGTCAACGGACGCTGGCAGCCGACCTACCTTACGTTCAAGCGACAGGGCGGCACATGGCGGTACGCAGGACGGTGTTTTGAGGGCTCTGCGGAGCCAGTTCAGAAGTACCAGTCCTCGCTAGAGAGGATGATGCTTACACGCTGTAAGCTACTGGGAGTTGTAGCGCAGGAGGTTGAAGCCTAATGGACTACAAGGACAAAATCCGAAAGCTCCTCGCTCTTGCAAAGAGCCCGGAGCCGGAGGAGGCAAAGCTCGCCCTGCTCAAGGCCCGCAAGCTTATGGCGGAGCACAAGCTCAGCGAGCGGGACCTCGAGGAACGGAACACTACGGTCATAAAACGGGCCATCGGCGAGAAGTTTTCCAAGAAAGCAAACTCGTGGATGGACCCGCTCTCAATCGTTATTGGAGAAAACTACTGCTGCTCGGCGTTTCGATGCAAAATTAGCGCAAAAACAACCGTTTGGCACGTCGGATTTATCGGCTTGGAGGGCGATATTGAAATCTGCGTAAAGATATTCCGGTATGCGGTCCGGTGCATTAAATCGGAGCAGAAGAAGCTCCGCAAACAGCACCGGGACTATTACACACCGCAGGAGATTGCAAAAATCTGCGATTCCTACGGCTATGGGTTCGCCAGAGGTGTATACGAGGCGTTCACAAGACAGAATGAGGAAAATCAAGAATACGGCCTTGTGCTGAAAGTCCCGGAGGAGGTCAAAGACGAGCTCGAAAAGATTGGACCGCCGAAAGAGTTCAAAAAGACGCCCCAGCCAAAGACGGTTGGAGAGCTCGACGCAGCATGGCGCGGCGTCGAGGACGGCAGGAAATTCGACCCGTCAAACAAGCTGGAAGAAAAGAAACAGGAGGCATAACCGACATGGCAAGTACGAAGTTTGAAGTCTCGATGGAAATTTTCAAGTTTCAGGGAGAACCGGATGTGAGCGTCACGCTGACCGGCAAGAGCCCCGCAGAGCTCGACACCGCGCTCAAAACACTCGAGACCATCGCCAAGACCACGACGCTGTACAACGGCGACAGCGCGCCGGAGGCGGAAAAGAGCGTCACCAGCGAGCCGAAGCAGGCCGCCTCGGTAGTTTCCACGGCGGACAAGAAAGCCCCCCCCCAAGAAGCCGGTAAGCTGGCTTACGCCCGTCGGCGCAAAGGGGCTCATGCTCCTGCGCTGCCCGAAATGCAAGAGCGAGTTTGTACAGTTCTTGCGCGAACCGCAAACGACCAACGAGTGCCGGAAGTGCGGCGCGAAAATCCCGCTGGACGCGCTGGCACGGTTCGAGTTCACCTGCCCGGTCTGCAAGAAGGAGAGCTACGGTCGGACGAACGTCGAGGACGCCGAAATCGTAAACGAGAAGTTCTCCTGCGTTTGCGGCCGGAGCATCCCGAAGCTCACGTGGAACCCGGCCAAGCGTTGCTATACGACGTAAGGAGGGCTGGATGATGAAAGCACTGACCCACAACATCCAGCAGGAGCGCGAGGACCAGCGCGACCGCTCCGCGCAGCTCTTTATGTGGTGCATCGTCGTTTCTATGCACCAAGACGACGGCATTGGCGCGTCCCGCCTCCTGCGGGCGTGTAACGAGATGGACGCTTTTGAGAAAAAATACCAGACGGCCATCCTATACGGCAGCAGCAAGAACGCAACGGACGCCATGAGGGAGAACCTCAAAGGCATCTGTGATTTTGAGGTCCGGCTGCCGGTTGACCGAGCTCCGAGAGGACGCCGGGAGGAGCAGCTCCGCATGGCAAGCAATCAGGGCGCAGAAATCGCGTGGCTTGTTATGGCGGCCACCTGTCACGAGACGTTCGGCTACGGGAGAGACCGGCTGGCGCGCCTCAAGCAGAACTCCATGAACAACTACAAGCAGTACCTCGAGTGGGAAAAAGAGGATAAGGACCTCGCCCTCGACCGTCTGCGCAGATGCGTACAGGACGCCCTCAAAGAGGACCTCCGCGTCACTGACACCGACGACCGCAAGGGGATGCTTTCGACCCCGGGCAGAGGCCCCAGCGTATACGAGACGGCCGCTGTCTACTCGGAGATATTCAGGAGGGCCAGAGCAGCCCGGGCAGTGGCTCCGCTCGCGGTATACAGCGCAGCGAAGTACGACGAAACCATGACGGCCGCCCGGAAACGGGCCAGCGTTATGCTCGGCTTATGACTATCTGCCCGAAAGAGTGCCCGGACAGACACCCGGGATGCCACGACCATTGCGAACGGTATGCGGAGAACAAGGCGGCATACCAGAAGATGAAGCAGGAGTACGACGGGAGCGTCCGAAACCCCTACTGCCGTAGGTGGACGCACCGAGCCATCGTGCGCAGTTTCAAGAAGAAATTCAGGTAAAGGAGTGGTGACTATGTACGAGGTTCTTTTAGAGCTTGACGACCTGCTGGAAACCTTAACTTACTGGCTTTCCTTTGCGGCCGTCGCCTTGTCAGTAATAGTTGTTGTGGCCTATGTATGGTGCAAGGCCGCCGAGCAGAAAGCAACCCGGGCGGAGCCCCGGAAAAGAAAGGATGGGATGACATGAAACAGAGCGAAAAGCTCACGCAGCTCCTTGAGCTCATGCAGGCAAACCCGGAGCTCCCGGTCATTCCCTGTGTAGATGGGGATGTTGTCAGCGGCGACGAGTATTACTGCTGGCTTGGCTCATGGGGAGAGAGCGCGGTTCAGGAGTTCGTCATCGGCAGAGAGAGAACCTACTACCGGGAGGACGATATTTCAGAGATGAACGACGTCCTCTGTGAACACTATGACCCGGAGCTCGTGGACAACATGACGGAGGAGGAGACGCGGGCGGCGTACAACGCGCTCCCGTGGAAGAAAGCCATCTTCGTCGATGTTCACCAATACGAGGAGGAACCGGATGCCGAGGTATGATGTGTTCCTTGAGGGCAGGGCAGAGAGCTCCACCTGCTACTTCGGCGTCGCAGTCATGGCAGACGACCAAAAAGAGGCGGAGTACCTCGGACACGAAGCAGGGCGGAAGAAACACCGCGAGTGTGACGAAATCGAGGTCGTCGGCGTTATGCCGGTGATTTCAGCCCGGAACGCCGGAAAAGGGAGGCTCTGCCAGCGCATTCCGCTCAAAGAACGCGCTTTGAAGTTTGTAAAGGAGGCTATCAAAAATGGAAGAAGTAAGATTGATTGACGCGAACGCTTTGCACAAGCGCATCGAAATGAATCTCCATGCCAGTAACCCGTTCACTATTGAAGAATGCTGCTATAAGGACGCCCTGAACAGCGTGGATGAGGCTCCCACCATCGACCCAGAGAGCCTGCGCGGTCATGCCAAGTGGGTGAAGGACAAGGAATTGAAGTTTATCATCGTCGATGATGAAAACAACAGTCACGAGGAACCGGCAATTCGCTGCACCCATTGCAATGCCAAAATTTCGCAAAGCGATTTCGACAGCTGGGTCTGGAACTTCTGCCCGGTCTGCGGGTTCAAGATGGAGGATGAAACGGAGGAGCAACATGAAACCGATTAACGCAGAGGAAATCGTCCGTGTATTCAACGGCTGGCTCGAGGAGGCGGACAGCCTCGCAGAGCGGGAGGCCATCGAGTGCTGCATTGACCACATTCGGGACGCCCCAGCAGTCAGTCAGCAGGAGCTCCGCAGCTATATGCTGCCGTGGTTCAGCCCATTCGCGGCTCCGTGGTGCGGGAAGATTCAGCGCGCTTTCCCGAAAGCCTACGTCACCATGAACTTCGAGCTGATTCTCGTCCCGAGGACGAACACATACATCAACCTCAACCACTGCAGCACCCCGGACGAGTTCAAGGCGGAGGTCATCGAGGGTGTATCGCGGTTTGCGTTCAAGGCGTTCACAAAGCCGCTGCGCAAGGAGCATCTCGACGGCATCAACAAGCTGCTCGACACCAAATTCACGCCGGAGGACATGGAGTACATCTACACCAACCTCGGCAACGGCATCAACCACGAGCTGTGCATGAAGTTTGTCAAGAGCGGGTATGACCTCGAAGTAATCGAGGAAAGCGTATGAACTGCCAATTTTGCGAAGATTACGAGTGGAGCAAGAAGCACAGGCCAAAGACCGGCAGAGAGTTATACACAAAGTATTACGTCTGCCTTTATGAGAGAACCCTCAGAAAGGGCTGCGGGCTTGCCTCAACCTACACTCACAAAAGACGGCCGCTGAACTTCTGCCCGGAGTGCGGCCGCCAGTTGAAGAAAACAAAAAAGGAGGATGAAACGTGAACGGAGTCATTCGGGGCCGATGCCCGAGGTGTGGCGGGAAAATTATTTATTCGGAATTTTACCAGAACGCACGGGACTACACAATCCGAAAAGACGGAAAAGTTCCGAAACGCTATGTATCCAGAAGCGGAGAACTAAGCGAGAGCGTAGCGGCCTGTGAAAACGGTTGCGGCGCATACTGGGAAGATGAAGATTTTTCCATCGGGCAAGACGGGATGTTCTACGACAATAAATACACGGAGGATGGGCAGGAATGAAAGAAAGACAAGTAGAGATCCTGCCCTGCCCGTTTTGCGGAGCGAATCCGTGCCGCATTGCAGAAAAAAGGGAGGTCGTCAATACCGAAACCGGTGAAGCGATAAGTAGTAATATCGGCATTACGTATTGGAAGCATCCCGAAACGCCTGATTGCGTTTTGGGATTCGGGATGTTTTTTCTCGACACGCCAGACGACATCCAAAGGTGGAACAGCAGAACCGATAAAGCAAAATCTAACCCCGAAACTTGAAAATGATTCAAGCGCATTTCAATCTTTAACCATCAAATTTGAAAATTGGAGGATAAAATTTATGTTTCCGCAGAGAAGAATGACGACCGACACCCCGGATGGGAATTATGAGCAGGCTCTCAACCTGTTCGTGCGCGGCGAGGACGGCTGGGTGCAGATGCCCAGCCGGAGCATCAGCCTCAACGACTACATGAAGCAGCTTATCAAGGCGCACAACGCAGATATTGACACCGAGGGAACTCCGGAGGAGTTCGACATGACCCTGTGCGAGCATCTGTTCGACGGCCCGGAGACCATCGAGGGCCTGCTTGCAGAGCACTACACCCTCTCGTGGGCTCTCGCCTCGTTGCGCGACAAGCTCAAGCACTACGAGGACGCGCTCATTCCGGAGATTATGCCGGAGGGCTTGCAGACCATCGACCGCGCCATCGGCACTTACGGCAAAGACGCCCAGCTCACCAAGGCTGTGGAGGAAATGTCGGAGCTCACCAAAGCCCTCTGCAAACTCAAAGAGTGCAAGCGCAAGTATGATACCCCGTTTAACAGGGAGACGCAGGAAGTACACTCGAACATCGAGGAGGAAATTGCTGATGTTTTCATCATGCTGGTGCAGCTCTTTGCAATTTTTAACCCTCACGAGCTGGTAAACATCACGAAAGTCGTATGGGACAAGCTCGACCGGCTCAATGACAATCTGGACAAAGAGGCAGCAAAGCAGGAGGCCAGCGATGCCGGAAAAGAGTGAGTTCGACAAGGCACTCGGCGAGCTGTACGACCTGACCGAGTGGGAGGACGCGGAGGCGGCCATCCGGGAGCTCCACGCGCGGGGGCCGGAAATTGAGAAGCTCTATCTCGACAGCAAGATTCTCCCCGGAGAGCTGCGAGCCCTCGTTATGGTGAGTAACTGCCTCGAGCGTGAGTTTATCCATCGGCAGCTTGCCACCGGGCAGCCGCTTCACATGAATGTTTTATAGGAGACAGCACAATGAGAGATGATGGTATGTTTTGCCCGTACAAGAAAAGCACGAAACGGGAAGTGAGCTACTCGTGGATTAGCCGGACCGAGATTACAACGGAGCGTTTCGGCTGGTGCTCGGAAAAGAAGTGCATGGCCTATGAGGATGGCCGCTGCAAGCGGCTGGAAAGAGAGGGAGCCCAGTGAAGAAAAGGAACTGCCGGATGACCGGCGAGGAGAAGAATGTACATGAGCGCGCCGTGAAGCTGCGCAAGATGACCGACGACAAGCTCGTGGAGCACATCGACCACATCCGGGAAGAGGCTTACAACACCGGCTACTCCGAAGCCGAGGCCCAGCGCGCATCGACCCCGGCCCCGGGCAAGACCCTGCCACAGCTCCTCGAGCAGCTCAACGCCGGAGAGTGCAAGGGCATCAAGAGCGCGACCGCCTACAAAATCGAAGAGTTCGCCCGCCAGCAGGGCTACCTCGAATGAGCGGCGCGGTAAAGGACCCGCTCCGGGCATTGCAGGGAGCCCGGAGCCGCGCGCAGGGCGGGCAGCTCGAGGAGAGAATCGAGGCATCCTGCACCCGGCTGGCGGAGGCAGGCCGCGCGGACATCAGCAAGACACCGGAGCCCATGCGGCCGGTAAGCCAGCCGAACAAAACGGGCCAGTTCCGCGCAGTCTACACCAAAAAGGCGGAACCAGACTTCAAGGGCGTCATGCTCGGCGGCCGCGCGGTGATGTTCGAGGCAAAGAGCACCGGGACCGGCAGGCTGAACAAAGACCGCGTTCTCCCGGAGCAGGCCAAAAAGCTCGATTCCTACGAAGCCCTCGGCGCGCACTGCTTCATCGTCGCCACATTCGACGGGCTACGGATGTACAGAATCCCGTGGACAGTCTGGCGCAGCATGAAGCAGCGGTACGGCCGGAGCTATGTCACGGAGCCGGACCTCAAGGAATACGCGGTACGGTTTGGCCCGGGCTTTACCCCGGACCTACTGCGTGGCATCCCGACGATGTACGACATCAACCCGCTTTCCAATGTGAGCGATGTACTCACGGCGTTTTGTGGGATGCCCTACGGGACGCAGCCCGAGACGGCAGAGTGGCGCGCGGCCGTGTACAGATTTAACCGCTTTATGAACTGGACGACGCCGGAACGCTTTGTGCCGGTGAACGAAATACGGAGGGAGCAACCGAACATGGGAAACCCGATATTCTCATTTATGGGCGTTCCCATCACGGAGGACAGCGCAGGCAAGCTCAAAGAGGCAATGAAGAAATGCGGCGTCTCCGCACTCGAAGTGGCGGGAGTTTGCGAACGCTTTGCAAAAATCGCCCGGGCCACACTCGACGAACTGCCGGACGGAATCAAAGAGGAGGAGCACGATGACTGAGCAGGAAATTGTGATGATGGCCGCAGAGGTAGCGGCAAAGGCGGCTGTCGCTGCCGTTCGGGCCATCTTAGGGAAAGAGATACAGGAGAGCGTCGAGGCCGCTGTGACGGACGCTGCCCGCCTCGGAGCGGAGGCCAGCATCAAGGCCGTGGAGCAGGAGCGCAAGAAGTTCCGGGACGGCCGGAGCGACAGGAGATTCCGCAATACCAAGCTCCTGCTGCGGAACTATACCGTGCTCAATGCCAACTGCTCCCACGCAGTATACGACGCGGCCAGCGCGGCCACCGGAGAGGAGAGCGTCGAGGAAATCGTGGAGGCACTGGACGAGCTGCTCGAGGAGAACCTCAAGGTCGAGAGCATTATGAAGTCGGCAGCCCGGACGCAGCTTATTATGCGCCATGTGAACAGGATGCTCGGAATCTACAAGGTCGTCTGCGAAAACAGCGTAGACGAGGGCGAGCAGAGGCACTACCGCGTCATCGAAGCCCTCTACCTGAGAGACCGGCCGCTCTCACCGACGGCCGTAGCGGAGCGGGAAAAAATCGACAAGCGGACGGTCTACAAGGATGTGGACGCGGCTTGCGCTACACTCTCCGCCCTGATTTTCGGCATTGACGGCATCAAGAAAGCCTGACGGCACGAGACGGACGACCCGTTTCGGGGCAAAAACACGGCATTGACAAGGCACTATACGAGTGCTAAACTACAAAATGTAGAATACCAACAGCAAAAAGAAATCCCCTAAACCCATAATTTTTCTCCTATTTGACGGGAGCCGCCTTGCGCAGGGCGGCTCCTCTTTTTTATGCGCAGGAGCGACCCGAAACGGGTCAAGGAGGAACGGCAGATGAAAATTATCACTCTGCCGGTGAGCGACCTCCATCCGGCGGACTACAACCCGAGGAAGGACCTCGCACCGGGCGACAAGCAGTACGAAAAGCTGGCCCGGAGCATCGAGACCTTCGGCTACGTTGAGCCCATCGTATGGAACCGGACCACCGGCAACATCGTAGGCGGCCACCAGAGGCTCAAGGTGCTGGTGCAGAAAGGCTACACCGAGGTACAGGTGGTAGAGGTCGGGCTCAACGAGCAGGAGGAGCGCATCCTCAATGTTTCACTCAACAAAATCTCCGGCCGGTGGGACAACGAGAAGCTCACCGCGATTCTGGACGAGCTGAAAGAGCAGGGCGAAATGGCCCTCACCGGCTTTGATGACTGGGAGCTCGATGCTCTCAAGGTGACATACGACCATATCGAGGACCTGCTGAACGAGGACTTTTCCGACACCGGCAAGAGCGAGCCGACAAGCTACACCATGACGTTCACCCTGCCCGAGGAGGTGCATGAGGCAATGGATAAGTACATTGACGAGAACCCCGCAGGCAAGGTCGAACTGGCGCAGTTGCTCGTGAACAAGGCAAAGGGGCTTATCTGATGGAAATTATCAAAAAGAGAATCGCGGACATGGAGCGCGCGGAGTATAACCCTCGCGTGGAGCTCATGCCCGGCGATGACGAGTATGAGAAGCTCAAGAGGAACATTGACAGGTTCGGCGTGGTAGTCCCAGTAATCTGGAACAAGCGCACGAACCGTGTCGTGTCCGGCCACCAGCGTCTCACCGTGCTTATGAACGAGGGCGTCACCGAGACGGATGTCTCTGTTGTTGACCTCGACGAGACCGCAGAGAAGCAGCTCAACATCGCCATGAACAAAGTGACGGGCGAGTGGGACGAGGTAAAGCTCAAGGAGCTGCTGGACGGCCTCGGCGACGCGGCCCCGGAGACGGGATTCGACCTGTACGAAATCGAGGCCCTCGAAAACAACGTGGACGCTCTCGTAGACGGCGACTTTCTCGACAGCGAGCTCAAGAGCATCGAGGAGACGTTCAACATCTCGCTCAAGTTCAGCGCGGAGGACCGCGACGTCCTGAAAGAGTACATAAAGGACAACGGAAAAGAGGACCTTGTTGCCGTAATCGTCCAGAAGATTAGAGGTGAGATTTAATGGGCTGCAAATGCGGGAGCCAGATTATTCTCTGTAACCTGCCTGTGCGTTTCGACACCTATCGCGGCTGCTCACACGGCTGCCGGTACTGCTTCGCACAGAAGAAAAACGACATCAGCCACATCGAGCGCGACGAAAGCGTAGACGGCCTGCGCTCCTTTATCGAGGGCAAGCGCGGCAACGAAACGGAGTGGTGCGACTGGAACATCCCCATCCACTGGGGCGGCATGAGTGACCCGTTCCAGCCGGTCGAAAAGCAGATTCACGCCAGCTACGAGTGCCTCAAGCTGCTGGCGGAGACGAAATACCCGTTTGTGGTGAGCACAAAGGGCCGCCTCATTGCGGACCCGGAATACCTCGACCTGCTGGCACAGTGCAACTGTGTGCTGCAAATCAGCATGGTGTGCAGCAAGTACGACCGCCTCGAACGCGGGACGCCCAGCTACGAGGAGCGGCTCACCATTCTCAAGACGGTATCGGCCAGAGTGCAGCGCACCATCGTCCGCATCCAGCCGTATATGCCCGAGGTGTTCCATGACGTTATGAAGAACATCCCTCGCATCGCGGAGGCAGGAGCCTACGGCGTCATCGTGGAGGGCATGAAGTTCTTTAAGGCCAAACCCGGCATGACGAAAATCGGCGGCGACTTCTGCTATCCGCTGCCCCGCCTCCGGCACGATTTTGAAGCCATCAAGGCGGAGTGCCATCGGTACGGCCTGAAATTCTACAGCGGCGAGAACCGGCTCCGCGCGATGGGCGACAGCATGACTTGCTGCGGCATCGACGGCCTGCCCGGATTCCGGCCGAACGAGTATAACCTCTGTATGCTGATGAACGGCAAGAACCCGGAGCCGACGGAAAAGATGAAAGAAGTCGGAACAGGCGGACCGTTCAAGACGCTGAACCAGAGCGCGGGCAGCGGGCGCAAAATTGCAAAGCAGAGCTTTTACGGCCTGATGCAGGAGGAGCTTGCCAAAAAGACCGCCTACCACAGAAAGGTGTTTGGACTGGATGAATGAGTACAGCCTGACGCCGGTTCAGGAGGTAGACGGGCTGCGCATCAAGCGGGACGACCTTTATGCCCCGTTTGGCCCCGGAGAGGTGAACGGAGGAAAGCTCCGGCAATGCGTGATGCTGGTGAACAGCGTCAAGAAGGACTACAAGAGCCTGCTGACGTATTGCAGCATCCACTCCCCGCAAGCACCCATCACCGCAGCAGTGGCCCGGGCGAACGGGATGCCGTGCAGAATCGTGTACGGCGGAACCACCCGGGAGAGCGTTGCGGCTCTGCCTATGCCCCGGCTGGCGATGAAATATGGGGCGTCCATAGTGCTCGCAGCACGTTCCGGCCGCCACAGCATTTTACACGCCCGCGCAAAAGAGCTGGCGGCGCAGGAAAACAGCTTTATTGTCCAGTACGGCATCAATATCATCGGGTACGGCGACACGCTGCTAACCGCAGTTGCGGCGCAGACAGAGAACCTCCCGGACGATATAGAAAACCTCGTGATGACCTGCGGCAGCGGCATCACCGCCACAGGCGTGATGATAGGACTGCACAGGTACGGGAAACGGGTCAAGAGGATGCACCTCGTAGCCACGGCCCCGGACCGGCGCGGATTCATCCATGAGACCCTCAAAAAGTACGGCGCAGACCGAGAGTTTGAGTACCACGACCTTTTCCACAGCCCCGGATTCGTTTATGAGAAGCCCGCAGCGGCTACATGGGGGGGCATTCGCCTGCATCCTCATTACGAGGCAAAGACGATGCAGTGGTTTAGAAGCTCCGGCATCGCACCGGAAAGCACCCTATTCTGGATTACGGGCGCGGAGCCTCGCAGCCCGGGACAGAGCTGAAAGTGAGGAGAGGAGGACAATGCCGAATAGGACCAAAGACGACCTTTGGGAGCGTCAACCGGGCGAAAGCGCGCAGGCCTACGAGGCATTTGCCATCTACCGAGACATGGGCTCAAACAGGAGCCTACGGGTCGTTGCCGAACAGTTATCCAAGAGTGACACGCTTATCAAGCGTTGGAGCCGCGAGAAAAAGTGGGGAGAACGCTGCCGAGCGTATGACAACCATTTGGATGACGTAGCCCGACAAGAGGCACTCCGAAAGTACAAAAAAATGAGGACCCGCCACATCGGCATCGCCTTGCAGCTCCAAGAGAAAGCCCTCGCGGAGCTCAAGAATCTGCCGGACGGGTCGATGACACCAAAGGACATTATCCAGTTCCTCGACAAGGCCACAGAGCTTGAGCGGGATAACCGGATGGAGGAGGCAGGCGTCACGGCCGGAGGCAAGACGGCGGAGGAGCAGGAGGAAACCACGCTTTCCCTCGCCGATGAAATCGCGGCCGCATACGAGAACCGGAAACGAGGAGAACAGACATGATGACCCAAGAGGCTATCCTGTACTACGCAGACCACCCGGCTGATTTTGTCGAGGACCTGCTCCACGTTACGCCGGACAAGAACCAGCGCGCCATATTGGATTCTGTGGCAAAGAACCAGATGACGAGCGTCCGCAGCGGCCACGGCATCGGCAAGAGCGCGGTCGAGGCGTGGACCGTTATTTGGTTTATGTCAACCCGGCCATTCCCCAAAATCCCTTGCACAGCCCCGACGCAGCATCAGCTATTCGATATTCTGTGGGCGGAAATAAGCAAGTGGCTGCGCAACAATAAAGCCCTCGAGCGGGAGCTGATGTGGACAAAGGAAAAGGTCTACATGAAGCAGTACCCCGAGGAGTGGTTCGCTGTGGCCCGAACGGCCAGCAAGCCGGACGCCCTGCAGGGATTCCACGCTGACGACATCCTCTACATCATCGACGAGGCCAGCGGCGTGGACGACAAGGTGTTCGAGCCGGTGCTGGGCGCACTTTCGACGCCCGGAGCGCGGCTGCTCATGTGCGGAAACCCGACACAGTTGTCGGGCTTTTTTTATGACAGCCACCATAAGAACAGAGGCAGCTACACCACATTCCATGTTGACGGCCGGAACAGCAGCCGCGTCTCGGACGACTTCGTCAAAACCATCATCCAGATGTACGGCGAGGATTCGGACGTTTTCCGTGTTCGTGTCGCCGGAGAGTTCCCCCGGCAGGAGAACGATGTTTTCATCCCTCTGCCGCTCGTCGAAAAATCCATTATGACCGAATGGACGGAACCGACAAAGCCCGCCCACATCGACATCGGCTGCGACGTTGCCCGCTACGGCGACGACCGCACCGTCATCGGTTACAAGGTGGACGAAAAGGCCATGTTCTACAAGCGAAAGAGTGGGCAGGACCTTATGCAGACGGCCGACGACATCATGGAGCTCGGCCTAAAGCTCATGGAAAAGTACCGGTTCGACAAGGCTATCCCCATCAAGATAGACGACAGCGGCCTCGGCGGCGGCGTCACGGACCGTCTGCGGCGCGTAAAGCGCGAGCAGCCGGAGCGGTTCTGGTGGATGGATATTATCCCCGTTTACTTCGGCCAGCGCATACACCATGACTTTTACTACGATAGCACCACCTACATGATGAGCGTCGTAAAGAATCTACTTGCACCGCAGACGCCGGAGGGCGCACAGAAGCCCGTCCAGCTCATTCTCCCGAACGATAACGACCTCGTCGGCCAGCTTTCCACACGAAAGTATTCCATGACCGACGACGCCAAAATCCGCGTGGAGAGCAAGGACGCCATGAAAAAGCGCGGGATGCACTCGCCCGACGAGGCCGACTGCATCCTCCTGTTGTGCCTGCCGGTCAAACCCAAGAGGAGAGGAGACGTTAAGAAGTGAGCGACAAGAAGCAGCCCGCCCAGCAGCGGGTAAACGTCCGCATCGTTAAAGCGGACGACCCGGAGCAGCGCGGCGGGATGAAGCCCATCGCCAAAGCAGACGGCTCCCTGCAAATCTCGCCGGAGGAGGCGTGCACGGCAGGTATTTGGACAAAGCCGCCGTTCGACCTCCGAGGGCTTTCCAAGATGGTGGACGAAAGCACCATACTCCCGCAGTGCATCCGGGCCTACAAGTCAAACATCGCCGGATTTGGCATCGACATCCGGTACAAAGACGACTTTGCGGACGCGGACGAAACCCCGGAGATGAAAGCGGAATGGGACCGGGCGGCGGAGGTCGTCGAGATGCTCAACATGGAGCAGGAGAGCAATGAGCTCTTTGAGGACATCGTGGAGGCCCGGGAAACCTACGGCTGCGCATACGCAGAGGTCATCCGGGATATGGACGGGAACGTCATACAGCTCGAGTTCATCGAGGACACCCCCAGCGTGGAAAAGAGCCGGAGGCTGGACCCGCGCGTCGAGGTGACGTATTTCCACCGGGACCACACCGAGAACCGCATGAGGAAGTTCCGCAAGTATAAGCAGACCGTCAACGGCAAGACGGTCTACTACAAGGAGTTCGGAGACCCGCGAATCATGGACCCGACGAGCGGAGAGTACGTCACCGAACTCGAGTTCAAGAGCCGCGCCAACGAAATAATCGAGTTCGCCATCGGGACCGCAACATACGGCAAGGTCCGGTGGGTTGGTTCCATCCTTACCGTAGATGGGGCCCGGAGAGCGGAGAGCCTCAACAATAACTATTTCCTGAACGGCCGACACACCCCGTTGCTGATTATGGTGAAAGGCGGCAGCCTGACGGACGATAGTTTCGCCAAGCTCAAGGAGTACATGAACGGAATCCGAGGCGAGGCGGGCCAGCACAGTTTTATGGTTCTGGAAACGGAGGCGGCAGACAACCGCACCGGATTCAACGCCGAGAACCGGCCGGAGGTCGAGGTCAAGGACCTTGCAGCTATCCTGCAAAAGGACGAGCTTTTCCAAGACTACCTCGAAAACAACCGGCGGAAGGTGCAGAGCGCGTTCCAGCTCCCGGACCTGTACACCGGATACACGACGGACTTCAACCGCGCCACCGCGCAGACCGCCATGGAAGTGACCGAGAAACAGGTATTCCAGCCGGAGCGGCGGCGTCTGGCGTGGGCCATCAACAACAGGCTGCTCAACTGCTATCAGTTCAAGTACGTCGAGGTGTTCTTCCGCGCGCCGGACGTTTCCAACCCGGACGACCTGTACAAGCTGCTGACCGTCTGCAACAACGCTGGCGGCCTCACCCCGAACAAGGCAAAGAGCGTCCTGTACAAGGCCCTCGGCGAGACCTCGGAGGACTTCCCCGAGGAGTGGGGCGACATTCCGCTGGCGTTTACCAACGCACAGCAGCGGGCCGCAGCCATCACCGTGGCTGGAAACGGCCCCAGCGTGGCGCAGAATGTCGGTTCTGACGCTGGCAAGAAAAACACACAACCGGAGACAAAGCCCGCACAGAACGCCCAGCAGGGCGGGCCTAGCGTAGAGGAACAGCTCGACGGCCAGATTCAGAAAGCGGCAGCCGCTAATGAGACGGAGCTCGTCGCCGTGATGAAAGAGGTCCGCCGCCTGCTGGCTGACATGAAACAGGAGGAGGGCGACGCGGAGTGAAGTGCTTACGCTGCGGACCCCTAATCAAGGCCATCGACGCATACCTCGCCAAAGCAGAAAACGACCTGTACGAGCAGCTCACGATGGAGGGATACCTCAAGGCAAAAGAGAGCCTGAACACCGTGGACGAAATCGAGGAGGTCGTGACGAAGCTCCTCGAGGACAACGCCGACGACCTGCTCAAGGAGCTGGCGGACGCCATCGACCTTGAAACTTTCTTCAAGGACAACTGGCCGAAGTTCAAGAACAAGAGCAAGCTGTCGCAGGACCTTTTCGATGTTTTCCATACTCAGTTTTCCACAATCATGCCGACGTATGTTGAGGCTTACGTCCAGAAAACGGATGCAGAGCTCACCGTTACGAAGCTCACCAAGCGGACAACCGATTGGATAAGCTCGTGGAGCAGCGACCTCGCCGACATTATGAAGCTGGACACCGAGACCGAAATCGAGGCAGTCCTGAAAAAGGGCCTGAACGACGGCAAGGGCATCAACGACGTCGCAAACATCATTGCAGACAGCGGCATCCGCTCCCCGGGCTACCGCGCGCGGCGCGTGGCCCTGACGGAGGTGCTCCGGGCGCACGGCTATGCGCAGCTCGAAAGCTACATCCAGAGCCCGGCCGTCGAGGAGAAGATGTGGAAACACACCGGAGCATACCGGAACGACCCGAGACAGAACCATGTGGATATGGACGGCGTTCGCGTCCCAAAAGGGCAGCCGTTCACCCTGATTGGAGCTGACGGAAATACCTACTACCCCATGACCCCGCGAGACGTCTGTTTGCCGCCGAGAGAGAGCGTCAACTGCCATTGCCTTTTGCAGCCGGTAGTTAGTGAGGAGGTGCTCGGTCTCTCCCTTGAGGAGCGGCAGGCCCTCCAAGCGCAGGCCATCGCGGAGGACGACGGCGAGTGGGAGAAAGAACTCGACGCGCAGAACAAGGCGCGCGCAGGCATCAACGAGGAGGACTACACATGAAAGTTACCATCGACGAAGCCCGAGTTGGAAAGTGGCCTAGTCTCAAAATCGACGGCATCGAGCTGGCGAGCATCGTAAACGGGTACACCCTGCACCATGACGCAGGACAGCCCGCAACGCTTGAATTACGGATTGCATTCGGAGCCGATTTATCCGAGATTGAGGCTCTGCTTGAGAACCCCAACATCAAAATCATTATGCCGGAGGAGGAGCCCCATGTGGAAAGCACTTGACCGCATCGTTTCGGCGATTATTCGCCGCCTTTTCAAGCCTAAGTACCATGTGGAGCGGGTCGAGAGATACCAGCTCCCCGGGAGGCTGCGCATCGTCAAGTGGTGCGCAGCACCGGCAGACGCGCCGGAGGACGAGCTCCGGCGCATCTTCTCCATCGTAGACGAGCCCCAGTGCGATGATATGGTCGTTTGGTTCTATTCATCGCTTGAGGATATAGGCCGTAAGCCCTTTGACGTTGCACTCCTTGAGCGCAGCGGCAAGGACACATGGCCGACCATTAGACGCCCTACCTAGTGGCGTAGAGAGGAGGTGAGAAAACCATGAGCAAAATCGAGAAAGCATACGCCATCACAGATGCAAAGATTTCTTTTGTCAGCCTCGTAGACAAGGCGGCCAACAAGAAACAGTTTCTTATCACCAAGGCGGAGCACGGCTCCGCCTCTTTTGCTTCTTACGGCCGAATCGTCAACGCGGATGCTGATAGCCACTACATCACCGGCATTGTCTATGAGCCCCTCACAGAGGACGCCCACGGCAATTACATGACGGAGCAGGAAATCACCAAGGCCGCGTACTGGTTCGCCAAGAACGGCAATCAGGTGGATGTGCAGCACTCGTTCGAGCCGCTCGAAAAGGCAGCCGTCGTCGAGAGCTATGTTGCGCCTTGCGATATGAGCGTCGGAGAGCAGGCCATCAAGAAAGGCACATGGATGATGACCGTCGAGGTGGACGACCCGGATATTTTCGAGAAAGTCCAGAAAGGCGAAATCACCGGCTTTTCCATGGGCGGCGTCGGCAAGTACAGCGACGAGGACGACCCGCTGCCCGATGACGGAGTGGCAAAGGCGGAGGAGCAGCCCGAAAAGGGTATGCGCGGCATCTTCAAGAAGATGGCCGCTGCCCTCGGCTTTGATGTTGTCGAGAAAGGCGAAGTTGCCGACAACTACACCAAGCGCATCCAGAGCGACAACTTCTGGACCGCGTTCTACGCACTCAACGACGTTCTGTACCGGTACAACTGGGTGAATGACCGTTGGGAGTTCGCGTCGGACGAGGAGACCATCCGCAACGCCCTGAACGACTTCAACAACATCGTCACCGAGCTGCTCACCAAAGGACAGCCCGTTGCGAAATCGCTCGAAAGCTGCGCCGTCATCAAGGCTGGCAAGGCCATGAGCAAAGCCAACCGCAGCACGTTGCAGTCCATCTACACAAACCTCGGGGAGTTCCTCGATAAATTCCCCGAAGAAGAACAGGAGGAAACCGAAGTGACCAAGAAAGAAATCGAAGATACCGTGGCGGCAGCCGTCGCCAAGGCACTGGAAACCCAGCAGAAGCCCGCGACTGACCCCGTCCAGAAAGCCGCAGAACCGGCAGCAGAGCCCGCAGGCCTGACCGTCGAGGCCGTCGGCAAGATGGTCGAGGAAGCCGTCGCAAAGGCTCTCGGCCAGCAGGAGGAGCCCGAAAAGACCCCGGAGCTGCTGACCGCCGAGAATGTTGCGGACGTCGTCGCAAAGGCCGTCGCAAAGGCTGTCGCACCCGTCCGCAAGGCCGCAGGCCTGCCGACCAACCTGAACGACGATGGCGACCCGGAGGACCCTGTCGAGAAGTCCGAGCCGCACTATCTCGCCGGTATCCTGTAAGGAGGAACAAGCACTATGACCATGAGAAGCAATAAGGCAATCGTGAACGCAGCAGGCCAGACCATCACCACCGCCGGTCTGGCCGCTGGCGGCGCACTGAACCCGGAGCAGGCGAAGAAGTTCATTCAGCAGACCTTTGAGGCCACTCCGCTGAGCGGCCTCGTCCGTCACGAGCTGCGCTCCGCAAAGACCGGCGAAATCGACAAGATTGGCGTCGGCCGCCGTCTGCTGCGCAAAAAGACCGAGAACACCGACGACGGCTACCGCTCCGGCGTGAAGCATGGCAAGCTGGAATACGCTTGCACCCCTGTCCGTCTGCCGTGGGAAATCACTGAGGAGACCCTGCGCGAAAACATCGAGGGCTCCAACTACGAGACCATCGTCACCAACCTGATGACCCGTCAGATTGGCTGCGACCGCGAGGACCTGTGCCTGAACGGCGACGAACGGTATGCCAAGGTCAAGGAGTTCAGCTCCTCTGAGACCTACGCTATTGGCGACCTCGTCGCATACAACAAGAAGGTCTACCAGTACACCGCATCCCACGCTGCAGGCGCATTCGACGCAGGCGAGGCCACAGAGCTGGGTACTGTCGATGACGCCGACTTCCTCAAGGTGAACGACGGCTGGGTCAAGCAGTTCAAGGAGGGCGGCCACGTTGTCGATGTGTCCGGCATCAACTCCGGTGCAATGGTTCTGGATGTGTTCTACAAGGGCCTGCGCGCAGTTCCCGACAAGTTCAACAACGGCTCTCTCCGCTGGCTGATGTCCCCCCACCGCCGTCAGGAGTGGGAGCGTTACATCCTGAATCAGGCAGTCACCGCAGGCGGCATCATTACCGACAAGCGCGTCGAGAATCCCGCAAGCGTTCCCGTCATCGAGGTCCCGGCCCTGCCCGACGACGTTATTATGCTGACCGACCCGAAGAATCTGGTCGTCGTCAACTCCTACGGCGTCGTCATCCGCAAGACCACCGAGGGCCCGGAGGCCATCTATCAGGACAAGCGTTTCTATGTCGTGCATTTCGACTTCGATACGCTGGTTGAGGAGCTGGACGCAACGGCCATTGTGACCGGTCTGGCATCTATCTAACAGGAGGCAGGACGCTATGCACCTCAGACTGATTAAAGGTCTGTCCTATGATGGCGTTGTGCGCGCCTCTGCGGCGCATCCTGACGTCTTTGTGGACGACCCCGAGAAATATACCGCGCTGCTGGAAAGCGGCTATTTCGAGGCTCTCCCTGACGCTTACACCGTCACCGGCCATCTGGACACCGGCTTTCTCGGCGAGATGGACGAGGAGCAGCTCGACAAGCTGGCTGACGATATGGGCGTCGATACCACCGGCAAGGACAAGGCGGAGGTCGTCGCGGCCGTCGCCGAGGAGCCTGTGGAAGTCCCTGACATTTCCAAGATGAAGCTCGACGAGCTCAAGGAATTTGCCGAGGACAACGGCATCGACCTGACCGGCTGCACCACTAAGGCCAGCATTTTGCAGAAGATTCGTGAGTATGAGGCGGATGCAGCCGCAGCGGCCGCCATCATCGCCCCGGAGGGCTGATGGCCGAACGGCCGTGGGTCACGCCGGAGGAACTCAAAGAGTACACAGAATTTGAGGAAGTAAAGAACCGCGCCGACAGCAAGCTCAAAATTGACATCTCCCGGGCGGAGAGCTGGGTCATCGACTACTGCAACAACAGATTCGACGACCCGGAGAAATACCCCGATATCCCGGAGAACGTCAAGACGGCGGTCCTCCTTATCGCGGAGGCATACGCCCACAATGCCGTTGAGCAGACCAAAGTCCGCCTCAAAAGCGAGACCTTTGACGACTACTCCTACACGGCAGAGAGCAGCATCATAGACGTCGGAAAACTGGGCGTGGAGAGCCTGCTGGACGATTACGTCGTCGTGCAGCCGCTCAACGGCGTCACGATGCGGTTAAGGAGCCTCTGAGCCAATGGCTATTGAGAACTTCTTTGACCATCGTTGCAGTATCTACCACACCCAGCAGGAGAGCACGAGCCCCGGCTACGGGCTCCCCGGCTCCCCCAAGTTCAAGTACCCCAAACAGCCGGACCTCGAGGAAGTCCCGTGCCATTTCGGAGTGCGTAGCGCGTCCATCCAAATCGCTCAGCAGCAACCGCAGAACGATATGGACAGCGACATAAAGCTCACGCTCCCGGCAGGAACGGACATCAGGCTCAACGACAAAATCGTCAGCAGCGAAACAGGGCTCGAATACACCGCAGGTCAACCGCGAAACATCCGAGGGCATCACATGACGGTAAAGATATACCGCACAGCCCAACAGAGGCCATTGTAATGGCGCAGGTGACATTCGACACAGTAGAGCTCGAAAACTTCGTGAAGCGGCTCGGAACGGCCGCGCAGGGCGATTTTAAGCGGGCACTGAACAAGTTTCTTGAAGGGCTCGGCATTGAGTTCCTACGCATTCTGCAAGATGAAATCGTTCGCCGGAACGTGCTGGACTATCGGCTGCTGCTCCACAGTTTCCAAAAAGGCGACGGGGAGAACGTCTGGACACTCGACGAGAACGGCCTGACCCTTGAGGTCGGCACGAACGTCGAGTACGCCAAGTTCGTAAATGACGGCCACTGGACCAACCCGAAAGGGATAGAGAGGCGATTCGTTCCCGGACACTGGGAAAAGGCGAACGGAAAGGACCACTTCACCTACACCCCGGGAGAAAAGACCGGGATGGTCCTAAAAATGAAATGGGTGGAGGGCTCCCACTACTGGGAAAGCTCCGTCAGAATCCTAGAAAAGCTCTACCCGGAGCTGCTCGAAAAGAAGCTGCAGAGCTGGCTGGACGAGTATTTCAAGGATTTTTTGTGAGGTGAAACCTATGGCTGCCCTAGAGCAGGAAATCGCAAGCGTTATCCGCTTTATCCTCGATTCCGTACCCGGGATTACGCCCTATTACTGGGACATCCCGGAGGGATTCGTCGTACCCTCTGTTTTCTTTCCGCAGCCGGAGCTCACACCTCTCGGCGACACGTTCGCGTCCTATGCGGTGGAATATGACTGGTACATCAAGTTTTTCGCCAGCACGGACGAGGACGCCTACGCAAGCGCGGCAGCGGCCTTGAACGCCATTTGCGCAGCCCGCCTGCTTGTCCCGCTCATTGACGAGGCGGGAGCAGCGGTAGGAGGCGGAGTACGGCTCAAAGACCCCGGAGGCGTGAAACGGCTGGACACAGGCACAGCCCAGCTCACACTCCACTGGGACAGCCGCCGTCCGTACAACAGGGTGGATTGCCAGAAGGTGATGCACTACAACCTCGACCTCAAAGCGGCCGAGGAAAAAACTGAATAGGAGGTATCTGCATGGCAGAGAAGAACGCGAGCGCGGCACAGACCGCGCAGAAGTTCCCTATTGAGCGTCTGGCAAAGGCTTGCCGGACGCTTTTTCATGTTTCGGCCAGCACGTTCGCCGGTGCCACGGCGGGCATGACTGGTGAATACACCGTCGAGGAGATGCGGAAGCACATCGACGAGTGGCTCGGAAAGGAGGCCGTTGTTTAATGGCAGGCGGTAAATACGATAAGCTGGCGGGAAAGACCCGCCCGGGCACTTACATCAACTTCGAGAGCGACCGCAACGACACCGTCGGCAACTCTGAGCGCGGCATCGTGCTGCTGCCCCTGATTGGCTACGACTTTGGCCCCGCCAAGACGCCCATCACCCTGACGGCAGCGGCCCCGGATGCTTACAGTGTGGAGCTCGGCCGCAGCGTCTACGACGCGACCAACGATAAGATGCGCCTGATTCGTGAGGCATTCAAAAAGGCTTCCAAGGTCATCGTCTACATCACGGAGAGCGGCACAGCCGCAACCGGAACCGCTGCTCCGCTGACCGTAACGGCCAAGTACGGCGGCACTCGCGGCAACGATATTCACGTCTCTGTCGTCACAAACCCCGTCGGCGGCTTTGACGTCACCGTGTATTTGGATGCTGACGCCACCGCTGTGTACGAGGGCGTCAAGACCGTCGAGGAGCTTATTACAGCCGCAGCAGACGACAAGCTGGTGAAGTTCACCGGTACAGGCGACCTGAAAGCGGCATCCGGCGTGAAGCTGGCAGGCGGCACGAACGTCACCAGCGCAAACGGTGACGTCACCGCGTTTGTGGACAAGATGGAGGGCATCAAGTTCAATACTCTGTGCTTCCCCGTTACCGATGCTACGTTGCAGACCGCAGCCATCACCAAAATCAAGTATATACGCGAGAGCATGGGCAAGGGCGTGAATGTGGTTCTGCCGGACGCAAAGAGCCCCGACCACGAGGGCGTCATCAATGTCACAAACTCTGTTGTTGTTGACGGCGTTGAGCTGACCCACGCGGAGGCCTGCGCATTCGTTGCGGGCATCACCGCATCCGCAAGCTGCATCAAGTCTAACACCTACGAGGTCTACAACGGCGCGACCGGCATCGTGGACCCCAAGGACAACGAAGCAGCCATTGCGGCCATCAAGAACGGCGAGATGTTCTTCTCCTACTCCGAGGCGGGCAACGTCATCATCGAGTACGACATCAATTCTCTGGTCTCTTTCAAGAAGCCCAAGGACAAGACGTACAGCAAGAACCGCGTTATCCGCACTCTGGACGCTATTCAGGAGGCCATCCAGAATAACTTCCCGCCCAACAAGTACGACAACAGCCCGACCGGCTACGCCGCTATGAAGGGCATCGGCCAAGCCATCCTCAAGCAGTACGAGGACATGGGGGCCATCAAGAACGTGGACTATGACGCGGACTTCAAAATCGACGAATCTTTGAGCAGCGGCGACGAGGTTTATTTCATCGTCGCAATCCAGCCTGTGGATTCTGCCGAGAAGCTGTTCTTCACCGTCAAGACCCGCTAAAGCAGCAGGAGGTAAGTTATGCAGTACAACAAAAACCCTATTAGCCTCCGCGAGGGCCATGCGCTTATCGACGGCGTCGAGGTCATGGACGGCGTGAAGATGACTATCAACTTCACCCCGGAGACGTGGACCGGCCGCCAGTTGAACGAAACCACTCCGTCTACCCGCTGGGTTGGCGCGACCATCACCGGCAGCATGACCCGTCGCCGGACCAACAACTGGCTCAAGACCAAAATCAAGGAGTATCAGGCAACCAAGGCGACGCCCGAGTTCGTGATTCAGGGCATCATGGACGACGCTAATTCTGACTACTATGCAGCCCACGGCTCCGATGTCGTGACCTGCGTCGGTTGCGTCCTGACTGGTGACCTTCCCCTGACCGCACTGGATGCAGAGAGCGGCAGCGTGGTCGATGACGTCATCAACTTCAACATCAAGAACATCATCTAACCTCCCGACATTTTTGTCGGGAGCATACAGGCGAAGCCTCTCCTAGGTGGAGGGGCTCCGATTTTTATTTTGGAGGAGACAGCTATGAGCAAGAACCTGAAATATTTTATGCGCGAGGCAGCAGAGGTGGAGAAGGTAGTCACCGTACCGGCCCCGGAGAGCTTTAAGGACGAGAACGGCAAGGTCATCCAGCTCGAGGTCAAGGTGCTTTCCTCTGAGCGTATCCGCGCCATCAATGAGGGGTACCACACCCACACTGTCGCGCTGGACAAGAAGGGCAATCCCTACATCAACGGCGGCAACGTGGTTTTCCGCGACGAGCGCGACAATGCAAAGGCCACCCGTCACATCCTCGTTGAGGCCCTGCAGTACCCCAAGCTGGACGACCCGGAGCTGATGAAGTACTACAACTGCGTGGACATCACCCAGATGCCGGAAAAGGTTTTCTCCCGCGCCGACGAGTTTGCTCATGTCACCCGCGTCGTCATGGCTCTGCTTGGCATCGGCGGTCAGCTCTCCGAGGAGGAGCAGAAGCAGGCCGATGAAAAGGAAATCGACGACGCAAAAAACTGATTCGCAGCGCGGGCAGCGAGACGTACTGGGCCCATGTTCTTTGGCAGCGGCACGGCCTCCGACCGGAGGAGTTCGACCGAATGAGCCGGAGACAGAAGCTCTTTTACATCGCCTCCGAGGAGGAGGAAAGCGCGCGCCCGTGCAGAAGAGATACCATGAAGCTCGTCCCTATAAGGCGATAGGAGGACCGACATGGCAACACTGAAAGTCGTATTCAAGGCCATCGACGAAATCTCCTCCAAGTTCAACGAGATGACGCAGAGCGGCGAACGGGCTCTTGAGGCGTTCGAGAACACCGGCACGGCGGCAGACGGAGCATTGAGCAAGGTCTCCCGCACGGCCGCGCAGACCGCAAAGAGTACCGACGCTGCTGCTGATTCCGTCGATGACCTGTCCTCGGCCATCGGGGACTACGAAAAAGCCACCGGGCAGGCGGCAAATTCTACCGGCGTCCTGTCCGAGAAAACGACCGAGACCGAGAAGAACCTCGACGAGGCAGCGGAGGCAGCCCGTAAAGCCTCGGATGAGGTCGAGAAGTTCGGCGATAAGTCCGAGGAAACTGGCAAGCAGAGCGAGGAATCGAGCAAAAAGAGCCGCGACGGCATCAAGGAGCTGCAGGGCGTCCTTGCGTCGGCCGGAATAGCCGCCACTCTGAACGAGATTAAGAACGGCTTTTTTGACTGCTCCGAAGCGGCCGCACAGTTCGAGACCTCCACTGCAATGGTTGCTACCATCGCGGATACGAGCCAGAAATCCTTGAGCAGCATCTCGAAAGAGGTTCGCAGTTACTCCAACGAGACCGGCGAGGCGGCCAGCGACATGGCGGAGGCGACCTATCAGGCCATTTCAGCCAGCATCAACACGGCGGACGCTGCGGCCTTTGCGGGAACCGCGACCAAGCTGGCCGTCGGCGGCTTTACGTCGGCGACCACGGCTGTTGACGTTCTGACAACGGCCATCAATGCCTACGGCCTCGCGGCGTCGGATGCAACGCAGCTTTCCGACTACCTTATCACCACCCAGAACCTCGGCAAAACGAGCGTGGACCAACTGGCGCAGAGCGTCGGCAAGGTCATTCCTCTGGCGTCTGCGTACAACGTCCAGATGGACAATCTTAGCTCGGCTTACGCTGTCCTAACCGCCAACGGTATCGCTACCGCAGAATCCGGCACCTATCTCAAGTCGATGCTGAATGAGCTCGGCGACACCGGCAGCGGCGTTTCTGAGGTCCTGCTGAACTCCACCGGCAAGACCTTTGCGCAGCTCATGGAGCAGGGCTACTCGCTCGGCGATGTTATGGCTATGCTGGGTAACGCGGTAGATGGAGACAGCACAGCGTTCAACGCCCTGTGGAACTCCACGGAGGCCGGTATCGGCGCACTGTCCCTGTTCAACGCAGGAGCAGACAAGTACAACAGTGTGCTCGAATCCATGCGTACCAGCGCAGGAGCAACCGAAAAGGCATACTCCACGATGGCGGACACGACCGACAAGAGCAAGCAGCGGATGGAGAATGCGTTCAACAACCTGAAAATCTCTGTCGGCGATGTGCTCAACCCCGCGCTCACGCAGGTATACGAGGGATTCACCAACGTATTTGCGGGCATGAGTGATTTTGTGGACGAGCACCCGGCCGTCGTGGCGGCCATTTCGGCCATTGCGGTCGGCGTGGGCGGATTCACGGGCGCGCTGGCTGCCTACAACCTCGCAACCACGGCTGCGAAGTTCGTGACGGAGGCATTCACTGCGACGCTGGCGGCTAACCCTTACGTCCTCGCGGCAGCAGGCATTGTTGCTGTTACAGCAGCGGCCGTTACCCTGACCGGAGTGCTGATTACGCAGAGCGACGAGTACGAGGGCATGACGGCCACCTGCCGTGACCAGTACGACGAGCTGCAGAGGCTGAACGACCAGTACAATGCAGCCTGTGAGCAGTACGGCGAGAACTCCGACGCGGCCAACAGCCTGCGTTACCAGCTCGACCAGCTCAACGACGAGTTTGAAACCAACCGGCAGACCGTCAAGGAGTTTGTGGCGGAGTGCGACGGCCTCGTCGAGAGCCACAACAAGGTCATGGACGCCTACAACAGCTCCACCTCGAGCATCAAGGACCAAGAGCTCGGCACACTGGCTCTGACCCAGCGGCTCGGGGAGTTGGCCTCGCAGAACACGCAGACCACCGCGAGCTACACGGAGATGAAAGCCATCATCGACCAGCTCAACGCCGACGTCCCGGGTCTCGGCCTGACCTACGACGGCGTGACCGAAAGCGTAGACGCGACCGTCGAGGCCATCAAGAAAGCCGCAAAGGCGCAGGCTGATTCGGAGTACAAGGCCGAGCAGCAGCAGACCTATGTTGACCTGCTGAAAGAGCAGAGCAGCCTCGAGCAGCAAATCTCGGAGGCGGAGGCCAACCTCGACGCGGAGCGTCAGCGGCGCGGCATGAGGCAGGACGACGTCACCGGCGACTGGGTCAGCGGCAGCGGCTTTTGGATGGAGGACAGTCCGTGGGTGGCGTGGACTTCCGACATCGACGATTACAAGAAATCCCTCGAGGAGCTGCAAGCTGCCTACGACGAGAACCAGCAGACCCTCTCCGACATCGAGGGCGAGTGGCGCGGCGTCGCGCAGGCGGTCGAGGATTCGCAGAACCAGACCGTCAGCTATGAGGAGGCAGTAAGCGCGACCGTCAGCACGGCACAGACAGAGCTCGATAACCTCACGGCGGCCTATGACAAGGCGTATGAATCGGCCCGGACGAGCATCGAGGGGCAAATCGGTCTGTTTGACACGATGAAAACCTCGTCTGAGCTGTCCATCAGCGACATGGAAAAGGCCATGCAGAGCCAGACGGACTACCTCAACCTCTACTCTGAAAACCTCAAAAAGGCCGCAGAATACGGCCTCGATGACGGCCTGATTAAGTCGTTGAGTGACGGCAGCGAGGAAAGCGCGGGCTACATCAACGCCATCATCCAGAACATCGAGAAACTGGGAGGCAGCACCGAGGGTATGCCCGCAGCGGCCTCCAAGTTCGTCACCGAGTTTAACTCCAAGTTTGAGGAGACCGAAAAGGCAAAGGACACCTTCGCGGACAACGTCGCCAAGATGGAAACCGACTTCGACGAGAAGATGGGCGAAATCGAGACCCGGATGTCCAAGACGGTTCAAAACATGGAGATGACCGACGAGGCCCGGAAAGCGGCACAGGATACCATCAAGGCCTACTGTGATGCAATCCGCTCCATGACCGGCGAGGCTGGGAGCGCAGCGGAGGCCGTTGCGAGCGCAGCCGCCTCCCACCTGAAAACTGCGCCGACAACGACGCCAACCACCACGACAGTCTCCGGTCACGCGAACGGCACTCTGTCCGCACAGGAGGACGTCTACATCGCCGGTGAGGAGGGCCCCGAGCTTATCATCGGCGCGCGTGGGTCCGAGGTGTTCCCCACGCAGGAGACCGAAAGAATCCTCGCAGCCGTGAACAGCGCGGAAAACGCCACGAACGCCCCGGACGACACCGCGCCGGAGCCGGAGCTGCCCACGGACGTTCCTGCAACGCCGTTCGCGGCTGCTACACTCCCGGAGCCCACGGCAAGCCCGCTCCCGGAGAACGACCTGCCGGAGGGTATGGAGGCCGTCAAGGAGTATTCCTATCTCACGGCTGACGGGCAGGGCTCTGATGCGCAGCCCACCGGCATTGAGTACATCGAACCGGAGGTGCAGGCGCAGACTACGGAGGAGGCCGCACCCGCAGAGGAGGCCCCGGTCAACACGACTGCCCCGGCCGCCAGCGACACGCAGCAGGAGGTCCCGGCCTCCTCCTCGGACGCGCCCAGCATTGGCGAGACCGTCAAGCGCATTATCATCGAAATCAACGGCAGCGGCTCCATCGACGTCGGCGGCATGAATGAGGAATCCGTCCTCGACATTCTGACGCGCCATGCAAAGCCGGTCCTTATGAGCATCATCAAGGGCGAAATCTTCGAGGAAGGAGACCTTGCCTATGATTTTTGAGAGCAGTATGCAGCTCTGGATTACGCACAACGGAGAGCGCGAGAAACTGCGCTTTCCCGTTCTGCCGACGAAGTTCGACGTCACTCACGGGACGAAGAACACGAGTGTCACCATCAGTGGCCTCGGCGAAATCCTCGTTTTGCAGGACCGGGCGGCCGTGGAGGTATCGTGGGACAGCTTTTTTCCGGCCGCGTATTTTCCGGGCATCCAGACGCCATTTATGCTGTCGTCGCCGGATGCGATGATACAGCGGCTTTTCGAGTGGAAAATCAGCGCGAAGCCGGTGCACCTCATTCTGACCGGAACGCGCGTAAACTTCTACGCGGCTATCCAGAGCTTGCAGCCTTACAGAAAAGGCGGCGACCCCGGGAGCATCTACTACAAAATCAAGCTCAAGGAGTACAGAGAGGTCAGAATCCGGCAGGTCAAAGTCAGCTCGACCGGAACCGCGACCGTCTCCGGCGGCTCCACCCGGACAGACAACCGAGTGCAGGCGAAAACCTACACGGTCAAGCCCGGAGACTGCCTCTACAACATCTCGAAATCGACCCTCGGCGACGGAGGCCGGTACAACGAAATCTATTCCCTGAATAAGGATAAGCTCAAAAACCCGAATTTGATTTATCCCGGACAGGTGTTGCAGCTCCCGTGAGGTGAGGCAATGGGCAAGATTACATTCCTCGTCACAAAAGGCGAGACCACCTACGACATGAGCGAGCTGGTGGAGAGCGCGACATGGAGCGGCCGAAAGGGCTCCCCGGCGCGCACTCTTTCCGTATCGCTTATCGACGATGACGGCTGGAAACACGCCCGTTCCGGCATTGATGTCACCAAGGGAAACCACTGTGTTTTTTATTGGGAGGGCGCAGAGCTGTTTCGCGGCATCATCATGCAGCAGAAGCAGAGTACGAAAAAGACCATGACCATCAAGGCCTACGACGTGGGTATCTACCTGTCGAACAACAAAGACAGCTTTTGCTACAAGCAGAAAAAGGCGTCCGAAATCTTCAAGGACTGCTGCGACCGATTCCAGATTCCGTACAAGGATGTGGCTGACACCGGCTACGTCATCTCGGAGCTGCCAAAGGCCAAAACGACAGCCTACGATGTCATTCTGGACGCCTTGAGCCTCACGTTTAAGGCCACCGGCATCAGGCATTATGTGACGTCAGCCGACGGGAAACTGAGCTTGATAAAGCGGAAAGACAGCATTCTGCAATGGGTGGTGGAAACCGGCCGGAACCTTATAAGCTACGACTACACTTGCAGCATCGAGAAAGTGAAAACCCGCATAAAGCTGCTGTCTAAGGAGGACAAAGTGCTCGCCGAAAAGGCGGACACGGAGCTCGAAAAGACCATTGGCATCATGCAGGACATTTCCACGCCCGACAGCAACACCGAGGAGGCGAACCTCACGGACATGGCTGAATCCATGCTCGCAGAGCAGAAGCTCCCCAGCAAAACGCTGACAATCGAGGGCCTCGGGCAGGCAAACGTCATTTCCGGCGTCGGCCTGTGCATCATCATCAGGCCGCTCGGCATCTCGAACAGCTACTATGTAGACGAGGATACCCACACATTCAAGGGCAACTACCATTCGATGCGCCTTACCTTGAACATGGCAACAGACACCGAGCGGAGCGCAAAGGCGAGCGATGAAAAGAGCTCGACCTCGCACTCCGTCGGCGATAAGGTCCAATTTTCGGGCGGCCCTCAGTACGTGGCGTCCACCGCGACGTCTCCGACCAACAGCCCGAAAGCGGGACCGGCGAAAATCACCGCCATCGCCAAGAGCAAGAACGCAAAACACCCGTACCACATCATCCACACGGACAAGCAGAGCACCGTCTATGGATGGGTGGACGCCAGTCAAATTGGATAGGAGGAGCTGCACATGAACCCGGATGAAGCGACGAGCCTAAAGCAACTCTTCCTCTCCATGCTGCCGAAAGACGGCGGCATCGTTGTCGGCACGGTCACGAAAGAGAGCCCGCTCACCATCCAGATAGAGAACGACGAAAAGCTTGAAATCTCTGGCAGCGCGCTCCTCGTCCCCCGGAACCTGACCGACTATCAAGTGAAAGTAGACATCGCCCTCGCGGACGGCAAAATCGACAGCAACACCCATGTGGGAGGCGCGCACGGCCACAAGTTTCAGTTGTTCGATTCCAGAGGCGGAGGAGTGACCGGCATCGTCGGCTGCCCTTTCGAGGGTGCAAAAGACGAGCCCAATGGAGACTATCACAAGGTCGAGAGCAGCAAGGAGAGCTCACACATCCACTCGCTGAAAACCTTTTCCATCGAGAGCGGTCTGCTGACCGTTTACAATGCGCTCAAGACGGGCGAATCTGTCTACCTTCTCCGCTTCAACGACGGTAAGAGCTACTACGCTCTTGAGAGGGCTATCGTATGAGCAGAGTATTTGTTCCCATTCCCATTTCCGGCATCGAGGAGGAGAAAGAGCAGCCGTCGCTCACCTACAAGCTCGACCTCGATACCGGGCGCATCGTCGGAAAGGTTGACGGCCTCGAAGCCGTCAACCAGTTTATTTTGAAAGCACTCATCACTCCGCGTTTCCACTGCCTCGTCTACGACAACCAGTACGGCAGCGAAATCAAGGACACTGTCACGGACGAGAGCGCGACAGAGGAGCTTATCAGGGCGGAAATCCCGAGACTTGTGGAGGATGCACTCCTCTGCGACGGCCGGATTCTTAAAGTCTATGACTTTGAGTTTGAGTTCAACGAGGATTCCTGCAACGTCCACTTCACGGCGGACACTATTTACGGGACCACAGAGGTCGAGGAGGTGATATAGAGTGTTTGAAGCCCAGACCTACGACAAGGTTTTGGAGGAGATTTTGAGCCGCGCGCCGGACGGAATCGACCTCCGGCAGGGCAGCATCTTCTACGATGCTGTCGCAGGCATCGCTTTCAAAATCGCCAAATACTATGCAGACCTCGAACAGGTGTTCGAGATGGTGTTTCTGGTGACGGCGACCGGCGATTACCTGACGCTCAAGGCAGAGGAATACGCCGTTTACCGGCAGGCGGCCGCGACGGCAAAGTACCGCATCAAGTACGACGGGGAGCTCCCGGAGCTCGGGACGCGCTTCTTCTGCAGCGGCCAGTATTTTGTGCTGGCGCAGGATGACGCCCTCGGCATCTACATCGAGGCAGAGAAAGCCGGAACAGAGGCGAACGACATTCCGGCCGGAACCTCTGTTGTGCCGACCGACACGCAGCGGAGCCTCACAGCCTGTTCCATCGTCGAGGAACTCGAACCGGGCGCAGACGACGAGGACGACGAGAGCCTCCGAAAGCGTGTACAGGAGAAAATCGCCGGACCGGCAGAAAACGGAAACCAGCAGCATTACAAAACGTGGTGCGAGAGCATCTCCGGCGTCGGCCGTGCGCGCATTGTTCCCCTTTGGGCGGGAGAGAACACGGTCAAAGGCGTTCTCATTGACACGGAGGGCGGCCCGGCATCTGATGCTGTTGTGCAGCGCGTACAGGAGTACATCGACCCGGGCGGGACCGGCCTTGGCGAGGGACAGGCCAACATCGGCGCGCACTTCACCGCGACATCCGCCACGGCGAAAAGGGTCAACATCTCTTTCTCCGTGACGCTTGCAAAGGGAGGAGACCTCGCCAGCGTCAGGAGCGCAGCGCAGACGGCCCTCAAAGCTCAAATCAAGAGCATCAACCTCACCACGGACGACAGCGAAACGCCCACCCTGCGCATCAGCACGGTCGGCAACACGATTTACAGCCTCTTGGGAGTGCTGGACTACGCAAACCTCCGCTTCAACGGCCAGACGGCAAACGTCGAGGCCGGAAAAGAGGAGGTATTTGTTTTGGGGGAGGTGACAGTAAGTGAAACCAACCCTGTATCCTAACGGATTCCCCAGCGCATACGAGGAGCTGAAAACATTCTACCCGGTGTTCTACCGGGACGTTTTCGAGATGGACGCTATCTGGCGCGCAGCCGGAGGCGGGCTGGACGAAATCGAGGACGGCGTGGACGCTGTTGTCAACAACAACTTCGTATCCCTGATGGACACGGATGCGCTGGCGCAGATGGAAACCTTCCTCGGCATCCCTTTGAACCAGAAGCGCACCCTCGAGGCGCGGCGCAAGCTCGTCGCCTCGTACTTCATCGGCGGCAACCACATCGGCGCGCGAGAAATCAAGGACATCACCCGGGCCTTTACAGAGGGCACTTGTGAGGTCTCTTTTGTAGGCGGAACGGTCTATATCCATGTGAAGTCCGACATCAAGGACACGCCACCGGAGGATGACTATTACTACATCCTGCGAAAGAAGATACCCGCGCACCTCGGCGTATACACCAACATCGAAATCGAGTTCTCGGAGCGGCTCTATGTTGGCTCGAACGCACTCGAGGGCAACCGGTACGACATCGTACCCCCGCCACCTGTCGGCCAAAGCGCAGCCGGAGAGCTGCACACCGGCAGCTATATCATGCAGAGCGGCAGGACTGGCATCGACCTGCATCCGCAGCCCGGCCTCTCGTTTGAGACCGGGCTCCACGCAGCGGCCGTCGTCCTCGAATCGAGCAAAACGGCCGTTGACCTGCCTGCACCGGAGCGGCGCAGCGCGCAGAACGCGCTCCACGCCCGCACAGGCATGGTTGAGAGTAGCCGAACGGCCGCAGACATGATTCTGTATAGCGGCTGGGAGGACAGCGCAGAGAGCACCGTAAGGACCGGCGCGGCCTATGCGCAGACCACGCTCGTCACTATCGCCCCGGCATTTCAGCAGGAGTGCGCGGCCGCAGCATACACGGCCCGGACCGGCTGCGGCGTCATCGAGAACACACACTACATTGTGCAGACAGCACAGAAAGGGAGTATCTAAATGGACGGTTCTATCACCACCAACAAAGGCATTGCCCTTATCGGCAAACTGCTGGCGCAGAAAGGCGCATTGCAGATTACCCGCGTAGCAGTCGGCGACGGCACTCCTCCTGCATCCCCAGCAACGCTCAACGCCCTCGTGCATGAGCTGAAAAACGCCACCATCGAGAGCGTGGACAACCCGAAGAACGGCGAGGCGAAAATCGTCGTCACCGTTTCCAGCATCGGCGTGACGCAGGGCTTTTTCGTCAAGGAAATCGGCGTCTTTGCAAAGGACACCGACGGCAAAGAGATTCTGTACGCCTACGCGGGATTCTCCGACAATCCGCAGTGGATTCGCCCCGAGGGCACGGCCATCACCAACGTGGCGACCTACGACATCAACACCATCATCGACCGCGTTTCCGAGGTCAAGGTCACTATCGACCCGTCGAGCCTCGCCACTAAGGCAGACCTCACCAAGCTGGACGACCGTATTTCCGCACTGGAACGCAAAGAGCACGTCAAAATCTACGGCGTCCGCTGGCCCAAGGGCGCGAGCGCAAGCAAGGGCGAGCGCATCTACGACAGCGTAGGCATGACGGCGGAGGCTGGTGTTGGCAGCCAGACCGTCACCAACGACTTCGACAAGGCTTACCCGTTCGCAGGCCGTCGCCGCTGCAACGGCTACCGCGACGCAGACCGCACGTTCCATGTCACTGCATACGAGGGTGAGCCGGGCTACACCACAAACGACCCGGCAAAGCTGGTGTATGTCGAGACGCCGGAGTTTTATTACTTCGACGGCATTGACGGCGACTATGAGGTCATGGCCGTTTCTACCTACCCGGTCCCGGGCTTTGAGTTTATGCCCCGCACCTACTCCGCCGCCTACCTCGTCGCTATGGAGGGCGAGACCGACAGCAAGAAGCCCACGAGCCGGAGCGGCGTATTCAGCGACTACAACAGCCTGAACGGATGGGCGACCGACATCAAGAAGCTGGGCTCCCAGTACACCGGTATGCTGGCGGTCGATAACTACATCGACGGTCTGCTGATGATGGTTGAGTTTGGCACGAAAGACGTGCAGACTGTCATCATGGGCGCAAGCACCCTGCCGTATTCTGATTCTCATGTTGCGCTGGCAGCAGAGGACAGCGCGAACCGCATCCTCATTACGAAAGCGCAGGCAGCAGACTACGTCGTCGGCCAGACTATCAGCCTGTCCAAGAGCAACATTTGGAGCGATGAAGTTGCCAAGAACCGCATCGTTACCAAAATCGAGGACAAGAGCACGGACCAGACCTACCTCTACTTCGACGGCGCAGCAGTCAGCGTTGCTGAGGGTTGCCATGTGAGCTCCCGTCCGTGGGTGAACGGCGCAGCCGATGTTGTGGCGGCCAGCTCCGGCTCCACTGTGGACAACACGAGCGGCAAATACCCCTTTATCTACCGTGGCAAGGAGAACCCCTATGCAAACGCATGGGTCAATGTGGCGGACCTGTTACATGTCAGAGAGGGAACAGAGGGCAATTACAAGTACCACATGGCCTATCTGCCCGACCCCACCAAATACGCAGGAGGCACGGTATCGTCCGATTATGTGCAGCTCGACTTCGAGATGCCCGGGCAGGACGGCTATGTCAAGGAGCTTGGCAAAGACCCGCGCTATCCTTTTATCCGCGTAACCAAGACAATCGGCGGCAGCTCCTCCACCTATTACGCTGACTATTACTGGTACGGACGCAACGCGGTCAACGCGGTGCTTGCTGGCGGCAACCTCAATGCTGGCCGGTACTACGGCCCCCGTTGCTTCAACTGCTACAATGCCCCGTCGTACTCGGACTGGTACCGCCGCGCGCGTCTTTCTTAAAATACCTGACAGCAGGGGATTGGGGGCGGCCAGCCCCCTTTCTTCTTCTGTCTTTTTCTTTCGCTTTTTAACTCCAAACAGGGACTTGGTGTGCTCTGCTCGCGGTGATTGCTGGCGGCAACCTCAATGATGGCCGGAACTACGGCCCCCGTTACTTCAACTGCAACAATGCCCCGTCGAACTCGAACTGGAACCGCCGCGCGCGTCTTTCTTTATGCGTTCCCATAAATTATTGCACACCATTTCGCCGCCCTATAGGCAGCCGGACCCGGAGAACGGGCCGCCTTGCCACTCGGCAAAAATACGCCACATCAGGTGGGAGCTAGTAGGACCGGACAGGCCTCGAAAACCCTCAAGGCTAAAAGAAAGAGGTGAATGCCTGTTGAAAAGGGCAGGATTCCTGTATGAAAAGCTCCTCGACAGAGGACTTATCAGGGACGCCATCATAAAGGCATCACGGAAAAAGCGTCGCCGGAGGTCGGTTAGACGCATCCTGAATAATATCGACCATTACGTCGATGAACTCTACACCATGATTGCGAACGAGAGCTTTACGCCCTCACCGTACCGGAGATTCCAAATCAAGGACGGCGCAACGCAAAAGGTGAGAGAAATTTGTTGCCCGAAATTCTACCCCGACCAAATCGTCCACTGGATGATGATACTCGTTCTCGAACCCGTGTTTATGCGCGGGATGTGCGAAACGAACTGCGGCAGCGTCCCCGGGCGCGGCGCGCACTACGGAAAGAAGCACATTGAGAAGTGGTACAAGCTGGACAGGAAGAACACAAAATATTGCGCAAAGCTCGACATCCGAAAATTCTACCCATCGACTAAGGCTCCGGCCGTTATGCAGGAACTGCGGCACGTTATCAAGTGCAAGCGGATGCTGCGGCTGTGTGAGACGGTGTTGAACAGCTCGGACGGCCTGCCGATTGGCAATTACACCTCACAGTGGTTTGCGAACTTCCTTCTGCAGCGGCTCGACCATTTCATCAAGGAAGTGCTCCACATACGGTATTTTGTCCGGTACATGGATGATATGTGTCTCTGGGCATCGAGCAAAAAGCTCCTGCACAGAGCGGTAAAAGCAATCGAGAAGTTTCTGGCGGGTCTCGGCCTTGTGTTAAAGGCCAACTGGCAGATATTCCCGACGGCTGCCCGTGCGGTGGATTTTCTTGGATTCCGATTCTTCCGCGAGAAAACGACCTTGCGAAAGAACCTCGCTCTGCGCTTGAGGCGGAGGGTGAAGAAAACCTACAAGCATACCCAGAAAACAGGCAGAGTGCGAGCGCGGGACGCAGCAGCGGTTATGAGTTACTGCGGATGGCTGAAACACGCACATTGCCACGGCTTTTTCGTGAAGTACGTTAAGCCGTATGTGAACTTCAAAAAGCTAAAGGAGGCTATCAGACATGAAGCGAGAATACGCGCACGAACCGCCTATTGTGTCGGTAACGCAGCTCAACCCCGAACAGTGTGAGGTGCTGCTGCACGAGAACATCAACGCGGAGACCCGCACCACGACCGGCGCAAACGGCGAGGAGCAGACCACCGTATACACGGCACAGGAGTACACCCTCATCATCCCGTGGCGGGAGGGCATTGAGGACAGCATCAAGGCCAACGTCGCCGCATGGACCGAAATGGCCCGCAAGCAGGAGCTCGAAGAGCTGCTGCCTGAAAAGCTGACCGAGCTGGATAATGCCTGCCGCAAGGCAATCGTCGAGGGCTGCTGGGTCGAGCTGGCGGACGGCTCCACCCAGCACTTTGCGCTGACGGAGGCAGACCAGATTAACCTCAACGTCGCACTTGAAGCCGTGAAAGCAGGCGCGGAGGGCTATCCCTATCACGCGGATGGTGAGCTGTGCCGTGTGTTCAGCGCGGCCGACATCAACGCTGTCGCAGCAGCGGCCGTGGCGCACAAGCTCTACCACACCACCTATTTCAACCACGCGAAGCAGTGGGCCACCCGCGCCAAGACGGCAGACGAGCTTGCCGGTATCCACTACGGCGCACAGCTCCCGGAGGACCTTGCGGCCAACATGGCAAAGGTCATCGCTAGTGTATCGGGCCAGTAAGGCAGCCGCGCTGTTCCTGACAGGCGGCACGGCCTACGCGCTGCTCGAGACGGCATGGCGCGGTCACACGCACTGGACGATGTTCGTCCTCGGCGGATTCCTTTTCCTGATTCTAGGCGAGCTGAACGAGGGCTTGCTCGAATGGGATACCCCGCTCATTTTGCAGGGTATCATCGGTTCAGCCATCGTGACAGGAGCGGAGCTCGCAACCGGGATGATTCTCAACGTCTGGCTCGGCCTCGGCGTTTGGGATTACTCCGGGATGCCGCTCAACTACAAAGGGCAGATTTGCCTCCCGTTTAGCATCCTGTGGATTTTCGTGTCCATCGCGGCCGTCGTCCTCGATGACTGGCTGCGATACTGGCTGTTTGGGGAGGAGCGTCCGCACTACACACTGTTCCGGCGCGGCGAGAGCCGCTGAAAGGAGCCGCCAATGAACCGCGAGGAGAGGCTCGAACAGCTTTTGACGGCCACCGTTAAGCTGCTCGACCGGTGGGAGGAATACTCCCTCGAAACGAACTGCGGGGAGCCGGAGGGCTACGGAGCAGCCCGCGCGGTGGTACACGCAGAATTTTCCGTACTCAAACAGACCGACAAAGGAGACGTCGAGAATGAGCGTAATTACCTTTAAGCCGAACGACCACACGAAAATCACCACAGACTTCGAGCGGTCCGAGTTTGCCTGCCCGTGCGGATGCACGGCGCAGATGATTGACCCGGAGCTCGTCCAGAAGATGCAGACCGTCCGCACCAAGCTCGGCAAGGCCATCAAGGTTACGTCGGGCTACCGGTGCGTGAAGCACAACGCAGACCCGAAAGTGGGCGGCAGCCGGACAAGCCGCCACCTCTACGGCATTGCGGCCGACTGGCGCACGAAGGACCGGAGCGTAAACCCCGTTGCCCTCGGTATCATCGCGGCCGCACAGGGCTTTGGCGCGGTCGGCATCTACTGGCACGACAAGGCCGCCATTGTCCACACCGACACGCGCGGAGGCAAGGCTACATGGCTTTGCGTCCGGCCCGGCGTGTATCCCAGCACCACCTACAACAAGTTTGTCCTGCCGACCATCGAGCAGGGCTGCGAGGGAGCCGCTAACCGCGCAGCTACGGTTATGCTGCAGCGGCTCCTCGGCATCCCGCACGACGGCAGTTTTGGCCCGGCTACCACAAAGGCACTGATGGCGGCCCAGCGTAAGCACGGCCTCACCCCTGATGGCATTTGCGGCCCCAAGAGCTGGACTGTCCTGTCAGGCGCAGACAAATATCTGTGAGGGAGGAGGTGATACCCATGTGGGAGTTCATTGTCCAGTATTGGGCGGAGTGGGCTTTCGGACTGCTTGGCACGGCGATTATCGCCGTAGCCATCAAGTACAAAGCCCTCCTCAACGGCGTACTGGCTATTCTGCACGACCGTATTTATCAGGCCTGCCAGCACTACATTCAGCAGGGCTACATCGACGCGAGCGGCCTGAAAAATTTGGAGTACCTCTATCGCAGCTACCACACGCTTGGGGGGAACGGGACCGGGACCGAATTGTACAACCGGGCCAAAGCTCTCCCCATCCACGACAACTGATTTTCAACAGAAAGGACAACACTATGAACAACAATCACATCTCCGCTGGCACCATCGCCCGTACCGCAGCTCTGGCTCTGGCACTGACTAACCAGATTTTGAGCGCAGCGGGCAAGCCCGTCATCCCCATCGACAACGCACAGCTCGAGCAGTTCATCACCACCGGCTTTACCGTCGGCGCGAGCATCGTGAACTGGTGGTATAACCAGTCCTTCACGCAGGCAGCCATCGAGGGCGATAAGACCTACGAGAGCGTCAAGAATCAGATTCACTAAGGACGCCCCAGCAGCTACCACATAACAGCACGAGCCTCCCGGTATACCTCGCACAAGAGGGCCGGGAGGCTCTTTTTTTATTGCCGTTTTTTGCAATATCTTCCCCGGAAACGCACTTAAAACAGCATTTCCGGCGCGGTTATTCTCGTAAAAAGACATTTTCGGGACAGAAATGCACTTTTTGATACATTTTCTATCATTTCCGTGGATAACCGCAGAAAAACGACGCGGAAATACCAGAATGACCCGAAAAGTGGAAAACTGGGTGGAAAAAGTTGATAAAAGGGTCATACGAGACAACACACGCAGTTGTCCCAAAATACCACGAAAAACAATATAACCGGAGCGGAAATACCGTTTTGAACGCATATCCGCGCGGATATGCACTGAAAGCAGCATTTCCGGGTATTTCCGGCGAAACAATCGACAAAGAAGAGTAGAGTAAAGAAGAGTAGAGTAGAGAATATATTATACTCCGCGATTTTGCAATCGCTGACGCGAAAGCCGTTGCCATTGCCCCTGTTAGGTGCTATCATAAAAGCACGACTACCAACACAGAACAGGAGGACAACAGTTATGGGTAACACAACTGCGTCCCTCACCCACGAACAACTGTTCGGGGGGGTAACAATCGACGGCGCAGCAGAAATCCAGAGTGAATTGCGCGACCGTAGGGACAAGAAACCGAGCTCCGAACTGAACTTTGCACCGAGCAAGGCGGGCCGCGTGGCTTGCTTTGATGAAAAGCGGTGCTATATTACAGACGGCGAGCTCAAGCCGCTTGCCTACTTCGACGCGGATGCTTATATTGCCGCGTGTGGAATATCGGACGACGGCAGCGTGGCTCTTTTTATGACGGCATACGGCCCGAGCGGAGAGAGCACCATGCTTATTGATACGAACGCCTTTTCGACCATCGCGGCCGGAGATGTTCAGGTGAGTGCAAATACCGTTCGCGGGATAAACGTGGATTCGACACGAAAAAAATTCACTCTGTTCACCGCAAAGAAGCGGGAGACAGAGTGGAGCGAGAAGCACGGCTTTACATTTTCTCTCGAGCCAACAGTCCCGGCAGACGAGCCGCAGGAGATTCCGGACTATGGAGCCATGAAAGCGGCAGAGCGCATGGGCATCCCATACGAGGAGTATGCGGCTATCCTGAAAAAGGCAAGGGACGAGGTCGAGGGCGACGACGGTTGGGAAAAAGAACTCGACGCAAAGAACAGAGCGAAAGCCGGGATTGATGGCCCGGATGCCGAGACACTGGAACAGAACGCCGAGAGGCTGAAACGGTATGAAGAAAAAACAGACTTGTCACCCTACGAGCTGCTCGAAAAGGCTCAAGGCTGCATTTGTGAGCTGAAAGAGACCTACACGGAGCAGGCGGAACAAAAAGCGGTAGACTATTTGAGCCTGTCAGCCCTGAATCCCAAGATGTCCACATACCAGCTCTCCAATGCCTACAAGGAGCTCGGCCAGATATACGACCAAAACGACCTCAAGCAGAAAGCCCTCGACGCATACCGGGAGGGCCTGCGTCTTAACTCCGGATTGTCCGTGAAGAAACGCATCAAGCAGCTCGAGAAAGAGCTGAACGCATAAAATGACCCAGCAAGTGACGAAAGCCTCCTGCGGAGACCCGCAAAGCGTCGTGGTGGCTAGGCGGCAAACTTTACGGCCAGACCACAAAAGCCCGAAATCGAGGCCCCGGAGCCGTGCTCGTGACGTTCTACGGCTCAACGCAGGAGAAAGCACTCCGAAAAGCTACAGGCAAATAGCCAGCAAGTTAAAATCAGCCTGCGGGAGACGGCCCACAGGGAGGTGATGGAGAGGGCTGCACGGGGACCACGAACAGCCCTCCCGTCACACTGGCTGCTCCGAAATACCCGCAGCAGGAAGAACCACGCGGCGCAAATCCTGTATGCGCGGCAGCGGCTCGACCGCTGGCGGGCATAGGAGGCAAGCATGGAACAGTCTATTTATGAGCTCTACATGGAGCAGGTCAACCCGCAGGACACCCGCGAAATCATGCAGGCAGAGGACACGCTCACCGCGCTGCTTAAGCTGGTGGAAAACCGCGAATTGCGCGACGCCATCGACCGCGCAGCAGGCCGCGTTGCCTACCTCCGAGAAGTAGCGGCATTTGAGGCCGGTTACGGCTTTATGCCCGAATAACAAAAAGGGAGGCCCGGCACAACGCCGGGCCTCCTGATTCATTATAGCCCAAGATAATCCTCAATGCTCATGCCGAGCGCAGCGGCGACGGCATGAATCTGGTAAACATCGCGCGGGACCCGGCGACCGGCCTCCCAGTCCTCAAGCGTCCGCAGCGAGACACCGGAGAGCTGCGCCAACCGGGTGCGGTTCAGTCCACGAGACTCTCGCAGGTAGATTATGCGAGCTGTAAGTGGCATAGACACCATCTTGAAATCCCCCTTGAATCTGCTATAATAGAAATGCCGGAGGAGTGAGGCATCTGCAAGCTGTTTCTCGCTCCCCCGGCGTTTCAGAACTCTGGCCGCCGTCATCGGCCTTTGTTCTTCATCGGAGAGCCCTGCTTACTTGTTGAGCAGGGCTTTTACTTTTTCCACGGCCTCCTCGAGCGTTTTGCTGTTACGCATAAGCTCAAGAATTTCACGGGTCCGGTTCTCTTTTGCCTCGTCACGAAGCACCTCGGCGGTATTCATTTCGTCGTCCATTTTGTTTCCTTTCTGGCCTTGCCACCTTACTCGTTGAGGGGCAGCCCCCTCAACTGACTATATTATACCACGCGAGCGCGTGGAAAGCAAGAGCAAAATGGCAAAAACTTGAAATATTTTTGCGTACCTGTGAAAGATTTACTGCTCGATGTACCGAAAGAGAAAACCGCCCGCATGGGGTAACTTTCCCTTGCATACCTTTCCGATTGCGCTGTCATCCAGACCGGTAGCACGGGAGGCAGCGGCGATACTCGGATACTCATGTATGACCTGATTTGTCTTGCGGTCAATCTGGCAGACCGGAGCGAGCGTTGAGCCGTGATAGGCGCGGACGCTCCGGCCGTATCCGTCGCCCGGTTCGGGAGCCGTCTTGCCGTTCCACTTTGCGCCGGATGCGAGACCGCCGAAAAGAAAGCCCTGCATCTCGTAGGCACGGGACAGACGTCCCAGCAGCGTGTCGAGCTGGTCGCGCTGGTTCCGGTCGAGAGACTTGAGGAACGCGTCAATTTCCTTTTCGGCCTCGACGACCTCCTGAATCCCGACGTGCAAAACGTCGTTTTGCTCATACTTCTCATACAACGTCCGATAGACAGCAGCCACGGTACAGGCCTCCTTACATCCCGGCTATAACATCGGCGAGCTCCTCGGGAGAAGCATTCACCCAATCTGCGAGCTCTTTCTTTGTCTCCTCGTAATCTTCCAGCACGACGGCGGCAGCCTCATTCTGCCCGTCGATTGCCCGCCCGGAGGACAGGTCATCCGCAGCGACAAGGCGCAGGATGGCGACGGCGCGCCGGAGGCTCATTTTCTTTCTTCCCATTCTGCGGACACCTCCCCGTCTTTGTAAAAGAGATTTGCACGACGCAGGCGGAACGCCTCAAGAATGAGCGTGAAAGCAGTGTCGCAGGTGGCGTAGACCATCTCGAAACCGGGCATCTCCCATAGACCGGCATTATAGAAATTGGCAGCCAGCTCGACGACGATGCGCTCATTCTGGCTTAAATTGAACGCCTCTTCTGCAGCCGTAAACATCATGTAGTCCTCACCAATGACGGCAATGCGGAGCTCCGGCCAGCGCGTGAGCGCGGAGAGCAGATACAGGGACGCGCCCCAATACGGATTGATGCGCCCGGATTCGGGATTTACGATGTGAGGAATCCGCTGAAGCTCAGACAGGAACGCGGCCTCGTGCTCCGGGCTTTTGTATGTGATATTGATTTCCATGCGAGCCTCCTTACATATCGACCGAAACAAAATGATAGGCGTACCAGCGACCGCGACGGCGGAAGAGCTTGACGCCGGTGGTGAAGAACTGCCCGCCGCAGCCCAGCTCGTCGAAAAGGCGGTAGGACCGGTACATCTTGAACCACAAGAGAGCCCGCTCCTCGGAATAGTCGGCGGTGTAGTCGGGCAGCTCAACAAGCTCAACGAAAGAATCGAGCTCGTCGCGGACGATGTGGTAATCAGAATCCCGATTGACGTACTCCCGGATGTCGCGCTTGAGCTGAATGACGAACTCCTCGACGCGCTCGCTATGCACCGGACCGGGAAACCGCTCGAACATGAGCAGGTCACTGTACGCCTCCTTGAGGCTGTCGTAATCGTGAATATCGCGGGCCATTAGGCTCCCTCCTTTGCTTCTCTTGCCTTGCGGAGCTCCTGCAGAAATTCGGGAAGCGGCAGGTGCTCAAGCTCATACTCCCGGCGCGCAGCCGGAGACAGACTATCGAGCCATGCCTGATGCTTTACTCGCTCCTGCTCGGCGCAGGCCCGGATGCTGGCGAGAGCATCCGCAGGCGGATAGTCCTCGCTGACGTACCATGTGATTTTGCCCTCGACGGAGATGTGGGCGACCATCTTAAAATCGCCGTTCTCCATCACGGCGGAGTTACAGACCGTGACGCCGTTTCCGAGACAGCCGAGAAACAACTTGAAATTCTGGGTGGCCATCAGTAAATCTCCTCCTCAAGCATCTTTTTGCTGAACCGCTCAATCTCCTCGAGAGAGGTCCACTCCGGCTTCTCGTCGTCGGAAAAGCTGTCCCACAGGATGCGCATTGCCTGAATATGATTCTCAACGCAGCAGCCCCAGAGGTACTTGCTGAAACGCGAGCCGCAGCCGAGGAAATACTTGCAGTCCTGAATACAGCGGCTCAAGAGCCTGTAACGAAACTCGGCATCAGAGCCGACAAGGTCGGTGGCGACGTTGCCGAAATAATGAAAGTCCGCGTCGCCAGCGAAGTAGAGCGTGACGCTGGCCTCGAGGCTGCGCGGCCAGCCGTCCGGGTACGGACGGGTCGAGCCGTCAGAGAAGTGGGTCATCGCGGTTGCGGTCACCCCGATGGCGGCCTCGTTCTCACGGGGACGGCAGAAGAACGTGCGAATCTGGATGCGCTCGCACTCCATGGAACCAGCATTCCCGATACTGTCAGGGAACAGGGACACGGCCGGGTCATACCCGGCAGCTTTCAAACGCTCAAGAACAGTCATCAGAAGAACCTCCTATTCAAACGTATACACATAGCCGTTGTACGGAAAGGCAGCGGCAGCGGCGGCCGCCCGGGCGACCTCCTCGGCCTTGACGAACCCGAAATACCTTACCTGCGTCATAACGCGCACCTCCTTAATCTCTGTTCTCACGCTTCCACATGAGAAAGTTCTGGTAATCATCTTGACCCATCGAGACCGGCTTGCTCGTGTTGATGAAGTCGGGGCAACCGAAGCAGACGAGCTCGTCGGGGTTGCTGCGGGTCTGCGTCAGAACCTTGGCCGGGACACCGGCCATCTGGAACTTTTCGGACGGGACGCCCGGAACCTCGATGCGCCGGAGCAGCATATTGAAGTCGTAGTACCAGTCGAGATTCATGTACCGCTCCTCGCTGTCCGTGCCCTCGATTTTCTTGATGTACTCGGCCAGAGCCCCGCGAACATCCAGACGAACCGGAGCGACGCTGTCGTCATAGCTGTCGTAGAGGGTGATGGTCTCGGCCTTGCCGAAACGAACGGTGAGGGCGGCAACGCTGCCGGTGTACTTGTAGAGCTCCATAAAAACCTCCTACCCGAAACGGGTCTTGCTGCTTGCTTAACGTCCCTAAAAGGGACACACGAAAGCAAAAAAAATTAAGCGACCTCAACCATACCGGCCAGACCGTAGAGGAGCTCGTGGTCCTCAAAGGAGATGCGCTCTTCCTCGAATGCGCGGTCAATCTGCCAGTAGCACTCGTCGCGGTCGTTCTCGGTCTTGATGGCGGCAATGGATTTCACGATTTTCTTGAACATCTTGAGCACCTCCATTAACCAGCGTAAGCGAGAACACAAAGGAAGTTGTCCTTCTGGGATGCTCTCTCGACAAACTTGTCGCGGGCGGCAGCAGTCTTGAAAGACTTGCGCTTGGTGACGACTTCGTCGCGCTTGTTTACTTCCTGATAGGTCACTTCAAACATCTTTTTGTCCTCCTACCCGTTTTGGGTCATAGCGTTTTCTTGTACCCTCATTATAGACCCTAAAAGGGACAATGTCAAGTAAAATCTGGCAATTTGTGGCAAAAAGTTTTCAAGAATGACGCTTTTTGCGGCATTATGCACGAAACGGCGGCAGAACAGAAAGAAAGCAGGAGCCCGGAGGTCCCCGCTGATATAGTTATCCTGTTTATCCTAATGAATTTGACCACAACAATTACAAGCACAAGGATTTTCCGCTGCTGAGCGAGAAATCGCACTTCACCGATGATACCGTCATGACCGCTGCGGTGGCACGGGGATTGATTGCAGGTAAGGGCATCCCGGAGAGAACATTTGAAGAAACAAAGAGCGAGATGCGCATTTGGGGAGAAACATACCCTCATGCCGGTTACGGCGGGATGTTCCGCCGGTGGCTGCACGCAGAAAATCCGAATCCCTATGGCAGTTTCGGTAACGGCTCGGCTATGCGGGTGTCGGCAGCGGGCTGGCTGTTCGACACGCTGGACAAAACATTGGAAATGGCAAAAGTGACCGCTGAAGTCACCCACAACCACCCGGAGGGCATCAAAGGCGCGCAGGCCACGGCGACAGCGATTTTTCTGGCACGCACCGGTCACAGCAAGCCGGAGATCAAGCGGTATGTGGAGCAGACCTTCGGTTATGACCTGAACCGTACCTGCGATGAAATTCGGCCGACCTATCATCATGTGGAGACCTGTCAGGAAACTGTGCCGGAAGCAATCATTGCTTTTCTGGAAAGCGTCAGTTTTGAGGATGCACTTCGCAATGCGGTCTCTCTGGGCGGCGACAGCGACACCCTTGCCTGCATCACCGGCGGCATTGCCGAAGCTTTTTACGGGATGCCGCAGGAACTGCGGGACGAGACTTTGAAACGTCTGCCGGAGGATATCCGGGAAGCATATGAACTGTTGTGCTTCATGATTGCCAAGATGATATAAAATGCGATGATGTGACTGAATTTTGAAAAGATTGCATAGGATTTTATAAAAGTATTATTCTTTCATGAACTTTAGCACTCTTCTGTTGACACTGCTAATGAACGGTGCTATAACAGTGGCGTGCTCAGGAGGAAGGGCAAAAGGAGAACCGCAAGGCTCCCCGGAAAGCCTTTCCGAGTGGACGCTTCAGATTTTTTGCCCCGACCCGAACGCCGGGATTGGAGGAATGATTTATGCTTATGCCGACTGTTTTCCATGAAAACCTGTTCGATGATTTCTTCGATCCGTTTTGGAATGACGCTGCACTGGAACGTGCTATGAACCGTGAGGCTCGTGGCGCCTTTGGTAAGCGTGGTGCAAACATGATGAAGACCGATGTCAAACAGACGGACAACGGCTACGAAGTAGCGGTTGACCTGCCGGGCTGCAAGAAGGAAGACGTCCAGATGGATCTGAACGACGGCTACCTGACCATTCAGGCAGTGCGCAGCCACAGCAGCGACGAAAAGGATAAGAAGGGCCGCTATCTGCGGCGCGAATCCTTCTCCGGCACCTGCGCGCGCAGTTTCTACGTGGGCGATGTGAAGAAGGAAGACATCCACGCAAAGTTCGAGGATGGTGTCCTGCACATCGAGCTGCCTGCTCCTCAGCAGACGAAGGCTTTGCCTGAGAACCCGAATCTGATTGCAATCGAGTAAAACGCCGGTCGTGTGCGCCAAGGCACAACGCACATAAAGTGGCCCCGGAGAGCTGTAACAAGCCCTCCGGGGCCATTTTTGTTTCGCTATCTTTTCCGCAAGGGAAAAACATGGTATACTGAGAACAGCAACTTCAGAATTTATGGAGGTACTTCACTATGGAATACAAACGCTTTGGCGGTAAGCTCCTTGTCCGCATCGACAAAGATGAGGAAATCGGTGAAACAAATTTGACTTTAGGGGGACAAAGATGAGTGATGTAAAAGGAAAGACCGGCGCAGTCCTGAGGGAGACGGCAGTCCTGACCGGGGCGGTGGCGATCATTGCGGCGGGCGTTTTCTTTTTTCTGGTGCCGAGCCATACATCCGTCAGCAGCATTTCCGGCCTTGGCATCGTGCTGTCCAATTTTGTGCCGCTGCCCTTGTCGGTCATTACGATGATCCTGAACGTCGTGCTTCTCATCATCGGGTTCTTTACCTGCGGCAGAGAATTTGGCGCAAAGACCGTATACACCAGTGTGCTGCTGCCGGTGTTTCTGGGGCTGTTTGAAAAGCTGTTCCCGGAGTTCGGCTCGATGACCGGCAGTCAGGAGCTGGACGTGCTGTGCTATATTCTGGTGGTCAGCATCGGGCTGAGTATTTTGTTCAACCGCAATGCATCCTCCGGCGGGCTGGATATCGTGGCAAAGATCATGAACAAGTACCTGCACATGGAATTGGGAAAAGCCATGTCTCTGTCGGGAATGTGTGTGGCGCTTTCCGCGGCCCTGGTTTACGATAAAAAGACCGTGGTGCTGAGTATCCTCGGTACTTACTTCAACGGCATCGTGCTGGACCATTTCATCTTTGATAACAGCATCAAACGCCGAGTCTGCATCATCACCGAAAAAGAGGAGGCGCTGCGTCAGTTCATCCTCCATGACCTGCACAGCGGTGCGACCATGTACGAGGCCATCGGTGCATACAATCTGGAAAAGCACAACGAGATCATTACCATCGTGGACAAGAGCGAATATCAGAAGCTGATGAACTTTATCAACCGGGAAGACCCCAAGGCTTTTGTTACCATTTACAATGTGTCCAGCATGCAGTATCAGCCCAAGATCTGATCGGCGGAGAGCTGCCGCAAAGGGCGGGCCTTTTGCGGCTTGCTCTTTGCCATAGCTGCGTGGTATACTCCGTTCGGAAAGATCAAAGCGCGTGGAGGTAAAAAGCATGCTGACCTATACCTATGTTTCAGAGGGAACGTTTGCCCTGATGGAAAAACCAAAGCCGGTGCTGCAGCACGAGCGGGACGCCATTGTAAAGGTGACCCTTGCCAGCATCTGCTCCAGCGACCTGCACATCAAGCACGGCAGCGTGCCCCGGGCGGTGCCCGGCATCACGGTAGGGCACGAGATGGTGGGCATCGTGGAAGAAGTGGGCAGTGCGGTGACCAATGTGAAACCCGGCGACCGGGTGACGGTGAACGTGGAGACCTTCTGCGGAGAGTGCTTTTTCTGCAAAAAAGGCTTTGTGAACAACTGCACCGATCAAAACGGCGGCTGGGCGCTGGGCTGCCGCATCGACGGCGGGCAGGCCGAGTATGTCCGGGTGCCCTTTGCGGATCAGGGACTGAACAAGATCCCTGACGGCGTTACCGATCGGCAGGCGCTGCTGGTGGGCGATGTGCTGGCCACCGGCTTTTGGGCGGCACGCATCTCGGAAATCACCCCCGAGGATACCGTGCTGATCCTCGGTGCAGGGCCGACCGGCATCTGCACGCTGCTGTGCGTCATGCTGCACAGCCCCAAGCGCATCATCGTCTGTGAAAAGGACGCAAGCCGCCTGCAGTTCATCCGTCGGCACTACCCGCAGGTGCTTACCGTGCAGCCGGAGGACTGCGCCGCCTTTGTGCGTGCCCACAGCGACCACGGCGGGGCCGATGTGGTGCTGGAGGTGGCAGGGGCAGATTCCACCTTCCGGCTGGCATGGGAGTGTGCACGGCCCAACGCCGTTGTGACGGTGGTGGCGCTGTACGATAAGGCACAGACCCTGCCGCTGCCGGAAATGTACGGCAAAAACCTCACCTTTAAGACCGGCGGCGTGGACGGCTGCGATTGTGAAGAAACGCTGCGTCTCATCGCAGAAGGCAAGATCGATACCGAACCGCTCATCACCCACACCTACCCCCTGCGCCGGATCGCAGAGGGCTACGAGCTGTTTGAAAAGAAACGGGACGGCGTGATCAAGGTGGCAGTGGAGTGCTGACGGTCTGCGCCAAGGCACAACGCACATAAAGTGGCCCCGGAGAGCTGTAACAAGCCCTCCGGGGCCATTTTTGTTTCCCGACATCTTTTCCGCAGCGGCAAGGCGTGGTAGAATAATGGCAGAACCAATCCACAGGTGAGAAAATCGAACTTCAGAGAGAGGAGATATTTCTATGCAGTCTGATGAGCTGAAACGCCGGATCTCGGCAGGCAGAGGAGATGCTTTGGCTGATCTGGTTTTGAAAAATGCCAGAATCGTCAATGTGTTTACCGATGAGATCGACACCGCTGACATTGCCATCAGCGGAAATTCGATCGTGGGCGTGGGCACGTATCATGGCCGGAAAGAAGTTGATCTGCACGGCAAATATGTCTGCCCGAGCCTGATCGATGGGCATATCCACATCGAAAGCTCCATGCTCTGTGGTCCGGCTTTCGAGCAGGCAGTGCTGCCCCACGGTACCACTGCGGTGGTCACAGACCCACACGAGATCTCGAACGTTGCGGGGCTGGAAGGCTTGGATTTTATGCTGGAAACGACAAAAAATCTGACCCTTTCGGTTTATTTCATGCTGCCCTCCTGTGTTCCGGCCACGGATCTGGATGAATCCGGTGCGGTGCTGAATGCAGAACAGCTCCGGCCTTACTACGGCGATCCCCGTGTGCTGGGGCTTGCGGAACTGATGAATGCCTATGGAACGGTGCACTGTGACCCGAAGATCCTGCAGAAGATCCGCGACTGCACCGAAGCGGGAAAAATCGTGGATGGCCATGCGCCGCTTTTGAGCGCTAAGGACCTGAATGCTTATATTGCGGCAGGCGTTCAGTCCGATCACGAGTGCTCCAACATTGAGGAAGCCATGGAAAAACTCCGGCGCGGACAATATATCATGATCCGGGAAGGAACGGCTGCCAAAAATATGGAGGCCCTGATGCCGCTGTTCCGGGAGCCTTATTGCAGCCGCTGTATGCTGGTGACGGATGATAAGCACCCCGGTGACCTGCTGGACAGCGGACACATCGATTCCAACATCCGTAAAGCGATCCGGCTGGGCGCAGACCCGGCAGTGGCCGTCAAAATGGCAACGCTGGTCCCGGCACAGTATTTTGGGTTCAAGCAGCGCGGTGCCGTAGCACCGGGGTACCGGGCAGATCTGGTTGTGGTTCCTGATCTGGAATCCTTTACGGTCGAACAGGTTTACAAGAATGGCACGCTGGTGGCCGAGCACGGAAAAACGCTGAAACCCGCACCGCTTGACATCGACCGTGTGAGATTTTCCCACGTTATGGATTCCTTTGATCTGGATGAGATCACACTGCAGGACCTGGAACTTCGGGAAAGCGGGGAGCAGGAGCGTGTCATCTGCCTGAACCGGGGCGAGCTGCTTACGGAGGAAAAAATCATCCCGTTCCAACGGCATCCGGGCAAAGCTCCCGGTGTGGACCCGGAACACAACATCGTAAAACTGGCCGTTTTTGAGCGGCATCATCACTCCGGCCATGTGGGCATTAGCTTTTTAGGAAACTTCAGCCTGAAATGCGGAGCCGTTGCATCGAGCATCGCACATGATTCCCATAACCTGATTGTGGCAGGGGACAACGATACCGATATGATGCTGGCCGGCAACACCGTGCGGAAAAACAAAGGCGGACTTGCGTTTGTGGCAGATGGACAGGTCGTGGCAGAACTTGCGCTTCCGGTGGCCGGATTGATGAGCACCGAAAGCGCAGAGAGCGTTGCGGCGAAAATGCAGGCGCTGAACGATGCCCTCAAGGCACATGGTGTAGCGGAAGATATCGGCATCTTTATGACCCTCGCCTTCGTCAGCCTTCCGGTCATTCCAAAACTCAGACTGAATACATACGGCATCATCGATGTAACGCAGCAGAAAGTCGTTCCGGCTGTTTTTTAATAGGCGATAACAAAAATACTGCCGGAGATCGACCTGAATGGTCCGTCTCCGGCAACAGAACAGTTCGTTCCTACTCTTAGAAACGAGCCGCATCAAGAGAAAAATTGACGGGAATTCTTATTTGATAAATTGGAATTTGTAGAGGGGTGTGATTATATGAAAAACAATAGTCCACAAAAGCAGGCTGCCATTTCTTGGATCATTTTGATGATAGGAATATTGCTCGCAGTAATAGGAGCAATGACGGCAAAGGAGTACAGAGTAAACATATGCCTGCTAATCGGTGCAATGGTTGTTATTGGTGGTATTGTATATCATCTCACCATGATGAAATGTCCTTATTGCGGTTGCTCGCTTGTTGGTTATAGGCCGATCCCTAAAGAATGTCCAAAGTGTCATAAAAAATTTGAAGAATAAGTTCGCGTTTATCAAGGTGAACATTTAAGTGTTAAAAACGGGAGTGAAAACAAATGATGACCATTGCACAGATCATGGAAAAGATGATCGCCTTTTCCGAAGGGAATATCCATGACATCACTCACCTGAGCTGCGTGTGGACCTATGCCAAAACCATTGGTGAGCTGGAGGGGCTGGACGCAGACACGCAGTTTATTCTGGAGGTGGCGGCCATCACCCACGATATCGCCTGCCCGCTCTGCCGCAAAAAGTACGGCAACACCAATGGTAAATATCAGGAGCAGGAGGGTGCCCCGCTGGTGCGGGAGTTCTTGGCGGATACCGGCATGACGGCTGCACAAATTGATAGGGTGGCGTATCTGGTAGGGCACCACCATAGTCCGGCGCAGATCGACGGCATTGACTATCAGATTCTGATTGAGGCAGATTATATCGTCAATGCGTCCGAAAGCGGGTACGACCAGCAGGCAATCCGAACCTTTATGGAACATACGATGAAAACGGCGGCAGGCATCCGACTGACAAAAACGGTGTTTGGAGTGTAAAAATGATTCAGAAGCATTGCTTTGAATGCGGTACGGCATTGATTGAAAAAGAACTGGAAGAAGAGGGCATTGTGCCTTACTGCCCGAAATGCCAGCAATACCGTTTCCCGATGTACAATGTGGCGGTCAGCATGATTGTTGTGGATGAGGAAACCGGGAAAATTCTGCTCATCCAGCAGTACGGCAAGCCCTCTTATATTCTGGTGGCTGGATATGTGAACCGCGGTGAGGCAGAAGAACACGCCGTGGTGCGGGAAGTCCGGGAAGAAACCGGGTTGGAAGTAGAGCACCTCCGGTTCAACCGTACCAAGTTTTTTGAGCCGTCTAACACGCTGATGTGCAACTTTACGGCTTTCGTCAGAACCGCAAAGGCGCTGCATATCAACCACGAAGTGGACCGCTGCAAGTGGTTCACCCCACAGGAAGCCAGAGAAAACATCCGTCCCAACAGCCTTGCAGCGGAATTTTTGAATGCGTATCTGGACGAAATGGGGAATAAGCCGATGGAGATGTGATTTGTGGCTGTGCCACGGGAATTTTGACGGAAAGTATAGAAAAAAGTTGGTTCGGCCTGTTTCGGTTGACTTTTTTATAAAGAATCGGTATATTGATACTATATAGTATCAATGAGTATCAACTGCGAGGTGGACAGAATGGATGGGGCACAGTTTGCCAAAATGCTTTCAGATAAGCATTTGTTTGAACTCAATCGGATGGAATACAAGTACTCGACTGTCAGCGTCAAAGAATTTGCCGAATTGCTGCAGCAAAACTTTGCGCAGCCTCTGCCGTTGACTGATTTTTCTGGAAATAAGCTGTTTTACCTGCCGAACTTCGCGCAAATTTCAACAAATGGTATGAAGCAGTTGCTCTCTGTCCCTGTCAGTGGACAAAACTTCGGTTTGTCGGCGATGACCGAGGAAATTTATGCTACTTTTCAAATTGAAAGTATCCGCTCGACCCGCAGCAGTATCCGTTATATCCTCGATGGTTATGCCCCTCGTGATGAACAAGAAGCCCGCATCTATGGTATGAAGCGCGGACTGGAGTTTATCGCGAATCGTCAGAATACGATTACCGAGGAGAATCTGCATCACCTATATCAGATCAGCACAGGGGATTATCTCCCGGATGAAGATCGATTACTGCCAAACCACTTTTATCGGCATGGCGAGGTTTTTATTGTGGGCGGTGAAGAACCCAGACCGGGACTTCCGGCAGAGCGGCTTCCCGGTGCCATGAAATGTCTTGTCGATTTTGCGAATGCCAATGACGGCATCAATGAGCTGCATAAGGCTGCCATTCTGCACTTTGTCTTTGCGTACTACCACCCCTATTTTGACGGGAATGGACGCACTGCACGGCTATTTCACCTCTGGTATCTTGTTCAGCAGGGCTATCCTGCAGCACTGTTCACGCCGTTTTCCCGATACATCGCTGAAAACAAGGGCGCATATTACAAAGCCTACGAACGCGTGGAGAGAAATGCTCTGATTTCCGGCTATACGGATGTGACTCCCTTTCTGTTCTACTTCTGCAATGAGGTCTATAACCGCCTGCAGGTGGATGCAGTCCCGTCGAAAACTGATCTTGAGGTATATCAAACTGCTCTTGCGGAAGGAAAAATCACAGAAAAAGAACGGCTGCTCTGGGAGTATGTTCTGTCTGCTTATGGTGCAGAGGAGTTTACCACAAAGCAGCTGGAAAAGGATTTCCGAAACGCTGCGTATGCAACCATTCGGACGTTTGTGATGAAATTCCATGAGATGGGGCTGCTTACTGCAAGAAAAGCAGGAAACAGGGTGTTCTATCGTGTCGGTGGGACTTCTGACGGTCGGCCATTATAATGAATCCAAAAGGAGAACGTTATGAAAACGATTCGTGTTGTGGCCGCTGTGATCTGCGACTCCATGCAGGAAAAGCGCAAAATCTACGCTACCGCCCGCGGTTATGGTGACTACAAGGGTCAATGGGAGTTTCCGGGCGGCAAAATCGAGCCGGGCGAAACCCCACAGCAGGCTCTGAAGCGGGAAATTGAAGAAGAACTGGACACGGAAATTGCTGTGGGGGATTTAATTGGTACACTCGAGTACGATTATCCGGCGTTTCATCTTTCCATGGACTGCTTCTGGTGTGAAGTGGTTTCCGGCGAGCTTGTGCTGAAAGAAGCGGAAGCTGCACGATGGCTGACAAAAGATGACATTGATTCCGTTCCGTGGCTCCCGGCGAATCAGACCATTTTGGATGTTATCAGAAGCTCAATGCAGCCAGTGAAACCACTCCATACCAGCGAATATGACAACGAACCTCTGCAGAGATGCTAAGGATTCCCGGAATGAAAGATGAACTGGGCCGTCCCATGACGCTGCTGGTGAAAGCCGCTACGGGAACAGCAATGGTATCAGACGATCACTACAGCGAAACAAAGTGGGCAGAGCGTAAAAAGTTGGTGTGCAGAGAATTCTCCTTTATCATCATGCCTGCCGCATAAGAGCGGCAAAAATTTTTCTGACAGGTTCAGTATAATCCTTAAAGTTGACTTCAGGTCAAGAGCTTTTTTGAATTTATAACAGTCGTGTCGAAAGACATCCCGTCTGAGGGCAAAGCGAAGGTTTTGCTCTTCAGGCGGGATTTTTTGCTTTTTGGGACTGTTGTATACAATATATGGACTAAGAGGGTGGGTGACTTGGACTACGAGTCCATAAACTTTTGCTCGAAAGTACGATACACTATTGTCACGGCAGCGGCCCACCTCCGAAAGGGAGCGGGAGCCGCAGCCGGGCGGACCTTGAAAATTGAATATGCAGCTTCAGGTACTTCCAGATAATGATACTTCCGTAATTCGCGGCCCGGTCATATGCCAGCAAGGCTGAAATGCTCCGCATTGATATGGCTTTGCTGGTCAGTCTGGCTCTGAACGTTCTGAGCGGAAACCGCAGCGAATAGCGGACAACCAGTAACCCGTAAAAATGAGGTGATAGCGATGTAATCGGAGGTGAGTGAGCCATGCGAAAGAGTGCCCCCATTGAAGTGGTGGTACATTACCCCAAAACGAAAGAGGGATGGGACGAACTCGGAAAACGGGTCGCAACCGCCCACGCCAACTATGTGATCGAAAAAGTCGACCGTCTGAACTGCCCCACATGGCAGAAGCTCGAATTGCTGCAGGCGGTGATCGATACTACCAAAGGAACCTACAAACCCAAAGAACACCAAAAGCCCGGCTGGCAGCCGAGCCGATAAACAAAGCCCCACGCTCAACATATGCTTTTCTGCTCTGACCAGAGACGGTCAGATTCAGAGGCAGTGTTGAGCGTGGGTCTTTTTGTGTTACATAAGTTTTTGGAATTTTGCTGATAAAATAAAATCATTGATTGTTGGCGGCCAATATGCTATTCTTTTTGTAAGGGAAGGTGAAGTGCATGAATCGTCGCAGCATGAAAATTATGAGAAGAAAAGCAGGGGGAACAGCAGGAAAGAATGCAGAAAAGTATTCGGTCAATCTCCCGGCAGTGTGGCTTCGTGCGATGGGAATCCAGAAAGATAACCGGGTAGAACTTTCTTTTGACGGTGAAAAAATCACCGTCCGACCGCTTGCATCAACAGACCCGGAACTGTTCCGCAGAAATGCAGAACAGAAAGGACATCAGCTGAAAGAATATCGATATTATGACGGAGATACGTTGTGTACCGTGATTTTGGCAGATTTTACAGCGGAGCAGATCTGCATCGAAAACAAAGTTGACGAAATACTGGATACTGCGTTTGGTGTGAACGAAACGCCCTCATGGGAAGACTTCCTGGCCTTTCTGGCAGACCGATGCATTCCGAAAACACGAAAGGGCTTGGATTACTATCTGGATGCTGTTGGCGTTCCGGAATATGACCCGGTTCTGCTTGTTGAAAAGACGCAGGGAAGAATGGCGGAGGATCACAAATGGCTGGAAATTATTTGACGCTGCATAGATCCCGTTATAAGCCCTGCCCGATTTTTGACTGCGGAGATTCATTCTTACTGGATTTTGCTCTGTACAGCCCTGAAATTGAAAGCCGAGCATATCTGACAAAGGCACAGTGCCTTCCGTTCAAATCTCGATTTACGCAGACAGTGCATACGGCACAAACTCTTTACGGAAAGCAGCTTGCGGTAAACATTGATAAAACAGGTATTGATACGATCCTCGACAAATATCTGTGCTATTACCCAAAACAGTTCCACTTTTTGCTGAAAGAGCGTATCGAAACCGTCCTGATGGAGCAGCAGAAAAAGCTTTTTGAAAAGTAAAAGCTCTTGCGTCCCGTGAAAAAAGAAGGTAATATAAATACAGAGCAAGACACAGAACGCAGGGAGGGATGAAAACCATGTTTTACGAGATCATGCACCGGGAAAGCTGTGTGGCACAACTCAGCACGACAGGGGAATGCAGGGTCTGCCTCGAGGATTTCATGCCCTATGATCTGGTTCTGGTGGAATCGGATGATTTTGACGAGCGCATCAATAATGTAACGAACTTTTACTATTGGTGCGCCTCCCGGATGTTGACGTTGGGTCGCACCTACGCCAAGGAAATCCTGAACAGTATCGGTGCATCTCAGAGTGCTACGGACAGGGAACGAGCACAGATCGCATTATCCTACCATTGTCTGTCTTTGCTGGATGTGTTCTGGGTGAAAGAAGAAAACGAGAAGATTCGATTCGAGGATATCAACCTTTTTGCACACTCCTTAAGCAATGCGCTTGTGGATATTGCGCTGCGGGGGCACCAAATGACGGTGACAAACGCCCATCTTCTGGCAAATGACCTGTCTACGGGCGGCTTGTACCCCAAGGCGTGGGTGCGAAAAGAGGATGGCTTCTATCTTTACAAGGATGGCGGCAGGGATGCGGTGGAACGTGAAGTGCTGGCAAGCAAAATCTGCCGGTGCTTTGACTGCCATCAGGTACTGTATGAGCAGGGGATGTTTGAAAATGAGCCGGTTTCCATCAGCAAAATCATGACATCTCAGCGATATAGTCTTGTGACCTATGCAGCCTATGACGTCTACTGCACGAACCATGATTGGAACACGCTGGATAAGATCTTAGAGTTGGATGCTCCCAGCTACTATATGATGAACATTCTGGATTATCTGGTAGGCAATACCGACCGTCATTGGGAAAATTGGGGTCTGCTGGTAGACAACGAAACCAATCAGCCCATCCGTCTGCATGACCTGATGGACTTCAACCGGGCGTTTCAGCAGTACGACACGCCGGAAGGCGCAAACTGTCTGACCGTGGGAAAACGCCATCTGAGCCAAAAAGATGCTGCAGTGGAAGCGGTGCGGAACATCGGACTGAACCAAGTCCGTCAGGTGGAGCACACCGTATTCTCCGAGCATCCGGCATGGAAAGCAACGTTTGAAGAACGACTGCGTGTTTTACGGAACGCCATGTAAGTCAGAGCGAATATCAGGATAATTGAAACAGAATGATTCCATAACGAAAGCCCGTCTGCGCTGCCACATATCGTGGCTTGCAGACGAGCTTTTTCGTTTGGCCGGAGAAAAATTACCATATGATAACAACGGAGATTCGGTCAGCTTTGACTTCGGCAATCATCTTCTGAAATCCGGGTCGGTCGAATTGCATACCAGAGATATCTGGTGCTCTACGACCGGGACTCTCTGACGGTGAGCCGCAAGCTGTCTGCCTCGGTGGAGGAGTACATCGACGACCACTAAGCAGCCAGCCCAGCGTTTTCCATCATTTGCAGGTAGGGCAGACCGTGGGCATCCCCGGCTCGTTCAATTTCCTTCATCTGCGCAGCCGTCACAATGCGATGTTTCATGTTGGCACCTTCTCTCGAACGCTAAGCAGCTCTCACTGTCTCCAAGGCTCGCTGCCCTGGTTGTTGATATCAATTTGGCACAGCTTCATGGCAGAAAGTGCCGTGTCATGGGACTGGGGCGTGACGCAGGCGCAGCAGGCAGCGTCCACGGAAACGTCGCTTTCCGGGAAGGTCGCTTTGCACAGGATGGCGTTGGAAAGCACACAGATGCCGGTGCACAGACCCACCAGCTCGATCTCCGGGGTTTCGGTCCCGGCGGCGGTCTTGAGCTTTTCCGCCAGCAGGGTGGAGCCAAAGGTGGGCTTGCAGATAAAGTGGTCTGCAGGCACGCCCTCCAGCGCCTCCGCCACCAGCGGATTTAGAGCGTGCCCCTCGCTGCCGGCGATGCAGTGAGCCACCGGGAGATGACGCCCCTCGTTGGTCTCCAGATAGTTGTCCGGGTGGGTATCCTGGGTGACAAAGATCTGCTCCGGGCGATAGGTGCGGATCTTTTCCAGCACCTTCGGCAGGATGGCTTCGGCCTCTTTTGTGCCCAGCGAGCCGGTGATAAAGTCGTTCTGCATATCCACTACGATCAGAAATTTCATAGGGGGGGTACCTCCCAAACTGATGTGTCAAGACACCTTTTTCTATCAGTATAACGGATAGAGCAAAAATTGCAAGGATTTTGTTTGGAGGCGGTGTTTTTTGGCAGAAAAATAGGGCTTTATGGGAGCGGAATCTTTTCCGCAGAGAGAAATCATGGTATACTGGATCCAAAGTGATCAAATGGGAGGTACCGTTATGAAGTGGGGAATTTTAGCGACCGGCACCATTGCCAAAAAGTTTGCGTCTACGGTGGAACAGATGGGCGCAGAAGGGGAGCAGCTTGTTGCCGTGGGCTCACGGCATCTGAAAAGCGCACAGGCGTTTGCACAGCAGTACGGCATTCCCCGCTGCTATGACTCCTACGAAGCCCTTGCCGCCGACCCGGAGGTGGAGGCTATCTATGTTGCCACTCCCAACACCCTGCACTACGAAAACTGCAAGCTCTGCTTGGGGCATGGCAAGCACGTTCTGTGCGAAAAGCCCTTTACCATCAACCCGGAGCAGGCGCAGGAGCTGTATCGTCTGGCGGAGGAAAAGCACCTCTTTCTCATGGAGGCATTCTGGATCTGGCTGCTGCCGCTGTACGACCGAATGCGCGAGATCCTTACTGCTGGCACCATCGGGGAACTGAAGCAGATCACCTGTCAGTACGGCTTTGTGGCCTCCGGTGCCCGGAAGGACCGCAAGTTTGATTCCAGTCTGGGCGGTGGTGCGCTGCTGGATATCGGCATCTACAATCTGGGCTTTCTGCGCATCCTCACCGGACAGGAACCGGAGAAGGTGGAGACCAAAGAGGTCCACATCAACGAGTACGGCACCGACGATTACAGTCGCCTTGCGCTGACCTACCCCGGCGGCTGCAAGGCGGAGTCTGTCCAGACCATTGGGCAGGAGCTGGAGCGCAACGCCCGTATCGTGGGCACCAAGGGCAGCATCTTTCTGCCTGATTTCCAGCACGCCGAGACCATGACGCTGGTAGTGGAGTGCAAAGAGCCGGAGGTCATCCGCTGCCCGGTGGACATCAACGGCTTTGAGTATGAGATCCGGGAAGCAAGCCGCTGCGTCAAGCTGGGGCGTACCGGAAGCGACCGCTACACCCCGCAGGATAGCCTTGCCCTGACCCGTCTGATGTACGACACCCGCATGAGCTGGGGCATGAAGTTTGTGGGCGAGGTGTAAGCGCACACCTTGCCGCAGGTCTTTTGCGTGCGAAAACTATGATATACAGAGAGCGACAACTCGGAATTGATATAAAAAAGAAGGACACATAGATGAAAACAGTGGTTCTTTATAATATTATTTCTTTTATCATCCTCGTTGCTTTGATTTTTGTCTTAAGGATTGTTAGTAAGAGTAATTTAAGACAAAATCAACAACTTGTTATTAAAGTCATTGCAACTATTTTAATTGTTTATGTGATAGCGTTCGTGCTTTTTATTGATGCAATAGCATTTGGCATTATAGGACCAGTTCAAGATTAACAATTCCAGTTTGACAAGGAAGTGCTTTGCATGAAAAAGCGTATATCAAGGATTCTCGGTTTAATAATGCTGATTATAGCTATTGCATTTATAGTGTTTGCATTGAACCATCCAGAAATGAGTTTTCCTTGGAACAATACCATTACTTGGTTACTGTATGGTTTATATATTCTTGTGACAGTCATGTTGCTTATTGCGCCTAAGACGAAGAAGTAAACAATTCGCGTTTGTGGAGCGAAGCGGAACAATGAAAGCCCCAGTGGGGCTTTCAAGCGACCGAACGGTCTTGCGGCAGCAAGATGGAGGGGCCTCGCCCCGACAACTTCCAGTTTGCCGGGCAGACAGGCATCTAAAAAACCATACAAAAACGAGGGAACAGCCATGGTACTTTATTTTACAGGAACCGGCAACAGCCGGTATCTGGCACGGCGCATTGCCGAAGGGCTGGATATGCCGCTTTACGACCTGAACACCTGCATCAAGGCAGGGGATACCGCCCCGGTGCAGACCGGGCAGGATGTGGTGCTGGTCACGCCTACCTACGCATGGCGTATTCCCCGGGTGGTGTCCCAGTGGCTGGGCAAGACTGCGCTGACCGGGGCGGAGCGCATCTGGTTTGTGATGGATTGCGGCAGCGAGATCGGCAATGCGGCAAAATATAACCGGCAGCTTGCGGCGCAAAAGCACCTGCGGTACATGGGTACAGCTCAGATCATCATGCCGGAAAACTACATTGCCATGTTCAATGCGCCGCAAAAAGAGCAGGCCCGGAGCATCGTGGAGCAGGCAGAGCCTGCGCTTCAGAGGGCGCTGGCGCAGGTCAGAGCTGGGCAGGAATTTTCTCCACTGAGAGACACCCGCTACGACCGCTTTATGAGCGGCCCGGTAAACCCGGCGTTCTATCGCTTTTTTGTGAAGGCGGATGCCTTCCGGGCAACGGATGCCTGTATCGGATGCGGCAAGTGCGTGGAGCTGTGCCCCCTGAACAATATCCGGCTGGAAAACGGCAAGCCGGTCTGGGGCAAACATTGCACCCACTGCATGGCCTGCATCTGCGATTGCCCCAAAGAGGCCGTCGAGTATATTGAAAAGTTGAATCATCAATATATTGATCTGCTGAACGGGGATGGTCTGGCATCTGATAAGTTCTGGGAGCTGAATCAACGCATCCGTGAGGATCGAAAAAGTCTGGGTGTTCAGATGGAACTTCGTAAACCGGATCTGCCGTATACGCTGGTCAATCTGCTGCATGAGAAAATTATCACGGAAGATGACCTGAAGCAATTCAGCAATGTATTGCAAGACGCGGTGAAACAGCTGCAGGAACGAATGGAATAGTGACTGCATACAGCAGCAAAGGAGAAAAAACAATGGAACATCTTTACGAAAAAGCACAGGAGAGTGCGGAATATATCAAAGCGCATACCACCAAACGCCCGAAAATCGCGGTCGTACTCGGCTCCGGCCTTGGCAACCTGACCGCAGACTTTACCGAGACGGAAGAACTGCCCTATAAAGACATTCCGAACTTTCCAGTGTCCACCGTGGCAGGCCATAAAGGCGCATTGCTGGCGGGCAAGCTGGGCGAGAAAGAGGTCTATGCGCTGGAAGGACGATTCCACTTTTATGAAGGCTACTCTATGAAGGAAGTCTGCTACCCGTTCTATGTCCTGAAACTGCTGGGTGTGGAACAGGTGGTGCTGACCAATGCCTGCGGCGGCATCAACCGGGAGTTTGCGCCGGGCACCCTGATGCTCCTCACCGACTTCATCAACATGATGGGTACGAACCCGCTCATCGGCCCCAACGACGAGCGCTTCGGCCCGCGTTTCCCGGACATGACCGAGCCGTACAGTCTGGAACTGCGGAATCTCGCCAAACAGACTGCCGACGAGCTGGGCATTTCCTATCAAGAGGGCGTTTATCTGGGCTTCATGGGTCCCTGCTACGAAACGGCCGCCGAGATCCGTGCCTTTGCGGGCATGGGTGCCGATGCTGTGGGCATGAGCACCGTGCCGGAAACCATGGTCTGCAATTATCTGGGTATGAAGGTGCTGGCCGTCAGCTGTATCACGAACATGGCCACCGGCATCCAGACGGTGAAGCACAGCCACGCCCGCGTGCTGGAAATCGCCAATCAGGCCGGGGAGACCCTGTGCCGCTGGCTGGGCGCGGTGATCCAGAAGATGGAAGGGTGAGAACTCCTTTTTCCGAGAGACTCATAAACAAATAAATATCCCCCGGCTCCGCCGGGGGATATTTATTGCGTCTGTGCCTTTTCCTGCAGGTGGTAGTATGATATACTTGTAACGATAAATCGGAAGTTGCAGGGGATAACAGAGATGAAAAATAGGATAATCGGTGTTATATTTTTAATTGTCTTTGTGTCAATCAACCTTTGGGCCATTTTGACAAAGAACTATTCCAATTCATTTCTGGCAGGAATTGCGGGGATGTGTCTTGTTACCGCAATTCTTTATCTCCGAAAAGGAAAAAAGTGATCCAATTCCTGCGTGTCTGACAAAATAATCCTTCCTTCTGTGATCCAATCACGGAAATTAAAGCTGAGAATTGTTATCATATAGACACAAGAAACACAAAACATTCTCAGGGAGGATTTCGATATGAGTGCAAAGTTTTACATCTGTGACCACTGTGGTAACCTCATCACCACGCTCCACGATGCAGGCGTTCCGATGCTCTGCTGCGGTGAAAAACTGCGGGAGCTGATTCCCAACACTGTAGAAGCCAGCGGCGAAAAGCATCTGCCGGTGGTCGAGCGCTCCGGCAGCACCCTGACCGTCACGGTGGGCGCGGTGGAGCACCCGATGGTGGATGTCCACCATATCCAGTGGCTCTATGTGGAAACGGCGCAGGGCGGCCACATCCGTTATCTCCATCCGGGCGAGGCACCCAGAGCGGCTTTTGAGCTGGGCGACGAGACACCGGTGGCGGTCTATGCCTACTGCAATCTGCATGGCCTGTGGACGACAAAACTCTGATAAAACAATAAGTCCCCTCCGCGCAGATACCCGGAAAGCGAGATCCGGGTCTGCACGGAGGGGACGATTTTGTTATAGCAGAACTTCTTTGGTCTGTTCGATTTCAACAGGGCACTCTGCAAGCAGGCCGGAATGCTGCCGGTACGCATCCGGTTCCATCCGCCATGCGATCCCGCAGCCAGCAGAAAGTTCCCGCGGAACAGGGATCAGCCTGCCGGGAATCCCGTTCTGTTTGCAAAAGGCTTCCAGTTCCATGACCGCAGAAGTAGTGTAGAATGTCAAAACCTGATAGGGCTTTTTTGCTCTCATACGCTGCCGTTATGCCTGAAAGGTGATCTCAAAACAGCCATCCGCCCGCGTGGTCGTCTGACCGTCCTTGTGTTCATATTCCAGCATTTTTTCAATGTTTTTGCGGGTGTGCGCTTCATCACCGAGAACGCGGATCATCTCGCCCGGATGCTCTTCCATCGCATCCATCGTCAGCAACACCGGTTCAGGGCAGGAAAGGCCGCGAACGTCCACTTCAACAAATTTAGCCATTGTGCTTTCTCCTTTTTCAGATCACTTTGCCGCTTTTTTACGGCGCAGGTTGGTTGCTGCAATCACAAACAACAGTACAATGCAAACGATGACTGCAATCTTGCCGGGCATGGCCGGGCCGCCGGGAACAGCGGCATCGGTCGCTGTGGCAGCTTTGGCGGCGCTGCCGACCAGATTAAAATTGTGTGCAAAAGCGGCACCCAGAAGCATACCGAGGAACGTTACCGCGCTGTCGGAGGAACCCTGCCCTGCAAGGATCAGCTGACGCAGCGGGCAGCCACCGGCCAATACCGCTGCAAAGCCGACAACGTACATGCCAAGGATGTTCCACAGATGCTGCGAATGTGCAATGGGCTGGCCGGAGAAGCTCAGATGGAAATTGCCGGTGGCAATGTTATAAATGGTCATGACCGCAAACAGCGCGGCAATAATGCTGAGCAGGTCGAAATTCTTCATCAGGATCACATCGCGGATGCTTCCGGCAAAGCACATACGGCTTTTCTGTGCGAGGGCACCGATGACCAATGCGACCACCAGTGCCAGCAGCAGCGGAGCGTGCTTGCTGCCGGGGCCTTCCGTGCTTGCCGCATAAGCACCCGTTGCCACACCGATCACCAGCAGAGCAGCCAGCAGAACCGGCAGCACCGCACCGCTGAGCGACTTGGTTTCATAGGCTCTTCCCAGAGAAAAGCCTTTTTTCAAGAAGCAGGAGCCAGTGGCGACACCGCCAGCAAAGCCGATGAGCGCCACATACGCATTCAGGTCACCGGCAGACATCCGTAGCACCATGCGCAGCGGGCAGCCCAGAAAGACCAGTGCACCGATCATCATAACGGCACCCAGCAGAAAACGCACCATCGGCGCAGAACCGGCGGTAGAGCGATACTCTTTGGTTGCCATGGAAATCAGGAACGAGCCGCAGACAAAGCCGACGATCTCAGGGCGGAAATACTGAACGGGTGCAGCGGTGTGCAGTTTGAGCGCGCCTGCCGCGTCGCGGATGAAACAGGCCACGCAGATTGCCATGTTGGCCGGGTTGCCAGACATGGCCAGAAGCATGACCAGAAGTCCGATGACCACACCGGACAAGGCCAGCTTCCATGTTTTGTCGAATAATTTCATGATTGCCTCCTTTTTTAGCGGATGAACTTTACCAGTTCAGTATAACACACACGATTTTTCAGGTGAAATTGATTTTATTGATAATCTGTATGTACTTATTGATATAATCAATGAGCAGAACTATAATAGAAGAAAAAGCCTTTTCAGCACAAAAAGGAGCGCAGCATGGATATCCGCCAACTGGAAGCCTTTGTGTATACCGTAAAATACCAGAGTTTTTCCCTTGCGGCTCAAAAGCTTTATCTTTCGCAGCCGACCGTCAGTTCGCATATCAACAATCTGGAAAAAGAACTTCATACACGACTTTTGAAGCGAACGACCAAGAGTTTGTCGGTTACGCCCGCAGGGCAGACCCTTTACAACTACGCAGCTGAGATCCTGAATCTCCAGCAGAAAGCGATTCTGGAACTTTCCGATAAAAATCAGAAGCTGCTGCACATCGGTGTTTCCTCCGTTCCGTCCCTCTATCTTCTGCCGGAACTGCTGTCGGCGTACCATCAGGAAATGCCGGATGTCCGCTTCCGTACCAGCTGCTCGGACAGTCTGGATGTCATTCGGAAAGTAACAGATGGAACCTGCGATATCGGGCTGGTCGGCACGAAAATTTCGGATACACCCTGCCGCTTTCTGCCGGTCACTTCGGATGAACTTGTGATCGCGGCCCCGGCTACACCGCATTTTCAGGCCTGTCTGGAATTGAAAGATCCGGTTTCCATGCTGCTAAAAGAACCATTTCTCCTGCGGGAGGATACTTCGGGGACAAAACAGGAAACGCTCTATTATCTGAAAAACCGGGGGATTTCGCTGGACGATCTGAATGTGACCGCTGTGATGGATGATGCCGCTTCGCTGATCCGCTGCATCACACTGGGGATGGGCATCTCCATCCTTTCCCGCGCAACGGTTCAGAACGATGCACAGCTTGGAAAGCTGTTGATCATTCCTCTGGAACAGTCGGCTTTCTTGCGGAAACTCTATATCGTGTATTCTTCCACACAGTTTATGTCGGAACCGACGGCGCACTTTTTTGCGTTTATGAAGCAGTTCTATGCCATTTCCTGAAAAAGGAACCGATGGCTCCCGGCCTGTGGATGACAAAACTCTGATAAAACGAAACGTCCCTTCCGCGCAGATACCCGGAACGTGAGATCCAGGCCTGCACGGAGGGGACGTGCGTTGTTTCAGAGCTGTCACAGGCATTTGCCGCAGCCGTGCCACGGATTCCAGATATCGTGCAGGATGACCACCTCCCATTAAAACACCGGGTGCCACTCGTCTCGGATGCCGATGTCGTCACAGACGATTTTGCCGCAGAGCGGTGCGGACGATACTGCCGTGTGCAGCGGCTTGTAACTGTCAAAGGTGACGGTCAGGTCGGCACGGACGGCACCTTCGGCTACCTCGCCGGTGTCGGTGCTGATGCCGCTGGGCAGGTCTACCGCCAGAACAAATGCGCCGTTTTCATGCTGACAATTCATCAGCGCACAGGCGGCAAGGCCGGAAGGACGCAGACTGCCATGGAATCCGGTGCCGTAGAGCGCATCCACGACAGCAGTAAATGGTTCATGCGAAAGCCCGGAGCCGTCGGAGCAAATTTCCACCGGCAGACCGTGCAGGCGTTCAAAATTTGTGATGGCATCGGGCGTTTTCGGCTCACCCTCGGCCAGAAGGACGGTCACCTTCCAGCCCTCTTTTGCGGCGGCGCGGGCGATGACAAAACCGTCCCCGCCGTTGTTGCCCTTTCCGCAGACCACCAGCAGAGAGCCGGGCTACGGAAGGACGTTTTTCAGTTCGGCGTAGGCTGCAAGCCCGGCGTTCTCCATCATCTGCAGATAGGGCAGGCCGTGAGCATTTCCGGCCTGTTCGATGGCCTTCATCTGTGCAGCCGTGACAATACGATGCTTCATTTCGGAACCTCCACGTTTCGGTCTTATCGCCCGATGATCCTCCATTCAGCCAGCAGGATCACCAGAAAAATCAGGTTGGACAGGGTGAACAGCTTGAAGTAGCGGCCTTTTTCCTCCGGCAGCTCCCGCGCGATCTGGCGGTAGGAAATCAGGCTGGCCATGGACGCGATCAGGGTGCCAAGGCCGCCGAGATTCGTGCCGATGATAAGCGCGGCGGTTTCATCCGTGAACCCGGACAGGAGCAGGGCAGCGGGAACATTGCTGGTGACCTGCGAAGCCAGAACTGCCACCAGCACTTCCCGCCCGGCGAGGATGGCTTGCAGCCAGCCCGAAAAGGCCGGGATGCGCCCCAGATTGCCGATGAAAACGAAGAATGCCACAAAGGTCAGCAGCAGGGAGTAATCCACATTGCGGAGAGTGGAGCGGTCAGCGCAGAGGGTACAGACCAGCACAGCGGAAAAGGCAACGCCGTAGGGCAATACCCGGACGACCGCCAGCAGACAGACCGCAAACAGCACCACATCCAGCAGGATGATTTTCCGGTCTGCGGTGGTGTTCGGCTGCTCCGGGAGCGCACCGATGCAGGAGGATGCCTGTTTGCGGCAAACCATGACCGCCCAGCCCACCAGAAGCAGCAGAGAAACGACCGTGTAGGGGAACATGAGCAGGAGGAACTCCGCCATGCTCATTCCGCTTTTGCCATAGAGGTAGAGGTTCTGTGGGTTGCCGATGGGCGTGAGCATACTGCCAAGGTTGGCCGCGATGGTCTGCATGCACACCACCGGGATGGTCAGCGCCCGGCGGGTGTCCGGCGCAAGGCCGCTCAGCACCACAAAGGTAAAGGGGACAAAGGTCAGCAGGGAAACGTCGTTGGTGATGATCATGCTCCCGAAGAAGCACAGTCCGACCAGAACGAGCACCAGCTGCAAGGTGCTGCCGGTCCGTGCCAACAGCGCCCGGCCCATCCGGTCAAAAACGCCCTGCCGCCGCAGTCCGGCCATGATGGTCATTAGGGAAAATAGAATAGCGAGCGTGCGCAGGTCGATGTAACCGAGGTAGTCTGCATCCGGCGGCACAAAGAACATGGAGAGCACGGCCAGTATGGCGGCGACCGAAAGAACGGTCTCCTGTTTGAGAAATCGCTTTAACTTCATTTGAAATTCCATAGCATCCGCTTTCTTTCAAGAATAATCGATACATCCTTTAGTATAGTAGATGTGAAACAAAATGCAAGTTTTTTGCAGCGGTGAGTGATGGAACAGCGCAATTCAAAAAGTTGGATGTTTCATTGAAAATCTGTCAATAAATAATTTGTTGACACTCTTTTTGCGCTGTGATATCTTGACATCAGGGGACTATTAGAAAGTGGCAATTTTAAATTATGCTATCCTATAAGTGTAATATCTCGATTGCGTTATGAAGTCGAGCGGAAAATGCACCTTTGACAATTAACAGAAAGACGAATTTTCTCGTCTTACTTAGGAGTTGAGTCTGATGAATGGACTCAACTCCTCTTTTTTGTCTGTTGTATCCCAGAACTTGGACTAAGAGGGTGGGCAACTTGGACTACAAGTCCATAAACTTTTCTGCGAAAGTACGATACAATCATGTCACGGAAACGGACCGGGCCCGAGAGGGAACGGAAACCGGAGCCGACGAACCTTGAAAATTGAATATGCAGCTTCAGGTACTTCCAGACAATGATACTTCCGTAATTCGCGGCCCGGTCATAAAGAAGACGGGGTGGCCGAGAGGCCAATGGAGTGGTGCAAATCCAACGCCTGAATGTTTCCCTTTCTCAGGGGTGCCGGGGGCAAATTAAGAGAGACCATACAAAACCTTTTCCAAACGCCGTTCAGGGGGAACCCGGACGGCGTTTTTATATATCAGCGAAAAGGAGTATGATCCGAAGGTCAGCTTTCGGGATGGCCGCTATTACGTCTTTGATGGGCAGAACACGGTGGAGGCACGCCGGGCCTGCAACGGCGGCAAGGATCTGCCCATTCGCTGCAAGGTTTTCCTCGGTCTGAGCAAGGAGGACGAAGCAACGCTCTTTGCGCTGCAGACCGGCATTTCCACCTGCCTGACGGCGGGCGAACGTCTGCGTGCCAATCTGGTGGCAAGAAACCCGGATGCGATCCATTTTGTGAGAGCCACCGTAGATACCGGTGTGGAGTTTGCCTATGACGGCAACCGGGCGTCCTGGAAGATCTACCGCATCGAAACAGCATATCCGCAGTATGCCAGTGCAACGAAATGCGCGGAACAGGTCGTTGAGGAAGAAGAAAACGCAGTTAAATGAAAACAGGGTGTGCCAAGCAGGTGGTTGCAACGAGAAACAATGAAAAGAATTTTTGTGAAGGTGATGAGTTACGAGATGGAGCACAGCTTTCTCCGCAATAATCTCGATTGAAAACAACTGCACAGATAAAGCAAAAAAGGAATGTTCTTACTTGTCAATTTGCTGTAGAAAATCACCTGAGTTTGGGCAAAATTGATAAAGTGAAAAAGAAACCCGTTCCCATCTTGACACTCCGCAAAGAATATGGTATTGTAATCAGGCATAGAATAAATTTCCATTCAAGTGCTTAATTTGTTCGTGCCTTACAAAAAAGAAAATCGTACGTGAGCAGCGTCGTTGGATTGTTACCGTTTGGCGGGCTAGACCAACTCTGCATAGCACAAGCCGAAAGCGTGTTTCAGCCTTCGGTATGTTTGCTGTGTCAAGAGTGGTCTTTTTTTATTGCCTTTTTCAACCTGAGGAGGAGAAACGATGCAATATACCGTCAAAAAGCCGATCAACAACAACATCCTGCGGGTGGTGGACCCCACGGGCTGCGAGCTGATCGTTACCGGGCGCGGGCTGGGCTTTGGCGCAAAGCCGGGGTACAAGCTGGACGCCGGAAAGGTGGAGCGCAGCTACCGCATGACCAGCCCTGCCGTGCAGCAGAAGCTGGTGGAGCTGCTGGAACAGATCCCCTATGAGCATCTGCTGCTCACCGACGAGCTGGTGGAGATGATCCGCAGCCGGGTGAATTACCCGCTGAACGAGAGCATGCTCATCACGCTGGCCGACCATATCAGTTTTGCCATCCAGCGCAGTGAGCAGGGCATCCGCTTCTCCAACCCGCTCATGGCACCGATCCGGGAGTTCTATCCGCAGGAGTACCGTCTTGGCATGGACTGTCTGGCGATCATCCGCCAGCGCTGCCGGGCAGATCTCTCGGATGACGAGGGCGGCTTCATCGCCCTGCACATCGTCAATGCGGAGCTCAACACCACCATGAGCGTGGTGAACGATGTCACCCGCTTTGTGGACGGCTGCGTGCAGGTGGTGGAATACTTTTACGACTGCCATTTTGACCGGGATGCGCTGGATTTCAGCCGCTTTACAGTGCATTTGCGCTTTTTTGCGCAACGTGTATTTCAAGGAAAACAGGAGCAGGAAAACGATACCCACGACGAAGTGTTCCGCGCCCTGATCGCCCGCAATTGCAGCGAACACTACAAATGCGCCTGCTGCATTGCGGAATATGTCCGCAACACATGGCACAAGGAGCTTTCGGACGAGGAACTGGTGTTCCTTACGATCCATCTGAAACGGATTCGGATGGGGAAATAAGCCGCCCGCCTGCCGTACCTTTGATTCTCCGCAGGCCACGCCTGCGTGTGAATATATTTGTTGGATACGAATTTGGAAAAAGGAGAATTGAAGATGAAAGACAAGATCTTTGGCGTGCTGCAGCGTGTCGGACGCAGCTTTATGCTGCCCATTGCACTGCTGCCCGTGGCGGGCCTGCTGCTGGGCATCGGCAGCTCGTTCACCAACGAGACGATGCTGGCGGCTTATGGCCTGAACAGCGTCATCCACCCCGGTACCCTGATCTACACCATTCTGGACGTGATGAGCCAGACCGGCAGCGCCGTGTTCAACAACCTGGCCCTGCTGTTCGCCATGGGCGTGGCCATCGGCATGGCCCGCAAGGAAAAAGAGGTAGCCGCTCTGTCCGGTGCGGTGGCCTATATCATTATGAATACAGCCATTCAGGCCATGATCAATGCGGCAGGCGGCGTAGAAGCGATGCCTGCCAACTCCACCACCACCATGCTGGGCATCACGACCCTGCAAATGGGCGTGTTCGGCGGTATCGTGGTCGGTCTGGGCGTGGCAGCCCTGCACAACCGGTTCTATAAGATCGAGCTGCCGCAGGTGCTGGCCTTCTTCGGCGGCACCCGCTTTGTGCCCATCATCAGTTCCATCGTGTATCTGGTGGTCGGCATCGCCATGTTCTACATCTGGCCGGTGGTGCAGAACGGCATTGCTGCGCTGGGCGCACTGGTGCTGGCTTCCGGCTACGCAGGCACCTTTATCTACGGCCTGCTGGAGCGCGCACTGATCCCCTTCGGCCTGCACCATGTGTTCTATATGCCGTTCTGGCAGACCGCTGTGGGCGGCACCGCCATCATCGACGGCGTGACCGTGACCGGCGCCCAGAACATCTTCTTTGCAGAGCTGGCCTCCAAGTCCACCACGGTGTTCTCGGTCAGCGCTACCCGCTTCATGGCCGGTAAGTTCCCCTTTATGATGTTCGGCCTGCCCGGCGCGGCGCTGGCGATGTACCAGTGCGCCAAGCCAGAAAAGAAAAAGGCGGCAGGCGGCCTGCTGCTTTCCGCAGCCCTGACCGCCTTCCTCACCGGCATCACCGAGCCGCTGGAATTTACCTTTATCTTTGTGGCTCTGCCCATGTACGCCGTGCACTGCGTGCTGGCGGGCCTGTCCTTCATGCTCATGCATATCCTGAACGTGGGCGTGGGCATGACTTTCTCCGGCGGTCTGATCGATCTGGTGCTGTTCGGCGCGATGCAGGGCAACGCCAAGACCCACTGGATCTGGGTAGTCGTTGTGGGTGCGGTGTATTTTGTGCTGTACTACATCATTTTCCGCTTTATGATCTCCAAGTTCAACTACAAGACCCCGGGCCGTGACGATGCCGAGGAAGTCAAGCTGTACACCCGTGCGGACGTGAACGCCCGCAGCGCCGCTTCCGACAGCACCGCTCCCGCAGGGGATGATCCGGTCAGCGCCCTGATCGTAGAAGGTCTGGGCGGTGCCGACAACCTGTCCGACGTGGACTGCTGCGCCACCCGCCTGCGCTGCACCGTCAAGGATGTTGCGCTGGTCAAACAGGATGTGCTCAAGGCCTCCGGTGCCTCCGGCGTGATCTGCAAGGGCGACGGTGTGCAGGTGGTATACGGCCCCAAGGTGGCCGTCATCAAGGCAAAGCTGGAAGATTATCTGGAAAATGCACCTAAGACCCCGGCAGTGACCGCAACACCCGCCCCGGCAGCCCACGCAGCAAAGGATACCGTGCTGTCTGCCTGCCTGAACGGCACTGTAGTGCCGCTGGCCGATGTGAAGGATGAAGCCTTTGCCAGCGGTGCACTGGGGGATGGCATTGCCATTGAGCCCACCGATGGTGAACTGGTGGCACCTGCTGACGGCGAGATCTCCTCCACCTTTGAGACCCACCATGCCGTGGGCATGACCACGGCTGACGGCGCGGAGTTGCTGATGCACATCGGCATCGATACGGTCAAGCTGGGTGGCAAGCACTTCACCTACCTCGTCAACGAGGGCGACAAGGTAAAGAAAGGCCAGCCGTTGATCCGCTTTGAACTGGAAGCCATTAAGGCCGAAGGCTATCCCGTGACCACGCCGCTCATTGTCTGCAATACTGATGACTATGCCGCTGTCGCGGCTAAAGCCAGCGGCACCGTAAAGCAGGGCGATGCGCTGCTGGAACTGAAGCACTAAGCGTTTCTCCCAAACTGTAAGGCAGGGTTGTTATAAAAGGGGGGCTGTTGCAAAAAAGCCCCAACAAAAAAATGAGATAGACTTCCCCACAAAAGGGGTTGCCTATCTCATTTTTTTAGGATAAAGAAAACCACATGAGGGAGGAACGAAAAATGGATCACAGCGCACAGGATGCCCTGCCGCCTACATCAGCGGCTATTGATGCAATCACAGTTGGCGTTATAGGATCCGTTCCCGATTGACAATTTGGCTTTGCACGAAAAAAAACGGTGATTTGTACAAAAAGGATTCCGTGGATTTTAAAAAAAGTATGATCCTTTTGCGGACTTTGGCACTCTGCTATGGACGCTGCTGATAAACGGCGCGGTATAGAACAGTGGCGTGCTCGGGAGAAGGCAAAAAAGGAGAGCTGAAAGGCTCCCCGGAAAGCCCTTCAGAATGAGCGTTAAAAGCGATTTTATCAAAATGTTATAACAATATTGCCCCTGTCAGCTGTGTGGGATGAAACCAAAGCTGACAGGGGCATTCTTCAATGTGGAAGATCACTGCTTTCCCGAAGAACGGATTGCAAGTGCGTGCAGCTTCCGGCTCAAATCGGCCAGACACCATGCGATTGCCATACCGCCGGCAATTCCAAGAGCGGCCAGAAAGGTCTGCTCTCCGAAATGCCCTGCAGCAGACAAATCATTGGAGACGACTGCGTTCATGCAGTAATAGAGGGTGCTTCCGGGAATGAGGGGAATGGCAGCGGTGATGAAGAAAGGCGTAGAAGGTGCATTGCAGTATCGGGCAAGAATTTCGGCATACAGAGCGGTACAGAAACCGGCCAACAGATTGGCAAGAAAGACGCTGCGCAGGGTGTTGGCGGCAAGAAGATAAGCCAGCCATGCCAGAAGTCCGCCTACACCGGCGGCGGGTAAGTAGCGCCGGTTCAGATTGAAGATCAGTCCAAAACCGACCGAACCAAGGGCAGCACTGAGCAACTGCGAAAAAACCTGTATCATGCGGAAATCCCTCCCATCAACCAGATGGCGGCCATTATGCCGAGTGCAAGGGTGGCGGCCATCAGAATGGCTTCCACCAGCCGAAGAGAGCCGGAAATAATGTCCCCAAGTAGGATGTCCCGGATGGAATTTGTCAGCATGATGCCGGGGATCAGCAGCATGATGATGCCAATCAGAACTTTATCGGCATGAAACTGCATCCCAAAGCGGCAGAGCAGCAGAGTGGAGACACCGCTGAGAAATGATGCTATAAACTGAAATTCTACGCCATTCATACAAAAAGGCGAGAGATAGCGCTCCATCCAGCAAATCAGAACGGCAATGCCGCCGGCCAGCAGGCCGTCCCAGAGATTTCCACCAAAGAAGATGGCAAAACTGGAAGCAGCCAACACACTGCCGGCAAGATGCAGTCTTGGGTCCGGATGCTGTGCCAGAATGGCATTCAGCTGGCGCTGAAACTCTTCTATGGAAGGAGGCGCTGTGCAGATACGGCGGCTGAGCGCATTGAGCTTTTCCAAGGTCAGCAGGTCATTGCTGGCAGCGTGACGCAGGCGGCGGGTCTCGGTCTGCGGCGGCAGCGAGGGCATGGTAAGCGTGACCACGATGCTGGATGTGATCACGAATACATTCACATCTTCTGCCCCATAGGCGATTGCGATCCGGTTCAAAGTGTCCTCAACGCGGAATACTTCTGCGCCACTGTTTTGTAAAGCTTCGCCCATTCGGACCAGAATGTGGAGAAAATGACTGATCTCGGTCTCTTCCACAATATCACGCTCTTTTCATCTCGGTTTCTACATTATTATAGCGGGTGGACCGGCAGAACGCAAGACGCTGCAAGGACAGAGAGACTTTTTGACAACTGCATTGTTTACGCGGGCAATGGATCGTCTGGTTCTGAAGAAACGGCTTGCATCCGTTCTGTCACAGCGAAAGACTACGATCAGAGAAGAAAAAATTGAATCCAGTGCAAACGATTTTGCCGAGAATTGCATGAAATATTATAAAAGTATTATTCTTTTATGAATTTTAGCACTCTACTATTGACACTGCTAATAAACAGTGTTATAACAGTGGCGTGCTCAGGAGAAAGGGGCATGAGGGAACCGCAAGGCTCCCGGGAAGACTCCGCTCCTGATGCACGATCTTGATTTTATGCCCGACCCGAACGCCGGGATTGGAGGGTTGTTTTATGTTTATGCCTGCTGTTTTCCATGAAAATCTGTTCGATGATTTCTTTGATCCGTTCTGGAACGACGGTGCGCTGGAGCGTGCAATGAATCGTGAAGAGCGTGAAGCCTTCGGCAAGCGCGGCGCAAACATGATGAAAACCGATGTGAAGCAGACCGCCGATGGCAACTATGATGTGGCTGTTGACCTGCCCGGCTGCAAGAAGGAAGACGTTCAGATGGAACTGAGCGACGGCTACCTGACCATTCAGGCCGTCCGCAGCCACTCCAATGATGAGAAGGACAACGATGGCCGTTATCTGCGCCGTGAGACCTTCTCCGGTACCTGTGCCCGCAGCTTCTATGTGGGTGATGCCGTGAAGAAGGAGGACATCCACGCAAAGTTCGAGGATGGCATCCTGCGCATCGTGCTGCCCGCACCGCAGCAGCAGAAGGCTCTGCCTGCGAATCCCAATCTCATTGAAATCGAATAACGTTTGTGCACCGGTGTGAGGAACACCGGCGCATAGAACCAGCCCCCGGAGAACCGTAAAAAGCTCTTCGGGGGTTTTTGTGTTCTGACATCTCTACTTGATGGGATGAATTATTTCCGACTTGTCAGCCGGTTGAGCAGCATCACAGCCAGAACAATGACACCAATGACGAGAAGAATGCCGACCATGCCGATGAGCATCATGGGCATGGTGGTCATCCACGAAGAAAGATGAAGCATAAGTGTACCTCCGTTAAGCCATCAGGGTCAGAATCAGGCCGCCTGCAATGACGGATGCGATCTGCCCCGAAACGTTGACGCTGATGGAGTACATCAGCAGGAAATTCTGGTTATCTTCTTCCAATCCCATCTTGTTGACCACACGGCCGCTCATGGGGAAGGCCGAGATGCCGGCTGCACCGATCATCGGGTTCAGTTTTTTGCCTTCGGGCAGGAACAGGTTCAGCAGCTTTGCAAACAGCACGCCGCCTGCGGTATCAAAAACGAAGGCTACCAGACCCAGTGCAAGGATGAGCAGGGTATCGGGCCGGACAAATTTGTCAGCGGTCATCTGTCCGGCCACGGTCAGGCCCAGCACGATGGTGATGAGGTTTGCCAGCACATTCTGCGCGGTTTCGCTGAGGGCATTCAGTACGCCGCACTCCCGCAGCAGGTTGCCGAACATCAGAAAACCAACTAGAGCTACGCTGGCAGGAGCTACCATACCGGCAATGATGGTTACCACAATGGGGAACAGGATCTTCGTCAGCTGGCTGACATTGCCCTTTTCATAGGGCATCCGGATGCGGCGGTCCTTCTGGGTGGTCAGCAGTTTAATGACCGGCGGCTGCACGATGGGCACCAGAGCCATGTAACTGTACGCTGCCACCATGATGGCACCAAGGTACTGGGAGTTGAGGGTGTTGGCTACAAAAATGGCGGTGGGACCGTCCGCTGCACCAATGACAGCGATGGAAGCAGCATCCTTCAGATCAAAGAAGAAGCCTGCCAGAAACAGGGTGAAGAAAATACCAAACTGCGCTGCGGCACCAAAGAGCATGAGCCACGGCTTTTCCAGCAGGGGGCCAAAGTCGATCATAGCACCAATGCCGATGAAAAGCAGCAGGGGAAACAGCTCGTTGGACATGCCTGCTTCAAACAGGGCAGAAATGGGGCCTACAGTATCGCCCTGCGTGATGGCACCGGACAGCGGCAGATTGACCAGAATGGCACCGAAGCCCATGGGCAGCAGCAGGCTCGGCTCCATCTTTTTGGCGATGGCAAGGTAGATGAGCAATGCACCAATGCCCCACATCACCACCATCTGCCAAGTCAGGTTTCCAAAATTGGAAAACAGACTTGCGAATGTGTTCAGAAAGTTCATAGTTTTCTTGCCTCCTATTGTGCTCCGGTGCGGTGACAAGAAAAAAGAGACTCCCGCCACAGCACCTTGTCTGTGACAAAAGTCTCAAGCGAACACATGACATCGGGCATTTCTGCCGTGATGACGCTGCCATGCAGCAGTCTCCCGAAGAATAAGCCGGAACACTGCCCTTTACTCCCTTTTATCAGATGTATTAAAACAGAATATGGGAAAACTGTCAAGAAAAATACAGAAATCTTTTCTGTATCTTATAAGGGTCTTTCCGCTGTGGTTCACGCAAGCTGATTACAGCAAGGCCTTTCTGGAAGCTCACCGGGAGGCAATCACCCTGCACAAGGCGGCGAAAGCTGCCTTTGACGAAGCCGGGCTGCAAAAACTGCCGAAGGTCAAGGAGTTGGATGCAGAGTTCGCAGAACTTCTGACCAAATAGTGTTCACAAGCATAAACTCTTGAAATGCTTCTGTCATAATGTTACAATACATGCTAGATACGTTGGTATATATACTGTTCAAAAAGCTGCTGACAACAGGATGCGATCAAGGCTGCCATGAACTTCTTGAAACCTGTGCAATGGAAATAAAACGGAATGAGACCGTCTGGGGCGGAGAAAGATTGGATGAAATGAAAAACTCTGGAATGAGCGAAACCATGCGCTCCCTGACACGGAAAAGCGTCTGTGCGCTGCTGAGTCTGCTGCTGTTGCTGTCAGCCGTGCTCCCTGTGAAGGCTGTCGCAGAAACCGCCCCAATAAAGATCATCCGCGTCGGCTCGTTTGAGGACACCTTCAACTATTGCAACGAGAAGGGCGCAAGAAAGGGCTACGGCTACGAATTACTGCAGACCTTATCCGGCTATACAGGCTGGCAGTTCGAATATGTGACCTGCGACTGGTCAGACTGCTTCGAAAAGCTCAAAAACGGCGAAATCGACATCATGGGCGGTATTTCTTATACGGAGGATCGCGCTGAGGAAATGCTGTTTTCGGACGAGCCGATGGGGGAAGAAAAATATTACCTCTACGTCGATCTTTCGCGTGCAGACATCTCCGCCTCCAACTTCAAAACGCTGAACGGCAAAAAGGTCGGTGTTCTGATGGGAACGGAACCGGAAGTGATGCTGACCGAATGGGAGGAAAAATACGGCATAAAAACGCAGCACGTCAACATCTCCAACAACGAGGATGTGAAGCAAAAGCTGGCAAACCACGAGATCGACTGCTTTGTTTCGCTGGAAGAATCCTTATGGGCAGAGCTTGGCATCTCGACCATAACCCGCGTGGGAAAATCCAGCATCTACTATGTGCTCAACAAAGACCGTTCTGATCTCAAGGAAGAACTGGACAATGCGATGCGCGCGTTGGACGAAGCGGCTCCTTTTTATACAGCGGATCTGTGTAAAAAGTATTTCTCGCTGGATTATAAGCCCATCCTTACGGGAGAGGAAAAGGCGTGGCTCAGAAAGCACGGTGCGATCCGAATGGGCTTTCTGACGAGTGATCGCGGCGTCAGCACCTATGACCCTGCCACCGGGGAGATTACCGGGACAATCACGGATTATATTCAGTTTGCAACAGATTGTCTGGGCAATCAGGAGCTGGAATTCCATCTGGTCGGCTATGACGACAAAGAGGCGGAACTCAATGCGCTGAAATCAGGCGAGATCGACATGGTCTTCCATTTCGACCAGAGTCCCAATCTGGCAGAAGAATATCGCGTTGCCTGCACCAACACAACGTGGACCTCCAATATGATGGCGGTCACGAACAAACAGCTCTTTACCGAAAACCAAGTGAACCGCATTGCCGTTCCCCAAAACAAGATTTCCCTAACAAGGTACATTGCGTTTTATTATCCGCAGTGGGAAATCGTGGACTGCGATACACAGGAGGATGCGATAAAACTGGTCAAGGACGGACAGGCAGACTGTTTTGTCACCGGGATCAGCAGTGAGGGAAATTACAGTAAGAAATACGGCTTTTACAGCGTTCCGCTGCCTAACCCTGCCAATTCCTGCTTTGCGGTCAATAGCGGAAACCGCAGCCTGCTGTCCATCCTGAACAAAACGATCAAGGCAATGCCAGCCAATATGCTTACCAGCTCTCTGGCGATGTATAAGAGCTCCTCGCGGAAGGTTACCCTGATCGATTTTATAAAGGATAACTTCTTTATGGTTCTGCTGATCAGCAGCATTGCGGTTGCAGTTGTTCTGCTCACGATTTTGAAGCTGCTCCAGAAGGCGCGTAAAGCCGAAGCTGCTGCAAGAAAAGCCGCAAACGATACGCAGGAACTGAATGCAAAATTGCAGGTCGCTGTGGAAAACGCGGAGAGTGCGAACCGCGCCAAATCCACCTTCCTGTTCAATATGTCGCATGATATCCGCACGCCCATGAACGCCATTATCGGCTATGCAGACCTTGCCTCCCGGCATCTGGACGACCCTGCAAAGCTGGAAAAATACATGGAGAACATTCAGGTGTGCGGACAGAACCTGCTGATGCTGCTGAACAACGTTCTGGATCTTGCCCGGATCGAGAATGACAAGACGGAGATGGAGTATTCTGTTTCGGATGTCGATAAGGATTTCCGTAATTGCGTTGCGATGTTCCAGAATCAGGCAGACAGCAAGGGGCAGACGCTTACGGTGACAGCACATCTGCTGTATCCGTATGTCTATGCGGATATTCCGCACCTGACCGAGGTCTGTACAAACCTTGTCAGCAACGCGGTCAAATACACGGGAGCCGGCGGCACGATCCACTGCGATGTCACGCAGAAGCCCGGCAAAAAAGAGGGCTGGTGCGATATGGTGGTCACGGTTGCCGATAATGGCATCGGAATGTCGCAGGAGTTCCAGAAGCATATCTTTGAACCCTTTGAACGGGAACGCACTTCCACCGTCAGCAAGGTGGAGGGCAGCGGCATCGGAATGGGCATTGTGAAAAAACTGGTTGAGCTGATGAGCGGCACCGTGGAAGTGGAGAGCAAGATCGGTGTTGGCTCCACATTTACTGTGACCATTCCCTGCCGCATTGTGTCCGGGGATGAAACACAGGCGAAACGAGAAACAAACCCTTCGGATCAAAAGTGCCTGTGCGGTACAAGGATCCTGCTGACCGAGGACAACGACCTCAATGCGGAGATCGCCGTCGAACTGCTGCAGGAAGAGGGCTGCACGGTAGACCGCGCCAAAGACGGCGTGGAATGTGTGGATATGCTGGAAAAGGCTGCGAACGGAACGTATCAGATGATCCTTATGGATATCCAGATGCCTGTGATGAACGGCTACGATGCGGCAAAGAAGATACGGAGGATGGATGACCCCCAAAAGGCGGGCATCCCTATCATCGCCATGACGGCAAATGCTTTTTCCGAAGATAAACAGGCAGCATTGGATGTCGGAATGAACGATCATATCGCAAAGCCGATCAATATGAATATCCTTGTGCCGACCATCCAGAAATACCTTTGATGCGGACAGAAAGTTTTGCATAAGAACCTCCGCAGGCCGTAATGCACCCGCTAAACGAATACCGCCGAGGAACTTTTCCGGTTGGAAGATGTCCTCAGCGGTATTTTCAGTTTATATATGTGGCACAGGCAGATGGAAAGCTCTGCAGCTATTGCAGAGAGGATTTCTGCAACACCGAAAACGGACGGATGATCGTGGAGCTGTATCTGGGCAAACAGGGACATCACATTTTGAGGAATCTTGTATTAAACAGGGCAGCAGCCCTTAAAAAGAGTGACAGCGTTTCAGATTGAAATGCTTTCACTCTTTTTTGTTGTCTGAATCACAGATAAAATAGCCGCTTCATCTTGAAAACAGCGTAAAGATTTATTATAATAAGATAAATAGTTGTGTCTTATACAAAGGAGGGCTGAAGTATGGCAGCGCCGCGCACCTATCTGGCAATCGACCTGAAAAGCTTCTATGCCTCGGTGGAGTGCGTAGACCGCCATCTGGACCCCCTGACCACCAATCTCGTGGTGGCAGACGCATCCCGCACCGAAAAGACCATCTGCCTTGCTGTATCGCCCTCCCTGAAAGCCTACAAGATACCCGGCAGAGCACGGCTGTTTGAAGCCGTTCAGCGGGTGAAAGAGGTCAACGCCCAGCGGCTGCAAACTGCCATCCAACAACACAAGGCAGTGCGTGGGGAGGATGGCAAGTACCGCTTTGCCAGCACCTCTTTCGATGCCAACGCCCTGAACGCAGACCCGGCGCTGGGGCTGAGCTATATTGTTGCGCCGCCCCGGATGCAGCGGTATCTGGATGTGTCCACCCAAATCTACAAAACTTACCTCAAATATGTGTCCCCGGCAGACATCTACCCCTACTCCATCGACGAGGTTTTTATTGATGTGACGGGATATCTGCCCTATTACCACATGAGTGCCCATGAACTTGCCATGACCATGGTGCGGGAGGTGCTGTACAACACCGGCATCACCGCAACGGCAGGCATCGGCACCAACCTCTACCTTGCAAAGCTGGCCATGGACATCGTAGCCAAGCACATCCCGGCGGACAAGGATGGTGTCCGCATTGCGGAGCTGGACGAGCAGTCCTATCGGTATCTGCTGTGGAGCCACCGCCCCTTGACGGATTTCTGGATGACAGGTCCCGGCACAGTGAAAAAGCTGGAAGCACACGGCATTTATACGATGGGGGACTTGGCACGTTTTTCTATCCACGGAGAAGATCGACTGTATGAGATTTTCGGCGTAGATGCAGAGATCCTTATTGACCACGCATGGGGCTGCGAGCCCTGCGGCATAGAGCAAATCAAAAGCTACAAGCCCAGCACCAACAGCATCAGCGAGGGGCAGGTGCTGACCTGCCCTTACCCCAACGATAAGGCAAAGCTCATTGTCCGGGAAATGGCGGAAATCTTGATGTTCCGGCTCACCGAAAAAAAGCTGGTGACGGAATCCATCACCTTGGAAGTAGGCTACGACCGGGAGAATGTGGACAAGGGCGGCTACCGTGGTCTGACCCAGACCGACCGCTACGGCAGAATCATCCCCAAGGCGGCACACGGCACCGTCCGGTTTGATGTCCCCACCAATCTGGGCAGCACCCTCATCAACGAAAGCGCAAAGCTGTTTGAGCGCATCACCGACCCGGCGCTGACAGTGCGGCGCATTACCATCAACGCCAATAAGGTCACGCCGGACGAGGGCATCTATCAGGTGGACTTTTTCACCGACACCAAGAAGCTGGAAAAGGAGAAAAAGCTCCAGCAAGCCATGCTGGGCATCAAGAACAAGTACGGCAAAAACGCTGTGCTGAAAGCCAGCAGCTACGAGGAGGGTGCCACCATGCGCCAGCGCAATGCGCAGATCGGCGGTCACAGCGCAGGAGGTTCGGATGAAAAACTACAAAAATAGCAAAATTGGGCGGGAGACCGCCCAAAAGTACGGGGACATCATAGAGATGGAACGCCCCCGGACCGAAGAATCCCTTCGCAAGCACCCCCGCATGACCCTTCAGAACCGTGCCAAAATCTTTTCGCCCTTCTCTCCACTGCGGGGCTATGACGAACAGCTTGCCGCAGAAAAGCAGCGCACCGAGCGGGTACCCAAGCGCATTCTGACCGAGGAAGAAATGTCGGCTCTGTCCGATCGTCTGATACAGGTCACCAAGGGCATGACCATCACAGTGCGGTACTTCAAGGAGGACACCGCCCACCCGGAGATTCCGGCAGTGGGCAACTATATCACACTGACAGGAAAAGCAGACCGCATCGACCCGGTGTTCCGCACCCTACAGGTGGGCGATACCGTGGTGCCCTTTGAAAATCTGGTGAAACTCGGCGGGGAGGGTATCATGGACATTGATGCGTATCTGGGCATCGGAGAAGAATGAGATGAGAGAAAATGCTGAAAGCGATTTTTATGGGGACAGCTCTTTCAGTAAAATGACCTCAGAAGAAGCAAAACACACTTCAGACGGAGGAAAATACAATACCACCCTTTGGATGCCGGAAGTCGTGCATTATTTCAAGGAGAATCTGCAAAAGGCAAAAGGCAAAACGCACATAAAGCGGCCCCGGAGAGCTGCGATAAGCCCTCCGGGGCCATTTTTGTTTTCTGATATCTTTCCGACAGTGGGAAAGCGTGGTAGAATAGGAGCAAAGCTGATATATGATCAACAGGAGGAGGAAAATCAAGATGGAAACGGTCTATATCGCAGGCGGATGCCTTTGGGGCGTACAGCATTTTTTTGACACAGTGCCTGGTGTACAGATGACTGAAGCCGGCAGAGCCAACGGAACAACGAGCTCTCTGGATGGCCCATACGATGGATATGCAGAATGCGTAAAAGTGGTCTATGATGAGAAAAACACAAGCATTTCAGAACTGATGGCACACCTGTTTGAGATCATCGACCCCTACAGCCTGAACAAACAGGGCGTGGACGTTGGAAAAAAGTACCGGACAGGGCTGTACAGTACAGATCCCAGACATCTGGAAGAAGCAAGAGCTTTTATAAACGGCCGGGAGGACCGGGACAAGATCATGCTGGAAGTGCTGCCGCTGACAAATTATGTCCGGAGCGCTGAGGAGCATCAGCACCATCTGGAACGGCACCCTGAAGACTGCAGCTACTGCCATATCCCGGATGCTGTCCTGAACAGATACAGAAATCAGTAAATATGCGATCCTACCATTGCAGTAACACCAATGGAAGTATCAGGAGCAGGAGAGTGCTCCGCTGGTGCGGGAATTTCTGACGGATACCGGCATGACGGCGGCGCAGATCGAACGGGTGGCCTATCTGGTGGGGCACCACTGATGGTTCTGGATGTGGCGCTTGGCTGAGAGAGCGAAGCGGCTTCTCAATGGTAAAATAACGGAAAACACCCCTGTGAGTTTTTTTAAACTCACAGGGGTGTTTTTAGGCGTTGGGGTCGGTCAGAACAAAGGTCAGCTCGGCGGTGGCGGCGCACTTGCCGTCCACCCACGCCGAGGCTTTGCCCACGCCCACCGGGCCGTGCTGCTCTACCAGTTCACAGTGCAGGGTGAGCACATCGCCGGGGGTGACCTGCTTGCGGAAGCGGGCATTCTTGATGCCGCCGAAGAGGGCCAGTTTGCCCTTGTTCTCCGGCAGGCTGAGCGCTGCCACCGCGCCGGTCTGGGCCAGTGCTTCCAGAATGAGCACTCCCGGCATCACCGGCTGGCCGGGAAAATGTCCGCAGAAAAATTCCTCATTGCGGCTCACGCACTTGCGGCCGATGGCCCACTGGCCCGGCTCATAGTCCAGAATGCGGTCCACAAGGGCAAAGGGATAGCGGTGCGGCAGAAGCGCCGCGATCTCCTCACTGTTCAGGGTGTTTGCGTCTGCACGCACGGTGCGGGGTTCTGCCATGGGTCAGCCCTCCCATCTGCGCAGGGCGATGCAGGCGTTGTGCCCGCCAAAGCCCAGACTGTTGCTCAGTGCGTAGGTCATGGCCTGCGCACGGCCAGTGTTCGGCACATAGTCCAGATCACATTCGGGATCGGGCTGCTCATAGTGGATGGTGGGCGGCGCAAACTGGTCATGCAGGGCCAGCGCTGTAAATACGGCTTCAATGCCGCCCGCACCGCCCAGCAGATGGCCGGTCATGCTCTTGGTGCTTACCACAGTCAGCTGCTTTGCGTGTTCGCCGAACACCGCATGGATGGCGGCGGTCTCGCAGGCATCGTTCATGTGGGTGCCGGTGCCGTGGGCGTTGATGTGATCCACCTGCTCCGGTGCGATGCCTGCATCCGCCAGCGTCAGCGCCATGCAGTCGATGGCACCTGCGCCGCCGGGGGCGGGGGCGGTGAAGTGGTAGGCGTCGCAGTTGGCACCGTAGCCCACCATCTCGGCGTAGATGTGCGCACCGCGGGCACGGGCATGTTCCAGCTCTTCCAGCACCAGCACACCGCTGCCTTCGCCCATCACGAAGCCGCCGCGCCGCGCGTCAAAGGGCAGGCTGGCTGCATCCGGATCGGTCGCAGTGGAAAGCGCTTTCATGCTGGTAAAGCCGCCGATGCCCAGAGGGCTGATGCAGCTCTCTGCACCGCCGCAGACCATGGCGGTCTCGTAGCCGTCACGGATGCGGTGGAAGGCATCGCCTACGGCATTGGTGCCGCCGGCGCAGGCCGTCACCGGGCAGGTGCACATGCCCTTCAGACCAAAGCGGATGGCCACCTGTGCCGCTGCCATGTTGGCAATGGACATGGGCACGAAATAGGGGCTTACCTTTTCCATGCCCTTCTCTTCACCACGGGTGTGCTGCTCCTCAATGGTGGGCAGACCGCCGATGCCGCTGGAAAGGATGACACCGATCTGTTTGGCTTCTACTTCGGTGTCCAGACCGCTGTCTGCAACCGCTTCAGCGGCGGCAGCAAGGGCCAGAACGGTAAAGCGGGCCATCTTGCGGGCTTCCTTTTTGTCCACGATGGTTTCCGGGTCAAAGCCCTTCACCTCGCCTGCCAGCTTACATTTAAAATCGGTGGTATCGAACTGGGTAATGGGGCCGATGCCGCATTTGCCCGCTTTGGCAGCGGCCCAGCTGTCGGCGGTGTTGTTGCCCAGCGGGTTCACGGTGCCAAGGCCGGTGATCACGACTCTGCGTTTTTCCATGAGAGTTTTCTCCTTTTACATTGCCATGCCGCCGTCTGCACAGAGCACCTGCCCGGTGAGATAGCTGCTTTGTTCTGCGGCAAAAAATGCCACTGCATTTGCCACATCCTCCGGCTTTCCTGCGCGGCCTGCGGGGATGCCCTTTGCCATTTCGGCACGGACGGCTTCTGGCAGGGCGGCGGTCATGTCGGTCTCGATAAAGCCCGGCGCGACCGCATTCACGGTCACATTGCGGCTTGCCAGCTCGCGGGCAAGGCTTTTGGTCAGGCCGATCAGGCCCGCCTTGCTGGCGGCGTAATTGGTCTGGCCGGCGTTGCCCCGCAGGGCCACCACACTGGAAAGGTTCACGATGCGGCCCCAGCGCTGGCGCACCATGCGGCGGGCGGCTTCCTTGCAGCAGAGGAACGCACCCTTAAGGTTTGCGTTCAGCACTGCATCGAAGTCCTCTTCGCTCATCCGCAGGATCAGATTATCGCGGGTAATGCCCGCGTTGTTCACAAGGATATCCACCCGGCCAAAGGCGTTCACCGCCTGTTCAAAGAGCACTTTGCAGCCCTCGGCAGTGGAAACATCGGCCTGCACAGCCACGGCATTTGCGTTTTCGGCCTTGCACAGAGCCACCGTCTCGGCAGCTGCAGCTTCGCCGTGGCAGTAATTCACCACGACATTGCAGCCCTGCTTTGCCAGCTGGATGCACACAGCCCGGCCAATGCCCCGGCTTCCGCCAGTAACAACGGCGGTGCGGATGATCGTTTCTTCGCTCATAGCTCTTCCTTCCATGCTGTCAGTGCGGCGTTCAGCTGCTCCGGGGTCTCCACCGAAGCGCAGACCACGCCGGGCAGGGTCTTTTTCACAAAGCCAGCCAGAGCACTGCCCGGGCCAACTTCCAGAATATGGTCTACGCCCAGCTCACCGAGGCGGTGGAGCGTATCTTCCATGTAAACGCTGCTCTGCACCTGCTTCACGAGCAGGGCGGGGATGCTGTCCTGCTCAGCTTTTTCACGGCCAAGGCAGTTGAACAGCACCGGCACCTGCATCTCGCCAAAGGACTCAGAGGCAAAACGCTTTGCCAGTGCATCCCCGGCGGGGGCCATGAGACGGGTGTGGAACGGGCCGCTTACCTTGAGCGGGATGCAGCGGCGGGCACCGGCTTCTTTGGCCAGTGCGGCGGCTTTGTCCACAGCGGCTTTCTCGCCGCCGATGACCAGCTGACCCGGGCAGTTGTAGTTGCAGATCTGCACGCAGCCGAGCTGTGCAGCCTGCTCACAGCAGGCTGCAAGTGCCTGCCGGTCAAGGTTCAGCACGGCGGTCATGCCGCAGTCAATGCCCTTTGCGGCTTCGGCCATGGCTTTGCCGCGGTAAGAGGCCAGCTCGATGGCCTGCTTTGCGGTGAACACCCCGGCAGCTTCCAGCGCGGAGTATTCGCCCAGCGAAAGCCCGGCCACATAAGCGGGTTTCACGCCCTGCTGGGCCAGCACTGCGGTCACGCCGCAGGCAAAGGCCACCATGCAGGGCTGGGTGTATTCGGTCTGATTCAAAAGGCCGTCCGGGTCCTCAAAGCAGACGCGGTGCAGATCGAAGTCCAGCTCTGCGCTGTCAAATGCCGCCCGGAACGCGGGAGAGCCTTCGTAAAATTCTTTGCCCATGCCGGGGTGCTGTGCCCCCTGACCGGCATATAAAACGGCAAGCTTCATTGATTTTGCCTCCATTCGGTCACAAGTTCATCCATCAGCTCCTGTACCGTGCGCATCCGGTCCAGCCTGCCCACGTTGGCCCCGCAGAAGAACAGGCCCTCCTCCACATTGCCCTTTACGGCTTCGATGAGCGCGTGGGTGATGCAGTAGGGCACCTTGGCGGGGTCGCAGGTCTTCAGGCAGCGGGCACAGTGCTGGGGAGGGAAGCAGGTCCCCTCTGCCAGCGCCTGCACCAGCGGGGTGTTCAGTGCACGGCCCGGCATTCCCACCGGGCTGTGGATGATCCGTACATCCTCGGGCCGGGCGTTCAGCAGAACGTCCTTGTAGTCCTGGGATGCGTCGCACTCGTAGGTGGTGATAAAGCGGGTGGCAAGCTGTACGCCCGCAGCGCCCATTGCGGTAAAGTGGGCCATATCGGCACCGGTATACACGCCGCCTGCCACAAACACGGGGATGCTGTGGCCAAACTGTGCTTCAAAGGGCTTTACCTCGGCCAGCACCTCGGGCAGAATGTCGTCGAGGGTCTGGCATTTGCCTGCCAGCAGGTCATCTTCGGCAAAGCCGAGGTGTCCGCCTGCCTTGCAGCCTTCGATCACCACAAAATCAGCGGTGCGGCCAAACTCTTTGGCCCAGCGGCGCAGGATGAGCTTTGCGGCTCTTCCGCTGGAAACGATGGGCGCAATGGCAACATCCGTTGTGCCCACGATGCCGGGCAGCTCCAGCGGCAGGCCTGCGCCGGACACCACCGCGTCCACGCCCGCTTCCACAGCGGTGCGGATCGCGGCCGCATAATCCTGCGTTGCCACCATGGCGTTGATGGCTACCATGCCCGCGCCCTTTGCAATCTGCTTTGCTTTTTTAATTTCCACTGTCAGTGCACGGTGGTTGGCGCTTGCCGGGTCGCGGGCAAAGTCCGGCTCCCGGTAGCCTGCATCGGCGGTGGAGATGCACCCCATGCCGCCGCAGGCTGCAACAGCACCGGCCAGCCCGCCAAGGGAAACGCCCACACCCATGCCGCCCTGTAAGATGGGCACAGACAGGGTCTTTCTGCCGAGGGTCAGCATTCGGTGCTCAGCGCGGCAATGCGCTGCCTCCCGCTGTTCCACAGGTCTGCAAGAATATCCGCCACCGGGCGCACCTCGTGCAGCATGCCTGCCACCTGACCGGCCATCAGGCTTCCGGTGGTGGTGTCGCCCTCAAACACGGCGCGGCGCAGGCTGCCAAGGGTGTACTTTTCCAGCTCCATCTTGTCGGCACCGGCGTTTTCCTGCCGGACATATTCGCGGCTCATTCGGTTTTTCAGCACTCGCACCGGCGCACCCACGCTTCGGCCGGTCACGATGGTATCGCTGTCCTTGGCCTTGAGCAGGGCGGCTTTGTAGTTTTCATGGATGGGGCACTCCTCGCTCACCAGCAGGCAGGTGCCTACCTGCACGCCGCAGGCACCCAGAGCCAGAGCTGCTACCAGCTGGCGGCCATCGGCGATGCCGCCAGCCGCAATGACGGGTACATTTACGGCATCCACCACCTGCGGCACCAGCGCCATGGTAGCCATTTCGCCCACATGGCCGCCGCTCTCGGTGCCCTCAGCAATGACAGCATCGATGCCCAGCGGCTCCAGATGCTTTGCCAGAACGGCGGCGGCGACAACCGGGATCACCTTGATGCCTGCCGCTTTCCACGCGGGGATATATTTGCCCGGGTTGCCTGCACCGGTGGTTACAACGGGCACGCCCTCTTCCACCACGATCTTGGCAAACTCATCTGCCTGCGGATGCATGAGCATGATGTTCACGCCAAAAGGCTTGTCGGTCAGCTCTTTGCAGCGGCGGATGTTCTGGCGCAGGGTGTCGGCGTTCATGCCGCCCGCACCAATGATGCCCAGCGCACCCGCGTTGGAGCAGGCGGCGGCAAACTCGCCGGTGGCAATGTTGGCCATGCCGCCCTGAATGATGGGGTATTTTGTGCCTAGAATTTCATTTAAAAGTTTCATAGAAAAACCCTCTCAGTCAATGCCTTCCGGCATTGACAGCTCCCCCGAGGGGGGAGCTTTTTTCTGCTTTTCTGTCAGCTGGACCTTCTCTTGGAAGGCACACTGACCCTACCCGCCCATAAAGCTCCCCCTTCGGGGGAGCTGGCGCATCAGCGCCTGAGAGGGTCGTATTCCACAATCATGCCGCCCCATGTCAGGCCGCCGCCAAAGCCGATGCAGGCCAGAAGCTGGCCCGGCTGCAGCTGCCCGTTCTCGGCAAGCTCGTTCAGGGCTACCGGGATGCTGGCGGCACTGGTGTTGCCGTGGCGGTCCATGTTCTTGTAGAACTTTGCCGGGTCGGCCTTCAGCGCCCGCACGCAGTGGTCGATGATGCGGCTGTTGGCCTGATGGCAGACCACCCACTCAAGATCATCGAGGGTCAGCTGTGTTTCATCCAGCACAGTGTGCAGGCACTTGGGCAGGGCATCCACTGCAAAGCGGAACACCGCTTTGCCATCCATCGTGATGGGCGCAGAACCTGTGCGGTTCGGCCCGCCTGCATGGAGAACATCGCTGCCGCGCGCGCCCAGCGTCAGAGCAAAGGGAGTGTCCGACAGCTGAAAAATGGCAGCACCGGCTCCATCCCCAAACAGTACACAGGTGGAGCGGTCGGCGGGGTCCATCAGGCGGGAAAGGGCTTCGCACCCAATGACGAGGGCATACTGTCCACCCAAAGTTGTCAGCAGTCCCCGCGCCACGGCTATGCCGTAGAGGAAGCCGGAACAGGCCGCGTTGACATCCAGCGCAGGCCGGTCCTCGGGAAGGCCCAGCGCCGCCTGCACCTGACAGGCTACACTGGGGGTCGCGTCTGGGGCGGACAGGGTGGCACAGATGCAGCACCCGATCTGCGCAGGGGCAAGGCCGCTGCGGGCCAAAGCCTGCTTTGCGGCGGAAATGGCCAGCGTGGCGGCAGATTCATCCTCCGTGCACCAGTGCCGGGTGCGGATGCCGGTGCGGCTGGTGATCCACTCGTCGCTGGTATCCACCATGCGGCTCAGATCTTCGTTGGTGACCGTTCGGCCAGGGATGGCCCCGCCGGTGGCGATCAGCTGTAAACCACTCATGCGTTCCTCGTTTCTCCGATCTGGCGGTATTTTTTATAGCGCTGGTCGGCCAGCTGGCGGCCGCTCATGCGGCACAGCTCTTTCAGGTGCACCCGCAAAGCAACATCCAACTGTTCAAACAAGGCTGCGTGGCTGCGCTGTGCGCCGCCCAACGGTTCCGGGATCACCTGCTCCACGATGCCATCGCTGTACAGATCCTGCGCGGTCAGCTTCATCATCTCGCAGGCTTCGCCGCTGCGGGAAGCATCCTTCCACAGGATGCTGGCAAAGCCCTCGGGGCTGAGCACCGAGTAAACGGCATTTTCCAGCATGAGGATGTGGTTTGCCACACCCAGTGCCAGTGCACCGCCGGAAGAGCCTTCGCCGGTGACAACGGCAATGACCGGCACGGTCAGGCCGCTCATTTCCATCAGGTTGCGTGCAATGGCTTCGCCCTGACCGCGCTCCTCGGCATCCTTGCCGGGGTAAGCGCCCGGCGTGTCAATGAAGGTGATGATGGGGCGGCCAAACTTTTCGGCCTGCTTCATCAGGCGCAGGGCCTTGCGGTAGCCCTCCGGCCCCGGCATACCAAAGTTACAGGCCAGATTTTCTTCCAGTGTGCTGCCCTTGCGGTGGCCGATGACCGTCACCGGCAATCCGTGAAAACGGGCGATGCCGCCCAGAATGGCAGGGTCTTCCTTGCACTGACGGTCGCCGCGCTGCTCAAAGAAGTCGGTGAACAGGGCAGAAACAGTCTCATCAATGTGGGGGCGCTCCGGGTGCCGGGCCAGAAACACCCGATCCTCGGCGGTCAGCGGGCCGCAGGTGCGCAGGATCTCGTCCTCTTCCACAGCCAGCTCTGCCAGCTCGGAGGCATGGGCCGTGATGGCATCCATCTCGTTGCCGCTGCCTTTCAGCGCGGCGATCTGGGCATCCAGCGGAGCCAGCTGCTCTAAAATTTCCTTGATCATTCGTGTTTTCCTCCTGCATGGAGCTGCAAGACCTGGATCAGGGTATCCCGCAGCTGGCTGCGGGGCACCACCTGATCCACAAAGCCGTGCTCCATCTGGAACTCGCTGCGCTGGAATCCGGCAGGCAGCTTTTCGCCAATGGTCTGCTCAATGACCCGCGGACCTGCAAAGCCGATCAGCGCGCCAGGCTCTGCCAGCATGATGTCGCCAAGGCTTGCAAAGCTGGCCGTCACACCGCCGGTGGTGGGGTGGGTGAGCACACTGATGTACAACCCGCCCTTTGCCGAAAAGCGCTGGATGGCGGCACTGGTCTTTGCCATCTGCATCAGGCTGAAAATGCCCTCCTGCATCCGCGCGCCACCGCTGGCCGAAAAAATAACCAGCGGCAGGTGCTTTGCGGCGGCGTACTCGATGGCGCGGGTGATCTTGTCGCCCACGGCAGTGCTCATGCTGCCCATGAAAAAGCGGCTGTCCAGCACGGCAGCCACGCAGGCCACCCCGCCGATGCGGCCGGTGGCCGTTACAGCGGCTTCACGCAGGCCGGTCTTGTTCTGGGCGGCGGCAAGCTTTTCACGGTAGCCCGGAAAATGCAGCACATCCTGTGGAGCAAGGTCGGCATCCAGTTCCCGGAAGCTGCCGTGGTCCAGCACCAGACTGAGCCGGTAGTACCCGCCAATGGGCATGTGGTAGCCGCAGTTGGGGCAGACGTAAAGGCTTCTTGCCCACAGGGTGCGTGCGGCGCGGCGGCCGCACTGCTTGCACTCCACAAACTGCTGCTCGTGCCAGACGGCACCGGCATCCCGCTTGGCCTTCAGCTGGAAGGTGCGCTCCCGCATTCGGCCGGGGAAAAGATCTCGGATATCGTTCATTGCTTTTTGCCTCAGATATGTGCGGTGATGTAGTTGTAGATATCGCCCACGGTCTTGAGCTTTGCCAGCTCTTCGTCCGGGATGGACACGCCGCAGGCATCTTCCAGAGCCATGTTCAGCTCCACGGCATCCAGACTGTCGGCCTCCAGATCTTCGGTCAGGCTGGCCTCCATGGTCACCTTGTCCTCGTCGCAGTTCAGGGTATCAACAACGATCTTCTTCATTTCTTCAAACGTCATGGTAGTAGTCTCCTTTGATTTGTTTTGAATATCTAAATTTTTTGAAGCTTCTTGCGAACACGACCATTATAGCCGAATCGTTGGATAAGTCAAGAATAATAGTTAAAATATTTTATCTTTTACAATTCTGACACAGTTTTCTTCCTTTTATATATTGTCCTCTTTTACGCCGGTGTGCAGTGTGGTATACTTGACCCAGCAGTCTGAGAACAGTGTTTCCCTGTGAGGGAAAGGAGCCTTCCGATGATTACGATTTCAGAGCGCAGAGAGCATGAATCTGCAAAAAGTTTTGTTCTGCGGGTATTGATCGATAATATTATCAATACCCGTCTGGAGCCGGGTGAAAAACTGAACGAGCCGGAATTGTGCGAACAGCTGGGGGTGAGCCGCACCCCCTTCCGGGAAGCAGAGCTGGAGCTGGCGCAGCGGCGGCTCATTGAGATCCGGCCCAAGATCGGCACCTATGTTTCTCTCATCGATGCAGAGCTGGTGGAAGAAGTGCGCCATCTGCGCGCTGTGCTGGAAGCAGAGATCGCCCGCATGGCGTGCGAAAAGCTGACCCCGGCGGATATCGACCAGCTGTGGGAGAACGTGGCGCTCTGGCGCATGTACATTGAGCGTGCACAGGAAGAAAAGATCTTTGAGCTGGACAAGGGGTTCCACCGGCTGCTTTATGTGCAGTGCGGCTGCCCGTACTGGTACGATCTGGTGGAAAATCTGGCTCCGCATTTTGACCGCACCACCATCCTCAGCTTCCGCTGCAGGCCCGCAAAAACGATCTACAAAGATCACGTCAGCCTGCTGAAAGCCATTGAACAGAAGGATGCGGCGGCAGCACACCGCATTGCCGGGCAGCATATGCAGCGCTACACGGAGAACCTTTCTGCGATCCGGGAAGCATTCCCACACTATTTCAAAGCCTGAAACAACCGTATCACGTTCAGAAATGCCGTATCTATGCCAAAAGATGCGGCATTTTTTTGTGCAGTTTTTTGCCGGAAACGGCTTGACAGAGATCATGAAATGTTATATATTTTAGTCAATGAAATATATAACATAAAAGCAGGATCTCCAAATCAGGAAGAAAGGTGGATACCATGAAAAAACAATACGATGTGGTCATCATCGGTGCAGGTGTCGTGGGCAGCGCCATTGCACGCGAACTCTCACGCTACAAATTGAGCATTGCAGTGCTGGAAAAAAATCTGGATGTCTGCAACGAGACCAGCGGCCGCAACTCCGCTGTGGTGCACGGCGGCTTTGCCAACCCCATTGGCAGCCTGAAAGCAAAATGCTGCGTGGAAGGCAACCGCATCATGGATCAGCTGGCCGAAGAGCTGAACTTCCCGTTCAAGCGTTGCGGCAAGGTGCTGGTGGGCAACACCCCCGAGGACATGGAGCAGCTGGAGCGCACCATGAAGCAGGGCGCTGTCAACGGCTGCACCGGCCTTGAGATGATCGATGAAGCAAAGCTGCACGAGCTGGTGCCAGCCGTGGTGGGCAAGTTTGCCATGTGGTCCAAAAACAGCGGCATCATGGACCCGTTCCTGTACACGGTGGCTCTGGCCGAGAACGCACACACCAACAGCGTGGACTTCTTCTTTGACCACAAGGTAGAGGCTATCACCCGGGAAAATGAGCGGTACTACCTGCATACTGCCCATGGCGATTTCTGCACCCGCTGGGTGATCAACGCCGCTGGTCTGGGCGCAAAGCAGATCTCCGACCTGCTGGGCCTGACCGGCTACCGTGTCATCGGCTCCCGCAGCAACTACATCATCCTGCACAAGCGCATGGGCAAGCTGCTGCCTATGCCGGTGTACCCGGTGCCCAGCAACACCTATATGGGCATCCACATCACCCCCACCGTGGACGGCAACGTGACTGTTGGCCCGGACGCGGAGAACACCGATGTGCTGGACGACTACAGCGTGCCGCAGGCCAACATGGACAGTCTGGCCGTGGAGGGCGCAAAGCTGTGGCCCCACATCTTTAAAAAGGATCAGATCCGCACCTTCGCCGGCATCCAGCCCAAGTGGGTGGATGAAAACGGTGCCATTCAGGACTGGAAGGTGGAGATCCGGGACGACGTGGCACCCAATGCCGTCAACCTCGTGGGCATTGAATCCCCGGGCCTGACCGGCAGCGTTCCGCTGGCCCGCTACGTCATCGGCCTGATGCAGGAGCGCGAAAAGTTTGAGGAAAACCCAGACTTTGACCCGCACCACAAGGGTATCGTCAAGTTTGCCGAGTGCACGCCGGAACAGCAGGCAGAGCTCATCGCGCAGGACCCCGATTACGGCGAGATGATCTGCAGCTGTGAGGAAGTGACCAAGGCCGAGATCCTGCAGGCCATCCATAACCCGCTGGGCGTTTCCACCATGACCGGCATCAAGTACCGCACCCGCGCCATGATGGGCGGCTGTCAGGGCGGCTTCTGTCAGATGAAGATCGAACACTTCATTGAGCAGGAGCTGGGCACCGAGCCGGAGAATGTGCGTTACAGCCGTCAGGGGTCATGGGTACTCACCGGCAATATGCGGAAGGAGGAAAACTGAGCGATGGAACAGAAAGACGTTGTGATTATCGGCGGCGGCCCTGCAGGTCTTGCCGCAGCGGTGGAGCTGCACAAGCAGGGCATCCGCAACATGATCATTCTGGAGCGCGAGGCGATGCTGGGCGGCATCCTGCGCCAGTGCATCCATGACGGTTTCGGTCTGGGCCGCTTCGGCGAGAGCCTGTCCGGCCCGGAATATGCACAGGCGTTCATTGATGAAGTGAACAAGCGTGAGATCCCTTACGAGACCAGCGCCACGGTGCTGAGCCTGACGGAGGATCGTGTCGTCACCGCCTCCACCCGCAGCGGCCTGCGCCAGTATCAGGCAAAGGCTGTGGTGCTTGCCATGGGCTGCAAGGAGCGCAGCCGCGGCGCACTGGGCATTCCCGGCGAGCGTCCGGCGGGCGTGTTCACCGCAGGCACTGCGCAGGCTTACATGAACCTCTACAACCGGATGCCCGGCAAGGAGGTCGTCATCCTCGGCTCCGGCGATATCGGCATGATCATGGCACGCCGCATGACGCTGGAAGGCGCTCATGTGCAGGCAGTGTTCGAGCTGATGCCTTACCCCTCCGGCCTGCCGCGCAACATCGTGCAGTGTCTGGATGACTACAATATCCCGCTCTATCTCAGCCACACCGTCACCGAGATCCATGGCCGTGACCGTCTGACCGGCGTGACCATCTCCGAGGTGGACGCGAACCGTCGGCCCATCCCCGGCACCGAGAAGGAGTACAAGTGTGATACGCTGATCCTCTCCGTGGGCCTGATCCCGGAGAACAAGCTGCTGGAGGATGCCGGCATCGCCATTGACCCCCACACCAACGGCGCTGTGGTGGACGAGAACCTGCAGACCAACGTGCCCGGCGTGTTCTCTGCCGGCAATGTGCTGCATGTGCATGATCTGGTGGACTTTGTTTCCATGGAGTCCGAGGCACTGGCACGCCACGCTGCCGCCTACGTTGAGGGCAAGGGCATCGACCCCTGCACGCTGGACGTGAAGTGCGGCGAGGGCGTGGGCCACACCATTCCGCAGAAGGTCAGCGGCAAGAACGACTTTAGCCTGTCGCTGCGCGTGCGGAACCACTACCGTGACTGCCGCATCGTGGTGCGCCAGAACGGTGTGGAAGTTGCTGCCAAGAAGATGAAGAAAGCCATTCCTGCGGAGATGATCCAGTTCAAGGTCTCTGCTGCCAAGCTGCAGGAAACGGGCGCACTGGAGGTGTCGGTGGAATGAAAAAGCAATTTACCTGTATCGTCTGCCCCAACGGCTGCGAGATCGAAGCCGAAGTTGAAAATGGTCAGGTGATCTCGGTCACCGGTCACACCTGCCCCCGCGGCGAACAGTATGTCCGTCAGGAGCTGACTGCGCCCCGCCGCACCATCGCCAGCTCGGTGCTGGTCAAGGGCGGCGAGCTGCCTGTTACCAGCGTGCGCCTGACCAAGGCCATCCCCAAGGATATGATCTTCCCGGTGATGGACGAGATTCGCAAGGTGGTGCTGACCGCCCCCGTCAAGGCGGGCACCATCGTGCTGCACAACGTCTGCGGGCTGGACAGTGACGTGATGGTCACCAAGAATGTGGATGCCTGCTGACCGGCTGAAATTAGGAGAGATAAAAAACAGAAGGAGAAGTTCTGCAAAAAAACGGACCGAAGGAGCCTTTATGCACATGATAAAACTTGGAGTGTGCTCAAGGTCAAGAGGAAGATGATTTCTTTCCCGGCAGGACTGTGCTATACTGGAAAAAAGATCTCCGGGTGCAGCGCAAAAGCTGCTGCAGGGAAGCTGAAACTTACAGAAATGAGGAACACACACGGCAATGGCACAGCACGAACGCGGCACGGCATATTATCATCTTCCGGGACTGTTTGAATTTTATGAACTGTACCGTGTGTTTCTGCCGCTGTTCCGTGAACACAGGGAATATTTTTACGACTGGTGCGAGATCGGTTCGGTCTACGGTGCACCAGCCGACTGCATCTGGGGCGGGGGCCGCGCTGGCTTTGGAGATGCACAGCCGCATCGGGTGCTTGCACTGATGCAGGAATATGGCATATCGGCCCGGCTCACCTTCAGCAATTCGCTGCTCCGGGAAGAGCACCTTGCAGACTGGAAATGCAATGCCCTCTGTGCGCTGTTTGAAAAAGAAAACCGTGTGCAGAATGGTGTCATCGTCCATTCGGACCTGCTGCTGGACTACCTGAAAAGGCAGTATCCGGGCCTTTATTTCGTGTCCTCCACAACAAAAGTCCTTACAGATTTTCAGCAGCTCCGCAGAGAAACGGAACGGGAAGAGTTCCGCTATGTTGTGCCGGATTTCCGCCTGAACAAGTCGTTTGCAGAGCTGGATACCCTGTCGCAGGACCAGAAGGACAAGGTGGAATTTCTGTGCAACGAATGCTGCTGGTACGGCTGCCGGGACAGAAAGCACTGCTACGAGAATGTCAGCCGCAAAAATCTGGGCGAGGACTGCCCGGACCACCGCTGCACAGCGCCGGGCGCACAGCAGGGCTATCGTTTTTCAAAGGCAATGGAAAACCCCGGCTTCATCGGGGCCGGGGATATCCGCAAAATTTATCTGCCCGGCGGCTTTTCCAACTTCAAGATCGAGGGGCGGGGACTGGGCAGCGCGTTGATACTGGAATTTCTGCTTTACTACATGACAAAGCCTGAGTATCAGCTGCGCGTCCGGGAAGAAATTTATCTGGACAACATGCTGGATCTGTTCTGATGGCCCTGAGCCGCGTTCATAGTTGCTTCCGTGATGCATCCTGCCGCCTTCGGGCGGCTTTTGTTTTACCCTGTTTCAGGAAGCAATAAAAATAGGTATGGAGATAAATCAGACTTCTGTATCTCGCATTCCAGCGGTATTTTGAAACAGTTTATCAAGGAAGTGCGTGTCGGACGCGACTATAATATCGAGATCGTTCTCAATGTGCCGCTGGACGAGTTCGAGGAGTTCAAGCGTCACGCAGCATCGGCTGGACGGGGCAAAAAACAGAAAAATAAGTCGCAAAATCCTCAAAAAGTTGGGCATTGTACATCAAATGCCGGAATCGCCGTTTTAGACAAAACAGCAGGTGAAACTATAAGCATTGTGCCTAAAAATGCTGCACGATTTTGCAAAGAATGGCAAAAAGAAACGCCGTATCGTTTAACACGATACGGCGTTTTATGGACTCGAAGGGAGTCGAACCCTCGACCTTTCGGATGCGAACCGAACGCTCTCCCAGCAATATCGCTTTTGTGCACACCTTATGCACCATGAGAAAAGAAAAATCAACGTATATTCGTCCATATAAAATGACCTGCCATCCCAACGGCCTTTCTTGGTCGCAAGTATGGTTTCCAATCCGCTGATTTTCAAAAGGAAGCGATTTGGGATGTGATATGGTTGGCGGACAAGTGAGCTACAGGCCCTTGAGATGTAACTCACTTGGGGTTCAGATGTATCGCATCCCGATTCAAAAGAAAACACGATGTACCGTAAAAGCGCGACTTTCACTCGAAAAGAATGGAAGCTGCGCTTTTTGCCCATAAAATATTCATGGAAACATTGATGATCGACAAAATCAAAGATAAAGAGTGGTACCGTTTTATTTAGAGTGATATAATTTATTACTAAATTGCGAAATTGTGAGATCACCTTTTTGAAGACGATCAAAGTCTTGGGAGTAATTAGATTCTTTGCAGTGAGTGATAATTTCGCCGGAGAAATTCGCAATATTACGATATGGTAAAAGTGCAGTATTTATTTTGCGCAGTAGATAATCAAGGATTTCTCTTTTGAACTCCTTGAACTTTGCTGTACGCCATAAAAGGTAAAAATCATCCATAAACTGATTATGATTATTCCGACCGTACCAATAAATTTCTTTTGTATTCTTAAGTAACTGGTATTCTTCGCTTTGAGTATACTTCGTTAAATCAAACTTTAAGTTTTTATCCAAAATAAAATTAGTGATTTCTGTAATATCACGCTTGTTGATTTTCTTTAAGGCTTTAGTGAAAATTTTACGAGAACAACCTATTTCATGTAAATCGAATGTGATGAGTCTGTCGTTTCTTATATTATATAGCTTGACATCATTTTGCTTTCTATGCGAAATAAAATAAGTGTTTTTTCTCCCCACAATCGAAACAATTGGATGAATTGGGACGAATGAAATTCCCATTATAATGTTATTGCAATCTGTCAATAAAACTATTTCTGTGAAAAATCTCCCATATTGAATGAGATTAGCTGTCATATGGGAAAGAAGATCGTCCATAATGTTTTCAAATTTCCAAGGCTGCTGAGAAGATAATATGCTTTTCAATGTATCACCTACTGGACTAATATCATAAAAGCATTGCCTATTTTTGTCTACTGAAAACTCAATAGAATAGCTTCTACAAAAATCATCCAAAAGCATTTGCGTATATAATCCAGATAAAACTTTTGAATTCTTATGAACTTCGAAATTCGGACTAATTTGAGAAGATTTAAAATTCTCTATCTCATGATTCATAGTTTTCGCTCCAACCCCAGCAACTTTTATATTTTTTCTCATCTGGAAGATAGTTGTTAACGGAGACGATCATAAAAACATCCTCTGGATTAGTTAAGTCTACATGGTGATTCATTATGGTTATTCCCCTATAACTTTGTAAAATTTTACTTGCCGTCTTTAATCTTTCGCTAAAATGATCATAAATAACCTCGAAACTTGGACTGCTGGACATCACATGAGCTATTCGCTGTTTCCAATTTGTTTGAAGAATATCACGATTTCCAATACCGACAATGTCATGTTGACGAAATTGAAGTTGTTGTGCGATGACCGACAAAATCGATAGATTCTTCGAGTCCTTTTTGATAAACTCCTTTAAAGTTGTATCGATTGAGTCTTTCCAACAAGATGCCCCGTTAAATTCACCCCAAATAATAGCAAGCCCACTAATTAGAGCATACTCAAAAAATGGCGCACTAGCAACATGAAATACAATTTCCGCCAGATAAGCTTCTTTATGTTTTATTACATCCGTTCGAATGTATTCTTGGTAGAGAAGCACCAAGTCAAAATATCCTCTATATATTTTTTTGAATCTTTCAAAGTCATTAGATTCAATTGACCGAATAAGTGCTTCCGAAACATGATTATAGCAAAGCCCCAAAAAGTCTGGATAGTCTTCTCGATTTTTCCAGTGGTCTAGCGCATCTGATACACTACATTTTATAAGAACAGCCGGAAGATTAGTTTCTATTTTTTGAATAGTCTGAACTAATGAGTCTGTTGAAACTTTTTGCCAAAGAATTGATTTTTCAATATGCTTATTTTCTAACTGTATCAAAATCTTTTCAATTAAAAGAATAGCGCGTTTGCTTTTGTTGAGTATTTCAAACACGTGTGACAGAGCAGTTGCAGCAGCTTGACAATGGTTTTCTGTATTTAGCTGTATACCAATTTCATACACTTCTTTAATTGAAAACTCAATGGTGCCGATTACAATACCAATATATTGATATATTTCTTTAGCAACAATTTGCTGAATATACCAATTAGCTGTCAATTTTTTGTTTTCAATGGATAGCTCTGCGGAAATCTGGGTAAATAATCTTTTGCACATTTCTCCATTCAGATATGGAACATACTGAATATCACACTGGTCAAAACTGGAATAGGTTGTGCATTGATGCAAAACACTTTCGACATTCAGATTCGAAAGATATCTAGTTATTCCAAGAATCAATTCAACATAATTTGAACACATAATATCAACTATAGACAGTGCATTTTCTTTATCAAGGTCATCGCTCGACAAGTGTTTACAAATAACAGTCCATGATGATATTTTGATTTTTTTCAGAACAGAACCCCAATAGTCACATTGTCTTTTTTCTCCAGCTATCAGGGTCAAACTTTGAAGACACACAAAATATTGTTGCAATACTAGAATGTCATCATCTCTAAGGATTTTATTGAGACATTCTTGATTTACTTTTAATAATGCGTTTTCAAACCAATAATTATCTGTTACCATTTTCGGTTGTATAGATGTTCCGGTTTGAAGAGCTAATCTTATTTCGGTATCATCCGTTGCATGCCATTGCGGATATTGAGCTTTTTTCTCAAAACAAAGTGAATCATATTGGATGTTTTGTTTTTTGTCCCAATAAAATTCCAGGAGCGCAACGGATTTATTCATAAATAGACCCATTGATTCGTTTTGATTTTTGGGAATATTTGCATTATATTGACCTATTTCAAAGAGAATATAAACGTCATGACTTGCAATTTTCTTATAATGATTTTGAAAGCTTTGATCTGTTGTAAATATGTTGCGCTTAGAGACTTTTTTAATGATATTATAGAGATTCTGAAATTTTGCATCTCCAACAGAAAAAGTATCTGAAAGCATATACGAACGATTTCCTGTAACACTGAATGTTATAACCATTTGGACAGTTAGAAAAAGTAGAACAATAATGGATGCCATTCCTAAAGGTTGTTTAAAGACACATTCAAACAAAAAAATGGAGCAAACAACGATATATCTAATAATTTGATTAATGCAGCTATTGGTTATAACATCTCTTTGATATAGCGTTGCTAAGTCTGAAGGAACATTCGAATATTTTGCAGAAAAAATAGAAGAAATGTTCGCACAATAAAGTCCTAAAATCACCCCCGCGATGCCCATTCCACCAATTGTGATATCTTTAAACATATCCAAAGATATAGAATCCAGCTTTAGGTAAGAAAGCAGTAACGCATCACATTTCTTTAATAAAAGAACAAAGACGATTGCGAGAAATATCTGCCATAAAACGACCTTTAAGATATCAAACTGAATGTGCAGTAATTTGCATTGTTTGGAAAACTTTTCCTTCAAAACATATATTAATCGTTTCGTGTCAAAAACAATTTTTTGAAAAAATTTTTTGATAGTCCAATACAGTCTTGTATTCATGCTGGATTTCCTTCCACCGACCAAACAAAGGTCTTACGCAAAAAATACTATATATCAAAAAATCGATTGAACAAAATTCAACCGATTTTTACGAATCATATATTTTCGGATAATTGCTTTTCCTTTATAATGGCATTTTTATTACGCTGTTTCCACTTTATAACAGAGCTTTCTTGAATCTTATGTGTTCCAGTTTTATATACGATTCGTTTGAAAACGATGTACTCAGAAATCGACCAATGAATCTCTCGAATGGTACTTTCAATTTGCTCAATGGCATGAGGAATATCAGAGCCTTTGAGTTCAATATAATAGGCATTTCCTTTAGTATCATCTAATAAAAGCCAATCACACCGTTCAGGATCATGTCCTTTAGGAAAGACTTCTCCATCTACTTTGAATTGTCGAATAGCCTTCTTGTCAGGATTTTTTGCCTCATGTTTACATCCATTCTCTGAAGATACAAATGATGAGCAAGTTCCTGCACGATAAGGTACACAGTTATTGATGTTCGGCATTATCTGAATCCTCAAAATTTTTATCAATAATGAAATCACTCATATTGTTGATGTCAACAGACGCTTGGTCTATCAATTCGTTTTTTATTAGAGTCAACTCATCATCTTGGTCTAGTGCATCTTCTATAGAACCGCCCCTAATATAACTGGCACTCACTTGTTTTGGGTCAAGCCAATATCGTTTGCGCAACTTCTGTTTAATCTTTTCGCCAGCATTACCTTTGCTTTGCCCGGCTTGAAGCATATAGTTAAAAGTTCCGAGCAAATAAGGACTATGGGTCGTAATAAGCTCTGCATTTTTTTCGTCATTGAGGAAAAGTCCCAAAAGCTCACCAACACTACGTTGCGAACTTGGATAGAGATGAGACTCTGGTTCTTCAAGGATTAAAAAAACTCTTTTATCTTCAATCAGATAATAAAAAAGTAAATTGAATACCCAAATGATTTCTTGCTGGCCAGAGGAGGTGAAATTGATTTTAATATATTTACGCTCATCTAAATACAAACGCTCTTCACCATCTACATAACGATAGCTACCACCCAAAATTTCTGTCGCTTTCTCGCAAAGAAGCTTGATGGCTGGACGATTCGATTTGAATTTTTTTGCAGCTTCAGAATCTTCGGAAGCCATCACATCATCTATATATCCAGATAACCCACGCCCAAATAAAGGCTTTAATTTTAAAATGGTTTCAATATAACGTTTGGTTACATAGTCAATCTGGCGAAGCTGTGATCCCTCCAATGAAGTGAAGATATAGTTCATCTGCTCACTCAGTATTGTAATCAGGTTACGGCCTGCTGGAATAAACACGGTCTCGTATGGATCATGGAGGGTTTTGGTGAGCACTTCTTCCCAATGGCCTTTCTTAAAAGCGTATGGATCGAGAAATACGTTGTCATCCAATTCTTGAAATAACTCTAAGAAGCCTTCCGAAAATTGAATATTAACATAATTGTGTCCCGGACGCTCGTAATCTTCATTCAAAGAAACACAAAGAGACATTTTTTCATCGCCGTAGACGTAATCCAGCATCATATCAGAGGGCATAATCCACGAAGTTCCAAAAATTTGCAGAAATTTATCTTTCATTCTAGCCTGCATAGCACATTTCCAGTCAGTCTTGGCTGAAAAGACTTTAGAAGGACCACCCTGCATCATGATATTTAAAATGTCTTGCTTAATCGAACGACAATAGTATATAGCTTTTGCAACAGTACTTTTTCCGTTTGACTGTGGGCCAGTAAATACATTGAATTGCTTTATTTCTAATGTGCATTCATTGATTGGTCCTAACTTCTTTATATGAATTGTATGGTTCATAAGTTCACCTTTAGTGTTTTGTGTCACATTTTCAATGGCTTCGTAAGCTCTTTTTAAGCATTATACCACAGTTTCATTTTCAATGGAATAGCTGTAATTACCTTCTTGGACTGCTGCTCTTTGAAGTCGATAACTCATCCGTACTCGAAGAAATCACAAAATTAGATGATTCACAATCAAAAAGGAGGATGCCTATGGATAAAGACTTTATGCTGAACTATTTTAACAAAGCCGTACAGACTGAATGGGAGGAGCTGCTGAAAACACCGCGCTACCAACCGGCAGCAAGTAAGCGTGACGCAATCGAACGGGAGTTCTTTCGGATGCTGAACGATGAGCAGAAACGCAAGTACCTTGATTTGGAATCCGCCGTCATATTGGCAGAATGTGACATCGCAGAAGCCATGTATATGAAAGGTGCCGCAGACCGTGAGATGATGATCCGTTAATGCCATGAGTTACGACTACTTCTACGGTCAGTCGGGCGAATTGTTCTCCTATTTCCGCATCCCCAAGGCACTGTTCCAAGACCACCGCTTCCGGCAGCTCTCCACCGATGCCCGGACACTGTACGGCATTCTGCTGGACCGCATGAGCCTGTCGGTCAAGAACGGCTGGCTGGACGAGCAAGGGCGGGTGTATATCATCTACACCGTCCGGGAAGTGCAGGAATCCCTCTGTTGTGCCGAACACAAATCGGTCAAGCTGTTCCGGGAACTGGAGGACATGGACCTCATTGAGCGCAAACGCCGTGGTCTGGGCAGACCCAGCCTGATCTACGTCAAGGACTTTTCCTCCGGCTTGCCAAAAGCGCAAGTACAGAATTGCCCAAACAGCAATTCAGGCGCTGCCGAAAGCGCAACTCTGGAACAGCCAAAACCGCAAGCAAATAAGACTGATAAGAATAAGACAGAGTGGAACGATCCTGACCCTATCTATTCCGGGGGCATCCGAGAGCAGCTTGAGGATTATTTTTATCAGGCGTTGGAGGTAGACCTCCTGCTCCGGCTCTGCCCGGATGATGAGGATACCATCTATCAGATCGTAGACCTGCTTGTGGACACCTGTTCCACCAAACGCAAGATATTGCGGATCGCCGGAGATGACAAGCCCACCGAGGTGGTACGCAGTCGGCTGAAAAAGCTGAACGCCGACCACATCCGTTTTGTGCTGGGCTGTCTGGCGGAAAACACCGCCCCGGTGCGGAACATGAAGCAGTATCTGCTGGCGATGCTCTACAATGCGCCCACCACCATGAACCTCTACTATCAGAACAAGACAAACCACGACTTTGCGCGCGGTTCACCGAAAGCGGGGTGATGTTATCGCAAAGAAAGCTACGATTATCGCGGTTACCAATCAAAAAGGTGGTGTGGGGAAAAGCACCACCTGTGAAAATCTAGGCATCGGGCTGGCAATGGAGGGCAAAAAAGTCCTGCTGGTGGATACTGATCCACAGGGTTCACTTACCATCAGCATGGGCTGGCAGCAGCCCGATGAACTGCCCACCACCCTTTCCACCCTGATGCAGAAAGCCATGAACGACCAGCCCATCCAGCCCGGTGAGGGCATCCTGCACCACGCAGAGGGCGTTGACTTGATCCCTGCCAACATCGAACTGGCAGGGCTGGAAGTGGCTCTGGTAAACAGCATGAACCGGGAAAAGATGCTGAAACAGGTGCTGGACAGTGCCAAACGGGAGTACGATTTTATTTTGCTGGACTGTATGCCATCGCTGGGGATGCTCACCATCAACGCACTGGCGGCGGCAGACGCCGCCCTGATTCCTGTGCAGGCACAGTACCTTTCCGCAAAAGGTCTGGAACAGCTTTTGCAGACCGTCCAAAAGGTCCGGCGGCAGATCAACCCGAAGCTGAAAATCGAGGGCATTCTGCTGACCATGACCGACAGCCGTACCAACTACGGAAAACAAATCAGCAATCTGATCCGGCAGGCATACGGGAAACACCTAAAGGTGTTTGAGCAGACCATTCCACGGTCCGTCCGAGCAGCAGAAACTAGTGCCGTGGGCAAGAGCATTTTCCAGCACGACCCCAAGGGCAAGGTGGCAGAAGCCTACAAATCTCTTGCGAAGGAGGTGCTGGCAGATGCCGATCGACAGCGGAAACTTAGCTCTGAAAGGGCTAGATGACTTGTTTTCCACCGAAGAAAACCGACAGGAGGAACAGCGGGAGCAGGTACAGCAGATTCCCATTGATGCGCTGCACCCCTTCACCAACCACCCCTTCAAGGTGTTGGACGATGAAGCTATGACCCGGACGGTGGAGAGCATCGTTCAGTACGGTGTGCTGGCTCCGCTGCTTGCCCGTCCCCGCCCGGATGGTGACGGCTACGAGATCATCTCTGGGCACCGCCGTCAGTATGCGGCGAAACTTGCCGGGCTGGATACCCTGCCGGTTATTGTGCGGAAAATGTCGGACGATGCTGCTGTGATATTGATGGTGGATTCCAATTTGCAGCGTGAACACATCCTCCCCAGTGAACGGGCTTTTGCCTACAAAATGAAGCTGGAAGCTCTAAAAAATCAAGGTGCTAGGTCAGATTTAACTTCGTGCCAAGTTGGCACGAAGTTCCGGGCAGATTCAGAACTTGCCGAAAGCGCTGGTGAAAGCGCACGAAACGTTCAGCGTTTTATTCGGCTCACCAATCTTGTTCCCGAACTGCTGGACATGGTGGACGAAAAGAAGATTGCCTTTAATCCCGCTGTGGAACTTTCCTATCTGGACGAAAGCCAACAGCGGGATTTTTTAGAAGCAATGAACGACACCCAGAACGCGCCGTCCTTATCGCAGGCGCAGCAACTGAAAAAGATGGCACAGCAGGGAGAGTTCAGCTACGAAAAAGCCTTTGATGTGATGGGGCAGGAGAAAAAAAGCGAGAAAGACACCGTGACCATCAAAAACGAGACCCTGCGGAAGTATTTCCCCCGCAGCTATACGCCTAAACAGATGGAGGAGAAGATCATCCAGCTTTTGGATGCGTGGCAGAAAAAACAGCAGCGCCGCAACGAGCGCTGACCCGTAACGTAAGACCCGATGGGGTCTTTTTTGTTTGCAAAAATTTGGAGGTAACGCCTATGAACAACACGATTCCTTTTCACTCCGCAACCCATGCTCCGCAGATTACTGTGGATGTGAACATCCTGACCATGCTGAAACAGGCGGCATCCTGCCTGACCGAAATGGCAAGCGAGAATGTCTACCTTGCCGCCATCGGCCCGGGCATGGAACTGACCATTATCGTGGAGGAGGATGCCCCTTCCATTCTGCCTTGTTTTGACGAGGACGATGCCCTGATTTCTGTGAAGGGTGCGCCGCTGTTTATCTGGAGCCGCACCTTGGCTCCGAGCAGGGCGGTATCCGCCCTGTGGTCGTGGTGCAGAACAACACCGCAAACTGCTATTCGCCCAACCTCATTGTTGCGCCTGTCACATCCAATACTGCAAAGAAGCCTGATCACCAAGCCCACGTTCTTGTGGACGGTAATCGGGCTTTTTTGCAGCCCTCTATGATCTTGGCAGAATCTGTCCAGACCATCAGCAAGGGACGGCTGATCCGCCCGATGGGACGGTTGAGCATCCCGGAACTCATTCGGCTTAATTATGCGCTGCTGTATCAGCTCGATCTGAACGAATGGGTATGGAGAAAGGAGGCCTATGAACGCTATCTGCGATACCACCGCTAAATCCGAAACTCTTTCCGTCAAAGGCTGCAAAGTCAAGATCACCTATGCGTCTGCGGATACGGACTGTCTGGATGCGATCCAGAAGCTGCTGCAAACCACCATCCTGCGCACGGCAGGGCACACCGCTGCCTGACATCCTTGTGTTCCTTGAATGCGTGAGATAAGATAAAATCGAACTGAACCTTGAAAACAAAATATGGACGAAACACGTTTGATTTTTCCTTTCTCACTCAAAGAAAGAGAGATTGAAATGAAAAAACGTGTCTATTTAGAATCCGCAGTTATAATGGTAAAAGATGACATCGCAGAAGACACATATAACTGATGAAGAACGGCCCAACGCCCAACAGTGCCATAATGGCCGATACTATAGGAGGAATGAGAACTCAGAGAATAGGATAGCAGCAAGAACAGGTCAACAATATTGCGGACGTTTAGTAAATCTTTTCAAGGTTATTCTTCGAGCAAACTTGGCCCCAAAAATGGAGGAAATCCAATTGACTCTTCTCCAAATAAAGATATTACGGTTTGTGCTCTGGCATTTCGACCTCGATTTCTCCGTTTTCAACAGCCAATTCAATTTCAGTCCGTATCGGTTCATAGATCGGTATATCCTGATTGACAGCTTCAAAACTGATAGCTAATGAATATTTTGCTTTAAACAAGCCTCCCCAGCCTTTATGACCACGAACCGCAATGCAAAAAGCATCACTCAATTGATTGGATTTGATTATACACCAATCCTTTTGAAGAGTACCATTTTTTCGTGAATATCCTTCTGCTACCCCCCGATTGGTTGCCTCTCCAAGCACCCAGTTAAAGTCTCCATCATCTTCAATGATAGCACCCGTTTCAAATATACGGCGAGCAAATGTCTCCGCACTCTCTCCAATTCGGCTACAGCACCAATCTAGCCATGTTGATAAATACCCTTTTACGTAACGCCGAGTCCGGCGAGGATTCGCTGCATAGGACAGAGTAACTTCGACCAGAATGTCATAATCTTCACCAACGTTAGATAGTTCTTCAGGAATAGGAACTTGAAAAATATGAGCTTCATCATCACCAAGTTCCATAAGAGATGGTGTTACCAACGTTATTCGGTACTCGTCATTGTGAGTAGCACGTTCGACATCCGGAACACCATATCCTATATGACGCAATGTAGAGACACATTCTTCTTTGCTAACTTCATTGATATTTTTAGGCCACCGGGCAGATTGGGCTATTAAAGCTCTATACAGCAATGCAGGCGACTCAGGCAAAGCCTTTTCAACCTGTGATGCAATATAGGTGACTTTTGGTGCTGAAAAAGACGTGCCAACATCATCACGTGCAAAAGCTGGACCTTCTGGAGATTTACGAATTAGTTCTGGACATACTTCCGGAGGCGTTGTGAGTTGAGGAGGGACGCTCCCTTTATTATATACGTGAGTTCCTCCATATTCGACAACTTCTGGCTTTAAGACATCCCAAATACCGGGTCCTGAGCGTGAGAATGAAGAGACTTCCATATGCTTTCCCAGTGCGATAAAGTCATCCGTTTCTAGCTCGTCCGCTGACACGGAACCGACAGTAATCGCTTGTAGGCTCTGCGCTGGATTTGAAATTCTACATAACTCTCTGTCAAGATATTCAGGATATGGATATCCCGCCTGCCAATAGGCCGATATGACATCTGTGGAAATATTTCCCGCAGCCTGTATAAACAAAACATCGTGGTTGTAAGACTGACTATCAATTTCAGCGGCCCATGGTGTCATGTGTTTCATTTCACAAGGTTGATGGCTACCAATGGAGTGATTAAATATTTTAGTTGGGATTTGGTTTTCAACATTATATTTCTGTACAGCAATTGCAATTGCCTTTGGAGGATATACATTTTCTGGCAGGCAATTGTTTTCATCGAGAATTCGCATGTTGCGAATCCAGCAAGGAAGTTGATAAACTCCATCTAAAGGGACTGCCTTTGGATACAAGACTGCGCCGGCTACTCGTGTTCCATGTCCTCCTCCAGCAACTTCGTCACTTGTACTCGTATTATTGGGTAGTAAACTGATAGATTCGTCACTAGAAATTGATGGTGCTAAATATTTGTGTTCTTCTTGAACACCGCTATCCATTATACATACAATGGGAGCGGATTGGGTAGGAGCCTCAATTTGTACGGTTTCGATGAAATCGTCTTTATTTTCGGGCGTATATCCCATAGCTATTGTCTCGGCTTCGGATACTTCAAATATATATGCAAAATTCAACACTAGGTCAAGCAAACATTTACCAGATATTCTTAAGCGTGCCGAGAAGCTGTCAGGTAAATCGGCTATTTCCGATATACCATCAGCGAGTTCCATAATTTCACCATTATAATCAGAAACAAAATTTTCTATTGTTTCTTCTCGTTGCATCTTGATTTCGTCCCAAGCCATATAGGCGGCACTAAACTTTTCCTTCCACCGCTGTTCACGAGCAGAATAGTGTCCATCTGTTTCATCATCTTTTCGATTGGGCCGTTTAGGCAACTCGATGTTTCCACAGCAACTAACGCCTATATCAATAACATATACTGAATCTGGTGAAATTGTTGCCCATTTTGCATAGAGTTCTTTTGACAAAATCCGCTTAAGCCTATCACCATCTTCACAGAGAGCATAAACTTTTGCCGGTGAATTGCACCTTGCCGTTACATTTGCAACAAAAGCATCTACTTTCTCATTAAAGACTGAAAGATCAACATCTTCTGTAGCAACTATAATAAATCCTTCCTCAATCTCGCAGACGATTTCAAATCCCAATCCACGCAGGAAATCAATATCCGTAGAAGGATCTATTTCTAGCAGTATGGGAATACCAGTTTCTATTTCAGGTAACGCATTTTCTGAACGTTCTGCACGACGTTCTTTCCAAAAGCGGGACAATTCAGCAGAGCGATGTTTCACATAGCCACCGTGAGTAATTCGATTAGCAGTATTCCTCTTTGTCTGCGCAGATACTGCACCGCCACCACGTAATTTCGGTTTTCCTTGAAATAACAGTGGGAGGGGTAAATGCGTAAAACCATTATTCTCTGCCATTGTCGTACCTCCTTACAGATTAAAATTTAGAGCTTTCTTCCAATGCTTTTACAAAATGTTCGTTACATACTTTTTTGCACCCTGTGAGAATACCAATTTTGGCAGCCCGTTGTGCAATCAAAACAACATTGGCGGCAGAGTATCCCTCCAATTGATTTGATATTTTATCCATATCAATATCCGGAGCAACTGGTATTGCAGATAAAGTCATTTCCAATAAGCGTTTACGTTCTAATTTCCCCGGCATCGGCATTTTAATAACATCATCGAATCTTCGGAAAAGAGCCTCATCAAGAGATACTTTCAAATTTGTAGTGGCTAGAACCAATCCCGGAGCATCATATTCGTCTAACAAAGTGAGTAGCATATTGACGATTCTAGGAACTTCGCCAACATCCTGCGTTGTAATGCGAGATTTAGCGATAAAATCACATTCGTCAAGAAGTAAAACAACAGGTTCACTTTTGCAATAATCAAATACCATTCTAAGGTTTGATGCGGACTCTCCAAAGTAAGAAGAAAGTAAAGAATCGAATCGAACTTTCAATAGTGGTAACCCGAGATTCCATGCAATTCGTTCGGCACTTAATGTTTTGCCACATCCCGGAGGACCATAGAGAAGTATTTTTCTTTTAGGTACAAGATTGAATTTTTTCAACCGTTCGCGTGCTACATATTCCTGCTCAATCGAAAGAAGTCGTTCTTCAACTTCGTTTGGTAAAATCATATGATGTTTTAATTGTTCTCTTGGAATATATGATACCAATTGTGAATTTGTACGCTTGCTCTTTGGCAAAGCAGATAATCCACTTTCGTTTTTTCTACTATCAAACAGAGTATATTTGGGCTTTTCGGTAATTGAAATTTTTTCTAAAGAGTCTGCAAGAACGTTATGACCGAGTTTGCGCTCCTCTTGAATGATTGCAATGGCTATTTTTTTTAATGATGCTATATCTTCGGAGAAAATGGCTCGAAATAGTCTCTTGTATAATTCTGCTTTCATATGGCAAATCCTCCCTCTCGAATAGTTGTCATTCTGATAGTGTATAAAACTATCAATTGCTGCCGACTTTATACTTTTGCTGTCCAGAGGAAGTTTTTTCGATTGGTTTCAAACGGGTTCCAGAGGTGTGAACGTAGTTTAAGAACAAAGTTCCCAATAACAATCTGTCACTTCTTGAGATTCGATTCCACTCATAGCCTTTAAATAAATCTCGTACAAGAAAAATTTCATTAGTATGTAGATGCTTTGTTTCGTCTATAGCTCGAGCTAAAAGATCGTTTGCAGTTGCCATTTCATGTCCTCCTTGTTGTAAACAATATGCTGAACAATGTTGTTTATATCATAGCATGTGCGCATACAAAAAGCAATAGCTTATATGCGTAACTTTCGAGGTGAAATAATCAGTATCCGTAAAGGAGCAGATCAGCAAATGCAATGATATGACATTCTGCGATGTTCTAAGGCAGTACATCGAAGCAGAAAAATAAATAGTGGTGGTCTGACGCACAAATTAGCAGCAAAGCGCAACTTCTACTCTGAATGAATAGAAGCTGCGCTTTTATTTTTACCCACAAAACATTTCAAAAGGAGGATGCCTATGGATAAAGACTTTATGCTGAACTACTATGACAAAATGGTACGTCCAATATGGACGGAGCTGATGAAGACACCTCGCTATCAGCGAGTTGCCTGCGAGCGTGACAAAATTGAACGTGAGTTCCGGAGGCTGCTGGATGAAAAGCTGGGGCGGAAGTATCTTGAACTGGATGATGGAGTGAGGTGTGCCATGCTGAACTTTTTTATCGGTGTCGCATTTTTTGAGGCTGGTGCCTTTTTCGGCTTCTTCGTGGCAGCTCTGTTGAACGCCGCCCATGCCGGGCAGGAGAGCACAATCTTTAAGGAGAATGATAATGGAACAGAATGAAAACACCCTGTCCGTGCTGAAAATTGCACCGGGACAGCATCCGCAGCAGGTCGAGATTGATAACGACCTGAAAGCCTTGCAGCAGGCGGTGGGCGGTTCCATCGGCGCAAGCTACCCTTTTGAAGATCCGGTTGCCATCGTTTATAACGATGACGGCAAGCTCATGGGTCTGCCCCTGAATCGTGCCCTTCGGGATGAAAACGGAGAAATGTATGATGCCGTTGCCGGAGACTTTCTGGTGGTGGGTCTGGGCGAGGAGGATTTTGCATCGCTCTCCCCGGAGATGGCACAGAAGTATGAGCAGCTTTTCCATCAGCCGGAAGCCTTTCTGAAACTGGGCAACCGTCTGCTGGTGCTGCCTGTGCCCGATGAACCTCCGGCAGAAAAGCCCCGCACTAAGCCCCCGGCAGAGCATGACCGCTAAAAGCATTCTGCTGCATGGGAGGTGATGGCATTGCAGGAAGAAATCGAACAGAAATCCTTCAACCTGATGATCTCCACCACGAAGCTGTCTGCCCGGACTGTCCTCCGGGCGGTAAAGGCGGCGTTTCGGCTGTACCAGTCCAAAGCATCCCAAGGTAAGCAAAGCGTCCGCACCCTGTTGCGGCAAAACCGGGGCGTATCCAGCGTGGAGATCAGCAAGACCGGTATCCGAGGGCTGGAACGCTATGCCAAAAAGTACGGCATCGACTACGCCATCCGCAAGGACACCTCCGAGGTGCCGCCCCGGTATCTGGTCTTTTTCAAAGCCCCGGACGCAGAAGCCTTCAATTCAGCTTTCAAAGAATATTCGGCATCCCTGCTGAATAAAGACAACCGCCCCTCGGTGCTGGCAAAACTGCATGAACTGGTGCAGGCAGCAGCAGAACTCCCCGGCAAAGTCCGGCACAAGGAACAGGAACGCGGACTGTGACCACGAAAAAGCTGACAAAACTGCTGGCTCTGTACCTGCCCTATATTTTGCTGGGACTGGTGGCAACCAACTTTGGCGAAGCGTGGCGGCTTGCCGAGGGCAAGGAACTGGGCGATAAGATCATGTCCATGATGGGCACCATCCCGGTGGCGTTTGCAAACCCGCTGCCCAGTCTGCCCCCTCTGGATTTGCTGGTGGGCTTGTGCTGCGGCGCAGGGCTGCGGCTGGCGGTCTATCTGCGTGGCAAAAACGCCAAAAAGTACCGCCATGGCATGGAGTACGGCTCTGCCCGGTGGGGCACACCCAAGGATATTGAACCGTTCATGGCTCCCAAGTTTGCCGACAACATTATCCTGACCAAAACGGAACGGCTGATGATGTCCAACCGCCCACCGGACCCCAAAAACGCCCGGAACAAAAATGTGCTGGTGGTGGGCGGTTCCGGCAGCGGCAAGACCCGGTTTTGGCTCAAGCCCAACCTTTTACAATGTCACAGTTCCTATGTGGTTACTGACCCGAAAGGCTATAATGAATAAGGATAAAGCAAAGATGCGTTTACAAGAGAGTAAAAATATCGTATCTTTGTTACATATCAAGCAACCCCACTAAAAACAAAGAAGGTGAAACTATGGCAAAATCCAACCAAGGAAAAATCACGGCATTGTACGAAAGACTTTCCAGAGATGACGAATTACAGGGTGAATCCAACAGCATCCTGAACCAGAAAAAGTATCTGGAAGACTACGCTCGCAAAAGTGGTTTCAACAATATCAAACATTTTACGGATGATGGATACAGCGGAACAAACTTCAACCGCCCCGGCTTTCAGTCCATGATTGCCGAAATCGAAGCCGGGCATATTGCAACGGTCATTGTAAAAGATTATTGTGCGATAATAGGACTAAATCAGAAAGACCTTGAAAATCAAGGCATTCTGGCTTAGTCCCTTCTTTTTTTGACCGAAAACAAAGGACTTTCATAATAATCAAGCAAGCCGGAGGGTGCTGCTGCACACTTCCGGCAGAAGGAGGATATAGTGGGTGCTATCAAAGTCTTCTTGAAGGAGGTTGTGCTTCCAATCGCGCTTGCGTTCTGCCTCGCGTCATTTCTCAAGCCGATCTATATGCCTGACGGCGTATGTGACTACTTCCTTATGTGGATCTGCGTCGGCTTGCCATTCGGCATCCGGAGGATGTGCCTCTGGCTCGTTCCCAGCGGCTACGGTATCTCCGGCTCAGTCGGCATCTTCGCATTGAACTTAATCATAGGCGGTCTCATCGGAGGACTCGCCTTCTTCATCGGGCTGCTGCTCGGTGTCATTCATACCATCCGAGAAATCATCTGAACTACATCGTAAACGAAGAGGGTTTGTTTCTTCTCCAATTTGGAGTAAGAAGCAAACCCTCTTTTTTTGTTGCCCAAAAGCCGGAATATTTGCTGGCGATGCGGCGAAGGAAAGGAGTTTTTAAGCATGAAACGCATGACAGCCGGTGATCTGCAAGCACTCGAATTGCTGATGCAGACCACACCCGGCTTTGAGCATTTTGACAGCGGCGCGGATGGCATTCTCCCTGAGTGCCGAAGCTGTCGATTTCATCGTCCCTTCTGGAAATATCAGTCCTGCGTGTTTGCAGAGTGTCCCTACTGCTGCAAGCCCGTTTCTACTCTCAAAAATCAAAATGGCACATCTGCTGCCGGAAAGGAAGTCAGTCATGAATAACAAAATCGAAGTCTTCAAGAATGAACAGTTCGGTGAGGTGCGAACGATCCTCGAAGGGGAAACACTCCTGTTCTGCGGTTCAGATATTGCGAAAGCGCTTGGATATGCCCGACCCGGAAAGGCAATTATTGATCACTGCAAGGGTGTCCTAAAACGGGACACCCTTACAAGAGGTGGTATGCAGTCCCTTTCCTATATACCGGAGGGCGATGTTTACCGACTGATTGTTCACAGCAAACTCCCTGCTGCTGAGAAGTTTGAACACTGGCTGTTCGATGAAGTTGTCCCCACCATCCGCAAGACCGGCGGCTACATGACGGACTCCCTTCTGGAACGCATTCAGAAGGAACCGGCGGTCATCATGGAGTTCGCTCAGGCGTTGATTCGAGAAAAGAATCGCGTAAAGGTTCTTGAGGTTGAGCTGAACACTGCAAAGCCCAAAGCCGATTACTACGATGCCTTTATCAATCCGGATGACTGTACCAATATTAGAACAACGGCGAAGGAACTGAAAATCCCGGAGCGCAAGTTCGTCCAGTTTCTTCTTAGAGAAAAGTACCTATTCCGCTCTCCCTCCGGTCAGCTTCTTCCCTACAACAAGGACAGCAATGCCGGACTGTTCATCGTCCGCGATTTTGTGACGTACTGCTACACCGGTTCTCAGACCTACTTCACGCCGAAGGGCAAGGATGTCATCCGAATGAAGTTCCAGAAAAAGTGCGGCGAAGAGCTGCTTCCCAAGATGGCAAGGTGATTTTATGGCAGTTTTCAGAGTCCCCAAGATCGAGAACTTCACGATGATGAGCAATCACCATCTTCGCAACAAGAAGCTCTCCCTCAAGGCTGTTGGGCTGATGTCGAAAATCCTCAGCCTTCCGGATGAATGGGACTACTCCCTCAAGGGGCTTGCCAAGCTCAACGCGGACGGCATCGACGGCGTTCGCTCTGCTGTGCAGGAATTGGAGGATGCCGGTTATATCATCAGGCGTCAGCGTAGGGACAAAAACGGCAGAATGGCGCAAAGCGAGTATCTTGTCTTTGAAATACCGGAGTTGTCAAAACCGGCGTTGGATTCACCGTCATCGGAAAAGCCGATACCGGTAAAACCGGCAACGGATGTCCCGACATCGGGAAACCCAATGCAAATAAATACGAACCAAGTAATTACACACCAAGAAAATACTCACTTGAACAATACTCCATCTATCAATCACTCAGGCACAGGACGCAGAAATGATGGGACTGATTGGGTGGATGAGCGAGAGCGATATAGAGAAATCATCGAAGAGAACATCGAATACGAGATTATGAAAGACCGTCCTGACGGAGACCGCCTCGGTGAAATTGTCGAGATCATGCTGGATGCCGTTTGCTCAACTGCTCCTACCATCCGCATCAATGGCGAAGATATGCCGCAGCAAGTGGTCAAGTCCCGCTTTCTCAAGCTGGACAGCAGCCACATCGAGTATGTTTTCCACGCAATGAAGGAATGTCCGTCCAACATTCGGAACATCAGGGCATATCTCCTGACCACACTCTATAACGCTCCGGCAACGATGGACAATTTCTACTCCGCAAAGGTCAATCATGATTTCAACGGCTGGTAAACCGCAAGCGAAACGCTGGCGGCTATTTTTATGCCTGAAAGGAGGGCTTTACATGGTCATATTCATTCATCTGCCGGGTGTGCCGCCTTAGCTGAGGCAGCATTCCCTCAATTATTCCAAGGAAAGGAGGTATCACTGCATTGCAGGATGAAGTCAACACCAAAGTTGTTGCAATCATGATCAAGGGCGGTAAAATCTCCGCTGAGGTGCTGAAAAAGGCTCTGGACAAGTTCGTTCAGGAAATCGAGAAGGCGCAGAAGCAGATGCAGCAACCTAAAACCTATCGCGGCAAGCAGTCCATCAAACATCTGATGAGCCAGAATGCCGCCATCTCCAACATTGAAGTGACGGATGGCAACATCAAGTCCTTTGAGCGGACTGCCAGCAAATACGGTCTGGACTTTGCGCTCAAAAAGGACGTTTCCGTAGAGCCGCCCAGCTATCTTGTCTTCTTCAAGGGTCGGGACGTTGATGTCATGACCGCCGCCTTCAAGGAGTTCTCCGCCAAAACCGTCAAGCAGAAGGAACAGCCGTCCATCCGGCACAAGCTGGATCATGAGAAAGCCCAGAGCAAGGCACAACACAAAGAGAAGGTCAAGGTCAAGACCAAGGATCGGGGTGTGGAGCTGTGAACAAACCCGATGTGAAGAAACTCATTCTTCTGAACCTTCCGTATGTCTTCGCCTTCTACTTCGCGGATAAGATCGCCGCCGTGTTTCGTCTCGCCCCCGGCACAGAGTTCATCGACAAGCTGACAAACGGCTTTGCCGTGTTCGGCACTACCTTCGCAAATCCGCTGCCCAGCTTTCATCCCGTTGATCTACTCATCGGTCTGGTTGCCGGTGCGCTGCTCAAGCTGGCGGTCTATGTCAAGGGCAAGAACCGCAAGAAGTTCCGGCAGGGCGAAGAATACGGATCTGCACGATGGGGTAAGCCGGAGGACATCAAGCCGTACACGGACCCGGAGTTCTCGAACAACATCATTCTGACGCAGACGGAGTTCTTGACCATGAACAGCCGTCCAAAGCAGCCGAAATACGCCCGCAACAAGAACATCCTTGTCATCGGCGGTTCCGGCTCAGGCAAGACGCGCTTTTTTGTAAAACCAAATCTGATGCAGATGCACAGCAGCTACGTTGTGACTGACCCGAAGGGTACGGTGCTGGTGGAGTGCGGCAAAATGCTTGAAAAGGGCGGCTACGTCATCAAGTCGCTGAACACCATCAATTTCCGGAAATCCATGCACTACAACCCTTTCAGCTACATCCGCAGTGAGAAGGACATCCTCAAGCTGGTCAATACGATCATCGTCAACACGAAGGGAGACGGCGATAAGTCCGGCGAAGATTTCTGGGTCAAGGCGGAAAAGCTCTACTACACAGCTCTCATCGGCTACATCTGGTACGAGGCACCCGACCACGAGAAAAACTTTACTACCCTGCTCGAAATGATCAATGCCTCGGAAGCCAGAGAGGACGATGAGACCTTTAAGAACCCGGTGGATGTCATGTTCGATGAGCTGGAAGCCCGCGACCCTGACCACTTTGCGGTCAAGCAATACCGCAAATACAAGCTGGCGGCGGGCAAAACCGCTAAGTCGATTTTGATTTCCTGCGGCGCAAGGCTTGCGCCCTTCGACATCGCAGAGCTGCGGGAGCTGATGAGCTACGATGAGATGGAGCTGGACACCATCGGAGACCGGAAGACGGCACTATTCGTCATCATTTCCGATACCGATGACACCTTCAATTTCGTCGTGGCAATCATGTATTCTCAGCTCTTCAACCTTCTCTGCGACAAAGCAGATGATGTTTACAACGGACGGCTGCCCGTTCATGTGCGCTGTCTGCTGGACGAGTTTGCGAATATCGGTCAAATCCCGAAGTTTGATAAGCTCATCGCAACCATCCGAAGCCGGGAAATCTCGGCGTCAATCATCTTACAGTCCCAGTCTCAGCTCAAGACCATCTACAAGGATGCGGCGGACACCATCACGGGCAACTGCGACTGCACACTTTTCCTCGGCGGAAAAGAAAAATCGACTCTCAAGGAAATCAGCGAGGTGCTGGGCAAGGAGACAATCGACCTTTACAACACCTCAGAAACCCGTTCCAACAACAACTCCTATGGCTTGAACTATCAGAAAACCGGCAAAGAACTGATGTCTCAGGATGAGATCGCCGTCATGGACGGAGCCAAGTGTATTTTGCAGCTTCGAGGCGTGAGACCTTTTCTCAGTAACAAATACGACATTACAAAGCATCCAAAGTACCGGCAGCTCTCCGACTATAACAAGCGGAACGCCTTTGACATCGAGAAGTACCGGCAGCACAAGCTGATAGTCAAGCCCGATGACACATTCGACCTCTATGATATGGGCGAGGTCGAAGCGGATTAAAGCCCCGTCGCTGCACTGCGCAGTGGGTAAAGCCTGATGGCTCCCAAAGCAGAACAGCGACGGGGCTTCTTTTTTTATGCCCATTTTCAAAAATACACAACCAATCTTTTTCAAATCAAGGAGGAAAATCTATGGCTTTCATCAATCAGGCTGTCACGGTTCTTCAGACGCTCGTTATCGCCCTCGGCGCAGGTCTCGCAGTGTGGGGTGTTGTCAACCTCATGGAAGGCTACGGCAACGACAACCCCGGCGCCAAGTCTCAGGGCATCAAGCAGCTCATGGCTGGCGGCGGTGTGGTGCTGATCGGCACGACCCTCATCCCTCTGCTCTCCGGTTTGTTCGGCTAATCCACGGCAAGCCCAGCTTAACCGAAGGGTGGTGAAATATTGGGCAGCATTTTAGAAAAGATTGAGCAGGCTCTCAAGGATATGCACCAACGGAGAGAAGAACGCTTGCAGCTTTCTCTACGGTGCGGCGGCAAGAGCTGCTGCGGCTATGGGCTATAAGCGCATCATCACCTACACGCTGGAAAGCGAAAACGGTGCAAGCCTTCGGGCTTCCGGCTGGATTTGTCAAGGCAAAGCGGGTGGGCTTCGCTGGACAGGCAAGCGTCAGCCGAAGGAGGATCAATATCCCGCACAAATGAAGCTGCGCTATGAAAAGCAGCTTAGAAAGGAGGAAACAGTCAATGGCATTTGTTCCGGTCCCGAAGGATCTTAACCGCGTCAAAACGAAGGTCATGTTCAACCTGACCAAGCGGCAGCTCATTTGTTTTTCCATCGCTGCGGCGGTCGGCGTCCCGATCTTCTTTCTGGCGAAGGCGCATCTCGACTTGTCTACGGCGGCAATGCTGATGGTGGTCATCATGCTCCCGTTCATCTTCTTCGCGCTTTACGAGAAGGACGGACAGCCCGCCGAAAAGTATCTGTACCACATCGTACAGTCCATGTTCATCCGGGACAAGGTGCGTCCCTATCGCACAAACAATCTCTACGCTGAAATTCAGCAGAAAATCAAAGAACAGGAGGAATTGCAGCTTGAACAACAGCACAGCAAAGGCAAAGCCTAAGATGACCGTCAAGAACGGCGTCGTTTACGGCGATGCCCTTTCCGCTCAGGAAAAGAAGCGGATCGTCATGCAGAAGAAAAAGGACAGGAAGGCAAAGAAAGTCCGCAAGTCCGCCCAGCAGACCATCCCCTATGTGGAGATGTGCCGTGACGGTATCTGCAAGGTGAACAGCCGCCTCTACACGAAGTCCATCGCCTTTGAGGACATCAACTACCAGCTTGCGCAGAACGAGGACAAAACTGCCATCTTTGAGAACTGGTGCGACTTTCTGAACTACTTCGACAGCTCGATTTTCGTCCAGCTCTCCTTCATCAATCAGAAGGCAAGCCTCAATGAGTTCCGCAAGCGCATCAACATTCCGGCACAGGAGGACGCCTTCAACGACATCCGCTCCGAGTATTCCGGAATGCTGCAAAGCCAGCTCACCAAAGGCAATAACGGGCTGATTAAGAAGAAGTACATCACCTTCGGCATTGAGGCGGACTCCCTCCGCACGGCAAAGCCGAAGCTCGAACGCATTGAAACCGACATCCTCAACAACTTCAAAACTCTCGGCGTGAAAACCGAGCCGCTGTCCGGCTACGAACGGCTGAAAGTGCTTCACGATGTGTTCAATATGGACAGCAATGAGCCGTTCCGCTTTTCCTTCGATATGGTTGCCCGGACGGGGCTTTCCAGCAAGGACTTCATCGCTCCCACTTCCTTTGACTTCCGTGAAGGCAAGTGCTTCAAGATGGGCAGAACCATCGGTGCGGTGAGCTTCCTGCAAATCCTCGCGCCGGAACTCAACGACCGTATGCTTGCCGACTTCCTTGAGATGGACAGCAACATTACGGTCAATTTTCATATCCGGACGATTGACCAGGCGAAGGCAATCAAGAGCATCAAGATGAAGATCACCGACCTCGACAAGATGAAGATCGAAGAGCAGAAAAAAGCCGTCCGCTCCGGCTACGATATGGACATCATCCCATCCGATCTTGCCACCTTCGGCGGTGAGGCAAAGCGTCTGTTGCAGGATCTCCAGACCCGCAATGAGAGACTGTTCCTTGTGACTATCCTCATCATGAATACGGCAACCAATCGCCAGAAGCTCGAAAATGCGGTATTCCAGACCGCCGCCATTGCCCAAAAGTATAACTGTGCGCTCAAGCGTCTTGACTTCCAGCAGGAGGAAGGGCTGATGTCCTCTCTGCCTATCGGCGTCAATCAGGTGGAGATTGAGCGCGGACTGACCACTTCCAGCACAGCGGTTTTCGTGCCGTTCACCACGCAGGAGCTTTTTCAGGGCGGCGAAGCTCTCTACTACGGGCTGAATGCGCTGTCCAACAACATGATCATGGTTGACCGCAAGCAGCTCAAAAACCCCAACGGACTGATCTTGGGTACGCCCGGTTCCGGTAAGTCCTTCTCCGCAAAGCGTGAAATGACGAACGCCTTCCTCATCACGGAGGATGACATCATCGTCTGCGACCCCGAAGCCGAGTATTTTCCCCTCGTGCAGAAGCTCGGTGGTCAGGTCATCCGCATTTCGCCGGTCAGCACGGATTACATCAATCCGCTGGACATCAACACGAACTACTCCGAAGAGGAAAACCCGCTGACGCTGAAATCCGACTTCATCCTCTCCATGTGTGAGCTGATTGTCGGCGGCAAGGACGGCTTGCAGCCGGTTGAGAAGACCATCATTGACCGCAGCGTCCGCATGGTCTATCAGGAGTTCCTTGCAGACCCCAAGCCGGAGAAAATGCCGATCCTCGAAGACCTCTACAACATTCTGAGAAATCAGAAGGAGCCGGAGGCACAGCGCATTGCAACTGCCCTTGAAATCTATGTTCACGGCTCTCTGAACGTCTTCAATCACAGAACGAATGTGGATGTCAACAACCGCCTTGTCTGCTATGACATCCGCGAACTCGGCAAGCAGCTCAAAAAGCTCGGTATGCTGATCGTGCAGGATCAGGTGTGGAACAGAGTTACCATCAACCGCGCCCAGCACAAGGCAACTCGCTACTACATGGACGAGTTCCACCTTTTGCTGAAAGAGGAACAGACCGCCGCGTACAGCGTGGAAATCTGGAAGCGTTTCAGAAAATGGGGCGGCATCCCGACCGGAATCACGCAGAACGTCAAGGATCTTCTTGCCTCCCGCGAGGTGGAGAACATTTTTGAAAACTCGGATTTTGTCTACCTTCTGAATCAGGCATCCGGCGACCGGCAGATTCTCTCGAAGGCGCTGAACATCTCGCCCAGCCAGCAAAACTACATCACCAACTCCAACGCCGGTGAGGGGCTGATCTTCTACGGCTCGACCATCGTTCCCTTCAAGGACGATTTCCCGAAGGACACCCAGCTTTACCGCATCATGACCACCAAACCCGAAGAAACCGTACAGAACTGATAGGAGGATTTTTGAACATGAACAACAAGATGATTACCATTCCCTACGCGGACGCTATCGAATACGGAGAGAACACCTCCGCGCTGTTTAAGGCTCTGTGGGAGCTGACCGATCTGATCCGACTGGAAAGCGACCTCAAGAAGCATCACCGCGCCTATCTCCATGTGAGGGAGGACATCGACGAAAAGGTCAAGGAAGCGCGTCAGATTATGACCAAAGTAGCCGTGGATATGATCGGCTTTTACTTCAATGTTGATGTTTCTGAGTGCAGCAACAACGATGAGAATACCCCTTTCGCTGACGCGGGTGAAGATGAAACCGTTTCTATCCCCAAGGGCGAGTATGAGCAGATGATCGACGATCTGCTTACGATGTCCGAAATCATTCAGTGCGTCGCAGATATGCGCACGCAGGATGTGAAGGCAATCCGCGAGTTCGGCAAGTTCGTCCCCGCCTTTGCCGCCTTTGAGAAGAACCGCCTGAGCCTCTATCGTGAGGCGGCGAAGGAAGCCGAGGAAATCTTCGACCGTTGGGCAGACGAGATTGACGATCTCGACGAGGACTTCATGGAAGATGAGGACTACGAGCCGGACGAGTATTACTCCGACTGATATGCGCTCAAATCCGAAGAAAGGAGCTGGTTTTTATAGAGCTTGACATCATTCATACCGGCGATTGCCTTAAAATCCTGAAAACTCTGCCCGATGACAGCGTTCATTGCTGTGTGACGTCCCCTCCGTATTACGCGCTCCGCGATTACGGCATGGATGCCCAGATCGGCAGAGAGACAACGCCGAAGGAATATATTTCGCGCCTGACGGAAGTGTTTACCGAAGTCAGGCGCGTTTTGCGTCCGGATGGAACGCTCTGGCTGAACATCTCGGACACCTACGCCGGGAAAGGCAATCAGGGCGAATTTATTGACCCGAAGAACCCCAACGGCAGAAACGGTCAGGCTGTGGCTCTCAACAACAAGGTTGAGGGCTGCAAGCCGAAAGACATGATCGGCATTCCGTGGATGCTGGCTTTTGCTCTCCGCGATACCGGATGGTATCTGCGCAACGACATCATCTGGATGAAGGACAACCCCATGCCGGAGAGCGTGAAAGACCGCCTATCCCGCTGCTATGAGCATATTTTCCTGTTCTCAAAGTCCAAGAAGTATTTCTTTGACTACAAGGCAATTTCCGAGCCGATTGCCCCTGCAACGGCAGAACGCCTCAAGCGCGGCATGAAGGGCGGCAACAAATACGGCAAGCCCGTTCCCGGTCAGCCTCAGCCGCAGTCCATCAACCGCCCCCGTGAGCATGGTGAGATCAAGGACAGTGACATCAATCCGCTCCGCAATAAGCGCGATGTCTGGAAGATCAACACCGTTCCCTTCAAGGGCGGTCACTACGCCGCCTACCCTCCGAAACTGGTTGAGACCTGTCTGCTTGCCGGTTGTCCCGAAGGCGGTATTGTGCTTGACCCCTTTATGGGAAGCGGCACAACCGGCATGGTTGCCGCGCAGATGGGGCGGCATTTTGTAGGCGTAGAGCTGAACCCTGAATACACCGAGCTTGCCTACAAGCGGATCGGAGGTGAAATCTGATGCCCAAGGAACCGGAACTTAAAGCCCGTGACAAGGTAGTCGTGCGGATGACGCGGGAAGGCGCGGTTGAGGAAAACCTGACGGCTGGCACCGAGCAGCGTGTGTCAAAGCGGCTGGAAGATGCAGAGTTGGTGAAGCCCGCTGAGACAGCCGAGCCTTCCGAAGCTCCTTCTGCGGAGGAACAGAAAAAGGTGCAGATGCGCCGTCAGCAGCGTCAGTTTCAGGCGGAACACGGCGTGGATAACGACACACAGCCGCCCTCGGAAATGTCCGTTACAGAAGAGAAAAAGCCGGATAATCCACCCCAGAATGTATCTGAACCGCTGCCCGTGTCAGAGACGCCGTTCAAGCCTCCTGCTTTGGAGCAGCGCGGTGTTTCTTCTCATACCGGCACGGTGATTGCCGAAACGGTTGTCACACACAAGCTGCGCAAGACCTCTGCGGTTGAAGCAGTGGATGCAGATGCCATTCTCACTCAAGCGGCGGAAACCGCCTCTGCAAAGCCGCTCTCGGACGATGCCGTCCCGCCCACGAAGCGGATGCAGAAGCTCGAAAGGAAGTCCGAGAAGGCGCATGAGCGTCTGGACGCTGCCCGCGAGAAGCTGCCCACGCACAAGGTTCTCAAGAAAGAGCGCGTCTTTGATGAAGAGACCGGAAAGGGCAAAACCCGCCTTCATTTTGAGGATGAGCTGAAAAAGCCCAAAGGCAAAGGCAAGCTGCAATTTGAAGCAGATAAAACCGTCCGCAAGGTCGGTGACACCCTCGCTTCCGGCATTCACGGCAAAATCCATGAGGTCGAACAGGAAAACTCGGCGGTTGAGGCGGCGCATAAGACGGAGATCGCCGTCGAGACTGCCGCTCGGCATTTCCGTCATCATCGGGAAAGCAGCGTCAACAAGCCGTATGAGAAGGTCTCCAAGCTGGAACACAAGGCGGATGCTGCTGATGCGAAGCTCCAATATGAGAGAAATCAGCAGGAGCATCCTGAGATGAAGAAGCAGAACATGAACAAGCACTACCAGAAGCAGAGCATCAAGAAGGAATATGCCGCCGCTCGAAATGCCGGTTCTCAGACTGCCGGGACTGCAACAAAGAGCACCGGCAAGAAGCTCGGTGAGAAGGCGTCCGACAAGATCAAGGAGTTCTTTGAGAAGAACAAGAAGGTCTTCATCTGGATCGGCGTCGGAATTGTCCTTCTCGTTTTGCTCGGTGCCGGAATCAGCTCGTGTTCGATGCTTACTTCTACCGGCTCGACGGTAATCGCTTCCTCTTATCTTAGTGAGGATGACGCGATGCTTGGCGCGGAGGCGCAGTATTGCCGGATGGAGCAAGAGCTGCAAAGCTATCTGGATAACTATGAAGGCACTCATGACTATGACGAATATCACTTCGATCTGGATGATATTGAGCATGACCCCTATGTGCTGATCTCCATTCTCTCGGCTCTCCATGAGGGCGAGTTCACGCTGGATGAGGTGCAGGGTACGCTCCAAATGCTGTTTGAAAAGCAGTATATCCTCACAGAAGAGGTCATCGTCGAAACCAGATACCGCACGGAGACCGACACATGGACGGATGCAGACGGCAATACGCACACGGAAACCTACCGCGTCCCGTATGACTACTACATCTGCAACGTGAAGCTCGAAAACTTCAATCTCTCCCATGTCCCGGTCTACATCATGTCTCAGGAACAGCTTTCCATGTACGCGACGTATATGTCGGTGCTGGGCAACCGTGAGGATCTGTTCGGTGACTCTCCCTATGTGGACAAGTACATCACAAATCCGCCCGCCGACTACGATGTCAACCCGGAATACCTGAACGACGAGAAGTTTGCAACGCTGATTACCGAGGCGGAAAAGTATCTCGGCTATCCGTATGTGTGGGGCGGCTCCAATCCCGACACGTCCTTTGACTGCTCCGGCTTTGTCAGCTATGTTCTCACGAACAGCGGGCTTGTGAATACCGGACGGCTGGGCGCACAGGGGCTTTACAACGTCTGTACGCCGGTTTCAAAGGCGAATGCACAGCCCGGTGATCTTATCTTTTTCGTCGGAACGTATGACACCCCCGGCGTGTCTCACGTCGGCATTTATGTTGGTGATGGGGTCATGATCCACTGCGGCGATCCCATTCAGTACACATCCATCAACTCTTCCTATTGGCAGCAGCATTTCTACGCCTTCGGAAGACCCGCCTATTAAAAGAAAGGAGTTTTGCATGAATCCCAAGTATCAGAAAGTCCTCTCCGACATTGAGAAGGCTGAAAAGAAGAAGTCCGAAATCGAAGGTCAGCTCAAGGAGCTGTACGACAAGAAGACAGAGCTGGAAAACCTTGAAATCATCAATACCGTGCGCTCTATGGTGATGGACAAGGATCAGATCATGGCGTTCCTGTCTTCCATGAAGGGCGGCACCATGCCCGCCGGAAATACGGAGGTAATCGACAATGCGTAAGAAGTTTCGTTTTCTGACCATCCTTGCGGTCTGCGTCATGGTTCTGTCCTGCTTCTCTGTCACGGCGTTTGCCTACGCCGATGATACCGAGCAGAACCTTCCGGTTACGGAGGCAACTCAGCCCGAACAGCAGCCCGCAGTCACTCCCACGCCGGAAAAGCCGAAGGGTGAGCCGATTGACGATGAGGGCAACGCCTACACCCGCGACTTGCTCTATGACAAGGCAACCAACAAGCAGTTCATCACCATCCAGACGAAAAGCGGCAACACCTTCTTCATTGTCATCGACTACGATGCGCCGATCAACGAAGACGAGGAACAGTACCAGACGTACTTCCTGAACATGGTCGATGAGAGCGATCTGCTTGCACTGCTGGATGATGACACTGCGGCGGCTCTGACCACCTGTAACTGCAAGGAAAAGTGCGCTGCCGGTCAGGTCAACACCGACTGCCCGGTCTGCAAGACCAACATGAGCGAATGCACCGGCACAGCTCTCGCTACACCTGAGCCGGACAAGGATGCGGAAACCGATGTCCCCGCGCCCAAACCCGAAAAGAAGTCCAACGTCGGCATGATCCTCGTCATCTTTGCCCTTGCCGGTGCTGCGGGTGCAGCCTATTACTACATCAAGTTCGTCAAGGGCAGAAAGCCCAAGGATGAGGATATGGACTTCTTCGACGATGAAGGCTACGAGGAAGAGCCGTACATCAACGAGGATGAAGAGCCGCAGATCGCGGAGGATGCCGAAACGGAAGGTGATGAAGATTGATCTTAGTCATTGCTGAAAAGCCCAGCGTCGCCCAGTCCATCGCAAAGGTGCTGGGCGCGACATCCCGCAAGGACGGCTACATGGAGGGCGGCAATTACATCGTTTCGTGGTGCTTCGGTCATCTGGTGGAGTTGGCAGACGCCAGCTCCTACGATGAGCGGTATGCCAAGTGGCGATATGACGATCTGCCCATTGTTCCGGAAAGCTGGATGTTTAAGGTCACGAAGGACAAAACACAGCAGTTCAAGGTGCTGTCCGCTCTCATGAAGGACAAGCGCGTCACCGAGCTGGTCTGTGCAACCGATGCAGGACGCGAGGGTGAGCTGATCTTCCGGCTGGTCTACAACAAAGCCGGATGCACCAAGCCCTTCAAGCGTCTGTGGATCAGCTCATTGGAGGACTCCGCCATCCGCGAAGGCTTCCAGCATCTCCGGGACGGCAAGGACTATGACCGCCTCTATGAAGCGGCACTCAGCCGCTCGAAGGCGGACTGGATTGTCGGCATCAACGGCACCCGCCTTTTCACCACGCTCTATCACAAGAAGCTGGTGGTCGGGCGCGTCCAGACGCCTACTCTTGCAATGCTGGTGGAGCGTGACGGGAAAATCTCCACGTTCCAGAAGGAGAAGTATTTCAACGTCCACGTCGGCAAGGGCGATCTGACCGCCGATCTGGAAAAGGTCAAAACCGAAGAGGAAGCAAAAAGAATTGCGGCGGCTTGCGAGAAAAAGCAAGCCGTCGTTTCTTCTCTCAAGCGGGAGACGAAAACCGTCAATCCTCCGAAGCTCTATGATCTGACCACCTTGCAGCGCGAGGCAAACCGATATTACGGCTTCACTGCCCAGCAGACGCTTGATCTCGTTCAGACGCTCTACGAAAAGAAGCTCCTGACCTATCCGCGCACGGACAGCCAGTTCATCACGGATGATATGGAGGACACCGCCCGTCAGGTCATTTCTATCGTTTGCCGCCAACTTCCGCTCTTCTCTGGCGTTTCGATTACGCCGGACATTGCCCGCGTAACCGACAACAGTAAGGTCACAGATCACCACGCCATTCTCCCGACCGTCCAGCTTGAAAAGCAGGATGTTTCCGTTCTCCCTCAGTCAGAGCAGAAAATCCTCAATCTTGTCGGGATGCGCCTTCTGTGTGCGACCGGCGAGAAGCACACCTACGCAGAAACGCAGATCTCGCTCTCCTGCGAGGGCTACGAGTTCAAAACCAAGGGCAAGACCGTCGTTCAAAACGGCTGGAAATCCATTGAAGAGCTGTTCAAGGCTTCCCTCAAGGCGAAGGAAAAAGACGATCCCGTGAAGTCCCTGCCCGAAGTCCATGAGGGCGATGCTCTGGATGGTGTATCTGCCAGCGTCACCGAACACTTCACAACGCCTCCGAAGCAGTACACGGATGTGATATGTTATCATCGTGGGTAGTTGATATGCAGAATTGGAGGTGAGAAACGACCCATGAAAAAGAAAAAAGTCAAAGAAATTGGCATTACAGCGTTATATGAACGCCTTTCTCGTGACGATGATGGAGATGGCGACAGCAATAGCATCGTCCATCAGAAGCAAATGCTGGAAGCCTACGCCAAAGAACATGGCTTTGTGAATCTGCGGCATTATACGGACGATGGTTGGTCTGGTGCTTCCTTTGACCGTCCTGCGTGGAACGAACTCGTTGCAGGGGTAAAGGCCGAAGAAATCACGACTGTCATTGTAAAAGACCTTAGCCGTGTCGGACGCGACCACCTTCAAGTTGGCTTTTTCACAGACATTCTCTTTCGAGAAAAGGAAGTTCATTTTATCGCCATTGGGAACGGCATTGACAGCAACGATCAGCAGAGCAGCGAATTTGCGCCGTTCCTGAACATTATGAACGAATGGTACGTCCGGGATACCAGTAAAAAAATCAAGTCCGTCTTAAAGGCAAGAGGAATGTCAGGAAGCGCGCATACAAGCAACTGCGCTTGTTATGGGTACAAAAAAGACCCGGAGAATCCAGACAAGTGGGTTATAGACGAAGAAGCCGCTTCCGTTGTCCGCGAAATCTTTCAGATGTGTGTGGACGGAAAAGGCCCTTATGAAATCGCCCGCTGCCTTGCAGAAAGAAAAGTTGAGCGGCCATCTTATTACCTTGCCAAAAGAGGTTTGGGAAATCATCAGTCTGATTGCGATTATAGTAATCCCTATACTTGGCGAGGGCACACCGTTGCCACAATACTGGAAAGACCTGAATATACTGGCTGCACCGTGAACTTTCGCACCTATAAAAATTCCTATAAAGACAAGAAAATCAAAAAGGCGGATAAATCTGATTGGGTGATTTTTGAAGGCACTCAAGAACCTATCATTGATAAAGAGACATGGAGTATCGTCCAAAACCTGCGCAAGCATACCCGCCGTACAGATTCACTAGGTGAAGCCAATCCCCTTACGGGCAAGGTTTTCTGTGGTGAGTGCGGTTCTTTAATGTACAACCATCGTCGAAAGAATGGCCGGGTGCGTGTTTACTACACATCAAAAGGTGAACGCAGGGAAAGTTATTCTAAACCTGAAGATTGCTATGCCTGTTCAAAACACATTCTCACTCGTCAAACGTATAAAGCTGCTTGTTCCGGTCATCATATCAGAACTTCAGCTTTAAGAAGCATCGTTCTCGAATGTATCCGCAAAACGTGTTCTTACGTCCAAAGCAATCCGGAAGAATTTCTGGAACTGTACAATCAGATTTCAGAATCGCAAAATCAAAGCCATTTACAAGAACTGCGCAGCCGGATTACCAAGGCCGAGCATCGTACAAAAGACATTGATGCCTTAATTCGTAAAATTTACGAGGATAATATTGCAGGGCGGCTTTCAGACAAAATGCTGGAAAATCTTCTGGAAGGATATGAAAAAGAAAAAAATGAACTGGAAGAAGAACAAAAAGACTGTCAGCAACAGTTAGATAGTGCTGAAAAGCAAGCGGACAACACGAACCACTTTATTGAATTGGCAAAGAAATATACCGACTTTTCAGAACTGACCCCAGCAATGGTAAACGAATTTGTTTCAAAAATCATTGTCCATCGTCCATTTGAGTTGAATGGAACGCGAGCAGTTCAAGTTGAAGTTTATCTGAACTATATCGGAAAGTTTGATGTGCCAGAGGAGCCTATAATTTTATCCGAAGAAGAACTTGCGACTCAAAAAATCCGTGAAGAAAAGCTAGAGAAGCATCGGATAGCCAGCCGAAAGTATATGGCAAAGTATCGAAAACGCCTTAAAGAAATGAAAAAAGCTGGCACCATCCTACCAGAGAATCTACCCGCCGAAACAAAAGGAGAATGGTTATGATTGATTTGAAAAAACACATCCATGATAGTGCCAATGGTCTGGATTACACCCTTGTCAACGACCACTATCTGCCGAACCTGACCGTAGCAGCCCAGGCAGAGCACCCCACCGGGCGGTGGGGCCGCTTACATAAGATGTATCTGAAGGAGCAACATCCCATCCGGTACAACCAACTGCTCCTGTCCGGCGAACTGGGCGGCTACCTTGCCAAGCTGGACAAGCAGACCGAGGAACAGCTTGCGCTGACCATCCGGCAAATGCAGGAAGCCGAGGGCGTGACCGAAGCCCTGAAAGCCGCCGATCAACTGGAATGGGTGCGCCGGATGAACAATATTCGCAACCGGGCCGAAGAAATTGTTTATAACGAGATTGTTTACAAATAATCAGCTAGGAGGTTCTTTATGAAATCGTCAGAAGCAATCCCATTATATATTGTACGGTTTATGCGGCTTGATGACTATCCAGATGAAGAATACAATTACATTCGCAAGTCAGATGCAGAAAAACACTTTTCAATGTATGCTACTGACAATAGCGGGCTTTATTATGAAATTCAATTATCGGAAGTGAGAAATAAAACAGCGAAAATTTTGAATGCAAAACTGCTCCTTCCTTTGTCGCTCACCGAACTTCATATTCTAAAAGAATACGGAACATCGGATCAACTTGAAACTTGTATGGCTCTAAAGCTGTTAGTAGACCGCTGCCAGATTTCCAATCCTTATGCTGCTATAAATGCACGGGTAGCGATTGAACGCCTTTCGCCAAAGCAATATCTTCGTTTCTTTGCATCCCTTGAATCCCTGAAAGTATAAAAAGAGATAGCCGCCATGTGCCAAAACACAGGCGGCTATCTCTTTTTACGGAGCCTGATATGTACTTAGATAATTCTCAACACGCAATAACCAATCTTCTCTTGAAATCGCATTCGGCTTGAGTTTTTCGGCCCATTCACGACCGGGATGAATACAATCCCACGGTGAACGTTGCTGCTGATAACGTCCACTGCCGGGGTCGTGGTTTCCAAAGCCATCTATACATCTGTTCCATAGCGGCTTAAATCGCTCGATCATCATGGATTCTGCAAGCGGAATCCAAATGTCATCAACTACCAGAAAGCGGCATACAAAGTCATTTTCATCAAGATTGGATGCTTTTGAAACAGAAGTGAAATGTTCTGAAAGACGATTTGCAAGAGCTTGACCGTGGTCTACATTTACCCCAAAACCACCTTTTCTTGCACCCGCTGGAACAGCTTTACCTACATAAATCGGGACATTCCAACCATCTTGATTTAATTCAACTAATTTGCGATAAGGTTCAAAATCACCCTTATAGTAGATTGCATACACACCTGCACCAATAAAAGGCTCTGGCGGCAATTTCTGGACAGGAGTGTGCAGCATAGCTGATGCTACACTCTCTGCCAAATTTCGCTTATCAAGAGGATTGTAGGGAGTAATAACAGGAATATCACTTCTTGGCATGATGAACCTCCTCTAGTTGGGTTAAAACAGATACGCCAACCGCGTTGGCCAGCTTTACTGGAACTGCATTACCAATTTGGCGCATACTCTCCGTCCACGATGCAACAAACTTATAATCATCGGGGAAAGTCTGGATTCTTGCACTTTCACGAACCGTATAATACCGCACTTCACCAGAATCCAAAACCAGCATATTTTCTCCACCGGGAACACCGTGTGCGCCAGCCTTGATGGTTTTTGAAGGCTCATCTAGCACCGAGCCAGAGTGACCGGGATAGCTTTTAGCTCCTGCACGGAAGATGTGATTATCAAATTTTTGCGCATCGTTGCTTCGAGGGTCGGGTAAATCATGTAGCGCATCTCTGACGGTTTGCCAAGGAAACAGCTTTTTATCGGTACATTCAATAGCTGTGCGAACAGACCGCTCCATGTTTTTTGACAATGGCGATTCAGATGGTTTCAACAACTTGTGCTGCTCCCAGTAATCACCGGTAATCCATTTGGAATAAAGCAACGCTTCTTTAGAGTGTGTAGCTTTCGGAAAAGACCATTTTGCATCTATATCTTTTCTAAAGCCAACAATAACCACCCTGTGCCTGAGCTGGGGAACGCCATAATCGGCAGCATTCAACAGCCTAAATACAACATTATACTCGCAATCATCGTGACTGCTAGATGTGTGATGCTTTTCCAATAGTTCACGATGCTCTTCCCAAGTCATTCCAGCTGGCTTTTGGATGCTCGGATATGTCAACTGCAAAATAATATAACTGAAGTATAGGCTGAATGATTTTCTTAACAGTCCCTTGACATTTTCAAAGATAAAGACTTCGGGCATGATTTCTCTGACAGCCCGAACAGCTTCAGGAAACATATCACGCTTGTCATTATAGGCTTGAGCCTTTCCTCCCATAGAGAACGGCTGGCAGGGTGGGCCACCAGATACCATATTGATTTTTCCAGATAACCCATCATAGCAAACCGCACGAACATCCGCTTGATGGACATTCCACGATTCAATGCCTTTGTATCCAGCCTGAATGTTCGCCCTAATATTATCACAGGAATCTTTATCCCACTCATACAAAGCAGTGTGGTGGAATCCTGCTTTCTGCAAGCCAAGTGCCAAGCCACCTGTTCCGCAGAAAAGCTCGATTGACCTATTCTGTTGCACCTGACTACGCATCTCTCAACCATCCTCCAAGATAAAATGACATACAATATTAGTATATCGCATCCCCAACGATATTGCAACATAAAGCAGAGGACTTCCGCTTTTTTATCAAAAAAACACGTTTAATTGAACATTTCCAAGAGGTGTGGTATAATGAACTCCCCCTATTCGTACAACCAACCTCTGACCAAAGGAGCAAACATTGAAACTATTTGCAATCGGAAATGGAAGCGTATCGGATTACTTAAGAAGCAACATCAGTTCATTAAAAGATAAAATCGCTTCATACACTGACGAACAGATAATGAACAGCGATTTTGATGAATGGGTTGAATATCTTACGAAAAAGTATCAGGTTGAACCTATTACCTTTTTCGTTAATGCAACTACAAGAAGTTTGCATGAAACAACCATTCAACAGTACAATCCATGGAGCAGGATGGGAAGTGCCTATGGAGAGCCTGAATATTACAACTTGGATGGCTATAACATTGACTTCAAAATTCCCTTTGCTGGTGATTCGGTTCTTCTTAAATGCCAACCGTCCACTTATACATTCACAAGTTATGAAATCGTAGACTTTCAACGCTCGACAGAGAGTAGCTATGGCTATATCACAATTCGCTTGTCTTATACAAACCAAGAAATAAAATCTTTTGGTGAGCAGCTAGAAGAAAAGATTGACACCGCTTTCAAAAACCGATTCAAAAATTTTGAAGAAACGAGTGGCTATGTAAACAACGAAGTTCGCAGCTATAATGAGCAGTTGGAATCAACAGTTCGGCAACTGTTAAATGAACGGAAAAATAAAGCATCAGACTTCTTTTCAATTAGCAAGGCATTGAAAATTCCACTCAATCTAAACTCGTCTGCACCTAATTTGACTCCTATTCCCTTAAAGAAACCACATCGGGCAAACCTGAACGAACCTAAGCAGCACGCACCCGAAAAGCAATTCTTGAAGCGCAATGGTCGAGGTTGCGATGATAACCGGCTTGTTCATGCGTTTGCTGTACAGCAGCACCGGCACAAGATAGCCAAAGGACTTTCCAATGCCCACGCCAGCTTCAATCGCAAAATGCTGATCGTTTATGAGGGCGTCCACAATCTCAAAGGACATATCCTGCTGCCCTTCACGCATTTCCAAGCCATGCTGCGGGGCTTCATCCCAAAAGAAGGTGCTGACTTGCTCACTCATGGAGTACAGCTCTGCTTTTCTGCGCTTTTTCCGTTCCTCCGATGTATTGAATCCAAAATAGAATCTGTTGTCCATCCATATTCCTCCCGGAATAGAAACCAAGGCTATCCGCGTTTCAGCTCAATGCTGACGTTTCCGTTCTCGTCGATAGTCAGCGTCATGTGCCTGATGTGCTTCTCATAGAACTGCCGCCGCTCTGCGGGAGACATTTCGATCCTCGTGTTTCGCAGAGCTGTATCAAACATATCGTTGACATTCAGGTGAACGGAGTTGTCAATCCAGCGGTACATCTCCTTGAACAGTGCGTTTTTCTTGATGTCCTCGCTGTTGCCGGAGTAGAAGTCATCCAGATAGCAGTAGAATATCCCAGATTCTGAAAGTGCCGCCTTCATATCCGGTCCGCATTTTTCCCGCTCAATCATGACAAGGAATCTGGCGTCCGGTAAGGAAGAGATCAGCCCCCAGTAGTCGGAATCGCTTGAGACGATGACGAAGGAATCCACTTGCTTCTGGTAGTGTTCCTGACAGGCTCTTGCGGTGAGCTTGATGTCTACCAGTGATTTGTTCTGCTTGATCCGCTCAATCATGATATGTTCAACGGGGATGCGGGTGTAGTTTTCAAGAATCCGCCATGCCGTAGCGGTGTGTACATCATCAAAGAGAATGATCGCCGTAATCTTCTGCATGACCTCATAATCAAGATTTTTGAGCGTGGCGCACAGCTTGTACGGGTCGGAGTTTTCGCAGTCCACTACCAATACGGTCTTCTCACTGTCATCTATGAAGTCGTAGATATTGTTTTTTACAAAAGCCCCTGCATCGGAGACTTTACTGTATTCCGTGAAGGCGTCGCAATGCCATTGATAAAGCAGGGTAGCAAACTTCTTGTCATTATAGAGGACATTACCCTCGTCCATCGGTACCCAGTTGATGTACATTTGATAGGGGTAGTAGGAGAGACTTGCGTAATAGATGTCCGCAGCATCTTTCGTTCCGTCCTCTGTCAAGCCGTTTGGCATAATGAACAGCTCTTTTATGTACGCCCAGTTAATCCAGATTGGAAAGAGGCTTTTGCAGTTGTTAATGCGGTCTGAAATCAGCCGGTTGATCTCGATAATGTGGTGGCAGAGCTTTGTACTCGACTTTTTAATAAAGCTGATTCCGTCATTTGAAAGCTGCTGCATACTGGACATTGGAAGGATCTCAGGCATCGAAAGAAGCCCACGGTATTCCATCCGCATGATGTCATTTATTTTCCGGTAGTTGCGCTCAATGGCGGTGCGGATGATACATAGATTACGAATGATACGGGCATTTTTATCCTGTTCAAGCCGGTTGTATATCTCTATCTTCGGCGGCTCGTGTTCATTTTGGAAAATACGAAGCGGGACGCCGATCAGGTAAGCGACCTTTGACACAAGCTCATAGGTGCTGTCTTTGTAGGCAATCTGTTCTCCGGCATATTCGATGCCATTCAACATGACTGAATTGCCCATGATCTACTCCTTTCTCGTAGGGGGAGTTAAGCGGTCATTACATTGTCCGTCCACATCTCACACTGGCTCATGACAGTCTGGACAGCATCATCCATACCCTCTGGCGGATATTTGTGTTTTTTCAGCAACCTTTTGACCAGGCGGCGCATTCCAGCTCTTGCGCTCTCTTTCTTTTGCCAGTCTATTGTCTGGTTTTTGCGAAGCAAATCTGTCAGTTCTTTCGTGATAGCAATAAGCTCGTCATGCTCGTAAAAGTCCTTGATTGCTTGCGGCTTTGTGAGGGCATCATAGAAAGCAAGCTCGTCCGCTGTCAATCCGAGTTTTTCACCCTCGGCGGCAGCAGCGGCAATGTCTTTCGCCAGCTTGAGTAATTCTTGAATGACTTCCTCGTTGGTCAACATTCCGTTCAAATAGCGGTTCATTGCGCTCTGAATGATTTCGGAGAACTTCTCGGATTTGACAATGTTTGTACGACGATAAACAGATACTTGTTCAGCAATCAGCTTTTTCAGAAGTTCGACTGCCAGATTCTTCTCCTTCATGTTTGCCACTTCTTCAAGGAACTTCGGATCGAACAACGAAAACTCAGTCTGGACATCGGAGAAGAGGTTGATAACGCCTTCGCTCTTGATGCTGTGCTTCAATAGCTCGTTAATGCGCTCATTTACTTCCGGAAGCGTAAACTTCTTTCCGGTACCGCCTGAAACCAAGCGCACGGTCATTGTTCTTACGGACTCGAAGAAAGCCGCCTCCATGCGAGTTTGCTCGTCTACCAAACTGCTGCACAGCGAAAGTGCCTGCTTGAGAAGTAGCGCTTCTTTGATAAACACATTCTGTGTCTTCTCATTGTCGGGAAGATCGTACTCTGCAACACTCTTGCCGAGTATGAAGTTCACGCCGCCGCTGATAAGCTTTGCACGGTCGAGGTCGCTTCCGGTCATGAATTTCTCATAACTGAATCCGTGGAACAAATCTCTGCAAATAGAGAGCTTTTCAAGGAACTTCGGATATGCAGCCTTGCTTACATCTGTATCACCATAGTTCTTCTTGTCTCTGGCAGTATAGTCGTTCATTGCCTGTTTCAGTGCAGCCGCAATACCGACGTAATCAACAACCAAACCGCCTTCTTTATCTTTGAAGACACGATTGACGCGGGCGATAGCTTGCATCAGGTTGTGTCCAGCCATTGGCTTATAGACATACATCGTAGCGAGGGAGGGAACATCAAAGCCGGTCAGCCACATATCCACGACGATAGCGATTTTCAGCGGGGAGTTATTGTCTTTGAATTTCCGCGCCATATCGTCCTTATGAGCTTTGTTGCCGATAATCTCACGCCATTCTTCGGGATCGTTATTGCCTTGCGTCATGACCACTGCAATCTTTTCCGTCCACGCTGGGCGTAGCTCAAGAATGCGCTTATAAATCTTCATTGCTATGGGACGCGAATAAGCAACGATCATCGCCTTGCCGGTTAGGATATTCTCACGGTAATTCTCGTAATGATCAAGAATGTCATTTACCAAGGAATTGATCGTCTGGTCGGCACCGAGGATTGCTTCCATCTGACCAAGTTCCTTTTTGCTCTTTTCAATGACATACGGATCGGCGTTGTCAGCCATAATGTCATACTCATTATCGATCAGATGGAGGGTGTTCTCGTCGAGTTTCAGGTGAATCACACGGCTCTCGTAGTAGACGGGTCTGGTCGCGCCATCTTCAACTGCCTGAGTCATATCATAGATGTCGATGTAATCACCGAAGACCTCTCGTGTACTGCGATCTTTTGTGGAGATCGGTGTTCCGGTGAATCCAATGTAGGTCGCATTAGGAAGCGTGTCTCTTATAATGCGGGCAGTGCCTATAACGGTTTTCGCCTCGACTTCGCCGTTGTCCTTCTGCTTGACCACAACCTTCTCATTAAGACCATATTGCCCACGATGCGCTTCATCAGCCATCACGATAATGTTCCGGCGTTCCGAAAGAGCTTCGTTGCTTTCTTCAAACTTCTGCATGGTCGTGAAGATTATGCCGTTTGCCTGTCTGTTTGCAAGCAGTTCTTTGAGATTCTTGCGGCTCTCAGCGTGCTGCGGCGTTTGCCGGAGGAAGTCCTTGCAGCGGGCAAATTGTCCGTAAAGCTGGTCGTCCAGATCGTTACGGTCGGTAATGACAACGATAGTGGGGCTTTCTAACGCTTCTTGCAGATAATGAGCATAGAAGACCATAGACAACGATTTTCCGCTGCCCTGTGTATGCCAGAAGACGCCACCCTTACCGTCCGTCACGGTTGCGTGTTTTGTAGACTCAATCGCCTTTTTGACTGCGAAATACTGATGATACCCGGCGAGTATCTTGAAAGTATTCTGTCCATCCACATTAAAGCAGATGAAGTTTTTCACGATGTCAAGGAAGCGGGTCTTCTCAAACAGTCCTACAAAGAATGTGTCAAATGATGCGTGTTGCGTATTCTCATAGCTGCCGTCTGTTGTTTTCCACTCCATAAAGCGGTCTTCGCCGGACGTGATTGTACCAGCCTTTGAAGTGGTCAAGTCGCTCATGACACATACCGCATTATAAATGAACATAGAGGGGATCTCATACATATAGTTCCGGAGCTGGCGGTATGCTGCGGAAGCGTCGGTTTCCTCGCGGGACGGAGACTTCAACTCCACAATGACGAGCGGGAGACCATTGACAAAGAGAATCACATCTGGTCTTTTTTCGGAGTTCTCAATGAAAGTCCATTGATTCGCAACTGTGAACTCGTTACTGGCAGGATTTTTGAAGTCTACAAGGTAAACAAGGGTAGAGCGTTCTTCACCCTTGTCATAGTATTTTACCGGGACTCCGTTTTGGAGGTAGTCCATAAATACCATGTTCTTCTGCAAGAGCGTTCCGGTTTCAAAGTTCTTGAGCTTATAGGTTGCCTCCGTCAGAGCATCCATTGGCAAGTTTTTGTTGATTCGCTGCAAAGAGGGCAGCAGGACATCCTCATAAAGCGGAGAGTGATAATCGCGCTCCACATCCGGTCCATAGACATAGGTATATCCAAGCTCCTCATTGAGAAGCTGCAAGACGGCATTCTCATAATTTGATTCGGTAAAATAGCCCGACATTTGTACTCAACTCCCTCTATATAATATCCGCATAGATGCGGTTTTCAGCTTTTGTGAAGATTACCTCAGCAGGAAATAAATCTTCTCCTGTATTTGCCATTGAAACCAGCGTCATTGCCCATTCGTTCAACTGTACAGGCAGCCTATAACATAGATTTTCAGGTGATGCCTCAACAGTGACTAATGGGATGCCGCCCTTTGCAATACCGACAGAAAGAACTACAAAGGCGTTTTTTCCTTTGGTGAGTTCCAGAATGGGTTGTCTGTCTACATCGTGATAAACTTTTGCGCCGCGTCGATTCCTAAAAAAACCCTTTTCTTGATCTTTCACCGGCTCAACAGGCAGCTTATTTTTCATCTGCTCAAAATGGGTTTCAAGTCTTTGGCAGATGCAGCTATTACAATACTCCGGTTGCATATCAAAGTCTTGTTCGATGTCTTTAGCTGAATTGAAATGATTCATGAAATCCAGCAGTCCCAAAAAGCTAACAAGGTCATCTGAATAATTACCGGCATAGACCTTATACCAATCATTGTTGATCTCAAACACGATATGAAAAAGCTGCTTGTATAGCTGTAACTGCCCATCGGTTAGTCTGAACCATTCTTTGCTAAGAAGAGTCTTCGCAATGCGGGGACTGTCCTGCGTCGGTGTCAAGGAATGGTATAGCGATTTCATCAGTTTGCCGATAATTCCTACCAGCATATCAGCCATTCTAATTCCAAAGTGGTCTATCGAGTCTGCCTCTTCGCAATTCTTCAAACTGGCTTCTTTCGCGGCAATGAGAGTTTTGCTTTCGGCTCCTGCTTCACCTTCCTTGTCAAGCAAGACTGAATAATCAAGAATGCCCTTGCTGCTCAGGAAATTTCCAAACCCGACAAACTGCAAATGGTAGTCCCAAGCGAGGGACTGCGGAACATCGACGTTATTCAGGACATAAAGGACGGCTTCAAATGCCGTGTTTTCCTGCGCCTTCAATTCGCGGTTTTCTTTGTTACGACTAATCCGGTTCGTCAAGAATGTCATTAACGCAGCTACAAACTCCGCCGGACTTTTATACAGGCTTTCAATTACCTCTGTGGGTCGGTATGTAACTATCGCTTTGACTATTGAGTAGCGTGCAGCGTCCATATCAAAGAAGACGCTATTGCGATAGCCTTTGAAAATCTGGGTGATAACGTATTCGATTTTGCTTGCACAGAACAGATAGATATAGCTGTTCTCATCAAAGATGGAGAAGAAATCTCCAAGCAGCTTTACATTTGCTTCGTTGAGAGAGGCAAATCCATGAACTAACTGCTTCGGCTTTATCGTTCCGCTTTTCAGCTCTCCTTTTTTCTTCCTATCAGCGTATTTTTCTTCAAAAGCATGATAACGCTGTTCAAAAGCTGTTTCGTGATCGCTGCGCCACCCAATAATAGCTGCCAGAAAACCATCATAATACGTCTCGCCAGTAACGGTTGAGAGATTGATGACCCTGCTATGCTCAGACTCATCGTAGTAAAAGCAGTATTGCATCTTATCCCTCCTAACGTAAACGATAATTTAGCGGCTTAGAGTTGGATGTCAGAGACGTCTATCTCGCCGGACATGAGCTTCGGCAGCAGTGTATCACGCATTTGGGACAGTGCTTTCGATTGAACATCGTTTGCTTCCATAGCCTCATACATTGGCGCAACCAGAGATTCAAACTCTTCAAGGGCTGACGCGGAGGGAATGACAACTTCCATCGCATTCAATATATCCGTTGTCATGCTTGGAACGGCGGATCCAGCATTCATTGATGCGAGGTCTTTTGCCTTGACAAAGTGATATACAAACTTCGCTACATTCGGAAGTTTCATTTCGGTGTAGAACATGGTGTCAACAGACCAAAACGGTTGATTGACATACATGACGTTGTTCAGAGTCCCTTTTCTTGGAATCAGAACTGATTCCTTATTATACAGAGGGCGCTCAACATAGCGCATTATCCCACCAGAGCCATAGACGGGATAGATACCATCAGCTAATTTCTTGTGGTCTTTACCGTATTTTACGGTTATGAGATCAGATAGATGTCCATGCGACCATGCAGGATCAGGGTTATCAATGAACATTGAAGAGTAAATCGCCTGAGCCTGCTGCTGTAAATTATCGTTTATCTTTATGTTGTTCTCGATCTTGTCGTTTATCGTCTCTACAATGCTTGCAATTCGCCTTTGCTCTTGAAGGCTCGGCAAACAAAGACGAATTTTTTTGAAGTTTTTGAGTGGTTGCGATAACGCAGGTACTCCCGTTTGGTTAGCAAACGATAGTATCTTGTTTTGACCTTCAAATGTATGAAAGTAAAACACAAGATACGGAACATAGACCATAGAAGAATCGAAAGACACGCGGAACTGTCGTTGTGAGCAAAGGTATTCATCATACAATGAATTTTCCGGAATATATGCTATTTGCCCAATCGTACCACTGATTGTAACAATCACATCTCCGCGATGTGCAATCGATCTGCTCAGCGAACGAGCCTTTTCCTCTGTAACGAATTTAGTTATGTTGTCAGTGACCTTGTACCCTTTTAAGTTCGCTCCATCAATGATAGGGAAGCCACTTGGGACAAAACACTCGACTTTCAGATTTGATCCAAATGGTCCTGCGGCTATATCTGTAATCGCAGTAGACAATTCAATTTCTTTGCCCATCTTTACACCATCCTAACCAATGTATTTTCTATGTGCCAGCTTCACATTCTGTTGTTTCACCATTGCATAGTGCATGGTGGTATCGATTTTCTGATGCCCTAAGAGCTGCTGGACTTGCTCTATGGGCATTCCTTTGTCTATGGCAGTAGTAGCCAGTGTGCGCCTGAACTTGTGAGGGTGAACCTTCGGGATATTCAGACGCTTTCCCATCTCCCGAAGGCGTGTCTCCACTCCGCCAATCATCAATCGGTCGAAGGGAGCTTTCAGGGAAACAAACAAAGCCGGGTTTTCATCCGATCTGCCCTCAAGATAGTTTTGAAGGTGGATCTTCGTCCTTGCATCGAAGTAGACCAATCGTTCCTTATTGCCCTTGCCGATAACCACGCATTCGCGTTCGTTGAAGTTGATGTCTTCGCGGTTTAGCGTGACCAGTTCTCCAACACGCATTCCGGACGAAGCCAGAAGATCAACCATAGCCAAATCACGCGCCGTTGTACAGTTGTCGCGCATCAGCTCCAACGCTTCATCGGTGTAGGTGTCCTTAACAACCTTTGCGGTTTTAACTTTGTGAATCCGGCGTACCGGACTTTTCACGATGAAGTCCTCATCCTCAAGCCAAGAGAAGAAACTGGACAGGATCCGGCGGATGTTGTCTATGGTCACTTTACTCGACCTGCGCTGAACCTGATAGTTGGTTAGATAGCGGCGCAAATCATCTGTGGTGACCTGTTGCACAGCCTTTCCGACTCCGGCAATCAGAGATTCAATCGTCTTCCGGTAGTAGCTCAGGGTTTTCTCTGAGCAGCCTTCGATCCGCTTTGCCGTGATAAATGCTTCGACTGCATCTGTTTCTTCTGCTGGAATTGAGCCACTATCATAGGTGATCGTTGCCCCTTCCAATGTCTCAGCCATTGCATCCCGAAGGTGCATGAGCTGTTCGTTGTTAAGATACGGCAGCATTTTTCGCTGTATCTCCGTGATGAGTTGTTCTGTCATTGTCGTGTCTCCTTTCGAGGTAAGAGAACGACATTCAGTGGCAGTCCCTTTTGTAAAACTCTCGCCACTGGTGAGAGTTATTCAGGCGGTAAACGATAATTTACAGCAGCAAGCAGCCGCATTGTTTTCGAGCCTCTATGATCGGTCAAACACCGAGGTTAGATTCACCGATTTGATACAGATACTCGGCGGTGGGACACCAAAAACAGGCGAAAATACTTATTGGAACGGTAATATTGCCTTCTTTACCCCAAAAGATGTTGGCACACCATACACACTTATCACAGAAAAGACTATCTCAAAAGAAGGTCTTTCACATTGTAACAGCCGACTGTATCCTGTGAACACCGTTTTCGTCACTGCAAGAGGCACTGTTGGTAAAGTTGGTATGTCCGGAGTTCCGATGGCTATGAACCAATCCTGCTATGCGCTTGTCGGTAAAGAGACGCATCAACTTCTTGTATATTTCTACACACTCAAAGCTGTTGATAGGCTCAAGCACAAAGCAAGTGGAGCCGTATTTGATGCGATTACCACCAGAGATTTTGAATCAGAGCAAATCATGAAACTCTCTGATGATGATGCTACGGCGTTTCTCCGTGTTGCAGAGCCCATGTTTCAGGAGGTGCTTAACAACAACATCGAAAACTTGCGACTTTCAACACTACGGGATTCATTGCTGCCTAAGCTCATGTCAGGCGAGATAGACGTCTCTGCCGTCCAGCTCTAAGCCGCTAAATTATCGTTTATCTTCTTATTGACTGTAATCCGATCATCAATGCTTCTTAGCAACTTACCAATACGAAGTTGAGTCTCGTGAGTGAAACATGGGACCTCGTATTGCATAATCGCGGTTTTGTCGCCTCTTGGCATCTTTGTCCCCTTAGACGTAGCAGAAGCATAATTGAAAAACGCATCATTAGCTAAGACGTAGTATAAAAATGTCGAGTCACACCCGCACTCTGCTCTGAAAACAAGAACATCATTTGAACACCCGCCATCATCATCCGCCATCCAGATTTTCTTGAAATATGGGCGGATATTGGAAACTAATATATCGTCTTTCATGTACTGCTGGGTATATTGGGCAGAAGGCAATGCTCCTGCATCAACAATACCGCCTTTGTTTGGCACCATATTCTCAGTGGAAACATAGTTTCGTTTAGATAGAGTATCAACTGATACTTTTCCTTTAGCGTAGGAACACAGAGAGCTAAGTTCAGATGTCATATCCAATCGCCCCCAGTCGTTCTTTGATCTGCGCTTCAAGTTCATGAGACTTAGTGAAAAGCTCAGACAGTTCAGAAGTCAGGCGTCCCATTTTCTCTTCAAACGGCTCACCGTCATCTTCTTGTTCCTCAATGCCAACATAGCGTCCCGGAGTAAGAATGTAGTCCTGCTTTGCAATGTCCTGAGTAGTAACAACCGCACAGAAGCCTTTCTCGTCTTCAAGTGTTCCTTCAACGAAGGCATTGTAGGTGTCAGCAATTTTTCTGATGTCTTCATCCGTCAGCTCACGCAGCTTCCGCGTGACCATAGTACCGAGTTTCCGTGCGTCGATGAATAGCGTCTTTCCTTTCTGTTTCTTGTTCTTTGCAAGGAACCAGAGCGATACCGGAATCTGCGTCGTGTAGAATAACTGCGTCGGCATTGCGACGATACAGTCCACAAGGTCGGCATTGATAATGTTCTTGCGGATTTCACCTTCACCGCCGGACTGCGAGGAAAGCGAACCATTTGCAAGAACCATACCGATACGCCCATTCGGGGCGAGATGCCAGATCATGTGCTGCAACCACGCGAAGTTTGCATTTCCAGCAGGAGGCGTACCATACTGCCAACGGACATCATCAACGAGTTTATCCGCACCCCAGCCGGAGAGATTGAAGGGAGGATTTGCCATAATGAAGTCTGCCTTGAGTTGAGGGTGGCAGTCGTTAAAGAACGTGTCCGCATTAAACTTGCCGAGGTCGGCTTCAATACCGCGAATGGCAAGATTCATCTGCGCCATCTTCCATGTGGTCGGGTTGGAGTCCTGACCAAAAACGGAAATCTTGTTGATGTTGCCGCCGTGATTCTCGATGAACTTTGCAGACTGAACGAACATACCGCCAGAGCCGCAGCATGGGTCATAAACACGTCCATTAAACGGCTGCAACACCTCAACAAGGGTACGCACAACACAAGAGGGTGTATAGAACTCACCAGCAAGTTTACCTTCTTGCTCAGCAAACTTGGAGAGACAGTATTCGTATGTACGACCGAGAATGTCCTTGCTGTTTCCATGTTCGATCATCTGAATGTTGGTGAAGAGATCAACCACTTCACCAAGACGCCGCTTGTCCAGCTCTGGACGGGCGAAGTTCTTAGGAAGAATATCTTTGAGGCGCTTGTTTTCTTTCTCGATACTGCGCATTGCGTCATCAATCACCGTGCCAATTTCCGGCGTGTGAGCGGCAGCAGCAATCGCACTCCATCGTGCATTCTCAGGGACAAAGAAGATGTTTTCGGCAGTGTATTCGTCCTGATCCTCTTCAAATCCATCGCCTTCCTCGACCAGTTCCTTGTACTTTGCCTCGAAGCGATCAGAAATGTATTTCAAGAAAATCAATCCAAGAACGACGGACTTGTATTCGGATGCGTCGATGTTTCCGCGCAGGACGCAAGCCGCGTCCCAGATTTGTTTTTCAAAGCCGATATTGCTTGTGTTATTCTCAGCCATTTCAGCAACCTCCAAAGTTATAGTTTCACACTTACTATTTTACAAAAAGAGCTGTACGAAAAACCGGACTTAATTCTTGTCCGTTCGCACAGCCTCACATATATCTCCGATGTCACAGTTCAGGTAATCACAAATGCGCAGCAAAATAGAGAGGGACACTTCTTCCCCCTTATTCAGTTTTGTCCATGTTCCGGCAGACAGCCCTACCTCATGTCGTAGAGAAGCCCTCTTTATGTCGCGTTCCAGAAGAAGCATCCATAGTTTCTTATAGCTTATGCGCACGGCAACCATCCTTTCACTTGCTTGCATTCAACATCGCTTATAATATTATACCGGATTTCATTCTCAAAAGCAATCCGTTGATGCAAAAATTAAAGAAAAAGTTTCAACTTCTCGAACCTTCTCTCAAGGATGCAGGGCATCTCCGGTCAACAGAAGATGCCCTGCTTTTGAAGAGATTATTCGCGCTGTGTGCTGCGCAGATGATCACGGTCATGGTCAACAGAAGGAGCGAGAAACGTATCAACATTAGACTTGATCGTCTCTATGTGCTTCGCTTCTTTTTTGAGCTTCGCACGTTCATCATAGAGCCGTTGCTGCTCTTCAAGAAGTCGCTGCTGTTCCGCTTGCAGTGTCTTCAAGCTCGGCAGTTTTTCATCGCCCTGCATGGCAAGAAGCGTACTCCGCGCCGCCTCAAAGATCACAAGCTCTGCCTCGTGCTTTGCCTTGAAGCTCGGCTTATCCTTCGCCTTCTGGAAGGCGTCATACACGGGCTTGAGCCGCTGATAGTTGGAGATATTCTTGATAAGCGGCTGGACTTCACGCAGACGTGCTTCCACAGCTTTCAGTTCCTTGCCGGTGCGGTCATAGGAGCCGTGAACATCCTCAACCTTCTTCTCAAGATCAGCGTATTGGAGCAAGTTGTTTTCCGTGAGATAGTTGAGCGTCCGTGCCGCTTCCTTGAGGATTGTGAGCTTGGCTTTATACTCATAGCCCTTGCTGTCGATGAGCCTGATCCGCTCCTGAATATCTCCGATAAGGGAGATGCCATTCGGCACGGTCTGTCTCTGGCTTCTTCGGGGCGTCCGTCCGGCAATTCGTTCCTTGATGCGTTCCTCTGTGTAGTTCTCTCCGATGGTTTTAGAACGGGTAAACCGCTCCTGACCTTCAGCACGGAAGGAGATGTATTTGCCGGTCTTTATTTCATAACCGGCTTCCTGCATGAGCCGAAGGAAGTCATCATAGTCTTTGGCGGTGATGACAAGCCGATCGATGGTCTGCTTGAGCTTTTGCTTCCAACTCGTGCCGCGTTTGGCTTCTGTGTACTCTTTGTAGTCCATGCCTTTGTTCTGAGAGGGAGGGATAACAGAGAGACCGTTTTCCTTACAGAGCCGGTCGCTGACCTCGCGCATATCATAGTAAATCCGCTTGTAGCTCTTGTATGCGTGGTAGTCCACAAAGTCAACCGCATTGAAAATCAGATGGTTATGAACATGGTCTTTGTCAATGTGAGTGGTCAGCACATACTCATATTTTCCTCCGAGGATTTCGTCTGCAAACTGCTTGCCGATCTCGTGGGCAAGCTCCGGTGTGACCTCTCCAATTTCAAAGGACTGGATCACATGACGGGCTATGATCCTGACCGGATTCATCCCTTTTTGCTCGGCTATTTTCCGCGTCCACTCAAATTCCCGCGCTGCGGTCTCGCTGGCACAGCCGTAGGACGAGACCAGCAGCTTCTCATCGGTCTTTTCGGGATTCAGAATGTACGCGATTGCCTTGCTCAAAGTTCCTCGGATTGCTTTGATTTTAGTAACTGCCATACCGCGTCCATCTTTTCTTTCAGCTCGTCAATATCGTCCTGATAGAATCGTCCCGTCGAGTTGATCCTGCGGCAGACGGTATTGATGTTCACGCCGATCTTGTTGATTTCGGCGGCGAGCTTTTTCTGCTCTGTGTAGTCCACAACGATGATGTAGCCGTCGATCAGCATCTTCCTTGCATACGCACCGAAGTTCTCTGTGCCGATCATCTCCATCTTCTTTGCAATCGTCCGTTCTTCCTGTGGTGTCAGCCAAATCTTCTTCTGAATGTCTCGTGTTCTTCGTACCATGCTGCGCCCTCCGTCGTAAAGATTAGAAGGGTTTGGGACTATCCCAACAAGCAAAAATCTGATGTTAAGGGCAGGGTCTCCTTAACTGATTTTTCTCCGGTGGGTACTCACCGGATTTGCTTGCTAATCTCCCAAAATCGTATTCCCCGAAGATTCCTCCGTGAAATGTCCCTTCACTTTACAACGGACACAAAAAGGGCGTTTGTTGAGTACCGGATTTCAAAAAAGTCAAAAAATCATTGGATTTCCCATGTGAAAGCCACTGTGTCTGTCACATCAATATCAACCGGCTCAATCTCAGGTGCGGCGCACTTGCTCATCGCCATGAGAGGCTGAATGCAGTCTTCAACATCGTAGCTTGTTCTGGAAAAAACATTGAGTTCGCCCCAGTTGTAGTCGATGTTGAGCAACTGCCCAAGCGTACTGCCTGATGCTTTGCAAAGAATCTCCGCCTTTGCCCTGGCGTTCTCCGTCGCATTGATCAGCAGCTCTTCGCTGACTCTTGCCGGATTTTTCACGGTGAACGCAATGCTGAGTTCTGGTTGCGCCCCACAATCCGCAATCGCAGAAATGACCTTTGCAAGCTGCTTGCTGTCAAAGTCAAAGGCAAGTTTCAAGCGATAGCTGCAAGCATATCCGGCAAACTCTCGCTTGTAATTTCCTTGCCGATCCTTGACATTCTCGTACCTTGTCTGGACATCAAAGCTCGTGGTTTTCAGGTCTTCCTTGCGATACCCAACGCGGACTGCGGCACCTTGCAGTCTTTCGATTCTCTCGGCTGCTTCCGACATTGCGCGGTCATAGGTTTCAGATAAGACTTCAATGTTCAGGGATAGGATGATGTAATCCGGTCTTGCGGAGACATTGCCTGTCCCTTTTACGGTGATTATTCTCATTACTTTCTCCCGTCCTTTCTGGAATTGTAGTCCTCATCAATACGCTTTTTCCAATTCGTACCCAGCGGTACGCTGCATCGGACAGCGGAAACCGCTTCGCTCAGAACTTCATAGTTGAGTTGCGTTCCCTCGCGGTCAGAGTGGTAATTGACCGCTCGATCTGCTCCAATTCCAAAATGCTTTGCCGTCTCAACTGCATCAATGTTTGCACCGAGGAAAAGAAACTCCCAGCCGTACTTTTCCTTCTGTCGCTCAATCATCTTCTTGACCTTCTCGCTGTCATAACGGCGGCTTGCATTCTCCATGCCATCCGTTGTGATGACGAACAGTGTGTGTTCAGGGACATCCTCTTTTCTTGCGTACTTATGGACATTCCCAATGTGATGAATCGCTCCGCCGATAGCATCCAGAAGCGCGGTGCAGCCGCGAACGGAATAGTCTCTGTCGGTCATCGGATCCACCTTCTGAACCGGCACACGGTCATGGATAACCTCGCTCACGTTGTCAAAGAGAACGGTAGAGATCAATGCCTCGCCATTCTCTTTTTTCTGCTTTTCAATCATGGAGTTGAATCCTCCGATGGTGTCTGTTTCCAGTCCGCTCATAGAGCCGCTGCGATCAAGGATGAATACGATCTCCGTCAAGTTCTTTCTCATGTTTTGTACCTCCGTATATAAAAATATGACTGCTTGGTGTCTCACCTTACAGTCATATTGTACTTCGGTATTCACTTCATTTGGTCGCATGGCAAGCGACATTATTCTAAGGACAAGAACAGCTCTCCGTCAATGCTTAGGATGTCATCCATCGGAATCTTCGTGCCGTCCTGCATGGTAATCAGGCGCTCAAAGTCATCAACCTTTATGACTGCGCCGGTTGCAGTTACATACGCACCGCCAGCTTTGCGCTCATCAGGTTTGAAGTAGGTTATTTCAACCTCCGGCTCTTCATCAAGGGCATCCATGAGAAGCTGATACCTCATGTTCAAAGCGGTCAAGGCTCCCTCATCAAGCTCAATCCTTTCGTCGGTCAGACGTCCGGTTTCCTTGATTGCAGAATCATAGCCGGTGAGGGCGGCAAAGGGCGCAAACTGCGCTGCACGATCTGACATCGGCATTTGTGGTCGCGTTTTGGAAACGTGGTGAGGAAGTCCCATGATCTCGTCGTATTTTCCGTTCACGCCTTATGCCCTCCAATCTGCGCATTGCGGTCTTTCGCGGTTGCACCTTCTTCAAGATTCATTGCCTTGAGGATGGCGTTCTTTCCATACTTCTTCTTGATGGCAAGCGTGGCGGCTTGTATCTTCCGCTCACGCTCCAAAGCGGCATCTTCGGCTTTCTGTTTTTCCTCTTCGGCGGCATAGTCGGTAAAGAGGTCGAGCTGGACTGCACCGTCGTTTTTCTTCGGTACATCAGCTTCCGGCAGGACATGATTTGCAACAACATACATACGGCGGACAAGCAGATTCTTATCCACGATCCGGTCGAAGAGTTCTGACACAGCACACATTATTTTGCGAGTAGAGGATGTGTGACCGTCGAGGTTAATAGAGCCGTGCGCCTGTTTCGGAATCTGCCTCCCATAATGATCTGTCTCCACCGCGCCGTGATACTTTGCCCGTCGCGCCGGATCAGTCAGGTTCTCAATGTCGTAGCCAACTGTGAGAACCATCTGGTCGGTGACAAGCCCCTTGTCTACCAAGTCCAGCACAAGCAAGTCCGTCATTTCCCGCACAACCAGCTTCGCCTTCTGCGGCTCATAGGGGCAGTGCAAAACCTGACCAGAGCTGAGGCTGTTGGAGCTGGGACGGTACGCTTTGATTGCTTCAATGGTGGTCGGTTCCCATCCCCACGCATGGTCAATGAGCAATTCCGCATTCTTGCCGAACAGCTTGTAAAGCAAGTCCTCGTTCCGCTCTGAACAGAGGGCAACATCACCCATCGTGAACATCCCGTTCTGCTCAAGTTTCTTGGCAATGCCCCGACCCACGCGCCAGAAGTCCGTGAGAGGCTGATGAGACCAAAGCTCACGCCGGAACTTCATCTCATCCAGCTCTGCAATGCGGACACCGTTCTTGTCGGCGGGGATGTGCTTCGCCACAATATCCATTGCCACTTTGCAGAGAAAGAGATTCGTCCCAATCCCAGCGGTTGCCGTGATGCCGGTTGTCTCAAGCACGTCGAGGATGATCTTCATGGCAAGGTCATGTGCCGAGAGCTTGTAGGTGTTCAGGTAGTCCGTCACGTCCATGAACACCTCGTCGATGGAATAGACCACAATGTCCTCCGGCGCGATGTACTTGAGGTAGACCTGATAGATGCGGGTGCTGTACTCCATGTAATACGCCATTCGGGGCGGCGCAATGATAAAGTCAATCGCCAGAGACGGGTTTGCTTGCAACTCCGAGAAGAAGTGTGATGTGCCGTCCAGTCTGCGTCCCGGTGCGTCGTGCTGCCGTCCGGCATTTGCTTCCTTCACACGCTGCTTGACTTCAAACAGCCGCCCGCGTCCGGAGATACCGTAGCTCTTGAGGGAGGGCGTGACGGCAAGGCAGATGGTCTTATCGGTACGGCTTTCATCCGCAACAACAAGGTTTGTGTCCAGAGGATCTAAGCCGCGCTCCCGGCACTCCACGGAGGCGTAGAAGGATTTCAGGTCGATTGCGATGTAAGTGTGTTGTTTCACCTTCTTTGCCTCCGCTTTCTTCTTAGATCAGCCCTAATGACATTTCATTGGAGCTTTTAATGTTGAATACGATACGCCATTCAATATCACCCTCCACCGGCTCAAAGTGTAGAGAGGAACAAACTGCATGAAGTTTTTCTTTTGAGCTGTCTCCACACACGATTGCGATTGGACCGTCCGCTCCGCCGATAATGCCGATACAAGCAATATCGTTTCGTGCCTCTGGTGCATAGCGGTCAGAGCATGGCGCAATTTCCAAAGGCTTGTCCCCCTCAGCGCAATCACAGATCGTAACATCGCTGTCAGGTTCAGGAGAAAACGTATAGCTCATGGCGGTAAAATGCGTCGGATAAAGCCAGCGGTCAGAACCGAAACGCTTTTCGGAAATTGTCTGCCGCTCCAATTCCTGTACGGTCAATGTGTATTTTTTTCCACTGACCGGATGGAGGAAAGAAAACGAATCACCGGGAGCGTGTGCCTTGAAATGTGGTCCCGGGACACGACACGACTGCTGCTCCATTGTAAGGGAGAGGGCTTTTATTTCAGGACGGCGTTTGCTTGTCCACGGAAAAGCTGCCCGAAAAATCATCCATCCATAGGATGTATCCAAATCATAGTGTTCCAATGCCCACTTTGCTTCCGCTTCATTGATCACCCCGTCTGGCAAACATGGATTAAAGACCACGGAACAGCCGTGGGAGGTCAGCATTGTTTTCCCGTTCAATTCCAAACGAGGAATAAAGTCAAGGCAAAGTGGATTGTCTAAATCTATCTGCATTTGCTGCTCCTGCGTGAAGTATTCGCAGAAGTCGTTTTCGGGGTGTAAATCCCATTTAGTTATGAACTTGCGAATGTCTTCTTCCGGGGTGCGCATACAAAAGTCCATGACGAGTCCCTTGCTGCAAGAATACGCCGCAGGAATAACCCAATGATGCCTCGCCCAGTCAAATTGCTTATTCAACCGGATTTCCGTTCCGGCATGGTCTTTTCCCGAATGTCCCCAGAAGTTTCCATCAAAGTAGACCTTCCACTCAGGCATGGTCGGTTCTGCTTCTGGGTTCATATCAACATCATAATAGTCCTCGGTGTACTTGATCTTACTATAATCAAAAGATGCTTGCAGCTTTTTGATGTATACCCACGGCTGTTCCATAGGCGTCAATTTCATTTTCTCAGCAAGCTCTGATAGCGTTCTTTGCTGATCCTGCGTTGGAGGGTTGTCCTGCAAAAAGGCTTCAAACTGGGCTTTATCCCACATCCACGCCTGTTCCAGCGCTGCCGAATCACTGCAAGCAAGGAGCAACCTCAGAAAGTCTTCAAAATCGTTTGCCAGCGGATGAACAAAATCCGGAGCCGAGTTCATGGGACTGACGGAAAATACCATACCGCCAAAGTCTCGAACAAAGCAGAAGTGGATGCCGTCCACACCCGCCCAGCCAAAAATAGATGCACCTTTTGGCGTGCAAAAGTATGGGTTGTTATCTTCACGACGCTCCACCCCTACGGGCGAAAGGTCAATACCACTTCGCAAAAATTTCTGAAACACTTTATCCATAGACCTTATGCTCCTATTAAACTTTGGTCGAAGGCAAACAGAGCCTCGTTGATCTCAAAGACATTATAGTTCCCATGCTCCACGAAATACTCCACGATGATGTCAAACTTGTTGGAGTGGGAGAGCGCAAAGCCAGCCTTCATGAGCATATCCTTCATTTCAACAAGCGGCAGCTCAAGGGCAATGGCAAACGCAATGACCGTGGGCTTGGAAGGCTTATAAGACTTGTCCGAGCGGATCTTCGAGAAGAGCTTCCGGTCAATATTCGCCTTCTTATAGCACTGCGCGTCCGTCATGCCGCGCTCATCAATCTTTCGCAGAAGCATCTCGGAAAAACTCTCGTCGATCTGTCCCAGCGCGTCATCAAGGGTTGCCGCCTTTTTGGGGGCAGCCGCCGCAGAGACGGGAGGCATGAGCTGTTCGATTGCCTCTTCACAAACGGATGCCTCGCAAGGCATGGGTTCTTCCATCCGGAAGGCGTTCATCCTGCGCAGACGCTCGGAACGATTATCAGTATGCTCATCCACATAGCGGTCATCTATGTACGCTGCAATATCGGCAAACAGCTTGCCGCTGATCTGATAGGCTTTGCGGTCAAAAATGACGATGTACACCGTCATTTCATTTTCGAGAAGGAAACTGCTAATGGTGTCAATCGCCACTTTGAGAGCCTGATCCTTCGGATAGCCGAAAATGCCGGAGGAAATCAGAGGGAACGCAGCCGATTCGCAGCCGTATTCCTTCGCCAGCATGAGCGATGTCCGATAACAGGATGTCAGTAGTTCGCGCTCACCATGCCGTCCGTCATACCAGCGCGGACCGACAGCATGAATGACATATTTGCAGGGCAGCTTGTAGCCCTTCGTGATTTTTGCGCTCCCGGTTTTGCAGCCGTGGAGCGTTTCACATTCCGTCAGCAGCTCCGGTCCTGCAGCACGATGAATGCAGCCGTCCACACCGCCGCCACCCAGCAGCGACTCGTTGGCAGCGTTGACGATGGCGTCCACCTTCATTTTCGTGATGTCATTTCTGACAATTTGAAGCGGCATGATTCTATCCTCCGTCCTATCAAAGCGGCATCGGTGTCCGGGCGATCAGAATGACCGCCAGAATCGCACCCACAAATGCCGCAGCCCCTATGACAGCCAATACCTTTTTGCCGAGTTTCTTCTTCGCTGCCTTGCCAATCAGCGCAGCGCAAGCCATGCAGACAGCCGCAGCAACAAGCGCAATGCCCAGCGTTTCCCATAGCCAAGAAAGTTCATGTAGGATTTTCATGCGATCATCATCTCCTGTTCGTTAAACTGGAATTTATAGTCCTCTCAAAACCAATTTGCTTTTTCTTCTCGAAATACGGGAATATCACTATCTCGATATGGATTGTAATTATGAAGATTGCAACCAAACTCTTTTAATGATTTTATTTTGTTATCCTGTGTCCATACAATTAAAGATATTCCGTCAAATTCTTCAACATTTCCATTATTCATTTTGTTTTTAAAATACCACTCCACGATTGTTTGATTGCCTTGATGAAAAAATTGCTTAATCTCCCAGACAAGAACACTTCCGCGTGTATTCCATTCGTCAAACCAGTGCTTTACCGTTTTGCGGTTTTCATATTTAGGACTCCAACTCTCAGTATATACAACATCATCTGTAAAAATATTGTCAATTCCTAAATCTGCTTTCTTAATCCACATATCAAACCATAATCGGATAATTTTTTCTCTCTCGTTCATAAAGCACCTCCACAACTTTCGATTTGTCTGCCCCTTAAAGTCCAAGTCCTTCAACCCACGCCGCAAGCTCCTGATGCCCGACGCAGCCCTTGAAAACCTTGCCGTCCATCAGCTTTGCGCCTTTGCAGCTCGGCGCAAGGCGTTCGTTCGTCTTGCCAATGTCGCTTCCTCCGGAGGTTGCAAACGGGATGATCGTCTTGCCGGTCATATCATAGCTCTCAAGGAACGTATTGATAATCGTCGGCGCAACGTACCACCAGATCGGGAAGCCCACAAAAATTGTGTCGTAGTCCTTCATGTTGTCCCGCTTTATGGCAATCTCTGGACGGGAAACAGGATCGTTCATCTCAATCGTGCTGCGGGCTTTCTTGTCCATCCAGTTCAGATCGGCTTCCGTATAAGGCACTTTCGGCTCAATCTCAAAGATGTCCGCGCCGATTGCCTCTGCCAGCGTCTCGGCAACCTTTGCGGTCACGCCGGACGCAGAAAAATACGCTACAAGTTTCTTACTCATTGTGTTCTTCCTCATCAATCTTTTCATTTCCTTCATTCAGCATGAAGTATAGCAGAGCTTCCAGCAATGTTGCCATATAATGAAGCGACCAGTTTTCTTCCGGCTCTTTTGTCATCTTATCAAGCACGGCTCGAAAAGCCGTGGTACGGTCAATCCTTGTTTCATCATCAATGCGGTCAAGTATGCCCTTCATTTTCAGGGCGAGTTCTTTTTCCTCGTCAGAAAGCTCCGGTATGCCAAGTAACTCAGATAGTTTCTTGTCCTGCATAATAGCATCGTATTCGATGTATGACTTGTGTTCGGCTGACATCAATTCTTCAAAGTAGTTGATAAAAATATGAACGCGAATGCCACCTTCTTCGTCCGGGGAGAAGCAGACGGTTTGCGATTTTTCTGCAATTTCTTTCAAAAATGCAAGGTCTTCTGAGTCATCGAACTCCGCAAACGGAAGAAACATATTGATTTCCGCGTGCCAACGATGATAGTCCACGATTCCCTTGATATACCCGCGGTGTTGCTTGACAAACGCATCACAGCGTTCCAGAAGATACTCGTAGTTCTTCTTGTCCTCCGGTACAATGATCTTTGGTATCTTGTCCATTGCTTCGGAGTACGCTTTCAGCATACCACAATTAACTGCGCGGTCAAACACCTCATCGCACCATTTATCGTATTCGGCAGACTCGGTTTCCCGGTAATCCTTCTCAAAGATAATATCGTCCATTGCGTTACCCCTTTATGATTTTCTCAAGCTGCATTTCGGTCGCGTTAGGCAGACGTGATTGCAGATGTTTTAGAATGCGTTCTTTGGATTCCTGCGGGTCTCGCTGATAGGCAGATGTGATAAGGTCGTACCCGAAAAGTTCTTCCGGCGTCGCATACTCTGCGACACCCCAGCCATAAGGTCTTCCATATCTGTCCTGCATATAGACGAAATCCGCGATGCAGACATAGCTCTGCATTTGCAGCCGCGTGATGCACGTCTCAAAACCGGTGTTGCCGCCCTTGCGGTAGTTCAGAGCTTCTTTCAGCCGTTTGGAAAGCATCCTGCCTTCACCGGCTATGGCTTCATAAAGCTCTTTGTCCTTGTAGGACGCCAAGCCGTCATCCCAACGGGCGTCAAAGTCATAGCCGTCACGCCGGAAGTTCGCAAAGTCCGGAATCCACTCCCGGCTCACAAATCCAGCCTTCTTGTTGAAAAGTTTGCCGTAAAGACATTTGCCGCTCCGCGCAGCCGGTCCTTTCCATTCCCACGGACCATCTACATCATCCGCAAACCATAACTCAGGTGGGCAAAGTTCCTCGATGGAGAAGCCGTGAATCTCGTTCCGAAAGAAGGGCAGAAAGCCGTGTTGTTCGACGGCTGCAATCAAACCATCTGCACTATGTAGTTGTCTGGCATATCTCTTTGACATTACTCCGCCTCTTCAATCACGCCATAATCAATCAGGATATTCTTCTCCGCATACTGCGGGTAAACAACACCCATCATCTCATACTGATAACGTCTTACGCGGCGATGCTCCTGAACCGGCTCCGGTGCATACGCAGCGGTTTCGCAGTGCGCATACTCCGGCATTTCCGCAAGATCATCCCGAACAGCACGGATAAGCGCGTCTGCCACATCATCAATGTTCTTGCCGGTCTCCACGGCAACCAGTTCGTGCTTCTGGACTGCCTTGTCCAGATTACCGGGGGAGCGAAACAGCTTATATTTCATATCGTTGCCCGTCCTTTCTCTCTTTCGGTCTGCCTATTCTTCCTGAAATCTGTTCTTTAGGGACGCAATCATCGCTTGTGCGGCAATGCTCAGATACAAAACTCCAATTTCATAGATAAAGTCGCGGTCGATTACGATAAAGTATTCTCTAACGTGTGTAAAAACCAGTTCCATCAAGTCCCTGTACAGTGGATCATCAAAGGGCTTGAACCGCGTAAACTTGCTTTTGGCAGCGTCCCATGTCATAGACGCTTCGCCCTCAGCACTGGTCATTGCCTCACAGAGAATCATGCTGACGCCCATTTTTCCGTTGCCGGTTAGGAGTTCTCCTTCGTAATAGCTGAGTAGGTCTTTCTTGCGTCGAACCGGAACTACATCGCAGTTGTCATCCAGCTCAAATGCAATCAGCTCCGCAATCAGTTCCCGCCAGACCGCATAACCGGCGTTAATGGTTCCGTCCTCTTCGCGGCTGATGGTATCGTCCATGCAGTATCGCTCAAAGAAATTATCTCCGTCAATCTCGTTGCGGGTGCAGAAGATATGCGCCAGCTCATGCAGAAGAATGTGCTTCAACTCTGCCGGATGACGCGCTATATCTGTGCGCAGAAGGATTCCGTCCGCGCCGTCTCCTGTGCCGACGAATGCAGCGGCGTGAAAGTCAAAATAGCCGTCCTCTGTATATCGGTCTTCCAGCCGGTCAGGGAAATACTGCTTGCAGAACTGCTCAAAGACTTCCTGCTGGTTTTCCGTCTGAAAGCAGCGCAGTACAAGGTTGTCCTCACTGAACTCTGTCCCCAAGCGTTCGTTAAAGATGGAAGCAGCATAGAAAAGGGCTTCTTTATAGTCGTTGTTGTTCATCTAATTACTATCCTTCATCCTCATTCAGCCCTCCGGTCTAACATTTTTCAGGAAGTCAGAGTGCGGTACATACGGCAAGTTGAGCTGCCAGCCCATGCGGTTCAGCTCGTTGAGCTTGATCAGCATCAGGTTGATGTTTGTTCCCATTGCAGCCGAGAGCTGCACCACATCGTAGTCCTGCTTCATCAGGTCAATCAGCTCATCATCGTCAATGATCAGGTGAGAGGCAAACGCATTCGCCTCATATTCGTGTTTTGTGCGCATATCGAACAGCACGAACTCCGGGAGCGGTTCGTTCCCTTTGGCAAGATCGCGATGAAAGGTATCATGCCCGATCTCGTGACCGCAGACCATTTGCATGATCAGATACTCCATATTGGAGTTCAGAAGAATATGCCGCTCTTTATGGCGGTAGGTGTACATTCCGAGCAGATCGTTCAGATTGTCAAGGAAATGGAGATGAATGCCCAGCTCACGGGCAATCTTCAAGGTATCTCTTGTTCCACAGCTTTTGACAATGCTGTTCGCCTTTTTGTATATTTCCTCGGAGCGAATTATCACGGGACCTTCACCCCTTTCATGTTGAATACAGTCAAAGTAAATCCGTCGGGAAGCCGAGACGCAGACAGTTATTCCTCTGCGTCCGTCTCGGTCTTCTTGTATTTCTTCGGCGTGTATTTCTCAACATTCCGGGCTTTGGATTCCCAATATATATCCTGCAACGCCTTCATCACCGCATCCTTGTCCTGCTCGGACAGCGTACCGCCCGCAAACAAGCCGGACATCCCTTCAATCAGGTCCTTTGCCTGTTTCATGCCACGGGAGCCGTACTGCTCGGATGCCTGAACCACAAACTCTTCGTCCTCGGTCAGCAGATAGTTCACATCCACCTTGAAGTATTCCGCGATTTTTCTGTAAGCGTCCTTGGTACGGGGGAAGGAAATGCCGTTCTCGTACCGGGTAATCATACGCCTGTTGATCCCCAGTGCATCGGCTACTTCCTGCTGGGTCAGCTTCCGCTTCTCCCGTTCAGCCTTGAATTTCTCTCCAAACGTCATTTTGGTAATCACTCCTGTTCACAAAAAGTTTGCGACATCAAATTGCGCAAGTCTATTGACAAAGGCACTTGAAGTGCGTATAATAATGACTGAGCAATCCAACTACTCATAGTATATCCTGAATTGCTCATCCTGTCAAGGGGCATGAGTAGTTGTACACGAAAAAGTTACATCTTTTGAGCAGTTCAAATGGACAGGCATTTATGCTGCCGAAGATCATCCGTACCGGCATACACCGGTATGAGGGAACAGGAGTGAGAAAAACGGAAATGGCTACACAGTACAGAAAAGCATACGTCCCGGTTACGCTGGATGTAGACAAGGAGGGGGCAATCCTTCCTCGCCTTATCTGGTGGGACAACGGTGTAATCTTTCAAATCGACCAGATTCTATACAAATGCCGCGCCACATCCAAAAAGGTTGGGGGCGGAGGCATCCGTTACACAGTTCAGATTCGCGGAAAGGAGTCATTTCTTTTCCACGAAGGAGACAAGTGGTTCGTCGAAGCAAAGGAGGACAACTACTCATGATTTTATCCCAGCGCCAACTTGAAGAAATTGCAGCCTCAACAACGAAGGACTTCAACCGGTTCTTTTTCGGGGATGAGGCGGACAAGCCCGACCGATCAGCTTTGCCAACACCCATTGATCAGTTTGCAAAGAACTATCTCGGTCTTCGCGTATCATTCGCCCGTCTCTCGCCGGACGGAAGCATCTGCGGTGTCACTGCCTATGCCGACACTGAGTACAAGATCACGGAACTTGGTATTACGCGCACACTGGCTTTGAAGCGTAATCAGGTCATCTTGGACGAGAGCTTCATTCGATCCGGAAATGTGCAGCGGCTCTGCGCCAAGCGCAGATTTACCCTTGCCCACGAGTGCGCCCATCAGATTCTCTTCCAACTGGAATCGGAAGAGGTAAAGGCGTCCTGCGAAATGAAATATTCCGCACGGACAGCCTATACGCCGCGAGAGCTGAAAACCCGCGAGGACTGGAACGAGTGGCAAGCAAATGTCTTGGGCGCGGCGATCCTGCTTCCTCAAAAAGAGGTTGACCTGGCAATGCGTCGGTTTGCAGAAACGCCGCTGATCAATTACGAGGGGAGGTATTCGTATGGTGATCACTTAACGCTGCGCCTTTTCTGCCGGTTGTTCGGTGTCTCCAAGACAACGGCGTCTATCCGCCTTCGTCAGCTCGGCTACATGGTAGATCGTCCATTCAGTGAGTATGTTGACCCATTGGAGGTGTGGTAATGAAGAGAGCATCCATTCGGGTTCAGGAACCGACGCCGGAGCTGATCGAAAAAATCCGCAGGGCAAGAGTTGCCATTTCCCAGCAGAAGCCCCGATACCTGAAATGTCCCTATTGTCAGCATAATGCCATTGCTGTCTACGAGGACACGAGGGGTCATGTAGAATCCAAGTGCAAGAAATGCGGGCGGATCACAGTCTTTGATGTGCTGAATATGAGAAGACTGCGACCGCGTACCAAGTAAGAACCGGAGGACAAGCCTCTGTTCTAAAATAAAATATATGTCATAGCTGAGCTGTGGAGCCGCCTGATAGGTGAAGTCATCCTAATGCCGCATGAGACAGAGTTTAATTGCTCTGTTTTATCGGCATGGGATTCAAACCTCACCGTCATGCGGCTCTTTTTCTGTCTTCACCCTTCCCGCTGCTCCCGCGCAGCGGAAAGGATGAACAATGAAAATCCCTAAAACCCCTATCGCGTTCGATTACGACCTCTGGACTACGGAGGACGGCAAGTGCATGGTGCGCGTGAAACGAACCGGCGAAGTTTCCGAGGTTGACCGCAAGGTTATGAGAATCCTTCGCGCAGAGGAAAAGCGGATCAGACGCTCGTATGGCTCTGACAACACCTCTGAGGATGAGGACGGCGCAGAGAAAATTTCTGATACCGTGCTGTCCCTTGACGCTATGCCGGAGGACGATGTGAAGTCCGCTGCATGGCTGGCAGACTCCCGCGACTGCATGGAGGAACTGATCACCGCTCTCAAAGAGAAGGAGCTTCTTTCCATTCTGACCGGGAAGCAGCGCGAATTGTATCTTGCGATGACCCGTGAAGGACTGACTCTTCGAGAGTTTGCCCGAAGGAAAGGCATCGGCATCAGAGCTGCATTTGACCTCAAAGCAGCGGTGCAGAAAAAATTTCAAAGAATTTTTTGAGCGGTACTCAACAAACGGCAAAAAGATGTCCGTTGTAAAGTGAAAGGGTCAATCAGACCACTTCACTGCTCCTTGAAAACTGAATAGTTCAGTGCTGCGGATCTTTCCGCTTCTGCGAAGCAACACAGCTTCCGACGCCAAGACCTCCCGAAAGGGAGTGAGCGACCTCCGGAGAGCTATAACAGTCGTGTGGTGCGGCTGCTTGCGACGATGCAGATGCCGGGTATAATGATACTTCCGTCTTTTCTTTGAATGGGCGGCTCGGAGCGATCCTCGGAGGGGTGAGAGTCCCATGATACCGATTGACCATTGGTAGTCCGCAGCATTCCCGGAACTGCAAAGTTCTTCTGGCAGGGGCGCGAGCTGCAAATATGCCGGACAATGAAACAAACCCAAAAGAAACTTACTATATAGTTTCAGGATGAAAACTATGTGGCAGAGTGTCTTCACAAGATGCTCTGCCATATCCTTTTGTCCTGAATATTTCCACGAAACAGGAGGTGCTTAGAATATGATGGGCATTGAAACAATGAAAAGCGTCAGCCCGAAAACGGTTGACCGAAGCACACTCGTTCAGAGAAGCAGCATCCGGCTTGATCCTGCGGCACCGCGCGAGGACAGGCTGAGGGAGTTCATCAAGCAGATCAGAAATCCCTACTGTTATCTGGACGGGAAAACTGTGGTGAAGATCAGCTTCGCCGCGACGGACACGACAATGGAAGATTGTCTGGAACACTATCTGAGAGGTCTTTGATTTATGAACAGTCTGAATCTTTTCACCCGGTTCTATGGACAAGCGATTGAGCCTGTGGTATAATGAAATCGGTCAAAAAAAGAAGAATACGGATTAAGCCGCTTGCCTAGATGGTCATGTGGCGTTTTCGTGTTCCTCTCATAAGAGTTGAAGCAAGCCTTCGTCTTTCTGATTTGATGTACCACACCAAACAGAAAAACGGAGGTTATTTTTATGCCAGACAAGGTTTACCGCACGGCGATCTACTGCCGCCTGTCCCGTGAGGATGGAGACAAAGTTGAAAGCAACTCCATCGCCAGCCAGAGAGCCATCTGCGAGGACTATATCGCAAGACATGAGGATTTGGAGCTTGTCTGTGAGCCGTTTGTGGATGACGGTTACAGCGGCGTTTCCTTCAATCGTCCTCAGTTCAAAAAGCTGGAAGAGGCAATCCGCAAGGGTGCGCTTGACTGCATTGTGGTCAAGGATCTCAGCCGATTCTCAAGAAACTACATCGACGGCGGACGTTACATTGAGAAGATATTCCCGCAGCTCGGCATACGCTTCATCGCAATCAATGATGCGTATGACAGTCTGACCGGTGATCCGCAGTCCGACTCCTTTGTTATCCCGTTCAAAAACCTGATTAACGATTCTTACTGCAAGGACATCTCCATGAAAATCCGAAGCAGTTTGGAAGTCAAGCAGAAGAGCGGTGAGTTCGTCGGCTCGTTCGCGCCTTACGGCTACATGAAATCACCGGAGAATAAAAACCAGCTCATCGTGGATGAAGCGGTCAGCGAATATGTGCAGATGATCTTTTCCATGTACAAGGACGGCTTCTCCATCGGACGTATTGCAAAGCGTCTGAACCAGATGGGCGTCCTGTCCCCAATGGAATACAAGCATTCTGCCGGTGTGAAGTTTGATACCGTCTTCAAAACCGGCGATACCGCAAAATGGACATACAAAGCCGTCCAGCGTATTCTCACCAACGAGGTTTATATCGGCGTTCTGGCTCAGGGCAAGCGCGGCACTCCCAACTACAAAGTCCGCGTCGTGAAAAGCAAGGATGAATCCGAATGGGTCAAGGTTGAAAATGCGCATGAAGCTCTTGTGTCCTACGAGGACTTCATGGCAGTCAAGGTCATGATGCAGAGAGATATGCGCTGTTCACCCGATCAGGACGAGGCGCATCTGTTTTCCGGCTTCCTGTTCTGCGGAGACTGTCAGCAGCCAATGATCCGCAAGAACGTCCCGTCGAAGACAAAAAAGTATATCTACTACGTCTGCTCCACCAATAAGCACAGCCGGACGTGCAGCCCGCACAGCATCGCCGCAAAAGAGGTTGAAGAGAAGGTCTTCCGTGCCATTCATGACCAGATCGAGCTTGTCATCAATCTGGAACACGCGCTTGCGATGATAGAACGGCTTCCGTCTCAGAGCCGTAAGGCTTTCAATTACGAAGCTCAGATCGCCAAAATCGAGGAAGAGATTGAACGGTACCAAAAGCTCAAGCTGGGGCTTTACGAGAACTTCATCGGCGGCGTCATTGATAAATCGGAATACTTCGAGTTCCGCAGCAGCTACACCAAAATCATTGAGGGCAAGCAGGACGCGCTTCTGCGGGTCAAAAAAGAAATGAAGCAGACGGTGACAACCGGCACGACTGAACGGAACTGGGTAACGCTTTTCAAGCAGTATGAAAACGTCGAAGAACTGAACCGCCGTGTGCTGATGTCCCTTGTTGACCGCATTCTGATTCACGAAAACCATGCAATCGAAATCGTCTTCAAATATAGGGATGAATACCAGCAGACGATTGAATACGTTCTCGGCTATGCCGATGAACTGGATATTGCCGTATAAAGGGGGGATGAGCAAATGGCAAGAAAAAGCAGAAAGCAAATTGCAGTTGAAGAGCCGGTTATCGAGTCTGTTTCTTCCGAGGTCTTCTCAACAGCCATCTATGCCCGTCTTTCCGTTGAAAACAGCGGCAAGTCCGAAAAGGTGGATGTCATCGCAAATCAGATTGAGATTTGCAAGTCCTACATTGCAGAGCGTCCCTACCTGAATCTGATAGATACCTATGTGGACAACGGACGAACAGGAACGGTTTTTGATAGACCGGAGTTCAACCGGCTGATGAACGACATCCGCACCGGCAAGATCAAGTGCCTTGTAGTTCGTGATCTCAGCCGGTTCGGGCGTGACTACATCGAGGCTGGAATCTATCTGGAACGGGTCTTTCCGCAGATCGGGCTTCGGTTTATCGCCATCAAAGAGAACTACGACAACTTTGATACGGACGGCTCCGGCGAAAGCCTCATCATCCCTCTGCAAAACATGATCAACACCCTTTACTCGAAGGACATCTCCCGCAAGGTTTCTACTGCGCTCAAAGCACAGATGGAAAGTGGAGAGTTCAAGAAGCGCAATCTCCCGTATGGTTATCGCTGGGATGAAGAACACAGCAATATGGTTTTCGATGAAGAAACCGCACCGATTGTCCGGAAGATTTTCCAATGGAAAATTGAAGGACTGTCCCTTCCTGCGATTGCAGACCGGCTTGATGCAATGAACGCGCCCAATCCGGAGTTTCAGAAGTATCAGGTCGGCGTCCGCACAGGCAATGCTACGGCAAAGAAGATTTGGAACAAGTCTTCACTGACTACCATTCTGGATAATCCCCATTACGTCGGAGATACCGTTCTCGGACGGACGCTGAACGCCATCTACAAGGGCGTCAAGAATCAACATATCGACCGCGAGGAATGGATTGTTTTTCCCAATACTCACGAGGCGATTATCTCTCGTGAGGACTTTCAGAAGGTTCGTGAGATGCGGGACGCCGCTGCAAGGACGAGAGTTGAAAAGATGGAACGCACGGAAGAAATCCGTGCTACACTGATCAATCTCTATTACAATAAACATGGAACCGGATATGGCAGCCAGCCATATTCCATTCCAACTCGTACCTAAGCTACAATAAGAGAGTAATCGGCTAACGCATCATTCTCTGGGCTTCTACGCCCGTTCTAAAGACAGTTGACCATCTCTCTTGTTGTAGCATTCGTTTTAAGCAGGTTGAGCCACCCGCCAAGCGGAGCGTTCGTGTCACCCAATAGATTGAATCGGCAACGAGTAAAAGATGGATTCCGGTTGCAAATACAAAGTAATGGAGGAACCGTTATGAACGCTGTAGGCATTGACGTTTCCAAAGGAAAGAGCATGGTTTGCGTCATGCGCCCCTTTGGAGAAGTAGTACTCGAACCCTTTGAAGTTTTACACACCGCCCAAAGCCTGAACGATCTGGCTGGGAAGCTCAAAGCTTTGGACGGAGAGACCCGTGTCGTCATGGAAGCCACCGGGAATTACCACAAACCAGTTGCTTTCGTTTTACACGATGCGGGCTTATTCGTTTCCGTAGTCAATCCTGTTCTGATTCATGACTATGACAACAACAGTTTAAGACGTGTCAAAACGGATAGAAAAGACGCTGTTAAAATCGCCAACTATACGCTCGACAAGTGGACACGGCTACGACAGTATCTTCCCGAAGATGATACCCGGCTGGCTTTGAAGAATTGTTATCGTCAGTACCAGCAAGCCGTGGCAGTTCGTACTATGCTGAAGAATAATCTGATCTCATCTCTTGACCTGACCTTTCCAGATGCAAACAAGCTATTTTCAAGCCCCGCAAAGAGCAACGGGTGCGAAAAATGGGTCGATTTCATTGGAGACTTCTGGCACAGTGAGTGTGTTTCAAGCCTTTCCTCTGATGCCTTTGCTAAAAAGTATTTAAAGTGGTGTCAGAAGCACGGATATAATTTCACTCGCTCAAAATCGGATACGATCTATGCCTGTGCAGTCAATGCTGCTTCTCTTCCAAAATCCCCAACCTCAAAACTCCTTATTCAGCAACAGGTCGCTCAGCTGAAAGCCGTATCTCAGTCCGTGGCTGCATTCCAGCAGGAGATGCTTCGCCTTTCTCAACAGCTTCCGGAATTTGATACTGTGATGGAAATGTACGGCGTCGGCCCTTCTCTCGGTCCTCAACTGATGGCTGAGATCGGAGATGTCCGTCGTTTCTCATCCAAGAAATCACTCATTGCATTTGCAGGAATTGAACCGCAGCCAAATGATTCTGGCAAGATTGTGGGCAACGATAGCGGAATTAGTAAAGTGGGTTCGGCTGTTCTACGTAGGACGCTCTTTCTGATTATGACTGTCATCTTGAAGACACAACCTCAGGATGAGCCGGTTTTTCAATTCATGAACAAAAAGCGCTCTGAGGGAAAACCCTACAAAGTTTACATGATGGCTTCAGCCAACAAGTTCTTGCGAATCTATTATGCTAGAGTGAAAGCTGTAATGGACTCCAAACACTCAAAATAAGCATGGATATTTGTTTTTGGTCGTAATTTCCTCTTGAGCCTGAGCTGAATTCAAAGAACCGCTTAGCTGGCGCAGCGAACCCTTGACAAACCGAAGCATTCAAATGCTATCCTGATTTTGCGAGGGCTGGCTGGGCTTGCTTTGCTATCCCCTCCGTCGCCCTCGCTGTGTTTTGACCAGCATTTGAATACTGTTTGTCATGGGCAGCGGTCGGTTAGCGAATTTTCTTGTTTTGGGACTTGACTTTTATTAGCAGGTCTTTGAAGACAAAATCGTCTGCGCAGACTGCGGCAGGAAGCTCTATTTCCATCGCAAGCGTGTTGACAAGCGTAAGGACGGCGCATGGTACGCCTTCTATGAGTGCAGCTCATCCGTCAAGCGCGGCAATCTCTGTACGCCGCACTATACGCGGCAGGACAAACTCGAAGCAGATGTGCTTGCGGCGATCCAGCTTCAAGTCAAGGCGGCTCTCAATTACGACAAGCTGCTTGCCAAACTGAGAAACAGCGAAGGCGAACGCAGCATCCGCGATCAACAGAATGCGCTCATCACAAGCCTGAATCTGAAACTCAGCGGCATCTCCAAGAAACGCACCCGGCTCTACGAGGACTTCACGGAAGGCGTTCTCGATGAAGAGGAATACGCCTTTGCCAAGAAAGCCTACGATGAGCAGTATGTCGATCTTTCACGGCGGTTGGATGAAGCGGTTCAGCGGAAGGTAAAGTTTGCCGAGGCAATGTCCGAGGACAACAAGTGGCTCACGCTGATGAAATCCGTCAGCGGTGCAACGATGCTCTCTCAGGAGTTGGTTGACGAGTCCGTAGAGCTTGTGAAAGTCCATGAGGACGGCTCAATCGAGCTGGTCATGAAATACGGCGATATTTACGCTCTGACCGTTCAGAGTATCAAGGAAGTACAGGAGGCGATGTAAATGAGCAAGGAATTCAACATCGGCATCTACATCCGCCTCTCAATGGCTGATGAAGATACTGGCTATGGCAGCAAGGCGGAAAGTGACAGCATCGGCAACCAACGTATGCTCATCAATCGCTTTCTTGACAATCATCCGGAGCTGTCTCGCTGTCAGCGGTCTGAGTTTGCGGATGACGGTTATACCGGCACGAACTTTCACCGTCCTCAATTCACGCAGATGATGGAGAAGGTCAAGCGCGGCGAAATCGATCTGATCTGCGTCAAAGACTTTTCCCGCTTTTCTCGTGACTACATTGAAACGGGAAACTATCTGGAATGCACTTTCCCATTCATGGGCGTCCGCTTTATCTCTATCAATGATGGCTATGACAGCGACGATTACAAAGGCACAACGGGCGGTCTGGAAGTGGTTATGCGCAGCATCATCTATGCGGCATACAGCAAAGACCTCTCCGTAAAGACCACATCGGCAAAAATCCAGATGATGAAGCAAGGCAAGTATGTCGGTGGCTACGCTCCATACGGCTACGTCCTGCATCCAACCATTCGGAACAAACTTGCCGTAGACCCGGAGGCGGCTGATGTGATCCGTCGTATTTTCCGCGAGGCGCTGGAAGGCAGCAACACCTCTCAGATTGCCCGCAGCCTGAATGATGACGGCATCCCGACGCCGGGGCAATACTTCAAGGGCAAGCATCCCGACAAGAAGAAGTTCAGTAACATGAGCGAGAAAATCAGTTGGGAAACCGTGATGGTCTACAACATCCTCAAAAACCTTGTTTACACCGGAACACTGGTCAGCCGCAAAATGAAGTCCTGCGGTGTCGGCTCAAAAAGGCGTGTTGTCAATGAGCCGATTATCGTAGAAGGTACGCATGAAGCTATTATCAGCAAGGAAGACTTTGAGCTTGCTCAGAAGGTCATTCGAGGCGGAGGTCGGAATCCCACGCGCAAGCAGCATGACTATCCGCTCAAGGGACTCGTCCGCTGCGGTAACTGTAAACGTGCTATGACACGCCGAAAGAACAAGGCTGGCATTCGATACTTCCAGTGCATTCACTCGGTCAACAACGGAAACACAGACTGTCCGGTTGGCAGGAGCTTTCCGGAAATGGATATTGAGAAGGTTGTCTTCCATGCCCTTACTCAGTTTCTTGCTTTGGCACAGAAGGAAGCAATACAGAACCGCGAAGTCGGTGATCTGCGGAAATCTGCCATCAAGGAATGTGCTGATAAAATCCGCACTCTGCAAAAGCAGAACGAGCAGCACAAGGCGTCCAAGCTGAGGCTCTACGAGAAGTATGCAGCCGGAAGCATCACGAAGGAGGCGTACATTCAGCAGAAGGCGACAGCGGATGTGAAGATTGCTGAAAACGATGGAGTAATCCAGCGCAGTCACGAACGGATGAAAGAGCTTGACTCCGAGACCGCCTGTTCAGATGAAAAGCTGGATGCGGTCTGCGAACAGTACGCCGACTGCAAAGCTCTGACCCATGAGCTGACCCACACATTCATTTCTGCGGTCTACATTTACGATCTTGACAACATAGAAATCGTCTGGAAGTTCAAGGACTTCCTCACTACATCAGAAGGAGAAGCCAAATGAAAGTATTTCTTTATATCCGCGTTGCCTGTGCGGATCAGCTTGCGGCAGCAGACCAGCGGGAAGAGCTGGAACGCTATGCGAAGGACAAAGGCTATGAGGTGGCTGCTGCTGTGGCGGCAGACGGCATCTCCGGCGTCCATACGGAAGGTATCATGAACTTCCTGCTGAACGAAGCAAAGCGTCAGGACATCGGTACGATCCTCACCCGCGACACCTCGCGAATCAGCCGGGACACTTCCTCTTTCATGAGGTTTGAGCGAAAGTTCCGGGAGAACGGCATCCGGTTCGAGTATCTGTCCAAGCCTGACAACGAGCTTCCGGTCACTCCGATGATGGAGGCGTTTGAAGCGGCGTATAAGAAACGTCGCACAAAGAACGGCAAAAGAGCATAGAGAAAACTCAAGCCGTTCATGGGTGGTTGTCCACCTATGAACGGCTTGTAAATTCTCAAAATTTTTTTAGTCCCTACTTGACACAAGAAGACATGAGCCGTTTTGGACGGAACTATCTGGAAGTTGGATTTTACACCGAAATTCAGTTTCCCTCAAAAGGTGTTCGGTTCATTGCCATCAATAATAATGTAGACAGTGCCAATCCAACAGACAACGACTTCACGCCCTTTCTGAACATTATGAACGAGTGGTACGCCAAAGACACCAGCAACAAAATTCGTGCGGTGTTCAAATCCCGGATGCAGGACGGAAAACGATGCAGCGGCAGTATCCCATATGGGTACAAACGGATTCCCGGTGATAAGCAGACTCTCTATGTGGACGAAGAAGCCGCTGCCGTTGTTTATAAGATTTTTGAGATGGCCGCAAACGGTTCCAGTATGGCTAAAATTGCGCAGACGCTTTCCGATGAAAAGGTTTTGATTCCATCGGCGTATGAAGAACAACATGGTTCAAAAGCTGCACAATTCCATTCGTATCACGATCCGTATCGCTGGAACACTACCACCATCACTTATATTCTTGACCGTCAAGAGTATCTTGGGCATACGGTGCTGCGCAAAAGTATTCGTGAAAACTTCAAACTGAAAAAACGCCGTGCAGCCACGCCAGAAGAACAAATGATTTTCAGGGACACCCATGAAGCTATCATTGACCAAGAAACATGGGATAAGGCACAACGCCTTCGGAAACGTTGCCCGAAAAGACTGCCGGATGGGACATATACACATCGGCTGTCGGGTATGGTTTTCTGTGCTGACTGCGGTTCCCGGATGAGCTTTTCCAGTCCTGAAGCAAAACACCGGGATTCTGGGGTGGTATATGATTCGGATTCCTCGTGGCAATGCAGCAAGTACCGCAATATGTACACTTCCTGCACGTCCCATTTTATAAAAACCTCGACGATTGAAGCCGCCATTCTGGAGGCAATAAAAGCAATGGCGCAAAAAGTTCTTGAGGATGAAGCGGAATTTGCAGAACAGCTTCGGGCATTATGGGAAAGCCAGAATAACCAATCTTCCAATGAGTTCAAAAAAGAACTACTCGCTGTGCAAAAGAGAATGGATGAGCTTGATACGTTGATTCGCAGCCTATATGAAAGCAGCGTTATGGGAAAAATTCCGGAGCGTCAATTTCAACGACTGATGGCACAGTACGATGAAGAACAAACAGGCTGTGAAACCCGTATGGCAGAACTGAAAAAAGAACTGGATAATACGGAAACGACCAAAGTTGATTTGAAACGCTTTATCAAACTGATTCGGAAATATAAAGATTGCGAAGTTCTGACCGATGATATGCTGTACGAGCTGGTAGAAAAAGTGGTTATCCATTCCGCATCCGGCGGACGGACGATCTGCCGTCAACAGAAAATCGACATTTATTTCAACTTCATTGGCGATACTTTTCCCAGCCAAATCGAGATCAACCACGATGATGTGAAAAAGATTACAGAGCAGCAGATAGCCAAGCGTAAAAAGTACCAAAAAACATCTGGAGAAAACCGCAAGAAAAAACGAGCGGCTTTGAGAGAAGCTGCTAAAACTGACCCGCAGGCAGCAGCCGAATACGAAGCACTCTTGCAGAAAAACCGGGAACGCTGCCGCCAATATGCCCAAAAGAAAAAGCTGGCTCAACAAGAGCTTGTCGATAAAACCGCACTTCAATTTGAACCAACCGATGAACTGAAAGGAGAATCCGCATGATCGAACTTGAAAAATCCACCCATGACAACGCCAACGGTCTGGACTACACCCTTGTCAACGACCACTATCTGCCGAACCTGACCGTGGCAGCTCCGGCAGAGCAGCATCCCACCGGGCGGTGGGGCCGCTTACATAAGAAATATCTGGAAGAACACCATCCCGTCCGGTACAATCAACTGCTCCTGTCCGGTGAGCTGGGCAGCTACCTTGCCAGTCTGGACAAACAGGCAGACGAGCAGCTTTCCCTTATTATCAGGCAGATGCAGGATGCAGAGGGTGTGACCGAAGCCCTGAAAGCTGAAAATCAATTGGAATGGGTGCGCCAGATGAACAGCATCCGCAGCCGTGCTGAGGAAATCATCAAGACCGAGCTGATTTTTGTCTAATACAATATCGCATCTCCGACCGCCCTGCACGACTGCAAGGCGGTCTTTTCGTTACATCCGGTCTGCACACAGCAGGCCCTTTTCGTCCGTTCCGAGATGGAGTGCTATGCCGGGATGCAGAAGCTGGCGCAGGACATTGAGAGCGATGAGGACTGGGAGCCTACGATTTTTGAGGAGGACAAAGATGACGAACTCGTTGACGATGTTTAAGCTGGAAACCATGATCTATGCCAGCGAGGACGGAACAAGCAGAGTGTTTACGCTGAATCCTGACTTGCAGAAACAGCTTACCGACCTTGCTATGCAGCACCCGGAGGTGTGCCACCGCAAGGCAAAGGGCGAAGCTGGCGGGGTAACGTATCAGGTCAGGGGTGCCGTACTGGCTATCCAGCCCGTACGGGGCTCCTGAAAGCGATAACCGATCTGCTATGGTAAAATAATCTCCAATCGGCTACCGTATCCCTGCAAGTCATCATTGGTTTGTGTACCGGAATCCGTGCGGTTGGAAAAGGCAGCAACACCGGTAATGTATTCGCTGTTGACCGCAAGCTGGACATTGTAGGCCGGTTTCAGCTGGCCGTTCCCCATGTGGTCTTCTTTCATCCGCATGAATGTGGTGTCCTTGTCGGTTTTGGACATACTTCTGCGGTTATTTCCAATGGCGAACAGCTTGTCCTCGTACTCTGTCCATTTCGTCCACAGGCTGTCCAGCTTTTCATACCGCTTTTGCCATTCGCTCTTGCGCTTTCCGATCCCATGAACAAATTCTGCATTTGGAGGAAGCTGCTTGTCCGCCAACTCTTGCAGTTTCTTTCGGGTCAGATTGCCTTTTCCACCGCATCCTTTGCTTTGCCGCTCCGAAACCGGGCAAACGAAGAATAGTCCGGCACCTTTTCTCCTTGAAGAAGCCAGATGAAGTCGATATTCTTGCGGCACGCAAGCTCCAGCTTTCGGGTGGAATAGATGCCGCACATATAGCCGTACACCAATAGCTTGAACATGATCCGGGGTTCTGCTGCCGATTTTCTTCCTCTCCAAGAATACGCCTGATACAGTTTCCTGTAATCCAGTTCCTCAAGCTGGGCGTTGGCTACATACACCGGTTCATGTTCATCTATTAAAATATTTTCGCTTATTGATAGGGTCAGCTGTTGATATATGCCGCCCTTCCTGTATACTGTTCCTGTTGTAGGTGGTTCATGACAGTTTCAGCTTACAACGAGAAAATGAGATAGGCAACCCCTTTCGGGGAAGTCTATCTCACTTTTTGTTTGGGGCTATTTTGCAACAGCCCCATCCTTATTCCTCCGGCTGTGCCGGAACAGTGGAAACTGTGATTTGCTCGTAGTCTGCGCTGTGGGCAAGGTAGGTGTTCAGGTCGGATGTATTGGCGGTGATCATGCCGTCCAGCCGGGTATAGGCCGAAAGGCCGAAGGCCAGCACGTCCATGCCATTGGCTGCACTCTGCCAGAACTTGTCCTCACAGCCGGGCTTTGCCCAGCGCCGGGGCAGGTACTGCACAAAGCCCGCCTCGGTGAGCAGCTGGGCTGCCTCGTCCAGCTGGGCTTGGGCTGCCGCATCGTCCAGCATATCTGCTCCGGCACAGCGCTGTAGCAGCACATGGCACACCGGCCGTCGGGTGACTTCCAGCACCGAGTGCCGGAAACCCCAGCGGGACACGGTCTTTTTGCCGTACAGCAGCACAAAGCCCATGCTGTCGCGGCGGTCGGCCCGCAGGAAACCGTGGGTGATGTAGGGCATCTGCTCGGAATAGTTGAGGGTGTCCAGTGTGCAGAAATCCAGCGGCTCCAGCGAATAAAGCTCCAGATCATAGCGGGTGACGTGGGAGCGGTTATAGAAGGGCATGTTGGCACCGTTGATGTCCGCCGGGCAGGTGCGCATGGTCACCGGGGCGTCCTCTGCCACATGATAGCAGCTGCGGATGAGCCGCAGCAGGTGGTCCAGATCACTGCCATTGATGATGGAGGCAGAACCCCCGCCCAGACGGATGGCCTGCACCTCGCAGTCGGCCAGGTCGGCGGCGTTGGCCTTGAGCTCCAGCGCTATGGCCAGCACATACCGGTGCAGCAGTTCGGTGTTGTGGCCCTCGATGAGGGTGCGCCCGCAGAAGGAAGGCTTGCGGGTGATAAAGGGAAAATTGAGCTTCATCACGACCGGATGCAGCGTTGTCGTCTCCATGTTTGTTTCAAACCTCCGCATAACAGCAATGCCGCGCCGGGGCAGGCAGATGCCCGGCCCCGGCGCGGCACCGAGAAGAAAAAAAGAAAACCGATTGTGTGGAACGCACACGGTGCCGTCAGAGCAAAACCTGTTCTGGTCTTATTCTACCGGGCGCGTGCGGTTTTGGCAAGTAAAAGATCAGGCCTTTGCCTGTGCGATGCAGTCGGCCACAGCCTCCTGCACAGCCTTGACCGAGAAGCTCAGGGTGGAAGAGGTGATGGCATCCACGCTGGTGTCGCCCTGGCTGTCCACCACGGCAGCGGCCATGCTGCTGCGCAGGTCGTCCTTCATCAGGTCACCATTGCCGGAAGATGTGATCTTGCAGTCGGTGATGGCGTCCTCGCTGAAGGTCATGGTGACGGTCACGGTGCTGTAGCCGGAGTTCTTGGAAGCGGTGTAGGTGCCGGCATAGTACTGGCCGTTAGTGGTGCGCTCATCAGAGCCGTTCTCACCGCCGCCGATACCGTTGTCCAGATCGTTCTTGACGTACTCGGCAGCCAGGTAACCGGTCACGAAAGCGCTGCCGCAGCTGTTGCCTGCGGTGGGGGTGTGGTACTGCACACCGTAGCGCTGGCCGCAGCAGTTGCCGACAGCGTACAGGCCGGGGATGGGAGCCTTGGCACCGGTCAGGACGCGGTACTCACCATCGGTGCAGACTGCAGCGTGCTGGCACAGGCCGCCGGAGGGGTTGCCGCCGGTGACGGAGGAAGCTGCGAAGAACGGAGGATCCTGGATCTTGAAGTGCATCATGGATGCGTCTGCGCCCCAGTCGGAGTCGTAACCGGCATCGCACATCTCGTTCCAGTGCTTGACCTCGTCCAGGAAGCCCTGCTTTGCGTCGCCCTCATAGCCCATGATGTCGGCCAGCTCTTCCAGCGTGTCGGCAGCATACAGGGTGGTGGGGTCGTTGCCGTAGCGGGCAAAGGCCTGCACGGAGAAGCCGTCGGGGCCGGTCTTGTAGTTGGCCATATCCTTGCGGACCTTCTCCAGCATGTAGTCGTTGCTGCGGTCCATGGCCTGATGGTCGTATGCCTGATACTCGCAGTAAGCATCCCAGTTGGAGTCGGTGACGCAGACCATCTTCTGGCCTTCCGGCATCATATCCAGGTAGCCCACGGAGCCGTGGCGGGTGATGGTCTCGTTGAAGAAACGCTTGCCGTCATTGCCGAAGATGGGCCAGATGCCGCCGAAGGGGAAGGACGGGCGGCTGTTGATGCCGGCTGCCTGGCCTGCACGGGGGCCGGCCTCCATGGTAGCGCCTGCCCACAGCATCATGCGGATGCCGGAACCGTCACGGCCCATGGAAGAAATGTTGTTCACGTCGGTGCGGTCCTTGCCGTAGGACCATGCCAGGTTGCGCAGGGTGTCGCACAGATCCAGACGCATATCCGGGTTGCCGCCGAAGTCGCCGGCTGCCACGATGACAGCATCGGCATTGACCTGGAAGTACTTGCCGTCGATATCGGTGAAGATCGCGCCGGTGACCTTGCCGTTCTCGTGCACGAGGGTCAGACCCTGTGCGCCGTAGATGTACTCACAGCCCTTCTCCACAGCCTTCTGCTGCAGCAGACGGACGGTGTACGGCCACATATTGTTGTTGGTGTTGGTCTCGGTGCCGGTATCACGCCACTGGGTCATGCCCACATAGTAGTAGCTGTGGCTGCAGGGGTTCTGGAAGTGCTTGTTGCCCTTGTAGTTCACAGCGTGTGCGTACTTTGCAACGTAGTCGGGGTCCAGCTCAGCCAGCATCCAGTCCAGTGCCTCGCCGGAACGGGTGGCGTAATCCTTGACGATCTTCTGGTTGGCGTGGCCCAGAGCCTTGACCATGTACTCGGTGAAGATGTCCATGGGGTCGTACTTCTCGGCACCCTTGTTCAGGAAGAACTTGGAGTTGTAGGTGGTCAGGTCGCAGGCATAGTTGTCGTACTCTTCCCAGGTCTGCACTTCGCAGCAGATGGTGTTCAGGCCCTCTTCTGCGCAGCGCAGGGCGGCGGCAGTACCGGCCTGACCGGCACCGATGACCAGAACTTCGCAGTCCTTGGTGTACTCGACCTTGTCGGCCAGCTGGGGCTCATCGCCCAGCCAGGCGGGCTTGTTGTTCATGAACTGCTCTTCCGGAATGTTCAGAGGATCGACCATACCGACCATCATGGAGCCCATGATGTCGCCGTTGCCCTTCTGCTCAATGTACTCTTCCGGGGTCTCGGGAGCCTTGGCGTCCGGGTTGGAGCGGCGGTTGGCCTGCGAGTAGCTGGTGGCAAAGATGTCGTCCCAGGTGATGGCGGAAGCAGCGGCTGCGGGCTGCTCGGAGGCAGCGGCAGAGCTTGCCACGGAGGAAGCGGCGGCGCTGCTGGCTGCGTTGTTGGAGCAGCCGGACAGTGCGCCTGCAGCGGCAGCGCCCAGAGCGCTGAGAGCCGATGCACGGATGAAGTTTCTGCGCGAGATCTTGTTCATAGTGCGGAATCCTTTCTTTTCTCTTCTTGTCTTCTTTTTTCAAAACATTTTGCTGCACAGGGCACAGTTTGATGTTTTTTTGACGATATTTATTATAGTTAAATCTTTACCAAAAGAGAAATTCAATTTTCCGGTTTGCAGTTATGGACTTCTTCTATAAGTTCATTGACCTTCCATTGCAGTTTTGTTACAATGGGGAAAACACCGGAAAGGAGATGCCCCGCATGACTGATCGGCAGATCCGCTGTTTTCTGTCCCTGTATGAAACGCTGAATTTTTCGGCTGCCGCGCGGCAGCTGTTCCTCACCCAGCCCACCCTGAGTTACCAGATCCGCAGTCTGGAGGACGAGCTGGGCGTCCCGCTGTTCACCCGCACCACCTGCCGGGTGGAACCCACCGAGGCCGGGCATCTGTTTGCCGCCTTTGCCCAGAGCGTCCGGCAGAGCTATCAGGGCTTCCAGCAGGCACTGGCTGCCGGGCCGACCCGGCACGAAAAACTGGTGCTGCAAGTGCCGCTGACCATGGCGTCGCGGGATCTCGTGTACCACGACCTGCTCCTGGCGCTGAACCAGGCACTGCCGGACTGTGACCTGGAAGTGCACACCGACACCTCCTGTGCCTCCCCGGAGGAGGTGCTGGAAAGCGGTGTGGACGCCCTGATTCAGATGCTGATGGCCCCGGTGAGCGGCACCATCGAGTGCCTGCCGTTGTTCGACACCAAGTGCCATCTGCTGGTAAGCCCCGGCAGCCCGCTGAGCGTCTGCGGTGACCTGACACCCGACCAGCTGACGGGGCAGACCGTCTGCTTCGAGAGCTGCGACGCGGTGTTCGCGTCCATGGTGCGGCGCTGCATGGAAGAAGTCCCCCTGCGGTGGCTCATGGTGCCTGACTTCGAGAAGGAATACGTCCGGATGCTGGCCGGCAAATGCCTGTTCCTCAGCCCAGTGCGCAGCCACGGTTACCCGCCGGAGTGGTTCCACCCGTTGCAGTTCCCCTTCCCGCCGTCGCCCACCTGCCTGTTCACCCGCAAGGACGACACCCGCCCCTGCCTGCAGATCCTGCAGCAGCTGACCCTTGCCGAGCACCGGCGCGCCGTGGCAGACGGCCGCCTGTAAGCCCCGGCACATCACATTTATGCTGTTCCAAGACTGCACCGGCTGGTGCAAGGCCCACGGCAAGACCATCGGCCAGCTGAAAAAGGCTGGCTGGAACGTGGGCGCCGCCTGGCAGAACGGCCGGATGTTCCACGGCCCCTGCGCCATCCGCATGAATCTGGCCCTGCCGCTCTCCTGCGTGCAGGAAGCCTTTGCCCGGCTGGACAAATACGTATTCAACGGCGAGTGGGTGTAAATCTCATTTTCCCTGTAAAAACAGCAAAGAGCCGCCCCGGATGGGGCGGCCTTTTCTGTCTGCCGGAAACAAAAAACGGAACCACACTGCGCTTTGCAATGCAGTCCCGGCCTGAAAACTCACTGACCCTGCTCGTCCACGACCTTCAGGCCCTGGGTCTGCTCGATCTCGGTCAGCATCCACAATCGTGCCGATGTGTTATATTGCGCCAGCTTCCCGCCATGGGAGGCTGGCGTTTTTGCGCTTTTAAGGGCAAGGTGTCGTGGGCCACCACGATCCTTTTTGTCCGAATGCTCACATTCCGTAAAATAACTGGAGGATTATTGATAATGAAATCCGGGTGACTGCGATGGGCAGTCCGGCTACGGTGTTTCCAAGCTGGATTCCATTGTGGAAGAAGTTGTCCGGCAGATCTTCGCACAGTTCCGGGAGGTTTCCCGGAAGAAGCTGCTGGAATCGGTCAAGACCAACGATGCCGCTCGCATCCAGAAGAAGGTCAAGAAAATCCAGAAAGACTTGGAAAGCAAGCAGAAAGAACTGGACGACCTGAAAGCCGAAACCATCCTCGTCATCCGGGGCGTAAGTGCCTTGGACAAAGAACTGCTCGGCACACTGGTAGCCGAGGCAAGAGAGACTTTGGAAACTCTGGAAAAGCAGCTCGTGCAGGCACAGGAAGAATACGAAGAAGCCACCAAAACGGCAAAGCGCAGCAACTACATCTGCAACGAGCTGTTTACATGGGCGGATGTGTACGACACCGCCAACCACGATGAACGCCGCGCTATCTTGCAGCAGTTCATTACGGAGATTCGTGTCCGAAAAGACTACGAAATCTCGATCACCCTGAACGCCAGCTTCAACCAAGTGGAACAGCTCAAGGCTGTGTCAACCTACGATGGTGCGGAAATTTTTGAAGAAATTTCCGAGAAGGGGGCATAAAAGCGATGCGCTTGCCCGCAGCACTCTGCAAAATGCAAAGAAAGAAGCGTGAAACCGATGGATTTTCAAAAAGTACATGGATGACCCCGCCCGGTTCGCATCCGACTTCAGGGTTCGGAGCCCGGCACGGTCTGCCAAAGTTTTTTAGGCATAAAAAACGCCGCATCGTACAAAACGATGCGGCAAATTGGTGGACCTAGAGGGATTCGAACCCTTGACCTCTCGGATGCGAACCGAACGCTCTCCCAACAGTCTCGCTTTTGTGCACACCTTATGCACCGTGAGAAAAGAAAAATCAACGTATATTCGTCCATATAAAACGACCTGCCATCCCAACGGCCTTTCTTGGTCGCAAGTATGGTTTCCAATCCGCTGATTTTCAAAAGAAAGCGATTTGGGATGTAATATGGTTGGCGGACAAGTGAGCTACAGGCCCTTGAGATATAGCTCACATGGGGTTCAGATGTATCGCATCCCAATTCACAATAAAATACGATATACCGTAAAAGCGCAACTTCAACTTTGAATGAATGGAAGCTGCGCTTTTTACATTTGACAACAAGTTGTAGATTGACAATAGGACTCATACACGATAAACTTTATATAGTATTATGTAGATCAGAAGGAGGCCAAACCATGAGCGTCAAGTACACTACCCCTGCCCAGCACAAGAGTAATCTCCGCAATGTGTACGGCACCTTTGCCATTGAGGGCATGACCATCAGCAAAGATACACGCAGCAACCTTGATCGCATTGGCAGCGGTCAGGCCAGCTATCAACAGGTCGTGAATGAACTGCGTGCAAAGTACGCAAAGAAGGGCTGATTATGTTCACGAAGTATGATGTCTACACCACAGTGCAGTCCATGTACTGCTACCCGGATACGGATGTTCTGATCAACAAGCTGGACATCCGTGACAAAGCAGAACTTAAACAGGCCGAAGAAGAATTTACTGCAGTCAAGCAGATGGCTCTGTTGCAGGAGCCAATCAAGGGACGGTTTACCAAAACTCACCTGTTTCGGATTCATCGCTTCCTTTTTGAAGATGTGTATCCGTTTGCAGGGCACATCCGTAAGGAACAGATCAGCAAGGGTGACACGATGTTCTACCCTCCAGACCTGATTGACCGAGAATTGGAGCGCGTGTTCAAGAATATTCGCTCCAAAAAGCTGCTTGCCGAGCGTAATGAAGAAAAGCAGATTCAAAATCTGTCGCAGACGATGGCGGAACTGAACATTATCCATCCTTTCCGTGAGGGAAATGGCCGCAGCACCCGTGAATTGATTCGCTGCATGGCATTAGAATATGGTCTGCATATTAACTGGGGCAACACTGACCGAGAAACTTTGATCAACGCTGCAATTGCTGCCGTAGATGATGATATGGCATTCTGTGATATTCTTAGGCAGTGTATGGAATACCTATGAAAGTACCAAGAGGGTGCATGTATGGCGTTAAAAGACATTAAATTTGAGAAGTATGGCGATATTTATGAGTTGAGCCGTCCTCAATGGGGAAATCACAAAGCTCGAATAAGTGCTTATCCCGGATTACTCGATAAGGTTTTACGCCATACTTGGACGTACACAAAGGGAAAGCATCCATATCTAACAACAACCATTAAAAGTGATAATGGAGAGAAGCATACTGTTTCATTGCATAGATTTGTTCTAAATCACCTCTATGGGACACACAATGTAGCAAAAATGCTTGAACCTGACAACATCATTGAGCATCTTGACAATGATGGACTGAATTGCTCCTATGACAATCTTCATATTCTTTCAGCAGATTACAACAAAGCAAAAGCTTTTACGATTGATAAAGAACCCCGTCCATCATTTGCAGTCATTCAAACTTTTGTGACAGGTGTTTACTATTCGCACAAAAAGAAACGCTATCAAGTTCAAATTGTTTTTAATCGAGATGTCATCTGGCATCATGTGGAGAAGCGGAGTGTTCCAGTTGAACGAATACATCTTATATACTATGATTTTCAGCAACTATTTGTGGATTGGCTGAATCTCATGAAGTTTAGAAAATTAAATAAGTTTGATTTATCTGTATGAAGAAAAACTTTAAGCTGACCAAGGACGCTTATGCTGCCCAGCACAAGGAGGAACTGGACACCTTTAATAAAGCTGTCCGCACCCTGATGAAGCTGAACGGCAGCACAGCGGTGGATTTTTCGGCATTGGATGCCGAATTTTCTGCGCTGCAATCCGGCAGCGCAGAGCTGCGCAGCCAGCTTGAAACTTTGCAACCTGACCTGACTGCGCTGAAAAATGTGCGCAAGTATATCGACCTTGTGCTGAATAAGCAGCAGTTTTCCGCACCGGGCGGCAAGACCCCGGAAAAGGAATCCGTGCTGAAGAAGCTGCACGAAGCCAAAGCCACCGCCGCCCCGAAGAAACCGGAGCAGCAGAAGAGCACACCGGAATTATAAGGAGGAAGGAACATGACCTACACGCAAGACCAGATTGACCGTGCAAACGCCGCCAATCTGGAAGATTTTCTCCGGGCACAGGGCGAAACGCTGGTGCGCAGCGGAAAAGAATACCGCTGGAAAGCCCACGACAGCCTGACCGTGTGCGGAAACAAATGGTTCCGGCACAGCCAGAGCAAGGGCGGCTATCCGGTCGATTTTGTGATGGAATTTTACGGCAAGTCCTTCCCCGAAGCGGTGCAGATGCTGACCGGAGAGCCGGGCGAAGTCCAGCCGGAGGCTGACCCCGCCCCCTCTCCTGCGTTTCGCTTGCCGCTGCGGAACGTCACCAACGCCAACATCCTGAACTATCTGACACAGGAGCGGAAACTCAGTCCCTCGCTGGTGAACTTCTTCATCGCTGCCGGAGATATTTACGAGGACGCCGCCCACCACAACGTGGTCTTTGTGGGGCGAGATGCAGATGGACACCCACGCTACGCAAGCAGCCGTGGCATCCATGAGAAGTTCCGGCAAGATGCAGCCGGTGCAGAAAAGGCATTTGGCTTTGCTCATCGTGGCACCGACAAACAGTTGCTGGTCTTTGAAGCCCCCATCGACCTGCTGTCCTTCATTGAGCTGTTTCCGAAAAACTGGCAGCAGCACAATTATCTGTCGCTGGGCGGGGTGTCGGGCAAGGCGCTGCGGCAGTTTCTCTCGGAACGCCCGGACGTGGAGCGGGTGTTCCTCTGTCTGGATGCCGACAAAGCCGGAGAGAATGCCTGCAAGCGACTGGCAGCACTGCTGCCGGACACCGTGAGCGTGACCCGCATCCAGCCCTGCATGAAGGATTGGAACGATGTTCTGGTGCACCGGGCAGAGATTCCAAACCGCAATTATTTTAAGAGCATGCAGAAAATAAAACGCCGGGAAGTTGACTCAAATTGTCAATGCCTCCCGGCTATTATCTTGCAGATTAGTATAGTTAGAATCATGGTATATATTTCATTCCCCATTGGGAAATGGCATAAAAGACCGGCAACAGCTCCCGTCCTTTCTCGGTGAGGGAGTATTCCACCCGTAGGGGCATTTCATTATATTGGATGCGCTGGATCAATTCATCCGCTTCCAGCTCCTTCAGGGCGTTGGTCAGGGCTGTATTGGTAATGGGTTTGAGAACTTTTTTCAGTTCCCCAAACCGCATGGGACACTTGATGCACAGTTCATAGAGAATTTGGAGTTTCCATTTGCCCTGCAGCATTTGAACTACCGGCGTGACCGGGCAGTTTCCCTCGCCGGTTAGAATGACACTGCTAACCTTTTCTTTGAATTCTTCATAAGTCATGATTGGATCTTTCCTCGTCTTTTGCAGTATATTTTTTGATACCAGGTACAAATAATTTGCGTACTTGAACAAAAATTACTAGCAGGTATAATAAATATATCACTAGTTAGCCGTGCAGTCAACGACTGAAATTTCTTAGAAAGGTCTGAATAACATGAAAGAACTGAACATTATGGAGGCTACTGTTCTGACCTCCCCCAATCCGCTGACACTGATCTGCTCTAAAAAGGAGGACGGTTCTACGAACCTGGCTCCCATTTGCTTTGTATCTTACCTCTCCTTCAACCCGCCCATGGTGGGTTTCGCCACTAGCAAACAGTCCCACACCGGTAAGCAGGTACGGGAGACTGACAAGGTGATTGTCACCGTTCCTGGCGAGAGTCTTGCCCAGACTGTGATGGCCTGCGGAGCGTCTACCGGTGCCAAGACCGACAAGGTGGCCGCCAACAACATCGAGATGATGGCTGTGGAGGGCAGTGACATCCAGATTCCGGTGGATACTCGTCTGGCGATGGTGGCCACCCTGCAGCAGTCGGTGGAAGTTGGCGACCATATCCTGCACATCTGTCAGGTGGACAAGTTCCTGGGCGATGAGGACAAGAAGGGGCTGTATGCCTGGAACGGCTTCGGGAAAGTTGCGCCTGCGGTAGAAAGCTAAATCTTAAAACGGAAAGGAGGCGTTAGCGGTGGCTGTTTGTATTAAAGACTGTATTCAGAACATGAATCTGGTGATCGGCTGTACTATTGGTTGCAGCTACTGCTATGCCAGAAACAATGTCCACCGGTTTCACATGATCGATGACTTTGAAAAGCCGGAGTTTTTTCCCAATAAGCTGCGGCTGATGGAGAAAAAACGCCCACAGAATTTTCTGCTCACCGGCATGAGCGATTTTTCCCACTGGAAGCCAGAGTGGCGGGAACAGATATTTGCCAAGATAACTGAAAATCCGCAGCACCAATATCTGTTTTTGACCAAGCGACCGGAGGATATTGTGTTTTCCACTACCCTAGAAAATGCTTGGTTTGGTGTAACTGTTACCCCCAGTAAAGAGAAAAACCGTATCCGGACTTTGCGGGAGCATATCCATGGCGGACACTATCATGTGACCTTTGAACCTATGTTTGATGATGTTGGCATGGTGGACCTTACCGGAATTGAGTGGATCGTCATTGGGACTGAGACCGGACATAGGAAGGGCAAAGCCGTATCGAAACCGGAATGGGTGTGGAACCTGACACATCAGGCCCATGCGCTTGGCATCCCTGTATTCATGAAGGAAGATCTACTTCCTATCATGGGAGAAACACATATGGTACAAGAATTTCCCCCGGCTTTTTACCGGGTATTGGAGGAACAGAAGACATGGCGGAAGTGAAAGATAGCAGCATTCTGATTCAGGATGTAGAAACCAAAAATATTATGACAAAATCCACCCTGCCGGTGGGCGGCTATTCCGTCAATCCTTATGTGGGCTGTACCCATAGCTGCAAATACTGCTACGCCTCGTTTATGAAGCGATTTACCGGGCACACCGAACCGTGGGGTACATTCCTGGATGTGAAACATTGGCCAGCAATCAAAAATCCGCAAAAGTACAAAGGGCAGCGCGTAGTCATCGGTTCAGTGACCGATGGCTATCTGCCTCAGGAGGCTCAGTTTCAGAACACCCGAAAGCTTCTTGAACAGCTTCGGGGCAGTGAGGCAGAAATTCTCATCTGTACCAAGTCGGACTTGGTAATCCGTGACATCGACCTTCTGAAAAAATTGGGAAAGGTCACGGTCTCTTGGTCAATCAATACATTGGACGAAGGCTTTAAAAATGATATGGACGATGCCGTCAGCATCAAGCGACGGCTGGAGGCCATGAAGCAGATCTATGATGCGGGCATTCGCACCGTCTGCTTTATTGCACCTGTCTTTCCGGGTATCACGGATTTTGAGGCTATCTTCCATCAGGTCAGAAATCAATGCGACCTGGTATGGTTAGAAAATCTAAACCTGCGAGGCGGATTCAAAAAAGACATCATGGACTATATTTGTAAAAAATATCCTGACTTGGTTCCGCTGTACGACGCTATCTACAACAAGGGAGACAGAAGCTACTTCCGTGGTTTGGAGGATCAAGCGGAACGGCTGGCGAAAGAAAACAACTGTCCCTTCGTGGACAACGAGCTGCCCTACGGCCGGGCAGAGCCTGGGCACCCGGTCATTGTGGATTATTTTTACCATGAGGAAGTGCGTGGCTCGGAAAACACCGGGCGACGCAACCCCAAAAAATAATTTGTGAAATAAAAAGGTCCTGACATGGAGCTGTGCTTCAATATCAGAACCTTTTTTAGCACTGTTTAAGCATCAACATTGGCTCATTCAGTTTTCCACAAAATACCATCTTTCCTATATGGGTGCTGTCAGTGAACTGCTGAAGCAGCTGGATTCGCTGCATAAAACCTCCTTTCCGTCGGGGTTCCCGCTATCCGGGAGGCCCCCGTACAATCTCGGGGAACAGAAAACCTCGGGCCAATGTGGCCCGAGGCTTACCGCTCGGCATCTCTGCCGGACGGAGCTTTCTTTTCCGGCTCCGTCTGGATTTTTTCGCCCTGTTCCCGCATGGTCTGCAAGATAGAGGGCTTCTTTTGAAGCTGGGAGGGCTTTTCGCCGGACAGCGGCTTGATACATTCCAGACGGTCAGCCGCCCGGATGGCGTTGTCCGTGAGCTGCCTCTGCCATGCGCCTACACTGGGAGCCCAGCGGAAACCGCTGCTTTTCAACTCGGCCCGGGTGTCCGCGTCAGGCTTTCCGTCAAAGAACACCTGCAAGCGGTTGTCCTCCCGGTTCATTTCCACACGACCCCCATCGAACTCCCAGCCGGAAAATTCCTGCTGTGCCTGTTTGGAAAGCTGTTCGATACGGGCCTTTACCCGGCGGATCTCCGCATTGTTGTTGGTTAGCTGGTAACTTTCAAAGGGCCTCGGGTCGCTTCGCCAACTTGACGCCATGCTTGCTTTCAGCTTTTCGATCTGGTCCGGCGACAGCAGCGCACAGCCGTCCAGCTTGCCATGCTTGCGGTAATAGGCGTTGACCTCCTTCATAATGAGCTGGGAGCGTTCCAGCCCGTCCAGCTTCTTCTGGAGCTTTTCAATCGCTGCCGGGTCATCGGCGCCGATCCCGCCCATGCCGGTGCTGCGTATCTTATCCAGCAGCCCTTGAATATACCGCCATTCCTCCATGTTGCTGTCCCGGGCCCGGTTCTGTTTTTCCTTCTTTCCCACCGGGAAATTGGAAGGCCCGGCGATCAGCACAGAGGGAACCCTTGCGTCAATGGCAAAGCCCTGGTTCATGTTTTCGGCCAGCTTGCGGGCGTAGGTGTCTAACAGATGGTCGATCTTCTCATGGTACATGGGGTCCACCCGGGATTTCTGCTTTTCCGCTACGGCGGCGGCCTTGTCCACCATTGCCCGGTATTCCGCCGTTGCGCTCCCTTCCTTGTAATCGGAAAAGCTGTTCATTTCCTTTGCCCGACGGGCGGCCCCTTCATTGATAGGGTAATAGTTGATGGTATGCACCTCCTTCATGCTTCGGGCCATGCTGGCCCGAAGTCTTACCGTTCTTCATTGGAAGGCCCCGCCTTGTCCTTTTTCGGAGCGGGCGGGGCTTCTTGAAACCGTTTGAGTGTAGCGAGAATGGAGTGGACAGGCTCTGCCTTTTCAGGATAGGCAAATATCCGGTGTTCCGGCGGAATGTCCTGCGGCCCGTGGTAATACTCCTTGAAGCCCTCCGGGACTGCCGACACATACCCACCGGGAGCGAATACGCCGCCCTCGTTGATACGCACATCCCGCCCGTATGCCTCATAATCGAAGTAGTTCTGAATGTGCTCCGGTATGTCGATAGTCCCAAGCTCGTCGGCGTAAAGACGGCCCAGCCCTTCATCATCGGAAATATCCGGGTAAAAGCGGTAAAGGTCAAGGTTCTGCGTCAGGTTTATCAAATCCTTCACGCTCCTTGTGTGGTTTCCCAAGACAAGAGCGGCTTCAAAGGTTTCCAGTCCGCCCTTATCCCGTACTTCCAGCAGGGCGTGGCCCAGCTCGTTCAGCTCGTCGATGTTCTCACATTCGTAGAGATAATCGTAGAGCCCCAGCACATCACTGTCAAAGCTGGTAAAGAACACTTCGCTGTACCGTTTCCCGTCTATCCCGATTTTGGCAAGGGCGGCCTGCAACTCCTGTGTCGTCATGGGGAAATGTACCGTTGTCCCTACCTCAATCCCCATTAAGGGGTATAGGGCTGTATTGGTTATATAGGCTTCAAACATGGGCTCATTCCTCCTTTTCGGCCCGGTCAGCCAGCACCTCATAAATCCCGGCCATAATGTAATCGGCGCAAGGGAGGGCAATCGCGTTTCCCAGTGCCTTGTAGCGTTGCAGAGGCCGGATCTCCACGCCGTCCGCCCCGTACTTTGTCCAGCCCTCCGGCAGCCCCATCAGCCGTTCGCTTTCCGTTTCCGTCAGAAAACGGATACAGCCGCCCTTCGGGTCGCCCTCATACCAGAAGGCAAAGGGCGTTACATCACTGGCTAAAAGAGTGGGAAAAGGGTCAGTTGGTAATCCGAAGCTGTTTCGGAAGGCCGTTTCTTCCTGCCTTTTTGCCGCTCCCCGCATACGGAAGCACTGAAAGGGGTGGATGACTGGTATCTGCCGCCCTGTTTCAAAAGAAGCTGTTCGATCTCCTTCGGCGGCGGCCCACCCGCCCTCTCCGCAAGGCGGAGGAAGTGGGAGCATTGGACGGGGCTTAAATAGTATGTCTGCGGCACGTCTGCCTCCAAAATCCGCCACGACGAAAATCCGCTGCCTTCGTGCCAGCCTTCGGGAGCCTGCCCAATACTGGGCGTCCATGAGTCGCCAGCACACATCAGGCGTTCCCCCTCGCACCATTCCGGCGTTTCCCCATCTTCCCGAAGGAGGCATTGGAACTTCGGTGTCCGAGAAGGCGGATAGGACGGCTCTAAAGTCCATCCGGTCATTTGTAGAAAACGCTCCCATGACGTTTTCCCAAACAGCGATAGCTGGATATAGGTTATCAGTAGCATCCCTCATTTCCTGTATGATACGAAACGCCTGATAGAACAGGCTTGATTTTGCCCCGGCAAGGCCGGAGCGGTTGCCGATCAGAGAAAGGTTCTGACAGGGGGAACCGAAGGTAATTATATGGACAGGTGGGATTTTCCCGCCGTCCACCTTCGTAATATCCCCTAAATGCACCATGTCGGGAAAGTGCCTTTTGGTTATGGAGATGGGCGCTTTTTCAATCTCACTGGCCCATACCGGACGGATACCGCACCGGGAAGCAGCCAGAGGGAACACGCCGATCCCGTCGAAAAGGCTTCCCAGCTTAATGTCCGGCATGGCCCGGGGTGCCGTGTCCCTTCACGGCAAGCACCCCTTCCAGTGTGGTCGCCGCAATGCCCAGCCGCCCGGCAACCGCAATATCGTTTTTTACATCCTCATCCACAGCGCTGCCGCAGACGATCAGGGTGTGGGAGCGCCGCAGCATATCCCGGCGCATATCAATCCCGGCCTTGTGTTCCTCGGGAACGCTGTCATTCAAAAACAGCGGCAGATACAAGAGCGGGCAGATCGGGGAAAAGCCCGCCTCATAAGCAAGACGGCAGTAGTGGGCCGCCAGCTCCATATCAACATCCGGCTCGCCGCTCCATGCGGCGGTCAGGTACGCTAAAGGTCGTTTCATTGGTTGAGCCTCCATTTCTGTTTAGGTTTAGGGAAAAGCAAGAGTTCGCCCAACCCCTCCGCCCCTTCCCCCGGGAAGGGGAACGGCTCTGGAGAATTTATATCCCCGTCGCTTGACCGGGAAAAAGCATAACCGGGAGAAATCCGTCAAGGGTGCCTCCGGCACCGCCTGCGGCGGCGCTGCCCTTGACTGATTTTCCCGGCTATGCTACGGAATAACTGGCGACGGGGAATCATTTATATCTCCAGAGCTTCGGGGCGCGGGGCAGAACCCCGCAATCCTCGGGCCATGCTGACCCGAAGTTTGGGCTTACTTTTCCTGTTCGGTTTTCTTCTCCGGCTTTTCGTGTTCCTTCTGCTGACCCTTCCAGTCGTCCAGCAGCTTGATGATCTGGTCCTTCATTTCCCTCGGCGTAGTTTCCTTGCCGAAATATTTGCTCAGTTCCGCACCTGTCAAAATCACTTTGTCTACCTCCTTTTTGTCCTCCATCATAATGCCGTCGATCACATCCCCGTTGAGCAGCTTCTTTTCGTCCAGCTCACGCATACGCTTTGCCTGCGCCTGCGAAGGAGAGGACTGCTGGCTGTCAATGGCGACGGCGATATAGTTCTGGTTCTTCTTGCCGATATAGGAAAGCTCCACCGCCGTAGTAAAGCCCAGCTTTTTTTCATCCATCAGCTTCATCAGGTCGGGAACCAGTTCATTGAGCCGGATATACCGCTGCACCTGCTTGACCGCCATCTTATTGCGCTCGGCCACAATCTCGTTGGAGCGTTTGCCTGCGTCCTTCGGGTCAATCTGGCCCGAAGTGCGGGAGCCCTGGTGCTTGATAGCCTCAAGCTGCATTTTCAAGGCTTTGGCCCGCTCACTGGGGAGGATTTCTTCACGCTGGTTGAGATTGTCCTCGACCATCTGCGTGATGGCTTCATCGTCCGTCAGGTTTCGGACGATACAGGGCATATCCGCATACCCGGCAAGCTCGCTGGCTTTCTGGCGGCGGTGGCCGGACACGATCTCATAGCCGCCATCCTCACGGGGACGGACAATAGCGGGCTGGGTCACGCCCTTGTCCTTGACGCTGGACACCATAGCTCGCATTTCTTCATCGTCCCGGACTTCAAAGGGATGGTTCTTGAAGGCGTGGAGCTCGTTCAGCTTGATATAGACGATCTGTTCCTTGCCCCGGCGTGGTGCATCCTGCGGCTTTTCAGGTTCCTTCGGAGTGGGAGCGACCTGTACCGTTGGAGCCGTTTTTTTCTCCGGCTCCTTTTTGACCGTCTTTTCCGGTTTCTGTGCGGGGGCTTTGGACTTCGGGGCTGCGGCCTTGTCCTTATCTGCTTTCGGGGGACGGCCCCGTCGCTTCGGCTGTTCCGGCTCTTTGGGTTTTTCCTCTGCTTTTTTCGGAGTCTCCGGCTGCTTTTCCGGTTTCTCCACTTTTGCCGGGTCAGGCTTTTCCACGCCGGGAGTTGCCGCCCGTTCCTCGGCTTTCTTTTCCTTCATAATTTCAGCGAAGTTATAGACGGAAACCTGTGGGTTCTTTACCTCTGGTTCCGTCTTTTTTCCCGGCTCCGAGGAAACGGAAACCTTCTCCGGCTCTTTTGGGGGAGCGGGAGGCGTTTCCTTGCCCGGCCCGCTATCCGTTACCGGCTGTTCCGGCGTTTTTGTGGTTTTATCATCTGCCATAAGCATTTACCTCCTGTTTTTGACATGAAAAAAGGGACTCAACTTTTCAGTCAAGCCCCCGTGGGAAGTTCCTCCTTTCTCCGCCATGATACAAAAATACCGCCCGTAGTCTCGTTTGGGCGGTACTTTGTGTAAGATTGGCAGTCCATTATTAAGTTTTTTATTATGTTCCCTTTGTACACCGTTGCAATCGTCGTTTTAGACAAAACAGCAGGTGAAACCATAAGCATTGTGCCTAAAAATGCTGCACACGCGATTTTGCGCTGTTAAGACGAATGATGCGCGATTTTGCAAAGAAAAACAAAAAGAAACGCCGTATCGTTTAACACGATACGGCGTTTTATGGACTCGAAGGGAGTCGAACCCTCGACCTTTCGGATGCGAACCGAACGCTCTCCCAACTGAGCTACGAGCCCACGAAAAAGCACCCAATTTCAAATGGGGGCAAATGAGCTATAACACCAGATCGGGAAAGCAACGCTTGCTCTCCCAGCTGAGCTATAGGCCCATATTTAGGGGCGTGACGCGGTTGGGCGACCAACCGACATACTCCCCATTCGAATGCCCACAACTCTGTGGGGCACAAAAGCGATACGCATGGACTCCCAGCTGAGCTACAGGCCCATGTGATGACCCTGTAAGTGTAACTCTGTTCGGGAAATTTGTCAAGTATTTTGGGCAGGGCCAAAAAGCATCGCTCAGCGGTTGCCTAGCTGCCAGAAAGCAACAGCGCTGGCAGCGGCAACGTTCAGGGAATCCACGCCGTGGGACATAGGGATTTTTACGGTGTAGTCACAGGCGGCAATGGTGCTGTGGGCAAGGCCGTCACCCTCTGTGCCCAGCACGATGGCGAGCTTCGGCTCGGCGGAAAGAGCGCTGTCGTCAATGCTTACGGAGCGGTCGCTCAGAGCCATGGCAGCAGTCTTGAAGCCAAGGCCGTGCAGTTGAGCAATGCCGTTTTCCGGCCAGTCGGCAGGGCAGGTGCCGATCTGCGCCCAGGGCACCTGAAACACGGTGCCCATGCTCACACGCACGGCACGGCGGCACAGCGGGTCGCAGCAGGAAGGAGTAACGAGCACGGCATCCATGTTCAGTGCAGCGGCGCTGCGGAAGATCGCTCCCACATTGGTGGAGTCCACAATGCCCTCCAGAACGGCCACCCGGCGGGCATTGCGGCAGACCTCTTCCACGCTGCGCGGCAGCGGGCGGCGGAAGGCGCACAGCACGCCGCGGGTCAGCTCGAAGCCGGTCAGGCTGGCAAGGGTCTCGCGGTCGGCTGTGTACACCGGGGCATCGCCGCAACGGGTCAGGATATCGGCAGCCGGGCCGGTGATCTGTTTACGCTCCATGAGCAGGGAGAGCGGTGTGTATCCGGCATCCAGCGCGCGGGCGATCACCTTGGGGCTTTCGGCAATAAAGATGCCTTTTTCCGGTTCCAGACGATTGCGCAGCTGCGCCTGCGTCAGGCGGGCATAGACATCCAGCTCCGGTGCGGAAAGGTCTGTGATCTCGACAATATTCGGCATAAGGAAGTTCTCCTTTGGAAAAGCTTTTTTCTTATTCTAACACAACCTGTGAGGGAATGCAAAGTGCGGGCCGGGCACGGGCCGTATTTTCGGCGCTGGCAGAGCGCAGGGATACACATGCCGGATATGTAAAACTGATATGAGCCAAGCTGTAAAAATATATTATAATAGGGTACGAAAAGAGGGGAAAAGGTAATATGAAAACAAAACATCATGGGCAGATGTCAGAGTCCTTCCTGACGGCGGTGTTCCTTTCGCTTTCGGGCGGGCTGCAGGATGCCTATACGTATCTGTTCCGCGGTAAGGTGTTTGCAAATGCACAGACCGGCAACATCGTGCTGCTGAGTGCCAACATCATGGATGGTCAGTGGGATCGGGTGCTGCACTATCTGGTTCCTCTGTGTGCTTTTGCGCTGGGCGTACTGGTGGCAGAAAAGATGCGGGAGCGCTTCTGCGACATGCAGCGGCTTCACTGGCGGCAGCTGGTGGTGCTGGGCGAAGTGCTTCTGCTGTTCATTGTAGGTCTTTTACCGCAGGAGCAGAATCTGCTGGCAAACGCCATCGTTTCCTTCTCCTGTGCAATGCAGGTGCAGGCGTTCCGCAAGGTGAACGGCTATGCATTTGCCAGCACCATGTGCATTGGTGACCTGCGTAGCGGTGTGGAAGCATTCTGCATCTGGTGCAAGACCCATGAACCGAAAGTTAAGGATCGGATGATGCGTTATTTTGGCATCATTCTGTTGTTCGCGGTGGGTGCCGGTATTGGAAGCATGGGCACAGCGCGGCTGGCAGGAGAGACCATCTGGATCTCCTGCGGGCTGCTGCTGGTAAGTTTTGCACTCATGTTCATCCGGGAAGAAATCGAAGAAAACCCTGCGATCGAAAAGGATCTGGCTGAGATCCGGCAGGAGACACGGGAGATCGACCGGACTCTCAAGCAGGAACTGAAGGAAGAGCGCGAGGAACTGCATGAGGAATTACATGAGAAATTGAGATAAATCACCGGACATCAAAAAAGGAGCCGCTGCGTGATGCAGCGACTCCTTTTGCTTGTCGAGAAAGGAAATTACTCAGAACGCAGGGCGGTGACGGGGTTGCACTTGGCTGCGCTGCGGGCGGGAATCAGACCGCCAAGGATCGTGAGCAGGGTCGCCAGAACGATCAGGACCAGTGCAGCTTTGGGCGGCAGCACAGCGGTGACGCTGGTGGTTCCTGCAATGGAGTGGATGAGCATGTTGCCAGGGATCAGCAGCAGCAGGCACAGGCCCACACCGATCACGCCGGAGCACATTCCGATAATGAAGGTCTCGGCATTGAACACCTCGGAGACATTGTGCTTGGATGCACCGATGGCACGCAGAATACCGATCTCCTTGCGGCGTTCCAGCACGCTGATATAGGTGATGACACCGATCATGATGGAAGAAACCACCAGCGAGATGGCAACAAAGGCCACCAGCACATTGCTGACCATATCTACAATCCTGGTCACGGCGCTCATCAGGGTGCCAACCGTATCCGAGAATACGATCACCTTGTCCTCTTCTCCCTGCGCACGCATGGCGGCGTTGTAGGCGTTCAGGCTGTCCACGATGCGGTTCTTGGCCTCAAAGCTCTTGGGGTAGATCCAGATGCTGCCGGGCTTGGCATAATCCGAATAGCCCAGTGCACCAAGAACACTGCCGTAGGAGGTGGTGCTGGACTGCAGGTTCATTTTGACCAGATCCACAAGGTCGTCGGTGCTCATGTTCACCTGCACGGCACTCTGGAACACAGTGGGGTCGATCTTCAGGGCATCTTCCACCTGACTGCTGAGCTGAGCGATGTTGTTCTGGATGGCGGACTGGATCTGCTGGCTGAACTGAGTGGTCAGCTGAGTCATCAGCTGCTGCATCACGGTGCTCATCTGGGTCTGAATGGCAGCGGTAAGTTTGGTCTGCAGAGCTTCGCCCAGCTTCTGACTCAGCTGTTCCGAGTAGCTTTGCAGATAGCTCGTCATGATGCCCTGCAGGTTCTGCTGAAGTGAAGCGGTGAACTGCTCCTGCAGGCCGGTGGTGTCCAGCAGGTCGCCCATGGATTCGGACAGAAGCTGTTTGAACTGGTCGCTCTCCATATAGGAAGAGAAACCGATCTTATCCAGATTCAAGATGCCGTTGCCGATGATATAGCGCTTATAGCCATTCATGATCTTCTTCATCAGGCTCTGCAGCGCATCCTCCGAGACGGACAGGTCCATATCGGCAAACAACTGGCTCAGATCCAGCGCGTCCATGTCCGGCAGCTCCACATCGCTCATGTCGATGTCGCTCAGGTCCAGATCGCTCAGATCCAGCTGGAACGCGGACGGATCAAGGATGGAGGAAACGTCAAAGCTGCCATCCTGCAGATCAAATGCACCGCTCAGGTCGAACTGCAGCTTGCTTGCATCGAACTGGAAGGAATCCTTCAGCATATCGGTATCCACCGAGAACAGGGAAGAAATGTCAAGATCGGTTTTGCGCTGGTCGGCATCAAAGCGCTCGCCGGTCAGCACGTTCACTTCCGGGTCGGCAAGCTGCTGCTTTACCACTTCACTTTCGGCTGCATGGTCGATGGCGTAGTTGGTGAGTGCATGGGTATAGGCAACGCCTATGGGCAGAATGGTGGAGCTGGCATCTGCGCGGGGCTGCACCACGCCCACGATGGTCAGATCCGGACTGTTTTCCACAAGCTGCTCCACATACGCTTCATCGTCGGAGCGGTTGCGCCAGATCTGGCGTTCTTCGTCATAAACGTAATAGTCTGAGTTGGTAACGATCTTATATTTCAGGCCCACAAAGGTATCGTAGGGGTAGGTGCCGTAGCCGGTGGGAGCCTGTGTGTTCTTGTTTTTTGCGTACTCCTGCAGAAAACGCATCATCACGCTGTCGTCCTCAATGCCCAGAATATAAAGAGCGTAGTCGCTGATGCTGCCATCCGAATTCAGCACAAGAACGGCCTCGTTGTAGCTTTTCGGCCAGCGGCCTGCCTTGACATCGTACTGATCTTCGTACAGCGAAGGCTCTTCGGCCATCTCGGTAAACACGCTCTGGTTGGTCATGGAAGAGACGATGCCGGCGGCAGAGGTGGTGTTGTTCAGCGCAGAAAGGCTGCTGTCCGGGAAGATCTGGCGCACGGTGCCGTCCTTGTTCTGGCGGTAGATCAGCGGTACGGTGCCGTAGGTATACTCGATGGAAGCAGCATCCTCCGAGATGGTGCACTCGCTGCTGTCCAGATATTTTTTCAGGGAAGCAAGGTCATTGACAGAGGAATTATCTTCGGTCAGCTGGCTCAGCAGTTCACGCACCGTGACCATGCCCTCCGGGGTGGAAGAAGCGCTGGTGGTGCCCACATTGGTGTTGTCGGCAACGGCACTGGTGTAGCTTTCCGGGTCCAGCAGGGCGGCAAGGTCCACGCCGGTGGTCGAGAGCTGCAGCGGATATTCCGAAAGGGTGGAGCGTTCCATCTCTTGGATATAATTGCTCACACCGGCCGAGAGCGAAAGGATGAGCGCAATGCCGATGATGCCGATGGAACCGGCAAACGCGGTGAGCAGGGTGCGGGTCTTTTTGGTGAGCAGGTTGTTGAAGCTCAGCGCGAGAGCGGTGAGCGGCGACATGGAAGAACGGCCCAGATTTTTGTGCACCGGCGGCACCTGAGCGGAATCATCCGGCGTAAACGGTGCGGTGTCCGATTGGATCACGCCGTCCCGCAGGCGGACGATGCGGGTAGCATACTGCTCTGCAAGCTCCGGGTTATGGGTGACCATGACTACAAGGCGGTCTTTGGCCACCTCCTTCAGCAGCTCCATCACCTGAATGCTGGTGTCGCTGTCCAGTGCGCCAGTCGGCTCGTCGGCCAGCAGGATGTCGGGGTTGTTGACCAGTGCGCGGGCAATGGCCACACGCTGCATCTGGCCGCCGGACATTTCGCTGGGGTGCTTGTGCAGCTGGTCGCCCAGACCTACCTGCTCCAGCGCCTTGGTGGCCCGGCTGCGGCGCTCGGCACCGGAAATGCCGGAGATGGTCAGCGCCAGCTCCACATTGGAAAGCACTGTCTGGTGCGGGATGAGGTTATAGCTCTGGAACACAAAGCCAATGGTGTGGTTGCGGTAAGAGTCCCAGTCGCGGTCGGTATATTTTTTGGTGGAGATGCCGTTGATGATCAGATCACCGCTGTCGTAGCGGTCCAGACCGCCAATGACGTTCAGCAGGGTGGTCTTACCGGAACCGCTGGGGCCGAGAATGGCGACGAATTCGTTGTCCCGCAGGTTCAGGCTGACATCATCCAGTGCTTTCTGCACCAGATCGCCGGTCTTGTATTCTTTCTTGATGTGGTTGAGTTGGAGCATGTGTGAGCCTTTCCGGCGCATCCTCGCAGGAACGCTGCCGCTATACATTATAATAAACTGCCCGGATACAGGACCCGCAGCAAGGCGTTATACACTTCTATTTTACCGGAACAATATGAAAAAACTGTGTATATTTCAACGTAAATTTTGACCGGACCGGTATTTTTGGCTTTTGAGGCAGAAAAACAGGAAAATAAAGGAAAAATTGACGTGGAGGTTGAATTTGCGTCGCCGTCGTGCTATTTTAATAGCGGAAGATCCTGATAAAACGGAAAAACATCACGAAAGCAGAATTACACTGCCAATACGACGCAAAAAATCTGCGATCAAACGCAAGTATAAAATAAAATGTGCCGCGGAACAGAAAAACACGACAAAAAAATGCAACGAATGTGATTTTGATGTTTTTAGACGCTTTTTCAGGATTGAACCAGCCCTCCTTGCTCTTTAAAATAAGATAAGAAAAACAAGGAATGCCTTAAAAATGTCGCAGGACCTTGTAGCAAGGGAGGAAAAATTATGGAACGTACATTTTCACCTATGATCCGTCAGTTTTCGGCAATCGACGGGTTGCAGAAAGCATATACGCTGGTATACTCAATGGATACAGGCAACGAAGACGGCTGCTGCCTGACGCTTTGCCGTACCGGGAACCGGCAGTACATGCAAAGCTGCTACATTGCAGCTGCACCAGAGTTCTGCTACCGGATCCTGCGCTATCTGTGTGAGAATGGTGTCCAGCCGGAGATCTGGCAGGATGTGGTAGAAGAACTGACCGATACAGAACAGCTCAGGCAGAAAGGCGGCGCGTTGCGTGGAGAGTGAGCACACAGCAAAAACGCTGCAGATCGCCCTTGGAAGCTACGACCGCAAGGAACTGCGGGTGGAAAAGAACTACCTGCAGGAGCAAAGCCCTGCGTTGGAGTGCACCTGCTTCCAGAACGGCGGCCGTCTGCTGGAACAGCTGCGTCAGGGCCGTCAGTTTGATGTTGTGATCCTCTGCAGCCAGCTGGAAGATATGAGCGGGCTGGAGTTTTTAATGAATATCCGCAGCATGGATCCCAAACCGAATGTTGTTCTGTTTGATGAGGGCAGGCGGCAGAATACGAGTGCCATCTGTCTGGAATCGGGCGATGGGTTCTGCTATGTGGGCCATGCCGAACTGAAGAACCTGCTGTGGGAGCTGTACCGCCTGCCGGGACGGCAGAGCCAGCGCATAGAACGCAAGTGTCAGGAACTGTACGAGGGATGGGGCATCCAGCTGCCGGACGTGAACTGCAACTATCTTTCCTGTGCGGTGGGCGTGGTGTACGGCACCAGCCAGAAGCTGGCCATCCGCAAGGAGATCCTGCAGGCGGTGAGCGAGCAGTACGATGTGTCGGTCTCTGCTGTGGACAGCGGCATCCGGCGTATGATCGACCAGCTGGAAGCAAAGCCCTCGGTCAAGTGGCTGCGCTTCAAGGAAGAAAGCGGATTTGCGGACGAGAAACCTACCACTGGTAAACTGATCTACACAGTCAAGAATTATCTTCAGCGTCAGAAGGACGACTGAGCATAAAACACAGGAGGCGCAAGGGTATGGAGCAGATGCGGCAGAACGAGGCGGGTGCACTGACCGCGCAGGCGGTCCCGCAGAAGGATGTGGAACAGGCATGCTTCCATGCACTGGGTCTGATCGGACGCAATTGCGAATATCTGGACCAGCACCTTGCGCATGTGGGTGCCGACCAGCAGACCCGACAGGCGGTGAACGATATCAGCGCTGCGGCGGCAAGGCTGGACCGCACTGTGAACGAAGTGATGTCGCTGCTGGATTTTCTGCGCACCGAGGAAGACCCGCGGCTCTATCCGCTGGACCTGTGCCAGCTGCTGCAGCAGGTCGCCGCACAGGCCGATATGGTGCAGGCGCAGCTTGGGGTGGAACTGACGCTGGACTATGGCGGCTGGACAGCCTGCCGGATCATGGCGGACCGCAGTGATGCAGAACTGCTGTGCCTGCATCTGCTTTCGAATGCCTTGCGAGCCTGCAGTGCGGGCGGCAAAGTGCGGCTGATGCTGCGCCGCAGCGAAAGCTTCTGGCAGCTGACGGTGATGGATAATGGCTGCGGCCTGCCGGAAGCAGGCGAGGATACATGGCTGGAGAACCGGCGCTGCTTTCTGGGCGGCGCAAAGCTGGGCCTGCTGCTCTGCCGCGAGTGCTGCCGCCGTATGGGCTGGGGCCTGCGGGTGGAGCGCGCACCGGAAAAGGGCACACAGGCAGTGGTGACCATTCCGCTGTGCGCCGACCGCATGGCGGAGCCGACGGTAGAGCTGCATACGGGCGGCGATACGGCACAGGCACAGCAGCATCAGTACCAGCTGCGCAATATGCTGGTGCGGGAGCTGCGTACCATGCCGGAGCGCGGCGACCCGGACGAGCTGTGATGCATGCTGCATGATTGCATTATAATAATGAAAAAGGACTGCTGCGGGGGAGATGCTCCTGTGCGGCAGTCCTTTTTTGTTGGCAAAGGTTAAAAAACTTTGCCGAGACACCGGTGCAGCCGCATAAAAAGCGACAAGTTCACAAAATGTTTAACTTTTTGAGCGGAAAATACTATTTTTTCTGTGTAAAATAAAGGACGCTGATTGATTGTGCCGCAAAATTGGATTATAATACATTTGTATGCGAATTGACAAAATGATTCGTTAACAAACTAATTTTTGGCAAAGAAATTGATTTTGCCGTCCACCGGGGGCTTTGCCTCCGGCATTTGTCCTTAGGAGGAAAACAACGTGAGAGTAGGTCTTGACATCGGCAGTACCACCATCAAGTGTGTGGTGCTGGATGAACATGATACGCTGCTGTATTCTACATACGAACGGCATTACAGCCATATTCTGGAAAAGGCGCAGGAGCTGCTGCGCCGCATCGATGCCGAGCAGTTGCACGGTCAGAAGGCGCTGCTGAGTATTTCCGGTTCGGCGGGCATGGGTCTGGCCGACAGCTGCGGCGTGCCCTTTGTGCAGGAGGTGTTCTCCACCCGCGTGGCGGTCAAGCGCTTTGTGCCTGCCACCGACTGCGTGATCGAGCTGGGCGGTGAGGATGCCAAGATCCTGTTTCTGACCAACGGTACCGAGGTGCGCATGAACGGCAGCTGTGCCGGCGGCACCGGTGCCTTCATCGACCAGATGGCCACCCTGCTGAAAATGGGTGCCGACGAGATGAACAAGGCAGCAGAGAATGCACAGCGCACCTACACCATTGCGTCCCGCTGCGGCGTGTTTGCCAAGAGCGACGTGCAGCCCCTGATCAATCAGGGTGCCCGCACTGAGGACATTGCTGCCAGCATTTATAAGGCTGTGGTCAACCAGACCATTGCAGGCCTTGCACAGGGCCGTCCCATCAAGGGCAATATCCTGTATCTGGGCGGCCCGCTCACCTTCAGCAGCGTGCTGCGCAAGAGCTTTGACGAAGCGCTGAACGTGACCGGCACCTGCCCGGAGAACAGCCTGCTGTATGTGGCACTGGGCGCTGCCCTCTATGCCGACAAGGCTTTTGTTCTGTCCGAGGTGGCCGATGCGCTGGATCAGTATGCTGCCACTGCCACCTACGCCAGCGAGCCGCCGCTGTTCGCCAGCAAGGAGGAATACGAGGCCTTCCACGCCCGCCACATGTCCCACAGTGTGCCGCGTGTGCCGTTCAGCGCGCAGTGCGGCCCGGTGCATATCGGCATCGACTCCGGCTCCACCACCGTCAAGCTGGTGGTGGTGGACGAGAAGAGCCAGATCCTTTACACCAACTATCAACCGAACCTTGGCAACCCGCTGCCCCTCATCCGGGAACAGCTGCTGAAAATTTACAAGGAGCACCCGGGCCTGCAGGTGGCCAGCGTGACCACCACCGGCTACGGCGAAGAGCTGGTGAAGAACGCATTCCGCTGCGATTACGGTCTGGTGGAAACGGTGGCTCACTTTACCGCTGCAAAATACTTTATGCCGGATGTGGATTTCATCATCGACATCGGCGGTCAGGATATGAAGTGCTTTAAGATCGAAGATGGTGCCATCAGCAACATCTTCCTGAACGAAGCATGTTCCTCCGGCTGTGGCAGCTTTTTGCAGACCTTTGCACAGGCACTGGGCTATGACGTGAAGGAATTTGCAAGCCTTGGCCTGTTTGCAGACCGCCCGGTGGATCTGGGCAGCCGCTGCACCGTGTTCATGAACAGCTCGGTCAAGCAGGCCCAGAAGGACGGCGCAAGCATCGAGAACATCTCGGCTGGTCTGTCCATCAGCGTGGTCAAGAACGCATTGTACAAGGTCATCCGCGCATCCAGTCCGGAAGAGCTGGGCCGCAAGATCGTGGTGCAGGGCGGTACCTTTTATAATGAAGCCGTGCTCCGCGCCTTTGAAAAAGAGATGGGCGTGGAGGTCATCCGCCCGGACATTGCCGGCTTGATGGGCGCTTACGGTGCGGCTCTGTTCGGCCTGCGCCAGAGCAGCAAGGCCCACCGTACCGCCTCCGGCATGATGAGCCGGCAGGAGCTGGAAGCCTTTGAACAGAAGGTGGTCAGCGTCAAGTGCGGCGGCTGCGGCAACCACTGCCAGCTTACCGTCAACACCTTTGCGGATGGCCGCAAGTACATCTCCGGCAACCGCTGCGATAAGCCTGTGACCGGCAAGAGTGCCGACGACAGCCTGAACCTCTACGCCTACAAGCAGCAGCTTCTGGCCGAGTACAAGCCTGTGGCCGGCAAGCGCGGCTCCATCGGCATCCCGCTGTGTCTGGGCTTCTACGAGCTGCTGCCCTTCTGGTGGGCCTTCTGGACAAAGCTTGGCTTTGCCGTGCACACCAGCCCGGTGTCCAGCCGCGGCCTGTACCTCGCCGGTCAGGCTACTATCCCAAGCGATACCGCCTGCTTTCCGGCAAAGCTGAGCCACGGCCACATCAAGGCCCTGAGCCAGATGCAGCTGGACGCTATTTTCTATCCCTGCCTGACCTACAATGTGGACGAGGGACTGGGCGACAACCACTATAACTGCCCGGTGGTGGCCTACTACCCCGAGGTTCTGGCAGGCAACTGCCCGGAACTGGAGGGCACCAAGTTCATCTATGACTATGTGGGCATCCACCGCCCGAAGGACTTTGTGCACAAGATGGCAAAGAACATCCTGCCCAAGTACTTTGGCGGTATCTCCGAGAAGGAAGTGCAGGCCGCAGCGGATGCCGCCTATGCGGAATACGAGTCCCACATGGCAAAGATCCGCGTGAAGGGCAGCGAGATCATCGATGAAGCCCGCCGTCAGGGCAAGCGCATCATCGTGCTGGCAGGCCGCCCCTACCATGTGGACCCCGAGGTGAACCACGGCATCGACCGCCTCATCACCCGCCACGGTGCTGCCGTTGTTACCGAGGACAGCATCTCCAATCGAGTGCAGAAGTTCCCCACCAGTGTGCTGAACCAGTGGACCTACCACAGCCGCCTGTATGCCGCCGCCAAGTACTGCACCACCCAGAAGGATATGGATCTGGTGCAGCTGGTGTCCTTCGGCTGCGGCGTGGATGCCATCACCACCGACGAGACCCGCGAAATTCTGCAGGAGGGCAGCAAGCTCTACACCCAGCTCAAGATCGACGAGATCACCAATCTGGGTGCCGTGAACATCCGTCTGCGCAGTCTGTTCGCCGCTCTGGATGAGCGGGACGAGGTAGCCGCAGAAAAGGCAGAATAAAATAGAGATAGAGCAAAAAGCTTTTTAAGAAAGCAACATAGGAGGAACCTATGGAATACAATTATCCCAAATTTACTCCGGAGATGAAGAAGACCCACACCATCCTCATCCCCAACATGGCCATTACCCAGTTCCGCCTGCTGGAGTACGCCCTGCGTTACGACGGCTACAAGTGCGAAATTCTGGGCAACTGCGGCAATGCCGTGGCACAGCTGGGCCTGAAATACGTCCACAATGACACCTGCTATCCGGCTCTGCTGGTCATCGGTCAGTTTCTGGATGCGCTGAACAGCGGTAAGTATGATCTGGAGCATACTGCGCTGCTCATCACCCAGACCGGCGGTGGCTGCCGTGCCTCCAACTACATTCATCTGCTGCGCAAGGCACTGGTCAAGGCGGGCTATCCGCAGATCCCGGTGGCCAGCCTGAACTTCTCGGGTCTGGAAAAGGACAGCGGCTTCCAGATGACCCTGCCGCTGGCCCGCCGTGCGCTGGCCTGCATCTTCTACGGCGATATGCTGTGCGCTTTGCGCAATCAGGTGGCACCTTACGAGAACGAGAAGGGGGCTGCCGATAAGATGGTAGACCTGTGGGTGGAACGCTTGGGCCGCGTGCTGCTGGCAGGCAAGGGCTACACCGCCGGGGAGATGAAGCACACCTTCCCCCTCATCGCAAAGGACTTTGCTGCCATCCCCGTTACCCGAGTGCCCAAGGTCAAGGTGGGCGTTGTGGGCGAGATCTATGTCAAGTACAGCCCGCTGGGCAACAACGACCTGCAGAAGTTCCTCGAAAGTCAGGACTGCGAGGTGAACTTCCCGGGCCTGATGGGCTTTGTGCAGTACTGCGCCTTCAACATGGGCGAGGACCATGTGCTGTACGGCGGCAAGCTGGCTGTGAAGATCGGCATTGACCAGTTCCTGAACTGGCTGGACGGCATCGAGCGCGCCATGCTCAAGGCTGAGGCCAACGCAGGCTTCTACGCCCCCGGCCCATTCAAGGAGCTGGTGGAAAAGCCCAAGGGCATCATTTCGCTGGGTGCCAAGATGGGCGAGGGCTGGCTGCTGACTGCCGAGATGATCGAGCTGGTGCAGGGCGGCTACGGCAACATCGTGTGTGCCCAGCCCTTCGGCTGCCTGCCCAACCACATCGTGGGCAAGGGCATGGTGAACAAGATCCGCGCCCTGTACCCCAGTGCCAACATTACCCCCATCGATTACGACCCCAGCGCCACCAAGGTCAATCAGGAGAACCGCATCAAGCTGATGCTGGCCGTGGCCAAGGAGCGCCTGAATGCCCCGGTGGAGGCAAAGCCTCTGACGGCAGAGGAAATCGCAGGCGGCGCACCCAAAGTCGGCGCAGCGGTCTGATGTTCTAAAGCGGAGAATACCGAAATGCAAAAAGCCCGTCCGGGCCTAAAACTCGGACGGGCTTTCATCATGCCTTGAGAAAAATCAATGCAGGAGAGATCACTTCTGATTCTTCATGTAGATGTGGTGGGGCAGACCGGCAATGTACAGCGGGGTCAGCTCGGCCTGGATCAGCGGGCGGGCATAAGCCAGGAACTCATCGGTCATCTGGGTGTGGTTGGCGTTCATCCAGCTCAGCGGCACCTTCTTTTCGAGGTTTGCAACCTCGCTGATGGGGTGCAGCTCAGTGGTGCACTGGTACGGGCTGTTGGAGATGCGCTTCAGGGCCACCATCTGGCCGGTGACGCCCTCAAAGGCAGCCTTGGCAGCAGCACCGCCCACCTGATAGGCTTCGGTGATGTCGGTGCGGCTGGTCAGATGGCCTGCGCAGCGCTGCAGGGTGGAAAGCTCGATGCAGCGGGTCTTTGTGTCCAGATTGCGGGCCACCACATTTGCCAGATACCGTGCGGTGCCGGTCAGGGCCTTATGGCCGAAAGCGTCCACTGCGTGCACATCGTCGGCCAGCTCACAGACGTAGCGGCCATCTTCCAGCTTCACGCCTTCGGAAACGGCGATCACGATGCTGGGCTTCTTCTCCTGCATCACGCGCACCTTCTCAATGAAGTGTTCCACATTGAAGGGCACTTCGGGCAGGCAGATCATGTCCACACCCTCGCAGTCGTCACTCTTTGCCAGAGCGGCGGCAGCGGTCAGCCAGCCGGCGTTGCGGCCCATGATCTCCACCACGGTGACGTACTTGGTGCCGTACACGGTGGCATCGCGGATGATCTCCTTCATCACCACGCCGATGTACTTGGCAGCAGAGCCGTAGCCGGGGGTGTGGTCGGTGACCATCAGGTCGTTGTCGATGGTCTTGGGCACACCCATAAAGCGGATGTCGCTCTGGATGCGCTCGCCGTACTCGGCCAGCTTGCCGATGGTGTCCATGGAGTCGTTGCCGCCGATGTAGAAGAAGTAGCCGATGTTCAGCTTTTCCAGAATGGCGAACAGCTTTTTGTAGACGGTCTCGTCCTCATGCCAGTCCGGCAGCTTGTAGCGGCAGCTGCCGAGGAAGCTGGACGGGGTGCGCTTGAGCAGCTCGATGTCCAGATCGTCCGTCAGCACGGTGGAAAGATCCACCACCCGCTCCTCCAGCAAACCGGCAACGCCATTGCACATACCGTAAACGATCTCTGCGCCGCGGTTCTTGCAGCTTTCAAATACGCCTGCAAGGCTTGCATTGATGACGGAAGTAGGACCGCCAGACTGACCAACGATTGCATTTTTACCCATGATGATTTCTCCTTTTTTGTTTTTCTGTTTCGGCAATATAATATTACGTGCAGGATGCACGAAAACAGACGCGGGAAAAGGGATTACAGACGGATATGGCGCGGGGTGCCGTTGACGTAGACGGGGGTCACCTCGTCCAGGATCAGCGGGCGGGCATACTCCTCAAAGGCAGCAGTCACCTGCATCCCGTCGGGGCTGATCCAGTCCAGCGGCACCTTCTTTTCAAGGTTTGCCACCTGCTGCACATCCACCGACTCGGTGATGCACTGGTAGGGATAAGCGGAAATGCGCTTGAGCGCGATCATGCGGCCGGTCTCGCCCGCAAAGGCGGCTGCGGCTGCGGCACCGCCCACAGCGTAGGCTTCGTTCACATCCGTGCGGCTGGCCAGATGGCTGGCGCAGCGCTGCAGGGTGGAAAACTCGATGGCACGGCTCTTGCAGTTCAGCTTGTCGTGGATGAGGTCGGAGAGATAACGGCTGGTGCCGCTGAGCACGGCCTTGTGGCCAAAGGCATCCAGCTGGCCTGCGGTGGACACCAGATCGCACAGATAGGTGCCGTCGGCGGTCTTTACGCCCTCGCTGGCCGCAATGATCACATTGGACTTGCGGCGCTGCAGCTCGTCCACCTTGGCAAGGAACTTGTCCTGATCGAAGGGCACCTCCGGCAGCAGGATCAGATCCGGGCCTTCGCAGTCGTCGCCGCCCGCAAGGCAAGCCGCACCGGCAAGCCAGCCCGCATGTCGGCCCATGATCTCGGCCACGGTCACGCTGCGGATGTCATACACGGAGGAATCCCGGATGACTTCCTTTAAAATAGTGGCAATGTACTTGGCGGCAGAGCCGTAGCCGGGGGTGTGGTCGGTCAGGCACAGGTCGTTGTCGATGGTTTTGGGCACACCGATGAACCGCACGCTGCTGCCCACGCGCTCACCGTAGCGGGAAAGCTTTGCGATGGTGTCCATGGAGTCGTTACCGCCAATGTAGAACACCGCGCAGATGTCGTACTTGTCAAACAGGGTGAACAGTTTGATGAAGGGTGTGGAGTCCACATCCGGGTCCGGCAGCTTGTAACGGCAGCTGCCAAGGTAGCTGGAAGGCGTGCGCTTGAGCAGTTCAATGCTCATGCGGTCGTCCAGCAGGACGTTCAGCTCCAGCATTTCTTCCTTGAGCAGACCTTCGATGCCGTATTTCATGCCGTACACCTTGTCTGCACCCAGGCTGCAGGCGGCTTTGTACACGCCTGCCAGACTGGAGTTAATCACGGCGGTAGGGCCGCCGCTCTGACCAATGATCACATTCTTGGCCATGAGTACCTCCTTTTGCAAATTTCATTCTTATCATTTGTACATCGCTGCAGGTTCCGGCTTCCGCGCCGCCAGAGTGGGGTTTGGTCTAAAGGCCCTGCACTGCCCGCAGACCGTGCGGCAAACAAACCGGATGCTGCAAGTGATACAAAAAAGTTTGCGGCATGTGCACACCCTTTTGTAAAATGTGCAAAATTACCACATCCTTATTGTACCTGTTTTGCCTGTTGTATGCAAGACCTAATTGGTTGCACAGGCAAAAAAATTATGATAAAATAAAAAACGCACAGCCCCGGGCGGATAAAACCCCCTTCTGTGCGGGAAAAATGGAGAAAGCTGGAAAAACCATGGGCATTTCACACGAGTATCATTCTGCGCCGCGCCGGGCACGGCACGGTACAGTCAGCGGCAAGCTGCGCTTTCTGGGCGCAGTGGTCGCCATTTTGCTGGTATCCTACGCCATCACGGCCATTCTGGAAAAGGGCGCAGAGGGCGCGGACGATACCCCGTCTACCAACGCCAGCGGCATTGCCGAGAACATTCTGGCACCGCTGCCCATGCAGGGCGAAGCGGACAGCAGCAGTGCTGCACAGGATGGCAGCACCGGTGGGCAGGCCGTCACACTGGAGAACTTTGGCCCTGCAAAGCAGAGCGCTGGGGCCTACACCGTCAAAGCCTATGATGCCAGCGTCATCCGCCAGCCCAGCTGCGGGCAGGTGGACCTGAGCTACTTTGCGGACGCAGCCTTTCTGGGCGACAGTCTGACGGTGGGCTTCTCGGATTACCAGATCAATCTGGACGGGGCACTCATCTGCGGCTATACCGGCGTTGGCCCGGATGCCATTGTGAACCGCAGCGCAGTCAAAAGCCCCACCCGCGGGCAGGAGGTAGCGCTGGATGTGCTGGCCGCTGCCCGGCCCAAGAAGCTGTATATCCTGCTGGGCACTAACACCCTCACCACGCTGGGCGCTTCGGACCGCTTCCTTGCCTACTATGGCCAGATGCTGGATATGCTGCGCGAGGCTTTGGGCGAGGACTGCGTGATCTACGTGCAGTCTATCCCGCCGGTGCGACCCTCGGCAGCTGCCGAAAAGCCCGGCCTTGCATCGGATGTGCTGCGCGGTGTGAACGAGCAGCTGGCTCAGCTGGCCGCCAGCAAGGGATGCGTTTACCTTGACCTGTGGGAGACCCTTGCCGACGGCGAGGGCAACCTGAAGGAGATGCTTGCAGCGCCGGATGGCGTGCATCTCTCTGCAGGCAACGGCTACGGCGCGTGGGTCACCTACCTGCGCAACCACGCCAAGTACAGCGCGGATAATTCCTGGACGATGGGCAGCATTTACAGTGCACAGTAAAACGGAGTGAAAAATAAAGAGCCGTTGCACAAAATGAATGTGCAATGGCTCTTTTGTGTATTATGCAGTTTCCCACAGCGACCCTACGGTGAAAAAGTGTTTCAGAAAAGCCCGCAGGCTTTTCTGAAACACAAATATAAAAATAAATTTTCCGCTGAAAATGCCCAGAGCGAACGCGGAGGGCATTCCGATCATAAAATTACTCCTGCTGTTCCAACTCCAGCAAATATTGCTTCATCTCCACGCCATAGGCGTAGCCGGTGAGCCTGCCGGTGCTGCCCACCACCCGGTGGCAGGGCTGAAAGATGGCGATGGGGTTGCAGTGGCAGGCACCGCCCACGGCACGGCTGGCCTTGGGTTTGCCAACAGCGGCGGCCAGCTGGCCGTAGGTGCGGGTCTCACCGTAGGGGATCTTGTTCATCTCGGCCCAGACGGCTTTCTGGAAGGGGGTGCCCTTGGGGGCCAGCGGCAGATCGAATTCCCTGCGCGCCCCGGCAAAATATTCGTTCAGCTGCTCCTCGGCTTCCTGTAAAAGCGGTGTCTCGCACACCTTGCGGGGCAGCGGTTCCAGTTCCGGCACTCCGTCCGGGCAGAGGGTCAGCCCGCAGATGGCATCGTTTTCCTCTTCCAGCCGGAAGGTTCCCAGAATGCTGTTCACATACCAGACGTTCAAAAGTTGCGCTTCCTTTCCTGTGAGTTTGTGTTATACTGAAGCTATCTTAACACAAATGTACATCCGGCGAAAGGGGCGTTTTTTGTTATGGTACAGGCATTGGAAGAGATCATTGCCAAAAGCAGCAGCATCGTGTTCTTTGGCGGGGCGGGCGTTTCCACCGAGAGCGGCATCCCGGACTTCCGCAGTGTGGACGGACTTTATCATCAGAAGTACGCCTACCCGCCGGAAACGATCCTGAGCCATACCTTCTGGGAGGAGAACCCGGAGGAGTTTTACCGTTTTTACCGCGATAAGCTCATCGTGAAGGGGGCAAAGCCCAACGCGGCCCACCTGCGGCTGGCAAAGCTGGAACGGGAGGGCAGGCTGAAAGCGGTCGTCACCCAGAACATCGACGGCCTGCATCAGGCGGCGGGCAGCCGCACGGTGTACGAGCTGCACGGCAGCACCCTGCGCAACTACTGCACCCGCTGCGGTAAGTTCTACGATGTGGATTTCATTGCCAACAGCACCGGTGTGCCCCGCTGCACCGAGTGCGGCGGCATCGTCAAGCCGGATGTGGTGCTGTATGAAGAAGGGCTGGACGAGGAGGTGCTGTCCGGCGCGGTGAACGCCATCCGCCATGCGGATACCCTGATCATCGGCGGCACAAGCCTTGTGGTGTACCCGGCGGCAGGACTGATCCGGTACTTCCGGGGCGACCATCTGGTGGTCATCAACATGCAGCCCACCGGGGCAGATGCGGAAGCCGACCTGTGCATTGCAAAGCCCATTGGTCAGGTGCTGAGCGAGGATGTAACGCTGGATCTGTAAAACAAAAAGAGCGGCCCTGTTTCGCGCCGATTCTCGTCCCCGGTCCGGTATGCTGGATGCATACTGAAAAAGAATGGGGGAAACCAAATGATCCAGGTTTGTGACCCGCCGCGCACGCGGCAGGTAAGGCGGCTTTCGGCGGAGGAATTCTGCCGACTGGCGCAGAGCGAAGTGAGCAGTGTGTACCGTCCGCGCAGCGAGGTGCTGCGGATGCTGACGGTAGGCGAGGTGTGGGGCGTGTACAGTACACGCGGTGTGCCGGGAGCCGGGTGCATCCTGCTGCCCATGGATGCCGATGTGGCAGCGGCGGCTGCGCTGCGCCGCTTTTTGGGCTGGAACCGCACGTCAGGCGGATATTTTTTGACGCCGGCAGCCGGGCCGGACGGCCATGCTGCCGAGACCCTTGCACCGCTGCTGGCTGCGGCTGCTGCCCGGCAGGAGTTTCTTGCCCGGCAACGGGCACGGTGGGCCGTGGTGGAATGTGCGGCAGAAGAGCTGATCCCGCTGTATCTGCGTCAGGGGTTTGCTTTGCGGGCTATCCGCCCGCTGGACAGTCTGGCACCGTGTTTTCTGCTGCAGGCCGGGTGCCTTGCGCAGAATGTGCCGCCGGTATGGCTCCCGCTGGCCGACCGGGTGCACATTGCCATCCTGCTGGCTCGGGGCTATGCCGCGCTGGAAAGTCGCGAAAGCCCGCAGGGCACGGTGCTGGCACTGTATCCCGTATGATGTGAAAGTGAGGAAGTTGAAATGAAAGCAGTTGTTCTGGAAGATTATGCCATACAGCAGGGAGATCTGAACTGGTCGGGTGTGAAGGCGCTTGTGCCGGACATCACCTGCTATGGGCGCACCGCGCAGGAAGAGGTGGTGCCGCGCATCGGGGATGCGGAGATCGTGTTCCTGAATAAGTGCCGCATCGACGAAGCCGTTCTGGCCCAGTGCCCGAAGCTCAGGTGGGTGGGCATCATTGCCACCGGAACGGATAACCTTGATCTGAAGGCCTGCCGCCGCCATGGCGTGCCGGTAGCCAACGTGCCTGGCTATTCTACTTACAGTGTGGCACAGATGACCTTCAGCCTGCTGCTGGCCATCTGCCAGTGCGCCGACCGTTACCATCGCCTTGTGCAGGACGGCCATTGGCGCACCGAGGAGCCTGCGGCCTACGGTCTGCTGCCGCAGGTGGAACTGCTGGGCAAGACCTTTGGCATCTATGGCTACGGCAGCATTGGCCGGCAGACCGCCCGCATTGCCAAGGCCTTTGGCATGGAGGTGTTGGTGTGCACCCGCACCGTTCGGCCGGAGTACGAAGCCGACGGTGTGGAGTTCGTGGATCTTGACACCCTGCTTGCCCGCAGCGATGTGCTCAGCCTGCACTGCCCGGCAACACCTGCAACACAGGGGCTGATCAACGCGGCCACCCTTGCCAAGGCAAAGCCCGGCATGATCTTGCTGAATACTGCGCGCGGTGCACTGGTGGACGAGCAGGCCGTGGCCGATGCGCTGAAAAACGGGAAGCTTGGCTTTTACGGTGCCGATGCCTTTGGCACTGAACCGCTGCCGCAGGCAAGCCCTTTGCGCGGCCTGCCGAATGCCCTGCTGACACCGCACATCGCGTGGGCCACCAACGAAGCCCTGCAGCGGCTGATGGATATTACTGCAAACAACCTGCGCACATGGCTGGATGGCGCGGGAGAGAATATTGTGAACGCATAAAAAACGGGAACGCCGCATGGACGTTCCCGTTATTTTTTAGTTCAGGATACCGCTTGCCTTGATGGACTGCACCGCCTCGGCAATGCGCTCCGGCGGCAGGGTGAGGGCAAAGCGCACGTAGCCTTCGCCCAGCGGGCCAAAGCTGGAACCCGGCGTGCACAGCACACCGCTCTTTTCCACAAGGTCAAGACAGAAGTCCATGCTCTTTGCGTACTTTGCCGGGATGGGTGCCCACACGAACATGCTGCCGTGACTGTCCGGCACATTCCAGCCAATGGAACGCAGGCCGCCGCACAGAGCGTCGCGGCGCTGCTGGTACAGGCCGCACTGCGTTTTTACCATGTCCAGAGGGCCGGTCAGGGCGGCGATGGCGGCTTTCTGCACCGGCAGGAACATGCCGAAATCGATCTGGCCGCGCAGCTTTTTAAAGGCGGCTACCACGTCCCTCCGGCCCACAAGAAAGCTGATGCGGGCACCGGTGACGTTGAAGCTTTTGGACAGGCTGAAGAACTCCACGCCCACATCCATGGCACCCGGCGTATTGAAGAAGCTGTTGCCCACGGCCCCGTCAAAGATAATGTCGCTGTAGGCGTTGTCGTGGATGATGAGAATGTCATACTTTTTGGCAAAGGCCACCAGCTCGGCGTACAGCTCCGGGGAGCCGACGCTGCCCACCGGGTTTGCGGGCAGGGAGACGATCATATACTTTGCCTTGCGGGCCACATCCTCCGGGATGTCCTTCACATAAGGCAGGAAGCCGTGCTCCTTGGTCAGCGGGTAATACCACGGCTTTGCGCCGCCCAGCAGACTGCCCGCAATGAACACCGGGTAGCAGGGAGTGGGCAGCAGCACGGTGTCGCCCTCGTCGCACAGCACCATACCAATGTGGCCCACGCCCTCCTGACTGCCCGCACAGCTGGCTACCTGATCCGGGGTGATCTCCACATGAAAGCGGCGTTTGTAGTAGCCGCACACAGCATCCAGCAGCTCAGGCAGGTCGCGCAGGCTGTACTTCCAGTTCTGCGGGTCGGCAGCGGCATCCATCATGGCCTTGCGGATGTGCTCGGCAGGCGCAAAGTCCGGCGTGCCGACGCTCAGATTATAAATGGTGCGGCCCTGTGCTTCCAGAGCTACCTTGCGTTCGTTCAGTGCAGCGAAGATCTCGTCGCCGAACAAGTCCAGTCGTTTGGAAAATTCCATGATACAATACCCCTCAAATCCTCTTGTTTTCAACATGAACCATTTTAATAATAGAGCTATTTTAGCACGTTTTTCCAAACCGCGCAACGAAAAGGGCAGATGGGGGAGAAAGTTTCAACTTTCGGTGATGGGAAGCGAAGGATGTTTCACGGGGGAACTCCTTCAGTCAAATCCTTTAGGTTTGCCAGCTCCCTCAATGAGGGAGCCTCTGGCGAAGAGGAAAAGCTTGCGGTTTTGCCAAAGGCCCCATCTCCGAGGGGGCTGGCACCGAAGGTGACTGGGGGAGTTTCTGCTAATCGATCGTCGTTTTTGTCCGTCCCACGCCGATGACGGCGGTGCTGATCTTTTTCCAGCTGCTGCAGCCGCACACACCGTCCACACGCAGGCTCGTGCGCCGCTGGAAGCCTTTCAGCGCTTCCTCCGTCCGGGCACCAAAGATGCCGTCGATGCGGCTCCCGGTCTGGTAGCCCAGCGTGGAAAGCGCGTCCTGCAGAATCATCACATAGCAGCCGCGGCTTCCCCGCCGCAGGGTGGGGTAGCCTGCTGTGGTGCCGCTGCAGGCGGGCGTGCCGTAGCGGCGGTCCATGTGCACCCATGTGGGGGTCTGGCTCAGCGGCTCCACATAGCCCCATGCCCCGGTGCCCCGGGCTGCGTTGTAGATGGCCGTGCGGGCGGTCTGGGTCAGGCTCTGGCCCACGTCAAAGGATACGCCCGCGTAGTGCTGGCTGCGGGTGCCGTGGCCGCCCTCCCAGATGCGGCGGAAGGCATACCCCACCGGGATGCCCTTGCCGTACTTGCGGCGGGTCAGGTTCCACGCTTCCATGGCCGCAATGGTGGTCCACAGGGTGGGGCTGGCGGATTTGCCCCGGAATTCCCGCACCCGCAGGGTGGTGCCGGTGCTGTAGGGCATGGGGTCGTTCTCGTTCAGGTTTGCATAGGTGTATACCTTGTTCTCGTAGGCATCGTAGATCAGAAGTCGTGCCATCGCTCATTCCTCCTTGCTGCAGTGTGGGCAGCTCTGGGCCTGCAGCGCGGCCCATGTTCCACGGTCCACGGTGCCGGTCACCAGCAGCCCAGCCCGCTGTTGTGCCAGCCGGACGGCGGCAGTCTCTTCCGGGCCGAAGCAGCGGTTCTCGGTCACATAGCCCTCGGTGCAGTACAGGCAGGAACGTCCGTTCAGCCATGTCTCCACCTGCGCCACGTCCGGCCCCACGCTGCCCGCGCCGATGGCCCGGCCCGGGTAGACCGGGCCATGCCCGATGCTGCGGTCGGGGTTGGGCATTTCGGCGGCGAGCTGCAGGCTCAGCGCTTCCACAGCTGTCCATGTGTCGGCATCCGCAATGCCGGTCTCGGGCAGGCCCAGCAGCTCCTGTGCGCTGCGGGTGGCGGCGGCAGTCTCGTCGGTGTACTGGTCGGAGAGGGGAGGGTTCTCCACACTGGTAAAGTAGTAGGCAATGCGCTGCAAAAGCAGGCTGTAGTAGAGCACTGCACTGCCGGAAGACCCCACTGCGAGCGGGGTACCGGGGTAGGGCAGGCGTTTCAGGGTGACCACCGGCCCGGATGTCCGCAGAGTGGATGCATTGTCGTACAGGCTGTTCCATGTGGTACGTCCTACGATGCCATCTACAGTCAGCCCCGCAAAGCGCTGGTAGGCCCGCACGGCAGCTTCGGTGGAAGCACCGAACTGTCCGTCGATGCCAATGGCCGGGATGCTGCTCTCGTAGGCGCTCATGAGGTAGAGGTAGAACTGCAGCTCCCGCACCGCTGTGCCGGAAGAGCCTTTGCGCAGCACGCCCGGGTACTCGCCGGGGCGCAGGCTGGACGACAGCAGCTTGTTGGCGATGTCGTTGTACACCTCGTATAGCTTGTTCCATGTCGTGCGGCCCACTACACCGTCGCTGGTCAGGCCAAAGTAGGTCTGGAACCGCTTGACTGCCGCTGTGGTGGCACTGCCGAACTTGCCGTCCACCGTGATGTTGTTCAGGTTCGAGTACACCGTGCGCGCGATCTTGAGCCAGAACTGCACCAGCCGCACATTCTGTCCGCTTGCACCCTCCCGCAGGGCGGTGCCGGGGTAGGCGTTGGGGGTGCCGTTGTCGGACTGGATGCTGCGGAACTGGTCGTACAGCCCGGTCCATGTGTCACGGCCCACCACGCCGTCCACGGTCAGGCCGTATTTGCGCTGGAAGGCCCGCACCGCTGCGGCTGTGCCGCTGCCGAATACGCCGTCCACCGTGACCGATGGGATGGAGGAAGTGTACTGCGCCAGCGTATTCAGCCAGAACTGCAGCTGTTCCACAGCACTGCCGGTAGAGCCGGTGCGCAGCACGGTGCCGCCCCATGTGCCGTCCGAGAGAGTGCCGCTGGATACCTCGCCCTCGCTGGTCAGCTCCGCAAGATCCTTGACCGACACATAGATATAGCTGATCTTGTACCATGTCTGCCGTCCAACTGCACCGTCGGCGGTCAGGTTGAACTGCTTCTGGAACGCCCTGACCGTGGCGACCATCCTGGCCCCGAACACGCCGTCCACAGTCAGCAGGCCGAGGAAGGGATAGTCCTTGGTGATGCGGTTCAGCTGGCGCTGCAGGGTGAACACCGCTGTGCCGCTGTCGCCCTGCCGGATGGGCGAACCGGGGTAGCTCTGGGGGATGGACTGGATGTTCGAGGTGCGGATGATCTCGATGTCGTTGCCGTAGTAATACTTCAGGATCTGCAAGGCGTTACGGCCCTGATTGGCCAGCGTCACGGTGCCCCACTGCTTGAGACCCGGGCAGGTGACCGATTTACCGTCGCAGTATTCAGAGTAGTAGGGGTTTACGGTGCCGGTCTTGCGGATATAGGTGTTGAAGATGTCGTCGGTGATGCGCACCATCACATCGAACACGGTACGGCCATGCACATAGTACTGGTCGTAGCTGGTGGAGTTGGTAATGTTGAAGGTGTAGCCTTTGCTGGGGTACCACTCGGTGTAGATGCGGTTGAGTGCCAGCGAGATCTGGCAGTGGATGTTGGCTCGCAGGGCCTGCTCCGGCCAGGTAGGGTAGACTTCGCTGGATGCAACATTGGCGATATAGTCCCGGAAGGAGACAGTCACATTGCGGGCGGATGCCGCAGGCCTGCCCAGATGCACCGTGATGTTTTTGGGAATGATGACTCTGTCCAGCACCCGGGGCACGCAGTTTTGCACCGGCTCCGGGCCGCTGCCGCCGTCTCCGGTGAAAAGCGAATGCTCCGGGATGACCACCGGCACATTCGGGATATCGCGGCCTTCCTCGGTATCGGGGATCATCTCCGGCTGGGCAAGGGTGACCTGCCCGGCAAAAATCTGCACGCCCTGAATGCGCACGGTGCGGTAGCCTGCTTTGACAGCAGTCAGATCCACAACGGCGTAAGGCCGCACCGTGTTATCTTCCTGCAACGACAGGGCGCAGGAGGGCGCTTCAATGGAAAGATCAGCGGCATTGCCCTCTGCGTCGGTGATACGCTGAGAGGTAAAGCCGTTGCCGGACACGGTGACGAGAACACCCTCGATGGGCGAGGACTGACGGGCACCGAAAGCCTGAATGCGTAGAATGCCGGTGTTTTTCATAGGCGGATGCTCCTTTGCTGTAAAAATGGTATCGCTTCTCTCACAGCGTATTCCGCTGCGCCGCCGCGCGTGAATGGGGCTTTTCTTTTGCAGCAGAGGAGTGTATACTGGAAGCAGTTAGGCGGGTGCGCCCACTCCGGCAGGATGACGCGAAGCCATGGTCTAAAGTGTAGGCTGCAATTAGAATCGACGATGCACCACTACGGGAAGTGCGAGGGCTTCTCACGCTGGATGGACTGGAGAGCGGAAGCAGGACGGAGTGGGCGCACCTGCCGTTCGGGCAGTCTATGATAAGAAGCATAAAGGAGAATACAGCAATGCAGGCAACCATTCACAATGAATTTTTGACCTTGACTGTGGACACCCACGGTGCCGAAGCAGTCAGCCTGAAAAATGCAGCGGGCGAAGAAATGCTTTGGCAGGCCGACCCGGCTGTGTGGAAGCGCCACGCTCCCATTCTGTTCCCGTGGACGGGCAAGCTGACCGGCGGTACCTTTGAGGTGGACGGCAAAACGTACAAGGGCGGTCAGCACGGCTTTGCCCGCGACATGGAGCACACCCTGCTCAAGGCCGAGGGCGATACCATCCAGTTGGAGCTGCGCTCGGATGATGCCATCAAAGCCGAACGCTTCCCCTTTGATTTTGTGCTCACCAGCACCTTCCGTCTGGACGGCAAGACCGTGCACCATACACTGACGGTGCGCAACCCCGGCACCGAAGAGCTGCGCTTTGGCATCGGCTATCACCCGGCGTTCAACATCCCCTTTGATGCACAGCACACCACCACGGATTACGAGTTCCGGTTCGACCAGCCGGAAAGCCCGGTCATTCTGGATGCCCGTCCGAACGGCCTGCTGTCTGGCAAGTGCTATTATCAGTGGAAGAACCAGCAGGCCATCCAGCTGACGGATGATCTGTTCGCAAACGACAGCTTCTGCATGGCGGGCCTGCGCACCAAGACCATTGGCATCTATGAGAAGGGCACCGGCCGCAAGATCACCTGCAATGTGGAAGGCTACCCCTACGCGCTCATCTGGTCGGCCCCTGCAAAGCCGGTGCGGTTTGTGTGCATTGAGCCGTGGCACAGCCTGCCCGCCGCCGAGACTGACCCGCAGCAGTGGAGCCAGCGTGCCGCTGCCGCCTGCCTTGCCCCGGGTGAAAGCTGGGAGACCACCCTGAGCACCACATTTGACCGCTGAAAAAGGTGAATGACAAAACCCTCTCAGGCGCTAACGCGCCAGCTCTCCCGAAGGGAGAGCTTCATGAAGCGCGCAAAAGCTCCCCCTTCGGGGGAGCTGGTATCGCGAAGCGATGACTGAGAGGGTTCGGAAAACAGCTAAGCTGATTTAAAGAATCATCGAAAAAAGGCAGTGCTGCACAGAATGCAACACTGCCTTTTTATCTAATGGTATCTTAGTAGGCCACGCCCCAGTAGACCATGGCCTTGGCGGGTTTGCCGCAGCAGGGGCACACATCGCTCAGGTGTTCCTGCTCAAACGGCATGCAGCGGCTGGACAGGCCGACTTCTTCCTTCATCTTCATCTCGCAGGCAAGGTCGCCGCACCACATGGTCTTGATGTAGCCGGTGTTTGCCTTGGCCAGCTCCTTCACCTCGTCCATGGTGGTGGCAGCCCAGGTGCGCTTCTCGCGGTTGGCAAGAGCACGCTCGTACAGGTCCTTGCGCAGGGCCTCCAGCTGTGCGGGGATCGCAGTCTCCAGCTCGTCCAGAGAGACGAAGACTTTTTCGCGGGTATCGCGGCGAACCAGTACGCACTGGTTCTTTTCCAGATCCTTGGGGCCGATCTCCAGACGCAGAGGAACGCCCTTCATCTCCCACTGGGAGAACTTCCAGCCCGGGGCATTGTCGCTGTCGTCCAGCTTCACGCGGGCATACTTGCTGATCTTCTCGGCCAGCTCGGCAGCCTTCTCGGAAACGCCGGGCTTGTGGGCTGCGATGGGCACTACGACCACCTGAATGGGGGCCACTGCCGGGGGCAGGATCAGGCCGTCGTCGTCGCCGTGGGTCATGATGATAGCGCCCACCAGACGGGTGGAAACGCCCCAGCTGGTCTGGAACGGATGATGCAGCTGGTTGTCGCGGCCGGTAAAGGTCACGTCATAAGCCTTGCTGAACTTATCGCCAAAGTAGTGGCTGGTGCCGCTCTGCAGGGCCTTGCCGTCCTTCATCATGGCCTCGATGGTATAGGTGGCCTCGGCACCGGCAAACTTTTCCTTGTCGGTCTTGCGGCCCTTCACCACGGGGATGGCCAGATCCTGCTCGCAGACATCTGCGTAGCAGTTCAGCTGCTGCTGGGTCTCAGCCTCAGCCTCGGCGGCAGTCTCGTGGATGGTGTGGCCTTCCTGCCACCAGAACTCGCGGCTGCGCAGGAAGGGGCGGGTGGTCTTTTCCCAGCGGACAACGCTGCACCACTGGTTGTACTTCATGGGAAGCTCGCGGTAGCTGTGCAGCACGCGGGACCAGTGGTCGCAGAACATGGTTTCACTGGTGGGACGCACGGCCAGACGCTCTTCCAGCTTGTCGGAACCGCCCATCGTGACCCACGCCACCTCCGGCGCGAAGCCATTGACCAGTTCGCCCTCCTTCTGCAGCAGGCTTTCCGGGATCAGTACGGGCATTGCCACGTTTTCATGGCCGGTGGCCTTGAAGCGGGCATCCATGTCCTTCTGGATCAGCTCCCAGATGGCCTGACCGTAGGGGCGCAGGATGATGAAACCCTTCACGCTGGAGTACTCCACCAGCTCTGCCTTCACGCAGATATCGGTGTACCACTGTGCGAAGTTCTCTTCCTGGCTGGTGATCGCCTGTACGAGCTTCTTTGAATCTTTTGCCATTTTTGCTTTTTCCTCCTAAGGCCGTGCGCCAAACGGCTTGCGTTCCGCACGAACCATATTAAAAGCCCCGTCCATGCAGTGCGGCCGGGTGCCGCACCAGAAGGCGGGGCTTTTTGACTGAATCAGTTCTGCGCGTGGCTGTCCACAAAGTTTACCACATCGCCCACGGTGCGCAGGGACTCGATGGCATCGTCCGGCACCTCAATGCCAAACTCATCCTCCAGCGTCATCACCATATCCACGATATCCAGACTGTCGGCCTCAAAATCGCTCATGATGTCACTGTCCATCGTGATCTTTGCCGGGTCAACATCCAGCTGCTCCGCCAGCAATGCACGGATTTTTTCAAAAGTATCCATTCCTGTGGTCTCCTTTTTGCAGTTGTTTTGCCTGTTCTGTACACCGGTGCCGTGCGTGCGGCTGCCGTGACGGATGCACCCGCAGATGCTGCGCGGCCCCGGACTGTACAAAACTCTCTCTTTTTTTATATCCCATGCCATGCGTATTGTCAAGCCCTGTTTTCCATTCTGACAGATTCCTTTGCGAAAAATTGCCGGAAAGGTGCATTTTCGCTTGACAGGAGCGCCCCGGTTTCTTATCATTATAGAGTAGCGAGTTTATAGGGACTGACCACAAGTCCCATGAAGGAGTTTTGAGCATGAAGCTTTCATTTACCAAAATGCAGGGCTGCGCTAACGATTATATTTATCTGGACTGCCGCAAAAGCGGTGTGCCGGAGAACATTGCAGCCCTTTCCGAAAAATTGTCCCGGCGGCATTTTTCCATTGGTGCGGACGGCATCATCTGCATCTGTGCTGCGCAGACGGCGGGTGCGGACGGCATGATGCGCATCTTCAACGCCGATGGCAGCGAGGGCAGGATGTGCGGCAACGGCATCCGCTGTGTGGCTGAATGGCTGTACACCCACGGCATTGCCAAAGAGACCCTTGCCATTGATACCCTCAGCGGCCTGAAGACCGTCACCCACAAGGGTGCGGGCCTGTGGCAGGTGGAGATGGGCGCTTACAGTGCCATGCCTGCCAGCCTGCCTGCTGTGAACATGGGCGAAGAACCGCTTGTGGACAAAGAACTGACCGTGGATGGCAAAACGTGGCATGTGACCTGCATCAGTGTGGGCAACCCCCACTGTGTGACCGTGGTGGAGGATGTGGACAGCCTGAAGCTGGAAGAGATCGGCCCGGCCTTTGAGCACCACGCAAACTTCCCGGAGCGCATCAACACCGAGTTCGTGCAGGTGGTGGATCCCACCCACCTGAAGATGCGGGTGTGGGAGCGCGGCAGCGGCGAGACATGGGCCTGCGGCACCGGCACCTGCGCCACCGTGGCGGCCCTGACCGAGCTTGGCATCTGCCCAGCAGGCGAGGACATCCATGTGCAGCTGCGCGGCGGTGTGCTGACCATCCGGGTATTGCCCGGCAGACAGCTGCTGATGACCGGCGCCGCCGAGACCGTGTGCGAAGGCACGACGGAAGTGTAAGAAAAACGAGAACCCTCTCAGTCGCCTGACGGCGACAGCTCTCCCGAAGGGCGAGCTTTTCCACATCAAGAGGAAAAGTTTTTCTTCACAAAAAAAAGCTCCCCCACTCGGGGGAGCTGGCATCGAGCGGACGCGAGATGACTGAGAGGGTCATACCAAAACAGAATCGAGGGAAAGTAACCATGAAGATGAACAAGCATTACAACGAGCTGAAGGCAAGCTACCTGTTTGTGGACATTGCCCACAAGGTGGCCGCTTATCAGGAGGCACACCCGGAGAAGGAGATCATCCGTCTGGGCATTGGCGATGTGACCCAGCCGCTGGCAAAGTGTGTGGTCAAGGCCATGCACGATGCAGCCGATGAGATGGGCACCAAGGAAGGCTTCCACGGCTATGGCCCGGAGCAGGGCTACCCCTTCCTCAAGCAGGCCATTCAGGGCTACTATGCAGGCCGCGGCACCCAGCTGGCAGAGGATGAAATTTTCATCTCTGATGGTGCAAAGAGCGATCTGGCCAACGTACTGGGCCTGTTCGATGTGGACAACACCGTGCTGGTGCCGGACCCCGTTTATCCCACCTACGTGGACGATAACGTGACCGATGGCCGCAAGATCATCTACAGCCGCACCAGTCAGGAGAACGGCTTCCTGGGAATGCCGGATGAGAATGTGAAGGCTGACATCATCTATATCTGCAGCCCCAATAACCCCACCGGTGCCGCCTACACCCGCGACCAGCTCAAGGCATGGGTGGACTACGCCAAGAAGAACGATGCCATCATCCTGTACGATGCTGCATACGAGTGCTTCATCTCCGACGAGAACCTCGCCCGCAGCATCTTTGAGATCGAGGGTGCACGGGAGTGTGCCATTGAAATTTGCTCCTTCTCCAAGATCGCAGGCTTCACCGGCACCCGCTGTGGCTACACTGTGGTGCCCAAGGAGCTGGAGCGCGAGGGAATGAACATCAATAAGCTGTGGCTGCGCCGCCAGACCACCAAGTTCAACGGTGTGCCCTATGTGGTGCAGCGCGCTGCCGCTGCGGTGTTCACCGAGAGCGGCATGGCTGAGATCCAGCAGAATTTGGACTACTACCGCAAGAATGCCAAGGTCATCGCGGACGCTCTGGACGAGTGCGGCGTGTGGTACTGCGGCGGCAAGAACAGCCCCTACATCTGGCTGCGCTGCCCCGGTAACATGAAGAGCTGGGAGTTCTTCGACTGGCTGCTGGAAAACTGCGGCGTGGTCGGTACCCCGGGCGTGGGCTTCGGCGAGTGCGGCGAGGGCTACTTCCGCCTGACCGCTTTCGGTGACGCCGAAAAGACCAAGATGGCCGCCGAGCGCATCAAGACCGCCATCAAGGCACTGTAAAACCTAAAAAATGCACCTGCTGTCCGTTTTGGACGGCGGGTGTATTTTTTGCGCATTCTCTTGACAAATCCGTATCTATTGTATATACTGTTCATATACAGATAAAACGCAAGAGCCAAAGGAGCAGCCGATGGAACTGTTTATCAACAACAAAAGCGGCGCGCCTATCTATGACCAGATCTACAACCAGATCAAGCAGCAGATCATCAGCGGGGCTTTGCAGCCGGACGAGGCCATGCCCTCCATCCGGGGGCTGGCACGGGATCTGCGCATCAGCGTCATTACCACCAAGCGCGCCTACGATGAACTGGAAAAAGAGGGCTTCCTTTACGCAGTACCGGCAAAGGGCTTTTTTGTAGCCCCTAAAAACACCGAGCTGCTGCGGGAAGAGAACCTGAAAAAAATTGAAGCGCACCTTACCGAAGCTGTGAAGCTGTCCGCATCCTGCGGGCTGAGCAGGGAAGAGCTGCGGGAGATGCTGGAACTGCTGTGGGAGGGCTGAACATGAACGCACTGGAACTGCGGGGACTTACAAAGCACTATAAGGACTTTACCCTCGGACCGCTGGATCTGACACTGCCCGGCGGCACCATCTGCGGCCTGATCGGCGAGAACGGCGCAGGCAAAAGCACCACCATCAAATTGATTCTGGACATGCTGCAGAAGGACGGCGGTACCGTGACCATTTTGGGCAGGGACAACCGCACCGACCTTGTACACACAAAGGAAGAAATCGGTGTGGTTCTGGGCAGCGAGGGTATCCCCCTGTGCCTGAACGCAGTGCAGGCAGGCAAGGTGATGGCGGGCATCTACCACAATTGGGATGCCGCTGCCTACACAGAATTTTGCCAAAAATTTGAGCTGCCGGAAAAGAAAAAGTATAAGGACTACTCCGCTGGAATGCAGAGGAAGCTGTGCATTGCTGTGGCGCTGGCGCACCACCCCAAGCTGCTGCTGTTGGACGAAGCCACCAACGGGCTGGACCCGGTGGTGCGGGACGAGGTGACCGACCTGCTGCTGAACTTTGCCCGGGACGAAAACCACTCCATCCTTATCTCCTCCCACATCGTCAGCGACTTGGAAAAGCTGTGCGATACCATCGCCTTCCTGCACAAGGGCAGACTGCTGCTCTGTGAGGAAAAGGACGCCTTGCGGGAGGAATACGCCCTGTGGCATGGCACGGCGGCGCAGCTGGCGGCACTGGATACGCGGGTGTACGGCAAGCGGGTCACCCCCTACGGAGTCGAGGCGCTTGTGCGCCGGGATGCAATGCACGCCGGGGCAGAGCTTACCCCGGTAAGCATTGAGGAGCTGTTTGTGCTGATGGTGAAAGGGGAGAATGTACAATGAGAGGCTTGCTGTTAAAGGACGCATATCAGGCATGGTATTACGCAAAAATGGTCGTTGTGGCAACTGTAGTCATGATGGGTGCGGGCGTGATCTCGATGATGAACGGGGCCAATTTCTTCATTGTCTATGCGGGCTTTTTGCTGGGTATGATGCCCATGACACTGCTGGCATACGACCAAACCAGCAATTTCAACGAATACAGTGCCGCGCTTCCGGCCACAAAAGAGCAGCTGGTGGGGTGTAAATACATTGTTGGTCTGTGCGGGCTGGTGCTGGCAGAGGTATTTGCTGCCGCGGCGCTTGGCGTGGCACAGCTGCACTGGGTAGCCGTGGATAGTGCGCTCGTGATCTCTACGCTGGTGCAGGTGGGCATGACCACCCTGCTCAGCAGCACCATCCTGCTGCCGCTGAGCTACCGCTTCGGCTACGAAAAGGCAAAGGTCGTGTTCTATTTCATAGTTGGTGCGCTCGCGGCCCTGATGGGCTTTTCCGTGGCCGCAAACGAGGACGGTATTGTGAGAAACCTTCTTCCGCAGAGCATCTCGTCGCTGGGGCTGCTGGGTATTGCGGTGGCGGCTCTGACGCTGTATGCTCTCTCGTGGCGGCTGTCTGTTGCATGGTACGGAAAGGCGGAGCAGTAAAATGAAGAAAAGTCAGATCGCGGGTATCCTGTTCGGCGTTGCCATGGGCGTTTTGTTCAGCGTGTCGATGGGGACAGTGGGTTTTGTGCTGGGCGCCAGCTTTGCAATTCTGGGCATGGTGATGTTCAAAGGATTGGATGACCCACAGGATAAAAAGTGAGCTGTAAAAAAGAGCGCCGCCCCTGCAGGAGAAGCTTCTCCGGTAAGGGCGGCGCGTATTTATTTCTTGGACTTTTCGGCGGTTTTCTGTGTGGCTTCCAGTTCCTCCACCCGCTTTTGCAGAGCGGTGATCTTGTCGTCCATTTTCAGGAACGTCCACACCAGAACAGCCAGCACCACCGCAGGCGGAACGACCATCCACAGGGACTGCTGGCACCAGAGCAGCAACGAATAGCCGCCGAACACGGTAAAGAGGAATACGGCAAACAGGCTTGCAGCCAGTACAGCAAAAAATCCCATATAAATGCCCTCTCTCGGCTTATTTCTCGGTCTCGTCCTCTTCGTCCGGGTCCAGCTCGATGCTGAACACGGCTTTCTTCAGTTTGCCGCAGCCCTGCGCCTTCAGGCCGGATTTATAGGGCTCTCCGGCCAGATACAGGGCAAACCGCCCCTCGCACAGCATTCCGGCAATGCTGGTGCCTGCGGTACCCACGGTGGTGTCGGTGGCTTCGTCGGTGGGCTTTGTCGGGGTCAGCTCAGCAAGGCTCACCTCAAACAGCTCGCTGCCGTCCAGATCGGTCTCCAGCGTGATGTGGTTGTCGTGGCGCTGGAACAGCGCTTTATCGGAAGTCAGCGGTGTGACGGTGCTCACAGTGACCACAGCCTTTTCGCCGTCGATGCGGGTGCGTCCGGCGGGCAGGGTGGTGATGTCCCGCGCCATGATATACTCAATGACGGTGTCGAGGTTGTCGCTCACGCCCAGATAGTTGGGCAGGTTGTTCAGGGTATCGTAGATCATAGTGGTGCTCCTCCACAAGCGGCCTCGCCCTCTCAGTCACGTTCCGTGACACCTCTCCCAAAGGGAGAGGCTTTGGCAAAACCGGAGACTTTATCATTCTGCCAAGGGCTCCCACTTTGGGGGAGCTGTCGAACGAAGTGAGACTGAGAGGGCGAGGAAGCTGTCCTTTATAAAATTCTTTATTCTGCGTCCTTCGGGTCGGTCATCAGCTCTTTGATGCTGGGCACCACGCCGCCCAGATTCTGAAGCTCCGAAGGAATGATGATCTTGGTTGCCTTGCCGTTGGCGACCTTGGCCAGAGCTTCCAGACTGCGGATGGCCAGAACCTTATCGCTGGGCATGGCCTCGTTCAGCAGGCGGATGGCATCGGCGTTGGCCTTCTGCACGGCCAGAATGGCCTGTGCTTCGCCCTCGGCTTCCAGAATGCGCTGCTGCTTCACAGCATCCGCGCGCAGGATGGCGGCTTCCTTTTCGCCCTCAGCGGCGGTAATGGCGGCCTGCTTTTCACCGTCGGCTTTCAGGATGACGGCGCGTTTCTCGCGCTCAGCCTTCATCTGTTTCTCCATGGCTTCCTGAATTTCACGCGGCGGGATGATGTTCTTCACCTCCACGCGGTTCACCTTGATGCCCCACTTGTCGGTGGCTTCGTCCAGGATGGCGGTGATCTTGCCGTTGATGACATCGCGGCTGGTCAGGGTGTGGTCCAGCTCCATTTCGCCGATGATGTTGCGCAGGGTGGTGGCGGACAGGCTTTCGATTGCCGCAATGGGCTGGTTGACACCGTAGGTGTAGAGCTTGGCATCCATCACCTGAAAGAACACCACAGTATCGATTTGCATGGTAACGTTATCGCGGGTGATGACCGGCTGAGGGGGAAAGTCTGCCACCTGCTCCTTCAGGCTCACCTTTTTGGCGATGCGCTCGATGAAGGGAATCTTAATGTGCAGGCCTGCCGACCATGTGTCGGAGTAGCTGCCCAGCCGCTCAACGACATACACCTTGGACTGGGGCACGATGACGATATTGGTGATGATCACCAGCAGGACGACAAAGACCAGCGCGAGGATCAGAAAAAACATGACCATAGTGGTTCTCCTTTTTCAGATGGGTGCAACGTTTCAGCGCAGAACGCAGATCACGCTCTGCGGCTTTCGGTCAATACGGGCTCCACGATGAGCAGGGTGCTGTGCAGTTCGGTCACACGGCAGCGCTGCCCGGGGGTGAGAATGTCGCCGGGAGTGGCGCAGCGGGCATTCCAGTCCACGCCGTCCAGCCGCACACGGCCCGGCAGGTCGGCGGTGATCGTGGTCAGCACGGTGGCCTCCCGGCCAAGGTTGCGGTCGCCATTGGTGGGGGTGGTTTTCTGGCGCAGCTTTGCAGCCAGCGGCCGGAACGCCAGCAGGCACAGAATGCTTACCACGATGAACACCAGGGCCTGCGCCCGGAACGAATCCGTGAACAGGCAGGTGAGCAGGGCGGCAGCTGAGCCGACGGCGAACCAGACGGAGGTCATGCTGAAGGTGGAAGCCTCCAACAGCAAAAAGCCCACCACGGCAGCCAGCCAGAGAAATGGAACAGGATTCATGGTTCTCCCTCCTTATGCCCCTATTATAGAGTATCCCCCGGGTGGAAGGTCAAGCGTTTTTTACTGGAACGTTGCACAGAAAACGAAATAAAGAACAAAAACTCCCTCAGTCACGGCTTTGCCGCGTCAGCGATGATGGAAAGAGTGAAAAAAGCCGCTGCACAAAATATGCGCAACGGCTTTTCTCAAATCAGGTGATATCGTAATAGCTGTGGTTCGGGTTATGCCCGTTCTCCTCCACCACGATGGTAAAGCCCATGGGGTTCACCTCCGTGTGTTTGCCGGAAGCCAGCGGCTCCACGATGATGTGCTCCGAGCGGTTTACGATGATCTCGGCTGTTTCCGCTTCGCCTACGCGCTGGTAGTGCAGGATGCCGTCCTGCGCCCGCAGCACCCGCAGCTCACCGGTGCGGAAGGCCTCGCAGCTGTGGCGCAGCTGCGCCAGCTGTGCCAGCACCGGCTTCAGGCGCTTTTCGTGGCTGTCCCAGCAGAAGAAGGCACGGTTGAAGGGGTCGCGGTAGCCCTGCATCCCGATCTCATCACCGTAGTACAGGCAGGGCACGCCGGGCAGCGTGTAGATGATGGCATAGGCCATGCGCAGGCGCAGCATCCCTTCCTCGTAGGCTTCGCCGGCCACACAGCGGCCGCTCTGCCACTCGCGGCCACGGCCGTTGGCGGGCTCGTCCGCGATCACGGTGAGGGCGCGTTCGGTGTCGTGGGTGGAGAGAAAGTTCAGCGCAGTGTCCATGGCAGGGGCGGGGTAGTGCTCACAGATGGACAGAATTTCGCCCATGGCCTGCTCGGCGGGCTTGCCCTTTACAAAATCCAGCACAGCGTTCTTGAAGGGGTAATTCATCACGCTGTCCAGCCCCTTGCCCAGCAGATAGGTGCGGCGCTGGCCAAAGCCGTATTTGGTGGTGGCATCCTCCCACACCTCGCCCAGCAGGAACTTTTCCGGGCTGACCCGCTTGACAGCGGCGCGGATCTTTTCAATAAAGTCGTCCGGCAGCTCGTCGGCCACATCCAGACGGAAGCCTGCGGCACCGCGCCGCAGCCATGTGTCAATGACACCGCCCTCGCCGGTGATGAACTCCACATAGGAGGGGGTCTCTTCGTTCACCTCGGGCAGGGTCTCGAAGCCCCACCAGCTGCGGTAGCCGCCCTTATACTTGGGGTCAAAATCGTACCAGCTGCGGTAGGGGGAGTTGGGGTCGCGGTAAGCACCGCCGTCACCATAGCGGCCTTCGCGGTTGAAATAGCGGCTGTCGGAACCGGTGTGGCTGAACACACCGTCCAGCACGATGCCAATGCCGTACTTAGCGGCCTCGCGGCAGAGCACCTCGAACTCCTCGTTGGTGCCCAGCAGCGGGTCTACGTTGAGATAGTCGGCGGTGTTGTAGCGGTGGTTGGAGTGCGCCTCAAAGATGGGGTTGAGGTAAAGGTAATCCACCCCCATCTCCCGCAGATAGGGCAGCTTGATGCGGATGCCTTCCAAGTCGCCGCCGAAATAGTCCTCGTTCAGGTGGCCGCCGGTCTCGTTGGGCTGCCAGAAGGGTTCGGCGTGTTTGTCGGCCTGATACAGCCGGTCCGGGAAAGGCATGGGCTTGTTCTCAATGCCCTCGCAGAACCGGTCCGGGAAGATCTGATAGAACACCTTGCCCTTGATGCACTCCGGGGTCTGGAAACCGGCATCGTAGACGGTGATCTGCCACTTTTCGCCTTCCTGCCAGCTGACAACGCCGCAGTTGTCCGGCCCGCGGTAGATGCGGCGGAAGTCGGTGTAGAGGTCGAAGTAGTAGAAGTACAGGCCCGGGTCGTTCAGCGGCAGCTCCACGGAAAAGTGGTTCTGCTGGGGGGTCTGGCCGTCGAACTTCATGCGGTAGTGCACCGGCACGTCATATTTTCCCTCCTTCTGGAGCACCAGATGAGGATCGACATAGCCCAGCTCTTCCGGGATGCAAAGGGTCAGGCGTACGGTCTGACCGGCCCGCAGTGCGCCAAAGGGCTGCTTGAAATAGGGGTCGTAGCTATTGAACAGACAAGACAAAGCAGGGTCGTCCTTTCTCAAAAAAGCCCCGGCGGGCCAAACGCCGCCGGGGCAGATGGATTTTTTAAGGGAAAATTACTTGCCCATGGGCACCGGGGAAGCGTACCAGATGTCGCGTGCGTAGTCCAGCACGGCGCGGTCGGCGCTGAAGATGCCGCTGTTGGCGGTGTTCTTCAGGCTCATCTGTGCCCACTTCTCACGGTCGCCATACAGCTTCTGCAGGTCGGCCTGTGCACGGCGGTAATCCTTGAAGTCGGCCATGACCATGTACGGGTCGCTGGTGCGCAGGTTCTCGGTCACCTCGTGGAAGTTCTCACCGTTCCAGCCACGCTCCAGGAAGTTCAGGGTGTAGTTGGCAACATCGTCGCCCATGATGAAGGCATTGGGATGGTAGCCCACCTGCTTGAGGTTGTTCACCTCGGGGGTCAGCATACCGAAGATCAGCTCGTTCTCCTTGCCGGCAGCGTCTGCGATCTCCACGTTTGCGCCGTCCAGAGTGCCCAGAGTGATAGCGCCGTTCAGCATGAACTTCATGTTGCCGGTACCGGAAGCCTCGGTGCCGGCCAGAGAGATCTGCTCAGAGACCTCGGCGGCGGGCATCAGGTGCTCGCTCAGAGAGACGCAGTACTCTTCCAGATAGACCACGCGCAGCTTGTCGCGCACAGCGGGGTCGTTGTTAATGAGGTCGCCCAGCTTGCAGATCATGCGGATCATCTGCTTTGCCATATAGTAGCCGGGAGCGGCCTTTGCACCGAAGATATAGGTCTTGGGGATGAAGTCGGCGTTGGGGTTCTCCTTCAGGTACAGGTACTGGGCAGCAATGTTCAGCGCGTTCAGGTGCTGGCGCTTATACTCGTGCATACGCTTGACCTGACAGTCAAAAATGGAGTTCGGGTCGATGACCTGACCGGTGCTCTTTGCCAGATAGTTGGCAAAGTTGGTCTTGTTCGCCAGCTTGATCTCGTTCAGGCGCTTGAGAACGGTCTTATCGTTCTCGAACTTGTTCAGCTTGGACAGATCGGAAGCATCATGCTTGTAGCCGTCGCCGATGGTCTCGTCCAGCAGCTTGCACAGGCCGGGGTTAGAGGCCAGCAGCCAGCGGCGGTAAGCGATGCCGTTGGTCACGTTCTTGAAGGCCTGCGGCTTGAACAGGTAGTAATCGTGGAAGACGCTGTCCTTGATGATCTCGCTGTGCAGCTTGGACACGCCGTTGATGCTGTTGGCGGTGTAGGCGCAGATGTTTGCCATGCGCACCTGATTGTCGCCGATCAGTGCCATATAGTCGATCTTGCCCTTGTCGCCGGGGAAGACCTTCTCCAGCTCTGCGCGGGCGCGGCGGTCCATCTCCACCACGATCTGGTAGATGCGGGGCAGGGTCATCTTGAAGATGTCCACGTTCCACTTTTCCAGAGCCTCAGCCATGACGGTGTGGTTGGTGTAGGAGAAGACCTTCTGGCAGATGTCGAATGCCTTGTCCCAGCCAAAGCCGCACTCATCCAGCAGAATGCGCATCATCTCGGGGATGGCGAGGGTGGGGTGGGTGTCGTTCAGCTGGATGGCGACCTTGTCAGGCAGGTTCTCGAGGGTCGCATAGCTGGACAGGTGGTTCTGGACGATATCGCCGATGGATGCGGCAGACAGGAAGTACTGCTGGCGCAGGCGCAGGATCTTGCCCTCAACATGGTTATCGTTGGGGTACAGCACCTTGGAGATCAGCTCTGCATTGGCGTTCTTGCTCATTGCAGTGTTGTAGTTGCCCAGAGAGAAGCTGGACATATCAAAGTCCGGGGCCTTTGCCTGCCACAGGCGCAGCTTTGCAACGCCCTTGCCGTCGTAGCCCTGCACATACATATCAGAGGGAACAGCCATGACGCTGTTGTAGTTGGTGTGCTGGATATAGTGGAAGCCGTTGTCCCAGTTCTCGTGGATCTCGCCGTCAAAGCGCACTTCCACAGCCTGATCGGGGTGGCTCTTCAGCCAGACCTGACCGCCGGGCAGCCAGTTGTCGGCACGCTCCTGCTGCCAGCCGTCCACGATCTTCTGCTTGAAGATGCCGTACTCGTACAGGATGGAGTAACCGGTGCCGCAGATGCCGGTGGTGGCCATGCCGTCCAGATAGCAGGCAGCCAGACGGCCCAGACCGCCGTTGCCCAGACCTGCATCCGGCTCTTCCTCAAAGATGCTGTCAATGCTGATATCAGCGTCGGACAGGGCCTTTTTTGCCACCTCGTCCAGACCCAGGTTCAGCAGGCTGGTCTTCAGGCTGCGGCCCATCAGGAACTCCATGCACAGGTAATACACCTGCTTGGTGCCGGTGCCAATGGCCTTGGACTGGAACTTCTTGTGGTTCTCACTCATCATCTGGCGGCAGATCAGAGCCAGAGAGCGGTAGATCTGCTGGTTGGAAGCAACGCTCAGCTCCACGCCGTACTCGCTGGTGAGCTTGTCCTGAAGAAGTTTACCGAATTCTTTCGATGTCATAAAGGTACTCCTATCCGCATAAGTTTTCAGCTTTGCTAAAATAATTGAAATAATTGGCGCCTGCAGGCACTTTCCCTCACTTGCTCTGCCGCCAACATAACAAAGATATTATAATATGGCAGAATGACAAATGCAAGGAATCAGGGGATTTTTTCTGTAACTGACATTTTTTTATTGAACTTTCTGATAAATATGCCAAAATTTCAAAAAATACACTTTTTCTTGATGCTTATTTATATTATAATAGGGAAAGAAAGCTGTGTTCCGAAACATTTTCGGGGACAAACTCCGGGAGAAATGTGCCGGGTAACTCGCCCGGCGGGTGACAAGACACCAAAACGGTACCGGGAACGGTGCCGTTTCCCGGCAAAAATCAGAAGATCACTGCCCGCTGCGGGCAGAAAAGGATAAAAAGGGGAAACAGATATGGTCAACAAGGTACGGGTGAACATTGCAGGTACGCCGTATGCCATTGCTACGACGGACCCGGAAAAATATATTTTGTCGCTGGCGAAAAAGCTGGATGAAGACATCACCAGGCTTTTGGACGACAATGCGAATCTTTCGGTGACGAAGGCGGCGGTGTTCTGCGCCATGGATTATCTGGACGAATACCGCAAGAGCACCGGCAGTGCTGAGAATATGCGCAGCCAGATCCAGGATTACATTGCGGATGCTACCCGCGCAAAGCTGGCGGAAGATAAGGTCAAAGCAGAGAATGAGGTGCTGCGGCGGGAAGCTGCCGCCCTGCGCGAACAGCTGGAAAAGATGCGCAATAAGGAAGCCCGGCGCGAGGAGCGCGCCCAGCAGGCGGCACAGCAGTCTGCTGCCGAGGACGAAGCGGACAAGGCGGAATAAGCCGTTTACAGGATAAAGGAGAAGTATGTCAAAGATCGAGATTCTTGCCCCGGTGGGCAACAAAGAAATGCTGCGTGCCGCTGTGTTCAGCGGTGCCGACGCAGTGTATCTGGGTTTTTCGGGTTTCAATGCCCGCACCAGTGCCGACAATTTTAACGCGGATACGCTGAAAGATGCGGTCTCCTTCTGCCATGCGCGGGGCGTGGCTGTGCATGTGGCGCTGAACACCACCGTCTATGGCGGCGAGCTGCCCGCGCTGGAACAGGCCATCCGTGCCGTTGCAGCCAGCGGTGCCGATGCGGTCATCTGTCAGGATCTGGCAGTGGCAACGCTGATCGGTAAAATTGCACCGCGGCTGCCGCGCCACGGCTCCACCCAGATGAGCGTGCACAGCCTGCAGGGTGCACTGGAGCTCAAGGAGCTGGGCTTCACCCGCGTGGTGCTGGCCCGTGAGCTGAGTATGCCCGAGGTGGAGCATATCACAAAGCACTGCGGCATCGAGACCGAGTGCTTCGTGCACGGCGCGCTGTGCATGTGCGTCAGCGGCCAGTGCTACATGTCGGCCTTTCTGGGCGGACGCAGCGGCAACCGAGGTTCCTGTGCCGGCCCGTGCCGCCTGCCGTTTGAGGCAAATGCCCTGCCGGAGGGCAAGCCGGGCCGCCTGCACCACCTGTCCTTAAAGGATAATTCGGTCATTGATAAGCTGGACAAGCTGCAGGCGCTTGGCGTGGCATCGGCAAAAATCGAGGGCCGTCTGCGCACGCCGGAGTATGTGGCGGCGGCAGTCAGCGCCTGTCTTGCAGGCCGCGAAGGCCGCGCCTACGACCGCGACCTGTTGAAGAATGCTTTCAGCCGTTCCGGCTTCACCTCCGGCTATCTGGATGGAAAGATCGACGGCACCATGTTCGGCGTGCGCAGCGAAGCAGATGCCGAGCAGACCAAAAAGACCCTGCCCATGCTGCGGGAGCTTTACCGCCGTGAGCGCAGCCGCGTGCCGGTAAAGATGAAGCTGGAAATTGAAGAGGGTGGCGAAAAGCTCACTGTCACCGATGCAGACGGCAGCAAGGCCTTTGCCTATGGGGATGCAGAGCCGCAGCCTGCCCGTACTGATCCCACCGAAAGCCTGCACCGCAGCCTTGCCAAGACCGGCGGCACGCCTTTTGCGGTGGAAGATCAGGATATTACCGTGGAAATGGACGGCGGGCCGTGGTTTATCCCGGGCAGTGCGGTGAACGAGCTGCGCCGTGAAGCGCTGGATGCCCTGCTCAAAAAGCGGGAAGTGCTGCGCCCGTGGCCCACCACCGAGGAGCATGTGCCTGCCCTGCCGCTGCGCACCCTGCCGCCCCACCGTACCCTGCGTGCCCGGTTTGAGAGCTGGGAGCAGGTGCCGGAGCGGGCGCTTGACGGCATCGAGTATCTCATCCTGCCCATTGTGCAGGCCGACCGCGTGCCCCGGGAATGGCGGGCAAAGACCCTTTTGGAATTGCCCCGGGTCATGTTTGGCAAGCTGGAAGAGGATACCGCCCGCCGCATCGCGGCCACGCAGGACACCGGTTTTGCAGGCTATGAGGTGAGCAATATCGCCCACCTGCGCCTGTGCCGGGGCCTGCCCATGAGCGGCAGCTTTGGCCTGAACATCACGAACCAGCTGGCCGCGCAGTTCTACGCGGACAACGGCCTTGGTTCCATGCTCATCCTGCCCGAGGTGAAGGACAGCGACATCAGCACCATTGCGCCCACCCATAACGGCAGGCCGGTGCCCACCGGCGTGCTGGTGTACGGCCATATGCCGCTGATGATCACCCGTGCCTGCCCGCTGCAGAACATCCACGACTGCGCCCACTGCGATAAGACCGGCGTGCTGACCGACCGCAAGGCCAAGAAGTTCCCAGTGCGGTGCGGCCTTGGTGTGCGCACCATCTATAACCCTGTACCTATTTATATGGGGGATAAGCCGGGCGCTTTGACGGTGGACTACGGTGTGGCTTACTTCACGCTGGAAAGCCGGGAGGAAGCGGCCAAAATTCTGGAGATGATCCGCACCCATGCACCCTTTGAAGGTGATTTTACCCGTGGGTTGTATTTTAAAGGTACGAACTGAAACTCCTTCCGTCATTGCTGACGCAATGCCAGCTCCCTCCCTGAAGGAGTTGCTATAAAATCAAAACGAGGTATACTATGGAACCCATCACAGTAAAATATAAGGTATTGGACACCCGTGCCAAGGTGCCCTCTTACGCAACCCCCGGCTCTGCTGCAGCCGACCTGTGCGCCGTACTGGACGCGCCGCTCACCCTTGCCCCCATGGAGCGGGCACTGGTGCCCACCGGCCTTGCCATCGAGCTGCCCGGCCCCCACAGCGTGGCACTGGTGTACGCACGCAGCGGCCTTTCCATCAAGCACGGCCTGTGCATGGCCAACGGCGTGGGCGTGGTGGACAGCGATTACCGCGGCGAGCTGAAGGTGCCCATGGTCAATCTGGGCAGGGAAGCCTACACCATTCAGCCCGGTGAGCGTGTGGCCCAGCTGTGCATCGCACCGGTGTACACCGCTGCCTTTGTGCCTGCCGAAGAGCTGGGCGATACCCAGCGCGGCGAGGGCGGCTTTGGCTCTACCGGAAAGTGAGATGGAATCATGAACCTGATCTTAGCTTCCGGCAGCCCGCGCAGGCGGGAGCTGCTCTCCTTATATACCACCAATTTCACCGTCTGCGTCAGTGACTTTGACGAAAGTGCGGTGCAGGCCGCTACGCCTGCCCATCTGGTGGAACAGCTGGCCCGGGGCAAGTGCCTTGCCGTTTCGGCCCAGCACCCGGGCGCTGTGGTCATCGGCTGTGATACGGTGGTGGATGTGAATGGCGAGGTGTTCGGCAAGCCCCACAGCGAAGAGGACGCAAAGCGGATGCTGCGCGCCCTTTCCGGTGCCACCCACGAGGTGCACACCGGCGTGTGCATCTCGGACGGTACGCGCACTGAAAGCTTTGTGGACAGCTGCCGCGTTACCTTCTTCCCGCTGGGTGAAGAGGAGATCGACTTCTACGCTTCCACCGCCGAACCCTACGATAAAGCCGGTGCCTATGCCATTCAGGGACGGGCGGCCCTCTGGCTGGACCGTATTGAGGGCGACTACTACACCATCATGGGTCTGCCGGTGAGCCGCACCGTACAGCTGCTGGCACATTTTGTGTGATAAAACTGGAAAAAACGAAGAAAACTTGCGCAAACGCTTGAGAAATCATTGCCTTGCGGCTATAATAGAACCGTGTTATTCTGCGCAAAGGCGGCACAAAAGGGCTGCCGGATGTTCTGGCGCTATAGATAAAATGGGAAGCATAAGGAGAATTTTTACAATGGGCCTGTTTTCTAAAGATGTAGGTATCGATCTGGGTACCGCAAATACGCTGGTATATATGAAGGGCAAGGGCATCATCATGCGGGAGCCTTCGGTCGTGGCTGTGGATACCAAGACCGACGAGGTGCGCTGTGTGGGTGCCGAGGCAAAGGCTGTCATTGGCCGTACCCCCGGCAGCATCGTGGCTGTGCGTCCGCTGAAGGATGGCGTGATCGCTGACTTTGACATCACCACCAACATGCTGGAAAATTTCCTCAAGAAGGCATGCGGCAACAGCATGTTCTCCCGCCCCCGCGTGGTCATCTGCATCCCGTCCGGCGTTACCGAGGTGGAGCGCCGCGCTGTGCGCGAGGCTACCCTGAAGGCCGGTGCCCGTCAGGTGTCCGTCATTGAGGAACCCATGGCAGCAGCCATCGGTGCGGGCCTGCCCATCAGCGAGCCTACCGGCAGCATGATCGTGGATATCGGCGGCGGCACGGCTGAGATCGCTGTGATCTCTCTGGGCGGCATCGTGGCCTCCCGCAGCGTGCGCATGGCAGGTGATATGTTCGATCAGGCCATCATCGCCTTCATCAAGCGCAAGTACAACCTGCTGATCGGTGAGCGCACCGCAGAGCAGATCAAGATCGAGATCGGCTCCGCCTATGCGCTGGACCCCGAAATGACCATGGAGATCAAGGGCCGTAACCTCGTGGACGGCCTGCCCAAGAACATCGTCGTCCACTCGGAGGATGTGCGCGAAGCTCTGCTGGAATGCCTGGTCAAGATCACCAGCGCCATCAAGGAAACGCTGGAGCGCACCCCGCCGGAGCTGAGTGCGGATATCATCGACCGCGGCATCACCCTGACCGGCGGCGGCGCACTGCTGCGCGGTCTGGATCAGCTGATCCAAAGCGAGACCGGCATCGACGTACACATTGCGGAAGATCCGCTGGACTGCGTGGCCAAGGGTGCCGGTGCGGTGCTGGATCATGTGGATGTCCTGCATGACGTGCTGGACACCGACGGCGGCCACATGTAACACGGGCAAGGCCCACACTTGCGGAAAAAGGCTCTTTTGCGCAGCGTCTGCGCTGATTTCCGCTGCAAACAATGTCTCTTGCGCGGATGGCAGGGCTGTCCGCGCTTTTCTTATGGCATGGCATCCACCCGAAACAGGAGGGTACTCCCTTGAAGGATTTTTTTGACACATGGAAATTTAAGATACTGGTAGCCGTGGCGGTGTTTCTGGTGGGCATTATGGCCTATGCCGGTGCCAACGGACGGCTGACTGCTGCCCCGCAGGAACTGCTGGGCGTGGTGCTGATGCCGCTCCAGAAGGTCACATCGGCACTGAGCGGCGGCATTGGCTCGGTGTGGGAAAAATACACCAGCATCGATGAGGTCATGGAACAGAACGAACAGCTGGAAGCGGAGAATGCTGAGCTGCGCCAGCAGATCGTGGACTACGACCGCATCAAGGCGGAGAACGAAGCCTACAAGGCACTGGCCCGCATTCAGGATTCCAACACCGAAGCAAGCTATATTTCTGCCTTTGTGATCGGCCGCGACCCGCTGGATGAGTTCGGAGGCTTTACGCTGGACTGCGGCACGGTGAACGGCGCAGCCGTGAACGATGCCGTGATCAGCGATAAGGGCTATTTGATCGGCATGGTGGTGGAAGCCGACACCACCAGCTGCAAGGTGATGACCATTCTGCACCCCAGCTTCAGCGCTGCGGGCGTGGTATCCCGCACGCGGGAAAACGGCATTATCAATGGCAGCACCGATTATGCCGGTGACGGCCTGTGCGTGCTGACCAATCTGGAACGCGCCACTGAGACGAAGATGGGCGATCAGGTGATCACCACCGGTCTTGGCGGAGTGTTCCCGCCGGATCTGCTGGTGGGAACCGTGCAGAAGGTGGAGCCGGAAGTCAGCGGCAAATCTTCCATTGCAGTGGTGCGCCCGGGTGCAGACCCGCGCACGGTCAAGCACGTATTCGTTATTACCGACTATTAAGGGGGCGCATTTGTATGGAATCACGCCGCATGCGCAGCCGCAGCCAGATCCTGAAATGGGTCTGCTACGCGGTGGCACTGTTTGTGTGCGCGGCACTGCAGACGACCCCCGGCCTGCTCCAGCTGGGGCAGGCAAAGCCGCTGTTCATTCTGCCGCTGTGTCTGGCTGTGGCCGTGTATGAAGGCGAGTTTGCAGGTGCGCTGTTTGGTGCCGTGAGCGGCCTTTTGTGGGACTACACCGCCGGGCGCACCGTGGGTATGCTGGCGCTGGAACTGCTGTTGCTCTGCTTTGCGCTTTCGGTGCTGGTTCAGGTGTATCTGCAGGGCAGCACATGGAACTTTGCGCTCATCAGCACCGGCACGGCCCTTGTGGTGCTCTCGCTGGACTGGCTGTTCTTCTACTACATGCCCGGCTACAGCTGGGCGCTGAGCCGCTGGCTGACCTTTGTGCTGCCTTCGGCCATGATGACGCTGGTGCCGTCGCTGATGCTGTTCAGTCTGGTGCGGCACATTTACAGCGCATTCAAAATCGACAACGGCGTAGTCTGAACCGCCGGAGGAAACGCGGATGAACCAAAACGAACGAAAAACCGTTGCGCGCCGGATGATCCTGCTCATTGCAGTGGCATGTGTTATCATGGGCCTGTACGTGATGCGGCTGATCTTTCTGCAGCTGGTCAACGGCGACGACTTCAAGGCCAAGGCCACCAACACCACCGACTATAACTTTACGGTCACGGCGGCCCGCGGCGATATCGTGGACAGCGCCGGGCGGCGCATTGCCACCACAACCACAAGCTACAATGTGGTCCTCAACAAACTGCTGATGGGCGACCGGAATCTGGATACCATGCTGCAGCAGATCGTGGAGCTGCTGCGTGCGAATGGCGAGAGCTGGAATGATACGCTGCTGATCGGTCAGGCGGACGCAGCAGGCAATTACGCCTTTACGGACGATGACACGTCCACCAGCGACCAGAAGCAGCTGGCAGACATGAAGGAAACGCTTGGTCTGCAGCAGTACGCCACCGCCAACGATGTAATGGAAATGCTGGTGGAAAAGAACGATCTGCAGGATTTTTCGCCGGAATGGCAGCGTGTGCTGGCCGGCATCCACTACGAGATGGACCGGCAGGCGTTCTCCAATGTGAACAATTTTGTCATGGCGGAGAACGTGAGCACCCTCGCGGTGGCCACCATCAAGGAGCACAGCCTGCAGCTGCCAGGTGTGGAGATCGTGGAGACCAGCGCCCGCAGCTACGACCAGAGCGATATCATCCCGGCGGTGCTGGGCCGTGTGGGCAAGATCACGGCGGAAAAGTGGAAGGTGACCGATTCCAACGGTCAGGTGACCTATCCGCTGCGGGAAAAAGGCTATAACATGAACGATGTTCTGGGCATTTCTGGTCTGGAATCCGTTTATGAGGACGAGCTGCGCGGCAAGGACGGCGTGGAGACCATCACCCGCAATTCGGACGGCGTGATCGTGGATACAAAGCTCACCACTGTGCCGGAGCCGGGCCATACCGTGCAGCTGACCATTGACAGCAACTTCCAGCGTGCCGTGGACAAGGTACTGGCGGACAACATTGATATGATCAACCGCGTGTACAATACCGGCACCATGAAAGCTGCCGCCGGTGCGGTGGTGGTGCTGGACGTGAAGGACGGCAGTGTGCTGGCTGCTTCCAACTATCCCAGCTATGACCAGAACCTGTATGCCGCTAACTACAGCGAGTACAGCTCCGACCCGAGCCTGCCGCTGTTCAACCGCGCATTGCAGGGCCTGTATACGCCGGGTTCTACCTTCAAGCCCGCCGTGGCGGTGGCTGCACTGGACAGCGGCCTCATCAACCAGTATTCTACCGTTTACTGCAACGGCGTGTACAACTACTTCAAGGATTACCACCCCCGCTGTACCCGCCATGGCCACAGCGGCAACATCGATGTGGTAACGGCCATCAAGTGGAGCTGCAACATCTTCTTCTATGATGTTGGCCGCCGCCTGACCAGCGATGTGTACGATGCCTATGCCTACAAGCTGGGTCTTGGCCAGCGCACCGGTGTGGAGGTGAGCGAGGCCGTGGGCCGTCTGACCACCAAGAGCGACTCCAACTATATGGCATCGCTGGATGTGCAGGCCGCCATCGGTCAGGGCAACACGGTGGTCTCGCCCATCCAGCTGGCTACCTACGCGGCAACGCTGGCCAACAACGGCACCCGTTACCGCACCCATTTCGTCAAGGCCATTCTGGACACCAACACCGGCGAGGTGCTCAGCGAGACCAAGCCCGAGGTCATGGATGTGATCGAAGGCACCGGTAACACCTTTGAGCTGGTGCGGCAGGGCATGAAGCAGGTGCCCAGCACCATCAGCGGCAAAATTTCCAGCTATCCGGTGCCGATCGCCTGCAAGACCGGTACACCTCAGCGCAGCGAGACCTATGCGCCCGGCAAGCACTATCTGAACGCCATGATGGTGGCTTACCTCCCGGCGGATGATCCGCAGATCGCCATTGGCATTAGCATTGAGTACGGAGGCTATGGTGCCCGTACCGGTGATCTGGTGGTGGATATTGCAAATGCCTATTTTGCCCTGAAGGATGGCAGCCTTGCCCAGCAGGCCGAAGCGGAAAAGGAAGCCGAGCAGGCCCAGCAGGAAGATCAGGCGCAGACCACTGACCCAGCGCAGGCCGCTGCAGGCCAGACCACCGGCAATGCCGCAGCCCAGCCTGCACAGATGACACCCGCCGCAGACACCGCTGCGCCGGAAACGGCAGCAGAAGGGGAAGCCCAGCCTGCCGTGCAGGACGAGCAGCAGCCCGCCGCAGACACCGAGCAGAACCCCGATGCCATTGCGCCGGAGAACTGAAAACGGGAGACAAAACCGACACGGGAAAGGGCACTGCAGCGGGGTTTTGAATGGAAACATCCCTGAAAAGAAAACAAAATTGAATATTCTGTATAAAAAACAGTTGTAAAAGATTGGATTTTGTGATATCATTTCAGGCGAAGGACTTTTTTACAAAAGCGTTCCAATCGTTTAGGAAGAGGAGAGGGTAACGGATGACGATTGCACTCATTGCGCATGACTCCAAAAAGGAGCTGATGGTTCAGTTTTGTACGGCGTACTGCCGCATCCTGAGCCAGCATAAACTGGTAGCGACCGGCACCACCGGTAAACTGATCGCAGAGGCTACCGGCTTACAGGTGCAGCGCTTTCTGGCCGGTGTGCAGGGCGGCGACCAGCAGATCGCATCCCGCATCGCCTGCAATGAGATCGACCTGTTGCTGTTCTTCCGTGATCCCATCAACGCAAAGCCCAGCGAACCCAACGAAATGACACTGCTGCGCCTGTGCGATGTGCACAACATCCCCATGGCCACCAACATTGCCACTGCCGAGGTGCTGATCCACGGCTTGGAGCGCGGCGATCTGGATTGGCGCGATATCGTGCATCCCCAGAACTGACAAAACGATTTGGAATGGCTCCGCGTGTGCTGCGCCATATTCAGCGGAAATTATATTGATAATGCGAAAATCGGGAACATCTGCGGATGTTTCCGATTTTCATTTTCACGGGAATGGGGTCCGAACCGCAGAATGCATTTCTGCCGCCGTGCTGCTGTTTCCGCAGGAAGCAAAAACAGCAGATGCCGTGTGCCGCAGCGGCCTTGCCTGTAAAAAAAGAATTCCGGAAAATCCGCAGATTTTCCGGAATTCTAATATAAAAATAATGTTTCCGCTGAATATGGCCAGAGTGCAACGGAGACCATTTGAAACGTACGGTTAAACTTTAAAATCCTCGGCCATCTCCGCCACATCTTCCGGGGCAAAATCGCCCAGCGGCAAGATCAGCCGTGCCAGCGTTTCCTGCGGCAGAGCTGCAAGAATCGTGCTGTCATCACTGCCGGTGCCTGCGGGCGGGCAGACGGTGTGCACGCCGTCTGCACTGGTCTCCACCCGGGCACGGTGAGTGGTTGCCACATATTGCATCCCAAGCTTGTCTGCAGCCGTCAGCAGGGCGGCAAACAGCGGCGTGCCGCCTTCGCCCAGAACGTCTGCGTCCTGCCCGGCCAGTGCTTCGGCGTTCAGCACGATGCACTCGATGCCAAGGGCCTCTGCTGCCTTTTTGGCGCTTTCCGCATCGGCGGTCTGTTCTGCTGCCAGCCGCACGGCAGCGCCCGCCACGGCAAAGCCCTGCTGCTGTAAAATGCGCACAGCTACGGCGCATTCTCTGCTGCCGTCCATCTGCACCAGAACCTTATCCTGACTCTCGTAGGTGTCGAACCCACTGCCGGGCAAAAATGTGTCGCTCATGTTCCCTGCCTCCCGCCATGTGCTTTGCTTTGGGCCACGGCCAGCTGGTCGCAGCGTTCGTTCTCCGGGTGGCCTGCGTGGCCCTTGACCCAGACATAGGTGATCTTGTGCCGGGCTTCCTGCTCCAGTGCCTGTGCCCAGAGGTCCGGGTTCAGGGCAGGGGAGCCATCTGCTTTTTTCCAGCCCCGGCGCTGCCAGTTTTTGGCCCAGCCCTTCTGAAGCCCGTTGATGACATACTGGCTGTCGGAGCACAGCCGCACCTCGCACGGCTCCTTGAGCTGGCGCAGTGCTTCGATAAAGGCTGTCAGCTCCATGCGGTTGTTGGTGGTGCTGTCGTCGCCGCCGCTCAGCTCTTTTTCGTAAACTTTGCCGTTAAAACGGTAGCGCAGCACGGCACCCCAGCCGCCCGGGCCGGGATTGCCGCTGCATGCGCCGTCGGTGTACACTTCGACCTGCTTCATGCGGTTCTCCTTATAAAATGAGTTGCTTCTATTTAGCGCTATTTTCCGGCTTCTGTCAAGTGCGAATGTATATTCCGTGCCGGAGCTGCCAAACCTTGGAATTGACAAAAACGCCGGGAAATACTATACTTATCCTAACAAAATGCGTATAGGGGCGCACCGCAGGCGTGTGCCCGGGCGTTCCAACAGAAAAGCCACGGTCGCATCGAGCAGATGGACCTATCTGGCACAAAACCTCTTACGGAACAGGCAGCGGTTTGCAAAAAACACGCTGAGAAATAAATTCTATACGGTGCATCCAACGGAAGCCGATGCGATTTTTCAAGGTGCTTCCCATGCACAGCGCGGCTGTTCCCACAAGCGGGGACGGCCTGCGCTGTAATTATTTTGGAGGTCAGAATGGCACAGTCGAAAGAAAATACCAATAATTCCGCACGCAGCAAGGCAGCAGCTGCTGCTCAGAGCACCGGCGCACCCGCCGCGCAGACGGGCGAAAAGCGCCCCCGCACCACCCGCCGCCCTTATTATAACCGTCGGCCCCGCCGCCCGCAGCAGCCCAGAGAGGCCGCTGTGCCCATCCACATCTACCCGCTGGGCGGTCTGGGCGAAGTGGGCAAGAACATGACCGTGTACGAGTGCAACGGCGACATGATCATCGTGGACTGCGGCCTTGTGTTCCCGGACAGCGACATGTACGGCGTGGATATGGTCATCCCGGACTTCACCTTTGTGGTGCAGAACAAGGATAAGATCAAGGGCCTGCTCATCACCCACGGCCACGAAGACCACATCGGCAGCATCCCGTATCTGCTGCAGAAACTTGACCTGCCCATCTATGGCACCCGCCTGACCTGCGGCCTGATCCGCAACAAGCTGGAGGAGTTCGGTCTGGCAGGCAGGACCAAGTTCGTGGAGATCACCCCCAGACAGAAGATCAAGCTGGGCTGCTTTACCATTGAGCCCATCCATGTGAACCACTCCATCCCGGATGCGGTGGCCTTTGCCATCGACAGTCCGGCGGGCACCATCATCCAGACCGGTGACTTCAAGATCGATTACACTCCGCTGGCCTGCGGCGTCACCGACCTGTCCACGCTGGCCGAGTACGGTCAGCACGGCGTGCTGGCCCTGCTGAGCGATTCCACCAACTCCGAGCGTCCGGGCTTTACCGCCACCGAGCAGAAGGTGGCTGCAGGCGTGCGCAATCTGTTCGCCCGTGCCCGCAACAAGCGGATCATCATTGCCACCTTTGCTTCCAACATCTACCGCGTGCAGCAGATCATCGATCTGGCCGTGGAGGATGGCCGCAAGGTGGCATTCAGCGGCCGCAGCATGGTGAACAACACCGCCATGGCGCAGGAGCTGGGCTATATGCACATCCCGGAGGGCACCCTCATCAGCGTGGATGAGCTGAACCAGTATCCCCCGGAGCAGGTAGTGCTCATTACCACCGGCAGCCAGGGCGAACCCTTGAGTGCCCTTTCCCGTATGGCATCCTGCAGCCACCGTCAGGTGCGCGTGGGCCCCGGCGACTTCATTATCATTTCGGCAAATCCCATTCCCGGCAACGAGAAGAGCGTGACCAAGATCGTCAACGGTCTGCTGCTGCTGGGGGCAGAGGTCATCTACGAGAGCATGTACGATGTGCATGTTTCCGGCCACGCCTGTCAGGAAGAGCAGAAGCTCATGCTCACCCTGACGAAGCCCAAGTATTTCCTGCCGGTGCACGGCGAGTACAAGCAGCTCAAAAAGCATGCCCTCACCGCTGCAAGCCTCGGCATCCCCACCAGCAACATCCTCATTGCGGAGAATGGCTCCAATGTCGTCCTCAGTCAGGATGAGATGAAGCTGGGCGAGCCGGTGACTGCCGGTGCCGTCATGGTGGACGGTCTGGGCGTGGGCGATGTGGGAAATGTGGTCCTGCGCGACCGCAAGCACCTGTCCGAGGACGGTCTGGTGATCATTGTGGCCACCGTGGACAGCAAGACCGGCAAGGTGCTGGCCGGCCCGGACCTTGTGAGCCGCGGCTTTGTGTATGTGCGCGAGAATGAGAGCCTGATGGACGGTGCACAGAGCATCGTGGAAAATGCGCTGGACCGCTGCGTGGATGAACATGTGCGCGACTGGAACAGCGTCAAGACCCGCGTGCGCGAGGCACTGAGCAGCTATATCTATCGGCGCACCAAGCGCAGCCCGATGATCCTTCCCATCCTGATGGAGGTCTGATCCGGGCACGCTGCCGCAAACAATGCGGCGGAAGGCAGGAGATTTGATGAAACAAAAACCAAGATGGACATTGGAGATGCTCACCGCCAGTCTGGCCGTGCTGTGCGGCCTGCTGGTGCTGGTGCTGCTGATCCAGCGGCCCACGGCATGGCCGGCGCTGCTGGCACTGGTGGTGCTGTGGGGCGTTGTGGTGGTGCTGTTCCGCTGCCAGCTGCGCAAGTGGGTGGCCCGGTGGATGTGCGGTGGCAGCTTTGAAGGCTCCAAGCTGCAGTTCAGTCTGGAGCCGCTCTCTCAGCCGGCCGCGCTGCTTTCCGGTGAGACGGTGCTGTGGTACAATGCACAGTTCCGCACCCGCCTGTTGAACGGGCAGGATGCGCTGGTGAGCCGTGTGCAGAAGGTGCTGCCCGGCCTTGATCTGCAGCAGTGCCGCAAGCAGGAGGGCCAGCTGCTGACTCTCGCGGACGGCATGTGGAGCGTACACAGCTCCACGGTGCCCGGCGATGCGGAGAGCATGACCCTTCTGGTGCTGAACGAGGAGACCGCCCTGCGCAAGGTGGAGGCGGAATACAAAGCCAGCCGTCCGGGCTATCTGGTATTTCTGGTGGACGGCTACGACGATGTGTTCGGTGACATGCTGGACAGCGAGCGTGCCCGCCTGCTGGAAGGCATCAACCGCACGCTGGAGGATATGATCGGCCGGGGCAGCGGCTTTTTGCGCCGTGTGGCCAGCGGCCGCTATATCGCTGTGGTGGAAGAGCGCCAGATGGAGCAGTTCGCAAACCGCGGCTACGATGTGCTGGACAAGATCCGTGCGCTGGATCCCAGCGTGAACCTTTCGTTGTCCATCGGCATTGGCCGCGGGGCCAAGACTCTGCGGGAAGCCCAGGATATGGCCGTGCAGGCGCTGGATATGGCGCAGGGCCGCGGCGGCGATCAGGCCGCTGAAATGACACCGGACGGCTTTACGTTCTACGGCGGCGTGAGCCACGGCGTGGAAAAGCGCAGCAAGGTGCGCAGCCGCATCGTGGCCGATCAGCTGGTGAAGCTGATCAAGGAAGCAGATCATGTAGTCATTATGGGCCACCGCATGAGCGATCTGGATGCCATCGGCTCCGCCGAGGGCGTGCTGCGCATCTGCAAAATATGCGATGTCCCGGCGGTGATCGCGGTGCGGCGTGACGCTACCCTTGCGGGCAGCCTGATCGATGCATTGTGCCGTGCAGGCCAGAAGGACGACTTTATCGACCCGAAGGACGCACTGCCTATCATCTCCAAGCGCACTTTGTGCATCGTGGTGGATACATATCAGGTGGGCCTTGTGGAAAGCAAGGATATTCTGGAAAAATGCGGCAAGGTAGCCGTGATCGACCACCACCGCAAGGGTGTGGGCTACATCGAGAACCCGGCGCTGGTCTGCCATGAGCCGTATTCTTCCTCGGCCAGTGAGCTGGTCACAGAGCTTTTGCAGTACGTGGGCGAGCGCGACGACAAGCCCAACCGTGTGGAGGCCGAGGGCCTTTTGTCCGGCATCATGCTGGATACCCGCGATTTTACCCTGCACACTGGTGTGCGTACCTTTGAAGCTGCCGCTGCGCTGCGCCGCTATGGCGCGGAGACGGAGCGGGTGCGCCAGCTGTTCGATGTGACCATGGTGGAGTACAATGCCAAGGCTGATCTGGTGGAAAAAGCACGCATGTACAAAAATTGCGCGATCTCCGTCAGCGGCGAGGTGGCACCGGAAGCCCGCGTGGCCATTGCACAGGCGGCAAACGATCTGCTGACCATTCAGGGCGTGGATGCCAGCTTTGTGGCAGTGCAGGTGGGCACAGGCGTGAACATCTCGGCCCGCAGTCTGGGTGCCGTGAACGTGCAGGTGATCATGGAATCTTTGGGCGGCGGCGGCCACCAGACCATGGCAGCAGCACAGCTCAAGCATATCACGCCGGAAGCAGCCCGTGCCCGCATCGAAGGTGCCATCGACAAATACTATGCATCGCAGAAAAAGGGCGATGTAGAAGGAAAATAAACGGAACAGAGAGGATCACACCCATGAAACAGTACGATTACCTGATCGTTGGTGCCGGCCTTTACGGCGCGGTCTTTGCACAGGAAGCAAAAAAGGCAGGCAAGAAGTGCCTTGTGATCGATAAGCGCAGCCACATTGCAGGCAATATCTACACGGAGCCGGTGGAGGGCATCAACGTCCACCGCTACGGTGCACATATCTTCCATACCAACAACAAGGCTGTGTGGCAGTATGTGAACCAGTTTGCAGAGTTCAACCGCTACACCAACAGCCCGGTGGCAAACTACCACGGCGAGATCTACAACCTGCCCTTCAATATGAACACCTTTAATAAGATGTGGGGAGTTGTTACCCCTGCCGAAGCCAAGGCCAAGATCGAGGAGCAGAAGAAAGAAGCAGGCATCACCGACCCGCAGAATCTGGAAGAGCAGGCCATCAGCCTTGTGGGCACCGATATCTACGAAAAGCTTATCAAGGGCTATACTGGCAAGCAGTGGGGCCGCCCCTGCACCGAACTGCCGGCCTTCATTATCAAGCGTCTGCCGGTGCGCTTCACCTACGACGACAACTATTTCAACGCACTGTATCAGGGCATTCCCAATGGCGGCTACACCGCCATGGTGGAAAAGATGCTGGACGGCACCGAGGTGCGGCTGAATGTGGACTATCTGGCCGACCGCGAAAATCTGAACGCTCTGGCCGAGAAGGTGGTCTACACCGGCCCGGTGGATGCCTACTTTGGCTACAGGCTGGGTGCGCTGCAGTACCGCAGCGTGCGGTTTGAGACCGAGGTGCTGGACACCGACAACTATCAGGGCAACGCGGTGGTCAACTATACCGATGCGGAAACTCCCTACACCCGCATCATCGAGCACAAGCACTTTGAGTTCGGCACCCAGCCCAAAACGGTCATCAGCCGCGAGTACAGTGCTGAATGGAAAAAGGGCGACGAGCCGTACTATCCCGTCAATGACGAGAAGAACGGCGCCCTGTATGCCGAGTACAAGAAGCTGGCCGATGCGGAGCCGGACGTGATCTTTGGCGGCCGTCTGGGCGAGTATAAGTACTATGACATGGACAAGGTCATTGAGGTAGCTCTGGACGTGGCCGCAAAGGAACTGAAATAAGAAAACTCCTTCAGTCATCACTTGCGTGATGCCAGCTCCCTCAACGAGGGAGCCTCTGGCGAAAAGGACAAGCCTTCGGTTTTGCCAAAGGCCCCATCTCAGAGAGGGCTGTCTGCGAAGCAGACTGGGGGAGAGTTCACTTGAGGATAATGCTGCAATGCGCGCTTCCTCTTGCCCAAAAGCGACAAATGCGCTATACTATAAACACAACAACTGCACCGGTTTTCCGGTGAGAAGTGAGGGATAACATCATGAAAGTGATTCTCAAGCAGGATATCAAGGGCATTGGCAAGAAGGACGAGATCCACGAGGTCTCCGACGGCTACGCCCGCAACTATCTGTTCCCGCGCAAGCTGGCCGCTGTGGCAGATGCCAGCGCTGTGAACGTTGCCCGCAGCAAGGAAGCTGCTGCCGATTTCCACGAGGCTGAGACCGTAGCTGCTGCCAAGGATCTGGCCGCAAAGATCGAGGGCAAGACCGTGACCATCAAGGCCAAGGGCGGTGCATCCGGCCGTCTGCACGGCAAAGTCACCGGCAAGGAAGTTGCCGATGCTTTGGCTCAGCTGGCAGGCGCACCCATCGATAAGAAGAAGATCGAGCTGGAGACCAAGGACATCAAGGATGCCGGTGTGTTCAACGGCAAGGTCCGTCTGCACGTTGGTGTGGTCGCTTCTTTCAAGATCATGGTGGAAGTGGAACAGGCCTGATTTTTCTGCCATCTGCGCCCCCTCACAGCAGGGGGCGCTTTTTGGCTTTTCAGCGAAATGATGCAAAAGGATAAACTACCATGCCGAATGAACGACATTATTCCAATGAACTGAATCTGGAAAGCGTGGGCATCAACCTGCCCTACAACATGCAGGCAGAGCAGAGCGTGCTGGGTGCGGTGCTGCTCAAACCGGAAACGCTCACCGACTTGGTGGAGATCATCCGGCCGGAGATGTTCTACACCCGGCAGAATGCGCAGATCTACTCCGAAATGCTGCGCCTGTTCACCGCCGACCAGACCATCGACTTTGTGACGTTGCTGGACGCTGTTATCTCGGACGGCGTGTTCCCCAGTGCCGACGAAGCAAAGGTGTACCTGACCGGCCTTGCCGAGACGGTGCCCAGCATTTCCAACGTGAAGGCCTATGCCCAGATCGTGCAGGAAAAGTATCTGGTGCGCCAGCTGATGGGCGTTGCAAAGGACATCCTGCAGGATGCCGGAGATGAGCCGGATGCCGACCTGCTGCTGGAAAACGCGGAGCAGCGCATTTATGAGATCCGCTCCGGCCGCGATTCCAGCGCACTGACACCGCTTTCCTCCAGCATGGTGGAGACCCTGACCAACCTGCAGAAGATCAGCGGCCCGGATGCGGACAAATACAAGGGCATCCCCACAGGCTTCCGCCTGCTGGATACGGTGCTCACCGGTCTTGGCCGCGGCGACCTCATCATCCTTGCGGCCCGCCCCGGTATGGGCAAGACCAGCTTTGCGCTGAACATCGCCACCCGCGTGGCCATGCAGCAGAAGGTGCCGGTGGCCATTTTCAGCTTGGAAATGACCAAGGAACAGCTCACGAACCGCATCCTTTCTGCTGAGGCCGGCATCGACAGTCAGGCATTCCGCACCGGTGCCCTGCGCGCCGAGGACTGGGAATATCTGGCCCTTGCCACCGAAAAGCTGCACGATGCACCCATCTATATGGACGATACCTCCGGCATCACCATCACCGAGATGAAGGCGAAGATCCGCCGGGTGAATCAGGACCCCACCCGCCCGAATGTGGGCCTCATTGTCATCGACTATCTGCAGCTGATGACCACCGGCCAGCGCAGCGAGAACCGCGTGCAGGAGATCAGCTCCATCACCCGAAACCTTAAGATCATGGCAAAGGAAATGAATGTGCCCATCATCGCACTTTCTCAGCTGTCCCGTGCGGTGGAAAAGCAGGGCAACAATTCCAGCCACCGGCCCCAGCTTTCCGACCTGCGCGATTCTGGTTCTATCGAACAGGATGCCGACTGCGTTCTGTTCCTGTACCGCGATTCCTACTATGCCAGCCAGAACCCGGACGGCGCTGAGGTGGATGCCGATACGGCAGAGTGCATCGTGGCGAAGAACCGTCACGGCGAGACCAGCACGGTGCCGCTGGGCTGGGATGGTGCCCACACCCGCTTTATGGATGTGGACTTTAAACGCTGATGAACAATGAAAAAATTCTGGCGTATGTGCGCATGTTTGTTCTGCGAGAAAAGCTGCTTTGTCCGGGTGAGCCGCTGCACTTGGCCGCGGCAGTGTCCGGCGGGGCAGACAGCATGGCACTGCTGCGCATCCTGCTGGCCCTGCAGCCGGAATTCGGGTTTGTGCTTTCGGCCTGCCATGTGAACCACGGCCTGCGCGGTGAGAGCGCTGACCGGGACGAAGCCTTTGTGCGGGCGGAATGCGCCCGGCTGGGTGTGCCGCTGCGGGTGTTCCATGCTGCAGAGATGGCCGACGAAGTGGGCCTGCCGTCGGAACATGCCGGGGAGGACTGGGCGCGCCGCCTGCGCTATGCCTGCTTTGCGCGTTTGTGCGGGGAGGGGATAGATGCCGTTGCAACGGCCCATACTGCAAATGATCAGGCTGAGACCCTGCTGCTGCGGCTGGCCCGGGGCACGGGGCTGCACGGTGCGGCAGGCATCCGGCCAAAGCGCGGGTGCTACCTGCGGCCATTGCTGGTCCTTACCCGGCAGGATACCGAAAGCTTCTGCCGTGCAGCCGGGCAGGCATGGGTCACAGATGAGACGAACGCGACCGATGCCTATGCCCGCAACCGGGTGCGCCGTGCGGCACTGCCTGCACTGCAGAGCACCAACGGCGCAGCGGTGGAAAACCTTGCCCGCTTCTGCGAGAAGGCAGCCCGCGCGGATGCCTATTTTGCCCGGAAGGCCGAAGAGCTGCTTTCTGCTGCACGTCTGGATGCGGCACAGGCTGCCATCAAAAGCCCGGAAGCCTGCACGGTGTGGCGGCTGGGCCCGCTTTCCGCTGCGGATGCGCTTATTTTGGAAGCAGCCATGCATTCGCTGACGGCTCCCGTGCGTGACGCAGAGGAAAAATATGTGCAGCTGCTGTGCGGCCTTGTGCGGCGCGGCAGCGGTGCGGTACAGCTGACTGACCGGGTGCGCTTTTGTGCCGGAGACGGATGCTTCTGGCAGGAGATTGTGCCGGAACGGCCCCGGCAGCAGGAAGACAAACGGCTGGAAAGCCAGCCCTTTCAGCCGGAAAAACAGGCAGAATACTGCCTTGCGGGCGGCTGGAAGGTGACTGCAGGGCTTTTTACGGCTGATTTTGAAGAAAAAATACAAGTCGTTCATAAAAAAGACTTAAAAAATCAGGCGGATTATGCTAGAATAACTACGTTGTATGCTGGTCTTGTCCTGCGCACCCGCCAGCCGGGAGATGTCTACCGCCCGGCGGGGCGAAGTGTACACAACCGGCTGCGCAAGTGGATGAACGAAACGGGCATCCCGGCCAGCCAGCGCGATCAGCTGCCGCTGCTGGCGGCGGGCAGCGAAGTACTGTGGGTCTGCGGTGCGGGCTTTGCCGAGGGCCTTGCCCCGGATGCAGACACTGCGCAGGTGCTGCAGATGGAAATGGAACATAGGGAGGAAATAACATGAGTATGCATGATGATATCAAGACTGTTCTGGTCAGTGAAGAAGAGTTAAAGGCAAAGGTTGCTGAGCTGGGTGCCCAGATCAGCAAGGATTACGAGGGCAAGAACCTTGTTCTGGTGTCCATCCTCAAGGGCTCGGTGGTGTTTATGGCCGACCTGATGCGTGCGGTGAGCATTCCCTGCAGCATCGATTTTATGGTGGTGTCCAGCTACGGTGGCAGCAACACTGTTACCAGCGGCCTTGTAAAGATCATCAAGGATCTGGACGGTGATCTGTCCGGCAAGGATGTGCTGATCGTGGAGGATATTCTGGATACCGGTGTCACCCTCTCGAATCTGGTGCCCATGCTCAAGATGCGCAACCCCAACTCGGTAAAGATCTGCACCATTCTGGACAAGCCCAGCCGCCGCAAGGCCGATATCCAGCCCGACTACGAGGGCTTCCAGGTGCCGGACGAGTTCGTGGTGGGCTACGGTCTGGACTACGATGAAAAATACCGCAACCTGCCTTATGTGGGTGTGCTCAAGCCTGAAGTCTACGAGAAGTGATTTCTCACACTATAATTCATCCAAGAACTGGAGTTGATTTTTTTGCAATCCAAAAGACCCCGTTTCAATCCGCTGATCCTTGCTCTGGCGCTGGCGGCGGTGCTGATGGTCTGGTCGGTGCTGGGCGGCGCCGGCTCTGCCAGCAGCTCTTCCATGGAATATTCCACGGTGGTGCATTATTTTGAAAGCCTGCAGGTCACGCAGTTCTCGCTGGACCTGAACACCGGCGTGATCACCATGAACCTCAAGGAAGGCGGCAAGAACAACCTGCCCCTGCCCGATACCACGTCCCAGAGCACCACGCAGGCCACCGGCGGACTGCTGAGCGGTATGCTGTCCTCCTCGGATGAGGATACTGCTGCGCAGAAGAACAGCGACGGCACTGTGACTGTGCGCTACAAGCTGCCCTATGCATCCATGTTCGTCAAGTATGTGGGCGACTACATTGCCGCCTATGACGAAGCAAACCCGGATGCTCCCATGGTGTACGATTATACCCCTGTCAAGGAAAACATCCCATGGATGGAGATCCTGTTCTATCTGGCAATGCTGGGCTGCACCGGCTTCCTGCTGTTCTCCATGATGCGCGGCGGTGCTGGCGGCGGCGGGATCATGAACGTTGGCAAAGCCAAGGTGAAGGACGAGCACGAGAACCAAAAGACAGCCACCTTTGCCGATGTTGCCGGTGAGGACGAGGAAAAGGAAGAGCTGAAAGAGGTCGTGGAGTTCCTGAAAAGCCCGGAGAAGTTCAACACTCTGGGCGCACGCATTCCCCACGGCGTGCTGCTGGTAGGCCCTCCGGGCACCGGCAAGACCCTGCTGGCCCGTGCCTGCGCAGGCGAGGCCGGTGTGCCCTTCTATTCCATTTCCGGCTCTGACTTTGTGGAAATGTACGTCGGCGTGGGTGCATCCCGCGTGCGTGACCTGTTCGATAAGGCAAAGAAGTCCATGCCCTGCATTATCTTCATTGATGAGATCGATGCTGTGGGCCGTCAGCGCGGTGCCGGTCTGGGCGGCGGCCACGATGAACGCGAGCAGACCCTGAACCAGCTGCTGGTGGAAATGGACGGCTTTGAGGCCAACGACGGCATCATCGTCATGGCGGCCACCAACCGTGCCGACATTCTGGATAAGGCCCTGCTGCGGCCGGGCCGCTTTGACCGTCAGGTCTATGTGGGCCTGCCGGATGTCAAGGGCCGTGAGGAGATCCTCAAGGTCCACACCAAAAAGAAGCCGCTGGCCCCGGATGTCTCTCTCAGGGTCATTGCACAGCGCACCGCAGGCTTTGCGGGCGCAGACCTTGAGAACCTTGTCAACGAAGCGGCCCTGCTGGCTGCACGCCGCAACCGCAAGGCCATTACCATGGAGGATATCGAGGAAGCTTCCATGAAGGTGATGGCTGGCCCGGAGAAGAAGAGCCGCGTTGTGACCCCGGAGGAAAAGAAGCTGACTGCTTACCACGAGGCAGGCCACGCGGTGGCGGGCTTCTACTGCAAGCATCACCCCCGTGTGCACGAGATCACCATTATCCCGCGTGGTCAGGCTGGCGGCTACACCATGTACCTGCCCGAGAAAGACCGCAGCTACGTGACAAAGGGCGAAATGTTCGAGGATATCGTTTCCAGTCTGGGCGGCCGCGTGGCCGAACAGCTGATCCTGGAGGATATCTCCACCGGTGCTTCCAATGATCTGCAGCAGGCCACCAACATTGCCCGCCAGATGATCACCAAGTACGGCTTCTCGGAGCGGCTTGGCCCTGTGGTGTACGGTACCTCGCAGGAGGAAACCTTCCTGGGCCGCGATCTGGGTCAGGGCAAGGGCTACAGCGAGACCACCGCTGCCGAGATCGACGGCGAGATGCGGGATATCATCGATGAAGCCTACGAGACCTGCCGCCGCACCCTGACCGAGCACATCGATCAGCTGCACGCGCTGGCACAGGCCCTGATGGAACGCGAGAAGCTCAACGAGCAGGAGTTCAACACCATTATGGCGGGCGGCACACTGCCCCCGCGTGAAGGCGATGAGCTGAAGCCGGAACAGCCTGCTCAGACCGTGCAGGCTGCCACTGCAGAGACCGCTCAGCAGGCCGAAACTGCTGAATCTGCAGAGACCGCTGAGCCTGCCGAACAGGCCGAAACGGCAGAGCAGATGCCGGCTTCTCCTGCACCGGAAGCCCCGGATGCACAGAAACCGCAGAACTGATTTGACCCAAACGGAAAGGAGCGAGTGTCGTGGAGGAAAATTTTAACCCGGTCGCACGGACCCGCGCAAACTATTACACCCCCGGCAGCCCGGTGCAGTTCGTCTGCGTGGAGCTGCTCAAGGGTGATGTCAGCGGGGAGCACGCGGTCTGCCTGACCTTCAAGAATATTTCCAAGGTGACCCTGACCGCGCTGGAGATCCACTTCAAGTGCAAGGGCGTGGACGGCGTGATCCTGTGCGAGGACCGGTTCGAGTACCGTGACTTGGAAGTAAAGCCCGGCGAACTGTTTGGCATGGACGATGCGGTGTTCGTTACCGCAAAGGCCATCACCAGCGTGGATGTTTCGCTGTGCAACGTGTACAACGGCAAGAGGGTGGTGCATCTGGACGGCATCAAGCGCGTGCGCCTGCCTGCCCCCAAGCGCCTGTCTGCTGAGCTGGAAAAGGCGCTGGAGACCCGCATGAACCGCCCGGAGCTGAAGTATCAGCCGCAGGTGTTTGAAAATGGCTGGTACTGCGCCTGCGGTGCCTTCCACCCGAAGGAGGAGGATACCGTGTACTGCTCGGAGTGCGGCTGCGACCGCATCCTGCTGCAGAACGCGCTGAACACCCTGCTGCAGCCGGAACAGCCTGCCCAGACCGAGCCGGAACTGGAAACGCCTCTTGCCCCGCAGGCCGAAGAGCCTACCCGCATCATGGGCGCAGCGCCCGTGCAGGAGGAGCCGACCCGGATCATGGGTGCACCGTGCCGTGAAGCAGAACCACAGCCGGAAGAACCTGCTGCAGAGCAGACCCGTGTGATGGATGCCGGAATGCGGGCACAGTTCCCGGGCAGGGCATCTCATGCAGCTGCAGACGAAGGCACCCGTGTGATGCCTGCTGCAGCCCGCCGTGCACAGCCGATATCTCAGCAGCCGGAGCCTGCCTATGACGACGAGGAAGAATACGAGGACGAGCGCGACAGCGTGGCCGAAGCGCTGATCCGCTGGGTGCCGCCCATCACTGCCATTGTCTGTGCAGCAGTGGCACTGTGCGGCTTCGTGTATTACCAGTTCGTGCTGTAACACAAACAGCAGCGGAGAGGGCGGTATGCCTTCTCCGCTTTTTTGTATGCCAGAAGAAGGGAGAACCATTATGCCGGAAGAAGCCTTACAGGCTGCCTTTGAGATCAAGACTGCCTGCGATGAGATCAGCCGCCGCCTGCTGCGCTGGCACTGGGAGCACAAACCCGGTGCGCACAGCTTGGGTGCATTGCTGGATCACGTTGCACAGCGCCAGCAGGAAAGCCCGGACTACTACGACCGTATGCCGGATCTTTCCGGCAAAAACAGCTGGCAGCAGCTGGATACCACCATTTGTATGCGGGTTCTGCTGGACCCGGAAAAGGATGCCGCCAAACCGCTGGACCTGCTGGGCAATACCAGCAATCCGGGTGCGGCCCGCCGCGCCTGCAATGCTGTGCGCACCGCCCGCAACGAAGCCGCCCACGCCACCGATCACACCGATGCCGCTCAGGCGGCAATCCTGTTCAACGAGGCGGTGGAGAGCTTGGAAGACGGCTATGTGGGCACGGCTTTCCGCGAGAATGAACTTGCCCGCTATTACCGCGATGCAGAAAATTATCTGGTACGCTGCGGCGCAAAGGAGCCGATCGCATCCAGCCGTGCGCCGGAAGAAAAAACGGCTGCGCACGAGCCAGCCCGCCAGAGCACAAAGCAGGGCCAGAACCGCAGCACCCAGAGCCGCAAAACGGCCGGCAGCCGTTCCTCCGGCAGCAGAAGCACCACAGCGCGCAGCAGCTCGGCCAAAAGCCGCAGCACGGCAGGCCGCAAAAAGAAACAGAGAAGAACTGGCAATAAAACCGTGTTCATCGTTCTGCTGGTGGTCCTGCTGCTGGGGCTTGCCGTGCGTGCATGGAGCATGGGCGCAGCCTGACCGCCTGTAATGCCCTGCTTCTCAGAAAAAAGCCGTCTTTTGTACACAGTTGCCAGAAAAACAAAAATGCGTTCGGAATAAACCGGGAAAAGCGCATCTTGCGGGATGGGTGAAAGCGGTTTATAATAAGCATGAAAACGTTTACACATAACAATGCATCCCAAAAGAGAGAAGTACTGCAAATGACCATCAGTGATATTGCAAAAATGGCGGGTGTATCCAGTGCGGCGGTCAGCCGCTACCTGAACGGAGGCCCCCTGAGCGAACAGAAGAGGGCTGTCATCCACGAGGTAGTGGAAAAGACTGGCTATCGCCCGGATACCGCCGCCCAGACTCTGCGCACCGGAAAAGTGAATCAGGTGGGGGTGATTGCTCCCAGCATCGGTTCCCAGTCGGTGGGGCAGATCACGGCAGGCATTGCCAGTGAGCTGGATGCAAAGAGCTATCTGATGCTGCTGGGAAACACCGAGCTGGATGCCCAGCGGGAATTGGGCTATCTGACTGCCATGCAGCGCAACCACGTGGCGGGCATCATCCTGCTGGGCAGCTATTATACTCCTCAGCTGGCGCAGGCGCTGAAAAACTGCCGTGTGCCGGTGGTGGTAACAGGCCAGCGTTTTCAGGATGTGGCCTGCGTGTACAACGACGACCGCACTGCAGCCCGGGAACTTGCCCAGCGGATGCTGGACCGTGGCCGCAGAAGGATCGTTTATATTGGCGGTACAGAGCGGGACGATGCCACCGGCGTGCAGCGCCGTGAGGGCGTGCAGGATGCGCTGAACGCTGCCGGACTGAACGGCGAACAGATGCCCCGCATCTGCTGCAACGCCTTTACCATGGAAGAGGGCCAGCGCTGTATGCAGGAACTGCTGGCGCGCTGCCCGGATCTGGACGGTGTGGTCTGCGTGACTGACACGGTGGCCTTTGGTGCCATGCGTGCCCTGCGGGAAGCAGGACGGCATGTGGGGCAGGATGTGGGTCTTGCAGGCGTTGGCGACAGCTGGGCTGGCAGCATGATGGAACCGGGGCTGGCCACGGTGCGCTTTTACCAGAAGCAGGTGGGGCAGGAGGCTGCCCGGATCCTGCTGCAGATGCTGGAAGAGAATGGGAGCGGCGGGCCTGTGCGTCAGGTGACGCTGGGCTATCAGATCGTGGAGCGAGGCTCCCTTTGATGATAAAGGATAAAAGTATGGGTCGTAAGCTGATTTTTCTGGATATTGACGGCACGCTGCTGCCGCCGGGTGATATGCTCATCCCGGAAAGCACTCTGGCTGCACTGGATCGCGCCAGAGCAAACGGACACAAGCTGTTTTTGTGCACCGGCCGCAACCACCGCATGACCGAACCGCTGCTGCGGCACGACTGCTTTGCGGGCGCAGTGTGCAGCGCCGGCGGCTATGTGCTGTGCGATGGCAAGACTCTGGTGGATATCCCCATGGAGCCGCAGCAGGCTGAAGGCGTGCGCGCGGCGCTGGAGCGCAATGGCGTGGAGTGCACGCTGGAAGCCCGGGATGCCACCTTTGGCGGAAGCAAGATGGTTGAGAGATGGAACTTTATCCACAAAAAGAACGATGCACCGCTGAACAGCGAAGCAGAACGCTGGCGCAAAGCCATGGAAGAGGGCATGTCCATCCTGCCGCTTTCCGATTACAAAGGGGAACCGCTGTATAAGATCGTGTTCATTGCCGACCACGAGAGCGACCTTGCCGAGGCAAAGCAGCTCTATGCCGACCAGTTCGTGTTCTGCGAAAGCAAGCTGGACCGTCTGACCGATGGCTTTGTGAATGGTGAGCTCATCAACCGCAAATTTGATAAGGGAACCGGAATCAAGGCCATCTGTGATCATCTGGGCTGCACGCTGGCGGATACCATCGGCTTTGGTGACAGCGATAATGACCTGCAGATGACCGATGTGGCGGGCATCAGCGTGTGTATGGCCAATGGCTCCGAAAACCTGAAAAAGCGGTGTGACCGCATTGCTCCCTCGGTATACGAGGACGGCATTGCAAAGGAGTTCAAGGCGCTGGGTCTGATCTGAAAAAAACAACAAAGGCTGCGGCAGGGATAAGACCCGGGCCGCAGCTTTTTGCTGCCACAGGGTTTTATAAAACGGAAAAACGTGGTAGAATAAACCAGAATGCCGGGTTCAAAGCCCGGCAAAAAGGGAGGAATTGAAATGCGTTCCGTTCTGGAAGTATGTGTGGACAGCACTGCCAGTGCACTGGCAGCAAAGCGCGGCGGTGCCAGCAGGCTGGAACTGTGTGCCGACCTGATCGTGGGCGGTACAACGCCCAGCCTTGCGCTGGTGCGTCAGGTCAAGGCGGAGACCGGCCTGCCGGTGCGTGCTCTGCTGCGGCCCCGGTTCGGAGACTTCTGTTACGACAGCTACGAGCTTGCCCAGATGGAACAGCTGGCCGCAGAGCTGGTGGAGGCCGGGGCGGATGGTATCGTGACCGGTGTGCTGACCCCGGAAGGGCAGCTGGATGCGGATGCCATGCGGCCCATTTATGCGGCGGCGCGCAGGGCAGCGGAAAAGGCAGGCCGTCCGGTGGCGTGTACCCTGCACCGTGCCTTTGATGTCAGCGCCGACCCCTTTGCGGCACTGGAAACGGTCCGGAGCATGGGCCTTTGTACCATCCTCACCAGCGGGCAGGCGGCGAGTGCCCCAGAGGGAGCGGAGCTTCTCGGCCGACTGGTGGAGCGGGCAGGGGACAGCGTGGAAATTCTGGTAGGTGCCGGTGTCACGGCACAAAACATCCCGGCACTGGCCGCACAGACCGGGGCACATGCGTTCCACCTTTCCGGCAAGCAGGTGCTGCAAAGCCGCATGACCTTCCGCCGCGAGGGTGTGCCCATGGGGCTGCCGGGCTTTTCAGAGTTTGAGGTATGGCAGACGGATGAAGAAAACATCCGTGCTGCACGGCAGGCACTGGATGCGATGAAGAACAACTAAAACAAAAGCGCTCTCCCACGGGAAACCCCGGTGGGAGAGCGCTTTTTATGATGATGAATTTGAAGGGTGAAGATAGCTTAGTAATGCAGCTCGTCGCCGGTCAGTGCTTCCAGCACCGGCAGCATGGCAGCGGCTTCGGCCTTGGCGGCGGGCAGATCCATATCGCGGTAGTTGCCGCACTCCACTTCGCTGGCCCCGGGCACAGCGCCCTCAAAGCCAGCCATGAAGCGGAAGGATTCCACCGTCAGCTCCAGTGCCTCGGCGGGAGTCAGGCCGCGGGTGAGCAGATAGAAGCCGGTGCGGCAGCCCATGGGGCCAACATAAATCACGCTGTCTTTAAAGGCGCTGTTGCGTGCATAGGTGGCAAACAGATGCTCCAGCGTGTGGGCGGCACCGGTGGACAGGTAATCGCCGTGATTGGGCTTTTTCATGCGGATGTCCCAGGTGAGAACATCTCCGTCCTGACGGCTCAGATACATGCCGCGGTCCAGTTTGGTATGGTCAACACAGAAGCTTGCAATGCGTTCCATGATCTTCTCCTTTGGCTTATGCCTGCAGGCGCTGCACGCTGCCGTGAGCGCAGTCCACAGCGATCATCAGACCGTCGCGGATGTGGCTGGTAGCACCGGCGGCACCCACAACGGTAGGCTTGAGCAGGGCCTTGCCGGCAATGGCAGCGTGGCTGTTCAGGCCCGGCTCTTCCACCACCAGAGCGGCGGCATCACGCACGTAACTCAGCATTTCGTTGCTGGTGGAGGGCACCACCAGAACCATGCCGGGCTTGAACTTTGCACGTACCTCTTCCAGCGTGCGGCAGACGCAGGCCTTGCCGGTGGCGCTGGTCACGTCGGCATTCTCGCGGCCAACGCCCACACCGGTAGCCAGACAGTTGCCTACCATGTGGATCTTGATCATGTTGGTGGTGCCGGACACGCCCACAGGCACGCCTGCGGTCACAACGGCCAGCTCACCGTTGTGCAGGTAGCCGTTCTCCTTGGCCAGAGAGGTGGACATCTCGATCAGCTCATCGGTGCTGTGTGCCAGAGGCATCATCAGCGGGGTGATGCCCCAGCTCAGGGCCAGCTGACGCTGCACCTGCTCCTTCATCACGCAGGCGATGATGGGCTGCTCCGGGCGGTACTTGCTCAGCAGACGGGCGGTGTTGCCGGACTCGGAAACGGTGACGATGGCTGCGGCGTTCACGTCCTTGGCGGTCAGGCAGGCAGCGTGTGCAGTTGCATCGCTCACGCTGATCTTGCCGGTGTTCTCGGTGAGGGGAACAAAGCGGGCGTGGTTCTCCTGCTCGGTGCGCTCAGCAATGGCAGACATGGTCTTGAGGGCCTCCACCGGGTAAGCACCGGCAGCAGTCTCGCCGGAGAGCATGATGGCAGAGGTGCCGTCGTAGATGGCATTTGCCACGTCGGAGGTCTCGGCACGGGTGGGGCGGGGGTTCACGATCATGCTGTCCAGCATCTGGGTGGCGGTGACGATGGGCTTGCCAAAGGAGAAGGAGCGCTCGATGATATTCTTCTGAATGCCGGGCAGCTCGGTAAAGTCGATCTCAACGCCCAGATCGCCGCGGGCCACCATGACAGCATCGGCTGCAGCCAGAATGCTGTCGATGTTGTTCACGCCCTCACGGTTCTCGATCTTGGCGATGATGCGGATATCGGAATCATACTCGTTGAGCAGGTTGCGGATGTCGTACACATCCTGTGCCGTGCGCACGAAGGAAGCAGCGATGAAGTCAAAGCCCTGCTGTGCGCCAAAGATGATATCGTCGCGGTCGCGCTGGCTCATATACGGCATGGACAGATGCACGCCGGGCACATTGACACCCTTCTTGTTCTTGATCTTGCCGCTGTTCAGCACCTTGCACACGATGTCGGTGTCGTTCACGGTGACGATCTGCAGCTTGATCAGGCCGTCGTCCAGCATGATGGTGCCGCCGGGCTGCACGTCCTGCGGCAGGTCCTTATAGGTGATGGAGCAGATCTCCTTGGTGCCTTCCACCTCGCGGGTGGTCAGGGTGAAGGTCTGGCCGGCTTCCAGCATTTCAGTGCCGTTCTTGAAGTCCTTCAGGCGGATCTCGGGGCCTTTGGTGTCCAGCAGGGCGGCGACCGGCTTGCCCAGCTCTTCACGAATGGCCTTCAGCTTTTCAAAGCGGCCCAGATGCTCTTCGTGAGAGCCGTGGGAAAAATTAAAACGGGCAACATTCATGCCGTTGGCGACCAGCTCGCGCAGAACGCCTTCCTGATCGGTGGACGGACCCAGAGTGCAGATGATCTTGGTTTTTCTCATATACTTTTACTACCTCCAACTACAACTTCACATTCTCTATTTTGCGGCAGGCTGTCGTCGTACAGGCAGCTGCGCGTGGCCAACGGGAAAAAATCCCGTGCTGTGGTACAAAAGCGGAAAAATTCTGTGGTTCAAAACCTTTCCATTTACTATTATACCCGCTTGGATACAATAGGGCAAGAAAAAATTCAAGCTGCGCTGCAATTTTTTTGGCAGCTAAGATGCCTTTGCCACGGAATAACGCAGCAACGAATAAAAATGTCAAAACACTTCGTCGAATTGTGAATAAAATGACGAACATTTTGGTGAAAATGACGGATATTTGCAGCACAGCAAAAACGCTTGCATCCGGTGCGGGATTTGCTTATAATGATAAGTAAAGATAGTATCACTTATCCGGGGCAGGTCCCCGGAAGAAATGGAGAAAAAACGATATGGAAAAGCGTGTTTTTCTGATCGTCCTCGACAGCTTTGGCATTGGCGCAGAGCCGGATGCCGCAGCGTTTGGCGATGAGGGCACCAACACCCTGGGTGCCATTGCAAAACACCCCAACTTCAACTGCCCCAACCTGCAAAAGATGGGCATGTTCAACATTGATGGCGTGGCCGCAGGCGAAAAGACCGCAGCGCCCATCGGCTCCTTTGCCCGCCTGCAGGAGCAGAGCATGGGCAAGGATACCACCATTGGTCACTGGGAGATCGCCGGTGTGGTAAGCCCCAAGCCGCTGCCCACCTTCCCGAACGGCTTCCCGGATGAGCTGATCCACGAGTTTGAGGAAAAGACCGGCCACAAGGTGCTGTGCAACAAGCCTTACTCCGGCACGCAGGTGCTGAAGGATTACGGCGAGCAGGCCATGAAAGAAAACGCCCTTATCGTCTACACCAGTGCCGACAGTGTATTTCAGGTGGCCGCCAACGAAGAGCTGGTGCCGGTGCATGAGCTGTACCGCTACTGCGAGATCGCCCGCGAGATGCTCAAGGGCGAGTACGGCGTGGGCCGCGTGATCGCACGCCCCTTCCTGGGCCACACTGCGGATACCTTCTACCGCACCACCAATCGCCACGACCTGAGCCTCAAGCCGCCCCGCGCTACCATGCTGGATCTGCTGAAAGATGCTGGCAGGGATGTCATCGCTGTGGGTAAGATCTTTGACATCTTCGACGGTGAGGGTGTGACCGAGAAGATCAAGACCACTGGCAACACCAATGGCATCGCCTTTACCAAGGCCCTGCAGACCCGCGACTTTGAGGGCCTTGCCTTTGTGAATCTGGTGGACTTCGATATGCTCTACGGCCACCGCCGCGATGTGGCAGGCTATGCCGCCGCTGCTACGGAGTTCGACAGGTTCGTGGCAGATTTCATCCCCGGGATGCGGGAGGGCGATCTCCTGATGGTGACGGCTGACCACGGCTGCGACCCGTCCTATACCAAGACCACCGACCACACCCGCGAGTATGTGCCGTATCTGATCTGCGGCAAGGGCGTGAAGCCCGGCGTTGATCTTGGCACCCGTCTGTGCTTTGGCACCATCGCCCAGACCATCTGCGAGTATCTTGATGTGGATGCTTCCTCTCTGGACGGCAAGAGCGTCTGGAACGAGATCAAGGCATAATGATTTTATAGAATGAGAAAGCCGCCTGCATTGGTTCAAGATGCAGGCGGCATTTTTATGCAGTTTATCGGCACGGACTTTCTGGTGAAAAAGCAAAACAGGAAACGACCGCAGTTGTTTCCTGTTTTGCAAATAAAATAATATTTCCACGATAGAGTCCGGGGCTTGCGCAGAGGACATTTTAAATCGTCACGCTGCTTCGTTCTGCTGCGAAGCAGCATCCTGAATGGCATCCCAGATGGAGGAAGCCGCATTGTAGATGGACGATGCAGCCTGTTCCACCTCTTCCTGCGTGGGCAGGGAGATGGACGGTGCTTCTCCGGCCGTATCACCGCTGCCGGTCTCGCCCTCGGCGGGGACCGCCGGCTCCTGCGGCTGGGTGTCGGCAGGCTGCTCTGCATCTGCAGGCTGGTCAGCCGGGACGGTCTCTTCCGGCAGGCTGTCGGCGGGCACTTCCTCGGGAACGCTCTCGGCAGGCACCTCCGAAACGGCAGCGTTCGGGTCGGTGGTGGGGGTGAACACCTCGGTCTTTTCCGGCTTCTGGGTGGTGTCGGCAACGGTGCCCTCACCGCCCAGCACGGACGCGATCATTTCCCTGGCCTTGCTCACAGAAGCATCATCCGGTTTCATGACGTAGAGCTTCTGTCCCTTGGCAGAGTAGCACTTGGTGCTGCTGGAGCTTGTGCCGGTGACGGTGTAGCTTTCAATATCCCACTCGGCAAAGTCGCTCAGCTGCATCCGTACCAGCGCACTGATCTGATCCTGCGAAAAGCTGGTCACAAAGCAGTCGGCTGCGGCATCCATGATCTTGGAAAAGCCCATCAGCAGGGCAGGGGACTTGATCTTGTTCAGCATGGCATCGATCACCTTCATTTGGTTGATGCCGCGCTGGATATCGCCGGATGCAAAGGCGTGACGCTCACGGGCAAAGGCCAGAGCGGCCTTGCCGTCCAGATGGTTCCAGCCCTCCACAAAGGTGGTGGGGTCATAGTAGCCGGGGCTGCCCACAGAAGTGAACGCCTGATCGGAGTAGACATCCACGCCGCCCAGCGCATCGATGATGCTGATGAAGCCCGCAAAGTTGATGCGGATGTAATGGTCCACATTGACGCCGTACAGATTGCCCAGTGTGGCCATGCTGGTTTCCACGCCGTACAGACCGGCGTGAGTCAGTTTGTCCTTGCTGTCAGTGCCGGCAAGGTCTACGTAGTAGTCGCGCGGGGTGTTGATCAGGGCCACCCTCTTGGTGACAGGGTTCACGGCAGCAAGGATATTCACGTCGCTGCGGGCATTTTCGGTCAGCTCGCCGCGGGTGTCCACGCCGCTGAGGTAGATCACAAACGGCTCCTTGGTGATCTTGTTGGCCTCGGCACCGGTGAGCAGGCCAGAGGTCATGCTGCCCAAGGCAGAAAGGCCCTGCTGGGCCCAGAAGCAACCCAGCGCCATGGCAGCGCACAGGAACACCGAGAATACCCGGGCCACCTTGCCGGGAACATTGTACTCCTGACAGCGCTTTACCAGCAGCCACAAAAGCGCCAGCAGCGCGGCCAGAATGACCAGATACAGCACCGGCAGCATCTGGGTGCGCCACAGCTGAACCAGTGCCAGAATGCTTAAAATACCTTGTAAGATCAGCAAAATTTTCCCCCACTTTGAAGGTACTGCCACGGCTCCATCCACGGGCGGCTGGGCCTTGGGCGGTACGGGTGTGTTGTGGCCGCTGCGCGGCGGCTTCTGGGGAGGCTGGGCCGGAGGCGGTGTGCTGGGCTGTTCCGGCGGAAGCTCGGAAAAAAACGCCGAGCTGTCTACCTCGATGGGCGCAGTGTCCTCAGAGCCTTCCTTGCGGCTGATGTGCCGCAGAGAACGGTAATCTTCGTGGGAACGATCGTTTTCATCCATCATTCAAAACCACTCCTTTTTGTCAGGAAACAGGTACAATGGTCAGCACTGCACGGGCCGGAAGGCAGGTGGCAGTCTGATCTTCGTTGGAAAGCCAGCCAAAGCCTTCACAGATGTGATCCGGGCAGGGTGAATCCACGAACCGGGCTGCACCGTCCTTGATCTGAATGTGGACGGTATAGTAACCGGTGTCCACATCATAGGTCTCATCCACGTCCAGCGGCAGGTTCATGGTGGTGTTGTTGTCGCCGTAGATCAGCTCGGCCCGCAGTCCGGAGCCGGAAGCGTGCACGCGGCGTACCACCAGCAGCACAGCGGCAATGGCCAGAATGACCACGGCAAACAGAAGATTGGCAAGCAGCTTTTTGTTTTTCATGCGTTAATCCTTGATCTGTAATTGTTCCAGCTCGGCCAGCCACAGTGCGGCACAGGCATCGCTGGGCATCCGCCAGTCGCCGCGGGGCGAAAGGGTCACGCTGCCCACCTTGGGGCCGTCGGGCAGGCAGCTGCGCTTGAACTGTTGGGCAAAGAACCGCCAGTAGAAGTTGCGCAGCCACTTGTACAGCACGCTGTCCGGGTACTCCGGCCGGCCTGCGAATGCAGCCTTTGCCAGCCGGAAGATCTTGGCCGGGCCAAAGCCGAAGCGCAGCACCTGATACAGGTAGAAATCGTGCAGCTCGTAGGGCCCCACAAGGTCCTCGGTCTTCTGCGCGATCTCGCCGTCCTTGGCAGGCAGCAGCTCCGGGGAGACGGGCGTATCCAGAATATCCAGCAGCACCGTGCGCAGAGCATCGGTGGCGGCAATGTCGGCTTCGTAGCGCACAAGGTGGCGCACCAGCGTTTTGGGCACACCGGCGTTCACACCGTACATGCTCATGTGGTCGCCGTTGTAGGTGGCCCAGCCCAGCGCCAGCTCCGAAAGGTCGCCGGTGCCCACCACGAGACCGCCGGTGCGGTTGGCGGTGTCCATCAGCTCCAACGTGCGCACGCGGGCCTGTCCGTTTTCAAAGGTGACATCCAGCACGCTCTCGTCCTGACCGATGTCCGCAAAATGGCTGTGCACGGTGTTGGCGATATCGATCTCTTTAAAGGAGACCTGCAGCTCATCGCACAGGATCTCTGCATTGCTGCGGGTGCGCTTTGTGGTGCCAAAGCAGGGCATGGTCACAGCCAGCACATCCCGGACGGGGCGGCCCAGCTGCTTCATGGCACGAACGGCCACCAGCAGCGCAAGACAGCTGTCCAAGCCGCCGGAAATGCCGATAACGGCGGTCTTTGCGTGGGCGTGTTCCAGCCGCTTTGCAAGGCCGTCGGCCTGCATCTTCAAAATCAGCTCACAGCGCTCGGCGCGGCGCTTGGGGTCGCCGGGCACAAAGGGTGCGGGGTCGATCCAGCGGGTCAGCGTGGTCTCTGCCGGTTCCAGATCGAACTCCACGGTCTGGTAGCCCTCGCCGCTCAGCTCAAAACTGGTGTTGCGGGCACGCTCGGCTTCCATGCGCTGGCAGTCGATCTCGGTCTCGGCACAGCCGCCGTCAAAGGGAGCGTTCTCCGCCAGAATAGTGCCGTTCTCGGCGATCAGGTCGTGGCCGGCGAACACCATGTCCTGCGTGCTCTCACCGTGCCCGGCGGAAGCATACAGGTAGCCGCACAGCAGGCGGGCAGACTGGTTGGACACCAGCGCCCGGCGGTACTCGGCCTTGCCGACGGTCTCATCGCTGGCGGAAAGATTTGCGATCACGGTCGCACCGGCCAGCGCGTGGAAGGTGGAAGGCGGCAGGGCGCTCCACAGATCTTCGCAGATCTCCACACCCAGCACAAAGCTGGGCATCTGGCGGCAGCGGAACAGCAGGGAGGTGCCAAAAGGCACCTGCTGACCACACACCTCCACCAGCTCCACCTCGGTGCTGCCCGGGGTGAACTGGCGCTTTTCGTAGAACTCGCCGTAGTTGGGCAGATAGGTCTTGGGTACAAGGCCCAGAATGCGGCCATGACACAGCACGGCGGCGCAGTTGTACAGCTTGCCGTGCACCAGCAGCGGCAGGCCCACCAGCGTGACAACGTCCAGTGCTTTTGTTTCATCAAGCAGGGTGCTCAGGGCATCCAGTGCACCGGTCTGCAGCGTGCGCTGCAGAAACAGGTCGCCGCAGGTATAGCCGGTCAGGCAGAACTCGGGGAACACGGCCAGCTTTACGCCGCGGGCTGCGGCCTTGTGCAAAGCATCCGTGATCTGCCGGACATTATAGGCGCAGTCGGCCACCCGCAGTGCGGGAGAAAGAGCGGCTGCTTTCAAAAAACCATCTTTCATCGGAGGATTTCACATCCTGTCTTTCTTAGTTGACTGCAATTTCCTGCAGTGCACATAGTATACCACAAACAGACCCAAACGGGAAGTAAAAGAACAATGACAAAAACAAAACAGCCGCGTTCTCGCCATCTCGCACTGCCCGACGGAGGAAGCGGGCAAGACAAAAAATAAAAAATCCCACACAAAAATGTGCGGGAATCAAAGACTGAAAAATGGAAAACGAGATAGACCGTAAGCCGGGTTCTGTATTAAACGACGATCTGTCTAGACCTGCCATTGCTGACAGGTTCGTGCCGCCTTCGGGACACGCGAGCAGCGCTGTACGTCCCATATAGGCGTTGCTTCCGGTAGGGTTTACAAAGCCGCATGGTCACCCATGCGCTGGTGAGCTCTTACCTCGCCGTTTCATCCTTACCGCATTGCTGCGGCGGTTTGTTTTCTGTTGCACTTTCCCTAAGGTCACCCTCGGCTGCCGTTAGCAGTTACCGTGCTCTGTGAGGCCCGGACTTTCCTCAGAGCGGTCAAAGCCGCCCCGCCGCCGTATGTTCCACTCGTTTTCCGCTCCTCATGATACCATAAAAAAGCAGGATTTGCAAGTAGAAGCCTTTTTTGATATAATATCTTATATATTTTTATGTTTTTTTGCGCAGGAGGTGGGTGCATATGCGGCTGTTTTTTACGGTGCCCGATACGCCACAGACCCAAAACGGAGTACTTCTGCGCAATTTTCTGCGCCAGTGTGCCGTTTCTACCGACCTTGCCCGTGCGGTCAAGTTCCGGGGCAGCGGCTTTTTTGCGAATGGAGAGCCTGTCCTTGCCAACCGCAGGGTGTACCCGGGGCAGACGGTCAGCTTTGAGCTGCCGCCGGAAGGGGAAGGCGTGGCCCCGCAGCCGGAGATCCCGGTAAACGTGGTCTATGAGGATGCCTTTGCAGTGGTGCTGGAAAAGCCGCCGCATCTGGCCGTGCACCCCACCCTGAACTACCCCTACGATACCCTTGCCAACGGGTATGCGGCATGGGCTGCGCAGCAGGGCATCAGCCCGGTGTTCCGCCCGGTGAACCGTATTGATAAGGACACCAGCGGCCTTGTTCTGGCTGCAAAGCACGCCTATGCTGCGCCGCTGCTGGCCCGGAATGTGGAAAAACTCTACTATGCCGTTGTGGAGGGAGAGCTGCCGCTGGGTCCGGGCGTGATCGACGCGCCCATTGGCCGCCAGGCGGAGAGCATCATTGGCCGCTGCGTGACCCCGGACGGCAAGCCCAGCCGTACCGAGTATACCGTATTAAAGGCAGAAAACGGCCTGAGCCTTGCAGCCTGTGTGCCGGTAACGGGCCGCACCCATCAGATCCGGGTGCATTTTGCGTCCATCGGCCACCCGCTGGCTGGGGATGACCTTTACGGCGGGAGCCGGGAGCGCATTGGGCGGCAGGCGCTGCACTGTGCAAGGCAGAGCTTCCGGGTGCCGGTGTACACCCCGGTGGAGGGCGGAATCCGGGTGAAATGCCCGGCGAATGGAAATAACTGGAAGACTGTTGGGGCAGAAAGCCCGATGCCGCAGGATATGAAACCGCTTTTTGGTGAAAAGTAAGTGAAAGAACCGCCCAAATTTTGTGACAATGCTTGTTTCAAAGACGGCAGGGTGTATAATAAAATAAGAATGTTGTGCGCATGAGCCTGCTGGAAAGGGCATGTGCGCCCAAGACCGCCGCCGTCTTATCCCGGCACCGTGTGTGCATTGGCGGCAAGGAAGGAGAAAAACCTTTTGATCGAAGACAAGACAAAGGAGCAGCAGCCCGATTCACCGGTAAAACCGAAACGCGGCCAGAGGCTGCGCTCCCTTTGGGCACAGCTGCAATGCATGGGGCTTTTGCACCGGCACCGGCTGCGCCGTAAAACCCAGAATCATATGAATGATTTTGGCAGAAAGCTTGCCCAGAATTCTGCCGCGCCAGTCATCGGGGAGACGCTGTATGCACTGGGCTATTCTACAGAGTATGTATTCGTCCGCATTGGGCGCGGCCTGCGCAGCGGCTGGCTGTGGCTGTGGCAGGCATTTACGACACTGCTGGCAAATGCTGCGGCAATGGCGTTCCCGGGGGCAGCGCAGATGTTCCGGGACCTGTTCGGCCCGATCTGGCTGTTCTTCCGGGGCTGCGGTTCGCTGCTGGTGCACGCCCAACGGGTGCGGAAAGAAAAAGGCTTTGCCGCAGCCTGCAAAGCCAGCGTACATTATCTGGCCAGCGGCGTGCGCCGCAACCTGAAAACACTGCCGCGCATGGCCATGTATGTGCTGCCGGTGTGCGCACTGGCCGTTATGGTGACCGTGTTCAACCATACCGTCCGCCAGCCTTATGCGCTGGAGGTGCAGGTGAACGGCCAGACCGTCGGCTATGTGGCCAATGAGGATGTGTTCAACTCAGCCCGCGAGGCGGTTCAGGAGCGTATCAACTACGCAGACACCGACCATGCAAAGTGGACCGTGGAGCCTACCTACACCGTTACTGTGGCCCACAAGACCATGGATGAAAACGAGATGGCGGACGCGATCCTGAAGAGCGCCAGCGACGAGATCAGCGAGGGCACGGCCCTGTATCTGGATGGTGAGCTGACCGCAGTGTGCAGCGATGGTGTCAGCCTGCAGAGCTACCTGAGCAGCCTGCTGGAACCCTATGAGGACCCTGAGAACTCCAACGTGACCGTGGGCTTCAACAAGGAAGTCACGCTGGAAAACGGCATCTACTTCAACGACAGCTTTCAGGACGAAGCGGATGTGGAAAAGGAACTTTCCGGTGTGCAGCAGCAGGAAAAGATCTACACAGTGGGCGCAGGCGACACGCTGTGGAGCATCGCCCAGAAAAACGACCTGACCTTCCGGGAACTGTGCGAGCTGAACCCCAGCTTCAAAGGCGCACAGCTGAATGAAAAATCCAACATTCAGGCCGGTGATGAGCTGATCGTGACCAAGCAGGAAGCTACGCTGGAAGTGCGCATCACCAAGGTGGAGACCTGGCAGGAGGAGATCCCCTATACCACCGAGACCACCACCTCCAACGAGTACACGGTGGGTACCAAGAAAACGGTGCAGAACGGTGTGAACGGCCTGCGTCAGATCACGGCGCAGCGTGTTTATAACACCGACGGCATCCAGCTTTCCCAGAAGATCCTGAGCACGGAAGTGGTGCAGGAGCCTGTCACGGAAAAGATCGTGAAGGGCACCAAAAAGGTGACCAGCAGCACCAGCTACATCACCGGCAGCGGTCAGTTCATCTGGCCGGTGCCCGGCTACCGGAACTGCTCGCGCTGGTACGGCGGCAGCCACAAGGGTGTGGATATCTGTGCGGCTGCCGGTACGCCCATCTACGCATCGGCGGGCGGCACCGTGACCAAGGCCGGCTACAACAAGGCCGGTGCCGGTACGGGTTATGGCTACTCCATCATCATCAGCCACGGCAGCGGCTACACCACGGTGTATGCGCACTGTCTGTCGCTGGCGGTGCACTCTGGTCAGTCGGTCAAGCAGGGCCAGCTGATCGGCTATGTGGGCAGCACCGGACGCTCCAGCGGCAACCACTGCCACTTTGAGATCCGCCGCAACGGCAGCTACATCGCGCCGCAGAATGTGTTCAACCGCAGAAAGTATAGGTAAAGGTAAGTTTGCAGAGGGCTTTTTCTCCGGAGAAGGCCCATCTGCTGTATTATGTAACAGAAAAGGAGAGATGATCTTATGTCTACCCCTCACATCAGTGCTGAAAAAGGCGATTTTGCAAAGACCGTCCTGATGCCGGGCGATCCTCTGCGTGCAAAATTCATTGCGGACACCTTCCTCAAGGATGTCCGTCAGGTGACCGGCGTGCGCGGGATGCTGGGCTTTACCGGCACTTACGAGGGCCGTCCCATCAGCGTGATGGGCAGCGGCATGGGTATGCCGTCCATTGGCATTTATTCCTATGAGCTGTTCAAGTTCTACGATGTAGAGAACATCGTCCGCATTGGCTCTGCCGGCAGCTATACCGACAAGGCCAAGCTGTTTGACGTGGTGCTGGCCGCCGGTGCTGTGAGCGAGAGCAACTATGCCCGTGTGCAGAGCGGCTTTGAAGGGGACATCACGCTGCCCAGCCAGAGCCTGAATGACAAGCTGCGCGCTTCTGCCGCAAAGCAGGGCATCCCCCTCATCGAGGGAAACATCCACTCTTCGGATGTGTTCTACCGTCAGCCCTCCGATGCAAAGCCCACCTACTGGGAAAAGCTGCGCGACGAGCGCGGCTGCCTGTGCGTGGAGATGGAGAGCTTTGCCCTGTTTGCCAATGCACAGGTGCTGGGCAAGAACGCTGCCTGCCTGCTGACCATTTCCGACAGCTTTGTTTCGCCGGAAATCACCACGGCAGAACAGCGCCAGAAGAGCTTTACCGACATGATGAAGGTAGCACTGGGTGCAGAATACTAAGCGTTAAAAACGCATTTCAGCGCGGTTTGCCTGCAAAAGGGCTTGCCGCGCTGTTTTCGACCGCTGAAAACCAAAAAAGGAGTGACGGATATGACAAACCTGACCCTGGAAGAAAAGAAGGAGCTCATCCGCATGGCACTGGCTGCACGGGAAAAAGCCTATGTGCCCTACAGCGATTTTATGGTGGGCGCTGCCCTGCGCGCCAAGGATGGCCGCATTTTTACCGGCTGCAACGTGGAGAACGCTGCCTTTACCCCCACCAGCTGTGCAGAGCGCACGGCTCTGTTCAAGGCGGTGGCCGAGGGTGTGACCGAGTTCACAGACATTGCTGTGGTGGGCAGCCGCCGCGGCGAGGTGAACGAGCAGATCACTTCTCCCTGCGGGGTGTGCCGCCAGGCTTTGTTTGAATTCGGCGGGCCGGAACTGAACGTTATCATGGCAAAGACACCGGAAGACTTTATCGAGCGCAGCATGGACGAACTGCTGCCCTTCGGCTTTGGCCCCTCCAATGTGGCGGGCAACCGTGCCGTGAAGTGACGGGATAAAAACGCAGAGGTGCACTGCAGGACAATAAAGTGACGGCAATACGTGCATTGTGTGCCAAAGCACAGAGAACGCACGGAACTACGGCAAATTTGTGCATAAATACTACTTTTGATAAAAACTTACAAAATTATTGTAAAGATTTTGTAATCGGAATTCGCTTGCATCTGACACGGCTTGCCGTTATACTTGAGCCAGTAAATGTGCAGTTCTGCGCATTTTATTTGTTTGACGCAATTTTATTAAAAATAAAAGGAGAGTTTGATTATGATGATTTCTCGTCGTAATTTCCTGGCTGTGGCTGGCGCCGCTGCCGCTGCCGCTGCTCTGACCGCTTGCGGTGGTTCTTCCGCTTCTTCTACCAGCACCGCTTCTTCCGCTGCTGCTTCTACTGCTTCCTCTGCTGCTGAGGGCGGTGAGAAGATCGTCAAGGTCGCTCTGACCTGCGATACCGGCACGATCGATGATGAGAGCTTCAACCAGGCATGCTGGACTGCTGTTTCCGGCTACATGGGCGATGACTGCCAGTACTACATTCCCGAGGCTGACGCTTCCGATGAGGACCGCGAGACCATGATCCGTCAGGCTGTCAACGACGGCGCTGATGTGATCGTCTGTGTCGGCTACCTGTACGGCGCTTCTCTGGCATGGGCTGCTGACCAGTATCCCGATGTCAAGTTCATCGCCATCGATGTGACTCAGGGCGATATCGGCACCGACGCTATCCCTGCTAACTGCTACTGCATCACCTTCAAGGAGGAGCAGGCAGGCTATCTGGCAGGCTACGCCATCGCAAAGGACGGCAAGACCAAGCTGGGCTTCCTGGGCGGCATGGCTGTTCCCGCTGTTATCCGTTACGGCTACGGCTTCGTGCAGGGCGCTGACGCCGCTGCTGCTGAGCTGGGCCAGAACATCGAGATCAACTACTTCTACGGCGGCCAGTTCTACGGCGATGCAAACATCACCTCCCGTATGGAGGGCTGGTACTCCAACGGCACTCAGGTCGTCTTTGCCTGCGGCGGCGGCATCTACACCTCCGCTGTTGAGGCTGCTCTGAAGAACAACGGCTACGTCATCGGCGTTGATGTTGACCAGAACTACATCGGTGCAAACGGCGTTGCAGATGGCACCTACGCTTATAACCCGTTCATCACCTCCGCTATGAAGGGTCTGACCGAGGCTGTCAACACTGCTCTGGCTGATATCGATGCCGGCAGCTGGGCCGACATCGCAGGTTCCAATGGCAACTTTGGTCTGGAGGACGGCGATTATATCGGCCTGCCCACCGATGCAGACAGCTGGAACTTCGAGTCCTTCACCACCGACGAGTACGAGGAAGTCAAGGGCAAGATCAAGAGCGGCGAGATCACTGTTGATAACAGCTCCGACGACGCTACCAAGCCCACCGTCAGCGAGTTCACCACTGTCAACTACATCCAGTAAGCTGTTGTCCGGCAGGCCTGCCTGCGGACGATCGATAGTTCTTTTCAAAGCGGGGCATCCTGTAACGGGATGTCCCGCTTTTTTCTGTCTTCTATTGGCGTAATGCGGGAAAAATGCAGCGTACTCTTCGTGAAAAGGGTACAAAAGTAATACTATTATCTGTGCTTTCTGCCAAAAAGCAAAAAAGACATGTGCAAATTGCCGCAAATCAGGTATAATGGAACTTAAAGAAGTATCGGTGTCGAAACGACACGAAAGGAGAGTGAGCAGATTGGCAGAGGATTTTGTGATCGAAATGCTCCACATTACCAAGGAGTTCCCTGGAATCAAGGCAAACGACGATATCACCCTGCAGCTGCGCAAAGGCGAGGTACATGCCCTGCTGGGCGAGAACGGCGCCGGCAAAAGTACGCTGATGAGCGTGCTGTTTGGCCTGTACCAACCGGAAGCTGGTCAGATCCGCAAAAACGGCAAGGAGGTTGTCATCCGCAACCCCAATGATGCAAACGCACTGGGCATCGGCATGGTGCACCAGCACTTCAAGCTGGTGGAATGCTTCAGCGTGCTGGACAACATCATTCTGGGGGTGGAACCCAACAAGATGGGCTTTTTGCAGAAGGCCGAGGCACGCAAAAAGGTGATGGCCCTGAGCGAAAAGTACGGCCTGCGCGTGGACCCGGATGCACTGATCAGCGATATCTCTGTTGGTATGCAGCAGCGCGTTGAGATCCTGAAGATGCTGTACCGCGACAACGAGATCCTGATCTTCGACGAGCCTACCGCAGTGCTGACCCCGCAGGAGATCGACGAACTGATGGAGATCATGCGCGGGTTCAAGAAGGAAGGCAAGTCCATCCTGTTCATTACCCACAAGCTCAACGAGATCATGGCGGTGGCAGACCGCTGCACTGTTCTGCGCAAGGGCAAGTATATGGGCACCGTGGACATCAAGGACACCACTAAGGAAGAGCTTTCCCGCATGATGGTTGGCCGTGATGTGCAGCTGCAGGTGGACAAAAAGCCCGCCAACCCCGGCGAAGTGGTGCTGGATGTGGAAAACGTTACCATGCACAGCGCCCAACACAAGAAGGATGCAGTCCGGAATGTCTCTTTTCAGGTGCATGCCGGTGAGATCGTCTGCCTTGCAGGCATCGAGGGCAACGGTCAGACCGAGTTCGTCTACGGCCTGACCGGTCTGGAAAAGATCAGCAGCGGCAAGATCACGCTGGACGGCAAGGACATCACCAACGAGTCCATCCGTCAGCGCTCCAAGGACGGCATGAGCCATATCCCGGAGGACCGCCACAAGCACGGCCTTGTGCTGGATTACAGTCTGGAAAACAACATGGTGCTGCAGCGCTACTGGCAGCCCGAGTTCCAGAAGGGTGGCTTTATCCGCAGCGATAAGGTGCGCGAATATTCCGATAAGCTCATTGCCCAGTACGATGTGCGCAGCGGTCAGGGCAGTGTGACCACCGTGCGCAGTATGTCCGGCGGCAACCAGCAGAAGGCCATCATTGCCCGTGAGATCGATAAGGACCCGAAGCTCTTGGTGGCAGTCCAGCCCACTCGCGGTCTGGACGTTGGTGCAATTGAATACATCCACCGTCAGATCGTGGCCGAGCGCGATAAGGGCACGGCTGTGCTGCTGGTCAGTCTGGAGCTGGACGAGGTGATGAACCTGTCCGACCGCATCCTTGTGATGTACGAGGGCGAGGTCGTGGGCGAATTTGACCCCAAGACCACCACCGTGCAGGAGCTGGGCCTGTATATGGCAGGCGCACGCAAGCAGGGAAAGGAGAGCAAATAACACATGAACAAGAAAAAACTTTCCCACAGCAGTCTGAACAGCTCCATCACCAGTGTGCTGGCTGCTCTGCTGTGCATCCTGATCGGCCTTGTGGTCGGTTTTCTGGTGCTGCTGGCCATCAACCCGGCCCACGCATGGGGCGACGGCTTTGTGCGCATCCTGAAGGGCGGCTTCCATGACGCGCCCTACGGTGTCGGCAAGGAGCTGGCAAATGCGGCTCCCCTCATTATGACCGGTCTGTCCGTGGCCTTTGCCTTCAAGACCGGTCTGTTCAACATCGGTGCGGCGGGTCAGTATACGCTGGGCGCTTACGGCGCTCTGTACTGCGCCATCATGCTCAAGCTGCCGTGGTTCGTCTGTCTGATCGCAGCCACCATTCTGGGCGGCATCTGGGGTGCGATCCCCGGCTTCTTCAAGGCCTACTTCAACATCAACGAGGTCATTACCTCCATCATGTTCAACTGGATCGGCCTGTATCTGGTCAATGAGCTGATCTATCAGAACGGCACCGGCCCCATGTACGATGTGCGCAACACCCGCACCATCAACATCAGCAAGAACGCCGATTACGCTCAGTCCATCATCCCGGATTTCGGCCTGAACAAGCTGTTCCAGACCAACAGCACCACCATCGCCATCTTCCTGGCGGCAGCGGTGGCAGTTCTGATCTGGGTGGTGCTGAACAAGACCACCTTCGGCTACGAGCTCAAGGCAGTCGGCCTGAACAAGAGCGCTGCCCGCTACGCCGGCATCAACGAGAAGAAGAACATCATCCTCTCCATGGCCATTGCCGGTGCGCTGGCCGGTTTTGGTGCGGGCCTGTACTATCTGTCCAATGTGTCCCAGTGGAACCCGCTGAACTCCACCAGCCTGCCGGCAATGGGCTTCAACGGCATTTCCGTTGCACTGCTGGCAAGCTCCAACCCCATTGGCACCATTTTCTCGGCGATCTTCATTTCCCATATCTCGGTGGGCGGCTCCTTCCTTTCCACCAAGTATTACCCCACTGAGATCTCGGACCTGATCAGCGGCATCATCATCTACCTGTGCGCATTCTCCATGCTGTTCCGCGGCAAGATCCACGCACTGCTGTTCAGGAATGCCGACAAGACCAATGTGAACGCAGAGCCTGCTGCTCCTGCAGGATCTGCAACCGAAAAGGAGGGCAAGTGATATGCTGCTTCTGATCAAATATACGCTGCTGTATGGCATCGTTCTGATGATGGTGGCACTGGGCGGTATGTTCAGTGAGCACTCCGGCATCATCAACATTGCACTGGAAGGTATCATGGTCATTGGCGGTGTGGCGGGTGTTCTCACCCTGACCATGCTGCCTTCCAGTATGCCGGTCTTCCTCGTGGTGCTGATCTCTGTTCTGGTGGCGGCACTGGCCGGTATGGTGTACAGTCTGCTGCTGGCCTTTGCCTCCATCAACCTGAAGGCGGATCAGACCATCGGCGGCACGGCCCTGAACCTGCTGGCTACTGCGATTGCGGTGGTCATTGCCAAGTATTTCAGCGATAGCGGCAGTGCAAAGCTGAACTACTCCAACAAGCCCTTCCTGTTCAGCATCGGCGGGCTGGAGCTGAGCATTTTTGTGCCGCTGGGCATCATTCTGCTGATCATCAGCTATGTGGTGCTGTACAAGACCCGCTTTGGCCTGCGCCTGCGTGCCTGCGGCGAGCATCCGCAGGCAGCGGACTCTGTGGGCATCAATGTCTACAAGATGCGCTATGCCGGTGTTGTCATTTCCGGTGCACTGGGCGCGATCGGCGGTATGGCCTACATTGTGCCCCCGGTGCAGACCTGGAACTTTGAGGTGGGCGTGGCCGGCGCAGGCTTCCTTGCCATGGCTGTTATGATCTTTGGCCAGTGGAAGCCCTTCAACATCTTTGGCGCAGCCATGTTCTTTGCTGTGTTCAAGAGTCTGGCAAACATTGCAGACTCCACCTTCCTGGCACAGCTGCACTGGTCCAGCAATATCTACAACATGATGCCGTTCGTGGCGTCCATGATCATTCTGGCGTTTACCTCCAAGAACAGCATGGCACCCAAGGCAGAGGGCATCCCCTACGACAAGGGATCCCGCTAAAACGACGATTCGTGTTCCCAAAACAAGGGCGCAGCTGCTTTTCCGGGCGGCTGCGCCCTTTTTGGTTTGAAATTGGGCAAAGTTTACAGAATGATACTTGCTTTTGTTTGGAATTTTGCTATACTATATCTTATAATGTCGTACTATTGAAAAAACGAGGAGCGTGATACGATGCGCGTTTATGATCTGATCGCAAAAAAGCGTGATGGCGGTACGCACAGCCGTGAGGAGCTGGAGCAGATCGTCAATGGCTATGTCAGCGGAGAAGTGACTGATTACCAGATGGCTGCATGGATGATGGCTGTCTATCTGCGCGGCATGACCGATGAAGAGACCGCAGAGCTGACCGATGTGATGGCTCACAGCGGTGTGATGGTGGATCTTTCGCCCATTCCGGGCATCAAGGTGGACAAGCACTCCACCGGCGGCGTAGGTGACAAGACCACGCTGGTCATTGCCCCCATCGTGGCGGCCTGCGGCGTGAAGATCGCCAAGATGAGCGGCCGGGGCCTTGGCCATACCGGCGGCACCATCGATAAGATGGAGAGCGTGCCCGGCACCAGAACCGCCCTCTCGCAGGAGGAGTTCTTTGCGCAGGTGAACCGCATCGGTCTGTCGGTCATTGGCCAGAGCGAGGGCATTGCCATTGCAGATAAAAAAATGTATGCCCTGCGCGATGTGACCGCAACCGTCAGCTGCATCCCGCTCATCGCATCCAGCATCATGTCCAAAAAGCTGGCCTCCGGCTCGGATGCCATCCTGCTGGATGTGACCACCGGCACCGGAGCTTTTATGAAAACGGTAGACCAGAGCATTGAGCTGGCCAAGCTGATGGTATCCATTGGCACCCACCATGGCCGCCGCGTTGCCGCCATGATCACCGATATGGACACCCCGCTGGGCCATAACATTGGCAACAGTCTGGAAGTGATGGAGAGCATGGATGTGCTCAAGGGCCATGGCCCCACCGACCTGACCGAGGTCTGCCTGCAGCTGGCGGCGAACATGCTGGTGCTGGCCGATAAGGGCACTCCTGCCGAGTGCCGCGCCATGGCCGAGGCGGTGATCGCCGACGGTTCTGCCTTTGCTAAGTGCAAGGAGATGTTTGCGGCGCAGGGCGGCGATACCCGCGTGCTGGACGACTACAGCCTGTTCGAGAAGCCTGCGGCAAGCTTTGAGCTGCTGGCAGAGCAGGACGGTTACATTGTGGCGAACGATGCCGAGAAGATCGGCTCTGCCAGCGTGCTGCTGGGTGCGGGCCGACAGAAAAAGGGCGACCCGCTGGATTTTGCCGCCGGCATCACCCTGCATAAAAAGCGCGGCGACTACGTAAAGAAGGGCGAGAGCCTTGCCACCTTCTACGGCGCAGCCGATAAGTTTGAAGCTGCCGCCGCCGAGTACCGCAGCGGCCTTGGATACGGCTCTGAGAAGCCGGAGGAAGCCCCGCTGGTGTATGCCCTTGTAACGAAGGACGGCGTGGAGCGCTATTAAATGAAATAAAAGCTTCCGGGACGGTATCTCCCGGGGCTTTTTTGCGTCATTTGGCAGGTTCTTGTTGCATAACGTGGAAAACAGTGGAACTTTGGCAGGAGATATGCTATACTATGATGGATTTGTGCTGTCCCGGCAGAAGGGACGCGGAAAGAGAAAGGACTTGTTATGAAGATCATTCTGGTGGGCGGCGGCAAGGTTGGTACTGCGCTGGCGCGGCAGCTCAGTGAGGAAGACCATAATGTGACCATTGTGGATACCAACAAAGCGCGTGTGGAGCACCTGACTGAAAGCTACGATGTGCTGGGCATCGTGGGCAACGGTTCCTCGATCACCACGCTGGCAGAGGCCGGCATTGAAGACGCGGATGTGTTCATTGCCGTGACCGGTTCGGATGAGCTGAACCTGCTGTGCTGCATGTTTGCCAAAAAGGCGGGCCACTGCCATGCAATTGCCCGTGTGCGCAACCCGTCCTACAGTCATGAGCTGGACTTTATCAAAAAGCAGATCGGCATTTCGGCCATCATCAATCCGGAAATGGCTGCAGCAAAGGAGATCTCCCATCTGCTGCGCTTCCCGGGTGCAAGCAAGATCGACACCTTTGCAGACGGCCGTGTGCGGCTGATCAAGTTTGCACTCACTGCAGAGCAGGGGCTGGATGGCGTGGCCATCCGCGAGATCCCCACCCGCCTGAAGAGCGATATTCTGGTGTGTGCAGTGGAGCGCAGCGGCGGCGTGATCATCCCGAACGGTAACTTTGTACTGCAGAACGGCGATCAGGTCACCTTCCTTGCAACACAGGAAAAGGCCCACGAGTTCTTCCAGCGCATCCACCTGCCGGTGCGCCCGGTGCGCAATGCCTTCATCGTGGGCGGCGGTGCCATCGCCTTCTATCTGAGCCAGGAGCTGCTGGAAAACCACGTGCGTGTGCGCATCGTGGAGCGCGACCCTGCCCGCTGCATGGAGCTGGCCGAGCAGCTGCCCGGCGCACAGATCCTGAACGAGGACGGCTCCAACCGCGAATTCCTACTCTCGGAGGGCATGGAGTCCACCGAGGCTTTTGTGGCCCTGACCAACATCGACGAGGAGAATGTGCTGCTGACTCTGTTTGCCAAAAAGCACTCCAAGGGCAAGCTGGTCACCAAAGTCAACCGTCTGGAGTTCGATGATATTCTGGCCGGTCTGGATCTGGGCAGCGTGGTCTACCCCAAGTACATGACCTGCGATTACATCGTGCAGTATGTGCGTGCACTGCAGAACGAAGCGGGCAGCAACATCAAGACGCTGTACCGCATTCTGGACGACCGCGTGGAAGCGCTGGAATTTACCGTCCACGAGAAGAGCGCTGCCACCGGTGTCCCCCTGAGCCAGCTGCACCTGAAAAAGAATCTGCTGCTGTGCTGCATCACCCGCGGCCATCAGATCCTGATCCCGCGCGGCGGCGACCAGATCCAGGTGGGCGACAACGTGATCGTGGTCACGCTGGAGCATGGTCTGCATGACCTGCGCGATATTCTGGACAAGGGCGCAGAGGGTTGACGGAGGCAGACTATGAATTATGCGATCGTTTTCCGTCTGCTGGGCTATGTCATGCTGATCGAGGGTGCGCTGCTGCTGCTGCCCGCAGCGGCCAGCTGGATCTACGGCGAATGGTTCGTGCTGGGCGTGTTTCTGATCACGGCGGCAGTCAGCGCCGCCATCGGCTACGCCCTGCGCGGCATCAAGCCTAAAAGCAAGATGTTCTATATGCGGGAGGGCTTTGCTGCTACCTCGCTGAGCTGGATCGTCATTTCCATCGTGGGCGCCGTTCCGTTTGTGGTGGCGGGCTGCATCCCGAACCCGGTGGATGCCCTGTTTGAGACGGTGTCCGGCTTTACCACCACCGGTGCCAGCATCCTGCCCGGGGTGGAGGATCTGCCCAAGGGCATCCTGTTCTGGCGCAGCTTCACCCACTGGATCGGCGGCATGGGCGTTCTGGTGTTCCTGCTCTCGCTGCTGCCCCTGACTGGTGGCTCCCACGTCAACCTGATGAAGGCAGAAAGCCCCGGCCCTCAGGTGGATAAGCTGGTGCCCAAGGTGCAGTCTACCGCAAAGATCCTGTACGGCATCTATTTTGCACTCACCGTGCTGGAGGTGGTATTCCTGCTGCTGGGAGGCATGCCGCTGTTTGAGTCCATGCTCACGGCCTTCGGTACGGCGGGCACCGGCGGCTTCGGCTTCAAGAACGACAGCTTTACCAGCTTTTCTCCCTACATCCAGTGGGTCGTGACCATCTTCATGATCCTGTTTGGTGTCAACTTCAATGCCTACTTCCTGCTGCTGCTGCGCAAATTCAACCGCGCCATCAGCGAGGAAGTGCGCGGCTACTTCGCCATTATTCTGGTGGCAATTGGCATTATCACGGCCAATATCTACAGCCTTTATAACAGCTTTGGCGAAGCGGTGCGTCAGGCAGCCTTTCAGGTGGGCTCCATCATCACGACCACTGGCTTTTCCAGCTGTGACTTTGACCTGTGGCCCACCCTCTCCAAAGAAATTCTGGTGGTGCTCATGTTCATTGGTGCCTGCGCAGGCAGCACCGGCGGCGGCATCAAGGTGAGCCGCCTCCTCATTCTGGGCAAGACCTTGGGCAAGGAGCTCAAGCAGGCACTGCACCCGCAGGTGGTGGCCCCCGTCCGCATGGACGGCAAGCTGCTCAACCACGAGACCATCCGCACCACCAATGTGTTTATGGGCGCGTATTTCTTCATCTTCGTGGTCTCCTTCCTGCTCATCAGTCTGGATGGCTTTGATATGGTGACGAACTTCACAGCCATTGCAGCTACTTTGAACAACATCGGCCCGGGCCTTGCGCAGGTAGGCCCCATGATGAACTTTGGCAGCTTTACGAACCCCGCAAAGCTGGTGATGATCTTCGACATGCTGGCCGGCCGTCTGGAGATCTTCCCGATGCTGGTGCTGTTCCTGCCGGATACATGGCGCAGATTCTAAAAAGCAATTATAAAAAGCCATCTGTGATCTCCTGCTCGTATTGAGCATTTGGAAAGATACAGATGGCTTTTTTGCGCGTAACGGTAAGCTGCACAAACCCTTCCCTTTTCGGGGAAGGCGGATCTGCGAAGCAAAGACGGAGAAACTTTTATACTTCCACTTTTTCCTGTGCCCGGTACTGCAGGGCTTCCAGCACACAGTCCTCATCCAGCAGCTGTTTGCCTGCCAGATCGGCCACCGTGCGGGCCACCCGCAGGATACGGTCATGAGCGCGGGCGGAAAGGCCCAAAGCGTCGTAGGAGGCGCGCAGCAGCCGCTCGGCGGCGGGGGTCATGCGGCAGACGCGCCGCACCTGCCCAGCGGTGAGCTGGGCGTTGCAGAGCACACCCTCAAAACCCGGGGCGGCATAGCGCTTTGCCTGAATGGCCCGGGCGGCAAGCACCTGTTTGCGCAGATCGGCGCTGCTCTCGGAAGGGACGACGGCGTGCAGCTCGTCAAAGGCGATGGGATCCATCTCCACGCACAGGTCGATACGATCCAGCAGCGGACCGGACACCCGGCTGCGGTACTGCCGCACGGCACTGGGTGAGCAGGTGCACTGCCGGGTGGGATGACCGTAGTAGCCGCATTTGCAGGGGTTCATGGCTGCCACCAGCTGGAAATGGCTGGGATAGGTGGCGCTGCCTGCCGCTCGGCTCACGGTGATCTGGCCGTCCTCCAGCGGCTGGCGCAGCACTTCCAGACTCTCGCGGGAGAACTCCGGCAATTCGTCTAAAAACAGCACACCGCAGTTGGCAAGGCTGCACTCGCCGGGCCGGAACTGTGCGCCGCCGCCAGCCAGAGCTGCGGCACTGGCCGAGTGGTGCGGGCTGCGGAAAGGCCGTGCAGAGATCAGGCCCCGACCCTGCGGCAGCTGCCCTGCAATAGAATAAATTTTAGTGGTCTCCACGGCTTCCTCGCGGGTGAGCGGCGGCAGGATGCCGGGCAGACGCTTTGCCAGCATGGATTTGCCGGTGCCGGGTGCGCCAATGAGCAATACATTGTGTCCGCCTGCGGCAGCAATGACCATAGCCCGCCGCGCCAGCGACTGGCCCATCACGTCCGCAAAATCCGGCACCTGTGCCCATGCGTCTGCAGGGTCAAAGGGAACAACAGCCGCCGGGGCAAGCGGGGAGATGCCGCGCAGGGCATCTACAACTTCGCGTGCCGTGTGGGCGGGGTAGACGGCCATGCTGTCGGCACAGGCCTCGGCTGCTTCGGCGGCATTCTCGGCAGGTACATACAGGGCGTGGATGCCATTTTCTGCTGCAGCCAGCGCCATGGGCAGCACGCCGGAAACCGGCCGCAAGGTGCCGTCCAGTGCCAGTTCGCCCAGAAATGCCGCGTCGGCAGGCACATCCTCCAGCTGGCCGCTGGCAGTGAGCACTGCCAGCAGAAGCGGCAGGTCGTACACCGGGCCGGTCTTGCGCACATCCGCCGGGGCAAGATTGATGGTAATGCGCCGGTCCGGGAACTTGAAGCCCAGATTTTTGATGGCGGCGCGCACACGGTCGGCGCTTTCACGCACAGCGGAATCCGGCAGGCCCACGATGGAAAAGGCAGGCAGACCGCCGGAAATGTCGGCCTCCACTGCCACGGCAAAGCCGCTCAGGCCGTTCAGACCAAAGCTTCTGGTAACAGAATACATGTTGTTCTCCCTTATCCCAGCGGATGATATGACGGAAAAGAATTGGCAAAAGTGGAAAATATTGGATGATTATGTCATACTTCGACACAAAAATACTTCTGAATTCATTATAGTAAAGGGCAGGAAAGATGTCAATGCGATAGAGAGGAGAGAGTTTTCCATGATGAGCAAAGAATACTGCCGCTATATCCGTACATATTCAGAACTGGAAGGGCTGCAGCATGCCCACACCCTTGTATATTGCGGTGCCGCCGCTGCGCAGGGCGTTGTAATGGAGCTGCGGCAGGAGCAGGATGGCCGGGTGCGCCGCAGCGCGGTGCTGCTGCAGGACAGTTTTGCCCGGGCAATGCAGCTGCTGCGCTACCTGTGTGAAAACAGCGTCGGTTTGGAGCAGTGGCTGGACGTTCTGGACGATGCAGGCCAGAGTTATGAACTGCTGGAAAATGCAGGCGAGGCCGGGATGGTTCCCGACTTTACCGGGAAAAACTTGGAATTTTGTGCCATATGCCGGTTTTGAACTGCAAATCTTGTTGCAGATTACGCAATTGACACATGAACGCGGAGAGTTTATATTATAAGTAGGTTTAACCAAACCTGTTCTTTTTTGCGGAAAAATTTACAAAAGGTAAGGTGTGCAAGATGTATTTGGATGAATATAAGCGCTGGATGGCTGCAGAGCTGGAAGACGCTGATCTGAAGCCGGAGCTGGCCAAGATCGAGGGAAATGATGACGAGATCAAGGACCGCTTTGCTGTGGCTTTGAAGTTTGGCACCGCTGGTCTGCGCGGCGTTCTGGGCGCTGGCACCAACCGTATGAATATCTATGTTGTGCGTCAGGCCACGCAGGGTCTGGCAAACTGGGTCAAGACTCAGGGCGGCAGCCAGACTGTGGCGATCAGCTACGACAGCCGCCTGAAGAGCGATATCTTTGCCAAGACCGCCGCAGGCGTTCTGGCGGCAAACGGTATCAAGGTGCGCATTTACGATGCTCTGATGCCTGTGCCTGCACTGAGCTTTGCTACCCGTTACTACCAGTGCAATGCTGGTATCATGGTCACGGCTTCTCACAACCCGGCCAAGTACAACGGCTACAAGGCCTACGGCCCGGATGGCTGCCAGATGACCGATGATGCTGCTGCCATCGTGTACGATGAGATCCAGAAGACGGATGTGCTGACCGGTGCAAAGTACATCTCCTTTGCCGAGGGCGTGGAGCAGGGCCTGATCCGCTTTGTGGGCGACGACTGCAAGAAGGCACTGTATGATGCCATTGAGGCCCGTCAGGTGCGCCCGGGCCTGTGCAAGACTGCCGGCCTGAAGCTGGTGTACAGCCCGCTGAATGGTTCCGGTCTGGTGCCGGTCACCCACGTGCTGAACGATATGGGCATCACCGATATCACCATCGTGCCCGAGCAGGAGTACCCCAACGGCTACTTTACCACCTGCTCCTACCCGAACCCCGAAATTTTCGAGGCTCTGAAGCTGGGTCTGGAGCTGGCAACCAAGACTGGTGCCGATCTGATGCTGGCCACCGACCCCGATGCCGACCGCGTGGGCATTGCCATGAAGTGCCCGGATGGCAGCTATGAGCTGGTATCCGGCAACGAGATGGGCGCTCTGCTGCTGGATTACATCTGCGCAGGCCGCATCGAGAAGGGCACCATGCCCAAAAACCCGGTGGCCGTCAAGTCCATCGTATCCACTCCTCTGGCCGATGCCATTGCCGCACACTACGGCGTGGAAATGCGCAGCGTGCTGACCGGCTTCAAGTGGATCGGCGACCAGATCGCAAATCTGGAAGCTGCCGGTGAGGTGGACCGCTTCATCTTTGGCTTCGAGGAGAGCTATGGCTATCTGGCCGGCCCCTATGTACGCGATAAGGATGCCGTCATCGGTTCCATGCTGATCTGCGAAATGGCCGCTTACTACCGCAGCATCGGTTCCTCCATCAAGCAGCGTCTGGAAGAGATCTATAAACAGTATGGCCGCTACCTGAACAAGGTGGACAGCTTCGAGTTCCCTGGCCTGACCGGCATGGAGAAGATGGCTTCCATCATGCAGAAGCTGCGTGATAACCCGCCCGCCGAGCTGGCTGGCCACAAGGTGGTCAAGGTGACCGACTACAAGAAGCCCGAGGAGACCGGCCTGCCCGCTGCAAACGTGCTGATCTACGCACTGGAAAACGGCGCTACCGTTGTGGTGCGTCCCTCCGGCACTGAGCCGAAGATCAAGACCTACTTCACCACTCTGGGCAAGGATCTGGCTGAAGCACAGGCACAGAAGGATGCCCTGGCTGCTGCCATCGAGCCGATCCTGAAGTAAACTCCATCAAGAACAAGTTTGTGCCCCTCTGCTGTGTGCAGAGGGGCATTTTTGCTGTAGAATATTGGTTGCAGTTTGGGAAGTTATACGCTATAATAAAATATGGCTTACTATAGGAATCGGGCAGGTGAAGAAATTGGAAAAGAGAGTATCCGCAGTACTGGTGGCGGCGGGGTCTTCCACACGCATGGGCTTTGACAAGCTCAGCTTTGATCTGGGCGGCGAGACCGTGCTGCACCGCAGCATCCGCGCGTTTGAACAGGACCCGCTTGTCACAGAGATCGTGCTGGTGGCCGGTAAGAACCGCGCCTTTGTGGAGCAGCAGGCAGCAGACTGCACAAAGCCTGTGCAGATCGTAACGGGCGGCACCACCCGCGCCGAGAGCGCAAAAAACGGCGTGCTGGCGGCAGCAGGGGAGCTTGTGGCAGTGCACGACGCGGCAAGACCCTTCGTCAGTCAGGCCGTCATCACAGCAGCGCTGGAAGCAGCGGCCCGGTGCGGCGCAGCTGCACCTGCCGTACCGGTAAAGGATACCATCAAGGCTGCAGCGCGCGGCAACGGAAAGATCGTGCCGGATGCCTGCCTTGTGTACACAACGCCCGACCGCAGCACCCTGTATGCGGTGCAGACCCCTCAGTGCTTTGACCGCGCAGAGTACCTTGCTGCGCTGGAAGAGCTGGATGCCGAAAAAGCCCGCCTTGTCACCGACGACTGCAGCCTGTTCGAGCTGACCGGCCGCGCCGTGCAGCTGACGCAGGGCGATTACGCCAATTATAAGATCACGACCCGCGAGGACCTGCCCCGCCCGGATCAGAAAGAGGAACACAAAATGCGCATTGGACATGGTTATGACGTGCACCGTCTGGTGGAAGGCCGCAAGCTGATCCTGGGCGGCGTGGAAGTGCCTTTTGAAAAAGGCCTGCTGGGCCACTCGGATGCAGATGTGCTGGCCCATGCGGTGATGGATGCTGTGCTGGGTGCCGCTGCGCTGGGGGATATCGGCCAGCATTTCCCGGACAATGACCCGGCTTACTCCGGTGCCGACAGCCTGAAGCTGGCCCGCCGTGTGGCCGAAATTTTAAAGGAGCACGGCTTCCGCATTGAAAATATCGACGCGACGCTGTTGTGTCAGCGGCCCAAGCTTGCGCCGTACATTCCGGCCATGCGCCAGAATCTGGCCGATGCCTTCGGCCTGCCGGTGGACGCTGTGAGTGTGAAGGCCACCACCGAGGAACATCTGGGTTTTACCGGCGAGGGGCTGGGCATTGCCGCCCACGCCGTTGCCCTGATCGAAACACTGTAAACGGGAGCGTGTACCAATGACTCTGAACGCGATCATTGCAAATTTCCAGACCTTCAAACTGGTCGATTTGCTGGATATCATCATCATTTCCTTCCTGATTTACCAGCTGCTGGGCATTGTCAACCGCACCCGCGCTGGCCAGCTGTTCAAGGGTGCGCTGCTGGTGATGGCCGTCTATCTGGTGGCAGAAACGCTGAACATGCGTACCGTCACGTGGCTGCTGAACTCACTGCTGCAGGTGGGCCTGCTGACGCTGGTGGTGCTGTTCCAGCCAGAGATCCGCCGTGCGCTGGAGCGCATGGGCCAGACCGACCAGTGGGCCGCCAAGCTGTTCAATGTCAAAGGCCGCTACAACGATCCAAGCCTGAAGGGTGCATGGCGCAGCGCCATCATTGCCATCTGCGATGCGGCAGAGCGCTTTTCTGAGACCAAGACCGGTGCACTGATCGTGCTGGAACGCCACACGAACCTTTCGGAGATCGTGCGCACCGGCACGCCGGTGAACAGCGCCGTCAATCTGGAGGTGCTGGGCACCATTTTCTACGAGGGCACGCCCCTGCACGACGGCGCCGCCATCATTGAGAACGGCCGCATCAAAGCGGCGGGCTGTGTGCTGCCGCTTTCCAACAATCTGGATCTTGGCAAGGATATGGGCACCCGTCACCGCGCCTGCCTTGGCATTGCCGAAAATTCCGATGCAATTGCCATCGTGGTCAGCGAGGAGACCGGTATCATCTCCATGGCGAAAAACGGTGTGCTGATCCGCCACTTTGACCGCCAGACCCTGTATACCCGTCTGGTGGATGAGATGATCCCCAAGGAGACCACCACCGAAAAGACGACGGTCAGCGGCTGGCGCGGTCAGCTGGACCGTCTGTGGAAATGGGTCAGCCAGAAGGAGGACGATGCGCAATGAACAACGAACCCAACAAGAAAAACGGCGCAAAGCCGGCGGTCGCCCATAAGAAAAACATTCTGGACGACCGCCGCATCCGGCTGGCACTTTCGGTGCTGGGTGCCATCGTTGCATGGATGGTGGTCACGATCATCGTGCAGCCCGGCACCAGCAACACCATCTACAATGTGCCGGTGGATTATACCTACGATTCCGCTGCTTACACCTCCCGGGGCCTGAGCATCGTCAGCGCCGAGGATAAGACCGTGAACCTGAAAATCTCCGGCGACGGCTATACCATCGGCGGGCTGACGGCTTCCGACTTTGTGGTCTACCCGGATTTTTCCAGCGTACGCGACAGCGGCGAAAAGACCCTGCGCCTGCTGGTACGCGGTGCCAACGGCCTGCTGAACGGTGTGACTGTGACCATGGAAGGCACGGATAATACGGTGGATGTGGTGTTTGACGTGGTGGAGGAAAAGACCATGCCCGTTACCATTACCACCAACTACCTGACCATCGCGGACGGCTATATCCTTTATAGTACGGATGTTTCCAAGGAGAATATCACCCTTTCCGGCCCCAGCAGTGAGCTGGATAAAGTTGCTACCTGCACAGCAGAGGTGACCTACAGCGGCGAACTGACCGAGTCCATCACGCTGAACACGCCGTTGCGCTTCTATACCTCCGGCGGCAAGGAAGTCAAGTTTGAGTACACGGAGCTGGAAGAGAACAGTGTGGATGTGACCTTGCAGGTGTACAAGATGGCAACGCTGCCGGTGGACGTGAATTTCATCAATGCACCGCGTGATTTTGATGATTCGGTTCTGGTATATGCACTCAGCCGCAAGCAGCTCAAGGTGGCAGGTCCGGCAGCTAAGATCGATATGCTGTCCACGCTGCCCATCGGCAATATCGACCTTTCCACCTTTACACTGAACAAGAGCTATGAGTTGCCCATCGACCTGCCCGCAGACATCTATCTGCTGGATAACATTTCCACCATTACGGTCAGCTTTGACTGCTCCAATCTGGGAACCAAGACCATGAACCTGCCCAATACCTGCGTGCAGGTGGTCAACCTGCCCTCTACCTACCAGCTGACGGTGCAGACCGAACGCCTGATGAATGTAACGCTCTGCGGCCCCAAGGGCGCGATCGAAACGCTGACCCCGGAGCAGGTGGTCATTGAGATCGATGCCGAGGATTTCTCGGTGGCGACCGGCGAGCAGAACATCGCCTGCCGCCTGTATGTGCCCTCCAACGGCAAGATCTTTGCACTGGGCAGCTATGTGCTGCAGTGCCGCATCGAAAGCAACTGAAACAAAAAGGAACACACGATAACATGATTCTGGTTCGCAACATCCGTCTGCCGCTCTCTGCCGGAGAGCCGCAGGCATTTGAAAAAGCCCTGCACGCCGCCCGCATCCCGCGCGGAAAGGTGCAGCATCTGGGCGTGGCAAAGCTCTCGGTGGATGCCCGCCACGGCCAGCCCAAGCTGGTGTATACCGTGGCTGTCACCCTGAAAGAACCTGCCGAGGAAGCGGCTTTTGCAGCCCGCTGTGGTGATGCTTCTCTGCAGCAGAAGGTGGATTTTTCGGTGCAGAATGGCATCCAGCCACTGGCACATCGGCCTGTGGTGTGCGGCCTTGGCCCGGCGGGCCTGTTTGCAGCGCTGCTGCTGGCCCGGCAGGGCTATCAGCCCATTGTGCTGGAGCGCGGCCCGGCGCTGGACGAGCGCGTAAAGGCGGTGGAGCATTTTTCTGCTACCGGCGAACTGGATGTGAATGCGAACATTCAATTTGGCGAGGGCGGTGCCGGTACCTTTTCGGACGGCAAGCTGACCACCCGCATCGGCGATGAGCTGTGCGGCTTTGTTACCGAGGTGTTCCTGCAGCACGGTGCGCCGGAGGAGATCGCCTGGAAGCAGAAGCCCCATGTGGGCACCGACCTGCTGCGCGGTGTGATCACCTCTATCCGCAAGGAGATCGAAGCTCTGGGCGGTGAGGTGCATTTCAACACGGCCCTGACCGGCTTTGAACAGAAAAATGGTCAGCTCACCGGCATTTTTACCACAAATGGCACCTTTGCCTGCGAAGCTTTGGTGTTCGCGGTGGGCCACTCGGCCCGCGATACCTTCGGGATGCTGATGGACGGCGGCCTGCAGTTGGAATGCAAGCCGTTCAGTGTGGGCTTCCGCGCCGAGCATCTGCAGAGTGAGATCGAAAAGAGCTTATATCACGAGGCTGCCGGGCATCCGGCTCTGCCGCGGGGCGAGTATCAACTCTCCCAGCATGTGGGGGAGCGGTGCGTTTACACCTTCTGCATGTGCCCCGGCGGGCAGGTGGTGGCATCGGCCAGCGAGGAAGGCCGTGTAGTGACCAATGGCATGAGCTTCCACGCCCGCAATGGCAAAAATGCCAACGCGGCCGTGGTGGTGAGCGTGGGAGGCAAGGACTTTGCAGACGATCCGCGCCGGGCCATCGCGTTCCAGCGGGAGCTGGAAGCCAGAGCCTACGCCGCTGGGCGCAGTGCAGGGGAGTATGCCGCTCCGGCAGAGAATATCCAGAGCTTTCTGGAAGGGCGCGGCCAGCTGAACATTGGACGTGTGCAGCCTACCTATGACCGCGGCGTTGCTGCGGCAGACCTCGGCGCACTGCTGCCGCAGGAGCTGGCCGAAACACTGCGGGCGGGCCTGCGCGCCTACGAGCGCAAAATTGCGGGTTATACCGCGCCGGAAGCGATCCTTACGGGTCTTGAGACCCGCACCAGCAGCCCGGTGCGGCTGAAGCGGGAAGAAAATTTTGAATGCACCCAGCTGGCAGGTCTGTATCCCTGCGGCGAGGGTGCCGGATATGCGGGCGGCATCATGAGCGCCGCCGTGGATGGCCTGCGGGTGGCCCGCGCCATCATCAGCCGGTATGCACCGGCAGAAGGGTGAGAAGAATTTGATGAACGATCGTGAAAACGATACAATGAGAGAAAATGAGGGCCGTCAGGTGCAGCAGGAGCTGGAAAACCAGCTGCGCGCCTTTGGCGATACCGTGTCGGATGCCTTTGCCCATGGCTTTGAGGGCAAAGGGGAGGACATTGGCGACCGCGCCTATGGTGTGGGCCGTGCGGCGGTGAATGCTGCAAACTTTGGCCTTGGCAAAGCGGCAAAAGCGTTCCGCAGCAGCCGGGATGAATACTACCGCAGCCGCCAGAATGCGCAGAATACGAAAAAACAGGGCTTGAATGAGGACTGTATCAACGCGCAGGCCGCAGGTGTTTCCGGCTGGTTCCGGCAGATGTTCGGCAAGGCAGAGACGACCCCGGCAGACGAGATCCGCGCCAGTGCCAAAAAGCGCTACAGCGCAGGCTGCGCATTGCTGGCAGTCGGCATCACGTTTACGGTGATCTTTGGCATCACGGCGGTTTCCTGTCTGGGTGCGGCGGGCCTGTTTACGCCCAATGCGGCGGTTCTGCAGGCTCTTCTGCAGGACAGCTTTATGGCTGAAAATGCTGCAGCCATGGGCAGCTTTGCGCTGGGGGCGGTGCGGATCACCGGCTGGTGCTTTGCGGCTGTCACCGCCGTGTTCGTGTGGATGATCACTGCCGGTGCATCCCGCCTGAAGGCCAGCAAGACGCTGCTCCGTCTGGCCGAGGCAGCAGAAGGCTTTGACTGCAAAAAGGGCCTGCCGCTGGAAGCCGTGGACGAGAAAAAGACCCGTGCCCTCAAGCGGGTGCGCAGATTCATCCGCAATGGCTGGCTGAGTGCATGGGTGGACGAAAAAGCGGAAAAGCTTTACCTGACTGCTGAGGATTACCGTGCCGCGCAGGAAGCTGCCGCAGCCTCCAAGGCACCGCCGCAGCCGGAACCGGCGGCAGAAAAAACAGACGATGTGCCGCTCAATCTTGAGACGGCGCGCCGCTTTGCCGCCGTGCTGCAGCAGGAAAAACAGCTGATGCAGGATGCGCAGGGCCGCGAAGAGCTGGACCATATGCAGACCACCACCACTGCCATCTGTGACTGGCTGGAAGCGCACCCGGAAAGCCTGCCCAAGGCCCGCCGCTTTGCGGAATACTATATCCCCACCACCCTCAAGCTGCTGCACACCTACAACGATGTGCAGGGCCAGCAGGGCGAAAACGCCGAGACCATCCGCCGCGATATCGCGGGCATCCTTCACACGCTGAATCAGGCCTACGACACCCTGTATGATACGCTGCTCTCGGATGTAGCGATGGATGTCTCTTCTGAGATCGCCGCCCTGCAGGGAATGCTGGCCAACGACGGCCTGACGGGAGGAAATTTTGAATGACCTACCGTGCATGGAATCTGAAGCCGCTGGACCGTGCCGCGCTGCGGGAGCTGACGCAGGCGATTGCGGAGCAGGCCACCGAAGAACTGGAATATAACGCACAGAACGACGAGCCGTGGAGCGAGCAAAAATATGCGGCCGCCCTTGCCGCCCAGCAGAAGGAAAATGCCCTGTTGGCGGGCGTGCTGACGGCCCGCGGCATTACCGACCCTACCGAAGCACTGACCCTGCTTGCCGGTGAGGAAGAATTGAGCGACCCTTCGCTGCTCACCGATATGGACAAGGCCTGCGAGCGCATCTGGCGGGCCATTGACGAGGGCGAGACCATTGTGGTGTTCGGCGATTATGATGTGGACGGCGTGACGGCCACGGCCCTGCTGTACCAGCATCTCAAGGGCATGGGGGCTACCGTAAAATGTATGCTGCCCAGCCGCGAGGGTGACGGCTACGGCCTTTCGCGCAATGCCATCCGTTCCATCCACGATAAGGGCTGCAAGCTGATCGTGACGGTGGATAACGGCATTTCTGCTGTGGAAGAAGCCGATTATGCCGCTGAACTGGGTATTGACCTGATCATTACCGACCATCATCTGCCGCCGGAAACTCTGCCCAAGGCCATTGCCGTGGTAGACCCCCGTCGTGAGGACGACACCAGTCCCTTCAAGGGCCTGTGCGGTGCGGGCGTGGCGTTCAAGCTGTGTGCCGCACTGGATGGCTGCCCGCCGGAAGAAATGCTGGACTACTGCGGCGACCTTGCCGCTGTGGGTACTGTGGCGGACGTGATGCCGCTTACCGGCGAAAACCGCACCCTTGTCAAGGCGGGCCTGCGCCAGCTGCAGAACACGGATCGTCCGGGTCTGGAAGCGTTGCTGGAAGAGGTGGGCCTTGCGGGCAAACCGGTCACCGCAGAAAATGTCAGCTACGCCATTGCGCCCCGCATCAATGCGGCTGGCCGCATGGACAACGCTGTTACGGCTTTGCAGCTGGTGATGTGTGAGGACCCGGACCGCGCCGCAGAGCTGGCCCATAAACTGAACGAGATCAATACAAAGCGTCAGGAGACAGAGCTGCAGATCTTCAAGGCCGCGCAGGAACTGCTGGAACAGGAACCGGAGCGGCTGGAAGACCGCGTGATGCTGCTGTGGGGCCGCGATTGGCACCCCGGTGTCATTGGCATCGTGGCATCCCGGCTGGTGGAACGCACCGGCCGGCCTGTGATCGTGGTGACGATCGACGAGCACGGCGAATGCAAGGGCAGCGGACGCAGCGTGCAGGGCTTCAATCTGCATGCCTGCATTGGTGCCTGCGCAGATCTGCTCATCCGCTACGGCGGCCATGCCATGGCTGCGGGCCTTTCGGTGCGGGAAGAAAATCTGCCCGCTCTGCGCCGCCGCCTGAACGACTGGGCAGCACGGGAATGCCCGGTGCTGCATACCACCCCGCTGGAGTGCGACCTGCCCATCCATCTGGACCGTGTGACCGTGGAAAGTGTGCGGAAGCTCGACCAGCTGGCTCCCTATGGGGCCGAGAACCCGACCCCGGTGTTCCTTTTGCAGAACGCCGTGCTGGATGGGGTATACCCGGTATCGGAGGGCAGGCACAGCCGCCTGCGCCTGCGGCAGGGCAATGCCAGCGTGTATGCCGTGTGGTTCGGCATGCCGCCGGAACAGCTGCCCTATGCCATGGGCGATGTGGTGGATGCTGCGCTGAACCTTTCGGTCTACGATTCGCCCCGGGGCGCACAGCTTTCGGGCCGCATTCTGGACCTGCACCCGGCAGGGCTGGGCACAAAGCTTGCGGAGCAGGCTGCTTTTGTAGCGGCGCTGCGCCGCGGCACACCCCTGACCGAGGAACAGAAAAAGCTTATTACGCCTGAGCGCAGTGATATCGTCACAGTGTACCGTGAGCTGCAGGCGCGCCGCTGGCACGCAGAAGATCTGCAGCCGCTGTGCGCAAAACTGGGCGAGGAAAATACAGGCAAAACGCTGGTGGCGGTCACGGCTCTGGAACAGGTGGGACTGATCGCCACGGTGGAAAAGGGCGGAGCAAAGTATCTGGATCTTGTGCCTGCACAGGGCAAAAAGAACCTTGCGGATGCCCCGGTCCTGAAATGTTTGGAGGGAATGTAAAATGCCAGAGGGAAAGAAAACTGCTGTCCCGGCACCGAAGCCTGTGCGGGAAGAGGATCTCTACTCCGCAAAGACCCACCTGCATCAGCCGGTACCGGTGCAGGAAACGGCTACCGTTTCTGCAACAGCACAGCTGGCCGATGCACCGGAAGGAACTCTGCCTTCGGAGGTGCGGCCGGAGATCGTTACCTGGGAAAAGCTGTGTGAGGCCATCAAGGCCAGCGGCCGCTCCTACAATATGGAGATGATCGAAAAGGCATATGACCTTGCCAACACTGCCCACAAGGGGGTGTGCCGCCGCAGCGGCGAGCCGTATATCTGCCATCCGCTGGCTGTGGCACGACTGGTGCTGGACCTTGGTATGGACTCCGAGAGCATTGCTGCGGCCCTGCTGCACGATGTGGTGGAGGACACTCCCACTACACTGGACGACCTGAAAGCCGCCTTTGGCGAGGAAGTTGCCCTGCTGGTGGACGGCGTGACCAAGCTGACCAAAATCCAGTTCTCTAACATTGAGGAACTGCAGGCTGAAAACCTGCGCAAGATGCTGCTGGCCATGAGCCGCGATGTGCGCGTGATGATCATTAAGCTGTGCGACCGGCTGCACAACATGCGCACCGGTGATGCATGGCCGGAACAGAAGCGCCGCGATAAAGCCCGCGAGACCATGGAGGTGTATGCCCCCATCGCCAACCGTCTGGGCATCCTGAACGTGAAGGAAGAGCTGGAGGACCGCAGCCTGCATTACCTTGACCCTGTGGGCTACGAGGAGATCAGCCGGATGCTCAGTGAGCGTGCAGGCGAGGAGTTCCTTGCAAAGGTGTCCGGTGTGATCGAGCGGCGGCTGGCCGAAAGCGGTATTGAGGGCGCTACCATCAAGCGCCGCGTCAAGAGTATTTACGGCATCTATCGCAAGACCATTATGCAGAACAAGTCCTTTGATGAGATCTACGATATCTATGCGGTGCGTGTCATTCTGGATACGCTGGCCGAGTGCTACAGCACTCTGGGCCTCATCCACGATATGTACCATCCGCTGCCCAACCGCTTCAAGGACTATATCTCCACTCCCAAGCCCAATGGCTACCAGAGCCTGCACACCACCGTCATCGGCCACGAGGGCATCCCCTTTGAGGTGCAGATCCGCACCCGCAAGATGGACGAGCAGGCCGAGTACGGCGTTGCGGCCCACTGGAAGTATAAAGAAGGTCTGGATGGCCACGACAAGCTGGACGAACGTCTGGCATGGGTGAGCCAGCTGTTGGAAAACCAGCGCGTCAGCGAGGATTCCGGCAATCTGCTGCACGACCTCAAGAGCGACCTGCTGCCGGAGGAAGTGTTTGCCTTTACCCCCAAGGGCGATGTCATCAACCTGCCCACCGGCGCTACCTGCATCGATTTTGCCTATGCGATCCATTCGGCGGTGGGCAACCGCATGGTGGGCTGCAAGGTGAACAACCGCATGGTGCCCATCGACCACATCGTTTCCACCGGCGAGATCATCGAAGTGATCCTTGGCCCGGCGGACAAAGGCCCCAGCCGCGACTGGCTCAAGATCGTGCGCACCAGCGAAGCGAAGAGCAAGATCCGAAACTGGTTCAAAAAGATGCGCCGCGAGGAAAATATCACGCAGGGACGTGATGCGCTGGCCCGTGAGCTGCGCAGGGAAATGATCATCATTCCGGACGACCAGCTGGACGATTTTATCAACAGCTGTTCCCGCCGCCTGCGCCAGAACAATGCCGAGGAGCTTTATGCCGCCATCGGCTACGGCGGCATGACCATTGCCAACTGCCTGCCCAAGCTCAAGGAGGAGTGGCAGAAGCTGAAAACTTCGGAGGAAAAGGCCGGGGAAGACCTGCCTAAGGTGGATCTGAGCCGTGTGCACGCTACCGACGGCGTGGTGGTGGAAGGCTTCGATAACACCCCCATCAAGTTTGCCAAGTGCTGCAGCCCGCTGCCGGGCGACCCCATCGTGGGCTTTATCACCCGCGGCTTTGGCGTTTCCATCCACAAGCAGAGCTGCGTGAACGCCATTTCCAGCATGAAGGATCCCACCAATGCCCCCCGCTGGGTCAAGGCGTACTGGGCCGACAGCGTCAAGGACAGCTATAAGGCCGGCATTGAGATCATCGCGCTGAACCGCAACGAGCTGCTGCAGGATGTGCTGGCTGCGCTGGCGGATATCCGGGTGCCCATCTATGCGGTGAACGCCCGTCAGGTGGAAAACAACTGCGCTATGGTCAGCCTGACCATCGGCATCAACAATACCGAGCACCTCAACCGTGTGGTCGCAAGACTTTCCAAGGTGAAGGACGTGCTCAAGGTGACAAGGAGCTAAAACATGCGTGCAGTCATTCAGGCGGTGTCTTCCGCCAGTGTGCGGGTAAACGGCGATGAGCCGCGGGCCATCGGGCCGGGCCTTATGATCCTGCTGGGTGTCAGGGATACCGACAGTCTGGACATCGTGCCCAAGCTTGCCGATAAATGCGCGGGCCTGCGCATCTTTCCGGACGCAGAGGGCAAGCTGAATCTCAGCGCAAAGGACCTTGGCTATTCGGCTCTGGTGGTGAGCCAGTTCACCCTTTACGGCGACACGAAAAAAGGCTACCGGCCCAGCTTTATCAAGGCCGCAAAGCCGCCGCTCTCCGTGGATGCTTACGAGCTGTTCCTTGCAGAGATGAACAAACAGGGCCTGAAGGATGTTCAGCACGGCGAGTTTGGCGCGGACATGCAGGTGGCTCTTGTGAACGAAGGACCCTGCACCATTATCATCGATACCGACGAGTGGAAGAAAAAGGAGTGACCGCCATGCAGACTTTTCATATTCCGGGCGCTGCGCCGCTGTATACCAATACCTTCCTGCTCATTTCCGACGCAGGCCATGCCGTGGTCATTGACCCGGCGGCAGATGCGCAGACCTACGATAAAATTTTAAAGGAAAACAATGCGCAGCTCACCACCATCCTGTGCACCCACGGCCACTACGACCATGTGGGCAGCGCCGAAGCCTTGCGCACCGAGTGGAACGCAAAGCTCTACTGTGAGGCTGCCGACCTTGCAGGCGACCGCATGTATCCGCTGAGCGCAGCGGACTGCGGCTACGCAGAAGGGGAGACTGTCTCGGTAGACGAGCTGCAGTTCACGGTCTGGCACACGCCCGGCCATACGCCCGGCGGCGTGGTGCTGCTGTGCGGCGAGTATCTCTTCTGCGGCGACACCCTGTTTGCAGGCAGCATCGGCCGTACCGATCTGGAGGGCGGCAGCAGTGCACAGATGGCCGAGAGTCTGCGTAAACTGGCAAAGCTGCCCATCCCGCGCGGCACGCAGGTGCTGCCCGGCCATGGCGAGTTCTCCACCTTTGGCGATGAACTGGACAACAATTACTATATCCGCAGCGCTCTGCGCGGCAACAATGATTTATTTTAAAGAGTGAACAACATGAAGATTTATATTACCGGCCTGCCTTCCGGCTACGAAGTGGAGCATCTGGTGCGTTTGTTTTACCCCATGGCACCGCTCACCCTCACCCCGCCGGAGAACGCCGAGGACTGCGTCTGGGCAGAAAAAACGCCGGACGGCCTGCATGCACTGGTGCGTCAGGACGGCAGAAGTGCTGAACGACACGCACCGCTGCCTGCGCCTGTGGAACAGGGCGGCGAGACCCCGGAATTCAGCCTTGCCAGCCTGACCTATGATCTGCTGCGGGATTGGACCGGCATCCGCCCGCCATGGGGCAAAATGACCGGTGTGCGCCCGGTGCGGCTCATCCACGACAAGCGCGCCGCAGGCTGGACGGAAGCGGAGATCGACCACTTTTTCCTTGACCGGTTCGACTGCTCCCAGCAGAAATACCAGATGGCCAAGGCCATTGCCGACCTGCAGGAGCCGATTTTGAAAGTGGGCAATGAACCCGGGACCTACAGCCTGTACATCGGCATCCCGTTCTGCCCGTCCCGGTGCAGCTACTGCAGCTTTGTCAGCTGCAATCTGGACCGCGACCGCAAGATGGTGCAGCCCTATGTGGACTGCCTGTGCAAAGAGGTGGAAGAGATCCGCATTCAGGCAGAAAAGGCGGGGCTTACCCTTTGCAGCATCTACATTGGCGGCGGCACGCCCACCAGCCTGTCTGCCGACCAGCTGCGGCAGCTGATGGGCACGGTCCGGGCGAATTTTGACCTCTCGAAGGTCGTGGAATATACGGTGGAGGCAGGCCGTCCGGACTGCACGGATGCCGAAAAGCTGGCGGTCATCAAGGAATACGGCGCTACCCGCATCTCCATCAACCCGCAGACCTTCTCGGACGAGGTGCTGGCGGGCATTGGGCGCAAGCACTCGGCGCAGGACATTCTGGACTGCTATGCCGAAGCGCGCAAGGCCGGTCATGATGATATCAACATGGACCTGATCGCCGGTCTGCCCGGCGATACGGTGGAAAGTTTTGAGCGCAGCCTGCGGCAGGCCATCGCGCTGGACCCGGAGAACATCACCGTGCACACCCTCACCCTCAAGCGCGCTTCCCGCATCGTCATTGAGGACCAGAAGGAGAACGACTACGCCGATGTAGCCGCCATGCTGGAAAAGTGCCATCTGCTGGCCGAGGCGGGTTATCGGCCCTACTACCTCTACCGCCAGAAGAATACCTTGCAGAACCTGGAAAACGTGGGCTGGTGCAAGCCGGGCCACGAGGGATATTACAACATCTATATCATGGAGGAAGTCCAGACCATCCTCTCCGCCGGTGCAGGCGGCAGCACCAAGCTGGTGGCCGACGGCGGCAAACGGATGCAGCGCATTTTCAATTTTAAGTATCCGAACGAATATATCCAGCGTTTTGCGGAGGTGCTGGAACGCAAAAAAGGAGTGGCTGATTTTTATGATCACGATTTGGGTACCCAAACGTCTGGTTGAGATCGATCTGTACAATGTGGCAGCCCGCAGCCCGCAGGCACTTGCCGACCTGAGTGAGCAGAGCTATGCCCAAAGGGTAGATTACGCCGCCCAGAAAGTGCAGCTTTCCGGCGCAAAGATCGTCATGCTCACCGGCCCGTCGGCCAGCGGCAAGACCACCAGCGCCCACTGCATTGCAAAGGCTCTGCAAAAGCGCGGGACCCCGGCGCAGGTGGTCAGTCTGGATAATTTCTTCAAAGGCGCAGAGTTCTATCCGCGCCTGCCGGACGGCACGCTGGACTACGAGAACCCCGATACGCTGGATCTGCCTCTCATCAAGCAGTGCCTGCGGGAGCTGAGCGAGACGGGCAAGACCGTGCTGCCCATCTACGATTTCTCTGCCGAAAAGCGCTCGGCAGAGGTGGAGCCCATCGACCTGCAGGGCGGTGTATGCATCGTGGAGGGCATCCATGCGCTGAACCCGGAGCTGACCGGCCTTGTAAAGGGCGACGACATCTACCGCATCTATGCAGGCCTGCGGGAGGAATACTGCATCGATGGCCGCCGCGTCATCAACACGCAGGATATCCGCCTGTGCCGCCGCACCCTGCGGGACGCTGCAGCGCGCGGCCGCAGCCCGGAAAAGACCCTTGCCATGTGGGACCGCGTGCTGGACGGTGAGACGCGGTATATCAAGGGCTTCAAGACCACGGCAGATTTTCTGCTGGATACCTCCTTTACCTACGAGCTGGGCCTGATCTCCAAGCTGCTGGGCGTGGTGCGCCGTCAGTTCACGCTGGAAGGCCACAATGCAGAGCTGTGGGACGAGACAGCCCGCCGCTTTGAGCATGTGGCACCGCTGGAGCTGGAGCTGCTGCCGGAGGACAGCATGCTGCGGGAATTCTACGGCGGCGCAGCCGACCGCAGGGCACAGAATGCCGATGTGTGAACTTATCGTGTAAATTTAGGCCGAATGCGAAAAAATTGTTTCCAAACCGGCACCGAACTGTAAAAAATGCGGTCCGTTCGTTGCAAATGAGCGGCTTGTGCGCTATAATGGAGATAACATCCGCACATGGCCCACGATAAACAGGCCGATAGTAAGAGAGGTGTCTTTTATGGATTTCAATAAGATCAAGGAAATGGGTCTGGAATATGCCGAAAAAGGCAAGAACGCTGCGCTGGATCTGGCCGAAAAGGGCAAGACTCAGGCTTTGATCGTAAATGAGCAGGGCAAGCTGCTCAAGGCACAGCGCCAGTTGGGCGCACTGGTGTACAGTCTGGCCAAGGGCAAGGAAGAAAACCAGCCGCTGGTGGATAAGTATATCGAGATGATCGATAACATCGAGCAGGAGATCGCCCGCCTGAAAGCATCCCTGACCCCGGCGGAAGCTGCCGAGGCGGAATATGTGGTGCACGAGGAAGTTCCTGCCGACCAGCCGGAAGCCCCTGCTGCCGAAGCTGCACCGGAAGAGCACAAAGCCTGCCCGCAGTGCGGTGCTCCCGTCTCGGACGATGCACTGTTCTGCAACAAGTGCGGTGCACAGCTGTAATAAAACGGTTCAGCAACAGGGCGGCGCTCCCCACAGGGCACCGTCCTGTTTTTGCGAGCGGAAAATGCAGGAGAAATGCGGGAAATTTGCGCACTTTGTCTTGCAAAACTGCATGAGATGCGATACAATATACAGTATCTTTTACAAGGCAGGTGAGCGCTGTGCTGGACTGGCAGCCAAAGGCACCCTATACGGCAGAGCAGCTGCTGGAAATTCTGCGTATCCTGCGGGACCCGGAGAACGGCTGTCCGTGGGATAAGGTACAGACCCATGCTTCCATCCGGAAGAACTTTCTGGAAGAGACCTGCGAAGCGCTGGAGGCCATTGATGCTGACGATCCGCAGTTGATGCAGGAAGAGCTGGGCGATGTGCTGATGCAGGTGGCGTTCCACGCGGTGATCGAAGAAGAGCGCGGGCGCTTTACGTTTGAGGATGTCTGCCGTGAGGTGTGCGAGAAGCTGGTGTTCCGGCATCCGAACATCTTTGCGTCCTCGGCGGCACAAAATGCGGGTATAAACGGCTGGGATGCGCTCAAAAATAAGGAAAAGGGCCGCACCACTCTGGCTGATGAGCTGGGCACAGTGCCGGTTACGCTGCCTGCTTTGATGCGTGCCCAGAAGCTGCAGAAGCGTGCCGACCGCTGCGGGACAGAGCAGTCTGTGCCGGAAACGGCACGGCAGGCTTTGCAGGCAGCACTGGACGGCTGGAACCGGGAACAGGACGCACAGGCGGCGGGAGAACTGCTGTTTGCTGCGGCCAATGCCATGCGGCTGGCAGGTGTGGACGCGGAGGAAGCGCTGACCTTTGCATCCAAGCGCTATTGTGCAGAACTGCTGGCGCAGAAAGAACAAAGCGGTACTCAGGTCGAGTGACCTGCTCCGATAGAGAAAAAAGAACACCAAGTAACAAATCTGGAGGGTATTTTTATGACGAAGACCGATCTGATCGCACAGGTTGCTGCGAACACTGAGATGAGCAAGAAGAGTGCTGAGCAGGCTGTCAATGCTGTGTTTGAAGCACTGAGCAAGGCCATGTCTGAGGGCGAAAAGATCACCATTTCCGGCTTTGGCACCTTTGAGGTGCGTGAGCGCGCCGAGCGTCAGGGCATCAACCCCCGCACCCGTGAGCCGATCACCATTGCCGCTTCCCGCAGCATCGTGTTCAAGCCCGGCAAGTCCCTGAAGGACACCCTGTAAGCTGTATCTGCTTTGCCGCCGCTGCCTGCAAGAGGGTGCGGCGGCATTTTTTGTAACAGGAGGAAGATCCATGCGTCTGGATAAATATTTGAAAGTTTCGCGCCTGATCAAGCGCCGCACCGTGGCAAACGAGGTGGCCGATGCAGGCCGCATCCTCATCAACGGCAAGATCGCCAAGGCCAGTCAGGCCGTCAAGGCGGGCGACATCATCGAAGTGACCTTCGGCAACCGGCCCATCAAGGTAAAGGTGCTCTCGGATGTGGAGCCGCGCACCAAGGATGTGGCCCGCGAGATGTACGAGATCATTGCAGAGGGCGAGCAGGCATAAAAGCCCCGGTCCGGTGCATAGGATGCACCAGAAAAGGGGAGACGAACCATGCCGGAAAAAACACCCAGAGACCCGCAGCCCGCGCCGCACGATCTGATCCTGGAAAGCCGCGCCCGCCTGACGGTGACCGGTGTGCAGAAGGTACTGCACTGCAATGCCGACAGCGCTGCCATGGAAACGGGCAAGGGTACGCTGCACCTGACCGGGGCGCAGCTGAACATGGCGGCGCTGGATCTGGAGACCGGGGAGGCGAAGTTCACCGGCCGCATCGACACGCTGGAATATACGGTCAGCGCACCGGCGGGCGGTTTTCTGCGCCGCCTGCTGCGATGATCCCGGTACTGCCGCCTGCAGCCCTTGGGCAGGAGATCGCTGCCTGCACGGTGCTGGGAGCCAGTATCGGCGCACTGCGGGCTGTATTCCCGGCCAGAGGGCGTGCAGCTTTTGTGCCGGATCTGGTGTGGATGGGTGCTGTGCTGGCTGCTGTGCAGAGCTACGCAGCAGGGCAGAGCAGTGCCGGTGTTCTGCGCTGGTACATGGCTGCGGCAGCCTTTGCCGGTGCCGGTGCAGCAGCCTTTGTGCTGGGTGCACCGCTGCGTGCAGCGGGAGGCGTTTTACAGCGCCGGGTGCTCCGGCCGGCAGAGCGGCGGCGCGCCCGGCGGAGAAAGGCGCGCAAACTACGCCGCAGCGCAAAAAGAACTGCAAAAAAGAGCAAAAAGAACTTGCCAAACCAGCGCCGCATGATGTATAATTCATATGTGTCAAAGTAAGAGTCAAATGCAACGGGGGCAGAAGAGATCATGGCAGCACCGGACCGCAGAAAACGCAAGAAGAAAGTGGTCGTTAAAACGCTTGTACGGGTGTTTTTTGTCCTGCTGCTGCTGAGTATGCTGGCAGCATACATTTCCAATCAGGTCACCATCAGCTCCAAACATGCGGAGCTGGACACGCTGAACGAGCAGATCGCCCAGCAAAAGACTGAAAACGAGGAGATGCAGCGCATTCTCAGCGGCGATGCAGACCAGATCACCGAGTGGGTCGCGCGGGATTCTTACAATTACGCTGCACCCAACGAGCGCATCTTTGTGGATGTGACCGGCAGCTGAATTGCTGCCCATTCTATGGAAAACAAGGAGTATTGAGTTTTGGCAATTGAGGTAGGGAACGTATTCGAGGGGCGCGTCACCGGTGTAAAGCCGTTTGGCGCTTTTGTCGCACTGCCGGAGGGCCGTGTGGGCATGGTCCATATTTCCGAGGTGTCCAACGAGTTCGTGCAGGACATTGCAGCTGTTCTGCACGATGGTGATATCGTCAAGGTGCAGGTGATCAACATTGCACCGGACGGCAAGATCGCATTGTCCATCAAGCGCCTGCTGCCGCCTCCTCCGCGCCCGGCGCGTGAGGGCAGAGGCCCTGCAGGCAGTCCGCGCTCTGGTGGTCCCCGTCCGGGCGGCCCCCGCGAGGGTGGTCATTTTGGTGCAGGCCGCGGCGGCGCTGGCCGCCCCCCGCGTGAGGGCGGCAGAGGCCCTGCCCGCGACAGCGCACCCCGTGTATGGCAGCCCAAGGCTCCCGTCCGTTCCGATAACATGAGTTTTGAGGACATGATGAGCCGCTTCAAGAGCCAGAGCGAAGAGAAGATGGCCGATCTTGATCACGAGACCAATAACCGCCGCGGCGGTGGTTATGCGCCTCGCGGCCGCGGTGGCCGCCGCTGAGCGGAAAGGCCTGCGCTTTTCAAGCCTGATCAAAATAACGGAAACAGACCTGTCTCATTTGATCGGGCAGGTCTGTTTTTTCCGTAATAAAAGAAAGGAAACACAATGCCTGCAAAATTTGAACTGATCGCGCCCTGCTTTTTTGGGTGTGAATCCACTGCAAAATTTGAGCTGACCCGCATCGGCGCAGAGAATATCCGCGTGGACGATGGCCGTCTGAGCTTTGCCGGCGGCGCAGAGATGATTGCTGCTGCAAACCTCAATCTGCGCACGGTGGAGCGCGTGATGCTGCTGCTGGCCCGCTACAGGGCCGCCACCTTTGATGACCTGTTCGACGGCGTGTACGATATTCCGTGGGAGGAGCTGCTGCCCGCAGACGCAGCCTTTCCGGTCACCGGCTCTTCACTGAACAGCCAGCTGTCCAGTGTGCCTGCCTGCCAGAGCATCATCAAAAAAGCTGTGGTCAAGCGCCTGATGGCAAAGCACCACACCTCTGTGCTGCCGGAGACCGGCGCGGAGTACAAGATCCGCTTCATGTTGCGCAAGGATCAGTGTGAGATCATGCTGGACACCACCGGCGACGGTCTGCACAAGCGCGGCTACCGCCGCAACGCCATGGAGGCACCCATTCGCGAGACTTTGGCCGCTACCATTGCAGACCTTGGCCGTGTGCGCCGCGACAGTCTGGTGGAGGACCCCTTCTGCGGCAGCGGCACGCTGCTGATCGAAGCTGCTCAGAAAGCTATGAACATTGCCCCCGGCCTGAAGCGCCGCTTTGCCGCCGAGCGCTATGGCTTTGTGCCGGCAGCCATCTGGGCCGAGCAGCGTCAGAAGGCACTGGCCGAGGCCAAGCTGGATGTGGGCTTTGAAGCCTTTGGCTATGATATCGACCCTGCCGCTGTGGCTCTGGCCAACGCCAACGCAAAGCTGGCCGGTGTGGAAAAGCGCTGCCACTTTGAAGTGGCTGATGTGGCCGACTTTGCCGCGAAGCAGGAGGCCATCGTGCTGACGAATCCCCCGTATGGCGAGCGCATGAGCACCATTGAAGGTGCCGCTAAGCTGGCCCGTACGCTGGGCCGGCAGATGGAAGCACACCCCTGTGCAGGCGTGTATGCGATCACTGCCGATATGGATTTTGAGACCCACTACGGCAAGCGTGCCAACAAGCGCCGCAAGATGTACAACGGCATGATCCCCTGCCAGTTGTATATGTACTACAGCGCGCTCAAGCTTGAGCACACTGCAAAGCCGATGCCGAAGTCCGGCTTTGACGGCAAGCGCACTGCACCGAACCGCTTTAACAAGAAGTAATTGAAAAATGTTACCTGCCGCACCGGAGCTGTCCAGTGCGGCTTTTTACATTGCAGCCGGTAATTACCGAAAAAAAACAAAGCGGGATCTGAATTGGCAGGAGATGGAAATGAACGCAAACACAGGAAGTTTTACGCTGTGTTCCGCGCCACGTGCGGCAAAGATGAGACAAATTCATGCTCTTTTTACAAAGGATGGTTGAACCCGGGCTGAAAATGGATTATACTTACCTTATTATTCTGCGGTTCTTCCGAGGAGGAAAAGGTGCGTATGAAGGGTAGGATGCGGCCATATCTGCCGGAGCTCACCATCCGGGATTACAATATCTACCTGCGCTATCTGCGCGGGGTGCGGCGTCAGCTGTACGAGGCGTACGGATTATATTCCTGCCATCTGCTGCGGAGCAACGGCGTGCTGTTTGCCATCCTTTCGGACAGTCTGGCCGGGCGGCAGGCCACTTGCCAGCGCAAGCGGGTCCCGGGCACACTGGCCTGGCGCAGGCTCATGTGCCAGACCCAGGGCATCCGGCTGGCCGCACAGGTGGAGGTGCTGCTGGGCTGGCACAACCTGCAGGACCGCAAATACAGCGAGCTGCGGCCGCTCAAGCGCCTGCGCCGTGCGGTGGACCGTCTGCTGCTGCGCCGCGCCTATGAGCGTGCCGTGCAGGAGAACCCGGCGCTGGAACGGCTGTTCGTGCAGGAGCGGGATCAGGCCGTGGTGCAGATGAACCTGAGCGCCAAGAACTACTCTCTTGCCGCTGAACCCATGAGCAACATTTACGGTGCACTGTATTCCACCCTTGCCACCGACGACCCCAGCCAGCGCAAAAGCATGCGCTACATCGGCAGCAGCATCGGCCGCATTTTTTACCTGCTGGATAAGGCTGAGCGCTTTGAGATGGACAAGCGCAGTGGCCGCTACAACGTGTTCGTAGTCAACGACCTGCGGGGACAGGCTGCGGCGGTGGAGAATGCCCGCCGTCAGGCACTGGCTGCCGCCAACGATCTGATTCGCGTGTACAGTATGCTGGACATCAAATTGAACCGCGGCCTGCTGGATAACATCATGCTGCTTGGTCTGCACCATGCGGTGGACCCGCTGGAAGCCGGTGCTGAGCACGAAAACTGGGAGATCCCATGAAGCAAAACCATCAAAAAAGCTGGGCCATGGCTTACTGCGGCATTGTGGCGGCGCTGTGCGTCGCACTGATGCTGCTGGGAGCTGTGATCCCCATTGCCATGTTCATTGCGCCTGCAGTGGCGGGCTTTCTTGTTGCAACAGTCTGCGTGGAGTGCGGGATGCAGCTGGCTTTGACGGCCTATGCGGCAGTCAGCCTGCTGGCACTGCTGTTCGTGCCGGATAAGGAAGTAGCGCTGATCTTTGTGTTTTTGCTGGGGTATTACCCGCTGGCAAAGCCGAAGTTTGAGCGCATCCGCCCTGCGGTTCTGTGCATTGTCTGCAAGCTGCTGCTGTGCAACGGCACAGTGCTGGCCATGTACGGGCTGGTATTTCTGTTGGTGCCGGCGGGCAGCATTTCGCAGGAGCTGCGCACCACCGCGCTGGCGGTCTCGCTGGCAACGCTGGCCATGGGCAATGTTGCCTTTGTGCTGTACGACCGGGCATTGCATAACATGCTCATGATGTACCGGCTGGTCTGGCGGCCGAAACTTCATAAAACTTTGGGCTGGCGCTGAGCCAGCCTTTGTGCTATAATGGGGCATCAGAAAGGGGAGAGCGCAGCACACAGGTAACGCAAAGCGCCGGGCCACGCGGGTGACAGCCGCGAGGGTGACGAGGAGAGGAATCATCGAAAGATTCGGCGGATGTTTCTCCGGCTGAGGGCTAGACCAGCCGCAGAGAAGGGCAAAAAACGGCAGCAATACCGCAACAGATCCCTTCAAAGAAAGCCATACAAGAACATAAACTGTACTAGGAAGCTGACTGGGTATCACTGCGCCTTTTTGCGCGGGAACGGTCGGTATGGAGGTGTTTTGTATGTGCGGCATTGTTGGTTATGTCGGTAAGCGCAGTGCGCAGGACGTGCTGCTGGATGGTCTGGAAAAGCTGGAGTATCGCGGGTACGACTCCGCCGGTGTGGCGCTTGCGCTGGACGGCGGCATCCGCGTGGTAAAAAGCAAAGGACGGCTCACCGCCCTGCGGGAAAAGCTGGCGGCGCAGCAGCTGGCACAAAGCTTCTGCGGCATCGGCCACACCCGCTGGGCTACCCATGGCGAGCCCAGCGATGTGAACAGCCACCCGCATTCGACCCCGCGTGTGAGCATTGTGCACAACGGCATCATTGAAAATTACGGGCTGCTCAAGGAGCGGCTGGCTGCAAAGGGCTATACCTTCCAGAGTGAGACGGACACCGAAGTACTGGTAAAGTTGATCGACAGCTGCTATACCGGTGACCCGCTGCGTGCACTGCAGCAGGCGCTTGCCAAGGTGCGCGGCAGCTATGCGCTGGCCGTGCTGTTCCGGGATTACCCGGACACCATTTTTGCAGTCAAGCGGGAAAGCCCGCTGATCGTCGGCTGGGGCGAGGGCGAAAACTTTGTGGCTTCGGATATTCCGGCACTGCTCAAGTATACCCGGAAATACAGCGTGCTGGAAGAAGGGGATATGGCCGTCTGCACCACAGAGGGCATCCGCTTCTACAACGAATTTGGTGAGCCAGTGGAGCGCCAGCAGCTGACGGCGGACTGGGATATGGAAGCTGCCGAAAAGGGCGGCTATCCCCACTTTATGCTCAAGGAGATCAACGAGCAGCCTGCGGCCATTATGGCCACGGTCAGCCCCCGTGTAGAGGACGGACTGCCGGTGCTGCGCATCCCGGAGCTGACCGATGAAGTGCTGCGCGGTATTGGCCGGGTGCATCTGGTGGGCTGCGGTACGGCTATGCATGCCGGTATGGTGGGCAAATCTGCCATCGAAACGTTGGCCCGTGTGCCCGCCGAGGTGGACATTGCCAGCGAGTTCCGTTACCGGGACCCCATTCTGGAAAAGAACGATCTGGTCATCATCATCAGCCAGTCCGGCGAGACCAGCGACACGTTGGCAGCGCTCAAGCTGGCCAAGAGCCGCGGCGTGCCGGTGCTGGCCATCGTGAATGTGGTGGGCAGCTCCATTGCACGTGCCGCAGATTATGTAATGTACACCTACGCCGGGCCGGAGATCGCGGTAGCATCCACCAAGGCGTATATGGTGCAGATGTGCGTGCTTTATCTGTTTGCACTGCGGCTGGCCTATGCGCGCGGACGGCTGAGCGAGGCAGAGACCCGCCGCTTTACGGCCCAGCTGCTGCGCGCACCGGAGATCATCAAGCCGCGCCTTGCAGATTGTGAGCAGATCAAGTACCTTGCCAGCCGCTATGTGAACACCCAGAGCTGCTTCTTCATTGGGCGCGGGTTCGACTATGCGCTCTCGCTGGAGGGCAGCCTGAAACTCAAGGAGATCAGCTATGTGCACTCGGATGCCTATGCAGCCGGTGAACTGAAACATGGTACCATCAGCCTGATCACCGATGGCGTGCCGGTGATCGCACTGGCCACCCAGAAACAGGTGTACGAAAAGACCATTTCCAATGCCAAGGAGACCCGCAGCCGCGGAGCAAGGGTGCTGCTGTTTACCACAAAGGATGCTGCGGTGCCGGAAGGCGTGGCAGATGCCGTGATCCGACTGGATGAGTATGAGGATATCCTGATGCCGCTGCAGCTCATTGTGCCGCTGCAGCTATTTGCCTATTATATGGCTGTTCTGCGCGGCTGTGACGTGGATAAGCCGCGTAATCTGGCCAAGAGCGTGACCGTGGAGTGACGGCATAAAACGCAGCCAGAAAGCCCTGCACAAAACAGAAATAACAAAACAGGACCCGCTCTGAATCACCGAAGTGCATTCTGTCAAGTAGAAAAAAATAATATAATGTTTTTGTTCGCCGTTTCCACAAGGAGACGGCGAATTTTTTGTGCAAAATCGGTATCAGGCAGCTCGGTTCATGGCACCGACATGAGCCTGCATCGGCATCTGGATGAACAGACGGTGCTGGTAACGGCGGTTGTTGCAGCAGTCAACAGTGAATAGTGATTGCTCTTTCTTGACATGAAAATACCCCTAGAGTACTCAGAGTTTTTGTTTTTTACTCTGTCTACTCTAGGGGCAGCATATCACATGGAATGCCGGGGCTTTGTGATTGATAGATTATTTGTTTCGACAGGAGGTGCTTCCGATGCAGACGTTTCTACCGGAACATCGTCCTCCGGGTCACCGAAGTTGTCGTGGTAAGTCTGCAGCAGGTCGATCTCCTTGTTGCGCTTCAGGCCGTAGATGACCAGTTTTTTGATCACATCATAGATGACTGCAAACAGCGGCACACCTACGATCATGCCCACAAAGCCCCACAGACCGCCGAACAGCAGGATGGCGAACAGTACCCAGAAACTGGAAAGACCGGTGGTGTTGCCCAGGATCTTGGGACCGATCACGTTTCCGTCCAGCTGCTGCAGCACCAGAACGAACAGGACGAACCACAGCGCCTTGATAGGGTTCTGAATGAGGATCAGCAGGGTGGCGGGCACGGCACCGATGAACGGGCCGAAGAAGGGGATCACATTGGTCACGCCGATGATCACGGAAACCAGAAGGGCGCTGGGGAACTTGAAGATCAGGCAGCCGATATAGCACAGCACGCCGATGATGGCGGAATCCATGATCTTGCCGTTGATGAAGCCGCCGAACATCTTATCGGCGTACTTCACTTCTTCCTTGATCAGCTCTGCCCAGCGGGGCTTGAAGATGCTGTAGAGCACCAGCTTGGCCTGCTGCACAAAGCGCTTGCGGCTGGCCAGCATATACACGGCCACGATGATGCCGATGATCAGGTTCTTGGCCATGGTCACTACGTTCAGCACACCCACTGCGGCACCGCTGACGATGTTCTGCATGGAGGGCAGGAGCCGGGTCTTGATCAGATCATCGATATTGGTGCTGATGGTGGCATAAGCAGAGTTGAGCATGTCCATGATCTGCTGGTTGTTCTCAATGAACTCCACATGATTCGCCCACTGCACGAACTTTGCGAGGTTGCGCTGCGCAGTGTAGTACAGGGTGGTCACGCTGGTAATGAGCTGCGGAATGATCATCATGCACAAAGCGTAGATGAGGAGCAGGCCGAACAGGATGGTCAGCGCAACGGACAGCACATTGACCAGACCATGCATCTTTTCCGGGATGAACCGGCGCAGAAAGCTCTCGATGGTGTTGCACACGGGCTTGAGCAGGTAGGCGATGACGGCACCGTAGATGAACGGCATCAGAATGCCGGTCAGCGTGGAGATGGCATCGCCAAAACCATCGAAGCGGTAGATCAGGAAAAAGAAGATGATGCTCAGGGAGATTGCTCCAAATCCTGCCAACATCCCGTAGAGATAGGGCTTGATGTGCGGCTTTTTGTCCATCATGATAGACTCCATTTCAGCCGCGGACAGCAGGAATCTCCGCGGCACTTATCAGATTTTGTTGCTCCTGCGCCAGATGTGCATTTTTTCGGCTTCCTTGATCAGGTCTTCACGGAAGTCGGGATGTGCTACGCTGATCAGAGCTTCGGCCTTTTCCCAGGTGGTCAGGCCCTTCAGGTTCACGCAGCCGTACTCGGTGCACAGGTAGTGGATGTTGGCACGAGTATCGGTGATGATGCTGCCGTTTTCCAGAGTGGGACGGATGCGGCTCTCCAGCTGGCCGGTCTTCTTATTAAAGAAGGTAGAGGACAGGCAGATAAAGCTCTTGCCGCCCTTGGAAAGGTATGCGCCCAGAACGAAGTCCAGCTGACCGCCAGCACCGGAGATGTGCTTGAGGCCTGCAGTCTCGGCGTTCACCTGACCGAACAGGTCGATGTCCACAGCGTTGTTGATGGAAATAAAGTTATCCAGTGCGGAGATGCTGCGGATATCGTTGGTGTAGTCCACGGGTGCAGACATGCACTCCGGGTTATCGTTCAGGTAATCGTACATTTTCTGGGTGCCGGCACCGAAGGCGTAGACCTGACGGCCCTTGTCCAGCTGCTTGCATGCACCGGTGATCTTGCCGGCCTTGGCGATATCCACAAAGGCATCCACATACATTTCGGTGTGCACGCCCAGATCCTTCAAATCGCTCTGTGCGATCAGGCTGCCGATGGCATTGGGCATACCGCCGATGCCCAGCTGCAGGCAGGCACCATTGGGGATCTGCGGAACGATCAGGTTGGCAACCTTCAGATCCACTTCGGTAGCAGCACCGGGAGCGGCCATCTGGCCGATGGGCGGGTTCTCGCCTTCCACGATGCCGGTGACCTGAGAAATGTGGATGCAGTTCTCCATGCCGCCAAGGCAGCGGGGCATGTTCTTGTTGACCTCAACGATGATCTTCTTGGCTTTTTCGCACACAGCACCCAGATGAGATGCACTGGGGCCGAAGTTGAAGTAGCCATGCTCGTCCATGGGGGTCACCTGGAACACCGCCACATCCAGCGGATCCGGGCTTTCGCGGTAGTAGCGGGGCAGCTCGGAATAACGGATGGGGGAGTAGAAGGAAAAGCCCTGTGCAATGGCCTTGCGCTCAATGCCGCCCATATGCCAGCTGTTCCATGTCATGTGTGCAGCGGGATCGTCGATCTGGAAGATCGCGGGCACCCACATCAGGATGCCGCCGCGGAAGTTGACACCTTCCAGCTCAGGCAGACGCTTTGCGATCTCGGCATCCACCGCCACAGGGGTGTTCACAGCCCAGCCGTAATCCACCCAGTCACCGCTTTTGACCAGTGCGGCAGCCTGAGCGGCGGTCATTTTCTTCTGAGCATACAGTTCCGTAAAATCCATTATAAACCATCCTCTCCTATAATAAAATAAAGGAATTGTAAATTTATCATTTACTCTTCCTGCGCGAACAAATCTTTGCAGGATGTTTACCACCTGTTGACAATTTGAACACAGCTCTGACACAGGCGGACGATATCCTGATAACCAGCAGAAGGCAGCTGCCGGACAGGGCAGCAGATCTGCGCAACTTAGTTATAACATTAACAATGTGCGGAATCAATAGTTTATCGAGAAAATTTTGGCCGACTGGCAATATGGACAAAATTCGCAGAGTTTTTGAACGATTGTTTGGTGCTGAAAAACCAAAAATCTTTGCAAAAGGACTTGATAAAATTTTGACGATGTGGTTTACTTATAGCGTAGCAAGTTGCCGCGATGTGGCACAACGTTGATTGTTTAAAATTTAACGATAAAACGTACAGCTTGCACAAAATCTTGCACCCAAGACTGGAAAGTGCTATCATGGCAGAACCAAAACGCGCTTTTCACAGCGCCCAAGGAGGACACCAAACGATGGCAACAGCAGTTTATCCCGGTTCGTTCGATCCGGTCACAAAAGGGCATCTCGATATCATCAAGCGTGCGGCAAAGATCAACGATCATTTGATCGTGGCAGTGCTCAACAACAGCGCAAAGAATCCGCTGTTCACCGTGGAGGAACGCGTGGAGCTTCTGAAGGAATGCTGCAAGGGCATCCAGAATGTTTCGGTGGAGAGCTTCGACGGCCTGACCGTGGAGTTCGCCAAGAAACGGCACGCTTCGGTGATGGTACGGGGCCTGCGGGCGGTGACGGATTTTGAAAACGAGATCCAGCTTGCGCAGACCAATCACGCACTGATGCCCGGCATCGAGACCATGTTTCTGGCAACGAGCATCAAGTGGAGCTACCTTTCATCCACCATTGTAAAAGAGGCAGCTTACTACGGCAGCGACATCAGCAAGTTCGTCACACCCAGTGTGGAAAAAGCGGTCAACGAAAAGTATGCGCTGATCCGGCAGAAAAAAGACCCCGAGACCTAATTTGTAAAAGCGCCTACGGGCGTTTTGATAAAAATGGCTTACGAAAAGTAACACATACACAATTCAGGAGGCTATTCACATGAAAAAGATCGTTATCGCATCTGCATGCCGTACCGCTATTGGCAAGTTCGGCGGCACTCTGGCAAACGTTCCCGCAGCTGAGCTGGGCTCCATCGTCATCAAGGAAGCTCTGAACCGTGCAAACGTCGCTCCCGAGCAGGTCGACCATGTCTACATGGGCTGCGTCATTCAGGCCGGTCTGGGCCAGAACGTTGCTCGTCAGGCTGCTCTGAAGGCTGGCCTGCCCATCGAGACCCCGGCTGTCACCGTCAACGTGGTGTGCGGTTCCGGTCTGAACTGCGTCAACATGGCTGCTCAGATGATCGAGGCTGGCGATGCTGACATCGTGGTCGCAGGCGGCATGGAGAATATGGACATGGCTCCCTTCGCACTGCAGAAGGCTCGTTACGGCTACCGCATGGGCGCACCCATGGGCAAGAGCGAGATCGTGGATACCATGGTCAACGATGCTCTGTGGGATGCCTGCGGCTTCAACAAGCACATGGGCATGACCGCTGAGAACGTCTGCACCAACGAGACCTATCAGAAGAAATACGGTTACAGCCCCATCACCCGTGAGATGCTGGACGAGTTCTCATACAACAGCCAGCTGAAGGCTGACAAGGCTATCAAGGACGGCGCTTTCAAGGACGAGATCGTTCCCGTTGTGATCAAGGGCAAGAAGGGCGACACCGTGTTCGATACCGATGAAGGCCCCCGTCTGAGCGCTCCCGAAGTGCTGGCAAAGCTGAAGCCCGCTTTCACCAAGGACGGCATTGTGACCGCCGGCAACTCTTCCGCCATCAATGACGGCGCTGCTGCTCTGGTCATCATGAGCGAGGAGAAGGCCAAGGAGCTGGGCGTGAAGCCTCTGGCTACCTGGGTCGCCGGTGCTCTGGCAGGCGTTGAGCCCGAAGTCATGGGCCTGGGCCCCATCGCCGCTACCAAGAAGGTCATGGCTAAGACCGGCATGAGCGTTGCTGACATGGATCTGGTCGAGGCAAACGAGGCCTTCGCAGCACAGTCCATCGCTGTCGGCGAGGCTCTGGGCTTCGATAAGGATAAGCTGAATGTCAACGGCGGCGCAATCGCTCTGGGCCACCCGGTCGGCGCTTCCGGCGCTCGTATCCTGGTCACCCTGCTGTATGCTATGAAGCACCGTGGTGCTCACAAGGGTCTGGCTACCCTGTGCATTGGCGGCGGCATGGGCTGCGCTACCATCGTTGAGATGGACTAAGTTCCACCTCTTGGAATCCTGACTGAATGACAGACCCGGACGGGGAAGGGAACCGGAGAGCCTTTCCTCCGTCCGGGGGCTGTTTGTGATAATTGATAAGATTTGAATAGGAGGTTTTCACAATGGCATTTGTAAAAACCGAGGTGCAGGGCGCAGTTGAGATCATTACCATCGACCGTCCCAAGGCACTGAATGCCCTGAACCCCGAAGTTCTGGCAGACCTGAAGGCAGCTTTTGAGGCTGTGGATCAGGAGACTGTCCGCTGCATCGTTCTGACCGGCGAAGGCGACAAGAGCTTCGTGGCAGGCGCAGATATCGGTTCCATGAGCACCATGACCAAGGCAGAGGGCGAGGCCTTCGGCAAGCTGGGCAATGATGTGTTCCTGATGATCGAGAGCTTCCCCATCCCCGTTATTGCAGCCGTGAACGGCTTTGCACTGGGCGGCGGCAACGAGCTGGCTATGAGCTGCGACATCCGCATCTGCTCTGACAACGCTGTGTTCGGCCAGCCGGAAGTGGGTCTGGGCATCACCCCGGGCTTCGGCGGCACCCAGCGTCTGGCACGTCTGGTCGGCATGGGTATGGCAAAGCAGCTGGTCTACTCTGCACTGAACATCAAGGCGGACGAGGCTCTGCGCATTGGTCTGGTGAACGCTGTGTATCCTCAGGCTGAACTGATGGAGAACGTGCTGAAGCTGGCCGGCAAGATCGCAAAGAATGCACCCATCGCTGTGCGCAACTGCAAGAAGGCAATCAACGGCGGCATCAGCCTGCCCATCGAGAAGGCTGTTGAGGTCGAGGAAAAGCTGTTCGGCGACTGCTTCGAGACCCACGATCAGAAGGAAGGCATGGCCTGCTTCCTGAGCCGTGAGAAGCCGAAGCCCAAGGCAGTGTTCACCAACAACTAAAATCGAAAAAGACTCCTTCCGTCATCGCTTGCACGATGCCACCTCCCTCTGAGAGGGAGGCCTTGGCAAAACCGAAAGCTTTATCTCTTCGCCAGAGGCTCCCTCCTTGAGGGAGCTGTCACGGCGAAGCCGTGGCTGAAGGAGTAACCATTTGATGCAAATCAACTACATTATTGATTGATAAGGAGAGGTTTCCTATGAAGATCGGTGTTATCGGCGCTGGCACCATGGGCCAGGGCATCGCAAAGGCATTTGCACAGGTTGAGGGCAACACCGTTGCTCTGTGCGACATCAAGCAGGAGTGGGCCGAGAATGGTCTGGCAAAGATCAAGAAGGGCTACGAGAAGCTGGTTGCCAAGGGAAAGATGACGCAGGAAAAGGCAGACGCCATCGTTGCTGCCATCACCCCGGGCCTGAAGGAAGACCTGTGCGCTGACTGCGATCTGGTCGTTGAGGCTGCTTTTGAGGATATGAAGGTCAAGCAGACCACCTTCGGCGAACTGGATAAGATCTGCAAGCCCGAGTGCATCTTCGCTTCCAACACTTCTTCTCTGTCCATCACCGAGATCGGCAAGGGCGTTGGCCGTCCGCTGGTCGGCATGCACTTCTTCAACCCCGCAGACCGCATGAAGCTGATCGAGGTCATCGCAGGCTGCAACACTCCCGCTGAGACCGTTGAGAAGATCAAGGAGATCTCTGTTGCCATCGGCAAGCAGCCGGTTCAGGTCAATGAGGCTGCAGGCTTCGTCGTCAACCGCATCCTGATCCCCATGATCAACGAAGCTGCTTTCATCAAGATGGAAGGCGTTTCCGATATCGCTGGCATCGACACCGCTATGAAGCTGGGTGCCAACCACCCCATGGGTCCCCTGGAGCTGGGCGACTTCATCGGCCTGGATATCTGCCTGGCCATCATGGATGTGCTGTACAAGGAGACCGGCGACAGCAAGTACCGTGCCTGCCCGCTGATCCGTAAGATGGTCCGCGGCGGCAACCTGGGCTGCAAGAGCGGCAAGGGCTTCTACGTTTACAACGCAGACCGCACCAAGACCCCTGTTGACCAGCTGTAAATTCTGATAAACGTTTCTCCCGACCGTGGAAAAGCGGCCGGGAGGAATTTGTTTGCACCGGGCAATTCCGGTAAATGAAAAAGACCCGTTAGGAGGATATAGCGATGGATTTTACTCTGTCCAAGCAGCAGCAGATGGTACAGAAAATGTACCGCGAGTTTGCTGAGAACGAAGTCAAGCCCCTGGCAAAGAAGGTTGATGCGGAAGAGTACTTCCCCAAAGAGACCGTCGAAAAGATGGGCAAGCTCGGCATGATGGGCATTTATTTCCCGACTGAGGTCGGCGGTGCAGGCGGCGATGTGCTGTCCTACGTCATGGCAGTGGAAGAGCTGAGCAAGGTCTGCGGCACCACCGGTGTCATCGTCTCTGCTCACACCAGCCTGTGTGCTGCTCCTATTTATGAAAATGGTACTCCCGAGCAGAAGGCAAAGTATCTGCCCAAGCTGTGCAGCGGCGAGTGGCTGGGTGCTTTCGGCCTGACCGAGCCGGGTGCCGGTACCGATGCACAGGGCCAGCAGACCATTGCAAAGGAAGAGGATGACTGCTGGGTGCTGAACGGCTCCAAGATCTTCATCACCAATGCAGGCTTTGCTGATGTGTTCATCGTCATTGCCGTCACCGACAATGTGCTGGACAAGAAGGGCCGTCCCACCAAGCTGTGCTCTGCTTTCATCGTGGAGCGTACCGATCCGGGCTTCTCCGTCGGTAAGGCTGAGGACAAGATGGGCATTCGCGGTTCTTCTACCTGTGAGCTGATCTTTGAGGACTGCCGCATTCCGAAGGATCGTATGCTGGGCGTGCGCGGCAAGGGCTTCCAGCTGGCTATGGCTACTCTGGACGGCGGCCGTATCGGTATCGCATCTCAGGCTCTGGGCATTGCCGAAGGCGCTCTGGAAGAGACTGTGGCTTACGTCAAGGAGCGCAAGCAGTTCGGCCGTGCCATCGCAGCTTTCCAGAACACTCAGTTCGAGCTGGCTGAGATGAAGGCCCGCGTTGAGGCTGCAAAGTATCTGGTTTACGCCGCTGCTCTGAAGAAGCAGGAGGCTATGGACGGCAAGAAGGTCCGCTACAGCGTCGAGGCTGCTCAGGCAAAGCTGATCGCAGCCCGCACCGCAAGCGATGTGACCCGCCGCTGCCTGCAGCTGTTCGGCGGTTACGGCTACACCCGTGACTATCCCATCGAGCGCATGATGCGTGATGCCAAGATCACTGAGATCTACGAGGGCACCAGCGAAGTGCAGATGATGGTCATTTCCGGCGCGCTGCTGAAGTAAGGGAGGCAAGAGTTACAATGAAAGCAATTGTTTGTGTAAAGCAGGTTCCTGATACCTCCGGCAAGGTCGCCGTTAAGGCTGACGGCACTCTGGATCGTGCTTCGATGGCTACCATCACCAACCCCGATGACCTGAACGCTCTGGAGGCTGCTCTGAAGCTGAAGGACGAGACCGGCTGCGAGGTCGTTGTTGTTACTATGGGTCCCCCGCCGGCAGAAGGCATGCTGCGTGAGCTGCTGGCCCGCGGCGCTGATAAGGCGGTTCTGGTCTCCGGCCGTGAGTTCGGCGGCTCCGATACCTTTGCAACCAGCCAGATCCTGGCTGCTGCTGTCAACAAGATCGGCGTTGGCCCCGAGGACGTTGTGTTCTGCGGCCGTCAGGCAATCGATGGCGATACCGCACAGGTCGGCCCGCAGATCGCTGAAAAGCTGCATCTGCCTCAGGTCACCTACGTGGCAGACATCCAGAAGGATGGCAACACCCTGACCGTGAAGCGTATGCTGGAAGACGGCTACATGATGGTCAAGGTGCAGACTCCCTGCCTGCTGACCTGCATCAAGGAGCTGAACCAGCCCCGTTACATGAGCGTGAACGGCATCTTCACCTGCTACGACAAGCCGATGGAAGTGTTTGATTACAACGCACTGAAGGACGATCCGCTGATCGAGGTTGATACCATCGGTCTGAAGGGTTCTCCGACGAACGTCTTTAAGTCCTTCACTCCTCCGCAGAAGGGCGCAGGCACCATGCTGAAGGGCGACGATGTTGCTGCCCAGCTGGCTGGTATCCTGGCCAAGAAGCACCTGATCTGATGAAAGGAGCATAGGATTACAATGGCTGATTTTAACGAATACAAGGGCGTCTGGGTCTTCTGCGAGCAGCGCCAGGGCGCACTGATGTCCACTGATTTCGAGCTGGTGAGCGAGGCTCGCAAGCTGGCTGATGAGCTGGGCTGCGAGGTCACCGGCCTGCTGCTGGGCGACAACGTGGAAGGCATTGCCAAGGAACTGGGCGGCTATGGCGCTGATAAGGTCATGGTCTGCGACAGCCCCCTGCTGAAGGACTACACCACCGATGCATACGCTAAGGTCGTGTGCGACATGGTCAACGAGTATAAGCCCGAAGTCCTGCTGATCGGTGCAACCAACATCGGCCGCGATCTGGGCCCCCGCTGCGCAGCCCGCCTGCACACCGGCCTGACCGCCGATGCTACCCATCTGGATATCGACACTGCAAAGTATGTCGAATTCCTGAAGGAAAGCTCCACCATCGACCTGTCCAAGCAGAAGTTCGATTATGAGGATCGCAACCTGAAGATGACCCGTCCCGCATTCGGCGGCCATCTGATGGCTACCATCATCTGCCCCCGCTTCCGTCCGCAGATGTCCACCGTCCGCCCCGGCGTTATGAAGAAGGCTCCCTTCGATCAGGCCAAGGCTGATGCCTGCCAGATCGTGAAGCCCGCCTTCAGCCTGACCGCTGACGACGTTAAGACCGAAGTGCTGAGCGTTGAGAAGGCAGCTGAAAAGCTGGTCGATCTGATCGGCGCAGACGTGATCGTCTCTGTTGGCCGCGGCATCAGCAAGGATGTCAACAAGGGCATTGAGCTGGCTGAGCAGCTGGCTGCCGCTTTGGGCGGCGGCGTTGTGGGCGCTTCCCGTGCCGTCACCGATGCAGGCTGGATGACTGCTGACCATCAGGTTGGCCAGACCGGCAAGACCGTGCATCCCAAGATCTATGTTGCTCTGGGCATTTCCGGCGCTATCCAGCACACTGCTGGTATGCAGGACTCCGAGTGCATCATCGCTGTCAACAAGAATGAGGGCGCACCCATCTTCGGTGTTGCCGACTACGGCATTGTGGGCGACCTGTTCAAGGTAGTTCCCGAACTGATCAAGCAGATCGAGGCAGCAAAGGCTGCTCAGTGATCGACTGACGCGAGATCTTTTTATAGCATAGCCTGAATTGTGGGAGGGCGGCTCTTCGGAGCCGCTCTTCTTTTTATATAATTTTTAAATAAGAAATACGGCACAGCACAGATGGCCCTGAAAAGGCTGCCTGTGCTGTTTTTTGTTGCAGAAAGTACAGCCAAAGGCCGGCTGCAGCCCAGAAAAGGGCTGCGGGAGGGGAGTGGAACGGAAAAAGCGCACACAAAAGTCTGTTATACTTTGAAATATGCATGTAAGCGAATAAACATACGGAAAAATGCATGAAAAACACTGCAGAAAAAGTGTAGAAAAATAAAATGCAACACGTAAAGTGTGACGAAACAATCCCGAAAACGGTGAAGTGCAACACAGGCGTAACAAATTTACGGGATCCTGGTTGAGCCTGTTGCACTTGTGAAACGCTTTTGGGACAGGGAATTTTGATTTTTTTGCATTTTTTCTCAAAAAAATCGACAAAAACCCCTTGACGATGAGATGTTCTTGTGATACTCTTGTTGCACAAGAGTGACACGTTTGAAACGAAAGCGTTGCGAATATGTTGCGGCACGCATTCGCAGGAATGCAAAAAAGCTTTTATATACAAAGGCTTACGGAGGATGTCTTATGAAACTCGAGATGCGCACCCTGAAGAATATCGCAGCAGCAGCTATGACTCTGGCTGTAGTTTTTGTTGCTTCATCTCTCAAGCCCGTTACTGCAAACGCAGCTGAGGCTTCGGTTTCTGTTTCCATCGAAGAAGAAAATTCCTACATCAGCTTTCAGGACGAAGCTTATCAGAACGAGTTCCTGCGCCGCGTAAACAACGAGCGCGCAAAGGCTGGCCTGAAGCCCGTTCAGCTGGGCGACAGCAGCCACAACAATGCCGCTCAGGAGCGCGCTGAAGAGCTGGCTGTTTCTTACTCTTACGTTCGTCCCAACGGTCAGCGCGATTTCACCATCTTCGCCGAGAATGGTATTGACGATGTGTCCGTTGGCGAAAACTACATAGCTGGCGTTTCTACCCCCGATGCAGCGGTGGATCAGTGGATGAACATTGATTTCGCACGTGAGCGCATGCTGAATGCGGATGTGACCACCATGAGTGTGGGCCACTACGAAGGCGGCGTTTACAACAACTACTGGGTGCTGATCTTCTCTTACCCCGAAAACTCTTACACCAGCAACTACCGTCAGGAAGTTCTGGATCTGGTCAATGCCGAGCGTGCAAAGTACGGCCTGCAGCCCCTGGTCATGGGCGATGCAAAGCTCACCGCAGCTGCTCAGCAGCGCGCCGAAGAGATCGCAACCGTCAATTCTCACGTTCGTCCCAATGGTACCAAGTGGTACACTGTTCTCAGCGAGTACGGCGTGACGGATGCCGCTGCTGGCGAGAATGCCGCATGGGGCAGCGTTTCTCCTGAAGAAGTCGTGAATGCCTGGATGAATTCCGAAGGCCATCGCGCAAACATTCTGGATCCCGAAGCTCGTGCAATGGGTGTTGGCTACTACTACAACAGCTCCAGCACTTGGGGCCATCAGTGGATCCAGCTCTTTACGAAGTGATCATCTGCTTTCTTCTAATAAAAGATCGGCTGAGCTGCAAGGCTTGGCCGATTTTTTGTTGCGCTTTTTTCTGGCAGAGGACATGCGGGCAGCAGTACAGGAAGATGCCCTTGACATAAAAACGTATGCGGCAGTGGTTGCACAACGGACGATTTATGTTATACTTGATTTGAATAACATGCAGGAGGAACCACAGTGGAGGATTACCGCACCATCCGTGGCACGGCCACCGGAGAATACGAGGAAAAGAAGAGCCGCTTCATTGCGTCGCTGTCATTTGCGGACAGCGAGGAAGCTGCCGTTGCATTTCTGGAACAGGTGCGTGCGGCCAACCGCACCGCCCGCCACAATGTGTATGCCTACCGCCTGCGGGAAGGCAACCGGGAACGCTATTCAGATGATGGGGAACCGGCCAAGACGGCGGGCACACCAGCGCTGGAGGTGCTGCAGCACAGCGGCCTGACGGATCTGATCGTGGTGGTGACCCGTTACTTTGGCGGCGTGCTGCTGGGCACCGGCGGCTTGGTGCGTGCATACACCACGGCTACGGCCCGTGCACTGGAAAATGCCGAGGTGGTCACGGTGCGCAGCGTGGTGGAGCTGAGCGTGACGGTGGATTACTCCCTTTATGAGCGTGCATCGCTGCTGATCGATGCGGCGGGAGCAAAACAGGCAGCGCCGCAATTCACGGACCGCGTGACCCTGTGCTGGCAGATGCCGGAACACACCGAAGGCCCGCTGCTGGAACAGCTGCGGGAGCTGACGCGCGGCGGCGCGCAGGTGACGGTATCCGACCCGTTCTACGCACCGTTCTGAACCCGGCAGCGGCAAAAATAAAAAAGCAAGCATTATTTTGCGAACCGACAGGCTTTTTCCCCCTTCGACAAAGCGGGTGTGCTACAATTGCCGCAGACGCAGCAATTGGGATCGGCTGTGCCGAAACAGAGAGGGGGAATGGCGACAAAAAGGGAGGGCGACTTTGTATGGATGTACGTCAGCGCACAGAAGAGATCGAACATATGACCTTCGCGCCGTGGGCTACCTTCAGCGACCAGAGCCGCGGCCGCATGCTGCCGGAAGAGCAGGACCCGATCCGGCCGGTGTTCCAGCGTGACCGTGACCGGGTGCTGCACTGCAAGGCGTTCCGACGGCTCAAACAAAAGACGCAGGTGTTCCTCTCGCCGGAGGGAGACCTGTACCGCACCCGACTGACCCATACGCTGGAGGTCTCGCAGATCGCGCGGACCATTGCCCGCGCCCTGCGGCTGAACGAAGATCTGACCGAAGCGATCAGCCTTGCCCATGATCTGGGCCACACGCCGTTTGGCCATGCCGGGGAGCGCGCGCTGAATGAGCTGTGCCCGGACGGCTTCAAGCACTACATGCAGAGCCTGCGTGTGGTGGACAAGCTGGAAAAGGACGGCCGGGGCCTGAACCTGACGTGGGAGGTGCGCAACGGCATCGTGACCCACACAAAGGGCACCTGGGCGGCAACGCCGGAAGGGCGCATCGTGCGCATGGCGGATCAGATCGCCTATGTGAACCATGACATTGAGGACGCGGTGCGCGCCGGTGTGCTGGACCCAGCCACCCTGCCGAAGGAATGCACCGCCGTGCTGGGCCAGACAAAATCTGCCCGCATCACCACCATGATCAACAGTATCCTTGCCAACAGCGATGGGGATGTGAAGGTGGGCGCAGAGGAAAACGAAGCCTTCCTTGCGCTGCGGGATTTCATGTACGCCACCGTGTACGTGGACAAGACCGCCAAGCGGGAAGAGCAGAAGGTGGACAAGGTGATCGGGGAACTGTACGATTACTACCTGAACCATGTGGACCGGATGTCCAACTTCTACATCCAGCTGGCTTATCAGGAGGGCGGAGAACGCGCAGTGACCGATTACATCAGTGGCATGAGCGATGAATTTGCCATCCGCACTTTTGAGGAATTGTTTGTGCCCCGGAAGTGGCATGTCCTATAAATCCGAAAGGTCGTTTGAAAGATCCATGATCCCACACGAATACATTGAAGAACTGACCCGCCGCACCGACATTGTGGAGCTGGTGGGCAGCTATGTGCAGCTCAAGCGCAAGGGACGTTTGTATGGCGGCCTGTGCCCCTTCCACAGCGAAAAAACGCCCTCATTCTACGTCTACCCGGACACCCAGAGCTTTTACTGCTTTGGCTGCGGCGCAGGCGGCGATGCCATTACCTTTACGAAAAAGATCAACAGCATCGATTACCCGGAGGCCGTTAAGCTGCTGGCAGCGCGGGCCGGTATGCCGGAGCCGCAGGAGGACGACAAAACAGGCCGGATGCGCAGCCGCATCCTCTCCATGAACAAGGAGGCGGCACGGTTTTTCCACGCCTGCCTGAACTCCACCGTGGAGGAAGCCCGGCAGGCCCGTGCCTACTGGCGGCGGCGCGGTCTGGACGACAAGACTATCGTCCGGTTCGGGCTGGGTTATGCGCCCAACGACGGACAGGCGCTGTATCAGTTCCTGCGCGATAAGGGCTATAATCAGCAGGAGCTGGATGCCAGCGGCCTGTTCAAGCGCAGTGCGTCCGGCCGCATCTACTGCCTGTTCTGGAAGCGGGTGATGACCCCCATCTTTGACCTGCGCGGCAACATCATTGCGTTTGGTGGGCGCGTGCTGGACGATTCAAAACCGAAATATGTCAACAGCCCGGAAACGCTGGTGTACCACAAATCAGAGACGGTGTTTGCGCTGCAGATCGCAAAGCGCAGCGCGGTGCGCCGGTTCGTGCTGTGCGAGGGCTACATGGACGTGATCAGTATGCATCAGGCAGGCATCGACACAGCAGTGTGTGCCTGCGGCACGGCCCTGACCCCGGAGCAGGTGCGGCTCATCAGCGAGTATGCTGACGAGGTGATCCTGAGCTACGATTCGGACGAAGCAGGCCAGAAGGCCACGCTGCGCTCGCTGGAACTGTTCCGCAACAGCCCGGTAAAGGTGGGTGTGCTGCAGATCCCCGGTGCAAAGGACCCGGACGAGTACATCAAAAAGTATGGCGCAGAGCGATTCAAAGCCCTGCTGGATGGTGTGGGCAATGCACTGGACTTCCGGCTGGGCCGTCTGCGCAGCCAGTATGATCTGGCACAGGATGCCCAGCGGCTGGAATACGTGAAGGAAGCTGTGAATATGCTGGCAGAGCGCTCCAACCCTACCGAGCAGGAAGTGTATGCGGGGCGTCTGGCTGAGGAGACCAACATCTCCAAAACAGCTATCATGACCCAGCTGGAGACCGCCGTGAAGAGGGCGGGCAGCAAGCACCGCTGGGAGAAAAAGCAGCAGGCGCTCAAGTCCGGTGAGATGAATCAGATCAACGTGCCGTACAGTGCGGGCGGCAGTCAGGCGCTGGGCATTGCCAGTGCACAGCAGCGGCTGCTGGCGGCCATACTGAGGGAGCCGCACTATATCGATCTGGTGCAGGGGCAGCTGACCGCAGAACAGTTTGTGCTGCCGCAGCAGAAGGAGCTGTTTGAAGCCATGCTGCGCTGCCGACAGGAGGGCATTGAGATCAGCCTGACCACGCTGCGCGCTTTTGTAAGCGAAGAAGCGCTGAATGAACTGAGCCATCTTGCGGCACAATACAGCGATGTGAATTGTACGCCGGATGATATCCGGCTGTATCTGGACCGCATTGCCCGGGGGATGCCCATGGCAGGCAAGGCGGCGCATATGTCCAATGAGGAACTGAGTGATTACCTCCAGTCGATGCGCGAAAAGAAGCAGGGAAATGTGCCTGTAGAAGAATGATCCCCCGCTTTCCCCTCCGGCTGGAGCAGGAGAGGGAAGGAGCAGGAACCATGCAGAAATTGTCGCAAACGGAGGAATTGGCCAGAACATTGGCTGCGCGGGCACGCCACCATGCCCTGACACCGGAGCAGATCAGCCGTGCCATGGACGAACAGGATTACGATGTGGCGCAGCTGGACGAGCTGTATACGGCACTGGAGGATCGCGGCGTGCACCTGACCGAAGAGGAAGCGGACCTGCCTGCGTTGGATGAAACGCAGATCGGCAGGCTGGAACATGAGCTTTCGGCAGAGGGGGTGGCGCTGGACGACCCGGTAAAGGCCTATTTGAAGGAGATCGGCCGGGTGCCGCTTCTGACGGCAGAACAGGAAACGGAGCTTGCCCGTGCCGCGCAGGCCGGGGACGAGGATGCCCGGCGGAAGCTCAGCGAAGCGAACCTGCGGCTGGTGGTGTCGGTGGCAAAGCGCTATGCAGGGCGGGGCCTGCCGTTTCTGGATCTCATTCAGGAAGGCAATCTCGGTCTGATGAAGGCGGCGGAAAAGTTTGAGCCGGAGCGCGGCTTCAAATTTTCCACCTATGCCACGTGGTGGATCCGTCAGTCCATCACCCGCGCCATTGCGGATCAGGGGAGGACCATCCGCATCCCGGTGCACCTTGTGGAGAGCATCAACCGGGTCAAAAAGACGACGGGTGACCTGCTGCGGAAAAATGGCCGGGAGCCTACCGCGGAAGAGATCGCTGTTCAGCTGGACATGGAGCCGGACCGTGTGCGGGAATTGCTGCAGCTGGCGCAGGATCCCATCAGCTTGGAAACGCCGGTGGGCGAGGAAGAGGATGCCCACCTTGAAGATTTTATTCAGGACGAGGATGCAGGCGTCCCGGTGGATGAAGCCGGGCGGCAGCTGCTGCGGCGGGAACTGTTCAGCGTGCTCAAAAGCCTGACACCGAGGGAAGAGCGGGTGATCGCACTGCGCTTCGGGCTGGAGGATGGCCGGGCGCACACGCTGGAAGAGCTGGGTAAGGAGTTCAATGTGACCCGGGAGCGGGTGCGGCAGATCGAAGCCAAGGCCCTGCGCAAGCTGCGGCATCCCAGCCGTGCAAAACGCCTGCGGGATTATCTGGATGAGTGAACGATTATAATTGCCGCCGCTTGCGCTCTGGCAATACAATATTAGAGGAAACATTATTTTTATATTTGCAGCTCAGAAAAGCCTGTGAGCTTTTCTGAGCTGCTTTTTCACAAAAAAGGGCCGCAAGGGAAAATGGGCATATCCGACTGTAAAAGTAATACGCCAAAACACAAGGGCAAAGATAGACAAATTGCACAAGGGGATTATGAACAGGAACGTGCAAAATAAAAAAATCAAGCCCTAAAACAGCAAAATACAACACGCTGCCGGGCGTACGAAAATGAAAGAAAAAATAAATTTGTTTTGGCAAAAATCTGAAAAACGGCTTGACAGCAAGGCTTTTAGGGTGTATACTGCATTAGTATCACATAATGGACTAGTGCGCCAAAAAGGGGAATACGCAGGCGGCGGCTGGACGGGTCAAACCGAAAAGTTTGTGAAAAACGCCGAAAGGTTCCCTTCGACGCGGGTCGAATTATGTGTGTCTGCTCAAATTTGACCCGTGTATACGACATCCCGTAGAGTATAAAAGTAAGGAGTGGTTGATTTTATGATGAAAGTCAAGCCCGTAAAGCTCGGCAAAACCGAGCGCATGAGCTTCTCCCACATCGACGAAGTCATCAGTATGCCGAACCTGATCGAGGTCCAGAAGAACTCTTATCAGTGGTTCCTGGACGAGGGCCTGAAAGAGGTCTTCCACGATATCGGCACCATTGAGGACTACACCGGCAATCTGGCACTGAGCTTTGTGGACTTCCGCCTGGATAAGGAGCCGAAGTACAGCATCAAGGAGTGCAAGGAGCGCGACGTGACCTATGCAGCACCCCTGCGCGTCACCGCCCGTCTGCTGAACAAGGAGACCGGCGAAGTGAAGGATCAGGAGATCTTCATGGGCGATTTCCCGCTGATGACCGATGCCGGCACCTTTGTGATCAACGGTGCAGAGCGTGCGATCGTCAGCCAGCTGGTGCGTTCTCCTGGCGTGTTCTACGGCGATGCCAAGGATAAGGTGGGCAACGACCTGTACAGCGCCACCATGAACCCCAACCGCGGTGCATGGCTGGAGTACGAGACCGATGCTTCCGATGTGTTCTATGTCCGTATCGATAAGAACCGCAAGCTGCCTGTCACCGTGCTGTGCCGTGCACTGGGCCTGTCCACCAACGAGGACATCCTGAACTTCTTTGGCGACGATGAGCGCATCCTCGCTACTCTGGAAAAGGATACCACCAAGAATCAGGAAGAGGGCCTGCTGGAAGTCTACCGCAAGCTGCGCCCCGGCGAGCCTCCCACGGTGGAGTCTGCTACCAGCCAGATCAACATGCTGTTCTTCGACCCGCGCCGTTATGACCTGTCTCGTTTCGGCCGTTATAAGATGAACAAGAAGCTGTCTCTGGCCCGCCGCATCACCGGTCAGGTGGCTGCTGAGAATGTGGTCGCTCCGCTGACCGGCGAGATCCTGATCGAGGCTGGTGCCAAGATCACCCGCGAGCTGGCTGAGAAGGCTGACAATGCCGGTGTGAATCTGGTCGTGCTGAAGCTCGACGATCCCATGAAGGAAGAGAGCCGGAAGATCAAGGTCATCACCAACGGCTGTGTGGATGCACAGGGCTTCTTCTCCTTCGACGTGAAGGAGTGCGGCATTAACGAGCGCTGCTCCTTCGATGAGATCAAGAAGATCCTCGACACCACCTCTGATGTGGAAGAGCAGAAGGAGATGCTGCGCCGCAACCACGACCAGCTGATCGGCCGCACCGTTACGGTCGCCGATATTCTGGCTTCCATCAACTACCTGAACGGTCTGGGCCACAATATTGGCACCACCGATGATATCGACCATCTGGGCAACCGCCGCATCCGCAGCGTGGGCGAGTTGCTGCAGAACCAGTTCCGCATCGGCTTCTCCCGCATGGAGCGCGTCATCCGTGAGCGCATGACCCTGCAGAGCCAGGATCAGAGCGTCATCACCCCGCAGGCCCTCATCAACATCCGTCCGGTGGTGGCAGCCATCAAGGAGTTCTTCGGTTCTTCTCCGCTGTCCCAGTTCATGGACCAGAACAACCCGCTGGCTGAGCTGACCCACAAGCGCCGCCTGTCTGCTCTGGGCCCCGGCGGTCTGAGCCGTGACCGCGCAGGTTTCGAGGTCCGCGACGTTCACTACAGCCACTACGGCCGTATGTGCCCCATCGAGACTCCTGAAGGCCCCAACATCGGTCTGATCTCCTATCTGGCATCTTACGCCAAGATCAACGAGTACGGCTTCGTGGAAGCTCCGTACCGCAAGGTCAAGAAGATCTATGACGAGAACGGCAACCTGAAGGAACAGGTCGTCACCGACGAGGTCGAGTATATGACCGCTGACGTCGAGGACGAGTACGTTGTGGCACAGGCCAACGAGCCGCTGGATGAGGGCAAGCACTTCGTGCGTCCCCGCGTGTCTGCCCGCCGCCGCGACGAGATCCTTGAAATTGATGCAGAGAAAGTCGATTACATGGACGTTTCTCCGCGAATGATGGTCTCTGTTGCTACCGCCTGCATCCCCTTCCTGGAGAACGATGACTGTAACCGTGCTCTGATGGGTTCCAACATGCAGCGTCAGGCAGTGCCTCTGATGGTCACCCAGCAGCCCATCGTTGCTACCGGTATGGAGTACAAGGCTGCTACCGACTCCGGCACCGCTGTTCTGGCAAAGAATGACGGTATCGTTGAGAAGATGGATGCCGACCATGTTGTTGTGCGCAACAACAAGGGCGAGCTGGAGGATTATCCTCTGGTCAAGTTCGCACGCTCCAACGCAGGCACCTGCATCAACCAGCGTCCCATCGTGGAGGTCGGCGAGAGCGTCAAGGCCGGTCAGGTGCTGGCCGACGGCCCTGCAATGCGCAACGGCGAAATTTCTCTGGGTAAGAACGCTCTGATCGGCTTCATGACCTGGGAAGGCTACAACTACGAGGATGCCGTTCTGCTGAACGAGAAGATCGTGCGCGAGGACGTGTACACCTCCATTCATATTGAAGAGTACGAGACCGAGAGCCGCGATACCAAGCTGGGACCCGAAGAGATCACCCGTGATATCCCCAACGTTTCTGAGGATGCACTGAAGGATCTGGACGAGCGCGGCATCATCCGCATCGGTGCCGAGGTCAAGAGCGGCGACATTCTGGTTGGTAAGGTCACCCCGAAGGGCGAGACCGAGCTGACCGCTGAAGAGCGCCTGCTGCGTGCCATCTTCGGCGAGAAGGCACGCGAAGTGCGTGATACTTCTCTGCGCGTGCCCCATGGTGCATACGGCATCATCGTGGACGTCAAGGTGTTCACCCCGGAGAACAGCGACGAACTGCAGCCCGGCGTGCGCGAGGTCGTCCGCTGCTATATTGCCCAGAAGCGCAAGATCAGCGTTGGCGATAAGATGGCAGGCCGTCACGGCAACAAGGGTGTCGTTTCCCGCATTCTGCCGCAGGAGGACATGCCCTACCTGCCCGACGGCACTCCGCTGGACATCGTGCTGAACCCTCTGGGCGTGCCTTCCCGTATGAACATCGGTCAGGTGCTGGAAGTCAACCTGGGCTACGCTGCCAAGGCATGCGGCATCAAGGTCATGACTCCCGTCTTCGACTCTGCTCGTGAGAACGACATCGGCGATACCTTTGATACCGCCCGCGAGATGTGGCATGGCGAGAATGCTCCTGCATATCCCACGAAGCTCCCCAAGATCATGGGCGAGAAGGGACACATCATCGACTTCTCCAAGATCGAGCTGGACCGCGATGGCAAGACCACCGTTTACGATGGCCGCACCGGCGAAAAGTTCGATAACCGCGTTACCGTCGGTTATATGTACTACCTGAAGCTGCATCACCTGGTCGATGATAAGATCCATGCACGTTCTACCGGCCCCTACTCTCTGGTCACTCAGCAGCCTCTGGGCGGCAAGGCCCAGTTCGGCGGCCAGCGCTTTGGCGAAATGGAAGTCTGGGCACTGGAAGCTTACGGCGCTGCTTACACTCTGCAGGAGATCCTGACCGTCAAGTCCGACGACGTGGAGGGCCGTGTGAAGACCTACGAGGCTATCGTTAAGGGTGAGCCGATCCCGCAGCCCGGCATTCCCGAGTCCTTCCGCGTTATGCTGAAGGAACTGCAGTCTCTGGGTCTGGACGTTGTTGTTCAGGACAAGGACGGCAACGAGATCGACATGCGTCAGAACTTCGACGACGAAGAGACCGGCTTTGATATGCGCGATGTTGCCGGCACTGAGAACGTCGTGCAGGAGAGCGAACTGCTCAACGATTATAATATTAAGGATGCCGATGCCGGTTTCGATGATCCTTCTGTGCTGGAGGACAATAACTCCGGTGCCGAAGCTCCCGCTTCTTCTGACGAAGTAGATTTCTGATCAGACAAAGAACACAAGCCTCAAGCCCCCTGTTCCGCGTGCTGCGGCAGGGGAGAGGGGCCTGTGGTCTGAACAAGAAAGCCGCCTGTATCATCGAGACAACTAGAGATTAAGAAAGGGTTCGTTTCATGGAAAACAACGTTTTCGATTCCATCAAGATCGGCCTTGCCTCCCCGGAGCAGATCCGCAACTGGAGCTACGGCGAGGTCAAAAAGCCTGAGACCATCAACTACCGTACCCTGAAGCCGGAGCGCGACGGCTTGTACTGTGAGCGCATTTTTGGACCTACCAAGGACTGGGAGTGCCACTGCGGTAAGTATAAGCGCATCCGCTACAAGGGCAAGATCTGCGACCGCTGCGGCGTTGAAGTGACCAAGGCTAAGGTCCGCCGTGAGCGCATGGGCCACATTGAGCTGGCCGCTCCCGTCAGCCACATCTGGTACTTCAAGGGCATCCCCAGCCGCATCGGCCTGATGCTGGACATCAGCCCCCGCCTGCTGGAGAAGGTGCTGTACTTTGCAAGCTATATCGTCACTGATCCGGGTGCTACCCGTCTGGAAAAGAAGCAGCTGCTCACCGAGAGCGAGTATCGTGAGATGCGCGACCACTACGGTGATGAGTTCGAGGCTGCTATGGGCGCTGAGGCCATTCAGGATCTGCTGAAGGAGATCGATCTGGATCAGCTGAGTGAAGAGCTGACTGCCGAGGTGGAAAAGTCCTCCGGCCAGAAGCGCGTGCGCATCCTCAAGCGTCTGGAAGTAGTTGAGGCATTCCGCATTTCCGGCAACCGTCCTGAATGGATGGTCATGGATGTGCTGCCTGTTCTGCCGCCTGACCTGCGCCCCATGGTCCAGCTGGACGGCGGCCGTTTTGCCACCTCCGACCTGAACGACCTGTACCGCCGCGTGATCAACCGCAACAACCGTCTGCGCCGTCTGCTGGAGCTGGGCGCTCCCGACATCATCGTGCGCAACGAGAAGCGTATGCTGCAGGAAGCAGTGGACAGCCTGATCGACAACGGCCGCCGCGGCCGTCCGGTTACCGGCCCCAACAACCGCGCACTGAAGAGCCTTTCCGATATGCTGAAGGGCAAGCAGGGCCGCTTCCGTCAGAACCTGCTGGGCAAGCGTGTTGACTACTCCGGTCGTTCTGTTATCGTCGTCGGCCCTGAGCTGAAGATGGATCAGTGCGGTCTGCCCAAGGAAATGGCTCTGGAGCTGTTCAAGCCCTTTGTCATGAAGGATCTGGTGGAGAAGGGCATTGCCAACAACATCAAGTCCGCCCGCAAGATGGTGGAGCGCGCTAAGCCCGAAGTGTGGGACAGCCTGGAGACTGTGATCAAGGGCCACCCCGTTCTGCTGAACCGTGCACCTACCCTGCACCGTCTGGGCATTCAGGCTTTCAACCCGGTGCTGGTGGAGGGCCGTGCAATCAAGCTGCACCCGCTGGCATGTACCGCATTCAACGCCGACTTCGACGGTGACCAGATGGCAGTGCATCTGCCTCTGGGCGAGGATGCCTGCCGTGAGGCCAAGATGCTGATGCTGGCTTCTGGCAACCTGCTGAAACCCTCTGACGGCGCACCTGTTACCGTGCCTACGCAGGATATGATCCTGGGCAGCTACTACCTGACCACCGTTCGTGAAAATGACGAGGGCGCAGGCAAGGTGTTCCGCGATGAGAACGAAGCCCTGATGGCTTATGCAGAGCACATCGTTACCCTGCACGCACCCATCAAGGTGCGCCGCACCATGACCATTGACGGCGTGGAGCGCACCGGTCTGGTGGAAGCCACCGTCGGCCGCATCATCTTCAATAACCCTGTTCCTCAGAATCTGGGTTATATCGACCGTACTGATCCCGAGCACTGGCTGGAGTACGAGGTCAGCTTCCGCGTGACCAAGAAGACTCTGCCCGACATCATTTCCCGCTGCATGACCCGCAACGGCACCCGCAAGTGTGCAAAGATGCTGGATGCCATCAAGGCGCAGGGCTACAAGTACTCCACTCTGTCTGCGATCTCCGTCGCTGTGTGCGACGCTGTGATCCCGCCGCAGAAGCAGGAACTGATCGCTGAGGCTGACCAGCAGATCGCAAAGGTCGGCAGACTGTTCAACCGCGGCCTGATCTCCGACAACGAGCGTTACAACCAGACCATCGCCATCTGGCAGGCTACCACCGATAAGGTCTCCAAGGCTCTGGCAGACAACCTGCCCAAGGATAATGAGATCTATATGATGGCTGACTCCGGTGCTCGTGGTTCTATGAACCAGATCAAGCAGCTGGCCGGCATGCGCGGCCTGCTGGCAAACACCGCCGGCCACACCATCGAGATGCCCATTCGTGCCAACTACCGTGAAGGTCTGAATATTCTGGAATATTTCGTTTCTGCCCGTGGTGCCCGTAAGGGTCTGGCCGATACCGCTCTGCGTACCGCTGACTCCGGTTACCTGACCCGCCGCATGGTCGATGTCTCTCAGGATGTCATTGTGCGCGAGATCGACTGCGGCACCACCGACGGCCTGTGGGTGTCTGAGATCCACGAGGGCAAGGAGAAGATCGAGAGCTTCCGCGAGCGCTTGATCGGCCGTTTTGCTGTGGGCGATGTGGTCAACCCCGTCACCGGCAAGGTGATCGTGCCGGAAGGCAAGATGATCGACCTGTACGATGCAAACGAGATCGAGGCTGCTGGCATTACCAAGCTGAAGATCCGCAGCCTGCTGACCTGCCGTGCAAAGACCGGTGTCTGCGCACGCTGCTACGGTTCCGATATGGCAAACGGCGAGCCGGTCCGTCTGGGCGAGTCTGTCGGCGTTATCGCCGCAGAGTCCATCGGCGAGCCTGGTACTCAGCTGACCATGCGTACCTTCCATACCGGCGGTATCGCATCTGCTGAAGATATCACGCAGGGTCTTCCCCGTGTTGAAGAGCTGTTCGAGAGCCGCCGTCCCAAGAGCATGGCCATCATGAGCGAGATCTCTGGTGTCGTTTCTCAGGACGATACCAAGAAGAATGTCGTTATCAAGGTGACCGGCAAGGACGAGAACGGTGCCGAGGTCGTAAAGAGCTACTCCATCCCGTTCACCCAGCATTCCCGCGTGATGCCGGGTGACCGTGTGGAGAAGGGCGACATCATCACCCGTGAAGGTGTTCTGTATCCGCAGGATATTCTGGCAATCAAGGGTCTGGAGGATGTCCAGAACTACCTGATCAACGAAGTTCAGAAGGTCTACCGTCTGCAGGGCGTTGAGATCAACGATAAGCATATCGAAGTCATCGTCCGTCAGATGTGCCGCAAGGTGCGCGTGACTGATTCCGGTTCTTCCAACCTGATCGGCGGTGCACTGGCAAGCCGTCTGGAAGTGGAGAGCATCAACGCCGATCTGCAGCAGCGCATCGACGCTGGTGAAGAGGGCCTGAAGCTGGTCGAGTACCAGCAGGTGCTGCTGGGCATCACCAAGGCTGCTCTGGCAAACGACTCCTTCCTGTCCGCTGCATCCTTCCAGGAGACCACCCGCGTGCTGACCGAGGCTGCCATCAAGGGCAAGGTCGACCCGCTGGCCGGCCTGAAGGAGAACGTCATCATTGGTAAGCTGATCCCCGCAGGTACCGGTCTGCCGGAAGTCCGTGAGGATCTGAAGAACCGTGAGGCTGAGCGCGATGCTGAGATCGCTGCCGAACAGGCAGCTGCTGTACAGTAAGCAAAGCTCCTTCTTCTGAAATAAAACAATGGACCGCTCTGTGGGCATCCGCCTGCAGGGCGGTTTTTATATGCCCGGAAAAGCGGAAACAGGGGAGAAAACCGTGCGTTTTACGTCGAAAAAATGCTGAAAGAAAAAATCTGGAATAAATGCAAAAAACTTTGCAAAAACTGTTGACATCCGCCTGTAAAGCGAGTATTATATAACTGTTGCGCATCCCTCATGGGGATAGTGCGGCAAAAAAGTCGGAAAAAAGTCCGATGTGCATTATTAAGAAAGGAGAAACAAAATGCCTACTTTTAACCAGCTTGTACGCAAGGGCCGTCAGGTTCTGGCTACCAAGAGTACCGCTCCCGCACTGCTGAAGAGCTACAATTCTCAGAAGAAACAGTATTCTGATCTGAACAGCCCCCAGAAGCGTGGTGTCTGCACTGCTGTTCGTACCATGACCCCCAAGAAGCCCAACTCTGCTCTGCGTAAGGTTGCTCGTGTCCGCCTCACGAATGGTATCGAGGTCACCTCTTACATTCCCGGTATCGGCCATAACCTGCAGGAGCACTCCGTCGTGCTGATCCGTGGCGGTCGTGTTAAGGACCTGCCCGGTGTGCGTTACCACATCATCCGTGGTACCCTGGATACTCAGGGTGTGGCAGGCCGTAATCAGGCCCGCTCCAAGTACGGCGCAAAGCGTCCTAAGGCCGGTGCTGCAAAGAAGTAATTGAGGACAACCGCCATAAACGGCTTTCCATTATATAAATAACAAGTCCGCTTGCAAAGCGGAGGGCAACAGTTTATGTAAAGGTCAGCTCTTTGTGACACAACGGGAGTTTTATTACTTTCGAGTACCGATGATATCATTCTGTGAAGGAGGGAAGAAAGATGCCTAGAAGAGGTAACATTGCTAAGCGCGATGTCTTAGCTGATCCTATTTACAATTCCAAGATGGTCACTCGTCTGGTCAACAGCGTTATGCTGGATGGCAAGAAGGGCGTCGCTCAGAAGATCGTTTACGAAGCTTTCTCCATGATTCAGGAGAAGACCGGCAACGATCCTCTGGAGACTTTCGAGAAGGCGATGGAGAACATCATGCCCAGCCTCGAGTGCAAGACCCGCCGCGTTGGCGGTGCTAACTACCAGGTTCCTCTGGAAGTCAGCCCGGCTCGCCGCGAGACCCTGGGTCTGCGCTGGCTGACTGCCTACAGCCGCAGCCGTGGTGAGAAGACCATGGCTCAGCGTCTGGCTGCTGAAATCATGGATGCTGCCAACAACACTGGTAACGCCGTGAAGAAGCGTGAGGATACTCACAAGATGGCAGAGGCTAACAAGGCTTTCGCTCATTTCCGTTATTGATCTGTTCTGTAGGAGGTTAATTTCATGGCTACACCCAGAGAAGTTTCTCTTCAGATGACGAGAAATATCGGCATTATGGCCCACATTGATGCTGGTAAGACTACTACTACCGAGCGTATTCTGTACTACACCGGTATCAACCACAAGATCGGCGAAGTTCATGATGGCGGCGCTACCATGGACTGGATGGTTCAGGAGCAGGAGCGTGGTATCACCATCACTTCCGCTGCTACCACCTGCTACTGGAGCCACTCTGAGACCCAGAAGGATCCGGTTGCATTCAAGAAGAACCGTCACCGCATCAACATCATCGACACCCCGGGCCACGTGGACTTCACTGTTGAGGTCCAGCGTTCCCTGCGCGTGCTGGACGGTTCTGTGACCGTTCTGGCTGCAAAGGGCGGTGTTGAGCCGCAGTCTGAGACCGTTTGGCGTCAGGCTGACGAGTACAAGGTTCCCCGTATGGTGTACGTTAACAAGATGGACACCATGGGTGCCGACTTCTTCCGCTGCATCAAGATGCTGCACGATCGTCTGCACGCAAACGGCGTGGCGATCCAGCTGCCTATCGGTCAGGAGGATACCTTCCGCGGTATCGTTGACCTGGTCGATATGAACGCTGAGGTCTACTACGACGATATGGGTAACGACATGCGCACTGAGCCCATCCCCGAGGATATGCGTGAGCAGGCCGAGGAGTACCACAACATTCTGATCGAGGCTGTTGCTGAGAACGACGAAGAGTTGATGGAGAAGTACCTCGAGGGCGAGGAGATCACCCGTGCCGAGCTGAAGGCTGCGATCCGCAAGGAGACCATCGCTAACACGCTGGTTCCCGTTGTCTGCGGTTCTTCCTACAAGAACCGTGGTGTCCAGAAGCTGCTGGACGCTATCGTTGACTATATGCCCGCTCCTACCGATGTCCCTGACATCAAGGGCGTGAATCCCGAGACTGAGGAAGAGGAGACCCGTCCGTCTTCTGACGACGCTCCCTTCGCAGCTCTGGCCTTCAAGATCGCTACCGACCCGTTCGTTGGTAAGCTGGCATACTTCCGTGTTTACTCCGGTAAGGTTGAGGCAGGTACCACTGTCTACAACTCCGTGAAGGACAGCAAGGAGCGTATGGGCCGCATCCTGCAGATGCATTCTAACCACCGCAAGGATATCGACTGCTGCTACGCAGGTGATATCGCTGCTGTTGTCGGTCTGAAGAACACCACTACCGGTGACACTCTGTGTGATGAGAATCATCCCATCATTCTGGAGTCCATGAAGTTCCCCGAGCCTGTTATCCGTGTTGCCATCGAGCCTAAGACCAAGGCCGGCAACGAGAAGATGGGCATCGCGCTGGCAAAGCTGGCCGAAGAGGATCCGACCTTCAAGACCTACACTGACGAAGAGACCGGTCAGACCATCATCGCCGGTATGGGCGAGCTGCACCTGGAGATCATCGTTGACCGTCTGCTGCGTGAGTTCAAGGTTGAAGCAAACGTGGGTGCACCTCAGGTTGCTTACCGTGAGACCATCCGCAAAGAGGCCAACCAGGAGACCAAGTACGCACGTCAGTCCGGTGGTAAGGGCCAGTACGGTCATGTTAAGATCAAGATCGAGCCCAACGAGCCCGGCAAGGGTTACGAGTTCGTCAACGCCATCGTTGGCGGTGCCATCCCGAAGGAATACATCCCGGCTATCGACAACGGTATCCAGGGTGCTATGAAGTCCGGTGTTCTGGCTGGCTATCCTGTCGTTGATGTCAAGGTTACCCTGTGGGATGGTTCTTATCATGAGGTCGACTCCTCTGAAATGGCCTTCTCCATTGCTGGTTCTATGGCGTTCAAGGATGCTATGCGCAAGGCTGATCCTATCATCACTGAGCCTATCATGAAGGTTGCAGTTATCGTTCCCGATGAGTATCTGGGCGATGTTATCGGCGACCTGAATGCACGCCGTGGTCAGATCCAGGGCATGGAAGCTATGGCTGGTACTCAGCGCGTCAATGCATTTGTGCCTCTGGCTCAGATGTTCGGCTACGCTACCGACCTGCGTTCCAAGACTCAGGGCCGTGGCCAGTATGTCATGGAGCCGTCTCACTACGAGCCGGTGCCCAAGAACATTGCTGACCAGATCATTGCTGGCCGCACCAAGGGCTGATTCCTGAAAAATGGATAAAGATTTTGCCGGGGTAGTGTAACCTCGGCAAAATTTCCTGTAAAAGCACTTGATTTTACAGGGCAAATTTAGTAGAATAGCCTTGCAATGCAATGTCTGCATCTTGCAGGGTTGTTGTAACCAAATATCAAAACCTAAATTAAGGGAGGATATTCCAATGGCTGAAAAGGCAAAGTTCGACCGTTCTAAGCCGCATGTGAACATCGGCACCATCGGTCACGTTGACCACGGCAAGACCACTCTGACCGCCGCTATCACCAAGTACCTGGCTCTGAAGGGCGACGCAGACTTCATGGATTATGCCAACATCGATAAGGCTCCTGAGGAGCGTGCTCGTGGTATCACGATCAACTCCGCTCACGTTGAGTATCAGACCGACGCTCGTCACTATGCTCACGTTGACTGCCCGGGCCATGCTGACTACGTTAAGAACATGATCACTGGTGCTGCTCAGATGGACGGCGCTATTCTGGTCGTTGCTGCTACCGATGGTCCCATGCCCCAGACCCGTGAGCACATCCTGCTGGCTCGTCAGGTCGGCGTGCCCTATATCGTCGTGTTCATGAACAAGTGCGATATGGTCGACGACGAAGAGCTGCTGGATCTGGTCGAGATGGAGATCCGTGAGCTGCTGAGCGAGTACGACTTCCCGGGCGACGATACCCCGATCATTCGTGGTTCCGCTCTGAAGGCTCTGGAGTCTACCTCCACCGATCCCAATGCTCCCGAGTATGCTTGCATCAAGGAGCTGATGGACGCTGTTGACACCTATATCCCCAACCCCGATCGTGAGGAAGACAAGCCCTTCCTGATGCCCATCGAGGATGTCATGACCATTTCTGGCCGTGGTACCGTTGCAACCGGTCGTGTTGAGCGTGGTATTGCTAAGGTTGGCGATGCTATGGAGATCGTCGGCATCAAGCCCGATCGTCTGAGCACCACCATCACCGGTCTGGAGATGTTCCGTAAGTCTCTGGACTTCGCTGAGGCTGGCGATAACATCGGCGCTCTGCTGCGTGGTGTTGATCGTACCCAGATCGAGCGTGGTCAGGTTCTGGCTAAGCCCGGTTCCGTGCACCCCCACAAGACCTTCGAGTCTCAGGTGTACGTTCTGACCAAGGACGAAGGCGGCCGTCACACCCCGTTCTTCTCCAACTATCGTCCTCAGTTCTACTTCCGCACCACCGACGTGACCGGTATCATCACTCTGCCCGAAGGCACTGAGATGTGCATGCCCGGCGATAACGTCATGATGCACGTTGAGCTGCTGACCCCTGTTGCTATGGAAGAGGGCCTGCGTTTCGCTATCCGTGAGGGTGGCCGTACCGTTGGTTCTGGCGTTGTTGGCAAGATCATTGAGTGATTTTGACCCTTCGCGCCTTTCCTAAGGCTAAAGGTTAAACTTACGAGAGACCTTCCCATTCCGGAGAGTGGGAAGGTCTCTTTTTGTTTTAGATCCTCTGTCTGTAAGGGCAGGGGATTTTTTTTTTGCGGCATGTCACAACTCTTTGTTTACAAAACAAGGTTGTTCTGGTATACTGAAAAGCAGAAAGAGGATGTGCATCTGAATCAGAATGGAGGGTGGATGGATGAAATATCCATGGATCGATGAATATCTGCTGTCAAAGCCCGGTGTGACAAAGAACTTACAGGCAGAGTGGAACTGGGTGCGTTACCAGATCGGAGACAAAATGTTTGCTGCGGTCTGTCTGGATGATTCCAGCGGAAAGCCGGTCTATATTACTATGAAGCTCGATCCCGCAGAAAGCGAATTTCTGCGTCAGCAGTATGAGGATATCATCCCGGGTTATTATATGAACAAAACGCACTGGAGCTCTGTCAAAGCGGAGGGGAATGTGCCGGATGAACTACTGCAGGAAATACTGGAAAAGTCCTATCGGCTGGTGCTGAGAGGATTCAGCAAAAAGAAACAGCGTGAACTTCTGGAAGAGGTGAAGGGCAATGCCGTTTGATTATAAGAAAGAGTACAGGGAATTTTATCTCCCGCCGAAAAAACCGCATCTGATTACGATACCTCGTATGAATTTTGTGGCAGTGCACGGCAAGGGCGACCCGAATGCTCCGGGTGGAGCCTATCAGGAGGCTATGGGAGTGCTGTACGGCATTGCTTTCACCATCAAAATGAGCTATAAGGGCAGCCACAAGATGGACGGCTATTTTGAATATGTGGTTCCACCGTTGGAGGGCTTGTGGCATCAGAAGGGCGTGGATGGCGTTGACTATGCGCATAAAGAATTATTTGAGTGGACATCTATGATCCGCCTGCCGGAATTCGTGACGTCGGAAGCGTTTGATTGGGCCGTACAGGAAGCAACGGCAAAAAAGAAAAAGGATTTTTCCAAGGCGGAATTCCTGACCTATGACGAGGGACTTTGCGTTCAGTGCCTGCATATCGGCCCTTATGATGAAGAACCGAAAACGCTGGCGCAGATGGATGCCTTTGCCGTAGAGCAGGGGTATAGGCTTGATTTTTCAGAGACACGCTTCCACCACGAGATTTATCTGGGTGATCCTCGCCGCGCTGCACCGGGAACACTGAAAACAGTTCTGCGGCATCCCATACGTGAAAAATAAAAACGGGAAAATTCACAAATGATGTCGCTTTTATTTGGCAGATGTGATATACTGATTCTATCTGTAGAAACACATTGAATGGATAAGGGAGGAGAGAACTTCATGCAGCATGAAACTGTCATCGTGCTGGACTTTGGCGGCCAGTACAATCAGCTGATCGCGCGCCGCGTCCGCGAGAACAATGTCTACTGTGAAATCTATTCCTATAAAACCGATCTGTCGGTTATCAAGGCAAAGAACCCCAAGGGTATCATCTTTACCGGTGGCCCCAACAGTGTTTATCTGGAGGATTCTCCCACGATCGACCCTGAGATCTTCAACTGGGGTGTGCCTGTGCTGGGCATCTGCTATGGCAGCCAGCTGATGATGCATCTGCTGGGCGGCCATGTCTGCCGCGCACCGGAGCGCGAATATGGCAAGACTGAGGTGTTCGTGGACACGAACAGCAAGATGTTCACCGATGTGCAGCCCTCCACCATCTGCTGGATGAGCCATAACGACTACATTGAGCAGGCAGCGCCCGGCTTTAAAATCACTGCTCACACGGTCAACTGCCCGGTAGCTGCGGCAGAGAACGAGGAAAAGGGCCTGTATGCGGTCCAGTTCCACCCGGAAGTGCTGCACACTGCGGAAGGCAAGAAGATGCTGCGCAACTTCGTGTACAACGTCTGCGGCTGCACCGGCGACTGGAAGATGGACTCCTTTGTGGAAAACAACGTCAAGGCCCTGCGTGAGCGCATCGGCGATGGCAAGGTGCTGTGCGCCTTGTCCGGCGGCGTGGATTCCTCCGTTCTGGCAGCTATGCTGGCTAAGGCCATCGGCAAGCAGCTGACCTGCGTGTTCGTGGATCACGGTCTGCTGCGTAAGAACGAGAAGGAAGAGGTCTGTGCAGTCTTTGGTCCGGGCAATGCCAATGGCTTTGATATCAACTTTATCTGTGTGGATGCCCGCGCCCGCTACTTTGCAAAGCTGGCTGGTGTCACCGAGCCGGAGCGCAAGCGCAAGATCATCGGCGAAGAGTTCATCCGTGTGTTCGAAGAGCAGGCCAAGAAGATCGGCAAGGTGGATTTCCTGGCACAGGGTACCATTTACCCGGATGTCGTTGAGAGCGGTCTGGGCGGTGAGTCCACTGTTATCAAGAGCCACCACAACGTCGGCGGTCTGCCCGACACTGTGGACTTCAAGGAGTTGGTGGAGCCGCTGCGCAACCTGTTCAAAGACGAGGTGCGTCAGGCTGGCCGTGAGCTGGGCCTGCCCGAATATCTGGTCAGCCGTCAGCCGTTCCCCGGCCCGGGTCTTGGCATCCGCATCATCGGTGAGGTGACCCCGGAGAAGGTGGCAATCGTGCAGGATGCCGACGCGATCTGGCGTGAGGAGATCGCAAAGGCGGGTCTGGATAAGGAGATCAGCCAGTACTATGCAGCCTTGACCAACATGCACAGTGTGGGCGTCATGGGCGACGAGCGCACCTATGATTACGCTGTGGCCCTGCGTGCTGTGACCACCACCGACTTCATGACTGCAGAGAGCTATAATATGCCTTGGGATGTTCTGGGCACTGTCACCAGCCGCATCGTCAATGAGGTCAAGCATGTGAACCGCGTGTTCTATGATTGCACCGGTAAGCCGCCGGCAACCATTGAGCTCGAGTAATCTGCAAAACCTGAAAAGTATTGATACAATGCGATATTTTGAGAACCAAAAGGTGCTCTGATACTGCTTTGATACTATCAGGCGATTATTCATAAAGAGAGACATGAGAATGCCCTCTGAGAAACGGTAAGTTTTTCAGAGGGCATTTTTGTGTCTTTTATTCTTTACGCCACTTTTTCTTCGGCTCGTACCGGCCGCAGCTGTCGGCGGTCTGTGGCCAGTTGAGCTTCCATTCCAGATACTCTTCCTTGGTGATCTCGCCCTCCCGGAGCTGCTTCTTACGGAGTTGCCACTCCTTTAAGAACTCATCCAGCAGGCGATACCGGAAGCTGACTGCCATGTGCTTTTCCGGGAGGTCCGGGTCGGCGGTGTCTGTGACCTCATAGAGCCGGGTGCCGGGGTAGTGCTCATCCAGTTCGAACAGAGTGTACATCACATCCTCTGCGGCGTACAGGGTCGGCTCATAGAGAGACCGATAGTTCACATCCAATACCTCCGCAATCTTGCGGAGCAGCTCTTCTTTAGGAGTGCGGGTGTTGCTTTCGTATTGTGCGATGCGGATGTCTGCGCTTTTCTCCTCAAACCCGATGGCAATGCCCAGTTCTTTCTGGGTCATACCTCGGAGGTTGCGGGCACGTTTGATGCGGTCACCGACTGCCATGCGATTGCCTCCTGACTTAAACATATTTGTTGAACCTAGTATAGCACAGAAAAATAGGAGGTGCAATAGAAAATAAACAAAAAAGTTTAAGATTTTACCTGAAAACCTCTTGACTTAACGGAATGTGTTTAGTATAATGAGAGTGCAAAAAGATAAGCAAAAATGCTTAGTAAAATTGAATGACCGCCAAACTGATCCAAACCGCCAAGACCTTCCGAAAGGAAGCGAGCGCTCCACAAGGGGACGGCACAGCACCGCAAAGGGGATATGCCTGCCGGAAGTCAGCGAGGATGAAGCGGCACCGAAACGAAACCGACAAGGAAAGGACAAAAAATGGCAAACAGCATTTTTATCAAGGCAGACGAGCTGGCAAAGGAACTGGACATCTCCCAGGGTCTGGCGTACAAGATGATCGCCCAGTGGAACGAGGAACTGAGGGCCAAAGGCTACACGACCGTGGGAGGCCGGGTAAGCAGGAGGTACTATCAGGAGAAGATCTACGGGGCAGGGGAGGAGTGATAGGATGCCAGCCTACAAGGACAACAGGCAGGGCACATGGTACGCTTCCTAACTGGCAAGGTGTGAAGCAGAAGAAGCTGAAACGGGGATTTGCCACCAAGAAGGATGCTCTGGCGTGGGAGCGGGAGTTCCTTCTTCAACAGGCGGCAGACCTGACCATGACATTTGAAGCCTTTGTGGAAATTTATATCACGGACAAAAAGAAGCGACTCCGGGAAAACACATGGTTTACCAAGGAGCATATCATCCGAACGAAAATCTTACCGTATTTCAAAGAAAAGCGGCTCAGCGAGATAAAGCCACGGGATGTGATTGCATGGCAGAACGAGATGCTGAACTACCGGGACAAAAACGGCAAGGCCTACTCGCCGACCTACCTCAAGACGCTGCATGGACAACTCAGTGCCATTCTGAATCACGCCGTCCGGTTCTACGGGCTGAAATCAAACGCAGCAGCCACAGCCGGGTGCATGGGGTCGGAAAAGCACAAGGAGATGCTCTTTTGGACAAAGGAGGAGTACCTCAAGTTCGCGGAAGCGATGATGGACAAGCCGCAGTCCTATTACGCTTTTGAGGTCCTCTACTGGTGTGGCATCCGGGAGGGCGAGCTGCTGGCTCTGACTCCAGCAGACTTCGATTTGGACAAGGGGCTGCTCTCCATCACCAAATCCTATCAAAGGCTGAAAGGCCGGGATGTGATCACCGACCCGAAAACATCCAAGAGCGTCCGGGTCATCCAGATGCCGCAGTTTCTGACGGACGAGATCAGGGACTATCTGAAATCCCTCTACAAAGTCCAGCCGGATCAGCGGATCTTTGAGGTGACCAAGAGCTACCTGCACCACGAGATGGACAGGGGAGCCAAGGAAGCCGGGGTGAAGCGCATCCGAATCCACGACCTGCGGCACTCCCATGTATCGCTGCTGATCGAGATGGGCTTCTCGGCGCTGGCAATCGCAGACCGGGTGGGGCATGAGAGCGTGGACATCACCTATAAGTACGCCCACCTCTTCCCCTCAAAGCAGCAGGAGATGGCGCAGAAGTTGGATATGGAGCGAAAGGAGGGATGAAGATGGAACGAGTACTCGACCAGCAAGGCCGCTGGCGGAACAAGGTGGTAGCCTTCCGAATGTCCCCGGAAGAGGACGAGGTTCTGGAAGCCAAAGTAAAGCTCTCCGGGCTGACCAAACAGGAGTATATCATCCGCCGCTTGACCGATCGGGAGATCACCGTGGTAGGCAACCCAAGGGTCTACAAAGCCCTGCGAGACCAGATGAAGCTGATCTATCAGGAATTGCAGCGGCTGGCCGTGGATGAAGAAGTTCCGCCGGACTTGCTGGAGACCCTGCAAATGGTGGCTCTGACGTTGAACGGACTTAAGGAGGAATGCGAATGACGGACAATAGAAAAACGACCGTACCGGGTGCATCTGTTGGCGCAGATGCGGTACAGTCGTCTCACAAAACTAGCACCAATATTATAACAAATTCGGACAAGCAAATCAATCTGCAAGCCGCGAAAAAATCAAACAATTTCGGGCTGAACACGATATCAATGACCGAACTGTATGACACGGTCTATCCACCAAGGAAACCAATCGTGAATGACCTGCTTTACAGCGGAACGTACCTCTTCGTAGGTGCGCCAAAGGTGGGCAAGTCCTTCTTCATGGGGCAGCTTGCCTACCATGTGGCGATGGGGCTTCCGCTGTGGGAGTACGAGGTGCATCAGGGAACAGTCCTCTATCTGGCCTTGGAAGACGATTACGCCCGGTTGCAGCGGCGGCTCTCCCGGATGTTCGGGGTGGAGGAGACCAGCAATCTCTACTTCGCAACACAGGCCAAGTCCGTGAGCGAAGGACTTGACCAGCAGCTGGAAGGCTTCATCCGGGAGCACCCGGATGTGCGGCTCATCATTATCGACACCCTGCAGAAGGTGCGGGAGATCGGCGGTGAACGATATAGCTACGCCAGCGACTACGAGATCGTGACCAAACTGAAAACTTTCAGCGACAGGTACGGCATCTGCCTGCTGGTGGTTCATCACACCCGGAAGATGGAAGCCGAGGACAGCTTCGATATGATTTCCGGCACCAACGGTCTGTTGGGTGCAGCGGATGGCGCGTTCATCATGCAGAAGAAGCGGCGTACAGATAATACCGCTCTGCTGGACATCGTGGGGCGTGACCAGCCGGATCAGGAGCTGACATTGGAGTTTGACCGGGAACGCTGCGTGTGGGAGTTCCAAGGAGCCGAAACGGAACTTTGGAAGCTGCCGCCCGACCCGCTTCTGGAAGCGGTGGCAAAGATGCTCAGCCCGGAACAGCCAGAGTGGAGCGGTACGCCCACGGAGCTGCTGGAACGTCTGTCTGGTGTGAGCATACAGGCAAACATCTTGACCCGGAAGCTGAACGTGAGTGCCGACAGGCTCTACAACGATTATGGAATTCGGTACGAAAGCAAGCGCACCCATGAGGGCAGAGTGGTCAAATTAACGCTGGAAAATTCTGAGGCGTGACGATTCGTGACGGTTGTGACGGTATTTTTGCTACTATGTAAAATACCGTCACAATCGACACAACCGACACGGGATGGTGATAATGATGAAAAATGTGCAGATTTCGCAGGAACTTTTCGTCGCCTTGCTGCATTATCATTTGAGCGGCGAAAATGAGTACGAAGAGGTCATTGAGCAGGGTCTGGAGCAAAAATTGGATGCGATGTTGCGGCATGAGCTGTATGCCCAGTACAAGACAGCACCCACCGAGGAACAGCGGGAGCAGGCTCGGCAGGAGTATCTGGACAGACGAGGCGTGCCAGAAAGCTTCCGCTGGTGAGCCCCTCTATTGGCAAAGTACAGGAGCGTGTCACGCTCCTGTGAATGCAATCATGCAGGAAGGTGGTGTTGGACCGGGTAGCGGTGAGGTGCAGCGAAACCTCGTCCGCAGACGGAAGCCCCCGGCAGGGCGCAAAGGCATCTTTTGATGGACGGAACGTCTGTCAAAAGTGCTTTTGCGTTACTTTCGACGAAAGTAACAAAGCCTTTGCCGTGTCCGGCACCAGTTACTTCCACAGAGAAAGGACGTGCGATTGAAAAGAACCATTTCCGCAATGCGGGGTCCCGGCTCCCTCAACCATAACCGGAGAAGTTTCACCGCTGAAAACGTAGACCCGAAGCGCAGCAGTCTGAATGTCGTGTACCGTGATGAGTCGATTCAGAAGGTGTACCACGAACTGTTTGACGAGGCAGTGAAGCGTTACAATGCCAAGCAGAAGCGCAAGGACCGCTGTATCACCGACTACTATGAGCACCTGCGGACAGGCAAGCAGGAAAAGCTTTTCCATGAGCTGATCGTCCAGATCGGCAACAAAGATGATATGGGTGTCCTGACCGAGAATGGCGCACTGGCGAAGGAACTGCTGGACGAGTATATGCAGGGCTTCCAAGAGCGGAACCCGACACTGCGGGTGTTCGGGGCTTTCCTCCACATGGACGAAGCTACGCCCCATCTGCACATCGACTTCGTGCCGTATGTGTCCGGCTGGAAGGGCAAAGGACTGGACACCAAGGTGTCCCTGAAGCAGGCGCTGAAAGCCTTGGGCTTTGCAGGCGGTTCTAAACGGGAATCCGAGCTGAACCAGTGGATCAACGCCGAGAAAGAGCAGCTTGCCGCCGTGATGGAGCGGCACGGCATCGAGTGGGAACAGAAATGCATCCACGAAGAGCACTTGTCTGTGCTGGACTTCAAAAAGCAGGAGCGTAGTAAAGAGGTAGCGGCTCTGGAAGCTGCCAAGCAGGAGTGCCAGACCGACCTGACCGAGATGCAGGAACAGCTGGAAACAGCGCAGACAGCCGTAGAAGCCGCTGAACAGCGGGTACAGAAAGCAGAGCTGACCTACCAGAAGCAGAGCCAGAAGCTGAACAAGCTGGCTCCCATCATGGAGGGGCTGGAAAACCTGTCAGCGCAGTACTCCCAGCGGCCAGAAGAATGGGTGCCGGAAGCAGCCATGTTTGAGACCGCCAAGAGTTACCGAGAGAAAAAGGCCATGCCGCTGATCCAGAAGTTGGTGAAGGTACTCTTTGCCCTCCATCGGAAGTACTGGGAGGTCAAGGATGAGCGGGATAAGTATCTGTACTTCTATCAGGACGAGAAGAAAGCTACCCATCATCTAAGCCAGCGGCTGAAAGAGGTGGAGGCTGAAAACTCTCAGCTCTATGCGATGAAACGTGATTTCAGGCGAGTATGGAACTATTTCGGTGCCGAAAAGATGCAGCAGGTCATTGGGCTTATGAGGGGGCAGGAACAGACCGCGGATAGAAGCCAGAAGAAGAACAGGCAGAACAGCGTAGAACTGTAAGCATAGCGGCCCTTACTACCAGCACATTGATAGTAAGGGCTGCTAAATATTAAAATATTAACAGAAAGGAACAAAGAAATGCGAAATAGAAAGACAAAAACTGTAAAGAATTTATATAAAATCTCACAATATTATGAGATAATCTTGATTTTTGCAATTGTACTCGATATACTAATAATTAAGAATGGGATGAAAACGAGGGGTATAATGCAGATTTCATATGATAAGCTATGGAAATTGCTAATAGACAAGAAAATGAGTAAGACAGAATTAAAAGATTTAGCAGGCATTAGCTTTAATATTATTGCGAAACTGGGAAAATGCGAAGCGGTGTCAATGGAGAGTATGTACAAGATTTGTACCGCATTGGATTGTAATATAGGTGATATTATGGAATTTTTGAAACCGGGGGTGGTTTAATGAATGGGAAGATTCCTCATATTGTGCAATATCAAGGTTCAAAAAGAGTATTGGCACCTCAAATACTGCAATATATGCCGGAGCGATTTAACAGATTGATAGAACCATTTTCTGGAATGGCGGCAATTAGCATTGCGACAGCATACGAAAATAGGACGAATAGCTTTTTGGTAAATGATCTTAATAAGCCATTGGTAGACATGCTTCAAGAGGCCATTGAAAAGCCTGAGCAGTTGATCATGAATTACTCAAAAGTGTGGGAAGAACAATTTTCCTACGGAGAAAATCATATCCAACATTTTTATGATGTACGAGAGCGTTTCAATAATGGGGAGAAAACATCCGCCAATATGCTATATTTGCTGGCTCGCTGTGTTAAAGGAGCGGTCAGATATGGGAAAAATGGAAATTTCAATCAGTCCCCTGATAAGCGGCGACATGGAACAAACCCTAAGACTTTGGCACAGAATGTCTACAAGGTATCGCGACTTTTAAAAGGAAAGACGGAGTTTGTATCAAAAGACTACCATGAAATTTTAGAGATGGCCCAACCTGGCGATTTGGTTTATATGGATCCGCCGTATCAAGGCGTTACAAATGTTCGGGATAATCGTTATTTTTCAGGTGTTCCCTTTGATGAGTTCGCAGAATCTTTGAAAATCCTTAATAAAAAAGGTGTTGACTATCTTATCAGCTATGATGGTGAATGTGGAGGAAAAGAATATGGAGAAGACCTGCCGGAAGATTTGAAATGTAAAAAAGTTATGCTGAATGCGGGGCTTTCAAGTCAAGCACTTTTGCTGGGAAAGAAACAAACAACATTTGAAGCTTTGTATATAAGTGAAGCATTGATTCAAGAAATTGATAAAGAACCTGAACAATTATCCTTTATGGAGGCAATCGGATGACAGAATACCCCAAAGAATTCTTGGAGCTATTGGAGAGTGTGACAGCCAAGAGACCCAGAACGGTAATTCAGCATATATTAAAAAATGGATATATTACGTCTGAGGAATTAAAGGATGTTTATGGGTATAATCATCCGCCGCGTGCAGTAAGAGATGTTCGCGAGTATGGAATACCGCTTGTGACATATAGAGTCCAAGGGTCGGATGGCAGAAAGATTGCAGCATATAAATTTGGCGACCCTCACGAAGTACAAAATGCATTATCGAAAACAGCGGGACGAACGGTTTTATCAAAAGCATTAAAACAGGCCCTTATTGAAAAATATGGAGCTAGATGCTTTATCTATCTTGAAGAGATGGATGAGTCAAAACTGCAAGTAGATCACAGAGTACCGTATGAGATTGGCGGAGAACATGATGAAAAAGACATAGATTATTTTATGTTGCTTAGCCCATCGGCAAACCGTGCAAAATCGTGGACATGTGAGCATTGTGAAAACTGGGAAACGAAAAATCCGAGTTTTTGTATGAGGTGCTATTGGGCACATCCTGAAGATTATGACCATGTTGCTGGAAAACCGGAAAAGTTGGTGTCAATTGTGTTCACGGGCGATGAAGTTGATGACTATAATAAGTTAATTGCATTATCTGGCGAAGATACTGCGCAGGCGGTAATAAAAAGGATTTTGCATGAGCACCTGAAGTGAATGAAGGAAAGGAAAAACAGAAATGAGAAAGGCGTTGGTTGTAGGCATTGATCAATATACGGGTTGTCCATTACATGGATGCTGCAATGATGCAGATGCCATTGCAAATGTCCTCAGTAAAAATGGTAATGGTTCTCCTAATTTTGACGTAAGGATAGAAAAGAATGTTTCTAGCAAAGCAGAACTTCGTGGGATGATTGATGAATGCTTTGCGGGCGATTCTGATATTTCGCTTTTTTATTATTCAGGGCACGGATACATAGATTCTGTTGGTGGCTATTTGGTGACACCTGATGCTACACAGCACGATTATGGAGTCTCCTTGCAAGATGTTTTGACAATTGCCAATAATTCAAAAGCAAAGGAGAAAATCATTATTTTGGATAGTTGCTATTCTGGCTTTATGGGAAACATAAACACATCGGGGCAACAAACAGCAATAATTAATGAGGGTGTAACAATATTAACAGCTAGTCGGTCGAATGAAACATCTGTGGAATCTCATGGACACGGAGTTTTTACCTCGCTGTTGATTGAAGCACTAATGGGAAGTGCTGCTGATGTGACGGGTCATGTTACGCCAGGCGGAGTGTATGCGTATATTGATAAAGCGTTAGGACCTTGGGAACAACGCCCGGTTTTTAAGACAAATGTTACGAGGTTTACATCACTGCGCGATGTTACACCTCAGGTGGATTTGTCTGTTATTAGGAAACTGTGCGATTATTTCTCTAGCGAAAATGAAAACCTGAACATTGATCCGTCTTATGAACCTACGAATTCTCCAACCGTCACACATGAGGTTATAGAGCCTTATGCAGTTGAAGAGCATACCAAAATCTTTTCGGATTTACAGAAGCTGGAGGGAGTAGGCTTAGTTGTACCAGTAGGCGAAGAACATATGTATTATGCTGCAATGAAGTCAAAAGCATGTGCCTTAACAGCTATCGGAAAACAATATTGGAGATTGGTCAAAGCTGGACGCATTTGAACAAAAGAAAGGGTGTGAACTATGGCAAAAAAGAGAGCATTTATTAGTTTTGATTATGATAACGATGTGGATTTGAAGGCTTTGCTGGTAGGGCAAGCTAGAAATCCAGATTCACCTTTTGAAATTGTGGATATGTCCATAAAAGAAACGATTGAAAGCAACTGGAAGGAGAACGCGAGACGAAGAATAAAGGGCTGTGATGTCGTAATTGTAATATGCGGAAGATACACAAATTTTGCTACAGGTGTTAGCGCAGAAGTAAAAATTGCTCAAGAGGAAAATGTTCCATATTTTTTACTGTGGGGCAGATCGAGTGGTACATGTGTTAAACCGGTAGCAGCAAGATACACGGATAAAATTTATACTTGGACGTGGGCAAACTTGAAAAAGCTAATTGGGGGTGCAAGATAGTGAAAATTTTTATTTCACATAAGCAAGAAGACTCGGATACAGCAAATAGACTTGCAAGTGAATTGAGATCATTAGGGATACCCTATTATCTCGATATTCTTGATTCTACGGTAACGACAAGTGGCAAGGCATTAACGGAACATATAAAAAGCAACTTAAATGATTGCACAGATATTATTGTTATAATGTCGGAGGCAACACGGTTCTCGCAATGGGTTCCGTTTGAAGTGGGAATGTCAGCACAAAATGATATGCCAACGGCAACGTTTCTTAAGAGCAACGTTTCGTTACCTGAATTTCTGGAGTATTGGCCTAGATTAAAATATCCAAGCGATATTGCTAAATACGTTAGTACCAGAAGAGAAGTCCAGGATGAATATGTGAGATATGATATGGCGCAAACGACAAAGTCGCAGACAGAACGTTTCTATGATGTGTTGAAGCGAAGATTGTAATTCAAAGACAAAATTTGCGTGATACTATCCTGATACTAAAAAATCAGCAAGCCACATCTAGCACAGCAATCTCATGAAAAAGTGAACATTCAAGAATAGCGTTACTAAACAAATTTGTTTAGCGAGAATCCAAACTTACCGAGCTCGAATAATCTTTCTTGATAAAACTGGATCAGGTAAACTTGTAAGCCCCCTGCCGGTGATGAACTGGCAGGGGGCTTTTTATGTGTGTACGGGTAGTTTAACAGAATACTTGATGTTTGCCGCGATTACGACGCATCCAGCAATTCGTCCGGGTCCTCGATGGCTTCTTCGATGGTCTCTTCCTCAGGAGTGGGTTCATCGACATCGGACGGAGCGAACAGGTCACAGATGAAGTCGCGCAGGAGGACGAGGCTGTTGTCAAGGTCGGCATCCTCGCTCAGCAGCTGCTGGATCATATCCGGCTTATCGGTGATCAGGTCGTCCACGCCGATGCTCAGCAGTTCGCTGGCATCCTCTTCGCGGTTGACGGTCCATGCGGAGATCGTCTTGCTGCGCTTATGGATCTGCTGCACCATACCGGAGGTGATAAAGGTGGACTGTACGCTGAAGAAATCTGCGGCAGGCAGATCGTAATAACTGCCCACGCCCAGTGCAAGGATATAGCCGGTCCGGATCTCCGGTGCCAGCTCCTTGACCTTGCAGAGGGTCTCATAACTCTGCGAGGTGATGGTGCAGTCCTGCGCAAAGCCTTTTTCGCGGATGATGCGGATGGTTTCCGCTTCCAGCTCCGGGGTGGCGGCATTGGGCTTGATCTCAATGTTCAGCTGGATCTTACCTTTGCACAGGTCCAGCACTTCTTCCAGTGTGGGAACTTTGGCACCAGTGTACTTCTGGCCGAACCAGCGCCCGGCATCCAGCTTGCGAACCTCGTTACAGGTCAGGTCGTAGATGTTCTCGTTGCGGCCGGTGCAGCGGCGCAGGCTGGTATCGTGGGTCACCATGACCACGCCGTCCCTGGTCATCTGCACATCCAGCTCGGCCCACTCGCAGCCCTGATCGATGGCCAGCTGGAAAGCGGGCAGGGTGTTTTCCGGTGCGGCAGCGGAGTAGCCGCGGTGCGCGGTGACTACCGGCGCAACGCCGCCCAGCATGGAGAGCAGCTCGTCGTCTCTGGGTAGGGCAAGGTAACAGAATGCCAGCGCAAAGGTGAGCAGAGTAGCACCCGCAACCGATGCACCCAGAAGCAGCCTGCCGGTGGAACGGTGATGCTTTCCGCTCTGGACCGGCTCCGGCTCAGAGGGGAGAGATTCCCGCAGGCGGCAGTACAGCATGGCGAGGATCGTGCACTGCGCCATGGTGATGGCGCAGTCGATCAGGAACTGGAAGAAAGGCATCTCAATGGCCAGCGCCGCGCGGGACAGTGCAAACATAGCCTGTGTGCTCTGCAGCCCGACCGCGATGATGATGCCGTACAGCGGCACGGCAACCGCTGCCGTCAGCAGCAGGGAACGTAGGACGACCGAGAGGTTCCAGCGCAGCAGCAAAAGAAAAGCGCGGAAGACGCGCCTGCGGATGCAGCAAAAGCTTTCCTTTACCGACTGCCACAGGCTTTTGCGCTCCAGCACGAACAGCGGCAGCACCAGCACCCAGCTGACACAGAGGAACAGCAGGGCGGCACCGGCAGCCAGATAGAGCAGGTAATACCGGCTGTTTGCCCGGATGACACCCATGATGTATTCCGGCACGGCAAGCTGCGTGATATAGTTATAGGCGAGGAAGAAGTTGGTGAACGGGATCAGCACGGCACTGTAGACCAGAACGAGCCAGTTCTGCGGCAGGAATGCGTGGCGGATATCTGCAAGAGAGGTGCGCAGCAGGGCGGGCAGGCGGATCGTTTCGCCCTTGCGGGCAAGATCCAGCCCATGCAGCAGGACGGAAAACTCATACAGCGCCCAGAACGCGGTCAGGATGGCAATGAGCGTGATGCACAGGATGATCGCGGGGGAGGAAAAGATATCAGAAGCGTTGTTGTTGTTCAGGTAGTGCATGGGTGCGAACCGCAGCGTGAGCGACCAGAGCTGCTGCATCAGGGGGACGAACAGCAGGTTCGTTGCAGCCTTATACAGGACGATGACCGCGAGCAGGGGGATCTCGGCGCGGCGGATGATAGCCCGGGCGGAGTGCTTCATGGAGTGGTAGGTTTCGTTGGAGGCGCGGAGTGAAGTGAGCAGATCTTTCAATTTGACATGGCCTTCCTTTTATATTCTGCAAAATGACCCGTCCCGAAGCTTCCCGGCGGGCTGTTCTGCGAAAAAAATTTACATATTAAATATAGTGTAACATAACTTCCTATAAAATAAAATGCAGCAGGAGCAGACAGAATCCACAAAATTGAAAGAGAATTTTTGACAGCCGAATGTGCGGCGCAAAATGCCCGCAAAAAGGCGGGAAAGCAGAGAAACGATGAATCGTTAAAAAATTGTAGAACTTTGCGCGACAGATGTTGATTCGCATGGACTTTTATAGAATCTCTTGCATTTTTATGGAAAATTCAGTATAATAAAACTAATTTTGAAAGCTCACACAGACAACCAGGAGGTCTTACCATGGCTTCAAAGATCAATAAGGGAGAAATCCTCGCCAAGTTTTTTGATGACGGGGAATACACTGCACTGTTTGCTGACGGTGCAGTGAGCGCTGCCTGCGGCTATGCGGCAGGTCAGCAGGCTTACGCTGTTTACCAGAACGGCGAAGCTGTTACCGTAAAGGATGTTGAAAAGAACATCAAGGTTCTGGAGATGGCAGCACAGACTGGCTGCCCGGTCGTCACCTTCTATAACTCCGTTGGCGCAAAGCTGGCTGAGGGTCTGGACGTGCTGACCGCCAGCGCAAAGCTGAATGCGCAGATCGCAAAGGTTTCCGGCGTGATCCCGCAGGTGGCTGTTGTTCTGGGTGTCTGCGGCGGCACCAGCGCACTGAGCGCTGCCAATGCAGATGTCTGCATCATGGCTGAGGGCGCAGAGCTGTTCTTCACCGCTCCGTTCACCTCTGCTGCCAAGGGCGACAAGGTGACCGATGCCGGCACCGCAGCCGCCGCTGCAAAGGCTGGCGTGGCCGCCATTGTGGCACCCACTGCTGAGGAAGCTGCCGAGAAAGCTGCTCACATCGTGGGCCTGCTGCCGGCCAACAACCTGACCGGCCCTGCGATCTTTGAGTTCGAGCAGCCCACTGCTGCTCTGGCTGCCGGTGCAGAGCCTGCAAAGGCTGCTGCTGCCGTGGTCGATAAGGACAGCGCTGTGGAGCTGTATGCAGGCTTTGGCAAGTCTGTTTACACTGCATTTGCCACCGTGGGCGGCAACGCCGTGGGCGTTGTGGCCACCGGCAAGACCCTGTGCCACAACTGCGTGGCCAAGGCTTCCCGCTTTGTGCGTCTGTGCGATGCCTTCAGCGTGCCGGTGATCACCATTGTGGATACCGAGGGCTTTGTGCCCAGCGCGACCGACGACATTGCAGGCGGCATCCGTGAGGCTGCCCGTCTGGCTGCTACCTATGCCGACGCTACCACCGCAAAGGTGGCTGTGCTGGCTGGCAAGGCCGTCGGCCCTGTTTACACCGCTCTGGCTGCTGCCGATCTGCGCATTGCCGTGGCTGGCTGCACCGTCAGCGCACTGGAACCCAGCGCAGCGGTCAGCGTCCTGTACAAGGAAGAGATCGATGCTTCCGACAACATCATTGCAGCCACCAACGCAAAGGCTGCTGCTTACACCGCCGAGGTGTGCAGCGCAGCAAATGCAGTTGCCTGCGGCGCTGCTGACCTGACCTGCGATGCAGCCAATGTGCGTGCAAGCGTTGTTGCCGCACTGGAACTGCTGAGCACCAAGCGTGCTGCCCGCCTGCCCAAGAAGCACGGCAACATGGCTCTGTAATCGTCTGTATAAATCTTTTTGATACGATTTTGATTTGGAGGATCCTTCCATGAAGTACTACAATATTACCGTCAATGGCGTTGCTTACAGCGTCTCCGTGGAGGAGACTGCCGCTGGTGCTGCTCCGGTTGCTGCTGCAGCTCCTGCCGCACCCGCTGCTCCTAAGGCTGCTCCGGCTCCCGCTGCTGCTCCCAAGGCTGCTGCAGGCGCTGCTGGTGCCGTTGCCGTCAAGGCTCCCATGCCCGGCAACATTCTGGATGTCAAGGTCAAGGCCGGTGCATCCGTGAAGGCTGGCGACGTGCTGGTGATCCTGGAGGCCATGAAGATGGAGAACGAGATCGTTGCTCCGCAGGATGGCACTGTGGCTTCCATCAACGTCAACAAGGGCGACACCGTCAACTCCGGTGACGTTCTGGTTTCCATGAACTAAGGGAGAGGTGACAATCATGGCCAAAAAGCCGATCAAGGTTACTGAGGTCGTCCTGCGCGATGCCCACCAGTCTCTGCTGGCCACCCGCATGACCATGGATGAGATGCGTCCCATCCTGCCGGAAATGGATAAGATCAACTACTTCTCCGTGGAGTGCTGGGGCGGCGCTACGTTCGACAGCTGCATCCGCTTTCTGGACGAAGACCCGTGGGAGCGCCTGCGCATCCTGCGCAAGGAGCTGCCCCACCAGAAGCTGCAGATGCTGTTCCGCGGCCAGAACATGCTGGGCTACCGCCCCTACGCAGACGATGCCGTTGAGTACTTTGTGCAGAAGTCTGTTGCAAACGGCATCGACGTGATCCGTATTTTCGATGCACTGAACGATCCGCGCAACCTGCAGACCGCCATCAAGGCAGCCAACAAGGAAGGCGCTCATGTGCAGGGCTGCATCAGCTACACCCTCAGCCCCGTGCACAACAACGAGTACTTTGCAGCCTACGCTAAGACCCTGGAGGAGATGGGCGCAAACTCCATCTGCATCAAGGATATGGCCGGTCTGCTGACCCCCTATACCTGCTACGATCTGGTGAAGAAGCTGAAGGAGACCGTCAGCATCCCTGTTGACATCCACAGCCACTACACCGCAGGTCTGGCTTCCATGTCCATCCTGAAGGGCATCGAGGCAGGTGCCGACATCATCGATACCGCCATGAGCCCCCTGAGCCTGGGCACCAGCCACATGCCCACCGAGAGTCTGGTCGCTGCCCTGCAGGGCACCGATTACGACACCGGTCTGGATCTGAAGCAGCTGAACGTTGTGCGCGCATACTTTGCAAAGCTGCGCGAGAAGTACATTGCCAACGGCCAGATCAGCCCGAAGAGCCTGGGCGTGGATGCAAACACCCTGCTGTATCAGGTGCCGGGCGGCATGTTCTCCAACATGCTCAAACAGCTGAAGGATGCCGGCAAGGAAGATAAGCTGGACGAAGTGCTGGCAGAGATCCCCCGCGTCCGCGAGGATGCAGGCTATCCGCCGCTGGTCACCCCCACCAGCCAGATCGTTGGTACACAGGCTGTGTTCAACGTGATCCTGGGTGAGCGCTACAAGATGGTCACCAAGGAGTTCAAGGGTCTGGTCCACGGTGATTACGGCAAGACTCCCGCTCCCATCAAGCCCGAGTTCACCAAGAAGATCCTGGGCGACGAGCAGCCCATTACCTGCCGCTTTGCTGATACTCTGGCTCCTGAGATGGACAAGCTGAAGGCAGAAGCTGCCAAGTGGGCAACGCAGGAAGAGGATGTGCTGACCTACGCAATGTTCCCGCAGGTGGCACCCAAGTTCTTTGAAAAGCGCAATGCCAAGAAGCAGGGCGTGGACGGCGACCATGTGGACTACACCAATCAGTCTCATCCCGTCTGATCTTTCATAACGGATCCAGGAGCTTCCCGCTTTTGCGGCGGGAGGCTCCTTTTTGTGTTTTGCACCGGATCTGGCCCCAAAAATGGGCGGCGGCTCATTGACATGAAAATCCATCCATTTTATAATGAATCAAAATGGATGCAGCCGACACCCGGGCATCCCCGGAAAAAGAAGAGGTGATCTGCATGAGAAGCATCACGGTACAGCGCCTTGCGGAATTTACAGAGCAAGATTATGAATTTACCTTCGGCATCACTCGGAAGGAATTTGCCCAGATGCTGGAAGCACTGAATGCGGCTTATTGCAAGGAACACCGGCGCAGGCCGCATTTTACCAAGATCACAATGCAGGATAAGCTGGTGCTGACTTTGCTCTACCGCCGCGAGTACCGCAGCATGGAGAACATTGCGGCAGAATACGGTGTCTCCCGCGATACCATTGCGGACAATATCCACTGGGTGGAGCGCGCACTACTGAACGCAAATCTGCTGCAGAACAGCGTGACCTGCGTATATAAAACCAACTGAAACAGGCTCTGATACAGGATCGGAAGATTTTGTATCAGAGCTTTTTTGCTTTGCACCGTGTATTGCGGCCGGTTTTGGCGGCGGCACGCAACAGTGCACCTTGAATTTTGGGCCGAAGAATAGTAAAATGGAACTATATGTATCGTAACATGGGTTTGTGTACCCAAAGGCGGATACGTATACCGAAACTTGTAAGCTGAAACACTGAAAATGTAAGAACAGGAGAGCGTTATGATCTTAAGCATGACCGGCTTTGGCCGGGGGACTGCTGTGCGCAATGGCCGTGAGATCACGGTGGAGCTGCGCAGCGTGAATTCCCGCTACTTTGAGTATTCTTCGCGCATCCCGCGCACCTGCAGTTATCTGGACAGCCGCCTGAAAAAGCAGCTCAACGAGCGCATTTCCCGCGGCAAGGTGGAGCTGAGCATGACTGTGCAGAATGTGGACGCTGCCGATACGGTGGTGGCCGTCAACATGGAGCTGGCACGCAGCTACCAGCAGGCCATGCGGGATATTTCGGAACAGCTGGGTGTCAAGAACGATATCTCTGCGGGCGTGCTGACCCGCTTCCCGGATGTGCTCACCACCCGCCACGCGGATGTGGACGAGGAACAGCTGTGGGAAGATGTTTCTGCCGTTACCGCACAGGCGCTGGACCGCTTTGTGGAGATGCGCGCCGCCGAGGGTGCCAAGATGAAGGCAGATGTGGAAAACCGCCTGAACTTCCTCGAGGAGTGCGTGGGCAGGGTGGAGACTTTGAGTGCAGGCCGCGTGGAAGCCTACACCAACCGCCTGTATGAGAAGCTCAAGGTCATTCTGGAGGACCGCGATATCGACGATGCCCGCGTGCTGACTGAGGCCGCTATTTTTGGTGATAAGACCGCTGTGGATGAAGAAACGGTGCGCCTGCGCAGCCACATTGCGCAGTACCGCGATATCCTCAAGCTGGACGAGCCGGTGGGCCGCAAGTTGGACTTTTTGACGCAGGAGCTGAACCGCGAGACCAATACCATCGGCTCCAAGTGTCAGGATCTGGATATCACCCGCATCGTGGTGGATATGAAGGCGGAGATCGAAAAGATCCGCGAACAGATCCAGAATCTGGAGTGATACAGAGAATTCGGAGGGGTTTATGAAGCTCATCAACATCGGGTTTGGCAATATGGTCAGTGCAGGCCGTGTGGTGGCAGTGGTCAGCCCGGATTCCGCCCCGGTCAAGCGCCTTGTAAAGGAAGCACGGGAGCGCGGAATGCTGATCGATGCATCCTATGGCCGCAGTACCCGTGCAGTGCTTATCATGGACTCCGATCACGTGGTGCTCTCGGCGCTTCAGCCGGAAACGGTGGCCAACCGTGCGGCAGGGCAGGAGGGCAAAACACCAGCAGAGGAGGAACAGACCCATGGCGAACGATAAATATTTGTTTGTGGTCTCCGGCGCGGCCGGTACCGGCAAGGACAGCGTGGTGAAGGCACTGCGCGAAGCACACCCGGAGATCGAAAAGACTGTTTCCGCCACTACCCGCGCACCGCGTCCCGGTGAGCAGGAGGGCGTGGACTATTATTACCGCACCCGGGAGCAGTTCCAGCAGCTGATCGAGAACGATCAGGTAGTGGAGCACAACTTCTACAATGGCAACTACTACGGTACCCTGCGCGAGGAAGTGGACAAGCGCCTTGCAGCCCGGAAGGTGGTCGTTCTGGTCATCGATGTGCACGGCGCAGCGAACATCCGCCGCATGTTCCCGGGCGCGACCACCGTGTTCCTGCTGCCGCCGTCGGTGGAGGAGCTGGAGCGCCGTCTGCGCGGCCGCGGCACCGAGACCGAGGACAGCATTCAGGAACGTCTTGCCACCGCCCGGCAGGAGCTGGCCCAGCAGGATAAATTCACCCTGAAGCTGGTCAACGACCAGGTCGATACCTGCGCCGATGCACTGTATCAGGCCATCTGCCAGCGCATTGGTGCCGCAGAATAACATTTTGAAGGAGCTGGACGAATGCTCAAAACGGTAGGCGTTGCCGTCAGCAATGCGACCTTCCACTTTGATAAGCTTTATACCTATGCCGTCATGCCGGATCAGCAGAATGCGGTAAAACTTGGCAGCATGGTGCTGGTGCCCTTTGGCCGCGGCAGCCGCGCCCGCATGGGCGTGGTGCTGGCCTGCGATGCCGAACCGGAAAGTGCAAAGCTGAAATATCTTTTCGACGTGGCCCCGGCATCCGCCTGCCTGACCCCGGAACTGCTGCGGCTGGTGCACTTTTTGAAGGAGCGCACCTTCTGCACCTATTATGAAGCGGTCAAGGCGGTCATTCCCTATGGTGCACAGTACAAGCCTGCCGTGGCGGCGGACGGTGTAACGCCGGTGCTGCAAAAGCAGCTCACCCGCCACACCGAGAACTCCTACCGCCTTGTGGGCGGGCTGCCGCCAAAGCCGAAGCCGACGGCCAAGCAATTGGCGGCAGTGGCGCTGCTGGGCGGCGGGCCGCGCACCCTGAACGAGCTGGAAGACAAGGGCATCAGCCGTGCCGTGCTGGATAACCTGTGCACCAAAGGCGTGCTGGAATGCAGCAAGGTGAATAAATCCATCGACCTGTATTCGTCCATTCCGCTGAAAAACGAGCCGATCACCCTCACGCAGGAGCAGCAGGCGGCTTACGATGCTCTGCTGCCAAAGCTGGAAGACGATGCACCCCACTCGGCGCTGCTCTACGGCGTGACCGGCAGCGGCAAAACGCTGGTGTTTTTAAAGCTCATTGCCCGCTGTCTGGAGCAGGGCAGGCGTGCGCTGGTGATGGTGCCGGAGATCAGCCTGACCCCGCAGATGATCCTGCGGCTCAAGAGTCAGTTTGGCCGCCGGGTGGCGGTGCAGCACTCTGCCCTCAACCACACCGAACGCCTTTTGCAGTGGCAGATGATCCAGGACGGCGGCGCAGACATCGTGGTGGGCACCCGCAGTGCCATCTTTTCGCCGCTGGAAAACATCGGGCTCATCATCATCGATGAGGAGCAGGAGCACACCTACCGCTCGGAATCCGCGCCCCGCTATTCTGCCCACGAGGTGGCCCGGCAGCGCGCGGCGGAAAACGGTGCATTGCTGCTGCTGGCAAGCGCCACCCCCAGCACCGAGAGCTTTTACGCGGCCCAGCATGGCCGCACCCAGCTGGTGCGGCTGACCCAGCGCTACGGCGGCAACCCGCTGCCCACGGTGCAGATCGTGGATATGCGCGCAGAGCTGGCGGCAGGCAACCCGCGGGAGATCAGTCTTGCGCTGGAGGATGCCATCCGCCGCAATCTGGATGCAGGCAAGCAGACCATTTTGCTGCTGAACCGCCGGGGCTACCAGACCATGGCCCAGTGCGAGGACTGCCGCGAGGTGCTCAAGTGCACAAAGTGCAGCGTGCCGATGGTGTACCACAAAGCGGCGCACAAGGTATTGTGCCACTACTGCGGCAGCCAGATGGAACCGCCCACTGTGTGCCCCGCCTGCGGCGGCAAGCTGCAGTACCGGGGCTTCGGCACCCAGAAAGCCGAGGAAGAGCTGGCAAAGCTGTTCCCGGATGCGCGGGTGCTGCGCATGGATCAGGATTCCACTGCCGCAAAGGATGCCCACGAAAAGCTGCTGGCAAGGTTTGCGAACCACGAATATGACATCATGGTGGGCACCCAGATGGTGGCCAAGGGACTGGATTTTGAGGATGTGACCCTTGTGGGCGTGCTGGGCATCGACTCGCTGCTGTTTGCGCAGGGCTTCCGCGCGTATGAGAACGTGTTCAGCCTCATCACGCAGGTGGTGGGCCGCAGCGGACGGGCCAGAGACCCGGGCTTTGCCATCATCCAGACCACCGACCCCGATAACCCGGTGCTGAACCTTGCCGCCGCGCAGGACTACGATGCCTTTTTTGAGCAGGAGATCGCCTACCGCAAGCTGGGCCTGTACCCGCCCTTCTGCGGGCTGTGCGTCATTGGCTTTGCAGGCGCAAAGGAGATCGAGGTGGCACGGGCGGCGGCGCGCTTTGCGGCCCTGCTGGGCCAGCAGGCGGCAAAACAGCCGGACCTGCCGCTGCGGGTGCTTGGCCCCACGCCCGGCAGCATTGAAAAGATCAACGACACCTACCGCTACAAACTTACCATCAAGTGCCGCAACGACCGCCGCTTCCGCGACCTCGTGCGCAGCACACTGGAAAGATACGAACAGGAAAAACTTCCGTCCAAGGCCACCGTTGCGGTGGACCTGCACTCGGACGGTGACATCTGATTTGGAGGTACCATAAATGGCTATCCGTAACATTGTAAAAGAGGGCGACCCCATCCTGAACAAGGTCTGCCGCCCCGTCACCACCTTTGATGACCGTCTGGCTACCCTGCTGGACGACATGCACGAGACCATGATCGCCGCCGACGGCGTGGGTCTGGCCGGCCCGCAGGTGGGCATGCTGCGCCGTCTGTTCGTGGTGTGGGACACCACCGACGCGCCCGAGGAGATCCCCGAAGATTACGAATATAAGTTCATCGACTTCGTCAACCCGGAGATCCTGGCCGTATCCGAGGAAGAGGAGACCGCCTACGAGGGCTGTCTGTCCTTCCCGGGCCACAACGGCGCTGTGACCCGCCCCGCCGCGGTCAAGGTGCGCGCACAGGACCGCCACGGTGAGTGGTTCGAGCTGGAAGCTGAGGATCTGCTGGGCCGCTGCATCCAGCACGAGAACGACCATCTGGACGGCATTACCATCATGCAGTCCAGCGAGTATTTCTATGAGGATACCGAAGAGGGCAAAAAAGCTGCCCGCGAAGCGAAAGGAAACAAGTAATGCGCATTTTGTTCATGGGCACGCCGGATATTGCCGCAGAGTGCCTCAAAGCACTGTATGCCGCCGGGCATGACATCTGCGCGGTGTACACCCGGCGGGACAAGCCGGTTGGCCGCAAGCAGGTGCTTACCGCACCCCCGGTCAAGGAAGTGGCCCTTGCCCACGGCACGCCGGTGTTCCAGCCCCGCACCCTGCGGGACGGCAGCGAGGACGAGAACATCCGCGCACTGGCCCCGGAACTGATCGTGGTGGTGGCTTACGGCTGCATCCTGCCGAAGTCTGTGCTGGAAGCGCCGAAGTACGGCTGCATCAACCTGCATGTCTCCCTGCTGCCCAAGTACCGCGGCAGCGCCCCGGTGCAGTGGGCCGTGCTGAACGGCGATGCCGAGACCGGCGTTTCCATCATGCAGATGGACGAGGGCCTTGACACCGGCGATGTGCTCTGCTGCGAGAAGATCGCCATTGACCCGGAGGAGACCAGCGGCCAGCTGTTTGACCGCGTGACTGCCGTAGGTGCACGGGTACTGTGCGAGGTGGTGCCCGCCATCGCCGCCGGAACGCTGAAACCCCAGCCGCAGGATCATGAGAACGCCTGCCTTGCACCTATGCTGAACAAGGAGATGGCAGAGTTCCGCCTGACCGAATCGGCTGCCCACATCCACAACTGGGTGCGCGGCATGAACCCGTGGCCCAGTGCATGGTTCGTCACCTCCGGCGGCAAAAAGCTCAAGGTGATGGAGTGCCGTGCCGTGGAAGCTCACGGCGAAGCGCCCGGCACCGTGCTGGCCACAAAGCCGCTCACGGTGGCTTGCGGTGAGGGGGCCGTCCAGCTGCTGAATGTGGTGCCGGAAGGCAAAAAGCCCATGGACGGCACCGCCTTTGCGGCCGGACAGCGCCTGAAAACGGGGGATATCCTCTGATGGCGGCGAATCCCCGCGCGGCGGCAGTGGCGGCGCTGGTGCGGCAGGAGCAGGATGGTTTTTCCAACCTTGTTCTGGATGCCGAACTCAAGCGCCAGCAGCTGGAAGGCCGCGATAAAGCTTTTGCCAGCGCCATCTTTTACACGGTGCTGGAACACCGGGGCACGCTGGACTACATCCTGTGCCAGTTCCTGCCCAAGGGCCTTGCCAAGCTGGATGCGCCGGTGCGCGAAATATTGCGTGCGGCGCTGGCGCAGGCCCGCTATATGCAGGTGCCGGTGTCCGCTGCGGTGAACGAAGCCGTCAAGCTGACCCGTGCCTTCAAAAAATCCAGCGCATCCGGTCTGGTCAACGCCGTGCTGCGCAAGGCGTGCAGCTACGACCTGAGCACCGCAAGCTTCAAAAACGAAGTGGAGCGGCTCATGGTGCTTGGCTCTGCCGGGCAGGATGTGGCGGAATTTCTGCACAAAAACTACCCGGACGAGGCACTGGATATCCTTACCTACAAGGCCGACGGCGGCATGACCAGCCTGCGGGCGAACCCGCTGAAAGGCAGTGCCGATGAGCTTTGTGCAAAGCTGCTGGCTTCCGGCGCAAAGGAAGCAAAGCGGGGCATTGTGCCCGGCAGTGTGCTGGCCCGCTTCGAGGGCAGCCCGGCGGAAAATGAGCTGTTCCGGCAGGGGTACTTCCATGTGGAAGGGCAGGCCAGCCAGCTGGCGGCGCTCTGCGTGGACGCACAGCCCGGAGAAACAGTCATCGACCTGTGCGCTGCGCCCGGCGGCAAGACCATCCTGCTGGCCGAGCAGATGCACAGCACCGGCAGGCTTTACAGCTGCGATGCCGCCGAGAACCGCGTGGGCCTGATCCGCACGGCAGTGCAGCGCATGGGCCTGACCAATGTGGAAGCCCTGTGCAACGATGCCACAAAGGTGAACCCGGCCCTGCCGCAGGCCGACCGCATTTTAGCGGATGTGCCCTGCAGCGGCCTTGGCATTCTGGCAAAAAAGCCGGATCTGCGCTACAAAAAGCTGGAACCGGCCCGCGAAGCTGAATTATTGGCCACGCAGTCGGCCATCCTCGATACGGCGGCACAGCTGCTGAAAGCGGGCGGCAGGCTGGTGTACTCCACCTGCACCATCGACCCGGCAGAAAACCAGCGGCAGATCGCGGCATTTCTGGCCCGCCACCCGGAGTTTACGGTGGTGGAGCCTGCCGCAGCGCTGCCCGCCGGGATGGCGGCAGGGGAACACGGCGCGCTTTCGGTGCCCACCCGCACCGGCATGGACGGCTTTTTCCTGTGCGCCATGCAGAAAAACGGGGAAAAGCTGCAATGAAACGGGCGGCTTGTTCGTAAAAAACAATAGGAGAACACAATGGAACAAAAACGCTGTATCTCTTCCTTTACGCTGGCAGAGCTGACCGCTGAACTGAAAGCGATGGGTCAGCCGGGCTTCCGGGCAAAGCAGATCTTCCACTGGGTGCATCAGAAGCTGGTCACCGAGTTTTCTGCCATGACCGACCAGCCCAAGACCCTGCTGGCAAAGCTGGAAGAAAGCTTCTACATTGCCGCGCCCAAGATCGAGCGCAGGCAGGAAGCAAAGGACGGCACGGTAAAATATCTGCTGCGCATGGCGGACGGCAACTGCATCGAGACTGTCGTGATGCGCTACCACTACGGCAACACGGTGTGTGTGTCCACGCAGGTGGGCTGCCGCATGGGCTGCCGCTTCTGTGCGTCCACCCAGGCGGGCCGCGTGCGCGATCTGGAAGCAGGCGAGATCTGCTCTGAGATCTACACCGCCCAGAAGGATATCGGGGAGCGCATTTCCCACATCGTGCTCATGGGCATTGGCGAACCGCTGGATAACTTTGACGAAGTGATGAAGTTTCTGGAGAACATCACCTCGCCCGAGGGCGTGAACATCGGGATGCGCAACATCAGCCTTTCTACCTGCGGTCTGGTGCCCAAAATCGACCAGCTGGCCGAGAAAAAGCTGCAGCTGACCCTCTCGGTGTCGCTGCACGCACCCAACAATGAAATTCGCAGCGGCATGATGCCGGTGAACGATGCCTATCCTGTGGAAGTGCTGATGCAGGCCGTGCGCCGCTATCAGGATACCACCGGCCGCCGCGTGAGCTTTGAATATTCCATGGTGCGCGGTGTCAATGATTCCGATGCCTGCGCCAGACAGCTGGCAAACCTGATCCGGGGCATGGGTGCCCATGTGAACCTGATCCCCATCAACCCGGTGGACGGCAGCCCGTACTCGGCCACCGATGCAGCCAACGTGCACCGCTTCCAGCAGAAGCTGGAGAGCCTTGGCGTGAACGCTACGGTGCGCCGCCGCCTTGGCAGCGAGATCAGCGCCGCATGCGGCCAGCTGCGCCGTGACGAAATGAACGGGAAAGCGTAAATATTAAAGGGAGAAGCCTATGAAACTTGCAGGAAAAACGGATGTCGGCAGGGTCCGGCAGGATAATCAGGACGATTATCGCGCAGGAGAACTGCCCGGCGATGCCGCATGGCTGCTGGTATGCGACGGCATGGGCGGTGCACGCGGCGGCAGGGAAGCCAGCCAGAGCGCGTGCGATGTGATCGAGCGCTGCTTTCAGGAGCAGTATGCTTCCAAGTGCCTGCCCGGCGAAGAGGAGACCTTTTTGAAAAAGAGCCTGCTCAGCGCCAACCGCTTTGTGTTCCAGAAGGCCCTGCGTGAGGAATCGCTGGCGGGCATGGGCACCACGGCTGTGTGCGCACTGGTGCGCGGCGGCAAGGTGTTCCTGTGTCATGCAGGCGACTCGCGGGCGTACCTGTACCGGGACGGCAGGCTTGCCCAGCTCACCCACGACCATTCCTATGTGCAGGAGCTGGTGGACTGCGGCACCATTACCGTGGAGGAAGCCGAGCACCACCCTCAGAAGAACATCATCACCAAGGCGCTGGGCGTGGACTACCGGCTGGACTCGGAGTTCACCACCGCACCGCTGCAGAAAGGGGATATCCTGCTGCTGTGCTCGGACGGCCTGACCAATGCCGTGCCCAGAGAACAGCTGGAACAGCTGCTGCGCACCGGCAGGTTCTACGACCTGCCGGACCTTCTGATCCGCACGGCCAACGAGAACGGCGGCCCGGATAACATCACCGCGCTGCTGCTGTGTGTGGAGGAGGTGCGCTGATGGACAACCTGATCGGCAAAAAGCTGGACGGCCTGTATGAGGTGCGGGAGCTGATCGGTTCCGGCGGCATGGCAAACGTCTACAAGGCGGTCATGCTGGGGCACAACGGCCCGGTGCCTGCCGGTACCGTGGTGGCGGTAAAGGTGCTGCGGCAGGAGTATATGCACGACCCGGACCTTGTGCGCCGCTTTAAAAATGAATCCAAGGCCATCTCGCTGCTGAACCACCCCAACATCGTAAAAGTGTACGATGTATCGGTGAATGATGATCTGCAGTATATCGTGATGGAATATGTGGACGGCATGACATTGCGCGAGTACCTTAACCAGCGCGGCGGCAGGCTGACCAACCGGGAGACCGTGCACTTCATCTCCCAGATCTTAAAGGCGCTGGAACATGCCCACGCCAACGGTGTGGTGCACCGGGACATCAAGCCCCAGAACATCATGCTTTTGGACAACGGCCAGCTGCGCATGATGGATTTTGGCATTGCGCGCATCTCCCGTGCCGAGAACCAGCTGCTGAGCGGCAAGGCCATGGGCAGCGTGCACTATATCAGCCCGGAGCAGGCCAAGGGCGATGAGACCGACTGCACCAGCGATATCTACTCGGTGGGCGTGATGATGTACGAGATGCTCAGCGGTCATCTGCCCTTTGATGCAGACGACATGGTGGAAGTTGCCATCAAGCAGATCTCCGATCAGCCGAAGTCTTTGCACGAGATCGCACCGGAGGTGCCGAATGCACTGGTGGAGATCACCGAAAAGGCCATGGCAAAGCTGCCGCAGAACCGCTACGCATCCGCCCGCGAAATGCTGGATGCGCTGGACACCTACGTGCACAACCCCTCCGTGATGTTCGAGTACAAGTATATTACAGAAGATGCTCCCGAAAAGGTGGTGAAACGTACCATGAACCAGAACCGTGCAAACCGTCAGGCCGAAAAGCCTGCGCCCCGCGGCAAAAAGGCCGCACCGCGCAAGAAAAAGCGCACCATCTTCCTGCCGGCACTGTTCGGCGTTACCATTGCATTTGCACTGGCGTGCCTTGCGCTGTGCTGGATGATCCTGAACGATTCCTCCAACCTGATGAACAACAAGGCCGATATCACGCTGGGCGATTATATCGGTATGACGCAGGACGAGGCTGCTGCCACCGAGCAGGTGGTCTCCGGCCAGATCAGCGTTACCTGGGAGCAGGAGTACAACAGTAACTATGCGGCGGGCTATATCTATAAGCAGTCGCCGGTGTCCGGCCGCACGGTGCGCGAGGGCCAGAATGTGACCCTGACTGTGAGCCTTGGCACCCAGTACGTTACCGTGCCGGACCTGACCAACTATGTGCAGGCCGATGCAGAGCAGCAGCTCAAGGAGCTGGGTGTCTCGGTGCTGGTAACGCAGGCTGTGGATACCTCTGTGGCATCCGGCGCGGTGATCCGCACCGACCCGGCGGCGGGCAGTCAGGTGGCTGCAGGCAGCACTGTGGTGATGTATATCAGCCGCCCGCAGGTGGCAACCACCACCAAGGTGCCCTCGCTGACCGGCATGAGCACCGCTGATGCCCGCACCCTGCTGGTGCAGAACCATCTGGGCCTTGGCAGCCAGACCGAGCAGTACAGCGACCAGCCGGTGGGCACTGTCATCAGTCAGAACCCGGCGGCAGGCTCTACCACAAAGCTGAACGGCCGCGTGAACATTGTGGTAAGCGCAGGGCCGGAGCCTGCACCGGAACCGGAAGCACCCAGCGACAGCACCACCGGCGGCGACTGGTGGAGCGGCCTGTTTGGCAGCAGCTCCTCTTCTTCCAGCACCGAGACTGGCACCGAACAGGGCACAGCGGGCAGCGGCGAGCCTTCGCAGAAACCGCTGACCGACTGGTGGTCCTCGCTGCTGAGCTGACGGAGGCGTGCATGAAGGGATATATCACAAAGGGCATCGGCGGCTTTTACTATGTAAAAACGCCGGAGGGCATTGTGGAGTGCAAGCCCCGCGGCATTTTCCGCAAACAGAAGATCACGCCGGTGGCGGGCGATGAGGTGACGCTGGAGACCGAGAACGGTGCAGCCGTCATTGCCGAGATCGCACCGCGCAAAAATGTGTTCGTGCGGCCTCCGGTGGCAAATCTGGATGTGCTGTTCCTTGTGGCCAGCACCACCCAGCCCACGCCCAGCACGCTGGTGCTGGATAAGCTTGCCGCCATTGCGGTGGACAAGGGCGTGCAGCCGGTGATCGTGTGCACCAAGGGCGACTTGGCCGAGGCGGAATTCCTGCGTAAGGCCTACGAAAAATCGACCCTGCCGTTCATCCGCATCGATTACAAGACCGGCGGCGGGCTGGACGAGGTGAAGCAGTGGATCAGCGGCAGGCTGTGTGCGTTCTGCGGCAACTCCGGCGTGGGAAAATCCACCCTTTTGAACCATCTGCTGCCGGAAGCAGAGCGCGAGACCAGTGCCATCAGCCAGAAGCTGGGCCGTGGCCGCCACACCACCCGTGAGGTGACGATCTTTGAAGCCTTTGGCGGGCGCATTGCGGATACGCCGGGCTTTGCCAGTCTGGAAGCGAACCGCGCCGGGTTCATCCCCAAGGAAAATCTGGAGCATGCGTTCCCGGAGTTCGGGCCTTATCTGGGCCAGTGCCAGTTCACCGGCTGCTCCCACCGCAGCGAAAAAGGCTGTGCCGTGCGCGCCGCACTGGCCGAGGGCAGGCTCTCCCAGACCCGGTACGACAGCTACTGCGCCATGTACGAGGAAGTCAAGGACGTGAAGGATTGGCAGCGCCCGAAAGTATAAAGGATAAGGAAGAGATTCATGTCACGCTGTGTGATCATTTCGGCCTGCCCGGTTTCTCCGGAGCTGGCAGAGGCCCTGCGGCCGGACGACTTTATCATTGCCTGTGATGCAGGCTACCGCAACTGCGCACCTCTGGGGCGTAGACCCAACATCATCGTGGGTGACTTTGACACCGCCCCCTGCCCGGAACAGCAGGACGACGATATCATCGTCCTGCCCCATGTGAAGGACGATACCGACACCGAGTATGCCGCAAAGCTGGTCTCGGAAAAGGGCTTTGACGAGGTGCTGCTGCTGGGCGGCCTTGGCGGCAGACGGGTGGAGCACACCCTTGCAAACCTGTGCACCGGCCTTGGGCTGGAACAGCGCGGTGTGCGCACCACCCTGCTGGATGAGCGCAGCCGCATCACCTACGTGATGCCCGGCGAGACCCGCCGCTACCCGAAGGAGAAGTACTTCTTCTTCTCGGCCTTCCCGATGGAGGGCAGGGCGCAGGGCGTGTGCGAGCGCGGCTCCTACTATGAACTGACCGATGCGGAGCTGACCGCCAGCTACCCGCTGGGCGTCAGCAACGAGTACGCTGCCGGGTCGGACTGCATCACCATCTCCACCCGCAGCGGTGCGCTGGTGGTGGTGGAGACCATCGCAGACTGAGCGCTGCTGCCCTTGCCGGAACGTTCCGGCCCCTGCCTGCATAGGATGGGCCAGAAAACGGAAAGGCGGGGAGCATATGCAGGTAGTTGTGATCCGAAGCCCCAAGGCGCTGCGCGGCATTCTGCGCAGACTGTTCGGCATTCAAAAACAGTAAAAAAGATCCCCTCGCTGCTGGTCGGCGGGGGGATCTTGCTTCATAATACTCCTTTTTATTGCGTCAGGGCGTTGTAACAGGCATCGAACGCCTGCATAAAATCAGTGATCTCCTGTTCCGTGGTCAGGTGGCTCAGGCTGATGCGCCACGAGGACAGCGCGTTGCGCCGGTCATGGCTCACGGCAAACACGGCGCGGGAGGGCAGGCCGTCCGAAGAGCAGGCCGATTTGACCGAGACGCATACGCCCCTGGCATCCAGCTCCCGCTGGAACACGGTGCCCTTCACGTTCTGTACGCTCAGGTTTAAAATCTGCGGCACGGCGGTGTCCGGGCTGTTGATGCGCACCTTGGGGTATTGGGCAAGCCCGGTGCGCAGGCGGGCGTTCAGGGCGCGGATGTGCTCCACCCGGGCGGGCAGCTCGGTGACGGCCTTTTCCAGTGCCAGCGCCAGCGAACAGGCCAGCGCCACGGTGGGGGTGCCGCTGCGGTAGAGGGTGGTGCTCTCGCCGCCATGGATGAGCGGCTCCAGCGCAAGGCCGCGCCGCTTGACCAGCACACCGATGCCGTTCAGCCCGTAGAATTTGTGGGCGGTCAGGCTCATGGTGTCGATGCCCGCAAAGCTGACCGGCAGCTTGCCCACGGCCTGTGTGGCATCCACATGGAAGTGGCAGTGGGGGCAGGCCTTCAACATTTCCGCGATCTCGGCCACCGGCTGCACCACGCCCAGCTCACTGTCCACGGCAGTGACGGCCACCAGAATGGTGTCCGGGCGCAGCAGTTCTTTCAGGTGGGCAAGGTCCACCGTGCCGTCCTGCCGGATGTCCACAAGGTCGATCTCGTATCCCTGCTCCTGCAGGGCGGTCAGGCTGCCGCTCACCGAGGAGTGCTCCAGCGGGGTGGAAATGATGTGTCTGCCATGGTGGCGCTCCAGCCGGGCGATGCTCTTGATGGCAAAGTTGTTGGCCTCGCTGGCACCGGATGTATAGATGATCTCGGCGGGCTGCACATTCAGACTGCGGGCAATGCTCCGGGTGGCGGCATCGATGGCGGCTTTTGCGGCAGTGCCTGCTGCATGGCGGGAGTTGGCATTGCCCGGGCAATTGCGATCCACCTCGCAAAAGCGCTGTAAAACCGCTTCGTCTACCGGGGTATTGGCGGAATAATCCAGATAGATCATAAACTCTCCTGATAATTCTCTTATAATACAGATTACAATGGTAGGTTATATTATAGTGCGCTTTGGGCCGGATTGCAAGAGAAGCGGCGCAAACTTCCGGGCTGGAAATACAGGAGAATTAAGCAAAATAGTTGCACGGCGGCAAAAAGTCTGCTATAATCTCTTGAAGGACTGCCCGCTGCGGCCTTTTGCGGGGCTTTTGGCGGCGGTTTGGAAAGAGCCTGAATGAAAGGGGGAGCGCACCATGCTGCACAAGAATCATCGACTGCGCTGTATTGCACTTCTCATTTCCGGGCGGGATCATTGTTCCCAAATTTCAGGGGCATTGCCGTTTTGCTGACGGCGGTGCCTCTTTTTTTGGGGCTGCGAGTTCTGTAGGAGGCAGAAAAACTTCATGAGCGAAAAGATCGATTACTCCAAAGGCATTTACGACGCGCGCCAGCTGGGCGCAGGCCGCATGTTCATTCTGGGCGTGCAGCACATGTTTGCCATGTTCGGCGCAACGGTGCTGGTGCCGCTGCTCACCGGCCTGAGCGTTTCCACCACCCTGCTGTGCGCAGGTCTGGGCACCCTGCTGTTCCACCTCATTACCAAAAAGAAGGTGCCTGCATTCCTCGGCTCCTCCTTTGCGTATCTGGGCGGCTTCTCCATCGTGGCCCCCATGCTGGCAGATGCAGACGGCAACCTGACCGTGGCCAATACCAAGATGCTGCCCTACGCCTGTGCAGCCGTCGCATTTTCCGGTCTGGTGTATCTGGTGGCCAGCCTGCTGATCTCCACCTTTGGCATCCGCCGCATCATGCGGTTCTTCCCGCCGGTGGTTACTGGCCCCATTATCATTTCTATCGGCCTGATCCTGGCCCCCTCTGCTATCAAAAACTGCCAGTCCAACTGGATCCTGGCCTTTGTGGCACTGGGTGTCGTGATCGTGTGCAACATCTGGGGCAAGGGCATGGTCAAGATCCTGCCCATCCTCATCGGTGTGCTGGTGTCCTACGCAGTGGCACTGGTGACCGGTGCAGTGGACTTCCAGCGCATTTCTGAGGCTGCATGGGTGGGCATCCCTCTGCACAAGGAGGCCATGGGCCTGTTTGCCATCGACGGCAGCCCTGAGTTCATCAGCGCACTGTTCACCATCATCCCCATTGCACTGGCAACCATGATGGAGCATGTGGGCGATATCGCCGCCATCAGCGCAACCGTGGGCCACAACTATATCAACGACCCCGGCCTGAACCGCACCCTGCTGGGCGACGGCCTTGCAACCACCATGGCCGGCCTGCTGGGCGGCCCGGCCAATACCACCTACGGCGAGAACACCGGCGTGCTGGCTCTGAGCAAGATCTACGATCCGCTGGTCATCCGCATTGCTGCCGTGCTGGCCATCATCCTGAGCTTCAGCCCCAAGTTTGAGGCTGTCATCAACACTATCCCCACCGGCATCATCGGCGGCATCAGCTTTGTGCTGTATGGCATGATCTCCGCCATCGGTGTGCGCAACGTGGTGGAGAACCGCGTGGACTTTACCAACAGCCGCAACCTGATCGTGGCTGCTGTCATTCTGGTGTGCGCACTGGGCTTCAACTCTGTGGGCGGTGTCAGCTTTGCCGTTGCAGGTGTCACCATCAACCTGTCCGGTCTGGCTGTGGCCGCGATCGCAGGCATCCTGCTGAACGCTATCCTGCCCGGCAACGACTACGAGTTTGATGCTGCCGACGGCTCCGAAGCCGCTACCAGCAGCAACCTGCAGGTCTGATCTCCCATAGAAGAAGGAAGAACAAGGCAGAAGCCGTCCTGTGTGTGCAGGGCGGCTTTGCTGTTTTTAAGGTGCACAGGGCAAAGCACACAGTTTTTGAGGATGGTTTTTAGTGACCCTGCCGGAATTTATCTGTAAGACAAAATAAATAGGAATTATTCTTAAAATTATCCTTGACTAACTAGGAACTATTCGCTATAATAGAGCCATGACAAGGGCCGGTGAGTACCAACACCGCCCAGCCTGTTTTCTAACTGATATAAAAAGAATGATGGAGGTCTATTCTTATGAAGAAGTACGTTTGCACCGTTTGTGGTTATATTGCTGAAGGCGAGATCCCGGCACAGTGCCCCGTCTGCAAGGCTCCTGCTTCCGCTTTTGTGGAGAAGACCGGCAACACCTACGTCACCGAGCATGTTGTGGGCATCGGCAAGGCCGAGGGCGTGCCGCAGGAGATCGTGGATGGCCTGCGCGCAAACTTTGAGGGTGAGTGCAGCGAGGTCGGCATGTATCTGGCAATGGCTCGTGTGGCTGAGCGCGAGGGCTACCCCGAGATCGCTGAGGCTTACAAGCGTTATGCCTACGAGGAAGCAGACCACGCATCCCGCTTTGCAGAGCTGCTGGGCGAAGTTGTCACCGACAGCACCAAGAAGAACCTGATGATGCGTGCCGAGGCCGAGTGCGGCGCATGTGCAGGCAAGATGGATCTGGCCAAGAAGGCAAAGGCCCTGAATCTGGATGCCATCCACGACACCGTTCACGAGATGGCAAAGGACGAGGCCCGTCACGGCCGCGGCTTTGAGGGCCTGCTGAAGCGCTACTTCAACACCGAAGTCTGATAAGGTTTCCCCGGTTATCCATTCTGACCGCTGCATGGCTTTGCCGCTGTGCAGCGGTTTTTTGCTGCCTTCAACCCCCTGAGATGTCTGGTTGACAGGTGCCGCAGTGCGGTTTATAATTTGTCATATCGTATTGCGAAACACAGCAAAGGGGAATATGGATAATGGAAAACGAACGACGAGTGCAGCAAAAGGCCCCGGCGAGCCGCTACGCCCTGCTGGACGAGCTGCGCGGGCTGGATCTGGTCAGCATGATGCTGTACCATGCCTGCTGGGACATGATGTTCCTGTTCGGCATCTGGATGGACTAGTATATCGGCTGGCCGGGGCGGCTGTGGCAGCAGAGCATCTGCTGGGTGTTCATCCTGCTGTCCGGCTTCTGCGTGCCGCTGGGACACCGCACCCTGAAGCGCGGCGCACAGGTGTTTGCTGCCGGGGCACTGGTCACGGTGGTGACGCTGGTCTTCATGCCGGAGGACCGGGTGGTGTTCGGTGTGCTGACCTTTCTGGGCAGCGCCATGCTGCTCACCGGTGTGCTGGAACCGCTGCTGAAAAAGATCCCGCCCGCCGCAGGGCTGGCGGTTTCGGCGGTGCTGTTTGCACTGACTTATCATCTGGACGAGCGTTGGCTCGGCTTCGGCGGGCTGCGCCTTGCGTTGCCGGATGCATGGTACGCGAATTACTTTACAGCGTTTTTCGGCTTTCTGCCCTTCGATTTTTATTCCACCGATTATTTTGCCCTGCTGCCGTGGCTGTTTTTGTTCTGGGCAGGGTACTTCCTGCATTTCTGCATGGGGCGGCAGCGCATGGAGCCCTTGCGCCGCTCGGTCTGCCCGGCGCTGGGCTGGATGGGCCGCCACTCGCTTTTGCTGTATCTGCTGCACCAGCCGGTGATCTACGGCGTGCTTTCAGCCGCGGCAGTTCTTTTTGCATAAAAGGCTTGACACAGCCGGGAAGCTGTGGTATTCTATCGGTGGTTAGAAGATACTAACCAAATGAGGATGCGTCTGCGTGGTTGGACGCATTTTCACGGAACATAAAGTTAGATACATCTAACTAATATTGATTTGAGAGAGGACGATCTTTATGAGCAAAGTAGCAGTCGTATTCTGGAGCGCAACCGGCAACACTGAGACCATGGCAAACTGCGTGGCAGAGGGTGCAAACGGCACCATCGTGCCCTGCAGCGAGATGAACGCCGCAAAGCTGGCTGAGTTTGATGCAGTGGCTTTTGGCTGCCCCGCAATGGGTGCGGAGCAGCTGGAGGAGAGCGAGTTCGAGCCGATGTTCTCTGATCTGGAGGGTTCTCTGAACGGCAAGAAGATCGCCCTGTTCGGCTCCTACGGCTGGGGCGACGGCCAGTGGATGCGTGACTGGGTGGAGCGTGCTCAGGGCGACGGCGCACAGGTGCTGAACGGTGAGGGCCTGATCTGCAACGAGGCCCCGGACGATGATGTTCAGGCTGCATGCCGCAAGCTGGGTGCAGATCTGGCTGCATGGTAAACAGGAGAAGCTTCTCTTGACAAACAGAGACGGGTGCGATAAACTATGAGAACACCGGAAAAACGGTGTTTTTGCAGAGCTGGAAGTTAGCAAATACTAACTTTCACGCAAAAACAACAGCCTCTGTACAGAATGCATCAAAACTGCGGCAGGGGACAGCAGACGGAAAGGTCTGCGCTCCTGCCGCTTTGGTTTCAGAAGGCGGTGTATATGGCAGCGGCTGCAGCAATTGGTGTTACGGTAGGCTTTGCATTTTTGCGCCGTGCGGTGCGCCGCGCTGCAATGCGGTCGGACCGTAGAAAAAAATAAGGCAGCAGGAGGCCCCGTCCCATGCAGGATACCCCGAAGAACTTGGATCAGAAGCGCGCAGATGAAAAGATGCTGGTGAGCGAGATGATCGCTCTTTACTGCCGCAGGCAGCACAAAACACCCAAAGGCAGCCTGTGCCCGGAGTGCCGGCAGCTGCACGATTACGCCCTGACCCGCATTGACAAATGCCCGTTCATGGAGACCAAGACCTTCTGCTCGGCCTGCAAAGTGCACTGCTACAAGCCGGAAATGCGGGAGAAGATCCGCGCGGTGATGCGCTGGGCAGGCCCGCGGATGCTGCCGGTGCACCCGGTGCTTTCCATCCGGCATGCGGCAGTCACACTTTGGTCTAAGCGCGAAGCGAAAAAGGCTGGCTGAGTTTTCCAGAATAAACATCCTGCCCGCAGGCCATACTGTGGACAGAGAGGTGATAAATATGGAAAACATCGGCGTTACCTGTGATGTCTGCGAGTGCAGCCACAATGTGAGCGGCTGCAAGTGCGACCTGCCCCAGATCAAAGTGACCGAGCAGTGCACCTGCGATACGCAGCAGGTGGAGACCCCGCACTACTGCCAGAGCTACGAGAAAAAGTAATTCCTAAAGCAGCAAAACAGCTCCTGCCAGAGCATTTCCGGCAGGAGCTGTTTTGGGTCACGGAGGTCAGCGCAGGGCCACATTGCAGGTGGCAAGGCTGCGGATCAGGGTGCCCACGCTCTCCTTCATCCGGATGCCCACGAAGCCCAGCGTGAATGCGGCCTGCACATTGGCCAGATTGTCGTCGATGAACACGCACTCGCTGGCCTTCAGGCCGTATTGATCCAGCAGGGCCTGATAGATGCGGGGGTCGGGCTTGTTGATGTGCACCTCGCAGGAGGCTACGCCGCCGTCAAAGCGGTCCAGCACGCCGCGCTCCTTGAGCAGGGCCAGCACGTCCTCCGGGATGTTGCTGAGATAGTACACGCTGTAGCCATGGTTCTTCAGGCGGCGCACCAGCTCCTGCATCCGGCGGCGCGGGCGCAGGATGTGCAGCCAGTCGTCCAGCACGCCCTGCACCTCAAACTCGCGCCCGGCGGCTTTGGCGTTGCGCAGCATGGCCTGATTGCCGTCAAAGCGGGAGACAAGCCCCGCATCCAGCTGCTTCCACTCCTCGCTGCCAAAGGTCAGGTCGTACACCTGCTCCTCGATCTCTTCATTGCAAATGCGGTCTACCAGATAGGCGCGGGGGGCAAAATCCACCATGACACCGCCCAGATCAAACACGATGCTTTTATACATTTAAAATTTCCTCTGTTTCTCATGGAATGCTCTGCCCACAGTATACCACAATCTGCCATGCGGTTTCCACTGCTTTTTGCATGATGCGCCCGGCGGCTGCATAAGCTGTGGCAGAAAGGGGAGAAGGGCATTGACCATCCGGGAACTGTGTGAAAAAGAGGTGGTGCAGCTGGAGCAGGGGGTCTGCCTTGGCCGGGCCGACGACCTGACCTTTGACCCTGCCACCGCCCGGCTGCAGAGCCTGATCCTGCTGGGGCGGCCAAGGCTGTTCGGATTGCTTGGCCGGGACGATAGCCTGACCATTCCATGGCAGGAGATCGAGACCATTGGCACGGATGCGGTGCTGGTGCACACGGCCCTGCCGGAAGCACCGCCGCAGCCGGAACAGCTCAAATGGTGGCAAAAGCTGCGCGTGAAGCTGGGTTTGTAAATTTTTTGCAAAAACAGGGTGGACTTTTTTGTGGAAGTGACTATAATAATCGCAGAAGCTTTGTGCAAAAAGCGTAAAGAAATGTGCTTTTGCGTATGATCTGAGGTTTCACGGATGAGGAAAGGAACAGGAATTATGAAAACTCCCAAACCGCTTTTGGCGCTGCGGATGGTATTCCCGCTGGCGGCATCGCTGATCGTGCTGCTGCTGGGCGAGGGGATCGCCCGCGGGAGCCTGAGCGCAGACGTTTTTGCAAGTTTTATCTTCCCGCACATCGGGGCTTATCTGCTGGCGTGGCTGCTGCTGTTTCTGGTGTGGCTGCTGCTGGACTGGGTGTTCCGCTGCCCGCCGCTGTCCACGCTGGGCATGGCGGTGCTGGGCTGTGCGCCCTGCGCGGTGAACTTTTACACCCTGCAGCTGCGCGGCGAGCCGTTCCTGCCATGGGATCTGACACAGGTGTCGGAGGCTGCCGGTGTGGCATCCGCTGCGGGCCTCAAGATCCAGCCCAGCATGGTCGTGACCATCATCGTGGTGCTGGCACTGACGGTGGGCAGCTTCTTCCTGTTCCGCGGCCGCCACAAACAGCGCTGGCTGCCCCGGCTGGCGGGCAGTGCCGCCACCGCAGCGGCCCTCTGCCTGCTGGTGTTCGGCGTGTACCTGCAGCCCGCTGTCACGCAGGTGCTGGGCATTACGCCGGATGCATGGATGCAGGACCGCTACTACCGCTACTACGGCGTGATCACCGGCTTTATGACCAACCTCACCAATCTGGAGATCTCGAAGCCCGAGGAATACTCGCAGGAAGCGGTGGATGCCCTGCTGGACAATGCGGACGAGAGCCAGAAGTTTGCCACCAGCCCGCTGTACTCCACCAGCTACAGCGCCGTGACCCCCAAGGACGAGCAGGTGAAGCAGCCCACCATCATCTATGTGATGGACGAGTCCTACTGGGATGTCTCGGAGCTGGAACAGTACGGCATCACCTTTGATACCGATGTCTCCAAGAACCTGCACGCCTTGCAGCAGACCAGCGCCTATGGCCGGGCCTACAGCCCCAGCTTTGGCGGCGGTACCTGCGATGTGGAGTTTGAAGCCCTTACCGGCTACTCGGTATCCTTCCTGCCCAGCGGCAGCAAGCCCTACCAGCAGCATGTGACCAAGCCCATGTTCGCCATGCCCAATTACCTCAAGCTCAAGGGCTACCAGACCGCAGCCGTGCACTGCTTCTGGGCAAAATACTGGAGCCGCGACAAGGCTTACCCCAACCTCGGCTTTGACGATTTTATCAGCCTTGAGGATATGCATGACGTGACCAAGGTGCGCAAGCACTACTGGACCAGCGGCCTTGTCACCGATGATTCCATGGCCGACCAGATCATCCAGCAGTACGAGAGCATGAAGTCCAGCTCGGACAAGCCCATCTTCCTGCACGCTGTCACCATGCAGAACCATACCAATTATAACAAGGACAACTACCCGGACGACGAGCGGGTGAAGGTGCTGTCCCACCCGGCGGGCCTCAAGCCCAGCACCGTGGGCGCGCTGGAAGATTTTGCTACCGGTATCCGGGATGCAGATGCCATGATGGGCAAACTGACCGAATACTTCTCGCAGGTGGACGAGCCGGTCATTCTGGTGTTCTGGGGCGACCACTATAACCCCATCGATTCCAATTACGATGTCTACACCACTACCGGCTATGCCAGCGATTCCAGCGCAGACCCCCGCCTGCACCAGACCACGCTGCTGATGTGGTCCAACTACAGCCAGCAGCAGGTGGACCTTGGCACCATTGCCGCTTACGATATCTCGCCGGTGATGATGGATATTTACGGTCTGGAAGAGCCGCTCTACTTCCAGTTCCTGAACCGTCAGCTGCGCGTGGCCAGCCGCACCAATACCCGCGGAACCACCATGAATCTGGACGGCACCACCACGCAGGAGCCTACCGAGTTCCAGCAGCGGTGGAGCGCAGAGCACTGGCTTTTGCAGTACGACCTGATGTTCGGCAGGGGATACGCCCTGCAGCGCATGGGCCTTGCGGGCCTGAGCGGCGTGGACACAGGCAAATGAGCGAAAAACAGACGATTTCTTTGTAAAAAACAGAGAAAAACTCTTGCAACCGGCGTTTGTTTGTGATATTATAACAAGGCATTACACACGCATCACTATGCCCTTTTGTGCCCAAATGGGTGGAGGGCAGTCCCGAACCGTCCGATACGGCCCGGGATCACGGTGTGCGGAGGCAAAACAATATCTGGAGGTATTTTTACTATGGCAGTCGTTTCTATGAAGCAGCTTCTCGAAGCAGGTGTGCACTTCGGTCACCAGACCCGCCGCTGGAACCCCAAGATGGCAAAGTACATCTTCACCGAGCGCAACGGCATCTATATCATCGATCTGCAGAAGACCGTGAAGAAGCTGGACGAGGCTTACAACTACGTGAAGGAAGTTGCAGCTGAGGGCGGCGACATCCTGTTCGTCGGCACCAAGAAGCAGGCTCAGGAGTCCATCCGTGACGAGGCTCTGCGCTGCGGCATGCACTATGTCAATGCTCGCTGGCTGGGCGGTATGCTGACCAACTTCCGCACCATCCGCAAGCGCATCGACCGTATGGATCAGCTGGCTAAGATGAAGGAGAACGGCACCTTCGAGCTGCTGCCCAAGAAGGAAGTTGCCAAGCTGGAGCTGGAGATGGAGAAGCTGGACAAGTACCTGGGCGGTGTCAAGAACATGAAGACCCTGCCGAAGGCTATGTTCATCGTTGATCCTCACAAGGAGCGCATCGCTGTTGCTGAGGCCCGCAAGCTGAACATCCCCATCGTGGCTATCGTTGATACCAACTGCAACCCCGACGAGATCGATTACGTGATCCCCGGCAACGACGACGCAATCCGCGCTGTCAAGCTGATCGCTGGCGCTATGGCTGACGCTGTGCTGGAAGGCAAGCAGGGCAACCAGGAGGCCGCTCCCGCTGAGGATGCAGCAAACGCCTGATTTCCCATCCCACAAACAACAAAATAACGTGTAAGGGAGAATACGAAAATGGCTATTTCTGCAAAGGACGTTATGGAACTGCGCAAGCAGACCGACTGCGGCATGATGGAGTGCAAGAAGGCTCTGACCGAGGCTGACGGCAACTTCGAGAAGGCAATCGAGATCCTGCGTGAGCGTGGTCTGGCTACCGCTGCCAAGAAGGCAAGCCGTACCGCTGCCGAGGGCATGGTCTACGCTGACTACTGCCCCGAGTGCAAGGTGGGTGTTGTCATCGAGGTCAACGCTGAGACCGACTTCGTCGCCAAGAACGACAAGTTCGTTGCTTTCGTCAAGGAGGCTACTCAGGTCATCATGAAGCAGAACCCTGCTGATGTTGAGGCTCTGATGGCTTGCAAGACCGAGAACGGCGAGACCGTGGACGAGGCTCTGAAGAACCTGATCCTGGTCATCAAGGAGAACATCAAGGTTCGCCGTTTCGTCCGTTACGAGGGCGTTTGCTCTGCATACGTCCACGGCGGCGGCACCCACGGCATTCTGGTCAACTTCGAGACCACCAACGGCATCGAGGCTAAGGACGAGTTCGTTACCTACGGCAAGGACATCGCTATGCAGGTCGCAGCTGCTAACCCCGGCTATGTCGATGAGGCTTCTGTCCCCGCTGAGGTCGTGGCCAAGGAGAAGGAGATCATGCTGGCTCAGATGGCTGGCGATCCCAAGACCGCTAACAAGCCCGAGGCTGTGAAGCAGAAGATGATCGAGGGCAAGATCAAGAAGTTCTTCAAGGAGAACTGCCTGGTCGATCAGGAGTTCGTCAAGGACGGCGACCTGACCGTTGCTCAGTACACCGCTAAGGTCGCTAAGGATCTGGGCGGCGACATCAAGATCGTCAAGTTCACCCGCTTCCAGAAGGGCGAAGGCCTGGAGAAGCGTGCTGACGACTTCGCTGCTGAAGTTGCAAGCATGGTGAAGTAATTTAACTTCCAAAGTTGAATTGGGAGCTGCAGTACCCGTAACAGGGCGCTGCGGCTCCTTTTTGTTTGTGTTTGCCGGGCGGATGTGCTATCATAGAGAAAACGGAAAGAAGGGAGGACGAAAAGCAATGCGCAGTGTAAACAAAACGTCTCTCCGAATGGAGAGCATGATCGGATAAGGAGAATCCCTTATGAAAAAACAAACCATGACTCTTGCGGGCATCCCGGCCATCCTGTACGGCAGCCGGAGCCGGAATGTTTACCTCTATCTCCATGGCAAGAACGGCTGCAAGGAAGAGGCAGAACGTTTTGCCGCTACAGCCTGTGAAGCGGGCTGGCAGGTGCTGGCTATCGACCTGCCCGAGCATGGCGCACGGAAAAACAGCCCGGAACGGCTTCTGCCGTGGGTGGCTGTGCCGGAGATAGAAGCCGTATACGCCCGCATGAAGCCGGTGTGGGCGCATATCCGGCTGTATGGCGTGAGCATCGGCGCGTGGCTTGCCATGCAGGCGCTGCAGGGAGACGCGTCGGAACAGGCCCTTCTGGTCTCTCCGGTGGTGGATATGGAAGCTCTCATCACGAATATGATGCAATATGCCCATGTGACCGAGGAACAGCTGCAGCGGGCAGGGGAGATCCCCACGGATCTTGGGGAGACCCTCTCATGGCCGTATCTGTGCTGGGTGCGGGAACATCCGCTGCACTGGCATGGCCGCACGCAGGTGCTGTATGGTGACAGGGATGCCCTGACCAGCCGCACCATGATCGAGCGCTTCCGTCAGGAAAGCGGGGCGCATCTGACGATCATGGAAGGCGGGGAGCACTGGTTCCACACCCCAGTGCAGATGGCGGTCCTTCAAACGTGGGAAGAAGCAAACCTTTGATTCTTGTGCTTTGCAACTGGGCAGAAGATTTAGAATGGCCTCCGCGTGCGCTCTGGCCATTTCCAGCGGAAGTATTATTTTTATATTTGCAAACCAGCAAAGCCTGCGGGCTTTGCTGGTTTGTTTTTTCACGGGAAAGGTCGTGACCGTACACTGCATTTTTTGTGGTGACTATGCATTTTATCTTTGGGACTCTTTCTGTGAAAAAATGGTTTGAAAACGACCGCAGTCGTTTCCAAACCACAATATCAAATAAATTTTCCTCTGCTTATGGCCAGAGCGCACGCGGAGGCCATTTCAAATCATAGAAGCTTACAGCAACAAAAACTACCGCTGACGGTTTTTACGCCGTCAGCGGCAGTTTGCATTTACAGATTCAGTTCAGCAGGATCTGAAACTCAGACCTTTGCTTCGCTGTTGTGCTCAGCATTCTTATAGGCCTTGAAGGAGTGGAACACGATGTTCAGGCCCAGAACGATCAGCAGCACGGCCAGGATCAGCTGCAGGCCGTTTGCAATGAACACAGCACCCCAAGTGGTCTCGCCAGCGGGGATGGTGACAGCAGCGGCATTGCTGATGGCCTTGACCATGGCGATCAGGCGCTGCACCAGAGCGGTGAAGGTGACGCACAGCATGATGACCAGCGGAGGGAAGATCATCTTGTTGCTGCGGCCGGTGACCTTCAGGAACACGCACAGGGTGGCCAGAACCAGAGCGCTCAGCAGCTGGTTTGCAGAACCGAACAGGGGCCAGATGTTGGCGTAGCCGATCTTGGTCAGCAGGAAGCCGAAAGCCAGAGTCAGGAAGGTGGAGAAGTACACGTTGCACAGCAGCTTGCGCCAGCCCTCAGCATGCTCCATGTCGTCCACGCTGAACAGCTCCTGGAAGCTCATGCGGCCGATACGGGCCACAGCATCCAGACTGGTCAGGGCCAGTGCGGAAACGCACATGGTCATAAACACAGAGGCAAAGTGCTGGTCCAGGCCAAAGCCCACGAAGAAGCTGGCAACGCCGCGGCTGAAGACCTGGAACGGGGTGCCGTCTGCGGGGGTGCCGTCTGCAGCAGCAGAAGCACCGGCCACGCACAGGGCGATGACAGCCAGCAGGCTTTCCAGCACCATGGCACCGTAGCCGACCTTCAGCATATCCTTCTCATTGGTAACGGTCTTGGAGGAAGTGCCGGAAGACACCAGACTGTGGAAACCGGAAACAGCGCCGCAGGCAACGGTAACGAACAGGATGGGGAACATGGTGCCCAGCTTGGCGTTGGTAAAGCCGGTGAACACCGGCAGGTTCATGACGGGATGGTTGACGATCAGGCCCAGAACAGCACCCACGATCATGGCCACGAACATAAAGGTGGTCATGTGGTCACGGGGCTGCTTCAGCAGCCACATGGGCAGGACAGCAGCAAAGAAGATGTACACAAAGGTGATGTAGCTCCATGCAGCCTTGCCCAGAATGATGGGGAAGTTTGCACCCACCACAAAGGACAGCACGATGAATACGATGCTGATCACATTCTCTTTCCAGCCGGTGAAGTGCAGGTTCTTCTGCAGCAGGCCAAAGATCACGGCAAACACCATGAACATGATGGAGACCATGCCGGCAGCACCGTTGGTCTGGGCAGCCTCCACCAGAGCACCGTCAGCACCGTAGGCATTGAAGGTGCCGGCCACCATGTCGGCAAAGGCGGCAATGACGATGCCGCAGAACAGCCAGCAGAACAGCAGGAACAGCTTGCGGCCGGTCTTGCCGATGTACTTTTCGATCAGCATGCCCATGCTCTTGCCGTCGTTCTTAACGGAAGCATACAGAGCGCCGAAGTCGGTGACAGCACCGAAGAAGATGCCGCCCAGCAGCACCCACAGCAGCACCGGCAGCCAGCCGAAAGCAGCGGCCTGGATCGCACCGGTAACAGGGCCTGCACCGGCAATGGAGCTGAACTGGTGTGCAAACACGGTCCAGCCGTCGGTGGGAACGTAGTCCCGGCCGTCCTCATGGACAACTGCCGGGGTCTTGGCAGAGGGGTCGATGCCCCACTTGTTTGCCAGCCAGCGGCCGTAAAGCATATAAGCGCCAAACAGACACACGGCTGCGATCAATACGATGACCAGCGTATTCATTGTTTTTACCTCTTTCCTTTTTTGGCATCCGGCAAATGTCAGCGACATGGGGGCGGCAGGGTGTAAAAAAGGCCCCGTCCTCCTGCGTTCGTTCCATTTGGGACGAACCATCGAAGACGAAGGCCTTCACATACACTGCACATCGTGTATAGAATACTCCGCGATACCACTTCGTTTGCTGCACAGGGCAGCCACTCCCAGCGTACATACATACGCAGCCCCGTAACGTGGGCAAAACGGCCATGCATTACTGGAAGGCGGGGTCAGCGCCTTTGTTCACACAGGCTGCTCGCAGGGGAGAACGCTTTGCTCCTGACTGCTGCCCTTGCATCAGATGGGCGGCTCTCTGGGAGAGGGTGCTGCAAAGAATCATGTCCTGTTCATCGCATTTGCCGAATGATTGTCCGTATTTTAGTGCGGGATTCACAAATTGTCAATATCTTTGGCACAAGTTCGGAGGATGCACTAATTCAGAAAAGCGTTCTGCAAGAATTTTTAGATGATTTTTGTTCATGCGTGAAACGAAGAAAACTATACACACAAACGGATGAAAAGAGTTCACGCCAAGGACTTGACTTTCACACTTTGATGTGCTAAAGTGGTGATGCAAGAAAGAACCTGAACATTTCCGGAACATTTAAAAGAGGGAACGCTCCCAAAACCGGACAGGCCGCTGCGGCGGCAAGGAGAACATTCATGGCAGATAAAAATTCCAGAAGAAACCAGACCACCGATGCACTGTTTGATGCCATCCTCAGTCTGGAAACGCGGGAGGAGTGCTACAACTTCTTTGAAGACCTGTGCACTGTAAAGGAGATCTCGGATATGGCGCAGCGGCTGGAAGCGGCAAAAATGCTGCTGGACGGCAGGACCTACGATCAGATCGTGAAGGCAGTGGAGATCAGCACGGCCACCATCAGCCGCATCAACCGCTGCATCCAGTACGGCTCCGGCGGCTACCGCGAGACTATCGAAAAGGTGCGCGGCACCCAGAACCCTAAAAAGCAGGAGTAACACCGGCGTACCCGGCAGACATAGAATGGGGCGTACACCGCCCCTGACCGGATGAACGAAAGGAAGGTTTTATCATGTCTGCTGAGAACTGTATCGATACCACCCGCTGCCCCTGCCCCTGCCTGCCCAAGGTGACGCTGGAGCAGGCGGTCGTTGACCTTGTGGAGAGCATCGCTCTGCAGGAAAATGCCCTGAGCCACATCCTGTGTGCCGAAAGCCGGAAGATGGATGCCGCCATGAAACTGGACGGTCTGGACCTGTGCAAGCTGCTGGAAGTAAACGATTCGGCCACCAACATGGTGCACGCCGTGGCAAACCTGGAGCTGGTGCTCAAGGATAAGCTGGAGTTCGTCTCCAACAACCTGTACTATCCGCCTGCGGATGCCGCAGCGAAGTAAGAAGATGCGGAAAGGCCTGTCCGGATGCCGGGCGGGCCTTTTCTCTGCTTGAATGCATAATTTTTGTAAAAACCATTTGTTGGAATTGCTGATAACGGGATTCTGTGCTATACTATACAATGTATCACCATGAAAGTGAGGAAATTTACAAATTGCTGAACTACGATGCGATCCTGTTTGATGTGGACGGGACCCTGATCGATTCCGCTCCCGGTATCATAAATACATTAAAAGAAGTCTTTGCCAGGATGGGCGTGGACACCACAAATGTGAACCTGCGCCGCTACCTTGGCCCGCCGCTGCGCAAGAGCTTTGGTGAGCACTTTACCGACCCGGCCCTCATTGAAAAGGCCACCGACCTGTACCGCGACAGCTACGCCGTCAAGGGCAGCCACGAGTGCGCCGCCTACCCCGGTGCAGCAGAGATGCTGCAGCGCCTGAAGGACGCGGGCCTTGTGCTGTGCACCGCTACCTCCAAGCCCACGCAGGTCGTCACGCCCATTCTGGAAGAAAAGGGCCTTGCAGGCTATTTTGATTTTATCGGCGGCGCGTCCATGGACGAGAGCCGCGACACCAAGACCGACGTGGTGCGCCATGTGCTGGCCCAGCCCATGATGCAGGGCAGGCGGGTGCTGATGGTGGGCGACCGCAACGACGACATGCGCGGCGCTGCGGACTGCGGGCTGGATGCCGCCGGTGCGCTGTACGGCTACGGCAGCAGGGAAGAGCTGGAACCCTTCCACCCGGTGCTGCTGGCCGAAAGCTGCGCCAGCCTTGCAGACCAGATCCTGAACGGACAGGCATGACCGGAAGGCCCTGTGCCGGAAACGAAGTGAATGGTGAGAGATATGAGAAATACACGACCGGAAAAGCAATCGCTTACTCCTATGCAGAAGCAGGCTGTGCTGGTGTGCAGTGTGTGCGCGCTGGCAGCCATTCTGACCATTGCCATTACCATGACGCTGCTCAAGCGCGGCAAGAACCCTGCGGCCCCGGTGGAACAGCCCTCCAGCGAGGTGCTGGTGCCGGGCGAAGAGGATATCTCGGATCACTACCAGATCAGCGAGACCTCTGCCGCCCTGCTGCCGGAGACCGCCGACGCGGGCGAGAGCTACCAGAAGGAAACGCTGTTCCTCGGCGATTCCAACACGGTGCGCCTGTACGCCAACGGCCTGATCAGCCTGCAGCAGTTCTGCGCCAAGGAGGGCATTGGCACCCATGCCGCCCTGAACGAGGGCATCGTTACCTTTAAAAAGGACAGCAGCACCTACACCATCGCGCAGGCCGTGGCCAAAATGAAGCCCCGCCGCGTGGTCATCATGCTGGGCACCAATGATACCGGCATGAGCGTGGACGAGTTCATCAAGAACTACACCGCGCTGGTGCAGGCCATTCAGGAAAGCTACCCCTACACCGACATCATTGTGAACACGGTGCCGCCGGTGCCTGCAAACCACGCAAACTACCCCCACATGGACCAGACCAAGATCGACGACTTCAACATGGCCCTGCTGTCCATGTGTGAGCAGATGGGCCTGAAGTTCCTCAACAGTGCCGAAGCGCTGAAGGATGCCAACGGCTATGGCCGCGAGGATTACTACCAGACCGGCGATATCCACCTGAAGCCCGTGGGCCTGAAGGCCATGCTGAGCTATCTGCGCACCCACGCTTACCAGACCGACGACCGCCGCCCGGACACCGCCAACATCCCCACCCGCGCCGAGTATACCCCGAACCCCAGCTCTGCGGTGACAGCACCCAGCAGCTCGGAGGCTGCAGGCTCTTCCGAAGAGCAGGGCGTGCTGTATCAGGCCAGCTACCGGGTGGACAAGACCGGCGGCACCCTTTCCAGCGGCAGCGACAGCGGCAAGACATCCCTCTCCTATGAAGTGACCAGCGCCGCCCAGTCCATCAGCGTGACGGCTGTGCCGCAGGACGGCTATGTGTTCGTCAAGTGGAGCGACGGTGTGACCCAGAAGACCCGCACCGATACGAACTTCAAGCAGAACGTGGACGTGACCGCCGTGTTTGCAGCGGCTTCCGTGCATATCAGCAGCACCGGCAAGGCCGTGCTGGGCGATTCCTACACCTTTACCGCAAAGCTGAGCGGCAAGCACCTCACTGCCGACAGCATCCGCTGGTACGCCAACGGTGTGGAAGTGCCGCAGGCGGCGGGCAAGACCACCGTCAAGGTACAGATCGACCCCTCCATGCTCGATGCGACCTTTAAGGTGTACGCAGTGGCAAGCTACAACGGCTGCACCGTTACCAGCAACACCCTGAATGTGACGGTCAGCGGCGTAAGCTCCGGCAGCTCTTCGTCCGGCTCCGGCAGCAGTTCCGGCTCGTCCGGCAGCACGTCGGGCAGCAGTTCTTCCGGCAGCACCAGTTCTTCCGGTGCATCGTCCGGCACCACCTCCGGGGCATCCTCCGGGGCTACATCCACCTCCGGCAGCTCGTCTCACAGCTCTTCCAGCAGTGAGAGCACGGCTTCCCCGGCAGGCTCGGCTTCTGCTTCCAACGGAACAGCCAGCTCTTCCCATAGCACCAGCTCGTCCCACGCGGACTCTGGTGAGAGCAGCTCGGCTTCCCATAGCAGCTCCAGCAGCGAGAGCAGCTCTGCAAGCTCTGGCAGCTCCCATGCGGCTTCGGAATCCAATGCCAGCAAGGAAGCCGCCAACGAGCAGTCCGCATCCACGGACTCCGCGTCCTGAGGCTGTCACCCCGGCCTGCTGTGCCGCATAGGCTGGCAGGAAGGGAGGCGTTTGCATGTACTACGAGGAACCCCGCATCCCGGCGCTGCCCGGGGAAGAGAACGTGACCGACGGCAGCGTGGACGATTACGGCACCGACTGGGAGAACGTGGACAACGGCGCGCTGGAAGAGGAAATGGCAAAGTGTGCTGCCACCCCCTGTGATGTCAAAACCACCTGCCCGGACAACGACCCGGAGCAGACGGACGTACCACCGTACGAAATTGTAACAGAATGATGTGAAGCCAGCTCTGTTTACGGCAGGGCTGGCTTCTGCCTGTTGTTGAGCGCATGGCAGCTGAGGCCATGGCAGAAGGAAAAGAGGGAAGGTTTATGGCAAAATATTATTGCGTGCTGTTCGATGCAGACAACACCCTGCTGAACTTTGACGCAGCCGAAAGCAAGGCACTGGCCGAAACGCTGGTGAACTACGGCATTGAGCCGGACGCAGAAACGGTGCAGACCTACCGCACCATCAACTCGGAGCTGTGGCGGCAGCTGGAAAAAGGCCAGATCAAGCGGGAAAAGCTCATGGCGGAGCGGTTCACCCGCTTTCTCAAGGCCATTGATGCCGCCGGTGACGGCGTGGAAATGAACCGCTTCTATCTGGAACAGCTCTCCACCCACCCGGATCTGATGGGGCCGGAAGTGCTGGATGTGCTGCGGGAGCTCTCCGAGGTGGCGACGCTGGCCGTTGTGACCAACGGCTTCCAGAAGGTGCAGACCCGCCGTCTGGCAGAAAGCGGCATCCTGAACTTTATGGAGGATGTATTCGTCTCCGAGAAGATGGACGCCGAAAAGCCCAACCGGAAGATCTTTGACGCAGCCCTGCGCGCCCTTGGCGTGGAGAACCGGGAGCATGTGCTGATGGTGGGCGACGGCCTGAGCAGCGACATTCAGGGCGGCGCGAATGCAGGTCTGGACACCTGCTGGTATAATCCCAATCACGCTGAGAATCCCGGCAAGGTGGTGCCCACCTACGAGATCGCAGACCTGAAGGAGCTGTATCCTCTGGTGATGGAGCAGGAAGAGCTGGCCAATGTGGGCCTGAAAAACCGCCGCCACCAGTGTTGAGCCAACAAGTGGATAGAGAACGGGATCATAAAACTATGCTGATACATTTGGAAAAACTAGGCAAGAGCTTTGGCGAAAAGATCGTCCTGCATGATGTGACCGCCAGCGTCGAGCGGGAGGACCGCATTGGCATCGTGGGCCAGAACGGCGCGGGCAAGACCACCCTGCTCAAGATTTTGACCGGCGAGTACCAGGACTACGAAGGTGAGTTCAGCGTGACCCACGGCGTGACGCTGGGCTATCTGGAACAGAACGCAAAGCTGGATGCCACGCTGGATCTCTACGGCGAGATGCGCTCCACCTTTGCCCCTGTGCTGGATGCCATGGCCCAGATGCAGGTGCTGGAACGCAAAATGGCCGCAAACCCGGAGGATGCCAGCCTGCTGGCCCGGCACGACCAGCTGCAGAACATCGTGGATGCCGCCGACGGCTACAACATGGATGTGAACATCAAAAAGGTGCTGTCCGGCATGGGCTTTGCGCAGGATACATGGCAGAAGAACATTGCGGTGCTCTCCGGCGGCGAGCTGACGAGACTGCGGCTGGCCAAGCTGCTTTTGAAAAAGCCGGATGTGCTCATTCTGGACGAGCCCACCAACCATCTGGACTTTGCCACCATGGAATGGCTGGAAAACTACCTCAAAAGCTATTCCGGTGCGGTGCTGGTGGTCAGCCACGACCGCTACTTCCTCGATAACGTGTGTACGAAGATCTGGGAGGTCTCCTTCCAGACCATGACCACCTACAAGGGCAACTTCTCGGCCTACCTGCCCCAGAAGGAAGCCGCCGATGCCCTGCGCCAGAAGCAGCACGATGCAGATGTGGCACTGGCCGAAAAGCTGCAGGACTATGTGGACCGCAACCTTGTGCGCGCCTCCACCACCAAAATGGCCCAGAGCCGCCGCAGGCAGCTGGAAAAGCTGGAGATCACCGAAGCGCCCAAGGACGAGACCAACCAGCTCAAGTTCCGGTTTGAATATGACGTAGAACCGTGGAACGAACTGGTGCTGCTCAAGAACCTGACCATCAAAATAGGGGAGCGCACCCTGCTGGAACCCTTTACCTACACGGTGTGCCGCGGCCAGCGGCTGGTGATCGCAGGCCCCAACGGCGCGGGCAAGTCCACCCTGATGCAGGTGCTGGATGGCAAGCGCCGCCCCTCCGGCGGCATGGTGCGGCTGGGCACCGGCGCACGGCCCAGCATCTTTGCCCAGCAGCAGAACCGTCTGGGACAGGGCCGGGTCATCGATGTGATCTGGAACAAGTACCCCCGCATGACCGAGCTGGAGGTGCGCAGCCATCTGGCAAAGCTGGGCTTCCGGGGCGAGACGGTGTTCAAGCCCTGCGAGGCGCTTTCCGGTGGCGAGCTGGCCCGCCTGCGCTTTGCGGAGATCGTGCTGGAACGGCCCAACCTGCTGTTTCTGGATGAGCCCACCAACCATCTGGACATCTACACCCGCGAAAATCTTACCGAGGCCCTCATGGCCTACACCGGCACGCTGCTGCTGGTCACCCATGACCGCCACCTGATGAACAGTCTGGCCTGCCCCATTCTCTACCTTGAGGACGGCAAGGCCACCCTCTACCCCAGCTACGATGCCCTGATGGGCCGCAGCGCCCCGGCCCCTGCCGTGCAGAAGGCCGCCGAACCGGCCAAGACCGGCTACGGCAGGGAGCAGCGCCGCCGCCGCGCAGAGCTGCGGGCCAAGATCAAGGCCTGCGAGGACGAGATGGAAGCCTGCGGTGCACGCGAAGTGGAGCTGGACAACGAGATCAACTCCCCGGAGGTGTACAACGACCCCGACCTGCTGCGCCAGAAGAGCGACGAGCTGAGCGACCTGCGCTTCCATCAGGAAGAGCTGTTTGCCGCGTGGGAAGCTGCCATGGAAGAGCAGGAAAGCTACGAGCAGAGCCAGCAGACCGAAGAGTAAAGGAGGGTGCAGCATGCCCCAAAACAGACGCAGTTACGAAAAAACGCGCCGCATCGCCCTTTCCGGCCTGCTGTTTGCGCTGGCCATGGCACTTTCGTTCATTGAGGGCACGCTCACCATCCCGGGCCTTTTGCCGGGCATGAAGCTGGGCCTTGCCAACATCGTGGTGATGTACGCGCTGTTTTTCATGGGGCCGAGGCAGGCGCTGGTGCTGGATGTGCTCAAGGCACTGTTCGTGTTTCTGGTGTCCGGCTTCACGGCGGGCTTTCTCTCGCTGTGCGGCGGCCTTTTGTCCCTGCTGGTGATGTGGGTGCTGTACTATCTGCTGCCGGTGCGGCCCACCTGGTTCATCCTGTCCGTATGCGGCGCACTGGCCCACAACATCGGCCAGCTGCTGGGTGCAGGCGTGATCATCTCGTCCTCGCTCTCGTTCTACTATGCGCCGGTCATGCTGGTGCTGGGCCTTGTGATGGGCGCACTGACCTCCATCACCCTCAAGGCCCTGCTGCCGGCTCTTGGCAAAATGGGCTTCTCCACGCAGGAAAAGCGGGGGGAATAACCAACCGTCCATGCATCACAGTTGCATTTTGGCCGGAAATCAGTATAATAAGGAAACAACCTGCTATTTTAAAGATAAAATCTCTTGCATACAGCGCTGCCGCCGTGGGAAAGTGCGCGGCAGCCGGGAGGTGTTTGCACTATGAGTGAAAAAGTTACCATCAAGGTGGAGCGCAAAAAGCTGCATCTGCCCACCATCGCCCTGCGGGGGCTGGTGGTGTTCCCCAACAATCTCGTCCACTTTGAGGTGGGCCGCGAAAAGAGCATTGCCGCCGTGGAGTGGGCAATGGCAAATAATTCCAACGTGTTTCTGGTGGCACAGAAGTCCATGGACACCACCGAGCCGCAGCAGGCAGACCTGTTCAGCTACGGCGTGGTGGCCGAGGTCAAGCAGGTGCTGCGCGTCTCCGGGGACCTTGTAAAGGTCCTGGTGGAGGGCAAGTACCGCGCAAAGCTCAGTGCACTGGATGCCAGCGGCGATTTTCTGCTTTCGGAGGTGCGCCCGGCCCCGGTGCGCGCAGGCAAGGCCGACGATGCCGTGGAGACCGAAGCGCTGCTGCGCGCCCTCAAGGCCGGGTTTGACGAGTACCTTGGTATGAACCCGCGCCTTGGCAAGGACGTGGTGTTTGCCATCGTTTCCAGCGACGACCCCGCCTTCCTCAGCGAGTACATGCCTGCAAACCTGCTGTTCCGCTACGAGGACAAGCAGGCCGTGATGGACGAGGGCACCCTGAACGGACGGCTGAAAAAGCTCATCGAGATGCTGCGCCGTGAGTGTCAGGTAATGAAAATTGAAAAGGAGATCGCGGAAAAGGTCAACGAGTCCATGGACAAGAACCAGCGCGATTACTACCTGCACGAACAGCTGCACATCATCAGCGACGAGCTGGGCGAGGGCGACGACACCCACGCCGAGGCCGACGAGTACCGCCGCAGGATCACCGGGCTGCACCTTGCCGAGGACAGCGAGAAGAAACTGCTCAAGGAAGTGGACCGCCTTGCCAAGATGCAGGGCTCCAATCAGGAGGCAACGGTCATCCGCACCTATCTGGACACCTGTCTGGACCTGCCGTGGAACACCTTTACGGTGGACGACCTTGATATCAGCCGCGCACAGCAGATTCTGGACCGCGACCACTACGGCCTGAAAAAGGTGAAGGACCGCATTCTGGAAACGCTGGCCGTGCGCAAGCTGGCACCGGACGTGAAGGCACAGATCATCTGCCTTGTAGGCCCTCCGGGCGTGGGCAAGACCAGTATTGCACGCTCCATCGCCGAAAGTCTGGGCCGCAAGTATGTGCGCATCAGCCTTGGCGGCGTGCGGGATGAAGCCGAGATCCGCGGCCACCGCCGCACCTATATCGGCGCGATGCCCGGCAAGATCATCACTGCCATGATCTCTGCCAAGAGCGCGAACCCCCTCATGCTGCTGGACGAGATCGACAAGCTGGCAGGCGACTTCCGCGGCGACCCGGCCGCAGCCCTGCTGGAAGCGCTGGACCCGGAGCAGAACAGCACCTTCAACGACCATTTCATCGATATCCCGTTCGATTTGAGCCATGTGCTCTTTATCACCACCGCCAACGATCTGGGCAGCATCCCCGGCCCCCTGCGCGACCGCATGGACGTGATCGAGCTGCCCAGCTACACCCGCGTGGAAAAATACAACATTGCCCGCAAGCACCTGCTGCCCAAGCAGCTCAAGGCCTGCGGCCTGACCGGCAAGGTCACGCTGAGCCAGAGCGCGCTGTACGGCATCATCGACGGCTACACCCGCGAGGCCGGTGTGCGCAATCTGGAACGCACCATCACCAGCGTGCTGCGCAAGTGCGCCCGCAAGATCGCCGCAGGCGAGGTGGAAAGCGTCTCCGTTACCGGCACCATGCTGGAACAGCTGCTTGGCCCCCGCTTTGTCAAGCCCGACTTCCTCAACCGCACCAACGCGGTGGGCATCGCCAACGGTCTGGCATGGACCAGCGTGGGCGGCGAGACGTTGCCCATCGAGGTGCAGGTGATGGACAACGGCAGCGGCAAGATCACCGTCACCGGTTCGCTGGGCGACGTGATGAAGGAGAGCGCTCAGCTGGCCGTTACGTGGGTGCGCGTGCACGCCGCCGAGTACGGCATCGACCCGGAAAAGCTCAAAAAGTGCGACCTGCACATCCACGCCCCGGAGGGCGCAGTGCCCAAGGACGGCCCTTCTGCCGGTGTCACCCTGACCACGGCGCTGGTGTCCTGCCTGTCCGGCATCCCGGTGCGCGGTGATGTGGCCATGACCGGCGAGATCACCCTGCACGGCAACGTGCTGCCCATCGGCGGCCTGCGGGAAAAGAGCATGGCGGCCTACCGCGAGGGCATGAAAACGGTGCTCATCCCCAAGGACAACGAACCCGACCTGTATGAGGTGGACGACGAGGTGAAGAAGAACCTCACCTTCCTGCCCATGCAGAGCCTGACGCAGGTGCTGAACGCGGCCCTGCTCAAGCCCCAGAACGCAAAGAAGGCCAAGGCTCCCAGCCGCACCCATGCAAAGAAAAAGGCGGCAGACGCCGCCATCGTGCCGCCCACCGCAGAAAAGCCCCAGCCCGGCGCGGTGTGCTGAGAATAGGGCAGGGCGGCAGATAGCTTTCTCCGCGAACAGCCCGGGACTCCAGTCCCGCCCCAACGCTTGCGCGCCGGGGCCCCACCCCCAGGACATTCGCTGGAGAAACTATCTGACGATCCTCCGATCCCCTTATCAAAGAAAGGAAAGCTCCATGAATTACAACAAAGCTGATTTCATTGCCAGCTACGGCATTTCCAGCCAGCTGCCCGAGAGCGACCGCCCGGAACTGAGCTTTTCGGGGCGGTCCAACGTGGGTAAATCCAGCCTCATCAATAAGCTGTGCAGCCGCAAAAACCTTGCCCGTGTGTCCAGTACGCCGGGCAAAACGGCCACCATCAATTTCTATTCGGTGGACGACTGCTACTTTGTGGACCTGCCCGGCTACGGCTACGCCAAGGTGAGCAACGCCGACCGTGAGCGCTGGGACGACCTGATCAACAGCTACTTTGAAGCACCCCGCCACCACACCCTGCTGGTGCAGCTGCTGGACTGCCGCCACGCCCCCAGCGCCGACGATGAGCAGATGCTGCGCTATCTGCATTATCACCAGATCCCCTACGTGGTGGCCCTGACCAAGGCCGACAAGCTCAAAAAGAGCCAGCTGGCCAAAACGCTGGAAGACTTTGAGAACTTCTGCCGCCCCTATGGCTGCCAGAAGGTGGTGCTGACCAGCGGCGAGAACGGCTACGGCATCCCGGAGCTGCAGGCGGTGCTCAATGCCGCTGTGGCCGGGGAACAGGAAGCGGAGTAAACCATGGCCTACAACGAATTTGCCTATTTCTACGATGAATTCAACGGCGAGGCCGATTACGATGCCCTGTATGCCCACATCCATGCAAAGCTCAAGGAGCACGGCATCCACGACGGCATCCTTGCCGACCTTGGCTGCGGCACAGGTGAGCTGACGTTGATGCTCACGCAGGCGGGCTATGATATGATCGGCATTGACCAGTCCGAGGAGATGCTCTGCGTTGTGCGCGATAAGGCCGAACAGCTGGGCCTTTCCGGCAGGCTGCTGCTGCTCCGGCAGGATCTGCTCAAGCTGGATCTGTACGGCACCATCCGGGGCGCGGTGTCCACCTTTGACACCTTCAACCACATCCCGGATCTCGACACCGCCATTGCCAACGCGGGCTTTTTCATGGAGAAGGGCGGGGTGTTCCTGTTCGATATGAACACGCCCTACAAGCACCGGAACGTGCTGGGCGACAACGCGTTCACCTTTGAGGAAGAGGATGCCGCCTGTGTGTGGCGCAACCACTACGATGCCGCCAACCGCCGCGTGGAGATCACCGTGGACATCGACTACCACGAGACCGGCGAGCACTTCCACGAGCAGTTCTGCGAGTACACCTATGACCTTGACACCATCCGCACCGCGCTGGAAAAGCACGGCTTTGCGCTGGAAAGCGTCTGCGACGGCGAGACCTTCGGCCCGCTGACCGAGGACAGCCAGCGCTATTTCTTCTGCGCAGTCAAGCAGTATACACAATTGGAGGGATAACTTTATGGCAAATCTGATCCGCGGCCTGTCGGAGAACGGCGGGGTCGTGTTCTGCGGCGTGGATTCCACCCAGATCGTCCGCAAGGCCGAAAAGCTGCACACCACCAGCGCCACCTGCAGCGCGGCACTGGGCCGTCTGCTCACCGGCGCGGCCCTGATGGGCTCCATGCTCAAGGACGACCGTGACCAGATCACCCTGCGTGTGTCCGGCGGCGGCCCGGCGGGCGTGGTCATTGCCTGCACCGACGGCACCGGCAACGTGAAGGGCTGCATCGATCACCCCTTGGTGGAGCTGCCCGCAAAGCCGAACGGCCACCTGGATGTGGGCGGCGCTGTGGGCAAAGACGGTGTGCTCACCGTCATCCGGGATAACCGTCTGCAGAAGGAGCCTACCGTGGGGCAGGTGCCGCTGGTCTCCGGCGAGATCGCCGAGGACCTGACCGCCTACTACGCCTACAGCGAGCAGGTGCCCACCGTCATGGCGCTGGGCGTGCTGGTGGACAAGGACCTGTCCATCCTGTGCGCAGGCGGCTTTATGGTGCAGCTGCTGCCCGGTGCCACCGATGCGGAGATCGATCAGCTGGAAAAGAATATCGCGGCCATGCCGTCCGTCACCACCCTGCTGCACGAGGGCAAGACCCCCGAGGACATGATGCAGCTGGCGCTGGCGGGTTTTGCCCCCAATGTGCTGGACGAGCGCGATGTGCACTACCAGTGCGACTGCAGCGCCGAGCGCACCAAGGAGATGCTGTTCAGCCTTGGCCGCAAGGAGCTGGTGAGGATGCGCGACGAGGACCCCGCCTGCGAGGTGGTGTGCCACTTCTGCCACAGCAAGTACCAGTACGACCTCGACGACCTGCTTGCCGAGTACGACGCACAGGCGGCGGAACGTGCCGCTGCAGAGCAGGGGACTTGACAAACCGCTAAAAAACAACTATACTACAAATAGAAAAGGCGCTGTCCGCAATGGTCAGCTTCCCTTCGGCTAAGGAGTCAATAAGAATGACCGCTCAGGTTTGGGAGTCTGGGGCGGTCATTTCTTATTGTTATGGATCTCTTTGAAGATTGCCCATGCGATCTGAAATGTAATCCCAACTGTGCCGCCAACAATGACGAACAGCTGCAGAACATCGTTCAACACCATGATGCATCCCCCCTTCCGCGTTTGCGAACGGGGGAACAAACAATAAGCTTTTACGTCCCCCGGACGCTTGCCGGAGGGAAGCATGACCACCTGCGCTTGCAGATAGCACCTTAACGCCACCCTTCGGGGTGGCATTTTTAGTTTAGCATACTTTTTGACGAATTACAACGGGAATCCTTTCACCCGCAGATGTCCGCCGCCACGGTGTAGGTGACGGTATAGTCCAGTACATTGCCGTTCACGGTGCAGTCCTCTTTGCGGGCGATGTGCTCCGCGTCCGGCCATGCGGCGTACAGCGCCTGCAGGCTTTGCAGCCGGGCCAGCGCGGCGGCCTGCGCTTCGGTGCGGTGCAGCGTTTCCGGCTGCTGCACATAGCGGCAGGTCTCCTCCACAGAGCAGGGCAGGGCAAGGCCCAGCAGCGGCACCTCCGGCTGGAAGTGCCGGAGGATCACCGCCGCATGTTCCGGCGCAGGCGCGGCGGGCAGGGAGAAGGTGTGCCCGAACGCTGTCACCCGGTATGCGCGGGTGCACGCGCCGGTGTACTGCTGCACCGTCTCTTCCAAGGGCACGGTGCGGGTGTCGCTCCACTCAAACTGCGCAACCACCGTTCCGGCGGCGGGCGCAAAGATCAGGGTGCCGTCCCGCTCGGCGCGGGCTGTGCCAATGAGGCCCTGCCCGGCTTCCACCTGCTGGCCCGGCTGCACCAGCATGGTGCCGCTGGTAAGGTTCGTGCGCAGAACAGTGCCGCTGCATTTTGCCCGGATGCCATGCAGCGTTCCGGCGGCAATGTCCGGCTTGGGCCTGGCCGCGGCGGCTTCCACCACCAGCCGCCCTTTGGCAAAATTCAGGCTGGCCCAGGAGAACTCGCCGCTGTGCAAAAGGGCGTACTCCCCGGCGGTGAGCTTTGCCTCGGTCACAGCCGCACCGGGCTGCAGGCCCGCTTCCCGCAGGACGGCGCAGGCCCGCGCAGCCTGTCCGGTGGTGAGGGAAGAGGTGTCCGCATACCAGACGAACTGCTGTGCAAAGAGCAGCAGCGGCACAAACACCGCCAGCCCCGCCCAAAGCCCGGCCCGGCGCAGCAAGGGGCGCAGACGGAAATACAGCCCCAGCTTCCGGCGGATGCGCAGCCGCACCCGGTGCTTGCGGGCCAGCGCGGCAAGGCGCGGATACTGCCACGCGGCGCACCGCCCGCCAAACCCTCCCGGCAGGGCCGTTACCCCGTAGGGATGCAGCCCGGCCCGGGCGGCAGCGGTAAGCAGGGCTTCGGTGCTGCCATTGCATGCGGTGAACTCCACCGCGGCCCAAAGGCTTACCGGTTCCATGGGCACCTCCTAGTCATCCGCAAAGTCCGTGCGCACGAACCGCCCCCGCAGGGTCAGGCGGCTGGCGGTAAGGGTGACGATCTTCAGCCCGTCGCCGTAGATGGTCAACCGGCCATGGGGCATCTGCAGGCACAGCCGGTCGGGGCTGTAGGCCAGAATGCGGCAAAAGTGCTCCACCTCCATGCGGCCCCCGCTCAGGTAGACGGCAGGGGCGTGGTAAAAGCCCTGCGGCGGCTGACGGAACAGCAGGGCCAGCCAGCTTTGCGGCAAAAGCCGCTTTTTGCGCTTGGCACACATCCCATTCCCTCCCATCCCGCAGTTCTGCCCGCGGCGCGCTGCTACATATATATGGATGCGGAGGGCTGAGTTATGAATCGAAGCTGGAATTTCCGGCGGGGCGTGCTGCTGGCGCTGGCAGGGTACACGGCGTTTCTGGTGTTTGCCGCGCCGCAGCGCTGTGCCGATGCCCTGCAGGCGGGGCTGCGGCTGTGCGGCGGGCCGCTGCTGGTATCGCTGTTTCCGTTCCTCATCGTATCGGCGCTGGCGGCAGGCTGCGGGGCCGGGCAGTGGCTGGGCTTTGTGTTCCGGCCTGCGGCGCGGCTCATGGGCATCCGGGCAAAGGGCGCGGGCGGCGTGCTGCTCATTGGGGCCTTGGGGGGCTTTGCACCGGCGGCGGTGGCTGCGTCCGAAGCCGTGCGCACCGGTCAGCTCACTTCCCGGCAGGCCTCGGCGCTGCTGCCCGCCTGTGTGTGCAGCGGGCCGTCCTTTGTCATCCTCACGGTAGGGCAGCAGATGCTGGGCAGCCGCGCGGTGGGGGTGCGGCTGTTTGCGGCCCAGCTGCTGGCGGGATACCTCACGGCGGCGCTGCTGTGCCGGATGCAGGGCGGGGCCGGGCAGGCTCCACCCGCGCAGGGGGAAACCATTCAGCTGCCCGCACTGGACGCGGTGATCGCGCAGGCGGCAGTGACCTATCTGAAGCTCTGCGGCTTTGTGCTGTACTTCCGGCTGCTGGCGGCAGGGTGCGGGGCATTGCTGCCACAGCCGTGGGCGGCGCTGCCCGCCATGCTGCTGGAAGTGTGTTCCGGCTGCGATCAGGCCGCCCGCACCGGGCTGTGGGCCAGCACGCTGTGCTGTGCGGCGCTCAGTGTGCAGGGGGTGTCGGTGCTTTTGCAGGTGCGCACCATCTGCCCGGCCGAGATCTCGCTGCGGCCTTTGCTGGCAGCGCGGGCGGTGCATCTGCCGCTTTCGGTGGCGCTGTTCTGGCTGGGCAGCACCGTGCCGGTGCAGGCCGTGCAGACCTTTACCACCCTGACCGAACGGGTGGTGGTGCTGCGCCGCGTGCCGCTGGACTGCGCCCTGCTGGCCTTTGCCGTGTGCTGCATCACGGTGGAGGAGTTGGCACGTTAAGGCGCAGCCTGCGGTTTCGGGGAACTTTATCAGGTGCTACTGTAGGAGCGTTATCTGAGCAAGTGACTGATTTTTGACGAATGAGCGTGAAAAAAGACACTTTGTCAAGCTGATAAACTGACAACAGCGTGGCAAACAGAGTCACTTTGTCAGCAAGGGTCACTTTGTCAAATTGACAAACAGACAATTATAAACATAGATGCGTTATAATTTCGCCACTTTGTCACTTGTTTCTCCACGGTAGGGCATGGCAGTGAACCAACTACGTACGTTGCCGCCCTGATTGATCTGGTGCTTTGCGATCTCACCGGATTTTACAAGCTCACTGTACACACGGTTGTATGTACTGTCGCTGCACCCGATCTCCCGCAGGACGGCGGCGCGCAGCTCGTTGCTGGGCATCGACCCAAGGCGGCTCTCGGACAGAACATTCAGGATGGCGCTGCGGGTGTCCTGCCGGGTCTCCGCCGTGCGCACCCGCCGCTCCTCAATGAAGTCGGCATCCTTCTTGTCGGTGTAGCCGTCAAACACGGCCCGTGCAGTCTTTACGCCCTCCACCTCCACATCGTCGATGTGCAGCAGCACCGTCTGCTGGGGGCGGGCGTAGCTGTTTTTCTCGTGGCTGAGATAAATTTTGCCGTCGTTCTTGGCGCGGCCCATCATCAGCACGCTGCGGGCCATGTCCCAGATATCCGAGCTGTCGGCCAGACGTGCGCGGCCGGAAACGCCCTGCTTTTTGTTGGAGTGCATCACGATGAGCACCGCGCAGCCCTGCTTTGCGGCAATGGCGCGCAGCGGCAGCAGGGCACCGCGCATCTGGTTGCGGCTTGCCATCTCCACATCGGCGGGCAGAAAGCTCTGCAGCGGGTCCACGATGAGCAGCAGCGGCCCGGCCTTGGCGGCAAAATCCGCCAGTGCCTGATCCTTGAGGGTAAGGGGCTGGCCGGTCTTGCCAAAGTAGTCGTCGGCAGTCAGCACCAGCACCCGGTTCATGTCGGCCCCGGCCGCCAGCAGACGGGCCTTGAGCACCTTGCCGGGGTCGTCCTCGCCCGCAAGCAGCAGCACCTTGCCGGTCTGCTGCGGCGGCAGCGGAAAAAAGCCGGAGGTCTTGCCCGCCGTCACATAGGCAATGAGCTGTGCCTGCCAGATGCCCTTGCCGGTGCCGCCGTCGGCACCCAGCAGCGACACCTCGCCCAGCGGCAGCAGCTGCGGCACCAGCCACGCCACGCTCTGCATGGGCACATCGGCCAGCAGGCCGGGCTGCGCCGCGCTGCCCTCCAGCGCAAGCTTGCGCTGCTTTGCGTCCGCGTTCACGGCTGCCATAAAGGCTGCGGGGTCGGCCTGCCACGCCTGCTTGCAGGTGTTGAGCCATTGATCGATCTTGTAATTGACGGCGGGCAGCTGCATGTTGCAGGCTGCGCCGCGCACGTCGTCCAGCAGGTCTTCCCGTGCATCCGGGTCGGTCTGGTGGAACATTACCGCAAAGGTCAGGCGGCTGAACAGCTGCTGCTCGGTCCTGCAGGCATCCAGCATGTTCAGAAAGTCTGTGCGGTCCTGAGTGGATACTCCCAAAATACATTTCTCCTTTCGCTGTGGTTTATGACTGGAAGCAAAACCAAATGTTGTTGCTATAAGTATAACTCTGAAAAAACAACGTGTCAACAAATAGTTTTTGCGCAAAAAGCCACAGCTTCCGGGGCGAAAATGCACAGGAAAATGGGGAAAGAAAAAGAGAAGGCGGGCACCTTCTCTTGACAAAACGGCAAAAAATAACTATACTATAAATAGAAAAGGTGCTGTCCGCAATGGTCAGCTCCTTCCGGTTAGATCAATAAGAATGACCGCTTACCGTTTGGAGACAGGGGCGGTCATTTCTTATTGTTATGGATCTCTTTGAAGATTGCCCATGCGATCTGAAATGTAATTCCAACTGTACCGCCAACAATGACGAACAGCTGCAGAACATCGTTCAACACCATGATGCATCCCCCCTTCCGCGTTTGCGAACGGGGGAACAAACAATAAGCTTTTACGTCCCCCGGACGCTTGCCGGAGGGGAGCATGACCACATGCGCTTGCAGACAGCACCTAATCACCGCCTTTTTAGGCGGCATTTTTAGTTTAGCATACTTTCTGACGAAATACAATAAGAACCCACAGAAACGACGCTTTGTAAAATTTTATGGTGCATGGTTGCTTTTTGAAAAAAGCAGAGTATAATAAAAGTGAGAAAGTGAGAAAATCGCACAAAGGAGGATGAAGGATGCTGACGGAATTGAGGACAAAATCCCAGATCACCATTCCAAAGGATATTGTAATGAAGATGGGCCTGCGTGAGGGCGACAAGCTGGAGATCGTGGAGAAGGATGGCGTGATCGAGCTGATGCCGGTAGCCGTTTACCCCAAAAAGTATCTGGACGAGCTGCGCAGCGAGATCAACGAAGCAAAGGCCAAAATTGCGGCAGGGGAGCAGCCGGTGTTCGACACTGTGGACGCACTGTTTGAAGCGCTGGACGGTGCGGACGAATGAATTATAAGATCACCTACACCAAACGATTCATAAAGAACCTGAAGCGTTTGAACGCAGCGGAGCGGGCGCAGCTGAAAAAGAAGCTGGAAATTCTGGAAATGGACCCGCTGTATCCGTCGCTGCGCACAAAGCGTATTCAAGGCACGGTAGACTTGTTCGAGTTCAGCGTAAACATGGATGTGCGGGTTATCTGGCAGTACGACGGTGATACGATCATTCTGCTGTTGGACATCGGACACCATGATATTCTGAATCAATTTTAAAAGCCTGTAAACACGATAAAAAGGCCGCTGCGTTCACATGCAGCGGCCTTTCCATTTGATGGGGAGTATTCAGCGGCGGTTTACTGGATGCCGGTCACAGGGTAGTCCTGATCCTCAACGGCCTTCTTCAGCACGTCGTCGGCGACCTCGGCGTTCAGGGTGACGATGGCGGTGCCGGCCTCGTGGCTCACCACGGCCTCGTCCACCTCGGGCAGGGCTTCCAGAGCCTTCTTCACGCGGGCTTCGCAGTGGCCGCACATCATGCCTTCCACTTTCAGGGTCTTTTTCATAGCAGTGTCCTCCTTGGTACTCTCTTTATTTGCAATCGCTGCGGGCTGTGCGGAGACAGCGGGCAGGGAAGCAGCATTTTTTGCCGCACGATCGTGCTTTGTGCTGTGCACGTCGAACAGGTTCAGGCGCAGGGCGTTGCTTACCACGCAGAAGCTGGAAAGGCTCATGGCAGCAGCACCGAACATGGGGTTCAGCGTCAGGCCGAAGGGGATGAACACACCTGCGGCCAGCGGGATGCCGATGATGTTGTAGATGAACGCCCAGAACAGGTTTTCGTGGATGTTGCGCAGGGCAGCGCGGCTCAGGCGGATGGCGGCGGGCACGTCCGACAGCTTGGAGTTCATCAGCACCACGTCTGCCGCGTCGATGGCAACGTCGGTGCCTGCGCCGATGGCGATGCCGGTGTCGGCACGGGTCAGGGCCGGGGCATCGTTGATGCCGTCGCCCACCATGGCCACCTTGCCGGATGCCTGCAGCTGGCGGATGACCGCTTCCTTGCCGTCGGGCAGCACGCCTGCGATCACCTCGTCCACGCCTGCCTGCCTGCCAATGGCATCGGCAGTGCGCTGGTTGTCACCGGTGAGCATGACCACGCGGATGCCCATGGCCTGCAGCTCCCGGATGGCGCGGGGGCTGTCTTCCTTGATGGTATCGGCCACCGCGATGATGCCCAGCAGACGGCCTGCTCCGCCGAAGAACAGGGGCGTTTTGCCCTGTGCGGAAAGGGCCGCGGCCTTCTCCTGCAGCTGTGCGGGCACGGTGACTTTGGTGCCGATAAAAGACGCATTGCCGCCAAAGATCTCCACGCCGTCCAGCTTTGCGGCCAGACCGTTGCCTGGCAGGGCGGCAAAGCCGGATACCTCGGGGGCGGTGAGCTTCTGCGCGTCGGTGCAGGCCAGCACGGCCTTTGCCAGCGGGTGCTCGCTCTTGCGCTCCAGTGCGGCGGCAAGGGTGAGCAGCTCCGCCTCGGAAACGCCCTCGGCGGGCAGAATGTCGGTCACTTTTGGTTCACCGCTGGTGATGGTGCCGGTCTTATCCAGCGCCACGATCTGGGTGCGGCCTGCAGCTTCCAGCGAAGCGGCGGTTTTGAACAGGATGCCGTTCTTGGCACCCAGACCGTTGCCCACCATGATGGCCACCGGCGTTGCCAGACCCAGCGCACAGGGGCAGCTGATGACCAGCACGGAGATGCCGCGGGCCAGCGCATAGCCCAGCTCCCGGCCCAGCAGCAGCCACACGATGGTGGTGACCACCGCAATGGTAATGACCGCAGGCACGAAGAAACCGGACACCGTATCGGCGATTTTTGCAATGGGAGCCTTGGTGGCGGCGGCATCGCTGACCATCCGGATGATCTGAGCAAGGGTGGTGTCCTCGCCCACGCGGGTGGCCCGGCACTGCAGGAAACCGGACTGGTTGGTGGTGGCAGCGCTCACCTTATCGCCCGCAGCCTTGTCCACGGGGATGCTCTCGCCGGTCAGGGCGCTCTCGTTCACGGCGCTGGTGCCTTCCAGCACGATGCCGTCCACGGGGATGTTCTCGCCCGGGCGTACCACAAAGATGTCCCCCTTCTGCACCTGCTCGATGGGCACGGTCACTTCGGCACCGTCCCGCAGCAGGGTGGCGGTCTTGGGGGCCAGCTTCATCAGGCTCTTGAGCGCGTCGGTGGTCTTGCCCTTGGAGCGGGCCTCCAGCATCTTGCCCACCGTGATGAGGGTCAAGATCATGGCAGCGGACTCAAAGTAGAACTCCATCATATAATGCATGACCAGCTCACTGTTGCCGTCCACCTGCGCGCGGGTCATGGCGAACAGGGCGTAGGTGCTCCACACAAAGCTTGCCATGGAACCCATGGCCACCAGCGTGTCCATGTTGGGTGAGCCGTGGAGGAGGCCCTTGAAGCCGTTGATGAAGAACTTCTGGTTGATGACCATGACGATGCCCGCCAGCAGCAGCTGCACAAGGCCCATGGCGATGTGGTTGCCGTCGAACCAGCGGGGCAGGGGCCAGCCCCACATCATGTGGCCCATGGAGAAGTACATCAGCACCAGCAGAAAGCCCAGCGACGCAATGAGCCGCCGCTTGAGTTTGGGGGTCTCGTGGTCGGCCAGCGCGTCAAGGTCGGCGCTGGTGGCGCTGGCAGCCGCCGCGCCCGCACGCTTGGGGCTGGCACCGTAACCGGCATCCTGCACGGCCTTGATGATCTCGGCAGAGCTGGCGGTGCCCTCCACGCCCATGGAGTTGGTCAGCAGGCTCACCGAACAGCTGGCAACGCCGGGCACCTTGCTCACGGCCTTCTCCACCCGGGCGGAGCAGGCTGCGCAGCTCATGCCGGTAACGTTGTATTGTTCCATAAAATATCACTCCTACGTTGAGTATGCACGGGAAAGGGCTTCTTATTTCATGAGCTTGGGCAGCAGATTCATCAGCTCGTCCAGCTTTGCCTCGCTGCCCGCGCGCAGGTCGTCCGCTACGCAGGTGGAGATGTGCTGTGCCAGCAGCTCCTTGGAAAAGCTGTTCAGCGCCGAGTTCGCCGCCGCCACCTGCACAAGGATGTCCACGCAGTAGGCATCCTTTTCCAGCATGCCGCGGATGCCGCGCACCTGCCCCTCGATACGGCTGAGCCGGTTCAGCAGGGCCTTGTGTTCCTCAGGGGTGCGGTCCTTGTGGCGGCAGCAGGAGGGGGTGACGCTTTCGGTGGGCACAGCGGATGCGTCAACGGCCGGAGCCGTGGCAGCTTCGGGCTGGGCGGGCGTGCCGCAACAGCAGCAGGGCTTTTTCTCGTTATCCATAAAATATCTCCTTTACCCATAGGGGGTATGTGTCTTACAGCATGAGTATAGCACAGCAAACCCGATAAATCAAGTAGGAAATTGAAAAATACAAACAAAAAGAGGGAAGGCACTGCAAATGCCTTCCCTCTATCAAATCACTTTTACTTCTCCAGAATCCGCGGCACAAACAGGCCCAGCATCTTGCCCCACCAGTACCACTCGTGGGAGACATCGCCGCCCCAGACCTCGAGGTGGGCGGGCAGGCCCTGTGCGGCCAGCACATCGGCCAGCGCCTGCGTGTCGGCTTTGGCGTCGTCCTCGTAGGCACCCTGACCGGCGCAGAGCATCAGGCTGTTCTCCTCGGCCTTGGCCAGAGCCAGCTTGTCGGCGATGCCGTTCTCGGCCAGATACTGCAGGGGAGAGCCGCGCAGCACCAGATCGTCGGCTTCACTGCCCCAGAAGCGGGCCAGATCGTAGATGCCGGAAAGGCCGATGGCACCGGCAAAAAGCTTGGGACGGCGCAGGCGGCAGTTGACGGCGTGCACAGCGCCAAGGTCGATGCCCACACACCACAGCTTAGCATCCTTTGCGGCACCGTTCAGGGCCAGCACCCGGGGAGCCAGCTCGGCGGTAAGGTAGACGAAGTACTTTTCCTCCATCTCGGCGCGGCGGCGCACCGGGATGTCGCCGTTCAGTACGGCCTCGCCGTCAATGCTGTCGGCACAGAACAGCTGCACCTTGCCCTCGTTCAGCAGCTGGGCAATGGCATCGGGCATGCCGTTGTTCTCCCAATCATAAAAGCGGCCGCCGCGGGCAGGCAGGGCCAGCACCGGCACACCGGCGCTGCCATACACCTTGAACTCCATCTCGCGGTTCAGCACGCTGCTCCACTCTTTGTAATAGGTACCCTGGATCATAAATCAAGCACTCCTTGTTTCTATATTCACCGGCCCGGGCGCAGTCGCTGCACGTCGGTGCCGGTCGTCAGCGATCAAAAGAAAGCTTTCTCTGGAAATATCACACGAACTGGTTGCGCTGGGCATCGTACTCGTAGCCCACGGCCCGGAGCTTTGCGCAAAGGTCGGCCTTGTCGGCATCCATGTCTTCGCACAGAGCATCGAGGTTTTTGTAAAAATCACGCAGCTTCAGGTTCACCACGCTCAGCAGCATGATGGGATCGTTAGGCAGAGCCATGTGTTTTGCCTCCTTACAGCAACAAAAAAAGCCGGCCACTCGACAAAGTGGCCGGCCACATACACCAAATTAGACAGCGCGGGTAACTTTGCCAGCGCGCAGGCAACGGGAGCATGCGTAGACGTACTTGGGAGAACCCTCAACGACCGCCTTGACACGACGGACATTCGGCTTCCAGGTACGGTTGGAACGACGATGAGAGTGAGAAACCTTGATACCAAAGGCAACACCCTTGCCGCAGCATTCACATTTAGCCATGGTACTTGCACCTCCTGCAGTGAAGTAAGGAATCAAAATAATCAGCTTGACTATTGTAGCAGATTGCCGGGCAAAATGCAAGCCTTTTTTCAAAAAATATTGCGTTTTTTGGAAAACAGGCAAGCATGCTCGCCCTCTCCGAATACCCCCTTGTCTAAAACCTCAAAAAATAGTATTATATATGGTATACTGAAAAAAGGCAGGAATATCGAATGACCTCTCAGGGCATCTATTATCTCATCCGCGCGCTGGTGGCGCTGGTGGCCATCCCCTTCCACGAGTGCGGCCACGCGCTGGCAGCATGGCTGCTGGGCGACGACACCGCAAAGCGGCAGGGGCGGCTTTCGCTGAACCCCTTTGCCCACTTTGACCTGCTGGGCACGCTGTGCATGGTGTTTGCGGGCGTGGGCTGGGCAAAGCCCGTCTCCACCGACCCCCGCAATTTCAAAAACCCCAAGTGGGGCATGGCCCTTACCGCGCTGGCAGGCCCTGCGGCAAACATGATCCTTGCCTATGTGGGCATGGTGGCGTGGAAGCTCATGTACTACTGGGCACCGGTGAACGATGCCACCATCTACATTGCCATGTTCCTGCAGTACCTTGTGCTGATGAACGTGAGCCTTGCCGTGTTCAACTTGATCCCGGTGCCGCCGCTGGACGGCAGCCGCATCCTGCTGGTGCTGCTGCCCCGGCGCATCTACTTTGGCCTGATGAAGTACGAGCGCTATATCATGATCGCCCTGCTGGCGGCAGTGTGGTTCGGCGCACTGGATACCCCCCTGTACTACCTGAACAACATTGTGTGGGAGCTGCTGGGCAAGGGCACCGGCTACATTGATAAGATCGCGTATTCCGTCTACTATGCCGGCCTTGGGACGGTGGTGTGAGCGTGGCAGAAGAACTGACCTTCCATCTGGAAGATTTTGACGGCCCGCTGGAATTATTGCTGGCGCTTGTGGCCAAACATAAGATGGACCTGCACAACATCCCCATTCTGGAGCTGATCGACCAGTACACCGCCACTGTGGCGCGGGCCGACCCGGACCCGGAAGCCGCCAGCGCCTTCATCGAGATGGCCGCGCGGCTGGTGGAGATGAAAAGCTACCTGCTTTTGCCCCGCAGCGAAGAGGGCGAGCGCATGAAGCAGGAGTTCACCGGCCAGCTGATCGAGTACGACCAGTGCCGCCGCATGGCTGCGCTTTTGCGCCAAAAGGCCGAAGCTGCGCCGGTTTTTGTGCGTCCGCCCATGGAGATGGAGTTCGATAACACCTACGACCTGCACCATGCGCCGCAGGTGCTGGCGGATTACTGGGCCGCGCTTTCCGGCCGCACCAAGCTGCACCGGGAGCCTACCCAGCAGCAGTTCGAGCCGCTGGTCACAGCGCCCATGGTGTCGGTGACGAGCCGGGTGGTGTACATTCTGCGGCACCTGATCAGCGGCACAGCGGCAAAAATGAGCCAGCTGTTCAGCCGCCAGCAGACCCGCAGCACCAACGTGGCCACCTTTCTGGCCTTGCTGGAGCTGGTGCGCGGCGGCCGCGTAAAGCTGGACGACGAGGGCCGGCTGACCATGCAGCGGGGCCGCATCCAACGTGATAAGGAGAAGGAATGAACCAGAAACAGATCCGTGCAGCCGTGGAAGCCATGCTGTTTGCCAGCGGCGACCCCATTGGTGCCGACAAGCTGGCCCAGGCGGTGCAGCTGCCGCAGCTCAGCGTGGAAGCCGCGCTGGAAGCCCTGCGGGAGCGCTACGCCCGGGAGGACAGCGGCCTGTGCCTGCTGCACCTGAACACCCGCTGGCAGCTTGCCACCAAGACCGAGTGGGCCGACTGCATCCGCCGCCTGCTGGACAGCCGCCGCGCAGTGCCCCTTGGCCCCGCCGCCATGGAGACCCTGACCGTGATCGCCTACAACCAGCCGGTGTCCCGCGCCTTCATCGAGCAGGTGCGCGGCGTGGATTCCTCGTCCAGCGTGTCGGGCCTGCTGGAAAAGGGCCTCATTGAGGAAGCCGGCCGCCTTGACCTGCCGGGCAGGCCGGTGAGCTTCCGCACCACCGACACCTTTTTGCGGGTGTTCGGCCTTTCTTCTCTGGCCGACCTGCCGCCGGTGCACGGACAAGAGACGGAAACGAACGCATCACCGACAGAAAGTGAGGGGTAACGCATGGGAGCATTCCTCGCCGCGCTGGGCGCAGTGCTGCTGTTCATCCTCCGGGTGGTCGGCATTCTGCTGCTGGTGGTGCTGATCTTACTGGTGCTGTTGCTGCTGTGCCCCTTCTGCGCAGACCTGTGCTGGGAGCACGGTGTGCTCACCGTAAAGGCCGGTGCGCTGGGCATCACCTTCCCGGTGTTCCAGTACCCGAAGCCGGAGCCGCCGCCCGCACCGGAAAACCCGGCCCCACCCAAAGGCTTTGGCAAAGTGAAAGCAAAATTTGCTGCATGGCGCGCTGAGCGCAAGCGGAAAAAGGCAGAGGAGAAGGCCCGCAAAAAGGCCGCCGCCGCTGCCGCCAAGGCAAACAAGCCCGCCCAGCCCCGCAAAAAAGCAAAGATCACGCTGGAGATCCTCTGCACCATGCTCAAAGGTGCGGGCACTTTGACCAAAGCTGTGTTCGGTGCGCTGCGCATCACAAAAATACAGGTGCGCCTTGGTGTGCGCGGGGAGGACCCCGCCGCCGCTGCCCGCAGCTACGGCAAGCTGCAGGCGTGGCTGTACCCGGTGCTGGGCGTGCTGGACCGCTTTCTCTGGCTGCAGTTCGATGAGCTGCGCATCCTGCCGGACTTTGGCAGCGGGCAGCCCACCGTGGAGGACCGGGTGTCCTGCCGGGTGAGCGCGCAGGCACTGTTCATCGTCCTTGCGGCGGTGCGGGTGCTGTACGAGTTCTGGCGCAAAAAAGTATTGGACATCTTCCTATAATGTGGTACACTATAAGGGTATCCGGATCTGCAGACAACGGGCCTTTGCCCGAATCAAACCGATAAAGGAGAGCTGTTTTATGGCTGAGCATCCCATTCAGGGCCTGATGAACGTTACCATGGAGAAGATCCACCAGATGGTGGACTCCAACACCATCATTGGCAAGCCCATCATCACCGAGGACGGCACCACCATCCTGCCGGTTTCCAAGGTGAGCTTTGGCTTTGCCTCCGGCGGCACCGACTTTGACGGCAAGAACGCCGCCAACAAGGACCTGTTCGGCGGCGGCTCCGGTGCGGGTGTGAACATCCAGCCGGTGGCCTTCCTCGTGGTAAAGGACGGCTGCGTGCGCACCATCCAGCTGTCGGACAACGCCGACACCATCAACCGTGCCCTGACCATGCTGCCGGAGCTGGTGGACAAGGTTGCCGCCCTCATCAAGAAGGACGAAAAGGCCCCGGAAGCCGCACCTGCTGAAAAGTGATACGGTGCGCTAGGACTTCTCCAAAGGACTGACGAGCTCGCCCTCTCAGGCTCACTTTGTTCGCCAGCTCCCCCAAAGGGGGAGCCTTTGGCAAAACCGGAAAGTTTACCGTACTGCCAAGGCCTCTCACTTTGGGAGAGGTGGCACGGCATAAGCCGTGACGGAGAGGGCGAGGCTGTTCTGTCGGTCTATTACCTATCCCTTTTTATACAAGCCGTAACTGTGAGCTTCCAACTCACAGTTTTGATACAGGCGCACCCGCACCCCAAAACAGGGGAGAGGTGCGCATTTTGAGCGCCGGGAGGCGCACAAGGAGTTTTATTATGGCAGAAGAACGTATTCAAAAGATCATGGCTGAACAGGGTCTGTGCTCCCGCCGTGCGGCAGAACAGATCATTGCCGAGGGCCGCGTGAAGGTCAACGGCCACCCCGTCAAGGTGGGCGACAAGATGGACCCCAACCGCGACGTGCTGCACGTGGACGACGAGCGCATCTATATCCGCAAGGATCAGCAGATGTACTATCTGGCCCTGTACAAGCCCCGCGGCTATGTGACCACCGCCAGCGACGAGCTGGGCCGCAAGACCGTGATGGAGCTGGTGAGCGATATCCCCGCCCGCCTGTACCCGGTGGGCCGTCTGGATAAGGACAGCGAGGGCCTGCTGCTCATGACCAACGACGGCGCGTTTGCGCAGGCCGTCACCCATCCGTCGGGCGGCATCTCCAAGCTGTACCGCGTCACCGTGCAGCCCCGCGCCGATGAAAGCCAGATCCTGAAGCTGAGCAGCGGCGTTGTGCTGGACGACGGCACCAAGACCATGCCCTGTGCCATCAACGTTGTTACCGACGAGCCGGGCCGCACCGTGATGGAAATGACCCTGAAAGAGGGCAAGAACCGCGAGATCCGCCGCATGTGCGAGACCGTGGGCCTTGAGGTGGTGCGCCTGAAGCGCAACGCCGAGGGCGTGGTGAAGCTGGGAATGCTCAAGCCCGGCACCTACCGTGAGCTGACCAAGGCAGAGATCAACGGTCTGCGTGCCGCTGCCGCCAAGGGCCGCGCCCAGACCCGCAGCGCCGCAGTGCAGTCCAAGGCTGCCGAGCGCCGCCCCCGCGGCCCGGTGGGCAAGGGTACTGCCCCCAAAAAGCGGAAGTAAGCCTATATACCTATATAAACGAAAAGAAAGCACCTGTACAGCGGGTGCTTTCTTTATTGTAAAATGTTATTTTTTATGATATCATAAAGATGCCGCCCGAAAAGGCGGTGATTCGGTGCTGTCTGCAAGCGCAGGTGGTCATGCTTTCCTCCGGCAAGCGTCCGGGGGACGTAAAAGCTTATTGTTTGTTCCCCCGTTCGCAAACGCGGAAGGGGGGATGCATCATGGTGTTGAACGATGTTCTGCAGCTGTTCGTCATTGTTGGCGGCACAGTTGGGATTACATTTCAGATCGCATGGGCAATCTTCAAAGAGATCCATAACAATAAGAAATGACCGCCCCAGTCTCCAAACGGTGAGCGGTCATTCTTCTTATTGACCAATTAGCCGGAGGAAGCTGACCATTGCGGACAGCACCTTCTCTATTTGTAGTATAGTTTCTTTTTGTTGGTTTGTCAAGAGATGGTTCTCGGCTGTTATGCAAGGCATTTTTATATAAGTGAATAACTGTCAGCTCTTCACCTTTCAGGTGAGAAAAATTTCAGCCCGCCGCAAATACACCGAAAACGGACGCATCTGCAACGAAAATTGCGGTACGGCCCTGCGGCAGGACGGGCTGTGCACGCGGGAAAGACAAAGAACACTTTTGACAACAAAAGTTCATCTCGCTGAAGCGCCCCTGTTCTTCGACCAAATTTGTGCTATAATACAAAAGCAACGCTTCGCCCGGCCCCGCAAAGGGCAGGGCAGAGCAGAACGGAAAACAAGGAGTTTGGAATCATGGAAAGAGAAAAACTGAAGTCCCGTCTGGGCTTCATTCTGCTTTCGGCGGGCTGTGCCATCGGCATTGGCAACGTGTGGAAGTTCCCTTATATTGCCGGTCAGGGCGGCGGCGGCGCATTCGTGCTGTTCTACCTGATCTTCCTCATCATTCTGGGCCTGCCCATCATGACCATGGAGTTTGCAGTGGGCCGCGCTTCCCGCAAAAGCCCGGTGCGGGCCTATCAGGCACTGGAAAAGCCGGGCCAGAAGTGGCACATCCACGGCTACCTCACCCTCATTGGCTGCTATCTGCTCATGATGTTCTACACCACCGTGGCAGGCTGGATGCTGCACTATTTCTACATGACCGCCACCGGTAAGCTGGCAGGCCTGAACGCCGATCAGGTGGCTGGCAAGTTTACCGAAATGCTGGCAGACCCCGGCGTGATGACCTTCTGGATGGTGTTCGTGGTGGCACTGGGCATCTTTGTATGCGCCAAGGGCCTGCAGAACGGCCTTGAGCGCGTGACCAAGGCCATGATGATCGCCCTGCTGGTGATCATGGTGGTGCTGGCCGTCAACAGCCTGTTCATGCCCGGCGCAAAGGAAGGCCTGAGCTTCTTCCTCGTGCCCGACTTCGGGCGCATGAAAGAGGTGGGCGTGGTCAACACGCTGGTGTCCGCCATGAATCAGGCCTTCTTCACCCTGAGCCTTGGCATTGGCGCAATGTCCATCTTTGGCAGCTACATCGGCAAGGAGCACTCCCTGCTGGGCGAGTCCGCCCGCATCGTGGTGCTGGATACCTTCGTGGCCATCACCGCCGGTCTCATCATCTTCCCGGCCTGCTTCACCTACGGTGTAGACCAGACCAGCGGCCCCAGCCTGATCTTCATTACCCTGCCCAACATCTTTGCCAACATGGCCATGGGCCGGTTGTGGGGCTCCCTGTTCTTCCTGTTCATGGCCTTTGCGGCGCTTTCCACCGTGCTGGCCGTGTTCGAGAACATCATCTGCTGCGGCATGGAGCTGACCGGCTGCAGCCGCAAGAAGTCCAGTCTGGTGAACTTCGTGCTCATCACTCTGCTTTCGCTGCCCTGCGTGCTGGGCTACAACGTGTGGGCATGGGACGGCTTTGCCGTGTTCGGCGGCGCTGTGCTGGATTTGGAGGACTTCCTCGTGAGCAACCTGTTCCTGCCGCTGGGCAGCTTGGTGTACCTGCTGTTCTGCGTTACCAAGTACGGCTGGGGCTGGGACAACTATAAAAAGGAAGTCAACACCGGCAAGGGCCTCAAGATGCACGACTGGATGCGCGGTTACCTGACCTGCGTGCTGCCGGTGATCGTGCTGTTCATCTTTGCCTTTGGCCTCTACGATAAATTTCTCTGATAGTTACTTTGGCCCCTCTTACTGCAAGAGGGGCCTTTTGCGGCAGAAAGGAACCTTCCATGCATATCCTGATCTGTGACGACGATGCGGCGTTCGGCGCGCGCATGGCAGAATATGTCACCGTCTACTTTACCGCCCGCAGCGTGCAGGTGCACACCGCCGTCTGCACCAGCGCAGCCGAGGTGCTTGCAACGCCGGGGCTGGAGCTGTATCAGCTGGCGTTTCTGGACGTGGACATGCCCGGTGCAAACGGCATGGTGCTGGGCCGTCAGCTCAAGCAGAAGTGCCCCGGCCTGATGCTGGTGTATGTTTCGGCCTATCTGGAATTTGCGCTGGAAGGCTACACGGTGAACGCCTACCGCTACCTGCTCAAGCGGGACATTGCGCGCACCCTGCCCAAGTGTCTGGACGACCTGCTTGCCGCCCTGACCGACCAGCGCAAGACCCTGACGGTGCACCACAACCGCACCGAAACGGAAATTCCGCTGGATCAGATCTATTATCTGGAAAGCGACCTGCGCCAGATCAACGTCTACGGCGACATTGCCCGCCGGCCCATCTGCACCTACTACGGCAAGATCGCCGACCTGCCGCCCATGCTCTACGAGAACGGCTTTTTGCAGGTGAGCCGCAGCGATGTGGTGAACATGAAATATGTGCGCAGCATCCGCAGCTACCGCGCCCTGCTGAAAAACGGGGTGGAGCTGAGCGTGAGCCGCGCAGGCTATGCGGCCATCCAGAACGCATATCTGGAATGGAAGGGGCAGTATGTGGATGAGTGATGCATTTGCGGAAATGATGCTGGGGCATCTGGTGTGTCTGGTCCAGGGGAACGCCTTTATTCTGGTGGAGTGGGCCTATCTGGGCAGGGGAAAACTGCGCTGGCCGGTTCTGTGGGCAGAGCTGCTGTGTATGGGGCAGCTGGGCCTGTCACTCGCAACAGGAATGTCATTTTTCAATGTGCAGAGCGTCCTGCTCAATGTGCTGTACCTTTTTGTTACGGCGCAGCTGTTTGGCGGAACCTTTGCCGATAAGCTCACCGCCTGCCTGATCAACGGCACCATGTGCCTGCTGGTGGAGAACACGGTCAACTATACCTACTCCTGGTTCACCGGAGTACGCACCGGCGAAGCATGGCAGCACCCCGGCTGCCTGATCGCGCTGTGCGCCGCGAACCTTATCGTGGGTGCAGCAGTTGCGCATTCCCTGTACAGCTGGAACCAGAAGTGTGCTCTGCAGCCGCTGCAGGCGCTGGTGATGTCCTTTTTCCCCGGGGTGGCTGTGGTGCTGAACATTGTGCTGATGGTCACAGGGACCCAGCAGCCCGCTACCCGGATGACCATGCTGCTCACCTTTGGCATGAGCGTGGCGGTGCTGGTGCATATCGCCATCGTGCAGATGTTCAACGATCAGGTGGTGCAGCGGCAGAACTCCCGCTACCGTGCTCAGCTGGAACAGCAGCGTGCCGAAGCCCTGCTGGATTCCTACACGGAACAGCGCCGCCTGACCCACGAGTTCACCAACCACATGACAGCCCTTACCGCCCTGCTGGATCAGGGAGATCTGAAAGGCGCACAGGCCTACATTGCCAGCGTGAGCAAAACGGTGGCGGCGGGCACCACCATCATGGATACCCACAACCCGCTGCTGGATTCCATTCTGAGCAAAAAATACGAAGAAGCGGCAAAAGTTGGCGTGAACATTTACTTTGACCTGTGCGATCTCAAGCGGATGCCCTTCGACAGCATGGATATGGTCATCGTGCTCTCCAACCTTCTGGACAACGCCACCCGCGCCGCAGCGCAGGCCCTGCCGCCGGAGGTGCATGTGCGCATCCGCAAAACGCCGGAAGAATACCTGATCTCGGTGCGCAACCGCGTGCAGGAAGACCTGCTGCTGGAGGAGGGCAAGCTGCCCGGCACCACCAAAAAGGAGAGCGGCCACGGCATGGGCCTTGCCAACGTGCAGGACGTGCTGCGCAAGTACGGTGCCGAGTACACCGTGAGCTGCCGCGACCGGTGGTTCCGGTTTACCTGCGCCATCCCGTGCGCAGTTCATGACATGAGCACCGACAATTTATGACATGTTCTGTGCAACAGGCACGCAACAATGCTATACTAAGGCCAGTAAAGGTGACCTCCTGCCGGGGCAGGGCGGATTTGCGGCCAAAGGAAACCTTGGTGATGCTTTGCCCCCTGTGCAGTGATCCGGGCAGCGGTGCGTGTTAAGCTGCCCTGCTTTCCCTTTGCTCTTCGCTGTGCAGTCCTTGTGCGCTGCGCAGCTCATCTGGCGGGGCTTTCAACGGCGAACTTTGGGGTTTGCTGCTGATAAAGTCACTCGGTACGTCGCATTTCTGTCCGGCAGGTGCTGCTTGTGGGAATGGAGCATCTGCCGCACAGGGCATTTGCGTCGGTGAGAGTTCCGTCAGATTTTTTTATTGCAAAAAAAGAGCTGCTGTACGGCAAAATTGCCTGATACAGCAGCTCTTTTTCTGTGTCGTTATTCCGGCTTTACCTGCAGCTCCTGCTCGCAGTAGATGCAGCGGTATTTGCCGTTGGAGCTCAGCTCAAAGATCTGGTCGCACTCTTCCTCAATGGAGGAGATGCAGCGGGGGTTGCGGCATTTTACAATGTTCACAAGGCGCTTGGGGGGCATCGGCTTTTCCTTGCGCACGGCCTTGCCGTTTTCAATGATGGTCACGCTGATGCCCGGGTCAAGGTAGGCCAGCACATCCAGGTTCAGCCAGGAAGCATCGCCCTCCACCTTGATGATGTCCTTGCGGCCGCTGGCGGTCTTGCTGCTGCGTGCATTCTGGATCAGCGCCACGCTGGCGGTGCGGTTGCCCGCAATGCCCAGCAGGTCCATCAGGCCAATGGCAGTGCCTGCCTTGATGTGGTCGATCACGATACCGTTCTGAATTTCATCGATGTTCAGCATATCAGTTTTCCTCCTTAGGTGCCTTGGGGTCGCGCAGGCCCAGCAGGGTCATGATCAGTGCCATACGCACATACACGCCGTTCTGCACCTGCTCAAAGTAGGCGGCACGCGGGTCGTCGTCCACGTCCAGTGCGATCTCGTTGACGCGGGGCAGGGGATGCAGCACAGCCATATCCGGCTTTGCAAGGCCCATCTTTTCCTTGGTGAGGATGTAGCTGTTCTTCAGGCGGATGTAGTCCTCCTCGTTGAAGAAGCGCTCCTTCTGCACGCGGGTCATGTACAGGATGTCCAGCTCCGACATGGATTCCTCCAGACTGCGGGTCTCCTTGTAGGGGATGCCGTTGGCCTCCAGCACGTCCTTTACGATGTAGTCCGGCACGCGCAGCTCTTCCGGGCTGATAAGCACGAACCGGATGTTCTTGCAGCGGGCCATGGTCTTGATGAGGGAGTGCACGGTGCGGCCGAATTTCAGGTCGCCGCACAGGCCGATGGTCAGGTCATCCAGCCGTCCCATGCGGCGGCGGATGGTCATGAGGTCCGTCAGGGTCTGGGTGGGGTGCTGGTGGCCGCCGTCGCCCGCGTTGATCACCGGGATGCGGGAGTAGCGGGAAGCGCGCAGCGGTGCGCCCTCTTTGGGGTGGCGCATGGCCACGATGTCCGCATAGCAGGACACCACGCGGATGGTGTCGGCAACGCTTTCGCCCTTGCTTGCGCTGGACACGTTCTCACTGGGAAAGCCCAGAACATGGCCGCCAAGGTTCAGCATGGCTGCCTCAAAGGAGAGGCGGGTGCGGGTGGAAGGCTCGTAGAACAGGGTAGCCAGCTTTTTATGCCGGGCCACCTCCTGATACGCGGCCGGGTCGTCATGGATGCGGTCGGCCAGGTCGAGCAGAGTGGAAATTTCCTGCTGGGTAAAATCCAACGGGTCGATCAGATGTCGCATGGGTGCATACCTCCGTCAGTTTTTTGGTTTAGAGCAGCTTGCGTAAAATGGAAAAATCAAAGAAGTTTGTGTAGTAGCTCAGCGAGCGCATCACCGGGCGGCACAAACGATTGAAACACACTTCGTCCAGCAGCAGCATGGCCTCGCCCGGAGCAAGGCGCATGGCGGAGCGGATGGCATCGTCGCCGCAGCTTGCCTTCAGGTGGGCGACGTTGGAGGAGATCTGCTGGTGGCACTCCCGTTCCAGAATATCGAACACGCCGCCGGTCAGGTCGATGCGGGTGTAGTCTCTGGCACCGAACAGTGCTCTGGGCAGGTAGTCGATGGAGTAGATCACCGGGGTGGTATCGGCCAGAATGCGCTTTTTGATGCAGATCACGTCGTCGCCCGGCTCAATTTCCAGATCGCGGGCCAGCTCTTCACCGGCACGGATGGGAAATACCTGAATGCCGTCGGCGTGGGGGTAGCTGCCAAAGCTGCGGATCAGCGGGTAGTATTCCAGCTTCTGGTCCAGCCGGCTGCGCAGGCCCAGCACAGCGCGGTTCACCACCGTGCCAATGCCGCGCACGCGCTCCACATAGCCTGCGCGCTCCATCTCGCTCAAAGCATCGCGGATGACGGTGCGGCTCACGCCCAGCTCAGCGGCAAGATCTACCTCGGCGGGCAGACGGTCGGCCCGGGCATAGCGTCCGGTGCGCAGCTCTTCCAGCAGACTGGCAACGATGCGGTCGCTGATCACAGCACCGCCCAATCGGTTGGAAGAGGTAAGTGCAGATTCCTTCATGGTTCGGTTCCTCCGTTCACGGGCAGGGGATGCTCCCCGCCGGGACTTGAAGCCTGCGCCGCACGGCACCTTTGTGACCACGCCATACGCCGCAGACCCCTTTATACTTTATTATAACATAAATTGACATTTATAAAAGCGGCATTTATACTGGAAACAGCGAAAAAGTATGATTTTATTTTGGAGGGAAACGCAAGATGGAAGTTTTTCTGCACAAGATCTGCGGCCAGCCGGTGCAGCCGCCGGTGTCCATGCAGCTGCGCCGCTGCACGCCGGAACAGGCCCCGGCGGTGTACGCCTTGCAAAACGAGGTGCGCGCCGCCATGCCGGACCCGGAGCAGTTCGTGCCGGACACGCTGGAAAACATCACGGCCTATGTCCGCAATGACCTGTGCATCGGCGCATGGCAGGGCAGCCGCCTTGGCGGGTATCTCATCGTGCGCTTCTGCGGGCGCAGCGCACACAACTATGCGGCCTTCATGGATGTGCCGCGCACCGAGTGGGAGCACTGGGCCAATGCGGACAGCGCCATCGTCCACGCAGACTTTCGCGGCAACGGCCTGCAACGGCTCATGCTGGAAGCAGCGCTGCCGCTTTTCCCGAAAAAAATCACCCACATCGGTGCTACCGTCAGCCCGCAGAACCAGTACAGCCTGCACAACGCCCTTGCGTCCGGTTTTGCCATCGTCTCCCGGCGGGAAATGTACGGCGGCCACGACCGCTACCTGCTGGCAAAGGAGCTGTAAAAAGTTGTAATTCGTCAAAAAGTATGTTAAACTAAAAACGCCACCCCGAAGGGTGGCGTTAAGGTGCTGTCTGCAAGCGCAGGTGGTCATGCTTCCTGCCCGTTATCGCTGCTCTTTCTACATAGAACGAAGCAGAGGTTCCGGGAGTGGAACTTTTTTGCAAAATGAAACTTCCCGGAGCCTTGAAGGCGAAGGGAGGGATATCCGGTGACTCTGTTGGAAACCCTCGCACTGCTCACCTTCATTCTCACACTGTTGGGTCTGATCGTGGACGTGATCCGTCTGGCCGTTGAGGTCATGACAATGTTTTCCAAGCACAAAGCCGATGATAGCAAAAAAGACTGACCGCCCAGCTACCAACTCGTGCGGTCAATCTTTTCTTGACTAAACGGGCAAGGAGCTGACCATTGCGGACAGCGCCTTTTCTGTTTGTAGTATAGTGCTTTTTTCAGGGATTGTCAAGGGCGCAGGGCTTCTCTTTACGCCGCCTGTAGTGTCTGACCTCTCTGGCGCATCTTGTGCCGCACCACCAGCAGGCAGGCCAGGTGCACGGCAGCCGTCAGCACCCAGCTGATGGGGTAGCTGATGTACAGCATGAACGGTGTGCGGTTCAGCTGGAAGATGGTGGCGATCCACACCAGCCGCAGCAGGCAGCTGCCCACAAGGCTCACCACCATGGGCAGCACGCTGTAGCCAAGGCCGCGCAGGCTGCTGGCCAGCGTATCCATGATGCCGCACAGCAGGTAGGTGCCGCAGATCACCCGCAGGCGCTCGTATCCGGCAGCGATCACCGCCGCATCCGAGGAGTAGAAGTGCAGCAGCTGGGTGCCTGCCAGCACCGCACCGCCGCCCAGCACCACGCCGGTCACGATGGCGCACAGCAGGCAGTTGAGGACAACACGGTTCAGGTTCTGATACTTGCGCGCGCCCATGTTCTGGCTGGTAAAGGTGACGGCAGCCTGCGAAAAGGCGTTCATGGCGGTATAGACGAAGCCCTCCAGATTGGCGGAGGCCGAACTGCCTGCCACCACCGTGGAGCCGAAGGAGTTGATGGCAGACTGGATGACCACGTTGGACAGGCTGAACACGGTGCTCTGCAGACCGGCAGGCAGGCCGATGAGCAAAATCTGCTTCAGGGCACCCATGTGGAAGCCCAGATGATGCAGATCCAGATGCAGCGCGCCCTCCTCCTTCATCAGCATCCGCGTCACCATGCAGGCGGAAACGGTCTGACTGATGATGGTAGCCAGCGCCACGCCTGCCACGCTCATGGAAAAGCCAATGACGAACACAAGGTTCAGCACCACGTTGATGAGACCGGCTGCTGCCAGACAGTACAGCGGGCGCTTGGTGTCGCCCACAGCGCGCAGCAGCGCACTGCTGAAGTTGTACAGCATGGTCATGGGCATCCCGATGAAATAAATTTTAAGGTACAGCGCAGAGAGGTCGATCACATCCTCCGGGCAGCTCATCAGCTCCAGCAGCCCCCGGGCTGCAAAGAACCCCACCACAGCCAGCAGCACGCCGCTGACAAGGCCCAGCGTCACCGAGGTCTGCACCGTGTCCTGTACGCCGTGGTCATCCTTTGCGCCAAAGCAGCGGGCCGCCACCACGTTTGCGCCCAGCGAAAGCCCTACGAACAGGTTCACCAGCAGGTTGATGAGGGAGCCGTTGGAGCCGACGGCGGCCAGTGCGGTGCTGCCCGCAAAGCGGCCCACGACCACTACGTCCGCAGCGTTGAACAGCAGCTGCAGAATGCTGGAAGCTGCCAGCGGGATGGAGAACAGGATGATCTTTTGGAGCATCGGGCCGCTGGTCAGGTCAGCGGAGCGGCTTGTCTGAGCCATGAGAAGAGTGCCTCCTTTTTATCGTTTACGCGGAGAAGCTGTTTTCCGAAGCATTGCACACTGCTTAGAAGGACAGCATCTGAGATGTAAATTTTTCGTAAATAAAGGGAACCGAAGGCATATTATAACGCGCGGCGCAGAAAAATACAAGTGGCACCGCCGAAAAAAGACAGTTTTTTTCCGGCAATGCCACAGGAAAACGGCTTTTCAGTTCAATTCAAGCGTCTTCCAGTGCTCCGGTGCGGCAAAATCGCTCGTCTCGCCGTCATCGGTGTACATCCGGCAGCGGGCGCTGCCATTTTCGTCCGGGCATGCCCACAGGGTCAGGCTGGTCTCGTCCAGCTGGGCGGTGCAGCTGGCGGGTCTTGCCACCGGCACCGCATGGCCCGGGCGGATGAACAGCAGCACTTCGTCCAGTGCGCAGCGGACGTAGCGGTGCCCGGCGGGCAGAAGCTCGGTGTCGTAGTCGTCCACACTGCGGATGCGGTAGAGCTTCATTGCTTCCGGCAGGTAGACATGCCGTCCGCTGGCGTTCTGGGTGTAGACAGGCGCTACCATCACACCCTCGCCCAGCAGCAGCTGGTCCTGCACCTCGCGGGCATCCGGGTCAGCGGGAAAATCAAAGCCCAAGGGCCGGAAGTAGCTGGTATTTTCCAATGCCGCCTTCATGAAGGTACTATAAAGGTAGGGCAGCAGGGCATACCGCAGCCGGAGCATCTTCCGCAGGGCAGGCAGCATATCCGCAAAGCGGTAGTATTCCTGCATCCGGGAGCCGTTGGTGGCGTGGTTGCGCATCAGCGGCGTGAACAGGCCGAACTCCAGCCAGCGCAGAGCCAGATCGGGCGTAGTATCGTAGGAAAAACCGCACAGGTCGGCACCGGTATAAAGAAAGCCGCACAGCTGCACGTTGGGCATCATCTGGATATTGGCCAGAAGCTGTGCCCATGTGGAAGCGTTGTCACCCAGCCAGATGCCGCCGTAGCGGTGGCTGCCGATGAAGCTGGAACGGCTGTAGAGCAGTGTGCGTCTGCCGGGCCGCAGGCGGGCAAAGGCTTCGCCTGCCGCACGGGTCATATTGCCGCCGTAGAGGTTGTGCACCCTGTCATGGCGCACCCGCTGGCCGTCCACATCGTGGTAGAAGCTGGCGTAGTCCTCCGGGGCGTTCATCAGGCCCAGCGCACCGCCCACCACCTTGCCAAAGAATTCATCCTGCACGATGTTGTCCTTCCGGCTCAGTTCGTCCATGCTCTCAAAGAAAGCCTTGAGCCGCTCGGGTGAGTAAAACAGCGCAGGCTCGTTCATATCGTTCCAGAAGCCCTCGATGCCGCAGTCGGTCAGTGCCTTGTACTGCCGGCCGAACCACTCCCGCACCTCCGGGCGCAGGAAGTCCGCAAAGTAAGCCTTGCCGGGCCACACCGCCGCCACAAAGGGGGTGCCGTCGGCTTTGGTGCAGAAGTAACCGTTTGCAAGGCCCTCGGCACAGACGGGGTTTTCCGGGTCGATGCGCACACCCGCATCGATGATGGGCACCAGCCGGATGCCCTGTGCCTTCAGTTCAGCGCTCAGGGCGGCAAGGTCCGGGAAGCGCTGCTTGTTTACGGTAAAATCCGCGTAGTCCTGCATGTAATCGATGTCCATGCAAATCATATCCAGCGGCAGATCGTTCTCTTTGTACTGGCGGGCCACCTCCCGCACGTCCTCAGCGGTCTTGTAGCCAAAGCGGCTCTGTGCCAGACCAAAGGCCCACTTGGGCGGGATATAGCTGCGGCCGATGAGCTGCCGGAACTGGCGGCTGATATCGTTCAGGTCGTCGCCGGTAATGATGTAAAGCTCATGATCCGGCTCTTCGGTGGCAAAGCGCAGGGCATCGTATTCGGTGTAGCCGATATCGTAACGCACTTTGCCCGGGAAATCGATGAACACACCAAAGCATTCACGGCCTGCGCCGCCGTCAATGAGCAGAAAATTGTGCGCACCATAGTAGGAAAGCTTATCCTCGCTGTGGCGGGCTTCATCGGTGTTGTTGGTCACGTAGTGCCAGCCGCGCTTGTTGATGCCGCGGGGCATTTCGCCCAGGCCGTACACGATGGCATCCGGAGCCATCCGGTAGGCCCAGCCGTCTTCTTCGGCTGTGAGGAAGGGAACCGGCCCGGCGGAAACTGGGATCTCCTGCACCACACTGTCGGTGGGCAGGGGCAGGCCAAAACGGAAACGCTGGATCATAGGGGACCTCCTTGTAGCATCCTTGCCCTCTCCGTCACGCCTTTCGGCGTGCCACCTCGCTCAAAGTGAGAGGTTTTGCCAAAGGCCCCATCTCCGAGGGGGCTGTCGAGCGAAAGCGAGACTGGGGGAGCTGACTTCTCATTTTCTTTATCTTACCCCGGGCCGCGCTGCAAAACAAGAGACAAAACCGGCACTTTTTTGCCACAAAACCGGCAGAACGCAGCCAAAGCATAAAAATATCGGCGGCAGGCGGCGGATGCAATTGCAAATTCCGGCCCATACTGTTATACTGGAACTGCTACTTTGAATCGGAAAATGGAGGAAACCCATGTATCGCAATGGAATCAAGCGCCTGCTGGCGGTGGTGCTGTCGCTGTGCGGCATGATCTGCCTGTCCTGGCTTTTTCTCATTCTGGCCGTCGCCATCAAGCTGGACTCGCCCGGCCCGGTGTTCTTCAAACAGAAGCGTGTGGGCATTGGCAAAAAGCACTTTTACATTTTAAAGTTCCGCACCATGCGCATCGACACGCCCCACGATATGCCCACCCATCTGCTGCACGACCCGGACCAGTATATCACCCGCATGGGTCATTTCCTGCGCAAGACCAGTCTGGACGAGCTGCCCCAGCTGTGGAACATCTTTGTAGGTGATATGGCGGTCATCGGCCCGCGGCCTGCTTTGTGGAACCAGTATGATCTGCTGGCAGAGCGCGACAAGTACCATGCAAACGATGTGCGCCCGGGCCTGACCGGCTGGGCACAGATCCACGGCCGCGACGAGCTGGAGATCGCGGAGAAGGCCAAACTGGACGGCTGGTATGTGGAGCATCTGAGCTTTGGGCTGGATGTGAAATGCTTCTTCGGCACCATTGCCGCGGTGCTTAAGCACGACGGCGTGGTGGAGGGCGGCACCGGCACTCTGCACGAAGAGGAAAAGCGGGATCATTAAAAATGGCTCCGCTTTGCTCTGCCATTCTTAGCAGAAAAAGATTTTATGTTTGCAGTTCTGGAAAATCTGCGGATTTTCCAGAACTGTTTTTTTCACGGAGGGGCTGTGACCAGAAACTGCATTTTTGCTGATTTGTCCTGATTTGTGAAAAGGTGCTTGGAGCGGCCCGCAGGCCGCGACAAACACAAAATAAAAATAATTCTTCCGCAGAAGATGGCCAGAGCGCAGCGGAGGCCATTCTAAATCGCCATATCTCTTGATTTATCCCCGGAAAAGCGTATAATAAAACAGTACACAAGACGTCAAAGGAGGATTCCTGTATTATGGAACGCACCTATATCAACGAGGCTCAAAAGGCCATCGGCGGCACGGTCAAGGTGCAGGGCTTTATCGAAAACCTGCGCAACAGCAAGTATATGGCTTTTATCGTGCTGAAGGATATTACCGGCAAGCTGCAGATCACGGTGGAAAAGGAAGATCACCCCGATCTGGTGGGTACCATCGATCAGCTCACCCCGGATTCCGTCATCACCGTCACCGGCAAGGTGGTGGAGAACGACTACGTCAAGATGGGCGGCGTGGAGATGATCCCCGAGAGCATCGAGATCGAGAGCATCGCCAACGCTCTGCCCATCGTCCGCAAGGAGATCGCAGCCACCAAGAAAAAGAAGGCTGTGGAGCGCTCCAGCATCGACCAGCGCATTGATTACCGCTGGATCGACCTGCGCACCGACGAGAACCAGCTCATGTTCAAGGCACAGAGCTGCTTTGTGAACGCCATGCGCAAGTTCCTGCTGGACCGTAACTTCATCGAGATCCACACCCCCAAGCTGATCGCTGCTGCCAGCGAGAGCGGCTCTGAGGTGTTCAAGGTGGACTACTTTGACCGCAACGCCTATCTGGCACAAAGCCCTCAGTTCTACAAGCAGATGGCCATGGCTGCAGGCTTTGAGCGCATCTTCGAGACCGGCCCTGTGTTCCGCGCCGAGAAGAGCTACACCAACAAGCACTCCACCGAGTTCTCCGGCTTCGACCTGGAGTTCAGCTACATCACTTCCTATAAAGACGTGATGAAGATGGAAGAAGAGCTGCTGACTGCCGGTCTGCAGGCCGTCAAGGACAACTATGGCGACCAGATCAAGGAGCTGTTCGGGCAGGAAGTGATCGTTCCCACCACTCCGTTCCCGGTGGTCAAGCTGGCTGACCTGTACAAGGGTCTGGAAGAAGAGTTCGGCTACACCGTCGATGAGAGCGAGAAGGGCGACCTGACCACTGAGGCCGAGCGCCTGAGCTATGAGTGGGTGAAGAAGCATTACGGCCACGAGTTCCTCTTCATCACCGATTACTCTGCCGAGAAGCGTGCGTTCTACCACATGCGCGACGAGAACGGCGTGCCCCAGGGCTACGACCTGATCTGGCGTGGTGTTGAGATCACCACCGGTGCCCAGCGCGAGCACCGCTACGAGGTGCTGAAGAAGCAGGCCGAGGAAAAGGGTCTGGCCGATGATGTCAAGTTCTATCTGGAGTTCTTCCAGTACGGCTGCCCGCCCCACGGCGGTTTCGGTCTGGGCATCGACCGCCTGACCATGCTGCTGTGCGGCCTGACCATCAAGGATGCCGAGTTCCTGTTCCGCGGCCCCAACCGTCTGACCCCGTAATTGTAAAAATGTTTGTAAAGGCTCCTGTGCTGCTGGCATGGGAGCCTTTTGTCATATCCGGCCTTTCCCCAACATACGATTACAACAAGCGGACCGGAATCCTGTCCGGTGCACAGCGCAAACGGGAAGGGGAGAGCAATTTGGCAAATCAGGAACAGAAGAGCATCTGCCGCGAGATCGGCGCACGCACCGGCGGAGATATCTACATTGGGGTGGTTGGCCCGGTGCGCAGCGGCAAATCCACCTTTATCAAGCGTTTCATGGAACAGCTGGTGCTGCCCGCCATCGGCCCGGCGGCTGCGCGGGAGCGTGCCCGGGACGAGCTGCCCCAGTCGGCAGCGGGCCGCACCATCATGACCACGGAACCAAAATTCATCCCGGAAGCAGCCGTGCCCCTGCAGTTGGAGGGCGGCGGCGAGTGCCGGGTGCGGCTCATCGACTGCGTGGGTTACATGGTGGAGGGGGCTATGGGCCACGAGGAGAACGACAAGCCCCGCATGGTCAAAAGCCCGTGGTTCGACCACGAGGTGCCCTTCGACCTTGCCGCCGAGACCGGCACCCGCAAGGTGATCTGTGAACATTCCACCATCGGCATCGTGGTCACCACCGACGGCTCTGTGAGTGACATCCCGCGGGAGGGCTATGCCAGAACCGAGAAGCGCATCGTGGAAGAACTGGATGCGCTGGGCAAGCCCTACATCATCCTGCTCAACAGCACCCACCCGGATGCGCCGGAGACGAAGCAGCTGGCCGAGGGCATGGCCCGGGACTACGACCACACCGTGCTGCCGGTGAGCTGCGTGGATCTGGACGCGGAGGCACTCGGCAGCATCCTGCGGCAGGTGTTGTACGAGTTCCCGGTGCAGGAGCTGGATTTTGCCCTGCCGCGCTGGGTCACGATGCTGGAAAACGGCCACTGGCTGCAGACGCAGGTGTACGATGCGGCCATGCAGCTGGCGGCAAAGGTCTCCCGCATGAAGGATGTGCCCTCCGGAACAGACGCACCTGCGCTGGAATGTGACGCAGTGCAGCGCTCGGCCATCAGCGGCATCGACCTTGCAAACGGCAGTGTGCGCATTACGGTGGAGCTGAAGCCGGAAATTTTCTATCAGGTGCTGAGCGAGCAGACCGGCCTTGCCATTGGCGACGAAGCGGGCCTGATGCCCTGCATCATGGAGCTGGCGAAGGCCAAACGGGAGTACGAGAAGGTGCGCAGCGCCCTTGAGCAGGTGGAAGCCACCGGCTACGGCATCGTGATGCCCACGGTCAGCGAGCTGAAACTGGAACAGCCCCAGATCGTGCGGCAGGGCACGAACTACGGCGTGCGGCTGGAAGCCTGCGCGCCCTCCATCCAGATGATGAAGGCCACCATCCACACCGAGATCAGCCCCATCGTGGGCACCGAAAAGCAGAGCGAGGACCTTGCCCGCAGCCTGCTGGCCGGCTTTGAGGACGACCCGGAAAAGCTGTGGGAATCCAACATCTTTGGCAAGAGCCTGCACGAGCTGGTGAACGAAGGGCTGCAGAACAAGCTGCTGCACATGCCGCAGGAGGCCCGCACCCGCCTGCAGGAAACGCTGGAACGGGTCATCAATGAGGGCTGCACCGGGCTCATCTGCATTCTGATCTGACCGCTACAAAACAGAAGAGGGAAGCGCCGCGCGGGTGCCTCCCTCTTTATTTGTTCACTTTTCTTCTTCGGTCAGCTTATTGATGAGCATTTGGTAGATCTCGTTGCCCTTGAGGATGAACTGCTTTTTTACCAGCTCGGCGGTCAGCCGGTCCGGTGTGCCGAGATCCAGACAGAACAGCTCACTGTCCAGCCCTTTCACCGTGCAGCGGATGGTGCAGTGGCCGTCCTCTTTTTCGGTAATGCTGGCACTGTACTTGGCTTCCTTGCGGGCCCATGTCTGGCAGCGCAGCACAGCGGCCACAGCGCGCTCCCGCACACTGCGGGGCAGGTCGTAGGCAAGCTCCTGCGCCACTTTGCGGCCCTTCTCGGTGATGGTGTAGCTGCCCTTTGTCAGGGTGACGAGCTGCTGCCTGGTGATATCGTCCAGACACGAGCCGATCTCGAAATAGTTCACCAGCGCTTCTTCCATCAGGGCGTTTTCGATCTCCTGCCGGGTAATGGGTCCGGCATTTTTGACCAGATAGCACAGCAGCAGCCGGATCTCGGTGCTGCTGGTCAACCCGCCGGGACGTACACCGGCAGTAAAAGCATCATTGACGGCCATCGTTCCATACATCCCCCTTGCATTCCTTTTCTTTTATAGTATAAAGGCTTTCACGCCGGATTGCAAGCCGCAGCGGCAAAATCTGTCTCAATGCGCTTGGGGCTTTCCGGCGTGGAGTACACCCAGTGGTCCAGATGGCCCTCGGTGATGAAATACTTCAGCTCGAACCGGTGGCGCTGGCTCAGGGCGTGGTTCACGATCACCAGCTTGATCTTCATTTTTTCCGGCAGGATGTTCTTGATGTAGACGCTCACCGCCTGCCCGGGCACAAGGTCGGTGCAGCTCTCGGCAAGGCCCGCGAGGTTGGGCGCGATCTCGATAAAGGTGCCGTATTCCTCCACACTGCGCACGATGCCCACCACGGTCTCACCCACGGTGAACCCGGCCGCATTTTCCTCCCATGTGCCCAGCAGTTCCCGGATGGTCAGCACAAAGCGGCCCTGTACATCCCGGTTCTTGACGGCGCACAAGATCTGCTGGCCCACGCTCACCCGGTCGGCGGGGGAAGAGATGCGGCTCACCGACATGCAGTCGATGGGCAGCAGGGCACTGATGCCGCAGCCCACATCACAGAACGCGCCAAACGGCTCGATATGGGTCACGGTGCAGGGCAGGATATCGCCGGGCTGCAGGGTGTCCAGATAGTCGGCCTTGCACATCTGCTGCGCCAGCGCGCGGGAGAGCCGGTAGAAGGGCTGACCGTTCTCGTCGGTGTCCAGCGCTTCGATCACAAAGCAGGTGGGGCGGCCCACCCTCGTCAGCACCGCAATGTCCCGCACGGTGCCGTTTGCGGCACCATCGGCGCACTGGGCAAAGGGCATCACGGCTCTCACCCCGCCGATCTCGAACCGCAGCTGGCGCTGGGTATCAAAGGCCAGAGCAGTGGCCTGCAGGATCTCGCGGTTTGCCATGGCGGCGCGCAGTTCAGCGGGGGACAGGCGCGCAGCAGAACGGTAGTTGCCTTCGGTACGGTAAGCTTGCATCATCTTTCATTCCTCTTTCTCTGCTTTTTAGGCCGTGCTTGGAACGGCAGCGGCCTTTCTGTTAAAACTTATGCATCCGCATGGGCGGATATTTGCATTTTGTGCGGCTTTGCATTATACTATATCTGTATGCGCAGCAAACCGGCACGCCGGGCTTTGCGCACACACCGCCTGCTGTTTTGGGCAGGCAGAAGGGAGAAGCAGAGCTATGGACATTGCTGTAGGCGATACCATCCTCACCCGCAAAAAGCACCCCTGCGGAGCGTCCAGCTTCGAGGTGCTGCGCGTCGGCATGGATTTTAAGATCCGGTGTACCGGCTGTGGGCGCGAGGTGATGCTGCCGCGTGCTAAAATTGAAAAGAACATCAAAAAGGTGGTAAAACCCGGGCAGGCCTAGCGCCCGGCGCAGCACGCATCCGGGGCGGAAAGGCCCCGGAGCCGTTCAGCTGCACGAACATGAATCTGAGTTTGTAAGGAGAACTGCCGGAATTATGCCGAACATGTTTACCCAGATGGATGCTGTCTGCCACCGCTTTGAAGAGCTTTCCATCCGCCTGAACCAGCCGGATACCGCCGCAGACCCTGCGCTTTTCCGCAGGCTGATGCGGGAGTACCACGATGCAGAACCTGTGGTGCAGGCCTACCGCGCGTGGCAGACCGCACAGGATCATCTGGCACAGGCCAAAGCTCTGCTGGAAGAACCGGGCGCACTTGACCCGGACTTCAAGCAGATGATACAGCAGGAAATCAGCGAAAAAAGTCAAGATGTGGCAAAGCTGGAAAATAATCTCAAAATTCTGCTGCTGCCCAAGGATGTGAACGATGGCAAAAATGTCATTGTGGAGATCCGCGGCGGCGCAGGAGGGGAGGAAGCTGCCCTGTTTGCCCACAGCCTGCTGCGCATGTACACCATGTATGTGCAAAGCAAGGGCTGGCAGCTGGAAATGCTCAACCTCAACGAGACGGAGCTTGGCGGCGTGAAGGAGGCCATCTTTTCGGTGGACGGTGCCGGGGCCTACAACCGCCTCAAGTACGAGAGCGGTGTACACCGTGTGCAGCGTGTGCCGGAGACCGAGACGCAGGGCCGCATCCACACCTCCACGGCCACGGTAGCTGTGATGCCGCAGGCCGAAGAGGTGGACTTTGCGCTGGATATGAAGGACCTGCGCATCGACACCTTCCGCTCCTCCGGCGCGGGCGGTCAGCACATCAACAAAACCTCCAGCGCCATCCGTGTGACACATCTCCCCACCGGCATGGTGGTAGAATGCCAGAACGAGCGCAGCCAGTTCCAGAACAAGGACAAGGCACTGGAGATCCTGCGCAGCCGCCTGCTGGCACAGAAGCAGAAACAGCAGCAGGATGCCATCAACGCCAGCCGTCAGGGGCAGGTGGGCACCGGCGACCGCAGCGAAAAGATCCGCACCTACAACTTCCCGCAGGACCGCTGCACCGACCACCGCATCGGCCTGACCGTGCACAATCTTTCCAAGATCATGGACGGCAATCTGGACGAGGTGATCGACGCACTGGCCACCCGCGAACAGGCCGAAAAGCTGCAAAAGCTCAACGAGCAGGGCTGAAATGCGGTTTTGAAAATAAAACGATATCCCGTCGATAAATGCTGAAAAGCACAAATACTTTACAGATAGAAAGAACGATGATCCGTATGGAAATGAAAACTGAAATTTTGCCCGCATCGGACGAAAAGAGCATTGAAAAAGCCGCTGCCCTGCTGCAGAACGGTGAGCTGGTGGCCCTGCCCACCGAGACGGTTTACGGCATTGCTGCCGATGCCCGCAACGGCGAGGCTGTGAAGAAGATCTTTGTGGCCAAGGGCCGCCCGCAGGACAATCCCCTGATCGTCCACGTCACCGGACCGGAAATGCTGCCCGGCCTTGTCAGCGAGGTGCCGGAGCGCGCCCAGCTGCTGATGGCTGCGTTCTGCCCCGGCCCGCTCACCATCATCATGCCCCGCGGCCCGGAGGTGGCAGCGGAGTGCTGTGCCGGTCTGGACACCGTGGGCATCCGGATGCCCAGCCACCCGGTGGCCCGCGCCGTCATTGAAAAGAGCGGCTGCGCCTTTGCTGCCCCCAGCGCCAATCTTTCCGGCAAGCCCAGCCCCACCAACGCGCAGGATGTGTTCACCGATATGGACGGCCGCCTGCCGCTGATTTTGGACGGCGGCGAGTGCGACGTGGGCGTAGAAAGCACTGTGGTGTCGGTGGTGGGCGAAAAGCCCACTCTGTTCCGTCCGGGCCACATCACGCTGGAAGACCTCGAACGCGCCCTCGGCGAAGAGGTGGAAGTGTCCAAAGCCATCCTCGAAAAGCTGCCGGAGGGTGCTGTGGTGCGCAGCCCCGGCATGAAGTACAAGCACTACGCCCCCAAGGCGGATGTGACCTTGCTGGACGGCACCTTTGAGCAGTTCAAAGCCTATGTGGATGCCCACGCCGAGCAGGATCCCAGCTGCCTGTGCTTTACCGGCGAGGCGGAAAAGCTGGGTGTGCCCTGCGTGGAGTATGGACGCGAGGGCGACGGTGCCGATCAGGCAAAGCACATCTTCCGCTGCCTGCGCGCGCTGGATGAGCAGGGCGATGCGGTGGTCTACGCCCGCTGCCCGCAGAAGGACGGCCTTTCCATGGCGGTGTACAACCGCCTGATCCGCGCTGCGGCCTTCCGGGTGATCAAGCTATGATCGCGCTTGGCATCACGGGCCGCAGCGGCTGCGGCAAATCCACGGTCACGGCGGTGTTTTCGGCCCACGGTGTGCCGCTGGCCGATGCCGACCAGATCAGCCGCGAGATTTTACTGCCCGGCTCGCCGCTGCTGCCCCGGCTGGCCCAGCGGTTCGGCGCGGACATTTTAAAACAGGACGGCACATTGGACCGCCGCCTGCTGGCTGACCGCGCTTTTGCCACCCCGGAAGGCAAGGCGGCGCTGGACAGCCTGACCCACCCGGAGATCGTGCGCCGCATCCGTGCGGCAAAGCAGGCAGCACAGGATGCCGGTGCACCACTGTTCGTGCTGGATGGCGCGGTCATCGTGGGGACTGCGGCGCAGGCCGAGTGTGACCGCCTGTGCGTGGTCACGGCACCGTTTGAGACCAGTGTGGCCCGCATCGTGGCCCGGGACGGCATCTCGGCCGAGATGGCCGCCCGCCGCCTGAACGCCCAGACACCGGAAAGCACCCTCACCGCGCAGGCAGACTATGTGCTGCGCAACGATTCCAGCCTTGCACATCTGCAGGCTGCGGCAGAGCAGCTCTGCACAAAGCTTCTGGCAGAAGGAGGTGCGGGAAAAGAATTTTGAACAAACGATATAACGAACAAGATTCTGCACCGCAGTACGACCCGGAGACGGCCCGCATCCGCCGCGCTCTCCGCGCCCAGAAGGCACGCCGCCGCAAAAAAATGCGCAGCCGCAGGCTGTTCCTGCTGGGCATGGCGCTGATCCTGCTGTTTGTGCTGGTGCCCAACTTGTGGGGCAGGGCAGAACGGCTTTTATACCCCCGCAAGTACGAAGTGCTGGTGGACCAGTGGGCGGAGACTTACGGCCTTGACCCGCTTCTGGTGGATGCCTTCATCCGCACCGAAAGCGGCTTTGACCCGCAGGCCACCTCCACTGTGGATGCCCGGGGCCTGATGCAGATGACCGAGGAGACCTTTATCTGGCTGCGCAGCAAGATCGCACCGGACGAAGGACTGCTCTTTGCAAATCTCTACGACCCGGAGATCAGCATCCGGTTCGGATGCTATTACCTGCACCTGTGCATGGAGCGCTACAACGGCGATGTTGCCACTGCCGCTGCCGCTTATCACAGCGGGTGGGGCACGGTAGATGCTCTTTTACAGATGGAAGAGCACTCCGCAGACGGCGAAACGCTGCAGGGCTTTCCCTATAACCAGATGAACCATTACGTAAAAAAGATCACTTCCTGCTATGCGCGGTATCAGCGTATCTATGCAGAAAGCTGAGAGGAGATAAGGAACATGAGCGAGAAACTTACCGCAAAGCAGGCTGCCGAACAGCTGCTTTACAAGCCGGAGTACGCTGCCGACAAGAGCGCCGACGTGAAGGAGAAGGCTGCAGCCTTTGCCGAAGGCTACAAAGCCTTCCTGAACGCTGCCAAGACCGAGCGCGAAGCTGCCGCCGCCAGCGAAAAGCTGCTGCTGGAGGCCGGTTACGAAAAGTTTGAGCCGAAAAAGACCTATGCCCCCGGCCAGAAGATCTACTTTGTGCAGGAGCACAAGGCGGTGGTGGCCGCTACCATCGGCCGGAAATCTTTTGAGGAGGGCTTCCGTCTGGTGATCGCCCACATCGACAGCCCCCGTCTGGACCTGCGCCCGAACCCGCTGTACGAAGCAAACCACCTCAGCTACTTCAAGACCCACTATTACGGCGGCATCCGCAAGTACCAGTGGGGCACCATGCCGCTGGCCATCCACGGCGTGTTCACCCGTGCTGATGGCTCCAGCGTGTCCTTTGCAGTGGGTGAGGACGAGAATGACCCCGTGTTCTGCATCACCGACCTGCTGCCCCATCTGGGTGCCGAGCAGAACGACCGCAAGCTCAGCGAGGGCATCAAGGCCGAAGAGCTGAACGTGCTCATCGGCTCCGACGCTGTGGAGGATGCCGACATCAAGGAGGCCGTCAAGCTGAACACCCTGATGCTGCTGCACGAAAAGTACGGCATCACCGAGCGGGACTTCACCCGCGCTGAGATCGAGGTGGTGCCCGCCCATAAGGCCCGGGACGTGGGCTTTGACCGCTCCATGGTGGGCGGCTACGGTCACGATGACCGGGTGGACGCATACCCCGCCCTTATGGCCGAGATCGAGACGAAAGATCCTGTGCACACCACCGTCTGCGTGCTGACCGATAAGGAAGAGATCGGCTCCGACGGTGTGACCGGCATGCAGAGCATGTATGTATTCCACTTTATGCATCTGCTGTGCCGCGCCGCCGGTCAGGACGACATCCTTGCCTTCCAGAACAGCGTGTGTCTCTCCGCCGATGTGACCGCCGCCTACGACCCCTCCTGGGCAAATGCCTTCGAGCCGCAGAACGGTACTTACGCAGGCCGCGGCGTGGCCTTCTTCAAGTACACCGGCAGCCGCGGCAAGAGCTCTGCCAGCGATGCTTCCGCTGAGCTGGTAGGGGACATCACCCGCCTGCTGGATGCCAACGGCGTGGCATGGCAGATCGGTGAGCTGGGCCGTCTGGATCTGGGCGGCGGCGGCACCATTGCCAAGTACGTGGCCAACCGCGGCATCCCGGTGCTGGACATCGGCGTGCCGGTGCTGTCCATGCACTCGCCCTTCGAGGTCATCCATAAGACCGACCTGTACATGGCTTACCGCACCTTTGCACTGTTCTGCCAGAACGCGGACTAATTGAAAAAGCAAACTCCCTCAGTCAACCCCTATCGGGCTTGACAGTTCCCTCAAGGAGGAAGCCTTTGGCAAAGAGGTAAACTTTCCAGTTTTGCCAATGGCCCCATCCCCGAGGGGGCTGTCACCGAAGGTGACTGGGGGAGTTCTTTTTCATCTTACCGGCAAGGCTTCGGCCACCGTCAGAAAGGTGTAGCCGTTGTCCGCATACCACCGGATGATGTCCGGCAGTGCTTCGGCGGTGGTGTGTGTGGAGGAAGAATCGTGCATCAATACGATGCAGTTCGTCTGCTGCCCGGTCTCGTGCACCACATTGCGGTAAATGGTGCCCGCGCTTGGGTGCCCGCCCACGGCATCCTCGGCGCACACGTTCCAGTCCACCCAATGCCAGCCTTTCTGCTCTACTTCGGCTTTCAGCTGCTTCATCAGGCCTTTGCCGCCGTAGCGCCGACTGACGGTGTTGGTGCTGCCGCCCGGAAACCGTAGATACCGGATGCTCTCGGCATCCACATAGGGCGCAATGCGCTCCTTTAAAAGGGCAATGTCCTCCCAATAAGCGTCGCTGCTGCGGTAGATATCGCTGTACTCGTGGGAAGCAGAGTGCAGCGCGATCTGGTGCCCGGCGCTGACCGCTTCGGTGAGCAGGGGCAGATACTTCTCGTTGTAACCGGTAGCCACCACAAAAAATGTGGCGTGCACTCCGGCCGCGTTCAGCGCGCTGAGCACATCCGGTGTGGTCTTGCTGGGGCCGTCGTCAAAGGTCAGGCAGACCCACTTTTCCGGCAGCGGCTGGGCAGCAGGTTCCTGCTGCTCCTGTGCCAGAGCCGAAACGGCGGGGGAGAGCATCGAAGTGTCCGGTGCCGGGGTAAGATCCTGCGCCTGACATCCGGTGACGACCGGCGGCGCAGCAGATACAAACCCCATAATGAGGGCGAACAGCATCACGGCCGCAACTCTGGCCCGCCTGCGCCGTGCGAGATATTCTGCAAGCTTCAAGAGCAAAACCTCCTTTGTCTGTTTGGTTTGCTCTTATCAGAATATGAACGACGGCGGATTCTATGAAAAAAATTACCCCACTCTCTGCCGTTTATCCAGCCGCATCTTGTCGGCGATCATTGCGATGAACTCCGAGTTAGTGGGTTTTCCGCGCAGGTTATGGATGGTGTAGCCAAAGTAGCTGTTGAGGGTGTCCACGTCTCCCCGGTCCCATGCCACCTCGATGGCGTGGCGGATGGCGCGCTCCACCCGGCTGGCGGTGGTGCCGTTTTTCTTGGCGATTTCCGGGTACAGGCGCTTGGTCACGGCGTTGATGTACTCCGGCTCGTTCATGGTGAGCAGGATGGCATCCCGCAGGAACTGGTAGCCCTTGATGTGGGCGGGGACGGTATCAGAGTAGGCAATAAATCTAAGTCAAAATCTTATTATTTGTTGGTATAGTCTCGAACGCTTTATTGTGCTACCAGTATACCTCATCCCATCTATAAAAGCAACTTCTCTTTACGGTTTGTATTGCAGCGGATGGCGTTTTGTGTCCGCTACCGTCTGTGCTTCATTCACTTGTCAGAATCAAAATAGGCTCTAGCAAGCCTTGCAGAGCATCAACCTTTCATACGAGCTCTTTTCATTATCTAAGACAAAAAGGCTGTCAAAACGTCTGTTAGAACGCCTAACAGCCCTTTATCATAATCCCTGCTGAACCCGCTATAAAATATATTTTTTGTTTGTCTGGTCTTTCTTGCTACCCGGCGGGGTCTTTGGCTGCTGCTTGACTGGGGCTGTTCAATCCCGCCGGGTGGATAGATTCTTTTTATAATCTAAGAGAAAAGACTCCCGCGCCTTTTTGCGTAGAAGTCCTTGTAAAATCAAGCTGCCAAATCCGCCAAAAACCAACACACTGGATGTTGGGCACGATATTCTATTATCCCCCTACGGATTCTATCATATCGGTCGTGCTGCTTTTTGGTTAAGCAGATTGATAGATTGCAAGCGGCATTATTCTCCTTGCCCCGCCAATGGTGAACTTCACATTTAGAGAAGTCCGTTCCTTTCGGCATTTGAGACAACAAGAAATAATATGCCACTATCCTATGGAGTCTGATTCTTGGCCGCTTTCCATCACATCGAAATGTAACCATGTAATAACCATGCGTGTACGGTTTTGCTTTCATTAAAGCAGCTTCGTAACCTGCATAGCTCTTCACTCGGCCACGGTCACTTACTAGATAGGTGCCGTTGTAGTTTTTGAATCGTTTATCAAACTCACTTCCAATAAAGAACCACTGTTCTCCGGGCAAATCTGGAATACTGTCAAGACAATATTCTAAATCATAGACCTCACGAACAATCTCTTTCATCGTGTATGAGAGACGGTTATTATTTTCATCTCTTAGATATACACGATGATTTATGACTGGTATGACTGTTTTCTTTTTTTGTTTATCATAAATGGTATAACTTGCCTTGCAGTCAATAATAGTCTGCACAATTACGTATCTGTTCGGCATAAGCACCGCAAACCATTCAGATAAATCTATTTCCTATTCATTATATTTATATTCAATATTATGAATCAACATAATTTCTCAACCTCCATAATTTTATAAAATTTGAACGTCAAACCATATAAAAAGGCTACTTCATGCCTTGAATCTAACGCAAATATTTTCTCAAAGCTTTATCACCTTCTTTCTATGTCCACCTTGTAAGTATGCCCGCAGCGGTAGCCCATAAAGCGAACGCAAGCGGGCATACGGTGAAATGAAAATATTACATTTTAAAAAATCTAAAAATAATCCTTCTTTAGATTTTGAAAATATCTCTTTTTCTCTTTAAGGGTAATGTGTCCAAACCCCAACAAAACAAGGGGCTAAAATCAAGATTTAGCACACTTTTTGTGCCAAAGAATTTTATCCCATCCAATCGAGCAACAACTTCCTCATTCTGGCACTGGGCAGATATAATGACACTGCTTCGTCATTTCTGATTGCAGAACGCCAAACCCATTGCATCAACTGCGCCAGCGCGTACGAATCCGCATCAAATTCAGCTGTTGTACCCTGTGAAAGATACTGTAACACAGGTGGAACGGGAAATATATTACAAAGATATATCAATGTCGTTCTGTCCGCATACCGATTTGTGGCTCGTGCATTGCATGAAACAAAATTAACCCCGCACGGCCTCGTACATTCACTACAACTGATTCTTCCGTTCCATCTGCAATTAGCTTTCATTCTTCGGTTTTCATATTTGTTTGCAGCAGGTTTGAAGGTTGTCCATATAACTGTGTTCTTTGGCGCGTGTCTGTAATTCTGGATATAGTTCACCGCGTTACGGTTAAGAACATTTATATATTTTTTGTTCTTTCTATTTTGATGCCATGATGATGAAAGACCAGAATATTCTTGAATATCCCTTTTCTTTTTAGATTCTGGCAAATAGTTAGTATTCAATCTTCCCTCATATACATCTAAAAGGAATTTAATTCTGACTTTCTCCAATTTTGACACTTCTTCATATCCCTGTGAAAAATAATATTTTTCTTGAGAATCCTTTTCAACGTGCAAATATTGAAAGGACATTCCATATTTCTGGAAATACAGGAATAGCATACTTCCACGAAATAGAAAGGTCATAATGTAGACTTGGTGAAAAGCCTCAAATATTCCCGGCGGCAGTTGCCAAAGAATTATATTCTGTTCCACTTCATAAAGTGCTTTCTGCTGAATCTCGCGCTTTGTCCGTTCAAAGTCACCGTGATACTGTGAATCAAGCCACTTTACTCTTTTAGATGTCGGGTCAATTTCTATAAGGCGCTGCTCTTTCAGAATTTTCAAATCGTCTTGTGTAATATCTGATAATTCAACCACTTCTATTTCTTCATCTAAGAATAGTGTGTAATCAAATTCTTTAATGCGGTCTATCGCAGTGTCATTCAATAGCTTAAACAGTTCATGCGACAGAGCTACATTCTGCCCTTCAGAAAGTAGGCGCAAAAGGTCAGCGGATTTTGTAGGGAGTGCTCCTGTGTCTGATGGCTCTTTGAACTGCAAATCCGGGCAAGCAATCTATACTCGCTGACACTCCGATAGATACGGAGCAACATACAGGTAACGCTTATCCTTGTTGTCATTGATGTACTGCAAGGCGGCACTATTCTTGCCCTTGCCCATGATATTGTCGATGATATTGATTATAGGAATCATCCTTTCTTGTGAATATTTTCAAGAGAGTTTTCAGATGCCATGGCCGTTGTCCTCGGCTCTCTTGGTGGCACCATCATAGCACTGAGCCGCCGAAAAGTCAAGGGCTTTTGAAGAAAAAATTCAATTTATTTTCGTTGTTTTTTCATATCAAGATATGATAGAACCTTTGCCAAAAGATACAGCACTCGATTTTACACCTGTTGTTTTCTAAAGTCAAGAACTTTTGAAAAATTCATTTTTCGTTAATAATCCGGCTTTGACAGCTGTATATATTCATATCATTATTATATCGTATATCGTTTTGTTTTTTCTGTGCTATGAACACAAACCAGGTATAAATTAAATCGGTCATGATTTTTTCTCCGAATACAGATTGAACGGCTACCACGTCATTTTAACAAAAATTTGTGCAGGGTTTGTTTTTGGGCGGGGGAGCATGTTTCCGACAAAAAAGCACCCCTTGCGGGGTGCGTGGTATTAAGACAGTCCTTTGTCCTTTAGCAACTTATTCAGTGTCGGGCGGCTGATTCTCAATTCTGCTGCAAGTTGCGTCTTGTTCAGTTCCCGGTGCTGGTAACGGTCATACGCTGCACAGAAGGTCTTATCATCAATCCGCTTGACCTGACCGCCTTTGAACTTGCCCGCTGCTCTAGCGATTGCAATTCCTTCCCGCTGACGTTCCAGCAGGTTCTCACGTTCAAACTCGTTGATGGCTGCAATCATTGTCAGCATCAATCTGCCGTTTGAAGTGCTTGTATCAAGATTCTCCTTATTAGATACAAGGTGTACGCCTTTTTTCTGCAACTGGTCTACAATAGCTAAAAGGTCTTTTGTAGAACGTGCAAGGCGGCTAAAGTCGTGAATATAAACCGTGTCGCCTTCTCGCACATAGTCCAACATAGCTTTAAGCTGTGGGCGGTTCATGTTTTTACCGCTGACCTTTTCAGTGTACCACTTGTCGATGTCGTGCTTCTTGAGGGCTTCAATCTGCCGCGCTTCATTCTGTTCAGCGGTGGAAACTCGTACATAAGCAATGTGTGCCATATTGCAAGCCTGTCCTTTCGTCCTGTGATTATCTCCACCCCTATTGTACCTCTATGTAAAAAAAGAAGTCAATGACTTTATTTACATCTCGCAAAATAAATCTAAAACAAAGTCTGTTTTTACAAAAAATAGCGGCTTTGAGGATGTAATAGGCAAGTATACTCTGTTTTGACAAAATACACACCAAACAAAAAAGGCCGCAAGCGGCTTTTGTACCGTCTGCGGTCTTGTGCTTAGATTGCTCTTAGGTTAGATTCTTCATAGCGTAGTCTATCGCGTCTTTTTCATAGCCTTCATATTCAAGCTGCTTGCGAACCTGCGATTTGGACAAATCCATGTCGTGATAATAACGTTCTGCCCTTGAAAGTGCATTTTTACTTTCTTGCGGTATTTCATCCGTTTTACTCGATGCAGAACTAGAGCCATGCTTAGACACACTCGTGCTAGGAACATACCCTTTATAAATTACGTCTTTATTCTTATACACACTTTTATCAAATGTGTACACCTTATAGCAATCATCTCCTGAGTAGATATTTCCTAACGATACCCGTTCCTTACATACTTTTATCTTGGAACCAACAGAATTTTCAATTTCTTGATAAGTTTGTAGCATTTTACTTGGTTTAAGTTCTCCCCAGTTTGAACAAGTCACATCAGCATAATACCGGTGATTCCGTCCGTCATTACTTATTCTTCTTAAATCAACTGTCACGTCACTTAACCCGCAAGCTTCTACTATGCTGGTAATCGAATTGGCAGCATTACGAACTTGTATCTGCCTGTTAATATACCATCCCAGACAGCCACCTAGAAAAATTGCAACCGCTGCCGTCACAAAAATAGTTTTCTTGGTAATTGAGTTCTTGAAGCGCCTTAGCCGTTTTTTGAAACTCCTTTTGATGTCTACTTTGGAAATGACTCCTATTTCTGAAAGTGCTGCTTTTAATGCAGTCTCATCTTTCCCGTCTACCAAATAAACGCACTGCTCTTTTATATCGCTTTCTGCTGTGGTGATTATTAGCGCTGCCTTTCCGCCCTTTCGTGTCACCTTTATATTTTTGATAGCTGTGTAAAAAATAAACTTCCCAGTCCCATCAATAATGCCATCTGCAATAAGGGTAAAGTCTGGTGAGCCGCCTGTTCCCGTAAAGTAGTACTCCATTGTACAGTCCTCCTTGTTTTGGCTTCTTTGTTTCATTATATCATTTTATGTTTAATTGTAAACATAATCATAACATTTCTTTCTATCATTCTGTGCATCATAATAGAAACAGGGTGATAATTATGGACGAACTTAAGATAACAAAGCGCACTGAGCCTGTTATGTTCACAATTCGGGTTGATAAATCCATCGTAGACTTTTACGACGATTTGGCGCAGAAAACAAACCGCTCTCGAAATGAGCTTATTGGTCTTGCGCTGGAATATGCCAAAGACAAAATCAAAATCGAACCGTAATACGATTATTTACATTAAAAGAGCCGCAGCTGGGGAAGTGATTCCTGTCTGCGGCTCTTCTGTTTAGATTATCTTACTAAGCGGGCTGTGCTTGCGGTACATCTCTGCAAGGTCGTCTTGGTTCACATCCAAATAGGCCTGCTCTGTTACGGTAACGCTGCTGTGCCCTAGCAAGCGGCTCAAGGTGTAGATGTCTCCGCCGCTCATAAGGAAGCGCTTTGCAAAGTTGTTTCGAAAAACATGCGGGTGAATGTCCTTTAGTCCTATCCGCTGGGCATACTTGCGAACATTGGCTTCAAAATTATTCACCTCAAGAAATTTACCTTTGTTTGTACAGAACAGAAAATCGCTGTCCCGGTATCTATCCTTATACTTTATCCACCGTTGCAGTTGCGTTGCCATTTTGTCAGAGAAGAACACATAGCGGCCTTTCTTACCCTTGGTGTTCTCCGCCGGGAGATAGATGTACCGTTTTTGCAAATTCACATCCGTTACTTGAATCAGTAGACATTCGTTGACCCTCATGCCAGTATCTAGCAAAAGCTGAATAACGATAGAATCCCGGTACTCGCTAAAGCTGGCCGTATTCATATTCCGCAGTAGTTTGCGGAAGTCCTCATCCGACACAAACTCAAGCGGGCGGCGTTCCACCTTGATGTAATCGCTACGTTTGACAGGTGAACGGAGAATCAAGTCCTCTTCCACACACCAGCCAAAGAAAGCGCTCATGTTCCGCAGGTAGTTGTTGATAGTCACATCTGACACTTTCTTGCCGAAATCCAACCGCCGCTCCTGATAGTTCCCGCTGTTCGGATTGCTTGTGACTGTGTATTTGCCCCGCTCCTTTATCTGTTTAACATAGTTCTGAATGACCGTGTGCGTGATTTTCTCTGTCTGTGTGATTCCCTGTTCATCAAGGTAAAGCATCAAAAGCCGCAACGTTTGTTCATAACTTCCAATCGTCTTTGTTGCAAGCCCTTTGTTTTCACAGTGTTCAATGAACATCTCCACATCCCGGATAAGCATAAAAAATAACCTCCTGTATTTGCCGGGACTATGACCCAATAAATACAGGAGATTTATTGCCTTAGATTTAAGCTATTTATTGGTCTGGTTCCATATTTCCACAACGTTTTTCGCTATACTGGTTGGTATAGCTCCCATCGTTGGAATATTATGGAACAATTTCAGACGTTTTACCGTTTCTCTGTTTACCCAACCCTCTGTCGTTTATCCAGCCGCATCTTATCCGCAATCATCGCGATGAACTCCGAGTTGGTGGGCTTGCCGCGCAGGTTATGGATGGTATAACCGAAGTAGCTGTTGAGGGTGTCCACGTCTCCCCGGTCCCATGCCACCTCGATGGCGTGGCGGATGGCGCGCTCCACCCGGCTGGCGGTGGTGCCGTTTTTCTTGGCGATTTCCGGGTACAGGCGCTTGGTCACGGCGTTGATGTACTCCGGCTCGTTCATGGTGAGCAGGATGGCATCCCGCAGGAACTGGTAGCCCTTGATGTGGGCAGGGACGCCGATCTGATGCAGGATCTCGGTAACGGTCAGCTCATCGCTGTCCACGCTGGTGTGCAGGATGTGCTTTTCCGGGCCAAGTGCCGCCTTGAGCACCCGTGCGGCAAGCACGGTCTCATCAAAGGGCTTTACAAAGTAGTAGGCAAAGCCTTCGTCCAGCAGCTCCTGAACCATCTCTTCGCTCTGGAAGGCACCGGTCACGAAGAAGGAGGTGTGCCGCTCACCGGCGGCATTGTAGCGCTGCTTTACCGCAAGGGCATCCAGACCGGGCATAAAAGCATCCAGCAGAACCACCTGCGGGCGCACGGTGAGCATTTTCTGCAGGACCTTGTTGCCGTCCTTTTCCACAACGGTCACGTCCACGCCCTTCTGCTCCAGCGCTTCGCGGCAGGCGGCAGTGAACGGGGCACCAGTATCCGACATCAAAAATCTAACTTTGTCCATGGTTGTTTCCTCCAATGTGTGCAGTTCCCTTAACACCATGGATTTTACCATAATTTTCCAGAACTTTCAACGGTTTATATTGGCAAATTTTGGCAAAGAAAATCGAAACCCGCAAATTATTTTGCGTTTTGGGCCTGCGTATGCGCTGTATCGTCTGTCTTTTCAACAGCGCGGGCCTGCTTGAGCATGGTCTGAGCAAAAATGCCGTAGCCCCGCGTGGGGTCGTTTACCAGCACATGGGTCACTGCACCCACCAGTCTGCCGTTCTGCAGGATGGGACTGCCGCTCATGCCCTGCACGATGCCGCCGGTTTTGGCAAGCAGCTGCCGGTCGGTCACGCGCAGGATCATGTTGCGGTGGGGGTCTGCGTCGTTTACCTTTTCAATGCGGATGCGGTATGCCTTGGGCACCTCGCCGTCCACGGTCGTCCAGATCTCGGCATCGCCCGGCACAACCTCCTGCGCAAAAGCCATCTCCAGCTCCGGGCCGGAAAATGCAGCCCGTGTTCTGCCATAGACCCCTGTCTTGCTGTTGATGCAGATGCTGCCAAGCGCATGGGTGCTCAAAAAGCGGCCCTTCAGCTCACCGGGGCTGCCCACGGTGCCGCTGGTACACCCCACGATCTGGCAGGGGACGATCTCGCCGCTGCGCAGGGCCACGCTCTCACCGGTGTCGCTGTCGCTGATGGGGTGGCCAAGCCCGGCAAACACCCCGGCGGCATTGTCCACAAAGGTCATGGTGCCTACCCCGGCGGAAGAATCCCGCACCCACATCCCGGCGCGCCACTGCCCGGCGGTGCTGTCCCACACGGGGGTCAGCCGGGTCTGGAATTGCTCACCATTGCGGATGTAGACCACCTGCACCGGTGCGCCTGCGGCCGTTTCCAGAGCATCGTGCACGGCGTCGTTCGTCTCGGTCAGAGCGTCATCCATGCGCACCACCCGGTCGCCCAGCCGCAGCCCGGCCTTCTTGGCGGGGTTTGCGGTGCCGTCCGGGGTGTTCAGGTCGGAAAAGCCCACAATGAGCGCGCCCTCGGAGAACATCTTAACGCCGAAAGGCGTACCGCACACGGTTACCACCGGACGTGTTTCCACCAGAGCGCGCACAGTCTTGACGGGCAGCCACCCGCCAATGGACAAAGTGGCCTGATAGCTGCCCGCAGCCTGCGTGCTGGCCGCGTTGCGGGAGCCAGCGGTGCGCAGCGGCTGCACATAGGCAAAACGGGGCAGGGTAAGGGTCTGGCCGGGTTCCAGCAAAATTTCAGCAGGCAGACTGTGCCACAGCCAGCCCAGCACCGCCAGCGCGGCCACCAGAAGATAAGTTGCCGCAATGCTGCCAGCGCGGCGTAGTTTTGATCTGCGCATCGGCAAAAAGCCCCTTTCCGCCATGGAAAATGATACGATCGTCCGGCGATAGTATGCGCTGTGAAGGGCGGAAATATCAATGCAGTGATTGACTTTTGCCGCCGGAACTGATACTATATTAAGGCGGTTTGGCCGCACCTGTAGAATAGAAGAATACGCGGGTATGGTGGAATTGGCAGACGCGCAGGATTTAGGTTCCTGTGCCGCAAGGCGTGTGGGTTCGACCCCCACTACCCGCATAAGAGAAAAAGCGCGATGAGTTCTCAGAATTCATCGCGCTTTCTTATATAATAAATAGTGTTGTTCGAGGTCTGCTCCCTCGCACAAAAAGAAAAACCAGCACACAATGTGTACTGGTTTTTGGTGCGAGGGAGGGGACTCGAACCCCCAAGGATAAACCACACGCACCTCAAACGTGCGCGTCTGCCAGTTCCGCCACCCTCGCATACCGTATTGTTTTCGCAGCCCTGAAATCTCTGAGGTGAAAGACCGTGATGCGGACTGCTTGAATATATTACCACGTTCCTGGCAGATAGTCAAGCGCTTTTTCTCTTTTTAAATGAAATTTTCGGGCCGTCATTCCTTAAGAATATGTTGGTTGAAATGCATGGATGGGTGTGATACTATATAACTAACTATCTCTGCTCAGTTGTTTTGGCAGCAGGGAAGAAGATGATAAGGATACGGCGGAAATGCATTTCTGCGCAGGGTGCAGACCGGCCGGTTTTTTGAAAGGAATTTGAGTGGACGCAGGAATGAACGAGAAAAAAGAAAATGTTATTGTAAACGGTTTTTTCTGGCGCTTTGCAGAGCGGTGCGGTGTGCAGCTGATCTCAGCGGTGGTGTCCATCCTTCTGGCGCGCATCCTTACACCCGATGATTACGGCAAGGTGGCACTGGTGACGGTGTTCAACAATATCATGTATGTCCTGCTGGACTGCGGCATTGGCACCGCGCTGGTGCAGAAGAAGGAAGTGGACGAGCTGGATTACTCGTCGGCGTTCTTTTTCAGCATTGTGATCAGCTTTGTGCTGTATGGGGGAATGTTCGTGGCGGCACCGTATCTGGCTGCTTTCTACAATGACCCCAGCATGACCCCAATCTTTCGCGGCATCAGCCTGACAGTGGCGGTCTGCGGCATCAAAACGATCCAGCAGGCGCATGTGACCCGGAACATGAAGTTCCAGTATTTTTTCTATTCCGCCTTTGCGGGCGCGATCGTATCCACGGTTCTGGGCCTGGGCCTTGCCTATATGGGCTTTGGAGTCTGGGCGCTGGTGGTGCAGCAGGTATCCAATATCACGGTGGACACGCTGGTGTTGTGGAAGCTGTCCTCCTGGCGGCCTAAGATGGAGTTTTCGTGGCAGCACCTGAAAGGGCTGCTCTCTTATGGCTGGAAGCTGCTGGCCTCGTCGCTGAGCAGCGTCATCTACAACAACCTGCGCAGCCTGATCATCGGCAAGATGTACACCTCGGCGGATCTGGCGTATTACAATCAGGGCGATAACCTGACTTATAATATCGCGTCAAGCGTGGATACTTCCATTGAGAGCGTTTTGTTCCCGGTCATGTCCTCACTGCAGGATGACCGTGCGCAGGTCAAGAACATGACCCGCCGCTCCATCAAGACCAGCACCTATATCATTGCGCCGGTGATGATGAGCATTGCGTTCTGTGCCGAACCGCTGGTGCGCCTGATCCTCACCGAGAAGTGGCTGCCCTGTGTGCTGTTCCTCAGGGTGTTCTGCCTGAGCTATATATGCTGGCCGATCATCACGGCAAACCTGAATGCAGCCAAGGCAGTGGGCCGCAGCGATCTTTACCTGAAGCGTCAGCTTATGAACGAAGCGGTGTGCATCCTTCTTCTGCTGGCAACATTCCGTATCAGCGTCGAGGCCATTGCATATGGTGTGCTGATCACGAATGTCGTGACCCAGATCCTGGATGCACAGCCCAGCAAAAAGCTGATCGACTATGGCTATCTGGAACAGATGCGCGATATCCTGCCGACCCTGCTGCTGGCAGCGGGCGCAGGCCTGTGCGTGTATCTGGTCATTTTCCTGCACCTGCCGGATCTGCTGACGGTGATCATTCAGGTGGTGGTTGGTCTGGGCATTTATCTGACAGGCTCTGCCATTCTGGAATTGGACACCTTTGAATATTTCAAGGATGTGCTGGCTCCGTCCATTCGGCAGAAGCTGAAACGCTGAAACCGGCATTTTGAATCGCGTAAAAATCCGTCGGGCGGGTGATGTCCGACGGATTTTTGTTCTTTTTGTCTAAAGTATACAAGAACAAACATTAAAAACCGGCAAAGCGACCATTGAAAAAACGCAACTGATATACTAGAATATAAGTACAAGAGCGCGGCACACGGCTGCGCGGAAAATGCAAAGCAGAAAATATAAAACAGGAGGATTTTCCTATGCCTATGAAAATGGGTTGGCGCTGGTATGGCGAGGGCAACGATCCCATCAGCCTGAGCGACATCAAGCAGATCCCCGGCGTGACCAGCATCGTCTGGGCGCTGCACGATAAGATGCCCGGCGAGATCTGGGAGATCGACGAGATCCAGAAGGTAGCCGATCAGATCCACGCCTACGGCTTCGACATGGACGTGGTCGAGTCGGTCAATGTCCACGATGACATCAAGATCGGCCTGCCCACCCGCGACAAGTACATCGAGAACTACAAGCAGTGCATCCGCAATCTGTCCAAGTTCGGTGTCAAGGTCATCTGCTACAACTTCATGCCGGTGTTCGACTGGACCCGTACCGATCTGTTCCACCCCGTGGGCGACGGCTCCACTGCACTGTTCTATGAGAAGGACAAGATCAAGGGCGATTACAAGGCTATGGCTGAGTACATCATGTCCTTCACTGAGAAGTATAACATGACCTTCCCCGGCTGGGAGCCGGAGCGCATGGCAAAGCTGGACGAGCTGTTCAAGGCTTACGCCCCTGTCACCAAGGAAAAGCTGTGGGAAAACCTGAAGTACTTTCTGGAAGCACTGATGCCCACCTGCCATGAGTGCGGCATCAAAATGGCCATCCATCAGGATGATCCCCCTTGGGATATCTTCGGCCTGCCCCGTCTGCTGGTGGATGCTGAGAGCATCGACCGCTTCCTGAGCATGGTGGATGATCCGTACAACTGCCTGACCCTGTGCACCGGCAGCCTGAACGCAAACCCCAACAACAACTGTGCCGAGATCGTGCGCAAGCACTGCGACCGCATTGCCTTTGGTCACATCCGCAACATCCACCACTTCCCCAACGGCGACTTCTCCGAGGCTGCTCACCGCGACTGCTGCGGCGAGACCGGCATCATCGAGGTGCTGCGTGCTTACCATGACTGCGGCTTTGAGGGCTACATCCGTCCCGACCACGGCCGTCAGCTGTGGGAGGAAGGCCCCGGCAGCTGCCGCCCCGGTTACGGCAAGTATGACCGTGCTCTGGGCGTTCAGTACATGCTGGGTGTCTGGGATCTGCTGGATCGTCTGGATGAAGAGAAAAAGAAGGGCTGATAAATATGAAGCTGTCTGAGATCAAAAACGGCAATCTGTCCGCCGAGTGGGCAGAGAAGGGCTATGAGCTGCCCAAATTCGATATCGAGGCTGTCAAGGCCAAGACCCACGCTGAACCCACCTGGGTGCACTTCGGCGCAGGCAATATCTTCCGTGCATTCCCGGCTGCCATCCTGAACGATGCGCTGAACACCGGCAAGTATGACCGCGGTGTCATCGTGGCCGAGAGCTTTGACTACGAGATCATCGACAAGGCTTATCGTCCCTACGACAATATGAGCCTGCTGGTCTGCCTGAAGTCCACCGGCGAGATCGAGAAGAAGGTGGTGGCTTCCGTTACCGAGAGCCTGAAGGCTGACTACTCCTTCGGCGAGGACTGGGCACGTCTGGTGGAGATCTTCCAGAACCCCAGCCTGCAGATGATCTCCTTCACCATCACTGAGAAGGGCTACGGCGTTGCTCCTGCTGATCTGGAGCGCGGCCTGACCCCCGTGCTGGCCATGGGCAAGGTCACTGCTCTGCTGTACGAACGCTTCAAGGCCGGCAAGCTGCCCCTGACCGTCCAGAGCATGGATAACTGCTCCCACAACGGCGATAAGGTCAAGAATGCTGTCCACGCATACGCCGCAAAGTGGGTGGAGCAGGGTCTGGTGCCCGCCGAGTTCCTGGCCTATGTGCAGGACGAGACCAAGATCACCTTCCCCTGGAGCATGATCGACAAGATCACCCCGCGCCCGGATGCCAAGGTCCAGCAGATGCTGGCCGACGACGGCTTTGAGGACAACTACACCATCGTCACCGAGAAGCACACCTTCACCGCTCCCTTCGTTAACGCCGAGGAGACCCAGTACCTGTGCATCGAGGATCACTACACCAATGGCCGTCCTCCGCTGGAGCTGGGCGGTGTGCTGTACTGCGACCGCGAGACCGTGGACAAGATCGAGAAGATGAAGGTGTGCACCTGCCTGAACCCGCTGCACACTGCAATGTCCATCTATGGCTGCATGCTGGGCTACACCCTGATCTCCGCCGAGATGGCCGATGAAGACCTGCGTGCCTTCATCCAGAAGATCGGCTACATCGAGGCTATGCCTGTGGTCGTTGATCCCGGCGTACTGAACCCCTACGAGTTCATCGGTGCTGTCATCAACCGCCGTCTGCCCAACCCCTTCATGCCGGATGCTCCCCAGCGTATCGCTACCGATACCTCCCAGAAGCTGGCCATCCGCTTTGGCGAGACCATCAAGGCCTACGAGGCACGCGGTCTGGACAAGAGCAACCTGATCCTGATCCCGCTGGTGCTGGCAGGCTACGCCCGCTACCTGAAGGGCATCGATGACAACGGCCAGGCCTTTGAGCCTTCCACCGATCCGCTGCTGGCTGAGCTGCAGGCCATCGTGGCTCCGCTGGAGGTCAAGGAAGGCGAGCAGGACTTCAGCTGCCTGAAGCAGCTCTACAGCCGCACCGATGTGTTCGGCGTAGATCTGTACGCTGTTGGTCTGGGCGAGAAGACCGAGGCAATGGCCAAGGAGCTGTTTGCAGGCCCCGGCGCTGTGCGCAAGACCCTGCACAAGTATACGCTGGCCCGTTGATCGGCTGACGCAATCACATAAGCTATCTTCGCACCCACGCTGCGCGTTGCTTTGCCGCAGTGTGGGTCTTTATAAAAGAAAAGAACTGCTGAACGAAATGTCAGCAGTTCTTTTTTGCGTGTGCATATTTTTTGGGCTTACCCTTTTCTGCAGTCGTGCAGCTTTTCTTTGGGCAGGATGCCGGCCAGAAACTTCCACACCACTTCCATGCGGTCATTCAGTAAGTAAGCTTTCTCTTTTTCTACGTAGAGGTACACTGCATTGTCCGTGCGGTAGGCGCAGTAAAAGCTGTCCCATGCGTGGCGGCTGGTGGGTTCGGGCTTGTCCTGCTGGCCGTACATCCACACAGCAATGCCGGTGTCGGCCAGCTCCACACGATAGAAGGCACGCGGCAGGTGCATCTGTTTGATCTGCCGGGAAACGCTGCGAAAGAACGAGTAAAAGTAGCTCACCGGCAGGCCGATGCCCACAATGGCAAGCACAGCAGCCAGCAGCCCGGCACCCGGGCGCTTGCCCAGCTGCGAAAGGCAGACGGCGGCAAAAGCCAGCATGATGGCGGCAAAAACAGCGGGACGCAGCCATGCTTTGCGGTGATGGAATGCATCGAACACGGCAAAATCGCGGAAGCCCTGCTCACCCATAGTGGTGGAAACGGAGATGGTCTGGGACATAAAGTCGCCTCCTTTGTATTTATAGGCATCGTACCACAATTGCGCGGTTTAGGCAAGAGAAAAACATGCAAACCTTGCCAATCCGGCCCAAAGCGTGGTACAATAAATCGTTACCAAACGAAAGGAGGCGGCAGGCTTTGCAGCACCGCAAGCGGCAGATCACCCTCAAGCAGCGCATGGGCTTGTGTCTGGCAGCATTTTTTGCGGCCTTTGCCATGCAGCTCACGCTCAATGGCTACCAGTCCAGAGCAGTGCAGGCAGTACAGGACGCGCAGATGGGCTGCTTCAACGCCATCAGCCGCTTTCAGGGCGGTGTGGAAAGCTCTATTTCCGTGCTGGAGAACTACCGCTGGGAGAACAGCGAGCCGGAGGAGATCATTGACCGGCTGCAGTCGGCATCTTCCACCTGCAACGCATGGCTTTGGCGCATCGGTACCAGCCTGAACAGTCTGGAAAGCGTCAGCGATGAGCAGCGGGTGCTCTACAGCGCAGTGGATACGGTCTATCAGACCTACACCGGCCTGCTGGATGAGCTGGAAAACGACCTGCTCAGCGGCAACGATGCCGCAGCTTCCCAGCTGTATTATGCAAAGGTGGTGCCCTGCGGCGATTACCTGAGCCAGTACACCCTGCAATTGCTGAAAACCGCCATTCAGGATTCCCAGACCACCTACACCACCATCTCGGCCCTGAACGAGCGCATCACCATGCTGCAGACGGTGGTGGTGGCGCTGTGCGTGGCGCTGGGCTGCGTTACCGGTTTGATGGTCATGCGTCTGCTCACGCCGGTGCAGCAGATGATCGCTGCCTCCCGCGCCATTGGCAAAAGTGAGTTCGACACCCCGGACATCCCGCTGCCCAAGCAGCCGGAGATCGCTCAGCTGGCCGAGTCCTTCAACATCATGAAGCACTCCATGGCCCAGCAGGTGACCACCCTGCAGGAGAAAAACGAGATCGAGCGGGAGCTGCACCGCCAGAAGACCGAAGCACTGGAGCTGCAGAACCGCATGGAGCGCAGCCGGCTGCAGCAGCTGCGCAGCCAGATCGACCCGCACTTTCTGTTCAACACCCTGAATGTGATCCAGCAGACCGCCGGCACCGAGACGGCCTACCGTACGCAGGCACTCATCATGGCGCTTTCGCACCTGCTGCGCTACAGCCTGATGAGCAACGATGAACAGGTGCCGCTCTCCCGTGAGGTGCGCATCGTGGATGAATATTACTCCATCTACCATGTCCGCTTTGGTGAGCGGGTGCGTATGGAGTGGCGCATTTCCGATTCGCTGGATCTTACCGAGACCATGGTGCCGTCCTTTATTTTACAGCCCATCGTGGAAAATGCCTTCAAGCACGGCATTTGCCCCAAAGAGGAGGGCGGTGTGGTGCGCATCCGCGTGAACCCTCTGCGGGAGAAGGGACTGCTGTGCATCCGCGTGGTGGATAACGGCGTGGGCATCCAGCTGGATCAATTACGACAGCTGCGCAGGGCGCTCAGCCAGCCCGGTGAGCGCTGGGAGCATATTGGTATTTATAATGTTGCGGCCCGCCTGCGTCTGCTGGATCGGAACAGCCGCTTTGTGATACGGTCCCATCCGGGACGCGGTACGGCGGTGGTGCTGTATCTGCCATTGGTGGAAAATGAGGAGGAGTTTGAGGAATGATTCGTCTATTGATCGCGGATGATGAAGCACTGGAACGGGAAACGCTGGCGGACATCGTGGCCCACCGCTTTGAGCACGAAGTGACCATCGAGACTGCCGAGAACGGCCGCAAGGCAGCGGATACGGCGGTGCTGTGGGGCGCAGACCTGATCCTGATGGACATTGAGATGCCCGGTATGAACGGTCTGGATGCAGCCCGCGCCGTGCTGGAACAGCGCCCGGAGTGCAAGGTGATCTTTGTTACGGCCTACAGTCTGTTCCAGTACGCCCACGAGGCCATGCATCTGGGTGCCTGCGATTATCTGCTCAAGCCGGTGAACCCGGACGAAGTGGAAGCTTCCATCCGCAAGGCTATCCGTCAGATCGAGGCGGGCCGCCGCCTTGCAGAGCTGGCTCCGGTGGAACCGGAGCCGGAAGCTGACCCGGAGAGCGATGCCGCCGAAGCAGGGGAGAACGACCGCAATGCACTGGTCATGGCCCATGTGCGCAAGTATATGGAGGATAACTATATGTTCGACCTCTCGCTGGACAGTGTGAGCGAGATCCTGCATATCAGCCCGGCGTATCTCTCGGCACAGTTCAAGAAGTACCAGAAGATGAACTTTCTGGACTGCCTGACCGAACTGCGTATCAACGCTGCCAAGGAGCTGCTCACCGACCCGTTCCGTTCGGCAGCAGAGGTGGCTTCCATGGTGGGCTACGAGGATTCCAGCTATTTTGCCCGCACCTTTAAAAAACGCACCGGCATGACCCCCACTCAGTACCGCAGGGAAGCGGCCAAGGCTGCACGGGAGGCCCGCCTGTGACCCGCCGTCAGATGCTCACCGCCCTGTTTGGTGCAGCCGTGCTGGCGCTGCCGGTGGCGGGCTGCGGCCACCAGCCGGTGCAGGACGAGCCGGGGGCAGAGCTGATCCTGCGCTATGCGGAGAACCAGCCGGAGGATTATCCTACTACGCAGGCAGCGCTGGCCTTTGCAGACCTTGTAGCCCAGCGCACCGATGGCCGCGTGAAAGTGCTGGTGTACAGCGGGGGAGAACTGGGCGCGGAGCAGAGCGTGATCCAGCAGATGCAGTTTGGCGGCATTGACTTCTCCCGCGTGTCCCTCAGCCAGCTGGCAGAGTACGAACCGGCGCTGAGCGTATTGCAGCTGCCGTACCTTTACACCGACGCTGACCAGATGTGGCGCGTGCTGGATGGGGCCATCGGCGACGAGTTCCTCTCCACGCTGGAGTCGCTGGAGCTGACCGGCCTTTCCTGGTTCGATGCCGGTGTGCGCAGCATCTACACCCGGCAGAAGGTGACAGGCCTTGCGGATCTGCAGGGCCTGGCCATCCGCGTGCAGGAATCGGACATGATGAGCGAAATGATCACCGACCTCGGCGCAAAGCCGGTAAAGGTAGTGTACAGCAAGGTGTATGCCGCCCTGCACAACGGTGAGATCGATGGCGCAGAGAACAACTGGCCCAGCTACGAAGCCATGGGTCACTACGAGGTGGCACCTTACTTTTTAAAGGACGAGCACACCCGCGTGCCGGAGGTGCAGCTTGCAAGCCCTGCTGTGATGGAAAAGCTGGCCGCACTGGACGAGCGCTACCCGGAGATCATCCGCCTGTGTGCCCGGGAGAGCGCCAAGGTGGAGCGCAGGCTCTGGGCGCAGCAGGAGGCGGAATCGGAAAGTGATCTGCGTGCAGCAGGCATTGAGGTGACAGAGCTGGACGAAGAAGAAAAGGCAAGGTTCCGTGCTGCTGTGCAGCCGATGTATGATCGGTTTGCCCAGCAGGGCGAATTGATCGCCCGCATCCGGCAGGCATAAGCCCCACAGCAAAGCCCGGAAAAGATGGGCAAAGAAATCAGGAAAACAGAAAAAAGAACCGGCAAAGCGCTGTGTGCTCTGAACCCCAAAGGGAAGGGCATCCAGCGCTTTGCTCCTATCTGGAATACAGAAATGTATCCATCTGATAGGCGAAGGTGCACAAACAAAAAGTAAAGTACTTGGCATTTTTCACAAAAGAAATTCTGACATTTTTTCAAAAAACAGGACATTTTTTGAAAGCCCTTGTTTCGGTTAAAAAAATTTGCTAAAGTGTGTACAGTAAATGAACGGCATGAGGGCCCTGTGCAGACCGGGCCGTTCGGGAGATTTAAGGAGGACGATTTATTATGAAAAAGATCACTCGTCGCAGCTTTCTGGCAGCAGCCGGCGTTTCCGCCGCTGCTCTGGCTCTGACCGCATGTGGTGGCTCCAGCAATTCTGCTGCTTCCACCTCTACCGCAGCTTCTTCCACCGCAGCTTCTGCTGCTGGTGATGCTGCTGCTGCTGCAAACGATCCCAAGGTGACTCTGGTCTACGCCGAGGTCAACCCGCTGGATACCATCGTTGGCCAGACCGCTACCCACTTCAAGGAGAAGGTCGAGGAGCTGACTGGCGGTTCCGTCGTCATCGACGTGCAGGCTTCCGGCGTTCTGGGTTCTGAGAACGACGTTCTGGATGCAATTCTGGGCGGTTCTACCTCCATCGATATGAGCCGTATCTCCGCTTTCGCACTGACCAGCTACGGCTGCAACAAGTCCAAGCTGCTGTCCATCCCCTTCACTTTCGAGAACCGCGCACACTTCTGGAACTTCGCCAACAGCGATCTGGCACCTGAGTTCCTGAACGAGCCTCAGGAGCTGGGCCTGCCCGTTCGTGGTGTCTTCTACGGCGAAGAGGGCTTCCGTCACTTCTTCACGGTCAACCCGGTCTCCGGCATCGCTGATTTCAAGGGCCTGAAGCTGCGCGTGTCCAACGACCCCGTTATGAACGGCATGGTCGAGGGTCTGGGCGCTAACCCCACCGTCGTTTCCTTCGGTGAGCTGTACAGCGCACTGCAGACCGGCGTTGTGGATGGTGCTGAGCAGCCCATCGCAAACTACAAGTCCAATGCATTCCCCGAGGTTGCCAACAACCTGATCCTGGACGGCCACACTCTGGGCGCTATTCAGGCTGTTATCACCGATAACGCATGGGGCAAGCTGACCGAGAACCAGCAGGCTGCCATCATGGAGGCTGGTGCTGATACGCAGGCCTTCAATGCAGACCTGTCCGAGACCGCTGAGAACAAGGTTCTGGAGGAGCTGAGAAGCTCCGGCTGCAACGTTGTGGATGTTGACGACAAGGCACCCTGGCAGGAGGCCTGCGCTAAGGTCATCAGCGAGAACACCTCCGATCAGGCTGAGCTGTATCAGCAGCTGCTGGACATGAAGGCATAATTGAAAAAGCCTTTCCTGTTCTGAGATAGTACATAGCCCGGCGGGGGACTACGGGATACGCCCGCAGACCTGCCGGGTTTTTTATATGGAGGAATTCATATGCCGAAAATCTTTACCACTTTGGATAAGATCAAGCCGGCGTACGACATCACCTACAAAGTGGTCCTGTTTATCTGCAAGCTGCTGCTGATCGCAGATATCCTCATCACTACCATGTCGGTCATCGGTCGTTACGTCTCGTTCATCCCGGACCCGGCATGGTCGGAAGAAGTTGTGCTGACCTGCATGAGCTACATGGCCGTGCTGAGTGCTGCTCTGGCCATCCGCCGCGGTGCCCATATCCGCATGACTGCGTTTGACGTGTATCTGCCCAAAACCGCCGTCAAGGTGCTGGATATTCTGGCCGATCTTGCCGTGTGCATTCTGGGTGTCATCATGATGGTGGTCGGCTGGAACTATGCCACCACTCTGGGCGGCCGCGGCTTCTACGTGTCCATGCCCTGGCTGAGCCGCTTCTGGATGTACTTCCCGGTGCCGCTGGCCGGTGTTGCCATGATCATCTTTGAGATCGAGGCACTGTACAACCACATCAAGAGCATTTTTGTAAAGGAGGAAGTGTAATATGACAGTTCAGACACTGGCAATCATTGTCCTTCTTGTCAGCTTCTTTGTAATGATCTTCCTGCGTTTCCCCATTGCATACGCCGTTGGTCTTTCCAGCGTGCTGTGCATGATGGTGCAGGGTCAGGCACTGACCGATGTCTGCCGTCTGATGGTCAAGGGCATCTCTTCCTTCAGCCTGATGGCCGTGCCGTTCTTCATCACCATGGGTGTGCTCATGGGCTCCGGCGGCATTTCTGAAAAGCTGATCGCTCTGGCTGATGCCTGCGTGGGCTGGATGCGCGGCGGCATGGCAATGGTCAACATCGTTGCTTCCTACTTCTTCGGCGGTATTTCCGGTTCTGCATCTGCAGATACCGCTTCCATCGGCTCCATCATGATCCCCATGATGGTCGATCAGGGCTACGATGCCGACTTCTCCACTGCTGTTACCATCACCTCCTCCTGCGAGGGTCTGCTGGTTCCTCCGAGCCACAACATGGTCATTTATGCCACCACTGCCGGCGGCATCTCGGTCGGCAGCCTGTTCCTGGCAGGTTATCTGCCCGGCGCTCTGCTGGCCATCGTCCTGATGATCGGTTCCTACATCATCTCGGTCAAGGAGAATTACCCCAAGGGCTCTCCGTTCAGCATCAAGGGCTTCGTTAAGCAGCTGGGCACTTCCATCTGGGCACTGGCCGCTGTTGTCATCGTTGTGTTCGGCGTTGTTGGCGGTGTGTTCACCGCTACCGAATCTGCAGCTATTGCAGTTATCTACTCTCTGTTCGTGTCGGTGTTCGTCTACAAGGGTCTGGACTGGAAGGGCGTCTGGCATGCACTGGATGAGTGCGTGAACACTCTGTCCATCGTGCTGATCCTGATCGCTACCTCTGCAGTCTTCGGCAACTGCCTGACCATGCTGCATGTGCCGGATCTGGCTGCAAATGCCATTACCAGCGTCACCGATAACCCCTACATCATCGCTCTGCTGATCGACCTGATCATTCTGGTTCTGGGCTGCATCATGGATATGGCTCCCATCATCCTGATCGCTACTCCCATCCTGCTGCCCATCGCAACCTCCATCGGTATCGATCCCATCCAGTTCGGTATCATCGTGGTTCTGAACTGCGGCATCGGCCTGCTGACTCCTCCTGTCGGCGCTGTGCTGTTCATCGGCTCTGCCGTTGCAAAGCGCCCGATGGAAAAGGTCGTCAAGGCGACCCTGCCGTTCTACCTGTGCATGTTCGTTGCACTGCTGCTGCTGACCTTCGTGCCCGACATCAGCCTGGCGATCCCCAAGCTGCTGGGCGGCTACGTCAGCCCCATCACCAACCCGCTGGGTCCTGTGTTCATCCACTGATGGCCTGACGGCGTAAGGTAAAACCGTTAAAGTCCTCTGCATGAAAGTGCAGGGGACTTTTTGTATGCTAAAAACTTTATTTTCCCTCTTGCATTCTGTCGGAATCGTGCTATAATAGTAAGGCAATCGTTTCCAAGGCCGCTCGACGGGGTAGCCGATATTGAAGGTTGTGATGGGCACATACATTTATAATATGGCCCCAATAAGTCAGAACCAGAAATGAGGTGAAAAGAATGAAACAGGGTATCCATCCGAACTACGTTGACTGCACCATCACCTGCGCATGCGGCAACGTCATTAAGACTCGTTCCACCAAGCCTGAGATCCACGTCGAAGTTTGCTCCAAGTGCCATCCTTTCTACACTGGCAAGCAGAAGCTGGTTGACACCGGCGGACGTGTTGAGCGCTTCAACAAGCGTTTCGGCCGTAAGTAATTATGGTTTTCTGAGCACCGTTTCCTTTGGGAGACGGTGCTTTTTTGCTGCCTTTTTGGCATATGAAAGGGCGGCCTTAATCATTCTTAAGAATTCTTTTTGCATCCCACCACAGGATTGTCTTAATTTTTACACATTTTCCGTCTAAAATATACCAGCATTGAACTAGATGAAAAAGGAGCGTTTGCTGTGATCGAAGTATCGCATCTGAGCAAAAAGTATGGCACGCACCCTGCCATTGAAGATTTGTCCTTTACGGTGGGCGACGGCCAGATCTTCGGCCTGCTCGGCCCCAACGGCGCGGGCAAATCCACGATCATGAATATCCTCACCGGCTACCTTGCCCCCACCTCCGGTGAAGTGAAGGTGGCGGGCTTCAGCCTGCCGGAGCAGGCCCAGCAGGCCAAGGCCTGTGTGGGCTATCTGCCCGAGCAGCCGCCGCTCTACCCGGAAATGACGGTGCAGGAATATCTGGATTTTGCTGCAGAGCTGAAAGGCATCAAAAAGAAGGCCGACCGCAAAGAACAGGTGCGCAAAGCTGCCCGCCGCACCGGGCTGGAAGAGGTGCTGCCCCGGCTCATCCGCAGTCTGTCCAAGGGCTACCGCCAGCGCGTGGGCATTGCGCAGGCACTGCTGGGCGCACCGCAGCTCATCATTCTGGACGAGCCTACCGTGGGCCTTGACCCTGCACAGGTCATCGAGATCCGCAGACTGATCCGGGAGCTGGGGAAAAGCCACACGGTCATCCTGTCCAGCCACATCCTCAGCGAGGTGCAGGCAGTGTGCAGTCAGGTACTGATCCTTTCCAAGGGGCATCTGGTGGCGGTGGGTGCGCCGGAACAGCTGGCCGAAAAGCTGAACCCCGGCAGCCGTCTGCGCGCTACCGTTCTGGGCGGGGGGAAGACCGTGCTGAAAACAGTCGGCTCCATTCCGGGCATCCGCAAGGTGGAGATCGAATCCGAGGCCGACGGACAGGTGACCTTTACCGCAGAAAGTGCCGATGCTTCTGACCGCCGCGCCGAGGTGTCCCGCGCCCTTTCGCAGGCCGGATGCACGGTGCTGGCGCTGGCAGCGGAAAACAGGACGCTGGAGGAAGTGTTCCTTGCACTGACCGAAAACGAGTCTGAAACACCATCGGATGAAGGGGAGGAGAAAACGGAATGACTGCCATTTTCAAACGCGAAGTCCGCAGCAGCTTTCATGGCATGATCGGCTATGTGCTCACCGCCTTTATGCTGGCGGCAACGGCCATCTATTTTGTTGCCCTGAATCTGGGCTACGGCCTGACGGATTTTGGCTATTACACGCTTTACCGCACCACGTTTGTGCTGCTTTTGTATATCCCGGTGCTCACCATGCGCTCCTTTGCAGAGGAACGCCGCGCCCGCACCGATCAGCTGCTGCTTACCAGCCCGGTGTCTGTGTGGGAGATCGTGCTGGGCAAATTCTTTGCCCTGTGCGTCATCTTTGCACTGCCGTGCCTTGCCGATGCGGTCATGATCCTTGTACTGGCCGCACTGGGTGCCACCGGCACGGCCACGCTGGCAAACTTGGCCGCTCTGCTGTGCTATTATCTCATGGGCTGCGCCGCCATTGCCATTGGCGTGTTTCTTTCCAGCCTGACCGAGAATCAGATCATTGCTGCGGTGGCAGGTGTTGCCGCACTGCTGCTGGCCTACATGATGCCCAGCCTGCGCAGCATGTTCACCGCAGGCAGCGCAGTGGCGCTGGCCCTGTTCACCGCCATTGCGGCAGTGCTCAGTGTGGTGGCAGGCCTGCGTACCCGCAGCTTTACGCTGGGCTGCCTGACCTTTGCGGGCTGCTGTGTGGTGCTGACGGCACTGTTCCTGCTGCAGAGCAGCTGGCTGACCGAAGCGTTCAGCGCGGTGCTCAGCGGGCTGTGCCTGTTCACGCCGTTTGAAGAGTTTGTCAACAACAGCTTTTCCATCCCGACGCTGGTGTACTACCTGACCGTGACCATGCTGTTTTTGTTCTTCACGGCGCAGGGGCTGGAAAAGCGCCGCTGGAACTGAGGGGAGGGGAACAACATGAAAAATTTCAAATTTTCTTCCTCCGCAAACGGCAAGGTGTTCCGCAATGGGCTGTACTCCACGGCCATTCTGGCAGCAGCCATCGTGTTGGCCGTGCTGATCAATCTGCTGGTGGGGGCCATCCCGAAAAAATACACCGAGTTCGACCTCTCTGCCGCCAAAATGTACACGCTGGGCGACAGCTCCAGGCAGCTGATGCAGAGCCTGGATCAGGACGTGACCGTTTATTATCTCTGTGAGACCGGCAGCGAGGATGCCATTATCACCAAGCTGCTGGATCACTACGCCGACGAGAGCGGTCACTTCCACTGGGAGCAGAAGGACCCGGCGCTTTACCCGACCTTTGCAGCGCAGTACGGCGCAGAGGATGCATCCACCGGCAGTCTGATCGTGGTCAGCGGTGAGAACAGCGAAGTGCTGAACGCCGCCGAACTTTACGAGTACGATTACTCCGATTACTACACCACCGGCGCTGCCAATGTGACCTTTGGCGGCGAAAAGCAGATCAGCTCTGCCATCTACAAGCTGACTGCCGCAGCAGAAAGTCATGCCTACTACACCACCAACCACGGCGAGCAGGCGCTTACCTCCTCGCTGACCGAGGCGCTCAAGGCGCAGAATATCGATGCCCAGCCGCTGGATCTGCTCACCGGCACCATTCCGGAGGACTGTGATCTGCTCATCATCAGCGACCCCGCTTCGGATTTTGCAGCTGACGGCCTTGTGAATGAGATCGCGCAGCTGCAGGCCTATCTGGAAAACGGCGGCAAGGTGCTGCTGACCACCAGCGGCTATACCGAAACGCCCGCTCTGGATGCAGTGATGGCACAGTTCGGCCTTGCGCGAGAGCCGGGCCTTGTGGTGGAGGGCGATGCGGGCCACGCGCTGTACGGCTACCCGTACTCGCTGTTCCCGGACTACGCGGCCGCCGACGAAAGCACCGCGCTGGACGGCGTGAACCAGAGCACCCATGTGATGCTCTCGGTGGCACAGGGCATCACCATTACCGAGACAGACGATGTGACGGCGGAACCGCTGCTGTATACCACTGAGGATGCCTACAGCAAGCAGGACTTTGATGCCAGCTCTTCTTCCGCAAAGGAAGCCGGCGATACCGACGGCCCGTTCTCGCTGGCCGTATGGGCGCGCAATGAATCCACCGGTGCCGAGGTGATCTGGATCGGCTGCCCCAACATGGACAACGAGCAGGTGTACCAGTCCATTCCGGGCAACCTGACCTTCCTGCAGGGCTGTGCCGCTTCGCTGGTAGGGCAGAGCCTGCTCATCGACACCAAAGCACTGGAAGCTGCACCCATCACGGTCCCGGCTTCCGCATCCATGACGCTGGGCATGGTGTTCGTATTCGTGCTGCCCGCAGCAGTGCTCATTGCAGGTGCTGTGGTGGTGCTGCTGCGCCGCCGCAGGTAAGGGGGCACTGCCATGAAAACAAAACAGCGCACCCTTGCGGTGCTTCTGGTGCTGGTGCTTGTGCTGGGCGGGCTGCTGTGGTTTGTCAGCCGCAGCAATGCCGCAGAAGAAGCTGCTTCCAGCGCCGCCGCAGAGGGCAGCATCCTGCTTTCTTCTTTTGCGGCGGGCGATGTGACCAGCATCCGGTATGCCTATGGCGGCGAAACGCTTGCCCTGAATTACGATTCCGGCAGCTGGACGCTGGCGGATGACCCGGACTATCATCTGGATGCATCTGCCTGCAATACCATGGTCACGGCGCTGGCATCCCTGAACGCCAAACGTCAGCTCACGGCTCAGCCCGGCGAGGACTACGGCCTTGCCGATCCGGCTGTTACGGTCACAGTGACGGCGGCAGGCGAGACGAACACCTTTGCCTTTGGCACCGAGAACCCGGTCACAGGAGATCTGTATGTGCAGAAGGCAGGGGACGATGCCGTGTACACCGTTTCTGGCAACAAGGCGGCCTGCTTTGAGCTGACCAAAGCAGACATTTTTGGCACGTTCAACCCGGCGGAACTGACAGTCTCCGCGCTGGAAAGTGTTTCCATTACGACGGGCAGCGGCACCCTTGCACTGAATGCAGTTTCTGAGCCTGCGGAAGCGGAGAGCGATTCCTCGGAAAGTGCGGCCGATTCCACTACCTATCAGACCGTGTGGCGGCTGGCCGATGAACCCTCTGCCGATCTGGACGACAGCAAGGTGCAGAGCATCCTCTCTGCTCTGGCAGGCTATGTGACCGCACAAATCACGGATGCCGACCCTTCGGCCTACGGCTTTGATGCACCGCTTGCAACGGTGCGGGCCGCCTCTGCCGATGGGACCGTGACCATCCACTACGCCGAAAATGCAGACGGCTGCTGGATGATGGTGGAGGGGGACAGTTCCGTCTATGCGGTTGACCTTGACACTGTGCAGGCCCTTCTGATAACGGCCACTGCCTTAAAAGCTGAATAAAAACCTTTGTGCGCCGTATGCGGAAAGCCCGCTGCGGCGCATGTTTTTTTGTTGCGGCGTGTAAAGCTTCGGCAAACATTGGCAGAGTGATTGACATTTCAGCAAAGATTGATTAAGATAGACGAGACAGGGCAGAATAACTGCGCAATATAAGAGCCTGCTTTTGCAGGTTCTCCGGTCGTCATGGATGTTGTGCGGGGCTGGGTCGCCCTGGTACGAGGGATGGGGCATGGCCCTGTCTTTTTTCGTATCTGAGTTACAAGGAGGATAAAGTAAAAAATGGACAACTCGGTGATCGTTTCACTGCGGGATATCGTAGTGGAATTTGACGGTCAGCGCATTCTGGATGGGCTGAACCTCGACATCCATGACAAAGAGTTCGTAACGCTGCTGGGCCCTTCCGGCTGCGGCAAAACCACCACCCTGCGTCTGATTGCAGGTTTTCTGGAACCCAATTCCGGCAAAGTGCTGCTGAAAGGTGAGGACATTACCGGCGTGCCGCCCTATAAGCGCCCGGTGAACACCGTTTTTCAGAAATACGCACTGTTCCCGCACCTGAACGTGTTCGAGAACGTGGCCTTCGGTCTGCGGCTCAAAAAGATGGACGAAGAGACCATCCGCCGCAAGGTGCGCAACATGCTGGAAGTTGTTGGCCTGAAAGGCTTCGAGCGCCGCAGCATCAGCCAGATGTCCGGCGGCCAGCAGCAGCGCGTGGCCATCGCCCGCAGTCTGGTGAACGAGCCGGAGATCCTTCTGCTGGATGAACCCCTTGGCGCACTGGACCTCAAGCTGCGCAAGGAGATGCAGCTGGAGCTGAAGCGCCTGCAGCGCGAAATGAACATTACCTTTATTTATGTTACCCACGATCAGGAGGAAGCCCTTACCATGTCCGATACCGTCGTGGTCATGAACGGCGGCAAGGTGCAGCAGATCGGCACGCCGGAGGATATTTACAATGAGCCGAAGAATGCCTTTGTTGCAGACTTCATTGGCGATTCCAACATTGTGGACGGCGTGATGCACCGGGATTTTCTGGTGTCCTTCTCCGGCGTGGACTTCCCCTGTGTGGACCGCGGCTTTGCCCGCGAGCAGAGCGTGCAGGTAGTGGTGCGCCCCGAGGATATCGAGGTGGTCTCTCCTGTGGAAGGCCAGCTTGTCGGCGTTGTGAACGATGTCATCTTCAAGGGTGTCCACTTTGAGATGCATGTGGAGTGCGAGGGCCGCGAATGGCTGATCCATTCCACCCGCGCCTGCACCCCCGGTGAGACCATTGGTATGCGCATCGGCCCCAACGAGATCCACATTATGGCGCGTTCAGAGGGGTGAGCCGCAATGATGAAGATTTACGATAAAAAGCTGGCCTATCCGTACTTTGTATGGATGACGCTGTTCACAGTGGTGCCTTTGATCATCGTGGTGTACTATGCATTTACGGATGCAAACGGAGCTTTCACGCTGGATAACCTCACCTCCATCAGCGGCTACGGCTCGGTGTTTGCCCGCAGCCTGCTGCTGGCCCTCATTGCCACGGTCATTTGTCTGGTCATTGCGTTCCCGGTGGGCTATTTTCTTTCCCGCCTGCGGGTGAACAAGCAGCACATCATGCTCATGCTGGTCATGCTGCCCATGTGGATGAACTTTCTGCTGCGCACCTATGCATGGATGGGCCTGCTCAGCATCAACGGCCCGGTGAACGCCGTTCTGGGCGTGTTCGGCCTTGGCCCCTTCAATATGCTCAACACCTCCGGTGCGGTGGTGCTGGGCATGGTGTATAACTATGTGCCCTATATGATCCTGCCGCTGTACACCAGCATGACCAAGATCGACCAGAGTCTGGTGGAAGCTGCGCAGGATCTGGGCGCTTCCACCACCAAGACCCTTCTCCGGGTGCTCATTCCCATGAGCGTGCCCGGCATCAGCACCGGCATTACCATGGTGTTCGTCCCGGCGGTGTCCACCTTTGTTATCAGCCGTATGCTGGGCGGCGGCTCCAACCTGCTCATTGGCGATCTGATCGAGATGCAGTTCCTTGGCAACAGCTACAACCTGAACGTGGGTTCTGCCATGAGCCTTGTGCTGATGATCATTGTGCTGCTGTGCATGAGCTTCACCTCCAGCTTTGATGAAGATGAAATGGAGGGCGTGTCCTGATGAAAACGAAACATCTGCGCCTGATGCAGCGCGTCTATATCGTGCTGTTTTTCTGCTTCATGTACCTGCCCATTGCATACATGATCGTATTCAGCTTCAACCAGTCCAAGGGCTATTCGCTCTTCACCGGCTTTACCCTCAAGTGGTACTCCAGCCTGCTGCATAACTCCTCCATCCTGCATGCGCTGCTGGTCTCGCTGGAAGTGGCTCTGATCTCTGCGGTCATTGCCACTGTGCTGGGTACAGCGGCAAGTCTGGGCATTGCGTCCATGGGCCGCGGGAGCCGCCTTGTCGTTACCAACATCACCTATATCCCGGTGGTCAACCCGGAGATCATCACCGGCATCTCGCTCATGCTGCTGTTCGTGGCCTACCAGCGCTTTGCCGGGGGTGTCTCCTGGCTGCCGGATACCATCATGGGCTTCCCGACGCTGCTCATTGCGCATATCGCGTTCAATGTGCCGTATGTCATCTTCAACGTCACGCCCAAGCTCAAGCAATTGGATATCAAGCTGTATGAGGCAGCGCTCGACCTTGGCTGCGACCCCAGGCAGGCCTTCTTCAAGGTCATCCTGCCGGAGATCAGCCCGGCCATCCTGTCGGCATTCCTCATCTGCCTGACCTATTCCATCGACGACTTCATGATCTCCTATTTCAACTGCGGCACGGTGGAAACGCTGCCCATCGCCATCTACTCCATGACCCGTAAAAAGGTCAGCCCGGAGATCTATGCGCTGTCCACCATCATGTTCGTGGTCATTCTGTGCATCATTCTGATCTCCAACGCAATGGAGAGCCGCAGCTACCGCCGCGACCAGAAGGCGCTGAGAGGGGAGGGCGTGTGATGAAACGTTTTGCTGTGCTGCTGCTGGCGCTGGCAATGACGGTCTGCTGTGCAATGCCCGCCTTTGCCGCCGGCACCATTGAGGTGACCGAGGATGTCTCGGTGTCGGACGATTACGACTGGACCCGCTTCAAGGGCCAGAACATGGCCATCAATGTCTATAACTGGGGCGAGTACATCTCCAACGGCTCGGACGACAGCGTGGACGTGGTGGCGGCCTTTGAAAAGCTCACCGGCATCAAGGTGAACTACACCACCTTCGACTCCAACGAGTCCATGTACGCAAAGCTCAAGTCCGGTGCAGCCAACTACGATGTGGTCATTCCGTCGGATTACATGGTGGCAAAAATGATTGCCGAGGGGATGCTCAAGCCTCTGAACTACGACAATATCCCGAACTTCAAAAAGATCAATCAGGAATACGTGGATCCGGATTACGATCCGCAGAATGCCTACACCGTGCCCTATATGCTCTGCACCACCGGCATCATTTATAACACCACCATGGTGGACAAAGCGCCTGCCAGCTGGGCCGACCTGTGGGACGAGCAGTACGCAGGCAATATCCTGATGTTCAACAACAGCCGCGATGCCTACGCCATTGCTGCTTTTAAGAGCGGCCACGATATCAACCCGCAGTCCACCGAAGAGGTGGATGAGGTGGTGGAAGAGCTGAAGGCTCAGAAACCGCTGGTGCAGGCCTACGTCATGGATGAGATCTTTGATAAGATGATCGGCGGCGAGGCAGCCGTCGGTGTGTACTACTCCGGCGATGCCATCACCATGATCGACGATAATCCCGACCTTGCATGGGTGTTCCCGGAGGAAGGCAGCGTGCTTTCCGTGGACTGCATGACCATTCCTGCTGCCAGTGAACATCAGGAAGCTGCGGAAATGTTCATCAACTTCATGTGTGAGACGGACATCGGCAAGGCAAACGCCGAGTACATCGGCTACACCACCCCCATGCAGGATGTGTGGGAGGTGCTGGACGAGGATCTGAAGGAGAGCGAGATCGCTTATCCGTCCGAAGAGAAAGCCGCCAAGGAAAAGGTGTTCACTGCCCTGAGCGACGATGTGAACAGCGAGCTGGACGTGAAGTGGAGCGAAATGAAGAGCTACGACGAGGGTGGCAGCAGTCTGCTGTTCCTTGCGCTGCTGGCAGCCATGGTGGCGCTGGCCTGCTTCAACATCTGGCGCAAGGTCCGCAGGCGCAACCGCAATCAGTATTAAACGCAAAGGAGGCTGCTGCACAGAACAACGTGCAGTGGTCTCTTTTTATAGAAAGGAAAAACCATGGAACAGTTCTTTTACACCGAGACCATGACAGTCATGAACGCAGATGCCGACTTCCGCAGCCTGCTCAAGCCCAGCGCCCTGCTGCGCTATGTGGAGCAGATTTCGACAGACCACGCCCGCGCCTTTGGTATGGATGACCAGTTCTTCAAAGATCGCGGTGTGACCTTTCTGGTGGGCAAGCAGGCCCTGAAATTTGACCGTGTGCCCCAGCGTGCCGAAACGCTGACCCTTACCTCCCGGGCGCAGGTCAGCAAACACGGTTCCGTCAAACGCATCACCACCCTGACCGATGCCGAGGGCAAAGAGGTGGCTATGGTGGACTGCCGCTGGATCGTGGCAAGCCTTGCCGAGGGCCGTATCCTGCGGGAGCCGGGCTGGACGGTGGAGAATTTCTGGAACGATACGGTGGAGGGCGAGCTGCCTTTGCAGCTGCACAAGTGCAAGGATGGTCTGACCAGCGCAGGGGAGTGGACGGTGCATTATTCCCAGTGCGATCTGAACGGCCATTTGAACAACGCATTCTATCTGGACCTTGTCTGCGATGCGCTGCCGCTGGAAGTGATGCGCAAAGGCCCCGTGACATTTGCTTCTATCAACTACCACCGCGAGATCCCGATGGGAGAAACGGCAGAGGTGTTTTATGCCCCTTCGGCGGATGGCTGGTATGTGATCGGAAAGCACAACGGCCAGACCAGCTTTGAGTGCTATCTGGAGGTGGGAAAGACAAACGTGTAAATCGTTGATCTCTCAAGAAAACCGCTGCGCCGCTTTTAGCTGAAAATAAGCGAGCAATGCAAAAAACGTCACCTGTGCAGAAAAAACGGCGCATTTTGAGAATTGCATCCTCTGAGGAACAGGGAGTACTCTTTTATTAGAAGGACCTTCTCGTTGTCCAAAGGAGGATAAAACAAATGAAAAAACATCTCCGAGTCCTTGCGGCCGTTCTGGCACTGTGCTTCAGTCTGCTGTGCCCGGCAGCATCTGCCGCCAGTGTACAGACTGCGGTCTGCAAGCCGTCCACTGCAGCCGTTCAGACCATTTCTGCCGGCAAAAAGACGGAGCAGATGGTCTGGGTCCCAACGCACGGCGGCAAAAAATATCACAGCAAGTCTACCTGCAGCAATATGAAAGACCCGGAAAAGGTTACATTATCGAAAGCAAAAGCGGAAGGCTTCACTGCTTGCAAAAAAGTGCTATTAAGGAAATAAAGAATGATCTGCAAAGCCCTTGCCGGAAATTTTCTGGCAGGGGTTTTGTATGTGTCTACAAAAAGTTAACAAAAGAAATTACAGAAAAATTACAAAACCCTATTGCAAAATGGTTTCAAAAGAGTTACAATATGGTTACAGCAAGGGTGAACGACCCTGCTGAGTGTGAAATCTTTTTCTTCTTGTTTTTTGGGATATCGGGCACAGGTTCTCCTCCTCCGGCTGTTCTCCTTCACAGTCGTGATCCATGTGCCGCACAGGCGGTATCCCGCTTCGTGTGCAAAAAAGCTCGTCCGTTCTGGACGAGCTTTTTTGCATCCATAAATCACGCAAAACCGGCTTCTCATGCGGGAAAGTATGACCTTACGCCATTTTGGTGGGCAATTTGCCTGTTTTTCTGCAAAGGACATTTACAAAGTTTGGCGCGGCGGGGGTTTGTATTCCGGCTGGCTTTGTGGTACAGTATATACAATCAATTTACAGGTTGCAAACATGAATCCGATTGATGTTGATGCGTTAAGAGAAAAGGAGTTTGAACATGGCTTATTTCTATAAAGAACCTTCCCGCACTTTCGGTGAATATCTGCTGATCCCCGGCTATTCCTCTGCAGAGAATATCCCCACGGCTGTCAGCCTCAAGACCCCGCTGGTCAAGTACCGCAAGGGCGAGGAGGAGTGCCCCCTGCAGATGAATATTCCCATGATCAGCGCTATCATGCAGGCGGTCTCTGGCGATAAGCTGGCCATTGCACTGGCCCGTCAGGGCGGCGTGTCCTTCATCTACGGCTCTCAGAGCATTGAGAACGAGGCTGCCATGGTGCGCCGCGTCAAGAGCTTCAAGGCCGGTTATGTCGTGTCCGATTCCAATCTGGCCCCCACTGCCACCCTGCACGATGTGCTGGAGCTGAAGGCACGCACCGGCCACTCCACCATTGCCATCACTGCCGATGGCACTCCGAGCGGCAAGCTGCTGGGCATTGTTGCATCTCGTGACTACCGCATCAACCACACCCCGGATGATGCCCCTGTCACCACCTTCATGACTCCCATTGAAAAGCTGGTCACTGCACCGGAGAACACCTCCCTGCACGATTGCAACAACATCATCTGGGATAACAAGATCAACACCCTGCCTCTGGTGGATGCCGAGGGCAACCTGAAGTATATGGTGTTCCGTAAGGACTACGACTCCCACAAGAAGAACGCCAACGAACTGCTGGATAAGAACAAGAGCTATGTGGTGGGCGCAGGCATCAACACCCGCGATTACGCTGAGCGCGTGCCCGCACTGGTGGATGCCGGTGTGGATGTGCTGTGCATCGACTCTTCCGAGGGTTACTCCGAGTGGCAGAGCCGCACCATCGGCTGGATCCGTGAGCACTACGGCGATACCGTCAAGGTGGGCGCAGGCAACGTTGTGGATGCCGAGGGCTTCCGCTTCCTGGCCGAGGCTGGTGCAGACTTCGTGAAGATCGGCATTGGCGGCGGTTCTATCTGCATCACCCGCGAGACCAAGGGCATTGGCCGTGGTCAGGCTACCGCTGTCATCGAGGTGGCAAAGGCCCGCGATGAGTACTATAAGGAGACCGGCATCTACGTGCCCATCTGCTCCGACGGCGGCATCGTCCACGATTACCACATCACGCTGGCACTGGCCATGGGTGCGGATTTTGTGATGCTGGGCCGCTACTTTGCCCGCTTTGACGAAAGCCCCACGAATAAGGTGCGCATCAACGGCCAGTATATGAAGGAGTACTGGGGCGAAGGCTCCAACCGTGCCCGCAACTGGCAGCGCTACGATCTGGGCGGTTCCAGCAAGCTGAGCTTTGAGGAAGGCGTGGACAGCTACGTGCCCTATGCCGGCCCTCTGGCTGACGGTGTGCAGACCACTCTGTACAAGGTCAAGAGCACCATGTGCAACTGCGGCGCTCTGTCCATCCCGGAGCTGCAGCAGAAAGCAAAGCTGACCGTGGTTTCCTCTACCTCCATCGTTGAGGGCGGCAGCCACGACGTTGTGCTGAAGAATGCTACCCCCAATATCATCAACGGTTAACACGTTTGTTCCGAAAGCCGCCCGTGCTGTTTGTGTATGGGCGGCTTTTTCTTACCGGAAATCGACCGGGATTTTCCAAAAATGCTTGCACCGCTCTGCGTTTGGTGATATCATGATAGAAACGCACTGTCAAGACAGGCAGGCGCGCAAACCTTCCCACAGGTCAGAACGGCAGGGGACAGCAAGGAGCCTTTGCCGGGTGTAAAGAAGAGAGGATACTGTTCATGGACGAAATCAAGGTTGTGCCTTATATTCCAGATGAGGACTACGACAACCCCGCAATGGTCGTGGATTTTTATGAATTTACAATGGCAAACTGCCTGTTCCTGCACGGATTCAAGGACACCACGCTGGTGTTTGATATGTTCTTCCGCAAGAACCCGGATGCTCAGGGCTACTCCATCAGCGCCGGTCAGCGCAAGCTGACCCGCTTCCTGCTGAACTACCACTTCAATGCACAGGATATCTGGTGGCTGCGCACCAAGGGCATGAGTGAGGAATTCTGCGAGTATCTGCGCGCCTATCAGTGGAAGGGCGACATGTACGCTCTGCCCGAGGGCACGGTGGCATACCCGCATGTGCAGATGGTGCGCATCGAGTGCGACCTCGTGGGCGCAATTCTGATCGAGACCTACCTGCTGCAGACCATGAACTTCCACAGTCTGATCGCCACCAAGGCTACCCGCGTCACCGGCCTGAACACCCACACGCCCCGCAGCGTGATGGAATTCGGCACCCGCCGTGCGCAGGGCGAAAGCGCTGGCAACGATGGTGCATATGCTGCTGTTCTGGGCGGCTGCGTGGGCACTGCCAACTGTTTGGCCGAGATGAAGTTCGGCGCGGAGGTCAAGGCTGTGGGCACCGTAGCGCACAGCTTCATCGAGTTCTTCCCCACGGAGTTTGATGCATTCAAGGCCTTTGCCGATACCTACCCGGATTCGGTCAGTCTGCTGCTGGACACCTATAATATCATGGAGAGCGGTCTGCCCAACCTCATTAAACTGGACGATTACCTCATCGAGAAATACCCCAACGACCCGAACCGCCGCGTCAAGAGCGCTCGTATCGACTCCGGCGACCTGGCCCGCGGCTCCAAGCGCCTGCGCAAGGCACTGGATGCGGCCGGTAAGCCTTACATCAAGCTGGTGGCTTCCAATGGTCTGGATGAAAAGAAGATCGCCAACATGGAGCTGTATGAGCACGCTCATTTTGACTCCTACGGCGTGGGCGAAAACCTGATCACCTCTGCTTCCGACCCCGTGTTCGGCGGGGTGTACAAGCTGGTGGCGGTCAAGCAGCCGGACGGCAGCTACACTCCCAAGATGAAGTGCTCGGATTCCGCCAGCAAGGCCATCATTCCGGGCAAGAAGATGCCGTGGCGCCTCTACGATGAAAATGGTCAGGCCCAGTGTGACCTGATCGCCATGGATGATGAAGTCATCGAGGCGGGCAAGCCCGTCACGATGGTCAATCTGGACTCCGATGCCATCGAGCGCACCGTCACCATTACCCCCACCAAGGTCAAAAAGCTGCTGGTGCCGCATGTGCTGAATGGTCAGCTGGCCATTGAGCTGCCTTCGATCGCAGAGAAGAAGGCCTACATTGCAAAGCAGCTCACCGAGGAGACCTGGGAGAGCGAACTGCGTCTGGAGTGCCCGCATAAGCACTATGTGAACATGACCCCGGCTGTGGCCGAGTGCCGTTCCAAGATGTACGCAGAGCTGCACGGCGGCAAGGTGTAAAATAAGCAAAATAAAAAGCCCCTCAAGCGTAAGCTTGGGGGGGTCTTTTTATGCCGCCGACGGGGGTTGAACCCGTACTCTGTCTCCAGAAAGGGATTTTAAGTCCCTCGTGTCTGCCAATTTCACCACAGCGGCATACAACGCTAATAATAATACAATAGAATGGCTTCTTTGTCAAGAAAAAGCACGGAGCCCGTCTCTTCATCCTCCATTCACGATTCATTTGTAAAAAGTGCTTTTTCTTTCCGTGGTTTCATGGTATAATAACCTTCAGATACGGTTTTCCGGGCCGTAGCCGCGTGCTTTGGCAGCGCGGCAGAAGAGGGCAGAGCGGGCAGCGTACCGCTCTGCTGGGGCAGTGCCCGCAAGATAGGGCGGGCGGGAAATACAAAAAGAGAGGCGAATCGAGATGTTGGATATGATCAAGTGCAGCACCGGCGGCGCATACTATGCCCGCGGTGAATGGGTGCCTGCAGACGGCGAAGCAAGCGCCGCACTGGCAGCAAAGGGCTTTGATGCCGCAGCCATCGAGAACGCAAAGACCGGCACCATGGCCTACAGCATTCTGCAGGCCCACAACACCAGCGGCGATGCCGAAAACCTGAAGATCAAGTTCGATGCCATGGCCAGCCATGACATCACCTTTGTGGGCATCATCCAGACGGCCCGTGCGTCCGGTCTGGAGAAATTCCCCATTCCGTATGTGCTCACCAACTGCCACAACAGCCTTTGCGCCGTGGGCGGCACCATCAATGAGGACGACCACCGCTTCGGCCTGTCCGCCGCCAAAAAATACGGCGGCATTTTTGTGCCCCCGCATCTGGCGGTCATCCACCAGTACATGCGCGAAAAGTTTGCGGGCTGCGGCAAGATGATCCTTGGCTCGGACTCCCACACCCGCTACGGTGCTCTGGGCACCATGGCCATTGGTGAGGGCGGCGGCGAGCTGGCAAAGCAGCTGCTGGGCCGCACCTACGATGTGGCTCGTCCGGGTGTTGTTGCAATTTATCTCACCGGCTCTCTGCCTGCAGGCTGCGGCCCGCACGATGTGGCCATTGCGCTGGTGGGCAAGCTGTTCAAGAGCGGCTATGTCAAAAACAAGGTGATGGAGTTTGTCGGCCCCGGCGTTGCGTCCCTGCGTCAGGATACCCGCAACGCCATCGATGCCATGACCACCGAGACCACCTGCCTGTCCTCCATCTGGGAAACCGACGAAACGACGCAGAAATTCCTTGCGGTGCATGGCCGTGCCGCCGACTATAAGAAGCTGGCTCCGGCCGACCTTGCTTATTACGACGGTGTGGTAGAGGTAGACCTTTCTGCCATCCGCCCCATGATCGCACTGCCCATGCATCCCTCCAATGCATTTACCATTGAAGAGCTGAACGCAAACCTTGAGGATATTCTCCATGCCTGCGAGCAGGATGTGCAGAAGCTGATCGGCCGCAAGGATGTCAGCCTTGACCTGTGCAGCAAGATCGAAAACGGTAAACTGCGTGTGGATCAGGGCGTGATCGCAGGCTGTGCAGGCGGTCTGTACGACAGCATTTATGAAGCTGCCTCCATCCTCAAGGGCCACACCGGCGGCTGCGGTGACTACGCCCTGAGCGTGTATCCCGGCAGCCAGCCCATCATGATGGAACTGGTGCGCACCGGAGTCATCCACGACCTGATGGCCAGCGGTGCCACCGTCCGCACTGCGTTCTGCGGCCCCTGCTTCGGCGCAGGCGACGTGCCCGCCAACGGCGCGCTGTCTATCCGCCATACCACCCGCAACTTCCCCAGCCGCGAAGGCTCCAAGCCCGGCAACGGCCAGCTTTCCGGTGTGGCACTGATGGATGCCCGCAGCATTGCGGCCACCACGGCCAACGGCGGCATTCTGACCCCGGCTACCGATATCGACTATGATCCCACCGTGCCGGAGTATCAGTACGATCCTTCCAGCTACGATACCCGCGTGTATCAGGGCTTTGGCAAGGGCGATTACGATGCCCTGCTCAAGCTTGGCCCCAACATCAAGGACTGGCCCGAAATTGCACCGCTGGGCGATAACCTGCTGCTGAAGGTGGCATCTTACATCACCGACCCTGTCACCACCACCGACGAGCTGATCCCCTCCGGTGAGACTTCGTCTTACCGTTCCAATCCTCTGGGCTTGGCCGAGTTCACCCTCAGCCGCAAGGACCCGGAGTATGTGGGCCGTGCCAAGGCCGTGCAGGCCGAAGAAAAGGCCCGCCGTGCAGGCGAGGGCAGCGCCGAGGTGCTGGCCCAGCTGCACAAGGTGCCCGGCTGCGAAAACCTGACTTGGAACGATGTGCAGATCGCATCCACCATCTTTGCCGTCAAGCCCGGCGATGGTTCTGCCCGTGAGCAGGCGGCCAGCTGCCAGCGTGTGCTGGGGGCCGGTGCCAACATCGTTACCGAGTACGCCACCAAGCGCTACCGCTCCAACCTCATCAACTGGGGCATGCTGCCGCTGCAGCTGGTGGGCGCAACGCCCTTCGGTCTGGGCGACTATGTCTTTATCCCGAATGTCCGCGAGGCCCTCAAGGGCGACCTGCAGGACATCAAGGCCTATGTGCTGGGCGACACTGCAAAAGAGTTCAGCCTGTACATGGCCCCGCTGACCGCCGACGAGCGCAAGATCCTGGCCGACGGCTGCCTGATCAATTTCTATAAGCACTGATATGATAGAAGGCTTCCTCTTTGGGGGAAGCCTTTCTCTGGCTTTCTTGGGAGGTTCGTTTTCCATGCCCGGCGATCTTCACAACCATTCCACCTGTTCCGATGGCTCTGTACCCATCCACCGCCTGCCGCTCATGGCGGCGCGTGCGGGGCTGGACACCATGGCCATTTCCGACCACGACACCCTGCTCAGCGTGAACTACTGCTATGAGCACCCTGTGCAGGACGGCGTGCGCCTGCTTCCGGCCACCGAGCTGACCGGCTATGACCATGAGCATAGGCATCGCGTGCACCTGCTGTGCTACTTCCCGGACCCGGAAAGCCGGGAACTGAAGGAGCACTGCGACATCCTGCGCCAGCGCCGCAACGAGTGCGGCCTGCAAAGCGCAAAGGAGATCGAAGCGCTGTACCCGCAGTTCCGCACGGAACAGGCGCTGGAATACGCAAAGGACAGCGGTGTGCTGTTCAAAAGCGGCATTATGGAAGCGCTGCACCAGCTGGGGCTGTGCGATGCTGTGTACGGCAAGCTGTACAGTTATCTCTTTGGCTGGGAGCCGCGCGGCGTGGTGCTGCATCAGGTAAAGTATCCCTCGGTGCAGGAAGTGATCGCCACGGCGAAAGCTGCCGGTGCGGTGCTGGTATTTGCACACCCGACCGTTTACAAGAGCATGCCGCTGGTGCGTCAGCTTGCCAAAGAGGGCATCATCGACGGCATTGAGGTGGAGCACCCCCGCAACAGCCCGGAGGACAGGGCCGAGTGTGCTGCTCTGTGTGAGCAGTATGGGCTGATCCATACCGGCGGTACGGACTTCCACGGTGCAAACCACAAGGTGCCGCACCCGGTGGGTACCTGTACCACGGCAGACGATCAGGTGGCCCGCATTCTGGAGCTGGCCCACAAGCGCCGCGGTATTGATGTGTGACCCGGTCACATTGACATTCCGACACGCTGCTCTATAATAGAAGCAGACGATCTTCGTCGGGATTTCTGTCAAAAAGAGAGGATTTTGAACTATGAGCAAGGAATTCAGCTTCCCGAACAGCGGCACCTGTTCCAAGCAGACCAACTTTGTGCTGAACGATGACCACACCATTGCGTCTATGGAAGTCATTGGCGGCTGCAACGGCAACCTGAAGGGCATCTGCCGTCTGGTCAAGGGCATGAAGGCCGAAGATGTGATCGACCGCATGGAGGGCACGCTCTGCGGTTTCCGCAATACCAGCTGCCCGGATCAGATCGCCAAGAACCTGAAAAAGGCTCTGGCCGAAATGGACTGAAAAATCAAACAGCGAAGGGGAGATGCCTGCGGGTATCTCCTTTTTGTTTTCCCATCCCGACAGAAAGAGATGTTTTTTTTCTGTGCTTCGGGGCTATACTTCTTGTGAAAACGAATTTCATCAGCAAGGAGCGGGCAAATGAGTATTTGGGAAAAACTTGGCTTTGGCGGGTACAAGGGCTTTTCGCACGAGTCGGATCAGCTGCTGCGCAGTGCGGTGGAGCTTGCCGGGAACCTTGGCTGCGAAAAAGCCGATACCGGCCACCTGCTGCTGGCGATCCTGCAGCAGGATCACGGGGCGGCAGCACGGTTTCTGGAGGGCAAGCAGATCCGGGAACCAGAGGTGCGCCGTCAGCTGGCCGAGAGCCGCCGCGCACCGGCTTTGCATCTGGACCGCTACGCTCTTGCGCCGGACCTCAAGCGCACCATGGATTACGCCATCATCGGGGCACAGAACGCGCACCTGAACCGGGCCGAGCCGGAACATCTGCTCTGCGCCATGCTGGAGGATGACGGCTGCACAGCAGGCATCCTGCTGGCATCCATGGGCGTGCAGCTCACAGATGCCGTGCGGGAATGCCGCCAGCTGTCCGGGCAGTTCGTACTGCCGTATCAGACGCGGACCACGGTCAGTGCGCCGCGCGGCAGCCGCGCCAGTGATAAGTACTGCCGGGATCTGACCCGCCGTGCTGCGGAACGGGAACTGGACCCGGTGTTCTGCCGAGAAGCAGAGCTGGATCGCATGGTGGAGATCTTATGCCGCCGTCAGAAGAACAACCCCTGCCTTGTGGGGGAGCCGGGCGTGGGCAAGACCGCCCTTGCCGAAGGGCTGGCCCAGCGCATTGCCACGGATCGTGTGCCCCGTGCGCTCAAGGGCCGCCGTCTGCTGGCACTGGATATGGCCAGCCTTGTGGCGGGCACCAAATACCGCGGTGACTTTGAGGAGCGGTTCAAGAACCTGCTGGAAGAGCTGGTGCGGGACGGCAGCTCCATCCTGTTCGTGGACGAGTTCCACACCATCGTGGGTGCCGGTGCAGCGGAGGGTGCCATCGATGCAGCCAGCATCTTAAAACCGGTGCTGGCCCGGGGCGAGATACAAATTATCGGCGCTACCACTACCGAAGAGTTCCGCACCCACATCCAGAAGGATGCCGCACTGGAACGCCGTTTCGGCAAGGTGCAGGTAGAGGAGCCTACGCCCGCGCAGGCGCTGGATATCCTCAACGGGCTTGCGCCGCGCTATGAGCGCTACCACAATGTCTGCCTTCCGCCGGAAGCGCTGCAGGCTGCGGTGGAGCTTTCGGTGCGGTATCTGCCGGGGCGCTTTCTGCCGGATAAGGCCATCGACCTTGTGGACGAAGCCTGTGCGGCGGCACGCATCCGGGCCGAGCAGGCAAAGCAGTCAAAGCCCACGCTGATGCCGGACGATATCGCCCATGTGGTGGCGCAGGCCAGCGGTGTGCCGGTGGAGCGGGTAGGTGAGCAGGAGCGGGAACGACTGGACAAGCTGGAAGAACGTCTCAACGCCGAGATCGTGGGCCAGAGCCGGGCTGTGGCTGCGGTGGCAGGTGCCATCCGGCGCAGCCGCACCGGTCTTGGCGAGCCGGGCCGGCCCATGGGTGCCATGCTGTTTCTTGGCCCCACGGGAGTGGGCAAAACGGCTCTTGCCCGGGCGCTGGCGGTCAGCTGGTTCGGCAGCGAAAAAGCCCTGCTCAAATTTGATATGTCGGAGTATCAGGAGCAGCACACCGCTGCCCGGCTGCTGGGTGCGCCGCCGGGCTATCTGGGCCATGACGAGGGCGGACAGCTGACCGAAGCAGTGCGCCGCCGCCCTTACAGTGTGGTGCTGTTTGACGAGATCGAAAAGGCACACCCGGACATTCAGAACATCCTTTTGCAGATACTGGAAGATGGCCAGCTGACCGATGCCATGGGCCGCAAGGCGGATTTCCGCAACACCATCGTACTGCTCACCTCAAACCTCGGCGCACGTTTTTTGGCGGGTCAGAGCACGCCGCTGGGCTTTGCGGCGGGCAGCGAAGCCGTGTTTGAAAAGCAGTCTGCGCAGGCCATTGAGGAGGCAAAAAAGTGGTTCCGGCCAGAGCTGGCAGGCCGTCTGGACGAGATGATCGTATTCCGTCCGCTGGCCGACGACAGCCTGTGCGCCATTGCCGAAAAAATGCTGTGCCAGCTGGAGCAGCGTGCCGCCCGCAGCGGCTACCAGCTGCATCACACACCGCGGGTAGGGCAGGCGCTGGCAGCAAAGGCCCGCTCTGCCTACGGGGCCAGAGAACTGCGCCGCGCAGTGGACAGGGCAGTGGAGCAGGCACTTGCGGATCAGATCGCATCCGGCACGGCCTGCGTGGGCCAGCACTGGACAGCGGACTGCTCGGCGGATGGTGCTATCGTCCTGCGGGAGGACGAAACCGCAACACTGTAAAGCATCTGAAGCTCAAAAGGACCGCCCTGAGTTACAAGACCCGGGGCGGTATTTTTTGTCTGCAGGGGGCGGGCGGAAGCAATTCACGCAGCTTTTGGCGCGATTCACGCAGGTTTTGTTCCATTTTTTGTTAAAATGTGGTATGCTTCCCTCAAAGCATACCCCCCCCCCGTAAATAAAACGGAACAAAAAAGGAGAAATCTGTATGAAATTGCACAAGCTTATCCAGCGCGCTTCGGCGGCAGTTGTGGCCTCGGCCATGATACTGTCGGTGACACTGCCAACATTGGCTGCGGCCCCGGACGGAACGGGCAATGCCGCTGCGGCAGATATGGTAAATTTGACGAACGGTACTGCCGCTTTGAGCGAGGAAGATGAAGGGCGAGATACCGGTATCACCGTCAACGGCCAGAGGGTGCTTGTCAACAGTACCGTGGTCGATAATATCCCGATTCAGTTTACAAGCGGCACGGATGCCAGCACCCTGACGATCCTGCAGGCAGTTGCCGGCGATCTGACGATTAAGGTAAATCCTACCGCTGCGGGTGAAGTTGATGTAGTGATGAAAACAGAAAGCGGCGCAGCTGTCGGCGGAAAACTGACCGTGGCCGGTGCACACAACGTGACCATAACCGGTGAAACCATGGTGGCAGATCGAGCGGATATTGACGATATCAGCGGTGATCTGACCCTGATCGCAACGGGTGAGGGTGGCAAGGCGATCCGTGATCGGATATCGGTCTGCGTTTCTTCTAGTAGTGGCGAAAAGGCGATTTATGTCGGCAGCAACAGAGAAACGGAACAGTTTGAAAGCCGTATCCATCCTTGCGTATGGCGCAGTTGGTATCCTTCGGAAGCTTATATCAGCGTCCGGAAAGCACCTGCCTACCCGGTAACAGTGCATGGAGGAGAACTCGATAACTCTGAGAATAACACGACCTTTTACAAAGGTGAAACTGTATGGGTGAAAAGCTCCCGGCCAGAAAAGGGCCTGAAATTCAACCGCTGGTTTTTCCCGGCTGACGTAGAAACTACCGATGACCCGACAGATACGGCCTTTTTCTTTACCATGCCAGACCATGCGGTGGAAGTGACGGCGAATTGGGAACTTTACACCGGCAGCGAACCGACGGTGTTCTGGGAATATTACACCGGTAGCGGTTTGCTTACCCCGGATAATACTCCGCAGGATCCGGCTGGCATGTCAAACATGACCGTTTCCTATGACTCTGCAAGCAAGACATACACGGTCGATCTTAAGGGCGATCTTGAGATTCCGGTGGATTTCAAAGGCAACGAAAATCCGAACATCAAGGTCAAAGGTGAACTGGGAAATTCCGTCCATATTTCCGGTGCAAACAATGTAAGCGTCGATATTGATTCCCAGGAGAGGAGAACAGATCTGAATGTGGATTGCGCCGGTACGCTGAGGCTGGAAAATAAAACCGGGAACTCTCCTCTGGAACTAAAACTGACCTATAAGCAGGCCGAAGGCGCGGGCTACACTGTGGTGCTGGACGGCGAAGAACTGGAAGAAGCGCCTGCTTATGAAAATGCCGCCGTAAGCCTGAACGAGAGCCTGACCATCATCCCGGACATCTCGGACCCCATCCCGGATGATTCCAGTGCGGGCGGTGACAGCTCCGATGCCGCAGGGGCTCTTGTGGCAGCAGCTGTTGCAGGTGCTGCTGTCTTTGGCGGCTACACCATCATCACGGAACTGATGCTGCAGGATCTTCTGCCCGAGGGCGCGGCGATCCCCAAAAATCAGGCCCAGCTGGCAAAACTGGTCTGGCAGACGGCGGGCTTTCCGGAACCGGAAAATGCTTCTGCCTTTGCCAATATGACGGACCCCGAAACAGCCAAAGCTGCACAGTGGTGCGTGGAGCAGGGCTATTTGGATGCGGATTTCGATCCCGACAGATGGACCCCGAAATTCAAGGTCATCCAGACATGGAATAAGGCATTCCCCAAACAGTAAACATCCCCCCGAAGGGAGCGGAGACATCCGCTCCTTTTTTGTGCGTACGGGGCAGGGACATTGTGAGATTGGCTCTTGCATCCTTTTGGTTTTCTGTTATCATAGAAGCAACAGAATTGCAGGAGGAAGTCCATGCGCACATTATTTCTTTTGAACCCAACTGCCGGTAAGGCCGATTGCACCCGTACGCTGCCGCAGCAGCTCAATGCTGCCGCCGCGCGTGCAGGGCTTGCGCCGGAAGAGTATACCATTCAGGTCACAAATCACGCCGGTCATGCCCGGGAGCTGGCCAATGCCGCTGCGCAGCAGGCCCGGCAGAGCGGGGAAGAACTGCGGGTCTTCACTGCCGGCGGCGACGGCACCTTCAACGAAGCGCTCACCGGGATCTATGGCTATACAAATGCAGCCGTGGGCTGTCTGCCCTTTGGCAGCGGCAACGATTTTCTGCGCACCTTTGGTACAAAGGAAGAGTTTCTGGATCTGGATGCCCAGCTGGCCGGTGGGCCGGTGAGCATCGATCTGATGCAGACCAGCCTTGGCCTTTCGGCCACCATCTGCGCTGCCGGTCTGGATGCGCAGGTTGCCTACGGCATCCCGAAGTTCCGGCGCATCCCGCTGTGCGGCGGCGAGATGGCCTATGTGCTTTCCATTGTGGAACAGCTGTGCGGACACATTGGCCGCAGGGTGGAGTACACCATCGATGGTGAAACGCTGGATGTGGACTGCCTGATGTGTGCCATCTGCAATGGCCGCACCTATGGCGGCGGCTTCTATGCAGCGCCGGAAGCACAGCCCGACGACGGCTGGCTGGATGTATATATCATCCGCAAGGTGAGCCGCGTGACCATTGCAAAGCTGCTGGGAATGTACAAGAGCGGCAAGCACTTCCAGAACGGTCAGCTCGTCAGGGCTGCAGAGCCGTACTTCATTTACCGCCGCGCAAAGCAGGTGAGCCTGCGCGCTGCGGATGGCCGCGGGCCGATCGTTGCCACGGCAGACGGTGAATGCGCACCCAAGGAGCAGATCACTGTACAGGTACAGCCGCTGGCAGGGCGCATCCTTCTGCCAAAGCCTGCTTTTGAGCGCTTTGCAGCGCAGAGAACGGCACAGAGTGCAGGCCGAACATGAAAAACCAGAAGAAGAGACAGCTTTTTTGTCCAAGAAGAAAGCTGTCTCTTTTTCGCTGTACGGCTGATTTTTTCATCTGTCATAAATTCTTAACAAAAAGAAGCAAAAAAGGTCTTGATTTTTCGGGTCAAGATGAGTACAATACACTTAGCACTCAGAGAAATGGAGTGCTAAAGAATCAAAGAGCCAACATGAGGCCCTTTGGACACAGCAAAGTTTTAAATTATATTTTTACTATAGGAGGGCAAGAACTATGAAGATCATTCCTCTTGCAGACCGTGTTGTCATTAAGGCTGTTGAGGTTGAGGAGACCACCAAGGGCGGTCTGATCCTGACCGGCAGTGCTAAGGAAAAGCCTCAGGTGGCTGAGGTCATCGCTGTCGGCCCCGGCGGCGTTGTGGACGGCAAGGAAGTCAAGATGACTGTGAAGGTCGGCGACAAGGTCCTCACCAGCAAGTACTCCGGTACCGAGGTCAAGGTGGACGGCGAAGAGTGCACCATCGTCCGTCAGGGCGATATCCTGGCAGTCGTTGAGGACTGAGCGGTTTCCCCTCTGATATTTGAAAATTGAGCTTTAAAGGAGCGATTTGATTATGGCTAAGCAGATCAAGCAGGGCGAGGATGCCCGCAAGGCACTGTGTGCCGGTATCGATACCCTGGCAAACACCGTTAAGATCACCCTGGGCCCTAAGGGCCGCAATGTGGTGCTGAGCAAAAAGTTCGGTGCACCGGTCATCACCAACGATGGCGTGACCATTGCCAAGGAGATCGAGCTGAAGGACGAGTTCGAGAACATGGGCGCACAGCTGGTGCGTGAAGTCGCTACCAAGACCAACGACGCAGCAGGCGACGGCACCACCACCGCAACCGTTCTGGCACAGGCCATGGTCACCGAGGGCATGAAGAATGTCACCGCCGGTGCAAACCCCATGGATATCCGCCGCGGCATGAGCAAGGCTGTTGCCAAGGCTGTTGAGACCATCAAGGCTCACAGCCAGAAGGTGAAGGACAGCAACGATATCGCCCGCGTCGGCACCATTTCTGCAGGCGACCCCGAGATCGGCCGTCTGATCGCCGAGGCTATGGAGAAGGTCACCTCCGATGGCGTTATCACCATTGAGGAGAACAAGACCACCGCTGAGACCTACAACGAGATCGTGGAAGGCATGCAGTTCGACCGCGGCTACCTCACCCCGTATATGGTCACCGATACCGACAAGATGGTGGCTGATCTGGACAACGCCGCCATCCTGATTACCGATAAGAAGATCAGCGTGATTCAGGATCTGGTCCCTCTGCTGGAGCAGGTGATGCAGAACGGTCTGAAACTGCTGATCGTTGCTGAGGACATTGAGGGCGAGGCTCTGTCCACTCTGATCGTCAACCGCCTGCGCGGCACCCTGAACGTCTGCGCTGTCAAGGCTCCCGGCTTTGGTGACCGCCGCAAGGAAATGCTGCAGGATATCGCAACCCTGACCGGCGGCACCGTGATCTCCTCCGATCTGGGCTATGAGCTGAAGGATGCTACCGTCCAGATGCTGGGCCATGCCCGTCAGGTGAAGGTCTCCAAGGAGAACACCACCATCGTTGGCGGTGCAGGCGATAAGGACGCCATCGCAGCCCGCATCGCTCAGATCCGCAGCCAGATCGAGGCCGCTACCAGCGATTTCGACCGTGAAAAGCTGCAGGAGCGTCTGGCAAAGCTGGCTGGCGGCGTGGCCGTCATCAAGGTCGGCGCTGCTACCGAAGTTGAGATGAAGGACAAGAAGCTGCGCATCGAGGATGCTCTGAACGCAACCAAGGCTGCTGTTCAGGAAGGTGTTGTTGCTGGCGGCGGCACTGCTCCTATCAATGCGATCCCCGCTGTGCGTGAGCTGTGCGACACGCTGGAGGGCGACGAGCGCACCGGTGCCAAGATCGTTCTGAAGGCTCTGGAAGCTCCTCTGCGCCAGATCGCTAAGAATGCCGGTCTGGAAGGCAGCGTCATCATCGACAAGATCATCTCTGCCAACAAGCCCAACTACGGCTTTGATGCTCAGAACGAGGTCTTTGTGGACGATATGATCGCTGCTGGCATCGTTGACCCCACCAAGGTCACCCGTTCCGCTCTGGAGAACGCAGCCTCCGTCGCTGAGATGGTGCTGACCACCGAAAGCTTGGTCGCTGATCTGCCGGAACCCCCTGCTGCACCCGCTGCTGCAGGCGGTGACATGGGCGGTATGGGCGGCATGTACTAAGCAGCAGACGTGCTTACTCAATAAGTACCTTATGGAGACGGGATCTCTTCGGAGACCCCGTCTCTTTTTGTATAGAAACCACAGATGCAGCCCACTCTATCAAAAAGGGGTGAGCAGATGTCCGGCAAACGGGTATTGGCGTTGCATGCAGCTGTTCTGCTGGGGTTTGCGGTGGTTTTGTGCCGCCTGTATTTTCTGGCAGAGAACCATACCTATGCTGCCCGGGCCGAAGCGCAGAGCACGGTCCGGCTCTCGCTGCCTGCCCGGCGGGGCAGTTTCTACGATCACAGCGGCCTGCTTCTCACCGGGCTGGAAACGCGGTATCTTGTCCTCTGCTTCCCGGGCGAAAACAACTACACACGCCTGTATGCATTTACGGACAGTGCCGGGCAGGCACTTTTGTACCGGAACCGCAACCGCTCCGCACCGTTTCTGCTGGAAGTGGACCGCGACCTTTCCGGGCGCGGCATACGCTGCTTTGCAACGGCACGGCGCTGCGCAGAAGTTCCGCTGTGCCAGCATCTGATCGGCTATCTGGATGCAGAAGGCCGCGGCACTGCCGGGCTGGAAAAGGCGCTGGACAGCCAGCTGGCCGGGACAAAGGAGCATGACACGCTGGTGTGCGCGGTCACAGCACAAGGACGGCTGCGGGCCGGGGAAACACCGCAGCTCACCCGGCAGGACAGCAGTGCGGTTGGCGTGCAGCTGACGATCTCCCGCCCGGTGCAGCGTGCCGCCGAAGCGGTGGCCGCAGACACCATGACCAGCGGCTGCATTCTGGTTCTGGACACGGCCACTGCTGCGGTTCGCGCCAGCGTCAGCGTACCGGGCTATGACCCGGATGACCTTGCCGCAAGTCTGGATGCACCGGACAGTCCGTTCCTGAACCGCGCACTGGAAAGCTATGCTGTGGGTTCAGTGTTCAAGCCGGTGCTGGCTGCGGCAGCGCTGGAGCAGGGCATCCTGCCGGAGTACGAATGCACCGGTGCGGTGGTGGTGGATGGACAGATCTTCCGCTGCGCAGGCGGTGTTCCGCACGGAACGGTGGACATGACTGCGGCTCTGGAAAAAAGCTGCAACGGCTATTTTATCCGGCTGGGGCAGCAGCTGGGGGCAGAGACGCTTTTGCAGATGTCTCGGCAGCTTGGCTTCGGGCAGGAGGTGCCGGTGGCAGGTGCGCTGCACGCCGATGCCGGAAAGCTGCCGTCTGCCGAGGAGCTTGCCCAGAGCGGCCAGCTGGCAAATTTCAGCTTTGGGCAGGGCGGTCTGCTGGCATCACCGGTACAGATCGCCGCCATGATGAACACAATTGCTTCCGGCGGGGTGTACCGCACGCCTTTCTTCGTGTGTGGCTCGGTGGATGAGACTGACGGTACGCCGCTGGAAACGCTTGCACATCCGCAGTCAAGGCGGGTGATGAGTGCGGAAAATGCAGCGCTCCTGCGTAAAATGCTGCAGCAGGTGGTGGAAGAGGGCACCGCACAGGATGCTGCCTGGCTGGAAGAAGGGGCTGGCGGCAAGACCGGTACCGCTCAGACCGGGCAGTTCACACCGGATGGCACGGAACGCAAAAACTTGTGGTTCGCAGGGTTTTACCCGGCGCAGCAGCCGCGCTACACCATTGTGGTGCTGCAGGACGGGCAGGTGAGCACGGAACATTCCAGCGCCGCCATCTTTGCCCGGCTGTGCGCAATGCTGGACCTTCTGGCATAAAAACGCGCTGAATTTGTAAAATAAACGCAAGAGAAAACGCAAGAGAAATCTTAGCGGATTCTCTTGCGTTATTTTTTTTGCGCATTTTTCAGGAAAGCGAGGGAACAGGAATGGCAAAACACATGACGCAGGATGACCGCAAGGCGCTGGAAGCTCGGTACAATGCTGGACAGAGCGTTGCCGGAATTGCCAGGGCGATGAGCTTCAACTATTCCACCATCTATAAGGAACTGAAGCGCGGCGACACTGGAAAGATGGATGCCAATGGCCGCGCAGGGTATAGTGCAGAGCTTGGGCAGCAACGCTTATACAACGCAAAGCAGCGGCTCAGGTATCGGGCGGATTGCCAGGCGGAGTAAGGCATGGGAGAAGTGTTCAAGCTGAACCATTGCTACAATGTGGACTGCCTGCCAGCAATGGAACTGTTCCCGGATAATTATTTTGATCTGGCGGTTGTGGATCCGCCGTATTTCTCTGGCCCGGAACGCAGAGGCTTTTACGGATCCAAAGTCAGCAAAATAGGCGTACACCGTGACTACCCCGTCTCTCCTGCTTGGAGTAAACCAGAGCCGGAGTATTTCAGGGAGCTGTTTCGAGTGTGCCGCCACTATATTGTATGGGGATGCAACTATTTTGACTACCAGTTTGCTACCGGACGGATCGTGTGGGACAAGTGCAATGGAAATTCTAGCTTTTCAGATTGCGAGATTGCGGCGACAAATTTGTTTTCCTCAGTGAGAATGTTCCGGTATATGTGGTCCGGCATGATGCAGGGAAAAAGCATCACAGAAGGCGACACCATGCAGGGAAACAAGAGCTTGAATGAAAAGCGAATCCACCCAACGCAGAAGCCGGTTGCTCTTTATGACTGGATTTTCAAAAACTATGCAGAGCCAGGGCAGAAGATCCTTGACACCCACCTCGGAAGCGGAAGTAGCCGCATAGCGGCATATGAGGCAGGGCTTGGCTTTATCGGATTTGAAATTGATCCGTTCTATTTCCAGTTGGAAGAAGAACGGTTTTCTGAGTACACAAGTCAAACAAGCCTGTTTCACATGGAGGGAAAGAAAAATGATTCTTGAAAAACTTCACAGAGCAATCAACAACTTCAACAAGACATTCAACTGGCGACGCTTTCGCCGCGATGCGCTGCACCTGGGAGAAAGCCTGCTGGTGTTCGGCGTGCTGTATGGCATTTTTTCAACCCTGATCTGGGGTGTCTGCTGGCTGTTCAAAATCAATTACAACCCAGATCTCATTGCCGTTGCATGGGCAGTGCCGGTGTTGCTGGACACTTTGGTCAAAAAGGCTTATGACTGGAACAATGAAGTCCGGGACTGGGATTGAGAGGTGGGAACGACCTATGGATGAAGCAACAAGAATCTCGCTGAAAGACCAGTTCAACAGCCTTTTGGTACGGGCTATTGAGGGTAGGCGCGGCGGTATGGCACTGATGCGGGTGCTGGAAGAACTGGACTTTTACAATTCCCCGGCCAGCGCGAAGCATCACCTGAATGTCCCCGGCGGTCTGGTGCTGCATTCTCTCAATGTGGCAAGAGCTGCCCTGGAATTGTGCGACAAGATGCCGCAGTTTGCAAAATGCAATAAGGGCGCAGTCTTGACCGCCGCGTTACTCCATGACGTTTGCAAGGCTGGGCAGTACATCAAAAAGCCGGATGGCAGTTACCGTTATGAAGATAGTCACTTGATGGGACACGGTGAAGCATCCGTCAGCATTATCAAAGACTGGATTTTCTTGACCGACACGGAAGCCCTGGCAATCAGGTGGCACATGGGAGCATATAGCGGAGAGCAGGACTGGGGAACGCTCAGCAAAGTATACGACCGCTGCCCGGAAGCCCTGTGCCTGCACATGGCTGACATGATCGCAACGCACATCATGGAGGTAGAAGAGTGAGCAGAGGCACCGCCTACTATGATCTTCCGAATGGTGAGCGAATAGAACTGCCGACAACCATGCCGGATGTTGAGGAAGTGCCGGGACCCCTATGTGATGGAAAATTTGAATTGCCAGAAGCCGTAAAAGAAATGTTCAAGTGGATGGATGAAACATTCGGAACATGGGAAAGCGACTTCAGCAGTTTCAAAATCTGGATGAAATTGCGGAAAAACTTCAATCCACCGGTGCGCTGGGAAGCGGTGCAGGACAAGCGTCGAAACCCAAAGCCTTTGGGCCGAAACATCTATTTATATAAAGCAAGGAAGATCAAGAGCTTGGCAAGAAGTACACATACCAGAGTATCCCTGCACAAGGGAAAACAAAAGGGTACTGAAGAACAGTGCAAGCACACATTCAAGATAACCACAGCCCGGTGCGCGCCTTGCAGTGGTTACAACGTGGAGTGCGAGCACTACGAGAAAAACAATACCGCTGATACAAAGCATGGTTCTTCTCAACCGTGAAATAAGCAGCCCTGCACCGCAGAAGCGGGGCTGCTTTTATATGGCGCATGGCGCTTTTTCTAGGCATTGAGCGCTGCAAGCAGGGCCGGACCCTGTATGCGCCGAGTTGAGTTTTCCATGGAAGACGGTACGGTCAGGAAATCAGCCGTCCGGCATAGCGGAATGGTGCTGTACAGCAGCGTCCTCCTTTCCGTTCAAGCCCGGTGAAAGACCGGGCTGCCATTTCCGCGAAAGACGCACCCGCATGGAGCTGACGGGAATGGGTGCGCCGCAGCATGAGCGCAGAAATGCCCTGTTTGATCCGCCCAGGACAAAAGCGGTAGGCCACTGCAACGGCCGCCCTGCCCGGTACTCTCTTGCCGGGCAGGATTGATATGCGGACGCATAATGGATGAACCTGCTTCTGACCTAATCCCCCATGAGCAGGAGTACCAGTTCGATGCTGGTCGTCCGTGCAAGAAAAAGTGAGGAAAGCGAAATGAAACTTGAATGTCTGACACCGGAATTTCCGCAAGGTGCAAGAGTTTACAGCGTGGATGGTGTGGCACCCTCACTGCTGAACAGTGCATCGGCTATGAGATCGCAGGCGATTCTGGTCAGCGGGGGGGCAGAATGAAAATCTGTGAAAGCGGGCCGGTAATTTGCAGAGCATCCGGTCAGGCATCGGCGGACACACTGAACGAAACTTGCCCATGCCTAACGTGCGATCATGAAGCGCCTATCGTGGCCGGGGCGTACTGTATGGCTGGAAATTTCGTTGACCGGAATACCAATCAGAACGGATGCGGAGTAAGAGAAAACGCTTCGTTCACACTGAACACGGTGGACCGGCACGCCGTTGCCTACGATGCAAGACATCACTGTCTTGGTGGAGAGGTCAGCGGAACACTTCAGGCAAAGGGAGAAGGAGGATGGAGTTTGAACTACATAAATCCGGTGCTCCAACCGCTGCCTGAAAATACGGTCGGCATCGACCTCTACAACGGAGCCGTTATTGGAAACACTGCGGCTACTCTCACGAAGAAAAATGATGGCACATCAAGCGGCCCGGAAGTTGCCCAAAGAAAAACGCCGGACTGGATCGTGCGCAGACTGATTCCGATGGAGTGTGGCAGACTGCAAGGCTTCCCGGACGGATGGGCAGAAATTGAACCACTGACCGACTTGCGGGAACTGCCGTTCTGGCGTGAGGTCTACACAAAGGACTGCGAGATCAAGGGGAAAAAGCCGAACCGGAAGATGATGCAGGCAGACAGCGAAGAAGGCAGGCGTGCCCTGATGCGCTGGCATGATGGCCTGCACAGCAGGGCGGCAGAGTACGCAATGTGGGGCAACGGAATGGCGCTACCAAACGCATTGTTCTTTGTAAAGAACGCGTTCCGCGAACTGGGAAAGCCGCCCGGAGAAATAAAGCTGGGAAGCCTGTTCGATGGAAGCGGAACAATGCCGCTGTGCGCCGCAATGTGCGGCGGGCATCCGGTCTGGGCAAGCGAGGTAGAGCCGTACCCCATTGCTGTTACAAAGACGCATCTGCCGAACATGAAGCATCTTGGAAGCGTTACGGACATCAAGGGCTTTCTGATTGAACCGGTTGACATCATAACGTTCGGAAGCCCATGTCAGGACTTGAGCATTGCAGGAAAACGTGCCGGACTTAACGGTGCCAAATCTGGATTGTTCTGGGAGGCAATACGCATTATCTGGGAAATGCTGCTGGCGACCGGCGGAAAATATCCACGGTTCGTCATCTGGGAAAATGTGCCCGGTGCCCTGTCATCGAACAAAGGAAAGGATTTTGAAGTTGTCCTCAACGAATTACTACACCTCAGAGAGTTTGCCGGAGGTAGAGCAGATCAGTCTATTCTCCAACATGGCAAGTGGGGGGGCTTCGCAAACTACGGAGCTGTTGCCTATCGAATTGTCAATGCTCAATGGTGGGGAATCCCCCAGCGCCGGCGCAGAGTATATGCTGTCTGCGATACTCGTAGAGAATCCGCCGGAGTGGTCGTTTTTGAGCGAAAAGGCACTGAATGGAATTTTGAACCGTGCATCCCGCAGGGGGAAGAAGTTACAGGACTTACTACTGACTGCTATTCATGGCATGATCGAATGGTGGCAACAAAACCCTGCGGGGGGGGGAGGCAGCGGGAAGCCTACACAATGAAGATCCGCAGCGGATGTGACGGCGGAGGAAAGGGACCGCTTGTCCAAGAAGAACTTTCGGCAACATTGGCAACGCACCAAGATCAGACGCTATTTGAGTTAAGAAATACGGTGCTGAATGACCAGGGCGGCGGTTTCATGGAAGTTACGCATGGGATGACCGGAACACTCCGAGCACAAGAGCATGGGCACGCACCAATCACATTCGACAAAACAGAAGGGAACGAAAAGACGTGAAGGTAGAAACGATAAGCAAGGCAATCATTGCGGCGCTTCTTGCGGCGGAACTTGCAAGCTGCACGAAAGCCGCTCTGATGCAGAACCGGATCACGGATCTGGAAACACAGAGGGATATCTACAAGTCCATGTACGAGGACTGGAAAGGCGCGGCAGGCGAAGTTGCCGGGTATGCAGATACCTTGCGGGATTCTCTGAAAGCACGGGACCGGCTGGATGGGAAGCTGCTGGTTGAAGATGCTGGAGATTTTCTCTGTACAGCCTATTGCACCGAAAAGCGAGAGCACATCTGCGGAACAGGAACCGGGATCACAGCCAGCGGTGCCCCCGTGGAAGCTGATGTGACGGTGGCGGCAGACCCGGACGTGTTCCCGTTTGGGACTGTCCTCTATATCGAGGATGTAGGAGTGCGGATCGTTCAGGATACCGGAGCCAGCGTAAAAGGAAAGCATCTGGATGTTGCCGTTTCCGGCAGCCACAAAGATGCACTGAACTGGGATGGCTACGGACAGCACAGAGTTTGGATCATCCAGGAGGCGGAGTAAAAATGCAGAAAGCAATCGCCATTGATTTTGATGGATGCTTATGCACGAATGAGTACCCGAACATCGGAAAGCCGATTCTGCACATTATTGACGAAGCCAAGAAACAGCAAGCTAAGGGCGCCGGGCTGATCCTCTGGACTTGCAGACAAGGAAAAGAATTGGAAGAAGCCGTTGCCGCCTGCGAAAGGTGGGGACTGCATTTTGATGCAGTCAACGAGAACTTGCCTTCCTGGAAAGAGTTCTTCAGGAACGACACCAGAAAAGTGGGGGCAAACGAATACTGGGATGATCGGGCAGTGATTGCAGATCAGACTTGCATTTTGCGAAGCGATAAATGCTTCAAGGAGAATCAGAAATGAAACTGCCGGAAAAGAAGTACGCGGTGATCTACGCAGATCCGCCGTGGAGTTACCGCCAGCATGGAACTGGACCAAAAAGCCGCGGGAACGCAGCGCAGCACTACCACACAATGACCGTTGAGGACATTTGCGCATTGCCCGTTCGCCAGCTTGCGGGGGGGGGCAGGGATGCGCGCTGTTCATGTGGGCGACATTCCCAACCATCCCAGATGCGCTGAAGGTTATGGACGCATGGGGCTTTACATACAAAACGGCGGCATTCGTCTGGATCAAAAAATACAAGTCGGGCGGAAACTTTTATGGAATGGGTGCTTACACTCGTGCAAATGCAGAGGTTTGCTTGTTGGGAGTGACGCCGGGATTCAAGGCAAAAGCATTGGTCAAAAGCCATACAGTGCACCAGGTAATCGAATCCCCTATACAAGCGCACAGCGTAAAACCGGATGAAGCCAGACAGCGTATTGTGGAATTGCTGGGCGATGTGCCGAGAATCGAACTGTTTGCCCGCCAGCACGCAACCGGATGGGATGCGTGGGGAGATGAACTTGAGTAATTGGAGGAAAAGTATGGAAGGACTTGTAAAAACGCTGGGCATTCTGATGGCTTTGGCGGCTGTGGCACTGTGGGCAGCATTGATTTTCTTTGTGCCGGCCGCACTGATTAAATTCCTTTGGCTGTATCTGGTGGCATGATGGACAATGAAACGCTGACACGGATTCTGTCCGAACGATTTATAACGTGTAATGAGCAGGCCTGAAAAGGCAGTAAGGGATGCACGAAAGAGTGCAAACTCTATGAGCTGCAAGAACCGGGTATGACCTGCCGGGACAGCGTCCTTCTCCACGCAGAGGAAGCAAAGAAAATTTTGAAAATAAGGTCGCACAACTCCTGACACAGGCCGCCCGCTGCGGCGGCCTTTTTTGTGAGCATGGGAACAGGCCCGGCCCGGTTCAACTCCGGGATTGCCCAAAACTGAAAGGAGAACACACCGATGCAGAGGTACTACATTTTGCTGAAAGCGACCGGTGCTGGTGGGTGGCCGGGTTGGCTGCCGTACCGGCTGGATGCGGACAGCGCCGAACAGGCTGTTGAAAAAGCCAAGGAGCAGGCCGAGAATCATTACCCGGAGTACGAAAAGTTTGAAGTTCAGGCTATCGAAATTGAAAGGAGAAGCAAATGAAGCTGGCAGCAATCGCAAAGCTCATTAAGGCAGATGGGTACTGTAAACTCTACAAAGTGTTCTATGACGATTGCAGAACCTATGATTTGTACATTGGAACCAAAACGGCAATCTTCCCGCTGACCGGATTTCCGAAGGCACAAAATGAAAGTGAGTTGGCAACCCTCCTGGGCATCAGCAAAAAGGAATGGGCAGACATCGAGTTTGATAATGACTGCCCGGATGATCTCCATCACATCGAAGGGATGGATTTGGACGACACGGCAGACGGAGAAATGGACTGCGTGACCGGAAGAATCGGTATCCGGTACTGCGGGTGTGAACTGGTTCCAATGATCGAGCCTGTTTCGGGAACGGTCGGTTTTGTGGATGCAAAGCAGATCATGCCGGTGGCGGACGAGATCCGAAAGAGCGGATATTTCAAATACTGCGCCCGAAAGATGGCAAGTGGTAGCCGCTACTATGTTATCAAAGACGGTATGGTGGTGCGCGGTGCGGTACTTCCTGTAAAGCTGGAACCTTTGGCAAAGTCTGGGTTGCGTGAGCTTGCAGATATGGTGAAAAAGACAAAGGATGTTGCCGATGTAGAGGACTTGAGCGAGCAGGAGGACAAAAACGATGCGTAAGACTTTGGAACTGCTGGCTTTGTCCACCTGCACTGCCGCGCTGTGCGTAACACTGACTGGGTGTGAAGCAGTCAAGGGCACAGCAAGCGGTGAAAAACCGGTCAAGACGGTATATGTTTACCTGCCGGACGGCACTTTACTGGACAAAGGACGGGCGGACAAGGTAAGTTCGTTTGCACACAATGATCGTATCGTGAAAGTCACGATTGACGGGAAAACATACGAGACCAGCTGGGCCAATGTGGTTTTAGTGGAGGAATAACGATGAGCAAGATTTTGAAAAGTGTAACCTTGGGTGATGTGAAAAATGGTGGCATCTTCAGAGCGCTGGGCAAGGAGTTTGTGAAGCTGGATGCGGACGAACACGGCTGCCTTGTACTGGCAAAGGACATTTGGACGAGAATGCCGTTCCGCGACGGCGACGACCCGGAATGCCCCAACGATCTGCGCCGGAGCGAGATTATGCCATATCTGGGTAACTGCCTGGCAGAGTTTACAAAGAACGGCACTCCGCTGAGTACATTCATTCCGCTCAGAATCGACCTTCAGGACACGACCGGCCAGAACGAATACGGAATCTTTGAAGTGAGGATTGGCCTGTTGACCCTGCGCGGGTACGGAAAATATTGGCGGCTGATCCCAAAGGTAGATGCGCCGTGGTGGTTGGCAACGCCTTACGGTACGCCGAATTGCTCTCCGTACACCTACTACACCGACTACGTCTGGTACGTCAATTCGGATGGCTCCAGCAGCGGCGACTGGTACAACTACTCCTATGGTGTTCGCCCCGTTTTGTGCTTTTCCTCTGCACTCTTGGTCTCTGTCGAGGACGAAAGAGAGGCCGGGTTTTCGCTTTCCGATGTTCCGCTGGATGACCTGCTGGCCGAAATCAAGAGCCGGACGGAGGGCTAATCATGGATGCGGTAAAAAATGACGTGAAGCGGCTGGTCAAAATCGAGTTGGCCGCTGCCAATAAGAAGTTTCGGATGTTTGCTGGGCCACATGAGGGCGCGGGAATCATCCAAGAAGAAGTCGTGGAAGCTGTGCAGGAAATGAACGGTCTGCGTCAGGAACTCAATGCAATGTGGATGAATGTTTACTCCAACAATCCGCAGATTTCCACGAAGGGTGTATATGACCGGGCTGTTGCTCTGGCCGTGGAAGCTATTCAGACAGCAGCGATGGCCCGGAAGTTTGAGCGCAGCCAGCGCCGTCACTGGCCGGGGGCAAAGGATCCGCACTATGGTGAAGAAGAATGACGCACCTACCGAAATCGAGACCATCACGCTGACCATGAGCCGCCCAGTGGCGGAGGCTGTGCAGACTGCCTGCGAGTGGTATCTGCGGCTGCACATGGGACAGTTTTGGGATCTGGCAGAAGACTTGTGCTTTGCAAAATTCTACTCGGACGCGGAAAACAATGCGTTTCAGAGCGAGGAACAGCGTAAAAACGCTTTTAATGTTGCGATAGGCCGCAGAAATACCATGCTGCTAGAAATGGAACGGCTGTACAGCAGATGCGTTCTCCCGGCCCCGACCTCAGACGTAATGAAGGTGCCGTACCGGGCAGAACAGGTATGGCTTGCCATTCGCCACGCCCTGGCATGGCATGACAAGCCGGAGGGCGATCCATGGAATGTGTGCTTTGATAAGCCGCTGAACCGCAGCGACCAGCCGCAGCCGGTAGTAAAACTCAATGAAAAGCAGGAGGCAAAGAAATGAGAAAGATTTTTATGGTGGGAGCATCTGCGGCGGCAAGCGTTTTGCTGATGACGGGATGCAACAAGCAGGTAATTGATTTGACCTACGAATATTCGCAGGCACAGATTAAAATGCCGGATGGAACCGTAATTGAGGGCAAGGTGGATAGCTGGAACGATTATGAAGGCGACCAGTTACAGGTCAAAATTAACGGAACAACATATCTGGCCCATTCGTCAAACGTGGTCCTCTGGCACTGAGCAAGGGCAAAGTTCGGGATCGAGAGGAAGAAGTTGCACACGAATCTTGAAGATTTTGAGGTTATGAAGTTGGAGAAAGTGCAATGAGACAGAACGGAGCAATGTTTATCTGCAACCGTTGCCGGAAGCAGGTATTTGCAGAACGGTTTGATGATGGCCGGTTTGACCAGAAGGCACTGGATGGGTGGGCGCTTGAAACGAGGGACTTCTTTGGAGTTGGTGACTTGTGCCCGGAGTGCTTCAAGGTGTACCGCGAAACGATGGATCGTTTTTATGAAGGCGGCCGACATGGAGGATAAGACAGATAACTCCCAGAAAAAGGAAGAACACGATTCTTTGAAACCTGCAAGGGATGCCATTGCAACTGCTATGCGGGCCGCCCAATTTGCGAAAGCGATCGGCACCCCACTGCCGAAACCACTTAAATGGCAGCGTGAATTCTATGACGCTACCGGTGTGTTTCCATACGGCTGGTATGAGTGCCCGGTATGCGGGTACAGGACAGATTGGGAACCGCACGCCTGTCCGATTTGCCACACACTGCTAGAACCGTGACGAAAGGAACACAGGATGATGGAACCTGAAAGAACCTGCTGCACCTGCCGCTGGCATGAGGGCTACACCTGGGTATGCTTCAACGGCAATTCACCGAACCGTGCCGACTTCACTGACCCGGAGGACACCTGCGAGTGCTGGGAAGTCAGAACGGAAGAAAACAGCATCGGTGACTACGAAGTAAACTAATCAAGCTCTAATCAAGAATTAAGCAAGCCCGTCGTTAAATTGCCGCCCTGACGAGGCGGCAAGGGGCTTGTATGTGTAACTTAATCTAGCGACCACAGAAGAACACAAGCCGGGGAAAGCGGGGGTCAAGGGGGAGAAAACGAGGGCGGGTCTGTAGGGCTTGATGGAATAGGAAACTTAGAAAGACCTGCCCGGCGTTGTATCCCCCTTGCCCTGCGAAGCCGTGTGTGTTTGGTCCACAGAAAAGAAAATCCCAGTAGAACTTTGCGGAAGGAGGAAGTGAACGGTGCGGGCATGGTACATTCGGGAGCAGAAACACATTCTCGGAACATCCGATTATGCAGAAGTGGATCTCTTTGAAACAACGGACAAGGAACACACCGCGAGCACCCGCCGCAAAAGAGAGCTGGCAACCTCCATTGCGCAGCAGAAGTATAACGACATGATAGCAAGGCGGTATTTCTGCCAGCTGGCCTATACGAATTTCGGGGAAAGCGACTGGGCAGTCACGTTTACATACGACCACAACCACCAGCCAGCACCCGGAGATTTTGACCAAGTAGACCGGGACTGGACGAATTTTACTCGCCGCTTGAAGCGCTTCTGCAAAAAGATGGGTCGAGAAGCATCCAAGTGGATGCAGGTTGCAGAGTACAGCGTGATGGATGAGGACGGGAAAGTTACCGGCAGACACCACCATCATGCGATCCTGCAAGGCAATCTGACATGGCAGGAGATCAAGGACTTGTGGCGGGACAGCACCGGGCGGCCGATGGGGCTTGTGAAAGTTGAACCTATCGATCTGACCTGTTCCAGCTTTGAACGCTTGACAACCTACATGACGAAAGCCCGCGCCCGTATCCGGCGCTGGCGACAGAGCCAAGGGCTGCAAAAGCCGAAAACCCCGCGTCCGAACGACACCAGATGGAGCCGCAAGCGCTTTGACGAAGCGTTTGCTTTGCCGGATGATCGTGAATACTGGGAGAAAAAATACCCCGGTTATACCCTGCGCGAGTGCGAACAGCACATCACGGGAAACAACACCAAGCACCTGATCGTGAAACTGAAAAAGAAGCCGGACACCCGGTGGAAGAACAGGAGGAACCAGCCATGAGCGCCAGACTGGAACTGGACGACCTGCCGCCGCGCTACCGTGCGCAGGCGGAAAAGCAGCTTGCACAGAGAAGGTGCGGGGGCAAAGCTGCACCTGCATCGTTGGAAGCCGCTGTGAATGCCGCCAGATCGACCGGACACGAGTTTGACAGCCGGGGCGAGTATGACTACTACATGGGAACTGTTCTGCCCAAAGTCCAGAGTGGCGAGGTCGTGAAGGTAGAGCTGCACCGCAGGTTTACTATGCTGCCGGAAAAAGAATACGGCAATGTGAAGCTCCCGGCGGCGCACTATACCCCGGATTTTGTGCTGACCTATGCTGATGGCACGGTTGAGGTGGTGGAAGTGAAAAGCAAATTCACCCGGCGGCAGCAGCGTGATTACATCCACCGCCGCCGTATGTTTATCGATCTTGTGGCAGAACCGCAGCACTGGCGGTTTATTGAGCATATCACGCCAGATACGGCGGAAGAAATCAGAAAGTGGAAGCGCCTGGCCGAACAGGCGGGAAAGGATTCATCATGGGAAAAAGCAGGGCAAGGATGCCAGCATTCTACCGGCAGAGCATCCAGAATGCAGTGAATCAGCAAATCAACATCGGCAAGTCGAAGCACCGCACGACGCTGAACCGTGAGGCAATCGGGCAGGTCGTTTCGTACTGCGCAGTTGCCGCGGCACATGATCTCTGGGACTGGGGCGAGAAAGAATCTACGCTCCTGACCTTGAAGATGAACAATGCTGCATCCAGGTATATCATGGATCACGACAAGTACGGTGCACCGGAAGCCCTCAAGCGGCTGGAAGCACGCACTGCCCACCTGATGCCGGAAGAATTTTGGCTCCCGGCGGGTGGTCTGGTAGGCTCTGAAAAAAAGCTGCGTGTTCTGGCTGAACGCCGGGACGCGGCAAAGATGATCGTTCGTTTCTTTGTGGAATCGCTGGAAGAAATGGAGTACACCCCTGAACAAATTGAGACCGTGAAGGAAGAAATCAAGAAAAATTACCAGCAGTTCCTCGGCTGGGTGGACGATGGCGGAGAAGAAGTTGCCTATGATCGTCTGCGCCGTGTCATTGAGGACATTTACGGCGTGGGTGCCATGGTTGAGCGCGTCAAGGGTGAAGAACCCGTTTTCGAAGAACCCCTTTTCAAGAAAGATTTTTGATTTTTTGGGAGGACTGAGCAGTGAAAGTACACGAGGCGGAGGCAATCTTGAAATATTATGCGGACATCCCGCAGCGGATAGAGATCATCCGCCGTCAGTGTACCGCACTGAGCGATGAAGTGGACCCCATGCAGGGCATGGGCACCGATGGAATGCCCCGCGGCGGAACACCTGGGGACAGCACGGCGGCGATGGCCTGCCGGATGGATGAACTGGGCATTGGAGACCAACTGCGTCAGCTGGAACGGCAGCGGGCTGTGTTGCTGGAAGATCAGAACATTATCCGAGGACAAATGAACCGGCTGGACAGTGGCCACAATCTGATTTTAACGGAGTTCTACATCAGCCACAAAAAATGGCACGAAGTACAGCAGAAAGTTCCATACAGTGTGCAGCACTTGAAGTACCTGCGAAACGTCGCTCTTGCACAGCTGGGAAGGAACCTGGAACGGCTCCCGGAGTGCGCCGCTTTATTATCGCGTGCGTTAAACACGCGCGAGGAACGCTGCCGGGCGGATGCCTGGGCGGAGGGCGATATTATCTTATAGGCAAGGCGGCCTGCGGAACATCATGTGCAGGCGCTTCCGCAAAATCGTGTCCATCATCCGCAGAAAAACAAACACGACTACCCCGAAAATCTGAAAACAGGCATAGAAATAACCCGGCGGGCAGTTGGCCTACCGGGTTTTGTGCAAAGGAGAGCAAAATGAAAATCAAAATCGAGCTTGAAGGAGACATGATAAGCCTGCGGGAATATGCCGTCAGAACCATCACGAAAGAAATCGTAAAGACCGGGATCAAAGAGAAACAGACGTGGTATAACGAGGAAGCAATCCGGCACGAGTTTGACGATGCTGGGGTGGGCAGGCTGGTCAGGTGTTGGCTAAAAAATGTTTGGCCGCTTCCACAGCTACGTCTTTTGCGATGGAGGTTATCACATCGACGCTGAGAGCGCCGGCTTTTTTGGCAACGCTTTTGACCTTCGACCAATTTGTGTCAGACCGGATATTTTCAAGAAAGTTATGCCCGGCGGGGGTCAATTCCCGGACATTGACACGGTATTGCTCCGGGTGAGAGCCAGCACAAAGGGCGATAAGCCCAGATTCGGCACAGTATTTCACGGAATAAAGAATGTCGTCATTGTCAAATCTGGATTCAAGCTCGATTTGATAAGCGGGCGGATCAGTAGGATCTTCGCAAAGCATATCAAGAATATCGGCCCTTGCATAGCGAATGAAGTAGCAATAGTGGTCAAAATCCGTGTGTTCTTCCACGCAGAGCATAACAGCGCGGACGCAATCCATGTTTAACTTCATACAAACCATCCTTTCAACACCATAAGCCCGTCAGGTCATCGACCTGGCGGGCTTTTTGGATTTCGTGATTTACTTTTCGTGTGGCGGCTGGTCATCCGGCGGAGCGTTGCGCTTGAAGATGATCTGCGGTTCGTTCGGATCCCGGCCTTCCTCTTTGGCGTTCTGGGCGATTTCGTCCATCAGGCCGACAGGAAAACCGTTTTCGTCGAGCGGCCCATCGTAACCGGTGAAGTCAACGACGTTCACGCAGGGCGGTTCGGGGATGGTTTTGTAGTATCTGCCGTCCTCATAGTTCTGATCCGTGACCCGGTTCCAGTAACCAATGTCTCCGTGCTGCTCCTGGGCAGCTTCCATCGCTTCCCGTGCCTGTTCTTCAGTCAATCCGTCGAACAAGAGCCGGGAGCCATCAGCAAAGGCAGCGACCAGCCGCCAAGGGGCAAAAAATTCAGCTTCGTCCATGAAAATGCTCCATTTCGTGCGATTTTCGTGAATGAGTTGAAGTTTTGAGCACGGAAAAGTCCAATTCATTCACAAAAAAGTGAATTTCGTGTACGAAAAATCATAATCTGCAAACAAGATATGATATTTTGAACACAAAACTTTCTATTTTGATTTCGTGGGGATGTACCCATTCAGGCAGCGATTGAAACCGCGTTTCGTGAGCGCGGCGGTGATCCGGTCATCCGGGAAGTAGAAAACAAGTTCGTTTTCGCTCAACAGACCAGACCCGGCGGGGTACTGAACACCGGAATACCAATCCGTTTCCATGTCATACTTGCGGTGAAGATACTTGTAAACGTCCCTCTGGGCCTTGTCGAACACCTCAACAAAGGAGAAGGAAGCGCACGGCGGCAGTTCCGTTGCCAGCATGGGCACATTCCGCACCAGCCATTCCACGATCGCAGCCTTTGCGGCGTTTCGCTTGGGCTTGTCGTCCCGGTGGACTGCATTCAAAATCTGCACAACCAGCGGTTTGGGCAGATCGTTCAATACCTCTGCCAGCGGGTAAGGGTTTTCGTGCAGCAGGGGCGACGTGCGCAGCTCCGGCACGAGATCCAGATCGTGACAGGTTACAGGCTTCTGGCGGTCGTCGATGCGCTCACTGGTGTAATACAGCATATCTTTGATTGCGTTCTGTGCCGCGTCGGAAAGCTGCTCCACCAGAGCAACACTGTCTGCAAAGCTGATTTGCGCCTCGTTTCGTTCGCCGGTGCTGCGGCCCGTCTTATAGGCTGCATCAATGATACCAAGCTCCATAGCCAGCCGGAAAATGTGCTTGCAGGGCTTTTTGCGCTTTACAAAATCGTTACAGGTGCAGCTTGCAAGGCTGGTCTGGTACGGCTCTTTACCGGATCCATAGAAAACCCCGGTTTCGTGTTCCTTGTCCACGGAAAGCGGGCTGGTCTTGCTCTGCTGGGCGCTGGCAAGGCGCTTTTCTTCGTCAGTGTCTGCGGGATGCTCTGTCCAGGGGCCGAAGGCGGGAATCATAGTCATAACGGGAAACCTCCTTTTCGTGTTTCGTTACTGTCATGATAGAACAAAACGAAAACAAAAGCAATAAAAGGCAAGAAGATTTCGTGCAGAGGCACCAGAATGACCCCGGCGGGCTGCCGGGAAGATGGGGCGGGGCTACTTTACGGTGCCTGCCCTGCCAGAGCTTCCGGGTCTGCGCTCAGACGTGGACGGTGGGCAGAGCTACCAGGTCGGAGAGGCGGGGCACGGTCAAGTGGTGACGTTCTGTCACCGGTTCCGGGCACTGGTGCTCTGGTTCTTCATGGTTGCTGCTCCTTTTCGTGATACTGGATTTCGCGATACTCCCGGCGGCTGCCGGGGCTGGCTGTCAGAACGGCAGGCCGGTATAGTTGCGCATGGGAATGGCATCGGCGGCGGGCACCAGCATATTGAGCAGTTGCCGGTATAAAGCCGGGTTTGCTGCACGCTGGGCGCGGAAGTCCTCTAGGAATTGCGCCTGTGCTGCCAGATCAGCCAAGTTTTCGTCATCCACGTTGTAGCATTGGCATTGATCCGGCCCGGCGGAGTATATCCAACATCGAACCATGAAAATACCTCCTTTCTGTTTCGTGATGTTCCCGACGTAAATGTCGGGAAGATGGGGCGGGGTTGCTTTGCCCGGTGCAGCCCTGCCAAAATATCCGGTTTCGTGTTAAGCGTTCAGCTGTAAAAACGTGCTCTGCGTGGGGATCAGGTGCCGGGTGAGGGTGTCGGTGTAGCTGGCCTCTCCCTCGTAGCTGTCAACCACCCGGCGGTCTGCGGCGGCCATATCGTGATAGCTCTTTTTGCCGTAGGTGGGCGGCAGCCAGCCTTTGCGCTGTCCAGCGTAGAGGTTGAAGGACTTCAAAACGTCCGTGTTCGTAAACTCGATGTGGCAGGTGCCTTTCTTGTAAAACGTGGCGGTGAAATAGTGCAGCTGGATCTTCTGGGTCTGGCCGCTCTTTTCGGCGGCATCCAGCACGGCGCGGAGTTCGTCCCCATTGTAGGGCTTGCCGTTCGTGTCCAGGAAGTGCAGCACCCGCTCGATCTGGGCAACATGGCCTGTTGCGTTGTACCGGGGGCAGAAACGCCCATCGTATGTATCAAAGGCGTTGCAGCGGAAAATCACCTTGCGGTTGATCTTGTACGCGGAGTTCGTGCACCAGCCGTTGTAATAATGCACGTTCTTGCTGTACTCGTCGTTATAATGCAGGTTCGTCCAGTCGTCGAACAGCTTTATAATTTCGTGGTCGATGCTGGAAAGAAGATTTCGTGAAATTTCTTCCCGGACGGTCAGAATGTTGTACGCGCTGAAGTCATAGCCTTCAAGCTCTTTGATTCGCTTCTGGTAATCCTGCTGCATTTCGTAGGTCATCGCATCGAACAGCTGCGGCATTTCAAACAGCTGTTTCCAGTACATCCCGCGCAGTTCCCGGATAGCGTCGTTATAAGATTTCGTGAAAGCCATCACAGGGTTTTCTTTCTTACCAGCGCCGGCAGAGGAAAACAACGACTTGATTCCGTTGTACTCTTCATAGATCCGGCGCACACCCTCTGCGGCGGCGTTGTACCGCTCAATGGCTGCCGTGATGGGGTCGGAAGATACCAGGGCGGCAAACTCCGGGTTTTCTTTCAAACGCTCTGCGGTTTCGTTTTTCAGATCCAGCCGGATCCGGCTCACCGGCTCCCGGTCGGGAATGTCCACCGACACAAGCGCCACCTCCACGCGGGCGGCGCGGCGGGCGTTCTTGAACGCATCCGGGATATATTTTACCGTGGCGTGCAGCTCTTCCAGCTTTGCGGCCAGCTCCTTCCGTTCGTTGGTGCAGGGGTTGCGCAGGGTTTCGGCGTTCAGCAGGCACCGCACCTTGCCGCCGTCCTGCATGACATCCAGCGCTTTGAGTAGGTGCGCGGCACCAGCGGAGAAAGGCGGATTCATGACGATTGCGGCGTATTTCGTGGTGGGGCGGAAGGTCAGAAAGTTATCATGCACCACCCGAAAACCGTCTTTCTTCAGCACGGCGCGGAAGTCGCTGGAAAGCTCGATGCAGTCAAGCTCTGCGCTTCGTGCCTTTTCCTTGTCGTAGCGGTCAACCTCGCCGGTCTTATAGTCGTGGTGGACGTTGAACGCCAGGGCATGGACCTGACGCGCAAGTGCTCCATCACCGGCGGACGGTTCAAGGATGGGTTTCGGGTAGGTGGTGAACCCGGATTTTACTTCCCGCAGGGAGAAAACCATATCAAAGGCCAGGCTGTCCGGCGTGGGGTAGAAGTCCAGGGAATCGTTTGGGGTGGTCATGGTGTAAACCTCTTTTCGTGTTTCGTGATATGCCCGGCGGAATGCTGGGCGGTGGGGTAGGGCCGCTTTGTCCGGTGCGGCCCTACCAGGGCATCCGGTTTCGTGTCAGGCGTTGAGCTGGTAGCCGCGGCGGGCACAGATGAGGCGGAGCCGGGCGGCGGCGATCTGCTGGCGGACCGCTTCGGGCCTGCCGGTGCACTGGGCTTCCCGGCGCAGGTCTTGCAGTGTCCACTGCTGACGGATGATCTCGCGGGCCTGTTCAAAGATGTTGTCAAACTTCTTCATGATTTCGTTCTCCTTTCGTATCATGCAAACAGGCGGTTGCATACCTGCTGTATTTCGTCGTTCGCCTTCATCGGGGCAATGAGCACGGAAACGGCGGCTTTCTTCGGGTCTACGGTGTCCGTTGCCAGGATGGGCGCAAACGGGCTGTTGCTGCTGTGGTAAACAAATTCGTGATGATCCACAAAAGCGTCATACTCCGAATTTATCATGATGGGCCGGGATCCGTTGCGGAACATCCGGAACATGCCCCAGACTTTGCCCTTTGCTTCGACTTCCTGCAAGATCGAAGTGCGTTTGACTTCTTCTTTGCAGGCGCTGAACTTCTGGAACATCTGCGCGGCGGTCAGCTGGTGCGGATCGTTGACCACAAACCCGGCATCGCTGGAAACGATGGTCACGCCGTCGGCGGGTGCGTCCTGCATGGTCACGGGCTGGATAACATCCCGGTAAAGGATGGCGGGCAGCTTGAACGCTGCATAGCCGGTGATGATGTACACGCTGCCGCTCTGGCAGGTGATCCGAACGGCGTTGCGGCTTTTTGCCTGCCCTTTCAGATAGGCGGTGATCTTCTTCACGTTCAGCCCGGCGGGGGTGCTGGTTGCTCTTTTCATATTGCAAAAACTCCTTTTCGTTTTCGTTCTGTTTTTCGTGCCCGGTGCGCTGCCGGGGTAGTGGGGCGGGGTTGCTTTGCCCGGTGCAGCCCTGCCAAAATATCCGGTTTCGTGGTGGTGGGTCATGCCAGCAGCCCGGCGGCGATGCTTTCAAAGTCCAGCTGTTTCACGGGTGCTTCATCCGGCGCGGCTACGGCGGCGGGGGCCTGCTTTGCGTCCTCTACGGCCTTCCGGGTCTTGCGCCAGGCATCCAGCGCGGCGGCCTGACCCTTGCGGTCGGTTTCGGGGACAGCCAGGAAAGCGGCCTTTGCTTCCCGCTCTGCCTTGCGGAGCACATCCGGGGCGGGCTTTTTCGTGGCAGCGGGCTTGCTGGCCTTTTTCGTGGGCAGCGGATCGACGTGCACAAGCTCCGGCAATTCGTGGTGTTCTTCGGTGATGATGGGGGCCGGGGTGCTGGCGGTCTGCTCTGCTGCTGCCTTTGCGGCCTTGCGTTCTGCGGCCAGCTTTTTGTTATACTCCATAATGGCGGCGACAGATCCGAAGCGGCCGGCGGGGGCCTGCTTTGCGTCGTGTACCTGCAAGCAGCTGAACAGGTGCGATTTCGTGGGGTAGAAATGCGGCGCGGGGGCTGCTTCCTTGCCTTCGGCTTCAGCGGCTTCCCGCTGGGCCTTGCTGGGGCGGGTGGTGTACTTCCACAGGTAGCATTCGATCAAATGCGTTTCGCCCTTCTTGACGCTCTTGCCTTCTTTCTTCCAGTGATCGAAGGTGTGCAGCTCTGCCGCTGCAAGGATGATTTCAACGTCTGCGATGGTGGCGGGCTGTTCGTCGCCGTTCTCGTCGGTGGTGACTGCGTTTGCAGCCATTGCGGCGATCTGCTCCGGGGTGTGGTGCGCGGTGGCGATGGCGTGCAGGGTGGCGGGGTCCAGCTTCGCGGCTTCGTTCATGATGATCTGATTGTTGGTCATGCCTTTCATGGTTCGTTCTCCTTTGTTCGTTGTGGTTGATGTTCGGGATGATCTCCCGGCGGCTGCCGGGGTAGTGGGGCGGAGCCGCTTTGTCCGGTGCGGCTCTGCCAGGGCATCCGGTGGGCATTCAGCCCAGAAGCGCGGCCGCGGCATCCTGCCAGGTGGGAAAGCTGTAGAACGTGCGGCGTTCGTCGTTGGTGTTCTCGCCGGTGATCTGGGCGGCGATCCGCTGCCCGGTGCGGGGGTCCCATCCTTCCAGCCGATACCCGGCGGCCTGCAGGCGCTGGGCTGCGGCGTTCTCTGCCTTGTTGCGCTGGCGGATCTGTTCAAGTGTCATCATGGCGCGGGCTCCTTTCAATCTTCGGTGCAGTCATGGCAAAACAGAGCGTCAACCACTCTGTCATCTGCGAAATTGTCCGGGGTGCCGTTGGCATCAACTACCAGCTGCACCCGGTCATAAATCCGCAGATCGGTTTTTGCATCGACGGTAAAAAACCAGTCGTCACCGTCCAGCGCGTCGGTGCACCAGACTTCAACCGCGCCGTCATCGGTGGCGGTCATGCCCTGCACAATGGCCGGGGCGATGTAGCGGCCCAGGGGGCCGACGGTGTAGGGGCATTGCGCCGCAGCCTTTGGTGCGGTGCCTGCCAGCAGTGCGGCCGCCAGTGCGGCGGCGGTGGTGATCTTCTTTGCAGCGTTCAAAAGTTTCATGTTCTTTGCTCCTTTGCTTTTCAGGTTTGCCCCGGCGGGCTGCCGGGGCTATGGGGCGGGGCCGCTTTGTTTGAGCGGTGCGACCCTGCCAGGGCATCCGCTTGACTTTACCGCCTTTCGGTGGTAAACTGGCTTACAAGATGCGTTGTGGAAAATTCATCTTGCAAGCCTGTCACCTGCTTTAGTGGGTGGCGGGCTTTTTTGCTGCCTGCTTCTTTTTCCACTCTGCCAGGTAGGCGGCCCAGATCGCTTTTTTCAAAGCGGCGGGGAGCTTGAAAAATTCAATGCTCATGTGTCGGCTCTCCTTTCGGCTTACTCGCAACCGTCCGACTGTTGTCCGGCTCGCTTGCTGTGGCTTTAGTCTAACCGTCGACGGTTACGAAGTCAAGCCCCTTTCGGCCAATTTGTAGAAACTCATAAAAACCGTAGACGGTTCAGCCCGGCGCATTGTGCAAGATGACCGTAGACGGTTTTCGCCTTATAATATATAATAAAATAAACAAGAGAGGTGATAAAATGGCCGTTTCAGAAGCACACAAAAAGGCAAGCTATAAATATAACGCAAGCCGGGACAGTATCACGATTCGCCCGGAACGGAGCAAGGGCGCGGCAATCCGTGCCGCAGCTGTTGCCAGCGGAAAAAGTTTGCAAAATTATATACTTGATGCACTCAATGCCAAGATGCAGCAGGAAGGGCAGCCGTTAGAGATCGACCCGGCGGAATCCGGGGAAGAAGGGGGACTATAGGGGGTTACTGGGGGAGAGTTCTAGCCTGCTAGGTTAAAGCCCTACACCTGCTTCTCACTCCCGTTAGGTGGAGAATCTGACCCCTCCGGCAAACGGCAAAATTGACCCGGATGGAGCACCGCCAGCGCCAGCCGTGACGCTGGAACGCCGACAGCGGGAACGGTGCCAGCGCTGACCATGCCCACCGGCACCGCCAGCAGATCAGCCCCGCCACCGGCACCGGGACGCACCCCGCCGGAACCATTGCCACCAGTGCAGACCAAAGGCCAGAGCAGCAGCGCACGCCGCGCCGTCTGCCCTGGCCTTTTTCTTTTGCCCATCTTCCCGCCGCTGGCCCTGCTGCCTGCCCGCTGCACCGGATCGCCTGCCGGATCGGTGCGGATCAGTGACGGCCCGGCCCGGTCGATGACCACGCCGGCACCCCGCCGCCGCAGCAGATCACCCCGCCCACCCGCACCGCCAGCCAGAAGGAGACCGACACCAACAGCACCGCCAGCGCCGCACCGATGACCCCGCAGCCCACAAGCTGCACAGCCTGCACACCCTGCCAGACCTCACAGCAGCCAGCAGCCCACCGCCAGCACCTACCGACACCGCACCCCGCCAGCCCTGCCGCCCACCTGCCGCAGCAGATCACCCCGCCAACAGCCAAAAAACACCCACCGCAGCCCGCCGCCGGAGGGGTCAGATTCTTTACCTGACCGGCATATGGCCTTTGCAGTATAGCCAATAGCTAGGCTATAGCCGCCTTATCTAACCCCCTGCCCCCTTCCTTCTCCGCCTCGACGGCCTGCCGCTGCCCTGGGCACCGCCCACCGGCGGCCCGGCACCGGCCCGGCCTGCTGTCGCCCCGTCCGGCCCCGCCGCCGGAAAGGTACTGCCCCCCGCCGGCGGGCGCGGTGCGGGTTCCGAAGCCCCAAAATATTTCTAGGTTCAAAATTTTTTGAAGGGCTTCCGCGTTTTGACACCCGAAAAAGGGGGTACAGGTCAAAAAATTGTAAGTCCGGGGCAAACATGGCGGTAACGTCACCGGGATGGTGGACGCTTACAATTTGTAAGTAACTCACGTTTTGCCGGTGTCAACAAATCATTCCGGCGTGATCTTGTTGAGGTCAACAAAATCGGGATAGACCATCTTGCCGGGGCTGGCAAAATGGTGGCTATGTCATAAAGTGTTTACATTTGAAAGCCCCGACCGCCAAAAGATAAGACGTTATAAGACGGTTTTGGTGCTATACTTAGTACAGTGGAATTATGGAGAGAGGCCCCACGGCGGCGAACCGAGGGGCCTTTTTCATACACTGTTGCTTACAAGTTGTAAGCGACCCGAAGAAATGCCGCAGGACCGGCGGCGAAACTGAATGCTCTGCCTGGATGATTTGCCAGACGGGGCATTTTTTATTGGAGGAAAACCAAATGGCAAGGCGAAGCGATGAGCGCGATGCCGCCCGCGCTGAGTACATTGCCCGGATGGAGAAAGACGGAGAAGTGAATCTTCGGCAGCTGGCGGACGATCTCCATCTTAAATATGATACGGTCCGCCGCTGGAAGGCAAAGGACGGGTGGGACCCGCCCGCACCCCGGAAGCCCGGCGGACAGCCGGGAAACAAAAACGCCGTGGGCAACCCCGGCGGCGGGGCACCTGTCGGGAATGAGAATGCAATGAAGGATGGAGCCTATGCGACCATCTTCTTTGACAAGCTCACCCCGGAAGAAAAACAGATCGTAGAGAATGCGCCCCGGAACAGCACCGAGCTGACTTCCCACGAAATCGGTGTACTGCTGCTCCGGGAAAAGTACATTCTGGACAAGATCAAAGAGTATCAGGCTTTACCGCCTGACCAGATGATTACATCCAGCGTCATGGATATGCGAGTACCCGGCGGACGTGGCAAGCGGAAGCGGGACGGCGCAAACCAGCAGATCGGTATGTATCAGAAGGAGACCCCGGCACAGCGTATCTTGCAGCTGCAGGAAGCCTTGAACAAAATTCATGGCCGCATCCTGTCTGCGGCGGCCCAGATGCAGAAAAACGAAATGGACAAGCTGCACCTGGAAACTGAACAGCAGCGGCTTGAACTGCTGCGCATCCGGGCGACCGGCGAGATCGGAGAACCGGGGGACGGTGACAAAGATGCTGTACACGAGTAAGGCCGTTGGCGAATGGCTGGGCATCACTGACCGTCAGGTGCGGAACCTGCGGGATCAGGGCGTGCTGTCCGAAGTCCGGCCCGGTGTCTTTGACATGAAGGTCTGCGTCCGGCAATACCTGAACTTCAAGATCGGCAACAAAGACGATCAAGCCCGCCTTGTTGCTGCCCGTGCCGAGAGGGAGGAAACCCGCGGCAAGATCGAGAAAATGCGGATGGAGGAAGCCCAAGGCGACCTGCACCGCACCGAGGACGTGGAACGCGCCCTGAAAACCATCTTTGCAAATTTCAAGAACCGGCTGGAAACCATCCCGACTAAGTACGCAAGTACCATGGCCCAGCTGACCGACCCGGCGGAAGCCCACGACATTCTGCAAAAAGCAGTGCAGGAAGCACTTGTGGAATTGAGTGACCCCGAAATTGCGCTGGCAGCACCAGCGGGGGAGGAACCCGAAGATGAGCAGGAAGAATAAATGCCGGGGCTGTGTCTGGGGCACCCGGATGAATGAGATCCAGCAGTTCTGCCCGTTCGGCGGCTGTGTGAAGAAAGGCGGCGGCAGCAATGGCGATGATCCACCTGGAACCGCAGACTGCACAGATGTTCAGCCGAGCGCTGGGTGCGCTGAAGCCGCCCCCGAACCTGACCCTTAGTCAGTGGGCAGATAACTACCGCCGCTTGTCGGCGGAAGCATCCGCAGCACAAGGCCGTTGGAATACGGACAACGCACCTTTCCAGCGGGAGATCATGGATGCCATCGGGGATGTCCATATCCGCAAGGTGGTAGCCATGATGTGCGCCCAGTCCGGCAAGACCGACGGCCTGATCCTGAATACCATCGGGTACTACATGAGCTACTACCCGGCCCCTATCATGATCGTGCAGCCTACGGTGAACCTGGGCGAGAGCTTCAGCAAAGACCGTCTGGCTACCATGATCCGGGACACTCCGGTGCTTCGGGGCCTTGTGGATAACAAGAGCCGCTACTCCGGCAACACGATCATGAAAAAGAACTTCGCCGGTGGTCAACTGACCATCGTTGGCGCAAACGCCCCGACCGATCTGCGCGGCCGCCCCATCAAGGTGCTGCTGGCGGACGAGGTGGACGCTTACAAAGCCAGCGCCGGCAAAGAAGGCGACCCGGTCATGCTGGCCGAGCAGCGTCAAACGACCTACTGGGATTACAAGACGGTGCTGGTATCGACCCCCACCGACAAAAACAACAGCCGCATTTTGGACGAGTTCAACGCATCCACCCAAGAGGAATGGACGGTGCCTTGCCCGAACTGCGGCTTTTATCAGCCCTTTGTTTGGGACAACATGGTATTCGATAAAGACAAGTGGCCGGAAGGCGGCGTGCAATACCGCTGCGCCGAGTGCGGCTGCCTTGACAACGAATACCGCTGGAAGAAGAACAGCCTGAAAGGCAAGTGGCACGCAGAGCACCCGGAACGGGCGGTGCGGGGCTTCCACATGAACAAGATAGGCTCGACCCTCTGCGGGTGGGACAAGATCGTGGAGGACTTTATTGCCGCTGACCTGGATGCACAGCGCGGCGATTACGAGAAGATGCAGGTCTTTGTGAACACCGACCTGGGCTTGCCGTGGGAGGAACCGGGCGAAGCGGTGGAGGCAAACAACCTGCTGGACCGCCGCGAGTTCTACGAGGCCGAAGTCCCGGACGGCGTAGTGTACCTGACGGCTGGTGTCGATACCCAGGATAACCGCTTCGAGGCCGAAGTCGTGGGCTGGGGCATCGGCAAGGAAAGCTGGGGCATCCGGTATCAGCGCATCTACGGCGACCTGAAACGTGGGCAGGTCTGGGCAGATCTGGACGATTTCCTATCAAAGACTTGGAAAAAGAAGGACGGCACGGAACTGTCCCTGCGGTGTGTCTGCATGGACAGCGGCGGCCACTTCCCGGATCAGGTCATACGGTTCTGCAAAGAGCGCGAGGAACGGCACATCTGGCCCATCAAAGGCCGTGGCGGTATGGACGTACCATACCTGCGCAACCCCACAAAGAACAACCGCGTAGGCGGCGAGCTGTTTACGCTGGGCGTTGATACCGGCAAGAACCACGTCCTTGCCCGGCTGAAAGTGCTTATCAAAGGCCCAAACTACTGCCACTTCCCGGCGGCAGAAGATGCCGGGTATGACGAAAATTATTTCAAGATGCTTACTGCGGAACACAAGGTCACACGCTGGAAGTCTGGCCGCAAAGTGGAACGGTGGGAGCTGAAGGATCCGGCGCAGAAACGTAACGAAGCATTTGACGTGCGGAACTACGCGACGGCTGCGCTGGAAATCAGCAACCCGCCCGGTCTGGAAATCCCCGGTGAGGATGCACAGCGTCCTGCACAACAGCGCCAGTACCGCAGAAGGAGATCGGGAGGTATCTAACCAATGCCTGTTATTTCAAAAGAGACCGCCCAGCGGCACCTTGATATGTGGCTGGAAGCTGAGGCTGCCGTATCGACCGGGCAGAGCTACCAGATCGAGCAGATGGTCTTGACCCGCGCCAGCCTGAAACAGATCCGGGAAAGCATTGCTTTCTGGGAAAAGAAAGTGGCTGAAGCGGAAGCGGAGGAAAGGGGCCGGGGCAGAAACCGGATCTACCACTTCTCTCCGCATGACGTGTAAGGAAGGTGGAGCACATGGCGAATTTCCTTGATAAGGCCATTGCGGCAATCTCCCCCGAAAAGGGGTATCGCCGCGCTGTGGCCCGCACGGCGCTGTCTGTCATAAACAACGGTACCGGCTACGGAAACTATGGAGCAAGCCGCATTTCCCGCGCTATGCGAAGCTGGCACGTTGGCGGCGGCAGCGCAAAAGAGGATATCGAAGATAATCTTGATATTCTGCGCAAACGGAGCCGGGATGCTTATATGGGCATCCCTCTGGCAACGGGTGCCATCAAGACCCTGCGCACCAACGTGGTGGGCAGCGGCCTTGTGCCGACCCCGCAGGTGGATGCGGACTATCTGCACTTGAACGAGGAACAGGCAGACAGATTGCAGGCGCAGATCTCCCGCGAATTTGAACTTTGGGCGGACAGCACCCTTTGCGATGCTGCTGGCATGGATAACTTCTGGCGGTTGCAGACGCTGGCGTTCACCAGTTTCCTGATGAACGGCGATGTGTTTGCGGTGGTGCAGTTCGACGAACATCCGCACTGGCCGTATGCTCTGCGGCTGCGCCTGATCGAGGCTGATCTGATTTGCAGCCCTGACCGCACGGACATAATGGCACCATGCACGATAGACAAGCATGACGTGTTCCAGATCGTGCAGGGCGTGGAAACGAACCGGGACGGCGCGGTGGTGGCGTACTGGATAGCAAGTCGGCATCCGCTGGCTTACGACAGCACGGTGCCGCTGACATGGACGCGGGTAGAAGCCCGCAACCCCGAAACGGGAGAGCCGAACATTCTGTGCGTCACACAGAGGGAGCGTGCCGGGCAGCGGCGCGGCGTGCCCTTGCTGGCTCCGGTGCTGCCCACGCTGAAACAGATGGGCAGATACACAGAAGCAGAGCTGGCGGCGGCTATCGTGGCATCGTCCATCACGCTGTTTATCAAGCATGAAAACCCGACCAGTCAGGCACCGTTCGGCGAGGAACCGGCGGATAAGGCGGAGGACCCGAACACCCCGCCCGATGAACTGGGCATCGACCTTGCACCGAGCGCGGTGTTCGACCTTGCACCGGGAGAGAGCACGGATACGTTCGACCCGAAGCATCCGACCACGACCTTTGACGGCTTCATGTCGGCCATGTCCAATCAGGTAGCGACCGGCGTAGAGATCCCAAGTGAGGTGCTTTACAAGAAATTCAGTTCCAACTATTCCGCAAGCCGCGGCGCACTGAACGAGTTTTGGCGAACCTGCGGTGTGCTGCGGGATAGCTTTGCAGCGGACTTCTGCCAGCCGGCCTACGAAAAATGGTTTGCCGAGGCAGTAGCCCGTGGGCGCATCAATGCGCCCGGCTTCTTTGACGACCAGGCTGTGGCGAAAGCCTACATGGGCTGCACATGGAACGGTCCTGCACGCACCAATCTGGATGCCAAGAAAGAAATCGAGGCGGCGATTCTGCGTGTTCAGCAGGGCATCAGCACAAATGAGCAGGAAACTGCACAGATGACCGGTGGAAACTGGCGGGCAAACATGAGGCAGCGCAAGAGCGAAATGGAAAAAATGAAGGAGGTAGGGCTAAATGAGCAAACCCAATTCCCGGACGAACCAGAAGATGACAAATGATAAGTTTTGGCAGTTCCGCAATCTGGCCGGTGATGACCAGAAGGCGGAACTTCTGCTTTACGGCGATATTTCCGAGCGCAGCTGGTGGGAAGATGCCGCGACCCCGAAACGGTTTGCGGATGACCTTGCCGCCCTGGGCGATGTGAAAGAAATCACCGTGTACATCAACTCCGGTGGCGGTGATGTGTTTGCAGCACAGGCCATTGGCAATATGCTGGAACGCAACGCGGCCACCGTGACCGCCCACATCGACGGCCTGTGTGCCAGTGCAGCAACCATTGTTGCCTGCCATGCAGACAAGGTGGTGGCGGCGGCAGACAGCAGCTACATGGTGCATCCGGTCAGTATGGGTGTCTGCGATTACCTGACCGCAGAGGATCTCAACAACTGCCTGAAAGCACTGGAAACCATCCGCAGCAGCATCGTCACCCTGTACGCCAAGAAGTCCGGCAAGACCGAGGACGAATGCGCCAAGTGGATGGATGAAACGAACTGGTGGACGGCAACGGAAGCCAAGGAGAAGGGCTTTGTGGACGAGGTGGACGACGAAGCGGACGATTCTGTTGTGGAGAACCGCAACGGCATCCTGTTCGTCAACAGCATCAGTATGAACACCCCGTTCAACAAAGCACCGAACTTTGTCAGAAGCCGGGTGGTGGATAAGACCACGGCCCAGCCTGAAAATACACCCCAGGCGGATCAGCCGGGGAACAAAACCCATGGGGAGGTAACAGACATGGACATTAAGGACATCAAGACCGTGGACGATCTCCGCAAGGCGTGCCCGGATATGGTAGCCAAGATCGAGACCGAGGCTATCAATGCCGAGCGCACCCGCATTCAGGAGATCGAAAACGCCACTCTGCCCGGCGCAGAGGATGAAGCGAATGAGGCGAAGTTTGTGAAGCCCATTGATTCCGCATCCTTTGCGAAGGCCGTCATTGCCAGCATGAAGGCAAAGCAGCAGAAGCAGAGCAAGGATTATCTGGACAAGGCAAAGGCCAACGCCCAGACTTCCGGCGCGAACAACATCACCAATCCGCCGCCCGCTGACCCGGATCCGAAGGACGCGGAAGCAAACGTTTTCCTGGCCGCGATCCGCAAGGCAAACGGTGTGAAGTAAGGAGGAAAGAACCATGAGCATGGATCTTGCAAGAAAAGATTTCAGCACCGCGCCGAAGTATTTCATTGCTGGCGTGGACATTGGTATCGCAAAGGCAACCAAGACGGCCAGTGCGGCGGTCGAGGCGCACGCCCCTGTTCTGATCGAGGGCGGCAAAGTGAAGCCGGTTGCAGATGCAGCCGGTGCAGGTCAGGCGGCTCTTACCGGCCTGTATGGTATTACCGCTGACAGTGCAGAGGCAGACAAAGAAGTGCCGATTTATCTGACCGGTGAGTTTTTCGCTGCTGGCCTTGTGCTGCCGAAGAACGTGAGCGTAGACGACGTTGAAGTTCCTCTGCGCAATCTTGGCATTTTCCTGAAGTAAGGAGGACAACATTTATGGCTAATGAAGTAAGCATTTATGAGCCTCGGCACCTGATCGAGGTTGTTCGCACCACCCCGCCGATCCGCACGTTTCTGCGGGATCGCTTTTTCTCCAACGTGAAAACCTTCCCGACCCGCCGCGTTGACATTGATATTGTCAAGGGCAATCGCAAGATGGCTGCATTCATCCATCCGCTGGTTGGCGGCGAGATCGTGCAGAGCGAGGGCTACGAGACCAAATCCTATGCACCGCCCCTTATCAACCCGGCGACCATCAGCACGGCAGACCAGTACATGGAACGCCTGCCCGGTGAAGATCTGTTCTCTGGCCGCACCCCGGCAGACCGTGCAGCAGAAAAGCTGATTGAGGAATACAACCAGCTGAACGACATGACCACCCGCCGCGAAGAGTGGATGGCCGCACAGGTGCTTACCACCGGCAAGCTGAAGGTCAAGGGCAAGGGAGTGGATGAAGTCATCGACTTCGGCTTTGGCAACAAGATCACTCTTGAAGGCACGAAGCAGTGGGGCAAGTCCGCCGCTGACCCCTGGGGCAATCTGCGCGACTGGAAGCAGCTGGTGAGCCGTAACGGCTTTGCCAACGCAGATATGGTCGTCATGGGCAAGGTTGCAGCCGACAATTTCATGGCTGACGGTAAGATTCTGGAACTGATGGACAAGCGCCGCTTCGACATCGGTTCCATGGCACCCAAAGAGCTGGAAGGTGGCCTGACCTATTACGGTCACCTGAACCTGCCCGGTGTGGACGTTTACGGCTACGACGAAGTTTATCTGGATGACGCGACCGGCGAGACCAAGCCGCTGATTCCCGATAACATGGTGCTGATGATCCCCAGCAACGCAAACTTCATGCGTGCCTACGGCCTGTGCAACTATCTGGATGATGGCGGCAACTGGCACAGCTTTGAGGGCGACCGTCTGCTGCGCACCTATGTGGAGCATCGTCCCGACCGTCGCTTCATTGAGCTTCAGAGCCACCCGCTGCTGATCCCTGATAAGGTAGATTCCTGGCTGGTAGCTGAGGTTTGCTGATATGCTGGACGTTGACCAGAATTACGGCGAACCGGACACCCCGAAGCCGCTCCCTACGTTCAAAGACTATGTGGCGCAGGATGTGGAAACGGTGTTCTTCAACCTGAACGAGTTTGCAGAAGAACGCTACATAGATGATAAGCAGATGCTCTGCATTACCCAGCACCCCGGCGTAAATGAACGTGCGGCGCACTGGGAGGGCGGAGCAAAACAGTCCTTTGACCAGGGAATGTATAAGGCCGATCTGCTGCTGTTCGTGAAACAGAAAGACTACGGCCCGATGCCAAAGAACGGTAAGCAGATCACACTGGATAAGAAGCGGGACTACAAAATCAAGTCCTGCTCCCTGAAGGCGGGAGTTTACCGGATGGAATTGGAAAGGGTGAGGTAAGGTGGCATACTTCCATACCAACTACGACGCTTCCACCATGACGGTTTCCGTCAATGACGAAGAAGTGTCCCGTGCCCTTGGCGTGTTGTCGAACAAGACCCCGGCAGCGCTGAAGGTGGCGGTCAACACCACGGCCAGACAGACGCGAAAGCTGATGCTGACCGAGGTTAAGAACCGTTATGACCTCAACGCGGCTGGCAGGCGTATGATCGAAGATCTGCGTCAGCGGCAGAGAGCGACCAACCGCCACCCGACGGCTATCCTCGCCATCATGAAGAACGACCCCGGCGCATTCCGGGCAGACCTGGGCTATTTCAGAACCAGCCCCACAAAGCCCTTCATGGGTCCGTCTGTCCGAAATGCGCCGCCTGTTTTTCAGGCACACGTTCTGAAAGGAAACCCGATGATCGGCCTGAGCGGAACCAGTGAAAAGAGCAAGGGCTTCCTGGTTCAGTTTAAGTCGAAGCACATCGGCATGGTGCAGCGCCAGTTGGGCGTACCTGCTGACAAAGACTACACCGAGAGTGGAAAAGAACGCTGGAAGCCGAACGAAAAGCTGGTCACGATGTCCAGCCCTTCCGGCTCTGCGATGCACCGCACTGTGTGGGAAATGCAGGAAACGACCGTGGAACAGATGCTTCAGGACAACACCGAACGGCGCATCCGGCAGCTGATTGCCAATGCAAAGCGAAAGGGCGTGATCTGATATGGCCGAGAAAATCACCGGCTATACCAGCGAAATGTGCCAGCAAGCCATGATGGACGAGCTGGAAGAACTGTTCCGGGGCATGATGTTCACCGGGCAGGAAGGGGAAAAGCCCCTCAAGATCTATAAGCAGTTTTTGCCTACCCAGACGGACAACGATGATGACATTGACACAAACGATGCCATGTACCCCTGCATCATCGTAATCGAATCGAGCGGCGAGGTCGATAATGACCATGATCCGCAGCTGGTTCTCATGCAGCTGGTTATTTGCAGCTATGACCGTGGAATTGATCGGCAGGGGTATGTGGAGACCGTGAACATCAAGGAAGCGATTATGCAGCACTTCAAGCGCAAGCCGGTTTTCGGTGGAGCGTTTGAGGTTGGCTATCCCAGAAAGTGGGAGCTTTCAGACGATGACATGGATCACTACTACTGGGGAATTGTGAATCTGATCTGCAAGACCCCGAACGCACTGAAAAATGAAGAAGTGGAGGCGTTGATTTAATATGGGCACTGAAAAGAAAGCAGCGGCAGAAGTTCAGGAAAATCAGCCTGAACAGACCGTAGCGCAGGTGCAGGTTCCCGTGGCATATTGCGGCCCGACCATCAAGGGCATCGCACCGCAGTACACGGTTTTCGTGGACGGCCTGCCCGACAAGCTGAAAGAAAAAGTGGAACAGGTGCCGCTTCTGAAAGCACTGATCGTTCCGCTGGACAAACTCGCTGAAATGCGGGTGAAACTGGAACAGGACGGCACCAGAGAAAATATTCTCTGCAACAAGGCTGCTGCCCTGATGAAGTAAGGAGGATATGACAGATGGCTATTTCGCATGGCTTTAACAAGACCGAAGCAGCGACCAGCGTCACCGCTCCGGTAACGGTCAACTCCGGCCTGCAGATCGTTGTGGGTACGGCCCCCGTTAATATGCTGGATGACCCGGAAGCAGCGGTGAACACGCCGCTGCTGGTGAATACCTTCAAAGAAGCCGCCGCCGCAGTGGGCTATTCCGACGATTTTGCAAAGTATACCCTGTGTGAGGCAGTGAGCGCCAGTTTTCAGGTGATGGGCATTTCCCCTATCGTCGTGGTCAATGTCCTGGATCCTGCGAATGCAAAGCACATCACTGAACTGTCCAACAAGACCGTTCAGGTGAATGACGGCATTGCAGAGATTGACGAGACCGGCATCCTGCTGAAAAAGCTGGTCGTGAAGAAGGAGCAGACCGTGCTCACGGCGGACGAGGACTATTCGGCCAGCTTCAATGATGATGGCACTGTGAGCATCGCCCTGGTCAACGGCGGCAAAGGCGACGGCGCAACGTCCCTGACTGTTTCCGGCTCCATTCTGGACCCGGCCAAGATCACCGCTGCCGACATCGTGGGCGGCGTGAATGCGGCCACCGGAGCAGAGACCGGCCTGGAAGTGGTAAGACAGGTATTCCCCAAGCTGGGCATGGTTCCTGGCATTCTGCTGGCACCCCGCTTCTCCAAGGATCCTATGGTGTGTGCTGCACTTCAGGCAAAGTGCCGCAAGATCAACGGCGTTTTCGATGCTGTGTGCTTTGTTGACATTGACAGTTCTGCTTCCGGTGCACGCAAGTACACCGACGTTGCAAACCAGAAGGTGAAGCAGGGGGCAACTTCTCGTGAAGCATATGCCCTGTGGCTGTACGGCAAGATCGGCAGCACCATCTACAGCGGCAGCTCTCTGGCTGCTGCTGCGGCAGTCTACAACGACAGCCTGTATAACGACACGCCCAATGCCAGCCCATCCAATGTCAGCGTACCCATTTCCTCCGCCTGCCTGGAAGATGGCACCGAAGTCCTGATGGATCAGGAGCAGGGCAATGTGCTGAATGAGCAGGGCGTGGCGACCTTCATCCGATCCGGCGACTTTGTTGTGTGGGGCAATGAGACCTGCTGCTACCCGAAAAACACCGACCCGAAGGACGCTTTCCTTTGTGTCCGCCGCTTCTTCAACCACTCCTGGACCAGCTTTGTTCTGGACAACATGAGCAAGCTGGATAAGCCCATGAACAAGAAGCGCCTTCAGTCCATCATCGACAGCGAGAACATGAAGGGCAGTGTCTATGTCTCTACCGAGGTATGCGCCAGCTACAGCATGAAGGCAGACCCCGACCGCAACACGACCGCTGAACTGGTTGCAGGCCACTACTCCTTCTATCAGTTCTGCACGCCGTTCCCGCCTTTTAAGCAGATCAATAACACCATGGAGTACGAGGCCGGCGCGCTGACCTCCGCTCTGTCTCTGTAAGCAGGAGGAATGACATATGGCTCTGAATATTTCCAGCGACCTGGTTCCCCAGGTCATCAATGACTACAATGCGTATACGGAAGATGACCTGCTCATTGGTCTGGCAGATGAAGTCACCCTGCCCAAGATCAAGAACAAGACCACCTCCGTGTCCGGCATGGGCATTGCGGGCGAAGTCGATTCTCCCGTGCCCGGTCAGTTTGAATCCATGGAGGCAACGCTGAACTGGAACACCATGTACAGCTACGCCACCAAGATGATGAACCCCAACAAGAACATCCAGATTACCCTGCGTGCTGCTATGCAGAACGACAACAAGAACGGCGGCTACACCTACAAGGGCCTGCGCGTCGTCCTGGGTGGTCGTCCCAAGGAGCTGGATCCCGGCAAGCTGAAGCGTGCCGACACCATGGGCAGCACCACCACGCTGGAAGTCACCCGTTACCTGATGGAGGTTGACGGCACTACCGTTATCGACATCGACAAGTTTGCGGGTCGCTACTATGTTGATGGCGAGGATATGCGTGCCGAGATCAACGCTCTTATCTAAACCCGATACATGAAGAAGTCAGCCGTCCCGGACGTGGGGCGGCTGATTCTCTTTTGAGAAAGGAAACAGCAATGGACAATATCGTGAAGTTCGATAAACCCTATAAGTTCGAGGGCAAGGAATACGACAGCCTGGATCTGTCCGGCATGGAGAAGATGACCGTGCAGGACTTGATCGACATTCAGAAAAGCATCGGCAACGAGACGGCGGCCATGTACGCGATGGAAATGACCACTTCCTTTGCACAGGAAATGGCTGTTAAGGCTACTGGAAAGCCGGTGGAGTTCTTCAAGCTCATGCCCCGCGGCAAGATCAAGAAAGTGCAGGCAGCGGTTATCAAGGGCATGGATAACAGCGAGAACGCCGATGAAGTGAAAAAGCAGCTGGAATCTCACACCCTGAAGTTTGCAGCGCCCTACACCTACGAGGGCAGCGAAAAGGCGGAACTGAAGGGCAAGACCTTTGACGGCATCGACCTGTCCGGCGTGGGCGAACTGAACACTATGAGCGAATCCATGGCAGAAAACCGTATGGCTGCGGGCGGATTTGCACCGGTGAATACGCATCGCAACTACCTGTACTGCTGCATCATCGCCAGCATGGGCACCGGCTACCCGGTGGACTTCTTTGCTGGTCTGCCGCTGTGCGAGGCGGTTAAGCTGCGTGATGCTGTAAACTCTGATTTTTTCGAGTAAAAGGCGGGGCAAAAGGACTTCGGAAAGCGGCTATCCAGCTATCCATTGCCACGCATTCCAACATGACGGATCTGCTGCACCTGCCCCGGCGGGAGCTGGTGGATCTGTGTAACGAGGTGGCAGACGTATGGCGGGAAATGGAGCACTAGACCTCAGCATCCGCATCATGGGCAAGGTGGACCCGTCCCTTGTAACTGCAATAAAGCAGACGAAGGGGCTGACCGGTGATCTGGCAAACGCATTGACGGGAACCAAGTCACTGGGCAGCACGGTAGCAAACACTCTGGGCGTAATCGGGAAAACCGGACTGGGAATCATGGCGACGCTGATAACTGCGTCCGCTGTCATGATTAAAAAGACAACCTCCATGGCAGAGGAATACCAAGCCCAGGCGGCAGATGCAGTCAAGTATGTTGGCGGCATCATGAACGATGACGGCAGCATTGACCCGGAAAAGCGTGCCACCATGAAGGACGCGATCCTCAAGATGACCACGCAGGTCCCAATCAAACGGGACGAGATGGCGCAGATCGCCGCATCGCTGGGACAGTCCGGTAAGAGCTATGAGCAAATCTTTCTGGATAACCAGCAAACCGGAGAAAAAAGCTACCTGTACGATACGGCCCGGCTAGCTGCCGCGTGGGACATTGATGCAAAGTCTGCGGCCGATTATATGGCAAAGTGGGAAACCGCTTTTGGTAAGACCCACAACCAGATTATCGACATTGCAGATTCCATCAACTATCTGGGCGGCCACATGGCTACCACGGCGGCGGAAATCGCCAGCGTGGTGAATACGTCCGGCGGTGTCGGCCAGACAGCCGGCGTTGACCTGCACACGACCTCTGCGCTGGCAGCCACCATGCTGGCTATGGGCGTTAATGAGGGAAAGGCTGGAACAAGCCTGAACCGTGTGTTTACAAACATCACCCTTGGCAACAGTGCAACGGATGCGCAGGTGGGCGCATGGAACAAACTCGGTTTTGATCCTGTGCAGATTGCAAAGGATATGCAGTCCACCGGGCCGAACGGAGAAGATGGTGCAGCAAGCACTCTGTACAAAGTCTTTGAGGCGATCTCGAAACAGGACAAGTACCAGCAGACTGCGACCATCAAGACACTGTTTGGACAGTGGGCCATTGAGGGCGTTTCAAAAATTGTGGGCAACTTGCCTGCGTTCCAGAATGCCTTGCTTATGGCTGGTGATACCAGCGCATACAGCGGCAGCATGGAGAAAGAATTGCTTGTTCGTCTGGACACCAGCGAAGCGGTAAGCCAGATGGCAAGTAATGCGACAGACCGCCTGCTTATCAATGTGGGCAATCAGTTCCTTCCGGCAAAGAAAGAACTGACATCCATGTGGATCGACATAGCAAACGGTATCACCGAGAGCTTGCCAGATCTGTGCAACATCGTCAATGGCATTCTGCCGATGTTGCACTCCGCGCTGCTTGGAATTGGCAATGCGGCGCAGGAGGCATTGCCGTGGATCCAGAAGGGCATCGACTACACTGCAGAGCATGGGCCGGAAGTGGCAGGGGCCATTGCTGCCATAGTCGCGGCGTTCGGAGCTATGAGCTTTGCACCGACGGCTTATAGCACAGGTTCCTCGCTGCTGAACACCATCGGGAACATTGCAATCGGCGGAAAACCGAGCGGTGCCCCAGGCGGAACATTCGGAGGCATCACTGTCCGAAATCTGATGGGCGCACTGACACCCACAAGCCTGATCCAACGGGCAGTTGGTGGCGCATCCTTTGTAGAATCGAATGCCGGAATGTTTGCTGAAAATGCAAAGTACGGCGTTCAGATGGCCGGTGCCGGAGCGCAGCAGCCCACAACGCGCCTTGGAAAAATTGGGCAGACGTTGGACGGCGCTGGTGTCGGCATCTGGGCAACACTGAAAAATTTCAAGGGCCTGCGAAGCGGAACCAAGAAAGGAAACACCGGTTTTGTAAATGATGTGCTGGAAGCTAGCACGAACGGTGGCCTGCTGGGCGTGCTGAAAAACTCCGGCTCCGGTAGGTATGTTTCCAATGTCGGGCAATCGCTGGGCGGTCTGAAAAATGCTCTGGTGGGGTTCGGAAGCGGCAATCCGGTTGGACGATTTATCGCCAAGACCGGCGGTGTTGCGGGACAGATTCTTTCCGGCATTGCAGGACCGAACGGTCTTGACCTTGGAGGTATGGCCGGTGGAGTGAAAAATTTCCTCGGTGCAGGAAAGACGGTCATTGGAAATGGGCTGTCCAATGCATGGCAGACCGTCAGCCAGTCCAAAGTGGGTTCTACCGTCCTCGGTGTCGGCAGCAAGGTGGCGGGTGCAGCATCCAAAATCGGCGGCGGCGCTTTGAGCACGGTGAAGGGAGCTTTGAATGTCGGCGGCGCAGGGCTGAACGTACTGGGTACGACGGTAGGCCCAGTGGCCGCAAAACTGGGCGGCGGTTTTATGTCGCTGCTTGGCACATTCGGCCCCGTTATTACCGGTATCGGTACGATCGTTGCGGCGGTTTCACTGCTGGGAGATCACTTCGAGGACATCCGCAACATCGTCGGAACAGTATTTGGCGAAGGCGGGCTTGCCGTCTTTGACAAATTCACCGGAAAGATAGCGGGTATCGGCGACACCGTGAAGCAGGTGTTCGGGCAACTCACCACCCCGGAGGGCTTGCAGAGCATCCAGGAAAAGCTATCCGGCTTCAGTATCGGAGGGCTAAATCTGGGTGACGTGTTCGGAGCTATGACCCCTGCCATCCAGACGGTTATGCCGTTGATTGAATCGTTCGCCGGTGTGTTCTCTCAGATTGTAGATCTGGGAGTAAACCACATCAAGCCGGTGCTGACTGAGATCTTCGGCTTTATCGTGAATGAAGGCATTCCGGCGGTCATGCCGCTGCTGTCTACGGTGGTAAGCCTGGTAGGCACCACACTGGTCAACGCCATCAAGGTGGCGGTGGATCTGGTGGGTAAGGTGCTTCCTGTGGTAGAGCCTGTGATTCTGGGCATCATCGGCTTCCTGAAGCAGGTTGCAACCATCGGCGTGAAAGCGGTCAACTTCATCATTGGGGCGCTGAACAAAATTCAGCTCACAATACCGGAAACGCTGTTCGGCATTCCGGTTCCGGTGATCGGCGGTAAGTCGTTCGGATTCAACCTGTCACCCGTGTCTGTCCCGGCATTTGCCAACGGCGGCATGACGCAGGGACCGTCTATTGCTGGTGAGGCTGGCCCGGAAGCCGTTATCAGCTTCCGGCGCGGCGTTCGTGAAAAGAACATTGATACCTGGCTGACCGCTGGTAAGCTGCTGGGCGTTGGTCTGGGTGATCTGCTGGGGTTGCCCGGCAGAAAGCCGAAGATGTTCGCGGACGGTGGTTTTACAGAAGAAGATTCTAACCTGATCGACTTCAACAGAGCACGTCGCCAGCAGTATTACAACCAGGTGGCTCAAAGTTTTGACACTATGGTTCAGCCTGTTGCAGCGGCATTGGTACTGGGGTCCGACGCTGGTGTGGCGTTCAGCCGTATCACGGAGATCGCCAACTATGCAGTAGATGGGCTGGAAACTCTGGCGGCAATGCCGACACCTACCGTGTCGGATGACCAGGGCAAAGCCCAACAGCTGCTGAACACCGGAATCGGGAAAGTGATTGCTGGTGCCAAGTCTGTTCTTGCAAACGAAAATACTCAGAAGGCAATCCGGTTTATCCGGGGAGCAGATGCGGAAAAGGCAAAGCTGGAATACGCTGCAAACCCGGACAACTACGACCTGAGCAATGTAAACTTCTTCCCGACGGCTGGAAACAGCGAACTGACAAGGCAAAATCTGTCGATGCTGGCAGACCTTCAGAACTACCAGCAGGAAGTAGAGCTGAAGCCCATCGGCGGGAGCGAAGATGCTTCTGGTGGCAGCACCGGGAACCAGCGCGGTGGATCGAGCAACAGCTACCAGCGTACCTATACGAGTTCCAGCGGAAACACATATGTTTATGCACCAAACTTCACCATCTACGGCAGCATGAATGCCGAAGATCTACGTTCCATTATGGACGAAGGTTACGAAAAGTTCTGCGAGTATGTGGAACGGTACGAACGCGAAAAGAGGCGCACGCAGTATGGCACTTGATTACACCACAAAGTCCGGTGACACCTGGGATCTGATTGCCCTGAACGTGTACGGAAGCGAGCTGAAAGCCGATTGGCTGATGCAGAACAACCCCAGATATATCCATATCGTCCGGTTCGATTCCGGCACGGTGCTGTCAACACCAGCTCTGCCGGCTGAAAAGAGCGGAGACCTTCCGCCCTGGAAGGCAGGTGCATGATGGTACTGACAGCAGCGAGACCCAAAGGAAGGCAGGCTGCGGTTCTTCTGACCTACGAGAAAACCGATATTTCGGAAGAAATCGCACCTGATCTGGAAAGTTTCAAGTACACGGATGTGGCTGAATCCCAAAGCGACAGTGTGAGCATTACAGTCAATGCCAAAGCTGCCAAATGGAAAAATGACCGGATGCCGGAAAAGGGCGTGAAGCTCTACCCGGCTATTGTTGTAAAGGACTGGAATATCGGGGGCATTGAGAGCGGCTGCAGAGATTACAGCGCCGAGTGCGGGGCATTCGTGCTGGATGATCTTAGTTTTGCCGGTGCACCTGATTCGCTGACGATGGGCGGCGTGGCAAAGCCGAACGACACCAGCTTCAGCGAGAGAAACCGGACCTTTACATGGAAGAACACCAGCGTAAAGAAAATCGCTGAAACCATTGCAGGCCGTTACAAATTGGAGCTGAAGTTTGAGGGAGACGACCACGGCATTGATGCGAAGGAACAGGACGGAACAGATAGTGCCTTTCTGCAAGATCTGTGCAGCACCTATGCACTGGTTATCAAAGTCTACACTTCAAAGCTCTGGGTGTACGACCGGGAAAAGTACAAGGCGAAAGATCCTGTATGGACGGTATATGAGAGCCGGCCCGTTGGAAATCCGACGGCCCTGTGCGTAGAGCGGGGAAGTTTCAAGTGGAACACAAAGCTGACGGGAACATACACGGGCGGCCTTTATACCTACACCAACAAACAGAAAAAAATCAATATCAACGTCAAGGTGGGCACGGACGAACGCCAGCTTAAACTTACTGGAAAGGTAAGCAGCGAGGCAGACGCAAAAGCCCGCCTGATAGCGGCCATCAAGAATGCCAACCACGGAGCAACCCAGATCAGTTTTACGATGTTGGGCTATCCGGCCGGCGCTTCAGCGCAGTGCTTTAACCTAGTTGGCTATGGAAAGATGGACGGAAAGTATTTCGTTGATCAGATGGAACACAGCATATCTCCATCCAGCGGCTACAAAACACAGGTCAAGGCCAGCAAAGTGGAAAAGGAGGATTTCGCATGAGCAGTGAAGTGAGATTCGGCAATGTGAGTTCTATCGACTATGAGGCTGGAAAGTGCGAAGTTACTTACCCAGACAGGGACGACACCGTTACGGAAATGGTGCCGTTTCTGTCCAATGGTGAGTACCAGACACCGGAAGTTGATGATCTTGTGCTTGTCCTGCATCCAGGAGAAAGCCCGGAGGATGCTGTTGTGGTGGGCACCGTCTGGAATGAAAAGAACAAACCGCCTGAAGGAAAAGAAAAAGTCTACCGAAAGGATTATGCCAACTCACGAGGAAAGGCATATCGGAAGTTTGATGCAAATGCAAAAGAACTGACCGACTATGTGGACGGAAAGAAAATCCTGAAGGCGAAAAGTCTTGAGATCCAGGTGGGCGGTGCAACCGTGACCATCAGCGAGGGCGGAGAAATTAAAGTGACATCCCCGGCGGGGATTGCACTTGCGGCATCCGGTGAGCTGAAAATGACGGCATCGACCATCACCGCAACCGCTGGAACCGTGAACATCCAAGGCGGTGGAGGCGACGTTGTTGTGTCCGGCAAGTCGCTGGTGTCGCATACACACACCGGAAACCTTGGCAAGAAAACATCCGCACCCCTGTAAGGAGGTTTTGGAATGTATGTTGGAATTTTCGGCGATGTGATTTTCTCTGTGGGACACCTGCGTGTGCTCACCCCGTCAAACTTCAAGGGAACGACCGGCGCAAACTGGGCGGAACATGAAGTTCTGGGAGGAAAAGCACGAGCAGAGTATTTATCACCGAAACTGAGAGAGTACACCTTTGATATTCTTCTGGATGCAGCACTCGGCGTGAATCCTCGCAAGATGCTGAACCGTCTGACAGAAATGTCAGAGAACGGAGAGATTCATTACCTGATTATCGGGTTTGCACCGGTATCGCAAAACAAGTTTCGGGTCACTGAAATAAGCGACAGCTGGGATTCGGTGATAAAACACGGGCTTTTGATGCAGTGCAAGGTGAGCCTGACCATAAAGGAGTACATATGATCGACTTCAGCAGCACGGTGGTTGAGCTGTCCGGTGACAGCGAAAAACAAAAAGAAGTGCAGGACATTGCAAAGTGCCTTCGCACACTGTATTCCACACCAATCGGGAGCCAAGAGGGCGACAGAGAACTCGGAATCGATCCAAACATATTTGTCGATAAGCCACTTCCGGTGGCAAAGGGATTATATGTGGCTGAGGTAACAGAGAAAACCGCATCGTTTGAGCCGCGGGCAAGAGTGGTGCGGGTGGACTGGCTGGACAGTGATGCGCTGCATGGCGTTGTAATTCCAAAGGTGGTGTACGAGCTTGTCTAAAATAAAAGAGTTTGAGAACATCCCGGACATCGACATTGAAGGCGAAGAAACGCTGGAAGAAGCTGTGGCCGATTGCAAGGCACTGTTTGGCAAGTACAACAAAGAACTTTTCAACGGTGAGGTATCGTTGGAACGGTGTTCTGAAGCACGGCTTGTCCTTTTGACACTGGCACATCGTTCGCATCACAACATGGAGTACAGCACGGCGTGTCTGAAAGCGGAACTGCTGCCTACGAGCACGGGGCCGAATTTGGACAACCTTGCTCCGCTTGTTGGAGTGGAACGCCTGGAAGCCGGAAAAGCCACGGCGGTTATTCGATTCACACTGTCTGCGCCGAGAACGAGCGCAACCGGAATCCCGGAAGGAACACAGGTGAGAACGGCAGACAAACGGTATTTCAAAACCGAAAAGTATGCGGAGATCTCACCCGGTGAACTGACCGTGGACGTAGTTGCCGTGGCGGATGAGGCAGGAAGCAACAGCGATGGGATTGCCGAAGGCGAAATCAATGTGCTGGTGGATCCTATCCCGTATGTGTCCGGGGCAAAAAGTGTTTCGGCAAGCACGGGCGGTACGGATACGGAAGGTGACGATTCATTTACCAGACGTATCAACTATGCACCTTCGATTTTCTCCGTGGCCGGTCCGGTGGATGCCTATGAATACTTTGCATCGAGCTGGCGGTCCGATGTGGCAGATACGAAGATCGTTTGCAAGGAAGGATACACGATCCACATTTACTTTCTGATGGCCGGAGGCAGAGTTCCGACAAGGGAAGAATGTACCGGAATGCAGGAATATTTCGACACGGTAAAGCGCCCGATGGGTGATCTGGTTCTTTGCCATGCGCCGGAAGAAATCCCGTATGACATCGAGCTTACTTACCATATTGCCTTGAGCAATGTCAAGAATGCATCGACGATTCAGGAAAATGTGGAAGCAGCTGTGAAGGAGTATGAAACCTGGCAGAGAAAAATCGGCCGGGACATCGAACCGGCGGAGCTGATTATGCGTGTACGGGAAGCTGGCGCGAAACGACCACGTCTGTTGGCACCGGTCGAAGCAACCGTCTCCGAAATTCAGGTGGCAAAGCTCCGAAGCTGCAAGGTGACATACGGAGGAATCGAAGATGATTGAACTCCACGAAGTCGGCCTAGTCGAAGGGCTACCGCCTGATGTTGCCAAAGAGCCATGGGTACAGATCCTTGATGCAGTTTTCAGGGAGCGGCGCAAGAAGGAACTGGAAGCTGCCGAACGCTTGAAAATCTACACGGATATTGACCGTGCAGATGAGGCGGTTCTGGATATTCTTGCGGTTCAGTTCCGCGTTGACTGGTACGACACCAGCTATCCGATTGAAACAAAGCGCAGGATCATCAAAACTGCGCTGGAAGTCCGTCGGTACTGCGGAACGGAGTGGGCAGTCCAAAAGGCGCTGTCCTCGATTTATCCGAATGTGAAGATAAGTGAATGGTATGACTACGGAGGAAGGCCGGGCTACTGGCGAATGAACGTAGACATTACCGATGATGGTGTCATTTACTACACACCGGAAGAAATTGAAAAGCGCCTTGGTTATGCCCGGCGCTGTACCGCTCACCTTGAGCACATCATCTACATCGTCGAACCGCATGAACGGTCGCCCGCTTATATCGCCGCCGCACCCTGCGGCATGGCGACATCCTGCACCGTAAAGGTCCCCGGTAGGATCAAGCCGCGGGAAATCGGCGCAAAGGCGTATGTTGCCGGTGCGGTCGGAAGATCGAAAATGCAGGTTGCCGTGGCGCTGCCCGGTGCCGTTGAAGCAAAGGCAGTGAAAGCACGAGCCTTTACGGCGGGCACCGTTGAACGGTCGCACACGGCGATAAACATTGTTATTGGAGGACAGACAACATGAGCTGGGAAAAATCCAGTTATACAACTGCCGGTGCCGCGCTCCTGTCGGAATCCCTCTCCGGCGGCGCGCTCACCATCACCCGCGCCGTGAGCGGCACCGGCATCGTTGAAACCGACTTGTCGGCAGAAACGACCGTCAGCGGCGAAACGCACGAACTGACCATCCTTGCGATTGACACCGTAAAGGACGGAGAGGAAACGGCCCGGAAAGTCAGCATCCAGATTACCGGAGCAGAAAGCACTTACATCATGCACCAGATCGGCGTATATGGCCGCCTGAATGATGATGCCGAAGTGCTGCTGTTCATCATGCAGGATGAACGTGGAATCGAAGTCCCTGCATCCAGCGTGAACGCTGATTTTGAAATTGAGATTGCTGCCCTTATTGCAATCTCGAACAAAGCAAAAATCGAAATTGCCCTCAGCCCGCAGATGCAGGCTTTGATGAAGCTGGTCAAGGCCGAAATTGAGAAGCACAACGCCGCCGCTGATGCCCATGCAGCGACCATCACGGCAGCGGTCAGCGCAGCCGTGAAGAACCTGTCTGAATCCGGGGAAATCCTGAACGAAGAACAGGTAAAGGCTCTTATCAAGGAGCAGGTGGACGGCGGCACAGGCGGCGGCTACTATGGCTCCTACAAACTCACCCTTGCAGCTGACGGGTGGAAGCCCGCCCGCAGCGAGGATGATTACGAAAACGCTGGCGGTATGGATTACTACCAGTGCATTTATGACGCAGAACTGTCGGACAGCACCAGCGAGCTTGTACCCGTTGGCGTTGTATCTCCTGGCAGCTTCTATACTACGACCAAAGCGGGCGTCCTGAACGGGTGCGAAACGCATGATGGTTTCATCAGATTTTTCGCTCAGCGCATCCCGGAAGCAGACATTCAGGCGACCGTAACCCTGTTCGGGAAAGGAGGTGGTTCGGGTGAAACCGGTAGCGTAAGCATCGGTCAGGGCTTGAAGCGTGACGCGAGCGGCGCTATTGCCGTCCGCATTGGCGAAGGCCTTGACTTTGACAGTGCAAACGCGCTGACTGTCCGCAAAGAAACCGTTATGACGAGCGAAGACCTGCTGAACGAGGAAGAAACGCAGCAGGAAATCGTTGATATGCTGAAATAATTTTTAGGAGGACACTATTATGTCTAAGCAGATTTCTACCAAGACCACCATCCGCAACCTGACCGCTGAGATCAAGAAGACTTTCGTCAAGAAGAACGCCTTTACCCCTGTGCAGACCGCAGCCAACGCTGCTATCAAGTCTCTTGGCGTTGACGGCAACACCGTGAACTTCTACACCTCTACCGACAAGAGCGGCACTGCTGCTTTCTCCGTTGACTTCCCCTCTGAGCTGTTCCTCGACCAGACCAAGACCACCTTCGTGGCCAAGTTCAAGTTCGATGCTGCGACCTACCCCGGCGCCACCGACCCCAAGCTGGACGGCAAGCCGGTCATGGTTCTGGCCGTCAAGGGTGAGAACCCCGACAACTGCACCTACTCTTTCCTGAACATGGCTGCTCTGGTCGATACCTACGCCGCAAAGACCACCGGCAAGGATGCATCCACCACCGTTACCATCGCTGGCTATGAGGTGGATGTCAAGGTCAATGTTTCCGCTGCTGCGGGCAACGCTCTGATTCTGAAGGACGACGGTCTGTATGTTCCCACCCCTGAGGAAGTGGACATTTCCGGCAAGGCCGATAAGGTCACTGGTGCCACCACCGGCAACTTTGCTGCACTGGATGGCGAGGGCAATCTGACCGACAGCGGTAAGAAGCCTGCCGACTTCGTGGCTGCTGAGACCGGTAAGCGCCTGATGACCGATGCCGAGGGCGAAAAGCTGGCCGGTGTCTCTGAGGGCGCAACCAAGACTGCCGCCAGCTCCACCAACGGCAATGTGAACATCGACGGCAAGGAAGTCGTCGTGTACACCGAGCCGGAGAATGTTCTGCACGACGAGGACGTGGAGGACTTCTCCGCAGAGGAAATCGCCGCTCTGCTGGCTGACGCTGACTAAGACATGAGGAGGTAAGCTCTATGGCAAAAGCGAAGGTCAAAACGCTTTTGGGCACAGGGCTTGCCGCGCTTTGCAGCCACATCAAGCAGTGCAACACCGCACTCGGAGACCTTTCCGAAGCAACGGCAAACGGATTCGAGGAAACCGATGACATCCTGCATGAAAAGCAGGATGTCACGGCTGCGGTGTCTTTTACGATTCCGGTCGATGGCTGGGGCGAGGATGATTCCTCCCCCGGCTATTTTTATTGTGACATCCCCATTGCGGGCCTGTTGGCTACCGACATTGTGGATGTTACGGTACTGCCGGAATTTTACGATGTGGCGGGTGCGGTGGGTTTTATTGCGACCGAAAGCCTCGAAGGAAAGCTGCGGCTGAGGGCCGCCAAAGCTCCGACCGAGAAAATTTCTGCACAGTATCACATTACAAGCACCGTGAAATACACGGCTGCACAGGAAGGAGGAACCTAAATGGCATACGGTTCTTTTAACGCAGGCCCCGGCAAGGCGCCGGATGAAGATGTTGTCCGCACTAACCAGATCGGCGTGCCGGGCGGCATTGCCACGCTGGATGCTGACGGCCATTTGACCGAATCGCAGCGTCCGGCGGTGGACGCATACACCAAGGCTGAAACCGACCAGCGCATCAGCGCGGCCGTTGACAACCACAACGGTGCGGAGAACGCCCACAGCGACATCCGTGCCAGTGTGGCAGCTATGAACGCCAGCATCAAGGCCATTGAGCTGAAGTTCGGCACGAACGTGACGAAAAATCCTTTTTCCGCCACGTTCAGCAGCCTTGACGGTCTGACCGTCACTGGCGTGTGGAACGCAGAACAGGCGAGGGTGGAGTTCTGACGATGGCTGAAACGTTCAAGGTCGGCGCGAATGCGCGGGAGCTGCTGCGGTACACCCAGAGGGCAACCCGCATTGTCACCGACGACATCAGCCGGAGCGATGCCCGGAAGATCATCCAGAAAGTCGCGGCGCTCGAAGATGTGCGCGACATCCAGAAGGTGTGCGGCACTGCCGTCCATGCACTCGACACACGGGACAGGGAGGGCTTTTCCAAAAGCACTTTCCGTCTGTACGGTGAGGGCATCCGGCTGACTGCCCGGCAAATCCTGCTGGATGCACACGCGGCGAACAACGTCAATTTCCAGACCGACTATGACAAGCGCCTTGAGAAAATCGGTGACGTCATTGATGGCTGCTCTTTGATGCTGCAATATCTGCAACTTTGCACAGAAGACGGCATTATCAGCGTGAAGAAATCCGGAATCTGGACGAAAAAGGTAACGGATGTGAAATACCCGGCTATGAAGTGGCTGACGTCGGAACGCGAACGTGCCGAGTCCCTCCGGCAGGCGGAAGAAAAGAAACGGCTTTACATGCTTGTAAAAGCCCTGAGGGCCGCCCTCGCACCGCCTGACCCGGAAGAAGAAAAAGCAAGCGGCTGACCGCTTTGCATAGGGGTATAGCTTATTTTCTGACGCTGCCGTCTGGTGGCTGCGCTCTCCGAACACCAACAACACCAACAACGTCTGGAACGTCAATTCGGATGGCTCCAACAACAACAACTGGTACAACAACTCCTATGGTGTTCGCCCCGCTCTGATGGAACCGTGAAACGAGTAAGCCCGGCTGAAAGTAGTGCGCCCATCAAAGGAGGCTATATCCCGTCGCTTGCCGATGCAGGCAAGTGATAAATACATCCCGCTGAGGCGGGCCATCCCTGCCGGATGCAGCCCACTACCGTAACGCGAACCAGCGGAGGGTCATTTTGACATACGAAGAACTGTGCAGCTTTGAGGTACTTTACAAAGCCTACCTTGAAGCCCGGAAGGGAAAGCGCAGTAAAAGCAAAACAATCGAGTACGAAGCGCAGGCGCTGGCCTGCACGGAAAAGCTGTCCCGCAAGCTGGCCGTGCGCGATGTACGCCAGCCGGGCGGCGATATCCGGCAGCAGATATGCTATGTGCCAAGTAAGTTTGAGGTCTTTGCCGTCTACGAGCCGAAGCGCCGCATGGTACACGCCCCGGCGTTTGTGGACAAGGTGGTGCTGCACGCTCTGGTCGATAACATCCTGTATGATGCCCTGACAAAGAGCTTTATCCGGGACAGCCACGCCAGCCAGACCGGAAAAGGCACAGACGACGGCCTGATGCGCCTGAAAACCCACATGGTGGACTATTACCGCCGTGAGGGCCACGGCGCGGACGGCTGGGTGCTGAAAGGCGACGTGCGGCATTTCTTCGCCAGCATCGACCACCGGAAGCTAAAACGCAAGCTCAAAGCCGTGCTGGACAAGCGCGGCGTTGACCCGCGTGTCTATGAGCTGCTTTGCATCTACATCGACGTGATGGAGGACGGCTTGCCGCTGGGCTACCAGACGAGCCAGCTTTTCGCCCTCATGTTTTTGGACGAGTTCGACCACATCATCAAAGAAAAGTACCGCATCAAATACTATGGCCGATACATGGATGATTTCTACATCATCTGTTCGGACAAGAAGAAATTGCAGTGCATTCTCCGGGATGTTCGGGCGCTCATGGACAGTTACGGCCTTGAGCTGAACCAGAAAACCGCCATTTTCCCGCTGCGGAACGGTATTGATTTTCTGGGATTCCATAGCTACCTGACCGACACCGGCGCGGTCATCCAAAAGCTGCGCCGGGATAGCTCCAAGCGGATGAAGAACAAGATCAGATATTGGGAGACGGCATACCCCGCAGGCGAAGTGACCAAGCAGGAAATCCTGCGGAGCTTTGATGCGTGGGATGCCCATGCCGCCCATGGTGATACTTACTCTTTACGCCGCAAGTACGCTGACCGGCTCGAAAAATTGCTTGACTGTAAAATCCCTATCCATCGGAAAATCAACTCGAACAAACTCGCGCGTGACAGACGGCGGGCGAGGCAATGCCGCTGCATCTACAAGAAGCAGCACAAAGCCCTGTCCCTCTCTGTATCGCAGAACACGCGGCCCGCGGAGATCATGCCGTGGGCCTGAACGAAAACAAGGAGGTAACAATGGCAAACGTAAAACTGGGCACAAAAGCCGTTGGCAGCATTGTCAAAATCAAGGTCAACGGCGCGTCCAAAGATTTTATTGTCGTGCAGCAGGGCAATCCGAATACCGGCACCTATGATTCGAGTTGCAATGGAACGTGGCTGCTGATGAAGGACATCTACACCACGTCCACGTTCGGCAACAATAACTCCTACAAGGATTCCAGCATCCACACCCACCTGAACGGAACATTCTACAACCTCATCGACAGCAACATCCGGGCAGCTATTAAGCAGGTGAAAATCCCGTACCAGAACGGCACTGGTTCCGGCGGCAGCCTTGCCACCGGCTCCAATGGCCTGAGCACGAAAGTATTCCTGCTGTCTGGTTATGAGGTTGGCTGGACGACCAGCGACAACGGCTATTTCCCCAAGGATGGTGTTCGGCTGGCGTACTTTGGCAACAGCTCTGGCGGCAACAGCAAGCGTGTTGCCTACAACGGCAGCAGCGCTGCCGTCTGGTGGCTGCGCTCTCCGGACACCGGCAACACCAACTTCGTCTGGGGCGTCGGTTCGGATGGCTCCTACTACAACAGCTGGTACCACTACTCCTGTGGTGTTCGCCCCGCTTTCATTCTTCCCTCTACACTCGTGGTCTCTGACGACGGCACGGTCAGTGTCAACACTGCACCTACCGTCAGCACGGACGGCGCAGCTCTGGGGCGGAAGAACGCGGCCTTTGCGTGGAAGTACATCGTCAGGGATGCCGACGGCGACACCTTGACCGTCACCGAAAAGCTGGACGGAAAGACCGCCAAGACCCGCACCGGCGTTGCCAGCGGCACGGCCCTGACCTTTGAGCAGACGGCCAGCGCTGCCGGATTCCAGAAAATCCTGAACGGCAACCACACCATCACCGTTGAGGTGAGCGACGGCAAGGAAACCGTCAGCACGTCCGCGACCTTTACCAAGGCCGTCCACGCCGCAAGCGTGACGCTGGCTGAACCGTTGGCCGTTGAGGGCGACATTACCGTTGCCGTGCTTCAGGTGACCGGCTCCATCCCCGATGATGCGAAGTTCAAAGCCGAAGTGACCAACAACGCACTCGACAGCTCCCCGGTCTGGCAGGATGCCACGACCGAGGTAAAAAAAGGCGTGAACATTGTCTTTGAGAATAAGACCGCCACCAACGGCGCGGCGTTTAACTTCCGCGTCAGCGTGGAGCGCGGCGAATCCGGCGAGGGCGGCTACATCGAAGCCGTCTCCGGCGCATTCCAGTAAGGAGGACAGTCACCATGATTCAGTGGAAAAAGGACAATCTGCCCACCCGGCAGGAGAAGGAAGCCGCAGCCAAGAAGCAGCAGGAGCACGAACAGTTGCCCGACCGTGTGGCTGAAATGGAAGATGCCCTGTGCGAACAGGACGCGGCCAACGAGAAGCGCTTGACCGACATCGAAACCGCGCTGTGTGAGCTGGACGCAGCGCTGAACAAGGAATAAGGAGGTATCACCATGAACATTATCTGGGCAAACCGCCTGATTGCAGGCACTAAGACTTGGGCAGAGATGCCCGCATCCCGCCGTGCAGGCGTGAAGAAAGTTCTGGCCGCGCGCGTAAACAAGGGCGAGATCACCGCCGAGGACTACAAGAACATCACGGGCGAAGACTATGCAGCATAAAAGCTGGCCCGATCTGTGCGAAAGCCTGCTGGACAGGCTGGAAACCAGTGGTGCGGACACGACCGCAGAGCGCGGCGAATTTGCCGTGCTGGTGGCTGAGTGCGGGTCGAGCGGCTGCAAAATGGCATTGAGCCAGAAAGGAGAAAACGACAATGGCGATTAAAGCCTATTCACTGGCAAAGGATGGTAACAAGAAACTGTCCGCAAATTTTGCCGTGAAAGAGTTTCGCTGCAAGGATGGGACTGACCCCATCTTTATTGATGATGTGTTGGTGAAACTGTTGCAGAACATCCGGAATCACTTTGGAAAGGCTGTTACGATCACCAGCGCATATCGCACTGCCGCCCATAACAAGGCGGTCAAGGGCGCAACGTACAGTCAGCATTGCTACGGTATGGCGGCAGATATTCGGATTCAGGGCGTGGACGTGGAAACGCTCGCGACCTACGCCGAAACGCTGCTGAAAAACACCGGCGGCATCGGACGTTACCCGGTAAAAACTGGTCGTCCTGCTGGCTGGGTACACATCGACACCCGTGCGGTAAAGAGCCGTTGGGTGGGTTAAGAGTAGGAGGAAAACAAAATGGAGAACATTCTGAAAGTTTTTCTGATGGCATTCCCTGAATGGCTGGCCTGTATCTTCATGATGGTCGGCCTTGTGGTCACGGCGCTGGCGGCGGTACGTCTGGGCTACGGCCTTGTGGTCGCAAAGACTGTGTACAAGTGGATCGTCAACGCAGAGGAAAAGTTCGGCAGTGGCGCGGGTGCAGAAAAGAAAGCCCATGTCATTGCCGTACTGCGTGGGTACACCCCGGACTGGCTGGACTGGGCAATCAATGAGCGGACGCTGGATTGGATCGTGCAACTTGTGTTCGACTTTACCAAGAAGAAGCTCGAAGATTACATGGCAAAGAAATCCGCAGAAACCACTACTGTGGCCCATTTCGGTAACGTGGGGGAGAACAAGCGTAATGACTGACGAGGAACTGGAACATCGCCTGACAGCGGTCGAAAACCGTGCACAGAGCAACACCCACCGGCTGGACGAGCTGGGGAAGCTGACCGATGCAGTAAACGGCATGAACACCAATATCAAGTTGACCATCCAGCAACTCGAAACCACAAACCGGAGCCTTGAAGTTGTGACGGCACAGAACAAGAAGCAGGACGACCGCTTGACCGCACTGGAAAAAGCCCCCGGAGTATTTGGAAACAAACTCTGGTGGGCAGTCATTGCGGCAGTGATCGCAGGCTTTGTTGCATCTGAATTGGCAAGGTATCTCCACTAAGTAAAGCAATGCCCCGCTGGCATCCTGATGGATTGCTGGCGGGGCATTTTTTGTTTGTCTGGGAGTTTTGCACAAAGGAAATGTGCAAAGTGTGGAAAGTTTGCGAATTGACAACGGTACACCGTATAATTTACGCTTAAAACGAAAATAAACGCCATAGTCGGAAGGAGGAAAACGGCGAGCGAGTGTTCAAACAGCTTACGCTTACAGACCGAATCCGTATCGAAAAGTGGTTGAAAGATGGGCTGAGAGTAAAGGAAATCGCAGACAGGCTGCGGGTGGACCCGTCCACGGTGTACCGGGAATTGAAGCGCGGCAGTTATGACAAGCTGGACGGTAAGACGTGGAAGCTGATTCCTACATACAGCCCGGACATTGCAGAGCAAAGGTATCAGGCACATCTTCGGGAAAAGGGGCCAAACCTTAAAATCGGCAAGGATCATGAGCTTGCAAGCTATATCGAACAGACCATTATAGATAAGGACTGCTCACCGGCTGCGGTGTATGGTTATGCCATGGAAGAAGGACGGACATTCAAAACGCATATATCGGTGCCTACCATATATAGCTACATCAAAAAGGGTGTGTTCCTGAATCTGACACAAAAGGCTCTGCCCAGACATGGCGTGCATAAGGGCGACTATAAAAAGGTCAAAACAAAGAATCCTGCCCGTGCGCCGGCTGGCGAGAGTATCGAAAAACGCCCGGCGGAAGTAAAAGACCGTGAAGAATTTGGACACTGGGAAATGGACACGGTGTATTCCGGCAAGAAGAAAAGTACGGTTGCACTGCTGGTGCTGACCGAGCGCAAAACCCGGAACGAAAATATTATAATGGTGCCGGATCGCCGTGCAGAGACGACCGTGCAGGCAATCAATGCGCTGGAACGGAAGTTGGGCGCAGAGAAGTTTGGCATCATTTATAAGAGCATCACGGTGGACAACGGCAGTGAGTTTGCATTGGCCGATCAGCTGGAACAGTCCTGCATCACCGGGGATAAGCGGACGAAGGTGTACTATTGTCATCCGTATTCTTCTTGGGAACGCGGGAGCAATGAGAATGTGAACGGCATGATTCGCCGCAGGCACCCGAAAGGCACAGACTTCTCAAAGGTCACGGCAGAGGAAATCGCGGCTACGGAGAACTGGATCAACAGCTATCCCAGAAAAATTTTCGGCTATAAGAGCGCCGGCACAATGTTCCGCGAATGCCTACGGGAGCTTGGTCTGACAGCATAAGCAACACGAAAGCAGAAAACCGTTGGTAAAATCGAACAATAGAGGGCGGCTGCAAGCGAAGAAAACTTGACGGCCTGTTTGCTTTACGCTAAAATCCACAAAAATAAGGCCGAAAATTTGTTGCATTTAATGCTTTACTTTTCACTGGCATAAAAACGCACGGTTTCTGCTTGCTTTTTTGCGCTTGTTATGCTACTATATATTTGTATTTCTGCGTAGTTTTTATTGAATTAAAATAAAGGAGCGTTTCAATCCATGTCTGTTATCGAAATTGTTGGCGGTGTGATCCTGCTGATCGCTTCGCTCGTCATCGTTTTCCTCACTCTCATGCAGCACACCCATGGTCAGGGCCTTTCCGGTGCCATCAACGGCAGTATGGGCGGCGCAAACAATGCCCGTTTGACCCCGGCTGATCAGATGCTGGCCAAGACCACCCGCATTGCAGGCATTGTTTTCTTTGTGGTTGCCATTCTGGCATGTCTGTTTGCAGGCCGTCTGGCAGGTTGACAAGGTTCGTGCAGCCCCGTGTAAAGGACGGGGCTGTTTTTCTGTGTTATGATAGGATGTCGGCGGCAGTCTGACCGCTGGGCAGGGTGGGGCAGCTGGCCCACGATTGGCAGCGCTGCGGCACGTTGGAGGCTGCGGCCATGGAAGAGCAAGGAGAAAAAATATTATGGCAATGCGCGATAAAATTGAGCACGCGATCCAGAATCAGCCGTGCACCGTCAAAGACCTCAAATCCAAATTCGGCGGGGACCGCGGCTCGGACCGCAAGGTGATGGAGGCTGTGGATCAGCTGGTGCACGAGGCGGTCATCTGCCAGCGTCAGGGCGTGTTCTTTACGGTGCGCTCTGGCCGTGCAGACAAGGCTCTGCTGTGCAAGGTGGTAAAACTGGGCAAGAATTTTGCCTTTGTCATGCTGGAGGACGGCACCAGCGATATCTTTATCCCGGGCCGTTTTACCCGCGGTGCCATGCCCGGCGACATGGTGCTTGTAGAAAAGTTTGAGCACCCCCGTGTGGAGGGCAGCGATGAAGGCGAGATCCTGGCCATTCTGGAAGAAAAGAACGATCTGGTGGGCACTGCCCGCCGCATTGATGGCCGCCTGAAGTTCGTGCCGGACGACTGCCCGGCCATCTCCATGCAGATGATGCGTGATTGCGAGGGCGGTGCAAAGGACGGCGACAAGGTGGCCGTGGAGATCCTGCAGCGCGGCAATCGGCAGGAAGATCACCGCGTGGGCGTTGCCATGCGGTTTGGCAGCTCGGACGAAGCAAAGCGCTGCGCAAAGGCCCTGCTCTATGCGCAGGATATCCGCAGCCGCTTCCCGGATAAGGTTCGTGAGGAAGCCAAGAAGCTGGAGAACGCTGAGGTCTCTGAAAAGGACACCGAGGGCCGCATGGATCTGCGTGCCCTGCCCATCTTCACCATTGACAGTGCTGAGACCAAGGATATCGATGATGCCATCAGCCTGACCAAGACCCCGGAGGGCGGTTTTGAGCTGGGTGTCCACATTGCAGATGTTTCCAACTATGTCAAGCCCGGCAGCGAACTGGACAACGAAGCGTTTAACCGCGCAACCAGCGTCTACTATGCCGATCAGGTGGTGCCCATGCTGCCCAAGCAGCTTTCCAACGGCATCTGCAGCCTGAATGAGGGCGTGCTGCGTCTGGCCTTCTCCTGCCTGATGCATCTGGATAAGGATGGCAACCTGATCGATTACCGCTTTGTCAAGTCGGTCATCCGCAGCCGCGTCAAGGGTGTTTACTCCGAGATCAACGCCTTGCTGGCCGGCAGTGCTGACGACGAGCTGAAGGGCAAGTACCATGAAGTGCTCAGCCAGCTGCCCGCCATGAAGGAACTGTACGGCCACCGTGCCCGCCTGCGCAAGGAGCGCGGCTGCATGGATATCGAGAGCGGCGAGGTGAAGCTGATCCTCGACGAGGACGGCCACTGCATCGATGTGAAAAAGCGCACCTCCGGCGAGAGCGAAGCTATGATCGAAGAGTTCATGCTGCTGGCCAACCAGTGCGCTGCCCACTTTGCCCGCGTGAAGCAGATCCCCTTCGTGTACCGTGTGCACGAGGAACCCAATGCTGAAAAGCTGGAGCGTCTGCACACTCTGCTGCAGGCCTGCGGCATCAACGATCACTTTGCCAAGGATGTGCCCACCCCCAAGGAGCTGAGCGCCATTCTGGAAGGTGTGCGCGGCGGCCCGTATGAGCAGATCATCAATACCGGTATGCTGCGCTGCATGTCCAAGGCTGTGTATGAGGAAAAACCCAAGGGCCACTACGGTCTGGTGCTGAAGGACTACGCTCACTTCACCAGCCCCATCCGCCGCTATCCGGATCTGGCCATCCATCGCATCATGACCGCCCAGCTCAAGGGCATGGATAAGGATACCATGGTGCTGCGCTACAGCGACTTTGCCGAGAAGGCAAGCAAGCAGTCCAGTGAGCGCGAGATCATTGCAATGCAGATCGAGCGCAAGGCTGAGGACTGCTACAAGGCCGAGTATGCCCGCCGCCATCTGGGCGAGTGCTACGAGGGCCGCATTTCCGGCGTGACCCAGCGCGGCCTGTTCATCGAGTTGGAGAACGGCGTGGAGGGCTTTGTGCCGGCTTCCAGCCTGACCCCCTCCGGTACCATGCTCACCGAGGGCATCCGCCTGTCCGACCCCGTCTCCGGCAAGAACTGGAGTCTGGGCGACACCATGATGATCACCATTGTGCGTGCGGATGTGAACCTGGGCAAGATCGACTTTGAGGTTGCTCCGGCAAGCGCAAAGTAAGCAAAAAGATCAGAACACCTGTACGGCGTTTTCCTGCATAGGAAGAGACTGTACAGGTGTTTTTTGTCCGCGGACAAGAAGCGATGGAAAAGGGGAGAACGACATGCTGAAAAACGAAACACTGCGCAGAGATGCAGATGCCATCATCCGTGCCAGCCTGAACGCTGTTCTGCCGGACGAAGCGGTGCGCCGCGCGCTGAAAAATTTTCGGCCGCAGGGCGGCAGGGTGCTGCTGGTGGCTGCCGGTAAGGCAGCATGGCAGATGGCCCATGCGGCGGTGAAATTTCTTGGCCGGGTGGATGGCGGTGTGGTCGTGACTAAATACGGCCACGTGAAGGGCACGATCCCCGGCGTGGACTGCTGTGAAGCCGGGCACCCCGTGCCGGATGAGAATGGCTTTGCCGCCACCCGGAAAGCGCTGGAACTGGTGCAGGGCTTAACGGCAGAGGATACGGTGCTGTTTCTGCTGTCCGGCGGAGGCAGTGCACTGTTTGAGAAGCCGCTGATCCCCGGCGCAGAGCTGCAGCAGATCACGGGCCAGCTGCTTGCCAGCGGTGCCGATATCGTGGAGATGAACACCATTCGCAAGCGCCTGTCCGGGGTCAAGGGCGGGCGGTTTGCACAGAGCTGTGCGCCCGCGCAGGTGTTCAGCATCGTGCTCAGCGATATTCTGGGCGACCCGCTGGATATGATCGCCAGCGGCCCGGCAGTGCCGGATACCTCCACCTGTGCACAGGCCCTTGCCATTGCGGAAAAATATCACCTGCAGCTTTCGGCACAGGCCAAGGCTCTGCTGGCACAGGAGACTCCAAAGGTGCTGGACCGTGTTGCCACGCAGATCACCGGCAGCGTGCGGGAGCTGTGCAGCGCAGCAGCCAACGCCTGCCGGGAGCTGGGCTATGAGCCGGTGATCTTGACCGACAGGCTCTGCTGTGAAGCGCGGGAGGCTGGCAGCTTCCTTGGTTCCATAGCCAGCACCCACGCGGGGCAGGGCAAAAAGCTGGCCTTTCTTGCAGGCGGTGAGACGGTCGTCCATCTGACCGGAACAGGTCTGGGCGGGCGCAATCAGGAGCTGGCCCTTGCTGCAGCACCGGTGATCGCCGGGCTGGACGCAGCGGTCTTTTCGGTGGGCAGCGATGGCACCGATGGCCCAACCGATGCTGCGGGCGGCTATGTGGACGGCAGCACGGCCGCGGCACTGGCGCAGAACCAGCTGAAGGTGTACGATGTGCTGCAGAACAACGATGCCTACCATGCCCTCAAGGCGGTGGATGGGCTGATCATCACCGGCGCGACCGGCACGAATGTCAACGATGTGGCCGTGGTGCTGATCGGAAATCAAGGATAGAACAAAGCCACCGGGAGTTCTCTGCAAAAGCGGAAAGCTCCCGGTGGCTTTTTGTGTGATACAGGGAATGGACTTTTTAGAAATTTTCCTCCGGTGCAGCAGACGGGGCGGTGATGTCCCGGTAAAAGACGGCCCACGCGGATTCCTCATAGGGGCGCAGGAAGAAGCCAATGCGTAGCGGAACCTTGAACAGCATGCAGGCAATTGCCAGCGGGAAATGCGGAAAGTACTCGGCAGAACAAGAAGGCTCCAAAGGCGGCGGAAGGCCGCTCTGTGCGCGAATCGACCGTTTTCAGACGTGAATCGACCATTTCGTGCATTGACACCCATTTTTCGGAAATGGTATAATTTCTCTGGGAAGATATAAGAAAAGTAGAGGGAACAGCTTATGAAACAGCGGAGGAAGAATATCCTTCTTGGGGCAGGGCTTGTTCTGGTAATGCTGCTCAGTATTGTGGCATACAGCCGCTATACCCAGCGACAGATCCACCACGAGAGCACGCAAAATCTGCTTTCCACCTATGGGCAGGTAAGCAAGACCTTTACCATGTTTGTGCAGCGCAACTGGAACATCCTTGAGATCTGGTCTGATGATCTTGCGCAGCTGGCAGAGGAAACGAATACCGAGGTAAAGTGGCGCAGATATGTGAACGAAAAAGCCAACTGGCAGTACAGCGAGGTGGCCCTGTTCAACGCGGATGGTCAGTTCTGGACGGTCAGCGGCAGACGGGGAGATGCCCCGCATATGCAGTCTGCGCTGGAAGAAGTATACACTATGGACGGCCCTATCGTGACCAGCTACATTTCCAGTAAGGGTGTGCGCAAGGTCATGTTTGCCCAGCAGATCGAGCCTGTCACGATGGATAGCGTTACCTATACCTCGCTGGCGATCTGCTACGATAACTCCGTACTGGAAAACATGCTGGGCGGCTTGGCTTATGAGGGACAGAGCGATTGCTACATTGTTCGCTCCAATGGCAATATCGTGCTTTCCACCGAGCCGAAGAGCGAGATCCCGGAGCAGATGACCAACCTGTTCGACTATCTGGAAGCAAACGTCAAGGCCGACCAGCCGTATTTTGACGAGATGCGCAAGAACCTGCCGCTGCAGTACAAAGGCAGTGTGAGCTATACCTTCAACCGCAAGCGCTACTATATGGTATACCAGCCGGTAGGTGTAAAAGACTGGGCCATCATCGGCATTGTGCCCACCAATGTGATGGACGCGGGAATGCGCCAGGTGCAAATGTTTACCATTGCACTGCTGGCAGTGCTGTCTCTGATGATCTTGGGCGGTATCGGAAAGATCTTCTATGATAAGGAAAAAACGCGAAAAGAAAAAGCGGAAGCGGAACGGATAGAGCTACAGCGCCGCAAGGAACTTACGGAACAGATGTTCCACGGGATGGCCCGCATCGTGGACCGGTTTGTGGTGTGTGATCTGGAAAATGACCGCTATGAATACCACGAGCGCAGGGGAAAGGAGCTGTACCCGACCGAGGGCAGCTATCTGGATCTGCTCAGCTGGCTGTCCCGGCAGTATGCGATCCTGACCGACGGCGAGAACGCAAAGCTCGTGCAGATGCTTGCACCGGAAAACCTGCGTGCAAAGCTCAAAGAGGAAAAGGACAGCATCAAGTTCGAATATGCCACCCGTGACCGCAAAAGCTTTTTGATGATGACGGTGGTGCCTGTCGGCTGGCAGAATGGCCGTCTGACCCAGATCATAATGATCTCGCAGGATATGAGCGGCCAGCACATTCTGCAGGAACTTGCCAACACGGACGGCCTGACCGGCCTGCTGAACAAGCGCTATTTTGATGCTGTGACCCGTGCACTGGTCCACCAGGAACAGGCGTTTGTGCTGTTCTATCTGGATCTGGATCGTTTCAAGTCAGTCAACGATACCTATGGACACGAGGTGGGCGACAAGCTGCTGCAGGCGGTGGCAAAGCGCCTGCAAAGCTGCATCCGCAATCAAGATTATGCGTTTCGCATGGGCGGCGATGAATTTGCCCTGCTGACCATTGGCGCAATGTCCCCGGAAGAGGCCCACCGCAAGGTCGAGCTTATCTGTAAGACTGTTGCAGCACCCTATCATGTTGCAGGCAGTCTTCTGACGATCGGCACCAGCTGCGGCTTTGCCCTTTACCCGGAAGAAGGCACGGATACAGACAAGATCACCCGTCTGGCTGACCAGCGGATGTATAAGCACAAGCAAAAGAGCCACGCCCTGCAGGATCAGGGATTATATGGGTAAAAAATAAGGTGCTGTCCGCACAGACAGCACCTTATTTTTATGGTTTACATGTGCAGCAGGCTGCGCTGCTCGCTGGCGCGGAACTTGAGTGCCGCAGCAATGAATGCCTTGAACAGCGGGTGAGCACGGTTGGGACGGCTCTTGAACTCCGGGTGGAACTGTGCGCCCAAATGGAAGTCACGGCCGGGCAGCTCTACAGTCTCTACCAGACGACCGTCGGGGCTGGTGCCGGAAATGACAAGACCGGCGTCCTGCATCTCCTGACGGAACTCGTTGTTGAACTCGTAGCGGTGGCGGTGGCGCTCCCAGATCTCGGTCTCGCCGTAGCACTCGGCCATCTTGGTGCCGGGCATCACCTTGCAGGGGTATTTACCCAGACGCATGGTGCCGCCCTTGGGAATGTTGCCCTGCTGGTCGGCCATCAGGGCAATCACATTATGCTTGCCATCCGGGGTGAATTCGCTGGAATTTGCATCCTTGTAGCCCAAAACGCCCCGGGCAAACTCCATCACCATGATCTGCATGCCAAGGCAGATGCCAAAGTAGGGAACATGGTTCTCGCGGGCATACTGTGCAGCCTGGATCATGCCCTCAATGCCGCGGTCGCCAAAGCCGCCGGGTACGATGATGCCGTCCACATCTGCAAAGGCTTCCTTGCAGGCGGCCTGATCGGTCAGGTCCTCGCTCTCCACCCAGCGGATCTCCACCTGACTGTCGTTCTCAAAGCCGGCGTGGTACAGGCTCTCCATCACGGAGAGGTAAGCGTCGTGCAGCTTGACGTATTTGCCCACCAGCGCAATGCTGCAGGTCTTGCTGCGGGTGGCAATGCGGCTGACCACCTGCTTCCACTCGGTCAGGTCGGCAGCGGGCACATCCAGCTTAAGCTTCTGCACCACTACCTCGTCCAGACCACCGGTGTGCAGCATCAGCGGGCACTGGTACAGGCTGGGCATGGTCAGGTTCTCGATCACACACTCCGGCTTCACATTGCAGAAAGTGCTGATCTTGCGGCGGATGTCGCCGCCCACACTGCCGTCTGCGCGCAGGATGATGATGTCCGGGTTCACGCCCATGCCCTGCAGCTCTTTCACAGAGTGCTGTGCGGGCTTGGATTTGTATTCGTCCGAGCCGGAAATGTAAGGCACCAGCACCACATGAATGTAGCAGCAGTTGTCGCGGCCCTGCTCCAGACCCACCTGACGGATGGCCTCGAGGAAGGGCTGGCTTTCAATATCACCGGTCGTGCCGCCGATCTCGGTAATGACCACGTCAGCCTCGGTGGAAGAGGCCAGATTGTAGATGTAGCTCTTGATCTCGTTGGTGATGTGGGGAATGATCTGCACGGTCTGGCCCAGATATGCACCCTGACGTTCCTTGTTCAGTACGTTCCAGTACACCTTGCCGGTGGTCAGGTTGGAGTATTTGTTCAGATTCTCGTCGATAAAGCGCTCGTAGTGGCCCAGATCCAGATCGGTCTCAGTGCCATCGTCGGTCACGAACACCTCACCGTGCTGCAGCGGGCTCATGGTGCCGGGATCCACATTCACATAGGGGTCCAGCTTCTGGCTGGCCACCTTCAGACCGCGGCACTTGAGCAGACGGCCCAGCGATGCGGCTGTGATGCCCTTGCCAAGGCCGGAGACGACACCGCCGGTGACAAAGATGAATTTGGTTTGTTTCTCTGCCATAGAATTTCCTCCTCTATTTTTGCTTTTCTGAATTCTTTCCCTTATAAACCTTTGTGAATTCTTTCAGGTGAACGGCCTTGCTCTCAGCCTCTCCCAAAATGAGCCGGTGAAAGCAAGGATACTTTTCCCAATCCAATATTATACACCTATGTCCTCATAATTTTCAAGGACTTCCTGTGCAATTTCTGTGCGGTCACGACGGGTATCCATGGCCTGTTTTTCTATGTAGCGGTGTGCCTCGGCTTCGGTCATGTGCTCGTGCTCCACAAGGCAGCATTTTGCCCGGCTGACCAGCCGCACCTGTGCGATCTTTTCCTGTAAGCGGGCGTTCTCCTGCCGGGCACGCAGCAGGCGGTGGTTGCCCGCCGCCGCCATGTGCATGGCCTGCACAAAAAAGGCGGTGCTGAAGGGCTTTGACAGCAGCAATACCCCCTGCTCGCTCAAAGGCCCCAAAAGCTGCTCAGCCTGTGCGGCCTTGACCAGAAACACTACACCGGCATCTGTTTTTTCCACAGCATTGATGCACACCTCATGCCCGAATTCATCGGGCAGGGGAGAGTTGACCACGATCAGCTCAAAATCCGATTCCGTCATGCGCCGCCGGGCTTCGGCCCCGCTGGGAATGATCACCGGGCGGCTGTAGCCCATTTCGGTCAGCCGTGCAGCGATATACTCGTTGGAGCTTGCACCGGCACTTACGATCAGTGCACGTCCCATTTCCTTCGCTCCTTTCTCCTACACACACTCTTTTGCAGGGGTCAGATGGCGTTGAAGTAATGGGTACGCTCGTACTCAACAGGGTCGGACGCGTGTTTCAGTGCTTCGCAGCGCTTCAGTTCTTCCGTAAAGTAGCGGCTGGCAAGCTGCTCGGGCAGCACTCTGCGCAAAAATTCGCTCTCCTCCGCAGCCTGCACGGCCTCTTCCAGACTGGCGGGCAGAGTCTCAAGGCTGAGGCCCTCAGCCATAGAGGGGTCGAACAGATTCTTGTTCACGGGGGCAGAGAGCACCATGCGGTTCTCGATGCCGTCCAATCCGGCAGACAGAACCAGACCAATGGCCAGATAGGGGTTGCAGGCAGGGTCCGGGCTGCGCAGCTCCATGCGGCAGTTGTCGCCCTTTACCTGCGGGATGCGCACCAGCTGGCTGCGGTTCTGGCGGCTCCAGCTCACATAGCGGGGCGCTTCATCGCAGCCAAAGCGCTGATAGCTGTTGGGCAGAGGGTTGGTGAACGCGGTCAGCTCCCGGCTGTGGGCCAGCACACCGGCCATAAAGCTGCCTGCAATGCTGTCCGGGGCAATGTCGCCCTCAAACAGGTTGCGGCCATCCATGTAAAGGGACAGGTTGATGTGCAGGCCGCTGCCTGCCTGATCCGGCAGGGGCTTGGGCAGGAAGCTTGCATGGATGCCGCTGCGGGTGGCAATGGCGCGCACGATCTGCTTGAACATCATCACGTTGTCGGCGGTCTTGAGGGGGCCTGCGTGGTGGCAGTCGATCTCGTTCTGGCCGTTGCCGCTTTCGTGATGGCTGTGCTGAGGGCTCATGCCCATCTGCTCCATGGTCAGGCAGATGTCCCGGCGGAGGTTCTCGCCTGCGTCCAGCGGGGCCACGTCAAAGTAGCCGCCAAAGTCGATGGGGATACGGGTGGGGCGGCCCCGGTCATCATTCTCGAACAGGTAGAACTCACACTCTGCGCCCACATTGCAGGTGATGCCCAGCTTTTTGAATTTTCGGTTCACGCTGCGCAGAAAGCCGCGGCAGTTGCCGCCAAAGGGCTGGCCGTCCGGCTTTTCCACATCACAGAAAAACTGCATCACCCGGCCCTCGGTGGGCCGCCAGGGGAGAATGGTCACGGTGGAAAGATCCGGCCGCAGCACAAGGTCGCTTTCCTCCACCTTCATGAAGCCGGCAATGGAGCTGCCGTCGAAGCAGACACCGTCTTCCAGAGCTTTGGGCAGATCGTTTGCCAGCACGGCAATGTTCTTCTGAGTACCAAAGATATCGCAGAAGGCAAAGCGCACAAATTTGACGTTGTTGTCCTCCACAAAATCAAGGACGTCCTGTTGGGTCGAATAGCTCATAATGGTTTCCCTTTCAAATAAAACGCCTAAAGGCCTGCCCTCAGAATGGGAGCAGGTCTTTAGGCTGGTGTAAGAAATAGGAAAAGGAGAATGGCAATTTTAAATTCCGCAGCCTACGGATGCTATTCTGCTGTTACGCTGATGAAAGATCAGACGTAGTAGAGCATCTTGCTGTAGCTGGGCAGAGGCCAATAATCCTCACCGCAGATGGTCTCGGCGTCGTCCGCAGCGGCACGCAGAGCATCCATTGCAGGCAGCACGTTGTCGTGGAAGGCAACGGCCTTCTCGCTCTCGGAGGGCAGAGCCTTGGCGGCATCCACGGCATCCTGCAGGGTGTCGATGGCGTCGCTCATGGCGTCGGCGTCGGCGGACAGACGGCCCAGGGTCTTGGTCTCACTGCGCACACTGATGCTCTCGCTGACGGCCAGCTTGGATGCTGCGGTATTGGCAAGCTCGCTCATGTAGGAGTTGACGGCAGGCAGCAGCTGCTTGCGGGCCATTTCCAGCATGGTCAGAGCCTCGATGTTGATGATCTTGGAGTAGTGCTCCAGCTCTACCTCGTAGCGGCTCTCCATCTCTACCTTGGTCAGTACGCCGAACTCCTCCATCAGGGCAATGTTCTTGGGCTCGATCAGGGCAGGCAGAGCAGCGGGGGTGTTCTTCTTGTTGGGCAGACCGCGCTTTGCGGCTTCCTCTTCCCACTCGGCAGAGTAGCCGTTGCCGTTAAAGATGACCCGGCGGTGGTCCCGGATGGTGCGCTTGACCAGCGCGATGGCGGCACTGGTAAAGTCCTCAGCACCCTCCAGCTCGTCGGCGTAGCCCTTCAGCTCCTTGGCCACGGCGGTGTTCAGGATGGTATCGCAGTCGCTGAGGTTCTGAGAAGAACCGGGCATCCGGAACTCGAACTTGTTGCCGGTAAAGGCGAAGGGGGAGGTGCGGTTGCGGTCGGTGGTGTCCTTGCTGAACTTGGGCAGCACGTCCACGCCCAAGTCCATCTTCATCTTGACGGGGCCTGCGTAGGGGGAATCGGATGCGATAGCATCAATGACAGCTTCCAGCTCTTCGCCCACGAAGATGGAAATGATAGCCGGAGGTGCCTCGTTGGCACCCAGACGGTGATCGTTGCCGGGAGTGGCCACAGAGGTCCGCAGCAGGTCGGCGTACTCGTCCACAGCCTTGATGACGGCGGCCAGGAACACCAGGAACTGCAGGTTCTCCATGGGGGTGTCACCGGGATCCAGCAGGTTCTCCTCGGTGGTGGACAGGGACCAGTTGTTGTGCTTGCCGCTGCCGTTCACGCCTTCAAAGGGCTTTTCATGCTGCAGGCAGACCAGACCGTACTTGGGGGCGATCTTCTTCATCATCTCCATGGTCAGCAGGTTGTGGTCGATGGCCACGTTGGTGGTATCGTAGATGGGGGCCAGCTCATGCTGGCAGGGGGCTACCTCGTTGTGCTTGGTCTTGGCGGGCACGCCCAGCTTCCACAGCTCCTCGTCCAGTTCCTTCATGAACGCGGACACCTCGGGGCGGATCACGCCGAAGTAGTGCTCCTCCAGCTCCTGGCCCTTGGCAGAGGGAGCACCGAACAGGGTGCGGCCGGTGAGGATCAGGTCCTGACGGGCCTCGTAGTCCTCTTTCTTGATTAGGAAGTACTCCTGCTCCGGGCCCACGGTGGTGGAAACGTAGTCCACATCCTTGCCGAACAGCTTCAGGATACGGACCGCCTGATTGGACAGTGCGTTCATGGAACGCAGCAGCGGGGTCTTCTTATCCAGAGCCTCGCCGGTGTAGCTGACGAATGCGGTGGGGATGCACAGCACGTCATCCTTCACGAATGCGTAGCTGGTGGGGTCCCATGCAGTGTAGCCGCGGGCCTCGCAGGTGGCGCGCAGACCGCCGGAGGGGAAGGAAGATGCATCGGGCTCGCCACGCACCAGCTCCTTGCCGGAGAACTCCATGATGGCGGTGCCGTCGCCCACAGGGGAAACAAAGCCATCGTGCTTCTCACTGGTGATGCCGGTCAGTGGCTGGAACCAGTGGGTGTAGTGGGTGGCACCCAGCTCCATGGCCCAGCGCTTCATCACGCTGGCCACAACGTTTGCCACCTCAATGTCCAGCGGAGCACCCTTGTGCAGGGTGTTCTTCAGGCTCTTATAAGTTGCGCTCGGCAGGCGCTCCTTCATCACATGTTCGTTAAAGACCTTGCTGCCGTAGATTTCCATAACATTCGCTGCCATAAATCCTACTCCTTACTTGATCTTATTTTTCTTACCCTTTCGTCTGCATTCTGGTCTGCCGCAATGCCGCACCCAGAAGTACGAAAGCATCTTAACAAAAACGGCGCTGCGAGTCAGGAGGTGACCCACAGCGCCGTTGCTGTCTATGGTTTGATTATAGCCCCGGCGGGCCAAAAAGGCAATTGACAAATCTGACGATTCTGTACAAACAGCTTCCTGCATTTTTGGAGCATCCGCACTTGGTATGACTTTTGAACCTTTAAACCGGAACAGAACGATTTGGAATTGCCTCCGCTTGCGCTCTGGCAATATCAGCGGAAATAATATTTTTAAATTTGCAGTTCCGGCAGGCCTGCGGGCCCGCCGGAACTGTTTTTTCACGGGAGGAGTCGTTACGGACAATTGCATTTGCAAAACCTAGGCTTATCCGTTGCGTGACAGCCGCAGATGCTACTACCCGCTACGACCCCTTTTGTGAAAATGCGTTTGGAGCGGCCCGCGGTTGTGCAACAATGAAAGCCCCAGTGGGGCTTTCAAGTGGCAGAGCGGTCTGCGTTAGCAGATGGAGGGGTCTAAACCCCGACAAGCTCCGCAGGCCGCGACAAACGCCAATATAAAAATAATATTTCCTTTAAATATGCCCAGAGCGAAGCGGAGGGCATTCTAAATGGTCAGATCACCTGGAACAAAAAGAACTTGAGGTAGTTGGTCTCCGGCACACCCCACAGGATCGGATGATCCGGTGCCTGCTGCTTCACCTCGATCTGCCGCAGCTGGCGGTGTGCATCCTTTGCAGCGGCGTGCAGCATCTTGATGAACAGCTCCTCGGTGGCAAAATGGGAGCAGCTGGCAGTTGCCAGATAGCCGCCGCGGGGCAGCAGCTTCATGGCACGGTAGTTGATCTCCTTGTAACCGCGCATGGCGTTCTCCACAGTGCGGCGCGCCTTGGTAAAGGCCGGCGGGTCCAGAATGATAAAATCGTAGGGGTGCCCCTCTTTTTCCAAGCGGGGCAGCAGCTCAAAGGTGTCCTCGCACAAAAAGTCCATATTGGTCAGACCGTTGCGCTGGGCATTGCGCTGCGCCATGGCAATGGCCTCGGCGCTGATGTCGGCGGCGGTCACACGGGCAGCGCCGCCCGCAGCGGCGTTCAGTGCAAAGCTGCCGGTATGGGTAAAGCAGTCCAGCACGGTGTGGCCTGCGGCAAGACGTGCCACCGCCCGGCGGTTGTACTTCTGATCAAGGAAGAAGCCGGTCTTCTGGCCATTCTCAAAGTCCACATGATAGTAAATTCCGTTCTCGCAGATCTCGGTCTGGGTGCTTGCCGGGTGAGTCTCACCGGGCAGCTCAAACCAGCCTTTGTTCTGCTCAAGACCTTCCTTTGCGCGCAGAGCCTCATCGTTGCGCTCGTAGATGCCGTCGATGGTCTGGCCGTCGGCGCGCAGGACTTCTGCCAGAATGGGGAAGAGGACGGGCTTGAGCTTTTCCATGCCCACGCTCAGGGTCTGTGTGACGAGGATGTTGCTGAACCGGTCCACGGTCAGCCCGGGGAACTGGTCGGCTTCGCCAAAAATGACGCGGCAGGCGGAAAGGTCGGCGGGCTCCAGCACGGTTTTTCGGTAGTTCCATGCATATTCCACCCGGCGGCGCCAGAACGCAGCATCAAAGGTGTCGTTGGCATTGCGGGAGATCAGCCGCACGCGGATCTTGCTCTTGAGCGAAACGAAGCCGGTGCCAAGGTAGGAACCCTTGGTGCTGACCACATCGGCCAGCGTGCCGTTTTCCGGCTCATTTTCCGGGGAATGGAGGATGTCGTTCTCATACACCCAGGGATGCCCGCCCACCAGCAGGCCCTCGGCGTGTTTGTTGACGGTATACACAGGGTAAGCGCGTTCTTTCATATGGTTCTCCTTATCATGGACGAACTCCCTTCGTCCCGCGTTCGCAGACAGAAGGAGTAAAAATCTACCCTTTATAATAGCACAAAATCATGTTATTATAAATAAGAAATGCCAAAAAACCGCATGAAAGAGGGATGCATTATGGAAATTGAACGCAAATGGATGGTGAAGGGCTGGCCGGAGGGGCTGCCCCTCAGGGAGGAATTTGCCATGCGGCAGGGCTATATCAGCGTGCGGCCCACTGTGCGCATCCGGGAAGAAGCCCTCACCGGCGGCAGAACGGACTACATCCTCTGCTTCAAATCCGGGGGCGGCCTTGCCCGTGAGGAGATCGAGCGCAGTATCGACAAAGAACTGTTTGATGATCTGGAATACAAGATTATCGCTAAACCTCTCATCCCGAAGCTGCGCCGCAGCTACACCCTGCCGGACGGTTCTGTGCTGGAAGTGAACCATGTGGACGAAGGCCAGCCCACCGAGTTCTGGTATGCCGAGGTGGAGTACCCCACGGTGGAAGCAGCCCTTGCATGGCAGCCGGAAAGCTGCGGCCTTGGCGATTACCTCAAGGATGAAGTGACGAACCAGCCCGGCCAGAGCATGGGCGAATACTGGGTGGAGACAAGAGGATGAAAAAAGTAAAACTCAAACTGGAACTGCAGTACAACTCCCCGGTGATCCTCACATTTTTCCTGCTGTCACTTCTGGTGCTGTTTCTCGACCAGTGGACGGACGGGTGGACGACGATGCATCTGTTCTGTGTCTACCGCTCCTCGCTGAAGGACCCGCTGTTCTACATCCGGCTGTTCGGCCATGTGCTGGGCCATGCCAGCTGGGATCACTTTCTGAATAACATGCTGTTGCTGCTCGTTGTTGGCCCGCCAATGGAAGAAAAGTACGGCAGCAAGCCGCTTTTGTGCGGCATGGTGTTCACCGCTCTGGTCACCGGCGTGCTGCAATGCGTGCTGTTCCCACGTTCGGGGCTGCTGGGCGCGTCCGGCATCGTGTTCATGCTTATCATGCTTTCGTCGCTGGCGGGCTTCTCCGGCGGCATCCCGGTCACCATGCTGCTGGTTGCAGCGCTGTACTTTGGTCAGCAGGTGTACGATATCATTTTTGTGCATGATAATGTGGCAAACTTCATGCACATTGTGGGCGGCTTATGCGGCACTGCCTTTGGCTACTACAGTGCGTTGCACAGCCGCCGCAGGCCGGCAAAAGCGGTAAAGTTTTCCAGCACGAACAGCCGCCGGAAGCGCTGAACCCACTGTGGACATAGGCTGATTTTGAAAAATTTGCAAACAGGTATTGACAAACGAAAAATCCGTGGTTTAATATAGCCAAATTCAATACACTAAACCGTTGAAGCGGAGATAACGGCGAACCATGCCTGTACAGAGAGCCTGCGCAGCTGAGAAGCAGACCGGAAACAGTTCGTCAAGGAAAGTGCGACTTTGCGTTATATTTTCCCGAAATGGACCGCTGAGGGTGCAGGGAACTGCGGAGAACTTTCGCCGCACAGTATTCTGCAACGTAGGGCATACGTCAGTTGCCGGGGATGTGTTGGCATCCCGCCAAGTGCATGGGGTCATGCCCATGAAGTCAGGGTGGCACCGCGGATAAAAGGCCAAATTTTATTCGTCCTTGACAGAAGAGAGTTCTTCTGTTAGGGGCGTTTTTCTTTTCCACTCCCTCGGCAGAAGAGCCGGGGGAGTTTTTGTTTTACCGGGAGGGAAAAAGCCATGAAGATACGGCCCACACTGGACGAAGTATCACTCGCTGGCAGCAGACCCCGCCACCATGCCGCCGGAACTCAAAGTAACGGCCCGCATCGCCGATGGCGAAGTGATGGCAGTGCAGCACACAAAATATCCCATTTGCGGTGTGCAGTTCCACCCGGAATCCATCCTGACCCCGCAGGGGCGTCGGATCTTAAAAAATTTTATGGAGGGTTAAGAAAATGATCAAGGAAGCCATTGTGAAGATCGTCAACAAGCAGGACCTGAGCTACGACGAAGCCTATGCCGTGATGAACGAGATCATGAGCGGCGAGACCACTCCTACCCAGAACGCAGCTTTTCTGGCGGCGCTTTCCACCAAGAGCGCCAAGGCTGAGACCACGGACGAAATTGCGGGCTGCGCCGCCGCCATGCGCGACCACGCCACCAAGGTGGACACCGGCATGGATATCTTTGAGATCGTTGGCACCGGCGGCGACAACGCCCACAGCTTCAACATCTCCACCACCTCGGCGCTGGTGGCAGCGGCAGGCGGCATGAAGGTGGCCAAGCACGGCAACCGGGCCGCGTCCTCCCAGTGCGGCACTGCCGACTGTCTGGAAGCGCTGGGCGTGAACATCCAGCAAAGCCCCGCCCGCTGTGTAGAACTGCTGAACGAAGTGGGCATCTGCTTCTTCTTTGCGCAGAAGTATCACACCTCCATGAAGTACGTTGGCCCCATCCGCAGGGAACTGGGCTTCCGCACCGTGTTCAACATCCTTGGGCCGCTCACCAATCCCGGTTCGCCCGCTATGCAGCTGCTGGGTGTTTACGACGAATACCTTGTAGAGCCGCTGGCGCAGGTGCTTATCAGTCTGGGTGTCAAGCGCGGCATGGTGGTCTACGGCAAGGATAAGCTGGACGAGATCAGCCTGAGTGCACCCACCAAGGTGTGCGAGATCAAGGACGGCTGGTATAAGTGCTACACCATCGAGCCGGAACAGTTCGGCCTTGCCCGCTGCACCAAAGCCGACCTTGTAGGCGGCGCACCGGCAGAAAATGCTGCCATCACACGTGCTATTCTGGCAGGCGAGAAAGGCCCCAAGCGTGATGCCGTGCTGCTGAACGCGGGCGCATCTCTCTACATCGGCGGCAAAGCGGACACGATGGCCGACGGCATCCAGCTGGCCGCCCGGCTCATCGACAGCGGCAAGGCGGCGGCTGTGCTGGAAAAGTTCATTGAGGTGAGCAACCGCCCGGAGGAAAATGCATGAACATTTTAGACCAGCTGGCCGAACACGCCCGGCAGCGGGTGGAAGCGGCAAAGCAGACCGTGCCGCTGGCCGAAGCAAAGCGGCAGGCACTGGCCTTGCCAAAAGGCGATCTCCGCTTTGAAAAAGCCCTTGCAAAGCCGGGCCTTGCCTTCATCTGCGAGTGCAAAAAGGCATCGCCCTCCAAGGGCCTCATCGCACCGGACTTCCCGTATCTGCAAATTGCCAAAGAGTACGAAGCTGCCGGTGCGGATGCCATCTCGGTGCTCACCGAACCCAAGTGGTTCCTTGGCAGGGATGCCTATTTAAAAGAGATCACTTCCGCCGTCTCCACGCCCTGCCTGCGCAAGGACTTTACCGTGGATGAATATATGATCTACGAAGCAAAGCTTCTGGGTGCTTCGGCGGTGCTGCTGATTTGTGCCATCCTCGATGATGTACAGCTCAAAGAGTACCTTGCCATCTGTGACGGCTTGGGCCTTTCCGCACTGGTGGAAGCCCACGACGATGCCGAGGTGGACCGAGCGCTCAAGGCCGGGGCACACATCCTCGGCGTGAACAACCGCAACCTGAAAGACTTCACAGTGGATACTGCAAACAGCCGCCGCCTGCGCTCCCGCATCCCAAAGAATGTGCTTTTTGTCTCGGAAAGCGGCGTAAAGACCGCCGAGGATGTAGCACAGCTTGCAGCCATTGGGGCGGACGCGGTGCTCATTGGCGAAACGCTCATGCGCGCGCCGGATAAAACTGCGAAGCTGCAAGAGCTGAAAGGGCTGTTATGACAAAAATCAAATTGTGCGGTCTGACCCGCCCGGAGGACATTGCGGCGGCAAACGCGCTGCAGCCGGAGTACATCGGCTTTGTGTTTGCGGCAAAGAGCAAACGAGCTGTTTCCCGGGAAATAGCTGCAGCATTAAAAGCACAGCTTTCCCCCGGAATTCAGGCTGTAGGCGTGTTTGTGAACGAAGCACAGGAAGCGGTGGCTGATCTGCTGAATGCAGGCATCATCAACATTGCCCAGCTCCACGGGCAGGAGGATGAATGCTATATCAGCCGTCTGCGGGAGCTGACAAATAAACCGCTCATTCAGGCCTTCCGCGTGACGGATGCCGTAAGCCTTGCAAAGGCGCAAAAAAGTCCGGCAGACCTCATTCTGTTGGACTCCGGCACAGGCGGGACCGGAATAACATTTGACTGGACCATTTTGAAGGAATTTGACCGTCCCTATTTTCTTGCCGGAGGGCTTGGCCCGGACAATGCCGCTGATGCTGTGGAGCGTCTGCATCCTTACGCAGTGGATGTGAGTTCCGGCATTGAAACAGCAAGGAAGAAAGACCCCGCAAAAATGGCGGCATTTGTGGCTGCTGTACGCAAAAATGACCCATCAGGAAAGGAATGAACGACCATGACAAATCCCAACGGACGCTTTGGCATCCACGGCGGACAGTATATCCCCGAAACGCTGATGAATGCCGTCATTGAGCTGGAAGAAGCCTACAACCACTACAAAAACGACCCGGAGTTCAACCGTGAACTGACCGAGCTGTTCAACGAATACGCAGGCCGTCCCAGCCGCCTGTACTACGCTGAGAAAATGACCAAGGACCTTGGCGGTGCAAAAATTTATCTCAAGCGCGAAGACCTGAACCATACCGGTGCACATAAGATCAACAATGTTCTCGGTCAGGCACTGCTTGCCCAAAAGATGGGCAAGACCCGCCTCATTGCCGAGACCGGCGCCGGTCAGCACGGCGTAGCCACCGCCACCGCCGCTGCCCTGATGGGCATGGAATGCGTGGTGTTCATGGGCGAGGAGGACACCAAGCGTCAGGCCCTGAACGTCTACCGGATGCGTCTGCTGGGTGCGGAGGTCATTCCCGTCACCAATGGTACCGGCACCTTGAAGGATGCAGTATCCGAAGCCATGCGCGAGTGGACCAGCCGCATCAGCGATACCCATTACTGCCTTGGTTCGGTAATGGGGCCGCACCCGTTCCCCACCATCGTGCGTGACTTCCAGTCTGTCATATCCAAGGAGATCAAGGAGCAGATGCTGGAAAAGGAAGGCCGTCTGCCGGATGCCGTCATTGCCTGCGTGGGCGGCGGTTCCAATGCCATCGGCAGTTTCTACAATTTCATTGAGGATAAGGATGTGCGCCTTATTGGCTGCGAGGCTGCAGGCCGCGGCATCGATACCTTTGAAACAGCTGCCACCATCAACACCGGCCGTCTGGGCATTTTCCACGGCATGAAGTCCTATTTCTGCCAGGATGAGTACGGTCAGATCGCACCGGTCTACTCCATTTCTGCAGGTCTCGATTATCCCGGCATCGGCCCGGAACACGCATGGCTGCATGATATCGGCCGCGCTGAATATGTAGCAATTACGGACGACGAAGCCGTGAACGCATTTGAGTATCTGGCACGCACCGAGGGCATCATCCCGGCCATTGAATCGGCCCACGCCGTGGCCCATGCTATCAGGCTGGCACCCACCATGGACAAGGACCAGATCATCGTCATCACCATCTCCGGCCGCGGCGATAAGGACTGTGCCGCCATTGCCCGCTACAGAGGGGAGGATCTTCATGAGTAACATTGCAAAGGCCTTTGCCAACGGCAAGGCGTTCATTCCGTTCATCACCTGCGGCGACCCGGATCTTGCCACCACCGCCGCAGCCGTCCGCGCCATGGCGGCAAACGGTGCCGATCTCATCGAGCTGGGTATCCCGTTCTCAGACCCCACCGCCGAAGGCCCCGTCATTCAGGGGGCCAACATCCGCGCACTGAAAGCGGGCACTACCACAGATAAGGTATTTGATTTTGTGCGGGAAGTGCGCAAGGATGTTTCCATCCCTCTGGTGTTCATGACTTACGCAAATGTGGTGTTCTCCTATGGGGCTGAGCGGTTCATCTCCACCTGCGCAGAGATCGGCATCGACGGCATGATCCTGCCCGACCTGCCCTATGAAGAAAAGGATGAATTTCTGCCCATCTGCCGCAAATACGGTGTGGACCTCATCTCCATGATCGCCCCTACCTCTGAGAACCGCATTGCCATGATCGCCAAAGAAGCTGAGGGCTTTTTGTACATTGTTTCCAGTCTGGGTGTCACTGGCACCCGCAGCGAGATCCGGACCGACCTTGCGTCCATCGTAGAGGTGGTGTGCCAGAATACCAAGACCCCCTGCGCCATCGGCTTTGGCATCTCCACGCCGGAGCAGGCAGCAAAAATGGCGGGCATCGCCGATGGTGCCATTGTGGGCTCGGCCATCATCAAGCTGCTGGAACAGTACGGCAAGGATGCACCGGAGCACATTGGCGCATATGTAAAAAGCATGAAGGACGCTGTGCGGGAATACACCATTTAGTGCAGCATAGGGCTCCCTTGTTTCCGGCACGAAGGCTCATGTCTGCGGCTGCGGCCACGAAACCCTGAACAAAACAAATGCACCCGGTTGCTGCGGTTCTGCCCACAGGCCGGGTGCATTTTATATTTTAGGAAAAATTACAGGTCACTGCGCGGGGAAGCTGCCATGGCCCAGAAGTTCAGCTCGTGCTCCGAGCAGGCATGGAAGATCTCGCGGCAGCGGGCAAGGCGCTCGTCGCTCAGGCCTTCGCAGACTTTTTCTGCAAACGCGGCCCAGTCGCGGCAGGCCGCCTCATAGCCCTTGTCAGCATAGTCCACCACCAGTGCACCATAAAGGGTATCCTGCACGGAAGGCTTTTCTTCCAGCAGTTTCTGGAAGATCCAGCCATAGCTCAGCATACAGGGTAGGCAGGCCATCATGCACTCGGCTGCGCCCTCGCCGTTTTTGGCGGCTTCGATCATAGAGTCCACATAGGCACGGTTCTCCGGCCGCAGCGGCAGGCTCTGGATGCCTTCATCGGTCAGTCCAAAGTGCTTGAGATAGTGCAGGCGGGCTGCATCCTCGCTCTCATTCACGAAGGAAAGCAGGGAATAGTAGGTGCGGATGGTCTGCATATCCTTTGCCTTGGTCATGCCCCAGGCAAACACCTTGGCATATTCCCGCAGGTAAAGACTGTCCTCCACGATGTAGCCCTTGAAGCAGGCTTCATCCAGTGTGCCATCCGCAAGGTGAGTCAGAAATTCTGAGTGCAGGCATTTCTCCCACACAGGCAGACTTTCCTGCACCAGCTGCTGCACAAAGGTCTGCTCACTCACCCACAAACTCTCCCTTCAGTGCAAACATGTGGTTCATGGGGCCGGAGCCGTGGCCCAGATCCAGCATGGCAGAAAGACAGCCGGAAATGTAGGCCTTTGCGCGCTCCACCGATGCATCCAGATCATAGCCCTTTGCCAGATTGGACGCAATGGCGCTGGATAGGGTGCAGCCGGTGCCGTGGGTATTGGGGTTTGCAATGCGCTTGCCGCGGAACCATTTGCCGCAGCCGTCCCGCCACAGAAGGTCGTCGGCATCGTTGATCTGGTGGCCACCCTTGCACAGCACGGCACAGTGGTATTTCTCGCTGATCAGCTTTGCAGCGGCCTCCATTCCGGCCGCATCGGTGATCTTCATGCCGGAAAGGATCTCAGCCTCCGGAATGTTGGGGGTGACCACCTCTGCCATGGGCAACAGCTTTTCGGTCAGTGCCTGCACGGCATCGTCCCGCAGCAGCTTGGAGCCGGAGGTGGCAACCATCACCGGGTCCACCACGATATGCTTTGCGCCGTAGGTGTGCAGCTTTTCGGCGATCACACCGATCAGCTCTGCCGAGGATACCATGCCGATCTTGACGGCATCCGGGTAGATGTCGGTAAAAATGGCGTCGATCTCCTGTGCCAGAAATTCGGGCGCGGCTTCAAAAATGCCGGTCACACCTGTGGTGTTCTGGGCAGTCAGTGCGGTAATGGCGCTCATGGCGTACACGCCGTTTGCAGTCATGGTTTTGATATCGGCCTGGATGCCAGCACCGCCGCTGGAATCGCTGCCGGCAATCGTCAATGCAGTTTTCATGGTTACAACTTCCTTTGCAAAAAAAGTGCGGAAATGCCCGCAAGGAGGCACCTCCGCACTTTGAAGCAGCAGTATCTCCCTACGTTGGCATTGTCCAAATCAGGTCACAGGTCTGGGCAAACAGCCCACTCTCAGCCTGCTTTTGCAGGCTCCCTTTTTCTGTGTTCAAGAATACCACAGTGCCGCTGCATTTGCAAGGGAATGGCCCTTTTCAATCGGCCCGTTGCGTGGTAAAATGGAAAAAACAAAGGGGGAAATACCATGAACATCACGGTCTATCTTGGAGCAAATGCGGGCAATGATCCTGCGCTGGCGGCAGCTGTCCGGGAACTGGGCAGCTGGATCGGTGCAAACGGGCACCGCCTTGTGTACGGCGGCTCCCGCAGCGGCCTGATGGGTCAGCTTGCCCAGAGCGCGCTGGACGCAGGCGGCACGGTGACCGGTGTGGAACCGCAGTTCTTTGTGCAGCAGGAGCTGCAGCACGATGGCCTGACCGAGCTGATCGTCACCAAGGACATGACCGAGCGCAAGACGAAGATGATCGAGCTGGGCGATGCCTTCATCGCATTCCCCGGC